>CAXXHH010000001.1:0-21781 GCA_963663005.2 Prolixibacteraceae bacterium
GAAAGATGATCCATTTTAAATGAAAATACGGGTTCCTGATCCAAATAGAGCTCCGCGGAAAAGATTCCCAGTTTGAGTCCGGAGCCGTTTAAATCGTCATTCGATTGAATGCCAACGCCTATGTCGCCAAAGACTTCGATCGGTTGTCCGGACTTTATAACCGTATTTTTCTTTGAAGAAAGAGTCTCCAATCTAATTTTCGAGTGGTTCTTACCAACCTGACTTTTTTCCGACAGGGGATACAAATAAACAGCAGTGATTAAAGGAGAACTATTATCGTGAATACCAGGAAGATAAAAGAGTGGATTTTGGGGCTTTTCTGATTTGGTATCACGAATTTCAAAGTGCAGGTGAGGACCACCCGAACTCCCTGAATTTCCAGACCAAGCGACTATTTCTCCCTTCTTAACGGGAAATAGTCCCTGGGGAATCGATAGATCGATGGCGAATTTTCGAAGCAAATATTGTTGAGCCAAAATATATGCTTCTACTTTTGGACTGAAATGGGACAGATGGCCATAAACGGTTGTGTGGCCATCCGGATGAGCCAGATACAGCGCATGCCCATAACCAAATGGAGATACTGAGACACGAACCACTGAACCATCCTGAGCCGAATAGACTGGGATTCCGGTTTGACCGGAAGTCCGGAAATCGAGTCCGGTGTGAAAATGATTTCTTCGCAATTCGCCAAATCCACCGGAGAAGGAGGGGGCTAATTTGATTGGTAACGTATATCCGTACTCCTTTTGAGATTGTCCGGAAAGCGAATTTAGCAGCAGGAAAAGGAGCGAAAATGCGAGGATGAATTTGTTCATTGTTAATTTGCAATCAATGTGGCTAAAGTAGCAAACTTTGCCGCAAGCGTTGTTAATGCAGGGTTTAAAATTTTGGTATATTGAATTTAATGTTAACTTTGTTGCAGTAATCCTTGAGCATGACTGAGCGTGAAACTCTTATATTACGAGAATTAAAAGAAAAACTCGATAAGTTAATTGGCTTACATCAGAAGATGAAGGCTGAGCTTCAGTTGCATGAAGAAGAGGAAAAGCGATTGCGCGAACAGCTCAGTATTTTGACAATTTCTAATCAGGATCTGTCAAAAAAAATTGAGGATATGAAATTTGCTAAATCTTTGGTGGGTGCGAATGAAGATTCGCATGAAGCCAAAATAAAGATAAATAGATTGGTGCGGGAGATTGATAAATGTATTTCACTTTTAAATAAGTAATCCGCCTGCTATGGATGATAAACTTTCGATCAATATCAATATAGCCGATCGTATGTACCCTCTTCGCATCGAGAGAAAGGAAGAGGAAAGTATACGTAAGGCAGCGAAGATTATCAACGATAAAGTGGTTCAGTATAAACAAAGATATGCCTCAAAAGACTTTCAGGATTGTTTGGCGATGGCAACTTTGCAGTTTGTGATTCAGAAATTTGATAGCGAGAAGCAGATCGAGTATTCGCCTTTCATGGAAGAGCTGGAGCATTTGAACGACTTTTTAGCAGAGTTTATAGAGAAGGAAAACATTCATTAAATATATAACGATATTTTACCGCATCTTATTCTCTTCCTTTGCATTACGCCAAATGAGGAGATTGGGATTGCGGTTTTTTTAATTTTAATAATTTCATCCATATGGTAACAACACTCATAGTAGGTTTGGTAGCAATTTTGGCCGGAGGAACAGCGTCCTTTTTTTTGTGGGATGTGCTGTTGCAGAATAAAAGCAAAAATTTGCTAAAAGAAGCCGAAGCACAATCAGAGATCATCAAAGAGAAGAAGGCTATCCAGGCAAAAGAAAAATTTATTCAGTTAAAGGCCGATCATGATCTTTATATCAATGATCGCAATCAGCGGATTATAAGTGCAGAAAACAAGCTAAAACAACGAGAAGCGATTCATTTGCAGCGCAAAGAGGAGCTGCAAAGAAAAATCAAGGAGTCAGAAATTGCAAAGCAGGAGGCTGATACCTTGAGAGATACACTGACAGCACAACTGGAGATTATTGAACAGAAAAATGAAGAACTCGAACGTTTACATAAGAAACAGATAGAACAATTGGAAAATGTTTCCGGCATTTCAGCAGACGAAGCCAAAACACAATTGATTGATTCTTTGAAAAACGAAGCAAAGACGGAAGCGATGTCTTATATCCAGGAAATCATGGATGAGGCAAAAATGAATGCCAATAAAGAGGCTAAAAAGATCATTGTCAAATCCATTCAGCGCGTAGCTTCTGAAACGGCTATTGAAAATGCTGTAACGGTTTTTCACATTGAGAGTGACGAGATTAAGGGTAGGATAATCGGTCGGGAAGGGCGCAATATCCGTGCTCTCGAAGCTGCAACGGGAGTTGAAATTATCGTTGATGATACCCCGGAAGCGATCGTCTTATCTGGATTTGACCCGGTTCGCAGGGAGATTGCCCGTTTGGCACTCCATCAACTCGTTACAGACGGTCGAATTCATCCTGCCAGAATTGAGGAGGTGGTTAATAAGGTTAAGAAGCAGGTGGAGGAAGAGATTATTGAGACAGGGAAGCGCACCACAATAGACTTGGGAATTCATGGAATGCATCCTGAATTGATCCGCCTGATTGGTAAGATGAAATATCGTTCTTCATACGGTCAGAATCTTTTGCAACACTCGCGTGAAACAGCGAATCTGTGTGCTATAATGGCCGCTGAGCTCGGACTAAATCCCAAAAAAGCTAAGAGAGCCGGCCTGCTGCATGATATTGGAAAAGTTCCGGATGATGAGCCAGAATTACCACATGCATTGTTAGGAATGAAGCTTGCCGAGAAATACAAGGAGAAACCAGATATTTGTAATGCAATTGGTTCTCACCACGAGGAGGTTGAAATGGAGACATTGCTTGCGCCGTTGGTTCAGGCTTGCGATGCGATCTCCGGTGCGCGTCCAGGAGCCAGAAGGGAAGCCGTTGAATCCTATATTAAAAGGTTGAACGATTTGGAAAATATGGCTCTGTCATATCCTGGCGTTACCAAGACCTACGCCATCCAGGCGGGACGTGAGTTAAGGGTAATCGTTGGCAGTGATAAAATGACTGATGCTGAGGCTGAAAGCCTTTCCTACGACATCGCCAAGAAGATTCAGGATGAGATGACTTATCCCGGACAGGTTAAGATTACTGTGATTCGTGAAACCAGAGCGGTGAATTACGCGAAATAGTTTTCGGAACGAATATACGATTATAGAAGAGACGAGCCAGGCTTCTCAAATGAGAAGCCTGGCTCGTCTCTTAATAGTTGGCCATCAAATCCAACAGATCATTCGTCAAGTTGAGTTTGTCCTGATCTTCGTCCAGCGAAAAGGCCAGATACATTAAATTCAGCAACTTCTTGATCAAGCTTATGTCAGTCTCGATTCGGGTAATACCTTTGCCGTATTTTTGAGATTTATCATAAAGAAATTGAACCTCTTTTGGACTTATCACGGATCCATTGTGAGCAACATTAATGTAAAAGAGGTACTTATCCGTCGACTTTCCGAATGCAAGCGAAGTCGCAAGATCATCCTCATATACCAGTAACAACTTATTGGCCAGCATAATGGGCAATAGATCCAAGTGCAGGCTGCGGGCAATTAGTAGATAAAGGATAGTTAGCGAATGTACATCGCCGGTCTTTGAAAAAAGGAGTTTATCGATTACAATATTGTCAATATCCGGCGATTCACCGCCAGATATCTTGAAGAGGTTGATTTTAAACAGAATGTGATTAATAACCGACACCTTTTCTAACGAAGTCATTGAATCAGTGATTTCCAACCAGACATCATTGTAGATTTTTTGAATGCTGTTTTCAATCCGGTCTCTGGATATAGTTGCGTGATAGATAGATGAAACTAAGATCCAGCCATCCAATAAAGTGCGGTTCTCGTTCTCAATCCATGATTTCATTTGCCCTATTAATATTCTTCCCTTGAGATAACAAATTAAACCAGAAAGCCGTTCAATATGTTCCGGCGTTTTTGCTTCAAAGAGTGCTCCCTCCAATGCTGGCAAAACTGATGGCCCCAGTGAAAGCAATTTGTCTTTCGCTGAATTAAAAACTAGTTCATCCTGGTCCTCCAAAAGGAACAATAAGGCATCAATTGTGGAATCAGAGATTGACATTTCAGATTCGATCGAGTATTTTTTTCACGAGTTTAGCCATAACGGGCTTATAATTCTCGTTTGCATTTTTTGAGACTCTGTTTGCAATGATAATACACACAGTTAACGCGCTGTGTCCTAATAATTTACTTAATCCATAGATGGCCGAACACTCCATCTCATAGTTTGTAATACGCTGGTCCTCAAATCTAAAAGCCTCAATCTTGTCATTGATCTGAGAATCAACGATCTTTAGTCTAAGTTCACGGCCTTGTGGTCCATAAAATCCAGGCGCTGAGATAGTGACACCGGAAGTAAAATCACTATCGACAATCTTATCAAATAAGTCAAAATCAGCCTCCACAACGTACGGTGAGGGTAGGAGTTCATTCCATCCTACGAAAGATTTGAATGCCTGTTCAAATGGAAGATCTGACACATCATTTCGATGCTCGTAAAAATTCAATAGCCCGTCAAATCCAATAGCTTTCCTGGATGCAAGAAATGCATCAACCGGTATATCGCTTTGTAATCCGCCGGATGTACCTATCCTGACAAGACTCAGTGATTTGCGCTCTTCCTTTACTTGTCTGGTTTTCAAATCAATGTTGCACAAGGCATCTAATTCGTTGACTACGATATCAATATTATCAGTTCCAATTCCTGTAGATAAGACGGTAATTCTTTTGGCTCCGTAGAATCCGGTAGCAGATACGAATTCACGATTTTCAGTGTTTGACTCTATCGAATCAAAAAAATCACTTATCATTTTTACCCTGCCCGGATCACCTACCAGAATAACTTTGTCAGCCAATTGTTCAGGATGCATGTGCAGATGAAAAATGGTTCCATCCGGATTGATAATCAGTTCTGAGGGTTCAATAAATCTCATACAAATATTTTTTGATGTAGTTCAAAGTTAAAAAAAAGTAGGATGATCCTGAATATTTTTAATTTTGCGTAAATAAATTACTGCAAATGATTCAAAGAATTCAGACCCTTTACCTTGCCATTGCCGAACTGCTTATCGCAATGCTATTTTTCGTTCCACTGGCAGATTTGTCTGGCAAAGAAGGCAACTTGTATGCGTTAAAATTAACCGGGATCATTCCTGAAAAACCTCTAAGCGGACCAATTGACTTACCCACCACTCCTATGCTACTTTTTGCCGGCCTTCTAGCTGCACTCCTGATGTTCATAATTTTTCAATATAAAAGTAGACCCAGACAAACCAAATTATCATATTTGGCTGCTACACTGCTGATTGTGCTAAATATTGCTGTATACTTCTATATCTGGAAAGCCAGTGAGATGCTTGGTGGAGGTTTCTCGATAAAGCCTTACTTCTCATTTCCGATAGTGGCCGCGATTTTTGTCTATCTCGCGATCCGAGGAATAATAAAAGACGAACAACTGGTAAAGTCTATCGATCGTATCCGCTAAAAATATCTTGCCAGATGATTGGCTATGGCGGTTAGAAAAATCTCATCCTCTTTAGAAAATGGGGCATAGGCATGTGAATCAATATCGATTTCAGCCACGAACTTCCCGTTTTTAAGTATAGGAACTACGATTTCACTTTGTACGTCCATGCTGCATGCAATATAATTCGTTTGTTGGGTTACATCCTGAACGATCATAACCTGCTTGCTTTCTGCAACCTGACCGCACACTCCTTTTCCAACCGGAATATGTGTGTGTTCAGTAGGTTTTCCGGCAAATGGCCCAAGAACCAATATATCCGCCTGTTGATCTAAAAGATAAAATCCCACCCAATCATAATGATGAATTTCATTCTTAAGTAATTCAGCAGTCAATTTCAAAATATTTTCAGCGTGGCTGCTCTGGGTGAGAATTGCCTCAAATTTTTCCAGAACAATCGAAAAGAGTCTATCCATATTCTTAAATAATCTTTATTTCGTTTTCGTATGTGATTTTCTCACAATAATAACATTTCAATTCAATTGGTTTGTCATTAATAATCTGAAATTTAGTGCTTACACGCTCGGAGTTAGTGATGCACTTCGGATTAAAACAACGCACAATTCCATTTACCTGATCTGGAATTCTGACGACACGCTTTTCAATAACTTCGTAATTCTTAATTGTATTGAGTTTGGCATTCGGCGCAACTAAGGCAATTTTATTTACCTCCTCGTCCTCAAAAAAACGATTTGCAATTTTTATAATAGCCTTCGTCCCCATGGCCTTGCTGTCCAGGTTATTTCCAAAGGTTACCATACTCTTGACTTCATCAAGTTTCAAAATCTGAACAACCTTAAAAAGTGCTTTGGTTGGGATATGATCTATAACGGTTCCATCTTTTATGGCACTTACATTTAACTGTTTTTGCATGTCTTTTAAGTTATTGAAGATTTAACAAATGAGAAATGATGGCCATTCTGGTATATACTCCATTTCTTGCCTGATCAAAATAATATGCCTTTGGATTGTTGTCAACATCAGTATGTATCTCGTTGATTCTTGGAAGCGGATGTAAAATCCTTACATTTGGTTTGGTACCAGCTAACATTTCGTTTTTAAGGATATAGACATTTTTAACTTTTTCATATTCAACAGGATCGATAAACCTTTCTTTTTGAACTCTGGTCATATAAATGATATCTGCCTGATTGATAATATCATTGAACTCAAGATGTTCAAAGTAACGGATTCCCTTTTGAGAAAGAAAAAATTTATACTCATCCGGCATTGCCAATTCAGGAGGTGCAACAAAGTTGAATATTGGATTTTTAAATTCAGACATTGCCATGAGCAGGCTATGAACGGTGCGTCCGTATTTTAAATCTCCAACCATAAAAAGGTTTATATCGTCCAGCTTACCCTGCGTTTTCATGATTGAGTACATGTCGAGCAATGTCTGACTTGGATGCTGATTTGCTCCATCACCGGCATTTATGACTGGAACATCTGATACCTCCGCCGCATATCGGGCACTCCCTTCCAATGGGTGACGCATGATAATCATATCTGCGTAATTGCTTACCATTCTGATTGTATCATGAAGTGATTCGCCCTTTGAAACACTTGAAGAATTGGAATCTGAAAAGCCAATAATTTTACCCCCAAGGCGATTGATTGCCGTCTCAAAACTAAGTCTGGTACGGGTTGAAGGTTCAAAAAACAGCGTGGCAATCACTTTCCCTTTCAACAACGACTGGCTTGGATTGGCCTCAAATTTCTTTGAAAGCTCCATAATCCTCAAATATTCCTCTTTGGAAAAATCCGTGATAGAGATTAAACTTTTTTGACTCATAATCAATTTGTTGATTTATATGGTTTTAATCCTTAATTATTTCAGCGGTTCGAAGTCCTTCCATTTTTGCCAGTTTTTCGTTAACCTTTTCCAATCTCGCCGAAGGTACTTTAATGCTGGTACTACAGCGAAGGTCAAATTGCGAACTTACGATTTCGAGTTGTTCGTCTTTAATGAGTTGCATTAAACTATTCATTAATTCATAATCGAAGTGTATCTCCAGGATGTGCTCGACCGACCGAACAACAACTTCACTATTGATAACTGCGTCACCTGCGGCCTTTTTGTATGCCTGAATCAAGCCGCTCACTCCGAGCAAAGTCCCTCCGAAATACCGGACAACAACCAGGAGGACATTCGTCAATTTATTTGACAGAATTTGTCCATAAATTGGCCTCCCTGCAGTTCCCGATGGTTCTCCGTCATCATTGATCCTGAACCTGGGGTTTTGTACTCCGAGGCTCCAGGCATAGCAACAGTGCCGGGCAGAAAAATGTTCTTTTTTTAAGTTTACCAATATCCCTTTGATCTCTTCCTCATTATTAACGGGGTATGCATACGATAAAAATTTACTCCCTTTATCCTTATACAATCCTGTGGAAGGTTTAGCAATAGTTTGATACGTATCAAATGACATCAGCAAATCAAAAAATATTTATAAAAAAAAAGCAAACTTCTCAGTCTGCTCATTCGAAAATTACATCTTCAGTTTATTTTCAATCTCATCTATACTCAACCTAAAATTTTTATCTATCTCTTTAAGGTTTGTCACGGTTCGGCACGCATGAAGCACTGTAGCATGGTCTTTTCCACCGATCTGAGAGCCAATGGTAGCCAAAGAGGATTGAGTCAGATTTTTGGAGAAGTACATGGCAATTTGTCTGGCCTGAACGATTTCCCTCTTTCTTGTTTTAACAGAAAGCGAATCTACAGGAATACAGAAATAATCAGAAACAACTTTTGAAATGTAATCAATCGTCAGCTCCCTTTTTGTATTATTGACTAGCTTGTTGATCATCTTAATCGCAAGATCAAGCGTAATCTCTTTTTTGTTAAGTGTAGCCTGGGCTAATAATGATATTAACGCACCTTCCAGCTCCCTTACGTTACTATTAATATGTGACGCGATGTATTCCAGGACCTCTTCAGAAATAACGATACCATCTTTATATATCTTTTTCCTGAGAATGTTCATCCTTGTTTCAAAGTCAGGTATTTGCAGATCTGCTGTTAGTCCCCACTTAAAACGGGAAAGCAGACGCTGTTCCATCCCTTTTAATTCGATGGGAGACTTGTCTGAAGTCAGAATAAGTTGTTTGCCCGACTGGTGGAGATGATTGAAAATATGGAAAAAGGTCTCCTGAGTCTTTTCCTTGCCTGCAAATTCCTGAACATCGTCGATAATCAAAACATCAATCATCTGATAGAAATGAAGAAAGTCGTTCCGGGAGTTATTGCGGGTTGCTTCTGAAAATTGGATAAAGAACTTATTTGCATTGACATACAATACGATCTTATCAGGAAATCTCTCTTTAACCTCAATCCCGATAGCCTGGGCTAAATGGGTTTTTCCTAAACCTGAATTACCATAAAGCATCAGAGGATTAAATGCTGTTCCCCCTGGTTTTTGTGCAACGGCATATCCTGCACTACGAGCCAGCCTGTTACATTCTCCCTCAATGAAATTATCGAACGTATGATCAGATTTAAGTTGAGAGTCTATTTGAATTTTCTGAATGCCCGGGATTACGAATGGATTTCGAATACCACTTTCATCCGAAGGCATCAGGGCAGATACAGGTTTATTTTTGAGATTGTTATTCTGATTTGTGGGAAGTTTTATTGTATAAGGCTTATTGTTGATATTATTGTTGTTATCAACGACAACATTGTACTCCAATTTTGCACCGGTACCCAACTCTTTACGCAAGGTTTTTCTTAGAATATCGATGTATTGCTCCTCCAGGTATTCGTAAAAAAACGGACTAGGAACCTGAATCGTGAGAATGTTATTTTCCAATCGTAATGGAACAATAGGTTCAAACCAGGTTCTGTAACTTATGTTAGGTACATTGTCTTTGATGATCCTCAGACAACTTTCCCATATTATTGCGTGATCTTTCTCCATCTAGGTCTCGGTAAAATAAAAAAATTAAAAAATGCTGAAATTGTTATCACTCAAAAAAGAATCACGCAAAGTAAAAATATATACTTAAGTTCTTCATGTAAATGCGTATTAATCAATTCAATAAAATTAAAAAAATGCTATATATTTGATTATCAGATATATAGAAAACCATAAAGGCCAAAATGCTGATAGAAAGTTATTTCGATATTTTTTAACCCTTAAAATTTTTGATGTTTAATTTCTTGCCGGATGACAAAAAATATACAAAAATCTATATTATTTCGATTGGTTAAATTAGTAAAAAAGATTAATCCAAAATTACTTTGAACAAATTTTTAGCGCTTTTTTTAGAGATATTTCTTCATTATTCTGATAAGCCTTTAAAGATGCCTGAGGAAAAGATAGTTGCACCTTATTTAGAATATTTCTAATTTTATCGTACGACTTATCTTCCCCGGCAAAGTAAAGAAACTTCGATTTCTCTAAAATTTCCGTAACATTACCAATCCCTTGAAATATAGATGATTCAAGTGGTATCTTAACACTGGAACTGAATAAAAAAACTTTAAAGCTTATATTTTCATTTATTCCATAAGTTGCTGAAGGTGCCAAATAAACCTCTTTTCCAAAGTCAAAGGCGGAAATTTTTAAGTAGCGATGGGGATTCATTTTAAGATCGACAAGGAGCCTGTTTAAGTTAGCACTCGATTCCGCCAAACTGACATACAACGATGAATCCTTTACAAGTAATCCGAGGGTTCCATTTGAGTTATTAATATTCTCCAGAATCTTTTCCATACCGGCCACGGTCTTGTTCAAATGCAGCAGCGTTGACTTTAGCTGTCCCGGGTCAATTGAATCGCTAACAGTCGAAAATTTGTCAAGAATATGTTCCAGAGACTTTGAGTCATTGTTAAGATGACCTGTAAGCTCTTTAAGATTAACGACAGTCGTCGAGAGATTATTTTTTTGCTCGCTCACCACTACACTTAGGTTACTGGAAATCATTTCCAGATTCTCCATTGTCTTGCTGATCTGCTCAATACTTTTATCAATATTTTTTATTGTTTCACTATTTAATAGCAAAGAAACGCCCGAAACAATTGAATCCAGGGAGACAATAAGGCGTTCTGCCTTGGCCTTAATGGGTGCAATTTGTTCCGTAACCTGGCTCATTAAATCTGATTCGATTTTCGTTTTTATTGTGTCGTTATTCTGATAAAATTTGGAGGATTTTCCCAAATTCAATTTCACGATCTTTGATCCCAGCAGGTCATTGCTCGCAATCTCAGCCGTTGTCCCAACAGGCAGAGGAAATTTATTGAAAACAGCAACTTTTACGATGAGATCCCCTGATAAATCCTCGGCGAAATAGACTTCTCTTACATATCCGATTTTTAGTCCATTGAGTTGAACAATCGTTGAAGCTTCCAATCCACCTACGTTCTTATACCTTGCAATATATACTTTCTCGGTCCTGAAGATATCTCGCCCCTTCAGAAAATTAATCCCCCAGACTAACACTGATAAGCTGATAAACAATACAATACCTATTTTTGATGCCTTAGAGATTTTCATACGTATATAATTTGTTTTTCATTTGCCGTATGGAACCCTCAATGCGGTGTACACTTCTTTGGTGAGCTTTTCCTCATGCGGGTTTCACTTGTCATAATTTTATTAATGATAGGCACTTTCGAAATACTTTCTTGTACAAATTTCTTTGTTAGGAAATACGAAATCTGTCGACAAAGGTAAAGAGGATTTGATTTAAATAATCATTCAATAACAACTTACTTGAAACAAAATCATTTTTTCCCGCGACCGTCTCCAACCTTCCTGACCTGATTATTATGAATGGAAACAATAAAAGCATCCGGAAATTTGGCTACAACGGATTGATAATTCGATTTAACGGCCTGAAATGTTTGCGATTCATAACAGAAATACTTGTACTTGCCGTCCGCTTTCAGCTCTTTAATCGGCGAAATACCTTTAAATGCCTTTGAATCAGGTGAAATGTGTTTTGAAAATGCACCAATTTGTATTGCAAAGGTGCTTTCAATGTCCAAAACGGCGCCCTTTTTGTTGGCTGTGTCCTTTGTTAAAGCCACTTCTCCTTTTTGTTTCGCTTGGCTGATCGGCTTTGACTTGTTCGGCTTTGCTTTTTCCTCTGCTTTTATAACTACTGGTACAGGCTTCTCACGCGCCGTTTGTGTTTTCTTTACACTTGAATTAGTATCCTCCAGGTTTTTGGGCAGGTTTAATCGGACCGTATTTTCTTTATTATCGACTTTATTCAAATAATTCAAAAGAGAGCCATAAATCGATTGAGCTATTTCTGTCCTGCCATTGTCTGTCAACAGAAAACTGTTCTCCTTTTTATTGCTGAGATAGCCCGTTTCTATTAAAACACTGGGCATAGAAGTCTCCCTGAGTACCAAAAATCCGGCCTGTCTCACGTCTCTGTCGTGCCTCAGAGCGAGTTCTTTAAAATTTGTCTGTAAGATGGAAGCAAACTTTAGGCTTTGATCCAAATAAGCATCCTGCATCAACTCAAACATAATGTAAGATTCTGACAAATTTGGATTAAAACCCTCATAGCGAGTGGAATAGTCATCTTCAAGTAAGATGACACTATTTTCCTTCTTTGCAACATTCAAGTTATCCTCCGTTCTATGCAAACCCAAAACGTAGGTCTCAGTGCCATATACTTCAGGACTACCACAATAATTTGCATGAATAGAGATAAACAAATCGGCATTTATTTTATTTGCGATTTGAGCCCTGTCCAACAAAGGCACATAATAATCTCCATCCCGGGTAAATACAACTTTAATGTTCTTTTGATTGTTTTTTATCAGATTTCCCAGCTTTAGTGCAATGTCCAGCACAACATTCTTCTCCCTGGCAGAACCGACAACGGTTCCGGGATCCTTGCCTCCATGGCCAGCATCGATTACAACAATTTTAGCCTTGGAATAATCCTTCTTTTGAGCGTCAGCATTGGCTACAAGAAATAATGACGCTAAAATGAAACAAATGCGTGTGACTCCCGAAGGATGAAACCTATTAAATACGGATATTCCAGAAATCGACATCATTAATTATTAGTATAAACCTATACAAAAATAGAAGATTAAATTATTTATTAATGAACCCTTTTTGTCCGGTAGGAATTTTTACTTTTGCCTATCGGACCGCGGTGTGGATATAAGGAATAAAAAACGGTCTAGGCACTTAGATTTGAGCACTATACGAATTTTTAAATATACAATTCTTTTGATTCTGTTTTGGCAAGCTTTTGCTTTTGCTCAAAAACCGATTCAAAAGGGAGGCACCGGAATAAGGGAGAATACATCTACTCAACGCCAGTCGAAAGATGTTAATAAAACTGTAAAAGATTCATTATCAGCATCAAAAAAAGATTCCATTAAATCTGATTCGCTCAAAATTAAAGGAATAGACAACGATTTTGATGCAGAAGTAGAGTATAAGGCGGATGGGAAAATCACGATCAATAATTCTGCGAACAAAATATTCATGTACAAAAATGCCCAGGTCAAGTACAAAGATATTGAGCTGACGGCAGATTATATCGAACTTAATCGGGATAGTAATTTGATTCACGCCACCGGGAAACCGGATTCAACAGGCACAATCGTTGGAAAGCCATTATTCAAACAAGGGGACCAGGAATTTGAAGCTGATGCTATTCGGTATAATTTCTTGACAAAAAAGGGAATCGTTTACGGGGTAGTTACTGAGCAGGAGGGGGGATTCATTCATAGCGGTAAAACGAAGTTAGTCAATGATTCGACCTACAATATGAAGGATGGCAAATACACCACCTGCGATGCAGAACATCCTCACTTCTACCTGCAAATGACAAAAGCAAAAGTGCTGTCTAATAAAAAAATTGTCACTGGGCCGGCCTACCTGGTTGTGGAGGATATGCCAATTTATTTTCTATTCATACCATTTGGATTTTTTCCAAACTCACCTAAATATTCTTCCGGATTTCTGATGCCAACTTATGGAGACGAAATAAATCGTGGCTTTTTTCTTCGCGATATGGGATATTATTGGGCTGCTAATGATTATTTCGATGTAGCCTTACGTGGCGATATATTCTCCAAAGGGTCACGCGGACTGAAACTGCATACAAATTACAGGCTCCGCTATAAATTTAGTGGTGGACTGGATGTGAATTTTTACAAAAACGTTTTTGGAGACAAAGGGCTTCCGGACTACAAGATTCAAAATGATTTCGCGATTACATGGAACCATTCAATGGATTCCAAAGCTAGTCCTAACCAGACATTTAGTGCCAGTGTCAATTTCTCAACCAGTCAGTATGACCAAAACAATGCATATTCTACGCAGAATTATCTGACTAACACGAAGCAATCAAGTGTCTCCTATTCCAAGCGTTGGGAAAATAGTCCTTTCACTATGTCTGCCAACTTTCGTCACTCGCAGAATAGTCGGGACACCACCATCAACTTATCACTGCCACAATTAACATTCAATGTCAACCGAATAAATCCTTTTAAGTCAAAAAATGCTACCGGGAGAGAGAAGTGGTATCAGAAGATTGGCATGAGCTATAGCTTCGATATGCAGAACTCCATAAACACCAAGGAATACAAGCTTTTCGGTTCGAATTTAACAAAGGATTGGCAGAATGGGATAAAGCACAGTATACCACTAAGCACCTCATTCAAAGCGCTTAAATTTATAACTGTGAGCCCTTCCGTAAATTATAATGAAAGGTGGTATACGCAACAGATTAGAAAAGCTTACGATCCTGTCAAAAAGATGGTGACTGTTTCTGACACAATTTTTGGCTTTACCAGAGATTACGACTATTCCGTCAGTGTCGGTGCTTCGACAAAGATTTATGGTACCTATATGCCTCGCAATCCAAAATCAAACATCAAGGGTATCAGGCATTTAATGACACCAAGTCTTAGTTTCAGTCTACAACCCGATTTTAGCAATCCGGGGTACGGCATGTATGGTAATATTGAATATTTCGATGAAAAAGGGAGACCGGTCTCGTTGAGATATCCTTACCACGAAGGCGGGATTTATGGCGTTGCAAGCTCAGGAAGATCGGGGTCAATCGGCTTCAACCTAAATAACACGGTTGAGATGAAAATGTTAAACACCAATGACACACTTTCGAAGGAGAAGTACAAAAAAGTTAAGTTGCTCGATCAGCTAACTTTCTCCACTTCCTACAACCTTGCTGCGGATTCCCTTAATCTTTCGAATATCAATATCTCAGCGCGGACAAAGGTTGCAGGTGTGGATGTAAATATGGGTGCGATAATGGATCCTTATGTTTTCGAAAACGGACACCTTATCAATGTGTTCGAATTTGCACGATCTAAGAAACTTGCCAGGCTGACCAGCGCCAACTTATCATTTGGATATTCATTTAAATCTGCATCAAAAGAGGACAAGGAAAAGCAAGTTCAGGGTGCAAACGCAGGGAAAACCCTAGAGAAATCGCCTGAACAAAAGATAATTGATGATGCCAGAAAGAATTATCCGGATATTCCCGAATATGCCGAGTTTAGTCTTCCCTGGGATTTCCGTTTTGATTATAGCTTAAGATATAGCAGGCCTAATCCCACTGTGGCGCCAACGATTAATCAAACCGTAGAGTTTAACGGAAATGTTAGTTTGACGAAGAATTGGCAGATTGGCTTTTCTTCTGGTCTGGATATTCAGAAGATGGAGGTTTCGTTCACCCAATTTAACCTTTTCAGAGATATGCACTGTTTCCAGATGTCTTTAAATGTTGTACCGTTTGGCTACCGTCAAAGCTATAGTTTTACGATCAGAGCCACGGCCGCTATGCTTCAGGATTTAAAACTTAGCAAGCAGGATAGTTTCTACGATAAGCAGAGATATTAAAAATAGCATCACTCGCGGAAGTATGAGCTAATTTGGGGTATCTAAAGAAAGAGTTCACACCACTCCTCAAACCGATCGATGTTTGATTTTCCAAAAGAGGATATAGATCTTCGCACATCTACCAACGATTTTTCTTTGCGTAAATCACCGCTTTTGGAGTAAAACTTATCGGCAAAAGCAATAATCTGTTCTTCAACTGATTCCGGTATCAGATCGCGGGCAGGAAGTGGTAGTTTCTTTTCGATAATCTCTTCCCTGGAAATTCCGGTACCAGTATGACGTTCACAAACAAGAGCATGCTCAGGGAAGCCAAGACTTGTAATCAATTCACAACCGAGGTATCCATGAGCGAGATATGGGGAATCGCCAAAACAATACAAATTTGGGGCATTGGTCATAAATATGCCGATATCATGGATCATGGAAGCTTCCTCAATAAATTTGAGATCTGGGTTTAACTCCGGGTGCCTGGATGCAATTTGCAATGCCTTCGCAGTAACCAACTGACTATGAGTTATCAAAATTTGATAAGCCTGTGAATTTGGCTTGTAATATTTCGAAATTAAAATTAATGGATCCATGGCAATCAGGGTACTAAGAAAAATTGGGCAAACTTTGAAATGCAATGATATGCCAAATTAGAACAAAATTTTCAATTATTGTTTTTTAGAGACTTCAAATAGCTTAGATTGTAGGTTATTCGCTATTTTTAAGCCCGGAAAGTATATCACGGGGTAATGCCAGAAATAGGGCTTTCCAATTACCATTAAGCGTAAAAAATGAGTCTTGCGATGAATAAAGAAATTTTCAAAACCCTTTCCGCGCAATTTCAGACGCGGAGTCGAAATAATTGAAAACGGAAAAACGGAAAAAGGGGTCAGACGTATTGAGAAAAGTATAGAGTCGGGCTTTAAGCCAGCTATCATTTTTCTGGATATTTATAAGCACAGTCAATCATTATCTGAGGCTCTGGATTTGTTTTTCAGCGATTATCAATCGGATCTCGTAAAAGCTTCGTTTGATATCGGACTGAAGTATTACGAGGGCGTTGACAGAGCTCAATCCTTTAGCGATTCTGTACAGTTCTTTCTGGAATCAGCGCGGGCAGGAGGGGTAGAGGCATGCAATTATATTGGGAGTATGCGGGAAAAGGGCGACGGACTTCCTCAGGATATGAAAAAAGCCTTTGAATGGTATGAAAGAGGTGCAGAACGTGGGGACAAGATTGCCAAATACAACTATGGTCGACTCCTATACTCAGGAGAAGGAGGCTATAAGGACACAAATGAAGCTGTCGATTACTGGTATGCTTCTGCAAAAGAGGGCTATTTGCCAGCAGTTTACAAGGTCGGTGAAATATTTGAACTAGGGTTAACAGTTCCTGTAAAATTGGAGAAAGCATATGAATGGTACCTCAAGGCCGCTAATGAAAACTATGAACCTGCCTACCAGAAAGTTGGTCTTTTCTTGTATGAAGGCAAAGGAGTTGAAAAAAATCCGGAGCAGAGTGCTGAATGGTTTACTAAAATTGAAGGAGCTGTAACTGCCGATGTTGCTCTCAAAATTGGAAAAATGTATCTCTTGGGAGAAGTCATTGACAAGAATTTAGATAAGGCCAAAACTTACCTGGAGCAGTCGGTCATGGCGGATTTACTCCGAGGCCATCTTCCTGATGGGAAAATTAAATGAAGAGACGGGTCAGGATGATTATTTGGAACTTTACCAAAAGGCCGCCGACAGGGGTTTTGCGGAGGCGCAGGAGGCGCTGGCCAATTATTATCTGCGTCAATCTGATTATCATGGTGTTGAAATGCTAATTAAGGCGGCATCCAACGGAAGTGCAGAAGCGATGGTGCAAATGGCTAAACGCCATGAAACGGGCGAAGGTGTCGAAAAAAATATTAAAACTACCGTTGATTATTACCGAAAGGCGGCAGAAAAGGGTAACCTGGAAGCCCAATATCAATATGCCAGCATCTGTTTGGCAGGTGAGTGGGTTGAGCGTGACAAATACTCGGCAGGCGACTATTTTAAAAAGGCAGCAGAAGCAGGACATCCAAGAGCATGTTATATTCTCGGTCTCTTGCACGAAAAAGGAGAAACATATTGGTCTGACCGTGACAAGGCCTATGAGTGGTATCTGAAGGCGGCAGAAAAGGGAGTACCCGGAGCCATGTTTAAAACAGCAGTTTACCTTGAAAACGGCGTGAAGATTGAAAAAAATATGCAGGAAGCTCTGAGATGGTATCGGCAAGCATCGTCAGCCGGTTATGTAAAAGCGGCGTTTAATCTGGCAGTATTGTTTGAATCTGGTCAAGGATGCGATGTAGATATGGAGAAAGCCATAGAGCACTATAAAATCGCCGCAAAAGGAGGAATCGCTGAGGCTATGAACAATCTTGGGAACGCATTTCACCAGGGTAAGGGAGTTCCGGTAGATACTCACGAGGCATTTAAATGGTATACACAGGCAGATGAATCCGGATTCATGCTAGGTTCCTATAATCTTGGTGTAATGTGGTATTTTGGAGAAACGGGCGAAAAGAACTACTCAAAAGCCTTTTTTTACTTCAAGAAGGCTGCCGATAAAAATTATGCGCAAGCACAATATAACCTTGCCGGAATGTTATATTACGGAGAAGGGACTGAGGAGAATAAATCAGCAGCTTTAGATCTATTCCGCAAATCAGCTGAAAATGGTTTTGCTTCAGCCTGGATCAATTTAGCCGAGTTTTATGCGGCAGGAGAGATCGTGGAGAAAGATGTCGAAAAGGCTATCGAATACTTCAACCTGGCTTCTGATCACGGTTTAGGAGAAGCTGATTACTTACTTTCCAAAATATATGAATCGGAAATCGGTTACCAGGATCAAGTAAAACATGACCAATGTTTGACAGATCAGTAAGCCGGGGATACCAACCAGAGGATTGAGAAGGGACTAAACCCTTTCTTCAATCCACAATCTGGCGTTTACGAATGCTTCAATCCAGGGAGTTACATCGTCATTTTTCCGGTCAGTAGGGTAGTAACCCAACTGCCATGGATAGATTGACCTTTCCAAATGCGGCATCATTGCAAGGTGCCGGCCATCTTCAGAACAAATCGCCGCTGTATTGTAATCAGAACCATTCGGGTTACCCGGATAGTTCGCGAATGAATACTTCATTGGTATTTGGTAATCGCCTTCGCTCTCAGGCATAGCGAACTGTCCTTCTCCATGAGCCACCCAGATTCCCAACTTCTTACCCGAAAGTGATTTGAGCATAACCGACTTATTGTCAAGTATATTCACATTCAAATAGGTTGATTCGAATTTATGGGAAGCGTTATGCAACATTCTGATTTTCTTTTGTTTCTCGGGATAAATTAAATCCAGGGCGACCATCAGTTGACAACCATTGCAAACACCTAAACTGAGAGTGTTTGTTCTTTTATAAAAGTTATCCAGAGCCGTCTTCGCTCTTTCGTTGTACTTGAAAGCACCTGCCCAGCCTATTGCCGAACCAAGAACGTCCGAGTTGGAGAATCCTCCGACGAAGACAATCATACTTATCTCTTCCAGCGTCTCACGGCCGGATATCAGGTCGGTCATGTGTACATCTTTTACATCAAAACCAGCCAGATACAGACTCCAGGCCATTTCCCTATCCCCATTTACACCTTTTTCACGAATGATGGCGGCCTTAATACCCGAAGGAGTCCGTCGATTGGGATCAATCGTCAAAGAGGAATAATCGCCTGAAAACTTTCCAAGATCGAAAGACAGATTATTCGTTTTGTAGTTATTCAGGCGCTGCGTGGCCAATTCTTCTCCACATTGCTTCGTATCAAGCAGATAGGAAGGTCTAAACCAATTTTCTCTTAATTTATCAATTTCAAAAATGTACTCTTCTCCGAAATTCTTTATCCTGATTACTCTTTCAATGGAAGGTTTTCCGATAGGAATACATGAAATACCATTCGTGTTGAAAAGTTGCTCAAGCTCCCTGGTATTGCGAGCTTGCACAATTACTGCCGGATTCTCGTTAAAAAGAACTTTCACGCTATCCGATACGTTAATATTGGATAAATCCAGTTCAAGTCCGCCAATATTTTGCGCAAAGCAAGATTCTAAAAGTGTAACTATCATTCCCCCAGAGGATATATCATGTCCGCTTAGGATCAAATCAGAATTTATTGCTTTTTGCAAAGTCTCAAATGCTGCTGCGAAGTATTGTGGATCAGCAACTGTAGGAGTCTCTTCTCCAAGTGTTGAAAGAATTTGCCCCAGCGAACTACCACCTAATGCCTTCTCTGATTTTGAAAAGTCAATATAGTAGAGTGTTGTTGATGGGTCATTAATCAGAACTGGTTCTACTATCTTTCTCAGATTCGAAATCTCACCCGATGCCGAAATAATAACGGTGCCAGGAGCGTAAACAACCTCATCCTTGTACTTCTGTGTCATAGAAAGGGAATCCTTTCCTGTTGGAATATTGATACCCAGTGCACAAGCAAATTTCGAAGTAGCCTCCACTGCCTGGTATAACCTGGCATTCTCACCAGGATTTTTCGCTGGCCACATCCAATTGGCCGAAAGTGAAACCCCTTTCAATCCGTGGGTTAGCGGCGCCCATACAATATTTGTCAGCGCTTCTGCAATTGAAAGTATCGAGCCCCTTGCCGGATCAATTAATCCGGCGGCCGGGGCATGACCAAGTGAAGTAGCAATTCCTTTTATTCCTGATAATCAATTGAGACTGCTCCAAGATTGTTCAATGGAAGTTGCAGTTCACCGGCACATTGTTGCTTGGCCACTCTCCCGGTTACGGAACGGTCCACTTTATTCGTTAACCAATCTTTACAACCAACAGACTCTAGCTGTAAAATTTGTTCTAAGTAACTATTTATTAACTTATTAGAGTATTTTATCTCAACATGAACTTCATTAGTAGTTTGATCCACCAAAACGGTGCGGGGAGGTTTTCCGAATAGCGTAGCCAACTCCATATCAATCGGACGGTCGCCATTATTGCGATTGAGGAAGGTAAATTTATGGTCTCCTGTTGTTTCTCCTATTACGTAAAACGGCGATCTTTCACGCTCAGCTATCCGTTTGATCCATTCAAGATTTTCTTTGGAGGTGACAAAGCCCATTCGTTCCTGAGATTCGTTTCCCACAATTTCCTTGGCGGAAAGAGTGGGGTCACCAACAGGTAGTTTGTCGACAAAGATCAATCCTCCGGTTTCTTCAACCAATTCAGATAAGCAGTTCAAATGTCCGCCGGCACCATGATCGTGTATTGAAACAATCGGATTCTTACCTGATTCCGCAAGTGCCCGAATCGTATTATAGGCTCTTTTTTGCATTTCCGGGTTTGCACGCTGTACTGCATTTAGCTCTATGTGGCTCTCGAAAGCGCCAGTATCGACTGATGATACAGCACCACCGCCCATTCCCGATCCGATAATTATCGCCACCCAGTAGTACTACATTTTCACCGGTTTGAGGAACACCCTTTAAGACATCTTCTTTTCTGGCGTAACCAACACCTCCGGCCTGCATAATTACTTTATCATAGCCATATTTCTTCTGATTTTCGGCATGTTCAAATGTAAGAACGGAGCCATTAATAAGTGGTTGACCAAATTTATTACCAAAATCAGATGCACCGTTAGAGGCTTTAATAAGTAGTTCCTGCGGATCATGATACCAACCATTTTCTGGGGGCAACTTTCTGCTCCCAAGGCCTGTTTGATCCATCATTTCTGGAATAGGAAGTCATGTAAACAGCTGTGCCTGCAATTGGGAAACTGCCTTTACCACCAGCCATGCGATCGCGAATTTCACCACCGGTCCGGTTGCTGCTCCATTAAACGGTTCGACGGTAGTCGGGAAATTATGCGTTTCAGCCTTAAGGGAGAGTACCGTCTCAATGTCAGTCACCTGAAAGAAATCTGGCTGATCTGACGAAGCAGGTGCAAATTGCTCGGCCACTGGTCCTTCGCTAAAAGAACAATTATCTTTATAGGCTGATAATATGGTATTTGATTAGTTTTGGTTGTCAGCTTAATCATCTCGAACAACGTGGACTCCTTTTCAATACCGTCGATAATAAAGCTGCCATTAAATATTTTATGCCTGCAATGCTCCGAATTTACCTGGGAGAATCCAAAAACTTCACTATCAGTTAGTTTACGATCAATTTTTGCGGAAACACCTTCAAGGTACTGAATTTCATCATCGCTTAAGGCCAGTCCCTGACTGCGGTTATATGCAGCAATATCTTCTATGTAAAACACCGGCTCCGGCAAGTGTTCAATGGTAAAAATGGGATTGATCGA
>CAXXHH010000002.1:0-61101 GCA_963663005.2 Prolixibacteraceae bacterium
TTTCTATCTTTTTACAGTCAGAAAACATTGATTTACAATATCAGATAAATGTCAAATCAACAATTTTAGCTCTATTCGCAATACTATCTTTCATTACACTTATCATTCATTTCATAAAATCATCTTTGATAAGCTATTCATCATAATTCAAGAAAATGGAAAAGAATGATTAAAAACTTTATTTTGTTAATTTTGAATCCTTTTATATCAAATTCAATCTGAAAAACGGGTTCTTAAAATCATATTCGATTTTTTCTGTTACTAGAAAAATCTTGTTTGTGGCTATTGTGATTTTCTGCTTTGAATCTCCTCTTGCATCTCTTATTATCATAATGCTTTAACAAGCAATTTGGAGTATTTTATTACTTGTCTATAAAGTAAATGAAAGTACTATTAGAAATCTTTTATGTGTCTTTGGTGAGATTTAGTTGCTGATTAATAGCTTACTTATATTTTTCATTTTGGTGCTTAATAATAAGATAGAGTAGAGTAGCAATTAGATAATAGATAACAAAATAATCAAAAAGAAAATTATAATTGGATGGATTTCAATTGGAATATTTTTACTATAATTCATTACTGTTCTTGTTAATAGTGCTTTAGAAGTTGGACCCAAAATAGTGTCTTATGTTAGACTGATATTTGATAACTATTTTTACAAATATGGTATGAATAGTATTTACTTAAGATGGATATCTCCAGTTAAATTTAAATTGATGTAAAGATATCCCAATATTATTCATCTTACCAGATAACACAAAGAATTTCTCCCCATTAAGAAAAAAATCTACTATATCACTTCTTTAATTTAGAGGAATAGAGAAGTCTATCATAGTCATTCCATTTATAAAATGAGACTTATTTAGATACTATCAATTCCTTAATGTTTAGTTCTTAATTAGCTTATTAAGAAAGCTGAATAAGTAGAGATCTATAAGTTTCTTGATTATTACATTATTGTTAATAATCTAAATCCATTAACTTTTCTTTATGAAGATATTAACGAAAGTAACAAGAGATATGTTTGGATAACTCACAAATCTTATGGAAAATAACTGATTTAAATTATTTAGTAGATTTGGAATAAAAATAAAATTTCATAGAACAATCTTAGTAATTTTCCAATATTCATAGATTCTCATTCTTTTAACTATTTAACTAATTCTTCATTTGACTTTGTTGAGATTAAAGATTTAAACGAGATTTATTCAGAAAATGATATTGAGTTACTCAGATATTATCTTACTCTCTATCCCAAAAGACTGACTTCTAATATTCCAGATTAATCTTCATAAGAAAAGATTGTATTTGAACAAGAAATTGAGAATGAAAAATGCAATGTTCCTTGGTAGATTTTATAAAATATTGTTGATTTTGGCAGTAATTATGATACATTTATACATTTACTTGAAGAAGAATCTCATTGGCATAAGTCAATCTTGCTTAAAGTATTTAGAGAATAAAATATTTTTGAAAACAATAAGTTTCCTGTTTCAGATGAAGAACTTGAACTAATAACTAAAATAATTGATAGTAACAAATGGCTAGCCAATCCATAACTTATAGACATTTAGTCAAGATAATTTCTACTGTCTACAAGATAACAACAAATATTTAAGATATTTCAGAAATTGATGTTGATTGAATAAAATGACTCAGTAGTTAATTTCAAAGTATTTGAAGCAAGCAATGATTTATTAGAAAACAAACCAGAAATTTAAAACAGTAAGGTTAAGCTTCAAAATCCCAGAAAACAGAATAAATAAATTGAATAATCTTTATTCAACCAATATACTGAAGATAAAAGAATTAGTAATCAACAAAATTTGTTATAATTACTGAAGAATATTTTTGATGATTAGTAATTTGATATTCATAAATATTACTAGCAATTAATTGAGAATTAGCCAAGCTAAAAGTGTGAATAAGTATTAGAATAACCAAATAAAAACAAGTTATTAAGAACTAAAGTTTAATTCTAAGATTATCAAGATAAAAGCAAAGATAATAATATGAAAGATATGGATTGATAGAGAAAAAGCTAATAATATCAAAATAGAAGGATAGTTATGGTTAATAATCTAGATAATCATTTTTAAAAATAAGATTGAAAGAAAAAAAATGATTACCCTTATACCAAACTATAAATACCATTTAATAATAGAAATAACTTAAATGAAATATAAAAATATAAGAGCAAATATTAACAACAATATTTTTAGAACAAAAAGAACGTATTTTATTTGAAATACTTTTTATTATAATTTTGCTTTATTATGTTATAGAAAGTTTTGAAATCAAGGAAAAAAACAAGAAAAAGTAAAGCTAATAAAAAAATATATGATTACAATTATACCTCTGAAAAATAAAGTTACTTTTTTTCATATCGATATGAAACAACATTTATTTGATTATAAAACTAAAATGAATATTCTTTTTTTTAATTTTAATTGCTATTTCCAAAATAAACTGATAATTTTTTATTTTCTAGTCTTTATAAAATTTATATTTTACAAAATGAAAACAGTAATATTTGTTCTTTTTATTCAATTTTTACCTTATTTGAAATTAAAAAAAATAAAAAAAGCTATAGATAAATGAATGAAACAAATTGGAAATTTGAATAACCCTAACTCTCGAATTAAGTATCTAATATTGTAATAGATCAGAAAAAATTTGAAGCCTTAACAATTATTGTTGTTTGAAATTAAACTATGATTTTATTTTTTATTTAAATAAAAAAAGTGCAAAGAAAACAAATTGAGGATATTATATAAGAGTTAAAAATAAGATAGAAAAGTAGCTTGAATTTTAATAAACTATAGATTTTGTGTATTTCATTAGAAAATCTCTTATGAAATATAATCATAGAGAAAAAAAATAAAAATTTATTATTCTATGAGTTCAACAGTCTGGTTTGAGCTACTATCAATATAATTAATTCTAAATTTGGTACTATTAACATTTCTATTGATTTAGTTTTTGAAAAAAAACTATTTTTGGAAATCCACTTACCACCTTAATAATTAACTATTATAATTAAAAAAAAAATACCTTAAAGCAGAATAATTTTTATGGATGTCTTTAATCTAATTAAATACGATATCTAAAAATATTACTTTTTTATTTTTGTTTGGTGATCAAAAGAGGAGAAAAAAATAATAATAAAATAAAAACAAATCAAATCAATAAATTTTTTAATAATATATTTTTTGATATTTGTACTTATTAATTTACTTATTTATTTATAAAAAAGAGATATATATATATATGGGTACTTCAGAAAATTTATTTTCCATATTTGGGAATTTTTATGGGTTTTAACAACTACTTCTTACTTTGTTTTTGTATGTAATATATGCAGTTATAATTAAACCTTAGTTAAAAGCCAAGTTCAAGTTAATTTATTAGGGAACTCAGCAAAACTAAACCTTAGTTTCTTTGTGTAAATCAATTAAAAATGGATTTTATCATCCAACACTCTATCTAGGCATTGGTACCCTGTAAGCTTTATATGCAACTAGTGAGAAGAAAAAAAATAGTTGTGTGAAATTCATTAGAAAGAAATATGACCTTGGTGATTATGGTAAATTCACAACTGGTAATTTAAATTATATCATTTATTGTTAATTCAACATATATGAACTAACTTTAGTGATCTTTCTTTTTTTATTTTTACATTTTCTTTTTATTTTAATTTTAATTTCAATTTCCATTTTTAAGCATGTTTTGTTTAACGTTATCTTGTTATACATAATTTAGAAAAGAAAAAGAAAGAAAAATCTAATTAACTCTCAAATTATATGTATTTTATCTAGATTGGGCCTACTTTGTCTCAAGTGAAACTAAGGATCAAAAGAAGACATAGAGCAATAAAAAAGAACCTTTAATAATTCTTATTCCAGGAGTAGTTGCATCTATAAATGAGCCTTACGTTATTGACATTGTAGAAGAATGCATGAAAATGGGATTTAAAGTAGTTATAGTAAATGACAGAATTTACCATGACAGACAGGAAATTGATTACCAACTCTTACCTAAATAGGGTTATTTTTCTTTTGTAAAAGATTTTAAACTAGTTTTGTAATAAATTGTGACAGAATGCTAAGATTAATATACTTTTTATGGTATTGGACTATCGTTTGGCGCTAATACTCTGATCAAGTTTTTAGGAATGTTTCCTAATGAAAATCCTTTTAAAGCAGCTGTATCAATATCCAATCCTTGGAATATGAAGAAAACTATGGCCCTTCTCCCAAAATATATGGATAAATATATGCTAACTCAAAGATAAACTGTGATAAGGAGAAGATAGAATTACCTATCTAGAATTCCTGAGGGAATATAGCCATACAATTTAAGTACTAAATTATTTTATACTAATAATAACAATTTATTTATTGTCTTGTAATAAGATTTGCTTTGATTTATACAAAGGAATTATTTATTTATAAATTTTTTTTATTATTTAATTCGCTATCATCTACAGAATTAGCACTAGAGGCAAAGAATAATTACCAATTTGATGATGCTTTAAACACAAAGATTTTTGGATTTCCAGACTATAATTCTTATCATGATGATATATCTTGGTAAATTCATTTGATTTTTAGTTTTTTCTTCCCTCTTACAATTAATTTGATATTTTTTTAAATGAATCAAAAAAGAAAAAAAAAATTTCTATAAGAAAATCAAATAAATAATTTTTTTTTTTTTTACTTAAATGTATCTGAAAAGTGTATAATAAATAGCTTAAGTATAAATTCCAACTCTTTGTATTTCTGCCCTTGATGATCCTGTAATTGACAGCTCAGTCATTCCTGTGAAAGAACTTAAGAACAATCCCAATATAATTACTATTTTAACGAATTCAGGTTTGAACAATATACTACCTATAAAATACTATAAAAAAAAATACCTATATATTAAAATATACTTTTCTAATCTTCGATTTAATTTTTACTTGAAAATATAGGGGGTCATGTGGGATGGTTTGAAGGATTTAGTTAGCCAAAAAGATGGTATACAAAACCTACTATTGAATATCTCTACTAAATAGCCATATAGCACTAAATTTTGAAAAATTGATTGAATTAATACTATTTTTTTTTGATTTAATTGATTTTTTGTTTTTTTTTAACTGTTAATTTTATTTTATTATTCAGTCAACATTATATAGTAGGACAAATGATTTAAAAATAAAAAAAAATAATGAATTAAATATATAGATAAATCTACAATATTATAAAGTATTTGATAGAATATTTATAGAATGTAATTAAAAAATATAACTAGGATAAACAAAACAAAACAAAACAAAAAAACTATTTTTATAATAATAATAATAATGGATAATAATGAGTTAATGAAGATCATGTTTGAAAAAAAAAAATAATAATAATAATAATTCTTTTTTCTTTTTATATTTTCAACAGTTTCATTTTATCAGACTACTTTCACAATTTTTTTCTTCTAGTATCTTGTTCTCTGAGGTCAAGCTAATAAATGACCTCATAGTTATTCATTAGGAGCGCTAATTTAAATTTACTATTGTTAAGCGAATCCTTCATCTTACAGTTAATTGGATAAATGCTATGAAAATTAAGATTGCTATTATTGCTGTGATTATTGCTAAATTTAAGGATTTTGTTAATTTTAGTCATTTTCATCATCTTAGAGAGATTATACCTGAATATGATGCTATTACTGCTATTGCTGTTAATTGAGAATTTCTTCATATATTTCTGATCCAAACAAGTCTTCAGAATCAACTGAAGGCTCAATTCTTTGTAGCAAAATCTCACCAAAACTTAAATTTTCCTATTGAATTTCTTAGAATTGCAATGCTTATCTAATATCACTTCTACAATATGGACAAGAAATTTTATTTTTGAGCCAAGACATCACGCAATCTTTATGAAATCTGTGTTTACAAAGTGGCAATTCTAGTAACTTGTCATTTTATTGGAATTGGCATAAACAAATAGAACATTGGTTATTAAAGCTTTCTTCTTCTGCTAACTTTTCAATTTAATTTTTAGACGAGTGAAGTTAGTTATTACTACCAACTGAATCTTAGATTTTCAAAGTTATTGTTTTTCTTTCATAGGTAATTTCCTTTAACTTGGCAATTTCTTATTCAAGCAAGCCATTTTCATTGTTGTTCAAAACTCTGGGATTAGTATTGATCTAGCGAAAGAAGGTAAAAACTGTAACAAATATGGTTATTAAAAAGAAAATTGTAGCAAAAATAAGATTTTCCAACAAAGTTATACTGATTAAGATATTAGTAACATAAATTAGTGGTAGATTGTAACTCAATGGTGGTTCAGAAGTAAATTAATTTATAAAATACATCATTCCAAGAAAAATTGTAGTTTTAAATTCATAGCATTTGATATTGAAGATAAATCTCACTAGAATTTACATTTTGGGAAAACCAAATAGAATGCTCACTACAAAAAAACTAATTAAACTTCTTTTATCAGTATTATTATAGATATTCCAATTTACCATTAGTTCATAAAAATAGTAAATAGGAACAATAATTTGAAATATAATAATGTTTCCAATTTCAAACTATTATTTTAGTTTAGCCATATTTTTTTTTTTAATTTTTTTACACTCTTTTTGCTTTTAATTATATTTTATATTAATGTATTTTGATTTTAGTATATTTTTCTTTTCTTTTTCTTTGGTTTAATGCAATTTATTTTAATGTATTTTTATAGAGTATTTTTTCTTTTTATTTTTATTTTTCTGTTCTATTATTTAATTGATCAATTTATTTATTAGAAGAGATGTGTGATAATACTCATTTTGTTTTTTATCTTTATTTTCTTTCAAACATTTACAATAAAATTATTATTAAAGATAAAGAATTTTTTTTTATGTTTATTAAAAAAAAAATATGAGAGAGAAAAAAATGTGAAAAAAAAAGGATTTTTCTTTTTTATTCTCTTTCTCATTTCTTCCAACTCAAATGTTTTTTTATGATATTTTTTATTATATTTTGTTGCTGAAATGCATACAAAAATTATATAATATAAATCAAGGTTAAGTTCTAATAATCTTTCATAAATTGAAAAAGATAAATAAAAATAAATAAATGGAAACAAAAATTTTATATAAAAATAGATTTTCAATTAAGTAATTTATTAATAATAACAAATCTATCGAAAAATATATTGTTATCTATGCAATTTTAAAGAATTTTTTTTTTTTTTTTTTATAAATAGAAAAACTATTAATATATTATTATTAAATAAATAAAAAGAATAATAAAAAGAAAAAAAAAAAGAAAAAAAAACATAGAGAAAGAATTATATAAACAAAATACAAAATATAATAAAAATAGAGATTTAGTACGCAGAACATATAATAAATTGCATAAAATCTTTGTTAAACTTAGAAAGTATTATCAAATCAAATATTATAAATAAATAAATTTTGTTATAGCATATTTCTTAATACTATATAGTAAACGAAGTGTTTTTAGGGGTAATTAATAAGCATAACAATTATCTATTAATTTTACTTTAGGTTTTTATTTTACTTAATATATATTTTATTTCTTTTCATTTTTCATTTTTTTATTTTTTTTTTTTCTTCTATTATTTCTTCTCATTCCTTCATAAAATAAAACTCCATTTTCTATCTGAATTAAATACAATTTTACTAGTAACTAGTAAATAACTAATATAATTTTATTTAGTTTTTTTTTTCCTTTTACTTTCTTTTTTTATCCCCCACAGATATAAAGAGTAAACAAATATCAGAATAGTGAAATTTGCAAAATAATAATTAGAATAATTTGCCATTTAGATGAACAACTATTAACCATAGAATAAAGGAATCTTTTAAAGGATTTTCAATATAAATAATTTAGATTAAGATTTCAGAACTCAGTATCTTAGAAAGACAATTAAATTAGCAGCAAATTACGAATCTTTTAAAATAGCTTTATCTCTTTTAATAATAAGTGTGGTTTCATTCATAGAAATTTTTAGAACCAAACTCAATTTTTTATATTGCGTCTTTATCTTTGGCTACTTTCTTATCATTGTTATTGGAAGCAAAATATTCTTTTCCAATAAAATTCGTTTGCTATTTCCAAGCCTTGAACTGAATTTGATTATCATAACTTTGCTTTTTACAGACTATTTTCTAGAAAAGTTTGACCAAAACACTGAGATCATATATGTTTCCATTGCATACACAATCACACTGATGTCGCTAATAAACGGGACTTTCATTAATTTCTAATACAATTGGCTGTTTAGATATTTGATGTTTGTCACTGTCAGTGAATTCTACATAGCTAGATTGTACATTGAATACAAGGCACTGAATAATAATTTTTATCTTATTCACATATTTATAGTCTTACAACTTCCTTACTTTTATTTCCATGAGTACAAGCAGAGACAATTATTTTATGAAAGAGACTTTGGAAAACACTTTAACTAAAGAAAACCTAGTGATAAATAATATAAGTAAGAATCATAAATCCCAATTCAATCATCAGCAGCACACGGCATTTAAAAGTAGAAATTTGAGAAAGTTTTCAATATTTTCTGCAATAAAAGTATTTTAGTTTTTTCTAAAAGTAAGTCTTAGGTAGATGCAAATGCCTATGAACTTGTATTCACCAATAATTCCTGCAAGAGATTCTTCAATATTAGTACGAAAAAAGATTTTAAAGAGCAGTTTGAGTAAATACAGATCTAAAAAAACCCATATAACCCAGAATTAATAGAAGATAATCCTTTTGAATATTAGTTTTTTACTCCTATCAAGCTTTTTTAATAATTCTCAACCTTTAGCGCTCCAGAAAACCAGCTTAATTTCAAACTATTTCCATAAGCAAGTGCCAATTACAATAAATAAAATTCAAATTTGCCAGTAAAATAAAATAAATTAGTAGAATAAGATTTGCCTCGATCTCTCTAAGATTAGGATTGCTAGAGGATTAACAGTACAAAGTAAATAGAAATTTCAATGAAACATGAAAAATTTCAGCATTAGAGTACTTAGCAAATAGTTAATATTCCATTGGGGAAAAAGTAGAGTTGCGGTACTTCTTTCAGTTAAGCTCCTAAAGATGAACTCTAAACTATGTAAAGCAAAACAAATTCGCTCTACCAAATCATTGAGTAGAAGATACTTTCTTTCCAGTATGCGGATTAGGAGTACCAGTTTTGCTAAGCTGAACTTTTCCATTACATCTTTAAAAAGTCAGACTTTGGCAACAACAAAGATAATAAACATAAATTCAATTCACAGATGAATGAAGCTCAGAAAATTTTAATTATAGAATTTTAATAAATAGAGTGGGATACTGATTAATTCTATCTTTTAGTGCAAATTAGTGACATCAGTGACATTTTGGCTGTAATAAAAACTAAAAATAAAAAAAAAATTAACATTACTATTTATTATTTTCAACTTACTTTTATTTTTTTTTTTTTATAACTATATATTTTTATAAACATATTAAATATATACATATTTTTTTTTTCTCTCCATTGAGCAAAAATAATACAATATCTCATATAGTCCTACTACCAAAATCAGATGGTTTTAGAGAAACTCAACAAATATAAGGATCAGTTATTGGCAAGTGTAAGCCATGATATAAGAACTCCTCTGAATTCTATATTGGGTTTATTGATATCTTCTAGTTAGTCTTAAGACACTGTACAAATCTAGAAGAACATTGAGGATTCAGTGAAAGTTGGTCATTTTCTTAAAATGATTGTTGATGATTTAATGGATTACTCTTAAATAAATGAAGGCGTTTTGCGATTAGCCCCTGAATACTTTGATCTAACAACCGCTGCCATTGATATACTTAGTTTACTGAAGTATTAGGCTGAAGCCAAAAAGCTTTACCTCAAAATGGATGATAAAAATCTACGAGAAAAAGACAAAATCGTATATAATGACATAAATAGATTTAAGCAAGTCTTGATGAATCTGCTTACTAACGCAATCAAATTCACAGAACAGGGAGGAGTTACCATCTAAGTTCAAAGTCTTTAAGAAACTCCTGATCTCATAAGTGTGACTGTTTAAGATACAGGTGTTGGAATCCCAGAAAACATAAAAACTAAGTTATTTACTCCCTTTGCTACCTTTGACTAAAAGGGTCTGAATAAACATGGTAAGTTTCTTGCAAATTACACACACACAACTATATATTATATATTATCATTATATATTATTATTATTTTTTTTTTTGGGGGGGGGGAGGGAGGAGTGAGGCAGCATTTATTTTGGATTTTAAAAAATTAAAAAAAAAATCTTTTAAGTAAAGCTGACAACCAACCAAACAAACAAACAAAAAATTCCAAATAATTTCATATTTAACTGAAAAGGAGTTGGACTTGGCCTAACAATCTGCCAGAAGTTTGCCAAGCATCTTGGAAACAGCAAAGGAATTGACGTGCAAACAGTTGTAGACAATGTGGGGCATGGAACGGCATTCACATTCTACATTTCTAAATATTTATATTAGTTAACAAATCCTCAATTTAAATCTTAAAATTAAGGGTAATAAAACAACTTTAATCAAGTTATGCACACTAATTAACTAATTTTCAGTAGCTAAAACCCTGTAAACACAGAAGTAACTGATTTTTAAGACATGGAAGAGCTGAATCAACCCCGTGAAATTCAAGAATTTAAATCAACTTTTCTCTAACTAAAGAAAAGGGATTTCAGAGTTCTAATAGCAGACGATGTAGCTTATAATGTTCTAGCCATTTCTTAGAAACTTAAATAAAGTCTTCACTGCGAGTTTTAATTTGCATATAATGGAAAGGATGCATTGGATTTAGTCAAAGCGAGTAAAGAAAAATTTGATTTGCTTATTATTGATAATGAAATGCCTATTATGGATGGAAAGGAGGCTATTTAACTTATTAGAGCTTATCTGAAAGGAAACGCAGATTATAACCTAAAGATAATTGTTTCTTCAGGATATTAAAATGACATAAACATAGACTAATTTTTCTAAGCTGGCGCTGATGCTATATTGCCTAAGCCTTTTTCTTCATAAGAGTTAAAGGAAGTCATAAAAAGAATCTTTAATTTTTGAAGAAAGAGATAGAGATAAAACTTTTTATATTTAAATAGAAAAATAATTTAAAGATTAACCTCCATTTAATATTAGAAAGTGTTAGTTTGAGAGTGACCAAAAAAAAAAAATTAATTAATACATTGCCGATATTTAATGCACACACCTTTATAATATATATATTTATACATGATAACAATTAAAATATTTTAGAAAGCAAAAAGAAAGAAAAAAAAAAGATATATTATATATATTTTTTAGATAGCTCTACATGTATATAGACACATTTCAAATACTATTAATTGATTAAATTATACTCATATATAAAAATAAAACTTATAATATTAATGACAATGATAAAATTATTATTATTATTATTATTTTTTTATTTTAAATAAAGGAAAAAATGTGAAGAAATAAATTTTTATAATAAAATAAAATATGTTGTTTATCTACATATATATTGATATTTTTATATCAATACAATAAATAGTTTTTTATTATTATAATTATTAGTGTTATTATAGCCTTTTATAAACTAAGTAAATATTGTTGTTAGTAAAAAATGATATAGAATAAGGAAAGATGAAAACTATCCCTTTATTGTTGTGTTAATTGCAATGTTCTTTTTTTTTTTATTTATTATTGGTTTTTTTGGGTCAGGTTAAAATTATAAAATAAATAAATATATTTAGAAAGAAAAGTAAATCAAATGAGTAGTATAAAAAAAAAGATAAAATAAATTTTCTATGAATTGTTTTAATCCCAATTCATTCTATATTGATACACTTTGAGTTTGTAGTGGGAGTTGTAATGTTAGTACAAGAACTCATATGAAAATCATGTCTAGATTTACTTGGAATGTTTTAAGATTATCTATTAAGGTTATTCATTTTATATTCTACTGATTCCTATTAGAATTCATTAATTTCATCTTCATCTATGTTTGACTTCAATTGAATTATGGGGTATTGATAATCCTGCACTATCAGTGGAAAATCAGGTGAGTGTTCACTTAGTACATCGTTTTCTACTATCGTGCTCAGAGTGGGAAGATTTAGTCCCAATTATAGTCTTTTCTCTGCCTTATTTTTAAGGTTAACAAACCAAGAATGATTAAGCAAAGTTATGGCTGTGGGTCTTTTTGATGGGTCCTTTTCTAGCATTCGATAAAGCAGATCCTTGCAAGAAGATGTGTATTTGATGGTTTTATTGTCAAGACCAAAGTTTATATTACACTGTTAATTCAGGCTCAGAGTTTTAGAGGCATCAGGTGCAGCAAACGGGCTTCTCTGATACATAAGATGATACATAACAACTCCTAAACTAAAAATATCCACTTTTTCATCATACTTTGACAAACGAAAGATTTCTGGAGCCATATATCCTGGGGTACCAAATAACTAATTTTTTTTCTTTATGTCAGTTACAAATGTAGCTATTGAGAAGTTTGTTATATATAGATTAGAAATGGCATTTATGGATCGAAGAATTATATTCTCCAACTTTATATCGCGGTGAATTATGCCTCTTTAATGCATATGATTTACACCAGCCAGCAAATTTTACATGATTTCAGCCAGTACTTTTTCTTCATAGTACTCTTAAACAATTATATGACTCTTCAGGTCTTTTCCCTAAGTAAGTTCAGTAACAACATAAAGAAAATTGTCATCTTCATAAATTTCATTGAGTCTTTAAATCGAAGTGTGATTTAAATTTCTAAGGATAGCTATTTCTTTGAGTATGGGCACTTTTTCTTATTCTAAAAGTTATCCCTTTTCCAATATTTCAACTTAATATTATTTGAAATCAATGTAATTATAACACTTATAGTAAAGTTGCATACTAGAAATACCATAGTTACTCTTAATTCTAGCTAAAAGTTTGTACCTCTTTAAAAACTTGGTAATAATACAGTATCTTTTCAGGTTATCATACCATTTATTGAAATTTTCTTAACTATCGGCAAATATTTGGCAGCTAAATTCTTGACTTATAAGCTTGAATCCATACTTATAAGGCTGCTTAGTTTCTTCTGGAAATTGAATTCTTTTAAGAACCATTTGGTTTATGGGAAGATATTCAGCACAAATAAATTAATTGCAAACTAAATTTTCTTAATTGTTTTGATTATGTGCATTACTTTCTGAGATTTTTACTTCATCTTCATCTTAATACTAAGAACTGGCAAGTTTGTGTGAAGAATGATGAGATTCGTTGTCGTTTTAAATTAATGGCTGAATTTGAATTAGAGAATGTTCTTTAGTTGTTGTTATATTGTTTAAAGTTGTTTAACTCGAATCATTTTATTAGTTTTTTACACGAACAAGCTTATCAAAATATAATTCATAGTGGCAAACGTTCCAACTATGAGATTATCAATTTCTTTCATAAAGTCTACCCTAAATTATAGAATCTACTTAATTTGAGCAATCATACTTTTTAAATGGTATCCAATTTTTTATTTTATATGTATTATTCCTTAAAAAGATACTATTTTCTAGTTTGTATTTTGATTATTTTGTATGTTTAGGTTTTTCAAGATGATTCATGGAGGTATTTATTTTTATTTTTATTTTTGTTTATTTGCTTAGTATAATAATTAAAATAATAATAATAATAATAATAATAATGATAATAATAATTTTTTTTTTTCTTTTTTCTAGGAAATAATTGAATATAATACTAATTCACTTTAATTAGTATTCATTATTACCTTATTATATTAAAAATCAAAAGGGGAAAAAGGTAAAAAAAAAAAAAGTAAAAAATTTATTTACCTTTATTTTTTTCATTAAAATTTTAATTAATATAAATATAATTTTTTGTTTTTTATTCTTATTTATAGAAAAAAATAAACTATTTATGTGTAAATATATTTAGCAATACCATAAATACATTATTCAGAATGATGTTTTATATATTAATGTATATTCAATAACTATAAATAATAATAATAATGATTATTTATATATTAATTTTCTTTATTTTTTCTTTTTTTTTCTTTTGAATTTGTATAATAAAATTATTACTCGTATTGCTTTAAGTTTTAATCTCATCCATTATAATACATTTACTTTTGGTTCCAAACTATTTTCTTTTCAAATGAAGAAAGGAAAACCAAAAAAAAAAAGTAAATTTGAGTTAAATATTAGCAAAATGACTTTTCAATAAGAAATACTTATACAATAATTGGAAATTATATAATATTGATAAATAATAGTTTTTTTTTTTTTTGACTTGTCACTTATTTTTAGTAATATCACAAAGATAAATAAATAAAAATACACTCAAAACACTTTGAAAAAATATTTTTGTAATTTAATCTAAAAATCACTACAAAGAAAGAGAGATAGAGATAAAGAAGAAAAGAAAAAAAAATACTTCTTCTTTCTTTTTTTAATTATTCAAAAAAATTTTAAAGCAATATATTTCGTAATAAGAAAAATTATTATTATTATTATTATTATTATTATTACTTTTATAATAAATTATTTATATAAAGAAAAAAGAAAAGTAAAGAAAATTTTTTTTATTTTTCATCTTCATTTTTGAAAAAAAAATCAAAAAAAAATCAAAAGAATAATAAATAAAGATTAATAATATTCTAAATGGATCTTAAGTTAATGCCTTAACATCAATATCGTATAAAAGTAAGTAATATAGCAAACTCTGCAAGTGATGATGAGGTTTTCACCTTTTTCAAACAAATAGGACCTATCAATTTATAGGAAAGTAAAGTTGAAAGAAGTATTGAAAATGGCAATAACAAAACTATGGCTCAAATAGTATTTTATGATTAAGAAAGTGTTTATATAGCTGAAAAATTCTTCTAAAAATATATATTTAAAGACCGACCGCTAATCATCTAAATCTTAGATAACTAGAATTAAAAGAATAATCTTTATTTCAACAATTTTGGAGATTAGACATTGAAAAATCTTTCTATTTCTAAACAACTTTCACTAATCAAACTTTTCATAATGTACATGAACTAAAATTCAGAAAACAAGCAATAGCTCTATCTATTTTTGTAACAACATAAAAGTTTTGCTGACTAATTTCTGAACATGCTAAATTACATTGATTCAAATCTTCCAGTCATTATCAATAATTAAAATAACTATATCAATTATAATAATAACAATCTTATTTTCCAAAACCAGTTTAGCACTCAAATCAACCAAAATCCTAATAATGCTACATAATATATGTACGGAAACAATTAACAGCTTAATAACACTGCAAATAATCAAATGATATTAACTGGACCATTCAATACTCCCAATTCAATACCAAATACAAACTTGTTACTAACTCAGCAAAATAATAATAGTGCCCAAATGATACTAAATAATTTGGCTCCTCAAAACTGTAATTAAAAGATTGGATACCAAAATCAACTAAATGGTCTGCAATGAATAATATATATATTCAAATGATCTGCATTTATATTGTCAATAAATTCTCATTATCATTATTATTAGTATTATTATTATTATTATATATTTCTTTTTGTTAAAATTCATTAGTATTATTGTAGTATTATTGTTATTATTATTTTTTTTTTTAAAAAGAAAACAAACAAACATAAAACATAAATATCTAAACGATTTCTTTGCAAGTCTATACTTAATTAGTTACAATTAAGTGAATAAACTACCACTTTTATCTTTTTATGTGTCAAAATTCATATGTCTATTTTAGAACAATTTATTTTCACATTTAGCATAATTATTTATATGGGGGGGGAAAAAAAAAAGGGGGGGGAAGGGAGAGGGAGAGGGAAAATATGATATATAGGTATATATATATTAATTTAATTTAACTTCACAATAAAAGAAATGATACTTTAGTTACACTAAGAATAATAATAATGTATTAATGCATATATAAACATATATATATATTTTTTTTCATAGTTATATATGTATGCGCATTTTATATTTATATTAATATAAAGAAAAATCTATCATTATTTAAGAATACTTTAAAATATTTCAAGTAAATTATTTATTGAAATTGGCTTACAATATACTTTTATATGGTTATTATATTTAAGGTGTGAAATTTCTAGAGCATCCTTCTCAGTTCCAGATGAAGATATTATGATTGATAGTGGCTTAAATACATTTTTTTCAATTTTTTCTTCAATAATTTGTGAAAGTGTTATTCCATCCATTTATGGCATTTGCACATCTAAAATTGCCAACTAAAAATTGCTTTCTTTTGATAAGCTGCTTAATTAGTAATTTTCTAATATTTCTAAAGCCCTCTTTCCATCATATGCTTCCATAACTTCAATATTTTCAATTTGTTTGAGCATAAGGCTAAGTCCCATTATTAGGTATGGCTAATCATCAACAAGCAGGACTTTTAGTGATTTAGCTTGCTTAGCAAGCAGCGCTCGGAGATCTTGAAAAACTAGAGGCGTAGATGAAGAAAGAGGATTAGGGGAAGTGCTATTAAATGATTTAAAAGCTACTGTAATTCTACTTTAGGGGATATTTTACTTGATATCAATTAATTTTACATCTTACACATTTGAATTCTCTTCTAAATTGTCATTTGCAATACTATCGTCTAGCTTTGTTTCATTATCAGATTTAGAACTGCTAAATAAATCAAATTTATGCTTTGCATTAACATATATCTAGAAGGAAAAGGAAGTACCTCCTTTCACTTCTGACTAAACATCAATCGAATTTTAAGGACCTAATTGCTCTATAAGCTTTTTAGCTATGAATAATCCTAATCCAGTTCCTTCAGGGTTAACTTCTTTATTAAAGGTATTGTACGCCTTAAAAAGTTTTGAAATCATTTCTTTTTTCATTCCGACTCCTGTATCTTTAATTGTAACTTTAAAGGTTTAGTTAGTAGATCCATTTTCCAAGATTATATCTATATATCCTTCGTTTGTAAATTTGATTGAATTTGATAAGAAATTTATCATTATCTGTTAAATTCTTTATTCATCAGATACTATTTTGTAATTAAGTTATTGCAAAGTTGAAGATTTTTCTATCAGTCTAATAGTAACGTTCTTTTCGCTTAGAAGAGCATTAGATATACTTATCACTGTTTTAATGAGTTGCATAAAATTAAATGCTATAGTATTAATTCTGAAAACACCTCGTTTGATCTTTTAGATATCAAGTAAATCATTTATCTGCAATTTAAGTCCTTAAGCTATCTATAATTTTTTAAAATGCTTGTATTTAGTAACTATATATATATAAAAAAAAAAAAAGAATAAATGGCATATATATATACATTAATTTTCCTCTTCTAATTTTTATATTGATGCCAATAAAAAGGATTTAAAAAGAAAAAAAAATTCTTCGAATATTATATAAATTTTATCATTATTCATTATGAATTACTCTTCCAGCAACTACAAGACTTTGCTTAACTTAAGCTATATCTTGACATAATTCTGATGTTTGCGCAATTGAGATTATCCCATTAAGTGGGTTCTTGAGATCATGTGAAACCATGGCCAGTAGCTCATCTTTATAAGAATTAAGCTATTGCATTTATTAAATTTTGATGTTTTGAGTTATATCGTTAATTACAACAAGAATGCCAGGAGATGAGTCCCAAATCACACTAGTTAAAGTGATATCGTAATGTTATTATATGATTTGTTCTGTTTGTTCATACTGACACATTTCTTGTGATGAATTCTATACTTACACACATTAGTATCTTTTACTAGTTTGGTTTATAACAAGTTGGTATTGAGCTAATGGCTCAAGGTTAATTTATTCATTTAGTTTATTGAGATACTTCTTAATTTTTTCATAAATGTTGCATTGGTAGGTTGAGCTTGACTTCCTAAAATAATAATCTTAATTACTGATCTTTAAATTGGCTGAACTACTGTCAATATTGAGATTCTAACTATGATTGATTTGCAATTACTTCAAGTAAATGAAATCCTAGACTTTTTACTACTTTATTGTCTTTGTGAATGCATCATTTTAGAAACTCTATACTAGTTCGGTGTCTTTTTCTTGTATGATGACAACCTATTGTGGCACCTTCGAGTTTAATATATATTAGAATTACTTAAGCTACTCTTAATACTGAACTTTTGTGTAAAAAGCTATCAGACTTTTCAAACTTTATCTTCGAACTAAGAATATGCCACTAATATAGGCAAATCCCAGTAGTCCCTATATTTAGAAATAAATTACTCCCAGTTAAATCGTGCTTAAGATGGATGCCAATCCTAAGATCGCCTTTAGAATCCATCCATCAAATTAAAGAATGCCCAATGCAGCTTCAATAAAGCTCATAAGTCCATAACTAAAGCTTTGCTTAGTAACTAAGCAATTATTAAATGAAATATTCCCATCATTTTAAAATTAATCTAACTTGTAATTAAGTACAGTAGAATAAATTTTATAGAAAAGGTATTATTGTACTAAATAAGTGCTAGAAAGTATAGTTCTGATTATCCATTTGTGTCGGCTATTAATTATAACTATGGCAAAATAGCATGAGAGAGAAATGATTATTTTGATTGATCTTAAAATTATAACAATTTTGGGATCTTAGTCATAGAATTCAGTCCCTGCATACAACAGAGAAAAAACGCTTATAAAGAGTTGATAAATTCGACTGAATTCTAAAGCCTTGTGAAAATTTCTTTCTTGATATAATCTTTCTATAGACTTATTTTTAAAAGATAATCTATACTTATTATAAAAACTTTGGGTTTTAGATAATCTTGTTCCAAGTATGTAGTCTGATTTTTACATTGCAATTATTATTGTTTGTTTTGTGAGTGGAATAGTGTATGTTTGCAAATGTATTTATATATAAATATATAGATATATATATATATATATTTTTTTTTCCTTCCTTTTTTAGATTGATCACTCCTTCTTAATTTTTATTGAAAAAGTTTTAAGTTTTTCTCTTATTCAATTTGGGGAAGTATAGTTAATTGATTAAAATAATTTATAAATATCTATTTTTGCAAATAATATTTTTATTATATTTTCCAAATGAGGAAAAATGTACAAGTATAATTTTAACTTCATTAATGATTATATTTTATTATTCAATAGATTTTATAATGAAAGAAAATTAATGTGTGTGAAATTAATATTAATATAAAAGAAATAGTATATACTATATCAATTGTTTAAGACACATACACACTAAAAAATTAACAAATATAAATATTTATAAATTTTCTTTAATTTTTCCCTTCACTTTTTTATATAATTAATTTACTTTCCTAAATAAAAATTTCTATTTGTTAGAGAAAACTATTATTATTTTAAATTATTTATTTACTTATCAATAAATAAGCCAATCCGCTATTTAAAAAGCATTATAAATTTAGCTGGTAATTTTCTTTGCTATTTTTAGATATTTTTAAATAAATATAAATGAATCATTCAGAAAAATATATACAAAAACATAAATCATTAAGTAAAAATTCCCAACTAGTATATAATTCAATATATATATCTTTGCGAATTCTTTCATTTACGCATATATATATATATACACACAATCTTATTCATTTATGTTTTATTAATATACATAAATAATTATGTATATATATGTATATATATAGATATATATTTTTTTTTTTGAAATTAATGCATTATTAATTAAATCAAAGATGTGGTTGTTTGCACATTTTTTTTTATAGTATTTTAGTTGCACGTTTGTATCTCTAAAAAAAAATATATATATTTATATTTATATATTTATATATTAATTTATATTTAAATGTAATGTGAGTTTTTATTACAGTTCAACACAAATAATTAATTGAATATATACAAATAATCATTTGGATTCTCACAAATAGGCATATTGGTAGTTTTCATAATTGTTAAGGTAGCAGCTTTTGCTATTGCTAGTCTTGCAATTCTTATGTATTCACTTTCTGTTTTTTAGTATAAAAATTGATTTTGAGCTTATCAAAGACAATAAGTGGTACAAACCCAAATATCCATAGATATAATATAAAAAAATGAATTATATTGAGGAAGTAGTCATTAAGCCCAGATAGTCTTATAAAGTCAGTTTCCAACAAATCTTCCTGAAAGATAACAAGAATCCAAGATGGTATCATAAGGCAATTGGCAACTATAATTCTTAAAATTCTCAATTTCTTAGATCCCTTATACCAATCAAATTCTTTTATGTGTCTAAAGCAGTGCGCAATTCCAAAAAGAGCACCCATAAGTGCAAAGAGCACAGTAGAATTCTAGAAACTGTACCAAGAGCCAATAATTTCATTGTAGGGGATACCTTTTGGAATTTTATTTTATCCCTCTTTGCAGTAGATATAGTTCTGTATCCAATCAATTTCAAGATACTTCTGACATCCAGTATAGATAACCAAGTTAATCAAGACTGCAAACAAAATCCAGAAAAACCAATAGAAAACATACTTCTTTGAATCAATGCTGGCAATTGTCGATTTCCTTATAAGATCATCTATATAAGTATCAATCATCACAAAGATAAAGAAGTAGATAATGAAATACAGTATGGAAATGATGAAGCTGCACATGAACAATTATCCCATTATATACTGCAGAAAGAAGTACATGATACCAAGCAGAGAAAAAATAATTTGCACAACTAGAAAATTTCTCTTTAAATTACCTTATTCTAAATAGTTCTGTTTATTGTACTTGTTTCGGTAGCTATATGTTGAGTAAAATAGAATAAAGAAGAAAATAAAAGTATCTCTAGCCGGGTGTCCATATCCTTGAAGACAGATTGGACTAGCAATCTTAACGTTGGTCCAATAGGGTCTTGGACCAGAATAGATGAGCTAAAATATTCCAATGAAGTATTATCCTAAATGGCTTATGCAAATGATTTTAATTGCAATGATTGCATTGATTCCTACATAAAAGGTCACGTAGAAATGTGTTTATATAAGAAAGCTGACTTCAAATAGATCTATAGACCCAACAAATTTAAAGAAGCCATTTTAAATAAAACTGGCGTATAAAGTTTGTGGCTTGTAGTAGATTAGACCCCAGTTCCTTTATATGGACGCAACAATATTCTCCTCAAAATTTAATATCTGATCAAAGAATATTCTTTCTAAAATGATAAGAAATGATATGATAAAGGCAGCTATTACTGTTGTAAGTAATTTCCTTTTGTAGATCTATAATGAGGCATCTTCCTTAACACTTTCCATGGTTTATTGATATTCTTAAGGAATATTTTCATTGCTTTGATTTTTCATTTAAAGATCAGAAAAAATAAAAATAAAAATTCTAATTATAAAATGGTAAAAAAAAAAAAAGAATATTTATGTATTTGTACAAATACACAATAAAATATATAACGCAATGCTAATAGGCAAACTAATATAAAAGTATTTCTTTTGCTATATAATAATAAAATTTGAGTTTATTAAAGTGAGGTAAATGATAATAATACAATGAAATATTAGTATTAAATATTACATAATAATAATAATTTATATACATATATATATACATATATATATACTAATAAATATATATAAATACTAAAATAAGTGCATTGAACAATTAATAATGTATTAATTTGCATAAGTTAAAATAATATGCAATATCAAGTACAAATTAATAATTATAAATTACAATTATTTTACTAAATATATATTAAGATTCTTTTCATTTTTTTTTTCATAGGAAAAAAAAAAGAATAATAATAAAAATTCATTTGTTATTATTATATATTTGTATTGATATTAATATAGAGACAGAGAGAGAAAATGTGTGTATTAAGTTAAAAAAATTATATAAGGAAAAAAATGTATATATATATATATATATATATATATTTATATAAGAAAAAAGAAATTATAAAAAGAAAAATATATATATATATATATAAAGAAAAAAAAATTTTTTTTCTTCTATCTCTCTAAGTTTATTGTTTTTTTTTTTAAAAAATACATGTTTTTTTCTTCTTCTTTTAAATATTCTAGTGAAATGTATATGTATATTATTTATTTTCCTTTTTTCCTTTGTAGAGACTATTTAAACAGATACTACAATTTATAAAAACAAAGCAAAAACAAAAACAATGAAAAATAGAAATTCTTATTAGCTTAAATGAAATTTATTAGTTAACTATAACAAACAGGGAATAATTAATAATATTTCCTAAAAAAAAATATAGATTAATTTTAATGTATGATCGAAATCACTTTTTGCTCTTCTTTCCTTCTTTGAGATTTTTTTTCTTTTTAATTTCAATTTTCTATAATGCTGTTTCAAAAAAAGAAAAAAAATAAAGGTTAATAAATGAAATTTTTTTTTTTGGCAAAAGTATTTTCCAAAAGAATTGAAATGTATATATTGTATATAAATAAGAAAGTAGAGAAAATAATCTAAAGTTTTATTTTATGATTTATTTTATTTTTTTTTTTTCTCAATTTATCAAAATAATTGTTTATTTTTATTTTTATTTTCTATCCCCAATTTTTTTTTTTCAAATGAATCATTAATTACAAGCTGGAATAGATTAAAGTAATTTATCAGCTTTTTATTTCTCGTCGGTCTTGAATGTGTATAGATATCTCTTTCCTCTGAGTTTGAATTTTGTAATTTTTTTAGATTATTTAACGTATAAAACTAATTACCACAAGTGCAGTGCATTACATTTATTTATATTTTAATTAAAGTAAGAATTAGATATTTATTTATTTATGTATAAATGTATTTTTTTTTCTATTTCTATTTAATAATTCTTCCATTAATTTTTTTTTTTCTTTATAAAAAAAGATGATTGTATAATTTAGATGATTTTTATTTCATTTATTTTTTTTTTTAAAAGTAATAGAGTAGACTTAAAAGAAAGTATAAGTAAGAAGAAAAAAATGAAAAATGATTGAATTACTCTTTTTTTCAGCTTATTTTTCCTTTCCCTTCTTTTCGTCGGTTTAAGTCAATTACAAAAACTTTTTTATGTCTAATATTTCCTTTGGCTAGAATTATTGATCAAAAGGAAATAATGAATGATAATTATTTTTTTGAATCATTAATAAGAGTGTGAAAAGATTCTGAAAAAAATAAAAAACACTAAATATCATTAAATGCATTCATCCTTTTAAAGAATAGTGAAAGTTGGAAGAATGGCGAAAAAAAGGGGGGAAAAAAGATGATTAAGTTGAAGAATAAAGAAATTAAATTTACCATTTGTAATTTCTTTTTGGATATATTTTTCCTTTTAATTAAACAAGATAAAATATTTTAGATTATTTATAAAAAAATTAATTTCTTAGTAAAATTAGCCTTTCTTTCTAAGTATTATTTATTTTGTTCAAATTAATATATTTGTGTTTGTATATCTGAAATTAGCATTTTAATTTTCTTTTTCTTTTATTTGTTTATTTAGGTCCTTTTATTTTCCTTATTATTATCATCATTTTGCTTTTATTATTAACATTCTTATTATCAATATTAATATTTCTTATAAACACCTCCCCTTTCCTCTATTTCCCATTTCTTTAATTTATTTTTTTATTATTTTTATTTATTTATTTATTTTTTATCATTTATTAAAATTTATAAAATAATATTTTTTTCCTTTTTTTCTTTTCTTAATAATTTCTTCATAATTGCATTATCAATAAACAATTTATTTTTCTTTTTTTTAGGATTTTATAAAAAAAAACATTTTTTTTTTTAACTCTTGATTTTTCTTTTAATCAAGTTTTTAATAGAATATTATCTGTTTATATATATAATTGCATATAATAAATTATTTCAAGTATTCACTTCTTTAGTAAAACCGTGAAAGAAAGAAAGAAAGAAAAATAGAAAGACATCTTTTTTGATGTTCTTATTAATATCTAATATCTTTAAAATATAAATCCACACAAATTGTTTATAATAATGATAATTTTCTTTATCTCTTTCTTTTATATGCAATTTCAATTATAAGCACCAATATTCCTTACTAATGCCTCCTGATTATTATATATAAAGTTGAATTAAAAATAAAGTAAATTTAAAGAGAGAGAAAAGAAAATATTCCGTATTATAAATGCACAAATTATTAAAAATAAATAAATAAATAAAATCAATAATTAATAACATTTCTCATTATTATAATTATAAATAAAGGAAGAAAAATAGAAAGAAAAGAAAAATTATTAAATTATTTATTTATTTATTTTTTCTGAGCAAAAATTAGAACAGAATAAGAAACAAAAAATAATAATAACGACATTAAAAATAATAAGCAAAGAATAAAATAGAACTAAATATAATGCCATAAAAAGAAGTGTCTTGTAGAAGTGATAGTTTTGCTATAAATTACGAATAAAATAACTTGTGTTTGAGAATCTTGAAAAATCACTTCATTGTCTAATTTATTTTCAATTGCATTATATTAATGGCATATTTATTGGCTATTTTTTACTATCAGTGGTATTTACTTTAACACAAGCAAGTACAAAATGGATCCAACGAACTAATCGCAAAAGTTTGGCTATCATTCTTTTACGTATATAATCTTCCCTCTGGAAAATTCAAGTTTCTCAATATATACTGCTCCGGAAACAATAACAAATATTGTCTATCCTATTATCAGGAACCCGAGCTTTAGAAACAATGCATAAATTATTTTTGGTATCTAGATTATATTGGAATGGCTTGCGGAATTATAACTCTAGCTGGCTTCTTCAGCAATATAGCTCAGCTTCTTAAACTCAAAGAACTCATTAAAAAATAGCCAGCTAAAAGATGGTACTCTAATATAGTCATTGAGCCATTTATCATAATATTCTATCTTTTCCCACATATCACATACACTATTACAATATTCTCTTTACACAAAGTCAATTTCTCATACAGAAACTTTGGGCCAACATACTATTTTTGTCTCATTTGCTCAGGACTGTACATTGTAAACTACATTTATTTCATTTATATAAGAAGCATGTATAAATTGCAACAGAGTAAAAAGCAGTTTATAGAAGACGTTGAATAAATGTTAGATGACTAAGCATGAATTTTTCATTTGTCTGGTTTTGGCTTCTTTTTTTTTTTTTTTACTTTTTGGGTGCACTTGGCTTTGGCTATTATATTAATATATGTGGCAATACTCCTTGTGACGTTTTACCAATTTATTTATTTTTCTTATAATGTTAAATTTATAAAGGTAATTTATAGTATGTTATTAGTAGATATTAATATTGGGTATCAAAATATTAAATGTATTAGTACAATATATCTATTTTTTATAATTGAAAATATGAAAACATAATTATTTTCATATTTATTAATTTATATTCTCTCTTTTTAAAATTATATAAATTTTTTTTTTCCTTACATTTTCATTTATAAATATTATTTTTAAAAGAAAAAAAAAATTAACAAGAGAGAATTAATGATTTTTTTTTATTCTAATTATAAATATTTATAAATATAAATATATATAAATATAATATTTATTTATAAAATAATGATCATCATTTATTATTCAATCATAATCATCATCATCCTAATTTTTTCTTATTTTGTGATTTTATCTTCTATGATATTTTTTTTCTCCAATTAAATCTTCTTCTTCTTCTTCTTCTTCTCTTTCTTCTCTTTTTTATCTTTCTTCTCTTTCTTCTTCTTCATCTTCTTCTTCATCTTCATTTTTTTCCTCAACTTTATGAACTTCGAATGATTCGTCATTGCTCTCATTTTCTTCTTCTAATTCTTCTGAATTTTCCGGAATATGCTCTTCAAAGAACACGTTGTCTTCTATTTGATGCATTTAATTCGGTGCTTGATTTTAAGCTCCAAACTAGAAGTTGAATCCCTGGTTTTGATTTATTTATTGCAATTATTGCTATTACTACTATTATCGTTATTACTACTATTATTGCTATTAGCCGAATAGGCCAAAAATTATAGGTTGAACTGGATTTTGCTAGTTACCAAATCCAAATTAATTGGCATTAAGATTTTGTTGGAGTTAGATATTTTGGAATTGAGGTGGTTGTTAAAACTGAGCTTAGAAGGGCTAAAATTGTTATTACGGTTATTATTAAGGTTATTAAGGTTATTATTGGAATTGAGGTTAGTTTTTCAGTTGCCCAAAGTTCAACCCTTTAAACAAGCAATTCTAATTTGCTTCTGATTACACCCAATTGAAAATGGTTTCATTTTCTATTTTTATTTTCTCCTATTTTAGTGCGACTTTGTCTTTTTTCTAATTTTATCATTGAATTAGGGAAAAGAAAAAATATATATATATATATATGTATATTAAAAGTTGTCCCGTTAATGAAAGCTAAATGCTATTTTAGGAAAATAATTCAAATAAAACTCAAAAATAACTTTTTAGAGATAAATAATTACGGTTATCAGATATCTAATTCTTATTTGGCTTGAATCAAATACGAAATACTAGTTATAAGTTGAAAGTGAAGCTTAAGTAGCTTTAATTTCTTCTGGAGTTCTTTTGATTAACTAACCCTAAGGTACTGCTACACCATTGCACAAAATTATGTTATGCTGAGAATTTGGATAATAGTTTCCTACAACTTTCTGGCTTTTGCAATTGTCTTTATTTTATTTTATTTTATTTTATTGTATTGTATTGTATTGTATTGTATTGAATTTTTTATACAATTATATTCTCAAGAGATTTGATTGATAATTAATTTTTCTTTTTTTATCTTCTAAAAAAGTAAATAAAAGTAAAAGCAAATAAATACTCTCCAGCTCTACCAACTTGTTGTTTCCTTAATCATACCTAAGCTGCATATTACCAAGTGCAACTTCGCAAAGGAGATTGTAGGCATTTGACCGAAATACATCGATAGCTGCATCAGAGAATTTGATTCCCTTATTCTTGATTCCCTAATACTGTTTAGCTGCTTCATCACATAATAACCCATTGTATAGCACGTTAATAAGTTTATCTGGTTCAACTGCTGCCCAAAGTATCATTCTATTGGGGAGATTCTGGTATTATTTGATACTATCTGCCTCGCCTTTTCTTTCCAGTGCGTAGATATCAAAGTCTTCCAAATCTACTTAGCTTTACTTGGCGTACTTACAAATCAAACTATATTCCTACATCTTTTCCTAGATAAGAAGCATTCTAATGTTCAAGGAGTAGAAACAGTAGTCCATTGGGTTAATTTTATAAAGATTATATTGCGCACCCAATAACATCTTATTGATCAATTCGATATCGAGTAAGTCTAACATAAGTTGCACAGCTTCCTGAATTGTATTTAGAGTGAGTGGGACAATAGGTTTGTTCTTGAAATTTTTGTGGGGAATAATTTAATAGAATTCACTAGATTTTTCAGCTACTTTTTCACTTAATTCCTGAATCTGTTTAGTGTTATTCATCACCAAATTACCCATAAGCTACTGGATTTGTTGAAGATTAGAATTAATATTGGATAAAATTCCAATACAGTCATATATTTTTTCCCTAGACAAAGAATTCAAATTCAGATAATCAAAATCAATTTAGGTGAATCTGCGAATTCTGGCTTAGAATTATTCAATAGTGCAGAAATTCTTCATAAATCTGAAAACTCTAAAATCAAGCTAACTTCCTGGTATTAATCTATCATTCTCAATATCAAATTATATCAAACTATCCTTAAGTAATGTCTTTCGCTATCTTTTAAGAAGCAGATATTTTCCTGGCTTCTTTTCGAATTATGCTTTCTTCTCCCAATCATTTCCGGACTTCTCCTTAAATATTTTCTTGAATGTTTTGATAGTTTCCTCCTTATTTTCATAAGGAGTTTATTGGTATTAGCCAATATCACCAATTCTACCCCATTTGGTAAATAATAAATACACATCTCTTACTGCTTAGTGCAGAACTTGCATTTTGTAGAACAAGTTCTATCCGTACTCTCCCTTACTTATATCCACCTTTGTCATAAGTATATCATAAGGGCCAAGTGATAAATTATCATCAAATACCACATTAATGCCACCTTCATGAATAGCTTGTCTATCTGGCTCTATGGCATCATCCTCGTAAAACTCATCACACTGCTCTAGCTATTGTAGATCATTAATTTCTGTATTAAGTACTTTTCCAGTTTTTTCCGCAATTTTTTTCCGCATGTCTCGCATATACTTCATCAACATTTATTTAGAATCATCTTCTACATGCATTTCTCTTTCACTCCATGACATTGTTGAAATAATTGAAGTAGGTGCTCTTTTCATAAGTAGTTTTAAGTTTTACTAAGCACCGTATTCCTTCAATTTATTCTAAAGTAGTCCAGAATCTTGCAGTGCAGCTAAATCTAGTGGCATCTTTCCAGAAGAATCCTTAGCGTTTAGATCAAATCCGTAATTCTTTAGCATCTCTAGGATTTACACATTCTCAAAAGATCCGTAACCTATAGGATCAACTACATAATGTATAGGTGTTCTCTTATTGCAGTCAACTTATTTTACATCAAGCAACTTGCTTTCTATCATTACTTTAACCACTTCTGTCAAATTTAGCTTAATGCTGTACATAAGTGGCGTTATTCCCTCAGCATTGATGGGCTAATTAAGAGGAGCTCCTTTTCTTATCATTATTTGTATCATATCTTACAGATAATCCTTGACACACTCAACTGAGGCATTAGTAGACTTTTACTGTGGCTATGCGCGATTAAAAGAATTATAACTGTTTCCTTAATAATTATTATTATTGAAATTGCTTTATTGTTAGGAATTGTTGTGAAAGGTGTAGATTTGCTAAAATACACTAGTGGGTCTTGATATCCCAAATCCTGTACCCCTACCACCAGAGAATGATGGCTGCTAATGCACAGCTGGTGCTATATTTAACTACTATTATTACTATAGCTACAATAGCTACTATAGCTACTATAGCTACTGTTGTTGCTATTCCTGCTGTTGTTATTCCTGCTGTTGTTATTGCTGTTGTTATTGCTGCTGTTGCTGTTGCTGTTGTTTTAGCAAGGCAGCTTTCTCAGCTTCTTCTTCTTCCTTGAATTTAAGTCTGATTGGTGCTTAATCAATGACATAAGTGAGACAGTTTTGGTCAAAGATATTGCTGTTCATATTTGTTCTAAAGCCGAGCTAATCCATGATAACTCTCTGTAAAAATACTTGGAAGATTTATCTGAATCCTATGATTTTTCTGAACAAGATTCTATGCAAATAGAAAACAAATAATAATTTTACTCTGTAGGTTTTCTTTAAATATTTTTTTTTTAGGTACCAACCTTCTATATTATAGAGTGGCACAATTTTTTTGTCATTGATTTTCTTTGTCTCTTCAAAGAAATCTTCACTCTACACTTTTTCTTGACCTACGTACTCTATTTCCATGGACGCTATGTTTCTTCGCTTTAAATAAGCGTTAATTCTATCCTATCTTTCAAAGAAATACTTCTTAAAGTTATTGTACTTTTCCCAATAATCACTTAAGAATCTTCTTTGGAGCAAACAATTCTTATTAATAAAGGTAAAGTTCCAATTTATTTTTTGATCACCACTGTTTTCTAGCATTAAATAAAGTGTGTCCCAAAGCTTTAGCTTCAAAGCCAGAGTTATTGGAGTAAAGCCTTGTGCGTTCTTTATATTTAGATTTGTCACCTTAATAAGTGGAAGCAAGTAATCTTTAATTTAGTCTGCTATTACTACATGCAATGCTGTATCTCCATCCTTGTTAACTTAGTTTGGCATCAGCATTGGTGAATTGATAAGCAAATTAAATATATTTTTCTTCTTTTACTCTTCATTATTAGGCCGAGGCAGCTTGACAGCTAAGTGGAGAACAGTATTTCCTATGAATAAAAACCAATTAATTTTTAAACAGAATAATTTTGTGCGGTATAAAATAGTTTTAATGGAAATTCTAAAAATTATATTTATGTATGCATATATATTTTTTTTCTTTTTTCTTTTTCTTTTTTATTACCTTGCTCATTATGCCCATCTAACATACTGTTAGCCCCCAAAAGAGTGTTTACCATGTCAAAATTATTGTTGAATACTGCAAAGACAATGGGTGTGATACCATTTTCATCCTAAACATTGACTGATTATGAGTTGCAGTGAGGAATCAATATTTTGACAATGTCAATACTATTTTTCATAGTTGCGTAGTAGATTGGTGAGAGTTGATCATTATCCAATATATTTATATTGATATTCTCCCTCTCACATAGAAGTTTAACAATTTAGGTGAGCTAGTAAAGGCATGCATATATTAGCGCACTCTTCCCATTTTCATCAGTGCAATATACATCACAACCGTATAATATTAATTACTTGGCTACACTTTCATTTTTATTAATGATATTCTGCATAAGTGCGGATTGCTTTTTGGAGTTGAACACATTGATGTCAGCACCCATTTCAATAATTAATTAAATTACATCACTTGGAAATACTTTTACCATATTAATCTTGTTAATGATAGCCCATTATAATGGAGATAATTTCTGACCAGAAGATACTTTGATTTCTTATGGTTATCCTTTTTCTAATAGTAATTTTTGCTAATTTAATAATTTAATTTGATCTTCATCAAGTTCATTTACCATCTTATTTGGATTTACAGCTACAGACTCCTTGGCTTTTTCAATGCTTTAAAGAATATTGTAGATTCTCTACTTTTAGGTCTAAGTGTCAATCTGTTACTCAGATAAACTCATTTGTATAGCCATTTATAGTGGAGAAAATCTTGTTTCTTCCCAGCTTTAAAGATTTGGATTTATGCCAGCATACTTCATAATTTCATAAATCATAGACAAATTCTTATTTTTAACTCCCCAATGTAGAGCTGTAAACCCAACTTTATAAAGTGCATCTTGTAAATTGGCTTCTACATTTTTCACAGATAAAATTTCTTTCACAACACACTCATTATTAAGAGAAGCAGCTAACATTAAAGGTGTCCTATTATTATCATCTTTTATATTAGGATTCACATTTTCATTCTTTAGAATCAGATGAGCAATCTTTCCACTATCTTCCTTAGAATAATTTTGGTTCTAGCTGATCATTACTAAAGCATCTTTGCCTTCTTTATTTAGTAAACTTGAATCAGCACCAAAATCAAATAGCCATTTTATTAATGTGGCTGATCTTGCCAACTATATTGCACACATCAATGGACTTTATCCTTCTTTGTCTTACTAATTTATATTGGCACCACTAGAGCACAGATTTCTCAAAATTGTCATATAGTTTTCGTTTATGTTACTATTGTGTTATAAAATAAATTAATATGTATAAAAGTAACACTATATATATAAAAATAATAATAATATGGCTTCTCTATAATGTAAAGATTTTTTTTTCTTCTTCTTTTTTCCTTCTCCCCCCAAATTTTAAGCATATATATATGAGTGTGATTATGAGTGTAATTATGATTATATATATATATATATATAATACTTGCAAGCGTTTATTGTATAGATATCTGCTTTTTCAGGTGGCACCAGTTCGTTACATTTCGAGACATAAATGTGTATAATGGACTGTAAATTTTCATTTTGAGAGTTGCAATCACAATTCTTAGTAAATAGCTAGGTTATTAGTTCATAATCCGACCTTAAATCATCAACTTTGGCCTCTATATTAACATCTGCTACATTTACAATGGATCTAAAGTTTTAAAGTGCCAAGTAAATGCAACTTATGCCAACTTAATTCTTTGAATTTACATATATTCCCTATAAAATTAGGTTTTTAGCTAAATTATAGTATTTGTTTCGAATACAATAGAATAACATATTGCATCCCTACTTGTTTTTTACATTAATATCAATAACATATTTTTCAAATAGCTTAGCTATATATTCTTCTGTCATTTAAGAATCTATGGCATAAAGAACTGGAGAACTTAGATTTTCATCCTTTTGATTTAGAAGTTTATTGGCGTTATCTTTTAACAGTTCAAGAGCCCTTGAAATGAAAAAGTTAAATTTGTTGATGAAAGCGTAGTGAAGTGGTGTTTTGCCCTCTGCATCAATAGCTGTAAGTGTTAATCCTCTACTCAATAAGTCATTCATTATTTTTTCAGCTATTTTTTGTTCAGCAAATTGCCCATACTGAGCAAAAATATGCATTATAGTTTGCTTGTGGTTGTTTGTTTAAAGCAAAGCCTCAGAATTTGGATATTTATAAAGCAAAGTTCTAGCAAGATTAAATGCTCTCTCCGAAATGGCATCTTACACTCCAAGCAGTAAACTGTACTTCAAATCTATTAGCATATATAAAATTCCCTGCCATCCGTTTTTGATACCAATTTTAAACAATGAGTAGGTGCTACCCTTTAAACCCTTGGCTCTCATAGCGCTATCTATATTTTCATGTACAACTATGTTGATATTGGATTTAGCATCCATTAGAAGGAGTGCCATGTCTGAAGATTTGTACAAGAAGGCAAGAGCTAGAGCTGTATTACCATTGTAATCTTCAATTTCCAGTTTAGCTCCCTTTTTAATCAGGTACTTACTTGAAACTACTGCTCCACATATAGCTGCATAGTGTAATGGAGTTCTTAGTTCCTAATCTTAGATATTTACATCACAATTGCTCACGGCTGTGCAAAGAGAAGAAATTGTTTCAAGTGGATCAAATTTTTTGTTGTAAATGTCCATAACCTGAATATTCTAGCAGTTTCTGCTCTTGGTGTCACTAATCTTTAAGAAAGCGTAGTGAAGTACAGAGCGATTTTGATCATCGCGAATGTTCACATTACCTTAATATTTTATCATAAGTCTTTCGATTTCAAAGGAAGCATCAGCTTTGATCTGTGCACAGTTTATAGCATGGTGGAAGGGGGTTCTTCTGAATGGATCGAATTAATTGGGATCCGCACCGGCCTTGAGTGAGAGCTCAATCATTTCCTCAGAATTTTGGTAAATATTGTAAATCAGAGGAATAGTAAAGCATCTAATTTTGCTAGTGTCATCAACAAGTTCCATTTTCTAAGTTTTCTTATCTAAAACTTCTTTTTTTTCATATCTTTGAAGAAGGTAGAAGAAAAGAAAAAATTTTTTTTAGGTTAGAATAAAAGATAGAATTAATAAAATGATTTCTTTGATAACGAATTGTGAAACTGAACCAGTCATTTAAACAAATAGATTTGGGTTATATATATATATATATTTCTATATATAAGATAAATAATGTAATGTTACTCTAGGTAACAGTAATTGACATCTGCACCTTGCTCAACAAGTGGCTAATAAAAATTGCATTTTCCTAAGAGAGTGACCATTATTATTGGATTGACTTTATTTGTGTTTGGTTCAACGGCTGAGGCTCCGTTCCTTAAAAATATACTTAATAGCTTACAGTTTTCAGGAGTATCTTGCTTTTCTTGCAGGAACAACCAATATGAAGAAATTTTTTCTTTGTTAAGGGTATTTGGGTCAGCACCAAACTCGAATAGAGTTGATGGATCTATTACAGATTTAGATGCTACAAGATAATGCAATGCAGTATTTTCATTAGAATCTTACTGATTTATCAAACTGTAAGATTCCAAATTTTAAAATAGAATCTAGTAATCTACAAAGTTATTTATCAGTGCTACATGTAGTGGTGTTTGCTTGTACTAATTAAGTAGATTAAATGATGGAGCTGCTCCATTCTCAAGCAAAATCTTGGCCAAATCCTACTCAGATTTTCTGCTTCTAGCTAAAATTAAATGTAATGGAGTATTTTTTTACTGATTTGGAACGTTTATGGACTTAGTGGCACCATTCTTCAGCAATAACAGTAAATTCTTCTCGAATAAATTGTTTTATGCTTAAAATAAGATATTTTATTCATCTATCGAAATTTATCTCAGAAGAGCGTGCAATGGAGTGTCTTGATTATTATTCATCTTATTTATCAAAGTAACTTCCCCATATTAGAAGAACTATTCTAAATCAACAAAGTTGGAGATACTAGTTTTCATTATTGATAGTTTATTTATTAAATATATATATTTATATTAATATATTTATATATTATTTAACTTTGTTTTGTTTAATTTAGTTTAAAAAAAAAAAAAAAGGAAATTTAAGAAATGAAAAAGAAAAAAAATAAAAGTTGTGAGATCAAACTTACTGAGAGTTTTAAAAGATAGTGTGAAAAATGGTTTAATTTTCCTTATTATCATCATTAATTGAAAGATATCCTTTGTTTCTTAAAAGTATGCCTATATTTTAATTAAAGTAATCTCTATCATCCGTTTCACACAAATAATGCAAGGGAGTATTTAGTGTGAAATCTCTTTAGTTTGCTCCTTCAGTAGTCTCATCATCAGCATTATCGAATACAAAATGAAGTTGCTTTTTACTAAGAATAATGTCATGAATTGGGTTTTTACCTTCTTAGTTCTATATCTTAAGTGAGGGGAAAGCACCATTTTTAAGTAGAATAGGTACATTTTCTCTGTAGAAATCAATTTTCTCTGTTTTGCAAAGGTAATGTAAAGAAGTAATTCCCTCCTTTATTTCATCCTAAAGCTATTGAATTGTTATTATAGCTTTCATTTAATTTTCAAGTTAGACTAAAAGATTAGATAAATCATTTGTTAGTTAAGATTTGTCAAGTGTAGATATTTTCTAATACTAAACGTTTGTTTGTTTCAGTTTCTCCTTAATGTACTGTTCAAATCTAGCTAGGGTAAAGGCCTTGTAATTTAAGTTGGGAACTTGACCAAATTCAAAAAATACATGTAAACTACCCAATTAACTGTTCTGACAGGCCATATGCATAGGAGTTTCAAAGCTAGTGTTAACAGTACCTAAGCACTCAGTTCCATTATCTTTTAACAGAATTCGTACAAATATCTTAAAATAGCTGCTAGATTTAAGCAGAAAGCCAGTTTTCTTACTCATAGTATTAGCTACTTACATTCATCTTCGTAAGTAGAACATGCACAGCATTGCAATGGTAAAATATCATAGATTCCTACCTCCCTGAATTTTTCCATAATTTAAGATGAGTTCCAGCAACTTCTTGAGCTATTTGAGATTGTCAAAGAGCTAAAAAATAGTTTTGGTTTTATTCTGAGTTGGAAGTGATAGTCAATGTCTGATCAATAAGGTAGTGAAGAGGAGTTTTCTTTTCAAAATTTTAATAAGTGAAGAATTTGTGACATCCATTCTTGAGAAGTAGCTCGATTTCATCAAGGCGTTTATGCTTTATAAGAGAATGCAGTATAGTATCACCTAAGTTATCTTAAGCAGCCAGATTCTTTATGAGCCCGTAAGAAAATAAAAGCTACAAGTTCTTAAAGTTATGCTTTATTGCAATGTGGAGTGGCAGGTTGCCGTTTTAGTCCTGAATTTCCAGAGAGGGTGTACCTCCATTGTCCAGCAAGAATTGAACACACTAATTAATCTTTACAAGTTCGTGCAGTACAGTAGAACCATTCTTTCCCAAAGCATTTATGTCAATTTATTTGAATTTCAGTAAAAAAAGGCAGCATCTAATCAAGTAATATCCCCTTATCTACAACAATTGTAAGTGCTGTTATGTAATATTACTTGAGTGATTTTTGTTATTCTTCAGTCGTCAGTTATGCAAGTTAGTTTCTAGCCCTTTCTTAAATGAGAACTTTCTCTGAGAAATCAGCACCATCATTCACAAATCTTGTTATTAAATCCTAGAATTTATCAATAAGCCTAGTTTTCCTCAACTCATCTATTAATTTCTTATTAGCGTCTATTTTGCTTGTACAATTTACTCTTATCTAATTGAAGTTATTTCTTTACTCTTCATTCCACATATCAGTTTCCCCTTCTTCCTAATTTGCTTTGGCAATTTATCTCTCCATCTATTCGATTTCCTTTAAAAGTTCTTGCTCATTATAATAGTATTGTGCTTCTTAATTGAAATTAAATTAGTTCAAAAAGTTAAGGATAGCTGTGTATCCGTGAATATTCTTCCTATTAGCTATTTCTTTGCTTATACCAATAGAACTTCTCATAACTGTGTAATAATCCTTATCGTAAAATTCTCGGTCATTTACCATAGAAGCAAGCTATGAGTAGTTTATTTTATTAATATCGTAATACTTCTTTTCGAGCATGTGCAACCAAAGCTTAATGTTTTTATAGCTGTATGCTAAGTCGATAGGTGACATGCCAGCATTATTTTCAATTCCTGAATCAGCACCTTTTTCTATCAGCATCTTTATCAGAGTAAATAAATTCTAGTATTTATTTTCATACTCTGTCAGAAGTTGTTGATAATCCTTCTCAGACTGGAAAGATTACTTATCTTTGACTTAATTTATGCTCTTTGAGCACGCAAAGTGAAGTGGGCCATTCTGTTATAAATCACACTTATTTACATCAGCGTTTTTTATTCAGGAAATATTTGACTTCTTCTAAAATTAAATCCGGCTAATTAAAGTCAAGATTTTGAATCGTAAGAGCTAGAAGTGTATGACCCATGTTATCTTCACAGTTTACATCAATTCCCTCATGCGAAAGTAGAGCTTTGATGCAGGCTGAATGATTTTTCTGCCAAGCTACATACAACGGTGAAAGTTTCCAGGAATTCTTTATATTTATATCTGCTCCTGCCTTGATAAGTAGTTCAATGCATTCCGGATATCCGTAAGCTGCTGCATAATGAATTGGATAATTATTAGACGAATCGCACTACTAAAAGTCTGCGCCTCTCTTCAGTAGCTGTGAAACAATCTTTGTGTGCCCATTTTCTTACAGCTAGTATTAAGAGGGGGTTCTACCGCACTTGTCTTTGCAATTTATATTGGCCTTGTTTTCTAAAAGCCACTGTAATAAATCAAAATGATTGTATGCTGCAGCAAAGTGTAGTGGATGCATTCTGTCTTTTCCTGCAAATAGTGATTTTGTTTTATCCTGATTTTATAAGTAGTTCTACACAGCCTATACTACCCTTTTTGGCCGCTAAGTGGAGAGGGGCATATCCAAAGCTATCCTTTTTATTTGTTCTAATTCCAGGCTGCTGAAGAAGTAATTCAACATTCTTAACTCTGCCAAATTAGCACGCAATGTGTAGTGCAGTGTCCTTCTTATTATCTGTTTCATTACAATTCATATTTTTATTGAGGAGGAGTTGAAGTGGACCTGGCTATTAGCAAGCAGCTGCGTAATGGATAAGTTTTCTTCCTATTTCATCCTTTTACATAATTTCGTTATCTCCTTTCTCAATAAGATTTTGAAGAATATCTTAGTTTGGATTGATAGCTGCACAATGAATAGGAAAGCATATCATTTTACCAATTGGCTTTTTGTTTATTGATTAGGACTTATATGCCGTAAGTTCAGATGGTTACTTGCAATTCAGAACTTCGGAGTGTAGCTGATTGTATCCATATCCTGAAGATTCAAACAGCTTCTTTATAATATGTCCAGCTATCTTATAATTGCCGCTTCTAACTGCAATTGCCACACGGTCATGAAAGAGATTGGAGAAATTAGGAACTTTAAGTTCTAGTATATCTAAAAATTCTGGATCAGCTTCTTCATTTTCTAATATTCTGTCAACTATGTACATTAATCTATCATAATCATCTTCATCTTTCTCGTTAATATCGTAGGCAAATGCATTATTTCCTTCCTTGCCACCTCTTCCCATCTGTACTTTTCTTGTAACTACTCCATAAGCATATTTGTCATTGAAACCAGTGCTGACTTCTTATAGCAGACATACTTTTGGCTATGTAATTATGAGTTTGCGGGTAGATTTATCAAGTCCATCTAAATACTTTACAAAAAGAGCTTTATCTTTCATAGTAAGAAGTGCTTCAAGAGGAGTTATATCGAAATCAGTTCCCCAGCTTTCTAGTAAATTTGATACTTTTCTTTCAGACTTCAATAAAATATCCATTAGCGTATGATTTCTGGTAATTGCGGCACGAATAAACTTGGCATTGTTTTATAAAGAGATTATATTAATATTGGTGTTTTGCAATTTAATAGAAAAAGTTAGAGTAAAATAGAAAAAGTTATATAAAAAAGAAATTTCTTTATTAGTTTACCTCCTTATTTGTACACTTTACACAGCAGTCACTCTTTATCGTGTCATTATTACTTTCATATTATTCTGATTTCTCCACGATATTTTCAATGTTATTATTATACTTACCTTTTTTATAAGGTGGTTTCTATTTCTTTGGCTTGGGCTCTTTTTTCTTCTTTTCACCTTTTTATTTACCAGCTTTTTTACTAGCCTTTTTCTTTTTCTTTCCATTTTCTTCATCTTCTTCATCTCCTTCATCATCATCTTCCTTATTTTCCTCTTCTTTTTTATTTTCTTCATCAACTTCATTTTCCTTTTCCTAAATTGAAGTTCCCTCTTATTTTATTTCTTTCTCTTAGCTTTATTCTTGTTACTCTTCCTCCTCCTCCTCCTCCTTTTATGCAAGCTTAGATTACTTTGAACTTACTATCTACTTCTTTTAAGGTTAAGACTTTTTGGATTGTTTCTTACTTTATTTTTTCTAATTCTTTTTATTTCTTTTTCTGCTCTTCCTGCTCTTCATTATCATCATTATCCTCTTTTTCTTCTTCTTCTTCTTCTTTTTCTAGCTACATTTATTATTCTTCTTCCTCTTCTTCTTCTTCCTCCTCTTCCTCCTCTTCTTTCTTCTTTTTTTTTTAAGTAGGTTTTTTTTTCAATCTTTGTGGTTGATTTAGCCAGTTTTCTACTAATCTCATCCTTTTCTATATAATATTAAAACATTTAGTTGTCGTGTTATTATTATTACTACTATTCTTACTTCTTTGCATGTTTATAGTAGGATAAAATGACTGTATATTTATTTTTTTTAGTGATAAACTTGGAAGAAAACAAAAATATAAATATATATAAAATATATCTATATATATTAGTAGATTTATATATTTATATATTTATTTATTTATGCAGTAGAGAAAATTTTTATTTTTTATTTTTAGAAATGTACATTGGTTAGCAACCTTTTAGGCTTGTTCCAGAAGACTTTTATCAATATAATATACAATTATTTTTTGTCCTTTAACCGTTTATTGCTTTTGTTCAAAAGTGACTTTAAAATCAATAATTTATTCCTTCTTTATTTTAATCTCCTACTTTTCTATGAATGTTAACTGGTTTTGGATCTTTGATTTACTTTTTCGGTAGAGTTATTTCTTCCAAACTTGAAACTTAAAGTTGGCTTTCTAATTTGTCATCTCTCTAAAACTAGAATATTTATATATAAATATATATATTTTAATTTGTAAGTTTAGAATGTTTATCAAACATTTATAAAAAAAAGTAAAAATTAAGTCATTATAATGAATTTAAGTGGAAATAGTCATTTCTATCAATTAAAATAAAAAGATGTAATAAAAGAAAATATATATAATATATAATAAAATACTTACCACAACAAATGAAATGTTTTTTTTCAATTTCATTATAGATTGGATAGATACTTAGAGTTAATTCTTCCATTGACCCAAGATACTTAGAATAATCTGAGAATCAAAGTTCTAGTTTTTCTTGATTTTTTTTTTGTAATCTTTTTTTATATACAAAAAAAAAAAAAAATATTGTATTTATTTATTGATTTCTTATATTTTAAATTGATTGATACAATTATTCTTCTGTCTTTATATTCTTTATGGAATTATATATAAATTATATATCTACAAAGGAATGAATATAATACTAAAGAAGAAAAAAAAAAATATTGTATTAATATAATAATTATTTCAATTAAGAAAATGAAAATCATTAAACTTCAATTTAAATACAGGACTTTGGTTATCAAAAATTTTTATAATATTAAAATTACCGCTTTTTTATGTCAGAGTTTATTATATTAACTATGCACCTAAGTAAAATTTATGCATAATTCACATATTAATTTTATTTAATTGCAATATACATACAAATAATTTTTTTTTTTTCTTTTTAATTCCTTATATATTATACATATTAAAAAAAGGAAATATTACCCTTCCTTTAAGATAATACTTAATCTATTTGATTATTAATAAAAAATAAAATAATAATAATTTTAAAGATTTCTTTTTCTTTTTTTTTTTAATACTCTCACCTTTTTTTTTATATATACTAAATTGTTTATTTGCTTGTGTTATATATATTATAATATATATATATATATATTGCATATATAATTAATATTATCATTATTAATTTTATTAGGGCTCTTTCTCTTTAATTTCTCTTTCTCTCTCAATCTTTCTTAGAGTCTTCAATTTTAGCAACTTATTTTCTCAACTGTTAAAAGTCATATCCAGAACTTTGAGCTATAATTTTCACTTACAATTCTGTTAAGCCTTCAGAATCTTCTATATTTATTCTGTCAGAAGTAAAACTCTGAGGTTATTTCTATATACTGTATTTTAAACAATATTAATTACTTCTTAATTCTTCCTTTCTTTTTTAAAATAGATTCTATACTATAGTCAATAAATAATTCTGATATTTCTTTCACTGAACTTGATAACTCTTAATCTTTTGACTGTAGAGAACCATAAGAAGATTTATTATCAATTAAATTCAAAATACAAATTTAATTTTCTGTACCTATAAACAATTTATCACTTTGACTTATTACCACTGAGCAAACTGAATTTCTACCAAATTATATTTTTTTTTAAACACTATCCAGTTTCAAGATACCATATTCGTAAACTGCAGTCTTTACTCCCTGAAAAAATATGTTTATTATCATAACTTATTGATACTGAAGTTACAGTTTCAGTATGGCCAGCCAGCCTTGCTTATTGTTTTTGAGTTTAATTATTCCACACTTGCATTATGTAACCTTCATTTCTGTTGACAGTAAACTATTTATTAGGACTTATTGCCAAAAAATTCATCCACTAATAATCTCCTTAAATTACTTGAACTTCTTGATTAATACCAATCTTATGGATCAGAATTTCAGATGTGCTTTTCTTTTTGCATCTCATTATAATGTATTGGCAGTCAGGAGATATCAGTGCTGAAATAATTATTTTACCACTAAGATCAATAGCTTTAATCAGTTACCAATCCTAGAAATTCCACACTTTTATTGTATTATTCTTGTAGCAAGCTAAAATAAAATCTTACATTATCACTTATTTTCAAATAGCTTATAGCATCACTGTTATATGTAATTCTATGAATTATTTTTCCAGTTTCTAGTGACCAGATATATAATTACTTAATCACTTCCTCCAGATATGGCATATTTTGCATCAGAACTTATATCAACACTTGTTTTAATTTGTTTATCATCAAATAAATTTGAAATTAATTAATCAAATTCACTTTTCTACATTTCTACTTTGTTGCTTTCATTCTTAGGCAGCATATATTAATGGTCTGTATTTAGATCTAAACTCTTAACTATGCTCAAGCTTATATCTGTAGTAGTAGTGTTTATCTTTTATGTATCAATAGGCAGATTCCATACTTTAATTGACTTATCATAGCTACAGGATACTATATATAACTGCAATCTTAGCTTATAGCTACTTATAGCACAGCATCCATATGCCCAGTTAATGATACTAATTCTAATCCTGTTCTAAAATCCCAGACCTTTACACTATGATCCAAGCTTCCAGATACAATAAAAGTGCCATTTGAACTGATGGCAACAGTTTCAACCACTGATGAATGGCCGATTAATGTTCTAATTTTCTTCTCCTGTTTCAAATTTCCATATCTTTAATGTGCTATCACTACTTGCTGACACAATATATTGATCATCCTTAGATATAGCTATTTATCTTATAAAATCTTAGTGGCTTGCTAGAGTCTTGAATTATTTACCATTTTCAAACTCCCAAATTTTTATTGTGTTATCTGAACTTCCTGATACTATATATTGACTAGAAGATGTTATTGCAACAGATCTAACAGCTTATCTATGAGCATGGATTGTATATTTTATTTGGCCATTTGAGGCATCCCACACATTAATATTTCCATCATCACATCCTGATACAATAAATTAATTATTTGAAGTTATTACTACTGACCAAATACAATCACTGCAACCATGCAACACTTTTGGATTTTCCTTTTTTTTTTTCAAGATCATATATTCTAATGGTCTTATCTCTACTTCCTAAGACTAAGAATTTGTCATCTTCACTTAATGTCAAAGAATTTACATTATATGAGTCATAATTTATTGAATGTATTTACCTTCCAGTTTAATAGTTCCAAATCTTAATGAATTTATCATCACCTCCAGACACAATAAAATTTCCATCTCTACTAATTGCTACTGATCTTACAAAGTCATTATGACCTTAATATTATTACTGGTCTATTTCTTTTTACAAATCCCAAATTTTTATAATTCCTAAGCCATCACCTGAGATAATAAACTTATTATCAGAACTTATTGCTAGTTTCCAGATCTCTGAAGTGTGACCAGTTAGCGAGACAATTAAAGTTCCACTTTCTAAATTCCAAATCTTAATAATATTCACTCCACCTGATGAAATTATGTATTTATTATCTGATGTTATAAGTACTAGATATATATATTATTTTCATGGCCCTACCATTTTCTGATTTGCTTCATAGTTTGCAGATTCCAGACTATGATATAACAATCTTTACCTCCTGACACTATATACTTACAATCTTTACTAACTGCTAATGTTCTTACACCATCATTGTGAGAAGATAGGGTTTCAATGTTTTCTCCAGAATTAAAATTCCATATTTTAATGGTTTTATCAAAACTTCCAGATACAATGTATCTACTATCTGAACTAATAACAATTTAGAATATAAGATTTCTATGTCCTTAAAAAAAACTATACCTATACACCAGTGTCAAACTCCCATTTTCTAATTATGCCATTCACATTGCCTGTTACAATGTATTTGTTATCATAGCTTAAAGCCACTGAATATATCTTTTAGTTTTCTTCTCCTTCGATATTTCTTATTAACTAACCAGTTTTAAATTCCCAAATTTTAATAGTTTTATCAATGCTACCAGAAACTATATATTTTCCATCACTAGTTATAACAACTGAAATAATTCCACCAGTATGCCCCAAAAGTGTATTAGTCAGCTCACTCTTTTCAAGAATCCCAAATTCTAACTTTACAATCATAACTACCTGAGACAACATATTTGTTATTTGGAGAAATAGCTAATGCATATATTTCAGATTATACACCTCTAAGATCAAGATATTTTTTTCCTAATTCAATTTTATTGAACTAGGCTCTTGATAAATTGCATCTGTCAAATATACATCCAATAAATTAACAATTTCGAAGTTGAGTTTAAAATAAATTTGTATTATAAAATATTGCATTATTTATATTAATATTTTTTAACTTAATGCGATCAAGATTTTATCCTGAAAAACTGAATTTTATACCATTAAGTATAATCATAGCATTAGATGAGGCTATTCCAATATCATCTAAACTATATTTTTTAGATAGTAATAAAATCTGCCAGCAAATGTTGATGACAGAGTCTCTGATGGTAATAGATTTATTTCCAGAATACTATTAAATCGATTCCAATACATACTCTGAAAATATTAATAAACTTGATTGAACATCCTTTTGAATTTAGTGACTGAAAATGGATAGGAGTAGTTAGTGGTTTTAGATTTTTTAATTCTTTTTAATTAGAAATTTGAATTTCAGAATTATTTTAAGTAGATTAAGGCTTTATTTGAAAATCTTCTAGCCAGAGTTTAGCTAAATAATAATCCAATATTGACTTATGTTAAAAACAATAAACTTATCCTTCAGTTTCACATAAGGGTAAAACTTTGATAAATTCATCAATTTGGTGGGGGGGATCATCTTTAAATACTTTTTATACATCAGATTTACTAAAAGAATTGTTACTTATTTTATTGTTAATCCATAGATATTTTATAAGTTTGAAAATTTTTTCCTCTACACTTTAATATTTAAAATTAAAAGCATTTCTTTTAATTTAATTTTCAACCCACCGTTAACTAAACATGGAAATAATATCAAATTAAGTGATTGATATCTGCTATTACTCATTTAACTTATCTTATACTTGAGGAATAATCCAAATAATCATTCGTATTGTAAGTGGAGTAGAAGCCAATTCTCTAAGACTTTCATTATTATTAAGGCATTATTCATATTCTTCATAAGAGCTGATGCATTTAAAGTTTCCAAAGTATTTCTCATCTTTATTTTTGCTAAGATGCTCAATAAGTTACTTAATGTAGTCAGAAATTCCATAAGGGTCAACTGGACAAATATATAAAATTTCACAACATTTTGATCCTTCATTCATCGAAAACTATTCAGATATTTCCTCTTTAGATATTTCAGTGCTTCTACATGTAATTATTATTTTTAGTTTACTTTATAATTACTTATTGGATTTAATTCTGATTAAGTCTAAAATTTTTTCCTTTTCTTATCCAAATTCATCAAACCCATCTAGCAAAAGTATTAATTTATTATAATTTTTTTCATTGCTATCAATAAACTCTTTAACAAGATCTTTAAATGTATCCTTTTTTTCTGCTTCATAGTATTTATTTAACTTTAAGAATAAATAACATCTATTGCAACTTCTTATTACCTAATTCTCCTTTTATGGTTTTAATAATTAGTTTTGTAGAAAGAAACTCTTTCCTGATCCAGGTTTTCCCAAAATGATAAGCACATATTGTTCACTATTATCTAAGAATTTATCGAATTCAGTTTCTAGTTTTAATTCTTCAGGTGAAGTGATATCCTTCTTACAATAAAGTTCAATTTTGCAGTGTCTATTTAAAATAACTTCCAGAGGGTTATTTTACTAGAACTCTAACCTGACTTTATTATTAGATATAGTTTAAATTATATCATCAATATCTGAAAAATAATTTTCTGTGATTTTATCATTAATTTGTTTAGTACTTTCTATAACTTCTTGAATTATAGTCTAAGAATCTTTGATTAACTGTTCTAGCTTATAATTTACCATTTTTTCCATAAAATTTATGATATTTTGAAAATTTTATTTTTTATTAATCAGCTCTGAATATTCTTTTTTAATGATGATATTAATAGTTTACAAGTATTGTTAACTATTTTTAGATATTATATCTCCCTTATTTAGCTCATCTTTACCAATAGCCAGCAGTTCTTGTAGAGTTCTTATCAAGGAATAAAACTCATTCCAAAGCCTCTATTCTTTGTTAGAAAAAATATTTCTATAGTAGTTGGCAAGCTCAGAATCAGAATAAAATTCAGTTCTCCCAGAATGGCCATCTAAATTTTCTGAAGTGCTTCCAAAATCAATTATTTTTATTTGGTATTATTATTCTTTTTTTTATTTAGTAATTGTATCACTATTACTTTGGTTTTCGACTTTATCTAAGACCAGATTAGCTGGTTTAATATCTGTGTGATAATACCCTTTTTCATATAACTCTAATATCACTGTAGACACATTCCTAAAAGTTAGAATAGCTAACTCAATCAAGAATTTTTTATTTTTATCTATTTCTACAGAGTGATTTTTTTAATCTATTAGTAATGATATATTTTTTTTAATTTAATCTTTCAACTCCTCTAAGCTGCATGATCCATACTTAAAAAATAATTTGAATGATTTATCATCCCACGTTTCTAATAGAATGCAGTATCTATTTTGACTAGGAATATTTAATTCTTTTACTTTCATTGCTCTATCTTTTTCTTCTTAATATTCTTTCTAAAAACTATGTTATTTTACTATGAAAATTGGTCAGTTTTTGTCTTCTAGGTCTGTACTTAGATAGAGATTTTTGGATGAACTCTAAGAATTATTAACAGATGATATAAAAAAATCTGAACTGTTTTCAATCTCGGAAATATTAATATTAGACAAATTTTCCCCATACAAAATAATTTCGTATTCTTTATGAGTTGAATTTGATGATTAACTTGAATTTTATTATGACATGGTTAAGAAATAATAATTTAAATCTGTTATTTTTTTTTTTTGTTTGTTTTCTTATAAAAACTATTAGCAATATTAATAATTATAATTAAATAAAATTAATATTATTTTATTGGCTTTTTTATTATTCAAATAATTAATAAAAAAATTAATACTATGTTTTATTTTCTTTGATTTTTCTACTTAATTTATAGAAAATAAAAAAAAAAATGAAATCTATGAAAAAAAAATGGATTAATTTATTAAAAGTAATTTGTAATTTTTTTTTTCTTCAAGATTGAACTATTGTTATACTAAACATTAGCTTTTTCTTCAATAGTAAAAAAGATTATTGTTAGTTGAAGTTACAAAATTTACAAATAATAACCTTTTTCTTTTTTATCAACTTAACCATATACTATTATTTCTAAAAATGATATAATATACGAAAGTTTAGTTCCTTAAGTATGAATAATTATGAGATATATTTCTATTTATTTGTATTAATTCATCAAGGATAAGAAAAATTATGATTATAGTTAGAGTCTATTCATTTAAGATTTCTTGTTCAATTTTGAATCAATTTAAATGTTATAGGCACTTGATATACATAAACTTTGGTCTTTATATAAAACAAACAAACAATAATATTATATGAAATAAAGTGAAATAATAGATATAAATCATAAATTTAATATAGATATATAGAATATTATGTATTTTTTTTTTTCTTCTTTTTCTTCAAAAATATGATGTTTATACTTTATTTTTATGTTTATAATTTATTTTTCTTTCAATAAATTCATGTTTTAAATTATATGATAAAAAAAAAAAGGAAATCAATTTAGCTATATGTTTTCTGAAACAAAATTTTAATAATACAACTCAAAAACCAAAATTCTCATCTCTTAACTACAATTAAAACCAGTTTCTAAATGTTAAATCTCATTTTAATGTTCTAGTAATTTAGAGATACCATCTACTTTTTGTGAACTGACAACAATTTCTCCAATAAGAATTACAAATTTTAAAATAATATAAACTATGAGGAAGATTCTGTAACAATAAAATAAAAAATCCAACTTATTGACTAGTGAAGAACTTAGCTTAGCCTCACTAGCATACTCAATCATCCAAACAAATATTCCATTTATCAGTAAAATTAAATCAGATAAAAGATGCATATAAAAGTATAGTTTATCAACATTAATTCTGTAATATCGCCACAATCTGTAAAACTAAAATAAATCCATAGCAAACATAGAAACTGGATTCACTAAGGCTAGTATAATTACATATACTTTCAAGTCATAATAAAGTAAAAATGGAAAAGCTAGTTTGTATATGATCCAAGGAGTACCATATTACTTAGTAAATCTGTATTTGAGCATAGGTAGTTTATGAAAGAATGCTACTATATATAATTAACTATCACTTCCATTAGTCAAACTAATTGTTTCTCTTTTTAAAGACCTTCTAAAATAGAAAATCAACATTCCTAAATGGTATATAGTAAAAATTCCACAGAAAATGTATGAATTTATACTAAAGCCAGAGTCATCACCAAAATTGAAGAGTTGCAAGCAGATAAATATTAAAGATATCTATAATGTCATGAGATAAAGTGAGAAAAGCAGATTTTAGATTCCAAAGCTACTAATTAGTTTATATCCAAATGTTGTTTTCCAAGGCCATAGTTTAACAAAAAGAGTCAATGCTATAAAGAAAATGGCATACCCCATCAAAAGTGGAATAATATTGCCTAGGAAGGAAGAACTTAAGAAACGGTTTCTAAATTGATCTGGAGGAATTTAGTGTTCTATGTTGATAATTTTAGTTTGGCTAATGTACTTTTCAAAATGTTTTCCAACAAAGTTAGGGAATATGGTGGCAAAATTATCATAGTTCACAACATATAGAATCTCCTATACTTTCATTAAATCTGGGAAGCACTTTATAAATTTTTTTAATATTTTGAGAGTTAAGAAGTTAAAAATATGTATTGTTCAAGTGAGAAAAAAAGAAATTAAAAAGAAATTAAAAAAGGAAAAATTATTTTTTAATACAATAAATAAACTGAGTCCAATAAATTAAGAAATTTCATTAAGCTTAGAACTAATTGGAAGACAAATATCCATCATTTTTGTTAGTACATAAAGTATCATATAAATAATTTGAAGAACCGCAAGTGATTTTTCTGTGTTGCTAGTCATTTTTGCTAAAACATAAATTATTGAAATATGTATATAAATATATTTATATTTTTTTTGGAATTTTTGTTTGTTTCAGAATTTGTTTTGCTAAATTAACAAAAAATAAATAAAATAAATATTCTCATATTATAATTAATTACTACATCTTTTATCAACACTTAAAGTTTGCTTACTATTATCATTGCAAAAGCATTCCCCACTCCATGTCAATTGCTAGTTGTTTTAACAAACAGTACAGAGTTTATAATTTCCTTAGGACATTGAAGCACCTTATGATTTCAAGCAAACAGCACATTCAAAGTTACAATTATTTGCTGTGTACAGACTTTCATCCACTGATTTTAAAACAATCATATATATATGTGGGGTTTTATTTTAATAGGGAAAAAAAGACCAGGCATTTTTGCACCAAAAAATTAAATACATAAATATCCTTTCTTTTTACTTAGATAATATAATTTTTAAGTGTAGAATTCATTTCTATTAAGAATTTTGAAAAATTATTTAACTTGGTGTGATTTTTGTGCACTGTAGTTTAAATAAATTGATTATATATAAAATAATATGAGAAATATCAATGACTTATAATAGGTGCTCTTATAATTATTTTATAAAAATATATAATAAAATAAAATAATTAGAATCTAATTAGGTTTATGCTCTTTTCTCTAAAGCTATAAATACAATTTCTTAATCCTGAAATGATATTCATAATTTTTTTTCTTTACTACTTGAAGTATAAAAATTTCTTTGGTACTTAAGCCTTACATAAGATTTAACATTAAAATGAAGCAATTTTTAGAAAAATTTGTGGAAATATAGTTATGATATGTAAAAATTAAATTTTTCAAATTATTTTCTGCAATATTAGTTAAATAATTATATAAAAACCCATATATATATATATATGATTTTTGAGTTTTCTATGATTATATTTATGTTTTATTTAAAAAAAGTAAATAAATATCTTTATGTATAGCAATAGAAGGAAAAACTGGTCTTTTATTCCCTATTCAAAGCCCCCTCCACACATTTATATTATGTTATGCATTTAAATAGTGATTATAAATATGTGCAATTACAAACTATTACAAAATTTATTTATATACATTAATAAAAAATTAGTTAATACTATAAGATATATATAATTTCAATTTATTTTTTTCATCAATCAAGGTCTAGTGATTTCATATAAGAAGACTTTAGATTAATTTTTGAATTGTTATAGTGGATCAGTCAATTATGTTATTGGAGATTTTTTTGAAATTAGTCCGCTTTCATCAACAAATCTAGTTTATAGTTAGTCTGTAATGATTAATTTGTATTCTTAACATAACTTTTCTATTATATTTTTTTCTGATAATTATAAGATTTCTGAAATATCACTATAAAGAAGTAGTAATCTGCCTTTCTTACTGATTTTTGTCAAATTGTTAAGTCTTTAAGCTAAATTTAGAAAATTAAAGTAATGAAAAAAAATAATTTTTTTTTTCCTACTTCTAATTCAAATATTACCTTTTATTATAATTGTTATATTTTTTCTTATCTATATATATCTATATATTTATTTATATATATATATATATTTATTTATTTATTATATTAGATTCTATTTGTTAAATTCTTACAGGCAAATTAGAATATTCTTCTAAGGAAGCTAAGTTTAGGATCATATACTCCGTTTTCCAGGTTGTTATTTGTGGTCATATATGAAGCATTAATCCAAGGAGGATTAGCTACAATAATATCGTATCTTTGAGGAAAGCTATTGTTTTATAATTCAAAAGAAAGAAAGAAAAGAAAAAAAAGGAAATTTCAGAATAAGAAATAAAATAAAGAAAAGCAAGTTGTTTTTAGATAATATCATTTAAATTTTGAATAATAATTTGAAATAAATAGTAAAAATCTTACTTCCATTCTTCAAAAATTTTTCGTACTTCATTTTCATCAGTTTCTACTAGATCCAGTTTCTTTGCATCATATCTCTCAGCAAAATTTAATATCTAAGAATTTAATCTTGAACACTCAACGGCTTCTTAATCCTTATCTATTCCATATACTTTCACAGAGTTGGAGTTATTAGCAAATATTAGTCCTAATATCCCTGAGCCAGTCCCAATATCCAAAACAGTCCTATCTGCCTTAAGTAAATTCTGCTTTTATCTAATATACTAAGGGAACAAATCATATATGTGGTTATTTGTGGCTGGAAAAACTCCGTACCAATTAAATATTTTCTTTGAATTTAATGCATTCACTATACTTCCCGCTTTCTCATAATTGTCGGCCGATAAAATTCCAGTATATGTAGCATAGGGAATTAGGAAATCAAATTTTCCACCCTATATTTCTTTTACTGGGTGAGTAATTTGTGTAAATTTTTTTAGTAATCCCACTTAAGGTACTTTACCCTTAATTCTTAGTGTTCCATCATAGTTAGCTATCATACATATTCTATGCAACATTTATTTTTATTCATTTTGAATTCTTCTGGCCAAATTAAATATTTCTGCATTACTTGTACAATTCTTAAATGGATTTCTGATCTTTTTAGGTGTTCCGTAATACTACGCATTGAGAATCTTTTTGAAGCTTTCAAAGTGTTATCTGACATTAAGCATATTAGAATCAGGAGTAAATGCCAAAAGTGCATTTTTATCACTTTTAATTATTTTTCTAATATAATTTGTTGGAATTGTGTTATATAAGTAGTATATTTTATTTATTTTCATTTATTGTTTTTGCGTTAAACAACTATTTACAAGCTTAAGGTATCCATATCTTGTTTTGAAGATGCATTTATGCTACAGATCTTCTTTGTCTACAATTATACTAGTAGCTTCCTACAATTTTTAAGTTAAACTGGTTTTTTCATCTTATTCAGTGTCAGCAAAATCCTCAATTTCTTCTTCTTCACTGCCTTAACCTTCTTCTTGACTTGAACCTTTCTATTTGGGCATAACTTACTATGTCTTAACCTTTTTTTCTGTGATCACTACTTCATTGTATTTATTAACTGAAATTATTGTTTATGTTTTGGGTTGTGCTTGTGCTTGAGGTTGTGCTTGGGGTTGGGGTTGAGTTTGAGATTAAGCGGTGATATTTTCTGGTTTCTTTTCATTAGTTTCCTTAGTTTATTTTGGATTTTTTTGTTCTTCTAGTTAGATTTTAACTTCTTGCTGTTAGTTCTATTATTATTGTTGCTTTTACTAAGCTTACTCTTGCTATGGTTACTACTATTAACCCTATTTTCTTTAATTTTCTTATGTTTTTTCTGACTTTTATTGCTGTTTTGAGTGCAAAGTTTTGGAATTCTCATTTTTACTTGATTTCATTGATTTATGCTTATTGGGATCTTTTTCTTTTTGCTTATTACTGCTATGATCTTTATCTTTTTACTTATTTGCTATGTGATCTTTATTCTTCAGTTTATTATTACTATGATCTTTATCTTTCTGTTTATAAGAGCGAACCTTTTTTTCTTTTAAGTTATCACTGCTAACATTTTCTTTATCCTATGCTTTATTATTGCTGTTGCTGCCACCATTATCTTTTTGCTTTTTAGTACTAATATTTTTTTCCTTTAAGTTATTATTACTACTACCATGTTCTTTATATTTTATTTCCTTAGTGTTATGATCTTTTTCCTTTAAGTTACTGCTACTATAATTGTTATCTCTTTGCTTACTGCTACTATGATCTCTATCTCTTTGTTTGCTAGTGCTATGATCTCTATCTCTTTGTTTGCTAGTGCTATGATCTCTATCTCTTTGTTTGCTAGTGCTATGATCTCTATCTCTTGGTTTACTGCTACTATAATTGTTGTCTCTTTGCTTACTGCTACTATGATCTCTATCTCTTTACTTAGTTGCAAAGTTACTCTTATCTTTAGATTTATTTTGATCTCTTTCCTTTGATCTCCTTGATTGATTTTTGTTCTAGTTTTTAATATGGAAAGAATCTTCTGGTTATTTATTAGTTTTCAACTCTGAACTTTTTTTCTTTTGAGATGGATCTATTGTCTTTGCTGTAGTAAATGCATATAATTAGTTTCTAAATAGTAATGAAGATAACTACCTTTCTTGATTTACTAAGGAGTTAAGTTTTGAGAATTTTAGGAAAATTCTTATAAATCGATTGGCAATGTTCATTATTATTATTTAAATACTTTATCTTGCTAAATGAGCCAAACCAATATATATATATATATATATATATATAATTCTGTGGGTGATTGTATGTATATATATGTATATATTTTTATATTTTGTGTATTCAAATAAATTAAAGAAATAAATAATAATAATAAGTGAAAATAAATATTAAATCTTAATTAATGATAAATATTAAGTACATAAATAATAAAATACTTTAAAATTCTTAGAAGAAGAAAGAAAAAAAGAAAATTAAAAATATGAGTAGATTTCTCAAAAATTAAAATGACTTATTATAATTGTAAAAAGAGTTTCGTGTCTTATATTTTTATATTTTTTTTTTATGATTAATTTTTTTTTCTTATCCCCCCTTTCAAAAATAAATAAATAAATATATATATATATATTAATTTGATTATATTTATACATACCATACACAAATACTAAAAAAATGAAAATATCTAGATTTTTGCAATATTCAATACTATTTAAGTAAATTTTTTACACTTCATCAAAGACATTTTTAGTAGTTAAACCACCTTAGGAACAGTAACAATAATAATAATAGTCGTAGCAGCAGTAGTAACAGGAGTAACAGAAACAAGAACTATAAAGATAAAATAAAATAATCTGATACTGAAGTCAATCTTGAGTAAGATTAAACTGATTAAGATAAACTGAAGACAAGTAATAAACTTCAAGAATAAAAGTAACCCAAACAAAGGATAAGATTTGATAATGAACTTATAAGGAATATCTAACCAATGCAATACTTTATCTAGAATAGTATAAATACTATAGTTCAAACAAAGTAATTTTTAATACTGATAACATTACCTTTTTGCTGAGACAAATTAATCAAATACTATAAACCTCCAAGGAAGAAAAAAAGCATTTGCTAGACTAGTAAAGATTTTTAATTAATATAATCTTATATAAGTCAGAACCTATAAACGATGAATGAATACGGGTTATTAGAAGCTCTTTAGCTTTACCGTAAAACTTTGCTTTATCAATCTGATAAGTAAGATTTCATTCTTAAATGCATTTAACCTACTGCATAAAGATTGACTTAACTAGCAGAAGAAGGTATGAATGTAAAAATCTGTTCATAGGTTTTTTATGAGTTTTCCCTATTAAAAACTAAATGCAAATCCCCTATTGTAAAGACTCAAACATTTACTTAGCCAGCCAGATTAGTAGAGCTACTTTACTTACTACACCTCTTTCCTTTATTCTCAAAGGTTGTTTATATTAAAAGCAAAAAAAAGTATGCTGATTTATGTTACAAAATTTGTTCAATACTTGAAAATCATATAAAATACATGAATATGCAATAGATGTGTACAATTTTTTAGATTGCTTCTTCGCTTTAATTATAGTTTTCAACTAGCCATAAACGGAGTGTTCAACTCTTGTCCAAATTAGTTGAAGAAATCTAATTTTCTGACTAAAAGCCAAATATTTTCTGGAATGCTCCAGATAATTAAGGGATATACAACAGCACCTCACACATTAGATTTTATGCTTCTTAGTCAAACTCTTTAAGATATTCTTAGCTAGATCAGCTAATAAGACATGAAGTTTTTCTATCTAATTTTTATCTAAATTTGTTTAGCTAACTTCACTTCTCAAAAGTGGCTTTAATCTTAATCGCTAAAACCTAAGCATTATAGCAGATATTATGCTGCAGCGCTTAAAAGTATTAAAGGAAATGCCACTTACCCAGATTTACTATATAATTCACTCCTTTGTTACATATAGGTTTTCCCATGTCCCATTATTTACCCACCTTTTAGAACGAATAGCACATTAGCCATTGATGTTCAGGTACAATTTGGGTATATTTGAAGATTTGCAAGAAATCAAATTCTAATTTCATGAGGGCGCTCATACACTTTTGTTTATAGTTGCTATCTGATACTAGTGGCAATATAAATTTCAAATAAGTTGATCATATATTTTCTTGTTATAAAATAATTTTAACTTAAGAGGAAGGACAAGAGAAATACCTAAAAACTTAGAATTAATTGCTAAAACAAAAGAATATTTAGACAAAATGCTTCAACAAGAAATAAAAAAACTTACGCCTGATTAAATTCTTATCTACTCACTTAAATATTGCCAGAGCAAGATTCCAGGTCTAACTTAAATTCTTTCTTAGCTTTTTACCAAACTTCAGAATGATTGGGAAGAACTGAACCAAAAGCAAAGAGATCTCACATTTCTCATATTTGTTCTCATTAAAAGTTAGGATATACAACAGTTTATAAAGAAATAGATGAAGTGCTATAATGCGGAATAAATAGGATTCTTAATTTATCACTTTAAGTAGATTGAAAAGAAGCATTTCTTAATGTTTGATTTGCTGCTCCATACAATAGATCAATTGCCAGATTTGAAAAACTGTGCAAAAAGCATAATTGATCTATTCACTGAGCTTCCTACTTACGTAATTTACAATTACAAAGGATACCCCCACCATCTTATTGGGTATATTGTGAATAAGTTACCAAAGGATCTTGACTTAGAAAAGGAAAACATTTCTTATATTTAAATAATAAAGTTAAGTTACGTACTTTAAAATCTCTATATAACTTCAGAATATTCTTAAAAGCTTTTATTTTAAGTATTTTCAGCCAATACTCAAGCAGTCATCGCACAACTTATTAAGAAGAAGCAAGAGCTTTAGATCTGTGAGATAGGAGAATTCTTTACTGAAAGCTAATGGAATAAGAAGCAAAATGAGGGAATTATTTTGATAATTGAAAAAATGCTTCTTTCACTTAGAACAGCTTATCCTAATCCAGCAAAGGACTTTTCTTTCTAACAATTAATAAAATACTTAAAAATGTGTTGCTATTTTCATTTGTACAATAAAAAGCAGGATGATAAAACTGAGATTTAACTTTTGACATCCAAACTTATTGCTATAATATAAGAATAATAGCCAAATGCTTAATTCAACCCAATTATAGATACAGTCTTTACCATTTTTAAGTATCAAAGGCTAGGTGTAATTCAGCTTTAGCCATAGCCAAAGAGCATTTTAGATCAATATTTCAAGCTCAGTTTGAATTTTATAGGTCCAGTTAGATTTCTTCCCTACTTGCGTTGGATAGAAGCCAACTATTCTCTAGAGTATATGGAAATTGTGGAAACTCTTTACACTGCTTCATCTATTCAAAAATATCCTAATATTGTAGCATAATACTTAAAATTTTTTTCTCAATTCAACTGCAAAAGTACAACTGTCTATAATAAAATTATAGAAGACTTACAAAGTTGCATTTAGCTTATGAAACCCTTTAATGTCTTTCAGACTTTGGCTGGATTTAGCAAGATATCTATAAGACACGAATAAATCTTTACATTTATCACATAACTAATTCTGAAAAGTATGAGTTCCTTTAACAAAGAACTTAATGAAATAATATTTAGTTTTGCGAAAGTTGGTCTTGTTACTGAATCATTCTAATAATTTGCTCTTAAGCTATTAGATTACATCGCCTCACTCAAACTTAGTGAAGAAAAACTTTCAAAGCTGATTAATAAACCAATTTAGTTAATATGGTCTTGTATTCTTTTCAATTTATAAGATCACCCAATTCCAAAGTAAATTATTGGACTGATGTAAAGTAATGTAGAGTACAAATAGAGAATATAGCTCATAAAGAATTCAACTAATTTCTTGTTAGCTTAGGATCTTGTAAACTATTTTTAAATTAAAGAAAATAAAAGTTAATTTGGCATGGCCGAAACCCCCTGAAAAAAATTTCTGTAACTACCAGATTTATAGAGAAAAACCAATTTCTTTTGTAGTAATACTTTAAGTTGGATTCTTTTACAAAGAACTACATGTTTTAGGAATTGTGTAATGGTGGACTTTTATTTCCCATAGGAGAAATTAGTTATTCTTATAGGACCATTAACATCTAGTAAATTTTGATGAATATAGTTTGAATGGAATGGGTTAATTTAGAAAAATTCTCATTTCTACAGTTAAAGAAACAGAAAAAGATTTGAAAATTATTAGTGTAAATTTATGGAAACTTCATAATTAATATGATGCATAATAGAAAATGTAGTACCTACTAAGTTTAGGAATAGATAAATCAATACTTTTAATTCCATAATCTAATTGATTGTCTATTAAAATTTCTTAGAAAAAGAAGATAGACAACTAAGTTTTGATTTTTTTATAATTGAAATTTTTTTTTTTAATTGTTATGATATATTCTTTTCACTAAATTCTTTTTATCCTTTTTTCCTCTTTTTGTAAATATTATATACTTTTATTTTATATATATATTTAAAAAAAGAAAAGAAAAGAAAAAGTGTATATATATTCTAAAAATATCTTATAAGAACAATATTCTACATGTAATTATAATTAATAACAACATTCAAATAGAAGATATGAAATATATATTATATCTAATATATATATGTAGATAATTACTTTTTATTATATATAATAGAGAGGATGGAATACAATATATGAATAAATGTATAGATGTTTTATTATTTTTATGAATAGTATTTGCTTTTTATAAAAGATCATTGAAGTTTATTAGCAGGATTAGCATTAGTTAATCTTGGCAGCCAAAAAATCAGGTTTTTGCATCCACTTACCAATAAGGCAGATTTTGCTTTAATATTTTTTGATTTTTTTTTTTTTTTTGGAATAATTAAGATTAAATAGTAACGTTATGGCTAATTAAATATGCATATCTTTTAAATAGGAATGCTGCTAAATGTACACATATAATATATTTCTGTATTGGTGGGTGTATATGCATTTGCGTAATTGAGATATATCTTTGAAGATAAAAAAATGGAGAAAATAATAAACAAATAAATAAATAAAAATAGTTTACGAGAAAATTTAACCACTGAAGACTTTAAAAAGTGTCCTTAAAGTTAAACTACAGAAGTTCCTTTTTTCGCATCCCAAACATGTACAATACCATTCTCACTACCTAAATTATATATCAATATAAATATTATGAGATAAATGTATAAATGTGCTTAAATTCTTACCAGAAATCACAAAGTTAGAATCTGGAGTAAAACTAGCTTCAATCAAAGAGTTATCATTTTAGAAGTCACTAATTTTCACGAGCTACAATAATACATATAAATTTAATTTATTTTTATATATATATTTTTATATATATATATTTTTTTTTATATTTATTAACTTATGTACAAATTTAAATTGATAAAAAGGAGAATAAAAAAAAAGTGCACTTTTTTTATTTGCTTATTTTATAACAAAGAATAAAGTGGGTTGGAAAAAAAATTTTTCATTTTTTGAGTGCCTTTTTAAATATTAGAACATCTTCTAAAAAGTAAAGGAAAACTTTAACAATAATAAATCATGGCTTAATATAGTTTACTTCTTATAATTAATAAGCATCTACAATCATGATAAAATTTTCTGCTGTAGCACAAAGTATTTATTGGTCCATTGTTACTGAATTTCAACTGTTTAATTTCTCCGCACTAGTACTTAGAACTTTTAAAAGCTTCCTTCACTATAATTGAGTAAATCATACAAAGCTATTTTAGAGAAATTAGTTCCTGCCAAGGTTTTCCGTGAAAGCCACAGCAAAAATTAGTCCCATTGGATCAAAATTTGCTACAGGACAACAATTCTTGGAAGACAGATCCAAACAGGCTTCAGCTCCTGGCTCTTTAGACTATAAATTCCATAATTTCATTGTCTGATCTTTAGATGTTGTTAGAAACAAGATCATTATTAGGATTCATTTCAAGAGACTTTGTTATATTTTTAAAGAAGTAAGTTTAATCAGAGATCGTAAACTAAGATTAACATGCATATACATACATACACACACACAAATAGAGATAAATATTTAGAAACCTATATATTCATTGATTTGCAAGCCTTTTTTTTTTTGTAGTTGAGTAAGAAAAGAATGAAAAAGTGTATAAGTACTAGAATTTGATCTGTGTGTCCCTAAAATATTTTAACCTACTTCGTTATCATGAAGACTCCAATAAAGAATTAAAATCTTAGATAAAGATGTTTAATATTTGCAAGTAAGATTAGAAGTTTGAATTTGAAGCAAAGTAATGTATAATTTATTAAAGATAAAAAAAAACTCATTTTAATCTTTTTTATCTTCTATTTATAAATAATTGATGCAAGTTAATAATGATAGCAATTATGATAATAAGAATCTAAATTAGTTTAGGCTACAATCTTTTTTAGTAGCACACAAAATTGCTTCATTGTGATGAGTGAATTTAACATATTCTATTTCTTTTACTTTATTAAATAGAGTTTTTAATTTTTTTTCCATTTTCAGTGTCATAAACATTCAGCATTTGGTCATCACAGCTAATTAATCTGGTTCCATCATCTGAGAAATCTATGCAATTAATTTCCTTTTTCTAAGAAGAGTTTTTTAATTTTAATTTTTTTTGTTTAGAAAATCTATTCAAAAAGTGAACTCGAAGATTTTTTTTTCTTTTTAGTTAGTTTTGTTTGTTTTTGCTTAGGAGGGAATTAATAATTATGAAAAATATATATATATGAGAAGAAGAAGAAGAAGAAGAAGAAAAGGAAAAAGGAAAAGAAATTAATTACATGATCTTTAAATATTTTAGCAGTAACAAAAGTTTTAAGTAGATCAGCTGTTAATGTAACTTAAGATTCTTATTCCATCTTTTTTTCTTTTTTTTTTTTAAAAAAAACTATGAAGAATATATTAGTAAAATTACTATTTCTTCTTTTTAATTTATTTATTTACTTTTATTTTTTATATTTAACAATAATTTTGCTTTAATAGAAAAAAAAAAAGGTATTTTCAATTTATTTATTAAAAAAATATAAATATATATGCAAATTCTTTAAAAAGTGTATTTATAATAAGATAAATACTTATAATTGATTTATTTAATTTTCTTTTCTTTTTATAAATAGAAGAAGAAAAAAAAATTATTAATATATTGTATATCTTCTTCTTCTTTTCTTTTTCTTTTAGTTTAAATTGGCAAGAATTTATTATAATAATTATTAATTTATTGTATTATATTTTTTGTTTTTTAGAGCCTTTTTGATTTTTTCTAAAAAGAGAAAAAAATTATTGAAATGTTTATATACCATAAAAAATATTTTTTTATTTTCTTTTATCAAATAAAGAAGAAAAAATCAAATAATAATAAAATAAATTATTTTTTGTGCTCTTATTCTCTTTCTCTATTATCAATTTATATTCCTTTTTTATATTTTTTTTTTGCAATTCTATTTTTTTATAATTAAAAAGGAATCTAGTTATTTATTTTATTATTATTAAATAAAAATAATAATATTAAAAAAATATTGACCAGAATTAATTCTTTTATTTTCCTTTTTTTTTAAAAAAAAAAAAAAAATTGATGGAAAACTATGTTTCTTAGAAAACTGTTGATTAATAGTGTTTAGAAACACAATAAAGCAATTCTATCCAATAAAATGCTAAATAAAGTAATTTGTTTCTTGCCATTATAGAAAAAGAAAATTATTTCAAACGCTTTTGATTTCTTTTAGTTGTTATTTCTAATTTGTTTTAATTATATTTAATTAAAATTTATTATTATGGCAAATCTATCAGATAAAATAAATATTAACAAACAACTGTAGCAGTAAGTTTCTGACTTGTTTGACACAGGTGAGGATAACATTTTGCCAAACAAAACATAATAATATATCGTTTCATAACTGAACTATTTTGATGCCTAAGAATTGCAAATGCTTAAACTAGCCAATCTAGAAAATAACTCAAATAATTAATAACAATAAAAAAATCAATTAATCAAATAGTCTACTTAGTTTGGCAAAGACACTTATAACTTCACATTTAAGTAGGAACCAATTTAACCACACTTAGCTTAAGGGTTAAATGGCTTACCTTAACCAAACAAGCAGTAAATATTTGGAAATATAGAAAAAAATTTTTAAGAGACTTGTTTGAAGACAGTTTTATAAAAAGGTTAGTTTTATTTTCCATTTTCAAAATAGGAAGAAGAAAAAAAGAAAAAAAAAAATTAATTTCAAATCCAATAATAAAGCATAACTAAACTTTTTTGTTTGTTTGTTTAATTTCATCTTATAGTTAAAGGTAATGGAGTTAAAAGTTCCAATAAAAAATCTTTTTCTTAAGAATTTTTAGAACCTTCTTCTAACACATGTAATAAGCTATTTTTAATACATTTCTTTTTCTTTTTTACATTTGTTTTGTTGTTCCAATAAAAAATTCAAAATAAAGCATCATATTATTGAGAAAAAAAAATATTGATGAAAATAAATTAACCAAAAATCGCAGATAAATTACTTTATTCATAAGGATTTAATGATTTTTTACATTATATATATTTTTATATATATATATTTTTTTAAAGAAGAAATAATCTTGCAAGCTAATGCTTATTAGTATCAAAGAGGTAGATAATTCAACTTTATGGAGAGGTACATCTAACTCACTTAGAATTAGCTAAATATCTATAAAAATAAATATAATCAAAAGTGTTACAATGATAGACCACTGATTTCCATTAAAATATCTGATCTGAAATCAGCTGCTTAGTATTTTTTTTTTAACCTAATTATAGTTTGAGGGAAAGAATTAAAAATAGAAAAAATAGAAAAAATTGGAAAAATAGAATAAATAGAAAAAAATATATATATATATATCTATATATTTGTATAATAAATGAAATATTTAATGATAGATAATTTCAGAAATCACTTTTTTTTTTAGGTTGTAGTTAA
>CAXXHH010000003.1:0-1072715 GCA_963663005.2 Prolixibacteraceae bacterium
TGTGCTAATTGAACTACCTTCAATCATGATTAATCCATATCCTGCAGGTCTGCTTCCAAATATCGATTTGGCTATTATGATCTGCCGTTCAAACAGGGTTTGGTCTGAAGCAGATCAGGGCGCATTAGATAGGTTTATTAAATTCACTGATAATAAGGCCTATATAATTTTAAACGGAGTAGAGCGCGATGTGATTGATTCGGTTTTGGGCGATTATTCAAAAAAACTCGGGTGATTAGAAATCTGGAGACGGAATATTTCAAACGGTTAAGTTGAAAATGCAATCCAAGTTTAAAATAACTATTCTTGAAAAATATATTAAAAAAACTTGTTTACGAGGACAATTTTCTTTCCCTTGCAGGTAATCTCACTATATCATTCTTTGGATTTGCAGGTTTTGCCCTTTTGACGCGGAGTTACCCAATGGAGGAATTTGGTAAATGGGTTTTGTTTATTGCATCCTTTGCTTTCATTGAGATGTTCAGATTAGGGTATCACAAATACCGCAATTGTTCGATACTTATCAGGAGTCACGCAAGAGGAAAGGATTAAATTTATTGGGTCTAATGCCTTGATAGGACTTGTAGCAACCATTGCCATTGGAATAGTACTTGTCATCTGTTATCTTGGTATTTTCGACACCTATAAAGAATGCCGGCTACGATCTGTTTTTTATTTGGTATCCTCTCCTGGCATTAGTAAATTTGCCGATGAATACTGCTGTTGTAATCATGCAGGCAGATCAGAAATTTGGTAGAATTTTTTTTGTACGACTTCTTGAAAGCGGCTCCTTCTTCCTGTTGTTAATAATCAATTTTCTCTTCTTAAAATTGACTTTGGTACAATTGGTTTGTGCCATGATCATCATTAATTTTCTGGTATCAGGGGTCTGTATGTATAAAGGCTGGGACGGCATGCGATTTATTCCAAAAGCAACCAAAGAATCTAACAAGACATTGCTGGACTTTGGGAAATTTACGACCTTCACTTTAATTGGAACCAACTTACTCAGAAGTACAGATACATTCATTATAAGCTTTAGTCCGTTGGGTACCGCAGCCGTTGCTTTATACAGCATTCCAATGAAATTAACAGAGCTCCAGCAAATACCACTTCGTAGTTTTGCGGCAACGGCCTTCCCAAAAATGTCCAAAGCGAGCATTAATCACAAAGTACAGGAAGTAAAGGAACTTTTCTATACCTATTCTGGTGCGATGAGTTACCTTTTTGTATTCATTAGTATTTTCGTATTCATTTTCGCCGATCTCTTTGTATTAATCTTAGGAGGGAAACAATATTTAGGAACGGATCCGGTTACAGGCTTTAATGCCACAACAATTGTCAGAATCTTTACAATTTACGGACTGCTTCTTCCGATTGACAGAATGACCGGTGTAGGTCTGGATAGTGTAAACCGACCAAACAAAAACTTCATCAAAGTTTTGTACATGGTTATAATCAACCTGATAGGTGATCTCATTGCTATCTTTATTTTCAAATCACTGACGTTGGTAGCGGTCGCAACTATCCTATTTACTTCTATTGGAATATGGGTGGGTTTCTATTTCCTAAACAAAGAATTGAAATTGGAATTTTTTCAGATTTTTAAATTTGGTATTACATTCTATCAATCGTTACTTGATAAATTCAAAAACAGGAAAAATGTTTTGAATAATTAGTTTTAGATAAACTTTACCTGCAAATATAGTCATATGCTAGGCCTACAGAATCACTTCAACCGTCCAACCGGATCCAATCAACTGAAAATGCCGATCGTTTTTCTGTCATTTTTCTGTTTGCTTGTACTTTTCGGATGGTTACTGAGTGCTTTTGGCGTTTACGCGGGAATTGGATTGATGGTACTTCCGGTGGTTCTCGTTTGTCTCTATTTTTTAGTCAAATATCCCATTTTTGGTCTCTACGCCTCAATTGGTCTGGGATTTGTGTTGCTGGGTGCAACCAGGTATATACCAAATTTACCTCTTGGACTGGCGATGGATGGATTACTAATCCTGACTTACGTTGCCCTGTTTATTAATAAATTCAATGATAAGCTGGATTGGTCTCCTGCGAAGAAGGATATTACACTTTTGGCTTTCTTGTGGTTCGGATATTCCGTTTTTGAACTATTCAATCCTGAGGCAAGAAGTGTCTCTGCATGGATTAGCGGTGTGAGAGGTATTTCGTTTTACATGTTTCTTTTAGTTCCTCTTACCCTTCTTTTCATCGACAACCAGAAAAAATTAAACGTCATATTTTATATATGGGGAGTATTCTCCCTTTTGGTCTCTCTCAAAGGAATTGCACAAAATGTGCTCGGTGTTGATATGTGGGAAAGAGCCTGGCTTGCGGAAGGAAATTCCTCCACGCATGTCATATGGGGGCAGCTAAGAATTTTCTCGTTTCTTAGTGACGCCGGTCAATTTGGTGCAAACCAGGCATATTCGGCAGTAATGGCAACCATAATCGCTCTACTGGAGAAAAATTGGCGTAAGAAATTATTTTTCCTGATTGTTGCTGCTTTAGGCTTTTATGGACTGCTATTATCGGGTACCCGTGGTGCGATCACCATTCCATTCGCTGGATTTGCTGTCTATTTTATTCTTCGTAAGAATTGGAAAATCATTATTTCCGGATTCATTCTGATCCTGGTTCTTTTCGTGTTTTTCAAATTCACATATATTGGACAGGGGAATCAGTATATACGAAGAATGAGGACTGCCTTCAATTTAAATGATCCTTCCTTTCAGGTTCGTTTGGAAAACCAGAAAAAATTGCAGGGATATCTTGCCACGAGACCTTTCGGAGGAGGAATTGGTCATGCCGGAGTAAAAGCGCAGCGTTATTTACCAAATGCATTCTTATCAAATGTGCCAACAGACAGTTGGTACGTCCTCATTTGGGCCGAACAGGGAATAGTCGGGCTTTTGCTGCATTTATTCATATTGTTTTACATTGTTATTAAATCTTCGTATAAGATAATGTTTAAAATTCGGGATCCTATTCTGCGATTAAAAATGGCAGCTCTTACCTCTGGCATGTTTGGTGTTATGGTAGCGTCATATGGAAATGCTGTTTTAGGTACAATGCCGACGAGCATTTTGGTCTATGTCTCGATGGCCCTGATGTTAAACTCAGAAAAATTTGATGTCCCTTTGGAAGAAAAGCCGGATGATCAAAAGGAAATTAAAATGTTACCTGGTATCATTTAATCCTTTGCGATGACAATTTCTAAAGAATTTAACAATGACACTACAAAGAAAAATACACATACTCATTTTTGCCTGTTTAATTCTTTTTTCAGGAGTACTTTTATTTTTCAGAGAGATTCAATCCAGACAGAGTGACCTGATTGTTAACTCTGCTGAACTGAAACTACAGGAAATTGTTAAAAATTCGGTCAATTTGCAGACCTACCATCTTAAGCAAATAGTGGCTGATTACACCAACTGGGACGGAATTATTGATCATATTGATAAATACGACAAAACCTGGTCTGACAATAGTATTGCAACAATAATCAACTCGTATAAGTTAAGTTCGCTGGTCGTATGTAACCTGGATCATAATGTTGTCTATGAATATGGTGAAACGCCTTCAGAGATACTCGGTAATTCGAACCAGCAAAACAGAATTTTCTCACAAATAGATTCTCTTGGTTTTTTTCATTTTTACCGTAAAACGGCAAAAGGAATTCTTGAAATATCGGCGGCTACAATTCATCCTACGAACGACCATAAGCGGACCACACCCAAAAGGGGATATTTCTTCATAAGCAAATTGTGGGACAAAGATTTCTTTGATGATTTGCCCTTAGCGAAAGGCAGCATGATAACAATTGCTACTGCTGACTATAAACCGACAAATTCGGCTGATAAATACGAAATTACCACCTCGCTGCCTATTTACGATTATAATCAGCGCCCCATTTATGCATTAGTAGTTCAGGAGCCCAATAAATTGCTTGAATCATATCATGAAATCAGCTTTTTCGTCATGAATTTCCTGGCCTTCATGATTGTATTCGTACTCTCTGTTTTTTTCTTCATACTATTTTTATGGGTTAGGCGACCATTACTCATAATATCTGAGACACTCCTGAAGGGTGACACTCGGCCGTTGAAGGCTCTCAAAAAAAACAAAGATGAATTTAGCCAGATCGCCGGACTTATAATGAATTTTGACAATCAAAGGAAAGAACTTGAATCAGAGAACCTTGAAAGAAAGATTGCACAAAAGGAATTGGCTAAAAGCAGTGAATTAATGCTGGCTCTGGCGGATGCATCCAGTCGCCTGCTAATCGTTGATAATCTGGAGGATTCAATTAAAAACGCATTGGAATCGATCGTTGAACATGCAAATGTGGATCGAATCACCATTATGAAAAACGTTTTTGACGATAGAAATACGATCGAACAAGTTGAAATTTTTTACGATTGGATCAGGCCGGAATACCAATCCGCTTTTGATGGTAATTCGGAAGATAAGGTTCTCAAATTGCATGTTGGTGGAAACTGGTTTTCCAGGTTTAATGAAGGTCAGATGATTAAAGGGTTGGAATCTGACGATAAATTACATCATTTGTTTTCGAACATCTTAACCAAATCCAGTATCGTCGCACCAATCATTGATCCAATTAATCTTTCATTTTGGGGATTTGTCAGCTTCTCGGATAATTACGGCGGGCGTACCTGGAATCTTTCATATGAAAACGGGCTCACTATGCTTGCCAATAATATCGGAGTGTCAATCCGGAGATTTAACCTTAACAGCGAATTGAAGGATGCTTTGGAATTAGCCCGAAGCGCTGATAAAGCCAAATCTAATTTCCTTGCATCCATGAGTCATGAAATCCGTACTCCAATGAATGGCGTAATCGGAATGACGAGTCTGCTCTTGCAGTCAGATTTAACTCCTTCGCAGCGGGAATATGTTCAGACTATTGAGACATCCGGCGAAAGCTTATTGAACATTATCAATGAAATATTGGATTTTTCAAAAATAGAATCTGGAACTATTGTCCTGGAAAAGAGTGCATTTGACCTGCGCAAATGTATCGAAGATGTGCTGGACTTGATGGCTTCCAAGATATTCGAAAAACGTCTTGAAATTATCTATTTCATTGATCCTGAAATAAGTGAAAGCATCTTTGGAGATGGATTCAGGCTCCGGCAGGTTCTGGTTAACTTATTGGGCAATGCCCTCAAATTTACAGAGTCTGGCGAAATATTGCTTAGGGTTAGAGTGAAGGCCCGCCTTGAAGAATCTATAAAACTTGAATTTTCGGTTAAAGATTCAGGGATCGGGATCCCATCCGAAAAACTAAAAAATCTTTTCGAACCATTTACCCAAGTCGATGCATCAACAACCCGAAAATATGGTGGTTCGGGATTGGGATTGGCGATAAGCGCCAGACTTGTTGAGCTGATGGAAGGAGAAATCTCGGTAGAGAGTCAATTAGGCGAAGGATCCACATTCTTCTTCACGATAACAACAAACTTCATTAAGGAACCGGAAAATTCGTACAATATCGTTGATAAGCTATTGTTGTACAAATCGAAAAAAGTACTCGTTGTTGATGACAATAAAACAAACCGAAGAATTTTACAACTGCAGTTAAAATGTTGGAATATTGAGACTGTCGCGGTTCCGTCCGGCCTTGAAGCGCTGGCTCTGCTCGACAAGAACTCGCGTTTTGATGCAGCCATCCTCGATATGCAAATGCCGGAGATGGATGGTGAAACGCTTGCGCACGAGATCAGAAAGCGGCAATCGAAAGTTGATTTGCCGCTGATAATGCTTACTTCCATTGGTTTTACCATACGTAAAACCGAAATTCAGCAGTTGTTTTCATTTTACGTTAATAAACCAATCAAACACTCACGTCTGGCAGAAATTCTGGTTTCTGTATTCGATAAAGACAAAGGAGTAGAAACAAAAAATCTAGATAATGAGGTAATTATGAGTAATATATCCACTATTTATCCTTTTGAGATTCTCATCGCCGAAGACAATTTTATCAATCAGAAATTGATTCGAAAGCTCTTTGAAGTCTTAGGCTACAAAACTGATCTTGTCGCAAACGGTTACGAAACGATTGATGCGCTGAAGAGAAAAAAATATCATCTCATTTTTATGGACATTCAAATGCCGGAAATGGATGGTTATGAGGCTACTAAATTGATCATTGAACGGTGGGGTGCTAGTGCACCTGTTATTATTGCCATGACGGCAAACGCCATGCAAGGTGACAAAGAGAAGTGTTTTCAAGCTGGCATGAGCGACTATATTTCTAAGCCGTTAAGACTTCAGGATCTTACCAAATTGATCTCCAAATGGGGTGAGATGCAAAAGCATGTGTTTGATAATCATAATACCAACTGATAATTAGAAAGTATATCTATGGATTATCCTTTGGTTTCAATTATTACTGTAAACTATAATCATCCGGAAGTAACGGTAGACCTTCTAACGTCTCTGCGAAATTGTACATACCCCAACAAAGAAGTCATTGTAGTGGATAATGCTTCCCAGGATAATCCAGCAATTATTACCACATCTTTTCCTGAGGTAATTTTCATTCAGAACGAGAAAAATCTGGGCTTTGCCGGCGGTAACAATGTTGGTGTAAGGGTTGCCAGGGGCAAATATATCCTATTCATTAACAACGACACGGAGGTATCTCCGGATTTTCTGGAGCCCTTGGTTTCCAAGTGTGAAAACGATGCATCCATTGGTGCCGTGAGTCCTAAAATCAAATTTTACTATCAACCAGACACCATACAATTCAGCGGACAGGCACCTATCAATCCTTATACGATGAGGAGTTCCGGGTATGGATACGGTTTGGTAGACCGGGGGCAGTTTGATTATGACTCTGTTACCAACTTTGTTCATGGGGCTGCAATGCTTGTCCCGGTTTCAGTAATCAAGCAAGTTGGTATGATGACGGAAAGCTATTTTTTATATTATGAAGAACTGGATTGGGGTACTCGCATAAAAAAGGCAGGATATAAACTGTGGTACGTGCATAATTCCAACATCTTACACAAAGAATCCATTTCAACCGGAAAGTTGACGCCGTTTAAAACGTACTATATGAATCGTTCCAGAATCCTGTATCTGAGGCGAAATTTGAATGGCTTTTCATTTCTGATTTCAATACTCTATCAGATTTTTGTTGCTATACCGAAAAATACGTTGGTTTTTGCATTCAAAAAAGACAAGGGGCATTTAAAATCTTATGCAAAAGCACTATATTGGCATCTTACGCACTTGCGATACGGTGAGATTCATACAAATCCAACCTTAAACTAAGACACTATTTTAGCTATGAACTCCTACTTCCAGGTAATTTTTGACATCGTACAGATCCTGACACTATTTATATTTGGAATAGCAACCCTGTACATCTTCATTTTTGCCCTGGCCGGGTTATTTTACAGAGATCCAAAATTGGCAGTAACCCTGAATCTTAAAAAAATTGCAGTCCTTATTCCCGGGTACAAAGAGGATGATGTCATAATCGAAGTCACCAAAGAAGCATTGGCGCAGGATTACCCGCAAAATTCGTACGATGTTGTCATCATCGCTGATTCCTTTCAACCGGGAACATTGGAAAAATTAAGAAAACTTCCAATCAAATTGCTTGAGGTAAGTTTCGATAAAAGCACTAAATCAAAGGCACTTAACAAAGCAATGGAATGGCTTGGTGACGATTATGACCTTGCTGTAATTCTGGATGCAGATAATGTTATGAGCTATGACTTCCTACATCAGATCAACAGCATTTTTGAGCAGAACTTTGTTGCTGTTCAGGGGCATCGAACTGCCAAAAACAAAAACACATCGCTTGCGATTCTTGATGCTGCAAGCGAAGAAATAAATAATCATATTTTCCGTAAAGGCCATCGCGTTTTGGGACTATCATCTGCCATCATTGGATCCGGCATGGCTTTCAGGTATGAATATTTTAAAAAATTGATGCTAACTGTGAATGCAGTTGGAGGTTTTGATAAGGAAATTGAGTTGAAAATGCTTAAAGCCGGACAAAAAATAGCCTATCTCGACCAGGCATTTGTTTACGACGAAAAAGTTCAAAAATCGGAGGTATTTAGTAATCAACGCAGAAGATGGCTTTCAGCTCAACTACACTATTTCAGTCAGGATTTTATGAGTGCAGTAAAGGATTTAATTACAAGGGGCAATATTGACTATTTTGATAAAGCCTTCCAATTTATCCAGCCGCCACGAATCTTATTGCTTGGAGCGGTTTTGCTTTTAGGGTCTGTCTTTCTGGCATCGAATGTGCTGCTGGCAAACGGCACCACCTTTATCGCGCTTTGGATATCTGTCATCGCAGCCTGTCTGTTGGCTTTCGTATTTTCAATACCACGGACATTTTATAACCTGCAGACCTTGCGCGCTTTGCTCTCGCTGCCAAAAGGCATGCTATTGATGCTCTTGTCTCTGTTGAAAATCAGAGGAGCCAACAAGCAGTTCATTCACACAAAGCATACGTCGCTAAAGAAAGAATAAATTTAATAGTCCATTCAATAAATTACCGTCATGATAATAGGAATAGAAGGTCAAAGGCTTTTTCGGGAAAAGAAACATGGAATGGATATGGTGGCTTTGGAATTAATCCGTAACCTTCAAAAGCTTGACAGTGTAAATGAATACGTACTTTTCATTAAGCCAGATAAGGATGTATCCGCGATAACGGAAAGTGACAATTTCAGAATCGTTAAACTTCAGGGTGGATTCTACCCACTTTGGGAACAGATAGCTTTACCAAAAGCGGCCAAAGAGGCTGGATGTCAATTGCTTCACTGCACAAGCAATACTGCTCCTATATTTACTTCGATACCATTAGTCGTTACACTGCACGACATTATTTATATGGAAAGCAGCTATTTGAAGATCTTGAGGGGATCCGGAACGTGGTATCAAAAATTTGGAAATTTATACCGTAAGCTGGTTGTTCCACGCATTGTAAAAAAGGGCAGAAAAATAATTACCGTTTCGAATTTCGAAAAAAATCGCATCAGTCAGTTTTTTGGGATGAAGAATGACGATCGACTTGCAGCCGTGTACAATGGGGTAAGTGAGCACTTTAAACCGATTACTGATCAAAAGGAATTAAAAAGGGTAAAAGATAAATACAATTTGCCTGATCATTTTTTCTTTTTCCTTGGCAATACAGATCCAAAGAAAAATACGAAAGGAACATTACTGGCATTTTCGAACTACCTTAAAAGAACACAACAGGATACAAAATTGGTCATGCTGGATTATGACCTAAAAGAATTGGAGAAACTTCTGGACGAAATAGGAAACAAGGATCTGTTTTCGAATATAAAATTGACTGGTTACGTTGTAAACACTGATCTTCCAGCCATTTATAGTCAGAGCGAGGTTTTCCTTTATCCTTCGTTACGCGAAAGCTTTGGAATTCCAATGCTGGAGGCAATGGCTTGCGGCACACCCGTGATAACATCAAACACCTCCTCCATGCCAGAGGTTGCCGGTAATGCAGCTCTTTTGATTGACCCATTCAATCCGGATGAAATTACAGATGCAATGATTAAAATAAATTCGGATTTGTCTACCAGATCGGATCTGACAAAGAAGGGTTTTGAACAGTCAGCGAAATTTTCGTGGAATGCCATGGCCAAAAACGTGTTGGAAATTTATAGCGAGATTGGAAACGACCTAAAAAAATAGTGAAATTCTGAGAATGTATGATACAAAATCGTGACATCATCATAGTTGGTCTGCAAGCTTGGGATATTGAGATCGGAAGCAATTGCAAAAATATCGCGGAAGCACTATCCAAAAACAATCGCGTACTCTATGTGAATTCGCCACTGGACAGAATCACCAAACACAAGCAAAAGGGCTCCGAGAAAATTCAAAAAAGAATTCAAATCTGGAAAAATGGAGTATCGGAACTGAATGAAATATCGCCAAACTTATGGAATCTATATCCGTCAACACTAATAGAATCAATTAATTGGATTGGAATAAACACAATTTTTGATGCAATAAATAAGATAAACAATAAGCGATTTGCAAGACAGATTCAATGGGCGATTAATGAACTTGGTTTCAGTAATTTCATCTTATTTAACGACAGTGATATCTTCAGAAGTTTTTATCTGAAAGAATTGTTAAGACCTGAGACCTACATTTATTATACCCGCGATAACCTGATTGCATTTAAATATTGGAAAAAACACGGAACCAGAGTAGAGGCTCTGCATATGCAAAAAGCTGATCTGGTTGTTGCCAACTCATCCTATCTGGCAGCGCTGGCGAGAAAACATAACCCAAATTCATTCGATATCGGTCAGGGTTGTGATGTCGAAATGTTTGATAGTAATTTGGTGACGAATACACCGGAAGATATCGCTACTGTTCCGAAGCCGATAATTGGTTATATCGGCGCCCTACTATCCTTACGACTGGACATAGCCGTTCTGGAATATATCGCCGAAAAGCGTCCTGACTGGAGTGTAGTGCTGGTCGGTCCGGAAGATGAACAATTCAAGAGTAGTAGATTGCATCAATTCAAAAATGTCTACTTCCTTGGAAATAAGAAGGGCGAAGAGCTCCCCTCCTACCTCAATCAATTTGATGTAGCCATAAATCCGCAGGTACTTAGTCCGGTTACAATTGGAAATTATCCCCGGAAAATTGACGAATATCTTGCTATGGGCAAGCCTACTGTAGCGACGAAAACAGAGGCGATGAGCTTTTTCATGGATTACACCTACCAGGCCGAGACCAAGGAACAGTATGTGGAACTCATCGAAAAAGCGTTAAAAGAAGACAATGCCGAACTCCATCTGAAAAGGGAGAAATTTGCAAGGCAACATACCTGGGAAAACAATGTATTACAAATATATAATGCTCTGGAAGTTACTAAATCAAGAATCCAAAAGGAATGACAAATGACTTTAAGGGAAAGAATTAAAGAGAATCCAAGGCTGAAAAAATTAGTTTTGAAAGCGATGATGCCGATAAACCAATCGAGGCCTCGGTTATGGGTTAAACTGTTTTTAAACCCATTTTTTCACAAAAAGGGCAAGAATGCCCGCATTTGTTCGAAGACACGTCTGGATGTAATGCCCTTTTACAACTTCATTTTGGGTTGTAATTCGACCATTGAAGATTTTTGCACAATAAACAATGGCGTAGGGGATGTCATTATTGGCAATTTTACCCGGATTGGAATAAGTAATGTACTGATTGGACCCATATCCATTGGAAATGAGGTTATTTTGGCGCAAAATGTTGTACTTTCCGGACTTAATCACTGCTATGATGATATATCACTGCCGCCACGCAGGCAGCCTACTAAAAGGAGGAAAATTACCATTGAAGATGAAGTCTGGATCGGAGCCAATTCAGTTATTACAACCGGGGTAACAATCGGTAAGCATTCTGTAGTTGCAGCGGGTTCTGTTGTGACAAAAGATGTTCCGGCCTATTCGGTCGTGGCGGGTAATCCGGCCAAGTTAATCAAGCAGTATAATCCACAAAATGGACTATGGGAAAGAGTGCCTAAATGATAAACAAAATTGGCAAATTTTCGTTTAAATGTGTATAAATGTTAAATGGTTAACCTAAGGCAATAACCCAAACCGAGCAATAAAAGATAAAATGATTACGAATTCAAAAATACATCAGCTGACAAATATCATCAACAATCCAATTTGTGAACCTGTTGAAATAGGTGATATTATAAGTTGCTTCGCAAATATTTCGCAAAAACATCCGGAAAACGTTGCAATTTTTGATGATGGTAAATCATATACTTACTTTCAGTTTGCCAAAGATGTCGATAGACTTCAGTCACACCTCCAGCAACGCGGAATATCGGAAGGTGGCATTGTGGCCGTCGCGATTGGCCGCAATTACCACTTTTTCGTGGCGATTCTAGCAGTTTTAAAAAGTGGTGCAGCATTCCTGCCTATCGACCCGACTCTACCAGAAGAGCGAAAATTATTTTATTGTAAAGACGCAAATGCAGCTTTGATTTTAGTGGACACTGACGTACCATCCATTTGTAAGGATATCAGGACACTAAGTGTAAAGGATTGCTTAAATTCAGCAGCGAATTCGGACGACATGCGCAGCACTTATACGAGAGACAGCCTCGCATACGTAATATATACAAGCGGTTCCACTGGTATTCCCAAGGGAGTAAAAATTTCCCGAAAGGCCCTGACGAACTTTATTTCCGGAGCAATCGGCCTATATCAGATCAATGAAAATGATCGTGTTTTACAGTTTTCGAATCTGACCTTTGATGCAAGCATAGAAGAGATTTTTTGTGCATTTTGTACAGGTGCATCGCTCTATCTGAGGACATCAGAAATGCTGCTGGCCAATGAATTGATTGATTTCTCCCATCTTCATCAAATTACGGTATGGGATCTTCCGACTGCCTTTTGGAGACAGATTATACAATCAGATATGTACCAGGAGTTTCCTCTGCCAGATAGCCTTAGGCTTGTTGTCATTGGCGGGGAGGCGGTTAAGGCAAATGATGTTATAATTTGGAACAAAAAGAAGGTTAAACATAGGCTTTTCAACACATACGGACCGACCGAAACTACGGTTGTTGCCCTGGCATTCGAAATAAAATCCGATTATGATCCGGCGATTTCTGTGCCGATTGGTCAGCCATTACCAGGATATAAGATCTATATCACGGATCCAGACAGAAACATTGTTGATCAGGGTATTGCCGGTGAATTGCTGATATCCGGAGATAGCGTTGCCGATGGATATCTGAATCGAGAACACGAAGAGAATAAAGCATTTATTTTATTCAATACCCCTGATTCCGGATTGCAGCGATGCTATTGCACAGGTGATTTAGTCATAGCTGGTGCCGATGGGCTCATTTTATATGCCGGCCGTGCCGACAGACAGGTCAAGATAAGAGGATACAGGATCGAACCCGATGAGATAGAATCTGTTATCTCATCGTACAATGGTGCTGAAGAGAATGTCGTTATCGTGCGTGAAGATAGTCCTGAAGACAAGCGGCTGATTGCATACATAGCGGTTAAAAATGAATCCAGACCGGATGCAAGTGACTTAAGATTGTTTTTGAAATCGAAGCTTCCAGCATACATGATGCCGTCTGCCTTCGTTTTTATCGATAAATTTCCGCTTACGCCAAATGGCAAGATCAATTTGAAAGCATTACCTGCACCCGACAAGAGTAACGGACAAACATTCAGATCCCATATTGAGCCAAGGAATAGCATTGAAAAAGAGTTAGCAAGTATCTGGACTGAATTACTCAAAATTGAAAAAATCGGAGTTGACGATAACTTTTTTGAACTTGGTGGTCATTCGCTTGTCGCAACAATGTTAATCTCCCGTATTTATCAGACATTCGGTTTATGGCTGTCCTTAAGCACGATCTATGACAAACAAACGCTTGAGGAAATCGGTGCAGAAATTGAGAGAATGCAGAATGATGGGTATAAGATTCCTCCCACTCAGACCATTCCTCATTCAGAGACTGGTTCGGACAATTTTTCGCTCTCCCCTGGACAGAAAAGACTGTGGTTTGTTGAAAATTTTGAGCCAGAGAACTTAGCGTACAATATTCCGCTGAAATTTGAAATTAATGGAGCTGTCGACACCTCTATTTTGGAACAGAGCATTGGCGAATTAATCAGGCGGCATGCAACCCTGCGGACTCTAATTCAAACAGTTGATGGTGTTCCGGTTCAACGGATTCTTCCTCCTTACAATTTCAAACTGGATGTCGTTGATCTGGAAAGTCTTCCAGAAACCGAACGGATTGCACAGCTTGAAAACCATTCGCATAACAACGAAATCCATCATTTCGATTTGGAATCCGGTCCGCTATTTGTCTGCAAAATCGTTCGACTGTCTTCCGATAAATCTGTCCTGCTACTGAACTTTCACCATATCATCACAGATGGGTGGTCTGTCAAGATTTTCATGGATGAACTGGGACTGATTTACAGCGCCCTCAAGGAACAAAAGCCACTGAATCTGCCTGAACTGCCAATCACCTACACCGACTACGCCAACTGGCAAAATGAGTGGTTGCAGGGTGAGGAGAGTAAAAAACAACTAGATTACTGGGTCAAGGAATTAAAGGGCGCCCCTGAACTTCTGCAAATACCCATGGATTTTCAGCGGCCAAAAAATCAAACATATGATGGCGATGAGGTAGATTTTCTTCTCGATCTTACGCTCACCGAACAACTGCAAGAGTTCAGCAAACAGCATAATTCCTCGCTTTTTGCAACCCTTCTTAGCATCTTCAATTCGCTGATTGTCCGGTACACCTCACAGGAAGAGTTTGTTATCGGGGTTCCTATTGCCGGAAGAATTCACAAAGAACTTGAATCGCTTCATGGTATGGTGATCAACAATTTCCCGTTGAGAATCACTCCAAAAGATAACATGACTTTTCCCGAAATGTTGGAACACTGCAAGACCAAATTCTTTCAGGCGTACGACAATCAGGAGCTACCCCTCGACCGGATTGTTGAAGAGCTTAAGCTTACCAGGCATGCCAATATTTCTCCCCTATTCCAGGTAATGTTTAATCATCTTACCATGTTTGACGAGGAAGTCTCATTGGCAGGTGCCATGATGCGGGAGGTACATGTTAGACAATATCTTTCACAGTTCGACATAACCCTGGAGGTTCACGAGATGAAACAGAATCTCCACTGCATATTTAAATTCAATACAAATCTGTTTAAGCGGGAAAGAATTGAGCGGATGGCCGGACATTTTCAGGAAATGACCCGAAGCCTGATGGCCGATCCCGATCAGAAGATCAGAAGAGTTCCCATCCTTACCGAAAAAGAGAAGGAATTGATCCTGGACCAGTGGAATGCAACCGATGCCCCCTACCCGACGGATAAGTGTATCCACCAATTGTTTGAGGAGCAGGTTGCCAAATCACCCGATTCCATTGCCATTCAGGATGAGAACCACTCACTCACCTATGCCGCCCTCAACGCCAAGGCAAATCAATTGGCTCGTCACATTCATCAGTCAGGAGCCGTGGAAGGCTCGCTGATCGGTATATGTGTGGATCGCTCAACGGATCTGCTGGTAGCTCTGCTAGCTGTGATGAAAGCCGGATGCACCTATATCCCGCTCGATCCCATCTATCCGAAAAACAGGCTCGCCCTGATCCTCGAAGATGGAAATCCCGTGATCATGCTCACCGAGAAAAAACTACTGGAAAACCTTCCGGAAACCTCCGCCAAAAATATTTTCATCGAAGAGGCAGATGCTTACTCCGGAGAGTCACCCCTGAACACTTCTTTTGAGGTTTCTCCCCAAACGGTTGCATACCTGATCTACACGTCCGGCTCTACCGGAAAACCAAAAGGGGTTCAGATTCAACAACAGGCTCTTGTCAATTTCATCCTCTCCATGAGCAAACAGCCAGGCATCTCTCCCACTGACGTGATGCTGGCCGTAACCACCATTTCCTTCGATATTGCCGGATTGGAACTCTACCTCCCGATCCTCTTCGGAGCCAGGATCGTCATCGCTACCCAGGAGACTTCCATCAACCCCGAGCTGCTGATCCGCAAAATTGAAGATTGCCAGCCAACCATCCTGCAAGCCACTCCGGTGACTTTCCGTATGCTGAACTCCACCCAGTGGAGCGGACTGAAAAAACTAAAGATACTGTGCGGCGGTGAAGCGCTGCCAAAAGAGCTCGCCTTTGACCTGATCGACAAATGTGGAGAGCTGTGGAACATGTATGGTCCTACCGAAACAACGGTCTGGTCAACCGTAGAAAAAGTCGTGGTGGATGCAAAAGACAAAACCGGGTACGTTAACCTGGGAAGGGCTATTGACAATACCTATATCTATGTCTTAAATCAAGAATTTCAACCCGTCCCGGTTGGATATCCCGGTGAACTGTTTATCGGTGGTGACGGACTGGCTAAAGGCTATTTCAATCTGCCACAGATGACCAGCGAGAAATTCCTGCCCGATCCATTTTCCTCAAAACCCGGTGCCCGCATGTACAGAACCGGAGACCTGGTACAACAAACCGGGAATGGCAAACTGGAGTTTCTCAACAGGGTGGATTCACAGGTCAAAATCCGCGGGTTCCGAATCGAGCTCGGGGAGATTGAATCTGCTTTATCGCAATACCCCTTCATGAACGATAATGTGGTAATCGTCCGGGAAGATACCCCGGGAGATAAGAGACTTATCGCCTACATTGTCAAGAAAGAGAACCAGGACACGGATATTGCCCAGCTTCGGCAGTATATGAAAACCAAAGTGCCGGATTACATGGTGCCTTCCGCTTTCGTGTTCATCGACCAGTTTCCGCTCACCCCCAACGGGAAGATCGACCGTAAAGTGTTGCCTGCACCATTTGAGGCAGCAGAAAATTCGGCCAAAGAGTACATCGAACCACAAACGGAGATCGAGAAAAAACTCGCAGCAATCTGGTCGGAGGTTCTCAAGCTCAAGCGTATCGGGGTCGACGAAAATTTCTTCGAGATCGGTGGACATTCCATGATTGCGGTAACGCTGATGATCAAAATAGAAAAAGAGCTGGGAATACGATTGCCACTTGCCATCCTGTTTGATTACAGCAATATCAGGGACATGGCCCAGTTTATTGAGAAAAAGAACGAACCGGTAAAATGGAGTTCGCTCGTGCCCATCAGAGCCAAGGGAACTAAACGGCCACTCTACATGGTGCATGGTGCCGGACTCAATTTGTTGCTATACACCACTATCGTGGCGCATCTGGATCCGGACCAACCTGTTTATGGCCTGCAGGCCAAGGGATTGGACGGGGTGGATGAACCGATTAACACCATCGAAGGAATAGCCGAATATTACATCTCAGAAATATTGGCCGTCGATAACAGCGGAACATACGCGCTGGCTGGATTTTCAATGGGCGGACAAATTGCCTACGAAATAGCCCGCCAACTGCTGCTAATGGGTAAAAAAGTAAGCTTCCTTGGTATGTTTGACACTACCTCCTACAATGCATCGGATAAACATTTGCCTTTCTTTGAGAGATATAGCAAGAGATTTGTTTTGATCTACAAACAGTTAGTATGGATTACAGGAACCTTCATCAGAAAACCTGCAAACAAAAAATTTGAATTTGCTTCATTGAAAATGAGAACTCTTAAGCAAAGATTATTGCAAAATGATGATAGCATGAAGACTGAAGGAGTTTCTGAAGGAAAAAGAAGTGAATTGCCAAAGTACCTCCACAAAGTACACAGGGCAAATTATCAGGCATTAGAGAATTATATTCTGCCTGAATATTCCGGTAAGTTATACCTGTTCAGGGCAATGGATCAAACTTTTTATATTGAAGATCCTATACTTTACGGTTGGGATAAATTTGTAAAAGGTGGTGTTGTTGTATTGGATATTCCGGGAGAACATTCCAGAATATTTGCACCGCCTAATGATAAAATCTTCGCCGAGGCTTTGCAGAAATGTTTGAATGAGATAAATATCAAATAAATAGAGAAAGAATGGAAACGAATTATCAGGCAAAAGGAGCATTTTCAGTATTAATACCGGATGGCGAAAGTTTCTTTGCGCTGCCAACCCTGCAGTGTTTGGGAAGAACAAACAAGTTGAAAATATATGTACTGGCGAATTCAACAAAGGCCGCAATTCGCCATTCTAAATACACTTTCAAATTTTATAGTTTTCCAAAAGAAGACGGACACGAAGGAAGGAAGGCTGCCATAAAAGACATCCTGAAGAAGGAAAAGATTGATCTGATATTGCCAATCGACCAGCCAACGATTCGCTACTTTGCCGAGCATGGCAAAGATTTATTGGAATATGCCTCAATGTCGCTGATTCCTTCACCCGAAGCGTTTGATATTGCGTCAGATAAATGGTTACTCGCTGAATGGCTCATGAAGAAAAACATTCAGGTTCCATCCACATTGTTATATCAGGACAATGCCGTATTCGAGGAAAAACTTGCAGCATTAACATTTCCCGTTTTAATAAAGCCATTAAGGGGAGATGGAGGTATTGGAATAAAATTCTTCGACGATCCAAACACCTTAATCACCTATTGCAAGGAGAGCATTCGTCCGGAGGACTATATAGTTCAATCATTTATCATGGGTTATGACATTGATTGCAGTGTTTTGTGTAAGGATGGAAATATTCTGGCAAGTACCATTCAAAAAAGAATTATAGCCGATCCATTTTATTTCGGACAGACAATGAATCTCGATTTTTTGTATGATCAGAACGTGTACAATGTTGTTAAAGAAGTAATTGCATCTCTAAATTGGTCTGGCGTTGTTCATTTTGATTTAAGGTACAATGAAAAAGATAATCAGGTCAGGGTAATCGAAATGAATCCCCGCTTTTGGGGTAGCATTGTCGGCTCTTTTTATGCCGGAGTGAACTTTCCATATCTAGCAGTTCTTTTAGGACTGAATAAAGAATTTCCCAAATTTGAATATAAGCATATTAGATATGTTGATGGAAAAACAGCAGTAAGAATTTGGATGAACAAAATTCTACGGCGAAAGAATTCAATTCAGTACTTTGACTATACTAAATTGGAAAACCACTGGAAGGATCCATTCCCAATGCTGGTCTCGGCTTATATTTTGCTTCGCAAAAAATTGAATGCAATTTTCAGCAGCAAAAAGTCAACATAAAAAGACAATGAGATTTAGAACGGACTTCTATTGACCCAGCCGTAGTAAATCTTCGATTTTTTGATTACGAATCGACTAAAAATTATTACTATGCTATATAACGATGCCAATGAGAACAACTCAGGCACTAAAAATATTCCACTCCTGACCGAAACGGAAATGCACCATTTGCTGGTCGAATTAAATAGTACCAAAGTAGATTATCCCAGTCACAAATGTATACACCAGCTATTCGAGGAACAGGTCATAAAAACTCCTGACTCAGTTGCCGTAGTCTTTGAAGATAAGAAATTAAACTACAAGGAGTTAAATGAATTGTCCAATAAACTGGCATCCCATCTATCGAAGAATGGTTCTGGCCAAGGACAATTTGTAGCGTTATTTGTTGAGCGAAGCATTGAAATGGTGGTAGGATTACTGGCAATAGCCAAAACAGGTGCATCCTATGTGCCACTTGATCCTATTTACCCTAAAGCCAGGTTATCCCTCATCGTACGTGATGCGAAACCAGTGATTTTTCTAACGCAGAAGAGTCTTCAAAGCAACATTCCAGAAACCGATGGCAAAGTAATTTTTGTTGATAATCATACTGACTACTCCGACGAGCCGAGTGAAAATCTGAATCAGGGAAATCCTTCGAATCCGGCTTATGTACTCTATACTTCAGGCTCGACCGGCGTGCCCAAAGGAGTACCAATCAAGCATCATTCTCTTGTTAATTTGATTCTGTCCATGAGCAATCTGCTCAAGGTCACTCCCAGGGATATTCTTTTATCGGTGACTACAATTGCGTTCGACATCGCCGAAATGGAAATTTACATGCCACTGGTAACAGGGGCAAAACTCGTTATTGCTTCGCAGGAAACGGCCACGGACATGGCGTTGCTAATAAGTAAGTTTAAGCAGTCAGAGGCCACGATCTTCCAGGCTACTCCAGTCACCTACAAGATGTTACTCATCAATGCGTGGGAAGGGAAAAAAGATTTGAGGGTTGTATGTGGTGGAGAGGCTCTTTCCAAAGAATTGGTCAGGGAATTACTTGCCCGTTGTGAGGAAGTATGGAATGGATATGGTCCAACAGAAACAACCATCTATTCGGTCGTAAAAAAACTGTCGATAGAGGATACAATTGGTGATGGATATGTTCCTATTGGTCGACCGGTAGACAATAATACGCTGTATGTTCTGAATGAGGCGCTTGTGCCTGTTGCAAAAGGCGAAGAAGGCGAACTTTATATTGGTGGCGACGGACTGTCGACCGGATATCTCAACTTGCCGGAAATGACTGGTGAGCGGTTTATCCAGAATCCCTTTTCCAAGGTTCCCGGTGATAGAATATATAAAACCGGCGACCTCGTCAGATACATGGGAAATGACGATTTGATATTCATTAACCGTGTCGACATGCAGGTTAAGATCAGGGGTTTTAGAATTGAATTGGGTGAAATCGAATCGGCCATTTCTGGTTTTAAAGGGGTTAGCGAAAATGTTGTAATAGCAAGAGAAGACACACCCGATAACAAAAGACTCGTTGCCTATATTATTGCGAAAAGTGATGAGCCTCTTGATTTGTCTGACATTCATGGGTATCTGCAAACGAGACTTCCGGATTATATGATCCCTGTCGCCTACGTATTTCTCGATAAATTCCCGGTAACGCCTAACGGGAAAATTGATCGCAAAGCGTTGCCTGTACCCGACGAAACGAACAATCTGACATCCCAAAATTACGTAGAACCCACGACTGAAACAGAAGTAAAACTTGTTGCACTTTGGACGGAAATCCTGAAAACGGGATCCATTGGTGTGAACGATAATTTCTTCTGGTTAGGTGGAAATTCGCTCTCTGCAACTATTCTGATTTCAAGGATTAACCAAAATTTTGGCATTACGCTACCTCTCCGACTGCTTTTTGAAAAACAGACAATTTCGGAAATTGCTCATGAGATTGAATCAAAAATTGCGTTAGATGAGAAGCCCTCGAATTCAAAATCGATATTCCACAAACAGATTTCGGAAAAGCAGTATCCGCTTTCCAACGGACAATTGAGACTGTGGTTTATTGACAAATTTGAGCTGGGGAACAGAGCCTACAACTTACCGTTAGATTATAAAATCAACGGAGAGATTGATACAGCTATTTTTGAAAAAAGCATTGATTTACTGATAAAAAGGCACGAATCACTCCGAACCATTTTCCTGGCTCCCGATGGTTTTCCACTTCAAAAAATTGTTGATTTAAATCCGTTTAAATTAGACATTCGAAACCTCGAAGATCTTCCGGACGATCTAAAAAAGATTGAAACTGAAAAATACTCCACGAAAAATGAATTACACCAATTTGACTTGGAAAAGGGTCCGTTATTTGTTTTCCAATTGCTCAAATTAACGTCGTCAGAATGGATATTCCTGTTTAATTTTCATCATATTATCTCCGATGGCTGGTCCATCAATGTTTTCCTTGAAGAACTGGGAATTGTATATAGTTCATTAATCGCGAAAAAACCTGTCGATCTGCCGAATTTACCCATTTCCTATTTGGATTATTCTATATGGGAGAACGAATGGCTAAAAGGAGAAGAATCACAGAAACAGCGCGAATTCTGGGAAAACGAACTTAAAGGGGTGCCTGATTTATTGCAACTTCCGATGGACTTTCATCGACCGTTACAGAAAACCTCTGATGGTGCTGAAGTTAGCTTATTGATTGATAAAAATCTGACAGATCATTTGCATCGTTTTAGTCTTCGGAACGAGGTTTCAGTCTTTGTAACCTTGCTCGCAACATTCAACACCCTCCTCTCCAGATATTGTTATGAGGAAGATTTTGTTGTTGGCATTCAGATCGCAAACCGGCGACATACTGAATTGGAGAAACTGACTGGAATTTTACTAAACAACTTACCGCTTCGGGTTACCACAACTGATACAACTTCCTTCCGGGAAATGCTTGAATTGACCAAGAAGAAATTCTATCAGTTGTATGAAAATCAGGAATTTCCGATTGATCAGATTGTGGAAATGCATAAAGTTACCAGACATGCGAATATCACACCGCTGATACAGGTAGCATTTAACTTCCTGAGTATGTTTGATCGGGAGATTTCTTTGAAGGATTCGAAAATGGAAATCATCGACAAAAGAAGATCAATTGCTCAGTTTGATCTGACCTTGCATGTCTATGAAAATAAGAAACACCTGAATTGCGTCTTTGAGTTCAATACAAATTTGTTCAAAAAAGAGCGTATCGAACGAATGGCCAACCATTTTTTCGAATTACTCAATAATATCCTGAAAAATCCGGAGGAAAAAATCAATAAAATCTCCATCCTGACGGAACCCGAGAAGAGACTGATGTTGACAGAATGGAACGAGACAACGGTAGCGTTTCAAAATGACAAATGCATTCACCAGCTTTTCGAAGAACAAGTTATCAGAACACCGGATTCGACAGCGCTTATTTTTGAAAATGAAGAGATAAGTTACCTGGAGTTGAATATCCGCGCCAATCGGTTAGCTAATTTTCTGGTAAAGCATGGTGCGGCTGAAGATAAAATTGTCTCCCTCTTTGTCGAAAGAAGTATCGGAATGGTGGTTGCGCTGTTGGCCATTTCAAAGACTGGTGCAACCTATCTTCCTTTGGATCCAATTTATCCGAAAGATCGATTGGCCATAATTCTGGATGACGCCAAACCTGTTATTTCCATAAGTCAGAAATCGTTGGTTGATATAATGCCGGAAAGCACCGGGAAACTTATCCTGCTCGATGATATTTCTTTGTTTCAAAATGAGAACAGCTCAAATTTGAATATTGGGAATCCTGATAAGCCGGTATACATCATCTACACGTCCGGTTCGACAGGAAAACCGAAAGGGGTGCCAATCAGGCATAGTTCCCTGGTTAATTTGGTTAGTTCAATGAACAAATCATTAAAAATCTCGGCTGATGATGTTCTGTTTTCCGTGACAACCATCACTTTCGACATTGCCGAAATGGATATTTACGGTCCACTGTCGAAAGGTGCAAAAATTGTGATCGCTTCGCAGAATACCATATCAGATATGGAGTTGCTGATTGACAAGTTTAAGCAATCAAAACCTACGCTATTCGAGGCTACGCCGGTAACATACAAGATGCTGGTTATTAATGGATGGCAAGGTAATGCCAATGTAAGATTGGTTTGTGGTGGTGAGGCGCTTTCGAAGGAACTTGTCAGAGAATTGCTTCCCCGTTGTAAAGAAATATGGAATGTGTACGCACCGACCGAAACAACTGTCTATTCTGTTGTTAAGAAACTTTCACACAAGGATGCAGAGGGAGATGGATATGTTCCGCTTGGTCGTCCGATAGATAATACCCTGCTTTATGTTCTGAACAAAGAACTTGTGCCAGTGCCAATCGGGATAACTGGAGAACTTTATATTGGAGGTGTCGGCCTGTCTCCGGGATATCTTAACCTACCGGAAATGACTTCGTCTCGTTTTATTAGAAATCCGTTTTTAAATTCCGACAAAAGGCCAATATACAAAACTGGCGATCTTGTCAGATACCTGGATAATGGTGATGTTCTATTTCTTAACAGGATTGACGATCAGGTCAAAATACGAGGATTTAGAATTGAATTGGGTGAGATTGAATCCGCTCTTTCATTACACAATTCCATAAAAAGCAACGTTGTAGTGGTCAGGGAAGATCGGGGTTATGAAAAGAAATTATATGCATATATAATTCTAAAGCAGGATTCCAGCGGCGATCAGGCCGAAATACGAAATTTCCTCAAATCGAAATTGCCGGATTACATGATACCATCTGTCTACATTTTTCTGGACAGTTTTCCATTGACCCAGACAGGCAAAATCGATCGCAAGGCGTTGCCAAATCCGAACGAAATCATCAGTCAGCGGACGAAGCTATTTACTCCGCCACAAACTAAAAACGAAAAGGAAATTGCTAAAATATGGAGTGAAACCTTAAACGTTAAGGAAATAGGAATTGATGATAATTTCTTTGAACTTGGTGGAAACTCTCTGTTCGCCACAATACTAATATCCAGAATAAATAAACATTTTGACATCCAACTACCGCTAAGACTAATTTTTGAAAAACAAAATATTGCCGAAATTGTAGTAGAGATAGACAAATCACTTGAAATGATAAATAATATGGATCACCTTCCAATTATAGAACAAAAAATGCATCATTTATCCTCGAACTCTGAGACAAATGCGCTTTCATCCGGCCAGAAAAGACTCTGGTTTGTTGATAGTTTTGAACCAGGTAATCTGGCATATACGATGCCGCTGGATTACCGTTTGGATGGCGAAATTGATATTTCGATCCTGGAACAAAGCATTGGCGAATTAATCAGGCGGCATGCAACTCTGCGGACTCTAATTCAAACAGTTGAAGGTGTTCCGGTTCAACGGATTCTTCCTCCTTACAATTTCAAACTGGATGTAGTTGATCTGGAAAGTCTTCCAGAAACCGAACGGATTGCACAACTTGAAAAACATTCGCATAACAACGAAATCCATCATTTCGATTTGGAATCCGGTCCGCTATTTGTCTGCAAAATCGTTCGGCTATCTTCCGATAAATCTGTCCTGCTATTGAACTTTCACCATATCATCACAGATGGGTGGTCTGTCAAGATTTTCATGGATGAACTGGGCCTGATTTACAGTGCCCTCAAGGAACAAAAGCCACTGAATCTGCCCGAATTGCCAATCACCTACACCGACTACGCCAACTGGCAAAATGAGTGGTTACAGGGTGACGAGAGTAAAAAACAACTCGATTACTGGGTCAAGGAATTAAAGGGCGCCCCTGAACTTCTGCAAATACCCATGGATTTTCAGCGGCCAAAAAATCAAACCTATGATGGCGATGAGGTAGATTTTCTTCTCGATCTTACGCTTACCGAACAACTGCAAGAGTTCAGCAAACAGCATAATTCCTCGCTTTTTGCAACCCTTCTTAGCATCTTCAATTCGCTGATTGTCCGGTACACTTCACAGGAAGAGTTTGTTATCGGGGTTCCTATTGCCGGAAGAATTCACAAAGAACTTGAATCGCTTCATGGTATGGTGATCAATAATTTCCCATTGAGAATCACCCCAAAAGATAACATGACTTTTCCTGAAATGTTGGAACACTGCAAGACCAAATTCTTTCAGGCGTACGACAACCAGGAGCTACCCCTCGACCGGATTGTTGAAGAGCTTAAGCTTACCAGGCATGCCAACATTTCTCCCCTCTTCCAGGTGATGTTTAACCATCTTACCATGTTTGATGAGGAAATTTCGCTGGCTGGAGCTAAACTGGAAATGATTGATAAAAGGAGAAAGATTGCACAGTTCGACCTCTCTCTACATATCTATGAAACAAAAAAATCGCTGAACTGCATTCTCGAATTCAATACAAACCTTTTTAAGCGGGAAAGAATTGAGCGGATGGCCGGACATTTTCAGGAAATGACCCGAAGCCTGATGGCCGATCCCGATCAGAAGATCAGAAGAGTTCCCATCCTTACCGAAAAAGAGAAGGAATTGATCCTGGACCAGTGGAATGCAACGGATGCCCCCTACCCAACCGATAAATGTATCCACCAATTGTTTGAAGAGCAGGTGGCCAAATCGCCCGATTCCATTGCCATTCAGGACGAGAACCACTCACTCACCTATGACGCCCTCAACGCCAAGGCAAATCAATTGGCTCGTCACATTCATCAGTCAGGAGCCGTGGAAGGCTCACTGATCGGTATTTGTGTGGATCGCTCAACGGATCTGCTGGTAGCTCTGCTAGCTGTGATGAAAGCCGGATGCACCTATATTCCGCTCGATCCCATCTATCCCAAAAACAGGCTCGCCCTGATCCTCGAAGATGGAAATCCGGTGATCATGCTCACCGAGAAAAAACTGCTGGAAAACCTTCCGGAATCCTCCGCTAAGAATATTTTCATCGAAGAGGTGGATGCATACTCCGGAGAGTCACCCCTGAACACTTCTTTTGAGGTTTCTCCCCAAACGGTTGCATACCTGATCTACACGTCCGGCTCTACCGGAAAACCAAAAGGGGTGCAGATTCAGCAACAGGCTCTTGTCAATTTCATCCTCTCCATGAGCAAACAGCCAGGCATCTCTCCCACTGACGTGATGCTGGCCGTTACCACCATTTCCTTCGATATTGCCGGATTGGAACTATATCTACCGATCCTCTTCGGAGCCAGGATCGTCATTGCTACCCAGGAGACATCCATCAACCCTGAGCTGCTGATCCGTAAAATTGAAGATTGCCAGCCAACCATCCTGCAAGCCACTCCGGTAACTTTCCGTATGCTGAACTCCACCCAGTGGGGCGGACTGAAAAAACTAAAGATTCTGTGCGGCGGTGAAGCGCTGCCAAAAGAGCTCGCCTTTGACCTGATCGACAAATGTGGTGAGCTGTGGAACATGTATGGTCCTACCGAAACAACGGTCTGGTCGACCGTAGAAAAAGTTGTGGTGGATGCAAAGGACAAAACCGGGTACGTTAACCTGGGAAGGGCTATTGACAATACCTATATCTATGTCTTAAATCAAGAATTTCAACCCGTCCCGGTTGGATATCCCGGTGAACTGTTTATCGGTGGTGACGGACTGGCCAAAGGCTATTTCAATCTGCCACAGATGACCAGCGAGAAATTCCTGCCCGATCCTTTCTCTTCAAAACCCGGTGCCCGGATGTACAGAACCGGAGACCTGGTACAACAAACCGGGAATGGTAAACTGGAGTTTCTCAACAGGGTGGATTCACAGGTCAAAATCCGCGGGTTCCGAATTGAGCTCGGGGAGATTGAATCTGCTTTATCACAATACCCTTCCATGAACGATAATGTGGTAATCGTCCGGGAAGATACCCCGGGAGATAAGAGACTTATCGCCTATATTGTAAAAAAAGAAAACCAGGACACGGATATTGCCCAGCTTCGGCAGTATATGAAAACCAAAGTGCCGGATTACATGGTGCCTTCGGCTTTCGTGTTCATCGACCAGTTTCCGCTCACCCCCAACGGGAAGATCGACCGTAAAGTGTTGCCTGCACCATTTGAGGCAGCAGAAAATTCGGCCAAAGAGTACATTGAACCACAAACGGAGATCGAGAAAAAACTCGCAGCAATCTGGTCGGAGGTTCTCAAGCTCAAGCGCATCGGGGTCGACGAAAATTTCTTCGAGATCGGTGGACATTCAATGATTGCGGTAACGCTGATGATCAAAATCGAAAAAGAGCTGGGAATACGATTGCCACTTGCCATCCTGTTTGATTACAGCAATATCAGGGACATGGCTCAGTTTATCGAGAAAAAGAACGAACCGGTAAAATGGAGTTCGCTCGTGCCCATCAGAGCAAAAGGAACTAAACGGCCACTCTACATTGTGCATGGCGCAGGACTCAACTTGCTTTTATATACCACTATCGTGGCACATCTGGATCCGGACCAACCCGTTTATGGCCTGCAGGCCAAAGGATTGGACGGCGTGGATGAACCGATTAACACCATCGAAGGAATAGCGGAATATTACATCTCAGAAATACTGGCCGTCGATAATAGCGGAACATATGCACTGGCTGGATTTTCCCTGGGCGGACAAATTGCCTATGAAATAGCCCGCCAACTGCTGCTAATGGGTAAAAAGGTAAGCTTCCTTGGTATGTTTGACACTGTATCTTACAACGCGTCTGACAAGCATCTGCCTATCGTTCAAAGGTATACAGAACGAATAGACAAGCTTTATCATCAAATTGTATGGATTGTAGGAACTTTCTTTAGCAAATCCGGCAAGGAAAAATCGAAATTCTTTGCATCCAAGTTGCGATCCATGAAGCAGAAAATTACGAAAAACGTCGATTCGGCCAAACCGGAAGGAGTTTCGGTCGGCAAGCGGAGTGAATTACCAAAATATCTGCACAATGTTCATCGGGCAAATCACGAGGCCATGTTAAAATATGTCCTTCCGGTTTATCCTGGTAAATTATATCTGTTCAGAGCATTAGACCAGACTTTTTACATCAAGGATCCTATCTATTACGGTTGGGATAAATTTGCCACGGGAGGTGTTGTTATTTTGGATATTCCGGGAGAACATTCCAGAATATTTGCACCACCAAATGATAAAATCTTCGCCGAGGCTTTGCAGAAATGTTTGGATGAAACCTCGACTCTTTGATTCGGAAAATACTTGAATTCGAAGAGCATATTCTATAAACAGGCAGTTAATATATTCGTGAAAAACAGATTCGTATGATACTTTTGAAAATAATGTTTTGGGTATTACTGTTCATCGTATTTTACACCTATGTTGGATATGGTATTGTCCTGTTTGCCATACTTAAAATCCGACGAGCGATATTTGGATCTGCGAAAAGCGGAAAATTCAATTCATCCTATGAACCCGACGTAACACTTTTCATTGCGGCCTATAATGAAAAGGATTTTGTAGCCGAGAAAATCAGAAATTCACGGGAGCTGGACTATCCAAAAGAAAAACTGCATTTTGTCTGGGTTACCGATGGATCAGATGACGGTACACCGGAAGAATTAGCCAAATACAGCGATGTTCAGGTGCACCACCTTGCAGCACGAAGCGGCAAAATTGGAGCCATGAACAGGGGAATGGCATTTGTCAAGACTCCCATAGTCGTCTTCTGCGATGCAAACACGATGCTTGGCAAAGAATCAATCCGGCGTATTGTCAGATTGTTTAGCGATGATAAGGTTGGATGCGTCTCCGGTGAAAAGAGAATCTTTTCCAAAGAGAAGGATTCAGCCTCGGGAGCAGGCGAAGGATTATACTGGAAGTACGAGTCAATGCTGAAAAAGTGGGATGCAGAGCTATATTCGGTCGTTGGCGCTGCCGGAGAGTTATTTGCAATCAGAACAGAATTATATCAGGAGGTCGAGCGGGATACGCTCCTGGATGATTTCATTATTTCCCTTCGTGTAGCTCAAAAGGGATATACCATCCAGTACGATCCTGATGCATATGCAATAGAAAATGCTTCGGCCAATGTCAAGGAGGAATTGAAGCGGAAAATCAGAATTTCCGCAGGTGGAATCCAGTCGGTAGTACGTCTGAGATCGCTTCTGAATATTTTCAGGTACGGAACATTGTCGTTTCAGTATATTTCACACCGTGTCTTACGGTGGACACTTGCTCCACTTTCATTGTTGTTAATGTTACCCATCGGTTTGATCCTTGCTGTCGACAGCGGAATTTTCACAAATCAATTCTATGCAATTTTATTCTGGTTACAAATCTTGTTTTATGCCTCTGCCTTAGTCGGATGGTATCTTGAAAACCGGTCAATCCGATTAAAAATTCTATTTGTACCATACTATTTTTTCATAATGAACCTGTCCGTGTTTCTTGGATTAAAAAGATATTTGAAGGGTTCCCAGACTGTAAACTGGGAAAGAGCAAAACGTGGTAAGTAATACTTATACCCAAAAAGTGAAAAATGCATTGCTGATAATCCTTATACTGATTAGTGCCAATTACGGCGTATTCGGTCAGAATAGAGGATTTATCATTCCTGTGGGAAAACTGCTGATTGATGCTCACGATGCCCCCTACCAGCAAATCAAACCGGGCGATACCCTGTATTTTGTAGGAGGAAATCGCAACTACCTGCTCATCAAAAATTTTACCGGAAAAGCAGGCAAACCTATTGTAATGATCAACAAAGGAGGTGCGGTTAGTATTGATACGGATCATTATTTTGGCATTTCAATTCAAAATTGCCGGTATATTAAATTTACGGGGACGGGTTTACCGGGAGAATTTTACGGTTTCAAGGTTAAACGAGTTGCCAAAGGAGCCGGAATGGGGATTGGATATTTGAGTTCCGATTTTGAAATAGATCATGTTTCGATTGAAAATACGCTAATTGCCGGACTATATGCCAAGACTGATCCTGATTGCGAAACGGCCTCATCCAGAAGCGATTTCACCCAATACAACACGGTGATCCATGATAATTATATTTCTAATACAGGCAATGAAGGAATGTACATTGGAAGTACAAAATATTTCGGTGAGACCAGGAAATGCAATGGCAAAGACTCTTTACTGCTGCCAAGTTTGTTGGTGGGTGTGAAAGTGTACAATAACATCGTTAAATATGCAGGATGGGATGGCATCCAGGTTAGTTCCGCATCAAAAGATTGCCAGATTCATGATAATGTAGTCTTGTTCGACAGTCAGAAGCAGGAAGACGATCAAATGTCTGGAATAATCATGGGAGGCGGAACGAAATGCGATTGTTACAACAATTTCATTGCTAATGGAAATGGAGATGGAATCGAGTGCCACGGATTAGGAGGCACCCGGATTTTCAACAATATCATCGTTAACGCCGGTCAGAATTTCCAGGTGCAGGATAATACCAAGATGAAGCATGGTATCTATGTGACAGACGTATCGGTACAGCAGGATTCGTCTTTCTTCTTAATGCATAACGCGATCATCCGCCCAAAATCTGATGGCATACGCTTTGCCAGTGAGAAGAGTAAGAACAATATTATAGCTGGAAATGTAATAATAGGTCCGGGAAATTACGATTACTATGAGAATGGGAATAGCGGCAATAAGGGTGTCAATGCTTACGTGATGTTTCAGAATGGTATAAAGAATGTATTACTGGCAAATAATTATACAGCAAGAAACACCTCCTTAGCAGGATTCGCATCTCAGAATCTGAGTCAGCCCAATGATTTTCAATTGAAGGGAAATTCACCGCTAATCGATGCGGTTGATCTCAATGCAAAAGCGAAGATCACGTTCGATTTCCTGCATCATAAGCGTCCCTTTGGCAGAAAGTCAGATATTGGTCCGTTTGAGTTCGTGCGTGACACAAAAAATCAAAGCCGAAAAAAATGATCTGGGAACCATCAACAGAAATGCCATCCATTTCGACTTCGAGTAAAATCTTGCTGGTTTACGGTGTTCACAAGCCGGGCGACTTGTCAGCCATGAATACCGTTTTGTCAAAAGATGAACTGGATACTGCACGGAAACTCAAAGTGGAAAGCCAGAGGAATACCTGGATTTCTTGCCATGTAGCCCTCAGGCGAATACTTGGTGATTATCTGGGAATTCATCCGATCGAGATAGAGTTAAATAAAAACCATTTCGGCAAATTATTCCTGGCGGATTCAAAGCTTTTTTTTAATCTGAGCCATACACATACATCATTTTTGATTGGTTTTGATACCGACGCAAAAATTGGAGTTGACCTGGAATATTTATCAGGAAATGAAGATTTATCATCATTGATAGATTATGCTTTTACTGAAGAAGAGGGAGAATACTGTGTCGGGGAAAATCTCCCCGAACACTTCCTGGAAATTTGGACGTTGAAAGAAGCCTTCCTCAAAGCTACCGGAGTAGGATTAGTCAACGACCTGAAATCAATTAATGTAATTGGAAATTCTAAGAATGAAATTTTTGATAAGGGATTTAACAAAAGTACCTTTATTTGTCCCAACGGCGAGACAGCCAGCATAATTTTCAGAAATGAGCTATCGCTGACAGCGATTAATCTGACCTGACCGGGATAATTAAGATTTTTTTTTGGATCCAACCAAATTTCTATTTAAAGAAGACTAAAATCATTAAATTCACGGTAGTTTTTTTTGAACATAAAGATCGAAAAAATCACACGGTTATTCGTGTTTTCTGTCGGCCTAAATAGTTATTTTATTATTCAAGCAATTAATTACTAAATACTTATAAAATGAAAGTCGCCATCGTAGGAAGTGGATATGTTGGTCTGGTTACCGGCACTTGTTTTGCGGAAGTTGGTATAGAAGTTACCTGTGTAGATATTGATCAAAAGAAAATCGCCAACTTAAACCAGGGTATCATTCCAATTTATGAACCCGGACTCGAAGACATGGTCCTTCGCAACATGAAGAAAGGAAGATTAAAGTTCACCACTTCCATTGCAGAAGCGCTCGAAGATTGCGAAGTTTTATTTACTGCCGTTGGAACTCCACCCGACAAAGACGGAAGTGCGGATCTGCAATATGTACTAAGCGTAGCCCGGGATTGTGGCCGCAATATGAAAGATTACTTGTTGATTGTGACCAAGAGCACCGTTCCTGTTGGAACTGCAGGAAAAGTAAAACAAGCGCTTCAGGAAGAGTTGGACAAGCGCGGCGTTGATATACCTTTCGATGTAGCTTCAAATCCGGAATTCTTAAAAGAAGGCGCTGCTATCGATGATTTTCTAAAACCTGATCGTATTGTTGTTGGATTAAACTCTGCCAGAGCCGAAGAGTTAATGAAGAGTTTGTATAAACCCTTCACCCTGAATGGTCACCCGATTATTTTCATGGATATTACCTCCGCCGAAATGACCAAATATGCTGCCAATGCGATGCTAGCCACAAAGATCAGCTTTATGAACGACATAGCTAATTTGTGTGAAATCGTTGGAGCAGATATTAATATGGTTCGTAAAGGGATTGGATCAGATTCAAGAATTGGTACAAAATTCATTTATCCCGGTATCGGATATGGAGGATCATGCTTCCCAAAAGATGTGAAAGCGCTGATTCATACGGCCGAAGATTTTGATTATGAACTGCGTGTTTTGAAGGCTGTTGAAGCAGTTAACCAGGATCAAAAATCTGTGCTGTTCAATAAGGTGCTGCGCTATTTCGATGGAGATCTGAAAGACAAGACCATTGCCCTGTGGGGACTTTCATTCAAACCTCAGACAGACGATATGCGTGAAGCGCCTTCCGTCGTGATTATCAAAAAACTTCTGGCAGCAGGCGCCAAGGTGAAAGCATATGATCCGGTAGCTATGCATGAAGCAACCCATCAGCTGGGAGACTCGATCGTATATGCCGAAGATCAGTACGAAGCGTTGATCGATGCAGACTGTCTGCTTCTTATTACTGAATGGCCGGAATTCAAATTCCCTAATTTTAAGATTGTTAAGAAGCTTTTAAACAGGGCTGTGATTTTTGATGGACGAAATATTTATGAGGTTGCTGAGATGAAACGCCAGGGATTTGACTATTTCTGCATTGGTATCGACACAACGAAATAATTCGGTACATTAAAGCTATTAGTAAAGGTTTATTTATCAACGAAATAAGATCAAAGAATGATCAAGAAAAAAATATTAGTTACTGGCGGCGCCGGATTTGTTGGTTCTCATCTCTGCGAGAGGTTATTGAATGAAGGCAATGATGTTGTTTGTCTGGACAATTATTTCACCGGTCAAAAGCGAAACATCGTCCACCTGCTTGATAATCCGTATTTTGAACTTATCCGTCATGATGTCACAAATCCATTTTATATAGAAGTCGACGAAATATATAATCTGGCGTGTCCGGCATCTCCAGTTCACTATCAATACAATGCCATCAAAACGATAAAGACCTCCGTGATGGGAGCCATCAATATGCTGGGACTTGCCAAACGAGTGAAGGCAAAGATACTGCAGGCTTCAACCAGTGAGGTATATGGCGATCCGCAGATACACCCACAGCCTGAAAGCTATTGGGGACATGTAAATCCCATTGGGGAAAGATCCTGCTATGATGAAGGCAAACGTTCGGCCGAAACGTTGTTCGTCAACTATCACAAACAGAATAACGTACGGATTAAGATCATTCGAATCTTCAACACCTATGGACCGAGGATGCATCCCAATGACGGGCGGGTCGTATCTAATTTCATCGTGCAGGCTCTTCAGGGGAAAGACATCACTATTTATGGTGACGGACAGCAGACCAGAAGTTTTCAATATGTAGACGATCTAGTGGAAGGGATGCTGCGCATGATGGCATCTCCCGAAAGCTTTACCGGTCCGGTTAATATTGGAAATCCGAATGAATTTACCATTATGCAACTGGCAGAACTTGTTATTCAATTGACGAATTCGAAATCCAAAATTGTTCGGATGCCATTGCCTTCTGACGATCCTACTCAACGTCAGCCAAATATAGAACTGGCAAGGAGAGAACTCGACTGGGAGCCTAAAATTCAATTGAAGGAGGGACTGATTAAGACGATTGATTATTTTGCTGCTACAATATAAATTGATACATGGCAACAATAGACCGGGAACAATTCAACGAGAATTTTCAATATTACGATGATGAAACTATTCAGGAAGTAATTGAAAATTTTCTGGAGGAGGCGGATGAAAGATTGGCCAAACTTGAAATAAACATTCAGGAACTTGACTTCCAAAACTTATCTTTCAATGCCCATAGTCTCAAGAGTGTGATTGGGAATTTTATGGCACCACGCCCCTACGAGCTTGCACGAAAACTCGAGGAATTAGCAAAACAGCAATCACAGGATCACATTGAGGAGGTATTTTTTGAGCTCAGGGAATTTGTTCACGAATTAATTTCTGAATTAAAGATTTACTTAAAAACCAAATAGATTCCTATCTGAACTCTTTCTGCGGTCGTAAATAATTCCCCTCATCAATACTTAACAGACAATAAAAGAAGCCAAGGAAAATTGCTCCCGACATTTTATTGAGCATTGTCTCAAAAAGGAAGTTGAAACTGAGGATAAAAAGAAACGACAGGAAGAGAACATTTTTCCTGGTAAGCGCCTTTGTTGCGGGATAAATAAATAATGAGAGCAGTAGAAGAAATCCACCGATCCCTAAATCAATAAATGTTTCGAAATATTGGTTGTGAGCGTTTGCTTTCAGCCTGAGAGGATCCGAAAGATGGTAAATTTCGTATTGCTTCACTAGCTCGGCGTTAGAATCGCCTGTTCCGACTCCTGTCAAAAAATTCTTCGCAATAATTTCGACGCCGGCCCTCCAGATATGTACTCTTGAAATAACACTTCCATTTTCAGAAAAATCGCTAACTCTTTCCGGGTTCTTAATTGCTTCAGTAATAGAAAAAAAACGAGGATTCTGAAGGGCTAAGAATACCAATACAAATCCAGATAATAATACCAGCACTTTCGAACGAAGATTTTTTTGCCGTCTGGCAAGTGTTCCGGTAAAAAATATGACACATAATATGGTGCATATTATTCCCGACTTGGACGATAAAAGATAGATCATCACCAGAAAAAATGGAATTGAAAGATATAAACCATAGATAATTCTTTTATCAGTCAGAGTGCCATTTCTCAGAATCTGGATGCAACAGATTATCGAAAATAGTAAATAGCAAGAAAAATAGGTCGGATGCAAGACCAGTGATAGGTTGGTATATTTAAAATGACTGCCACCATATTCCCACCCGGCATATGCCTGATCTATCGGATTAAAAACCAATCTTCCGGCTTCTATAGAGATGGATTCCCATAACGCAACAAAAATGCACGACAGGGAAGCAATAACACATCCTAAAATAAAGAACAGCAGGATGTTAAGCGTCTGTTTCCTAAAAAACTCCGCGCTGAAAGAAAACAGGATAGGAAACAGTAGTAAGGAGAACATCGTTTCGATTGCCTGTCTACCAGCCAACCTATCGGAAGTCCAAATCATTCCCAATGAATAAAAAAGATACAATCCGGCCATTAGAATCATTGGTACAGTAAAGTGAAATTCCCGGTTGTCGGATAATACGCAATTAAGAAGCAGACTACCTGCCAATAAAGCGATTATGATTGGCATGTAGTTGGCAAATGCTGAAAACGAAAACGAAAAAAGCAAGGTTAGTACTAAACTTAGTCTTGAAACTAACGAATATGAACTCATGTATGGTAGATTGTGAGATAAAGAAAATGATTTTTTCCTAATTTTTTGTTAAATTCTTGCACATTACCGCTCCGGCTAAGATTTCAGTTCCCATTTGATTATATTTGCGAAAAAGTGTGATAATCCCAATAAACCCGGCGTATGAGAAAGTTTTTATCAATTCTGTTCGTGCTTGCTATTAGTTATTATAATACTAACGCTCAAAGTATTACAAAATGGCGTGGAGAAAATTCTACAGGAATCTATAAAGTAGATCAACTGTTGCCGGTTTGGCCCGCTGATGGACCGCAGATTATCTGGTCTTTCAATCGTTTGGGGCAGGGATTTTCATCTCCAGCTTTCGCTAATAATAAAATTTACATCAACGGAATGGTAGAAGGTCAGGCTGTTTTGTTTGTGCTTGATTTAAAGGGGAATCTACTTCAGCAATACAATTACGGAAAAGAATTTGAAGCAAGCTATCCCGGAACCAGATCCACCCCTACCATCGCGGGTGAACTGGCCTATCTTCTGACAGGAAACGGCCGACTTGTTTGTTTGGATCTCAAATCAGGAAAACCGGTTTGGGAGAAAGATCTGTTTTCCCAAATGGATGGAGCAAATATCACCTGGGGAATTACTGAGGCGTTGCTAATTGATGGTGACAAGCTTTTCTGCACTCCCGGAGGAAAAACAAACAACGTCATGGCATTGAACCGCATGACAGGCGAGACAATTTGGAATTGCTACGGACTGGGAGAGTTATCGGCATATTGTACACCATTGCTCGTCAAACTCCCGAACCGACAATTATTGATAACTCATACTGCTGACCATATTTTGGCAATCGATGCAACCATCGGAAAACTACTTTGGAGTTTCGAACATCCAAACCAATGGGCTGTTCACCCAAATACTCCAATCTATTCTGATGGTGGAATCTTCGTTTTCAGCGGTTATGGACAAGGCGGCGAAAAGTATAAAATCAGTGCCGATGGAAGTTCAGCCACGTTGGAGTGGAAAATCAAAAGCTTCGACAGCCGAATGGGAGGCGCTGTTTTAATTAATGGATATCTCTATGGATCAGGTGATTCAGATAGAAGCTGGCAATGTATTGATTGGAAAACCGGTGAACGCAAATATTCATCTACGGTAATGGCCAAAGGAGCTGTTATTGCTGTCAACAATCAATTAATCGGGTATTCTGAAAAAGGAGAATTGTTTTCTGCGGAAGTCAATCCATCAGAATTTAAGGTAATCAGTAAGGCGAAGGTGACGCTCGGAACGGAGCAACACTGGGCACATCCCGTTGTTGACAAGGGTGTTTTGTATGTAAGGCATGGAAATACATTAATTGCTTATAATATTTCAAAATGAAAATTTTTCAAACAGCCATTTTTTTGTTGCTTGTTGCCTTAAGTGTTCACGGCCAGCAATCTCAATTTCGCGGACCGCTGCGTGACGGGAAATTTCCAGATACTGGATTGTTGCAAACCTGGCCAGAAGGAGGACCACAACTGTTGTTAAAGGTTGAAGGGATCGGAAAGGGATATTCCTCTGTCATTGCAACTGACCAATATATTTTTGCCACCGGTATGATAGACACTCTCGACTATCTCACTTGTATCAAGCCGGATGGATCTGTTAAATGGAAGGTCGCTTACGGTCGTTCCTGGACAAAATCGTTTCCTGATTCCCGGGGCTCCGCAACAATTGATGGAAGCAAAGTTTATGTCATCAGTGGTGTGGGAGAATTGGCATGTGTTGACATAGCGGATGGAAAAATAGTATGGAAAGTCAATGTTGACAAAGAGTATAGTGCCAGTTGGCATAACTGGGGTGCATCAGAGTCGCCTTTGATTGTGGATGACAAAGTAATCTGTTGTCCGAGCGGGGCAAAAACATCGGCTGTTGCCTTAGACAAAATGACGGGAAAACTGATTTGGCAAAGTGCTCCTGTTGGAGGCCAAAGGGCTTATGCCTCTCCAAGTTTATATCAATATGGAAAATTCCGCTTTATTCTTGCCGTCACGACACAGTACCTCATTGCATTGGATCCGAACAGCGGGAAAGTGGCCTGGACTTATCGATATTTCGATGAAAAAAAGATGAGAGATGGAGATAAAGATCTAATTTGGACAGATATACCGACATGCAAAGGAAGGGAAATATTTCTAACCATGGGATATAATTACCCTAATGTAATGCTGCAAATGAATGAAGAAGGCACTGCGGTAACTGAAAAATGGAGTAATTCTGTGCTTGACAATCATCACGGAGGTGTTATTGAAAAAGATGGATTTATCTACGGATCCAATTGGGAAAACAACAGCAAGGGAAAATGGGTTTGTTTGAATTGGGAGACCGGGGCAGTAAAATATGAAGAAGCCTGGATAACAAAGGGTAACATTATTTATGCCGATGGAATGTTTTACGTTATGGAGGAAAAATCAGGAACTGTAGGACTTGTAAAACCAAATCCTGAAAAATTTGATCTGGTTAGTTCCTTTAAATTGGAAGGCGGCAGCGGTCCCTATTGGTCTCATCCATATATCTTGAACGGAAAAATGTATTTGAGGCATGGTGACGTCTTGTTTGTCTACAAAATCAAAGCTTAATTCAATATCCGAAATCAATTAGATTGAATACTAAATTGAAATTTGACATAAAAAGCGGTGGATTTTTGCTGGCTTCCCTTGCGCTGATCCTGTTTTTTTGGTGGTTACTGAAAGATCCTACGCGCCATTTTACCGAAAGCATACCTGGTCAGGATAATCGTGGCAACGATTCTGCGTTGGTAAATGAAGCCGTGAAAATCGGGGATAAATTTCAACTTTTTGGTAGTTCGCAATCTGGTTCAAAAGCTACCTGGACAAATTTCAGAGGCGCTAATTATGATAATATTGTCACGAATTCAGGGCAGCTAAGAAATTCATGGACGGGGAATCAACCCGAGATACGTTGGTCTGTTGAGCTAGGTGAAGGACATGCCGGGCCTGCCGTGTACGAAGGAAGAGTCTATCTCATGGATTATGATGAAAAGAAAAGAGAAGATGCGCTTCGTTGCTTTGCCTTAGAAGATGGAAAGGAACTGTGGCGTCGTTCGTACGAAGTCACGTTGAAAAGGAATCATGGAATGTCCAGGACGGTGCCTGCCGTTACGGCTGATTATGTTGTCACTATTGGTCCGCGTTGCCATGTTATGTGTGTTAAACGGGAGTCCGGCGATCTGCTTTGGGGAATTGATATGGTAAAACAATATAAGACGGAGGTGCCGCTTTGGTTTACCGGACAATGTCCAATGATCGATAAGAATAAAGTAATTATCGCTCCTGGTGGAAGTGTAATCATGGCAGCTGTAGATTGCGCAACAGGCACAACACTTTGGGAGACGCCTAATCCTGGTAATTTTAAGATGTCTCACTCTTCTGTCATGCCATGGACATTGAATGGCAAAAAGATGTACGTTTACAGCGCCGTCGGTGGCGTGTTGGGCGTCTCGGCAGAAGGACCGGATGAGGGGAAAATTCTGTGGCAATCCGGTGCATGGAATCATGCAGTGGTAGCTCCTGCTCCAGTCTGTTTTCCGGATGGCAAGGTATTTCTAAGCGCCGGTTATGGTGCCGGAAGTATGATGATTCAGGTTACGCAGTCATCCAATGAATATGCTGTTAAGGTGCTGAAAGAATATCCACCCAAAAGCGGCTTGGCAAGTGAACAGCAAACACCGGTTGTATGGAATGGATTGCTTTATGGGATCCAGCCGAAAGATGCCGGACCATTACGCAATCAGTTGATCTGCGTCAGTCCGGAGGATGTGACTAAAATTATATGGTCTTCAGGTAAAGAAGGAAGATTTGGATTGGGGCCATACCTGATCGCCGACAATAAAATGTTTGTACTGAGTGACGATGGAACGCTGACAATGCTTAAGCCGGATGCGAAAAAATATATCCAGCTGGCGCAAAAAAAACTATTCGACGGTAGCGATGCATGGGCTCCGATGGCTTTGGCGGATGGCCGGCTGTTACTTCGTGATTCCAAGACCATGTATTGTGTCAGCGTAAACTGATTTTGAAAGAAATCCGGTGAGTGGTAAACCTGCCGGGAGAATTTGAACCGGGGCAATTTCGTGAGGCAATTAAAAACAAGGGATTAATATATGAAACGAAAACACGTAAATATTCTTCTGATACTGATGACTTTGGCCGTAATTTTTATTATCTGCAAAGATTTCATCGGAAATAAAGCTGGCAAGAATATTGAAAATCCTTACAAATACGATTTAGAAGAATTCAAAAAAATTGACAGCACCGCGGTTTTGTACAAAGAAGCAATTACCTTTTCGGTGGAAGCCGATTCATTAAAAGGGATTGCCGCCATGGGCAAACAAATTCTGATTGTTACAGAGAAATTTCTACTGACCTACGACTATTCCGGAAAGGAGTTGTCCAGAGTTTTGCTGCCTGACACTGCGAATTGCATCGCTCCCAACCCGACGAATAAGGTGTGGATAGGAATGCTGCATTCTGTTGCTTCGTTTGATTTGAAAGGGAAAATATTGGATAAATGGAATTCATTTGACAGCCGATCCGTGATCACTTCGCTGGCCGTTAGGGATTCTGCAGTCTATGTGGCAGACGCTGGCAACCGGGTTGTTTACAAATGCAATACAAAAGGAAATATCCTTGAAAAGATTGGAGAAAAGGATGAAGTAAAAGGAGTTCCCGGGTACATTATTCCGAGTCCGTATTTTGATTTAGCTTTTGATGATAATGGATTTCTGTGGGTAGCAAATACCGGACGCCACACACTGGAAAACTACAATCATGATGGTTCATTGCGTACCTCATGGGGAAAAGCCTCCACGAAAATTGATGGGTTTTACGGATGCTGCAATCCGGCACAATTCGCCATACTTCCGGACAATTCGTTTATCACCAGCGAAAAAGGGATTCCCCGCATCAAATTGTACGATCAACATGGTGTACTGAAGGGAATTGTTGCGTCACCGGAAATGTTTGCAAATGGTTGGTATGCGGCTGATATTGCTGTTGATTCAGAAGAGCGGATTTTAGCGCTCGACCTCGACAGGCGCCAAGTGCGAATATTTGAAAGGAAACAAAATGGCAACTAACAGAAGGGAATTTTTCAGAAAAGTTGGCCGACTTACATGCTTGTCGGCCATGGTCGGAGGCACGGTCTATTTGGTGACTGAAAACCGCATCAGTATGAATGGTTGCGGAAATAATCAGTTTTGCAGTAAATGTCAGCAGATTGCCAGCTGCAATCTGGATCCGGCAAAAAAGCAGCGGGATACAGAAATGAGTAACAAAGGTTTATAACGAAGATATGGTTGAGAAGTCCGAACCAAAAAATACCGCAAGACGAAGCTTCCTGAAAAGCAGCATGCAGATTGCATTGGGCGGCTCACTGGTAGGCATAGCAACGTTTTCCGTATTGAAATCGAAGGCTAACGGATTGGTCTGGCAGATCGATCCATTTAAATGTGTGCAATGCGGACGCTGCGCTACCGAATGTGTCATGATGCCGTCGGCGGTAAAATGTGTTCATGCCTATAATTTGTGCGGATATTGTGATTTATGCGGAGGTTATTTGAAGCCTGATTCAAATGCCCGAAGCACGGCTGCCGAGAACCAACTCTGTCCGACCGCGGCAATCAAACGAAAGTTTATTGAGGATCCATTTTATGAATATGTCATCGATGAAGATTTGTGCATCGGATGTGCGAAATGCGTTGCGGGATGCACTTCGTTTGGAAATGGATCTTTGCATTTGCAGATTCGGCACAACCTGTGTAAAAATTGTAACCAATGTGCCATTGCACGACTTTGTCCGGCAGAGGCATTTGTGCGTGTGCCGGCAAGCAAACCATATCTGATAAAGGGTGGCTTCAAAAAAGAACTGATAAGCAAGGATAAAATTTAATGTCAAGGTTCTCGTTGTGGGTCCCTAAATGACATGTCAACAAATTGTTTAATAGCAACGAATGATTCGACTCGTAAAATATTTTTTGATTCTGGTAGTGCTGACCTTTGATGCGGTTACCTCGATGGCCGTCGAAGCGCAACAGAGGTTTCCGATGCCTGAATTTGCCACCGGATATAAACAGCCCTTCACAACAGCGCCATCCGCCCGATTTCAATTTCTGGAGTATTTAGATGTTGTACTGCTGCTTGTGGTTCTGTTGACTACCACCTGGTTGGTGCTTAAAAAACGTTCCCGAAAGGGGGTCTTCTGGATTTCGGTATTATCCTTGTTATATTTCGGTTTCTATCGGGAAGGCTGTATTTGTTCAGTTGGTTCCATCCAAAATATCATCCTGGGAATCGTCGATCCCACGTATGCGATACCTGTCACCGCCCTGATTTTTTTCCTTTTACCGCTTGTTTTTGCTCTATTTGCCGGACGCGTGTTCTGCGCCGGTGCATGTCCGCTCGGAGCTATTCAGGACATCGTGGCGTTTAGGCCCATCACGCTACCAAAATGGATTCAGCAAATTCTGGGACTGATCCCATATTTGTATCTCGGATTGGCCGTTTTATACGTGGTTACCAAATCTGATTTTATTATTTGTCGGTACGATCCGTTTGTGGGAATTTTCAGATTCGATGCTCCGTTTCATATGCTGGCTCTTGGTGTTCTTTTTCTGCTGATTGGCGTTTTCGTGGCACGACCCTATTGCAGGTTCTTTTGCCCTTACGGCGTTCTGCTCGGCTGGATGTCGAAATTTTCCTCCAGTCACATGAGTATAACCCCATCAGCCTGTATCCAATGTAAATTATGCGCGAACTCCTGTCCGTTCGGCGCCATCGATGAACCAATCGTGGAAACCGGAAAACGACGCAGCAATGTGAACAGGTACATGACTTATTTTCTCTTAGTTCCACTTTGGATTGGAATTGGCGGATTTGCCGGATCCAAGATGCACGTTCCGCTTTCACTTATCAACAGGACGGTCTATCTGGCCGATTTAATTGTCAAACATCCTGAGGTAAAGAATGACCCGAACAACATCGATGTACGGACTTTTATGAGCATGGGAAAATCTACCGAGAAATTGGTCGCAGAAGCGGTGGCAATCCGGAGGCAATTTTATATAGGTGGCTGGCTGTTAGGTGGATTCATGGGATTGGTGATTGGAACCAGTCTGATTCGTTTGTCAACTTTTAGAAGAAGGGACGATTGGGAGCCTAACAGGACTAATTGCCTGAGTTGCGCACGATGCATCCCATATTGTCCGGTCAAAGAGTGACTTATTACTATCAATAGTAAAATTTTATGAGCATATTTAATCTTTCTGATAACGATAAAATCAAACTTGCTTCGCGAGTTGGCTGGTTCGCTGCATTTTTTTCATTGATAATGACGTTTTTGCTGATTACCAATTTCGTTCAGTCGAAGTTGAACGACCCGATCAACAACAAGACGATTCCGGCATTGGTAAAACGCCTCAGCCAAAATCCTTCCGATGAAAATTTAAAACAAGAGATCAGAGCATTCGATCTCATTGCCAGAAAGGCCTATTTTACAACTCAATGGCAGATCCGTACCGGTAGTTATCTGTTGATGTTGGGAGTATTGATCACCATACTTTCGGTGAGAACCATAACCTCCCTGAAATCCGGATTGCAGGAGATGGACCGGATTAATAATCCCAAAAGATTGGATGAGTTATTGGCCAGGAAATGGGTCATTTATGCGGGCTCAGGATTATTTGTCGTGGCGATACTTTCAGGCTTTCTTTCCAGCAATTTATTGAAAGACTTCAAAGTTGACGAAAACGAAAATAACACAGAGGTAAAATCTGTGGCTGTTTCAGCTCCTCCGGTTCAAAATCAGGTAAATGTATCTGACACCACAGCTAAATTGGATGGTTCGAAGGGCTCTGTGAATAAAGTCGGCATTGATTCGACCGTCAACAAGGTAGTTCCAGAACAGGGTAAGCCGGCCCAAACGGCAACTCCTACACCTTTCCCGACTACTGGAGAATTAAAGGCAAACTATCCGTTCTTCCGCGGACCGGAAGGAATCGGTGTGGCATATCAAAAGAACGTACCATCCGAATGGAACGGTGCAAGTGGCAAAAATGTTATCTGGAAGGTAAAAATTCCTAAAGCCGGATTCAGTTCTCCGATTATTTGGGGCAATCAGCTATTTGTTACCGGTGCAGACGCGCAGGCAAGAATGGTTTATTGTTATGATAAGAACAACGGAAAATTACTTTGGGAAGCCGCTGCCGACAAAATCGCTGGCTCTCCTGCGGGCGTACCAAAAGTGACCACAGATACCGGACTCGCCGCTCCAACGATGGCAACTGATGGCCGTGCCGTATTTGCCATCTTCGCGACTGGTGATGTAATTGCATTTGATATGGCGGGCAATCGGCTTTGGGCAAGAAACCTGGGATTACCTGATAACCATTACGGGCACTCCTCTTCGTTGATTATTTATAAGGACAAATTGCTTATTCAGTACGATACCAATAAAACAGGAAAACTCATTGCCGTGTCTACTAAATCGGGTGAAACCGTTTGGGAGACACTCCGGAAATCCAAAATTGCCTGGTCCTCTCCTGCCCTGGTTAACACCGGAAAAAATAGCGAATTGATCTTGTCCTCGAATCCAAATGTGAGTGGCTATAATCCCGAGACCGGGAAAGAAATATGGTCGGTAGACTGTCTCTCCGGGGAAGTCGGTCCTTCGATAGGATATTCCGATGGAATGGTATTTGCGGCAAATGAATACGCAAAATTAGTTGGCATCAAGCTAGGTGCAAATCCTGAAATAGCTTGGGAATCCGACGAATTCCTGCCGGAAGTATCCAGTCCGTTAGCGGTTAAAGGATTACTATATATTGCAACCTCTTACGGTGTTTTCGCCTGTTTCGATGCGAAAACCGGGAAGAAAAATTGGAGTCAGGAATATGGCGACTCCTTCTATGCTTCACCGATTTTTGCAGATGGGAAAGTTTATATTACAGATATGTCAGGTAAAACACATATAGTAAAGGCAACACCCGACTACCAATTGATTGGCACCCCAGAATTAGGTGAGAAGTCTGTTTGCTCACCCGTGTTTGCAGAAGGAAGAATATATCTTCGGGGAATTAATCAATTGTATTGTATTGGGTCAAAATAATCAGATAAGGAAAACGTGAACGAAACAATATTCATCTATCAGGCAGTAGATCAAATCATTGACCAGAAGGGGCGATCGGCTGATTCTGTGATACCGATACTGCAGGCTATTCAGCTGAAATTTAACTATTTGCCTGAGGATGCTTTAAAATATGTTTGTAAAAAGACCGCCATCACACCGGAACAGATTGTTGGCGTTGCTTCGTTTTATTCGCAGTTCAGGATGCAGCCCGTTGGAGAGCATATTATCAAGGTGTGCGTTGGAACTGCCTGTCATGTGAAAGGTGCCAACCATGTGTATGATACGCTCCGTCGACATTTTAAACTCACCGGTGACCAGGATACGGATGCTTCAGGAAAATATACAGTCGAAAAGGTTTCCTGCCTCGGCTGCTGTACGCTTGCTCCTGTTGTTCAGATAGATGAAATAACGTACGGCCATGTAATATCCGAAAAGGTTGAAAGCATGCTGACCGATTTTGAGCAGCATTCGGGTAATCCGAAATCGGAAAAAGGGCTTTTCAGGAGCGCTTCAGGCGATGAAATTCAAGGAGAAATCAGAATTGGACTGGGTTCCTGTTGTGTGGCATCCGGTAGTGAAGAGGTAAAAAAGGCGGTCGAGGAGACAGTGGCAGACACGGGGATTAAAGTGAGCCTTAAAAATGTGGGGTGTGTCGGAATGTGCCATCAGGTGCCGCTGGTAGAAGTAATTCCTTTTGATAAAAAGCCGATATTATATGCCAAGGTCAAACCCGAAGAGATTCAGGGTATCATCGCCACTCATTTTAAACCTCCGGGCTATCTCAATAAACTAAAAAATAACATCTACCATTTGTTTGAAAAAGCACAGACGAGTGCTGTTTGGGATGGTGTTAAACAATATTCGATCGATGCGCGGGAAAAGCAGGTCACCGATTTTTTAGATCGGCAGATACCAATTGCTACCCGGTACCGGGGTGTCATTAATCCGCTCGATTTGGAGGAATACAAGGCACATAAAGGTTTCGAAGCCCTGAAGACCTGCCTCACTGAGATGTCATCCAAACAGATAATTGAGGCAATCAAAGATAGCGGTTTACGGGGCAGAGGTGGCGCCGGATTTCCTACCGGATTAAAATGGGATCTGGTTTCACATCACATTTCGGATACGAAATACCTGATTTGCAACGGAGATGAGGGCGATCCCGGCGCATTCATGGATCGGATGCTATTGGAGTCATATCCATATCGGGTCATTGAAGGAATGTTGATTGGTGCATACGCAGTAAATGCAACGCAGGGATACGTCTATATCCGCGCTGAATATCCGTTGGCAGTCGTTCGGATTCGTCAGGCACTAATCAATTGCAGGGAGAACAATCTGCTTGGAAAGAACATCTTAGGAACAAACTTCTCATTCGATATCGCTATTTATGAAGGCGCTGGCGCTTTCGTCTGCGGTGAAGAGTCTGCCCTTATTGCCTCTATTGAGGGTCAGCGGGGTTTTCCGCGCATTCGTCCGCCATTTCCCGCCGAAAAGGGGTTATGGGAAAAGCCGACGCTCATAAATAACACGGAAACATTTGCGCAAGTCTCCTACATCATCAATGAGGGCGCGGAGAAATTTTCTTCGATTGGAAGTCCGACCAGCAAAGGAACCAAGGTATTTGCCTTGGCGGGGAAAGTCAACCGGGGTGGATTAATCGAGGTGCCAATGGGGATTACAGTCCGGCAGATTGTTGAAGAAATTGGAGGAGGAGTCCAAAACGGGAAAAAATTCAAGGCAGTGCAGATTGGCGGACCATCCGGCGGATGCGTGCCTGTTCAATTATACGACACGCCAATAGATTATGAATCCCTGCTGGAAGTTGGTGCAATGATGGGGTCTGGAGGATTGGTAGTTCTTGACGAGAACGACTGCATGGTGGATATTGCACGCTATTTCTTATCGTTCACCCAACATGAGTCGTGTGGAAAATGCACTTTCTGCCGCATTGGAACCAAGAAAATGCTGGATATTCTCACGAAGATCACTTCAGGGAAAGGTGTGGAGAAAGATTTGGACGAACTGGAACATCTTGCCGGCTGGACGAAGAAGGGTAGCCTGTGCGGATTAGGTAAATCAGCTCCAAATCCGATTCTTTCGACCTTGAGATACTTTCGGGAAGAGTACATTGCCCACATCAATGGCAAATGTCCTGCCGGAAAATGCTCCGATCTGATCCGGTACCAGATTAACGATTTGTGTATCGGATGCACGAAATGTGCACAAAAATGTCCGACAGAAGCAATTCTCTTTAAACCGCATCAAAAACATGAAGTTATAACCGACCTTTGTATCAAATGCGATGCATGCCGGGAGGTTTGTCCGGTTGAAGCGGTGGATATAATTTAATATAAGTTGCGGAACGGAAAGACGATCATACTCTTTCAACTCTGCAATGCAAAAAACACTAATAGCCAAACGCTATTTTGATATGGTAAAACTTACAATTGATAATCAACAAATAGAGGTAGTTCCCGGCACATCCGTCTTACAGGCGGCCAAATCAATTGGCATCGCTATTCCAACGATGTGCTATCTGGAAGAAACCGGCCATATCACCTCATGCATGGTTTGCCTGGTAAAGAACGCCAAAAATGGTCAGTTGTTTGCCTCCTGTTCCACGCCTGCGGCGGAAGGCCAGATTATTGTGACTAACGACGCTGAAGTCATTGAGTCGCGTAAGACGGCGCTGGAATTATTACTCAGCGAGCATGTAGGCGATTGTGAAGCCCCCTGCCAACTGGTTTGTCCGGCTCACATGAACATTCCGCTGATGAACCGCCTGATAGCGAAGGAAGAGTTTGGAAAAGCTTTGGAAGTAGTAAAACGTGACATTGCCCTGCCCTCCATTTTGGGAAGGATCTGCCCTGCCCCATGCGAGGCAGCATGCAGGCGAAAGCAAGTTGATGAGGCAGTTTCAATCTGTCTGCTCAAAGGTTTTGTGGGAGAAGAAGATTTGCAAAAGCCCGACCCGTACCAACCACCATTAAATACGATGTCAGGAAAGAGAGTTGCTATCATCGGCGCAGGTCCTGCCGGGTTGGCGGCAGCTTATTATCTGCAACAGATGGGTCATCAAAGCGTCATCTTTGAGAGAGCAGCCTCCCCGGGAGGTTCGTTATTACAGATCGACAAAGAAATCCTGCCAGCAGAGATTATTGCAATGGAAATAGACCGGATTCTTGCGATAGGGGTTCAGCTCCGCTTAAACGAATCCGTTGATGCGGAAAAATTTTCAGCTTTAAAATCGGACTTTGATGCCATCGTAGTATCGACGGGCACTATACAGAATGAAAATTTCAGTTTCGGCTTGGAGACGAATAATCTGGGAATTGTTGCGGACAAGCTAAGTTATCTCACCTCCGATGATAAGATATTCGCCGTAGGAAACGCACTCCGCACTTCAAAAATGGCAGTGCGGTCGGTTGGTCAGGGAAAAGAGGTTGCAACCGTTATCGATGAATTTTTCAACTCAGAAAAAATCAAAGGATATCCAACCCGGTTCAATTCGAAATTTGGCCGACTCTTAGCTGAAGAATTCGGGCATTATCAGAAAGATTCGGAGGATCATCCAAGGCAGACAGCAGCAAAATCCAAATTTTCAATAGAGTCGGCGATTCTGGAATCCAAGCGATGCATGCACTGCGATTGCCGCAAGCCGGAGTCATGCCTGTTGCGGGAATTCTCAAACCAGTTTCAGGCTGATCAAAAACGGTTCAATAGCGGGGAAAGAAAAACTGTAGAAAAATTCGTTCACAGAGAAGGAATTATCTATGAACCAACAAAATGCATTAAATGCGGCATTTGCGTACGACTAACGCGCCTCCATCAGGAAGAACTAGGTCTCACCTTTATCGGACGAGGCTTCGATGTCAAGGTCGGTGTCCCATTCAACGAAGAGATACAAAATGGACTGAAAAAAACCGCCATCCTTGTTGCTGATGCATGTCCAACAGGCGCATTATCGCAGACAAATAAGGAGGAACAGATTGATTTATAATTTCTTCATTCCAACTCTTGCCAAATAGCTGCTCTTCGCCAAATCAGGATCTGCATCTAAGGCTATATACAAAATTGTCTTTACGTCAATTACAACGGCCTGTAACTTAGAGAGATCCGGAGAGTTTATTGTAATTGGCTTTTTGTCGTGTGTATGATTGGCTCCCATTTTTCCTGGTATTAATTTTTACTAATAAATTGCCACTAATCTAATTTACTCTAAAGTGGTCGGAGTGGCGAAATTCCCTTTTAAAGAATGAATCGGGAATGATTTGTAGAATTGTTGCAATTTACGACATTTTATCGAAAAAGCTGTATAAAAGTCATATATAAGCCTAAAATTGAGGTTAATAAATTATAAAAAGATACAAAAAATGTTTTTACGACCAGTTTAAACTCATACCCTCCCCAAAAAATGTTCACTGGTTTATAGAAAGAGTTTGGTATTTTTACGGTCGATAAAAACTGACAATATCCGAAGATGGCGCAATCACGAGTAATAATTCTGGCGATTTTATGTTTGTTCGAAACTTGTTCTTTGTTTGGGCAGCAGGACTGGCCAATATTCAGAGGCAATCAGCAACTGACGGGAGTAACTTCGCAAACCATTCCAGATGCTCCCAAATTATTGTTCTCCTTCCCTACCGGGGATGATATCAAAGCCTCACCCGTGGTATCCGGACAAACGATCTTTTGCGGATCCACAGACGGAAATCTCTATGCTTTAGGATTTGATGGCAAGCAAAAGTGGAAATTTACCTCAGGAAACAGCATTGAGGCCTCTCCCCTTTTACTTGAAGGATCTGTATTCTTTGGAAATCTGGATGGGTGGTTTTTCAGGGTTGATCAGAAAACGGGCAAACAAATCTGGAAATACAAAACGGATAATCAAATAATGGGCTCTGCCAATTGGTACAAATTCGGTTCCAAAATCCGATTACTGGTTGGAAGCTACGACTACAATCTGCATGCTGTCGGATTAGTCAAAGGCGATAGCACCTGGCGGTATGAGTCTGATAATTATATCAACGGAGCGCCCGCTATCTACAGCAAATACGCGGTATTTGGAGGCTGTGACGGGTTTGTCCATTTGGTGAACATCGAAACGGGAAAGGTCTTCAAAAAGATAAAACTCGAAACGTATGTGGCATCCTCGCCGCTGATTGAAGGTCATTTGGCATATGTTGGCGACTATGAAGGACGCTTTTTCTGTTTGGATCTGGATGCCGGTAAAGTGACCTGGACATACAAAGATCCGGAGAAGAACCTTCCATTCCTTGCCTCACCATCAATCAGCGACAAGTATATCGTAATTGGAAATCAGGACCGGATGCTCTACTGTTTTGATAAGAATAACGGGAAAGTGATCTGGAAGGTTAAAACAAGTAACCGGATTGAATCATCTTCCGTAATAGCAAACGGGAAGGTTGTCACCGGAACGATGGATGGCATTTTGTACATTCATGATTTGATATCGGGAAAGGAACTTTGGAAATATGAGATTGGAAGTCCAATTTTCGGAAATCCGGCAGTTATTTCCGGGAAAATCGTGGTTGGAGCTGGTGATGGCAGGATCTATGTTTTCGGGTAGAGAATGGTTAGTATGAATCTTAGCACGTTTTTATGAAGATAGCGCATATAATACCCGGTTCGGGTGGAAGTTTTTATTGTGGCAATTGTCTGCGCGACAGCAAATATGTTCGGGCGCTGAAAGACCTTGGACATGAAGTGATTAAAGTACCCATGTATCTCCCGCTGTTCGATGATGCCCACGATTTGAACGATGTCCCCGTATTTTATGGCGCCGTGAACCTCTATCTCAAACAGAACTATTCGCTTTTCAGGCACATGCCCTCCTTCATCGAACATGCGCTTGATTCAAAGAGCGTGCTGCATATGGCCGCTCAAAAGGCCGGTTCAACCAGAGCCAAGGGACTGGAGGAAATGACTCTTTCCATGTTGTTGGGTGAAGAGGGCAGGCAAAAAGATGAATTGGAAAAAATGGTCGACTGGCTAGCGGAAGAAGCAAAACCGGATATCGTTCATTTATCGAACGCGTTGCTACTCGGCCTGACCCGGCGTATCAGGCAAAAAATAAACATCCCGGTAGTTTGCTCGCTGCAGGATGAAGATGTTTGGGTTGATGTCATGACGGAGAAATACAGAACCGAAGTGTGGAATCTGATGAGTTCGCGAGGCACGGAAGTGGATGCATTTATCCCAGTAAGTGACTTCTATGCGGCTGAAATCCGCAAAAAAATGACCATTCGCGATGAGCAAATAACTACTGTTCATATTGGGGTGGATCCGGATGACTACTCCCCCCAAAATATAGCAAACAAGAAACCTGCTATCGGATTTCTGTCCCGAATGTGTGAAGAAAATGGACTGTCAATCCTGGTTGATGCCTTTATCATGCTGAAACAAGATAGTCAATTCGATTCAGTGGAACTGAGAATTACGGGTGGATATACGGATGATGATTTGCATTTTATCAAGGAACAGAAAAACAAATTATCGAAGGCTGGCCTGTCCCAAATGGTATGGTGGATTGATGAATTTGAAGGAGAGGAACGGCAGGATTTTTTCGATTCTGTGTCGTTGCTTTCAGTGCCTGTCCTGAATGGCGAGGCATTCGGACTCTACCAGCTTGAGGCGATGGCCTCCGGAGTTCCCATGATTCAGCCATCATTGGGTGCATTTCCAGAGGTGATCGGTCTGAGTGGGGGTGGCCTCATTTATTCGCCGAACGATGCCGCATCCCTATCTCGCGCAATTGCTTCCGTCATCCTGGATAAGGAAAAATTACAAGAGTTAAGCACCGCCGGAATTAGTGGCGTACAAAACCATTTTGACATTCATAAACAGGCAAAAAAGATGGTGCAGATATATGAAAACGCACTAAATACCTACAAAGCAAATCTGACACATCACCACGCACAATAACGTCTTGAATTAACACTAAACTGTATGATTTTACGGCTTGAGCAAATCTCAAAAAGCTATTTCAACGAGAGCGGTACGAAGCAAAGGCAGATATTGGATAACCTGAATCTTCAAATCGGGAAAGGCGAGCGCATTGCAATTGTGGGTCCGTCGGGCTCGGGCAAAACGACTTTGCTCAACCTGATTGGTACGCTTGACAGTCCCGACTCCGGTAGGATAATCTTTGAAGATAAGGATATTACAGCCCTCAAGGAGAAGGATTTGGCCAAATTTCGTAACACAAAAATCGGGTTTGTATTTCAGCTTCATCACCTCCTGCCCCAGCTTACGCTCACCGAAAACATCCTATTGCCCACGCTCACGGACAAAGGCCTGCAAGGAAGTGAAACATTGGCTCATGCAGAGCGCTTAATTTCAAGATTAGAACTTTCAGCGGTAGCGCACCAGAAACCTGGAGAGCTTTCGGGAGGTGAATGTCAGCGTACAGCCGTTGCAAGAGCGTTGATAAACCACCCCGATCTTATACTGGCTGATGAACCAACCGGTGCACTCGATCATCAATCCGCATTTAATCTGATAGACCTGCTAGTCGAACTCAATGCAGAAGAAGGCGTTACGCTTGTCGTGGTAACGCATTCGATGGAGGTCGCCCAAAAGATGGATTCGGTTTATTTGATGCAAGACGGCAAACTTATTAAAACCAAATAATCCACCTAACTTTCAACTTTCCACTCTCAACTCTCAACTCTTCCTTTTCATGTCTCCTGCCAAACTAATTCTCCGCTCGCTCTGGTTTTACCGTCGATTAAACCTCACGGTAGTTCTCGGCGTAGCATTAAGTACCGCAATTCTGCTGGGTGCGCTGATAATTGGGGATTCGGTAAAGTTTAGTCTTGGACAAATTACGCTAAACCGCCTCGGGCAGACCACACACGCTATTACCTGTGGCGAAAGACTTTTCAGAAAACAATTGGCAGAGGATCTGTCTTCCGGGACCGCCATAAAGACAACCGCTTTGCTTCGTTCCAACGGAATTGGCGTGCTGGACGGAGGCAAATTTCAGCTTAACCAGGTAGCTGTTTGGGGTGTGGACTCAAGCCTGAATTATTTTGCCAACCATTCGAAAGCATTCAACCTAACCGGAAATCAAGCCGCTATAAATGCGAATCTGGCGGACATTACCGGTCTCAAAGTCGGGGATGAATTTCTGATCAGGATTACCAAACTGACTACTTTCCCGGCTAATACGCCCTTTGTTTCAGCCACAGAAACAACCATTTCGTTTCGGGTGGTGGTGGCAAGAATCCTTCAAGCGAATGAATTTGGCAACTTCAGCTTACAAAATATCCAATCATCACCCCGAAATCTGTTTCTGAACCTGGACTGGTTGAATCAGCAGATGCAACTGCAACAAAAGGCAAATGTGATTCTGGTTGAAGATGGAATCTCCCGCCAGGACCTAATTCAAAAGTTGCAACAAAGTTGGAAGCTGGAAGATATGAATCTCAGTATCAGGGAAAATCCAACATTAAACTACACGGAACTAAAATCTGACAGAGTATTTCTGGAACCCGCGATAGAACAATTTTGTACCGATTCTATTCGGGAATCATATCCGGTATTCAGTTATTTCATCAACGACTTTTCGCTCAACGGAAGCAAAACGCCCTATTCGTTTGTGTCGACCAGCGATACTCTTTCCGATGATCAGATTATTGTAAGTGAATGGCTTGCGGCTGATTTAAGACTTAAAGAAAAGGACACCCTGAAAATTAGCTATTACGAAGTTGGCCCGCTGCGCCAACTCGTTCAAAAGGATACCACCTTCCGGGTAGAGCGAATTTTCAGGATGGAGGGCGCCCTCGCCGATCCAAATTTAATGCCCGACATTCCCGGTCTGTCAGATGTGGGAAATTGCCGCGATTGGAAAACGGGTGTGCCTGTCGATCTAAAAAAAATCAGGCCCCAGGACGAAAAATATTGGAAAGAGCACAAGGGCACTCCCAAGGCATTCGTCTCTCTTAAAACGGCCAAAAAATTATGGGGAAACCGTTTCGGCCAATCCACTTCCGTCCACTTCAAAAACACAAATGAGAAAAATCTGGAGCATGTAATTCTCACGAAAATTTTGCCATCCCAAGTGGGTTTTGAGGTAAGGAATGTAAAATCGGAAGGATTAACGGCAGCAGCCAGCGGAGTCGATTTTGGCCAATTGTTTATCGGACTTAGCTTTTTTGTACTAGTTGCCGCGTTCCTACTCGCCTATTTGCTGTTCAAGCTTTTTCTTGAGTATCGAACCAGTGAAATCAGCGTTTTGAGAGCCACCGGATTTTCGCTTTATAAAATCAGGAATATAATCTTTACCGAAGCCTCGTTCCTGATTGGCGCGGGAATAATTATTGGAACTCCATTTGCATTGCTCTATGATCTGCTGATTCTAAAAGCTATCAACACAATTTGGTTTGACATCGTACGGACTACAATTGCAAAAATCTATGTTCAGCCATTCACCATCTTCATTGGCTTCTTGGCCATAGCTGCGATATCAGTTCTCTTATTTTACCTGGTATTAAATCGCTTTCTGAAATACCAATTAGTGAATGTGCGAAAAGAAGCAAAAAAGACAATCGTAAGTAAACGAAAGCGGTCGCTCATAATAGGTGTAGCGCTAATCGCGTTGTCCTTGCTGAGTCTGATTTCGGGCGGATTAGAAGCGGGTGCCGTGAACACGGAGCTATTTTACCTGAGCGGATTCGGTCTATTGCCCGGACTGCTTTTTTTGCTTGATTTTGTGCTCCGGAGTTTGGCCGAAAAAGAGTCAGCAAATGCTTTTTCGCTCTGTTCATTTATTCTTAAACGACTTTCAGGAGAAAGAAAGCGGACGCTGCTCTCGGTTAGCTTCCTTTCTATTGGAATTTTCCTTGTTATCTCTACCGGATTATTCCGCAAGGAGACTTCAGTGAATGCTGACAAACCCTCAACCGGCACCGGAGGTTATACTTATTTTATCGAGACGACTCTGCCTGTTTTATTTGATCCATCTGCCGCTCAGGCAAAAGATGATTTGGGTTTACCGGCAAACGCACAGATAGCGGCCTTTCACGTTCAGTCAGGTGATGATGCCAGCTGTCTGAATCTTAACCGCGTTGCCAGACCCCGGATAATTGCATGCAATCCGGCAAGTTTAAATGAGCGAAAAGCCTTCACTTTCGTCGCCCGCACGAAAGAGCTGGATGAAAATAATCCGTGGAATTCTTTAAACTCAGAACTTCCAAATCAGGTAATTCCTGCATTCGCAGACATGACGGTTATTCAGTGGGGACTCGGAAAAAACATAGGTGATACGCTGATTTACAAGAATGAACAAGGCGAAATATTAAAACTCAAACTAATCGGCGGACTCGAGAATTCAATTTTTCAAGGGAACATAATTATTGCGGAAGATTTCTTTGTAAAAGCATTTCCTTCCGTTAGCGGCGCCAATCTGTTTTTGGTTCAGGCTGCAATAAACAAAGAAAATGACCAGAATTTTAGGGAAGGTTGGCGGCATTACGGCGCAGAGATCACCAGGGCGACAGACCGGTTAAGCAGTTTTAATCAGATCGAAAATACCTATCTAAATATATTTTTGATGTTGGGCGCTCTTGGACTACTTATCGGAACTTTTGGACTTGGCATACTCATCTTCCGAACCATATTGGAGCAAGTGCCCGAATACGGACTTCTTCAGTCTATTGGGTTTCGAAAATCCAAAATTCTTAGCTTATTATTTGTAGAAAAAATGGTATTAATTACAATTGCGGTTATAGTCGCAGTTATCCCAGCCATGATAAGCGCTTTGCCATTATTTGGTTCGGCGACGCATGCTAATCTCTGGTTATGGCTCCCGTCAGTTTCCATGCTTGTCATCGTTAGCGGTTCGTTGTTTAGTCTCCTTGCTATTCGTTTTGCTCTCCGAATAAATCCCATCGGTTCACTCCGCGGAGAATAGAGTTCCACTTCACATTTAGTAACCGGATTCAATGGAATTTACGCCAATTCCGTTGAAAAACCTTAATTAAATTCAAAATAAATTACACTCTTTAACATTTCACTTTAATATTTAACTACCTTTGGAGTGGAAAAAAATGTGCCGGAAACCGCAGTCTTATCTAGCTAGGACTGCAAATATTTTAAATTTAAACTTCTTCTAATGGATTAAAATTTTCAATATTTTAATTTATGCAATCGATTGTCACAACTGATTTTTAGCAGCTTTACCCGATCCGATTGCCTCGGAAATCTATCAAAACCATAATAAATTTCAAACAGAACAGACTATGAAAAAAAATCGAAGATTGAACTGCTTCCCCTTGGGTTGTGGTGCACAAATTCTTTTGAAGATCAAATTGCTTTCTGTCGTTTTGTTGACAGCATTTGTAACCCTGGCTGCAGGGGAACGCGTGCTGGCAGCTAAACCCGAGCTGGCAATAAATCCAGCGGAACAGCAAAAGAAGATCACTGGGAAAGTTAGTGATGTTACAGGCGCTCCGATTCCGGGTGCCACAGTAGTTGTTCCTGGGACAACTGTCGGTAGTACGACAGACATCGACGGAAACTTCACGCTATCTCTCCCAGCCAATGCCAAAATGCTTCTCGTGAGCTTTGTCGGTATGATTCCCAAAGAAGTACCCGTAGGAAACGCCACAAGTTTCAGGGTAGTACTTTCCGAATCTACAATTGGCGTAGAGGAAGTTGTAATCGTTGGTTATGGAACGCAAAAGAAAGAGAGTGTGGTAGGTGCTATTACTCAGGTAAATAATCAATCCCTGATGCGTTCGGGCTCATCGAATGTTACAAATGCTATTACCGGTAAACTTTCGGGAGTATTAACCATTCAGCAAACCGGTGAACCGGGAGCAAGTAACTCTGAAATCGTGATCCGCGGTTTATCCAGCTGGAACGGTTCTGCTCCATTGGTTTTGGTTGACGGTGTCGAACGTGATTTCAATACCCTGGATCCGAACGAGATCAATACCATTTCTGTATTAAAAGATGCTTCAGCCACTGCAGTATTCGGAGCAAGAGGCGCCAACGGTGTTATCATCGTTACCACGAAACGCGGTAAAGTTGGAAAACCGGTACTTGATTTCTCTGCTTCTTACGGTATACAAAAAGCGACCAGAATTCCTGATCATATCAGTTCATTTACAACCATGTCGATGTACAATGTTGGTCTGATGAACGGCGCAAAATTCCAGGATCTGTTGCCAAAATCAGTTCTTGATCAATATGCAAATCCGTCCACTCCGTTGAATGCACTACGTTATCCAAACGTCAACTGGTTCAATGAGGTTACCAAACCTTATGCATCAAACATCAACGCTAACTTCAACGTTTCCGGAGGTACCAACTTTGTTAAATACTTCTGTTCATTGGGTTATTTGTACGAGGGCGACTTTTTCAACGCAAAACAAGATGGATTTTACGATCTGAGCTACCGCTACAATCGCTTCAACTATCGTACAAACGTCGACTTCCAGTTAACACCAACCACCACGTTGTCGTTCAATCTCGGTGGACAGACTGGTATCAAAAATTCTCCAAACGACAATCCATGGAGAAACCTGTACTCCACAGGTCCAGCCCGTTATCCTGCCTATTTCCCTGCTTGGGTTCTCAAACAAGTGCCTGATATTGACTATCCCCTGGAAACCGGATCACGTTTGGCTGCCAATTTCGGAGAATATACCGGTAACCCATACACCAGTTTAAATACAGGTCAGTTCAACCAGGATTTGAACACCAAACTTTTTACTGACGTCATCTTCGATCAAAAACTCGATTTTATTACCAAAGGACTATCCTTCTCGGGTAAAGCGGCGCTGAGTACCTATTATGTAAACAGAATTCTTACTGCTAACTGGACATTTCCTGAGTATCAGTTAAACTACGATAACATTGGTGCCGTAGATAACCTTGGTAGACCAATAAATCCCTGGAACCGGATTACAAGTGCAGGTAACGAATATTACAAACAACAGCCTCTGGATATCAATGTAGGCGGTATGCAAGGTGGTTATTACAGTGACCTGTACTATGAGTTTGGTTTCAATTATGCCAACACTTTCGGAAAACATTCTGTATCAGGTTTGGCTCTGATGAACCGTCAGCAAAAAAATAAAGAAACCCAGTTCGCATTCTATAATGAAGCGTTGGTTGGAAGAGCAACGTATGATTATGATCACAGATACCTGATGGAGTTCAACGTTGGTTATACCGGTTCAGAGCGTTTCGCTCCGGGAAATCGTTTTGGATTCTTCCCTTCAGGAGCTATCGGATGGGTGGTCTCAGAAGAGAAATTCTTCAAAAATGCATTGCCATGGGTAAGCAAAATGAAGATGCGTTATTCCGACGGATTAACGGGTAGCGACAATGCCGCCAACAGGTGGTTATATAACAGCGCATACTATTCAGACAATGCAGGTAGCCCCGGCCCATATCTACACGAAGATTTAGGAGCCAATACTACAGCACAATGGGAACAAGCCCGCAAAAGGGACTTGGGTTTTGAATTTGGATTCCTCAAGAACAACCTGACCATTGCAGTTGACTTGTTCGATGAACAACGGGAAAAAATGTTGCTGACCCCGCGAAGTGTGACGATGCTTGTAGGTAACTCCTTCAAAGATCTGAACCTTGGTAAACTGAAAAAACATGGTTTGGAATTGGAAATTGAATACAACAGAACAACAGCTTCCACGCTAAACTATTGGATAAAGGGAATTTTTGGATACAACGAAAACAGAATCATATTCAAGGATGACCCGATGTTTGCACCGGATTATACAAAAGATGCCGGAAAACCACTCGGTGCACAGCTGAACGGCGTGCAACTGACGGGAACCGGATATTATACCTCTGTTGACGATATTCACAACAATCCATCTCCTATCGATTTGTACAAGGTCAACGTAGGCGACTACAAATTCCTGGATTACAAGGTCGATGGTAAGATCACCAGTCTTGATAAGTATCCGATTGCCGGGTCAACTTTCCCGCCAATTACCTATTCTTTCTCAAGCGGATTTAACTACAAAAACTTTGAGTTCAGTTTTATGTTTCAGGGCAACCAGGGAAAATATGTAGAGTACAACCAGACTTACGAAGTTGAGTTTATAAAGGGAGACTGGCGTGTTCACTCCTCTCAATTAGACTATTGGACCCCCAACAATCCCAATGCCAACCACTCAACTTTGCACTACAGCGGTAGTTCCAGTGCGGATATCCTGTTCTGGGGTGGTGGTGAAGCAGACAGAGGCTACCAGATCGCAGTCCAAAACCGCTTCTGGCGCCATGCCGACTACTTGAGGTTGAAAGAGGTTTCCTTGGGCTACAATATGAAGTCCAAAACCTTGAGCCGTCTTGCCGGAGTTAGCAACGTCAAAGTTTACGCTACCGGTAACAACCTTTGGACCCTTACTAACCTGATCGAAGGTGATCCGGAACGTAAGGATTTCCAACAGGGATTCTATCCTCAGATGACTTCTGTCAAATTTGGTGTTCAAATTGGTTTTTAAACTCAAAAACAGATAAATCATGAAAAAATATATTCTCATACTAGTAATCATCCTTTCTCCGATACTGTTTTCCTCTTGTCTGGAAAGCTACCTGGATAAGTCGCCCGAATCGGGTTTGACGACCGATGATGTTTTTAAGAAACTGGATAACTTCAAAAAATTCTTTTTGGATGTTTATGAAGGTCGCCAGTTGGATGGAACTACCTGGAGGGACTGGAACATCAAAACCGGTATGCCCTTCTATTTTGCCCAATGGGATCAAAAATATACCTGGGAAGGTATAACCGATTGTGCAGACATGGGTCGTTACATGGAAGGTCAAACCTTCAAGAGCGGTCAGGTCTCTGCATTCATCAACAAATTTACCTACGACCGCGCAAGACGTCCTATTTTAGGTTCAATGTTCACCGCGATCCGTATCTGTAACATCACGTTAGCAAATATTAAATTACTGAAGGCTGATCAGGTTACCATTGATGATTATACCGCTCAGGCGCACTTTGTAAGAGCATTTGCCCATTTTGAACTTTTCAGAATCTGGGGTCCGATGCCTTATCTTACCAAAGCTTTAGGTTCTTCTGATCCGTGGGATATTCCTAGATTATCCAAGCACGAAACGTTATTGCGTATAGCCGCCGATATGGATACTGCCGCTACCTTCTTCGCTAAAGCCGGATTGATGCGCCGCGACAATCCTATTCCGGGAGCACCAGGACACTTGTCCAACGTGGATCAGGCACGTCCAAACGGAGTCGCCGCCAAGGCGTTCAAAGCCCGCGCACTTCTTTATGCTGCTAGTCCGCTGAACAACGAACTGGGCACCAAAGACTGGGAAAATGCTGCTATTGCCGCATGGGAAGCTATTACTATCGCCAAACAATACGGATACGATCTGCTAACCGCTGCCAAATACAAAGACAACTATGTTGGGGTAACATACACCAACGAGCAACTTTGGGGTTACAACTACGGTACCTGGAACGAAACCAACGGAAATCAACAGGGAATGGTTAATGGTGTCTTCGGTAACAGTAAATCCAGCTGGTCTGGCGAATGCCCAACCCAAAATTTTGTCGACAAATTTGAGACAAAAGATGGATATGCGCTAAACACACAAGCTGACCGCGATCTAGCTATTGCAGCCGGTAAGTTCAAAGAGCAGGATCCCTATGCCAACCGTGATCCTCGCTTTACAATAGATATCATTTATAACCAGGCACCGAACGTTATTGGATGGACAAATTCCAAAGCACAGATCTACTACCAAATGGTAAATGGTGCCGCACAATACAGCGAATTGCTTGATCAGTCTTACCTGGGAATCACCCGCACAGGCTACTATTCAAGAAAACGGTGGACCGAAACCAGCGTGAAGAACAAGACTTCAAAGCAGGTTACAGATCCGATCATCCGACTTGGTGAGTTGTACCTGAACTATGCTGAAGCGGCTAACGAAGCCTATGGTCCGAACGGATCTGCCCCCGGAGCGTCTATGACCTCACTTCAGGCAATCAATCTTATCAGAACACGTATTGGTATGCCGGACGTACTTCCACAATACACTGTTTCAAAGGATGTTTTCCGCCTGCGCGTAAAAAACGAGCGCAATATCGAACTTTGTTTCGAAGGTCATTACTATTTCGACATCCGCCGCTGGAAAGATGCTCCTGCAGCTTACGCTGGTCCTTTGATGGGGGTAACAATCGAGAAAGTACCTGTCAGCGCGACCTATCCTACCGGATTTAAATACGACCGGTATACGCTCTCTTCTGACCGTCAGACCAACTGGAAGGAAGCAATGTATTATCTGCCTTTCAATACGGAGGATACTTATAAGATGAAAAATTTTGTATCAAACGAAGTTTGGTAACTAATCCTAAAAATTGAGAATTATGAGATATCATAATATATTATTGAAATACAGAACAATAGGCATAATGCTGCTCTGTATCATATTAGCAGGATCACTTTCAGCGCAGGACAAGAAATCAGCAAAGAAAGTGAAACTGGTCAGCGTGAGCCTTAAAGTTACCGACGAAAACGGAAAAGCTTTTCCAAAGGCGGAAGTAGTGGTTGGCGAAGGAGTAATCCACGGCGAAACCAGTGAAAATGGAACATTTACGTTCAAAGGTTATCCGGACGACTATGTTAGCGTTGGAGCCAATGGCTATGAAAAAAGTGTTGTTCTTGCAGAAACACTGATCAAGGATAATACAATTAAACTGGTAAGATCGAAACTCCAGATGACGGAAGCCGACCAGATTCCTCTCCCGTTTTTTGAAATGAAGAAGCGTGAACTTACCGGCTCTGCCACAATTCTGACTTCATCACAGCTGGAGAAATACCCTTCAACTGACTTCCGTAATGGTTTGACCGGATTGGCCGCCGGAGTTGAAGTACGCGAAAATAACGGAGCACCCGGTATCAGCGCGGAGGAGTTTACTTCCCGCAACGGTTTCTCTTTAAAGATCAACGTAACAGCCCGTCAAATGGGTATGATGTACATCATCGATGATGTTCCTACCGATATTACGGAAATGCCGCTTGATCCAAATGAGGTGGAATCTGTAACGATTGTAAAAGACGTCGCTGACAAAGCAATGTTTGGTCCTTCCGCTGCCAATGGTATCGTTTATGTCAAAACAAAAAGAGGCAGAACTAATGAAAGAATCCTCAACGCTAACGTCGAAACAGGTACTTCCTTCGTCGACAGGATGCCGGGCTGGGTCAATGGTGGCGACTATGCCACACTCAATAATCTGGCTCGCACAAACGACGGTCTGACTCCGAGATATACGCCTACCGACATTGCAGCCTACGCTCAGAATAATCCGTATGATTATTATCATCCGAGCGTTGATTTCAAATCTCTGTTGTTGAAAAATTCCATGTCCTATACCCGAATTAACCTTTCATCTTCAGGTGGTAACGACCGTGTTCAGTACTTTGCCTACATGGGATATAACGGTGAAGGCGATATCTATAAAATTGGACCAAAAGCGGATTATAACCGTTTGAATGCCAGATCCAATATTGATATCAAAATCAACGATTTCATCAAGGTGCAATTCAACTTCTTCGGAGGACTTTCTTACCGTCGTTCATCCAACTATGGGTATAATAGCAATTACACGAACCAGGATGCCGGTACAAACACAGCCTTGAACGGAATTGAGTTCCCTACAGTAATTAACGACATCACATCTATTCCTCCAATTGCCTTCCCGGTCTATGCAGCTCCTTACGATCCGGCATCCGGCAATCCGCCTTACTATGGAGTGATGAGTGCAAATTACACGCAAAATCCGGTTGGTAACCTGACCGCAAATGGATATTATACCGAATCTGGTCGTACAGGGGCAGCTACTACCGCCCTTGAGTTTGACATGAAAAGTATATTGGACGGATTAAAATCCAAAACATTCCTTGCTTTCGACGCTTTTAACCAATTGCGTATCGGTAAAGCTCAGGATTATTACGCGTACATCGCCACACCTGCAAAAACAGCTGCCGGAGCAGATACTATTCTTTTGGCAAAGAAACATGACGGTACCCAGATGGACGACCAGGTTTTGCTGAATGAGTATTACTATCAACAGATAGCTCTTTATGAGAATCTTAGCTATGCTAAAAAATTCGACAAGCATGACGTGCAACTCGCTGCTACTTACTTTATCTCTAAAATAGCAAGAAGTAAAACGGAAGAACCTCAGCGCTTGCAAAATGGCGTTTTTACAGGTAAATATTCATATGATGACAAATACATTGTGAATGCAGTTGTCAACTACGGCGGAACTTCAGCTTTTGACGTTGGTCACCGGTACGCTATATTCCCATCTGCCGGCTTGGCTTGGGTCATGTCTGAAGAAAATTTCCTGAAAGACAGCAAATGCATCGATTACCTGAAGTTAAGGGTACAAGGTGGTACACTGGGATATGAAAGCTTCCTCGGACCATTCTCATACCGTGACAGATGGAACAGTAACAACAATGGAACTTTATTTGGACCAGCTTCCACCAACCAGTGGTTCGGTAACACAACTGAAACACTTGTTTACAGGGTATCCCCGAACCGTACTGGAAATCCAAGTATCACCTGGGAGAAACGCAAAGAATTCAGTGCAGGGTTAGACGGAATGTTCTTTAACGAAAAACTTGCACTCGAGCTTACATATTACAACAACCTTCGTGAAGGTGTTATTTCTCAGGTTTCCAGCCGTACTCCAAATATTGCGGGCGTTTCCAGTGCTCTTCCGCGATTTAATTTGAATAGTTTCAAATATTACGGATTGGAATTTGGAATCCAGTATTCCAATAAAATCAACAAATTTGAGTATTCAATTGGTGGTAACGGAGCAATTCAAAACTCCAAGATTATTAAATATGATGAACCCGCATATCGTAATGCATACCAGATCCGCACAGGAACAGCAGCAGACCTTATTTTCGGTCAAACCTACATTGGTAAATTTGCTACTGATGCAGAGACTACTGCCACTCCTCAGCTATTCGATCAAAGCCTGCATGCCGGTGATTTGAAATACAAGGATATGAATAATGACGGATTTATTGATGACGCAGATGCAAGTCCTATTGGTCACGGTACTCCACGCTTGTTCTATGCTTTAAACCTAAGACTTCAATACAAAGGGATAGAATTGTACGCAGTTGGAACAGGACGCGCTTTCTACGACATCGCACTGACGAACCAATATTTCTGGAACGGTTGGGGCGATAACACCTATTCAAATTTTGTCAAAGAGAATATCGGTAATGGCTATCCCCGACTTACCTACAATAAGGTGAACAACAATTTCGTAACTTCTAATTTCTGGCTTGAGAAGGGCGGATTTTTCAAAGTACAAAACGTAGAACTATCCTATACCTTACCAGGGAATTCTCTTAAAGTAATTGGTGCAAGAGGAACCAAATTCTTCGTTCGTGGATCAAATCTTCTGACTATCTCAAGAATAAAAGATGTTGATCCCGAGTCCATCAATTCCGGTGTGGAAACCTATCCGTTATTCAGTACTTATTCTGCCGGAATTAAATTAACCTTTTAATTGAAAACGATGATGAAGACAAAAATAACATTACTATTAGGAGGTATTCTGGCATTGTTCACTTACAGCAATTGCTCCAAATACCTCGATGCTTATCCTAACGGGGATAAGTCTACCGAAGAGCTCTTCAAATACCAGGATATGGTACAGGGTCTTGTTGGACAATGTTACGATAACATGTCCAGGAACTATGACAACGACGAAGGCATTTACCTCGATTGTGCCTCTGATGATGCAGTGTCAACAAGTCCGACAAGAGCAACAAGACGTCTGGCTGTTGGTTCGCTAACGACCGGTAGTGATCCATTTTCCACCTTTTGGACACGTGATTACAACTCGATCCGACTGGTGAATTTATTCCTGAAAGACCGTCGCGGTTTCAATACACATTTCATCGTAACTGCACGCTGGGACAGCTTGGTTAGATATCGTCTTCAGGGCGAAGCATTCGCACTGCGCGCGTGGTTCCACTGGGATTTGCTGCAAAAATTTGGTGGTAAAGGTATCAATGGTGGCAAAATGCTTGGTATTCCGCTGGTACTCGAACCGATCGATATCTCCAAACCAATCGATCTTGCACGAAATACTTACGATGAATGCGTTAAGCAAATCATTGCTGACTGCGATTCAGCCTATAAATATTTGCCGATTGCCCACCGCGACTTTCTGGTTCCCAATGTCTCTGACCGCGTATATGCCGGTGGACGTTATTGGGGAAAACTGGATGGAATCACAACAAGAGCGATCAAATCCAATGTCTACCTGACTTGGGCAAGTCCGCGATTCAACACCGCCAACGATGTTTCAAGATGGGATAGCGCTGCTGCCAATGCGAAAAAGGTTATGGATTTCAAACTGAAAGTGGACAACGTTTCAGGAGGTTTTAATCCGGCCAATGCTATTAACTGGTTCGATCCAAACTCACCGGAAATTGTATTCTCTGCCCGCTATCAAGGATCAAACGACGCGATGGAGAGAATATTCTACCCAGGTGGATTCCAGGGCAATGGAGCCGTTGGTGCAACGCAGGAATTTGTCAACACCTTCCCGATGGCCAATGGTTATCCTATCACAGATTCCAGAAGTGGATATAAATCAACAGATCCTTATGCTGGTCGTGATCCAAGATTCTACAGTACTATTTTCTACAATGGCGCTGTGGCCAAGAAAAACAATACCGGTGTCCTGATGTACACTTTCGAAAACTGGGTCAACGGTGGTAAAGATGCTGCTGGTGTTACCCAGGCTAACAGTCTCACAAACTACCATATCAAGAAAAACGTTTATATGGGACTCAACTGGTCAGATGCTTCCATTACCAGACAACCTCACACCAAAATGTTTGTCCGCTGGACGCACATGGTACTTAATTTTGCCGAAGCAGCCAATAAAGTTGTCGGACCTTCTGATGCAACCAAGTACGGCCTTTCAGCAAAAGCGGCCATGCAATACCTCAGAACCAGAAAAACCACTGATGGCGCAGCGTTGTACACCACTGCCAATGACGTTTATCTGAATGAAGTTGCAACCGATCAAACAAAATTCGATACTTTTGTAAAGGATGAACGGAGAATTGAGACTTGCTTCGAAGGAATGCGTTTTTACGATATCCGCCGCTGGACAACAGGACTGACTGATCTTAACAAAGCTGTTCACAAGGCAGAACCGACTAAAAATGCTGATGGTACATTTTCTTATGACCTCACCAAAGAAGCAGAATCCCGCGCCTATAAATCGGCATATTTGCCAATTCCTTACGTAGAAGTATTAAGGATGAGCAAGTTGGAACAAAACGAAGGCTGGGACGGTTGGAAATAATATTAAAAAACAGACAGATATGAAAAAAATATTGATTGTTTTAATGCTGGCTGCAGCCATGGCCTCATGCTACAGTGATTATATTAAGGATTTTGACTACGACGGAATCTACTTCCCTTATCAAACGGATGTGCGTACATTCGTGGTTGGGGAAGGGATGAAAATCGAAATTGGTGCGGCACTCGGTGGTGTCCGGGCAAATGACAGGGATCGTGTGGTAAGTTTCAGGATTGAGAACTCCCTGATCAATGCGGCCACACTTACCTTAATGAAAGGTGGAGCACAATACATCAAAGATGCAGTTGCACCGGTAACAACACTGTTGCCTATCCCTACAAACTATTATACTCTGAGCGATAATAGCAAAATGGTTATCAAAAGTGGTCAGCATATGGGTTCAGTTGTCATGAAGATTGACTCCGCCAAATTCGTTTCGGATCCCAATGCGCTTTATGCCAATTATGCTATTCCATTGTATATAATCAGCGCGGATGCCGATACTATCCTGGAGAAGATGAGAACCGCTGTTATTGGTCTGAAATATGAGAATATGCTCTTTGGAAATTACTGGCACGGTGGTGTTACAACTGTCAAAAATGCCGCAGGAGCAACAATTCAAACCATCCTCTATTACACAGCAGTGAATCAGCCTGAGAACAAAACATGGAAGCTGAAAACGGTTGGTCCGGATGCGCTTGTAACCAATGGCTACAGTGATCAAACCACCGCAAAAGACGAAATGAAGCTTACACTTTCAGGAAATAACATCATTGTTAGCACCAATGCAGGATCTACGTTTGCAGTACAAGCCGACGGCGCCAGTACTTTCAACCGTGCCAAACTGCTGCAAAACAGAAAAATTCTGCTCAATTACAAATACATCAATGCAGCTGGTAATACTTGCTATGCACAGGATACGCTTACCTTCCGTAACCGGATCAGGGACGGTGTCAACGAATGGCAGGATGAAAATCCGGCGAATTACAAATGATATTTGCTTAATGTAACAAACGGCTGTCCTGGTATTAGGGCAGCCGTTTTGCTTTTGATGAGACATTCAGACGTAAGCTCTGCTTAGGCAGTCTTTAATGTACAGGCGATGGTATAAATTCATAAACAATAAAACCATGACAAAAAACAATTTGCTGCGAATGGACAATGTCGGTATTGTGGTGGAATCCCTCGATGAGGCCATCTCTTTCTTTACCGAGCTTGGTCTGAAACTCGAAGGACGGGCCACGATTGAGGGTGAATGGGCCGGGCGCGTCACCGGACTGTCAAACCAACAAGTCGAGATCGCCATGATGGTCACCCCCGATGGTCACAGCCGGCTCGAGATCTCACGATTTCTCTCTCCGCCGGTCGTCGCCGATCACCGGAATTCCCCTGTGAACGCGCTTGGCTACCTGCGCGCTATGTTCACAGTAAAAGACATCGATGAGACGCTCGTCAGACTCCGCAAGCTCGGCGCGCAGCTCGTGGGTGAGGTAGTTCAATACGAAGACGTGTATCGGCTCTGCTACATTCGCGGCCCCGAGGGTATTCTGATCGGACTGGCAGAGGAGCTCCACAATAAGTAGGAAGCGCTATTTTAGTATTGCAGGACTATAGGGTTGTACGTTGTTATTATGTCGTGCATCGGGCTCGGACTCTTAGGTTCAACTGTTTTCTATGAAATTTTCTGTTTTCCTATGTCCCTATTTCTGACTCAGCTTCAACAATTGTTGTTTCACATATTTCCCGCATTCGGAGAGCTGATCTCTTCGCCACTCCCCTTTTTCCGAAGCTCCCGGTAGCAGAATAGCGGTGGTTTCATTTTTATCAGTGACATTCCACAAAGCCCAGCTTAGTTTGTATTTCTCCATCCAATCGAGCCATAAGCCCGTTTTTTCGCGGTTAAATTCTCCGTTGCCATTTGATTCACCAACACCCCATTCGGTCACAAAAAGGGCTAAACCACGATTCATGGCCAATTCAGCCTTAGCCCGAAGCTTCTCCTGGTGATTCGGATCGGAAGCATAAAAATGAAACGAATAAACCAGGTTATCAAACCCTTTGATCGGGTCGGACGCAGCAACATCCACATCCTGATCCCACCTCGGACTTCCCACTACAATTACATTTTTGGAATCGTATTGGCGGATGGTCTTAATGACTTCCACCGAATAGCTTTTTACAACTTCCCAACTCTGCTTGGCCGGCTCATTGAAAATCTCATATATCACGTTAGGTATGCCTGAATATTTCTTAGCCATGACAGCAAAGAATGCCTTGGACTCCTCCAAATGAAGTTCTGCATTGTGATCGTGCCAGTCAATCAATACGTAAATCCCTTCGCTGATGGCTTTGTCGATCACACAGGTCATGAGCTTCATCTGTTCCTCTTTATTGGACAAATAGCCGCCATCCGGCTGAACGCCCATTGAGGCGCGCAACAAGGATATCCGAAAGTCCTTCCTGAGCCAACCAACCACCTCCTCGGTGTAATACTTCTTCCCACCCCATAAACTCCACGACAGTGAGATTCCACGAAGCTGTGGCGGCACGCCGGACTTATTGACCATTTGATTCCCTTCGATCCGCAGGGCTCCGTTTACCTTGACAGGAGTAGCCGGAACCCGGGCGAAAAGCTGTGCACCAAACATAAGCAGACACGCTGCCAGAACTCTTTTATCCATGACTCTTACTTTGAAACTGTGAGCGGAAAAGATATCGCGAAAACAATTTGCTGCTTTGATGATGTGGCGACATCCACTAATTTATAATTGATAGTATAACTCCCCGAAGGCAATTTCCCAATCTGAATGGTATCGTTCCGTAGCATACACGGTAGTTTCATCATACTGTTAAATTGCTTCGTTATTTCAATTATATTTCCGCTCCTGGCAACTCCCGTAAGCAGATTATACTGGCAATCGTCAAATACAACCAGTTTAACAATATCGGTAGAGATTGCTGATTCCGGAAGGAGTTTCATGTGGTATTTTGAAAGATCCATCACAGGGATAAAATTTTCCAGCTCATGACTTTCCGATTTTGTACATCCGATTGGCAGAAATAAAAGACATATCAGAATGTTAACAAAAAATTTCATCGATGAAATATTTTAAAAAGATAGTTTGAAATTACCAAATCTTGTTGCGTCTTATCTCATTTTGCATATAACTTTCAAAAATAGTTTTTAATTGAAGATAAAGATTCGTCATAATGTTCCTATTTTTAGGTCAATAATTATCCTTCCCATGAAAAATTTCATTCTTTCATTTTCCCTGATACTCGCTGCGGTTACACTTAATGCACAGCAAGTTCAGAAATATGCCCTCGTTTTGCATGGGGGTGCCGGTGTAATGTCTCAGAAATTGATGACACCGGATGTACAAAAACAGTACATAGCCGTTTTGAATCTTGCGCTTCATGTTGGTGATTCAGTGCTTGCTTCCGGAGGAAAATGCATGGATGCGGTAGAAAAAACGATCAACATACTGGAAGACTCACCCTTGTTTAATGCAGGAAAAGGTGCCGTATTCAACCACGAAGGGATTATTGAACTGGATGCGTCCGTTATGGATGGGAAAACGCAGGCAGCCGGAGCCGTGGCAGGAGTGAGGGATATCAAAAACCCGATTTCTCTGGCCAGAACAGTGATGGAAAAATCCGAGCACGTACTTCTTACCGGAAGTGGCGCTTCACAATTTGCTGTGGAGCAGGGTTTCAAATTAGTACCCAACAGCTATTTCCACACAGAAAAAAGATGGAATGACCTACAGCAACTGCTAAAAAAGGAACGTGAAGCTGGAATTAATGACAAGCACGGAACCGTTGGGTGTGTGGCGCTGGATACTTTTGGCAATATTGCGGCGGGTACTTCAACAGGAGGAATGACAAATAAAAAATATGGAAGGATCGGCGATTCGCCCATCATCGGAGCAGGCACCTATGCCAACAATGCTACAGGCGGATTTTCATGTACCGGTCATGGCGAGTACTATATCCGTTTAGGATTTTCCAGGGATATATCTGCGCTGATGGAATACAAAAATATGGATGTTCAAAAAGCCTGTCGAGCCGAAGTCGAGAAATTAACAAATCTCGGCGGTACAGGAGGAGTCATCGGACTGGATAAACAAGGAAATATTGCCATGGAATTCAATACATCCGGAATGTTCCGCGGATATATCAAATCGAACGGAGAAAAGATGACCGCCATATTTAAATAAGAAAGGGGCCGAAGCCCCTTTCTTATTTTCTATTTATAAAGTATCGGTTTCCCAAAACCAACTCCGCCCAGCGGTTCGAGTTGTGTTTTGGCATCGCCCACGACTACATAATACATTCTCGCCGGATCGATGTATTTGTTTGCGATCTGAAGTTGCTTCTCAACCGTCAGTCCTTTCACATATGCTTCGTCCTTTTTAATATAATCAGCAGGAAGATTGTATTCTGCCATGGTATTGAGCATGCCAAGCAATCCGCCTAACGTTTCGAAGCGTAAGGCATTTCCCTTTAAGAGTGAGGACTTGGTAAAGTCAACAAATTCCTGTGTAATAACCTTGCGGTATTTTTCCATCTCAGTTTTAAAGATCGTTACAGACTCCACGGTAGAATTTGTGCGAACTTTTGAAGAGGCTGTAAACTGTCCGTAGTCTTTCGAACCGGAAAAACTTGATCTGGCACCATAGGTGAAGCCTTTTTCCTCTCTAAGAATAAGGTTCAAAACGCCATTAAAAGAACCGCCTAATTTATAGTTTGCTACGTAAGCGGGATAAAAATCAGGATTGGTTCGTGGCAATGACGGAGTCCCGATAGAAATCACGGATTGTTTTGCTCCGGGTACATCAACGAAATAAATCTGGGATTTCTCAGGGGCGGCTGGCACGGTGATTTTTGGAATTTCAACATTTTTAGCAGCCCATTTCGTATTTAAAGACGCCATCGCGGCTTTTACCCTGGCCTGGTCAACAGCGCCTACCACCAGCATTTTGGCAATTGAAGGTGATATGTACTTACTGTAATAATCCTTCAAATCCTCTATCGTAATAGCTGCAACAGATGCTTCAGTACCGGATGCTTCTATCGCAAGAATATTGTCACCAAAAATCAATTTATTAAGCGTTTTAGATGCCAAATAATCTGGATTAGCAGCATTTCTTTTCAGTCCGTTGATGATCCTGCTTTTGGCAAGGGCGAACTGCTCCTTATCCCATCTTGGCTCAAGAAGCATTTCCTCAACAATTGCCAATGATTTCTCAAAGTTACGGGCGAGAATACCACCTGCACCTCTGAAACCCCCTGTACCAACTTCAATGGTAATACTTTCATTGTCAGAACCGACCCTGATGCTGGCACCCAAGAGTCCAATCGCATCTTCCAATTCTTCCGGAGTCTTGTTTTTTGTTCCTTCATTCATCATGGAAGCCATTAAACTTGCAACACCAGCTTTTTCAACTTTATCAAGTTTATGACCGCCATCGATTGAGATAGAATAGGAAACCAGTGGCAACTCTGTCTGGGTAATTCCCCAAATCTTCAATCCATTAGGTAAAGATGCCGTCCAAGGCTTTGGAATGGTTACTTCAGGATCAGGTCCTGCAACTGGCTTAATCGAACGATCAAGTTTCGTTTTGGTTTTAGCAATCGCCTCCTCAGCGACTGGTGCATCTTTTACTTCAGCTGCTTTAGTCACGTCTTCTTCAACGATACCTGCATTGACAGATCCTTCTGCAATCAATTTTGCTTGTCCCTTTGGAACAAAACTTGTTTCAACAAAATTTTTGCCTTTGATATACTTGTTGTAAACTGCTTTCACATCTGCCATCGTAACGGCTTGCGTATTGGCAAGATCTTTCTTGTAATATTCAGGATCTCCTGTGTAAATATTGTATTCAGCCAATGTAAAAGCCTTACTTTGGACACTTTCAAACTGACCATAGAAATTTGTTTCAGAATTGGCCTTAATCCTGGTAAGATCCTCTTCGGTGAAACCATCTTTTTCAAATTTCGCAAATCCTTCAAAAATAGCCTTTTCAATTTCAGTCAAACTTCCACCTGGATTCGCAGTGACTGAAATAGTAAATGAGCCGGCAAGTTCCTGTGAACGATTTCTGGCCATCACCCGTGAGGTTAATTTTTTGTCCTTAACGAGGATGGTGTAAAGAGGAGATTTTTTGGTTCCTGACAATAACTCGCCAAGGAAATTGAGTGCATAAGCATCTTTCGTATAATCCTCAATCGTAGGATATACCATTGTCAACATCGGAACTTTTGCGAAATTATCTTCGTGAAAAAGTTTAACTGTAGACGCTAATTTAACTGGCATCGGTTTACGTTTTTCGATGTCAACACCTTTTGGGATTTCGCCAAAATATTTCTCAATCATTGCCTTAGTAGCCGCTTTATCGATATCGCCTGCAACCACCAACGTGGCATTATTTGGTGAATAATATTTCTGGTGGAATGCCTTAACATCTCCAACAGTCGCACTTGTCAGATCTTTCATCTCGCCAATGACTGTCCAGCTGTAGGGATGACCTGCCGGATAAAGGGTCTTGGAGATCAGTCCCTGGTTAAAACCATATGCTGCATTATCTACACTTTCACGTTTTTCATTCTGTACAACGTTCTGCTGATTCACCAACGCCGATTTGGTTACCATATTTTCGAGGTAGCCCATACGGTCTGATTCCATCCACAGTGCCATCTCGAGCGCATTTTTAGGCACTACTTCATAATAGTTGGTCCGGTCCTGACTGGTACTCCCGTTCAATGAACCACCGGCTCCCTGAATATTCTTGAAAAACTGATCTTCCGGCACATTTTCAGATTTCTGAAACATCATATGCTCAAATAGATGCGCAAATCCGGTCTTTCCTTCTACTTCCCTGCTTGATCCAACGTGATAATAAATAGCAACGGCTGCAATAGGATCAGATTTATCCTGGTGAAGTACAACGGTCAGTCCGTTTTTAAGGGTATATTTTTCAATCGGTATTGACAAAGCGGCCTCTTTGGGCTGTGCTTTGACAAAAATTTGTAAAAGAACCACAAAGAACATCATCAACAAAACTGTTTTTTTCATAGAATAAATATTAAAGTTAGAAAAGTTGTTTACAGTAGGTGAAAGCACTTAAACTCAGTCTTACCGGAATTAGACAGATGATTTTCTATTTGGTTTACTTTACCATTTTTTTTTTACATTTACGTTGTCTATTCAACGGATTTCTACTACTAAATTACGAATTATGTTTATTGCAAAGTCTATTAAGACGGGTTTTTTGACGCCCGTTATTTTGCTCCTTTTTTCATTTTTCCCAACTCTATTGCAGGCCCAGATTCGGGAAGGAAAATTACTGCAGGGCGAAAAATGGCAAAAATTCAGCCCAACCGATTCCAAGGCAGATTTCTATGTATCCCCGGCCGGAAATGACCTTTGGAGTGGAACCCTCCCTGAACCAAATAATACCGGAACAGACGGACCGTTTGCCTCTCTGGAACGTGCTCAAAAAGCTGTAACAGCATTGAAAGCGAAAGTGTATTTTCCAAAAGATCCTCCGGTGGAAACGAGATGGATCGGCTCACCTCATCCATTCGGAAAAGGAAAAGACATTCTTGTATATGTTCGAAATGGGCATTACTATCTGCCGCGACCCTTGGTTTTTACCCCTGCAGATGGCGGAGAACGCGTCGAAACGAATCTGCCTACCGGTGCTTTTGAATACCACAAATTGAAGGATCATTATGTCACATATGCCGCATATCCGGGAGAGAAACCGATAATTTCGGGGGGAATGCCAATTTCCGGATGGAAACAAAAGAAAGGAATCTGGTCTGCCCGTTTGGAAACCGATTCGGTTAAGATGTTTCTGGTTAACGGGAAAAAGCAGACACTCGCCAGAAAACCCAACAATGGATACTTTATTCCAACCGCCGTATCCAAAAAAATAGATGAATTTTCTTTCAAAAAGGGCGAACTGGAATCCTGGAAAGAGCTCACAGGCAACAGAATCGTCATGTTGCTGCGCTGGCATACTGGTATCAACAGTCTTGCCACTATCGATTCAAAAGCTGGGATCGCATTCCTAAAATCACCCCAGGAAGGGATCGTGATAGTTCCGCCAAGATATTATGTGGAGAATTTGAAAGCGTTGCTTGATACTGCCGGTGAGTGGTTCTTCGATAGATACACAAAGGAGATTAGTTATATTCCGTCCGGCGAGGTATCCGACCTGAATCAGGCACATTGCTCGGTGGCTATGCTGAATCAACTGGTAAAGGTGTCTGGAGAAAAGGGAAATCCCGTGCGCAATCTCCGCTTTTACGGACTAACCTTCGAAGGTACAGAATCCGGTAGCAGTGCTCTCTCATTTGAAAACGCACATGCAAACGAGCTGGTGGGATGCACCGTCCGGTCGTGCGCTGGAACAGGAATCAATGTCAGAGCCGGTTGTTATCAGACCAAAATTCTCGATAACAACATAGAATCAATAGACAATGGCGGTATATACGTCACAGGAACATTAAAACATCTCTGGCAATATGTCTCAGACTTTCAGAAAAAGATTCCTTTCGGGCCAACAGGTGATAGTCCGCTGATAATCAGGGAAACACTTGTTTCGTACAACCGCATATCCAATTGCGGAGGCTTGAGTATCCTGGCAGACAACAGTATCTCCACAACAATATCCCACAATTACATCACAAAAACCAGGGGAAGGTACGGAATTGATATTGGTGATTGGTCTAATCAGGAGGATGCACTGGATGGAAATTATCTTGTCGAATACAATCATTTGGATGACGTGCAACAAGATGCCGACGATTCCGGCGCTATAAAGACGTGCGGAATGGTCTTCAACTCTATCGTTAGAAGGAACCTGATCCATAAAGTACATGCCGGATTCTTCAACGACAATGTCGCATTCTGGTTTGATAATATGTCGCAAGGCTGGACTTGTGAAGAAAACATTTATTATGATCTGGAACAGGGTGAAATGAAATACTGCGCCGCTCAACCGGAGGACAATATTTACCGCAATAACTTTAAAATTGAAGTTCCAACTGTAAAGCCTGAGACCATAATCGATGGCCTGCCCGAATTTCAATACAGCAAATTAAAAATAGGATCATCCACGCTGCCGTCTGGCTCCTACCCTGCCGGCAGTGTGATTCAACTCTCCGCGCAGGTATTCAATAATGGCGCTACTGGTATTGCTCCGGTGGAAATGTATCTCGACGGGAAAATCTTTGACACGAAATTATTTCCAGTTGTAAAGAATAATTCCAGAATCGTCGAATTTCAGTTTCGGATTTATGACGAGGGTGAGCATCTGATTTCGATCGGATCAACGCCAAACCAAAAAATCATGATTCAGGGTACCAAACCTTCCGTTGTCTACGAGAATTTCAAGCTTTCCGGAGACAGATGTCTGGAGGGCGAAAAAGTTGAGTTACAGGCAACAGTTAGAAATCTTACTGGCCAAATTCAAAAATCAGACGGAGTAATATACCTGGATAACAAGCCCGTACAGAATCATCCGCTGGATTTGAAAGAAAATGAGCAACGCAATATCCGTATCTCCGTCGAAATCCCGGCAGGAAATCATTCTGTCAGATATGGAAACAGTTCGGTCGCAGCAATATTGGTACAGCCAAAAATTGCCCTGGAAATCAGTAAACTAAAGATCGAACAATATGGTTCTCCCAGAGCTAAGCCATTTTCGGTAGAGGCAGATGCGACAAACAATCGTTTCAAAATTGCAGCTTGTGGTTCCGATTTTTACCATGCCGAAGACTCCTATGCTTCGGTCTTTACCAAGGGTATAAAAGGTGATTTCGTAGTGACCGCGAAAATTAATCAGTTTGGTGAACGAACTCACGAATGGTTCAGAAGCGGAATATTTGTCCGCAACGATATTGCAAAGAGCTTCGATGTACAACCCGGCAGCAAAGGATCAGTGTTGCTTTTCGGTACACCTGGTCGTGCCGGTATTCAATATGATGAATTCGCCAATGGCTGTATGCACAAGGCAAGCAGTCAGAACCTGCCCGAACACAGCAAGACTCCTATCTACCTGAAGTTGGTGAGACACGGCAACAGTTTCAGTGGATATGTTAGTCTGGATGGCACAAACTGGATCATCGAAAGACACTCGACTGATATTCCCGGAATTAATGAATCTGTAGACATCGGATTAGCTGCCGGCGGACCGGACACCAAACAGTATTGGGTCGAATTTAAGGATTGGAAAATTGAAGTTGCAAAATAAAACAAACTGTGAAAATGAAAAAAATACTCTGGCTGAACATATTCCTACTTTTCTGTACTACGCTATCGGCACAAATCATCGATCTTAGCAAGGCTGGAATCCTGGCTTCCAAAAATATCCCTTCACCCGTCCGTGAAACGGCAATTCGTATCCTGAAGGAAGAAATAGCGCAAAGGACTTCCATCAAACTGAATGAATTAACCAAACCTGGAAATCAACCAATCATTGCATTGGTTCTTTCCTCTGAAAAGGAGCTAATGGGAATTCCTGTCCCGGAAAATAGTAATGAAGTCAGGCCGGAAAACAAACCCGAGGGTTTCAGACTGGTGGCGGATCATTTAACCGGGAAAAAAATTATTTGGCTAATTGCTGCCGATCAGCGTGGAATCATTTTTGCGATCGGACAGCTTTTAAGAACTGCTGCGCTCACCACAAATAAAATCGCGTTTGACGTAAAAAACGAAATAGCGACCTCCCCGAAATATCCGATTCGCGGGCACCAAATAGGTTACCGCAACACAGCCAACTCCTGGGATTCATGGACGATGGATCAGTACGAAAAATATCTTCGCGAACTGGCTCTTTTTGGCACTAACTGCATCGAAGATATCCCTTTTCAGGACAACAGGATAAATCCGCTGATGAAATATCCCCGTGAAGTCATGAATAAACGAATTAGCGAAATCTGTCACGAATATGGATTGGATTATTGGATCTGGACGCCAGCGGATGTTGATCTTTCTGACCCGGTAAAATTCAAGGCTGAAGTGGCCAGGCATAGCGATTTTTACAAGAATTGTCCATATCTGGATGGAGAATTTTTCCCTGGAGGAGATCCCGGAAGTAATCATCCGAAAGATGTCATGCCATTTTTGAAAGCAGTCACTTCTGAGTTGAAGAAGTACCATCCCAAGGCCACCATGTGGATTTCGCTTCAGGGATTTAATGATGAACAGGTGGATAATTTCTACCAATATCTGGACAAAAACAATCCGGACTGGCTTACGGGTGTAGTTACCGGTCCGGGCAGCCCGGATTTGGCGGCCACCCGATTCCGGTTACCAAAGAAATACCTGCACAGGCATTATCCGGATATAACCCATACCGTTCGTTGTCAGTATCCAACGCTAAATTTTGATCAGGGTTTTGCACTGACGGAAGGTAGGGAAGTATGTAATCCGCAACCAAGCTACTACGCAAAGATCCACAATCGCTACGCCCCGTTTACCGACGGTTTCCTCTCCTACTCCGACGGGGTTCATGATGATGTTAACAAAGTAACCTGGAGTCAGATGGGCTGGAATCCTGAAAAACCAGTAAGGGACGTGCTGGTAGAATATGCCCGTTTCTTTTTTGGTACAGCAGTCGCTGATGATGCAGCAGACGGAATTCTGGCGCTGGAGCGCAATTGGGTAGGTCCGACAGAAGAAAATGGAGGAATTGCCGCAACATATGCACTGTGGAATAACCTGGAAACCAAACATCCTGAACTAAAGAACAACTGGCGATGGCAATTGCTTGAAATGCGTTCTACGTACGACTTGTTCGTCAAACTCAGGAAGGCATACGAACAACAACTGGAGAAAAATGCCAATGCAATTTTGGCACAGGCTCCAAAAATCGGCGCAGAAAAGGCGATGAATCAAGCACTTGAAATGATGTATAAATCAGATTCAGAACCGATTACCAACAAATTGAGACAAAAAATTGTCGACTATTGTGCAGCGCTTTTCGAATCCATCGGACTCCAAACCAGCGTTAAAAAATACCAGGCAAGCGGCGAAGAACGCGGCGCAATCCTGGATTTTATCGATTATCCGTTGAATAACAGATGGTGGCTGACCGACGAATTCAAAAAGATCGAAAAAATGGCTACCGAAAAGGAGAAGCTTGAGCGGCTTTCCGTCATTGCAAATTGGGAAAATCCAGGCGCAAACAGCTATTATGATAATGTCTCAGACATTTCGAAAAGCACGCATGTTCTCTCGATTTCGGACGATGCCACAGATTTTGCGTGGTGGGACAATGGCAGTAGCCGCCGAAGATTATCTACTCAGCTATTTCAAAATTTCCCGGTTCTGAAATATACTGATCTTGACCCGAACGGCCGGTATCTTATCCGGATAGCCGGATACCATGATGCGCTCCTCCGCGTCGATGGAGAGAGAATTGAACCCACTTTGTATAATAAAGGATATGAAGAATTTAAAGAGTTTCCGCTAAATCCAAAATATGTAAGCGATGGTAAAATCGATGTAACGTTTGATCAGCCTGAAGAATCGACATTAAACTGGCGCGAAAGATCAAAGGTTACCGATGTCTGGCTGATTAAGCTTAATTGATTGAATCAGCCCCTCACAGGCATCTTCCAGCAGATCAATAACCAGCTCATAATCTTTTGTCTCACCGTAATATGGATCAGGGACGAATGTATTTTTATGGTTCGTGCAAAAGTCTGTCATCTTATGAATCTTCGCCTTATAAGTCCCGGCAGGAGCCATTTGCTTCAGATCCCTGATATTTTGATCATCCATGCCAATGATCATATCAAAATTCGCAAAATCTGAAAAAGGTCTGACCGGCCGGGAAATTGAGGTTAATTGGTAACCTCTTTTCCCGGCAATTTTTATCATTTTGGGATAGGCTCCCTCGCCTTCATGGTAACCTGCCGTTCCTGCCGAATCGCAGGAGACAGTTTTCTCCATTCCGTATTTTGTAATCAAATGGGCAAATATCCCCTCTGCAGCGGGGTGAACGACAAATATTTCCCAGACAAACAAATAAAATTTTCATCGAGATTGTTAAATAAACTGAACAAAGAAACGAGCATGTAATTTGCTTACATCCAAGTCAATGATAATGTTTGACATGCGAGTTCCATACGACAAATAAAAAACAAATTATTCACGTATGAAAGGAATAAAATATCTTTTGTCGTCCATTTTGTAACTTTGCCATTATCTTCAACCTTAGCGTTAAAGCAAAATGCTATTTTCCTGAGCTGTGAGACAAATTAAAATTTCAAGCATATGAGCCTCATTGGAAATGTGATCTGGATAATTTTTGGCGGTTTGGTAGCATGCCTGGGCTATATTTGGGGTGGAATCGTACTGTGTTGCACGATTGTCGGAATCCCCTGGGGTATGCAATGCTTTAAAATCGGTATCGCTACGCTAGCTCCATTTGGAAAATCGGTGCGGTCTAACGGAGGTTCCATACCCGGACTATCCTGCTTGCTGAATCTGATCTGGCTGATTTTCGCAGGATTATGGATTGCCCTTACGCATCTGTTCTTTGGAATCCTGCTCTGCATCACAATCATCGGTATTCCCTTTGGCTTGCAACATTTTAAGCTAATGCGCTTAAGTCTGTCCCCATTCGGGTATGATCTGATGTAATCATATAATTGGAATTGATCAAAATAGTATTGAAAGGGGCTTTTATACTGCAATTTTCTGAAATACAGATGGATGCACCAAGTCCCCTTTAGGGAATTTAGGGGTGAATAGGAATGACATACAACATTAAAGAAGCTTATAAAAAAGAAAACATATACAAATGGATATAGATATTATTACCATCGGAGATGAAATTCTAATTGGCCAGATCGTGGACACCAATTCGGCCTGGATGGCGCAAAAAATGAACGATGAAGGCATCAATGTGCGCCAAATAACCAGCATTTCTGATGATCCTACACATATTATTGAGGCCTTTAACGAGTCTGCTAAAAAAGTGAAACTCGTATTGGTTACTGGCGGATTAGGTCCCACAAAAGACGATAAGACCAAAGATACCATCTGCAGCTATTTCAATACCAAATTAGTAGTAAGTCCTGACGTTTTGAAGAACGTAGAGGATTTGCTTTCCAAACGGGGAATCGCGATCAACCGCCTTAACCGCGATCAGGCATTGGTACCTGAAGGCAGTATCGTTTTTCGAAACAAATTAGGCACAGCGCCCGGATTATTGCTCATGAAAGAGGACTGCACATTCATCTTTATGCCTGGAGTGCCCTTTGAAATGAAGTATCTCATGGAATTTGAGGTGATTCCTTATATTAACCGGAATTTTCAGTCTTCAACAATATTTCATCGCACAATTTTAACCCACGGACTACCGGAATCAATGCTGGCTGAAAAGCTGACGGATTGGGAAAATGCGTTGCCCAAATATATGAAACTGGCATATTTACCTGGTCCACAAGGCGTTCGCCTCCGTTTATCTGTCCGCGGACTGGAAACTGCAAGAATGGAGTCAGAAGTTGAACATCGGGTCTCTCTATTGCAGCAATTGATTCCCAACAACATTTATGGGTTTGATGAAGATTCGCTAGCAGGAAGTATTGGCGCTATGCTAATAGAGAAAGGATGGACCGTCTCAACAGCTGAAAGTTGTACCGGTGGTGCCATTGCAAGACTTTTTACGGAGAACCCTGGTTGTTCATCCTATTATAAAGGATCTGTAGTGGCATACTCTAACGAAATTAAGCAAGATGTGCTTGGCGTGGAGGAAAGTATAATCGCTGAACACGGTGCCGTGAGTCAGGAGGTTGTAGAAAAAATGGCGCTTCAGGCATGTAAATTAATGAAATCAGATTTCTCAATTGCCACGTCCGGTATTGCAGGGCCTTCTGGTGGAACCCCTGAAAAACCAGTCGGCACGGTTTGGATTGCCATTGCATCCAACGATCAGGTGACTTCGCAAGTATACAGTTTTGGGAACGATCGCGAACGAAATATCATTCGCACGGGTCAGACATCCCTATTAATGCTTCGGAAATTTCTTCAATCTATTTAAAAGAAATGAGCATGATCGCAAAATCACCAGTCAGAGTGATTATTACGGACATGCGAATTCCATGTGGCAACTAAAAAACAAATTATTAACACTTGAAATCCAATGAACAAGAAAAAAATCGGTTTGATATCTGTCTCAATTATTGGGATCATGTTTCTGGCAATGGCGGTTCTACCCTTTGCTTTTAAAGGCAATATCATTGCCAAACTCAAGCAAATGGCAAATGAATCCCTGAATGCAAAGCTCGACTTCAAAGAAGTTGACCTATCCATTTTCAGAGGCTTTCCTCAACTTGACGTCCGAATAAATGAATTGACATTATCCGGCATTAACGAATTTGAAGGAAAAACGCTGCTTAGCGTCGAAAGCTTATCAACTTCGGTTTCGCTCTCCTCCCTGTGGAAAAGCGATGGAATCACCGTTTCTGAAATTATCCTGAAAAACCCGCACATCAACTTGTTGGTTAATCCTGCCGGGAAAGCCAACTGGGACATCACAAAACCATCTGCAACCTCTACCTCGGGTGAGAAAAAAAGTCCGATGAAAATTGAACTCTCAAAAATTGAACTTTCGAACACAAACCTCGCTTACCAGGATGACCAATCCAAAATGATTGCGCAACTGAAAGATGGGAATTTTCTCTTATCAGGATTTCTTCAGGGTAGTGACTCCAAGCTGAATTTTTCCGGCGCGGCCGATAGCATCTCCTTTGATTATGGCGGAAAGCAGCTGGTTCAGGGAATGAAGCTGAAGGGCGATGGCGCTTTGCAGGCAAATTTTGACCAAATGAATTTCCGCTTTTTAGCAAACAAATTCCTCATCAACAAACTGCCTGTGGAGTTGCAGGGAACTTTTGTCATGGGCGATAATGCCGATCTGTATGATCTCTCGTTTCAATCGGCCGGTGCCTCATTGGATGAATTGATAAGCTTTTTACCGGGCGATCAGCAGAAAAAATTGAAGGCATACGAAAAAAGCGGAACCTTGTCGTTCTCAGGTATGGTAAAGGGCACCTATTCCGACAAAACAATGCCTGCAATTCAGGCTGACTTAAAACTTGCCGACGGACGAATGAAATATCCTTCCCTGCCCGGTGAGATAGGCCAAATCGGGATGATTGCTAGAATAAGTAAACCGCAAGGCTCCATGGATTCAATGAAAATTGCAGTCAACAAGATGGAAGCAAATATTGCAGGACGCCGAATCATTGGAAATCTCAATATAGCTACACCCGTGAGTAATCCACTCCTCAAAGGACAAATTATCGGCGAAGTTGACTTTTCTACGCTGAAACAGGCAATTCCAATCGACTCAATGGAAATCGGCGGGATGGCAAGAGCAAATATCCGCTTCGACGGTGCGTATTCTTCAATTGAAAAGGGTGAATACGACAAGTTTCAAACCAGCGGCGAACTTTCTTTGAGTGATTTTTCCTATCGATCACCGGCCTTCCCCGAAAGATTGGGGATACAGACTGCCGGATTTGCCTTCAATTCCAAGGATATCACAATTACCGCTATGAAAGGCAAATTGGGTGTCAGCGATTTCACGGTAGATGGTTCGTTGTCTAATTATTGGGCATACATTCTCAGAAACGGAACGGTGCTCGGAAATATCCGATTTAAATCCCAGCAACTTGATGTCACCCAATTGATGAACGGCGGCACCCAGAGTACCGACACGGTGCATAGCGAACCCTATGTTATTCCCGCAAGGATCGATCTTACTGTTCAGGCGGATGTGGACAAAATGCTTTACAACAGGATGGAAATCAAAGGGACTACCGGTAAATTGTTGATTAAAGACCAAAAATTAAATCTGGATCAACTATCCACGAATCTGCTCAAAGGGAAAATGGTGCTTTCCGGAATCTACTTTGGGAAGGAAAATAGTCCGGCAGACTTCAATTTCAAGATGGAAGTAAAGGATTTTGATTTGCCAACAGCCTACCAATCAGTCGGAATTGTCAGACATCTTCTGCCGATTGCCGGAAATAGCAAAGGAACCTTTTTATCCGGTTTGTCAATTAGCGGAACTTTGGGAAAAGACTATGCTCCCAATTTTGCTACCTTGAACGGATCTGGTCAGATCGCTTTAAAAAGCATTGAACTTGTTGGAAATAATATGTTCTCAGAGATCGGTAAATATTTCCGCAAAGATCTGTTTACAAATGTCAAAGTCAACGACTTTACAAGCAATGTAACCATCACCAATGGAGCGCTATCGGTTTCTCCTTTCACTACCAAAATTGCGAATCAGGAGGTTACCATATCTGGCAGCCAGACGCTTTCGCTTGATCTTAATTACCATCTAAATTTCAAAGTGAATAAGAGTGATCTTAGTTCCGACGTGAGTAGCCTGATCGGATTCGTTCCCGGCACAGAAAATATCGACAAATATCCCATTGGGATTATTCTCGCAGGGAATATTGCTAAACCGGAAGTCAAGGTAGACCTCTCAGAAGCTAAATCGCTGGTCGAAAAAGAATTCAATAAAAAAGCAAAATCGACGATACAGGATGTGGCCAAAAAATTAGGGCTTGAAAACCTCTTTAAATGATTAAACAAACAAGCACCTTACTCTTGCGAATAAGGTGCTTGTTTGTACTAACCGTTAGGGTGGGCAATCATGCTAATTGCAAGTGATTTACCAAAAGCACGACATCAATATGAGGGGTTGTCCTCATACCTCAAAGTTCCGGTATAAGCAGCATGAACCGGAGTACCATTAGAAAGAGTGGCCGCTAAAACAAAAGAGTACTGACTATCGCTTCTGACGACAGAAATGGATCCGTCTTTTAAAGTAAACATATCAGGACTTCCGGAATTTGAGTTGGGCACAGAAACCATAGCAGATTTAAACGTAAATGGCGTTACATTGGTTGTGTCTGATAATAGATAAGTTCCATCACTTATAATTCCATCGGACTGCGTGAGAAAGTTTGCAGCAATCTCACCACCAGCAACAGGATCACCATACATATCACCATCGTAAGTTAAAGTAACTTGTGTAAGATTTACCGACATCTGTCGGACATCACCTGAAACTACACCAAGGTCAACAATAGCGCCTGTTATAGGCACTCCAGACGTGACAACACCCGAAGGGTTTGACGTTCCTGTCATACGATCTTTTGTACATGAATTTATCAGTGATGCAAAGGAAAGAGTGATCAGGAAACCAAAGAATAAATTTCTTGTTTTCATAATACTCATTTTTAAAACATAATGTTTGTTAAGGAACGACCTAAGTCAAAATTCATTACTTAGATTCATTCTAAATAGAGTTACGTAGCAGTAAATTAAAAGTTATCATTTTGTATAAAAAATTTCGTTTCCATAAATTATTTAATGTACATAGTCAGATAAATACCTGGTTAGATTGGTTATCAATCGGGAAATAGCCATTGGAAGGGCTAAAAGAATTCTTACCTTTGTAACAATTTTGCGGAATTGATTACTTATTCAGAAAAAACGGATCATGAAGATAGCATTGATCGGATACGGTAAAATGGGGAAAGAGATTGAGCAAATCGCCATCGGGCGCGGTCACTCAGTCGTTTTGAAGATCGACATCACGAATCAGGATGATCTTACTTTTGAAAATCTTTCCAAAGCTGACGTAGCCATAGAATTTACCACTCCTGATACTGCGATAGGAAACTACAGGAAATGCTTCGAGGCAGGTGTTCCCGTTGTTAGCGGTACAACCGGATGGCTGGATCAAAGATCCGTGATCGAAAAAGAATGTTTGGCAAAGAATGGTTGTTTCTTCTACGCCTCAAATTTCAGTCTGGGAATGAACCTGTTTTTTGAGCTTAATAAGATAGTTGCCAGAATGATGAAGCCATTTCCGCAGTATGATATCACTATGAAAGAGATACATCACACTCAAAAACTCGATGCTCCCAGTGGTACTGCCATAACACTCGCTGAAGGTATTATTGCAGAAAATGAATCAAAAAAATCGTGGACAATCGAGGAACCAAAAGATAAAACAGAACTTTACATACACCCGGTTAGAAAAGATCCCTATCCCGGTTTGCATACCGTAAAATATGACTCGGAAGTGGATTATCTGGAAATCACCCATAACGCTTACAATAGAAAAGGACTTGCTCTGGGTGCCGTTTTAGCCGCTGAATACAGCTTTGATAAAAAGGGTATTCTTTCTATGTCTGATTTATTAAAATTATAACTGAATATATGTTTAAAAATGTCTCAAGGAGCCAATGGATTCAATTTGGCGTTGTTGCGGGTTTGTACCTTTTATGGGTTATTTGGTTGAGAAATTTCTGGTGGCTTATTGGAGTAGCTGTCATATTCGACATGTATATTACCGGTAAAGTTAACTGGGCATTCTGGAAAAAGAAAAACCCACCCGAAGGAAAACAAACAAAAGTAGTTGAGTGGGTTGATGCCATCATCTTTGCTGTCATCGCCGCCACATTTATTCGGCTATTTTTCATTGAGGCTTACACCATACCTACCTCCTCGATGGAGAAGTCAATGATGGTTGGCGATTATCTTTTTGTCAGCAAAACCTCGTACGGCCCGAAATTGCCTAATACGCCTGTAGCGTTCCCATTTGTTCACCACACGATGCCTTTTACTGCAGCTACCCGGTCATTTTCCGAAATCATCCATAATCCATACAAAAGACTCGCTGGATTTGGAAAGATAAAAAATGATGATGTCGTCGTATTTAACTTCCCTGAAGGAGATACAGTTGCGACCAATATGCAGGATCGCAGCTATTATGAAATGGTCAGAAGTTACGGCAGAGAGCGGGTAAATACCGACAAACGATCCTTTGGCGATATTATTTACCGTCCGGTTGATAAACGGGAAAATTACATCAAACGCTGTATCGCTATTCCGGGTGATTCACTCAAAATTGTAAATGGATCAGTTTTTGTAAATGGCAAACCGCAAAAGGAAATACCGGGAATGCAGTATAAATATCTGGTCTCTATTCAGGGTAATTCATTAAACCCCAATGCAATGGAGAAACTGGATATCACTCCTGAAGATGTTGAAGGTTCCGGCTCAAGAATGGTTATTTCGCTTACGCCGGAAAAGATCAGGAAGATGGATGCAATGAAATTCATCACTTCGAAGGAAAGAATTATAGTGCCTAAAGAGGATCGCGATCCGAATATCTTCCCAAGCAATGAACAATATACGTGGAATCTGGACAACTTCGGGCCAATTTGGATTCCGAAAAAGGGCGTAACCATACAACTTACAACCAAAAATCTTCCGCTCTATAAAAGAATTATTGACGTCTACGAAGAAAATGATTTGAAAGTGAAAGATGGAGAAATCTATATTAACGGCTCCGTAGCAAAAGAGTACACATTCAAAATGGATTACTTCTGGATGATGGGTGATAATCGATACAATTCTGCGGACTCAAGATATTGGGGTTTTGTACCAGAGGATCATATCGTCGGTAAGGCCTCTTTTGTCTGGCTATCACTGGATAAGAATAAATCGTTTCTGGCAAAAATTCGCTGGGATAGATTCCTTATGGGAGTAAAATAAAGCTTCCTGCTATTCCTGCATGGAAAAAAGCAAAACCAAAGCAATACTGAGCTGTGCATATCTTGCGCCGGTTCAGTACTTCACGAAATTGATTCACTATGATGAGGTATGGATTGAATTGAGCGAACATTTCCTCAAACAATCCTACCGTAATCGTTGTACCATCCTTTCGGCAAACGGCCCTCAAAACCTTTCAATTCCTGTCACTGAAGGTTCCTCCTCAAAAAGAATAATTCGTGACGTAAAGATTTCATACGACCATCCCTGGCAAAAATTACACTGGAAAGCCATTCTTTCAGGTTACAACAATGCTCCGTTTTTCGAGTATTATTCCGACTGCATCGCACCCTTTTATCAGGAAAAGAAATGGAAATTTCTGACCGACTTTAACCTGGAAATCCAGACGGTACTTTTAAATGAGATTAACTTAAAGTGTTCTATCACCTTCACCGAAAATTACGCGCTCAACAACGATCTGCCGCCAGGCACCAATGACTTTCGTGCCTCTATCCATCCAAAAACAAGCCACCAGATCCATGATGTTGATTTCCAACCACAAGTTTATATGCAGGTCTTTCAGGAAAAGTTCGGGTTTACATCCAACCTCAGCATCATTGATCTTCTTTTTAACGAAGGCCCCATGGCCCTGGCTATCCTGAGAAAATCAATAAATTCTTCCAGCTAATCCGCGGTTAGTCTCAGTTTAATCCGTGCAATCCGCGTAATCTGTGGTTAGTCTTTGTGTAATCTGCGGTTGGTCTGTGGCTAGTCGTTCCCCTGTATGATCCTTCTCATCAACCTCATCTGATGGGAATACCGCTTGGTATCGATGTTGAATATCCCAAAATGATCAATGTTATCTATTCGCACCTTACCCGAAGAATGAATTATTTTATTTTTCTCCCAAATAACTCCGACGTGAATAATCTTTCCCTCATCATTATCAAAGAAAGCTAGATCACCCGGTAAGGCTTCCTCCACGAAGGTGATATTTTCTCCAATGGCAGCTTGCTGATTCGCATCTCTGGGAATCTGAATACCGGCCATTTTGTATAATATTTGAGAAAATCCGGAACAGTCAACACCAAAAGGAGAACGCCCACCCCATAAATATGGAGAATTAAAGTATTTCAACGCGTTCTCTATTAATACATTGCGAACATTCTTTTTAACGGATACTATTTTATCGCCTTGTATTGTATAAGACTCGGCTCCTATTTTAAAAGAATTATTGGATGCCTTGTAGAATGGCAATGAACTCCCGGCAACAATCAAAAAATTGCTGTATCCGTTCTCCGGCTGCACAATATTAAATGGATTTGTAGTAACTGTTTGAGGCTGCACTGCCAACTGCCGAAAGATTTTTTCCGAAATCTCATAGACGATTTTCTGATCAATCCAACCCTCATAACCATCCAAAGCCAACTTGATTTTGCACCACTTTTTGTTCTCATCAATGATGCTATAATGCTCGCCAAAGAGAAGTTGAGTACACATTTCACTGGTCTCGCTCGGGTCTGTCCGTACTGGGACAATGCTCAGATTAGAGATTCCGTATCTCATTAAAAATTTACTATTTTTGATTAATCCCAAAGATAGAAATTTATTGTGTTTTGAATTATAATCACGAGAGTTAATACCATGAAATACCCATGAGGAATATATTCACACCTACCGAAAATGATTATCTGGGTATTCCATGTGGCAATTTAAAAGCAAAATTATAAACACATGAATCCCAAAATAAGAAGAATGATTAGCCCCGGACTCAGGCACAGAATATTTTTGGCTACTCTTTTTCTGATCACCGGTATTGCCCTCTACTTCTCGCTTCCCCAGGAGGCTCGATTTCGCTATGAATATCAAAAAGGAAGACCCTGGATGCATGCCACCCTATATGCCCCCTACAATTTTGCCATCCAAAAATCTGAACTGGAATTAAAGCATGAAAAAGATTCACTTCTAAAAGAGCAAATTCCATATTTCGTCTATTCGGACTCAATTTCCTTGCATGAAATGGCGCTGTTGAACAGCTACATTGACCATCTAACCAGTTCGAAATCTTTAAACTCTTCGCAGATTACATTTGCTAAAGCCAAATTATCAGGAATATACAACAATTTGTACAGCATTGGTATAATCGATCAAAACTTCATAAATGATCAGACGCTGCTAAAAAAGGGTACACTTAAAATTTTAAAAAATAACATTGGGAAAGAAATTCAAATATCGTCCTTATACTCGCTGAAAAGTGCGTACAATGAAGTCCACAGAAAACTGGAGGAGCTCAGAAATATTCACCCTGAATGGAAAAATTTCCTTGACGAATTTCAGCCGGAAACATTCCTTTCATGTAACCTGGTTTTTGATCAGGAGAAAAATCGCCAAATTGCGAATAAGGTACTCGAAGATTTCTCTACCAATCATGGTATCGTCCAGGAAGGGGAACGGATCATTTCGCAAGGAGACATAATCACCGCTTCCACGTTTTCCATTCTTGAATCTCTTAGATCTACCTTCGAAAAATCCCGTGGTGAAAATTCAAAATATGTCCTGATTATATTGGGAAGAGGATTGCTGGTTGCCGTGCTATTACTTACCCTCTATCTTTTCCTACTTAACATACGAAGGAAACTGATTCGGTCGAAACGCGATATTTCGTTCATTCTGATCACGCTTACTTCCATGATTGGATTCTGTTCCTTCGTTGTCCGAACGGGCTCATTCGATATTTATATTGTACCCTTTACAGCACTCGCTCTGATCATCCGAACATTCCTCGATACAAGAGTCGCCATCTTTGTCAATACGATTGCCACCTTGATTGTGGGTTTCATGGTTCCGAATGGTTATGAATTCGTTTTGCTACAGATTCCGGTGGGAAGTATCGCCGTAATCAGCCTCAATAAGATGCAGAAGCGCGAGCAGCTCATTTTTACCGCCTTGCTAATTTTTATTTCGTATTCTGCAATCTATATTGGAATATCACTCATTCAGGAGGCCAATCTCAAAGCCATTGAATGGCTGAAAATTGAATGGTTCGGTTTCAACGCGGTTTTGACACTTATAACCTACCTGCTAATTTATGTTTTGGAGAAATCCTTCGGATTTGTTTCCGATATAACACTGATCGAACTTACTTTCTCCAACCAGAAACTTCTAAAGAAATTGTCGCTTGAGGCACCCGGAACCTTTCACCATTCATTGCAGGTAGCCAATCTTTCCGAAATGGCAATTTCGAAAATCGGCGGCAACTCATTATTGGTTCGTGCCGGCGCCATGTACCATGACATAGGGAAAATTGTGAATTCGAGATATTTCATTGAGAATCAAATGATAGAACTAAACCCTCATGAGAATCTCTCGAGTGAGGAAAGTGCCGCTATCATTATTGATCATGTCGAAAAAGGGGTCGAACTGGCCAGGAAATTTAAGATACCTGAACAAGTAATTGATTTTATTCGAACCCACCACGGAACCACAAAAACAGGCTATTTTTACCAAAAATCCGTCAACAACATCGGTATTGATGAGGTGGATGATAAAAAATTTACCTACGGTGGACCACTGCCGACGACCCGGGAGACGGCTGTCGTGATGCTGGCCGATAGCATCGAAGCAGCATCCAGAAGTCTGGCAGTGAAAAATCCGGAAAATATTCGCAATTTGGTCGACAATATTTTTAAACAAAAAGTAGAATTAGGTCAGCTGGAATACGCCCCACTTACATTCAAACAAATAAGGGTGTTAAAAGACCTGTTCAAAGAAAAATTGATCAATATTTACCATGTTCGAATGAACTATCCCGAAAGCATTAATAAAAGTGAAAAATAGGAAAATATGAAAATTCGCAGTACCGCTATTTTATTCGTCTTGATATTTGCAGGATTTCTGAAAGTCGCTGCTCAGGAAAAAAAGGATTCGGGATACCAATTCACACTCATTAAGGAATTGCCTCACACACCCGTCAAAGACCAATTTCGCACCAGTACCTGTTGGTCATTTGCCGGCTCATCATTCATTGAATCTGAGCTACTTAGAATTGGAAAGCCTGAGGTTGACCTTTCGGAAATGTTTCTCGTGAACCATTGCTACCGCGATAAAGCCGAAAGATATGTTCGCATGCAGGGCAACACCAATTTTGGTGATGGAGGTCTACTCCATGATATCATTTATGTGATGAAGAATTATGGATTGGTGCCGGAATCAAGTTATCCCGGACTAAACTATGGAGAGAAGAAACACACACATGGTGAAGTTGGAAGTTTGCTGAAAAATATGGCGTCATCCATCGTGCAAAACAGAAACCGCAAAATCTCTACGGCATGGTCCCTGGCTTTCCAGAAGAGTGTGGACGCCTATCTGGGGGACATCCCGGAAAACTTTAAATATGAAGGGAAAAAATACACTCCAAAGACTTTCCTCACCGAATTTGCCTCCGGAATAAACCCGGACGATTACGTCGAAATCACCTCATTTAATCATCATCCTTTTTACCAGCAATTCGTATTAGAGGTTCCTGATAACTGGCTGTGGGAAAGGTTGTACAATGTTCCCCTGGATGAATTGCAGCAGATTGTTGACAATGCACTGGATAAAGGTTATACCGTTGGATGGGCTGCGGATAACAGCGAAAAAGGATTCTCTACCTCAGTGAAGGGAATTGCGGTAGTGCCTGATGTTGATAGATCCGTGATGACCGATTCGGAAATACGAAAATGGGAAAAGATGTCAGATTCTGATAAGGAAAAGGAATTGTATAAACTCAATAAGCCAGGCAAAGAAAAACATATCACGCAGGAGATTCGCCAGGATGCCTTTGATTCTCAGGAAACTACCGACGACCATGCGATGCATATTATTGGACTAGCCAAAGATCAGAACGGTACTACCTATTATAAAATCAAAAATTCATGGGGTCCATATAATAGCTTTGATGGTTATTTTTATGCCTCTGCCCCATATATCAGATACAAAACAACGGCCATCATGGTAAATAAAAACGCCGTGCCTCAGGAAATCAGAAAAAAACTCGGTTTCTGATAGTTTTTTCGTTCTGTATCAGGGTATATTTTTTGTAATATATTTCTTTCAAAGAAAAATAATTACTACTTTTGCAGCCTATTTCCGTACGCAATCTCTGGCAGCAAACAACTGGACACTGTTTACATTGCGTTCGTCAAACAAGTAAAAACAATTGTAATGGATTTAATTAAAATTGCTGAAAATGCGTTTTTAGCTGAACAGAAGGAATTCCCGGCATTTCATCCTGGTGATACAATCACCGTTAGGTATAAAATCGTCGAGGGTAACAAAGAGCGGATTCAGAACTATAAGGGTACTGTAATTCAACTCAGAGGTACTGGAAACACCAAAACTTTTACTGTTCGAAAAATATCCGGCAACGTTGGTGTTGAGCGTATTTTCCCGATGACTTCGCCGTTTATCGACGGAATTGAAGTTAATCGCATGGGACATGTTCGTCGTGCCAGGTTGTTTTATTTGCGCAGCCTTACCGGTAAAAAGGCCCGCATCAAAGAGAAAAGATTTTAATCAGAATTGGTTAGTAAAAAAGGTTCTCTTAGGGGAACCTTTTTTTTTGTCGAACTGCTTCAAAACTACCTCCCGCTACATTTTTCCTAATTTTAAGCAAACCCTTTGGCTATGAACACAATATCCAGACAGAAGCTATTTTCAACCAAGTGGTTCATTGATTATGGAATGATTACCCTGGGTTCATTCATCATGGCAGTTGGATATGTCTATTTTATTACCCCTCACAAAATTGTCCCCGGCGGCGTGTATGGTCTGGGCATTATCGTTCACTACCTTTCCAAAGGCATGGCAATTTGGCCCGATGGCTTTCCAATTGGACTTTTTAATTTATTGGTAAACATACCATTAACCTATATAGGTATCAAAATGCTTGGTCCTCGGTTTGGTATTAAAACTGTGTACGGCTTTGTTTCCTCTTCCATCTTCATGGACGGGATAACGCTTATGCGGATGGTCGGGGATGCACCTCTGGTCCAGGATGTTTTGCTATCCTGCATTTTCGGTGGCGTCCTTACAGGTATCGGACTCGGATTGATCTTCAAATCCAAAGCCACTTCGGGTGGAAGCGATATCCTCGCCATGATAATCACCAAATACACAAGAATACCTATCGGACAGATGATGATTTGGGTCGATACAGCCATCGTATTTGTGGCTCTTGCAGCATTCAAAGACTGGCAAATTCCGCTCTACAGCATTATCGTTATTTACATCACAGGACGGGCCGTCGACTTGATTCTCGAAGGTGCCAGCTACAACAAAGCGTTGATTATTATCTCAGATCACCACGAGGAAATTCGCGACAAGATCGTCATAGACCTTGAAAGAGGTGGCACCTATTTAAAAGGAGTAGGGATGTATACCAACGCTGAAAAAAGCGTCATTTTTACCGTCGTCAACCGTCGTGAAGTTGCCATTCTTGAAGAACAAATTGCAACCATCGATCCTCATGCATTCATCACAATCATGGATGCAAACGAAATATTGGGCGAAGGATTTCGCTCTCTAAAGCACAAAATTGAAGGGTAAAGAATTCGCGAACTCTCTATTCGCCTCTAATGTAATGAGGCATTTCGGTTGGTATCTCAAAAGAAATCTCCACAAGTCCACTAAAAATGCCGTCTTTATACCAAGGTGACTGCCGGATAATTTTCTTTATTCCTCTTTTCTCAATCGTATAAATATTCGTCTGAGGAGCTTTCAGCATATTCATCAATTTCGTCCGTGAGGGCTCCGGATGACAATCAATCAGGCTTGTCCCAACTCCAACACCACCATCATCATATTTCATGAAAGATCTTTTGGATCTGTCATTCATGTATACAATGATTCCGCTCGTATCACAGATGGTAATTGCGGCCTCATCTTCCTTTAACCAACTATCCATTTTTTAGAAATTATGATTTTGGTGAAAAACAACGGATCCATTCAACCTCAAATCTGTGAGGCAATAAGTGTTCGTTTACCGCTCCATGCATTGTAGTGAGCAAATTGAAGAACATGGGTTCTCTTTGTGATGAGGAACATCGATAAACTTCGGTATCGTTAATTTTCCATACCAGTTCATTCCTTGAAAGCTCGAGGCGAAAGATGTGAAAATGTTCATCATTCAAACCACTAAGCTGAAAATAGTTGGATGATTGTGCACTTGAATTCTCAACAATCCCAAATCCAACGCCGTTTTTGGTACTCCTAAAAAAATCGATTTGAGGGAAAGGCCTATCCCCCGTCAGAGAAAATGCTGAAGTTATAGAGGCATCCTTTCTAAACCTGACTTTCGCCTCCAAAACGCCTTCTTTAAAACGGAAATATTCGGCACAATTTAAAATTGAAGTAGAATACTCAAAATCTTTTGGAATAAATCCAACCTTGGGATCCCATACTTTCCCTTTTAGTTTCTCCTTTTTGGCTAAAATAGCAAGTGTACCATTATTTAGCAGAATATTTTTCACTCCATTGAAACACTGAACCTCACCTTGTTGAGAAAAACTGACACCCGCCATTTTCATTGCCAGCCAATTTTCAGCCTGCCAATGCTTTGAATTTAAGGTGCTTTCAGAAAAAGTCTCCTCAAAGACGATTTCCCATCTCTCAAAAAAATCGAGCTGTTTCGCTTTTTTCAGCGCCCTGTATTCGGCCATAAACTTGCTTTTGTCCAACTCATTGAAAGCCAAAATACTTTTGTATTCAGCACTTTTGAGGAATCTTTTTCTATCTTTCAAATACGCAACCCGTTCGTTGAAGTCATTCGCGCATGTCAGTGCAGCCAATTCCTCCAATCGCTTAAGTTCCTTAGATCCTATTGCTTTCAAATAACTGAGATAACCGTCAGACAAACTAAATTTTCGCCAGAAGCGGATATCCGGACTCTTTCTTAGCTCCTCGTACTCCTTAAACGCAACGTAATCCTGAGATTTGATAAATGCTTGCTTTCCCTGTGCTTCCTTTCGAATCTTAAAATCATTGCATTCCACAATCTGTTGAAGATCCAAAAATCTTTTAAGGTCCGATCCGGTTAGGATGTTTTCAAATCGAGTCAGCTTTTCTGACCTCGAGATCTTGTGATAATTCTTAATCAAATTGGAGTTGGCCAGAGCTTTATGCTCCAAAATCAACTTTTCTTCTTTGCTACCACTGTATTGAAGCGACTCAATTTCTCTTTTCGTATGCTGGAAAGCAGATGACTCAATCAAGCTTTTCAATGATTCAAATTGCTTCAATTCATTCGAGTTTTCCACTTCAATGAGATCGTCCCTCATTTTGATCAGTTTGTCCCATTTGGCATCCAATTGACCTGCAGACGGAATCAGTCCAAGAGCATATTTTAGTCGAAAAACGATTGACATAGTGGAAGAATTAGTTATTGAACAAATTTAAAATAATCCTTGTAAAAAATGGCTAATTTTGGCAAAAAGAGTTCAGATGATCCTTCTTCCAGAGTCTTTTGAGGTGAGAATGAAAAGTATACTGGGGTCAGAATTTCCAGCTTTCCATAATTCCCTCAACGCACAGATTAGCCATTCTATCCGTATTAATCCAAAAAAAATTAAAAAGGTTCCCGACCTCGATCGTGTCCCTCATTGTTCGACAGGCTATTATCTTACCCAACGCCCTGTTTATACGCTGGATCCTTTGTTTCACTCGGGCGCATACTATGTACAGGAATCCAGCTCAATGTTTCTGGAACAATTTTTACTTCAATCCGATAAAAAAAATCTGAGGGTCCTTGATTTATGCGCTTCGCCAGGTGGAAAATCCACGCATTTAAGTTCATTACTTCCCGAGGATAGTTTATTGGTTAGCAACGAAGTAATTCACTCGAGAGCATTGGTCCTGTCTGAAAATCTTAAAAAATGGGGCAATCCGAATGTCATTGTAACTTGTAATGACCCAAGGGATTTCTCCCGGCTTCCCGGTCTTTTTGATATTATCGTTGTAGATGCCCCATGTTCGGGAGAAGGGCTATTTCGCCGGGATGCTTCCGCAATTGAAGAGTGGTCTGAGTCAAATGCTGATCATTGCGCACAGCGACAAAAGAGAATTCTTGCTGATGTCTGGCCTGCGCTAGCCCAAGGCGGAATGCTCATTTACAGCACTTGCACTTTTAATCCGGCGGAAAATGAGGAGACAATCAAGTGGCTGTCAGAATTCTCATCCATTGAGCCCGTTAAACTTCAATTCCCAGCAAATTGGAATATTGACATAACGGATGCCGCAGGATTTCCTTGTTACCGATTTTATCCGCACCGAGTCAAAGGAGAAGGTTTTTTCACTGCGGCAGTGAGAAAAATGGAATACGCCGAATCAAAATGGAATACGAAAACCAAGTTGTCATTGACACTTGCCAGTAAGTCTGAACAAATCATATTGAATCGCATTATCAAGGATCTTCCGCTGTCGTTACTGAAATTTGAGACTGATTTTCTAGCCTGGCCAACAGCTCTCCTTTCTGAATTTGATCAGGTAAAAAACAACCTCCGAATCGTTCATGCCGGGGTAAAAGCAGGGGGAATAATCAGGGAGACGTTTGTTCCTGCCCACGAACTGGCCATATCAAATATTTGCAATTCGGCTCACTTCCCACGGGTGGATCTAACTCTGGAACAGGCGCTTTCGTATTTGAAGAAGGAGGATTTCCAACTGCATTTCGCTGAAAAAGGGTGGAATCTACTAACATACATGGACATCCCGGTAGGCTGGGCCAAAAATATCGGAAATCGTTTCAATAACACGTTCCCCAAAGAATGGCGTATACGAATGTCCATAGCGGTGTATACGGGGGCGAAATTAACCGAGGAAGCAGACAAATTCCCATTAGTGAGATCTGAAACTTGAGACATAAGATATGAGATATAGGACTTGAGACGGAGCATATCTCATGTCTTATAACTTTAATCTCTGTCTAGTCCATTCTGTTTTTGTAATCCTCGTACCCAAATTCCTTTAACAGCGTAAATTCATTGTCCGCATTCAGAATACCAATGGAAGGATGTGAGACACCATTGAACATTGTAGTTTTGACAACAGTGTAATGGATCATATCCTCAAAAATTAAGGAATCTCCGGCTTTTAAGGCATTATCGAATGACCAATACCCCATGTAATCTCCAGCCAAACACGAATTACCACCCATTCTATAGGCGATTTTGCCATCGACAGCTTCCTGGTAAGCACCTCTAATTTTTGGTTGGTACGGCATCTCAAGACAATCGGGCATATGCGCAGTAAAAGACACATTGAGAATTGCTGTTTTAATTCCCTTATTTTCAACAACATCTACAACTGTAGCCAAAAGAAACCCGGTTTCCCAGGCAAAAGCGCTCCCCGGTTCCAATATAACGGATAGGTTAGTCCACCGGGATTTAAAAGCCTGTAGCACCTTAACCAAGTGATTAATATCGTAATCATGACGGGTCATCAAATGTCCCCCACCAAAATTGACCCACTTCAATTGACTCAAAAACTGTCCAAACCGGGCTTCAAATGCCTCCAGCGTTTTTTCCAGGTCGTAGGATGAAGATTCACAGAGGGTGTGAAAGTGGAATCCTTCAACTCCTTCCGGAAGTTTATTGCCCAGTTGATCCGCTGTGATGCCCAGTCTGGCGCCAGGAGCGCATGGGTTATAAAGCTCCGTTTTCACTTCTGAATACTCCGGATTAACCCTGATCCCCATTGAAATTTTTCTGTCAAACGATTTTACCCTACCTCGAAACTTGTCTAATTGTGTGAGGGAATTAAATGTAATATGTGAAGATGTCTCAAGTATCCTTTGAAAATCGAAATCAGTATACGCCGGAGAATAAGTGTGTGCAAAAGTCTTCATTTCCTCAAAAGCCAGGGTTGCCTCATTTGCCCCGCTTGCAGTTGCACCACTAATATATTCTCTCACTATCGGAAATATCTTCCATAAAGAAAATCCTTTAAATGCCAGAATGATCTCAACCCCGGATTGCTCACTTACCCACTTTATCTTCGCCAGATTTTTGCGCAAAAGTGATTCCTCAATTACGTAACAGGGATTTGGAATTTGTGAAAAGTCTATGGCCATATTTATAAGGAAAAAGAAAATTCGAAAATATATTTCTGAGCAAAATTGATGCTTTGGCTAAAAAGCTAAAATATAAGTGACAGAAAATTCGTTATTAACATGCGAAACGCGTAAATTGTATTCAGCACTACAATAATACAATACACCGAATCGCAGGACAAAGTTAAAATTTATTGAACAACCTGATTAAGCCTACAATTTCAGTCCGTTTATGCAAACAATAATTAGCAAACCGACTCCACGGCATTTCAACAGTAAATGAATGACAGCCTCCGGATCATAAATCGTGAATATCATTCTAAAAATATAGAGTTCAATGCGCACAACTTAGGCAGACCCGAAAAGCCTTTAACAGAGTAGGAAATTAATTCAATATTTAAAAACATGAAAGAGTTAGAAAAGAGTGAATTGATGAAGGTGGAGGGCGGAGCATTTGGATTCGATGATTTACTGGGACTTCTTGCTTCAGCAATCATCGTGTCTGTTGCTACTGATTGGGAGGGATTTAAAAAAGGTTTTGCGAGTGCTTTTTAAATCAATACCAAAAAATTTCACAATGAAAGATTTAAATCAAAATGAATGTTCCGAGATCAATGGCGGTAATTTAGCAATGGATATTGGTTGGTTTCTTGGACACATGGTCCATGGAAACTTCGGATCTTTTTCTGGCATAGCGATGGCAATAGCTGACTACAATTTTCTCTATGCAACAAAGTGATCTATAATTACTGGCATATGTTAACTAATTAAAGTAAATGTATGCCAGTAATGCAAATTAAAAATAAGGGGTTCAATTATGCTCAAAAGCATTAAGAATGAGTAGAAAGAAAGTCTAATATCCCAGTGGTATTAAAAAAGGGTTTAATAATCTAATATATAGCTATTTATACTGCAAATGCGTAAGTCAAAAGGGATATCACAGAAAGAATTATCATTAACCTATGCAATTAAAATCAATCAAAATGAAACTGACTACCCGAATTTTAACACTCAATGCCAAACAATCGCTTGTATTTAAAGCTGCAAATTCAATCATATTTTTTATTGTTCTCCTAAATCTTTTATATAAAATAATAGGAGTAAAATTTGAATTTACGTTAGAGATATTCAGTTTTGCGGATACAAATGGCATCCTAAAGGTGATTTTGGGTTATTTTATTGCAATCATCCTCGCACCATTATTGGAAACACTTCTTATTCAGCGATTTTTCTATTTCGTTATCAAAGATAGACTTAAAATACCATCAGTAGCTTTCATTGTTATATCAGCTCTATTATTTGGATTGTTTAATCTTAAATTGGGATGGCAATTTCTACCCTTTTCAATTATTCCTGAATTGATTTATGGTTATATATATGTCACTCTCAAAGAATCTGATCAGTCTGACAAGGCTTTTACCGCAGTCGTTTATATGCACTCTGTTGTTTATTTTTGTCTATTTTCATTTCATCTATTTCTGTAAGATGAGTCTGTTGAACATATTAAGATAAATTTGGTAGAGTTTTTTGCCTAAATGATGTGCGACAATTCCTGCGACTTGAACAGAAGATTAGTTTCTCACATCTATTGCGTAATTTTTTACAACAAAACGTTTCGTATGATATCTTATTTGTCCGTTCATATAACCTCCAAAAATCCAGAAAATGAAGCCCTCCAAAAAGATCGATATTAAATTAATCGTACTAAAGTCATACGTTGTGGGGATGGTCGCTTTTGTTTTCTACCAATGTATTACCTGGAACTGGGATTTTTTCAGGAGTATACTTTTTTAGCACTAATTCACGACATAATCAGATAAAATCTATTTCAGTACGACTGCCTTTACAATTACCCTACCTGCATGCTCATTGACGGCCCTGATAATATCGTTCCTCATCATGAAAAGTTCGTTTCGCACGATAGACGAATTGAGCTGGATATGTAATGTCTCATTCTGAATATAGATATTGGTAGTCGCTCGGGCTATTGGCTTTCCGATGATAAACTCCCAGGAGCCAACAGCGTCAACCTCGGCCAGTTTACGGTCGAATTTTGACTCTTTTAGGAAATTCTTAATGGCACTTCCCAGCGAATGAATTTCACTTCTTCTCATTATTTCTCAATTATTCCTTCGATAACGCCCTTGCCAACGATGAAAATTCGGAAATCCTCTCCCCCAGCCTCATGCAAGATTCCGTCCAGATGCTCACGGTTCGTATCTGTAATGAAAATCTGGCCAAAATGATCGTCCGATACCAACTTCACAATCTCTTCCACCCGACTACTGTCAAGCTTATCAAAAATATCATCCAGGAGTAAAATCGGCTTGACGTTGTTTAACGATCTGATGAAATCAAACTGCGCAAATTTAAGCGCAATCAGATAGGTCTTATTTTGTCCCTGTGATCCAAGTCTTTTAATGGGATATCCGCCCAGTTTCAACTCCAGATCGTCTTTGTGAATACCTGTAGTGGTGAACTGAATCATCCTGTCTTTTGCGAATGAATCCCTTAAGAGCAAATCAAAACTGCAATCATTTAACTGCGAACCATATTCGAGCGAAACCACCTCGTTTCCTCCCGAAATAAGGGAATAGTATTTTTGAAAAACGGGTAGCAGTTCATGCAGAAATTTAACGCGCTTTTGGTGAATTTTGTTACCAAGTAAAACCAGCTGCTCATCCCACATTGCAAATATATCCGGATCAATCCCGGATTGGTTGGCATATTCTTTTAAAAGCGTATTTCGTTGCAGCAGAACCCTGTTATATTTGACAAGCCAATCGAGGTAAGTGCGATCGTACTGCGAGATCACGCTATCCATGAAACGACGCCTCTCTTCGCTACCACCTTGAATTAAAACAGAATCCGCCGGGGAGATCATCACCAGGGGCAATAATCCGATATGATCGGAAAATCTTTCGTACTCCTTCTTATTACGCCGAATTTTTTTCTTTTGTCCAAGCTTATAACCACAATGAATCTCTTCATGAGAATCGAGCAGTTCATATTTCCCCTGCAACGAAAAATATTCTTCGTAATGTTTAATATTCTGTGAATCAGGATTATTAAAATAGCTCTTACAGAATGACAGGTAATAAATGGAATCCAAAAGATTGGTCTTCCCCACTCCGTTATTCCCGATAAAGCAGTTGAGTTTCCTTGAAAATGTTAGGGAGGCATCGCCAAAATTCTTGTAATTTAATATTGTAAGCTCCCTAATAAACATGATTGTCAAATTTGGATGTACAAATCTAAACTTTTTAATCAAGCATTCAGATGCCCTTAAAAGCAATTTTTGAACACTGAACGTAGTATCAAAACCGCTAATAACTTAAAACAGCAAATTACCACGGTATATTTTACAATTTGTTGCAATCGTTTGTTAAAAACAATTATTTTTGCACTCGCATACAAAAATGCATCCATTTAAGTGAACTAAAAGTTATGAGCAAAGAGACGACGACAAAAGCCAATGAAAATCTGAAAGAAGTTGAGCACGTATTAACATCGGCAGAATTATTTTTTGAAAAGAATGCCAAGTTAATCTCCATTGTTTTTGGAGCAGCTGTTGTGCTGGCACTGTTGTTGCTCGCTACTCACCGTTTTTATACAATCCCTCGCCAAGCGAAGGCAAAAGAGCAAATCTTCACTGCCGAGCAGTATTTTGAAAAGGACTCTTTCAATCTGGCACTGAACGGAGATGGAAATTACCCCGGTGTTTTGGATATCATTGATAATTATGGCAGCACGCCAGCAGGAAATCTTGCTAAATATTATGCTGGTATATCCTTTCTGCATGTAGGAAAATACAAGGAAGCCATCGAATACCTTGAGAAATTTAAATCTGACGACCTGTTGCTTAAACCAGTTGCCACAGGCGCTATCGGGGATGCCTACGCAGAGTTGGGAAACAAGGAAAAAGCATTAAAATACTACATTGAAGCCTCCGAAACTAAATCCAACAACTTCACATCTCCGATCTATTTGTTAAAAGCTGCCAGAATGCAAGAGATGATGGGAAACAAAGAAAAGGCGTTATCTACCTATAAATCTATCAAAGAGAAATACGGCGATAGTAATGAGGCGAGATTAGCTGATAAATACATTGCCCGTTTAACGGCTTTGTAACCCTAAGATATTCATTGACTAGTCCTAAATTAGGTTGACTATTTTTTGAATAATAAAGTTGGTTAAAAACCTCAAACATCCACAAAAATGTTTGAGGTTTTTTTATTCCAGGTTTTCAATCTGATTTTATCCTGGTGATGCATGTTTGCCGGGGTCATCATGTTACAACTTAAATGTGGTCTGCACATATTGTAAGTTCTGATACTTTGGTTTGTTTGGATTTTTGCTTGATCCATATTCTCAAAACGCTCTGAAAGGCCAAATTCATCTTTCAAAATCCCATTGATCCTTTCCGCAACTGCATTTTCATAAGGGTCTCCATTTTCTGTCATACTAATGTTAATGCCATTGGATTTTAGTAAGTTAACATAGACCTTGCTGCAATATTGTAATCCTCTGTCTGAATGATGTATCAGTGGTTGATCACCATACTTTCTCCCTTTTAAAGCCATTTGCAGTGCCTTTAAACTTGATGCTGCTTCCAGGTTATCACATAATTCATAGCCCATAATCTTCTTTGAATAGGCATCTGTTATCAAGTGCAGGTAAACACTGCTTTCGATTGTTTCCAAATAGGTTATGTCGGCAACCCATACTTGTTCTGGCCTTACCAATTCAAGTTCCTTTACTATATTAGGATATTTGTGCATCCAATGCCTGGAGTTAGTTGTAACAGTATACTTTTTTCGCTTATGAATAAGTAATCCCTCCTTGCGCAAAATTGTGAACAACTTATCGCGGCCTATCTTTAATCCGGCACTGACTGATTCTCCTCTTAGCAGATATTGGAGTTTCCTTACTCCCAGTCTGGGCATATGTCTTCGGATTTGTAGAACTGCCTCTTTAACCTCCTTTTCTTTATAGGCAAAACATCGGGCATGAGATCTGGCCTTGTAATACGCTTGTTTGCTATAACCAAACAACTCACAGAACATACTTATTTCTCTGGGGTAGGTCTGTGCAAGCGATCTGATTGTTTGGTTCCGTCTTTTTTTAATATACTGATACCTTCCTCCTGCTCAGCGATCTCTATAAGCTTCTGGTAGGCCAGAACTTTTAACTTCTCTGCTTTAAGCTGTTGTTCTAAATCTTTGATGCGTTGCTTTTGTGGATCTTTCATCGGACGACCAGTTATATTTCCTCTGTATGGATAGTGCAATTTACCATATCTCCTGCACCATACCAAAACTCTGGAATTACCACCAATGCCATACTTAACCTGCAACTGATCTTTGTTGAGTGGCCCCCTTTCAAACTCTGAAACAACCATTCGTTTGAATGATTCACTGTACGATCTATGGAGGGAGCTGTGTCCTTTCCCAATTCGTTCATTTTCCATACTGTTGACTTTTAATTAGTCAACTTTTTTCAGGACGAGACACATATTTAAAAAGCCTCTTCGATTTTGAAGGGGCTTTTTTGTTTATTGCCATTCGGTTCAGTTCTTTGAATAATTAGTATATTTATTCTTAGTTTATTAAAATCTCTTAAGAATGAATAAATCCATTTTAGTCCATCTGGCCACAGGTTTCGAGGAAATAGAGGCCATTACCATAATTGATGTACTTCGGCGTGCCGGACTTGACGTCATAACCGTATCTGTGACCGGGGAACTTAAAGTTACTGGAGCACATAATGTAACAATTGAGGCCGACCAGCTATTTCTTAATGCTAATTACGACCAAGCTGATATGATTATTCTTCCCGGAGGGATGCCCGGAACAAGTAACTTAATGAATCACAAAGGACTGGAAAGCCAGTTAGTAAAATTCAATGGAGAAAAAAAATGGATTGGCGCAATCTGTGCCGCTCCAATGGTACTTGGTTCACTTGGATTTCTGAAAGGGAAAAATGCCGTTTGCTACCCGGGTTTCGAGTTAAAATTAGTCGGCGCCACTGTATCTCAATTACCTTTTGCCTTGGATGGCAACATTATTACAGGCAGAGGTGTTGGCACAGCACTGGATTTTTCTCTGGAAATTGTACGCTTACTGAAAGGGAGTGAACTTGCAGGCGAACTTCGTTCCGCTCTGGTAATTCCTTAGCCAATATTATCTATTAATACACATCTACTTTTCTGCATATATTCATTACATTTGCAAAAAAAGATATGTTTGAGTGGATTAAAAAACGAAAACTAAGCGTTTTCTTCATGGTTATTGGTGGGTTTATCGGATTTCTCTACTGGAGATTCATCGGTTGCTCAACGGGAACTTGTCCAATAACATCACATTGGTACGCCAGTACGCTATATGGCATGCTGCTTGGCTGGCTTATTGGTGATCTGATTGCATCGTTTGGTAAAAAAAAATCCGCAAAATAGATAATTAGGAGGCAAATTGCTTTTATTCAATGTCGTAGCGAAGCTTCAAATCACGGAAGAAATTTGCATTAGCCCAGTCTAACTTCAAGGTAATCGACTGTTGCAGGAGTAATTTTGTAACGGTCGTCTAGTCTGAATCCAATAATCCAGACAATCTCTTCACCATTAGCTAAAATCCAAGTTTTTTCTTTATCGTTCAAACTGAATTTTTCATCAATAAAAAAATCACTCAATTTTTTTATTCCACTCATTCCTAGCGGTTTGAAATAATCCCCCTTCTGCCACTTTCGAAGAATTAGCGGGAATTGCAATTTAGCGGAATCGATCATGGCGATTCTGTCAGAATTACTTAGTCTGAAATCAACGGTCCTCCTGTGTTTGGTGATGGAAAGTTTTACGGGAAAAGCAACGTCGGTGGTCTTTTCATCCACATAATATCTCATTGACGATTGTCCATCTTGTTTCTGAACAATGATTACCTCTCTATCCAGAATTGCGCGATGGGTCGGTGAGAAAAACTGTTTACCAGATTGTTTATCAATAGATTTAACAAGATCCTCTACAACCTCACCGTTAAAATGATATTCTTTCAACAGTTCAAAAAGGTAAGTTGGGAGAGGATCAAGTAATTTCATCTCAGAGATAGAGATTTCGATTGTATCCGGGGATTTACGACTGATAACACGCTCTTTTATCGCTTCAATTGCCCTGTTATATATCAAAGATGCATCTTTAAGATGTGAAATCGTAGTCAGCAGCCCTTCTCTAAAGGATGGATTTAACTCCTCCATTAGTGGCAAAATCAAATGTCTGATCTTATTTCGTTGATAATCCGTCTGTGCATTTGTGCTATCTTCACGATAATGCAGATCTCGGGAAGAAGCATAAGCCTCTATCTCTTTCCTGGCAGCAAACAGCAGAGGTCTGATAATCTTTCCGTTTACTTCCTTCATCCCTGTCAGACCGAAAATTCCGGTACCTCTTGCCAAATTGAGAAAAAATGTTTCAGCCTGATCATCCTGATGATGCGCAACCAGGATCCAATCATATCTATTCGCGCGACGAATCTCCTCAAACCAATGGTAACGAAGATCTCTGGCAGCCATTTCAATTGAAATGCCCTCCTCAAAAGCATAATTCCTTGTGTCGAAAGATTTACAAAAAAATTGTTTGTCGTACTTTGCCGCCAACCCTTGAACAAATATTTCATCCTGATTCGATTCCTCACCGCGCAAATTGAAATTGCAGTGAGCCACATCGAAAGCATATCCGGCATTGTAGAGCAAATCAATTAAAACCACTGAATCAATACCGCCGCTCACCCCAACCAACAAGGTGTCATTTGAGGAAAATAGCTGATTTGATTCGATATTCTTTATCAATCTTTCAACCATTGGGCGACGATTTTAGTATGATCAGATTTTGAGCTATTGTAATGAAAGAGAATCTAATCATTCTCTGCCAACGCTATACCATTTTTGGCCACCAGACAGGCTATTTCAACTATCACACGGCAAGCACTTTCCATCGATTGAGTAGGAATAAACTCATATGGTCCGTGAAAATTATGTCCTCCCCCAAAAATATTTGGACAAGGCAATCCCATAAAAGAGAGTCTTGAACCATCAGTACCACCTCTCACAGGAATTATTTTAGGTTCGACATTACAGGAAATCATCGCCTTTTTGGCCAATTCAACTATATAAAATTGCGGGTCGATCATCTCCTTCATGTTGTAATATTGATCCTTCAATACAACCTCGGCTACTGTATCGCCAAAATTTAGTTTTATCTGATTAATCAATTGAAGAATCGTTGCTTTCCTTTCTTCAAATTTTGGACGATCAAAATCGCGTATGATAAATTCCAGCTCAGTCCGATCCACCCTGCCCTCCACCTTAACCAGATGGAAGAACCCCTCGTAATTTTCGGTGTGCTCCGGTATTTCATTTTCAGGGAGTGAATTCAGAAATTGATTTGCCATCAGCATGGAGTTGCGCATTTTATCCTTGGCAGAACCCGGATGGACATTGACCCCGTGAAAGACAATATGAGCAGATGCGGCATTGAAATTCTCATATTGCAATTCCCCCAGCTCTCCTCCATCGATGGTATAAGCAAAGTCAGCACCAAATTTTGGAACATAAAAATGATCAGCACCTCTTCCAATTTCTTCATCAGGAGTAAATCCAACACGAATTTTCCCATGTTGAATTTCGGGATGCGCCACAAGATGTTCCATTGCTGTGACAATCTCAGCCAATCCTGCCTTATCATCAGCCCCTAACAGGGTAGTCCCGTCAGTAACAATCAGTCTTTCTCCCTTATATTTCAATATTTCCGGAAAGCGCTGAGGAGAAAGAATGATATTTTCAGACTTATTCAGCACCACGTCGTCACCCGAATAAGATTCGATGATTCGAGGTCTTACATTCTTACCGGAACAATCTGGACTGGTATCCATGTGAGCCAAAAATCCTACAACCGGAATTTCTTTGTCAATAGTTGCAGGCAATGTCGCAGTGACATAACCATTCCAGTCGACTTCGACCTCGGTTAATCCAACACGAACCAACTCTTCAGCCACCATCTTTGAAAAAACACGCTGACCTTCAGAACTTGGACAGTTATTACTCTCAGGGTCAGATTGGGTATCAAAACGGACATACCTCAGGAACCTGTCGACCACTTTTTTCTCCATACTATTGGCCTTATAAAAGGCAATTATTCGTTTAATAGGATAGGGCAAAAAGCACTCTCCGGCTGGAAGGTTTACCGGTAAGGATACATTTCCCTTCTTCCGCAACACTATCAAATGGGATGCACCTGATCGTTGCTTTTGTCTCTTCCTTAATGATTGCCTCAGTCTCTTTTGTGCCATCCCAATGCGCCAGAATGAACCCCGGGTTTGAGATTAGTTTCTCTTTAAATTCCTCATAGGTATCCACTTTGGTGGTATTCGCTTCTCTAAAACGTAAAGCCTTTTGGAAAATTGTGTTTTGAATCTCAACCAGCAGTTCGTCAATTACCTGGTCGATTCCTTCAATCTGCTCAACTTTTTTCTCCAGGGTGTCCCGACGTGCTATTTCGACGCTACCATTTTCCAAATCACGTGGCCCAATCGCCAGACGAACAGGCACGCCTTTCATCTCATATTCGGCAAATTTCCATCCCGGACGCTGAGAATCCCTATCATCATATTTTACCCTAATTCCTCTACGTTTCAACTTATCAACCAAGACATTAACTTTTTCAGATATCTGTGCCAATTGCTCGAAATTCTTATAAATTGGCACAATAACCACCTGGATAGGTGCCAATTTAGGCGGAAGAACCAATCCGTTGTTATCAGAATGAGCCATTATCAGAGCACCTATTAAACGGGTAGACACACCCCATGAAGTAGCCCAAACATACTCCAATTTTCCTTCCCGTGAAGTAAACTGAACATCAAATGCTTTGGCAAAATTTTGCCCCAAAAAGTGCGATGTGCCAGACTGCAACGCTTTTCCATCCTGCATTAAAGCCTCAATACTATAGGTTTCAAGTGCTCCGGCAAATCTTTCATGCTCCGTTTTTGCTCCTTTAATAACCGGAACTGCCATATAATTTTCAACAAAATCGGCGTACACGTTGATCATTTTCTCCGTTTCAGCTAATGCTTCTTCCCTTGTTTCGTGTGCGGTATGACCTTCCTGCCATAAAAATTCTGCGGTACGCAGGAACATACGTGTTCTCATTTCCCAACGCACTACGTTAGCCCATTGATTAACCAGAATCGGAAGATCGCGGTATGATTGTACCCAATTTTTATACGTACTCCAGATAATTGTTTCGGAAGTTGGACGAATAATTAACTCTTCCTCCAATTTAGCCTCAGGATCAACAATAATACCTTTACCATTGGGATCATTTTTCAAACGATAATGGGTTACAACAGCACATTCTTTTGCAAACCCCTCAACATGACTAGCCTCTTTGGAAAAAAATGACTTCGGGATGAATAACGGGAAATATGCATTTTCATGACCCGTATCCTTAAACATCTGATCCAACGCCGCCTGCATCTTTTCCCAAATCGCATATCCGTAAGGTTTGATAACCATACAGCCGCGAACAGCCGAATTTTCAGCCAAATTTGCTTTAGTTACCAGGTCGTTATACCACTGCGAATAATTTTCCTCTTTTGTTGTAAGTTCTTTTGCCATTATACTATTTTGGTATGATATTTGCTTGTAATTGAGTAATTATTGTAGGGCAAAAGTAAGGAAAATTGAAGGATTTTTAAATATAAGGAGGAACAAAACATGAAAACAAATGTGAAACAATTATTAGCCATAGCTCTGATGGTTACGTCCTGTACCACAGGATCAAGAATCACATCCGGGGGTTACTCTGATGACCTTTATTACACTCCGGGCGACGCCAGGCCGATTGTTCAGAAACCGGTAAAAGAGGTTAAACAACCTCAGAAAAAGAGCACGGTTGTTATGCAAGTCGAGGAAAATGAGCAGGGCAAAGTTGTTGACAACTATATTATCCCCAAGAGCAGTCGTAAGGATAACAATGCCTATTATTTTGATGAACAACCGGCTTATTCCGACACTACTCTTGAGTATAAGAATGATAAAGAGGAAGTTACTATTAACAACTATTATGAAGGCGAAGAGATGGATTATTCGAGCCGGATTCGCGCCTTTTACAATCCATACTTCTACAATCCATATTGGGATCCATTCTGGGATCCTTACTACGGATCTGCCTTCAGTTTCGGATTTGGACGCTGGGGTTGGGGAGGTGGCTATTTCCCAGGCGGTTACGGCATGTTCAATCCCTGGTATGGATATGGTTACGGATACGGAGGATACGGATACGGATTTGGAGGCTATGGATATGATTGGTACTATCCGGGATATTACGGATGGGGCAATTACTACCCTGGATGGGGCTATGGCGGTGGCTATTATGCTGATTACGGAGGTGGAATCTGGAATGATGGAAACCATTTCTATGGAAAACAAAACCACACTGGTAAAAGAGGCGAATCCAATGCGGTCCGCTATGGAATGAACACAACCAAAAGTGGCAGCCTTATGGGTTCGGGAGGTCTTAACCAAAATTACATTGGAAGAAATCCGAATGCATCTTCCACCAGATTATCAGGTGGTAACACAATCAATGGGGCAGTTTCAGGCAGAGCAGGAGCTATCGGAACAGGTGCTTCCGCCACCAGACTATCAGGAAACGTTGGAACCAGAAATGGTGCTACAATCCAACAAATCCAAGGAGCAAGTAACGCCCAAAGTAACAGTATTGGCAGAGGAGCAACAATTTCGAACTTTCGCCGCTCTGGTACAACGACGAATCAAACAATCAATACGCCAAGCCAGGTGAACTCCTCTTCAAGATCAGCTGCAAGCGGAAGCAATTACACACCGACTTACAACAGACCAAGAATGAATACTCAACCTTCTTACAATACCGGATCTACACGGCAATATTCTGCTCCACGTGATATAAACGGAAGCACTCAATCGAGCCGATATGCAAGACCACAAAGTTCAGGCGGTAGTTATAATAGTGCCGAAAGATCACAGTCTTCCGGAGCTAGCTACCAGCGTGGGGCTGCAAGCAGTGCACCTTCCCGCGCCACTGAAGCCAGTAGCCCAGGTTCAAGAAGCTATTCTCCAAGATCTGTTGAATCAAGCACTCCATCCAGAAGCTATTCAGCACCAGCGCCTTCATACAACAGCGGAAGTTCCGGTAGTGTTGGTGGAAGCAGCGGAGGCGGCGGAGGCTCCAGTACCAGGAGTAGTAGCGGAGGATCAGGTCGCAGATAATTAAATACAGAATCTTAGTGTACTTGACCAATAAACAGTAAAAACATATCTGTCATGAAAAAATTATATTTAACACTTGCAACCCTCTTAGGATTAACATCCTATTTATCAGCGCAATACGTAGATAACGCGCTACTATTCTCGCAACAGAATTATGGCTCTACAGCCCGTTCAAGAGCAATGGGAAATGCTTTTGGAGCTTTGGGAGGCGACTTTGGATCTCTGAGCATCAACCCCGCAGGAATAGGAATATACCAACGCGGTGAGGTATCCACATCCATTAGTATCCTGAATCAGAATAAAACGGAGACAACTTATCAGGGAAATAGTAACCAGGATAATAACAACAACTTGAATTTCAAAAATCTTGGATATATTTCTGTTCTTCCTGCAACCAATGCCAGTTCAGGTTTGGTTTCCTTAAATTTTGGAGTGGGTTTCAACAGATTAGCCAATTTTAATCAGAACAGTATTGCCAGGGCAGAAAATTCTCCACACTCCCGTATGGATGTTTTCGCTCAAAACACCAATGGAATCAACTACAATGATTTAGTTACAACTGCTAATAATGATCCCTATTCAAATGGTATTCCGTGGGAAAGCAAATTGGCATGGGAAAACTACTTAATTGATGTAACCAACGGAAATTCAGGAGGAAATCAGTATAGCACGTGGCTCCTTCCGAATGAAACGGTAAAACAAACTGAAATAATCAGTCATGAAGGTTATATCAATGAGTACATCGCCACTCTTGGCGCAAATTTCAATCATAATCTGTACTTCGGGGCAACAGTAGGTATGCAAGATGTTTTTTACGATGAAGCCAAATTATATAGTGAAAGTGGAGAAAACAATGCAAATACTACAGCCGGAAACTGGGGAAAATTTGATTACACCAACAACTCAAGAACATCGGGAGTGGGATATAACCTGAAAATTGGTGCAATATACAGGCCAATCCCCGTTCTTCGCCTTGGTATTGCTGTCCATACCCCTACTTACTTCAAGTTCAAAGAATCTTACAGTTCTGAAATGAGTTCAACACTTCAAGGTATAAGCTCAGATGCAAACGGAACACACAAGGAACAGTCTCCGATTGGAAACTTTCAATATAATTTTCAGGCTCCAATGAGAGCCATTGGAAGTGTGGCTTATCAATTTGCTAAAAAAGGAATAATCTCATTGGATTATGAATATGTTGATTATACTGCAATGAAATACAAGGGTGTTTCAAGCGGCGACAATTTTGGCGTTGAAAATGGCGATATTAAGTCAGTATACAATGCTGTCAGCAATGTAAGAATTGGTGCGGAATATAGGGTAAATGAAGCTGTCAGCCTAAGAGGAGGTATGGAATTCTTAGGTAATCCATACAAAACAAACGCCTATGGAGTCTCTCAGCCAAATACCGATTATAAATTCAAAACATATAGCGGCGGTGTAGGATACCGCTCCGGTAAATTTTCATTGGATATGACTTACAGCCTTGGAGATAAAACCAACTTCATGTACCCTTATCAAATTGATGGAACGAATGTAGAACCGGTTAAATACCATTCTTTGAGAAGTGAAATTCTAATGACTTTGGCTATCAAAATGTAACCTTCATTAGTCAGACTAAATTAGAAAGGCGAAATTGCAACAATTTCGCCTTTCTAATTTAGTACTGCAACAGCAGTAAAAATTGGAGCAATCGCCGACTAAATAATCATCCCCGCGCCAACAACATTATTCGTAGCTTCATCAATCAGAATCAGGCTCCCCGTGTCACGGTTTTTTCGATAAGAATCGTAAAAAATTGGTCGGGTGGTCTTGATTGCAATCTTTGCAATTTCGTTTAGACCTATCGTGGTATCGTCATAAATTTCTTCAAGGGTATTTATATTCACCTTGAAGGCAACATTAGAAATGACACATTTCATTTCATTGGAAGTATGCTTCAAAAAATATTTACCGCGGAGCTGCAGCGGCTTATTGCTGAGCCAACAAATCATCAGTTCAATATCCTGACCTTGAACAGGCTGATTAACAGCATCCACAATCATTGAACCACGACTAATATCAATTTCGTGAGCCAAGCGCAAGGAAACCGACTGCGGTGCAAAAGCTAATTGTAGCGACTCCTTCCCAAAATCTATTCCTTCAATGGTGGTTGTTTGTCCGCCAGGTAATACGACAACCTCCTGACCGACTCTGAAAATTCCACCAGAAACGCGTCCCGCATATCCACGGTAGTCGTGGTACTGATCGGATTGTGGCCGTATCACATATTGAACCGGGAAACGGGGATCGCTAAAGTTGTGGTCTCCTCCGACCGGAATTGACTCCATTAAACCAATAAAAGTTGGCCCAACGTACCAATTCATATTATGAGACGCATCTACAACATTATCGCCAAGTTTCGCACTGATAGGAATAAAGTGAACATCATTATTACCAAGCTTGTGAGCCACTTCAGTGAAATCTGTCTTTATCGCATTAAATACCTCCTGTGAAAAATCAACTAAGTCCATTTTGTTCACACAAACAACCACGTGTGGAATCTGCAGTAAAGCAGCGATATAAGCGTGTCTACGCGTCTGTTCAATCACTCCATTACGGGCGTCAATTAAAATAACCGCTGCATTGGCAGTTGACGCGCCAGTTACCATATTCCGGGTATATTGAATATGTCCGGGGGTATCAGCTATAATGAATTTTCTTTTCGGTGTCGCAAAATAGCGATAAGCAACATCAATGGTAATACCCTGCTCACGCTCAGCGCGAAGACCATCTGTCAATAATGCAAGATTTACCTCTTCCCCACCCCTGCTGATGCTGGCCCGTTCTATGGCCTCCATCTGATCCTCAAAAATTGCTTTGCTGTCGTATAATAAACGCCCAATTAACGTACTTTTCCCGTCGTCTACACTTCCGGCAGTTGTAAACCGAAGAAGTTCCATGTCTAAGTATCCGATCTCTTTGCCGGAAGGCTGTGCTATAGTATTATCAATCATTGTCATTCGATATCAATTTAAATAGGCAAATAGAGGTTTAATGAAGAAGGATGCTATGATTTGCAACGTCAAATTAGAAATACCCCTCTTTTTTCCGGTCTTCCATGGCGGCTTCAGAACGTTTATCATCTGCACGACCGCCACGTTCTGTGACCCTGCTGGAGGCAACTTCCTGTATAATCTCCTCCAGTGTGTTAGCTTCAGACAGCGCAACACCGGTACAGGTAATGTCGCCGATGGTCCGGCATCTAATTCTCTTGACCTCCGCCCTTTCTCCGGGTTTCAATTGCATAAACGGCGCCGTAGCCAACCATACTCCGTCACGACAAAACACTTCCCTCTCATGCGTAAAATAAAGACTTGGCATGGGAATATTTTCCATCAGGATATATTGCCAGACATCCATTTCGGTCCAGTTACTAATCGGAAATACCCTAAAATGCTCGCCTATATGCTTTTTCCCGTTAAAGAGATTCCATAATTCGGGACGCTGGTTTTTGGGATCCCACTGACCAAATTCATCACGATGTGAGAAAAAGCGTTCTTTGGCTCTGGCCTTCTCCTCATCCCGGCGACCACCACCCATCGCACAATCAAATTTCATTTCTTCAATAGCATCAAGCAATGTAACTGTTTGAAGCACATTTCGGCTTGCATTTACTCCCTTTTCTTCAACAGCCCTTCCATTGTTGATTGAGTCCTGAACATATTTTACGATCATTTTCGTGCCCGTCTCCGCGGCAAGCTCATCACGGTAGGTAATTGTCTCCTCAAAATTATGACCCGTGTCAATATGCATTAAAGGAAAAGGAACTTTTGAAGGAAAGAAAGCCTTTCTCGCCAGAAAGAACATAACAATTGAATCTTTGCCACCGGAAAAAAGCATCACGGGATTTTCAAATTGCGCTGCCACCTCGCGTATCACAAAGATAGACTCAGCCTCAAGTTCCCGAAGATGGTTAATGGTATGTAACTCCATAAAACTTTATCAGATTTTTTGACAATTCAGCTCGGAACGTCCAAACGAATTATATGAACCACAAAAATAATCAATAAGATGAGAATTCCACAAGAAGGTCAATGCTAAAAAGGGAACTCCTCGTTAACATGCATCAATCGGAGTTATTTAAAGGGCTAAATACTAAATTCTTGTATGAAAAATCCAGGAATTATAATCCGAAAATCTTAAAAAGGAAATAGACGATCGCTGCAATAACCATGGAAACAGGGATCGTTAAAATCCATGCGTAAAGCAGGTTAATGGTAACTCCCCATTTAACAATTGTCACTCTTTTTGTCAAACCTGTCCCCATGATAGCTCCGGTAATTGTGTGAGTTGTGCTTACTGGAATTCCAAAAGCATCGGTTCCAAAAAGCAACAGAGCGCCAGCAGATTCAGCGGTAACACCTTCAAAAGAGGTAAGCTTGGTGATCTTCGTACCCATTGTCCTGACAATCTTCCACCCGCCCGACACAGTTCCCAAACTAATTGCTAAATAACATCCCATCACAACCCAGTACGGTATTGCGTGAATCTTTCCACCAACCATCGTAATATGAGCCCACTCAGGAATGGAGGCCGGATCTACACCATGGAAATAGACCAAAAGTGTCGCTGCAATAATCCCCATAACCTTTTGGGCATCATTGCCTCCATGACCAAGACTAAAAAGTGCAGAAGAGAGGAGCTGAAATTTCCTGAAATATCGGTTTAATAAGTGCGGATTCCCGTTTTTTAGGAGGTTAAGCAGAATGACAGATAATAAGTAGGATATCAGCATCCCCAGAAACGGCGCCAGAAAAATAAATGAGGCAATTTTAATAATAACACTTGTATGCACAACACCCCATCCTGCGTGTGCGATAGCAGCACCGGCAAATCCGCCAACCAATGTATGAGAAGAACTGGAAGGTATTCCAAGATACCAGGTAAAAAGATTCCAAATGATTGCAGCAACGATTCCGGCTAAAATTACCTGGAGGTTTATCGTATTAGTGTCGACAACCTTGGCAATGGTATCCGCAATTTTTAATTCAAAAATCGCGTAAGCGAGCAAATTAAAAAAGGCAGCCCACAGTACGGCCTGAATTGGAGATAATACCTTGGTGGAAACGATAGTGGCGATGGAATTCGCAGCATCATGGAATCCATTGATGAAGTCAAACAAAAATGCCAGCACAATGATAACAATGAGCATTGTAAAGTTCATGTTTTGTAGCTTTTAATGGTTAATTACTAACAAACGATGAAAATCGAAATGGACTATCCCATTTTTACAATTATGGAGGAAAATATATTTGCTACGTCGTCGCATTTGTCAATAGCTTTTTCGAGTGTGGTGAGAATATCTCTTTTTTTTACCAGATCAATGGCATTGATCTCAGATTCAAATAGTTTGGAGAGATAGCCCTGGTAGATGTCATCAACCTGACTTTCAAGTTCGCCGATTTTTGCATAGCTGTCCGTATACTTTGCGAAATCGCCGACAGATTTTACATTGCGTAGTATTAATTGAATTTCACTATTAGCGGAATGGATAAGGTCGGCGATCAGGATAAACTCCTCCGGAAAGTCGGTTACCTTATACAAGCGGATTTTTTTTGAAGTGGCATGGATGTAGTCGACAATATCATCAATATTACCGATCAAAGCATGAATGTCTTCGCGATCAAATGGAGTAATAAATGTTCCATTTAATTCGAGAAGCAGACTGCGGGTAATATCATCACCGATGTGCTCAACATCTCTTATTTGATTTACCAATTCCTGCCGGGAAGAAGAATTAGTTTCATTCACCAACTTTTTCAGTAATTCCGAGGAATGTACAAGATTATCAGCAGCGTCATTAAAAAGAGGAAAGAACTTACGATCTTTAGGAACAAGAAAACCAAAAATTTTGCCAAGTTTCATATGGGAAGCTAAGTTAAGAAAGTCCTTTCATTCATTTCAGACCACAAAGATCGCTTACTTTCATCAACTTTCTGTGACAATATTGTTACAATTCTGTTACAAAATAAATTTCTACTGCAAATTGTAAATAAAGCTATTTGTAATATATTATTATAAATCAAATACTTAAAATAATACAACCTCAAAAAACTGCACAAACAAATATTCTGGTTGAATCTAAAATTAATGAAAAAGTAATTTTTTTGTAACAGTTCTGTATTATTCTTGGGATTCATTTGTATCAAATTTGAAACAAAGCAAACACCAACAATTTTCATCAATTATATGGCTCAGAACAGCGATGTCGCACAAAAAAACTGGCACACCAATTTCGGGCTGGTTACCAACCAGATACAATTCTCTATGCCATGGGAAAATTTCCAGTTTTTTTCAAATCGACAACAATAGAATCGAATAAATGACTATTTTGTATCGTCTTGAGAAGAACTACTAATTGATACCCAGGAAATATGGAAGATAATTTTAGAATTTTGGTTGCTGAAGACGAAGAAGATATCTGCGAAATACTTCAATTTAATCTTGAAAGCGAAGGGTATACTGTTGACGTGGTTCATTCCGCTGAAGAAGCATTGAAAAAGAAACTGAACGAATACGATCTGTTTCTGCTAGACGTGATGATGGGCAAAATGACTGGATTTGGTTTAGCCCAAAAAATGAGAAAAGAACTGGAAATTAATACCCCGATTATTTTTCTTACTGCGAGAAATACAGAGAACGATCTCTTGACCGGATTCTCTGTTGGTGCAGATGATTATATGGCTAAACCATTCTCAATTAGAGAACTACAAGCTCGGGTAAAAACTATTCTGAAACGCACCTCCCAAAAGGAATCGGGAAAGGAAACACCTGTTATTTTCCTCGGAAATATTGCCCTTGATAACAAGTCCAAGCGATTGATTATTGGAGACAAAAAAATTGAGCTTACCAGGAAAGAGTTTGAAATATTGCTTCTACTTGCAAAAAATCAAGGAAGAATTTTCTCCAGAGAAGAAATTTTGGATCGGATATGGGCGAATGATGTTATTGTGACTGACCGAACCGTTGATGTGAATATGACTCGTCTAAGGAAGAAAATGGAAGATTGTAGCGGGTATATTCGCAACAAAGCAGGATACGGATACTATTTTGAAATATGACATTTTCCAAAAATCGGATGCGGATCAGATACAAATCGATTAAGTGGAAGTTATTCACCAATTATTTCCTTTTATTTCTGTTTTTCGTGCTTTCTGTGCTTATTTATCAGGGTCAGCACGAAAAACATTTCAGGATATTGCTCTTAGAGAACAAGCTGGAAGGATCCACCGAATTAATTGCCAATTTTATTAAACAGGAACGCCTTGACAATTCTTTAAAATTATCCAAACTCGACTCCCTCAAAAAATTAGTTCCGCCATCCCAGACAAGAATTACCGTACTTGACAAACAAGGTGATGTACTGTACGATAACCTTGTCGACAATTACCTGAAATTGGAGAATCACTTCAACAGACCCGAATTCCAAAAAGCAATCGAGGAAGGTTCAGGATATAACATCCGACATTCAGCAACAACAAATCTGGACTACTTCTATTATGCGAAGACCTACGACAGTTTAATCATCAGATCAGCTGTTCTCTACAATATTTCGACTAAAAATTACCTGGATATCGACAGGGCCTTTTTGCTCTATTTCCTGTTCCTCTTTATTCTGTTTGGAATTGTTCTGAGAGTGATAACCAATCGTATGGGGGATTCTATTGCGAAGCTCAAGGACTTCGCTCTGCGGGTAAGAAAAGGGCAGGAAATGGATGAAGATTTGCAATTTTCCAATGATGAAATAGGAATTATTAGTCACGAAATAAGCAATCTATTTGAGCTTTCCAATTTATCGAAAGCTGAGCTCTTATTGGAGAAGGAAAAATTGATTAGCCATCTATTCGTTCTGAAAGAGGGTGTTGCTTTCTTCTCCCCCCAAAAGAAGGTTATCCTTAATAATAGCCACTTCATTTTCTATATCAATATCATATCTGAAGAATCAACGATCTCTCTGGAAAAGATTTTTGATCTAGACGAGTTTAGTGCAATAAACTCCTTTGTTGATAAAGCATTAGCGACCAATGCCATTTATGCCCTGAATGAATTACCCAGACTGGAGTATTCCGTGCAACGCGATGGCGCACATTTTCAAATCCAATGTATTATTTTTCAGGATAAGAGTTTTGAGATTTTGATTACTGACAATACGCAGTTGGTGAAACGGAGCATGATGAAGCAGCAGATAACATCCAACATTTCTCACGAGCTTAAAACGCCCATTGCGACCGTAAAAGGATACCTCGAGACCTTGCTGAACAATCCGGATATGGATCCGAAGAGAATGTATTATTTTATTAACAAGGCACACAATCAATCCGAACGACTCACGCAGCTCGTCAATGACATTGCGCTCCTGAATAAAATTGAGGAGTCATCCGAATTATATCCTAAAGGCAGGATCGAAGTCAGAAAATTGGTTGAAGAGGTGATTGAAAGTTTCCATGATATTATTCAAAATAATTCAGTCACGATCAAGACAAATATTAACCACACCGTCGTTGTTAATGCCAACTATTCACTGATCTTTTCGGTATTTAGAAATCTCACAGAGAATTCTTTAAACTACGGAGGTGAGGGTATAAATATTGAAATAACGAACTACCACGAAGATACCAATTACCACTATTTTTCCTTTGCCGATAATGGTCCGGGGGTTGAAGAAGAGCATCTTCCCCGCATTTTCGAACGCTTCTATCGCGTTGATTCGGGCAGATCCCGCAAACAAGGAGGAACTGGTTTAGGATTAGCGATTGTGAAAAATGCCATTCTGAGTTTCAAAGGTGATATCTCGGCCAGGACCCACAAAGGCGGAGGATTGGAGTTTATCTTCTCTCTACCAAAAGGATAAAGAGATACGATCTCACAAAGACCCACTGTAGTGAGACTAAATTTGCAGACCATATCTGTTGCAGATAGATAATCCATTAGAATATTGATGATTTTTAGGCTATTTTTGCGACTCTAGATTGAATAATGTATCCATGAAGCAAAAAATAAATTCGTTAAATCAGCAACTGGCAAAGGCCAGTCCTAAGGAATTAATCGGCTTTTTCTTAAGGGAATATCGGGGGAGGATTGCACTGGCCAGTAGTCTTGGACTTGAAGATCAGGTACTGACCGAGATGGTTTGCTCAATCGATATAAACGTCAAAATTTTCACGCTGGATACCGGAAGGTTATTTCCTGAAACGTATGATCTGATACACCGCACCAACCAAAAATATGGTTTTCAGATGCAGGTATATTTCCCCGATGCACATCACGTGGAGGAAATGGTTCGTTCGAAAGGGATAAATCTTTTCTATAACTCTATCGAAGATCGAAAAAACTGTTGCCATGTCCGCAAGATTGAACCACTGCGCAGAGCCTTCGCCGGATTGGATGTATGGATTTGTGGTTTGAGGAGGGATCAATCCGTGACAAGGGCGACGATGCAGCCAATTGAATGGGATGAGGTAAACGGATTAATGAAACTCAATCCTCTGATTGACTGGACAGAAGCGCAAGTACGTGAATATATTAGAGAAAACAAGATTCCTTACAACCCGCTACACGATAAAGACTTTCCAAGCATTGGTTGCCAGCCGTGCACCCGAGCAATACTTCCGGGAGAAGATTTGCGGGCCGGCAGATGGTGGTGGGAATCGCCTGATACGCGGGAATGCGGATTGCACAAGAAATGAAAAGTGGAGAGTGAATAGTGAAAAATTGGGAAGGCTTGCCTTTTCCGCCCCCACGAGGCGATTCATCTAGGTACGTCTCAACTGTTCAGCCGGGCTTTCGCACCGACGGTGCTGCTTCGTAATTCTCCACCTTTCACTATTCACTTTTCACTATTCACTCTCAACTTTCAACTCTAGTCATAGATGTGATTAGGATCCACGTCATCCGGGCATCCCCGGTTATATTGCTCCATCGCCCTCAAACTCATTCCCATAGATGAGAATCCACCGTCATGGAAGAGGTTTTGCATGGTAACCTTCCTCGTAAGGTCTGAAAACATGACGATACAATAATCGGCACATTCATCAGCTGTAGCATTTCCCAAAGGTGACATACGCTCGGAAAAATCCAGCAGACTTTCAAACATCTTAATACCATTACCGGCAGTTGTCGGCGTCGGCGACTGCGAAATGGTATTTATACGAACATTCCGTTCACGACCGTAGATGTATCCAAAGCTTCGGGCAATCGATTCGAGCAAAGATTTGGCGTCTGCCATATCATTATAGCCATAGAAAGTGCGCTGGGAAGCCACGTAGGAAAGCGCTAAGACCGACGACCATGGATTTAGTGCATCCAGCTTACGGGCAGTTTGCAGCACCTTATGAAATGAAAGCGCAGACACATCCAGCGTTTTAGCCAAAAAATCATAATCGAGATCGCTGTAATGACGTCCTTTACGGACATTTGGCGACATCCCGATAGAGTGAAGAATAAAATCAAGTTTCCCTCCCAAAACCTCCATCGATCTTTTAATCAAATTTTCCAGATCATCCAAATTCACCGCATCGGCAGGAATTACTTCTGTATTGCATTTATCCGCAAGAACTTGCGTCTCACCCATTCGTAAGGCTATTGGAACATTTGTCAGGGTAAAAATTGCACCCTCTTCATAGGCCCTTTCGGCCACCTTCCATGCAATGGAATTTTCATTTAATGCACCAAAAATGATTCCTCTTTTACCTTTTAGCAGGTTGTACGACATAATTTAAAATTTAATATTATTTGATAAATGTGATTTTGTGAAACGTAGTATTTACTCAATTTTTCCATCACTTGGATAATACGGGATTGAGGAATTTCAGTTTCAAATTTTAATTAACGGCGCAGAATCAGATCAAAACCGATCTTAAAAATAGTATCAATTACTTGAGTAACTCTGTCGCATTCAAGCGTGCAGCGTCGGTAATATTCTCCCCGCTGAGCATTTTGGCAACCTCAGCGACACGATCATTTGCATTTAATAACTTAAGGCGGGTAATGGTTTCTGTATCCGAATCCTCCTTGTAAACCAGAAAATGATGGTCGCCCTTTGCGGCGATTTGTGGTAAATGAGTGATGTTGATGACCTGCATATCCTGAGAAATCTCCTTGAGGATGTTGCCCATTTTATCGGCTGTTTCGCCCGAAATCCCGGAATCAATTTCATCGAAAAGAATCGTTGGCAATGCCTTGGATTTCGAAATCATGGCTTTGATCGAGAGCATCAATCTGGATAATTCTCCGCCGGAAGCAACCTTCGAGATCTCACTTAATGCTCCATTTTTATTCGCAGTAAAAAGAAAATTTACTTCGTCTTTTCCATGCGAGGTGAGGTCGTTGCCTGTTGTTACCTCCGCTTTAAACCTTGAATTGGGCATTCCCAACTGAACTAGTTGTTCCTCTACCCTCTTCCCTATCATGTTTGTTGAAGCCAACCTGCCTTTTGTAAGCTGATCGGCCAGTACCTTCAAAGCACTCTCTTTGTCGCTTACAGAAGCCTTTAAAGAAGAGACAATGTCGTCATTGGAGAAGACACTGGATATTTTTGTCCCAAATTCGTCGCGAAGTAGAATTAGCTCTTCCTCACTTGCGACGTGGTGTTTCTGCTGTAGTGAATAGATCAAATCCAGGCGTTCATTCAAGAAATTAATACGGTTTGGATCTACCTCCATCTTTTCTGCAGAATATTCAATATCTGATGAGATATCACTCATTTCAAGGTAAACACTGTTCAATCGTCCTATCAGCACATCCGCTTCCGGATAAAACCGAAGCACCTTATTTAAGGCACCAATCGATTCTTTAACACGGATGAGCGAATTTCCATCCTCGCCCCCAAGAAGATTTGCAACAGACAATAAGGCAGTCTTAATCTCATCCGCATGAGTTAAAACGGAAAGTTCATGCTCAAATTTTTCCTGCTCCCCACTTTGCAGATTAGCCTTGGAGAGCTGTTCATACTGAAATTGAAAATAATCCAGTTCCTGTCTGAGCTGCAATGCTTTTCCTTCTGCCTCCGACAGTTCGGCCTGGAGTAACTTATATTCCTTGAATTTCTTTTGGTAGTCGGTGAGAATCGACTTATTACCGGCATAATTGTCCAGTACCATTAACTGGAACAACTTATTCCCTAACTCCAGACTTTGGTGCTGAGAATGAATATCGATCAGGTGAACGCCCAAATCCTGCAAAACTTTAAGATTCACCGGCGTATCATTGACGAATGCCCTGGATTTTCCATTCGGCGCAATTTCTCGCCTGAATATCACCTGAGAGTCATAATCCAGATCATTCTCGTCAAACAGCGGTTCCATTCCGTATCCGTCAACCTCGAATATGCCTTCAACAATACATTTGCTTTCCTTATCTTTCAAAATGCCGGAATCTGCTCTCTGCCCCAAAATCAGGGACAGTGCACCAATCAGAATAGATTTACCAGCGCCGGTTTCTCCTGTAATGATGGTTAACCCGGAGGAAAAATCGACATCCAATTCCCTGATTAAGGCATAATTCCTGATCTGAAGTCGCTTTAACATCTAAAAGATCTTTGCTTGCATTATTTTATCATACTTTCCTGAATTAGCAGGATCGCATTCAGACAGCACTGTCATTACACGACTCTTCTCGTCGGTACTCCCTTTCGAGAAGAGATTCACTATCTCGTCAGACTTGGCATCAAAAAATATCCGGTTAATATAGGTATCCGGTCTGGACCGATATACTTTTTGCATATTTTTTAGAGCATCGGCTATCTCACCACGCCCAATATCCGGCTTTTCAGACATCATATCCAATCCGAGCCGGTGGTAACGGTACATTAAATCGCGGAAGGGACTGTATGCCTTATTGGATACATTATCAATCAACCAGAATCGGTTATAGTTACCTTCAAACGCACGCCAACCTTTTTCCCTGGCATTCTGAGATTTATTAACTATATCTCTTGCCTTCTGGAAATAGGGAGTGCCACCCATAGGCGAAAAAGTATCATAATCGAAACCGAGGATTACGTACGCATAATAGGCCAGAACATTGGTCAATGCATTCGTATTGGATGTTTCACTGAATTCAAGAGGCTGGAATTCGACGTAACGCACATCGAAATCATTATCCTTGATATTGAGAATCGGGGTTTGATAAGAAGAATTAAACACAGGCCTGTTTAGCTGAACCTGAATACTACCCTTGAACTGATCAGCTCCTATTTGGTCTGTTATTTGAATGAATATGGTGCAAATGATCCTCTCATCAACCGCAAACTGATTGTCCGTCCATTTTTTGTTGTTCATAAATTCAGATATATCGGTCCGCATGGACTGAAATATCTCCTTATATGTACCCTCAATTCGGGAACTCGACACACTTACGTTGCATTGAAACTCCTGACCGGAAAGCCGCATCACGCAAAAAAGGATTAGAGAGAAAAGAAGTGTTTGTCGCATAGCAATAAATGTTCTCTAAAAATACACCATTCTATCCAATTTGCGAAGAGCCCGGGATGGATAATTTGACAATACGGTCGATGATATCTCCTGCGACCTCGCGTTTGGATTTAAGCGAATAATCGAACCTGCTTCCATCTCTGGTCAGGATCGTAATTTTATTGGTGTCAAAACCGAAGCCGGCTCCTTCCTCTTTCAGGGAATTGAGAACGATCATGTCCAGATTTTTCCTTTTCAACTTGGTAGTTGCATTCTCTATCTCGTTCTGAGTTTCCAACGCAAATCCTACCAGGATCTGATCTGGGCGCTTTATTCTTCCCAACTCGGCAGCAATGTCCTTGTTCGGCCTGAGTTCAAGATTCAAATTGTCATTTGTGCGCTTAATCTTCTCTCCGGCAATGTGGACAGGAGCGTAATCCGCAACAGCGGCGGTCATCACAGCCACATCACACAAGGGGAAATACTGAACACATGCATCGTACATCTGGTCTGCAGATGTAACATCAATTCGTTGTATGGATGGATGGTTCAATTTCAGACTCACCGGGCCACAGATCAGGATTACGTGGGCTCCATTGTTTGCCAACTGCTCTGCCAAAGCAAAGCCCATCTTTCCGGTAGAATAATTTCCGATAAAGCGCACGGGATCTATCCTCTCGTGAGTAGGTCCGGCAGTGATAAGAAAGGTTCTATTTAGGACTTTTTTTTTTCGGAGAAGAATTCCTCTATGATTTGGATGATGGATTCAGGCTCTTCCATCCTTCCCTTTCCGGATAAGCCGCTGGCCAATTCGCCACTGGCCGGTTCAATAACTCTTACACCAAATGATTGTAGCTTTTTAAGATTCTCCTGCATGGACGAATGTGCAAACATGTCCAGATCCATTGCCGGAGCAACCATTACCGGGCATTTAGCAGACATAAATGTGGTCACCACCAAATTGTCACAAATGCCATTGGCCATCTTTCCGATGGTTGAAGCTGTGGCAGGAGCAACTATAAAAAGGTCGGCCCACTGCCCCAAGTCTACATGACTATTCCACTCTCCGCTGGATTTGGAGAAGAAATCGCTTAAAACGGGCCTTCCTGATAAGGATGAAAATGTAAGAGGGGTAACGAATTCCTTTGCCGCCTCAGTCATTAAAACCTGAACTTCGGCGCCGGATTTAACGAGGCCGCGTAACAGGTAGACTGCCTTATATGCAGCAATACTTCCCGTTATACAGAGAACAATTTTTTTCCCTTTTAGCGGCATTTAGCGATGATTTTAGTCGAAATCAGACTATTTTTTTTCCTTAGCGGGATTCCGGTAATAGATTAAACCGTCTTTGAACTCTTCGTAAGCGATCAGAACCGGTTTGGAAAGTCTTTCGTAATATCTGGAAATTTCAATCTGCTCACGATTTTCGAATACCTCTTCCAGGTTATCTGAATAGGAAGCAAATTCCTGCAACTTTTGGTTCAATTCCTCTTTAACCTCTGCATTGATTTGATTAGCGCGTTTAGCAATCACCATCAATGATTCATAAATATTGTCTGTAGTTGAGTCCAACTCAGTCAAATTGCGGGGCACAGTGGTTGAAGCTGCTTTAACTTTTCTATAATCCATATTATATGCTATTTCTTAATTTCTTCTACTTTTTTGACATCTTCATCTTTCAAATTCATCATCTTCTTTGTGTTAGCAAAGAATCTATCGGCTTCTTTCCTGAATTTACTATTGGGAAATTCATCTACGAAAGTATAATATTCATCCAATTCAGAATTCAGGCGTTCCCGTTTCTTTTCATCGATACTGTTCTCACCCAACAAATATTTAGATTTCAGAAGATAAAACATCAACTCTTCCCTATATTTTGAATCAGGATATTCTTTCAGACTGTTTGTCAGGGAGATAACAGAAGCGCGGTAATCACCAAGATCGTAATATAATCTTCCGTTCAGATAGGATTTTAATACCAGTTTCTCGCGCAATTCGTCGATGAACTTATTCGCATCAGCAACCCGGGCGCTGGAGGGGAAAATATTGATGAACAGCTGAAATGCATCAATGGCATCCTGGGTAGTCTTCTGATCCAGCCTTGGTGTCGGCGAATCGCGGTAATAACATTCACCTACCAGAAACTGAGATTCCTCGGCATACGTACTATGCGGATATTCCTTTATCAATTGGCGAAAATAATGCCCTGCCATCAGGTAGTCTTTCTGACCGAAATTACTTTTCGCCAGGTAATAATATACCTGATCCGACCGGTTTGTACCCCGATAAATACTAATCAGCTCTGAATAAAGCAGAGTTGACTTGTTATAATCCTTTTTATCAAAAAATTCACGAGCCTTTTTGAGTTTATACTCATAATCTGTACTCTTGACTATTTTTTGATACTCTCCACAAGATGAGGCGATTAACAATACGCCAACGACGAAATATGTTCTCAGATTCTGAATCATGGTGCAAAGATAAGTTTTTTCTGCATTTATATAATAGCAACAACCTCTTTTGACAGCTTTTTGGATTTGTTAACATGTCAGATTTTCGGTCGTCAACATTTTGCCAGGATGTCGATTTCTGACTTGTTGAAACCCAAAATAATTTTTAGATTTGCACGCTCTCAAAACATTTTGCAATACTACATAAAGTTTACTACCGTGGATATATTTGAAAAAATTAAATCTGACAAAGGAAACCTTGGTCAGTACCAGAAAGAAGCACATGGTTATTTTTCCTTCCCAAAACTGGAAGGAGAGATCGGTCCAAGGATGAAATTCCGTGGAAGAGAGGTTCTTAACTGGAGTCTAAACAATTATTGCGGACTCGCCAATCACCCTGAGGTGCGTCAGATTGATGCTGAGGCAACTGCTCAATATGGTTTGGCCTATCCCATGGGCGCTCGCATGATGTCTGGGCAGACCAGCAAACATGAAGAACTGGAAAAACAATTAGCCGCATTTGAAAGCAAGGAAGATGCATTTTTGCTCAACTACGGATACCAGGGGATGATTTCGATCATTGATGCAATCTGTGGACGTAATGATGTTATTGTTTATGATGCTGAAGCCCATGCATGTATTTTGGATGGCGTTCGTCTTCATATGGGTAAGAGATTTGTCTTTCAACACAACGACGTCGACAGCCTGCGCAAGCAACTTGGACATGCAACTTCTTTGGTTGAAAAAACCGGTGGCGGTATTTTGGTTATCACGGAAGGTGTTTTTGGGATGGCCGGTGATCTGGGTCAATTGGATAAAATCGCTGCTTTGAAAAGTGAATTCAGTTTCCGGCTGCTAGTTGACGATGCGCATGGTTTCGGAACCATGGGACCAACCGGAGCTGGTGTTGGCGAGCATTTTGGAGTACAGGATCAGATTGACATGTATTTTGGAACTTTTGCTAAGTCAATGGCGGGTATCGGCGCATTCATTGCAGCCAAGGAAGAAGTATGTGATTTCCTTCGTTATAATATGCGTTCACAGACGTTCGCCAAGTCCTTGCCTATCGCAATGGTTATTGGCTTATTGAAAAGACTGGAATTGATTAAGACACAACCACAGATTCGTAAAAATCTCTGGACTATCGTAGAGGCGTTGCAAAAAGGCCTGCGTAGTGAAAATTTTGATCTTGGTGTAACAAATTCGCCTGTGACTCCTGTTTACTTGTCGGGAAGTGTTCCGGAAGGAACGAATGTAATCATGGATCTTCGTGAAAATTACAATATTTTCTGTTCGATCGTGATTTATCCGGTTATTCCTAAAGGTCAACTATTGTTAAGATTGATTCCTACTTCGGCTCACACGCTTGAGGACGTAGAATATACAATCAAAGCCTTCTCGGAAGTTCGCAAAAAACTGGAGGCTGGAAAATATATCGCTTCAAAAATTGCTCAGGTTTCCTGAGGCAAAAGCAAGGCACAAAAAAGGGAGAACGTTTGATTCTCCCTTTTTTCGTTAATCCGATATTTACTTTAGCTTTTCAATCCAAATATTCCTGAACTGGATTCTGGAACCCTCGGCTTGCAACCCGATTCCACCTTTAGTCATGGAGCAATCAGTTATGCTATTTTGAAGCAATCCGTTTACAGAAACCTCTACGGTATTACCTTTACAAACAATGTCGTACGAATTCCATTCGCCTGTTTTCTTCTCATTTGAAGGATGTAACTTAACAGCAATAGGTTTCACTTTTTCAGTTCCCACGTAAACACTGTCTCTTGCTTTTGCCTTTTCACCCGCAGCATTTACAATAAAATCACCTGCATTTGCATCTTTCAACTGACATTGATAGTGCAATGGCCACATCTTGTCGGGACCATTGGTATGCACGAAAACACCACTATTGGTAGCCTTTTCCGGGTAACACCATTCGACATGCAAACGGTAATTTGAATATTCCTTAACAGTTCGGAGATATCCCATTGGAACCCCAACAGTTTCAATCACGCCATCCTTCACATAAAAGAATTTTTCAGGCGCAACGGTAGGATCATTGACAAAGATTGTCCAACCCTTGAGATCTTTGCCATTGAACAGAGACTCTTTCTTTTGAGCATATCCGGCTACTGCGACAAATACCAACAAAGCAACAAGTACATTTTTCATACGTAAATAATTTATTTTTTAAAGGTCGTATAGAACTCGCATGTTGAAATTTTCATATTCTTGGATGAAAGGATATTACATGCTCGTTTCATATTTTAATTTTTTAACCAAAATAAAAGTACAACTAATTTGAAGGAAAATGAAGAGGTAAAACCTTAAAGTTAAATTTTTGCGAATGCCTGCTCCAAATCGCTTATCAAGTCTGCTTTATCCTCAACACCAATCGAGACCCGAATCAATGAATCCTTAATCCCGGCCAATTCCCTCTCTTTGGCTGTGATGGATGAGTGAGTCATCAGCCAGGGATGTTCGATTAACGATTCTACGCCGCCCAAGCTTTCAGCCAGGGTGAAGAGGGTCAGGCTTTCCAAAAATTGCACGGCTTCCTTTTCGCCACCCTTAATTTCGAATGAGAGCATTCCACCGAAACCAGAGGCTTGCTTCAATCCGATTTCATATTGAGGGTGACTTTTTAGTCCGGGGAAATAGACTCTGGATACCTTTGGATGGCTTTCCAGATATTCTGCTATCGCGATTGCATTTGATTGATGCCTTTCCATTCGCAACGACAACGTCTTTAAGCCGCGAAGGGTAAGATAGCAATCAAAAGGAGAAGGAACATTTCCAAGGGCATTCTGACTGAATTTCAGCTTCTCATACAATTCAGTGTCATCTAACATGATAGCTCCACCAATGACATCACTGTGCCCGGCGATATATTTTGTTATACTATGCACCACGATATCAGCGCCAAGTTTGGCCGGATTCTGAAAATAAGGTGAAAGAAACGTATTATCGACCACGACCAGGATATTGTGTTGGTGAGCGATATCCGAGATGGCTTTAATGTCGCAAACCTTAAGGAGTGGATTGGTTGGCGATTCGAGCCAGATAATTTTAGTTTCCGGCCGGATTGCCTCCTGAATCAATTTGGGTTGCGTAGCATCCACAAGACTAACCTGAAGATTGTATTTCTCTTCCCACTGGTGAAACAATCTTTTCGTTCCTCCATACAAATCGTCAAATCCGATAATGTGGTCACCCGGCTTTATAAACGCAAAAAGAACAGTCGCTTCAGCTGCCAAACCCGAGGCAAAACCTAATCCATATTTTGTCTTTTCAAGCGAAGCATAACGCTGCTCGAGGGCAAAACGAGTAGGATTTTGGCTGCGGGAATATTGGAAAAATCCAGGATTTTTAACCTCTTTACGTGCATACGTCGAAGAGAGATAGATAGGCGCTACAACTTCGTTCTTGCTTCCCGCAAGGAATTCGGCGCCTTCACCAACGTGAATGGCCCGGGTATCGAAAGAATAATCGTTTTTAGACATATTAAGAAAGTTATGAGATATAAGACTTGAAACATGTGTTTGGAGGTGTGCAATTATTTTCACATTTCCATATTAGCACATTTTCAAATTGGATTAATGCTTTTCTGAAAGGTAGCGTTCTGCATCGATAGCCGCCTTGCAACCTGACCCTGCGGCAGTGACTGCCTGTTTGTAAATGGAATCCATCACATCGCCACAGGCAAATACCCCGGGAATATTTGTCGCGGAGGTTACGCCAATCGTTTTGATATAGCCCACCTCATCCGTTTCAATCATCGGTTTGAATATTCCGGAATTTGGCACATGGCCGATGGCCAAAAAGAATCCGTCGATTGGAACCACGACTTCCTGCTCATCTTGCTCTCCCCTGTTTTTTGTTAAAATCACCCCTTCAACAACCCCTTGGCCAGTCAGTCCCTTGGTCTGATGTTTCCACAATATTTCGATATTGGGCACTTTAAAAACCCTATCCTGCATCACTTTAGAAGCACGAAGCTGATCACGGCGCACAATCAGATATACCTTCCGGCATAGTCCGGCCAAATAAATTGCCTCTTCAATGGCAGTGTCACCACCACCAACAACAGCAACATCCTTCCCCCTGTAGAAAAATCCGTCACAGGTAGCACAGGCAGAGACTCCAGATCCGGCATATTTTTTCTCATCAGGCAGTCCAAGATATTGAGCCTCAGCTCCAGTTGCAATAATTACGGCTTCTGCCTCAATGACTTTTATTCCATCGATTGTAATTCGATGAACGCCATTACCAAATTCCGCGGCAGTAGCGAGTCCCCAGCGTACATCTGCGCCAAAGCGTAGCGCCTGATTTTTAAGATCTTCCATCATTACCGGTCCGGTAACTCCTTCAGGGTACCCTGGAAAGTTTTCTACTTCGGTGGTGGTGGTTAATTGTCCACCGGGTTGCAGTCCTTCGTACAAAACAGGATAAAGGTTTGCTCTGGAAGCATAAATAGCGGCGGTAAAACCAGCCGGGCCTGAGCCAATGATAAGACACTTTATTTTCTCAACCTCACTTGGTTGACTGGAAGGAGATCCGGAAGGAATTTCCGTATTCAAAGGTTTAAATAAATCCATATACTATATTTTTGGTTCAAAAATAGGCAAATTCGATTACAACAGCAATAATTGCTAGTGTAAATTATTTAATTATTTTAAATGATAAGAATATTTTGGAATACGGAAAACAGAAGCTATTTTTGCAACCGCTTCAAGGTTAAATATACTTGGAAGCAAGCAATTTCGGGGTGTAGCGCAGCCTGGTAGCGTATCCGTCTGGGGGGCGGGGGGTCGCAAGTTCAAATCTTGTCACCCCGACAATTGAAAATCAAAGGGTTAGGAATTATTTCCTAACCCTTTTTTTGAGGTTCCATACTGACTCCCAACTTTTTGTACTCGATGCGCTTAACATATTACCTCAATATAAAAAGGCTAAGTTTCAATGTCCAAATCGATGGTTTTGTCAAAATATGGTCTTAAATTTTGACGATGGCTTACAAAAACGATCGTAATCTCGCTCTTCAGTCGAACCAGACAGTCCATAATCTGTTTCTCATTCGCTGGATCCATGGCGGATGTAGCCTCATCCAACAACAGTAATTTGGGCTTTCTAATCAATACCCTGGCAAGAGCCAACCGCTGCCTTTCGCCTCCGGAAAAATGATACTGATAGTTGGCCAGAATGGTATCAAGTCCATGCCGTTGAGATGAGACCAACTTGGCACCGTTAACCTGTTCAAGCACCTGAAAAATTTGCTCATCCGACAGCTCCTTGCCAGAATCCCAGATCAGGTTTTCGCGGATGCTACCATCAATAAAGAAAGGATCCTGGGGCAAATAACCTAGTCCGTTCCTCCATGCGGGAAGTAGCTCCGGTGTAAGGACTACCCCATCTGCCGAGATAGTACCAAATTCAACTTTCTGCAACCCGGCAATCAGGTCGATTAGCGTGGTTTTGCCACTACCTGATTCCCCTATGATACCAGTCATTTGATGGGCGGGAATGGATTGTGAAAAATTGGTAAAAAGCTGCCTTGACTCATCATATCCAAAATTAAGGTTGCTAATTTCCAATTGCTGATGGAGGGAGACACTCTCCCCCACCCTTGGTTTCTCTAATTCGCGTTCTTCAATCTCCCGGTCTATCTCCAAAACCAACTTGACCGATTCAACATTGGATACAATCATATTTGAATCGCTATTGATCCCACTCAACTGGGGAAATATCCTGGCGAAGAGTAATATCATCACGAACAAAGTCGCCGTAGGAAGCTTAGCCACGCTGAAGGCCAGATAGACCAAAAACACCAGGGATATAACGCCCGCCAGTGCGAACAACAGCTGTGGGATCGCCCTGTTCTTCAACTGCTTGTATTGATGATCGAGCATCAATGTGTTCGATTCATCGAATTTTTTGAAGTAGAACCCCTCCGTTTGGTGCACTTTGGCCATCTTGACCGTCAACCAAAATTCGTCTATATGCTTCAGCATCTGCCGGAATGCCTGAATATTTCCGCTCCCCAGGAGGACAGCCCTTTTTAGATATTTTCCCAAAAACAGGAACAGCACCAGACCAATCAACAACACCACCAAAGTGAATTTAACAGAGAGCAGAAAAGCAAGAAAGAGATGTGCCGCAACAAAAATCAGTTTTGTAAACAATCCCAAATAAAAATAGTAATAGGTGGTCATTTTGGGAATCTCGGTGGTAAGCACCTGGATGTGGTTATGCTTGCTTTTGCTATTCAGAAAGGCCCAATCACTGGTTATGATCTTCTTGAAAATGCGTTTGCGTGTCTCATACGAAAACCCCTGCTGATATTGGGCTTGCCATATGGACTGAAAATAGTTCAGAAACGCAATCAGGAAGAGGCTCATTGTAAAAATGACAAGTATTGGTGTCAACGTCACCTCAATACCAGCTTTGTCGAAAACGTCGTGAAAAAACCCGGCCCATCGCCCCTCTGTGCCATTGCTTTTGACTGGATCCATCAGCTCCAAAAGGGGGATTAGCAGAACGATTGTGATTCCCTGACTTAATCCCAGAAACAATGATATCAGGAACAAGAGGATTAGTCGACCGGGGTTGTACCTGAAAAAACCAACAAAACTTCGGATGATAAACAGACTATTCGCCATGAAAAATCCTCCTTTTGATAAAACTGTAGGGCCGGTAGAGATAATAGGCTGCCTTGAAGGAGTATCCAACCAGCTCCATATCACCTTGTCGCACGAACAAGTCGGCAACCATTTTCCATTTGTAATAAGCCCCCGGAAAGAGATACCAATTGTAGCAATAAAGCCAGATATGTTCTTTAATAGTAAGATTCAGGCTTATCCCGCCTTCAATGGACTGAAGAGCGTAGCGGATGAAAAACTTGGGCAATCGTGACTTTCTGCCAAAGGGCAGACATTTACCGTAAAATTTCTTCAACAGCAAATTGGTCTGTGCGACAATCCTTTCTGCGTCAAACTGCCTTACCAACGCGTAAAATGATTCAGCGTTTACATAATCCGCCGGATATTCATGGATATCTACCAACCATTTTAGTCGTTGCCAGGCATGCTTACTCCCATGAATCATGAGAAAAAGCAATTCCATCTCTTCATTAAGTACCCTGAAAGTTCGTCCGGCAAACTCAACCTCCATTAAATTCTTCCGAATGATCTCTTGCAATTTTTGCTGAGGGAGCGGTATTCCAGGGAAAAACTTCCAGTGAACCTCTACAATCAGGTTCAGGTTCTTGTTGTACAATTCAACATGATGGACGGATTCGATGATCATCTCTTTGTGAATCTTCCTTTCTGGCCAAATCGCCCCCTCCACGAGTGCGTATCCGTTCTCAAGGAGGATTTGTACCACAGGCTCCAGATTTTCCTGATCGACCAGGATATCCAGATCATGTGAAAGCCTGACTGCCGCATCTTTATATATTCTGTGCGAAAGCAAGGGGCCTTTCAGTGGAACAAATAGGATATCATGTTTCCTCAACAAATCCGTAACGCTAATAAATTGGCTGACAATCTGCAACAACCTAAACTTTTCCGGCAAATTCTCTCTGCCGCTATCCTCTTTCAGCCAGCGGTCGATCTGCTGGTGCGAAAGGCGGTGGCGTTCGTGAAGGTAGTTTCGGTCAAATATGGAATCAGACATAGTTTAATCCGTTTACTTAGCAATTAATTTCGTGGCTAAGATTTTTGAATGTAGCAATTATTGATCAGCCATGTAATAATCGGTTCAACAGATTCTTCCGGTGAATGATCCTTCGTCCTGACTATCATCTGTGGATCTTCAGGCACCTCGTAAGGGCTGCTGATTCCGGTAAAATCGGACAACGCTCCTTGGATGGCCTTCCGATACAATCCCTTGGTATCACGCTCTATGCAAACTTCCAGTGGGGTATCAACAAATACTTCAATGTAACAGTCTGTACCGACAATTGTTTTAGCCACGGCACGATCCAGGTTAAAAGGAGAGATAAAAGCGGAGATAACCACCACCCCCGCATCGTTAAGTAATTTGGCCATCTCAGCAACCCTTCGGATGTTTTCCTGACGGCCTTCTGCCGAAAAATCAAGGTCACGATTGACGGTCATGCGGGTATTGTCGCCATCGAGGATTAAGGTACGTATCCCTCTCCGGAACAACCTTACTTCCAGATGTCGTGCGATAGTCGATTTGCCCGCCCCGGAAAGTCCCGTAAGCCATACCACAAATGCTTTTTGGCGGTTAAGCTCCTCTTTTTGCTGGCGGGAAACCATGAACGATTCGGCTGCGAGATGCTGCTTGGTTGGAAGATTTATTATTTCTGTCGGTTCGTCAATTTTCTTCTTCATAACCGGTCAATTTTTGTCCAATTTTGATACTTCTCAAATAATTCTTCACTGTTTTCCTAATCAATAAAAATGAACTGTAGTATCAATATAATCGGTAAGCATTTTGGTTTCCAAAATAGACAATTTATTGGGACATATAATTCTGATTTTAATTACTCAAGGAAAACTTTTCAACAGCAATAAAAAAATATTTACCTGGAGGTGCAATGCAACAGACATTTGAAAGATTCCAAATACAGCTTCCCGAAAGGTCAGTAAACATTTGGTCTCATTCGATATTTTAATTATTTTTCTACCAACGAATTAACCGGGAATTGATGCAAAAGCGCATTCTACGCCCGCCATTTTGAATCGTTTGATCATGACAGTAAAAGAGAAAATCAAAGAACTGAAGCATTCCCGTTTTATTGTAAACCGCTTGCTTTTCCGGCTTATCCAGCAAGTTTGGAAATTGTCCTATATCTTTACGGACGGATCATACCGCTACGGAATCCTGACCCGAATAAGGTATGGATCTCGCTACCATCAACAGGTTACATTTACAACACAGAACAGATATCCACTTGTATTCCAAGCTTGTGCCGATTATCTGGCTACCGTAGCAAATCCCCGTATCCTTTCTTTCGGATGCTCCACTGGGGAAGAGCCCATTTCAATTGGTGAATATATTCCGGGTGCTCAAATCATGGGAATAGATATCAATCATTGGTGCCTGAGACAGTGTCAGAAAAGGAACAAGAATCCGAGATTTTCATTTCATCACAGGTTTTCAAAGGAGTTTGAAATCTCCTCCGGATTTGATGCCATCTTTTGTATGGCGGTATTTCAGCGGACAGAGAACCGCACTAACAGTGACAATTCGCTGGCGCAAGGTTTTCTGTTCGAACAATTTGAGGCAGAAGTGGCCTATCTTGATAAAAAATTAAAAAATGGTGGACTGTTCATCATCGATCACACCGACTTTTCCTTTACCGATACAGTCTGCGCTAAAAATTACGACCCGATTCCCTTTGAAAAAAATCTACTTGAACGACATCGGCCGCAGTTTGATATAAACAATCAAAAAGTAGGCGAGACTCAGTCTTTCAACCGAGTATTCGTCAAGCATGGATCATTTGATAAATAATTTTTTACAAGGCCTAGCATTCGCAAATAGAAGATGGCTTTGCTGATTTTTCTGAATTCGCTGAATTGCTTTTTATCTGGCCTTTCCAGCAGGAGCTTTTGAAATTCCTCAACCTTAAAAAACGAGATTTGGTTTTCCTGACGGCTCTTCACCAACAAATCTTGAAGGTACTCTTTACCATCTTTCTGCTGTAGTTGCATAGAGGTCATCAGCTGACCCTCGTCTTTACCTATTCTAACCCGGACCTGCTCTGTCAGAATTCCTTTCAACGCCTCCCTGTATAACAACCTGGGCGACATGTCCTTAAATGTATGTTCAACGGGAAGACTAAACCAAAACTCCAATAATTCTTTGTCAAGCAATGGGTATTTGTAGTCAAGTCCATATTTTTCAGCAAAAAGACACCAATTATCCATCCTTTCAGGCAAATGGTAGTTATGGAGCAAGTTGAGCATAAAACGGCTGCGATTCCCATAACCAAAAATATTTTTTCTCGAATGAAAAAATATCAATTTCCAGTGTTTTAAAATGAAGTTTAGTTTAAAGAATCGAAGATTCCTCCAATCAATTGGTTGATAAGTATGCAACAAACCGAATGGAACGAACAAAGGCAACACCTCCGTTCTCAATTGCATGATTCCTGATTTAATGCCATGCCTCAGGATGATCCTTCCCAATGTCCACCATTTGAAACGAAAGAAGAGATGATTATAAACACCCCGGGTACTTAACGAAACAAATTCATCACCACCCCAGCCACTGAAGAGTGTTGTGGTGCCATCCTTTTCAGCCAATTTCATTGTGGAAATTTCGTTATACATATTTCCAAATTCCGGTAGCAGTCCGTTTTGGACATATTCATTCGGCGAAAATTCAAGATATTTTACTTTTACACCTTTTTCTGAACTAAACGCTTCTATCAACTCCTTTTCATTCAGTCCGTCGAACTCCTCTTCCAACTGCTCCGGCGACCATGAATAACCAATAAGGCCATTTTTATCACCAATCACATCTGCTAACAAGCAGGCCACTCCTGTAGAGTCCAAACCTCCACTTACATGGGCTCCGGTAATCCCATTTTCCATTCGGTTAAGCGTGGCTGAAGCAAGAAGTTGTCTAAGCTTTGTAACAGACTCATCAAAAGTCAAATCTTTCTTGATTCGAATTTCTTCGGGTCGCCAGTATTTGATGGTTTCTGTTTTATCTTTTGAGAAGGTGGAACAACGACCAGGAATTGCCTTGAAAATATTGTGAAATATTGTTTGGTTGTAATATCCCTTTAACCGAAACAGCGATCTGACCACATACTCTTCCTGCAAAGTTGATGTCACAAGTCCCGATTTCGCCAATCCAAATTCATGGGAGGCAAAGATCAAACGGTTTCCCTGAAACCAATACGTTAACGGACGTACGCCAATGTGATCCCTAAAAAGATGAACCTCATTTTTTTCCCGATCAAACAAAACGACCGCAAAATCACCGTTGATATGATTTGCGCAATGAACACCCCACCGGAGGTACGCTTTTGCAAAGGCCTCTTCCGGAGAGGTGTAGACAATTGATTTCTTCAATTCTTCGGAATTGTAAATCCGGATATCGGCCAGGACTATCAGCTCATCATCAACAAAAATGCCCGCTTTTGGTTGTCTTTCTGGGTGGTGGCAGTATCCAATGGCATAGTTTTCGGCAACTTCAATCTGTTCCTTGAATCCCTCCCACTTTACAGCTTGAAACAGGAATCCGATTTCTCCCTGATTTACAAATTTTCCGTCCAGATTAATGATTCCGAAGATAAAACTCATGATCTATCTAAATAGGTTGAAAAGCTTATATGCTAAATATCTCCTTGTAGTCGGATTTCCCTTTTGGCGTAATAAACATTTCGGCAGAGACAAGCCAGGCATGCGCAACCAGCTCCTTTCCGTTTTTGAGTTGCAACCCCAGATACATCACAGAACCAATATTTCGGCGTTGAAGCATAAACCGGGCGGCAAACGTTTTCACCAAACATACATTTTTCCATAATGCTAGTCTGTTTGCCCTTGCGACGGCATCGTGTATTTTCGTTAGCATTAACGGGTCAGGAGTGCCTCTCATCTCCGCTTCCGGACGCAATCGCCTGATGCAATACCTGAAAGGAAACAACAGAAATACTTTTGAAAAGAATAACAATACTACGGCTTCGAAAAGCAGCAGCTTTTCGTCTCCTGGAAGCTGAATGAATTTACGAAGGAATTTCACACTTTTTGACGATCTCAAATTGGACTGCCTTGTCTAGAAAGGCTTGGGCCTCCTGAACACATTGCATTTCAGTCACCTCAAATTCAGCTAACAAAGCAGCAATGATTTCCTTAAAATTTTTGGGCTGTTCGATCAGTTCCCATATCCGTTTTCCAACCGGATTCAACCCAAAATATTTTCCTTTCTCGAGATTCATCATCACCAGGGAATCATCCAATTCACCACTTATAAGAAGGTTGTTTTGAGTATACTTTTCCATTTCCATTATTCAAATACAATTAAGTAATAGGAATTAAGACCTACTATAATTTGAAACTATATTCTGGTCATTTCAAAAACCACAACTGCGAAATAACATTGCAAAAATCCAATCTATTTTTGCCACCTTCTGTCTCAATTAGACATAAGATTCTCATTCCACTTGGTCAGATCAAATTGGCAAAATCTGTCATTTGGAAGCTAAAAATGACTAAATTGGCAATACCGCAACGAGTAAAGGCAACCGATTTTTTGCACCATTCCTATGTTAAATTAAGAATAAAATAGGTCTCTTTTCAAGAAGCTGGACCCCCTATAAAAGTCTCAATAGGACTAGCTGATTTTATAGCAGTGTGATCAACTCCTAATTCAATTACCTCAGGGGTTTGCCAATTTTTAAGTGTACTGTTTTCTGTTTCCATAACAAATTTATATTAAAATGATTACTTCAAAAAATAATAGAATATTTTGATAACACGTTTCACATAATGTTTGTTCAAATCTCTTCCAAATAATTAAAATGTTTCATGACATCAGAATTACAATTTATAATCCTTTGGATCTGCTCAGTTGACAAATTAGTTTTATAATTTCCGGCCTCTCCCGATCTGAAAAATTTTTGGCATTTCTGAGGTTTCTCCTTGAACCCATTAGACTCTTCCATCTGTGCCAATACCTTGAAATCACAATGCTCCAAGGCATTTTTTATCCTAAAATCGTCACTTTCAATTCCAAGAAAGTTGACAATTTCTTTAAATGTTCTCAAAGGAGATCCCTTCATATCCTCGTAACGTGCGAAAAGAATAGGAATTGAAGTTTGCTCCTTCCAACTTAAGACATGACTTTTCCATGACAGAAGTTTCTGAGGTAGTTGCCTCATACTGGTCAATGCAACAATAGCGGATTCGTTGTTAATAAAATCAACCATTCTCTCTACATTACTTGCACTATGAAATGCATAGGAAACACAAACATCCAACGGGTTACGCACAAAATAAATAGCACACCTGCTGGCATCTGCAGGGAAGAGAGGCTCATTATCACGATTCATTGTGAATGCATCGTGAACTTTCATAAATAAGTATTCATTTTCCCCTCTATCACTATCTGCCAAAAAGCGGTATACTTCAGGTCTTAAAAGATCGACTTCTTCAATTGCTAATTCGAAAGGATTTAAGCCAGTAACTTCTTCGAAATCAAACACATTGCTTGCAATCGGCGTTGATTCGATTTCATCAAGCGACAAAGGAACTGCGCTATTCTTAAGATAATTGGCTAGAAACATTCGAAACCAGGTATTCCCGGATTTTGGATAGGAAGCCAACCAGACAATATGCTTCATTGGCGAAATTGTTTACGGATAAAATCGACTGTATCCTGTATGCTACAATGATCCGGCCTGACAATCGTTGTTACCCTCACCGCTTTGGATAAATTTAGCAGCTGACTAAAATATGATTTCTCACACGACGGCATCCCTTTTAAATACCCTTTGCGGTAGATCTGCCTCCGAAGCGCATCGAATTTGTCCAACCCGTTCAATTCAATTGCCTCATAATAATCCCTATTGTGAAGGCACAGCAAAACAACATGATCTAACCGGTGCTCCAACTTGCAGCTATTGGAAGTTGGAACATAAAATTTATCAAGAGAGGGTCTGATTTTTTCAAATTGATCGTTCGGGATGTTCAGCTTAGCCATGGAATCACTCCACAATTTAATGCGCGTATGGATAGGCATCATAACGGCTTCGTTACCAATCACCTTAACCGGAGTGATATCGTCATTCACAAATACTCCGCCGTCCAAACCAAAGGCTACTGTTATGGAAGATTTACCCGCACCGGCATGTCCGCAAATCATTATTCCCCTCCCGTCAAAAATAAATGAGCTTCCGTGGAAAGGCATCAAATTTTGTTGGTGCAACAAGGCTCCAAAAACTGAGCCATTTAAAAAAAGATTAACTGAAGCGGCGTCAGCACCCTTGTGCGGATAAACAACAATTTTTTTCCCTTTCATTGCACTATAACTGGCAACATCCCGAACTCTCAGGAAAAAACTATCATCGCTAACATCCATAAAAGACATCGAATGCTTTGGATGATCCAACCTGTCTGGTTCCTTTGTGACCAACTCAATATCAACGGCTTCGATCGGGAAATACAATTCCATTTCTCTCAACAATAGATTTGGATTAGAAAAACTAAAATGAATTTCTAAACATACAAAAATTTTGTTTTTAAACTGCTACACAGAATTGAAGATCGGTAAAGCCCATACCTGCATCTTTATATTAAGCCGGCGCGAATGCTGTCCACGGCTATTTTACAGGCTAATTTTTTATGTATCACTATTTAAGGACAAAATAAAAAATTGAAAATCAAAGGGTTAGGAATTATTTCCTAACCCTTTTTTTTGCACAAAAATCAGACTTATATATTTATTCAAAAAAATTTTATTATGTGATATTAATTTGATATCATTGTAATACAATTATAAATTGACATACGATGGAAAAAGAAGTTCAACTCAAAACCAATGGTTTTACGCATTTGTTGCTTGCAATCATTTACATGCTTTTTGCAGCACCGTTGTTTGGAATGGCATTTACGACAGAGAAGGCTCTCGTTCCTCTTTACATTTTCACCATTCTGACCGGCACTCTGTGGTTAACCGGCTTGTTTATCGTTCAGCCTAACCAGACTAAAGTGCTGATCTTTTTTGGAAAATATTGCGGCACGCTGAAAAGCAACGGCTTCTTCTGGCTGAATCCCTTTTACAGCAAGCGGAAAGTATCACTTCGGATCAGGAACCTGGAATCAGATGTTATTAAAGTGAACGACCAACAGGGAAACCCGATCCTGATCAGTGCAATTGTTGTATGGAAAGTCGTGGATACCTACAAGGCAGTTTTCGATATCGAATCAATGGAAGAAGTAGATCCGAAATCAGGTATCCGAAAGGTGAAGTTCGAGGAATCCTATCAGAAATTCATTAAAATTCAGACAGAATCAGCTCTTCGTAAACTTGCTCATACCTACCCCTACGACAACATTGAGCAGGATGGGGAAACCGAGATCATCTGTCTTCGTTCTGGAATTGATGAAATAAACCTGGCTCTGGCCTCGGAAATCAAAGAGCGCCTCTCTCTTGTGGGGATCGAAGTTATTGAAGCCCGCATCTCCAATCTCTCCTATGCACCTGAAATTGCCGGCGCCATGCTTCGCAGACAACAAGCAACCGCAATAATCGCCGCACGTCAGAAAATCGTTGAAGGGGCGGTTGGAATGGTTAAACTGGCATTGGATGAACTAAAAGACAAGAGCATCATCGACCTGGATGATGAGAAAAAAGCTTCGATGGTTAGCAATCTGCTGGTTGTTCTTTGCGCCGATGAATCGGCCCGACCGGTTGTCAATGCCGGATCCATTTATTAACTTCCCGGCATGGGTACGAAAAAAAACTTTGTTCTCCGGGTTAATCAGGATGATTATGATGCACTGGAACGGTGGGCTGCCGATGAATTTCGCAGCGTCAACGGACAGATTGAATACATCCTTCACCAGGCATTAAAAGGCTCCAAGAGGGATCGGGAAAGTAATTCGATCCCTGGAGGAACAAAGACCCCTCCGGTACCGAACAGCAAAACGGAGGATTGACGCCGTAGGTATCCCTCGTGAAAGACCCAAAAGAGTTCAAATCAGGAACGTTCCGGTACCTGGATAATGTTCAAGGTCGTTGAATCAGAATCAGTATATTTACGTATGATGACAATATGTCGATATTGATGTTTGCATTCAACCTGAAATGAAACCTTCAACGAACCAATTGAATCATTATGGAAACTTTAGAGCTGGTCAGAAATAAATTAGGTAAACCGTATGACGACCTCACTTTTCTTCTGAATTGTCTGAAAGAGGTTTTGGTTGAATCTGGTGAATTTCAACTCGCTGCGGATATTCCGTGGATGTCTCCAGGCTCGGAACGCAAAGCCAGAAAATTTTCGGAAAAACACCTTCAGCTATCTTCAATGTGCTTCCAACTTCTGAATTTAGTGGAAGTGAATGGTGCAGTTCAAAATCGGCGCAAAAAGGAGGATCAGAAATCTCTTGCCGAGATCAATGGATTATGGTCATACAATCTTCATAAACTTCGCTCCGAAGGATTTTCTCCGAAAGAAATTGCCGACAGCATTTCTCGTATTCATGTTGAGCCTGTTTTGACAGCTCATCCTACCGAAGCAAAGCGGACCATCATGCTGGAACATCTTCGCAATCTGTATCTGATGCTGGTAAAGAGAGAAAACAGCATGTATACCAAGATGGAGCAGAATGAGTTGCGGAAAAATATCAAATTAGCTCTTCACCGAATCTGGAGAATATCCGACATCTACACCGAAAAGCCTAAGGTAAGCTCAGAGCTTGAAAATATCATTCATTATTTGACGCAAGTATTCCCGGAGGTAATAATTCTCCATGACAGGCGACTGATTCAAGCCTGGGAAGAGGCTGGATTTGATCCTCTTCTAATGCGACAGGCAAAAGACTTTCCCAAAATTACTTTTGGAAACTGGGTGGGAGGAGACAGGGACGGCCATCCGCTGGTAACAGCAGAAGTCACAAACAGTACCCTGATGAAGCTACGACAAAATGCCCTGCAGACTATTAACGTTCGACTGATCGAACTTCAGAAAAATCTCTGCTTTTACGCAAATGCGAACCAGCTGTCGCCCGACTTTCTGCTCAGGCTGGAAACACTGCACCATGAAATATATGTGAATGGAGAAGCATATAAATCGGATCTTTCGAATGAGCATTTCAGGAAATACACTGAACTAATATCGGAGAAACTCCCCATTCCCAATTCCAATAGTCTGTTGGATGAACAGCGCAAATACTACCGCTATCCAGCTGAGCTGGTGGACGATTTGACTATTCTACAGAACGGACTAATCGCCTTCGGAGCCAGTGAGATTGCCTTTTCGGATGTAAACGAAGTTATTCGGATTGTAAACACATTCGGATTTCACCTGGCAAGGCTGGATATCAGGCAAAATAGCCAATTCCACGAACTTGCTTTATCTCAGCTCATGCAGGCTGCCCAACTGGACGGGGAACAGTTTCTGCTTTCAGCGTCAACGGATCGAATTGCAATTGTGAATAAAGAACTAAAATCCAACAGACCCTTTACCCATCCCAGTATGATTTTAGGGGATGAAGCAAAAGCAACAATTGACTCGTACAGAGTTATCAGCGAGCATATTAACAAATACGGACAGGAAGCTTTCGGCTCTCTGATTGTGAGCATGACCCGGGAAGTATCAGATTTATTGATTGTTTACCTGTTAGAAAGGGAAGCCGGACTAATGATTAGCACCACTGACGGACTTGCCTCCAGATTGCCGGTAGTACCGCTCTTTGAAACAATCGAGGACTTAATCCACAGTCATGAAATTTTGGACGAATTCCTTTCGCATCCAATAACATTAAACAGTTTAAAACTTCAGCAGGAGCTAAATGCATCAGAGACCTTCACTCAGCAGGTAATGATTGGTTATAGCGACAGCAACAAGGATGGCGGAATTTTGGCCAGTCAGTGGTATTTGTATGAAGCTCAGTCGCGGATGACTGAGGTTGGCAAAAAACACGGGGTGAAGATCACATTTTTCCACGGGAAAGGTGGCTCGATCAGCCGGGGTGCCGGACCAACACATTGGTTTCTGAGAGCGCTGCCTCCTGGCTCACTCCAGGGTGAAATCAGGATAACCGAACAGGGTGAAACAATTGAACGGAAATACGCCAATAAAGTAAATGCGGTATATAATCTGGAACTGCTTACCGCCGGAACACTCTCCGCCTCGATGATCCAGGCTGGTGAAAACAAGTCGTACGAATTGAGTGCAGAGATGAATTATCTTGCTTGCAAAAGCATGGTCATATACAAAGAACTCACTCAAAAACCAGGTTTCATCCGTTTTTACGAAAAGGCAACCCCTATCGATGCCATCGAACAGAGTAAAATAGGGAGCCGTCCCTCACGACGCACGGGAAAGCGTTCTCTGGCAGATCTCAGGGCAATCCCATGGGTCTTCAGCTGGAGCCAGTGCCGATTTAATATAACTAGTTGGTACGGAGTAGGCTCCACGCTCGAACTGATGCTGAATGAGAATCCTGACAAGTTTGAAAAAATTAAGCAGGCTGCTAAACAAGACCCATTTATCAGGTATGTTCTTACCAATATTGATTCCAGCCTCGCCTCTTCCGACGAACGAATATTTAAAAAATACGCTCAGCTTGCCTCCGAAATTGAACAGGGCGATGAATTTGCCGGGCAAATGCTCCTTGAATTTAATCGGACACGCCGGATGATCGATTGCATCTTGGATATTCCCATCTCCCAAAGACGTGAAAACCACTACTATTCGACACTTCTCCGGGCCGAAGCCATGGAACCGCTGCATGACTACCAGGTGAATCTTCTCAAACAATGGAGAAACTCAACGGTCATGGGGAATTTGACCGAATCTGACAAACTATTGTTCGAATTACTGCGAAGTATCAGCGCCATTGCCGGGGCAATCGGGTTTACCGGATAAATCAGGTAAGTTGAATAGTTAAATTTGAAATACACACGCATATGGATATCGATCAGATTTTCAGAAATAACCATGAATGGATAGCCGAAAAACTCAAAATAGATAGTGAGTATTTTAAAAATCTGGCACTTGGACAAAATCCGGAGGTTCTTTATATCGGTTGCTCCGATAGTCGCGTAACTGCCGAAGAATTGATGGGTGCCAGTCCGGGAGAGATATTTGTCCATCGAAACATTGCTAATATGGTGAACAATAGCGACTTAAGCGCCATGTCGGTAATTACATACGCCGTTAGTCAGCTCCGCGTGAAGCACATTGTTGTTTGTGGCCATTACTATTGTGGAGGCGTGAAAGCAGCCATGCAATCAGCCGATCTCGGTATTCTTAATCCGTGGCTACGAAATATCCGGGACGTTTATCGTTTGCACAAATCTGAACTCGACAAAATCCAGGACGAAGAGCAAAAATACAAAAGGCTGGTAGAGCTGAACGTTCAGGAGCAATGTATTAATGTTTTGAAGACTTCAGATGTGCAAAAGGCAAATAAAGAGAGAAATTTAACGGTTCATGGGTGGGTTTTTGATATTAATACCGGAATGTTGAATGATTTAAAGATCGATTTTGATCAAATTCTTTCGGAGATCCGGGAAATATACCGTATTGTATAACCAGCATAATCAACATATCTATATTTTGTTATATTTGAGTCAACTTATGAAGTACCACTGAGTAACTTTCGCACCAACCGAAAATGAAACCCGCAAGAACAAAGGCACACCAAAGAAGGTGTACATGCATTGAGGGTTCCATACGGCAAATGATAAAAAATGTACGTGTGTGAATAGTTGGGTATTCCATCAGACCATTAAAAAGACAATTTATATTCTGATGAAGATCATATGAAGACCATCTTTCTATTCATGCTGGCATTTACAATCTCCTTTAGTGCCTATTCACAGCTAACTACCCCATCTCTTTCATCACCGGCATCAGCAACCACATTTTATGTTGGTTCAACTATCAACTTTAACTGGACCCCTGTTGTAGGAGCAACTTCCTATGATGTAGAGTTTGACACTGGCATGGGATATGAATTCCTCACCAATGTGAGTGGAACCAGTTTCAATTTGCTCCTTGCAGCCGCAAATGTTGGTCCGCACAGCTGGCACGTACGCGCTAAAAGTGGCACAACGGTAAGTGCCTGGTCTAATTCGCGTTCCTATCTGGTTGTTGGCATTCCTGCCATACCAACAACAACCAATCCTCTCACCGACTCGACAATTCAATTTGGCGTATCGACCTTTTTTAACTGGAATCAGGTAGCCAATGCTTCCGAATATCAGATACAATTTGACAACGAAACTCCTGTAACCGTATCCGGAACGAACTACTCCCGTTCTTTTACATCACTTGGTATGCATACCTGGAAAGTGCTTGCCTCAAATCTGGCCGGGAGTAGCGACTGGAGCGCACCAAAAACATTGACTGTAGTTGTTGGTATCCCTTCCCTATCTTCTCCTGCGAGCGGATCCACATTTTATGTTGGTTCAACTTTGGCTTTAAGCTGGACTACCGTGGCAGGTGCAACTTCATACGAGGTCGAGTTTGATGCTGGTTTGGGTTTTTCTTCTACGACCGTTTCGACGACGACAAGTTTGAATTTACCACTCACATCTGCCAATGCAGGTCAGCACACTTGGCATGTCCGGGCAAAAAATGGTACCGCGGCAGGACAGTGGTCTAATTCACGAAACTATGTAGTAGCCGATATTCCTGATGTCCCGGCGACGACCAACCCTACCAGCGGAACCGTCCTCTATTACGACGTAACAACAAATTTCACCTGGAACTCAGTCTTATTTGCAACTAATTATCAATTACAGTTTGACGCTGATCCCCCGATTACGGTAACAGGCACAAACTACAACCGGGTTTTTACAACGTTAGGAATCCATACCTGGAAAGTCAAGGCTTTAAATGCCGCAGGTAGCAGCGACTGGAGTACAGCAAAAACGCTGACTGTTTCCCTAAACACGCCTGGCTTAACTTCTCCGGCCAATGGTTCAACCGTTTTTGTCGGATCTACTTTAAATTTTTCCTGGTCATCCGTACCTGGGGCAACTTCATATGATTTAGAATTTGACACTGGCCTTGGCATCGAGACAACAACAAACGTAACCGCCCCAAGCCTCGCATTACCATTGACCCCGGCTCATGTTGGACCGCACACCTGGCGAGTCAGGGCTAAGCTGGGTTCTGCTGCAGGTCCGTGGTCTGGGTCCCGCAACTACACAGTTGTCACAATACCAACGGTGCCTGCGGTTCAAAGTCCAGCCAGTGGCTCAACTTTTATTTTCGAGACGCAGGTCGCATTTAGCTGGAATCAGGTGCCAAATGCCACCAATTATCAGATTCAATTCGACTCAGATCCGCCAATAACTGTTTCAAACCCCAATTATTCGCGCAGTTTCAGCGTTCTCGGAAATCATACCTGGAAAGTCAGAGCAACCAATGCTGCCGGAGACAGCGATTGGAGTACATCCAGAACGGTCATAATAATACTCGGAACGCCGAATTTATCCGCCCCCGCAAACGGAACCGTTTACTATGTTGGGAATACAATTACCCTTTCGTGGACAACCGTGCCTGGTGCCACTTCCTACGAAGTCGAATTTGATTCGGGCATGGGCTATACCTCCATAATTCCATCCACCGGATCGAGTATTGACATCAAACTGTCGGCCGCAAATGCCGGACCGCATATCTGGCATGTTCGGGCAAAAAATGGATCATATGCCGGGAATTGGTCGAACTCCAGAAACTACACGGTAATCGGGATACCAGATGCTCCGACCTTGATCAATCCAGTCAACGACACGAAAGTGTTCTCGGAAGTATCGATAAATTTCAATTGGAGTAACGTCGCCAATGCTACTGGTTATGAGATTCAATTTGATACTGAACAACCGGTAATCGTATCCGGAACCTCTTATTCCCGGATTTTCACAACCACTGGAATCCATACATGGAAAGTACGGGCAACAAATTCCGCTGGGAAAGGCGATTGGAGTATCGTCAATAACCTGAATGTCACATATGGCATCCCCAATTTGATTTCTCCCGCCAACCAATCGGTCTATTTTATTTCGTCGACGATAAGCTTTTCGTGGACAACTATTCCCGGCGCCACTTCCTACGATCTTGAACTGGATGCCGGTACTCCGCAAGTTTCTCTAACGAATTTATCGGGTGGAAGTCTCGATATGACCGTACTGGCCGCAAACATTGGCCAGCACACATGGCATGTCAGAGCCAGATACGGCACAACTGCCGGGCAATGGTCTACTTCAAGATCATACGTGGTATTGGGAATTCCTGCAATTCCAACAACGGTGAATCCTGCCAATGGCACAATTGTGTATGTCGATTTGAGTACAAACTTCACCTGGAACACGGTAAATGGGGCAACAAGTTATGTCCTGCAAATAGATTCCGAAGCGCCTGTGACCATTTCCACCACATCTTATACCAGAATCTTTACTACACAGGGAAGCCATACATGGAAAGTGAAAGCCATAAATGCGGCGGGTGAAAGTGACTGGAGTACAATAAAATCATTTATCGTCTCTTCGGGCGCTCCCAATGTGCCATCAAAAATTATTCTTGTCTCTCCGGATAATTCATGGGATTACCAAAATGTCACCGTCGGCAACGCAAACGAAAAAATATTTGTCGTTCAAAACACCGGAAGTACCCAATTGACAATATCCAATCTATTGATCTCCGGCACAAACGCAGATCAATTCATTATAACAAATCCTACCGGAACAAGTTTTAGTTTACCTTCCGGTGGAATGCAGCAAGTAACAATTAGTTTCAAACCATCATCTGCCGGATTAAAAAATGCATACCTGACGATTGCAAACAACTCCGATAATGCATCACCGGCAAAGCTAATTACGTTATCCGGAACGGGCTCTGTTCTCCTGACCAAAACACTAACAGTAGAGCCCGATGGCGCTCTTGATTTTGGTAATGTGACAGTAAACAATAGTCCGGAAAAGAGTTTCAGTCTGAGGAACAGTGGTACAGCCACACTGACCATTACGGGATTAACAATATCCGGAACGAATGCAGATCAATATACAATCAGTAGTCCTGCAGGAACAGCATTCGATATACCCGCAGGTGGTGTCCAGCTTGTGAAACTCAGGTTTAAGCCAACATCTTCCGGAGTAAAGAATGCCTCACTGACGATTTCCAACAATTCCGACAATGCCTCACCTTCGAAGCAAATAGCCTTAATTGGCACCGGGACATTGCAGCTCACCAAAACATTGACAGTGAATCCCGATGCACTGTCAGACTTTGGAATTGTCACAATCAACACCAGTTCCGACAAGACAATTACCCTTCAAAACACTGGCAGCTCGCCAATAACAGTCTCCGGACTAGCCATAAATGGAATAAACGCGAATCAGTTTTCGATAGTTAGTCCAACCTCCACCTCCTTCGATATACCTGTCGGAGGATTGCAACAAATAACCGTAAGATTTACCCCAACAACCGACGGCTGGAAAAGCGCCGCATTAACCATCACAAATAATTCAGACAATTCTTCTCCCACAAAGCTTATTACGCTCAATGGAACTGGCTCGTTGCAGGCAACGAGAACGATGGCCGTGACTCCCGATGGGTATTGGGACTTTGGCAGCACAATGCTAAACACAAACAGTGACAAGATTATCACTATCCGGAATACCGGATCAGCCACGCTCAACGTGACAGGATTGACCCTTACCGGAACCAATTCTGATCAGTTCGTGATAATTAGTCCGCTCAATGCTTTATTAGATATTCCTGCGGGGGGATTTCAGCAAATTACAATCCGGTTCAGCCCATCTTCTGAAGGTTGGAAGAGTTCCTTTTTATCAGTTGTCAACAACTCTGATAACGCATCACCCGTAAAACTAATAACACTAAATGGAACAGGCGTGCTTCGGCAAGCACCTGTCATTCCAACTGTCACCACAAACGCTATCAATTCAGTCGCATCCAAATCCGCCGCAGGCGGAGGAAATATCACTTCAGATGGGGGAAGTTCTGTCACGGCCAGAGGTTTATGCTGGAGCACAACTTCTAATCCTACTGTATTGGATTCGAAAACGACGGATGGAACCGGTATTGGTGCCTTTACAAGTAACATTACGGGACTAACCCCAGGAACGATATACCACGTAAGGGCTTATGCGACAAATCCAGTTGGTACGGCCTATGGTAATGATGTCACGTTTACGACACTCACACTGGCGACTGTCTCAACTACTCAGGTTACTGCGACCTCAGCTACCGCGGCAACAGGTGGCGGAAGTATATCATCGGACGGCGGAACACCCGTTACTGTCAAGGGAGTTTGCTGGAACAAAACGGGAAATCCGACGATCAGTGATTCCAAAACCGTTGATGGCTCCGGTAACGCGACTTTTACGAGTTCAATTTCCGGCTTGACCATCGGAACAACCTACCACGCAAGAGCATATGCAACGAACTCCGTCGGAACCAACTATGGGGCAGATGTCGTTTTTACGACCTTATCTTTGCCCGTTGTGACAACGATTTCAGCGACTGCAATAGTCTCGTCTTCAACCACCGCTAGTGGTAAAGGAAATGTCTCATCTGACGGCGGCTCTCCTGTAACTGAAAAAGGCCTGTGCTGGAGTACAACCCCTAATCCGACAACATCGGACTCTAAAACCTCAGACGGCAACGGATTAGGATCATTTACGGATCTTTTTACCGGGTTAACTCCATGGACCAACTATCACGTTAGAGCGTATGCAACCAATGCTGTAGGCACCTCGTATGGAGCGGATATTGCTTTCCAGACCTCTATTAATGGTGGCGTTTTTGATATTAGTTCATTCTACCAGATCTATCCAAATCCTTCATACGGCCAGGTAACGATACTGAGCAAAGAAGAAGTCCCAGTCGAAATAACAATCTATTCGATGGATGGAGTACTAATTCAAAACTATAAATTCGTGAAGCAGCAAAATAGCCTGAACCTAAACCTTAGCAAAGGCGTCTATTTAATTACGCTGAAGAGCGAAAAGGCAACCGGTTCATACAGACTCATAATCCTATGACAATCAGTAAAAAAATTATACTCCTTTGGCTGATTGCTACCGCTTCATTTTGGAGTGTTGCTCAGGAAGTGCCGATAGTGACAGGTTCCCGGATTGGCCGGTCGGAAGCACAGGCTGCGCTGGATTTCCATAATAAAGTTCGCAAAGAGGTTGCATCGCCCCCACTCGAATGGTCCGCAGACATGGCTGCCTACGCTCAGGAATGGGCCAATTACCTTGCCACAAATAATAACTGCCAAATGGCCCATCGCAAAAGTTTGGGGAAAGACATTAGAAGTGCCGGCGAAAATATTTTCTGGGGGTCTGCCTCAAAATTTTCAGCGCTTGATGCTTCAGAAGCTTGGTACTCAGAGATCAAGGATTATCAATACAGACCGATATCTACTCAAAACTACTCTAAAACAGGGCATTACACCCAAATGATCTGGAAAAATTCCCGTGAGGTCGGAATTGGTGTAGCCATTTGCAAGGATGGCGCAATCATAATTGTCGCTAATTATTTCCCTCCAGGTAACTACATTGGCGAAAAACCATATTAGTCAAACCTTGTCATGTGCAGCGGAAAGTTCATAGAAAACCCTCTTTCCCTATCAAAAAATAGCCCATTCAGGCTATTTCTATGACAAAAAATAGTATATAAATTTATTGCACTAAAGTTTGTGATGGTGTGAATCAACTGGTTCAAAGCCGAAATTTGAATTACCGGTAAAGAATCATGTAGTTTTCTGTTGATGCAGACCTTATATAGTGTGATTTTTATTTACAAACTAATATATCGCCATGGCACAAAACAATCCTGTCACAATGAGGAGAGATGATGGAATTCCTATTCTTATTCCTGAAGAGAGTATTCTTGAAGGTTTTATTAAAACCAGAAAGTCTTTCAAAATCGAAAGTAATTTTTACGGAACACTGCTCTCAACTCAAAAAGTAATCATCGATACTAACTCAGTCGTATGCGGAGATATCATTTGTGCTGAAATGATAATAAGTGGTGTCTTCGATGGAAACATCTTCTGTACCGGAAAGGTTGAATGCAATGGGAATGCAAAGATCACTGGAAAAGTGTATACCAAGCTATTTCAAAATGAAGACAGTTGCGATCTGAATTGTATTATTCAGGTACCCCGGAATGAAGTATTTAATACGATCAGAGAACTACTTTCCAATATTGACGCATCCACGAAGCTCTCTACGGATGTAACCCTCGACAAGATCAGAGACTTTTTTGTCAAGAACGTATATTCCTACGACAAATCCGCGCAAGCCAATAATAATGGCGCTGGGACAATAGCCTCCAATTTGGAGAACAGTCTCATTGCAGATAACAAGAATTAACCCTTCAGCCAATTCTGTTTTCTCAACTAAACACTTTCGCACATGAAAAAAATCCTTTTCATCAGTATGTGTTTCCTGGCATTGCTGGGATGCAAGCAGGTAATTGTCAAAGTGGTACCAACCATCATTTCGGTAACCACAACTCCACCTGTTGTTACTTCAACCACTGCCACAATCAGCGGTAATATCTCTGACGACGGCGGCGATCCAATTACCGACCGCGGTGTTGTTTACAGTCTGAACCCATCTCCAACAATAGAAAGTGGAACCAAGCTGTCAAGCGGTTCAGGAGTTGGAAGCTTTAATAGCACTATTTCAGGATTAAGTCCCGGTAAAACGTACTACATCAGAACTTTTGCCACAAACAGTGTCGGCACAGCTTATGGGGATCAGATCACCATTACAACTACAAAAGTTGCTCCATCTGTGACCCCTGGCTCTTCAAACCCGACTGTAACATCCACATCGGTAACAATTACCGGCAATATTACCGCCGATGGTGGTGACGCAATTACTGCCCGCGGCGTAGTTTATAGTTTAACTAACCAAAATCCAACACTTTTAGATAGCAAGACCACGGATGGTTCCGGTTTAGGAAGCTTTACAAGTGTCGTTACGGGATTGCTTCCAGGTAAGACATATTATTTCAAAACTTATGCCACAAATGGTACAGGCACTACCTATGGAGATCTGATAACATTAAGTACGCCGGCCGTAGCCCCTACGATCACGACGACTGTAATTACCGGACTTACTGCTATTGCTGCCACTAGTGGAGGTACAATTTCAAGCGACGGTGGCGCTGCAATAACGGCCAGGGGGGTTGTTTGGAATACTTCAACAAACCCGACACTGGCCAATGCCAAGACGGTGGATGGAACAACGACAGGAACCTTTACGAGCAATCTGACCGGATTAACACCCAATACGAACTACTATGTCAAAGCCTACGCCACAAACAGTGTCGGTACTACTTATGGCAATGAAGTGACATTTAAGACCCTATTGGCAATTCCAACGGTAGGCACTAATGCCGTCACAAATGTCACATCCACTACTGCTTCTTGCGGAGGAAATGTTACGCTGGATAACGGAGCACCTGTTACGGCTCGTGGCGTTTGCTGGAGTACTTCACAAAATCCGACTACTTCTGATTCTAAAACAAGTGATGGCACCGGAACCGGCATTTTCACAAGTTCCATAACTGGTCTTAATCCTAATACTACTTACTATTTCAAAGCCTATGCTATTAATAGCGTTGGAACGGGATATGGAACTCAGTTCTCCTTCACTACCACAGCAAGTCTGCCGACTGTCACCACAGCAACCCTCACAAATATCACTTCAATTTCTGCGACTGCAGGTGGTGTGGTAGTGAGCGATGGCGGTGCAACTGTTACCTCACGGGGAGTTTGTTGGGGAACCTCTACACTACCAACAATCAATGATTCTAAACTGGTTTTGGGTTCCGGAATAGGGACTTTCAGCGGTTCTATCACCGGCTTACTGGCAGGAGTCAATTATTATGTCAGGGCTTTTGCAACCAATAGCGCGGGAACATCTTACGGAATCGCTATGAGTGTCAACGGACTAACAGCAGATATCAATAACCTCGTTGGTCAAAATGTTCTCGACGAGCTAAAGAGACTTGGAATGCAAATAAATGGGGGAGTTACTCCTCCTACCGTAACAGGAATATTTAACATCACTCCGTTTATTTTGAAAAATTCAAACATTCCAGGAGATTATGCTATCGGATATCAATTCTACGATACCCATATCCAGTTTTCGAATCAGGATAATTCGAAACTTACTGTAACAGTTGATGAAGCGAGCTTCACAAGTTCCGGTGCTGTATCCTCAACTTCTACCAGCACCGGAAGTTTTGTAGTCGGTTCAGGCAAATTATTTACTGTTTTTGTTAAAATTCTAGCAACGCGATCTACTGGTGAAACTGCAGATTTAGTCGAAGTTATATCTGGTACAATCGAACCCAATGGAGTTAGTAATTTATTATATGCCAATTATATGATAGATAATCATGGATACACACAAACTTACATGGACAATAATAGTGCCAGAATAATTTATGATTCTGATGGAATGTCTGAAAGAATTTCCTCACTGAAATCAGCAAAGCTTAATTCCATGAAATCAACTGGAAGAGTAGATCCATCCGGGAAATAGCTTTGTGCCATTATTTTAATTCAATTTTTGCAATAGGGCGGAGTCTGACTTCCGCCCTATTTTTTGTATTTGAATACCCTGAATAAATACTAATTCCGAGTTTAATTGACATTTATCAATTAGTTTTTATATTTGCATCAAATAAAAAGAGAATAAATGTCAGAAGTACAAGATACAATCAAGTGCTCCAATTGTGCAGAGTGTAGATACGATTGCTGTTTCAGTAACCGCAACTGCGGAAATTCTCATATTTTCGGACAACTGAGTGCCGAAGAACTTCATTCTTTAATGGACAACAAAAGACAGATCCACTTTAGACCTGGAGAGACAATTATGAAACAAAACACTCCCCTCACCCACCTCGTTTGCATAAAAAATGGCATGGCAAAAGTGGTTGCAGAAGGGCCGAATGGAAAAAACCTTATTCTCCAAATTATTAAATCAAACAGCATTTTTACCGGAGGTGGAGCCATCGGGGATGATTTCAGACATTTCACCGTTGCTGCAATTACAGATATTGACTGTTGCTTTATCGACACCAACCGCCTTTACGTACTGCTGACCAAAAACAATAATTTTTCGATAGAACTTTTAAAATACAGCAACGGCCAGCATCTTAAAATGTTAAGCACCCTTATTAACCTGACTAATAAATACATGCCGGGTCGTGTTGCCGATACTTTACTCTATTTAAAAAACAATATTTTTGAAAAAAATCCCTTCGATTTCGTGCTCTCCAAGCAAGAATTAGCCGATATGTCTGGCATGACCAAAGAAAGCTTTATTCGTAGTTTGAAGGAATTTGAGGATTCCGGACTAATCAGTCACTCGCGGAATTCAGTCGAAATTCTAAAGGAGAATGACCTCGTAGAAATTAGCCGAAATGGCTAAATCTTTGTTAATTCCGGATCGAATTATTTAGAAAAACACCTTCCATCTGAGGGTGTTTTTTTTTGATCCGACAAAAAATCGCTCTGTTTTTAACTGATCCAAATAATGATTTCATTGATTTTGCCGATTTGGACCCAGATTATGGTAAAGTAGCCGAAATTGGCAAATGGAATCACCGAAAAAGTAAAAATTTAGGATTCTAAGGCATCCAATTCCGTAAAAATCTGGCGCCAGAGAAAGTAAAGGCAAGCAAGTATATCATAATGAAACAGATCGAGTTAAGAATTCCAAACAATAGTGCGGTTTTTACTTTCAAATAACCAAATCAAAATTTTTAGACTGCTGAATTATTCAACAATAATTTTATGATTAATTGATATATGTCAATTAATCATTGACTTATATTCCTGTAATATTTAATATAGACACTAATTTATCTGTCAATCTATCAACATATTTCTATTTGTTTTAGGGTTTTACAATTTTTAACTTTACATCCATGTCGTAATAGACTAATTGATGAATTTATTAGAAAATACTGTTTATATTATTAAAACTTTCAAAATTTATGAAACTACAGAAATTCTTTAAGCTTGCAATTTTTGCTCTTGCCTTAATGGCATTTGGTGCATCATGTGTAAAAGAAGGCCCTCCCGGGACGAACGGCACCAATGGTACTAATGGAGCAACCGGCGCTACAGGTGCAGCAGGTAAAGATGCTAATGAGACTTGCAAAATGTGCCACACGCCTTCAAAAGTTGACATTATTTCAGTTCAATTCCAATATTCAAAGCATGAAACTGGCGAAGCAGCTATTTCTGAAAGCGGAAACGCAGGTTGCAGTCCTTGCCATACACAAGGTGGATTTCAGGATGTTGTAAAAAGGAATGTACCATCTACTTTCACATTGAGTGCAGCTACAGGAAAGTATGTCAACGACTATGCTTGTAATGCGTCTATTGCCTATGGTGAACTTCTTTGCAGAACATGCCACAGCTCAATTCATGAAACCTATACTTCCACAGATCTCCCAAAACTCACGACAACAGCAGCCGTTTCTTTGACCTTCTTAGGCGGAAAGAAATCTGTCAACCTGACACAGGACAATGGAAGCAGCAACCTTTGTATTAAGTGCCACCAACCTCGTCCTTTCTCTTTCAACAATACGAAAAATCCAGCTTATACAAATAACGTACTGGATTATGCTGCATTGGCAAGTAGTAGTACTCTAAAAGCCTCTTTCTTCGATCCTAATAATCTTGCAGCAGCTCAAATCATACCGGGATACCGCACTCATACTCACTACGGTACAGTGGGTGCAATTGTCTCAGGTACCTGTGGTATTGAGTTTGCTGGTCCAGTGGCTTACGCACAGGCTGTGCACGTAACAAAAGCCGCTTGCGCTGATTGCCACATGGCAACTACCAATGGCGGAAACGGAGGACATAGCTTCAGTGCAATCAACAACTTCAATGGTTGTAACATTTCCAATTGTCACACAGGCGTAGATGCGAAAAGTGCTAAATATTGGATAAACCCAAGAGCTTTAATCAAAAAATCATTGGAAGATTTGGCAGCCAAATTAACAACAACAGACGTTGTTAATGGTGTTAGCGTTACAGCTCAGATATTAAATAAAAATCCTGATGCTTCCAGCAACTTATGGGCAGGCTTAACTTCAGGTAATTATGACGGGTATTTGAATATCTATGATCCTATTACAAATGCACCGAGTACACCAGGCGATTGGAATAACATTCAGGTAGCAAACAATGGCATTGTTTGTCAGAATCCTAATCCATCCACATCAACTTGGTCAAAAGCTCAATTAGACTATAATAAAACTTTACCAAAAGTCTACCTTACCAACGCTCAGTTTGGTGCTATCATCAACTTCCAACTGTGTCTTCGTGAGTACAGTCTTGGTATTCATAACCTTGATTATTCAAAGGCGTTGCTTGCCAACTCCCTGGATGTCCTTAGTAAATAGTTTGATACTTGAATCAGATATAAAAAAGGCTTCTCTCAATTGGAAGTCTTTTTTATATTGATTCTATAAAACTCTCTCCTCAATGAAAAAATCAAATATTTATTTTCTTCTCTTTGCGCTTGGGTTATTTCTCAACGCATGTACCTACGATTATATCGCGGTACCCCCAAAGGAGGAGCCACCTGTGGTTGATCCAACTGTTACGATACTCTTTGCTACGCAGATCGCACCCATCTTTACCAGTAAGTGTGTCGCTTGCCACACTACAGGTGGAACGGCTCCCGATCTAACTGCTGCTAACGCATACGCAGCGATTAAGGCAAAGAGTTTGATTAATGCAACAACTCCTGAGTCCAGTCTGATTTATACCTATCCAAATCCAGCCAACGCATCATTACATAGCTGGAAGAAGTATTCAGCAGCAGAGGCACAGCTGGTCTTGACCTGGTTACAACAAGGTGCAAAAAACAATTAAGAATTTAAGAAATGAAAAAAACCTTTATATTCCTTATTTTGAGTCTTTTGCCCTTCACGTATCAATTTGTACAAGGTCAAACAGACTCGACAGCTACAGAAGTGGCGGTCAATAAACCCGTTCGATTTGTTTGGGAAAGCGGTTACTTGATTGATCAGCAAACTTCAAAGATTTCTCCGAAAAATACCCTTGAATCAGTCATTCAACACAAATTTGGTGGAATGTCCAAGGGATTTCAGGATCTGTTCGGTATCATGTCTCCCGGAGCTAACGTCAGAATCGCTCTCGATTATGTGATCATGAAGAACCTTCAGATTGGATACGGCTTGCAGAAGAAAAACATGTACAGTGATTTCAATGCCAAGTGGACTCCTTATCAGCAGATGAATACTGGCATGCCGGTATCCATCTCATTGTACGGTAACGTAGCAATCGACGGAAGACAAAAGTCAGAATGGGAAGCCAGTCAGTACAATCATTCATCTGATGATACTCCTTATGCAACGTATGCCTTCCGCAAATCAAACCGTCTTTCCTATTTTGCTCAATTAAGCGTTGACCATAAGTTTAACGATGTTCTGACACTTATGGGTGCTGTAAGCTTTTCGCATTTCAACACAGTACCATGGCATCAGGATCACGACAAAGTAGGTTTGCATGCGGGTGGACGCGTTAAGGTAACTCCTCAAGGATCTTTTATCTTTAATCTGGATTTCCCATTACAAATCAAGAATATTTCTGAACAAGCCGACTTCACTATCCATCCTGAGCCAATTGCTTCTTTTGGATATGAAGTTTCTACAAGTACTCATGCTTTCCAAATCTATGTCGGAAACAATAATACACTGTTACCACAGGATATGATGCTTAACAACGTTAGAAAACTTGATTGGGAGAACTTTAGTGTTGGTTTCACTATTACAAGATTGTGGGGATTCTAAAACCTTCAAGTATTGAATTGAGTGAACAAATTTCAATCGAATTCAAAATGACATTATAGCTTATTTATGAGTAGCCAAATCCGACAAGATTATGGCTACTCATTTTTTTCGACCATTACTATTTCAAATTGAACTAAATAAATTGCTGAAAGCAACTATAAATTTCTACAATATGAAATACCCACGAGAATATTTTCACACCAACCGAAAATGAATATCTGGGTATTCCATGTGACCATTAAAAAACAAAATTTACACACATGAACTACACTGTTAAGCTAATCAGAGGACTCTTGCTGATTTTTTTGCTATCTGGAGTTGTCGTATTACGCGCACAAGTGATTGCAACAGCCAAAACGGAAAACCAGAAAACCAACGATCATTGCTTAAAATGTCATGCTCATAATCATTTCATTTACGACAACACCGTAGCAAAAACACAATCAAAGACACAAGATGGAACCTGGTATGAAAATCGACACGGTTCTATTCTATCAGTCCAATCACAAAAATTTTAAATGTACGGATTGCCATTCCGAAGATTTCAAAACCTGGCCGCATTCTGCTGAAGTAAGGATGGAGCAAAAGATGATCTGCATTGATTGCCATGGCGGAGATGAAAAATATGCAAAATTTCAATTCGAAAAAATAGAGGCTGAATTTGCGCTTAGTACCCATGCTACTAAACATGGAAGTGACTTCAACTGTTGGACATGTCATGAACCGCATACCTATAAAATCAGTGCAAGAAATGATTCCATCATAAAAAATATCATCACATACGACAACAATATCTGTTTGAGTTGTCATAACAATATCAATAAATTTGAATTGATTACTGACAATGCAAAACCCAATATTATTGCCAAACACGATTGGCTTCCAAATCAGGCACGCCACTTTCAGGAACGTTCGTTGTATCGAGTGTCACGCGCACGTGAAAGACTCATTGCTGGTTGCTCACAATATTCAACCCAAAGAGAAAGCAGTTAAATTATGTCAGGAGTGCCATTCCAAAAATTCAATTCTACTGAACTCGCTCTATCAATACCAAATAAAATCGAAAGCTACAGGTTTAGGATTCGATAATGAGGCAATATTAAATTCCTCCTACGTTATTGGTGCCTAACCGCAATATTTACCTTAACAGAATAAGTCTGGCAATCTTCCTGCTAGTTGTAGCCGGGATTTCTATTCACACAATTCTACGAATACTGACAAAAAAGCAAGACCATGGAAAATAAACTATATCTCTACCCGGGCTTAATCAGAATCTGGCACGTGCTAAACGCGCTAATGATCCTTTTGCTTATTATTAGCGGATTGAGCATGCAATATTCGGATCCAGCCAATCCATTCATTAGATTTGATCTCGCTGTCAGCCTGCATAATATAACAGGTATTATTCTTATCTTTAACTACCTTCTGTTCTTTTACGGTAACACAATTTCAAAGAACGGTCGTCATTACAGAATTCAGTTAAAAGGACTTATGGAACGACTAATGGTGCAATTCCGGTATTACACGTATGGCGTATTCAAAAATGAGCCAGCGCCATTTCCTGTGACCAAGAAGATGAAATTCAACCCGATTCAACAGGTTACATACTTCATGACTATGTATGTATATCATGCCATTGATATTTCTTACCGGATTACCAATGTTATTTTCCGGAGCATTTATTCGCCAATTATTGGGGTCGCAGGCATTCTTCGTGACAGATATATTGCACATCACTGTAGGGTTTTTTCTATCGATATTTTTGGTTATCCACGTCTATTTCTGTACATTCGGAGCTAAACCAACCAGCAACTTTAAATCAATTGTTACTGGGTATCACGAAGGAGGTCATTAAAGATTGTTATGTCCGGGACATCCCAGGACTGTGCAATCGAATTACCGACAGGCAGTATTCGTACCTGCGGAAAATGAATAGGTGGGCATAAATTTCGCTGATTTTCTATTCCATCAGACTTAAAAAATAAATAATACGGACGAATTTTTTATTTTAATCTAAAATTCAATTTTATGAATGAATCAAAGGATAATAAAAACAACCGCAGAAAATTCTTGAGAGTTAGCTTCCTTACCGGACTCTCGGCAGTGGCTGCGAGGACAGTTTTCGCCGATATTCCGGTGGATCCCGAAAAAGAAACGGGCGAAATGGTTACCCTGCTTTCGCCAGATGGACAATTGGTTAAAGTTGCAAAAGAGAAGATCAACTATATGGAAAAATATATATCTCCGGCCGCCTCACACCAGGGAATTCCTCACCGCAAATTTGTGATGGTAATTGACCTTGCAAAATGTAAAAACGCCAGAAAATGCGTTGAGAAATGCCAAAAGGCGCATCATCTTCCACCACATCAGGAATTTATGAAGGTATATCTGATGCAGGAGACTGAGGAATCGGCTCCTTATTGGATGCCAAAGCCTTGTTTCCATTGTGATAAACCATTATGCGTGAGCGTCTGTCCTGTCGGAGCGACTTACAAGAGGTCAGATGGCATCGTGCTGATAGATAATGAGCGGTGCATAGAGTTGCAAATTTTGCATGACCGGCTGCCCCTACTCTGCCAGACAGTTTAACTGGTCTGATAGTCCGTCCCTGCATGTCGACCAACCATACTCACCAGAAACCAGCGTCCCCGGGAAAGAGGGCACTGTCAGCAAATGTGACTTTTGTCCTGATATGATCAGAGATGGCAAAATGCCTCATTGTGTGTCCGCCTGTCCAATGGGGGTTATCTATTTTGGAGATCAGCTTGAAGACATTGTCACAAATGGTGATGAAACAATCCGGTTCTCCGAATTAATTGCTGCCAGATCAGGCTACCGCCATCTTGAAGATCTTGGAACTTAAACCAAGCGTTTACTATCTGCCGCCGGTAAACCGACAATTTCCTGTCGAACGTGGTTTCGACCATGAAGATCCGGAGATCAACCAGCGGTACAAGGATGTGCCTTTTGTGAAAAAAATGAATAAAAAATAACCCAAAAAATGGAAAGTAACAAAAGAAAACAGGAACTACTAAAGGAGTTTCTGCCACAACTTGAGAAAACAAGTTTTCTATGGTTCGCATGGGTTGGTTTCTTATTGGTTGTGATATTTACCGCAATCTATGCGTTAATACAGCAAATCCTCAAGGGACACATTATTACAGGTATGAGGGATAATGTTGTGTGGGGCGTCTACATCGTGAACTTCATCTTTTTCATGGGAATCAGTTATGCCGGGGCCTTGGTTTCTGGATCTATGCATCTTTTTAAAACCAGTTGGAGGGGTCCTATCCTAAGAATCGCAGAATTGACGACCATCATTGCCTTGTGCATTGGGCCTCTTTACATTCTACTTTGTATTGGCCGGCTCGATCGACTACCCTTTCTTTTTATGTATCCCCGGATACAATCACCAATCACCTGGGACGTTATCGCAATTACGACTGACTTATTCGGCTGTTTAATCTACCTGTATTTGTCGTTCATTCGTGATTTTGCACTCATGAGAGATTCCAAGGATATAAAATTGCCAAAATGGCGGGTCAACATCTATAAAACGCTGGCTCTGGGTTATCAGGATACGCCAACGCAAAGAAAGCGTATCAAAAAATGTGACAGATATTATGTCTGCAATGATTATCGCCATTGCTATCATCGTATATTCTGTATTGGCGTGGATTTTTAGCGTCACACTGCAACCCGGTTGGCACAGTACAATTTTTGGACCTTACTTCGTGATTGCGGCTGTATTCTCCGGTGCTGGGGTAATAATTATTTTGATGCGTGTTTTTCGTACGGTGTTTCATCTGGAAACTTACATAACTAAAAGACACTTTGTGGGTGTAGGCATGATCCTCATGATTTTATCCATGTTTTTTGCCTATTTCACCTTTAGCGAATACCTCACAAAATGGTACGGATACAAAAAAATTGGATGACAATCTGATTCAAATTCTATTCACTAAATATTTCTGGTTATTTATATTTTCCAACTACGTCGGAACATTACTTCCGATCATCATTATGGGAATACCAAAATTCAGAACTATAAATACAATCACATTCGCAGCTGTTATTGCCGTCCTGGCCTTATGGGTGAACCGCTATCTCATTGTTGTGCCGACTCTCGAGACTCCCTATATGCCGATTCAGGATACACGCCCAGAATGGCTTTTCTATTCCGCTACCTGGGTAGAATGGGTCTTGACCTTTGGCGGTATTGCAATGTTTTGTTTCCTATTTACGCTCGCAGCTAAAATTGTCCCGATCATCCCTGTTTCTGAAGTAGCAGATGCGGAACTTGAAATGAGCGAAACTATCGCAAAGGGACAGGACAGTCACGCAGCTACAGTTACAGTTTCTCCTAAAAAACATGTCGTACTAAAAAAAGAAGACCATGAGCAATAAAACATCCATAGCAAGACACAGTCTGGTGGTTCTATTTCTGACGGTACTGGCATCCTTCCAGCTTAACGCTCAGTCTATAACCTCAACGATCGAGCTGAAGGCGTTAAAATCAAATGATGAAAGCCGCATCTTCAACGTGAAGCTGACGGGAGAAAGTGAAGAAGGAGTAGTTCCGGTATTTCAGGCAAAAATTGATTTTACGGCTGTCGCCGATGGAAAATCAGCGATTCTGGGTACAGTCTCAACAGATAAAGATGGAAAAGCAACACTCAAGCTGGACAAAGGAACAAGCTACATAAAGAACAAAGAAGGTATAAACTGAGGTAAAGGCATCCTTTGTCGGAACCGGAAAACTAAGTAGTTCTGAGGCGTCTGTGAAATTCAAAGATCTAAATGTTCAATTCTCTTTAGTTGAGAAAGACTCGGTTAACACCTTGCATCTAAAAGCATCTTCTATTGGTTCTGCAGGAGAAATTGTTCCGTTGAAAGAGACCAATTTCAATGTTTATGTTCAGGGACTCTATTCAAAGCTCAAAGTAGGAGAATGTTTTGTGGATGGTGGTGAGGGCACCCTACAATTCCCCAATAATATTCCTGGAGATGAAAATGGCAACCTGAAGATTTTCGTCCGTTTGGAGGAAAATGAAGTGTATGGTGAGGTCGAAAAATCCGAGAATGCCAAATGGGGAAACCACCGATCAGGATTCGTTGAGCCGCAACGCTCACTTTGGACATCTGGAGCACCTATCTGGATGATTACTACCCTGATAATTCTTCTGGCAGGCGTTTGGTCGCACTATTTGTATGCGATTATTCAGATGATAAAAATCAGAAAAGAAGGTAAAAATATCGAACAAGATTGAAAAATAATCACTATTTTAGTGTTATAGTTAATTCCAATTTATTGTACAGTTTCAACCAATTTAAAACAATTTTTGTATGAAAAAATTTCTTTTTGCAGCCTTAACCATTGTTTTTGCAATGAGCTTGTTTTCTTTCATTGCAGCCGAAAAGAAGGCATGGGATGTTCCTGCTAAGTATAAGTCTATGAAAGCTCAGAAGAAAAGTGATGCAGCTAGTGTTGCACTCGGCAAAACACTTTTCACCAAGTACTGCAAATCATGTCACGGTGGTGGTGGAAAAGGAGACGGAGCCAAAGCTTCTTCTTTGAAGACGAAAATGGATGATTTCAGTACTCCTGCTTTCAAAGGTTTACCTGATGGATCCAAGTATTTCATGTCGTTCGTTGGCAGAGATGAAATGCCTAATTTTGAAAAGAAAGTTGTTGATGAAGAAGAGCGTTGGGCGATCATCAATTTCATGAATACACTCTAATATTTTTCTTTTTAGGGGACAAGAGCAGCAGGGAATCCTGCTGCTCTTTTTATTTATAGATCAAGCATGATTATAATCGGCTTTTAAAGCGATAGAAATTTATCTAGAAGGAGTTTAAATTATTTGGTGCATAATGTTGAAATCATTTTGATACTATCTTTGACATCGAATTATTTAAATTATTCAATATTAAATTTAAAAGATTTATCATGAAAAAATTTCTATTTGCCGCACTTACTGTTGTATTTGCCATGAGTTTATTCTCATTTATCGCTTCTGAAAAGAAAGCCGCCTGGGTTATTCCTGCTAAATATAATGCGATGAAAGCTCAGAAAAAAGGGGATGCTGCTAGTATCGCTCTTGGTAAAACCCTGTACGCAAAACATTGCAAATCCTGCCACGGTGGCGCTGGAAAAGGTGACGGTGCGAAGGCAGCTTCACTCAAGACTGCAATGGATGATTTAACAACTCCTGCATTCAAAGCATTACCTGATGGTCACAAGTATTTCATGGCATTAGTTGGCCGCGATGAAATGCCAAATTTCGAAAAGAAAATTGTAGATGAAGAAGAACGTTGGGCAATCATCAACTATCTTAATTCATTATAATTTTATCTCGCTCGTTATCAATGAAAAAGCAGTTGGCAATCCAACTGCTTTTTTATTGATGTTATTGTCTCGTCCTGAAATAGCGATACACAAAAAGTAAAGCTATGGAGGAAGAATTTGGGAAAGAGTATGTTAAGCGTACGCAAAAGGATTATTCAATGTCCTTTAAATTGCAGATTGTTCACGAAGTTGAACAGGGAGAAATGACCGCAACAGAAGCCAGCAATAAGTATGGCATACAAGGGTCACACACGGTTGTTCATTGGGTTCGAAAATATGGTAGTTTTGATTGGGACAATCAAACGTCATTAAATATGCCCAAATCGAAGGACCAAAAGCTCCTGGAGTTGGAACAGCGAGTAAAACTTTTGGAAAAGCAAAAAGCATTTTTGGAGAAGCAAGTTGAGAATGCCGATAAAAAAGTGATCTTCTTTGACATGATGATCGACATGGCAGAACAAGAGTTTAAAATTCCAATACGAAAAAACTCCTTACCCGAGCAATCGACCGATTCCGAAAAGAAAGCAAAGAAACGATAGTTTCTACCTGTGAATTGCTCGGGTTAGATAGACAGGTTTATTACCGTAAAAAGCGTTCAAAATCAAAGCGTCAGCATACTGCCACAAAGGTGGTCCGTCTTGTACGGGAGGTTCGTAGGCAAATGCCACGAATTGGGACTCGAAAGCTTCATTATTTATTGGAAGAGCCCCTCAGGGAACTAGGAGTTGGCCGGGATAAACTGTTTGCTATCCTAAAAGCCAATCACTTGATTATAAAACCTAAGAGGAGCTATAGAACAACGACGAACTCTCACCACCGGTTCCACAAGCATAAGAATCTGGTTGAACAAATACAGCTAACCAGGCCGGAGCAGGTATGGGTTTCAGATATCACTTATATTGGAAATAGGAACAAACACTGTTATCTGGCATTAGTTACCGATGCCTATTCCAAGAAGGTGGTTGGGCACGATCTGTCAAATAGTTTAGGAGTTGATGGCACCCTGAGGGCATTGAATATGGCTGTCAAGAAACGGGAATATAAGAATGAACCATTGATTCACCACTCTGATCGAGGAATACAATATTGCTGTGATCAGTACCAGAATCTGCTTGTGAAAAGAAAGATAAAATGTAGTATGACTGAGAGCTACGATCCATATGCAAATGCAGTAGCTGAACGAGTGAATGGCATCCTAAAAGAGGAATTTCAACTGGAACAATATAATGTTGACATCGACACTATGAAGAAACTTGTAAATGACAGTATACATCTTTATAACAACAAGCGCCCCCATTACTCATGCTACATGCTTACACCCGCACAAATGCATCGTCAAAAAACGGTAAAAATAAGAACCTATAAAAAAGCAGATGGTTTCAAGGCTAGCCTTGAAACCATCTATTAATTAATTAATTTCGTCCTGTTAAACCTGTATCGCTTTTTTAGGACTAGTCATATATTTCGAAACAGCAATTAATCGCGCTATTAATTGTGCTTCTGACAATTATCCATATACCATGATATGGAATGTTCTCTGCCGGCAACCAACTCCTCCAAAATTTTGTGGTCGTCCCATTTGCTGTGATAACTACAGCATTGATCCAATGCCAAACTAAGTAGCAACCACTCCCGAACCGCCTTCATTGTCAAATTACTCATATCCAAATTTTTAAGCAATTTGAGATACTTTGGTCCAATCATGTCTACGTTTGGCTCTTCTCTTTTTAAGATTTCTTTGGTGGTAAAAATATGATCTTCAACCTGGACAAATTCATCCTCATCCAGCGTCACCGTAAAGTTGAATGTTTTTTGTGCCATAATACACCTCCTAAGATTTAATATTTGGTTACGACAATATAAGAAAATTTTTCGAACATTGCAATAAAATAATAAAATAATTTAAAATTGAGTATTGTACAAATTTGCCTGAACAACGGTCAAGAAGTCATAGGTTTGAGTTGAAAATTGCGATAATTACTGTCTGGTTTAAAGCGCATTATGAGGTTTCAAATCCATTTGGGGAAAGTTCAGTCAAAGCAGAGGAATTCGCAGCAATAATATTTTGAACTGTTGAGTCGAAAAATAGTATAACTAAAAGAATATTGTAATTTTGTAATAAAATATACTGCAATGGAATCAGTCGATTGGAAAAACCTAGCTTTTGGATACAGCAAAACGGATTACAACGTACGCTCCTGGTACCGCAACGGCCAGTGGAGTGAATTAGAAGTCAGCGATTCAGAGATACTGAACATTCATATGGCTGCAACATCACTGCACTATGGACAGGAAGCTTTTGAAGGGACTCAAGGCATTTCGGGGCAAGGACGGTAAAATTCGTGTGTTCCGAATGATCGAAAACGCTAGAAGGATGAGACGTTCAGCTGCAGGCGTTATGATGGCAGAAGTTCCGGAGGATCTGTTTATGGAAGCCGTAAAAAAAGCCATATTATTGAATGAAAGGTTCGTGCCACCGTACGAATCGGGCGCCTCTCTATATATTCGCCCTTTACTAATCGGCACAGGTGCTCAGATTGGTGTAAAACCCGCTGATGAATATCTGTTCATGATCTTTGTTATGCCTGTAGGCCCATATTTTAAAGAAGGTTTCAAACCAACCGATCTGGTAATTTACAGGGAGTATGACCGTGCTGCTCCGCTTGGAACCGGAACCATTAAGGTTGGCGGCAACTACGCTGCTAGTCTTGTTTCAGGCCATAGGGCACATGACAATGGTTTTTCTTCTGTCTTATATCTGGATGCCAAGGAGAAAAAATATTTGGATGAATGTGGCCCTGCTAATTTTTTCGGCATCAAGAAGAATACGTATGTCACGCCGAAATCGACCTCAATACTGCCTTCGATAACAAATATGAGCTTACGTCAACTTGCTGCAGATATGGGCTTAGAAGTGGAAGAAAGAGCCATACCTATTGAGGAACTTGCCGAGTTTGATGAAATTGGTGCTTGCGGCACCGCTGCAGTCATTTCGCCGATTAAAAGAGTCTATGATTCTGATATGGATAAAGAATATCTATACGGTACAGAACCTGGAAAAATCAGCGTAAAATTATACGAGAAACTTAGAGGAATTCAATACGGGACTGAACCTGATCTACACGGTTGGACCGATATTATTGAATCATAATTTCATAAAAAAACCACCCGAAAGGTGGTTTTTTTATGAAATTATGATTCAATAGCTACTTTGAACAATTGCCGGCCTGAATCTGCGCCCATGTCGGAGAATATTTATTAAGACTAATATAAGCCAATCCGGTAAGAGACAAGGATTTGATTGCGCAGTAACCTGCCAAATTACTATTATAGTATATATCCAGCGTACTTCTTGCGTTTTTCAAATTTTCCAATCCATCCAACGACTTTAAAGAAACATTTTCAAGAATCTGAATCTTGCCCCGAACAGTCTTGGTTTTAGTAAAGCCACTAAAATTGGCAAGTTGTGCATTGTCCTGCACTACAAAATCACCACCAATACTGTCCAAAGCCGAAAATCCATTCATTCCCGTCAGACTATTACATTCAGCAATTCGAACATCCTTTTTGATATATCTGACAGTATTCAGACCTGTAAATGATGTTAAATTTTGCAGCTTGCTCAGTTCAACAATACCTTTAATTGTGTCAATTTGTGTGAGACCAGATAAATTCTGGATATTACCACAGGAGACAACACTTAAATCCTTTTTAATGCAGGGAAGATTATTTAGTCCCTGAAAATTTAAGAGAGCATTGCAGTTCACCACAGAGATCGTCGTAATAGTGTCGTTGACCGAAGTAAGGCCTGAAAGCGTAACCAGCTGAGGCAATGTATTTAAGGATAGGCTTGCTCCAATTTCCAACAAACTTGACAAACCGCTAAAAGATTTAAAATTGTTATTTTCACTTACGTTCAAGCTTCCTCCAATAGAAGCCAATCCGGATAGCCCAGCCATCGACTCTAAAGCAGGATTTTGAGAAACGGTAATAGAACCCGTCATGGTTGTCATATTCTGCAACCCATTAAAGGACGAAAAAGAAGGATTGCTATTTACAATAAGGGATCCGGTTTGAAGAATTTGCTCTAAACCAGTACAATCCTTAAGGATGGGATTTCTATCGATAATTATCGAGGAAGTGATAGAATCCAAAGAAGTCATTCCTTTTAAGGAAGTTAATCCGGGACAGGCAGAAACCTGAAAGGTCCCTGTCACGCTACGTAAGTTTGATAAAAAGGATAAATCAGCGTTAGGGATTTTGTACAATGTTACGGACCCCTTTACCATCTGGAGATTCCCAAAATATTTTTTGTAATCAATGGCATCAGATGTTGAAATGGTCAGACTTCCCTGAATCGTATTATACTTGCCATTTAAAAACCGAAGGAGTGTAGTATCATTTCCACTGGAATATATGTTTATACTTCCACTGAATACATTCGCTGGCGTCACGGTAGTTGTTGTTGTAGTATCACTGCTTTTCTTGCAAGAAAAAAAGGCTAAGAGCAGTACAAAAACAAAGGCAAAGACTGGTAAATTATTTTTTCTCATCCAATTATAAATTTCAAAAAGATTCAAGACCCGCTCAAATCTTCCGGGCAAAGTAAAGAATTTTTGATTAGATTTCAGTTAATATAAAGTGAATACCCTGATAAATTAACCTTTGTTTGCACTATTTCGACATCTCAAGCATTCTGAGTATCGGCTTCCTTGCCCTGATCATCAAATCGTCGCTGAGAATGATCTCCGGCTGCTCATACTGGAGCGCCAGATACATTTTTTTTATGGTATTCAGCTTCATGAAACTACAGTCGTTGCATCCGCACGTGGAGTCGATGGATGGGGCTGGCAAAAAAGTCTTCTCCGGACATTTGAGCTGCATTTGGTGAAGAATTCCACTCTCCGTTGCTACTATGAATTTCTGAGAGCTGCTAACAGAAACGTAATTTAGCAATGATGTTGTCGAACCAATGTAGTCCGAGACCAGTAGAACAGGTCTTTCGCATTCAGGATGTGAAATTAACTCAGCATCCGGATGTTCCTTTTGAAGGTCAAGAATTTTTTCCAAAGAATATTTCTCGTGTACCATACAAGCACCATCCCACAAGACCATGTTCCGACCTGTGACAGAATTTAGATAATTGCCCAGATTCTTATCCGGTGCAAAGATTATCTGCTGATCAGCAGGAAAGGATTCGACTATTTTTCTGGCATTTGAAGAAGTAACTATCACATCTGAAAGTGCTTTAACTTCAGCGGAACAATTGATATACGAAATGACAATATGGTTTGGATGCTGTTTGACAAATCTCTCAAAATCTTTACCCGGTGTTGAATCCGCCAACGAACATCCAGCTTTCATATCGGGCACAAGCACTTTCTTGTCTGGGTTCAAAATTTTGGCCGTCTCTGCCATAAAATGAACACCAACGAAAAGGATAATATCAGCTGTGGTTGATTCAGCCTGTTGAGCTAAAGCGAGCGAGTCGCCCAAAAAATCGGACAGATCCTGCAACTCAGGAGTCAAATAATAATGACCCAGAATGACAACATTTTTCTCCTTTTTCAACCGGGAGATTTCAGCTTTCAAATCCAAATCATTAGCTATCGGAAGATCCAAAAAGCCACATTTATCAATTATAGAATTGTAATTTTCCTTCATCTGGTAATGCAATGAGGTTGCAAATTTAGAAAATCATCCCAAATGATAACCAAAAATGATTTTTTAAACCGCGCCTTTTCAAACCACTTTCGAAATATGAGCCTTAATGGTAAAAAAATGTTAATAAATTGCCTCAAAAAGTTAATAAATAAATAACCAACACTAACTTACATCATAGAATTTAATCAACTGATATCTTTATATTTGGTTTCGTTCAAAATCGCATGTCGTCTATTTATAAAACACTGATAACAAGAAACTATACTGTTGGTATCTGCTAACAAATGTTAAAGAAAATCTATAATAAAAGTGTATCTATTGTCTTAATTATTAGTAATTAAAATCATCATTAATGAAAAACAATCTTTTAAAACTATTCCTGACTCTATCGTTTTTTGCGATTATGATCGCTTCCGTCGTGGCTCAGGTTACCACCTCTGGTATGAGTGGTAAAATTACGGGAGGCAGCGAACCGCTTCCCGGAGCGGCGATTGTAGCGATACACATTCCCTCCGGAACCCAATACGGGACTGTGACCAATGCTGATGGTCGATTCAGTTTACAGGGCATGCGTGCTGGTGGTCCTTACAAAGTGGATGTATCCTTTGTAGGTTATGCAACAGCGAAATATTCAGACGTTGCGCTCTCACTAGGTGAAACATTTATCTTGAATGCATCCTTGAAAGAGAGTAGCGCAACTGTTGCTGAGGTTACAGTTGTTGCCATTAAACCCTCTGCCCTAAACTCGGAAAAAAATGGTGCATCAATGAACGTCTCCACGCGGCAGATTGCCATGATGCCTTCTGTTAACAGGAGTATCAATGACGTTACAAGACTTACTCCGCAAGCCAATGGCAATCAAATTGGTGGAGGTAATTACAGACAGAATTACATAACTGTTGACGGTGCTCAATTCAACAATGCATTCGGTATTGGTACCAATCTTCCTGGAAATGGTTCTCCTATATCTTTGGATGCTATTGATCAGATTTCAGTTAATATCACACCGTTTGATGTTAGACAAAGTGGATTTATCGGCGCCTCTGTGAATGCAGTTACCCGCTCTGGTAGCAACGAGTTTACCGGTTCAGCATACAATTTCATGGCAAGTGAGAAATACAAAGGCAATAAAGTTGGTGATGCTGCCCCCTTCGTTAAAAATCCATCAGATTACAACATGTACGGTTTCCGTCTCGGTGGACCAATCATTAAAAATAAGTTATTCTTTTTCGTGAACTATGAATCAGAGAAGAATACAGTTCCCGGACCTCCCAGAGTAGCTGCAACACCTTCAGCTCCTTCAGACGGTATAAATGTCGCCAGGCCTACTGCTGCAGACATGGACATGATCAGTAAATACCTTAGTGATACTTATGGATACGAAACGGGTCCTTATCAAGGCTATTCCAACCAAAGTCCTGCCACCAAATTTCTGGCACGCGTAGACTGGAACATCGCCAAAAACCATAAAGTTAATGTTCGTTACAGCAAAACAACGGCTAAATCACCTAGCTATCCTAGTACCTCCACTTCGCCATTCTCATCTATCTATACTGGAACAAGAACTAACATGGATGCTATGTGGTTCAAAAATTCCGGCTATTACAATGAGACAAATTTCAGTTCACTCTCTGCTGAATTAAATTCCACATTTGCTAACGGCAAAATTTTAAATACGCTGCGTTATACCAACTCATTCCAGGATGAGCCTCGTTCAACTGATGGCAAGTTATTCCCATTTGTTGATATTCTGAAAGACGGTAAGCCGTACGTTTCATTCGGAACTGAACTATTCTCGTACGGTAACCTACGCCAGGTTAAAACAACTACCATAACTGATGATGTTTCCTGGTCAATGGGAAAAAACAGTTTCACTGCCGGATTGCAATATGAAGCAAACAACACAAAGAACGGTTTCATGCGTTTTGGATCTAGTTTCTATGTATTCAATTCGTGGACTGACTTTACAAGTGGTGCCAAACCATTAGATTTCGGTATTACATTCTCCAACACCCCTGGCTATGCTCAAGCATTTCCAAGTTTCAAGTTTGGTCAGTATTCTGCATATATTCAGGATGAAATTGCTATCAACACGAGGTTGAAAGTTGTTGCCGGTTTGCGTGCAGACTTACCAACATACTCACAAGCAGCCGCTGAACACCCAATCGTCGCTGGTTTGACTTTTGGCGCTAACAAGTTCAGTACAGCTACGCTTCCAAAATCAAGAGCTCTCCTCTCTCCAAGAGTTGGTTTCAACTACAATATCAATGAGGATCGCTCTTTAGTGTTACGTGGTGGAACTGGAATTTTCACTGGTCGCGTTCCATTTGTATGGATTGTTGGACAAGTTGGTGATGCTGGTATGGTACAAACCACAATGACATACGCCGGGGTTGCTAATGTACCAGGGCCATTCAAACCTGAGCCAAATGCATACTATCCTGCTACTCAGCCAGCAGTAGGCACAATCACACCAGGAACATTCACTATTATTTCCAAAGATTTCAAGATGCCTCAAACCTGGAAAAGCAGTTTGGCACTTGACGCTAAGCTTCCTTTTGGTTTGAAGGGAACATTAGAAGGTATCTACAATAAGGATTTGAATACAGCATTCTTTGTAAACGAAGGTATAAAGGGCGGAGTTCCAATGAACATCGCCGGATATCCAGACAACCGCATTGTTTATCCTTCTGCAGCTAAAGATAGATACTACCAATTGATTGACTCAAAAGGAGCGGTAACAACTTCTTTGGGGACTGGTAATGGTGTCTCACCTATCGTCCTTGAGAACAGAAATAAGGGTTATTACTACTCTCTTACTGCTAAACTTGAAAAATCATTCACACACGGATTTTCAGGTATGATCGCTTACACAAGAAGCGAAGCCAAAAACCTGGTAGACGGAGCTGGTGATCAGGCATCTTCTGCATGGAACGGTAACGCCAATGTGAATGGAGCCAACAGCGAGGAATTAAGCTATGCAAGTTATGTAGTTCCAGACAGATTAATGGCGTCTGCATCCTACAAAATTGAATATCTTAAGTCTATGGCTACTACTTTATCTGTTTTCTATGAAGGCAGTTCACAAGGCCGTTTCTCTTATGTTTATTCAAGCAATATAGTACGCGACGGAGCTGGTTCAAATAACTTGATCTATGTTCCTAAAAATGCCTCTGAAATTACTTTCGTTGATCAAACCGTTAAAGATGCTGCCGGAGCAAATGTTTTATGGACAGCTGCTCAACAAAGCACCTCATTTTTCAACTACATTGCTCAAGATAAATACCTAAGCAAACGCGTTGGAAAATATGCAGAACGTAATGGAGCCTTGATGCCTTGGAGAAATAATTTTGATGTTAAGTTGATGCAGGAAATCTTTGTAAAAGTTGGCGGCAAACGTAATACCATTCAAGTTAGTTTGGATATATTGAACGTTGGCAACCTGATCAACAAGTACTGGGGTATTGCTGATTTCTACAATCAAAATAATATTCTTAAGCCTGTAAATGCTTCAAGTGTTGTGGCCGGTGGTACTGTTAAACCTACCTACCAGCTCAATCCTTACAACAGCAACCAAATGTTACAGAGCACATACCGCGATAACGTTGGATATAGTTCAACTTATTCCATGCAATTGGGAATTCGTTACATCTTCAACTAATCAAATTGAACTTTTTTCCAGAGAGGGTGCCTGAAAAGCACCCTCTCTTTTTTTAGATATAATCACTAAATTTGCCAACTCATTTAGAAAATCATCATGGCTCAGAAACCCTCCATACCAAAAGGCACACGCGATTTCTCACCAATCGAGATGGCTCGCAGAAACTATATTTTCGATACGGTGAAGAGTGTCTTTAAATTGTATGGATTTCAACAGATTGAGACTCCGGCGATGGAAAATCTCTCGACACTAACCGGAAAATATGGCGAAGAGGGAGATAAACTGCTATTCAAAATTCTTAACTCCGGTGATTTCTTAGCCAAAGCAAATGAGGGCGATTTACTTGCCAAAAATAGTAATAAGACCACTTTCCAAATCTCAGAAAAAGGCCTCCGGTACGATTTGACAGTCCCGTTTGCGCGCTATGTTGTGCAATATCAAAGCGAACTTAATTTTCCCTTCAAACGCTTTCAGATTCAGCCGGTTTGGCGTGCAGACCGGCCTCAAAAAGGAAGATACCGTGAGTTTTATCAGTGTGATGTGGATATTATTGGATCAGACTCTCTGCTCAATGAGTATGAACTGATCCAGATTGTTGACAAGATATTTACACAACTGAAGATAAATGTTACTGTCAAAATCAACAACAGGAAACTTCTTTCCGGGATTGCGGAAACAATTGGTGCCGCAGATCGCATCATCGATATTACAATTGCAATAGATAAACTTGATAAAATTGGCCTCGATAAAGTTAATGACGAACTGAGAGAAAAAGGGATTTCCGAAGATGCCATTCAAAAATTACTGCCAATATTGAATCTTAGTGGTGATAATGAGAAAAAGCTGAGTCAGATAGAAGAGGTCATTAGCGGATCAGAAATAGGTAAGAAAGGAATTGAAGAACTTCGTACCATTTTTAGCTATTTGAAGTCAGGAACTCTTTCTACCGAAGTGGAATTGGATCTCACGCTGGCACGCGGACTCAATTACTATACAGGGGCAATTTTCGAGGTTAAGGCAAAAGATGTTCAGATAGGGTCAATCACCGGCGGAGGACGATATGACGACCTTACCGGCATTTTCGGTTTGCCGGATATCTCCGGAGTAGGAATATCTTTCGGGGCAGACCGGATTTATGATGTTATGGAACAGTTGGAACTTTTTCCAAAGGATCAAACGATCTCGACAAGAGTGATGTTTGTTAATTTTGGAAAAGTTGAAGAAAACTACTGCCTACCCTTACTCGACGCTTTACGCAAAGCAGGCATTCCGGCTGAAATCTACCCTTCAAACGAAAAGATGAAGAAGCAGATGAACTATGCAAACCGGAAAGGGGTTCAATATGTGGTTTTAGCTGGTGAATCCGAGATAGCAAGCGAAATGATCACCCTTAAAAATATGGTAACTGGCGATCAAATATCGTTAAAGGCTTCTCAATTAGCTGATTATATAGAAGAAGCAAAAGGATAAAATATATTATTTTTTATCCTTTTCGTCATTGTTCTTCCTCATTTCGTGCATGAGGTATGATCTGAATCTCCGCTCTGAACCATAAAGCTTTACAACTTTTTCGGCCGGAAGGATAGATAAGAATTTATTGTTGTATTCCTCCATCATCCTACTTTCCTTCATGTGTATCGCAACAATTTCAATCGCAAGCTTCTTGTAGTAATCTTCAGTTTTAACGGTCTTGTCTTCAGTCGATTCTTCCAAATCTCTTTTATGATCCATTAATGCGTTTCGTTCCTTCTCCAATTGATTGTAAACAGGCCAAAATTTCTCACTCTCTTTAGAAGACAACCCAACCTGCTCGGTAATAAAAGCGACTTTTTTACTCTTTATTACCTCTATCATTTTGGGATCCATCGGTTGTCGCTGCGCAAATAATTGTACAGCAGAGAAAAGGATCATCAATGAAAATATCGTTGCTCTCATTTTATTTGCTGGCATTAAGAATTTCGAAATCAGAACAATTAGATGCCAAATAATCAACCAATGCATCTTTTGGCATCTTGGAAGGATCGTATTGATCCATTTCATTAATTGCTGAAATGAACTGACCTTCACTAATTACAGAAGCATAATTGCTTAAAAATTGATCCGAAGGGTCATTTGGATCAAGTGTATCGCCTATCTTCACTTGTGAGATTCCTTCAGTACTAACATTCGTTGGATAATGAAGATAAACCGAAAGAAGTATCGCCAAACCGGCTGCCAATCCCATAACTGGTTTGAGATAGTGTAAAACGGTCCTGGAATGGCGTGGCTTCTGTTCCTGTTCCATTCGCAGCTTTAACCTTTCGCCAAAAGTTTCAAAGTATCCTTCCGGAACATTAAAACCCGTTTCCATCTTCTTTAAAGCTGCTTCTTTTTCTATTTCTGAGCTATTCATTTTCATACCCATTGTCATTACTAAGACATTCTATCTGCAAAAAGGTTTAATATTACCTCACGATTCTCCCTCAAAATGTGCCTCAATTTTTTTTACCGCATGGTGGTAGGATGCTTTTAACGCACCCACCGAAGTTTTCAAAATTTCGGCCATTTCTTCATATTTCATTTCATCATAATATTTCATATTGAAAACCAGTCTCTGTTTTTCAGGAAGCTGTAATACAGCTAGTTGTAGTCTTTTTTGAAGATCATCGCCTTCGAAATTGGCATCAGACTCAAAAGCCTCTACAAGATAATCAGATACTCCGTCAATTGAAAAAATATTCCTTCTTTTTTTTTGCTGAAGAAAACTTAGTGATTCGTTTGTGGCGATACGAAATAACCACGTAAACAAAGAAGAATCTTCCCTGAAAGTATCAATATTTTTCCATACTTTGATGAAAACGTTTTGCATTAAGTCATCAGCATCATCATGACTCATTACAATCTTTCGAATATGCCAATAAAGACGCTGCTGGTAATTCGTCACCAACAGCTGGAATGCCTTTTCTTTCATACCCTCAGTTTTGAGAGCAGAAATTAAATCCTTGTCTTTATCGATCATCCTCTTAAAGCAACATAATTAATATTCTATCCCTGGCTTTCAGCACTGCTCTGGTTTTCCTATGTTAACCACGGGATTCAAATACCGCACTCGTATAATTTACCACAAATTGTCTCAAATATTATGCCGAAACTCTGACTTCAAACATTTTACAATTGACTTCTTTTTCGATCAATTGTGTATTTGACAAAGTTAACTTCTCACGGTTTAAAATAGTACCTTTGCAAAAAATTATCAAGTTTTAATTAGATGGCTCTAAGATGTGGCATTGTTGGCCTTCCTAATGTAGGAAAGTCAACCCTTTTCAACTGTCTCTCCAATGCGAAAGCGCAATCCGCGAATTTCCCTTTTTGTACGATCGAACCGAATCTGGGCGTTATTACTGTTCCGGACAAACGGTTAATACGATTGGAAGAGATTGATAAACCAAAGAAAGTTGTTCCTACAACAATAGAAATAGTTGACATTGCCGGACTGGTAAAAGGCGCCAGCAAAGGAGAAGGACTTGGCAACCAATTTTTGGCCAATATCCGGGAGGTTGATGCTATTATTCATGTTATCAGGTGCTTCGAGAACGACAATATTATCCACGTTGATGGCTCCATCAATCCGATCCGGGACAAGGAAGTGATCGACATTGAATTGCAACTAAAAGATCTTGAGACCGTTGAAAGTAGAATAGCAAAATTGCAAAAACAGGCAAAAGTCGGTGGAGATCGCGTAGCGCTCAAAACGGTAGCTGTTGCTGAGCGACTCAGGGATGTTCTGATTCAGGGAAAATCCGCCAGAACACTGGTCTTAACGGAAGATGAGGAAGATTTGATACACGACTTTTTTCTGCTCACCAAGAAACCTGTGGTTTATGTTTGCAATGTCGATGAAGCCTCTGCAGCCAAAGGAAACAGTATGACAGATAGCTTCAGGGAAAGTGTGAAAGACGAAAATGCTGAAATCCTTATCATAGCCGGAGCCACAGAAGCTGATATCGCCGAATTGGAAAGCTATGAAGAGAAACAGATGTTTCTTGAGGATCTTGGATTGGAAGAACCCGGAGTGAACAAACTCATCCATGCTGCATATAGATTACTGAATCTACAGACGTACTTTACTACCGGTGCAGATGAAAGCAGAGCCTGGACTTTTGTGAAAGGTATAAAAGCACCTAAAGCTGCCGGTATAATCCACAGTGATTTCGAAAAGGGATTTATTCGGGCTGAAGTCATAAAATATGACGACTACGTTGTTTTGGGTTCAGAAGCAGCTTGTCGGGAAGTCGGTAAGATAGCCATCGAGGGAAAAGAGTACGTCGTACAGGACGGTGACATCATGCATTTCCGCTTCAACGTCTGATCTCATTTCTCTCTGAGAGTAAGGCTCGAATTGCCGAATTTATGGTTTCAAAAGAAAATTGGAAACCAGAATCCATAAGATGCATGGGGTAAACCGATTGCCCCTTAAGAAGCGTGACAGCGGCCTCTCCATACATCAGTTTAAGTGCAATTTCGGGCACTGCAAACAAAGCAGGTCGGTTACATGCTTTTGCCAATTGGGCAGTAAACACTTTATTGGAGGATACCTCAGGAGCAGTCAGATTAAATACCCCTCGGCACTCATCGTTCTTTATCAGGAAATCTAAGGCACTGCAAAGATCACGGATGTGGATGAATGAAAACCCCTGGTTGCCAGATCCAATTTTACCTCCCAAACCTGCCTTAAACAATGGAATTAATTTACCCAATATCCCTCCGCCGTTAGCCAGGACTAATCCGATCCGGATAACGCAAGTTCGTAATTCCAGTGCAGATAGAGGTTCCAAACAATTCTCCCATTGCTGACAAACAACTGCCAGAAAATTACTGTCAAAGTTGGTCGATTGTTCACTATGCGTATTGATCGAATCATAGATGCCAATTGCTGAGGCAGATATAAAAACATTTGGCCGCTCTTCACTGTTTAGAGCGCTTAGAGCGTTCACCAATAAATTTGTTGTATTAATACGACTCTCAAGAATCTCCCGTTTATTTGAGGCAGTCCATCTTTTAATGACAGGAGATCCTGCTAAGTTTATAAGAACATCAGTAGAATTGATTATTTTTGAAATGTGGTTGACTCCTTTCTTTAAATCGGATCGCTGTATCAATATTATTTTATGACCAGAAGCCGAGAAATATTCAGAAATGTGTCTCCCAATAAATCCGGTGCCGCCAGTTAATACTATCTTCATAGAATAAATTTTAGGTATTGGATGTTAATTTATTGAATTTTCACAGATGACTGTAATAAAACCTCGACAACCGGCCGTAAAAAAGAAAAATAAATCTTTTTGGGATATTTTCCGCCGAAAGGGAAATCAGTCGGCATGGAAATTTGCTTTGCTGTGGGCGCTGAAACTCTCAATTTTCGGTCTGTTTCTGATGTCTGTGTTATTTGTTCTGGTCTATATCGGAACATTCGGCGAACTTCCGGATGCAGAAACTCTGATAAAGATCAAAGAACCCGTCGCAACGGAAGTTCTCTCCCAGGACGGTAAAGTTCTTGGCAGGTATTACGTAGAAAACAGGAGCAGTGTTACTTTCAAGAATATCTCCCCCAACGTTATCAATGCGCTTGTATCGACAGAGGATGCCAGGTTTTATGAACATAGGGGTATAGACGAATGGGCAGTCTTGCGTGTGTTTGTCAAAACGATATTTCTGGCAAATCGTAGTTCGGGTGGTGGCTCTACCTTATCTCAACAAATAGCCAAGAATATCTTTGGTCGCGATAACTGGGGACCCCTGACCCTACCAGTGAGTAAGATCAGAGAGTCAATCATTGCATACCGGTTGGAGAAACTCTATAGCAAAAATGAAATCCTGACGTTGTACCTCAATACGGTTCCTTTCGGAGAAAATACTTTTGGCATCGGGACGGCAGCAGAAAGGTATTTCAGCACTACGCCAAACAAATTATCGGTGACGCAGGCAGCGACACTTGTTGGGCTTTTGAAGGCAAATAATGCATATAATCCAAGGATCTATCCTGAGAAGTCACTTCAAAGGCGAAATACGGTAATCAGGCAGATGCAGAAGTACAACCATTTGACGGATGCGGAGGCCAACAGATATTGTCAGGAACCACTTGCTCTGAAGTACCAATATCTTGTATACAATACCGGTCCTGCTCCGTATTTCCGTGAGCTTCTCCGGCCACAGTTGGAGAAGTGGTGTTCTGAAAACAATAAAGAAGATGGTTCTCCCTACAATTTATACACGGATGGCTTGAAGATTTACACCACCATTGATTCACGGATGCAGAAGTATGCCGAGAATGCTGTGAGGCAGCATATGAAAGATCTTCAGGCAACTTTTAACAAAGAATGGAAAGGTGAAGCTCCCTGGGGTAAGAACAACGAAATTGTTCTCAGGGGCATGAAACGCTCTGTCAGGTACAAAAGACTCATTGAAGCAGGCAAGAGTGATAAAGAAATTGCCCTCATATTTAAAACTCCGACTAATATCAAACTATTTTCCTGGGATGGTGATGAAGTTTCGAGAATTAGTCCGATGGACTCCGTTAAAGCCTCGCTAAAATTGCTCCATTGTGGTTTTGTTGCGCTTGATCCGAGAAATGGGAAAGTAAGGGTTTGGGTTGGTGGCAATGATTTCCGTTATTTTCAGTATGACCATGTAACTTCGGCACGGCAAGTCGGATCAGCGTTCAAACCGTTTATTTATGCGGCTGCGCTGGAAAACGGTTTGCCGCCGGATAAATATTACGCCAACCAGCAAATCACATACAGTGAATATCAGGACTGGACGCCAGGCAATGCAGACAACGAATATGGAGGCTATTATTCCCTGGAAGGAGCCCTATGCAAATCTGTTAATACGGTTTCTGTCCAGGTATTAATGGAAACAGGAATCAACGAGACTGTACAGTTGGCACAAAAAATGGGTATAGACACGGACATTCCGCATTATCCATCAATTGCTCTGGGGGCTGTTGATGTTCCACTCCTGCAAATGGCGAAAGCGTATTGCTGCTTTGCTAACGAAGGTTTATCCGTGGAACCATCTTATTTGGTGCGGATTGAAGACAACAAAGGGAAAGTTCTTAAAAAATATAGTTCCGATTTTGTTTCGGAGCAGGTTCTGTCTAATGAGAATGCGCGAATAATGAACCATTATCTCGAAGCAGTAGCCAATGAAGGAACCGGGGCTGCTATCAAAACGACGGTACAATATTCCGGGCGCTTTTGCCGGCAAAACAGGAACAACCCAAAATTACGCAGATGGCTGGTTTATGGGATACACACCGACACTGGTGACTGGCTGTTGGGTTGGTGGCGAAGATCCTTTGGTACATTTCAAATCCTTGGCACACGGACAGGGAGCATATATGGCACTGCCAATTGTAGGAGGCTTTTTCCGGGGCTATTATAACGATCCGGCATTCGCATCGAACGCAAATATTCCGTTCAATCCGCCTACTCCGGAAAATTTGGCTCTTTTAGATACTCCACATTTTGCGGAAGAGATGAAATCGGCAAAATCCGGATTCTGGGATATCTTCAAATCGGAAAAAAGAATTGAAGAAGATCGAAAAAATAAGAGTGTAGAACAGGCTAAGGGAAAGCAGCAGCAAAAAGAAGAGCCTGCACCCAAAAAAGAGGAAGAGAAACCATCCATCTGGAAGAAAATCCGAGATGCCTTGTCAAGTAAAAGTGAAAAATGAAAAGTGAAAAATTATCGGGAAAACTGTCTTTCATTTTTCTCTTTTAACTTTTCACTTTTAGCTTCAACCAATATAGTATGCCAATATTAAAAAAACATCAGGACCCTATCGGGAAAGCTGTTCATGACTATTTCCATGGAATTACCGGTGATACGATCCTGGTAAGAACGGATATCGCGGAAGATGAAACGTTATCTCCGGCCTATTTTTTCAGATCCTTCGAAGAGATGCCATTGCAGGAACAGGAAGCGCTGAAACGATGCAAAGGAAAAGTTCTGGATATTGGGGCCGGAGCCGGAGCTCACTCCTTTTGGTTAGAGAATAATGGAATTAATGTGACTTCAATTGATATTTCACCGCTTTCGTGTGAAACAATGATTGCCAGAGGACTGAAGGATGTTCGATGTTGTGATATTTATTCGCTTGCCGACCAAAAATACGATACAATTCTTCTTTTAATGAACGGCGCCGGTGTGGCTCAGACCTTACCAGGACTCTCCGTCTTACTGAACCACTTAAAAAACCTTTTGAATCCGGGAGGCAAAATTTTGGCCGACTCCTCGGATCTCCTCTACCTGTTTACCGACGAAAATGGTGAAAGCTGGGTAGATATTGCTTCAGACACCTATTATGGTGAGATGGAGTATCAGCTAATTTATAAGAATGTAAGAGGTAAAAAATTCCCGTGGCTGTTCGTCGATCCTGAAACCTTAGCGGATTATGCTGAAAAATGCGGCTTCAAGGTATTGGAAAAAATTGAAGGAAATCATTTTGACTATTTGATTGAATTGGAGCTTTCTTAACCCCGACACCAATGCCAACGAAGAAAAATCGGATTGTTTGTCTATGTAATGGTGTGAAAGAAACAGAAATTTTACATATCCTCAAGAAGGGCGCTCAAAATGTCGATGAAATAGCCAAATTCACCCTTGCTTCAACCGGTTGTGGGAAATGCAGAGTCGAGATTAAAGCCTTGCTGGATCACTATTTAAATAGTAAGAAACCTGATTTTCAGCATAAAATAGAGTTTTAAAAATCACTACATTTTGCAATGTTTCTTAATTCTTAATTCTTAATTTGAGTTTCGGATTTTTTAACGATATATTAAATTAATTGATAGTTTTGTTGCCACTAAAAATCAAAGAAATCACTATAAAATCGTATTTATCATGGCTAAATTGAACCAAGATGCACTGGATTACCATAGCAATGGAAGGCCGGGCAAGATTTCGGTTACACCAACCAAACCTCACGCAACGCAACGCGATTTAGGTTTGGCTTACACCCCCGGAGTTGCAAGTCCCTGCCTTGCTATCAAAGAAAATCCGGATGATGTTTACAAATATACTGCCAAAGGAAACCTGGTTGCCGTTATCTCGAATGGTACGGCAGTTCTTGGACTTGGAAATATTGGTCCGGAAGCCGGGAAGCCGGTAATGGAAGGTAAAGGACTCCTTTTCAAGATTTACGCAGACATTGATGTTTTTGACATTGAATTGGATGCCTTGGATCCTGAGTTATTTATTCAGACAGTAAAAGCACTTGGTCCGACTTTTGGAGGAATTAACCTTGAAGACATTAAGGCACCTGAGTGTTTCGAGATCGAAGAAAGACTGAAAAAAGAACTGGACATTCCGGTCATGCATGACGACCAGCATGGTACTTGCAATTATTTCTTCTGCAGGACTGCTTAACGCCGTTGAAATGGCTGGTAAGAAAATTGAAGATGTTCGTATCGTAGTAAATGGTGCCGGAGCAGCCGCTGTTTCTTGTACCAGACTATATATTTCGCTGGGAGCCAAGCGCGAAAATGTGTTGATGTGCGACAGTAAGGGTGTGCTTCACAATGAAAGACCAGACCTTAACAGTTCGAAGATGGAGTTTGTCCGCAACACCCCATGCAGAACATTGGCTGATACACTTGTGGGTGCAGACGTTTTCATCGGACTGTCAGTAGCAGGTGTATTGACTAAGGAGATGGTACAAAGTATGGCACCGAATCCGATCGTTTTTTGCTTTGGCAAATCCGGATCCGGAAATTCCATATGCCGATGCAAAAGCATCCAGAGATGACTTGATTTTCGCCACAGGACGTTCTGATTATCCGAATCAAATTAACAACGTACTCGGTTTCCCGTTCATTTTCCGCGGAGCTTTGGATGTACGCGCCAAGACTATCAATGAAGAGATGAAGAATTGCCTGCGTTAGGGCACTGTCTGCGCTTGCGAAAGAAAAAGTACCAGAATCGGTATTGACAGCTTATAACGCCAGGAACATCGTATACGGTCGTGACTACTTCATCCCAAAACCAATGGATCCGCGCCTTATCACCCGGGTTGCCCCTGCAGTGGCAAAGGCAGCTATCGATTCAGGTGTGGCACGCGTTACAATTACTGACTGGGATGCATATACCGAAGAACTTGGCCGCAGATTAGGATCAGAGAACAAGCTGATTTCAATGATTATCGACAAAGCCAAGCAAGATCCTAAAAAAGTGGCCTTCCCTGACGCCAGCGATTTTGAAGTATTAAAAGCTGCAAACATTGCTTACCAGGAACAGATTGCTACGCCGGTTCTTATCGGTAACGAAGAAAAAATCAGAAAACTCATCGAAGAGTATGAATTAGATTTTGGGGATGTTCAAATCATCGACAACCGCAACAGGCCAAATGATAATCTTCGACGCAAATATGCTAGTATCCTCTTTGAAAAGCGCAAACGCAAAGGAATGACGCTTGAAGAAGCTGTGGATAAAATGTTCGACAAAAACTATTTCGCGGCCGTGATGCTGGAATGTGGAGATGTTGATGCCGTGGTATCAGGTTATTCCACACGTTATGCGGAAGCAATAAAACCTGCGCTGGAAGTAATCGGTAAAAAACCGGATGTTACTAAAATCTTTGGTATGCACCTGGTAATTAGTCCAAGGGGAACCTATTTCCTCGCTGATACAACCATTGACTCCGCACCGGACGTTAACGACCTGGTTGACACCGCTATTCAGGCATCAAATGTGGTTAGGCAGTTCAACATTGAACCTAACGTTGCGATGTTGTCCTATTCAAATTTCGGTTCAAACCACGAGGCATCACCGACCAAAGTCCGTGAAGCTGTAAAAATTCTGCAAAGAGATTACCCTGAAATGATTGTCGACGGTGAGATGCAATTGAGCGTTGCGGTAAACAAAAAAATTCGCAAGCAAATGTATCCGTTCAACAAATTAGCTGAGAAAGATGCCAATTTATTGATATTCCCGAATCTGAGTTCAGCGAATATTGCGCTGCACGGACTTCAGTATATTGCCGAGTGCGAAACCTTAGGACCAATCCTCGTTGGAAACCGCAAATCAATGCAGGTAATGCAAATGCATTGTTCTGTTCGTGATGTTGTTAACATGATTTCGATTGCTGTTGTTGACGCACAAAATATGGCTGAATAGTATTCCGTAGACGGAATCGTGAGATTGCCAAAATTGATTAGAAAAGTGGGGTGCCAAACGGTTACCCCACTTTTTTTTTTAAGCTTGCTGGCGGAAAATATGATATACTAAAAGGTGAAGAAAAAAATCTATTTTAGGATCAAACAACATTTTCGACAATCTATGTATAAGAAATACCTACTTCTTGCGTTCATACTTCTGTCAATCAATAGTTTTGCACAAACCTACTGGAAAATTCAAAACGAAAGAGGCGAGGAACTTCTGCTAACGATTAACATCAATTCGCAAAATCTAACTTTCGAGGCGAGTTCGCGCAAAGAAGCCATCAAGGAAATTGTGGGGTCATTGATCTACATGATGGCAAAAACTACCGGTAAAATAAAATATCCCGAATTGGCTCACGGGTTTGGTAAAATATCCTTAAATGCAGACACCACCTACTATAATGGGACTATCGACTACCCGGATAATTCATTTGTTCTTACTGCCAAAAGCTGGAAGAATAATTTCTGGGGCTCACTCACCGATACTAAAGGAAAATCGCGGATAATAACCGGTGAAAAGGTTAATTCTGACAAGCCGCTACGGGATTATTCGGCTATGATTGTCAATACTTTCACATTAATTGAAAAATATTTTTGGGATGCCAATCTTTCTAAGTCTTCAGATTGGCAAAGTTTCAGAAGCGACGCATTTAAGCATAAGTCGACAGTAGCTGACGACTATGAGCTTGGCCTGACAATGATGTGGCTTGGAAAGAAAGTCATGCATATACCGCATGAAATAAAGAAAGTCAATCCGAATGAGGTCACCAATGTTGCGCAGAAAAACTCTTCTCTAAGAATCATCGGTGAAAAGAGAGCATATCTTTTACTGAACAATATTCCCGAAGGTAATGAAGAAGTCGCGCAACTATTCAAAGAAATTCAGGAGAAGAGCATTGAGAAGCTGGTACTTGATTTGAGGCTGGGCAGAAGGAACGCTCCGCTCCCCGCTGTTCTACTTCTTGCCAATCATCTGACAGCCAAAACAGCTGACTGGGGAGTTTTTTTAACCCGAAAGTGGTTCGAAGCAAATCAGGCAATTCCAAAGCCAACAGATTACATTAGTGTGCTTCGAGCTCCGTCCGAGCTTTCCTCTTTAAAGAATGCTATTTTCAATGAAAAGGGATTTTACATGAGACTTACGCCTTCGACACCACAATACAAGGGAAAAGTTTATCTGTTTGTTGACAAGATGACTTCGGGTGTGGCTGAAGCATTTGCTATATTTATGAAAAATGAAAAACTAGCGACACTCGTAGGACAAAAAACTGCCGGATCACCCATTTTGTCGGAGATTTATGAACTGGACAAGCAGTACCGAATCACAATTCCATTCGCACAATTTTATGACAAAAACGGGAAAATCTATCAAGGGTTGGGCGTTGATCCAGATATTGTCACGGATAAACCGATGGAAATAGTGAAAAATGAAAAGTGAAAGGTGGAAAGAGAAGAGTTGCTGGCTCTCTATTTTTCACTATTCACTTTCTGAATGACGAGTATACCGTCTGAATTTTCAGAGATTTTGGTTGTTAGCCGGGATTTTACGGGATCAAACTGGTAATCGATCGAATCTTTCAGCTCAATGTTCCTAAAATAGATTTTTGCCGGCTTTTGCTCGAGGTGGATCGTGAATATTGAGGGCTTTTTCATCTCCTTTAACGACAATTCGATCCTGTCCGAAAAATTCACCATGGAAACCGTAGAACTTCCGCTTTTATCCGGGTGATAGACGGTAAATTGATTGTCAACTCCCGGATAAATCAGCCAGGTCAGGGCCCCTTTGTTTGCTTCAGTCCCAAGTCCGGTGTAGCTTCTTTCAATATTCATTGGGACGATGGCACCCTCCCGGATAAAAACAGGGAATTCATCCAGTGGAAATTCGCGTTCCAAGCTTAGAGGTCCGTCCAACAATTTTTTATCATCGAAGAAATACCTCCATTTTCCGGGGGGCAGTAAAACCTTATTCTTCAAATCGTCACGATAGATAGGAGCCACGACAAAATCCTCTCCAAACATATACTGATATTTCCCTTCAATGGGTTTCTGCAGCACTCTCCCACCCCTAGATCCTGTCACCACGTAGCTGTACATATAAGGCACCAACTCCGTATGAAGCCAGGAGAATTTCCGAATCACATCCATCTCTTGCGGGGTGCGGAGCCAAAGGGCTCTCTCACCATGCCCGCCATTTAAGAACAGTCCGCAAAAAGTTGAAAACTGAGTCCACCGGATGTATAGACGGGGAGGAATTATTCGACCGGAGAAACCTGCAATATCGGATCCTATCACGTTGTATCGAAGTTTTGCAGCAGCTAAAATATTCTGTATTGCCTTCTCAATCCCATCAATTCCATCCATCGCCAAATCCTTTGCTTGCTTGTCCTCCGATGTTGCCTTTCCTGTTGATTCCCAGGTGTGTTTTTGATCGCCCACCCAGGTTACTGGCGCGGCATCCAAAGGAGCAAATCCTTCAGGATGGTACCAACTGTCTATCGATCGTGCCAGCGTCACAAATTCCGGATTTTGGGTCAGTCCGTGTTGATACTCATCCCGATAATAATGATCCATGTAAGTTCGGGTAGACATCAATCCGGCTTTTGTTGATTTGTACAAAAATGGCACCGGACCAACAAGTGTATAAAACAGCGTCGCCGTACCATCCAGTTTCCATCCATCGATCCCCAGATCGAAAAGGTTCTGCTGACGGCCTCGCCACCACTTCATGGCCTCAGGATTGGAATAATCGATGAATCCCCCCTTCCCTTTCCACCACTTATTTTTCTCTCCGTGCCCTGCCAAAAATCCCTTGTCGCCCGCCTCTTTGAAAAACGATTCCGATTCCCTGATCTTAGTATCGTTGCTAGAGCTATTCACCATATTTGTCATCCAACAGACAACGCGATATCCATTGTCCTGAAGCGCTTTAAACCACACTTTTGGATTTGGATATAGAACAGTATCAATTTCAAAGTCATTATAACGCAGGCTCCACGGACTATCAATTAAAATTGTCCGAACGGGAATATCGTTTTTCGCATAACCGGCTAACAATGTATCTACCCGGCCGGCGGTATTTGCGTCGTCTTCCCACAACCAGCACTCGAGTGCCCACGCAGGTGTCAAAGGCGGATTTGTGTGACGCTGCCCATTAAAGAACATTCCCCGGAAGGGAAAGGCGAAATAGAAATAATAGCTGACAAACATGACTGATACTGTTATCAGAAGGATTTTTTTCCAGCGATGAGGGCTTTTAAGTTTTGGCATGGGAAAAAATGTGGAAATGGGAAATGTGAAAATATGGAAATGTGAAAATATGGAAATGTGAAAATTAAGAACGGGAAATGATCATACGAGAAACGCCTTTTTACCTGATCATTTTAAGGCCAAAGATCAGCACTCCTGTGTTGACCAGCATATGAACCAATGCGCTATAAAAGACATTCTTGGTTTTAATGTAGGTATAACCGTATGCCCAACCGGCGACACATGCCAAACCGATGTAAATAATTGATTTGGCGTGGTAATGAACCAATCCGAAGGTTACCCCCGTAATTGCGAGGGAGGTGTATACGCCGAAGCCATACTTGCCGGACTTTTCGATCAGATAAGCTGACCCAAACATTGCAATTGTAACCAATGCAGGAAACCATTTCATCTTGCCTTCGAGCGTGTAGCCAACAAGCAAGGCACCGACTAGCAATAACCCGAAGCCGACAGACCAAAATATCAACCAAGATTTGCCCTGTGCAATTCTTTTAGCCAGAAGGTTTTGAAGAATTCCGCGAAAAAAAAAGTTCCTCAAAAAGCGCAGTGTGCAAGAAAGTTCCAATCATGGTAAAGAGAATGGACTTGACGAGAACATCAAGGGTGTCGTTGTATCCAATAATGGCGATAAAATTGACAGAGCTGCCAAACACAAATACGAGGGAATAGTATGCAATCCAAACCAGCAAAGCCGTGCGAAGTGATTTCCAATTGAGTTCAAAAACGAAACCTACTTCCTTAACACCTCGAATGACAGCAAAAGCGTATACTCCGGTCAGGATGATAATTACGTGAGAAATCGAATCAAATCCACCGCCGCTAATTGGCACATCACTATTCTGATCAATATTATATAGTGAGGATGGTAAAAGTGCCAGCACGAAAACGGTAAAATCCAGCCATCCAATTTTCCGGTTTGGATCATTTCTAAGGGTATAAACCACTACCGGAAAGTAAATGATGTAAACCAGCAGCCATGGATTTCCACTCAAAATATTTTGACCATTAAGTGAAAGCCAAATCAGATAAAACGCCAACATACCTGTGGGGAAAATCAACGCATTGAATCTATTTCTCGCTATCCAGTTTTGGAAAGCCGAGACAACTGCCTCCCTTCCCAAAACGAACTGAGTGAAATAGAGAAGCAGAAAGAATGGCATTGCCAGAAGCAAGTCGGCTGTCGAACATTTGCCAAATGTGTAATAGACGAAAAAACCGGCCAGGATAGTTGTTGCCAGTCCACCTTTTAGCAAAGGATAATGAAGGTTGTTTGCAACCTTGAGTTTTTCTACTGTCATGTTATTGTTATAGTTGTAGTTCCGAAAACAAAGCCAGAGCCAATAAATGCTCCGTTAGTTGATCCAACAAATATACAAATAGCGCAACAATTGGTGCTATCTAAAAAGTGGCCGACCGGATAAGCGCAAGGAGATCGCTCCTCAACCTTACACACCGGTTCAAACGCTTTCTTTGTAGTAATTTCAGATAAAGGACATGAACCATATCCCTATAAAATTCCAACAGACTAAAGGCTATTTTCCCGGCGAAGGGCATAAACAAAATAAAAGATAATGGAACCAAAACGGAGCCGGTTAATAGTCCAACAATCACACCTTCCAGTAAATAGAATATGGGGAAAAGAATCAGTCCGACAGCGAAATTAAATGAACTGAGAAAAGCCTTATCCTTGATTTTCCTGGTAAGAATTACCCGGGGAAGCAGGTATGGTAAAATATTGGACAAAAAACCAAAGGCAAAAACAGGCATCGAAAGCAGAGCCCCTATTACCTGAACCGACAATACAGGAACAGCGGATTTTGCTGCTTTTTCAATTTGTCTGGGGGATACTCCAGCCTTGTCAATCTCGTGAAGGTATTGATTTGCGGACAATCTGATTTGATCGAAGAGTTGCGGCTGAGCAGCTTCAAGCTGGCAAATTTTCGTCATTAGTTCTTGCTCAGCCTTGAATAGTTGCAAAACCGGATCGGCACTAAAAAATTTTTGTTTCGCGTATTCTTTTCCAGCCACCTCACGGATATTCTCGCAATCGTGGTAGTATTTTTCACTATCGATCTGCATGGTCAGTGGAGAAAGGTTGACCCGAATCTCATCCCGTAGAACCAACATTGCATTTTGTTCATTCACAGCATAGCGCTCTTTGTAGGAGTCTATTTCAATAGGTGAGCCATAATTGACAATCAGGGTACGATTAAATTTCCAATAGTGATCATAATAAATACCGACCGGAACAATCTGTAGCCCAAGCTGAAAGGAATTCTTGGATTCAGCCTCGAGGGCAATGCGCGGAATGGCCTTTTTGTGAGGTAACATTTGCCGTTTGCCCGAGTGAGCCGCCTCGGGGAATAGGGCAACAGATCCATTATCTTCCAAAACCTGAGTCACTTGATCAAAAACCTGTTCATTATTGGAAAGATTATCCTTACCATCGCGTATCCGATAGATAGGTATCATCTTCATGAACTTCAAAATTGGCTGGGTTGCCTTGCTTTTGAATATATCGGCGCGAGCCAGCCACAATGTCTGCAGCGGATTCGTGCACACAAGCGCCAGCGGATCCATCAGTGCGTTTTGGTGGTTGGCGGCAAAAATAATCGGCTTTCCCGTTGGAAGATTTTCACGACCGGTGACAACAATCCTTTTGTGGGTGAGCCAAAAGGCAAAACGAACATACCACCTTAAAGTTTCATAACCTTTCGACCGCCGTGTCATACTCTTCAATTACAGGTTTATGCGACCAGAACCAGGCAATGGCTAAACCGCTAATAATATGCCAAATACCCCACCAAGCAGCAATCACGGCCATTCCACCCAACTCCATCTCGGGCGGGAATATTTTGGGGTTAAACAGAAGGGCAAGAGCCAGTCCGGAGTTATGAATCCCGGTTTCAATGGAGATGGTTCGTCTGTCCTTCTGCGAGCATTTGAAAAGAGAGCTGAAGGTATACCCCGTTAACATGGCTATCCCATTTTGCAGCAGGACGAAAAAGAATACAAGATGAATGTAGGCCATAAACTGAGAAAAATTTGCCGTCAGCATGGTGATAACCATCAAAACAAAGAAGATAAGTGACCCTTTGTTGATTGGCTTTTTAATTTTTTCGGTTATTTCAGGATACTTATATTGGACAAATAACCCGGCCACCACCGGAATTCCCAAAAGGATAAACACAGTCTGAAACATCTGGTACGTATCAATTTCGAGCGGCCTGACCAATCCCATTGCGCTGTGAGCATTGTAGAAATGAATATACTGACTGCCCCAAAAGGCAAAATTGAAAGGTGTAAAAAATATTGCGGCCATAGTTGAGATAGCCGTCAGACTCACCGCCAATGCCACATTTCCCTTTGCCAACGAACTGATGAAATTAGAGATATTTCCCCCCGGGCATGCCGCTACCATGATCATTCCCAAGGCAATTGTTGGGGTTGGATTGAGAAATATCACCAGAAGAAAGGTGAAGGCAGGAAGCAAAAAAGTTTGACTTACGAATCCCACTATTGCAGACTTTGGCCTTTTCAATAGATTTGTAAAGTGCTCAACTTTAATGTCAAGCGCAACACCGAACATCACAAACGCGAGGGCAATATTGAGAAAAAGCAGACCCGCCGGCGAGAAGTTTAGTCTCACGTGATCCAGAACTTCGATAGAATTAGTCATAGAATAATGGGCAAATGTGGAAATATGGAAATGTGCAAATGTGCAAGGTTGAAAATGTGAAAATTAACGGGATTCAAGTTTTTGTTTTTATTTTAAAAATGGAATTAAATTTTGAGGGTCCAGCCTTCACGGTAGTTTGTTTTGATTAAACCGGCAGCATATTGCTTTGCATTAACCTCTATTTTCTTTGGTTCCGCCCCTGGAATCCCATTTACAATAGTAATCTTATCCTCGTCAGACAGGTTGGTGAACGTCATGTTTGGGCCGTCCCATTTCAGGGTTTTCTGAAGCCCTTGCATACGAACCGCGAGATTGCCCATCACAACCATCTCATTGAGCGGACAGGCATATTCAAAGTTGGAAACCGGCAATACTCTGGATTCGGGCGATTCTTTGCAGGCGCGAACCCAGTCCATCTCATGACTTGTAGCAACCCGACGAAGTATTTGTGGCGGCTTTACCAGTTTAGCAAAATTTTCCTGTGGCAACAGCTTGTAATCGCCGCCATAGTTGCCGCAGACCAGCTTCCCTTTCGTCCCATGAAAAATAACCCCGTTTTTACCTTGTCCAAGTTCCTTCCCATCGGGTAAACTCTTTGGACGTGAAGGCAATAAGCCCCCGTCATACCAGGTAATTTTCACTGCCGGCATTTTTATCTTGCCAATTTTCTCCCTTTCCGGGAATTCGTACCGAATCAGGGATGAATTGGGGGCGCTTTCGCTGTTATACGCTGAAGAAGAAGCTTCTACGGAAGTTGGATGACCTAATTTCAAGGCAGCATTGACAACATCCAGAACGTGACATGCCATATCACCTAAGGCACCTGTACCAAAATCCCACCACCCGCGCCAATTCCAGGGATGATATGCAGCGTGGTATGGACGCATGGCGGCCGGACCGATAAACAGATCCCAGTTGATACTATCGGGCAACCACATTCCCTGTGTTGGACGGGTTAGCCCCTGAGGCCAGATAGGGCGATCAGTCCAGGCCTCGACTTCGCTAATTTCCCCGATGGCTCCGCTCCAGATAAGTTCACAAACATCCGCAACATTGTTGCTGCTATGTCCTTCATTTCCCATCTGAGTAACCACCTTATATTTTCTGGATGCCTCCAGCAGAACTCTTGATTCATAAACGGTATGCGTCAAGGGCTTTTGCACATACACATGTTTTCCAAGCTGCATAGCAGCCAGGGCACAAACCGCGTGGGTATGATCCGGCGTCGCAATCAGAACTGCATCAATGTCTTTATTCATCGCCTCAAGCATGATCCGAAAGTCGACAAATTGTTTTGCAGAAGGATATTGGCTGAATGTTTTGGCCGCATAAGTTGAGTCGATATCGCATAACGCGACAATATTCTCTGACTTCATATTTCTCAGGTTAACCTGACCCTTTCCACCAACGCCGATGCCAGCAATATTAAGCTTATCGCTCGGGGCGCTATGACCTAAACCGCTAACCACTCCACTTGGAAGAATGGTCAAACCAGCTGCTGTAGCCGTTGAAGAAACGATAAAACCCCTGCGGGAAATTGATTTTTTGCTTTTCATACGTAGTTAATTTGATTTTTAATTGCCGTATGGAACTCGCATATAGAAATTTTCATTGTCTTGGATGCAAAGATATTACATGCTCGTTTCATAATTGTTGTAGTTATTTAGTTATCGACCCATCAAAGGATAAATATAAAAAAATAATACTAAAACTGAATCATCCGGCGACCAGGAGATCAGGGAAGCACCTCTGCCACGACAAATGTACTACCACCGACAAAGATCAGATCATCCTTGTCGGCATACATTTTCGCTTCTTTCAATGCGGTCGGAACATTTTCATAACAGGCGCCATTCAATCCAAAATAGGTGGCCATTTGCATTAACTGACGCTCCGGCAAGGCCCTTGGAATTGATGCCTTGGTGAAGTAGTAAATTGCCTCTTTCGGCAATAGCGCCAATACCCCAGCAATATCTTTGTCATTAACCATCCCAATAATAAAATGCAGCTTCTTATGCGGAATTTGTCTTAGTTGAGCCACAACCTCCCTAATTCCTCCTTCATTATGGCCGGTGTCGCAGATTATTTGCGGATTAGCACCAATTGTTTGCCAACGCCCCAACAATCCGGTTAGTCCGGTAACATTTTCCAGCCCGGTTCGGATGGCAGACTCCGGGATATTCCAGCCAGCCTTTTGTAATTCAAGGATTGCGGTGATCAGTGTGCAACTGTTTTTTGTCTGATATTTACCGAGAAGGTCGAGCCGGAGATTTTCGAAAAGAATTCCATCATTCGTTTTCAGATTGAGGAGCTGTTTCTGATCCACAGAAAGCATAGAATAATCTGCTTTGACAAATTGATCGGCAAAAACAATTTTGGATTTTTTTTCGCGAGCCACACCTTCAAAAATCATAGATGTCTGAGGATGAGTTTCCCCAATAATTACCGGAACTCCTGGTTTGATGATACCTGCCTTTTCAAGCGCAATTTTCCCCAGGGAGTCGCCCAGCAATGCCACATGATCGAGACTAATATTGGTAATTATTGATAATTCGGGCAGGATGATGTTTGTGGAATCGAGGCGGCCGCCCAACCCCACTTCGATGACTGCTACATCAACTTTCTCGAAAGCAAAATAGTCGAACGCCATTAAAACTGTCAGTTCAAAAAAAGATGGTTCCAAATCTGCAATTTTATTCAATTCCAGAAATCTTTCAACAAAACCGACGACAAAAGCTTCGGGAACCATTGAACCGTTTACTCGTATCCGTTCACGAAAATCTTTCAGGTGAGGGGAAGTGTATAGTCCGATTTTGTAGCCGGCCTTTTGCAAAATACTTGCAAGCATATGTGAGACTGAGCCCTTCCCATTCGTTCCGGCGACGTGAATCGTGCGAAATTTTCGATGCGGATGGTCAAACATCTTGTCCAGCGCCAGGGTATTATCCAGGCTACCCTTGTAAGCTGCAGGCCCTTTTCGCTGGTAATAAGGCAAATGCTCGTACAGATATTCGAGAACCGCTTCGTAGTTCATAGTCTGAATTTACTAACAAATTGTAGATACAAAGATGTAAAAAACCTTTGGCCAAAACTATCATCGCACTGTTTTAGTGTTATCTTTAAGCGGCATCACTCATGTTAGCCGGCGTATGGAATCAGGAAGGAGAATCTTTCATTGACTAATCCGCCAGCATACAGCTGAAAGCCTGACATAGTTTAATTTAAATTTGGATTGCTATACTTTGAAGTACCTATGAGATACTTTCGCACTAAGTGAAGATAAATCATTAGGCATTCCATTGGCTCGAAATAACATTAATTACATACAGATGAAACGTCCAAAAACCTTTGTTCTTGATACTAACGTCATTTTGCATGACAGTGAGTGTATCTACAATTTTGAAGACAATGATGTGGTGATTCCAATTACTGTACTTGAGGAGTTGGATAAATTCAAACGGGGCGATGATCAGATTAATTTTCAGGCACGGCAGTTTGTCCGTATCCTGGATGAAATCGTTGGCAAAACACCGATCGACAAGGGCATACAACTGGGACAAGGAAAGGGCAAATTATATATCGAACTTGGGAAGCCATATTCTGATAACATCAAGGCATCTTTCAGGGAGGACATCCCGGATCACCGGATATTGGCTATTGCAGAGTTTCTGAGAGACAAGAATCCATCCCGTAAGGTTATCCTGGTAAGTAAGGACGTAAATCTTAGGATAAAGTCCAAATCACTGCATATTGAAGCTGAGGACTACAAAAATGACAAGATCCAAGATATTGACGTTTTGTACCAAGGTATTCGTGAAATGAAAGATTTTGACAATCAGCTGATCGCGAAACTTTATGAGGACAATTTCCTGTTAGTAGAAGAATCCGGTATTGAAAAAAAGCCTTTCCCTAACGAATTTTTCATATTAAAGAGCCAGAATGCCAGTGTATTGGCGCATTACAATGCTTTTCGTGCTAGACTCGAACGGGTAGACAAGAAGCTGGCCTTTGGCATCCGCCCACGGAATGCGGAGCAGACATTTTCATTACAGGCACTACTCGATCCTGAAATTAAACTGGTGAGCCTGACTGGCAAAGCGGGCACCGGAAAAACGCTTTTGGCGCTGGCAGCTGCAATTGCGCAGCATGGTGTCTACGACCAGATCATGCTTGCCCGGCCGATTGTCGCTTTGAGTAACCGCGACATCGGATTCCTGCCTGGAGATGCGGAACAAAAAGTTTCGCCCTATATGCAACCACTGTTCGATAACCTTGCGGTAATCAAAAGATGTTTCGATGCTCATACGCATGAGCACCATGTGATTGAGGACCTGCAAAAAGACGAAAGACTGGTAATTTGCCCGCTGGCTTTTATCAGAGGTCGCAGTCTCTCCAATTGTTATTTTATTATTGATGAGGCTCAAAACCTTACTCCTCACGAGGTTAAGACGATTATCACGCGAGCCGGGGAAGGCACAAAGATGGTTTTCACCGGAGATATTCAGCAAATTGACTCTCCATACCTGGATATGCAGTCGAATGGATTGGCGTATTTGACGGATCGGATGAAAGGCCAGGACATTTTTGCCCATATCAACCTGTTAAAAGGGGAAAGAAGTTATCTGGCTGAGCTGGCAAGCGATTTGTTGTAAAATACCTATTTTTGCCTTTCTGAATCAGAAGGATGAATTTTAAGGATAAAAAAGTCGCATTTGGGACGCTGGGTTGTAAACTCAATTTTTCGGAGACCTCAACAATAGCCCGTTCATTTCAGGAGCAAGGATTTACAAAGGTTGATTTCAAGGATCATGCGGATATTTATGTGATCAATACCTGCTCTGTCACCGATTCGGCCGACAAAAAAAGTCGCGCGATGATTCGTCAGGCAACGCGACAAAATCCGGCTGCATTTGTGGTGGTAATTGGTTGTTATGCTCAATTGAAACCGGAAGAAGCCGCTACTATTGAAGGCGTTGATCTGATTTTGGGAGCGAACGACAAGTTCAACATCACCAAATATCTCGAAAATCTGGATAAACATGCGCTTAGCGAAATGCACGGGTGCACCTTCAACGAGATCAATGATTTTCAGCCCGCCTCCTCGTTTGGGGATCGTACGAGAAGTTTTCTGAAAGTGCAGGATGGTTGTAATTACTTCTGTACCTACTGCACTATACCGCTTGCCAGAGGTAAAAGCAGAAATCCGTCGATAGCCAGTATTGTTCTTGAAGCAAAAAATCTTGCTGCCCAAGGAATTAAGGAGATAAATCTAACCGGAGTCAACATTGGTGATTTCGGCAAAAGCACCAATGAAACATTCATAGAACTGCTCATAGCTCTTGACCAGACCGAAGAAATTGATCGTATCAGAATGGGATCAGTCGAACCGAATCTGGTGACCAATGAAATTATCGACTTTGTAAAAAATTCGACCCGAGTCGCGCCACATTTTCATATCCCCTTGCAAGCAGGTACTGATGAAGTACTGGAACTAATGAAAAGGAGATACCGCACAGAATTATTCAGACAAAGAGTGGAGGCAATAAGGGAAAAACTGCCCTATGCATTTATCGGTGTTGATGTTATTGCTGGCATGAATGGGGAGACGGAAGAACTATTCGAAAGAGCTTATCACTTCATCGAAGAATTGGACGTTTCGCAACTTCACGCTTTTCCTTACTCCGAGCGAGCCAATACAAAGGCCCTGGTAATAAATGGGACGGTTCCCATTGCTGAACGCAAATTAAGAACACAAAGACTTATCAAGCTGTCTGAAAAAAAGCTCAGGCAGTTTTATGAAAAGAATATCGGATTGACCGCCTCTGTCCTGTTTGAGAATCAGCCAACAAAAAAATACACAACCGGCTGGACAGAGAATTATATAAAAGTTGAAGTGCCCTATCAGGAGGATCTGCTAAACCAAAAGAGATTGGTCAGATTAGAGAGTATAAATGGCAACGGGCACATGACCGGGAAAATATTGTGAATATTAGAATTGTTCCCCGGATTGATAATCATTACTTTTGCAGAAAAAATTATGAATTTGGAAAATATTTGTCAGGAAGTTATCTCAATAGCCAAAACTGCGGGGGCATTCATTGCAGAGGAAAGGAAGAATTTTGACATTAATCGCGTTGAAATAAAAGGAAAGGCCAATTTTGTCTCGTATGTAGACAAGAAAGCAGAGGAGATAATTGTCGATGCTCTGAGAAAGCTATTGCCCGAATCAGGATTTATAACCGAAGAAGGAACAGCATTCGATTCGGGAGAGAAATATCGCTGGGTGATTGACCCGCTTGACGGAACCACAAATTTCATACACGGAATGCCGCCTTATGCCGTAAGCATCGGACTGATGGAAGGTGACGAAATTGTGCTTGGCGTGGTATATGAAATCAGTCGAAGTGAGTGTTTTTATGCCTGGAAAGGAAGCAAAGCCATGCTGAATGGAAAAGAAATTCATGTTTCCCAGGCATCAACGACCGGCGAGGCGCTTATTTCCACCGGATTTCCATACGGAGTTGTGAAAAACATGGACGAATTTATTGAAGCCATGAAATATTTTATGGCTAATTCCCATGGAGTTAGACGATTGGGTTCTGCCGCAACAGATCTCTCTTACGTCGCTTGCGGAAGGTTTGAAGCATTCTGGGAAAGAGGACTCAGTCCGTGGGATGTCGCTGCCGGCTCCATAATTCTGAAACAAGCCGGAGGCAAGGTGGGAGATTTTCGTGGTGGCGATAAATTTCTTTTCAGCGGTGAAATTGTTGCCAGCAATGGCAATTTTTTCGAGGAATTTCAATCCACGATAGAAAAATTTTATTGCAAGTAGCAATGGATTCAAAACCTAAAATGGGGTATTATCTTTTAAGAGCATTGACCTGGATAATTCAACTTTTCCCGCTGCGTCTCCATTATATTCTGTCTGATCTCATTTTCCTATTTGTCTACTTTGTAGTAAGATACCGAAGAAAAGTCGTCTTTGTTAACCTTTCCAATTCATTTCCGGAAAAATCAAAAAAGGAAATTAACCAAATTTCCAAGAAATTTTACAGTCATTTCTGTGACAGTTTCATCGAAACGCTTTACTTCGACCGGATCTCGGAGTCGGAGATCAAAAAAAGGCTCACTCTTCTCAATCCGGGAATGGTGGAAAAATTTCTTAATGAAGGCAGACCCGTTATTTTGGCTCTCGGGCATTATAACAACTGGGAATGGAACTGCAGCTGGCCATTGAGCTCCAATTACCACGGATACGTGATCTATAAAAAACTGACAAACAAGAGCTTTGATCGCTTTTATTACAACATGCGATCACGCTTCGGAATAACGCCCCTGGAAAGAGCAGACACTTACCGACAGTTAATTGCTGATAAAAATAACAACAAGGCTTCTGCTTCCGCATTTTTGATGGATCAGACTCCCCGTAAACATGAGATTCAATATTGGACTACGTTTTTGAATCAAGATACTCCAGTGCTCACAGGCACTGAGAAAATGGCAAAAAAACTCGATGCAGCCGTTATTTTCTGCCACATCAGGAAGTTAAAAAGAGGATACAACAGGCTTGAATTTACGCTGATTGCCGAACATGCCAAAGACACCGCGCCATTTGAAATTACAGAGAAAGCAACACGACTGATAGAAGAGATGATCATCCAAAGACCGGAGCTTTGGCTCTGGTCTCACAAGCGTTGGAAACATCACAGGGTAGTATAATCGGACTGCCTTGGGCGACGGAGTTCATAAACAGAGCAAGGCGAGTAGATTAGTTTTCGATATTGAATATTTACTCAAAGCTAAAAACTGAAGATCGGTAGCCTTGGATTTTAAGGCAATTATTGAAATAATGAGTGATAGCAAAAAAATTTCCATTGTAATTCTTAATTGGAACGGCAGCAGTTTCCTGAAAAGGTTTCTTCCTTCGGTTTTGGCCAATACCAAAGGCAATGTGGAGATTGTGGTTGCTGACAATGGGTCTACCGATGATAGCAAGACTGTTGTAGAAACACTTTTCCCGGGTGTTGTGTATCTCCAGCTAGATAAGAACTACGGCTTTGCCGAAGGATATAACCGGGCCCTGCTTTCCTTGAATTCGGATTATTATTTACTGCTAAATTCAGATGTCGAGGTGACACCCGGATGGTTGGAGCCAATGGTGGAACTAATGGAATCTGACCTCGCAGTAGGGATATGCCAGCCCAAAATTCTTAGTTTGGATCGTCCTGATGAATTCGAATATGCGGGAGCGGCGGGTGGATTTATCGATCGTTTTGGGTACCCCTTTTGCCGCGGACGCATTCTGGAGGAAGTTGAAAAGGATGTAAAACAATATAATCAATCGATCCCTGTTACATGGGCATCCGGTGCCTGCATGCTTGTACGCTCACACGCCTGGAAAGCGTGCAATGGATTTGATTCGGATTTTTGGGCTCATATGGAAGAAATTGATTTGTGCTGGCGCATTCAACACATTGGATTTAAGGTATATGTATGCACCGATTCGGTTGTTTATCACTTGGGAGGAGGCACACTGAATTATAACAGTCCCATGAAAATTTATTTGAATTTTCGCAACAACCTTTATCTCTTATTCAAGAACCTGCCGGGAAGTATGTTGGTAACAAAACTGCCTGCCAGGATGGTGCTGGATGGATTGGCTGCTCTCGTATTTCTCTTAAAAGGAGAATTTGGTTCATTCGGAAAGGTTTTCCTGGCGCATCTGAGATTTTACCAACATTTGCCTCAACTCATCAAAAAGCGACGTTCAATAGCATCTTCAGGTGCTGACAAAAGAATAAATGTCACCTCAAATAGAAGTATCCTCTGGAATTATTTCATTTTGAAACGAAGAAAATTCTCTGAAATCATTTAAACATCTATCATATATCTTCCGTCTATGCGCATTTTAAGAGAGAATTGCACCGGACTGGTTATCGACATCCAGGAAAAATTATTTCCGGTAATCGCAGAAAAAGAAGCCCTTCTTGTTAATGCCAAAAGGCTAATTGAAGGTCTTCAAATACTGGGAATCCAAACAATATTTACCCAACAGTATTCGAAGGGATTGGGAAATACCCTGAGTGAAATAACGTCAGCTATAAATCCATTCAGCTTTATTGAAAAAAACACCTTCAGTTGCCTGGATGAGCCCGTTTATTCATCATTTCTTAAAAGCTCCAATAAATCAATTGTCCTGATTTGCGGCATCGAATCGCATGTTTGTGTCTTGCAGACAGCCATCGATCTCCAGGAAAATGGATTTATCCCAGTGATAATTGAAGACTGCATCAGTTCAAGAAAACTTTCCGAAAAGGAAACGGCATTGAAACGATTTGACATGGAAGGAATTCGCATTTCGACCGTTGAATCTATCCTTTTTGAGTTGACTCGTTCGGCAGGCGCTAATGAATTTAAGTCCATCTCTAAGTTAGTCAAATAGTTAGTTTAATTTTGATTGCTTACGGATTGTAAGTTCATTTTTTTGCTAAAAATCTTTAAATAAGAACAATACCCTATTATATTCTTATTTTTGTACCTGAATTACGATATTTAGTTAAAGTATTTATCATGGAAGTATTTAAGTTTGGCGGAACCTCTGTAGGTTCAATTGAGAATATGAGATCGGTGATGAAATTAATTACCGATGGACATCAAAAGTTAGTGGTACTTTCTGCCATGTCCGGGACAACCAATAACCTGGTTGAAATATCCGATTATCTCACCAAAAAGAACAAAGAATCGGCGCTTGCATTAATCAGCACGCTGGAAAAAAAATATTACAACGTTGTTTTTGAACTATATAAGAGCAATACCTCCAAGGATTTAGGGAAAAAAGTACTGGAAGAGCATTTTGATTTCATCAAATCTTTCACCACCGGAACCTTTTCGGAGGTAGGTGAACGAGCCATATTAGCGCAAGGCGAACTGATCTCCACGGCTTTGTTTACGCTGCTAATGCAGGAAGAAGGGTATAATGCAATCTTGCTACCGGCTCTGGAATTCATGCGGATTGATTCGGACAAAATGCCTGACAGCCGATTCATCAAGCAAAAACTGAATGAAATAATCGCATCAAAGCCACGTGCCGATTACTATATTACCCAAGGTTTTATCTGCAGAAATGAGCTTGGCGAAATCGACAATCTGCAACGTGGTGGTTCCGACTACACGGCAACGTTGATAGGTGCAGCCATTAATAGTAGTGAAGTCCAAATCTGGACTGATATTGACGGATTTCACAACAACGACCCGCGTTTTGTAGAGAATACGAAACGTGTAGATGTTCTGTCTTTCAACGAGGCTGCTGAGTTAGCCTATTTTGGTGCGAAGATTCTCCATCCACAAACAGTATTACCGGCAAAGAATGCCAATATACCGGTTCGTCTGAAAAATACGATGAATCCGCCTGATCCGGGCACCCTGATAACCGCAGAGAGCAAAGGAGCAGGTATCAAAGCTGTTGCGGCAAAAGATGGTATCACCGCGATCAAGATCAGATCCGGAAGGATGTTGAATGCCTATGGATTCATGAAAAACATCTTTGAGATTTTCGAATTTTTCAAAACGTCCATCGATATGGTGACAACTTCAGAAGTTGCTGTATCCGTTACGATTGACAATCCCAAACATTTGGATGAAATCGTAAATGAATTGAAGGAATATGGGGATGTCGAAGTTGATAAGAATCAAACGATTGTATGCATTGTCGGTAATATGATAGCCGAAGAGAAGGGATTCGCATCCAAGGTGTTCATAGCGCTGGAAAAGATACCGATTCGGATGATTTCATATGGAGGCAGTCGTCATAACATATCAGTTCTGGTAAATACGAACGACAAAAAAGAGACTCTGGTGGCTTTAAGTGAGAAGCTTTTAAACATCGATTGAAATGCAAAATTTCGACGACCCGACAAGTGATTCCAAGTATTACAAGTGGGGATTCTTTTACAGTAACAAGTCTGACAAGCGGATAGTTGTACCTAAACGGTATGGGTTTGGGTACTCATTGAATTTTGCACAACCCTATGTAACTATTACCTTAATCCTGATCTTGCTTATTTTATTCTTAACGGCATACTACCATTAAATAACGAGATTCGTATTCTCGCCCAGGACAAATTTCTCGTAATTATACACCGGAGTGGCGTACATTTTCAGCCACAGAACCATTGAGTCTTCGATATCTTCGTTCACTAACTGTAGTCTCTTGTGCGTGAGTTCGATAAAGGACAATTTCTCAGATTCTGTATAACAGGACGAATATTTTGATGTCTTAAAGTACAAATCGTAAGCGATGTAATTGTTGGGAAAAAGCTTGTAGTTTTTATAAATCTCCATGTCGATATGCTCCGCAAGAAGTCTCATGCGGTCATTCATGCCAGTCTCCTCAGAAATTTTCTGCAAAACCTCGTCATCAATCTGTTTGGCAAACTGGATATGAATCCTCCCCTTTTGATTGCGCAATCCGCTAACCATACTCAGCAAATCATCCTTTTCAGTCTTCTGAAAATTTGGATCAGCCTGCCTCTTTTTGAGCTCGGCAACTTTTTCATTACCGCATGGTTCAATTTCATAGGATATTGCCATGGGTACAATCTTCAGTTCCTTAAATCCGCCAAAAAAATCTTTTGCGTTAGACATATTCAGCATCTTCAGAAGAGCGGGCTGGGTAATATCATTACCATCTTTTGCACGGCCTTCGCGCTGAGCTATCCAAATTGAATCCGTGCCTTGTGTTATCATTCGGCGGATATAGTGCGAAAGCAATTTGGAGGAAGTCAGCATTTGTTTCACAGGGATGTTTCTCTTAACAATGAACGACCGGTTAATACGGACCAGATCATTGATCCAGGGATATACCAGCAAGTTGCTGCCTATGGCGATTTCAGTCGGACTGAAACCGCTTGCATGCATTTCAACATTAAGCAATGCTGAATCCAAAATTATATCCCGGTGATTGGAAATATATAAATAACGCTGATTCTTATCCAGGTTCTCAAGGCCTTGCATCGTTAAACCAGTGGAGCTTGACTCGAGAATACGCCTAATCAAGGGAACGATAATCTGTTCCTGAAAAACCTCGATCGTTTTTATTGACCGCATCACAGCTTTCATTTGCTGTAAAACCTCCGGATCTTTGTAAAGATTAATTAATATCGCCTTATCAAATAACGGATCGTCAAGTAATCTGGCCATAACGGCTGAAAATTCTTCATTCCGATAGGGTCGTATATCGTCAAAATTGTGCACTGAATGCATTTTTTCTCATTTAGTTTTTCGATTACCCGTTTTCAGGGAACCGCAAAGTTACTAAATATCGCTTTATTGACCTTTCATTTAGTAAATTTTAACCTTTAAAAAGGGAATAATTTGATTCAAAGACTACCCGGAAGCCAAGTGTGCTGAAGCTACCAGCCGCGGGAACCAGTGTCATTCCGAGCGATAACTAACTTATTCTAAGCACTATATTCCACAACCTGCCATTGTCGAAATTTCATCGACGAAGAAGACTGATTATCAGAATCGATAAGCGATCTGACTACGTAAATCGACCCGGTAGTTTCCGGGAGAGGCGTCATTTCCCGAGCCCATTGAGATGGCATCTTTCCGCAAGGTATATCCGGCTTTCAAATAAATAGTCAGGGCTCTTACGGGTTGCCACTTCAAATTCACATAGGCTCTCCCTCCCTCGCCATGGAATTCCGGAATAGCAAAATAGTATAGCAAATCATTTTCATAACTGTATACCCGCGAGTTAAATCCATCGGTTTTATAATAGGCTACTCTAAACCAACACTTTAATTTTAACGACGCATTAAAAATCACATCCTGAAAAATCATATATCCTAATTCATTCTTATCGGTATAAGCATAGCCTACATATTCTATTCGGCTTCTTAACTGAATTTTCTCATTGACTTTCCAATCAAAATGAGCCCTCCATTTGGAAGTTGATTCATCCCATTGTCCGGGTACGCCAGTCTCTCCCGACAATTTCTGCGGCTTACAGACAAATCTCCCGTGCAGATAGACAAGCATATTCGGATTGATGGTGTACTCAATCCGAATGGCATAATTTCTGCCCTGCGACGGAGTGATGGTTTGGTAGGTCATCCAGGGAAAATAAAATAAGTCTGCCTGTCCGCCAATTTTTACTTTTGCAACTGGAAAGTACTCGAATGCTGCAAAAAATCCCTCTTCATTTCTGCCCCCACTTCCCTGGGCAAATGCACCGGTATTGAAGGAATGAAAGGCGGGATCATATTTTCTATAGAGAAATGAAAGTGAGAATTGAGGATGAGCCTTCCACACTAATCCGTTCACGAATGCCATTTTCAAATTTTTTGAAATACCTGCCTCACCAAAAAAACTGACCTGATTAAAAATCAGATGATAATCCACCCCAAAATTGAAATTTAGATCACCTTCGAAATAGGTTGACTTATAAAGCGATTCCCCTTTTGAGACGGGAAGTCCGAATTGTTGGCACGACCCCAGCACACCGAAACGCCATTGGTTGAACCGAAAATCACCATAAGCCCCCATCAGGCGATCATTGACAGACTTTTCATCAGAGATTTCGGAAGAAGTGCGATGAAGGCCATCCATTCGAAATGAGGTTATGAAATCGCCCTGCAATGAGTCGCCCGCGATATTTGCATCTTTATTTCTGGAGGAATAAAAGAGTGAAAGTTTTGCCCTTCCAAAATCCAGTTGCGTGGCAGCTCCCCGAAAAAACACGTTTTCATCTGTCGAGCTATAAGGTCTTATTCCTTCGCCGGAACGCATCATGGAAGAGAGGTCAGACGAGTAACTCACCCCTCCGCCCGACCACAAATTGACACCTTGTCCAAATCTTAGGTGGTAATCTCCCAGCACGACCTTCCGAATGATATTCCTGCCATTCCAGCAAAGGAAGCCCGAAACAAAATCGAAGCCGCAGCTGTTTGATTTTCTGAAAAAATCTTCGCCTGCATCATTTTCGGCAGTTAGTCCGATTTCCAGCCACTTACCCACTTCGCCCCGATATCTGGAAAAAAAGCCATATGGACTTCCGCCGTAAACAGGTGGTTTGCCTTTCGAGGGAGAATATCCTATTGCGGCAGGGAAAGTACCTTTAACCCGGGCAAGCAGCGACTGTTGCACCACGTTATCCCTCCTTTTCTGAACGGAGTCCCTTTCCTGCCCGAACAAAAAAAATGGCTCAATTTTGCGCAAGAGCTCATCGCTGAAGCCCCCCATAACAGATAGCTCATTGATCGTCAAAATCTGGCCATACTTATCCCTGTATGAGATAATCTTTTTTATTTGATTGAAATTTAGCAGATTGAGTCTAAGCAACTCCTCTTCGGTCGCCCTGTTGATAAAAATTGGGTGGCTCCCATAGTAGCTTAGATCTTCGAGCAAGAGAGAACCCTCGGATGTACCCTCCTCGGATTCGGAAAGCGATTCGACAAGCTCTTCCATTTGTTGCTCCTTCCGAAGATCGATTTGCTGCCCGTATCCGAAAGTTGTCAAAACAACCAGAATAAACAGGATAAAAAATTGCTTCATAAGTCTTTGTATCATAAGGAAAGGTTGGCAGTAAGGTTAAATGGTGGAAATAAAATAAACCGGCAGAGGTTTAGAAATTGTGCTTTCCATCCTGTTTTAAACTGAAACTGATGGAAAGTATGGGAGAGTAACCCAGGAGTTCGTGATGAACCATTGCAAAATCGAGCTGGCAGAAATTCCACCAATAACCGAATCCGAAAGAGTGCTGAAACGGCTTTGTCGACATTCCACCTCGTATCCGGAAGGCTGAATTAAACAGGTACTCGGTTCCACAACGAAATGAGATTCCGGTGCTGGCTTCATAGGCTCCTTCCGATGTTAGCAGAATATTTTCGGTCAATTTCAATGATGCGCCTCCTCGTATGACCGTTCCAAAAGATAAAGTGTTCTGAAACGTTTCAATCTTTGTGGAGGCAATATTCCCAACATGAAGACCCAGAATCAAAAGTCTGGAATACTCGTAGCTCAAACCCCCATCCACCTGGAATGAGCCCTTGTGCCGACCATCTTCCGGAAAACTCAGATCGAAATAATTGAACAAAAGTCCGGCAGAGAGTTTTCCGGAGAGTCTCTTCGCAATGGATATTCCGAAACTTGACTCTTTGTAAGTTGCTATAGCGGTTTGCGTTATGCCAATAGCCAAGACCGAAAACGAAGTTGGATAAATTACCGAAAGAGCGCTCTCGGTAAGTCCGCGGATGAAATAAGGTTGTCGAAAAGATGCACAAATGGAAGGAACCCTGTTTTCGGTTAACAAGGCCTGGTTATGGAAAACACAGAATGAGCCGGGAAGTGCGACAACAGCCGATGCCAAAGCGGCTTCTCTGGCGCCTACCGTGGAAATCCTTTCGATAGCGGCACAATGGCTGGGGAAATAAAAAAGATTTAGAAGGAACAGCAGACCGAATTTGAACTCTCTTTTGCGCATAATGGGGAATTTTGTCCGTAAAAGAGATCGGTCAACCGCGCAATTTTGAATAAAAAAAAGGGAGTTGCCGACCGCACTCCCTGTAAGTTACCCCAAAATAATTAGAAAGCAGAATCGCTAATTGGTCTTGAAAGGATAGCTGACTTTAGCCAGTTCGCTATTCGCTTCAACGATTTTTTGTTTCAGATCTTCCTTAAATTCAATTAGTTTAACCATCAACTGCTCGTCGCCGGTAGCGATCATCTGGGCAGCCAGAATCGCCGCATTCCTTGATCCGTTCAGGGCAACGGTAGCAACAGGAATACCTGGAGGCATCTGCAGGATAGCCAATATCGCATCCCAGCCTTCCAGCGAAGCTTTGATTGGTACGCCAATAATAGGAAGTGGCGTCATCGCTGCGATAACTCCGGGGAGATGTGCAGCCATTCCGGCGGCAGCAATGATGACTTTTATGCCGCGGGCATGCGCCCCTTTGGCGAATCGCTCCACCTCTTCCGGTGTCCGGTGGGCAGATAATGCATTCATTTCAAAGGGTATTTCGAGCTGATTGAGTACTTCTGCAGCACCAGTCATCACGGCTAAATCGGATGTGCTGCCCATGATGATACTCACTTTGGGTGTCAAGGGTTGTGTCATGATAGGATATATTTTTATCGGGATCAAAATTACAATAACTTGTGAAATTGCCCTAATTTCCCAAACGCCAATGTGATTCCAGAAAACTAACCTGCAAACGGAAGATAATTTTCCTCTAACGCCACAGTAAATTGGCGCTGACGCATAAAAATTGGTTTGAGTATAATTTGTGCCGGACCCAGAATTTCAATGTAAATTTATCATTATCAAATTCAGGAATAGCGCCGATCTATTTAAGAATCTACCATTTTTTTTGCCCCCCCTAAAAGAAAGCTTTATATTTGTCGCTCCTTGGAAGCAACACATCGGTAACGAACATTTGTCATTTTTTACTGCAAAAGGAATACTAATTTTATATATAATTTTTTCCTGTCAAATCAGAAAAAGTTATTAATTATCATTACTTTAATCTAATTATTTTCGAATGAAGCGGATCAAACTTTGGGACAAAGAATTTGAGATATCACTCACTTTTGAGGAGATTCAGGCGGCTATCAAAAAAATGGCGGCTCAAATGAGAATTGACTTATACGAGAAAAATGCGCTCTTTGTCTGTATTCTGAATGGTTCGTTTATGTTCGCAGCCGATCTCATGAAAGAATTGGAGTTAAATGATGTTGAAATCTCTTTTCTTAAACTTGCTTCCTACGAAGGTACATCCTCAACACTTGAGATAAAGGAATTGATCGGAGTCAACGAAAATATCAACGGACGAACTGTCGTCATTTTAGAGGACATTGTTGATACCGGACATACGATCGCCAATGTGATGGCGCAGATTGCCAATAAAGGGGCAAAAGAGGTGAAAATCGCGACCATGCTATTTAAGCCGGATGCCATGCTTACGAAAATCAATCTTGATTATGTAGGGTTGGAGATTCCGAATGATTTCATTGTTGGTTATGGACTTGACTATGACCGCAGAGGTCGCAATTTAAAGGACATTTATACGTTAGTTAAATAATATTTCATGTTAAATTTGGTTTTATTCGGTCCGCCCGGAGCTGGGAAAGGGACACAGGCCGCCCATCTTTCGAAAATTTATAAGTTGGTTCATTTGTCTACCGGGGATATCCTCAGGGAAGAAATTGCATCTGAAACGAAAATTGGGTTAGTAGTCAAAGATATTATCTGCAGGGGTGAGTTAGTGCCTGACTCCGTAGTAATTGATTTAATTCAGGAAAAATTGGACAAAAATCCGACGGCGAACGGATTCCTGTTTGATGGTTTTCCGCGTACAGTAAATCAGGCAGAGGCTCTGGATGCGTTACTGGTTCATTATAATCGCAATGTTAGCGCCATGCTTTCGCTGGAAGTCGAAAAAGAGGAGTTAATTGCCCGGATAATTGGCAGAGGAAAGACCTCCGGCAGAAGCGATGATTCGGATCGGTCAATTATTGAAAACCGAATTGAAGTTTATAATGAAAAGACGGCGCCATTGATTAACTATTATCAAAAAGCCGGAAAATATGAGTCCATCAATGGTGTTGGAACTGTTGAAGAAATTACAGAACGGTGTATTGAATGTATAGACAGACTCCCACAAAATAGAAAAAGCCGCTAAGCGGCTTTTTCTATTTTGTGGGAAGATTTTCACTGACGAGGGTTAATTCATTGTACCACTCCTCACCATATTTTCGGATCAGTGGTTCCTTCAGATATTTCCACAGCGGAAGATTACCCGACTTTCCGCAAGCCCTTCCAGGTTTACAAATTTTTAGCTTTTCGTAGTTTACTGCGTCGAAGCGTTTGTATTCTACTATTCGAATTGGGAAGAGGTGACAGGAAACCGGCTTTCTAAAATCAGTATTTTTTTCAAAATAGGCTCTTTCAATAGCGCAAAGCGTTATTCCGCTCTCATTTACAAAGGTGTAAACACACTCGTTTTTCCCGATAATTGGGGTAACCAGATCGCCATCCTGATCAATGAGCGAAAAACCCTGTCTGGAAATCTCCGACTTATTCTCATCGCTAAGATACTCCTGAAAGAGCGGATACAATCGTTCGATTGTTTCGGCCTCTTCGGGCGTAATTGGGGCTCCGCTATCGCCATCGACACAGCAAACGCCCTTACAATGATCAAGATCGCAGCAGAATTTTGATTCAAGGACATCCAGACTTACAATCGTCTTCCCAATTTCAATCATATCAGCACATTACCTGTCATTTCCTTTGGAACTTCCAGACCCATGATGGTCAGAATAGTGGGTGCCACATCGGCCAAAATGCCATCTTTAATCTTGGCATCTTTATTATCCGTTACCCAAATACATGGAACCGGATTAAGCGAGTGAGCTGTGTTTGCAGAACCATCTTCGTTAACGGCAAAATCTGCATTCCCGTGATCTGCAATTACTACGACATCATAACCGTTGGCTCTGGCAGCAGTGACCACCTCATTAACACATTGATCAACAGCTTTTACAGCAGTTTGAATGGCGCTATAAACTCCAGTGTGGCCAACCATATCCCCGTTAGCAAAGTTAAGGGCAATGAAATCGGCACTTTTCCTGTTTAATTCGGCAACGATGGCATCTTTAACCTTTGGCGCCGACATTTCGGGCTGCAGGTCGTATGTGGCCACTTTTGGTGATGGGATCAAAATCCGTTGTTCACCGTCAAACTCAATTTCCCGACCTCCGGAGAAAAAGAAAGTGACATGTGCATATTTCTCGGTTTCTGCAATTCGAATCTGATTTAGTCCGGCGCGCGAAACAACTTCACCCAGCGTATTCGAAACATTGTCCTTATCGAAGATGACATTGATATTCTTGAAAGAAGACTTATAGTTTGTCATGGTATACCACTCCAGCGGAATCGTTTTCATATCCTGTTCGGGATGATCTTCCTGCGTAAAAGCGATGGTCATCTCGCGAAGACGATCGGTACGGTAATTGAAACAAATCACAACATCACCTTCCTGAATAGTGGCAAGAGGCTGACCGTTTTCATCCGTCATCACGATAGGATTAATGAACTCGTCGGTTACTCCGGCATCATATGATTCCTGAACTGTGGCGAGTAAATCTGTGCTTTTCTGTCCGACAGACTTAGTCAGCATATCGTAGGCAAGTTTCACGCGACCCCAATTGTTGTCACGATCCATGCCATAATAACGTCCAACCAACGTAGCAAATTTTGCGTTCGTGGTGGCCAGTCCCTTCAAATCCTCCTCAATGAATCCGTATCCGGAACGAGGATCCGTATCGCGACCGTCTGTTAATCCGTGGACAAATATTTTATCCAACCCCATATCTGTAGCGATCTGAGCAAGCGCAACCATGTGGAGGCTCAACGCATGAACTCCGCCGGGACCAATCAATCCGATCAGATGAACGGGTTTGTTATGCTCTTTCGCATGAGTGAATGCCTTGATAATTTGAACATTATCTTTAAGTTTGTTTTCACGGATCGCCTTATTGATTTTTACCAGATCCTGATACAAAACACGTCCTGCCCCAATATTCAGGTGACCGACTTCCGAGTTTCCCATTTGTCCGTCCGGCAATCCGACATTCTCACCGGAAGTAAGTAATTGTGAATGTGGGTAATTATTCCAAAGCGAATCAATAAAAGGTGTCGGCGTCGAATAAATTACATCAGACGCTGATTTGTCGCCAATACCCCATCCATCGAGGATCATCAGAAGAGTTCTTTTTACTTCGTTCATACAATACTAATTTGCTTTTATTTGCCTTATGAAACTCGCCAATGAATTCTTCACTTGGTGTGAGAGACTTCCGCACATGGCTCATTCCATTGGATTTTGAATTAATTTATCTCTTAAAACCGGCCACAAAATTAGGCTTTTCGGGTTACAATAAAAAATGGCCCGAAGGCCACTTTTTATTATTTATCAGACTGTGTAAGTCGAGGAAGCCGTATCACCGCCCCTGCCTGTCCAGTTGGTATGGAAAAATTCCCCACGTGGCTTATCTATTCTTTCATACGTATGAGCGCCAAAATAGTCACGCTGAGCCTGTAATAAATTTGCAGGGAGACGTTCGCTGCGGAATCCGTCGAAATATGTTAGCGCAGTTGCCAGACAAGGAATCGGAATTCCGTTGGTAAATGCAGTAGCTACTACTCTTCTCCATCCTTCCTGAGCTTTAGTGATCGTATCGTTAAAATACTGATCCAGCAACAGATGCTCTAATCCAGGATTTTTTTCAAAAGCTTCTTTGATTTTTCCTAAGAACACGGAACGAATGATGCATCCGCCTCTCCACATCAAAGCAATACCGCCATTGTTCAAATTCCACTTGTACTCTTTTGCTGCTTCACCCATCAAATCATAGCCTTGCGCATAGGAGATAATTTTTGCTCCAAATAATGCATCCTTCAGATCGCTTAGGAATTGTTTGCGATCGCCGGTGAATTTTTTCTCCGGACCGTGAAGCACCTTTGATGCTTTTGTTCTCAGATCTTTCTGTGCAGACAAACATCTGGCAAAAACTGATTCGCCGATCAATGTCAGGGGAATACCCAAATCAAGGGCAGAGACACCTGTCCATTTGCCGGTACCTTTCTGACCGGCAGTGTCCAGAATTTTTTCAACCAGCGCTTCGCCGTTTTCATCTTTAAATCCAAGAATATCGCGGGTAATTTCTACCAGGTAGCTATCGAGATCGCCCTTATTCCATTCTGCAAATGCCTCATGCATCTCATCGGCAGTCATACCAAGCAACTCTTTCATGATCTGATATGCTTCGCAGATGATCTGCATATCGCCATATTCGATGCCGTTGTGAACCATCTTGACAAAGTGGCCGGCTCCATTTTCGCCAACCCAGTCGCAGCAAGGCTCGCCATTGACCTTAGCGGCCACAGCCTGGAAGATCGTCTTAACAGCAGGCCATGCAGCAGGTGAACCACCTGGCATCATGGAAGGACCTAAAAGGGCACCCTCTTCGCCTCCGGAAACCCCAGTTCCGATGAAAAGCAAACCTTTGCTTTCAACATATTTGGTACGGCGGATTGTATCAGGAAAATGTGAGTTTCCACCATCAATGATGATATCGCCAGCTTCCAGATGAGGAATAATTTGTTCGATGAAGTCGTCGACCGGAGAGCCTGCTTTTACAAGCATCATCACCTTACGGGGACGCTCCAGATTCTGGCACATCTCAGCAATGCTGTGGCAACCAATGAAATTCTTACCAGCACCGCGGCCGGCAATAAATTTGTCGACCTTGTCTACGGACCTGTTATAAACTGCCACGGTAAAGCCTTTGCTTTCCATATTCAGAACGAGGTTCTCCCCCATTACTGCTAAACCAATTAAACCAATGTCTGCTTTTTTCATTTTTTGAATTTGAAGTTATTGTCTAAATCTTTGTTTTTAAATTCATTTCAACTCTCAAGTCTCATCTCTTAAGTCTTAAATCCTAAATCCCAATCGTTTCAACTTGTCAATAATCTTGGCGTTTGCGAATTTCCCAGCGACACTAAAAGCCGGAAACTCCCTGCGGACAGGATAATCGCCCCTTTGCTTCTCGAATGTGGCGACACTGGCACGTAATCTCGCGTCGTCTTCGCGGATATCATATGTTGCAAAAATTGCTTCACTCAAAATCTGCTGAGTTGTTTTATTGGTACCGTCAATCAATATAAGCGGATTTTCGGGCATCTCAATATTGGATGCCTTCCAGTTTTTGGATCCCAGTCCTAAAAATTTGCTGACAGCCCGAACACTCATCTCAGTACCTGTTGCTTTGCCATCTCTCGAATATCCAGCGATGTGCGGCGTTGCCAGATCGACAAGCGCCAAAAGATCCGGATCAAGATCAGGTTCATTTTCCCAGCAATCAACTACAGCACCCAGCACCTGACCATTCTGTATGGCCTCTTTCAAGGCGGAAGTTTTGACTACCTCACCACGGCAACTGTTGATGAATATAGGTTTGCGTACCATTTTTGAAAACAGAGTCTCGTCGGCAAGGTGATAGGTGGTATCCTCACCTTCCATATTCAACGGAACATGCAACGTAATAAAATCCGCCTGTTCAAGGATTTTATCCAATCCAACCAAACCTCTTTCACCTTCCACTCTGGCGCGCGGAGGGTCGTTCAATAAAACCCGCATACCGAAAATTTCAGCAATTCGGGCGACTTTGGAACCCACATTGCCAACTCCTACAATTCCAATGGTTTTCCCGGCTAACGCAATATTGTGCTTTTCCGCCATTACCATGATTGCCGATGCAATATACTGTTCGACTGATTTTGCATTGCACCCCGGAGCATTCGTCCAGGTTATACCGGCACTTTCGCAATAGGAGGTATCGATATGATCGTACCCAATGGTAGCGCTCGCAATAATCTTCACGGAAGACCCTGCCAGCAAGGATTCATTGCAGATTGTACGGGTACGAGTTATTATAGCATCAGCATCTTTGACAGCTTCCGCGGTAGTCTTGGAACCAGCCAGGTAGACCACCTCTGCATAAGGCTCAAGGGCACCGTGGATATAAGGAATTTTGTCGTCGATGATAATCTTCATAGGGGAAAGTTGAGAGTTAAAAGTTGAGAGTTAAAAGTTGAGATGTGAGATGAAATTCATCACTCTGGCTTCGTTAACTTTCAGTTCTCAACTCTAGTAATTGAATCGTTCGCGGTAGGCCCAAAGTCCCAATGCCGGATTAGAGATATAAAAGATCTCTTCGCCGTCTGGCATGGTATTGAAGCCGTCCTTTAATTTTTTATGGTCATATTTTTTTTCGACTTCTGCCAGATTCGCGTACTGAAATCCAACGCCTTCGATCTCTTTTTGAGTCAGATTTTTTGGATCAGCTCCTGGACAGTAGGTAATATTGAATCTACCCTCCGAAGAACCGTGAATCAGGTGTGCGGCGGCGCTAAGGTTGTTGCGCAGCTCTTCGTGCTCATCGCAGGCCTTGAGTGTGGCAGGTGTCCCGAAATAACCATATTTCCTGATAAGCCGGTCAATCTCTTTGTCCTCCCCAAATTCGACCAAAGCAGGCGCAAGGATTATCAGGTCACCATCGTCGGCGAGCGCCATCCGGGTACGGTAAATAGATTTATTGCCCAGCCAGGTACTTTTAAATTCGGTCGGATCGAGGTAAACCACCACTTTTGTAAGTGGTTTTTCCAGCATCTCAAAATTGATCTGCAACGAGAGGTTGGCTGCCAGATCGAACACTTCGGGATCATCACCAATAAACAATCCGCGGGTTTTAATCTTACCATCCGTCTTATCCAAACCAACAACGGTCTGAACATAAATGATCGGCAAATTTTGTGTAAAATTATCCGAGGCATAATTGAAAACCCTCCGAACCGGAGTATCAGCATGACCCATCATTCGCTCCATACCGTAGGCAGCACCGATGAAATGGCTCTTATTAATCCCTTCCACTCCGCCGGTACCCACAAAAATGTTCTTGTTATAATTGGCCATACCAACTACTTCGTGAGGCACAACCTGACCGATCGAAAGGATCAGATCGAAATTTCCTTCGAGCAGTAATTTGTTCACCTGGGCAGGCCAGGGAAAGTTAACAGCGCCTTCCGAAACCTCATGCACAAAAGATGCAGGTACCTCTCCGACAGTCACCACGTCATTCCGCCAATCGTGTTCACGGATTAACGAGGCCGGCATTGCGCCAAACATATGAGCTATCTGGTGGCTCGTCATTGGGGTATGAGTCCCTAAAGCGGGAAGCACATCCGTAAGCGCATCACCATAATATTGCCATGTCATCTCAGTCAATTCACCCGCCCTGCTGGGCAACCGGGTGTAATCGGGCGGAATGGCCAGCACCTTTTTGCGCTGACCCAGCGCCTTGAAAGCTTCGAACAATCCCAGCTTCAGATCATCTGCTGTGAGTTCGAGCTCAGTAGAACCAATTTTATAGTAGATCATTTTGGTATAGCAAAATTAAATGAAAATATTTTGGAGTTTCGATTTTGGATTTTGGATTGCGGTAGAGGAGCCTTCGCTTGCTTTTTGGCTGGGAAGGTTCACAAGATAAAATTTCAGTCTTAAAATTGTGAAAATCTTCGGCATACAGCTAATCGAAAATCCAAAATCCAAAATTCTCTTATCTCTTTACCCTTGCATTTCCTTTCCAGATGCTCCAGACCTGATCTTCATCGGCCGGTTGAGCGTAGTCCGTCAGGAAGGTAGTCGCCAAGGCTCCGGAAGCCCAGCCGAATTGAATCCATTTAGCTGGCTCCCAGCCCCTCAGAATTCCATAGAGAAGTCCACCGACGAAACCGTCACCACCACCGATGCGGTCGAGAACGTTGATCTTCTTCGGTTCTACGATATGCCACTCATCACCTTCCAGCATTATTGCACCCCACAAATGTTCGTTGGTACTGATTACCTGACGAAGTGTAGTAGCAAAAACGGAGGCATTGGGGAATTTGGCTTTCACGCGATAGATCATTTCTTTGAAACCGTCAATTTCGGACGACAATTGTTTTCCGCCCGCTTCAGGTCCTTTGATTCCCAAACACAATTGAAAATCCTCCTCGTTGCCAATCAGGATATCAGAAACGGAGGCAATCTCCTCAAAAATGGCGCTTAACTCCTGCTCTCTGCCCTTCCAGAAAGAGGCACGGTAATTAAGGTCGAAGGCGATCCGGGTGCCATATTTTTTTGCACTACGAGCCAGCTCGAGGCAGAATTTGCTTGTTTCTGGCGATAAGGCACCGATCAATCCAGAAAGGTGAACAATCTGAACTCCCTCCTCTTTAAATATGCGCTCCAAATCAAAATCTTTGACATTCAGGGTACGGCCAACTTCACCTGCGCGGTCATTTTGAACCCTTGGACCACGTGTGCCGACACCGCTATCCGCGATATTAAATTGGTGACGGTAACCCCATGGGTCTCCCTGCTCAACTTCCGGTCCTTCGAAAGTCATCCTCCTGGCAAGAAGATTGCTTTTGATCATGTGTGCGATCGGACTATCCTTCACGAAGGTAGTCAGCACTTTAACTGGAAGTCCGAGGTATGAGGAGATACTTGCTACGTTCGTTTCGGCACTGGAAACCTCCATCTGAAACAGACTGCTGCTGTGCACGGGCTGACCGTTTACAGGAGTGATACGAATTCCCATGCTGGTTGGAACCAACAGGGAAGTCTTGCAATTTTGTTTGATTGTGATGCTCATTTTTATTTAAAATTTTGAATTTTCGATTTTGGATTGGAGCTGACCAGCATTTGCGTTTATCAGCGGGTATTACTAATCCAATCTGCCTTAAAGATTTTCTGGTAACCCGGATTAAACTCCGCTGAAGGCATTGAAACCCCCATCAATTGGAATAACAATACCGGTTACAAAGGATGAAATATCCGACAATAGATAGAGTGTCGCACCTTGCAAATCATCCGGATCGCCGAATTTTCCCATCGGAGTGTTTGTGACAATTTTAGTACCGCGGGGAGAATAACCACCAGTCTTTTCGTCCAATACCAGGAATCGGTTTTGATTGGTAATAAAGAAGCCCGGAGCAACCGCATTGACACGAATTCCCATTTTTGCCAGGTGAACCGCAAGCCATTCGGTGAAATTATTCACGGAAGCCTTGGCTGCAGAATAGGCAGGGATTTTAGTGAGAGGGTGATATGAATTCATCGAAGAGATGTTCAAAACAGATCCCTTCTTATTGGTGAGCATATCCTTTGTAAAAACCATTGTCGGCAGGATAGTACCTTTGAAATTCAGCGCAAAAACCTTGTCAAATCCTTCCATTTGAAGTCCGTAGAAGGTCTTTTCGAGATTTTCAAGATCACCTTCTTCAATTTGCTCAACTTGAGTCGTGGCCATTGGTGAATTACCACCAGCTCCGTTAATTAGCAGCTCAATTGGTCCAAGCTTCTCATTAATAACGAGTTTTGCTGCCTCAAGAGATTCTTTGTCCAGCACATTAGCTTTAACGCCGATGCAATTAGAGTTAAATTCCTGATTAATCTCGGCCGCAACCTGCTGAGCCAGTTCTTCATTAATATCGACTATGGCGACTTTCGTGCCTACCGATACCAAAGCCTTAACCAAAGAGATACCGATTACGCCGGCACCACCAGTGATAACACACACTTTGCCATTCAGATCGTCAAAAGAAATTTTCTTCATTTTTCGTAATTTATATTGTTTGTAATTATTATATCGAGTTGTAAAAATTTATGTTCTCTTTGGTAATCAAATCAATAGATGTATAATTTTCTTTTCTGATTTTTTCTTTTCTCACGAGGAAATCAAACAAAAGTTGTATTGCGTGAGATCCCTGCACCTCCGGTTTCTGGCAAATCAGAAAATCGATCTTTCCTTCCTTCAGCAGAGCAACATTCTGAGGAATCAAATCATATCCCACTATTTTAGGCGATGCACAGAGAGCCCCAAAACAATCTGCAGCCATGTGTACTTTAGAATTCGTAACAAAAAGACCCTTCACCTCGCATGGATCGAGACCTAATTGTGTGAGATTTGTGGCTATTTCATCTCCGGTACCGGAAATCTCCATTTTGAGAATCCTGTGCTCATTCTTGTTTTCCTCGAAATAACGCATGAATCCGCGTTCGCGTTGCAAAAGATGACTGGCGTTATCCCACTCTCTGGCGGCATGAATCAGCAGGATGACGCTTTGGCGTGGAACTCCCCAATCGATAAGCTTGGCCGCAAGAAATCCGCTGTCAAACGAACTTTGCGCCACAAAACTGATTGGATGCGTTTCCTGAAGCGTAGCGTCAATGAAAATATATGGAATCTTCATTTCATCCAGCTTTTTCGTGAACTGAACAGCTTCCCGTTTGGCCCATGGAGCCAGCACCACACCGTCTGGCGAAGAGAGAAGCAGTTTTTCAGCCTGAACAGCAAAGGAAGACGAATCGTCCATCTCAAAATAAAACTGCTGAATCTTTACGCCATATGCCTTGAGCCGGCTCATTGCTCTTTCAATTCCCAATTGCGGCTTTGACCAGTACGAATCCGCATCAACTGCCTTTGGTATCAACGTCGCAAACAGAATGCTCCTCTTCGAGGCTAAGCTGCTTGCCAGAATATTTGGCCGGTAGTCGAGCTCATCGATAATTTGTTGAATCTTTGCCTTTGTTTCATCCGATACCTCGCCTCGTTTATGCAGAACTCTGTCGACTGTTCCAATCGAAACGCCTGCCTTGAGCGCTATATCTTTGATTCGAATATTCTTTCTCATTTTCCCGATTAAGTGGAAACAAAATTAATCTTTTTTTGTATATCGTGTACGAACACGGAAGATTTTTAAAATAAATATTTTCGATAATTTTTTTGGCTCTTATGGTAGGATTTCAAAATAATATTTACTTTCGTGAACGAACACGGAACTATTTTTATACAACAATATGAAGCTAGGAAAATACAGTTTTGGAATCGGCGACAGATTCGCACATCAGGGAGTCGCGCAACTTAGAGCCCTTTTGAAAGCTCAGAATGGCGGAGTTGAAGTTATTCCAGTTTGGAATAAATCGAACCGCGAACACGGATATGTTCACACACATCCTCAGGATACCCGCAATGAGGCTGATCATGCTGTTAAAACACTGGGATATACAGGAAGTTATTGTGTTGATGCGGATCACATCAACCTCGGTAACGTTGAGAACTTTATTCATTCTTCCAATTTTTTCACGCTGGATGTTGCCGGAAAAATTGGAATCCCGCCATCCCATGCCGAAATTGAAGCGTTTATTGCATCTTGTAAATCGTTTACCGGATCCCTCGCAATTCCAAAAATTGCCCACCCCTTTCAGGTCGATGAGCAGCTTCTTACCACTATAGCCAATAAATTTTTGACGGCAATTGGTGAAGCCGGCAATATTTACCGTTTTATTGCCGACCGCAAAGGCGCTGACAATTTTATAACCGAAGTATCAATGGATGAAGTTGAATCTCCTCAATCTCCCGTTGAACTCTTTTTTATTCTGAAGATGATTGCTGATCTGGGCATTCCTGCACAGACAATCGCTCCAAAATTCACCGGTAGGTTTAACAAGGGTGTCGATTATGTTGGCGACGTGGCCAAATTTGCAGTTGAATTTGAAGAAGACATTCTAGTCATTGACCATGCTATAAAAACATTTAATCTGCCTGAAAATCTGAAGTTAAGCGTTCATTCCGGCTCCGACAAATTTTCAATATATCCTGAAATACAACGGATTATCACAAAATATGATAAAGGAATTCACGTTAAAACAGCCGGAACAAACTGGCTGGAAGAGGTGATTGGACTGGCATTAGCCGGAGGTGAGGCTCTGGAAACTGCCAAAACAATTTACATTCAGGCGCTATCCCGCCAGGATGAGTTGTGCGCTCCGTACGCCGATGTGATAGACATTGACCAGAAACAGCTTCCGTCTGCCAAAGAGGTAAAATCCTGGTCAAGTGAGAAATACGCCAACACATTGCGTCATATTCCGGGTCATCCTGATTATAACCCAAATTTCAGACAGTTAATCCATGTCGGCTATAAAATTGCTGCCGAACTGGGAACGGCATATACCGATCTGCTCAAAGCCAACAGCGAACTGATCGGATCTTGTGTTGAAGAAAATCTATACGACCGCCACCTTAAACGTTTGTTCAAACTATAAAAGCCTCAAAAATTTACAGCGTATGAAAAATTTCATGGACGAAGATTTCCTCCTCCAATCAAAAACTGCACAGGAACTCTACCACGATCATGCGGCCAAAATGCCCATCTTCGATTATCACTGTCATATTTCCCCAAAGGAGATTGCTGAGGACAAACGATTTGATAATATGACCCAAATCTGGTTGAATGGCGATCATTATAAATGGCGTGCCATGAGAACCAACGGTATCGATGAAAAATATTGTACCGGGAATGCCTCAGATTGGGAAAAATTTGAAAAATGGGCCGAAACGGTTCCGTACACATTGCGCAACCCTTTGTATCATTGGACTCACCTCGAGCTAAGAAGCCCCTTTGGCATCAAAGACATCCTAAATCCCAAGAGTGCTTATGCAATTTGGGAACGCTGTAACGAGCAGCTAATCTCGGAAGGATTTTCCTGCCGGGGAATCATCGAAAAGGCCAACGTACATACGATCTGCACCACAGACGATCCGCTGGATACATTGGAATACCACCGAAGCATCAAGGCAAGCAATTTTAAAGTTGCCGTCTTGCCGGCATGGCGCCCCGATTCTGCAATGATGGTGGAATCAACTCCGGCATTTAACGCCTATGTCGATAAGCTGGAAATTGCCGCCGAATACGAAATCACAAATTTTGCAGGCTTCATCTATGCCATCGACAAGCGTCATCGTTTTTTCCATGAAAACGGATGCAGACTCTCGGATCACGGATTGGATACGATCTATGCTGCAGACTATACCGAAGCTGAGATATCGTCCATATTTGCAAAAATCAGAAGTGGTAAATCGCTTACGCAGCCGGAGATTGTGCAATTTAAATCCGCCATGCTCATCGAATTTGGCGTAATGGATCACAAACGTGGATGGACACAGCAGTTCCACCTGGGCGCGCTTCGCAACAATAACACCAGACTTTTTAATCAACTTGGTCCGGACAAGGGATTCGATTCAATCGGAGATCTCGAAATTGCCCGTCCGTTGTCAAAATTTCTGAACAAACTGGATAGCGAAAATAAACTGGCCAAAACAATCCTGTATAATCTCAATCCACGCGATAACGAATTGATGGCCTCCATGATTGGAAACTTCCAGGATGGTACCATACCCGGAAAGCTGCAATACGGATCGGGTTGGTGGTTCCTGGATCAAAAGGACGGCATGGAAAATCAAATGAAATCTCTTTCCAACCTCGGATTATTGAGCCGGTTTGTCGGAATGCTTACTGACTCAAGAAGTTTTCTCTCCTATCCGCGCCACGAATATTTCAGAAGAATTCTCTGCAATTTAATAGGCAAGGATGTCGAGAATGGGGAAATACCAGCAGACATGGCACTTCTTGGCAAAATGGTGGAAGACATCTCCTTCAATAATGCCAAAAATTATTTTAATTTTGACTGACCAACTGATTAAATAAACAACTAAATAAACTTGTAAGAAAATGAACAACCTTCAGGAAAAGATCGGTAAATACAGATGGACGATCTGTGCGCTGGTCTTCTTTGCCACCACCGTAAACTACCTCGACCGACAGGTACTCAGTCTGCTGAAAGATCGTCTGGAAGTCCAGTTCAACTGGACGGATTCAGACTATGCCGACATTACCTCTGTCTTCCAGTTCGTTTATGCTATTTCGATGCTCTTTGCTGGCAGATTTATTGATTGGCTGGGTACCAAGCTGGGATATGCATGGTCTCTGGTAATCTGGTCGATAGGCGCCATGCTCCACGCCCTTGCAAAAGGAACGGGTGGTTTCATGTTTGGACGCGGTGTCCTTGGTTTTGGTGAAGCAGGAAACTTTCCGGCAGCTATAAAAACTGTGGCCGAATGGTTCCCGAAGAAGGAACGGGCGCTGGCAACAGGAATTTTCAACTCAGGAACCAACGTTGGAGCGATTCTTGCTCCGATTACAGTCCCCTGGATCGCTGATCACCTTGGATGGCAAGCAGCGTTCCTGATCATCGGAGGAATTGGATTTTTATGGTTGATTTTCTGGTTTTGGCTATACGAAGTCCCAACCAAAAGCAAACGTGTCGGTGCAGCCGAATTTGCATATATTAACTCTGACACTGCAACCGAAGAAGTAAAGGCCGAAGGCACTGTTGATGAAAAAATATCCTGGTTTGAGCTTCTCAAATTCAGACAGACCTGGGCATTCAGTTTTGGAAAATTCATGACCGACGGCGTTTGGTGGTTTTTCCTGTTCTGGCTGCCAGCATACATGAAGGCACAATACGGCATGACCGGTATGCAAATCGCCTTCCCGCTGGCTATTCTCTACATGATGTCATCCATCGGTAGTATTGGCGGCGGATGGTTCCCGATGTACTATATCAACAAGGGCTACGAACCCTATGCCGGTCGTATGAAAGCAATGTTGACGATTGCCTTCTTCCCGTTGATCGTTCTGAGTGCACAATATCTTGGAGCCTACAGTTACTGGTTTCCGATCGTGATTATTGGTGTTGGAACGGCCGCTCACCAGGCCTGGTCTGCTAATATTTTTACCACTGTTTCGGATATGTTCCCGAAAAAAGCGGTTGGAAGTGTGACCGGAATCGGTGGAATGGCCGGCGCTATTGGTGGTATTGTTGTAGGTAAGTCTGCTGGTTGGATGTTCGATGCCTACCGTTATGGCGGAATTGCAAAATCATGGATTGCTGCTCAATCACAACAACTGGGCGACTATGTTGCGAAAATCCGTGGTATGCACCTCGTAAATAAAAATGGAGACTTACTGGATCTTACTAAAGTTGAATTGGGTAACCTTCCAAAAGACGTAATCGCGCAGTTGCAATCTGTGGATCCGGGATTGTTTGACCAACTAAAAAGCATTCAGGCACCGATTGTCCAAGGTCAAATGACAATCGCTTACACCTGGGTTTTCGGATTTTGTGCGCTCGCATACCTGATCGCATGGTTTGTCATGCATGCGCTGGTACCAAAATTCAAGAAGATCGACTTGTAAATGTTGGTTCACCTAATAAAAAAACACCTGTCAGCGTTGAAAACCTGACAGGTGTTTTTTTTAAATGGTCCTGCCGGGATAAACCTTCAATGCCTCTTTGAGACAAACAATTGAAGCTTTGAGATCTTCCTGATTTAATACATAGGCCACCCGGACCTCGTCTTTACCGGCGCCTGGAGTATCATAAAATCCGGAGGCTGGAGCCATCATCACGGTAGAGCCCTCAAATTCAAATTCCTCCAACATCCACTGACAAAATTTGTCACTATCATCAATCGGTAAACGAACCATCGAATAAAAAGCGCCCATCGGCATGGGTGAATAGACACCTTCAATCTCATTCAGCGCGTTGATAAAATAGTCGCGGCGCTGGAGATATTCCTTGTAGACGTCTTCCATATATTCCGGAGGCGAGTCGACGGCGGATTCTGCCACCACCTGACCCAGCATAGGCGGACAAAGCCTTGCCATCGCAAGCTTCGATATCGTTTTTATAACAGTAGTATTTTTTGAAACGAGGGAGCCAATCCGAATTCCGCAGGCGCTAAACCGTTTCGAAACGGAATCAACCATAACCACATTTTCTTTGATCCGGTTGAGCTCTAAAACTGAATAATGGGACTTTCCGTCGTAGACAAACTCGCTATAAACCTCGTCAGCAATCAGATACAGATCATATCTAAGAACCAGATCCTGTAGTTGAAGCAACTCCTCACGGGTGTAAACATACCCTGTCGGGTTATTTGGATTGCAGATAAAGATGCCTTTTGTTTTCGGACCAATAACCTTTTCGAACTCTGTAATCGATGGAAGGTGAAAACCCGTTTCGATCGTGGAAGTAAGCGGCTTAATCACCACTCCGTTCGCCACCGCGAAGGACTGGTAATTCGCATAAAAAGGCTCGGGAATGATAACCTCGTCGCCCGGATTAAAGCAAACCACAAAAGCGAAGGAGATCGCTTCTGATCCGCCGGTAGTAATCAATATCTGGGAAGCATCAACTTCCAGGTTACGGTCGCGGTAATATTGTTCCAACTTCTTCCGATAGGTCTCATTTCCAAATGAATGCCCATAAGGAATAAGGTCAAAATCGAAATTTCGTATCCGCTCAATGGCATGCTGCGGAGTCTTAATATCAGGCTGACCAATATTTAAATGATAAACTTTGCGACCCAAAGCTTTGGCTTTTTCGGCATACGGAACCAGCTTTCTGATGGCCGATTCGGGTAACTCCTCTCCCCTCTTAGATATTGCAGGCATTCAGTACTTTTGATTATTGTCCGCCCCAAAGATACAATTATAATTATTTTTAATTTCCACCCAAATACTTTCTTTTTGTTAAGAAATCACCCCAATAATTAAAAAATGAACAGTAAACACCACCACATCGTTCACTTATGTAAAACTATGAATACCCTTTAATATATGGGATTTAGTCATGGTATGGTGCTGGTTTCTTTGCTTAATTTTGTAGACAATTAAAATTAGTTTACCATGATAATCGGATTACCAAAAGAAATTAAAAATAACGAAAACCGTGTTGCGCTGACTCCAGCCGGTGTAGCCGAGTTAGTTAAAAGAGGCAATGCTGTTTATGTTCAGGCTACCGCCGGAAACGGAAGCGGATTTGCCGATGCTGAATACGTCGAGGCAGGCGGAATCGTTCTTCCTACCATTGAAGAAGTTTATGCTATCGCGGACATGATCGTGAAAGTGAAAGAGCCGATCGAGTCTGAATATTCATTGATTAAAGAGGGACAACTCGTCTATACATATTTCCACTTTGCTTCTTCTGAACCATTGACTCATGCAATGATCAACCGCAAAGCCGTTTGTCTGGCCTACGAAACTGTAGAATTGGACGACCGTTCCTTGCCATTGCTGATCCCGATGTCTGAGGTAGCCGGAAGGATGTCTATTCACGAAGGTGCAAAATACCTGGAGAAAACATTCGGTGGACGTGGCATGTTACTGGGAGGTGTTCCCGGAGTATTGCCAGCAAAAGTTCTGATTTTGGGTGGTGGTATCGTTGGAACCGAGGCCGCCAAAATGGCCGCCGGACTGGGTGCCGATGTGACTATCATGGATATCAGCCTGAAACGCCTTCGTTACCTCGATGACATCATGCCAGCGAATGTTAAGACTCAGATGTCAAACGATTACAATATTCGTTCACAAGTTAAGGTCAGTGACCTGATTATTGGCGCTGTTCTCATTCCGGGAACGAAAGCTCCGTTCCTCGTCACCAAGGATATGCTGAAAACGATGAATCCCGGTACCGTGATGGTAGACGTTGCCGTTGACCAGGGTGGATGCATCGAGACAACTGTACCTTCAACTCATGATCATCCGACCTACGTTGTTGATGATGTGATTCATTATACAGTGGCAAACATGCCGGGAGCCGTTCCACGCACCTCGACTATTGCCTTGACAAATGCAACACTTCCATACGCCATAAGTTTGGCATCCATGGGATGGAAAAAAGCCTGCATCGAAGACAAAGCCCTGCGTAAAGGACTCAACGTTGTGAACGGAAAGATCGTTTATAAAGGCGTAGCCGATGCATGGGGATTACCTTATTTTCAGGTAGAGGAAGTACTGCAATAAATCAAACTATAAAATCTCTTGACAAGGAGATTAATCAGCCAGTTTAATCATACGATTACAATCAAAAAGGGCTTCCATTGCGGGAGCCCTTTTTGATTTTGGTGAACTAAAAAACTGTATAAAATTTGAACGTACACCCAAAATCAAAAAAAACACCCAGCCCCAAAGGGCGTTTTTTTGATTTTTAGGGCTCCCTTCAGGGTTCGGGGTAAACCCAAAAATCAAAATGATTAAAATTCAATATGCCGTAGGCATCAAATGTGGGTAGAAGGCAAATGATGGCAAGCCCCTTTCGTCCCGTCCGGGACGAGATAATCGAAATTTGTCGATTTTCTACCCACATAAAATCCCTACCGGGATTAGGAAATGTAATTTTGAACAGTCTCATAAATTATTTGGAGAAAAGCGACAAAGGCAAATCCCATAATAACCATTTGGGATTTGTTGCATTGTTCGCTACATTCAGCCTGCAGTAAGGCCCTGCAGCATTAATTCCACAACGATTTATCCCCACCTAAATCCACCAGCTGTAAAGAAAATTGCTAGTCCGCAGGACAATTTAGCACCTGGAAATTATTATGTTAAAAATTGAAAATAAGAGACATAACTCTTACTTTTTTCAAAAATTGCTGTTACCTTCGTTATAACCTAAAGCTAACGAATATGTTGAGGATAAAGAATTTCCACCGGATTAAAGCAATTAGGCACCATATAAATACAGTAAACCGACTGAAACATACTAGTTATGTACAAGGCTGAAAATCTCACCTTACGACAAATATGATAACAATTCCAGAATTAGTCGAATACAGCAATAATTTGTATGGTCGCACTGACGAACAATGTGTTACCTGCCTGAATCCTAATTGTGCAGGGAGATGTTCAAAATGTTTTAATGCAATTCATGGCTTTTATAGTACCAGAGACTATGACTGCGATAATTTAATATATCATTACGTTTGTGAATATATTTATGCAAAAAGTGCAGAGATATACCACTTGTTCAATCGCCACCTTGAGCTTAGAGCTCTTGAGCATTATAGAATTTTATCAATTGGTTGTGGTCCTGCATCAGAATTATTTGGAATATGTAATGCATTACCGGAAGTACTAGTTGACTATAAAGGTTTTGATCTAAATCATCGTTGGGGGAGGATTCATACTACCATATCAAATTCTGTTCATGATGATCCAAACCGAAATATTGAGTTTTATTGTTTGAACACCTTTGAAGAGTTTGAAAATCTAGATTTTACACCCAATATTCTGGTGCTTTCATACTTGATTTCTCATTTGCCCAAAGCGGGAATTGACGTAAATGATTTCTTGTTAAATCTCGAACAAATAATTATTGACTCTATGCCAAATAATTCATTTATAATTCTAAATGACACTAATCATAAAATTGTTAGAGATAACTTTGAGGTGTCATTAAATAGTCTAAATAATAGAGGGCGCGCAAGCTATATTACGACTCGTTATCGTTTTAAAGGATATTGTTATGAAAGAAGTATTAGACATCAAACAGATGCACTATTTCATCCTATCCCTCTACATATAAGAGATAGGTTTGAAACATGGAGAGAATGTGGACACACTGCTCAAATAGTAATTAAAAAGGAATTGTATGATAATTAGTGCTAGTCGCAGAACTGATATACCAGCCTTCTACTCTGAATGGTTTTTTAATCGTTTAAAAGAGGGGTTTGTCTATGTTCGTAATCCTATTAATAAGAACCAAATTAGCAAAATATCTCTTCGTCAAGAGGATATTGATTGTTTCGTTTTCTGGACAAAAAACGCTAACCCTTTTTTGAGTAGATTGACCGAATTAAACTCATACAAATTCTACTTTCAATATACCATTAACTCTTATGGGAAAGATTTAGAGCCAACGGTTCCCAAGAAAAATGAGATAATAGATTCATTTATAGAGCTATCAAAAATAATTGGGAAAGAAAAGGTTATCTGGAGATATGATCCAATTCTTATTTCAGAAAAATATACCGCCGATTATCATTTAAAGTATTTTGAATCAATTGCAGAAAAAATTAGTCCGTATACCGAAAAATGTGTAATTAGTTTTATTGATTTATATAAAAAATGTGAGAGGAATCTAAAAAAAACTGACGTAAGAAAGCTTGAGGAAGAGGAAACTATATCAATTTCCATAAACCTTAAAGCTATCTCGAACAGATATAATCTTTCTCTTGAAACATGTGCAGAAAGTATTGAATTAGAATCACTAGGTGTTGGACACAATAGGTGTATCGACAATATTCTAATTGAGAGAATCCTTGGTAAAAGGATTAATGTTTCAAAAGATAAAAACCAAAGAGATGTTTGTGGATGTATTGAAAGTGTAGACATTGGCGCATATAATACTTGTAAGCATCATTGTCTATACTGCTATGCTAATTTTAATTCACAGTTAGTAATGGAGAATATTCTGGTTCATTCAAGTACATCACCATTATTATATGGTACCGTTGGAGAAAAAGATATTATAAAGGAGAGAAAGAATAAATCAATAATTGAAAAAACACTTTTTGGATAGTGAACCCCTGTGCATAACAATAGCTACCCGCAAATCGTGCAGCGGTGGTTTTCGGTGTGCATCTTTCCGCTCAAGCTGCTTTTCGGCTTGACAGGAAATCACCCGCAATCCTCCCCAGCGTGCAGCTTCCCACGCTGGCTGCAACTCTAGAAAAGACAGTGCTAACTTGAAAATGATTGTGAAAATAAAATGAGTAGCAAGACCTTTTTGACAATTTCTAAAAAAGAGTGTCTCATAGTTTATAGAGACATCCTTGAAAATTCGGACAAAAAATGGGATGCTGGCAAAAAACTTGCTGATATTGAAGAGTATGGTGGTGCAACTTCAATGGCAATAATCAGTGTAGAAGAATTAATTAAAGCCCTTGTGGTGTTTCTTGATGGGAAAGGATTTGAATTTAGAAATGTAAAGGGAATGGACGCAATTTTTAATCATCACCAAATTCGCTATTTTCTTGCATACGCTATGTTTGTTATGAGTTTATTTGGGGAGGAGCTTCTTAAATTTATTGGTAAAGTTCGTGAGAATCCTAACAGTATAATCATACTAAGCGAAGAGATTAAAAACGATAAGGAATTTTTCGAAAAGAACATAAAGTTTTACCTTTTCCGAAAAATGATTCTGATTAAGGAAGAATTTAATTGGTTTTCAAAAGTTGACATTTTCAGAAAGGAGGGATTTTATTGTGATTATGATGACCAATTGAAAAATCCAATAAAAATTACAAAGGAAGATTACTACGGAGTTTTTCAACGACTAGAAAGAGTAAAGAAAATAGGAATTGCTTTAATTGATAGTTTTAACATTCAGGACGAAAAGACAACAGAGCAATTTGATAACATAAAACGTGATTTTAAACAAAAGGACTATTATCAAAAAATCGGAGACTCTTTAGCAACCATGAGAAAAACCAGACAGAGTCCATTTGATTTAATAAAACAAAGCTTTGATAAGGATTACAATTAATAATAAGTAAAAAGAGCAGCAGCCAACACAGTGTATACATCATGCGGGTTTCAGAGCAAATTGCAAGTTCATCACCGCTGGCGCGGATTTGCAATTAGGGGTGTTCGGAAGAAATTTACTTAGCATAAATCCAAGTATTTCAAGCACATAGATAAATTTCGGCATATCTTGATTTTACAATCGCATTTTTGATTTGAAAATTCAGCCATTTTCAACAATTTTCTGTAGCTCCTGTTTGTAACTTTCTGTTGATTTGATACTTAAATTAAGACTTGGAATCTACTTTTGCTTTATAAATGAATTTTGTGAAGCAAAAAAGTAAGATCTCGGTGATAAATTTATTGTCATTGTTACCCGATGATGAATTGAATAGGATTGCCAGGCAAACCAATGTCAACCATTATGTGAAGGTTCTTGACGGGAAAAGTATTTTTTGCTTGCTATTGTATTCCTTGGTTGAGTGTCAGCGGAATAGCCTTCGAACGATGGAGGATATTTTCAATAGTTCCACTTTTAAGTTCCTTTTTGATCTTCCTGGAGAAAAGTCGGTAAAGTACAATTCAATTTCGGAACGTCTATCAATTATCAACCTGGAGTTTTTCAGACAGTCATACAATTTGATATTCAGTATTTTCAATCAATATTACAGTCAGGAAGAGATTGAGAAAAATCGGCTGGTGCGTGTTGATTCCACCATGGTGGCAGAAGCCGCAAATAAACTTAAGAAAGGAATGAATATAGGATCAAAGACCTTAAAGAAGCAAATCAAATATACGGTTGCTTTTGACGGCACCTTCCCATGTATGTCTGAAATATTTACAGACAGAGCAAATTTATCTGAAAGTACTACTATTCCTCAAGTCATCTTTAAATATGCTGAAAAGAGTAAAAGTGCAGTATTTGTTTTCGACCGGGGTGTTGATAAACGTGAGGTTTATCAAACACTATCAAAAAATGATACTCGATTTGTCACCAGATTTAAATCAGAGGGAAGATTTCGGGTCGTTGAAGAAATTGAAAAGGGCACCAATAGAAAGCTAGGCACTCTTGAATTGGAAAGTGATTTGATAGTCCAGATAGGGATACCTGATAAAAGAACTTTTTTTGAGGATCATTACCGGATGATCACTGCCACTAACCCTGAGACTAGAGTCACCTATCAATTTTTCACCAATATCTTTGATCTGGATGCCGAGGAAATATTGCAGTATTACAAAAAAAGGTGGGATATTGAGGTGTTTTTCAGGTTTCTCAAACAAGAGCTCAACTTCAGCCATATCACCTCTACCAGTGAAAATGGGATGCAGGTAATGCTATACATGACTATGATAACTTCAATGCTGGTATTACTCTATAAAAGGATTAATAAAGTAGGTTATAAAACTGCAGTAAGGCGCATTTCTATTGAATTGAACGAATTGATTATTAAGCTTGTTGTAAAACAATGTGGTGGCGATCCCAGTTTGGTTTTCCGCTAAAATGGCAAAATCAGCAACACCTATTTGCACGTTCTTAAATTTCTTCCGAACACCCCTAATTTGCAATCCGTGCCTCCGCGATTGACCCGCCCGGGCCGTCCTTCCTGTCTTGGCAGGTATCGAATCAGCATTAGCTTAACCGCACGCAATCAGACCCTGCGCGTAGCTTCCTACGTTATTGGCAATTGTAATGGCGTCCACTATATGAGATGAAAAACAAAAAAGTAGAAATAGGAATTTGTAAAATTTGTGGAGAAAATAAGAAACTTAGTTTTGAGCATATTCCTCCAAGAGTTGCATATAATAAAACGACAGAGTACTATTCATTCCCGCAAAATGAATATTATGAAACGCCTAATCTTCTAGAGTTCAAACCAAATGGGAAGAAAATGCAAGGAGGACTCGGATTCTATTGTTTATGTGAAGAATGCAATAATTTTTTAGGACAAAATTATGTTCGACCTTTCTCGGATTTTGTAAATATCGCAATGCATCTAGTTCAAAGACATGATTTTGACTTCATTCATTTTAAAGCGAAAAAAATGAATCCCCTTCGAATCCTAAAACAAATTGCTTCTATGTTTATCTCAATTAGTGACCCGATTTTTACACAGAAATGCCCAGAGCTATTAGATTTCGTATTAAACCCAAAGCAGCAAGTTTTGCCTGAGAAATATCGATTTTACCTGTATATGACAAACGAAGGCCAATTCAGAAAATTCGGATTTCCGACAATTACGAACACTTATGGTGTTGTCTGTGAATTAGCATATTCTCCATTTGGATACGTATTGAGTATTGATAATAAAAATGGAATCAACAACTTGACCGAAATAACAAATTTTAAAAATTTCAGTGATAATAGAACGCATGAGCTCGGAATATTTTTGAATAAATTTCCAACAAATATTCATATACCACTAGATTTTAGAAACATAAATGAAATTCCCACAGGCTAGTAGGATGATGGTACACCAAGCCTATAACTTCTACTACCCACAAATCCTGCAACCGCAGTTTTCGGTGGGTCTCTTTCCGCTGCAGATGTGAAAATTATCATCTGTAGAGACGCACGGCCGTGCGTCTCTACCATGCAGCCGTACGTTTGTGCCAAATAAAAAATCCGATAAAACCCTCCGCAGAGGCGCGGATTTGCAATCCGTGCCTCTGCGATTGACCACCCTGGCAGTCTTCTGGGATTGCCAGGAATCGACCAACAGCGTTAGCTTAACCGCCCGCAGTCCGGACCTGCAAGTAGCCTCATACTATATAACCAATTGTAAAACGGCACTTGTATGATTTCAACATTAATGATAGATTTGTGCAAAACATTGATATGCAAAGACTAATATCCGATAATATTGACAGGATCAAATCATTATGCATGACACATAATGTGGAGTCATTATTCGCTTTTGGTTCAGTCTGCACCGACAGATTTAACGACAAAAGTGATATTGATTTACTAATCTCCTTTAAACCTATGGACTACGGAGATTATGCAGACACATATTTTGATTTAGCTGATAAATTTGAAAATCTATTTCAACGTCCTGTTGACTTAGTTACGGACAAATCTTTGTCTAATCCATATTTTATTGATTCAGTTAACCAGACAAAGACCTTGCTATATGGATAATGAGATTAAAAAATATCTGTTTGATATCCAGGAATCGATAGATTCCATTCAAAAATATCTCGGGGACAAGCGTGATTTTAAGGTTTACATGGCAGATAAGATGCTGAGAAGAGCGGTCGAACGAGAGTTTGAAATTGTTGGAGAAGCAATGAGTCGAATTGAGAAATTGGATTCAACTATTGAGATATCGGGTAAACGACAAATTATCAGTATGCGCAATCGAGTGATCCATGGTTACGACAAAATTGACAATGAAATTATCTGGGGAACGATAATAAGACATTTGCCTAACTTGAAACTAGAGATCGATAATTTACTTGACTGACTAACAGATTGTTATAGTATCAGTTGCCCATCATGTGCGGCAGCAGCGGGTTTAGGTGCATCTTTTTGCTGCTGATGTGAAAATTGTCATCTGTAGAGACGCACGGCCGTGCGTCTCTACAATTCGGCCGTTCGTTCGTGCCCGATAAAAAATCCAATAAAACCCTCGGCTGGCGCGGATTTGCAATCCGTGCCTCTGCGATTGACCACCTTGGCTGTCCTCCGGGATTACCAGGTATCGACCATCAGCATTAGCTTAACCGCCCGCAGTCCAGACAGCAAGTAGCTTCATACGTTAGCGGCAATGCTGGGACGACCACACAACCGAGACAGTTTTAAAGTATTTTTTGGGGACAAAAACGGAACAAGTACTTAAAACAACCATTGGTTGTCAAATACCACTGAAAGTAGTGCAACTACAACCATAAGTAGCTAATAATTTTTCACTAGTTTAGCTTGGCAACATAACTTTGCAGCATCAAAACTTTAAAATAAAACTAAGATGCTAAATTCAAAATCAATTGGCGACAAAATTGCCGCAGCAAGGAAGAAAACAAATCTTTCACAAGCAGAACTTGCACTACAAGTATCAATCAGTTCTCAAGCAGTAGGAAAATGGGAACGGGGTGAATCAATGCCCGACATCACTACATTAAACCGCATTGCTGAAATTCTGGGTGTTGACCTTAACTATTTTTCAGAGAGTTTCCAATCGACAGACAAAGAACTAACAAACGTTGAGTCTTTGACAAAACAGTCGACAGAATCGCCATCTGGTGTACAAAAGAAAAAACTTAGTTGGGATATGTCAAAGTTGAACTTAGTGGATAGCGATTTTTCAGGATTAAACAACCTTCACGAAAAATTCAGTTCCGCCAATATGCAGAGATGTTTGTTTATCGGTTCTAATATGTCTGGTCTTCTTTTAAAAGACAATAATATTGAAAGCTGTGACTTCACGGATTCGAACATTAGCGACAGCCACATTCAGAGTTCCAATTTAGGCAACAATATATTCAAAAAATGCTCACTTATAGAAACTGAATTTTTAAAAAGTAATATAAACGCCTGTGATTTCTCCGATGCCGATTTTACAAAAACGACATTCAAATCCAGTAACTTCATGAAAAACACAATTATAAATTCAAAGTGGAATAGTACCTCTTTTATTGAAATGCAGATTCAGGACATAGTCTTTGAAGGTACTTTGGATGGCTGCTTTTTGAAAACTGTACCTTTTATGGAGTAAAATTCCAGAGCGCAACACTATTAAACACGTTCTTCAAAAACAACAAGAGATTTAAAACAGTACAGTTTGTTGACTGTAAAGTGGATAAAATAACCTATGCATTTTTGAAAAGCAATCAAGCAAATTTAAGAGGTGTCACTTTATTATCGTAACAATGACAAATAATGAAGAAAAAGGAATACGGCTGGTAACATCAGCTACCAGCAGATCCTGCAACCATGGTTTTCGGTCGGCATCTTTCCGCTGCAGAGGTGAAAGTAGAGACGCACGGCCGTGCGTCTCTACCATGCAGCCGTACGTTTGTACAATTCGGCAGCGCGTCTGTGTCAAATAAAAAATCCGATAAAACCGTATCCGTTCTGCAGCGACCCGCCTAAACGATCAACTATCTAATAGCCGCCAGCCGATCCTCCAGAATCTTGATTTTCTCTTCGGCATCTGCCTGCTTCTTGTGTTCGATCTCCACGACTTTTGCAGGGGCGCTTGCCACAAACTTTTCATTACTCAGTTTCTTGAGTACAGTTTCCAGGAATCCACGGTAGTACGTCAGCTCTTCATTAATCTTTGCTGTTTCGGCCTCTACGTCAATATTCCCGACAAATGGGATATAATAGGCTGATGATTTCACCATAAACGTGGCAGCACCGGAAACTTCTTCAGAACGAATTTCAAGTGTGGCAACATTTCCAAGCTTGGAAATCACAGCGTCGAATTCGGGTACATAGCCCTTTTCGCCGGGAATGATGAACAATTCTATTGCATCTCGTGTGGCGATATTTTTCTCTTTGCGGATGGTCCTGATGCCGGCTATAGCCTCTTTTGCCAACTCAAACCGCTCGCACAATTCATCGTTTTTCCCGGATGGTTTTGGCCACGATGCCATCATAACAGACTCTCCTGCCTTGCGTTCGCCGATAATCTGCCAGATCTCCTCACTGATAAATGGCATGAAGGGGTGCAGCAAACGAAGCAATTCATCCAACAGTCCGATAACTTCGGAATAAGTCTTTTTATCAATCGGTTGTTGATATGCAGGCTTGATAATCTCGAGCAGCCATCCCGAAAACTCTTCCCGAATGGTGGTGAAAATTGTCAGCAACGCATCATTCAACCGATACTTTTCAAAATGGTCATCCATCAGAACGATGGCTTCATCCAGTTTTGCCCTGAACCATTCAATTCCTAACCGGGAATGTTCAGGCTGCGGAATTGACTCGTCAATCTCCCAACCATTGATCAAACGGAATGAATTCCAAACCTTTGTCAGGAAGCCCCTGCCCTGCTCAGTAAGCGACTCATCGAACAGGATGTCGTTCCCGGCAGGGGAACAGAGCAACATTCCAACCCGAACACCATCGGCGCCATATTTGGCAATCAGATCAAGCGGATCGGGCGAATTACCCAACGACTTGGACATCTTGCGCCTCAGCTTGTCGCGAACGATACCGGTGAAATAGACATTTTTAAACGGAAATGTTCCTTTGTATTCATATCCTGCGATTACCATCCGGGCTACCCAAAAGAAGATAATTTCGGGAGCGGTAACCAGGTCGTTGGTTGGATAATAATAATCCAAATCACAGGTATCAGTTGGATCTTCCTTCTCAAAAACTGAAATCGGCCACAACCAGGAGGATGCCCACGTATCGAGAACATCCTCATCCTGACGCAGGTCTTTGATCTCAAGCGCCTCATTGCCTGTTTGAACCTTCGCGAGCTCGAGTGCCTTTTCCTCCGTTTCTGCTACCACGAAGGTGCCATCAGGTAAATAATAGACTGGAATGCGATGTCCCCACCAGAGCTGACGGGAGATGCACCAATCCTTTATATTCTCCATCCAATGACGGTAGAGATTTTTGAATTTGGAAGGATAAAATTTGATCGTATCATTTTCGACCGCTTCGAGAGCCGGTTTGGCCAAATCGCTCATCTTCAGAAACCACTGCGCAGAAAGCTTTGGTTCGATGGGCACATGCGTCCGCTCTGAATAGCCAACTTTATTGTTATAATCCTCAATTTTCACCAGATTGCCGGCAGCTTCCAACATCGGGATGATTTGCTTGCGCGCCTCAAACCGGTCGACGCCCACCAATAACTGTGCCTTAGCACTCAGCGTACCATCGTCATTGAACGTATCAATAACCTCCAAATTATGACGAATACCGATTTCATAATCATTGGTATCATGTGCTGGTGTGATTTTCAGACAGCCGGTACCAAAGTCAATTTCAACATATTCGTCCTGGATGACAGGTACACTGCGGTTTACCAATGGAACCAAAACCCGCTTTCCTGCGAGATGCGTAAAGCGGGCATCCGCCGGATTCACACAAACGGCTGTGTCACCCAAAATTGTTTCAGGGCGCGTTGTGGCGACAGTAACATATTGATCTGTTGTTCCTTCAATCAGATAGCGAACATAATATAACTTGGATTGCTCCTCACGGTAGATTACTTCCTCGTCAGAGAGGGCAGTTTTCGCAGCCGGATCCCAGTTAACCATCCGTACTCCACGGTAGACGTAGCCCTTGTTGTATAAATCGACGAACGTCCGAATGACGGATTCGGAACGCACCTTGTCCATCGTGAAGGCTGTACGCTCCCAATCGCATGAAGCGCCGAGTTTCTTTAGCTGTTCAAGGATGATTCCTCCATGTTTGTGAGTCCACTCCCAGGCATGCTCCAGAAACTGATCCCGTGTGAGGCTATCCTTTTTGATTCCTTCTTTTAAGAGCTTATCTACAACTTTCGCCTCTGTGGCGATCGAGGCATGATCGGTTCCCGGTACCCAACAGCCGTTTTTGCCCAACATCCGGGCACGGCGCACCAGCACATCCTGAATGGTATTATTCAGCATATGTCCCATATGAAGAACCCCTGTCACATTTGGCGGCGGGATTACAATCGTATATGGCTCACGCTCATCGGGCTCTGAATGGAAAAAATTCTGTTCCATCCAATAGCTGTACCATTTGTCCTCGATGGTGGTTGGATCGTATTTGACTGGGATCTCTTTCATCGTCTCAACTTTAAAATGATTTCAGGAAGCATATAACTTCCAATATTTGTTCAAGTTGGCAAAAATAGGAAAAAGGAGGCAATAAGAAAGGAGAGAATTGATCAATCTTAGCTGATTTTTGGCTAAAGCCCCTTTCTATTCTGATTCGCTGACCGTCAGCTAAAGCTGACGGCTATGGAAGAATCCAAAATACTCCATAGATAGTAGATATTTACCATGTTCGTTGCGGAAATTTGTATTGAAAAAATCGCTTTTCTTGCTCAAATACGGTAAATTGTGTTGAATGCTCAAATTCAGATAAAAGCATTCCTTTTTCATAGCCGTCTGCTTTAGCTGACGGCTATGAAAAAATCCAAAATACCCCGTCGATAGTGGATATTTAACATGCTCGTTGCAGAAATTTGTATTGAAAAAATCGCTTTTCTTGCTCAAATACGGTAAATTGTGTTGAATGCTCAAATTCAGATAAAAGCATTCCATCTACATTGCCGTCAGCTAAAGCAGACGGCTATGGCATCCAGATAAAACCCGGCTTTAGCCAAATAACACTAACAAAACTATGTCATATGTCAGAATCTGGATTCATTTGGTATTTGCAACAAAGTACAGAGAAAAAACGCTCTCCAAAGAATTAAGCCATGCAGTCCATGAACACATCATGTCAAACTGCAAAAAGAAAGAGATTTTTCTACAAGCCATCAATGGTTCTGATGATCATATTCATTGTTTAATCTCAATAGGAAAGGATCAAACAATAGCACAAGTCGTTCAGTTGATTAAAGGGGAATCCTCATTTTGGATTAATAAAAATCACGTACTTCCTTATAAATTTTCCTGGCAAGACGATTATTTTGCGATTTCGGTAAGTGAATCGATTGTTGGCACTGTAGTGAAATATATTAAAAACCAAGAAGAACATCATCGATTTAGGTCATTTCCCGAAGAGGCTGATGAATTTATTTCAAGATATGGATTTAAGCTTGCCAAAGATGAATAAATTATTCAATGATATTTCGGAAAGCCCTCATCCATGAACATTCTTGGCCGTCAGCTAAAGCTGACGGCAATGAAAGAATCCAAAATATTCCATTGATAGGGGATATTTAACATGCTCGTTGCAGAAATGTGTATTGGAAAAATCGCTTTTCTTGCTCAAATACCTTAAATTGTGTTGAATGTTCAAATTCAGATATAAGCATTCCATTTTCATAGCCGTCTGCTTTAGCGGACGGCTATGAAAGAACCCGGCATTTGTAATGACTAATAAAACTTCTTAATTCCAATCACCTCCCGAACTTCGGATAAGGTTTTAGCTGCTGATTCTCTCGCTTTCTCTGCGCCGAGTTTAGCAACTTTGGACAGATATACTTCGTCCGACAGGAGGGCTTCGATCCTTTCGCGAATTGGATTTGTAAAGTTGATGATATCTTCAGCCAGCTGCTTTTTAAGATCGCCATAACGGATGGAGCAATCGTTGTATTGCAAGTCAAAATGCGCAACCACTTCCGGTGTTGAAACAACATCCAGCAACGTAAAGAGATTCTGGATTACCTCCGGTTTCTTCTGGTTGGGCTCTATGGGACCGCTATCAGTAACGGCTTTCATTACTTTTTTGCGAATAACCTGGGGAGAGTCGGCCAGCGAAACGGCATTTCCTTCCGATTTACCCATTTTGCCGGATCCGTCCAATCCGGGAATCTTCACCATATCTTGTCCCTCAAAGACATACGGCTGAGGAATCGGGAAGAGTTCCACATTATACATCCTGTTGAAACGGCGGGCAAAGGTGCGGCACATCTCCAAATTTTGTTCCTGATCCTTCCCGACAGGTACGAGATTGGCTTTATGAATGATAATATCGGCTGCCATTAACACCGGATAGGTCAACAATCCGGCATTCACATTATCCGGCTGCTGGCGTGCTTTATCCTTGAAAGAAGTAGTACGTTCCAATTCTCCCAGATACGCATTCATGTTCATCAGAAGATAAAGCTCGGACACCTCAGGAACATCACTCTGAATGAAAACAGTGGCTTTCTCCGGATCAATTCCGCACGCAAGATACTCCGCAAGTACCTGTCTGACATTGCCATAAAGGTGATCCGGCACCGGATGAGTGGTTAATGAATGCAGATCCGCGATAAAGAAATAAGTATCGTGATTGTGCTGCATCTCGATAAAATTTTTCACGGCGCCAAAATAATTACCAAGATGAAGGTTTCCTGTCGATCTTATTCCGCTGACAACTTTAGGCATAACTGGGGACAATTAAAATATTTTGCCGCAAAAATAGCAAAACTCATCCATCAGATGGATAAAATAGTGAAAAATGAGGGGAGAAAAGTGAAAAGTGGAGAGTGAAAAGGGAAAAATAAAAATGAAGAGTGAAAAAGATATGGAGTGACGAGTGGAAAATTACTGTTGATTGGAGAGAAGCATTCGAAAACTGTCAGTTTAATGAAATACCAGTTACTGAGCTATCTCGAAATTGCCAGATTCAATCAACTGTTCCCCTTTGAACCGCAGTAGAATCTGGGCAACAGCAAGCGTATCCTTCTCGCAATACCGGGCAATTCTGTCCAGATCACCTTCATGGTAGTAGACACCAGCGACTTGGCTGCCGTCGATGTCATCTTTTGGGGTCGGTACATTAAAAATTGTGCACAGAAGGTCGAGCGAGGTGTAATGCTTGTAATCGCCAAACTTCCACAACTGCATGGTGTCCAGAAGATAGTCGCGAACCTCCCATGGCTTTGCCCCGGCAATATCTAGGATTGGCGGCAGCTTTAATCCGTTGATCAACAACCGCCTGGCGATATACGGAAAGTCAAATTCCAATCCGTTGTGAGCGCACAAACGGTGGTACGGATTTGCCATAAATTTCTCCAGCATCGCCAAAAACTCTTTCAGCAAGATCAATTCGTCGGTTCCGTAAAAAGACTTCACCCGATAAATCCGCTTTGTGCCTCTCCGATAAATAGTTCCGCAGGAAATACAAATAATCTTACCAAACTCGGCATAGATCCCGGCACGCTCAAAAAGCTTCTCGGGCGAGTCCCCTTCCCTCGTCATGGCCTCGGCTTTGCGAATCCACAGCTTCTGAATCTTCTCAGGAAAATCAGCAAGTTTTTCTACCTGGGGAACAGTTTCAATATCCAGATAAAGAATATGTTCGGGCTGTATTTTTTCTAACATGACTAGGAAAGTTTGGAGTTTGGAGTGGAAAGTTAAAAGTTGGGAGTTAACTTTCCACTTTTAACTCTCAACTTTTAACTCTCTAGGGGTGATCTATCAGATGCTTAATAATATACTGTGTGATAATATCGATCGCAACTTTGTTACTACCACCTTCCGGGACGATAATATCCGCATATCTTTTGGTGGGTTCAATAAACTGGAGGTGACTTGGGCGCACCGTGTCTTCGTACCTTTTTAAGACAGTTTGAACATCCCTACCCCTCTCCACCATATCGCGCTGGATGACCCTGGATAAGCGGACGTCTGCCTCACAATCTACAAATATTTTGATATCCATCAATTTCCGTAACTCCTTAGGCCACAAGCAAAGAATACCTTCCACAATAATTGCCTTCCTGGGTTCGATGGTGGTGGTTTCGGCTGCCCGGGTGCATGTCAGGTAGGAATAGATGGGCTGTTGAATCGTTTCACCCTTCTTAAGCTTGCGGATATTCTCACATAAAAGCTCAAATTCGAGAGCATCCGGATGGTCAAAATTGATTTTTTGCCGTTCCTCCAATGGTAACTGACTGTTATCACGGTAGTACGCGTCTTGCGACAGAATTGTCACATCATCCATGCAAAGTCGATCGATGATTTTATTGACGACTGTGGTTTTGCCAGATCCTGTGCCACCGGCTATTCCTATGATTAACATGCTCATGCTTAAAATCGATAAGTGAGAAACTAGAAGTGAAAAACGAACAACAAATGAAAAACGGGTATTGAACAAAGATAAGGTAATTTTTGGCCATCCGGAATTCAGTTCATTCTAAAAGTTAACCAGAAATGGAGAATATCTGCTATTTTTGCTTCGGAAAACTTAACAGTTCAATCATCATTAATTTTAAAGTTCACGCTCAATTTTTCACTAATCACTTTTCGCTTTTCACTCTTAAATCATACTCACCATGTTTAACCATATTGTATTATTCAAACTCAAAGATTTCCAGGACGACCAACTCAAAGCTGGGGCTCGCGCTCAAATTGTAAATGCGCTGGAAGGCTTGAAAGACAAAATTGATGCACTAAAATATATCGAGGTTGGCTCAAATTTTGAGTTAAATGCGGCATCCTTTGATATCAGTCTGGTTACCCGTTTCGAGTCGTACGAAGAATTTCTTGTCTATCGCGATCACCCTGAACACCAGAAGGTAGTAGTCCTGGTAAGGGAAAACACGGTCGACCGGTCGGTTGTGGATTACGTGGACTAAGAATTTGAGTTAAAAGATAAAAATATAGATAAGGTTGAAATGTCGGAGATATCAGGGCATAGCTACTTAGATATTAAATAATTGAAATACAAAATATTATATAATTCATTGAAATGAAAAATCTTTATCCGCTAAAATTCAGGCCTATCTTCAAGGAGCGAATCTGGGGTGGTGATAAGTTGACAACGCTGCTAAATAAACATCACGGCATCAAAAATTGTGGTGAATCCTGGGAACTGTCAGGCGTACAGGATGACATATCGGTCGTTTCCGATGGCTTTCTGAAAGGAAATAACCTCGAAGAATTGATTGAAGTTTATATGGGAGAACTGGTAGGCGAAAAAGTCTACGACAAATTTGGCACTGAATTTCCGCTATTGATAAAATATATCGATGCCAACGACCGTCTTTCCATCCAGGTACATCCGGACGACAAATTGTCGAAAGAGCGGCACGGAGCATTTGGCAAGACCGAGATGTGGTATGTGGTGCAAGCAGAAGAAGGCGCTGAGTTAATTTCCGGGTTCAACCGAACCATCGACCGCGACAGTTATCTGATTGCTTTATCGAATGATAAGCTCGAGAATTTATTGCAATTTGATCCTGTCAAGCCTGGTGACGTATTTTTTATCCCGGCAGGAAGGGTGCATGCGATCGGCAAAGGGATTGTGGTTGCTGAGATTCAGCAAACATCAGACGTAACCTATCGCATCTTTGATTTCAACAGGGTGGACGACAAAGGACAACCGCGCGAACTTCATACCGAGCTGGCACTCGATGCCATTGATTTCAAACACCATAAACAAGGACAAACTCCCTACCTTCCGAAAGAGAATGAATCTGTTGAGTTGGCGAAATGCAACTATTTCACCACCAATTTATTGCAACTTACAACGGAAGTTGAACGTGATTTCAGCGCAAAAGACACATTCGTAATATATCTCTGCTTTGAAGGATCGTATACCCTGAATTGGGAATCCGAAACGATAACAGTTCAGAAGGGCGAGACACTGCTGGTACCCGCTTCGATTGAGAATTTCATTTTGAAACCGCTAAACGGAATTGAAGCGAAATTGCTCGAAGTCTATGTCGATTAAGAAGTGAAAAGTGATTAGTGAAAAATTAGCGTGGAATGATAATAAAAAATGCCGAATTCGTTGTAAGTAATACTGATCCAGGATTATGTCCACAGAGTGAACAGCCTGAATTCGCCTTCATTGGCAGGTCCAATGTTGGAAAATCCTCCCTGATCAACATGTTGATGGGAACAAAGAATCTGGCCAAAACCTCTTCGGAACCCGGCAAAACCAGGCTCATCAACCACTTTATGGTCAACAATGAGTGGTATCTGGTCGACTTACCAGGATACGGCTATGCCAAGGCCTTGCGCACCAGTCGCGAGAAGTGGCTTAAGTTCATCAACAAATACATGCTGACCCGCCAAAACCTTTACTGCGTGATGGTCTTGCTTGATATTAGGCTTGAGCCGCAGCAAAATGACCTCGACTTCATGAACTGGCTTGGTGAGAATGGGGTTCCATTCGTCATGGTATTTACAAAAACAGACAAGCTGGGCCGCAATGCCATAGAGAAAAATCTGGCAGTATACCACGAAGAAATGTTTAAAAGCTGGGAGGAGCTACCACAAATTTTCGTCACTTCGGCAGAAAAAGGCACCGGTCGCGATGAATTACTCGAATTCATTGAATCAACTATTCACACTCATTGAAGATCAGACGCGTACGTTAAAATTTTGGATGAACACCAAAAGAAAAATCTCCTTTAAATTCAATTTTTTGGTGAATTACCACCAAATTACACGTTATCGCGTAGGATTTTTTCTATTTTTGTCCCCATCATTCCACCCTCACCACGCAATTCAAATGATATGACCAGTACCATAAAGCTCTTCACAGGAAATGAATCAAGGTATCTATCGGAAAAGATCGCTGAAAACGCAGGTATCGGGCTAGGTAGGTCTTCCTGTCCCCGATTTGCGGATGGTGAGTTTGAACCCTGCTATGAAGAAACCATCAGGGGATCATTCACTTTTATTATCCAATCCACATTTGCTCCGGCCGACAATCTTTTAGAGCTTCTTCTGATGGTTGATGCGGCAAAAAGAGCTTCTGCCTACAAAATTATAGCCGTAATTCCCTATTTCGGATATGCGCGCCAGGATCGTAAAGATCGTCCGAGAGTTTCGATAGGTGCAAAACTTGTTGCCGACATGTTATCCACCGCAGGTATTGACCGATTGATTACCATGGATCTTCACGCAGACCAGATTCAGGGCTTTTTCGACGTACCGGTAGACCACCTCAGCGCGGTTGCACTGTTTATTCCCTACATTCAACAGATGGGATTAAAGGATATCGTGGTCGCTTCGCCCGATACAGGTGGAACCAAACGAGCCAACGTTTTTGCCAAGCATCTGGGCACCGATATGGTTATCTGTCACAAGACCAGAACAGAAGCCAATATTATCAACTCTATGACCCTTATCGGGGATGTTGAAAATAAAGATGTGATCATCGTAGACGACATCATCGATACCGGCGGAACCATTGCCAAAGCAGCCGATCTGATGAAAGCAAAGGGTGCACGCTCAGTAAGGGCTTGTGCCACGCATGCCGTCCTCTCCGGATCAGCCCTGGAACGTCTGGAGGCTTCGGCGCTCGACGAAATACTTTTTACTGATACAATTCCAATTACCAAGTCATCCGATAAAATCACCATACTTTCTTGTGCACCTTTGTTTGCCGATGTGATCCAGAAAGTTTACGAAAATAAGTCGATCAGCTCATCGTTTATTTAATTAAAAGAGAAAAGAGAAGAGTGAAAAATGGAAGATGCGTTTTCCATTTTTCACTCTTCTCTTTTCTCTTTTAATTATTCTCTATTCATTTTTCACTTTTATTTCTATCTTTGTGCCCGATTTAGCAGCATGCCTTTAAGGGTGTGATGCGGACACCTTCAGAATTAGAAGGAGGTCTGAGTAAACACTTTATTATTAAAAAAACTAGAAATGAAAAAATTCGAAATTAAAGGTACTGCGCGTCAGGCCCTTGGGAAAAAAGACACCAGGAATCTGAGAGCTCAGGACTTAGTACCATGCGTTCTTTACGGAGGTGAAGCTCCAATTCACTTCTATGCACCGGAAGGTGATTTCCGTAAGATTGTTTACACTCCAAAAGTGTATCAGGCGGAATTAAACATCGACGGAAAGGTTCACTCTGCATTCATGCAAGAGTTGCAATTTCACCCGGTAACAGACAAACTTTTACACATCGACTTCCTGGAAGTCCACGACAAAAAAGCCCTGAAAATTGATCTTCCTGTTCGTTTGGAAGGTTATGCTAAAGGTATTCAGCAAGGGGGTCGTTTGAAAGCCAACCTTCGCACATTGAAAGTTAAGGGTATTTTCAAAAACCTTCCTGACGAGATCGTCATTGACGTTACTAATCTTGGAATTTCTGAAAGTATTCGCGTAGCGGACATCAAAACAGACGGATATGAGATCATGAATCACAAATCCATCCCTGTTGCCACTGTAGTTGTTACACGTGCTGCAAAAGCTGCGATGAACGCTCCTGCCGCTTCCGGCAAGAAATAATCTGATATTTCACAATTCATCATTGGATGAAATACCTTATTGTTGGCTTGGGTAACATTGGAAATGAGTACGATAATACCCGTCACAACATTGGATTTACGATATTGGATGCCTTAGCTAAGGCATCCAATATCTCTTTTAGCGACAACCGTTACGGTTCTATAGCCGAGCTGAAATATGCATCCAGAACGCTTGTCCTCTTGAAACCGAATACCTTCATGAACCTAAGCGGAAGGTCGGTACATTATTGGATGCAGAAAGAAAAAATCCCGTTAGAGAATGTGTTGATACTTGTTGACGATCTGGCTTTGCCGCTTGGTAAAATTCGTCTGCGCTCCAAAGGGGGCGATGCCGGTCACAACGGACTCAAAAGCATCCAGCAAATTCTGTGCACAGCGGAGTACAGCAGGCTCCGATTCGGCATCGGCGATGATTTTCCGCGAGGCAGACAGATTGAACATGTTTTAGGGAAATGGTCGCGCGAGGAGGAGGAAGTTGTCAATTCCAAACTTGAAAAGTGTGCAGAAATAATCAAGTCCTTCGCCACGATCGGGATAGAACTGACGATGACAAAATTCAATAAAGAAAACTGAACGAATTTTCGATTTGGGATTTTGGAAGTACGTTCTAATCAATATTTTCTGGTTAATTGAGACATTGCTTTTAGTCAATCCAATTATCAACTTAACGTTCAACTATACCATACCAACAATCCCCAATCCAAATTCCAAAATCCAAAATTTCTCTCTATGGATGAAGATATCAGAATCGACAAATTCCTCTGGTCTGTCCGGGTTTATGCCACCAGAAGTCTGGCTACCGATGAGTGCAAAAAAGGTAGAATTACGATTGGTGGCGTGGCAGTTAAGCCATCCAGAGTGGTCAAAATCGGAGACGAAATCCTGGTAAGGAAAAATCCGGTTACCTATTCCTATCGTGTAAAAGAGCTACTTGGCAAACGGGTTGGAGCGAAATTAGTCCCCGATTATATCGACGACATCACCCCTGCCGCGGAATTGGAAAAACTGAATCCCGACCACGGCGGCGCACTCTTCATGCGGGATCGCGGCGCCGGCAGACCAACGAAAAAAGATCGCAGAGATATTGATCGGATGCTGGAAGGATGAAAATTGGGAAATGGTTCCTACCAATCAAGGACGCATCCCGATGCGTCCCTACATCTCTCATATCTTATTTCTCATCTCTTTTTTTAACTACTTTTACGAATTCTTTCACAATACAAATGATTAATTCATGAGACTATACCGCACTTTCGGCGTGCTGCTTCTGGCTCTGGCGATTTCAGCATGTTCAACGTACCACGTACAAAAATCAGAGACGGCAAATATCCATTTGGATTCTTTGATCAGCATTGCTCCCAGCCAAAAAATTGAGAACCTGATCAAACCCTACCGTGAAAAGGTCAATGCCGACATGACCGAAGTACTCTGTATCTCAGAAGAGGCATTGTTCGGTGGCAGACCAGAAAGTCCGCTGACAAACCTGTTTGCCGATCTAACATTGGAAGAATCCAACAGATTTTGTGCCACGAAGTATCCCAAAATTAAGATAGACGTTTCGATGATCAATCGCGGAGGACTGCGCACAACGCTTCCGAAGGGTGAAATTAAGACTATGACGATGTTTGAGATGATGCCTTTTGAAAACGAGATTGTCTTCCTGAAACTGAAGGGCGATGTGATGCTGGAGTTCATCAATCATATGGCAGCACGCGGAGGAGAAGGTGTTAGCGGCACGAGGTTCGGTATCAAGGCAGACAAGGCTCTCCAGCCAGAGATTGGAGGCAAGCCGCTGGATACAGCGAAAGAGTATTGGCTGGTCACCAGCGATTATATTGCCAATGGCGGAGACGGTAGCGAAATATTGGCGAAATCCACCGACCGGATAGACACCGGGATCAAGGCAAGAGATATGTTCATCCAATATTTTAAGAGATTGGGAAAAGAAGGTAAAACGGTAACAGCGAAAACAGACGGGAGGATATACGATGCAAAATAGAAGAACATTCATAAAAACGCTTGGCGCAGGAAGTCTGGGCGTATTTGTTGTAAGCGGTCCGATGAAGGCATTTGCCAAAAGCGAGCTGTTACAGCTCACCATTTTGCACACCAATGATTTTCATTCGCACATTGATCCCTTTCCAAAAGATGCGGCCAGAAACGCCGGAGAAGGAGGCATGGCCAAGCGGGCTGCGATGATTAGTCAAATCAGAGCCGAACAAAAGAATGTTCTGGTATTTGATGCCGGAGATATCTTCCAGGGCACTCCCTATTTTAATTATTTCAAGGGAGAGCTGGAATTAAAATTGATGACTGAAATGGGCTATGATGCCGCCACCATTGGCAATCATGATTTAGACAATGGCATGGAAGGATTGAACGCCCAACTAAAAAATGCAGGCTTCCCATTTATAAATTCCAACTATGACTTTTCGGGTACAATCCTGGAAGGAAAAATCATACCGTACAAAATATTCAAGAAACAAGGCATTCGGATTGGCGTGTATGGACTTGGGATAGAGCTCGACGGTTTAGTTTCAAAACAAAATTACGGCGCTATTAAATACCTGGATCCACTCGAGCATGCATTGAAAATGGAGAAATTTCTCAAAGAGGAGAAAAAGGCGGATTTGATTGTTTGTCTTTCACACCTGGGATTTACCTACAAAGAAAAGAAACCGGGAGATACGCTTATCGCGGCAGAAACCTACCATACTGATCTGATCATTGGAGGCCACACGCATACGTTTCTAAAGAAGCCAGAACGCATTACAAACAAATCCGGACAAACAGTTTTGGTTAATCAGGTTGGGTTTGGCGGATTAATTTTGGGTAGAATTGACTTTTTCTTCGAGAAAGAAGGAAAAAGAAAAAGCGGGAAAGAGGAGAACTTACCAATAAAATAATTTTGGATTTTCGATTGGGGATTTTCGATTTGAGGACTGGGCATAAAAAAACCGCATCAATTCAAATTGTGTAAAACCCCGAAAATACAGGATTTGAGTGCCTGTCTGATCAGACTTCCAATGGCAGCGAACTGCTCCCCGAAGGGATAAGGCCTGTCTTAGCGGACATAAGCTTTCTCGGAATGCTTGAAATGTTGAGTTTACCAACTAAAAGAATTAATGCGGATATATCGTGTGTGAAAGAACGTCTTGCTTATACTTCAAAATTACACCAGTTATCTCATAAAACAAAGGAATTGCAGATATTTATTCCAACAATATTTTCACTAAAAATTTTGCCTGTCTGAAAATCATTTTTACATTTGCACCACTCTAAACAAAAGAGTGAAGAGAAGTTGATTCACATTAGCTCCTCTCTGATTACAGGAGGGATGGGTGAGTGGCTGATACCAGCAGTTTGCTAAACTGCCGTACGGGAAACTGTACCGGGGGTTCGAATCCCCCTTCCTCCGCTCCTCTTAAAAGCCTCGCGAAAGCGGGGCTTTTTTAATTTGCTACGTTTTGAAAAAAGTTTGCCAAAACACTTGCACTATTTAAAAATTTAGATACTTTTGCAACACTTTTGAAGGAAACCAAAATCCTTACCACAAAAACAAAAGTCATCGGGGTGTAGCGCAGTCCGGTAGCGCACCTGGTTTGGGACCAGGGGGTCCCAGGTTCGAATCCTGGTACCCCGACTTAGAGGAGAGTAGAAAGAAATTTCTGCTCTCCATTTTTTTTGTCAAAGTCCGGTAGCGCATCCCGATTGGAGATCGGGAGGGTCCCAGGTTCGAATCCTGGTACCCCGACAGCGAAAAGGGTTAAAGTGATGCAAATCAATTTAACCCTTTTTTTATTGTCCAACATTGACGCGACACTTTTTGAGGCCGGATGGATCACACTAAAACTCTAATGGTTATTCAAATATTGGCGCGGCCTTCAGTGGCAGGGTAAAATAAAATTTGCTACCCTTGCCAACTCCACTTTCCGCACCTATTTTTCCTCCGTGTTTTTCAACAAATTCTTTGCAGAGAATTAGTCCCAAACCTGTACCTTTCTCATGATTAGTTCCAATTGTGGCTAAATTGTGATTAATCAAAAATAATTTATCGAGATTATCCTCGGGTATTCCAAGACCGTCATCTGTTACCTCTACAACAACTTCTTCCTCATTTTGGCTTATATTAATACTTACCGTACCGCCTTTGTTAGTATATTTTATAGCATTCGAAATCAGATTTCTCAATATGGTTGCAACCATATGATTATCTGCATGAGCATAGATATCTGCGGGTAAATTTTTGTTTAATCTAATTGATTTTAAATTTGCGGATTCTTCTTCAATCTGAATGACCTCGCCAGCTAAGTCTGCAATATTTACATTTTGCGGATTAAATATTATCCTGTTTGTTTGAGAAAGTGACCATTCCAATAAATTGGATAAAAGGTTCATAGCCTTTTGGGCCGAACCAAGTATGACATTGGCATATTTTTCCGCATCGTCATAATTTCTCTCCTTCAGATCGTCGACAAGCAGGTTGCTAAAGCCCACAATTGCGTTAAAAGGGTTCCGCAGATCATGACCAATAATGGACAATAACTTATCTTTCGTGGCGTTCAATTCGTTTAGAAGAGCCTCGCTTTCTTTCAGACGTAATTCGGCGTGCACTCTCTCTGTCTCATCAATTGAAATTCCTCCAAGCAACACTTCCCCATTCGATTTTCTAAAAGGAAATTTATGCGTTTCAAAAAGATACACACCTCCTTTAGAACCAACAATCCGCTCGTGAAAGATTTCGGGTCCATTTGCCATTACCCTATTATCATCTTCGATCATTTGATTGGCCATTTCGGGTGATAACAGGTCGGATGTTAGTAGGCCCAATGGGTCTCTCCAGTTGAACAGACTCTTAAGATTAGGATTTATATAGACTAACTTTCCTGAACGGTCTTTGATGAAGGCTGCAGCTGGAAGGAAGTTCATAAACGATTCAAATCTTTCTTCGCTCTCACGCAGTGCCTCCTCCGTTTTCTTTCGTTCAGAAATATTTTGGAAGGAGCCTTGTATTTTATAGATATTTCCGTTTTTATCTTTAACCGCCTCGCCTGTGGTTCTTACCCAAATCGCTTTATTTTTTGCAGTAACCAGTTCAAGCTCTTCATCGAAAGCGATCCCTTTTTCAATGCAATTGTCTAGAACTGCAATAATTTTCTTTTGTGATTCGGCTTTGTAAAAGCTGATCCCTTCCTCTAACGCGGGAGAATATCCGGTTGGCATTTCATGAATTGCGGCTACTTCATCCGACCAGGTTACCTTTTTGCTGGGGAGATCCATGATCCATCCTCCAAACTTTGCTGTTTCGCCGGCTTTTTTGAGAAGTAAAAAATTAAACTGCCGGATTTCTTCTATTTGCCTTTGAGATGTAATATCCTCCAGGATACAGTGTGTTTGCTTAAATAGTCCATCCGCGGTCAGGCCTATTCTTCCAAAATAGGAAAAAAGTCGCTTTTCACCATTTTTACAGAACATCTCAATTTCAAAATGAATCTTTCCCTGAGATTTGAAAACCTGAAACTGCTTGCGAAACAGTGCAGCATAGGCTGGCGTCAGTAAATCGCAGAACGACATTCCAATCACTTCTTCACGGGTATATCCAAAGGTCTCCAGCCAAACCTGGTTTACATTTAGGATATTTCCTTCACAATCCAATGATTGATAACTCAGCGGTGCTTCATTAAACAGCCTAGAAAAGATTTCACGGTTTTCTTCTAAAATTTTAGCACGTTTGCGGTCCGTGATATTTTCGACGGTCATGAAACATTGCGTCCGGTCCTCGTTGGCAATACCGGTAATGTCAAAAAATCCGGATTCCTCATTGTCTTTTATAAGTCTGATTTCGCAGTGTTCTTTGCTTTCCCCGCTGAACACTCTGGCAAAGAACTTATTGAAATTCTCTTTGGACGCTTCAGAGATAAAAAGGCTGAATCTTCTATTTCTTAATGATTCCCGGTCTTTCCCAATAATTTTAGCTCCGGAAAGATTAACTTCCAAAATGTTACCTTCTTCGGAAAGATTGAAAAATCCGGTAGGGGCGAAATCAAATAGATTGACATATTTTTCAGATATATTCTTCTCGGAAGCTCTTGCCTGAATCAACTCTTCATTTTGAAGTTCGAGTTCAATCTGATGCACTTCGAGTTCATGAATGAGCCGCAGCGCCTGATCTTCATTTAATTGTCCAAATTCTCTGGCAGTCCTGGAGGCCATTAATTCCTCGGCCCTCTGTCGAAGAATTTTATCTTTAGGCATTTGCTTCGTCATCACTTCTGTCCTTTATCGTCCCAATTATTCTTCCTGGTTAGTCGCTCATTGGCTGCGAGTAGATCTAATTCAAGCCTTTTAGATATTGAGATATCGGAAAATGTCATAACCAGACCATCAATGCGATCATCTATTGTCCGATAGGGAATGATTCGCAAATTGTACCATTTGTCATCACTTGTACTGATGATTTTTTCCGTTGTAATAAGCGTTTTAATTACCTGACGTGCCTGTTGCGCAATATCTGGATATAAAAGACTGGTAACCAGGTCGGTAAACGGCCTGCCTACATCTATCTGTCGAATTTTGAATATATTGGCTACCGGATCCGTAAATCTTCTGATATTCAATTCCTTATCAAGAAAAAGCGCAGCAATTTCGGTGCTATTCAGCAAATTTTTCATGTCGTCGCTGGCCTTTAAGAAATCCCCGAGTTTGCTTTGCAGTTCCATATTTACTGTTTGCAGTTCCTCGTTAAGGCTTTGCATTTCCTCTTTCGAGGTTGTCAGTTCTTCGTTAGACGACTGCAATTCTTCATTAGTGGATTGAAGCTCTTCATTTGTCGATTTCAATTCTTCCTGAGAAGTTTGCATCTCTTCCCGGATACTTTGAATTTCTTCATTTCTCCGCTGAAGTTCAATCTCCAGTTCGCGATGACGGTAATTTAACTGTCGCTTGCTGCTTTTATCATCAGCCGAATAATTCAGGATTTCGGGTACGTCCTGAAAGACCACCATGATCATTCCTTTTAAAAGTTCCGGGGTTTCAATCCGCTGGACAGTTACGTTGACACATTGTCTGTCGCCGTTTGAGCCTACCCTGACATTACGAATAACAACAGGATCATAGGTTTGCAGGGTTTTACGGAATGCCCCAGGTAATTCGCGATCCAGCTCTTCACGTGCCATCGCATGAATGTTCCAGTTGGCTTTCCCAGCTACCGGTTCAAGATATTTGCCCGTCCGGCCGGTAATGTAAAGAATATCACCTTTGTAATTACACAGTACACTTGCAGGAGCGAAGCGCTGAATAATGATTTGGTCGGCCAGTGTCTGCAGATTCTCAATAATTTTTGCAGGAGCAGATTTCTCTTTCATTATATTTTTTGCTGGTTTAAACGCACTTGGAAATTCGAACAAGTCGGAAGTTGTAAAAAGGATTGACCGTCTGAAGATTTTCAATTTTAGATCCAATTCAATGAAGCCATTATTATGGTTTCCCAATGATTCGGCAGTCCCAAGTACCATTATTCCTCCCGGATTGAGGCTGTAATTGAAAAGCGCAATGATTTTTCTTTGAAGATCCTGCTCCATATAAATGAGCAGATTGCGGCAGGTAACCAGATCAAGTTTGGTAAATGGCGGATCTTTGATTACATTCTGGGAAGCAAAAATCACCATTTCCCGTATGGGCGAACTGATTCTGAAATAGTCGCCGTCTGAAATGAAATAGTCATTGATTCTTTCTGGAGAAACATCGGTAACGATATTTTTTGGAAAGAGTCCTTTTCTGGCTTTTTCAATAGCATCAACATCTATGTCAGAAGCAAATATCTGGAAAATGATTTTTTTCTTCTTTTTCAGTTTTTCGCAGGTCTCTTTGAGTACAATAGCCAAAGAATATGCTTCTTCGCCGGTTGAGCATCCCGATACCCAAGCCCGGAAGATATAGCCATCTGGAAGATTGCCTAAATACTCCGGAAGAATCTCTTCTTTGAGTTTTTCCCAGACAGCCTTATCCCTAAAGAAACTGGTTACCCCAATGAGTAACTCCTTGAAAAGTATGTTGATTTCCTCGGGATTCTCCTGAAGATAGCGAACGTAATGCTGAATCTTTTCTATCTCATGAATGTTTTTCCTTCTTTCTATCCGACGAAACAGGGTATTCTTTTTATAGGAAGAAAAATCATGTCCGGTCTGGTCACGAATCAAAAGGATAATTTTGTCGAGATTGCTTCTAATTTTACTCTCAATTACGGTATTTTGACCGGCTATAGGATTTAATTTAAGAAAACTCATGAGTCTGACGGGCAGTTGATCGGCGGTAGCGATAATGTCTGGCCTAACTGCTTCTATTGCATTCCTTGGCATCCCGTCAAATTTTGCGGTATCAGGATCCTGAACCAAGACGAGCCCGTTTGCTTCACGGATTAATTTCACACCAAGGCTTCCGTCTGATCCCATTCCTGACAGAATGACTCCAATGCTCCTCTGCTGCAGATCCGCGGCAAGCGACCTGAAAAAAACATCGATTGGCAACCGCAGACCCCTTGATTCAGTGGGTTCCAGCAGATGTAACGACCCATTTTGAATAGAAAGGCTCTTGTTCGGAGGTATAACGTAAACATGGTTTGGTTTCACTTTGAGTCCATCTGCGGACTGAAGAACCTTCATGGTGGTAATCCTTTGCAACAACTCAGGCATGATGCCGGTATGCGTAGGGTCGAGGTGTTGAATAACCACAAATGCCATCCCTGTATTTACAGGCATGTTTCGGAAAAACTGTTCAAGCGCTTCCAGTCCGCCGGCAGAAGCGCCGATCCCTACTATATGCATTTTGTCAATTGTTTGAAAATCGGAAATATGAATTGGAGGGTCAGTGAATTCTCCAGACTTGACAGATTGCCTGTTTGGGCTTTTCATTGAAAAATAGCTTTTATCAAAAACTAAATAGTCAAATATTCAGACTACGTTAAATCTCCATTATGACAGAAAGATTTTCGACTTGCACTTGTTTTAAAAATATTTTATCGAAACGGGTTTAAAAAAATCAAAAAATGTAACGACATTCAACCCCGCATATTACACAACAGAAATTTCTCTGGTTTTAATGAATTGAACATTAGTTATTTGAACTAAGAAGTGTAAGAAGTTTTATGGTCAGATAATCAGCATTAACGAAATAATAATATAAAGTAACTATTTAAATATTTATTTTCAAACAAGAAAGATTGTTATTATCTACAAATTTTACAATAGGCGTTGCGTCTATTTAGGATATTTAAGCTATACGACTACAAATCAGTTAATTACAAAATAGACAATGAAATATATTATGCAATTCGCATTTTTGTTATTTTTAAACTCTAAGTTTTCATTCCCAAATATATTTGTTAACCTATTGAATATTAGCAGGTAGTCTTGAAGCTCGCTGTTGTATTTTTCATCGCCTTTTTAGGACTTAGCGACTGCTCGTTTCATACTAATCGGTTTTAATCAGAAAAATGATGCTAAAGTTTGCGCTGGTATTTTCAATGCTTTTTCAACTTGGGGCGGCAGTATTTGCCATAAGCCTGATTAGAAGGACACGTTTTAATGTCTCGTGGATTTTAATTTCTTCGGGATTGGTTTTGATGGCCATTCGGCGGTTATTCGATTTTTCGACATTTTTTCTTGAATCGAAGCTATTTCAAAACGATGAAATAAATGGCTGGATTGGGGTACTCATTTCGGTGGTAATGTTTGTTGGCGTAATATTCATCCGAAAAATTTTCAATCTCCAGGATCGGATAGAACAATTGCGGGAGGAAAATGAACAGAATGTCCTGTCAGCGATTATTAAGACGGAAGATATCGCACGTCAGTCGTTTGCCAGAGAGCTTCATGACGGACTCGGACCGGTATTATCCTCTATAAAAATGACATTAAGTGCAGTAAACAACGAATCACTCACCCCGGTAAATAAGAAGATTATCGAGAGCGCTTATCACGCTTCAGATAGTTCGATTATCGCCCTGAAAGAAATAGCCAACAGTTTAAGTCCGCACCTGTTAAAAAATTACGGATTGGAAAAATCGATTGAGACGCTGGCAAATCAGCTTTTTTCTTCGGGGAATATTCTTTTCAAATCGGATATGAATTTTAATGAGAATCATCTTTCAGAGGAATTAAAATTCAGCTGTTATCGAATTGTTTCTGAATTGATGAATAATAGTTTGAAGCACGCAAACCCGTCTGCGGTTGTTCTCAGTCTGACTGAATCTGACCAGGTACTGGCAGTGCATTACCATGATGACGGATGCGGATTCGAAAATTTCCAATCCCACAGAAAACGTAAGACGACCGGAATGGGTTTTAACAATATCATATCGCGGACAAAATCACTTAAGGGGAGCTATCAGATTCAGACATTTCCTGGTAAGGGTTTTACCATTGATTTTAAATTTCCTTTACAATGAATAAAATATCAGTTTATATTGTTGACGATCATTCGCTGTTTAGGGAAGGATTAAAAATGTTGCTTTCTAACCTGGATTATGTCGACCGCATTTATGAAGCCGAGAACGGTCAGCAGTTTATTGATGAACTCCCAAATCATCCGGTAGATATTGCCATGCTCGATATTGAGATGCCTGTCATGAATGGTATCCAGGCCGCCCGTCAGGCAAAGAAGATTGCGCCGGACATTAAACTGATCGCATTGTCGATGTACTCTGACGAAAATTATTACTTAAGTATGATTGAGGCGGGAGCCTGCGGTTTCCTGCTTAAGAATTCAAATTTCCAAGAAGTTGAAAAAGCAATTATAGACGTATACAACGATAGAAGCTATATCTCGATAGAGATCCTGAATAATATTTTAAAACACCCGCAGAAACCCAGCTTCAGCGACTTTTGTGAAAGTTTAACCGACCGGGAATCAGAAATTCTGCCACTGATTTGTAAGGGACTTACCAATAACGAAATAGCTGAGCAGCTGATGTTAAGCAAACGCACAATTGACAAGCATCGCGAGAATCTGCTACAGAAAACGCAATCTAAAAACACCGCCAATCTGGTGATATATGCCTTGAAAAATGGCTATATAAAAATCTAAATTTCAAAAATCACCCCATTCTTACGTACAAACACGTAGGAAAAATTTACGTTTTTACACTGTTCCCTCTTTTTTTTGATGGAGATACTTTTGTGCTGTTTTAGTGCATTCCACTAGTATTTAAATCATATTTCGACATGAGGGAATTATCACTTTTTATCATTTTACTGTTTGCATTTTATAATGCTGAAGCTCAAAGCAAGGTTGAAGGAGTCGTTGTGGATAACGACGGAGTACCTGCAGTCGCAGTTACGGTGCTGGTTAAGGGTACCCAAACTTTTGCCGTATCGGATGTTGATGGCAAATTCAGCATCGAAACACGACAGTCGCCGCCGTTTAAACTTGAATTCAGTTCAGTTGGGATGATATCCAAAGAAGTTGAAATTCTTCAACTGACCGGTAAGCCATTGAAAGTGGTGCTTTTGTCGAATAATACTTTTGAAGAGGTACTGGTTACAGCCAGACGGCGGAAGGAAAATGTACAGGATATCCCGATTCCGCTCACTGCCATGATTGGGGCGCAGGTCGAAAATACCGGGGCATTCAACGTTAGCAGGTTAAAGGAATTGATACCAACGGTACAGTTTTACTCGTCAAACCAGCGAAATACGGCACTTAACATCCGCGGACTAGGAACAACCTTCGGACTAACCAACGATGGAATTGATCCGGGTGTGGGCTTTTATGTCGACGGAGTCTACTACGCCAGATCTGCCGCAACGACCCTCGACTTCATAGACGTTGAGTCAATTGAGGTTTTGAGGGGGCCACAAGGAACGCTCTACGGCAAAAACACAACTGCCGGTGCGTTAAACATCACCACCCGCAAACCCAGCTTCTCCCCGGTGGGCAGATTTGAATTAAGCTATGGCAACTACGGTTATATCCAGGCCAAGAGTTCCATTTCCGGTCCACTCAGTAAAAAAATTGCCGGCAGGTTATCCTTTACCGGCACACAGAGAGATGGCGTAATTTACAATATTGCCCGAAACGAGCATGTTAATGATTTGAATAACATAGGTATCCGCGGACAGCTACTATTCGTGCTCTCCCCTACCGTGGATATGACGGTAGCTGCAGACCTTTCACGGCAGCGCCCCAACGGATATGCACAGGTATTCGCCGGTGTTGCACCGACACTTCGGCCGGCCTACCGGCAGTTTGAGCAGATCATCAAGGATCTTAACTATGTATTGCCCAGCAGAAACCCTTTTGACCGCCTGATTGACGATGATACTCCCTGGCGGGGTGATCAGGATTTTGGAGGCGCCTCAGTCAACATCGATGTAAAACTCGGATCAGGAACGCTCACCTCTACCTCCGCCTGGCGTTACTGGCGATGGGGACCCTCCAACGACCGTGACTTCACGGGACTGCAGGCATTGGCATTGTCGCAGGCGCCATCCGTGCACCAACAATGGTCGCAGGAGGTTCGATATGCAGGCAAGTTTTCATCCAGCCTCAGCGGTGTGATTGGTATTTTTGCGTTGGGACAGAAATTGAGTGCAGATGGGGCGCAAGTTGAAGAGTCGGGAAGAGACCAGTGGCGTTTTTCTCAAAGTAGCACCAGCGCGTTGTGGGCCACACCCGGACTGCTCAATGGCTACGGGATTAAATCGTATCCAAATCTGAAGAGCTTCAGTGGAGCCGTGTTTGGCCAGATTGACTGGGCTGTTACCGACAAATTGCACATTCTGCCAGGCATACGGGTAAATTACGACAACAAGGATGTGGATTACAAACGTGTTACCTACGGCGGATTGCAGACTACCAATGCGGCCTTGTTAGCCATAAAAAATTCTGTCTACAGCGATCAGTCTTTCCAGGCACAAATTGACACCACCAACCTCTCTGGTCAGTTAACGGTAAGTTACAAAGTATCCAAACGAGTAAATACCTACGCAACTTTAGCCAACAACTTTAAACCGGTTGGACTTAACCTGGGCGGACTGCCCAGTGCGGGTGGCAGGGTTATGACCGAATTGGCTGTCGTTAAGCCCGAGGAAGTACAGCATTTGGAATTCGGGCTAAAGAGTTCGCCTACTAAAAACAGCACCCTAAACCTGACACTTTACAACACCAAAATCAAAAATTACCAAACCCTGGTGCAGACGGCAGACCTTGCCGTAAACAGGGGCTATTTGGCGAATGCGGAAGAGGTACGCGTGAGAGGAATCGAATTAGACGGCAATATCAGGTTCGGGGAACATCTCTCTTTATATGGAGCCGTAGCCTATACGGATGGCATCTACGTCAAGTTCACGAATGCCCCACCGCCACTTGAGGAGACGGGCGGCGCTACGTTCAAGGATATATCGGGTGGAGAACTACCGGGAATCTCAAAATGGGCCGGCTCTTTCGGCGGCGAAGTTGATCATCGCGGAAAGCTGTTTAACCTTGATGGCAAATATTTCTTTGCATTAGACAACTCAGTCCGCTCGTCGTTTTCATCGAGTTGTTCCCCGTCAAAGTATTTACGGATTGATGGTTATGGACTGGTAAATAGCCGACTGGGATTTCAAAACCATGGATTTACAATTTACGTATGGGGTCGGAATCTGCTGAATACCGATTATTTTGAGCTACTGCTTCCGGCGGGAGGCAATGCCGGTCATTATGCAGGTATGTTGGGAGATCCCAGAACGTTGGGCATTACACTGCGGTATTCGTTTCAGGAATAGTACCGCGCAAATATTAATTTGATGACAAGTACGCCGAAGACATATCAACTATAGATGCTCTTTACCAGCAAATAGCCTTTTAATATTGGAAGTGTGGCGAATTAAAATCATAAGGCTGGTTAGTAGCAGATAGACAAGAAGCATCTTTTCACAATTGAAAATGATACCTGAGATTGGTAAGGTAATGGCAAGAGCTATCGAACCAGCTGAAACATACTTCAAGAGCTTTTTGACAAGAAAATAAATCAAAACAGCACAAGAAACTTCCAATGGCGCCAACAATATGGTGGCACCCAAGGTCGTATTTACTCCTTTCCCACCTCGAAAACGGAGAAAAGGCGAAAAGTTATGACCGATAACAGTTGCAAAGGCCGCTAGAAAAATATAATAATCAGGGAGATAAATAATTGCTTTCCAACTTAAAAAAAGCAGGATTGCAACCGGAAGCAACCCTTTAAGCATATCCAAAACCTGTACCCTCAAGGCAACATGTTTCCCTGCGATACGACCAACATTGGTAGATCCAATGTTTCCACTACCATGCTCCATAATATTCAATCCTGTTGATCGCTTTGTCAGGAGATATCCGAATGGAATGGCCCCCGACAAATAGCAACACAGGAGAATAATAAGATGCAAAAACGACATGCTACAACTCCTTTAATATCTTAAGTGCTTCGCTGACATGCTGTTCCGCTTTAATCTGAGAATTAAAGAGGTATACGACTTTCCCTTGCTTGTTTGCAACGTAGGTAACCCTTCCCGGGATTAATCCAAGCAAATTGGTTGGTACCCCGAAAAGCTTCCGGACCTGGTTTTCCTCATCACTAAGCAATGTATAATTGAGCCTGTACTTTTCGGCAAACTCTTTGTGGCTCTTCACAGATTGAGAACTGATGCCAATGATAACAGCATCAGCTTCAGTGAATACTTCAAACTGGTCTCTGAATGAACAAGCCTCCTTGGTGCATCCCGGGCTGTCGTCTTTAGGATAAAAATAGATAACCAGATTTTTCTTACCTATTACCGAACTGATATCGAATGAATTTCCATTTTGATCCTTCAAGGAAAATTGGGGAATTGTGCTTCCCACTGAAAGTTTTGTCATGTTATTGGTATTATGCATTTGTGCCTGACTTTGAAAATTAAGATAGAATAGAAACAAAATAAGGTAAACTGATAAATAGATACGATAGAAATTTCTAGTTCGCTTGTAATTGCTGTTTCCCGGCAAAATATTGCCAAACAACGCTTTAAGCTCTTTCATGAAAACTGGTTTTATATTGATGGTCCAACTGTCTGTTTGATAAACAATTTTCCTGAATTTGCTTCGAAACCAGGTCAGGGGTATTCCCCAAACTACAAAAAGTATCAACCAAATATTGTGATATAGAAAATCCATTTGTTTTATTTTTTAGGAAACCAGGGTATAAAAGCGGATGTTTTGCGAACATATTCTGCATATTCAGGTTTGTCTGACTTTAAGCTTTTCTCAAGGAGCGCCACCCCAGAAACCTTTACAATCAAGGCAGTCATTAGCAACGACCCTAAAATGGGAATATAGCTACCGGCGGAGAATGAGAAGAGTCCAAAACCCCACCATACTGCCGCATCGCCAAAATAATTGGGATGACGGGTATAGCGCCAGAATCCCTTGTTTAGCACCTTTCCCTTGTTAGTCGGGTCAGATTTGAATCTTGCGAGTTGCCAGTCGCCTCCCGCTTCAAAAGCGAAACCGATCAACCATATTAATATCCCTGCAACGTCTGTAACTCTCAATTCCTGCGTCGACCCTCCGTATAATGCACCAAGTAATGGCGCAGAAATCAGCCACATCAAAATACCTTGCAGCAGAAAAACTTGAAAAAAGCTGATCCACCAATATCGATTTTCACCATATTGCCTTCGAAATTCACGGTATCTGAAATCTTCTCCTTTCCCAAAATTCCGCCAGGCCAGGTAAATGGATAATCTCATTCCCCACAGCAGGACCATTGCAATCAGTAACAATTTTTTAAATTCCAAACCTTCGGTCGTAAAAGCATAAACAGACACGGAAAGAACAAATCCAAATCCCCAGAAACTATCAACAATGCTGACATTATGAAGTTTGACGCTAATCAACCACAATAGTGTCATCATGATAATAATACAGGCGAAATTGACAAGGTAAATTTGGAGGAATGTCATAATTTTTCTATTCAAACATGAGTGATACAGCTGTAGCCCCTACTCCGGCATTCATGCCAATTACAGGTGAAATATCGATGATAGAGACAGGATCGCGTCCGGTAAGATCCTTCATCCTGGTAATATAATCTTCTGCACCTGAAGGGTTGTGGGCATGCAATACCACGTAATTCCAGATCTTTTCACGGGAATTCAGCAATGCAATTTTTTTCATAACCAATCTGACGTTAGATGCCTGACTGAATGTTTTTCCAATGAGTTTTGCTTTACCATTTTCATCCAGAGAAACGATGGGTTTGATGTTCAGTAAAGCAGAAACTAATCCTTTTGGTCTGGAGACTCGTCCTCCTTTCACCATATATTTCAAGGTTTTTACACTGACAAATACACTTGTTTTCTTAATCCAACTATTGATCTTGCTTAGCAGTTCTTCTGTGGATGCTCCCTTTTCGATTGCCATTGCCGTACGCAAAACGATTAACCCAAGCGCTCCCGACAGGCAATTTGAGTCGATCGCATAAACAGGTTTATTGAATTCGTCGCGGATACGAGAAGCCGCTTTCTGACTGCTAAGGAATGTTCCGCTTAGTTGTCCTGAAAGATGAATAGAGATAATTGCATCATAATGTGACGCAAGATGAGAATAGAGATTAGTAAAAGTGCGTTCGTTAATTTGTGAAGTACGGGGAAAAGAAGAACTTTTATCCAGAAGATCATAAAATTGATCAGGAGTGATGGTGACTTTGTCCAGATAATGATTTTCCCCAAAATTCAGATTCAGCGGAACCACATTTATCTGGTAATGATCTATAAGTTCTTGTGACAAATCACACGTAGAATCAGTTACCAGAGCAATATTCCATTTCCTGTTTTTTACCACCTCATTTTGACGAATCATATCATCCACCTTTTGAGAAGAAATGGTACCGTAATCTTTCAATTCGTGAAAAAGATCAGCAGGATGATTGGTATGGACATGTATTCTTGTAGTCTTGGCCGCTCCGGCCACAACGGCAGAATCACCGTATCGCTGCAGAATAGACTGAACCTCAGACTGAGTGATTTTGATGTTGTTGATCAATGCCTCAGTACAAAAACGGTGCTCTATTGTATCACCAGTTGCCTCTTCATCGTGGACTAAAGCTACCAGCTGAGGAGTTTCCTTTACCAGATTTCTCAAATTTTTGGAACGAATTAACTCAATCACACCTTCAATAAAAACGACGAAACCTTTGGCGCCGGCATCGACCAGATTCATTTTTTTTAGTACCAGCAATTTTTCTTTTGTTTCGGCAAGGGATTTTTTAAGTATTTCCATTGAATCAATGATTGCCTGATCAAAATCAGTCACTATATCTCTCCTGCTGTAAAGAAACTCAGCCCAATCGCTCATCACTGTGAGCATTGTACCTTCCACCGGGTTAGCCACAGCCTGATACATATGCCTAACTGATTTTTTAATCATTTCAGCAAATTCAGAGAAAGTAAGCACATGCCTCTCATTGGTCTCAAGACTAAGTCCATAGAAAAACTGCGCAAAGATAACCCCCGAATTTCCTCTGGCACCGGTCAATGCAGCTTCCGCAATTACATTAGCTGTTGTGGTAAATGAACGGTTTGATTTAATACTATCCATAATCGACCTGACCGTGGAAGCCAGATTAGTACCTGTGTCTTTATCGTTCACAGGAAATACGTTGATTTTGTTGATCTCAGTCTGATTCTGCAGTACCCTAAGGGCACCAGCTAAAAAGGTATAGTACAAATATCTTCCATCAATCAGAAAGACGGGCTGTTTATTCTCCATATATTCTCAAATTCCATACGCAAATTTCGAGGTTATTAAGACTCAACCCTGATTAAGTCAGAGGTGATTATTTTACCGTGAAAATTTAAAATATTGATCCGTCGGTTTTCAAATAGTATTAAGCGTCGTGAATTAGTGTACGAAAATTTCAAAGGAAAGTTCTCATAGAAACTCATTCGATGTTACTCAAAAAAAGAAGAGGCCGCTAAAGCGAATCCTAATAACTTCATAACACACAAGTATATGATTATGTTTACAGATTAATGCTCTGATGGCGTTGAGTTCTCTAACCAAGCAGAGGACTCTCAGATTAAAAACGATTGATCGAAAGAAATTGACTCATCTTGAAATTCACATTTCAATGGATTCAATTCCTTAGATCAAAAGTATTCTGTACCTTTAGTCCTGCGTTCAGATACTCAAAGACCGTTTGACCTTTCCGTTTTTAAGCCCATGAAATACCCATAGGCAATATTCGCATCAATCGAAAATGAATATTGGGTATTCCATTAGACCTTAAAAAAACAAATTATATACTAATGAAATACCGAACCCGTTCACCTGTCATTAATGCCATATTTGCCGCTCTTGCAATAGCCTACTTAATAGTTTCCCTTGTAAGGAGACTTATTGGTTGATTTTAAGTTGAAGACGGCTTGGTAGCAGGCTATGGCCAAACACCATTTTTTATCTCCTTTAATTTTAGCAAGGAAGGATCTACGACCACATGTTTAATTCGCTCACGACGCCAGGTGTAGACAATATGCACCAGTCCATCAGAGGTTTGGATTACGGCTGGATACGAATACTCGCTGATTTTTGAATCTTCCAGTACCAACGCCGCATACCAGGTTTTGCCATCCTTAGAAACAGAGACATTGAGTGGTGAGCGACTGCCACTGCTACTTCCTTCGGGAGGAAGAACGTGATTGTACACCAAAAGCTGTCTACCATCGGCTAATGTAACGGCATCAGTGCCGGCATTATTGTTTGGAAGGGAAGTCGGAGTCATGGCCGACCAGGTTTTGCCCGCATCGACCGATTTGGATTCAACAATGGCCCGGTTCCTGCTGCGACAGAGAATTTGCAGCGTTCCGTCAGCATAGGTAAGTACGCTGGGCTGAATGGCATTAATGGTTTTCCCATCGTTGATCGGTTCGGTGGTTGACCAGCTCTTTCCGAAATCCGGTGTGGATTCCAAATGAACCCGCCATCCATTTTTGCCTTCGGTGCTGGACGGACAAAGCAATGTTCCGTTTGCCAGCAAAACCGGCTTGTTTTTCACCGGACCAATATATCCGTTAGGCAGTTTCTGTGGTTTGCCCCATGTCTTACCATGATCGCTCGATTTTACCAGCATCCCCCACCAAGCAGAGGGCGACGGACCGACCTTGTAAAAAAGCATCAGCTCGCCGTTGGGAATCTGAAAGAGCACAGGATTCCAGGTAGGATAGCGCAACGTATCGCTCTGCACGCCATTAACCACCTCAACAGAGGGAGTCCATACTCCGTTTACCAGTCGGCTAACCCATATGCCAACATCCGGATTACGTTCAGCAGTACCACCAAACCAGGCGGCAACAAGTCCGTCGGGTGTCTGGACAATCGTTGAAGCATGACAGGATGGATAAGGAGCTTCCGTGTAAATAAATTCATCGACCAGAATGCCCTGCTTCCAGTTGGCCGTTTGCGCATACAAGGCTGAGATGGGCATACAAGCGATAATAATCAGGATCAGGATACAATTTCTTAACTGATTTCTCATTGGATAATTATTAGTAGTAGATTAGTAATTCTCATTTCGTTTAAAGGCTCATCAGATGGTAGAAGGTTCTGAAAACCATACCGGAATCAGACATTATCGGCGTTGAAAAACTGCCCTCCCCCAAATCAAGTGTTCCGAGAAGTTTGTAAGATGAGCTCGCTTGAATAACAAGAACTTTTCCATCCTTGGTTATGCAATAGAGGTTTCCGCCGACGCAAACAGGAGAACCGAAAATAGCTCCGGCAGGTCTTTCCTTCCAAAGCAATTCACCTGTCGCTAATTTCACGCATGCCACTGCTCCGCTATCCATAAATAAAAAGAGCAATTCGCCCACAATAATTGGCGTGGGCACATAGGGCGACAAGTTCGTGGGTAAGGAGTAACGAACTGCTGCTTCCGGGATTTTGGCCTTCGCCTGATAGTCAAATACCACTGCACCTCCTTTTCTGCATGCAACAATCGACCCATTTGAATAAATCGGCGATGCAATAACTCTAGCCGGAAAAACATCTTTTCGTTCCCATAGAACTTCTCCGTTCTCAGGATTTACGCCGGTAAGTCCGTGCGCCTGACTGGCAAATATCAGTTGTTCAAAATGATTGTCTGATTTGATCAAAAGTGGACAAGAAAATGAGTTCGCAACGGCGGATTCCCTCTTCAATTCCCAGGCAGTCTTGCCTGTAGTTTTATTTACGGCGACCCACGAACTCTTCACCGAGCTGGAATCTTCCTGCTCACGGGTAAACAGCACATATTTTTCTGTGAGCACAATCGAGCTTCCGCCTCCATGACGGCTCTGAATGCCTTCAAATTCCGCATCCCAGCGATGTGTTCCATCATGTGCAAGGGCTGTCAATGTTGTTTTCTCTTTGGAATACCAGATGAAATATACCTGTGTCTCGTCCACTGCCGGCGACGCTGTTGCCAGCGTATTATCCACGTGCAAGGCCAAATCAGTTACCCTGAATTCTTTTTGCCACACCATTTTCCCATCCTCGGCATTGATGGCAAATGCATATCCGGTATCCTTCGCATCGTCTCCACTCGCAGTGAAAATTGTCTTCCCCCAAACAACGGGCGTGGTATTTCCTTTGCCGGGAAGAGCAATTTTCCAGCGGAAGCTACCTTCCTTCCATGCAACCCGTCCCTTCGCAGTGGGGTCAACCCCCGAACCGTCTGTTCCCCGAAACCGCGTCCATTGAAATGGCTGAGCCTTCAAAACAGTACAATTGCAGAGGAACAGGAAACTCAGCAAAAATATAAACCAGTACCGAAAGGCTTCAAACTTATCATTCTCACGGAAAGCCGGATGGACAAATCTGTTTGTCGGTAAATCGGTGCCAGGGGATACAATTCGTGCCATATTTTTACAAATCATGATCGTGAATATCTGCAATTATTTTGATTTCACCGATTCGAGTATCAAAACCCAGTCGTTTCCATCGACGGGTTTGCCGGGTGGATTAAAGTTGTGAGTTCCGGTATTGTTGAACTGGCCTATCCTGGTGATTTCACCTGTAGCGGGATCAAACCAGGAAGCTTTAACTTTTGCGCCGCTTATCTTACCCATCTGAATCGGCATTAGCCTCCCTGTATAGGTATAAACAAAGGCATAATCGTTCCCGCGGGTAGCGATAAGCCGATCGTATTTTTGGCCATTCTTACCGGCGATCAGAGATTGATCCGGAACACGTGAAAGGAACGGCTTGGAAAGAATCAGCTTTTTAAGGTATTGCATTTGTCCGGCACCTGGATCATTAATTGCCTCGTCCCAGAACTCTTTGGCGCCGTAAGCCGAACCCTTGTCTTTGGGAACATGAAATTGCATCACCGCACTGTTCCCGTATGTAAACCCAAAACATCCGGCAAAGACCGACCAATAGGCATACCTCCTTACATCTTCGGCTTTCCAGAAAGGCTGCAACGTATCATGCAAACCTTGCGGGATACCTTCGTAGGAAGGTTCGCCATCGATGGTTGGCTTAGTTGGCTTTTGCGAATAATCGAATGAGGCATATTTCCAGTTGTCCTCGCCAAAAGCCCACGGACTGTCGTCCTGTTTGTAACTACGGTGTCCGGATTGAAACATATTGAAATCCAGCCAGTTTTCGTTGTGGAACCAGAGCGACGAGGTTTTCCTGCCGAATGGATGAAAAGTGATCAGGTGATTGGGATCGTTTTCCCGTAATGCGGTACCGATGGCATTCCAAACATCGGTCGAGTCACTTCCCATGGTATCCCCACCGTTTAACCAGATAATGTTGGATCTGTCTTTGTAGCGGTTGGCGATCCAGGCTGCATATTTGGCCGCATCTTCTTTAGTAACATGCCCGGCTTTCACATTGCTTCCCCAGACTGGCACCAACCCAACATAGAGGCCCTTCTCTGCGGCCTTATCGATGACAAAATCCATATGATCCCAATAATCGTACTGGGTAGAATCCTTATAATCAGAGCCTGGAGTCACAAGTGGTTTAGAAACATTCTGGTTTACCAGGGCAACGCTGCCATAAATGTTCTTCGCATTCAAGGTATGTAACATCATGATCTGAATTACATTGAATCCTTTCTCCGCTCGGTTGGTAAGGTATTTCTCCGCATCCTCCCTGGTAAGTTTCGTAAAAAGCAACCATCCGGTATCTCCAAGCCAAAAGAAAGGATCCCCTTTCTCTGTTACAATAAAACGGTGATTATCCGAAACATGCAAAGCTGGAAGTCGTTTCGGGTTTTGCGGTTGCAGCCTGGGATTTTCAGCTATGAGAGAAAGTGCTGAAACCAGAAACATCAGCGGCAGCAATAATTTTTTCATTTTTCTGTCTATTTGTTTATTAGCCTAATCCACCGTACCTCACCGGTTGCTTTAATGAGTGAAAGCACGCAAACATCTCTGGTAACACTCAAACCAACGAAGGCTTTTTTTGCTCGCTTCGTCACACCATTTTTTGATGGTTTCCGACCAAGCTGCACAAAATGAAACAATCCGGCAAATTCCTCGCTAATATATTGAAAAACGACATTATTGCCACCAAAATTGGCAAGACATTTCCGAGTGAAAGCCGCGCGAAGTCGAAGAAAAAGATTACATGAGCCAATGCCCCCTACCGATTGGAGAACAAGACACTTATGCCACCGGGGTTGTTTGGCCCGGTCTGGATTGGCAAGTCAGATTAAATGAAAAATATGCTTATCGTGGAAGTGAATACCAGGAGCTGCTAACCTGGTAATCTTCGATCAGGCGGACATGATCCGGAAAATGGAAATGACCGACTAACGCGGAAATCTCTTTCTTCAGAGATGTCAGACTGTTTTCGATTAAATCAGATCTGAATCCCTTTTCGCCTAAATCAATCACCATTTCCATGGAGATAATTCTGGAAAGAGCTTGTCCTAATTCAACCATTTTGCGCTGGGGCAACTCAAAATTCAGCTTGAAATCAAGCAAGTCCTTTAAGTAATCAGTTGCTTTTGTTGTTAGTTCATTGGCGCTAAGAAAATTGAAGAAATTCGACTCTTTCATCTGCTTCATCTGTTTGACAATGGCATCGGAAATTTGTGAATAGAGCATATCATTCGACCCTTCAAATATCTGAAACGGCCGACTGTCTGTTATTCCTCTGCCTCCGATATGACTTAGCCGATAAGCCTTTGCCCCAACCAGCTGAACGAGCGACTGTGCCGCATTCTGCATCAGATCAGTGACATAACTCTTGACTGCATTGGCCTCCACACCATGACCGGAAAGGTCATTTTCGATACCGGCCTTTTCGCTGCTGCTGGCACACATTGCCGAGGCAATGGTGAAAGAGGATTGCAATTCGGAAAGCCTATGCTGAACCTGATCATATTCCACGAGAATCTTGCCAGACACAGAGCGCTCTCTGGTATGCGCAAGTGCCTCATCCAGCATACGCTGAATAAATCCAAGCGCCATTCCGGGGAACTGTAGCCGGCTTCTGTGCAGAAGATCCAAAAGAAGTTTCAGTCCGGTAGAATGAGGTTGAAGCCTGTACAAATGAGGAATTTCAACATCAATCCGGTTACGGCCGTAGGGTATCTGATAAAGTCCGAGGTTGTCAAAAAACTCTTCAACAACGATTTGCTGACCATCCTGATTCACATCACAAACAAAGAAATCTATATCACGCTTCAAATCGCCGCTTTTTAGCTGTTCACGCGCCGTCAAAAGCCAGAAATCTGCCCAGCCAGTCAGTCCGGCCCAATGTTTTGTACCTTTGATATTGTACGAATCTCCCTCCGATGTAAAAGAAGTCTGCATGTTCAGGGCATCGCTCCCATGACCGGGTTCCGTAATCATTAATCCGCCCATGTTTTGGGCATTCATGAAACGGTCGAAAACCATTTTCTTCGCCTCCGGTGATCCGTATTTTGCCAATGGCTGCAAAAAAAAGCGCAGAGTTAATACCCAACGTCAGCGATAGCGCCAGAGACTCATACGACGCAGCGGAAAGCAGCGATAAAATCTCTTCAACTTTACCACCCCGTCCTCCAAACTCTTCAGGGATATTTACAGAAAGTGGATTTCCAGACATCACCTCCCGCATGACAAAAGGAGGCATTCCCCTCCTGGTACTCAGCTGGTCAATGTCTGCTCTCACACGGTAAGCGTGATTACTTCGTGACTTAAAATCTTCCAGAAAAACGTCGAACGGGATCTTTTGACTGGATGCAAAGTTTAAACTCATCAATAATGCAACTAAAATTAAAACTGAAACGACTACAATTTCTAAACGTCATATTTCGGGATATGTTGCAATAAAAATCACTATTTTTAGAAAAAATTTAAATAACAATTCGAACTATGACAGAAAACACCAAGAAAAAATTGAGTCGTCGTTCCTTTTTTGGGACCTCGATGATGGGTGCTGCCGGCTTAGCACTCCTTCCGGGTGTCGTTACCAGCTCACCGTCAAATCCGCCATCAGCGCCTGCTGATGTAAGATTGGGATTCATCGGTTTAGGCAGACAAGCCATGTTTTTACTAAGTGGATTTATTCAGATACCTGGAGTAGAAGTTGTTGCCGGATGTGATGTATATGGCATCAAACGCAAGCGTTTTGAAAAACGCGTTAACCAGGCAAATGCAAAGGCCGGTAAAACGACGAAAGCGGTAACTTTCGAAAAATTTGAGGATCTGCTCAAAAATCAAACCATCAATGCCGTTGTGATCGCTGTTCCGGATCATTCCCATGCTCGGATTGCCATTGCGGCTCTGAAGGCAGGAAAAGAGGTTTATCTCGAAAAACCAATGACTTTCACCATCAAGGAAGGTCAGGAGTTGGTGAAATGTGTCCGCGAAAACAAACGGATTCTGGGTATCGGAAGCATGCAGCGATCTGATGCCAATTTCCAGAATGCCATTAAATTAGTGCATTCGGGCGCCATCGGGAAGGTGGAAAAAGTGAATGCCTATGTGGGCGCACCTCCTAAACCTTATGATTTACCCAAAGAAACGCTTCCAGCCGATCTTAACTGGGATTTATGGTTGGCTTCTCTTCCTGCAAATATTCATTACAACCACGAATTGGATCCGCCTATCAAACTGGATCCGGATGTCGACGAAGATATTTGGGGCGCTTGGCGCTGGTACACCGAGATGGGTGGTGGTTTCACGACCGACTGGGGCGCACACATGTTCGACATTGCGCAGTGGGGTCTGCAGATGGACAAAAATGGTCCGGTTGAGATTTCCCCTATCGGTGATGGCACTGAATACATGACATTCAAATATGCCAACGGCGTGGTAATGACCTCAGAGCCTTTTGATGCAAAAAAGACCAAGGGAGTAAAGTTTTGGGGTAAAAACGGATGGATCGAAGTGGCCCGTGGCTATTTCAATGCCTCAGATCCGAAACTCATCCCAGCGAAGAAAGCCGAAGTCAAAGGCTCTTACGAAACCAATATTCCTCACCAGGTAAATTTTGTCGAAGCCGTCAGAGCCCACAAAGATCCCTGCGTACCCGTCGAAATTGGTCACAGCAGCTGCACAGTCTGTACACTCGGAAACATCGCCTGCCAACTGAAAAGAACCATTAAATGGGATCCGATCAAACAGGTTTTCATCGACGACAAAGATGGCGCCGCTACCAAGATGATGCACTACCAATATAGAGAAGGTTACTCTCTTTTATAAAAAAGAAAAGGCTCTGAAAAGAGCCTTTTCTTTTAGAAGACTGTCTCGTCCTGAAATAGCGATACACAAAAAGTAAAGCTATGGAGGAAGAATTTGGGAAAGAGTATGTTAAGCGTACGCAAAAGGATTATTCAATGTCCTTTAAATTGCAGATTGTTCACGAAGTTGAACAGGGAGAAATGACCGCAACAGAAGCCAGCAATAAGTATGGCATACAAGGGTCACACACGGTTGTTCATTGGGTTCGAAAATATGGTAGTTTTGATTGGGACAATCAAACGTCATTAAATATGCCCAAATCGAAGGACCAAAAGCTCCTGGAGTTGGAACAGCGAGTAAAACTTTTGGAAAAGCAAAAAGCATTTTTGGAGAAGCAAGTTGAGAATGCCGATAAAAAAGTGATCTTCTTTGACATGATGATCGACATGGCAGAACAAGAGTTTAAAATTCCAATACGAAAAAACTCCTTACCCGAGCAATCGACCGATTCCGAAAAGAAAGCAAAGAAACGATAGTTTCTACCTGTGAATTGCTCGGGTTAGATAGACAGGTTTATTACCGTAAAAAGCGTTCAAAATCAAAGCGTCAGCATACTGCCACAAAGGTGGTCCGTCTTGTACGGGAGGTTCGTAGGCAAATGCCACGAATTGGGACTCGAAAGCTTCATTATTTATTGGAAGAGCCCCTCAGGGAACTAGGAGTTGGCCGGGATAAACTGTTTGCTATCCTAAAAGCCAATCACTTGATTATAAAACCTAAGAGGAGCTATAGAACAACGACGAACTCTCACCACCGGTTCCACAAGCATAAGAATCTGGTTGAACAAATACAGCTAACCAGGCCGGAGCAGGTATGGGTTTCAGATATCACTTATATTGGAAATAGGAACAAACACTGTTATCTGGCATTAGTTACCGATGCCTATTCCAAGAAGGTGGTTGGGCACGATCTGTCAAATAGTTTAGGAGTTGATGGCACCCTGAGGGCATTGAATATGGCTGTCAAGAAACGGGAATATAAGAATGAACCATTGATTCACCACTCTGATCGAGGAATACAATATTGCTGTGATCAGTACCAGAATCTGCTTGTGAAAAGAAAGATAAAATGTAGTATGACTGAGAGCTACGATCCATATGCAAATGCAGTAGCTGAACGAGTGAATGGCATCCTAAAAGAGGAATTTCAACTGGAACAATATAATGTTGACATCGACACTATGAAGAAACTTGTAAATGACAGTATACATCTTTATAACAACAAGCGCCCCCATTACTCATGCTACATGCTTACACCCGCACAAATGCATCGTCAAAAAACGGTAAAAATAAGAACCTATAAAAAAGCAGATGGTTTCAAGGCTAGCCTTGAAACCATCTATTAATTAATTAATTTCGTCCTGTTAAACCTGTATCGCTTTTTTAGGACTAGTCAGACATAAGATATAAGAGACGAGACATGAGTGAGCCTCAATCTCATCTCTTATATCTTATGTCTTCTATCTACTATCTATTCCACCCTCCAGGTATTGCCGCTGGAAAGTAGCTGATCTACCGATTTAATTCTGGATTTTTCCTTTGCTTCTTCAATCTGCTGCACCATCGCCTCATCGTAAACCTTGGATGGTACGGCACGTATAACGCCCATCGCAACCGGGAATTCCGGCAGTTTCATGCTAATAAGCGATTGGTGCAAGAACCCATCCTGATCTGATGCGTCATGAACCAAAAGATCTTCCACCCTGGCGCCGCCTTCTCCGATTTGTACAACTTTGAGTTTCCCTTTTTCCAGTACAATCCCTTTGTCGCGGTTATTGCCGAAAATCATCGGCTCCCCGTGTTTCAAAAAGATCTGGTGCTCTTCTCTGGTTTTTGGATCAGAAATAGCCTCGTGAACGCCATCGTTGAAGATCACGCAATTTTGAAGTACCTCTACAACGGAAGTTCCCTTGAATTTGGCTGCCTCTTCGAAAACTTCCTGCGAATGCTTCAGATTATTATCAACACAACGGGCGAAAAATGTTCCGCCAGCCCCAAGAACGAGCCTTCCGGGTACGAATGGGTCTTCTATCGTTCCAAGTGGTGATGTCTTGGTAACCCAGCCACGATCTGTGGTCGGTGAATATTGGCCTTTCGTCAGACCGTAAATTTTATTATTAAAAAGGATGAGGTTAAAATCGATATTCCGGCGGATGGCGTGGATAAAGTGATTTCCACCGATAGCCAACGCATCACCATCGCCCGTAATTTCCCAAACCGTCAATTTTGGATTGGCACACTTAACACCTGAGGCAATAGCAGCTGCCCTTCCGTGGATCGTATGAAACCCAAAAGTACTCATATAATAGGGGAAGCGGGAAGAACACCCGATCCCGGAGATAACAGCAAAATCTTCATGGCGCACACCCAGATTCGCCATCGCTTTCTGGATTCCATTCAAAACAGCGTGATCGCCACAACCTGGACACCAACGCACTTCGTTTTCACTTTTGAAGTCTTTAAGCGTATAATTCAATGATTCCAACATGATTATTCCTCCATTAGTTTTACAAAGTGAGCTGATAGTTCGTGGATGGTAAATGGCAATCCCTGAACCTTTGTTAAATTGTTCATATTTAAACTCAGGCAATTTATCGCGTAGATAGCTGACAAACTGACCAAGGTTCAATTCACAAACCACAATCTTTTTATATCTCGCAAAAACTTCTGCAGTATTCGCTGGCAGTGGTTTGATATAATTAAAATGAGCCAAACTCACTTTGATTCCATTTTCGTGACATTCGCGAACGGCCGTGTCCAAATGACCCAGTGTTCCGCCCCAGCCAACAACCAATAAATCGCCTGAATCCTCTCCTACAACTTCCAATTTAGGGAGCATATCCACCACGCGTTCTACCTTGTCTCTTCTGATTTCACACATCAATTGGTGGTTCGCAGCATCATGACTGACATTTCCGGCAGGATCCTTTTCCAATCCGCCAATGCGGTGCTGGAATCCGTCCATCCCTGGGAATGCCCATTCACGGGCTAGCGTTTGCGGATCGCGCTTATAGGGTTTAAACTGTGATGCATCTTTGGCTATCCTTGGTGTAATCGAAGGAAGCTCGGCCACAGTGGGCACTTTCCATGGCTCCGTACCGTTGCCTAAAAATCCGTCGGTGAGCAGCACAACCGGAACCATGCGCTCCAGGGCTATCTTGGCCGACATATAGGCATAGTAAAAACAATCAGATGGTGTGGAGGCAGCAACGACAACAACCGGACTCTCGCCGTTTCTTCCGTACAATGTCTGGAGCAAGTCCGACTGTTCTGTTTTGGTAGGAAGTCCGGTCGATGGACCGCCACGCTGCACGTTAACAACCACCAAAGGCAATTCTGCCATCACACTCAATCCGAGTGCCTCTGACTTCAGTGCAAATCCGGGACCGGAGGTAGACGTCACAGCCAAATCCCCGGCAAATGCGGCGCCGATGGAGGTGCAAATCCCGGCAATTTCGTCCTCAGCCTGAAAACTCTTGACGCCAAGATCCTTTCGTTCGGCAAGAGCTTGTAAAACTTCCGTTGCCGGAGTAATAGGATATGATCCGATGAAAAGTTCCAAACCTGATTTTTCCGCGGCAGCCAACAAGCCCCAGGCTGTAGCTAAATTTCCGCTAATATTCCGGTAAAGACCTTTTTCGATCGGAGCTGGATGAACAACATATCTAGGTGTCATGTGCTGCAGATTCCAGGCATAATTATATCCTGCATGCAACACCCGAAGATTGGATTCGAGTACCAGTTCTTTCTTTCCGAACTTCTTGGTAAGATATTTTTCGATATAGTCGAGCGGGCGACTGAAAACCCAACAGATTAATCCCAACGCAAACATATTTTTGCTCCTGAGGATACTCTTGTTGTCAATATCAAGGTCTTTGAGCGACTCCCTCGTCAATTGCGTAATGGGAACCGGAACTTTGTTATAATCCAGAAGGTTTAGCTCCGTAAACGGATCCTCTGTGACAAACTTGGCTTTCTCGAAATTTTTCTGATTGAAGCTGTCGGAATCGTAGAATATAGTTCCGCCAGGCATCATAAATTTCGCATTGGCCTTAACCGCTGCCGGATTCATAGCCACTAACACGTGTGCTAAATCGCCCGGAGTGCTTATCTTTTTCTTCCCGAACTGAACCTGAAACCCGGAAACTCCGGCAACAGTTCCCTGAGGTGCGCGAATCTCAGAGGGATAATCGGGAAACGTAGAAATATCATTACCTAATAGTGCAGATGTATCAGAAAAGAGGGTACCGGTGAGCTGCATGCCATCACCCGAATCGCCTGAAAACCGGATCGACACTTCTTCAAGTTCGATCACTTTTGTTTGAATGGACATAGGGTTCAACTAATTATTTGCTACTTTTGAACCACAAATTTAAACTTTTTTCGAAAATGGCCTACATAAAATCTGTACGCGGAAAAACACCTGTCCTGGGTCTTAATTGTTATCTGGCTGAAAATGCGGTAATAGTTGGTGACACCGTCCTGGGAGATAACTGTAGTGTATGGTTCGGTGCCGTTTTGCGGGGTGATGTTAATTATATCAAAATTGGCAACAATGTAAATATTCAGGATAATGCTGTTATCCACGGAACCTTTGAAAAATCGGCCACAAACATTGGCAACAACGTTTCAATTGCACACGGAGCAATTGTCCATGGCTGCACAATTCATGATAATGTATTAATAGGGATGAATGCCGTTATTTTAGACAATGCGGTAATCAACAGCAACTCCATAGTAGCCGCCGGAGCAGTCGTCACAAAAGGTACAGTTGTCGAAACAGGATATATTTATGGCGGATCACCCGCGAAAAAACTTAAAGAGATCAGTGTCGATCTTATCGAGAATGAAATTAACCGCATCGCCACGAATTATCACACCTATGCGAACTGGTATAAAGAAAGTGGAGAATGAAAAGTGAATAATGAATAATGAAAAATTGAGGAGATCATAATTTTCCACTCCAACTTTTCACTTTTCACTTTTATCTATTCACTTTTCAGTCAATATTAACTATTTTGCACCAAACTACTAAATTAAATTTCATATGACTAAATCTCCTGCAGCAGGAACAAAATCAGGCGGTTCCAACTTAATCCCGATGGTAATCATATCGGTGTTATTTTTCATATTTGGATTCGTTACCTGGTTGAATGGAATCCTGATACCCTATCTGAAAATCGCCTGTCAGCTTTCCAATTTTCAGGCCATGTTTGTCGCCTTCGCCTTCTACATTGCCTATTTCGTAATGGGACTTCCTTCCTCCTGGGTTCTGAAAAAGTCCGGTTTCAAAAATGGAATGATGGTTGGCCTTTGGGTGATGGCGCTCGGCACGTTACTTTTTATTCCAGCTGCGATGACCCGCACATACGGACTGTTCCTTACCGGTCTTTTCGTTATGGGTACGGGTCTTACGATTCTTCAAACTGCTGTTAATCCATATGTTACTATATTAGGTCCCAGAGAAAGCGCTGCCCAACGGATCAGCATCATGGGGATCTGCAATAAAATGGCAGGAGCCATTGCACCACTGATCCTCGCATATTATATTCTTAATGATGGAGATTCTTTTGTTAAAAGCCTCTCAACGATGGATGATGCGGCCAAGACAGTGGCTTTAAACGCTCTGGCTAATCGCGTTATCGGACCCTATGCCGTAATGACAGTCATTTTCTTCCTGTTGGGTATTGGAGTCAGATATTCACCACTTCCTGAAATTGAAGCTGAAAGTGAAGAAGAGATGGAGGCAAACGGTAACACATCAAAATCTAGTATCTGGGAATATCCGCACTTGATTTTAGGCGTTATTACCCTCTTCTTTTATGTCGGTGCCGAAGTAATTGCCGGCGACACGATCATCCGTTATGGCATGTCGCTTGGAATTGAAATTTCAAAGGCCAAAGTCTTTACCTCATACACCCTGGTATCCATGACTGTTGCCTATATTTTAGGTATCATTCTCATACCCAAGGTTATTACACAGCGTTTCGCATTGCAGTGGTCCGGTATCCTTGGTATCATTTTTCTGTTATGTGCCGTTTTCACTTCAGGAATAACTTCCGTGTTCTTCATTGCCATTCTTGGATTTGCCAACGCACTGGTATGGCCGGCAATCTGGCCGCTCGCCATTCACAATCTGGGTCGTTTTATCAAGACAGGCTCCGCAATGCTTATCATGGCTATTCTGGGCGGTGCTCTGATGCCGCTCCTCTGGGGCAAACTTTCCGACATCTATGGCTCCCAATTGGCTTACCTTATCTTACTCCCCAGCTACCTGCTCTTTATATATTATTCAATCTGGGGATACAAGAAGAAGAATTGGTAAAATAGTGAAAAGTGAAGAGTGAAAAGCGAATAATTCACTCATCACTTTTCACTTTTCATTTTTCACTATTCACTTTCACTTTTCATTTTTCACTATTCACTTTTCTTTATTTCATGAAGCCTACATTAATTATCCTCGCTGCCGGTATGGGCAGCCGCTACGGCGGACTAAAGCAATTGGACGAAGTCGGTCCTAACGGGGAAGCTATTATCGACTATTCCCTTTTCGATGCAATTCGTGCGGGATTCGGAAAAGTCGTTTTTGTGATCCGCACTGATTTCGCCGAAGCCTTCAAATCACGCTTTGATCCAAAACTGAAGGGAAAGATCGCCGTTGAATATGTTTATCAATCGCTGGATAAAATTCCTGCCGGATATACTCTATCGCCGGAAAGGCAAAAACCATGGGGCACGGCTCACGCGCTCTGGATGGCCGACGGGACTGCCACGGAGGCTATGGCAGTGATCAACGCGGATGATTTCTACGGGAAAAAAGCATATCAGGCAATGTCCGATTTCCTGAATACATCTACCGATCCGGGAGAGTATTCTATGATTGGGTATAACGTAGAGAATACTCTCTCCGACAACGGTTCTGTTTCCAGAGGCGTATGTGAAACTGATGCCAACGGTTATCTAACGACAGTCGTGGAGCGCACAAAAATCGTCGGTGAATCGGACGGCATCTACTTTTACGAGGAAGATGGCAAACATCCGCTGAATCCGAAAAGTCCGGTTTCGATGAACTTCTGGGGACTAAAACCCAACGTTTTCGGTTATATCAAAGAGGGATTTTCAGAATTTCTGACAAACCATGGTTCAGAATTGAAATCTGAATATTTCATTCCGCTGCTTATCAACGATAACATCGTAAATGGGAATATTAAGACGAAGGTAATCGAATGTGATTCTCCCTGGTTCGGCGTTACCTACATCGAGGACAAACCCATCGTAAAAGGCAGGATTGCAGAGCTTATTGCGGAAGGAGTTTATCCTGAGCAACTTTGGTAGTGAAAAATGGATGATCAAAAAATCCACCATCTTCTAAATTCCTTTGGCGTCAAGGAGGAGGTCGAATCGTGGAAACCGTTCGGCCACGGCCACATTAACGATACAATTCTGATACGCACAGTTGGGGACGACTCGCCCGACTACATCCTTCAGCGGAAAAATCATCAGATTTTTAAGGACGTACCCGGAATGCTGAACAATATCATGCTGGCTACCGGACACGTTCGTGAGAAACTGGTGGCGGAAGGTGAATTGGAACCCGATCGAAAAGTGATGCGCTATCTTCCCACTGTTGACGGTCATCAATTCGTTCGGGATGAGAATGGCAATTTCTGGACGCTTTTCCTCTTTATCAGGGATTCACATGGTGTCGAGGAGGTTACGCATCCCGACCAGGCCTTCAGTGCAGGCAAGGCGTTTGGCAGATTCCAGCAGCAGCTTTCCGATTTGGACAGCACCGACCTGATCGATACTATCCCAAATTTTCACAACGGTAAATTTCGCTTTCAGCAATTTGAGGAGGCAATTGCAAGCGATAAAGCCGGAAGGCTCCTTGAAATGCAATCGGTCATTGATCGGCTGCTGCGTCGAAAAGAGGAGATGCTCAGACTCCAGTCATGGCTGGATATGGGTGAACTGCCCAGGCGCATCACACACAATGACACCAAAATCAACAACATTCTTTACGACAAGGATGATACCATTCTCTGCATCATTGACCTGGACACCATAATGCCGGGCAGCATTCTTTTCGATTTTGGTGATGCAATACGAACACTTGGAAATTGTGCGGCCGAAGATGAGGCCGACTTATCCAAAATAAGCTTTCAAAAACTTTATTTTGAGGCTTTTACGAAAGGCTATCTTGCCGAAAGCAGACAGTTTTTATCGCCTCTCGAAAAAGAAAATCTGGTATACTCATGCCGTTACATGGTTTGGGAACAAGCGATCCGCTTCTTGACGGATTATCTGAATGGGGATACCTATTACAAAATTGCGTACGCGGATCACAACAAAATCAGGACATTATCACAATTACGGTACCTGGAAGTATTGGAAGAAAATGCCGCGGTGATGGAACAAATTGTGGCGGCCAATTGGTAGTAGGGACGCCTGGACAGGCGTCCGTTTTTAGGTTTGGGACAATCATCGTGGACGCCAGTCCAGGCGTCCCTACGAGTCATCCTAGCCTGACATGTTGAGATTGCACCTTCTCTCCCATGAATAATTGTGCCAATTGGTCAAAATTCTGTGGCGACTCGGTCGTAAGATAGTCGCGGCGACCAGATTTTGAACATTGCTGTTCAATCTCCGGATGGCGGAAAAGATAGTCTTCCAGCTTGTCTGCAATCACTTGTCCCTGCACCAATAATGTGACACCATCCGGCAGATATTTCCGAATTACGGTCATCAGAAGCGGATAATGGGTACATCCGAGAATGACCGTATCGATCAATGGATCTTTTGCAAACAGACCAGCCAGGTTCTGTTCCACAAATAAGGCCGCTCCGGGGCTGTCTATCAAATTATTCTCTACGATAGGAACCCACATAGGACAGGCCTCCTGGACTACCGCTATTGGGCTATCTGGCGATATTTTGGCTATCTCCATCGGATAGGATTCAGACAACACAGTTCCGGTAGTGCCCAAAACGCCCACATGACCAGTTTTGGTAAGTTCGGGGATCATCTCAACACTTGGCCTGATTACCCCAAGTACGCGGCGGGAAGGATAAGTTACGGGAAGGTTTATTTGCTGGATATTTCTCAGCGCTTTCGCAGAAGCCGTGTTGCAGGCGAGAACCACCAAATGGCAGCCTTGTTCAAATAAGTATTGTACAGATTGCCAGGTATAATCATAAACGACTTCAAATGATCGGGTACCGTATGGATTACGGGCATTGTCGCCCAGATAGATATAATCATACTGAGGCAATTTCCCGACTAACTCTTTGAAAACAGTCAATCCACCGTATCCCGAATCAAAAACGCCAATTGGCTGGTACTTATTTGTCATAATGAACTATTGAAGTGACAATCAAATATAAAAAAAAGGCACCGTTTGGCGCCTTTTTCCTTCAATATTTTGATCGCTTACTTTAATCCGAGTTTGGCTTTAACCAAAGGCATCATATCAGTAGACTGCGCTGTATTGTAATAAAGCACACTGCTAATTTCAAAAACATAAAGCATTCCTTGCTCTTTGGCAACATCACCGATAGCCTTACGGGCTTTCTCAACGATTGGCTGAAATTGCTTACTTTCTTCTTTCTGAAGATTTTCCTGCGCTTGTGTCTGGAAAGTTGAGATTCTTTCCTGCAGACTTTGAATATCCGCTTCCTTAGCTTGACGAATTGCGTCAGTTACATTAGGTTGTTTAACCAAAGCAACGTACTCCTGACCTTTGGTCTGATATTCCTTTTGCATAACGCCTAATTGCGATTCAAGATCTGTCTGCATTTTGGCCAAAGCCTTCTGAGCAACATCGCGTTCAGGCATGCTCTGAACTAATCCTTGAAAATCAATGTGTCCAAATTTCAAAGTTTGTGCTGAAGCCGAAACTCCAACAAAAAGGAAGAGAGAAATAGTTATTACACGTAAGAAATGTCTCATGATCGAATCTAGTTTAATTTTTATGCAGCAAATTTATAACATTAATTTTTATATCCAAGTTTTTGTAGTACCTGATCGCTCAGGTCAAATTTCGGGTTGGTGTATATCATCGTCATACTACCAGCTTTATCAAAAATCATCGAATATGCGCCCTGCTCAGCAATGGTTTGGATTGCGTTAAACACTTCATCCTGAACCGGCTTAATCAACGATTCTTTCTTTTTTGCAAGGTCTCCATCCGGACCAAAATACTGCCGTTGCAGTTTCTTGTATTCCTTCTCCTTGTTCACGATCTGTTCTTCTCTTTTCTTCTTCATATCCTGCGAAAGCAAAACGACTTCAGCCTGATAATCCTTGTAGATTTTGTCCAGTTCGGAATGGAGAGTCTCTAACTCTTTCTGATATTTCTGAGAAAGCTTGTCCAGCTGATCCTGGGCGGCAGTATAAGCCGGCAATTTTCCCAAAATATAATCTGTATCGACATACGCATATTTCTGCGCAAAACTTGTTGCAACACCTATTAGCATTAAAATTGCAAGAAAATAAAGCTTTTTCATCTCAATCAATTTTAAAATTGTTGTCCCATGATAAAGTGGAACTGACTTCCTCCAGTTCCTTTTGTATATCCGTCATCGAAACCGTAACCCCAGTCAAATCCCATCAATCCAAACATCGGAAGGAAAATCCGGATACCTAAACCGGCAGAACGTTTTACGCTGAACGGATTATAATCAGCCAAATCGTACCAAGCATTACCCGCCTCGAGGAATCCAAGACCATAAATCGTGGCTGATTGTGACAAAGTGATCGGGTATCGCAGCTCGACCGTGATTTTCTCGTAGATATTACCACCCTTGGCCGGAGTAAGCGAATTGTTTTCGTAACCGCGTAAACCAATATACTCACTTCCATAAGAGCTGTAACCAGACATTCCGTCACCACCCAGTTTATATGATTCGAAAGGAGAACGGAGATTTTTGTTGTAATAACCAAGAAGCCCTGTCTCAAATTTAGTTCTCAATACGAGTTTAGCCTCTTGCTTCGCCTGCAGTGGCGTGAAAATATCTGCTTTGAATGACCATTTATGGTATTCTACAAATTTATAGCGCTCTTCGGCAGTTAACGTGGTACTGCTATAATCTTTGCCGCTAAAGAGCGAGAAAGGAGGCGTCAGTGCCACCGAAACAGAGAAGTTGGAACCCCTGCGGGTATAAAGCGGACTATCAGTCGAATTCCTGCCGAAAACGGTCCTGAATGCCAGTGTATTCGAAGTACCATTTTGGAAGATAAAATATTTCCAGTTATTCAGGATATACCGCTGGTAAGATACCTCATGATAAAGTGTAAAATAGTTGTCCGGCCATTTTAAACGATAACCAAGTCCCATGGAGGCACCCAAAACGCCCATTTTTTCAGTGATTTCGTAGTTGTACTGATTGTACTGACTACCGTAGCCACCATAACCGCTGCCATAGCCGCCATATCCACCGTAACCACCGTAGCCGCTGCCATACATGCTGTTACCGTAGCCGCCATAGTTATAAGCACTGTTTCCGCTAGTCTGTTTGGAATAATAGATGGAGAACGTAAATGAATTAGGTTTCTTTCCACCAAGCCAGGGCTCCGTAAAAGAGAAGCTATATGACTGATAGTAAGATCCGTTTGTCTGAGCACGTAAAGTAAGTGTTTGACCATCCCCGGTAGGGAGTGGGCGCCATGCCTTCTTGTTGCCGATATTTCTGACAGAGAAGTTGGAGAATTTCAAACCTACCGTCCCAACAAACATTCCGCCTCCCCAACCTCCGGAGAGTTCAACCTGGTCGTTGGCACGTTCTTCCAGTTCGTAGTTGATATCCACTGTTCCATCTTCGGGATGAGGAACCACATCTGGCTTGATAGCTTCCGGATTGAAGTGTCCCATCTGCGACAACTCCCGCACAGACCGAATAATATTTTCTTTGCTGAAAAGCTGACCCGGCCGGGTGTACAACTCACGGCGAGCAACGTGTTCGTTGGTTTTAGTATTCCCTTTGATTCCAATGGAATTAATCGTGGCCTGCGAACCTTCAACAATGCGCATCTCATAGTCGATCGAGTCATTTTCGACCTTCACCTCAACAGGATTGAGGTTGAAAAACAGATAACCTGTGTTCAGATATTGATTTGAAACTGCATCATCGTCCTCAGAAAGCCTCTTCTCCAATAATTTCTGGTCGAAAATATCGCCCTTTTTGATTCCAAGTACCTGACTTAACTGAACATCCGTGAGTACCGTATTTCCTACCCACCGAATATCCCTGAAATAATACCTTCGACCTTCGTCTATCCAATACTTTAGCCTTACCGTGTTTTTGGTCGTATCCTTGATGATTGTATCTGAAACGATTATCGCATCGCGGAAACCATTTTCATTGTACTTCTTAATCAGGTTGATCTTATCTTCATCAAACTTATCCTGCAGGAATTTTTTGGAGGAGAAAAAGTTCGTAAGCTTTTTTGCTTTCGTTTTTTTCATTGAGCGTTCCAGCGTCGATAGCTTTACCTGCTTTGCACCAATGAATTCTATTGCAGTGATTTTTACTTTAGTCTTCTTATTCACATAGATATCGAGCGCCAGCTGGTTCTGTTTTGCCGTATCATCCCGCTGAACAATGTTGACATCCGTATTATAAAATCCTTTCCCCTGATAATAACTGGTTATTTGTCTCTGAGCTGTGTTAACAAGGTTGTCGGTCACCTGGCCGCCAACAAGCATCATAACCTGCTTCTCTATATCTTCCTTCTCACTCTTACTAACTCCATGGTAGTTTTTGGTAGACAACCTTGGACGCTCCTGAAGATATATATTCAACCAAATCTTTTCACCAACAATCTTCGTGGCAGAAATCTTGACATCGGAAAACAATCCCTGTTTCCAATACTTACGCAATGCAGCGGTAATCTGATCTCCAGGAACGACAACCTCATCGCCAATCGTTAAACCCGAAAGACCCTTGAGCACCTCAGTATCCAAAAACTTAATACCGGTGATCTCCAATCCAGCCAGGGTATAATGCTTTGGACTATCGTAAAAAACTGAGAAATTGGTACTATCTGCTACAGTTTGTGCGTATAGATGAGCGCTAAAAAATAAAGCCAGAAAAATAAATACAACTCGTTTGACCATGTCAGATTCTGATTTGTTCACTAGTTTTTCCAAATCGTCTCTCTCTCTTTTGGAAATCGTTAACTGCCTCAAAAAGATCCTCCTTACGGTAGTCGGGCCACAACTTCTGCGTAAAGTACAGCTCAGTGTAGGCGATCTGCCAAAGAAGAAAATTACTTATCCTGAACTCTCCGCCGGTTCGAATCAGCAATTCAGGATTAGGCAGGCCAAATGTAGGAAGATATTTTTCAATCAACTCTTCATTCAGGCTACTTTTGTCAATTTTGTTGTTTTTTAACTCATCTGCCATATTTTTAACTGCTTCGACAAGTTCCCACCTCCCGGAATAACTAAGCGCCAGGACCAATTTAAGACCGGTATTATCCGCCGTTTTGGCTATTGCTCCGGCTAGATTTTGCTGGACTTCAACCGGCATCGACTTCAGATCGCCAATAGCTCTCAAAGAGACATTATTCTTGTGCAGATTTTCAGTTTCTGCAACAATTGCATGAACCAATAAGCCCATTAATGCGTCAACTTCTTCTTTCGGCCTGCTCCAGTTTTCTGTTGAGAAGGCATATAACGTAAGATATTTGATTCCAATCTCCCCAGCCCCTTCTACAACAGATCTCACGGCTTCAACCCCTTCCCGGTGACCGAAAATACGATCATTACCATGAAGCTCGGCCCATCGCCCGTTACCATCCATAATAATGGCAACATGCTGAGGTATCTTATTACTATTCAATTCTTTAGAATGCACTTTTCTTGGCGTATTTACTGTTTTTATCGTTGACTTTGCATACACCTTTATCCGTCCAGACCTGCCAGTGCAGGGATAAATGAAGCGATGCATACCAGTCGTTATTTACCAAAATGCTTGAGTTAAAGCTGTCGGGATAGGTCGCTATCCCTGGTTCGGGATTCTGAAATCTTTGTGGATCCTTCAGATTATCGATATTGTCGGTAAAAGTCTTGCGAACACATAATTCCATACAAACACCAAGCCGTTTGGTCAAATTGTATTTGAACCCAAATCCCATCGGAATAATCGGCGCCAGCGCATCTGTATCATTGGTCTTGTTTGAACTGCTGTTCAGCAAAGGCCTGTAGAGATTTGTAGCAGGGAGAAAGGGAATATTCGTGACTTGAGGCTCAAGAATTAAGGTTCCTCTGCGAGGCGATCTGGAATAAAATCCTCCCAGGCCTAACGACAAAAATGGGGTGAAACGATCCTTTTTCAAGCTTCCCATTTGGTAATCCATGAAGTTGAACTCGAAAATGGCTTCAAAAGTCTGGATAGACCGGAAAAAATTGTACGAATCATTCGTCTTTTTGAGGTATAACTCCATGGGTATACCATTTGCATCATTAACCGTGATGCGCGTTGATGGCTCAGCTAGATTGACACCGGGAAAGGTTCCCTCAGATTTGAGATTTCCGCTAACCAACTGCCCCCTGATGGACATCCGTTTATTGAAGTTCCAGCGTCCCAAAACACCGTAAAGTGGCGTAATCTGCTTGGTATAATCAACATTCTCAAGATCACCCCAATATACTGCCGCACCAATCCGAACACCTAAATCTGCCGATTTTTGCGCTTGCGTAGCAAAAAAACAGAGAAGTAACGAAAAGATGACCAACAATTTCTTCATAAAACGCTAATTTTCAATAAATTCACAATCCGTAATGCGTAATTTGTAATCCACAATTCGTAATTCAAAATTTATCTTTCCACATGCAAAGGTAATAGAAACCCACGAAAATTTATTTTTCAGCGGGACAAACTCCGAAAAAATTGAAATTTGTTGTGGATTCAATTTCTTTTGTCTGCACCCCAAAGCAATTTTTTGCGAAGAGTCTCATAAAAGGATTGATTTTCAAATTTCAAGACGTTAATAATGAAATTCGATTTTCTGATTTTCCAGATCAAATCCGTTTCAAATGGGGCAGACCTTGAATCAAGAGAAGCCATATATCTCCCTCCCCTCCCCTCAACCCATAGCGTAATTTCCTCGTTGTCGGAAATAACCACAGGTCTCACGGCCAAATTATGCGGGGCAATGGGAGCGATAACAAAATTTGCTGATCCGGGGGTAATTATCGGTCCGCCGACACTGAGCGAGTAGGCAGTAGTTCCGGTTGGCGTAGAAACAATTAGTCCATCCGCCCAGTAATTATTCAGCAAGTCGCCACCCACTTCAACATGAATGGTTATCATCTGGGCGGAATCCTGTTTGTGAACCGTAAATTCATTTAAAGCATAAGGGAAATTTGAGAAAAGTCCTCTGTTATTTTCCAGTTGTATCAACGAACGAGGTTGCAGAATGAATTTCCCGTCAAAGAGTTGTTCCATCGAAAACTCAAGTTCAGCCTGCGCAATATCCGCCAAAAATCCCAATCGACCGCTATTGATGCCAACCATCGGGATTCCCGAATCCCCGACAAATGTGATCGCCTCGAGGAAGGTGCCATCACCACCAATACTCATGAAAAAATCCACCCCTTTCAGTTCCTTATCTGTCGAAAAAGAATCGACGACACCCAAATCAATTCCGGCCTCCTTTTGAAGATATAGTAGAAAGGGTTCATAAACAATCACTTCAGTTGAATGCTGGTGTAAAATCTCCAGCAATCGCTTCATACTATCGTAAAAAATTGGTCCGATGTTCCATCCAAAAAGAGCAATTCTCATCAAAAAAATGTTTTATTTAATCAAAACTCCACACTCCAAACTCATAACTCCAAACTCTAAATTCTCTCCTAGGTATTTATGTATCTCATAAATTGATCGAAGCGATCATTAATCAGGCTTTTAAGCGGTGTCTGATCCATAAATGTGGCTTTTATATCGTAGCTGTACCGGGTCAGGGTTTGAATAATTCCGGAGAGATCAACCTGGTTAACCTTGATTGTAACATTCAGTTCGGTAGTAGAATCGGTTGGTTTCCAGGTATATAAACTCAGTATTCTGGCATCATTTCCTTCGATAATCTGGGTGATCTGCGCCAGCGAATAGTTATTCTCGCACATTTGAAGCTCAATGATGCCTCCGGGTTCATTAGGCGAAAACAGGGTGGTAAGGGTGACACTCAAATCATACCTGGAAATTGAACCGAGATAGGTGTGATCTTCAGCCAGCACCGGAACAATGGATACTCCACAGGCTGCAGCAACCGAAGCTACTTCAAATATATGCTGATGCGGATGAACATGCGGCTTCAGCAACAGATCCCGGGAGAAGGATTCGAGAGTCTCATCAAAATCGCGGGCATCAAAAATTTCTTTGTCCGAAATCACTCCAAGATATTCTTTTTCAGATACTATTGGCAGATGAGATACCCTGAACACATCCATCAGCGAAAGCACTTTCGAGGCAGTGTCCTGAAGGCTTACGGATGGAATTGAATCAGAAATGAGCATTTCAGCTATCATGTTCGAGCGAAAAATGGTTTAAGAATGAGAATCATTTCGTAAATTGCAAACCTAATTAATAGCTGGCAAAAATGGCACGATTAAGTGTAAATATAAATAAAATTGCAACATTGAGAAACAGTCGCGGAGGTTCTATGCCAAGTGTTACTTTCGCTGCAGTTCAATGTCAGAAGTTTGGTGCGGAAGGAATCACTGTTCACCCCCGGCCCGATGAGCGGCACATTCGTTATGCAGATGCCCGCGAGCTAAAGCACTTGGTTACAACTGAATTTAACATTGAAGGTTATCCTGATCCCCGTTTTATCGCGTTGGTTCTCGATATCCGGCCCCATCAGGTTACGCTTGTCCCCGACTCACCCTCTGCCATCACCTCCAATGCTGGTTGGGATACAATTCTGCATTACGACTTTCTCCAGGAGGTGACAGAAAAATTTCAGACTGCCGGTATCCGCGTATCCCTCTTTGTTGGGACGGATGCTGCAATGATTGAAGGTGCAGCCAAAATAGGTGCCGACCGGGTAGAATTATACACAGAACCGTACGCCACAAATTTTCCAAAAGATCCGGAAAGTGCGATCAGGCCTTTTGTCGAGGCCGCAAAGGTGGCGGAAAAATGTGGCCTCGGTCTAAATGCCGGCCACGATCTGAGTCTGGAAAATCTACGCTACTTTAACCAGCATATTCCAAATTTACTGGAAGTTTCCATTGGCCACGCCTTAATCGCCGACGCCCTCTACCTCGGATTGGAGGAAACCATCAGACGGTACAAGGAAGAGTTGAAAGTGAAAAGTGGAAAGTGAAAAGTGTAGGGACGCATGGTGATTCGTCCATGAAAACCGAAAATTTGCATAATTAGCATTTTAGCCAATTGAAATTATTCTACCGAAAATACGGGAAAGGACCTACCCTGATAATCCTGCATGGCTTGTATGGTTCGTCCGACAATTGGATCACTATAGCCCGAAAATTAGAGGACAATTTTACTGTATTACTACCGGATTTCAGAAATCATGGCGCTTCGCCGCACTCCACCTCCCACTCGTACGAGGAAATGGTTGATGACCTTAACCAATTTTTTCTGGACACCGGGACAGAGCGCGCTTTCCTGATTGGTCACAGCATGGGAGGTAAGGTAGCCATGAGATTTGCCGCAGACTATCCCGAGAAAGTTAGCAGACTGATGGTGGTGGATATTGCGCCAAAAAATTATTTGGCCGGAGTCGACGTTTTCAAGCATATACGTCAGCATGAGATGATACTTGAGTTACTCGAAAATCCGGATCTCAGTCAGTTTCATTCACGTCAGCAATTGGATGAATATTTCAGCCTGAGGATAAAGGAAGAAACCGTGCGTCTTTTCCTTTTGAAAAATATACACCGAAGTCACGATGGCATTTTTGAATGGAAGATGAATGCCGTGGTATTGCGGAATTCTTTTCAGGCCATGGTAAGCGAAGTGGATGCAACCTGGTTCGAAGAGCGAAAGCCTATCACTGCCTATCCTGTCACCTTTGTCAGGGGACTCAATTCAGAATATGTGAGCAACTCCGACTGGCTGATAATCAAAGATATATACCCGGAAGCCAAGTTAGTCGACATTGAGAATGCAGGTCATTGGTTGCATGCCGAGCAACCCTCAAAACTACTGGCTGCTATTCTTGACGGCTATTGAAACGAGAAAGGACGCATCACGATGCGTCCATATATATTCGATTATCCATAAAAAAGGACGCATCGCGATGCGTCCCTACGCATTCGACCACAAACATTAATTCTTCACCCGGCTCATCCTCAAAGACTTGATTATCCAATTGGGTAAGTGTTTTTTGGGATTTCGTTTTCGGAGATTCAGGTATATCCCCATTTTTTTAAGGATTGGAAGCTTGTGCGTTTCCACAAATTCGATCAACGTGCCGTCCGGATCTTCAATATATGAAAAATGACCGGCTGCTTCTCCCATATCGAAACTATTTCCCTCGTGATGCGCAAAACTATCGACCGTAAAGGCAAATCCGCGCTTGGCGCAGGCAGCATTTAACGCCTCCATTCCATTAATATCGTAACAGAGATGAATAAATCCGAGATCACCCCAAAAACGGTCTTCGTAAATTTTTCGCGGAACACGGTCTTCAACCTGTATTAATTCAATCTCACTATCTCCCAAAAGTCGGCCAAAAGCCCCAACCCGTGGCTTACTATTTCGCAACAATGCTCTCCTGAAATGAGCATCACCACCGTTCAGATATGCCAGATCCGGAAAGATGCCTTTCTCGTCGAACACAAGCTGATCGTACCCAAGAATATCCGAGTAAACTTTTCTGGAATTTTCGACATTGGTTACGCCAATCACGACGCCATAGACAGAACCAGTATGCTTTTTGATATTGCCGAACCAATTATGCGACTCGATAATCTGAAAAATATTATTGAAGGGATCAGTCACAAAGAAAAACAAACGACCATCCGGATCCGTATTTATACTACTGATATTCAATTTGTCGGCGGCAAATCGCGCATGGATTTTTCGCGCATCACGGGTCTTGATCTTGGCGGCGAAAATTCCCAGGTCACCAATAGCGGGTTCAAAATGAGGGGGCAAGGGAGTTCTCTCGGTATATTGCCAAATCTCAAAACCACCCCCACCATTCATATTGAGTGCAAGAACAGCATGGCGCTTCTGCGGTTTTCCACCCGTATATGGCAACATTAAGGCTGCAGTGGCGCTCTCTTCAAATACCTTGATATCCATACCAAGATATTTGCGATACCATTTCCAGGCCTCTGCAACATTCGTGACACCAATTCCGAGCTGCTGGATACCGCTTATTACTATTCCTTCCATATGTTAATGCATTATAAATCAGCCAAGAGGATCAATCCTTTGAGCAATTTTGTAAAAAAGCCAGGGGATGTATCGCTTTAGATAAGGCATAATTACATCTTTTTTCCCAATAATTATCTCTTTCCTGTTCCTTTTCACGGCTAAAGCAATTTTGGCTGCACAATGATGCGGTGAAACTCCATTATCCTGCCCCTTATCCATGATTCCATGCTCCGATCCGGTAGAATTTAACGCATGAATAGAAATATTGGTCTTTACCATTCCCGGGCACACCATGGTAACCCGGATATTATCCCTGAAATGTTCCAGCCTCAACGTTTCGAAAAAGCCATGCAAGGCATGCTTGGCTGCCGAGTAGGCAGAACGCATAGGAAATCCGAATAATCCGGTAAGACTGCTGATAACAACGATTCGACCTCCGCCGGTTTTTATCATAAACGGCAGTATCTGACTGGTAAGCTCGACATGCCCCCAAAAATCCACTTCCATTATCCGGCGTGCCACATCCATCGGAGTATCTATTAGCAAAGCACGCTGACTTATACCGCCGTTGTTGACCAAAATATCCAACTGAGGAACAGAGGCTTTCACTTTTTCTACGGCAGTTGCAATTTCATCTTTCCTGGTAAGATCGAATGCTATTACCTGCACTTCTGCGCCCAGCTTCCTGCATTCACTTGCTACTTCTTCAAGTTGTGGAAGATTCCGGCCAGATAAGATCAACCTGGTTTCGGCTGATGCCCATTTCAGGGAAAGAGCTTGCCCGATTCCGGATGAAGCTCCGGTTATCCATATGACACGAGGTTTTTTCATGGAGTTTTTTTGCTGGTGATTGATATCTGCCCCACTATACTTTGAGCAACATTAAACAAAATAGCAGATTAAGATACAACGACAAAGGCACTTGCGTTGATGGCCCCCGATAACTAGAACTCAATATCGTAGAGCCCCTCCGCGTCCAGTTCAAATTGTTTCACGCCAATGTCTGTCATCGGATGCTTGATCAACTGATGCAGTAATTCCGGACCAATTGTGGCCGAATGGGCACCGGCCATACTTACGCGGTAAATCTGGTCGACCGTTTTAAAACTGGCTGCCAGTACTTTGCCTTTCAACCCATATTCCTTGATATTTTTCACGATATCGCTGACAACTTCAATCCCATGAGATGAAATATTATCAAGGCGGCTCACATAGGGAGCTACGAAATCCGCGCCGGCCTTCATGGCAACCAACGCCTGTTGTTGTGTAAAAATTGCCGTGGCAGTCACATTAACGCCCGCATCTTTCAGAATACGCATCGCTTTGAACCCGTTTGCAGTAACCGGGATTTTGGCATAAAAATTATCACCGAAATCGAAATAGCTGCGGTATTTCTTGGCCTCTCTCACCATATCTTCAGATTCGTCTGAGATCATCTGCACATGCACCATTCCTGAACCAACCAGCTCCTGTATCCCAGCAATTGCCAAGGAAAGTCTGTTTCCGGTGTGACTCAAAATTGTTGGATTTGTCGTTACTCCTTCGAGTGGAAAAAATCGGTACAGCTCCCTGAGTTCACTCAAATCGGCTGTGTCTGCCATGTAAATCATACGTAAAAATTTTTGTACAAAAGTACCTAAACTCATTAAGACGGGATAAAAATGACCTGGGAAATCAATATTTATTTTTCCAACTAATTTTCAGGATTTGAGCGGCCAAGGGGGAAGTCAACTTTCTGTTCAAGTTTCTGCCCCTCCAAATCACTGCCAGGACAATGGCAAAGTCACTTGACACGCAGTGAATAACCAATCACAATACTTTTATATTTGTAACAAAATAGTCGTTTATCTTCATAATCCACTTTGATGAAAAGTACCCGAAAAATAAAAAGGAGCTGTGTATCACTGATCTTTGTACTCATTTTATCAGGACTGAAGGCGCAGGAACCGCCTAAAGTCCTTTCGTCAATTTTTAATGAGGCGTTAACCGACAGGACTGCCTACGAAAATCTTGGGTACATATGCAAAAATATCAAAGGCCGGTTGCTCGGTTCGGCAGCCTCTATGAAAGCAGTTGAGTACACACGGCAGGCGCTCGTCAAGGCAGGAGCTGATTCGGTATGGCTGCAGCAAATAATGGTTCCGCATTGGGTAAGAGGCACTGAAAAATGCCGTATCAACTCTGCCGTAACCGGACACCAGGATCTCCATATAACAGCGCTGGGCACTTCTGTTGGCACTCAACAGCAGGGGATTACCTCCAGAGTGATTGAGGTTCATGATTTTGAAGAGCTTAAAAATATTGGCAAACAACGATTGGAAGGAAAGATCGTATTTTTTAACCGACCGGCTGATCCTACGTTGATAAGTACCTTTGCGGCCTATTCCGGAGCAGTAAATCAACGGACTTTAGGGGCTTCTGAAGCTTCCAGGTATGGCGCTGCAGCTGTGATTGTCCGCTCGCCCAATCCCTTCCTCGACGATTTTCCCCACACCGGAGTTACCCGATATGCCGAAGGAGTAACTAAAATACCGGCAGTAGCCGTATCAACAAAGGATGCAGAACTGCTAAGTCAATGGTTGAAAAGAGATTCCATGCTGACAGCTCACCTTGTCTCAACCTGCAAAAATCTGCCAGATACGATTTCGTACAATGTCATCGGAGAGATTCGCGGAACAGGTAAGCCAAATGAATTCATTACTGTTGGAGGTCATCTCGACTCATGGGATCTTGCAGAAGGAGCGCATGACGATGCCGGAGGCTGTGTGCAGGCTATTGAGATGATCCGAATTTATAAAAAGCTTGGCATCAAGCCAAAACGAACAATTCGGGCCGTAATGTTTATGAATGAAGAGATGTCCGGAACCGGTGGCAAAACCTATGCCGCGGAAGCGAAAAGAAAAGGAGAAGTTCATTGTGTCGCCCTCGAATCCGACAGGGGTGTAATGAGTCCCCGGGGCTTTGGTTTCGATGCGGAAGGTCAGAGACTCGATAATCTCACTGCCCTGGCAAAATACTTTGTTCCCTTTAACATCCGGGATTTTGAAAAAGGAGGTGGCGGTTCCGATATTTCTCCCCTCAAAGCGCTTGGCGCTTTGCAGATCGGGTATATACCTGACAGTCAAAGGTATTTCACATTCCATCATTCAGCAAACGACACCTTCGACCAGGTAAACATCCGCGAACTCCAGCTCGGAAGCGCAGCAATTGCCTCATTAATTTATTTGTTAGACCTTTTTGATTATTGAAGTTTACCAAAGGAGTAATTTCTTCGGTAAACTATTATTCTCCGATGGCGATTCTTCCCTGACGAAAAATATCTCTTCAAATAGTCGATTAATGAAACTTCGAGGACAATGCTAGGTCCCAACTCTGAACAGGTGTAAGATTCAAATGCTCAATTGATAAGACCCCAGCGGGGTCAAAGCTTTATAGCAAATGCCATTCACGCGTTTCTGCGACCCCGCCGGGGTCGAACCTCTCTAATCAACACCGTTTCTATAAATCTTAAATCCCTCCGGGATTAGGATTTGATTGTGTACAATAAAGGTATTTCCGCTTCTCTGGCACTCCTTTTATCATAGGTACAGTAAACCATTCACTAACTTCCTCATCTGGAAAATTTTCCGTAACTTGAAGAAAAGGCAATGGAATTTAACACATATCCGAATATTCACGTAATAGAAAATAGATAATGCCCGATACATACTCGCAAATCTACATTCAAATTGTTTTTGCAGTTAAAGGCAGAAACAGTCTGATATATCCGGAGTGGGAAGACAGGTTATTTCAATACATGACAGGAATAGTAAGGAGTAAGAAACAAAAAATGATCGCCATAAATGGTACGCCTGATCATATCCATTTTTTCATTGGTATGAAACCGAACTGTTGCTTGTCTGATCTGGTCAGGGAAGTCAAAAAATCAAGCAATGAATTTGTTAATGAAAATCAATTATCAAAATTTAAATTTTCCTGGCAGGAGGGATTTGGGGCATTTTCATACGGACATTCTCAGATTGATCTGGTAGCAAAATACGTCTTAAATCAAAAAGTCCATCACAAGAAGATGACGTTCAAAGAAGAATACATTGGCTTCTTAAAGAAATTTGAAATCGCATTTGAAGAAAAATATCTTTTCGAAAAATTCGATTAATAGGCCCTCAGAGAGGTCTCAGATTTGTAGAGCACGGTATTCATCTGTTCGGCGACCCCGCCGGGGTCAAAACTTTATAGGATATGACATTTCCACTTTTCTGCGACCCCGCCGGGGTCGAACCTCACAAATTACCGCCGTTTCTATAAACCTTAAATCCCTCCGGGATTAGGTTGGGCGTGTCGAAACTATCCCTTGTGCTGCCCTCAAAAAAAAATCCCCTAACAATCAATTTGCCAGGGGATTAAAAAGTGCCCGTAACCCTCGAAAAATTGAACCTTGTTAATGCAATTTACGATTTGTCCCGGGCTTTGGACAGAATACCCGGAATAAAGTATTTAGCTGAGCATAACCATCCTAAACCCGTCCGCCGTAGTATTGGGAGCATCGAAATATCGAACCTTTTGGAACAACTTTATTTGGTTGTTGGCCTATATGCTTATGTCGTAGTTACCTGAAGAACACATGCATCAGTTCAGCCAACCACTACTACTAAATGGGTATATATTTTGTCAATTTGAAGAAATGTGATAAGTAACTAATTCTTAATGTTTTTTAACTTTTTGGTGTGAGTATTAAAAATTGTAATTTCAATAAACCTTTATAAATAACCAGTATGAGATTCAATTTCCTGTGTATTCTTATTCTATTTGCTCTTTTGAGTTGTACCAAAACAAATTCTAAAGTTAAAAACCTTCGAACGTTCACAAAAGTATACGGATATGTCAGATGGTTCTATCCGGGCGATGAATCGGCAAACATTGATTGGAATAAATTTGCCGTTTATGGCGTGGAGAAAATCGAGAATGCCAGGAATGAAGATGAATTAAGAAATATTCTCCTCTCCCTATTTAAACCAATTGCTCCGGCAATTCAAATTAAAGACGATAAGCGAGCTGGAAATTTTAATATAGAAACCATAATGCCGAAAGATACTGCTGGTTTGCTACACATTTCTTGGCAACACTTTGGCGTTTACTTAGGAAAGAAAAGTAATATTTATAGTAGTACACGCATCAATAGGGATACACTGACAGAATATGTAAAAAATATTAGGATTGATCCAAACCATACGTCCAAGATTGGAGAATTTATCAGAAAAGATATTGGGAATCATTTAATTTTAACAATGCCGCTTTCCCTGTTTGGTGATAAGAACCATACTTTTCCTATTGCTGATGCCAAATCACTGCAACAGCTAACCGAACAATTGGACAGGATGCCAAATTCATCCTCAAATCCCGAACAAGTCGTCAAGAAGCCAATATCGACTAAAGAACTCACACCTAAATTATTTATCTCTCCTATTCCACAAAATAGTAATTCGATAGCACAAAATGATAAAATTCTAAGCACCAGTGATTACCGAGTCCGACTGGCAAATGTAGTAATAGCCTGGAATGTTTTCCAGCATTTCTACCCCTACTTTGATGTTGTAAAAATTGACTGGGATAACGAATTGAAAAATACGCTGGATGATGTCTATAAAGGTAATACTGAGGCGGAATACTATAAAGTAGTGAGCAGAATGGTTGCGAAATTGGAGGATGGTCATGGAATTGTTTTTAATGACGATGTTCCAAGATATGGTTTACCAATAATGGTCAGTTTAGTTGAGAAAAAGATTACAGTAATTGCCAGTTCGGATACAACGAAGTTTAAAGTTGGTGATATCATAGAAACTATTGATGGGAGAACAGGATTACAGGAATTGCAGGAACAGGAAAGTTTAATTTCCGGCTCTCCCCAATTAAGACGCTTCAGGGCTTTAAATGTTTTTGGTACCGACTTTTATAAGAGTAAAGCGAACATCACAATACTCAGACAAGGGAAACAAATTCAAATGAATTTCGACCGTTATGTAATGAGTACTATCTTCTTCAATCCTCTGCAAAATTTATTTGAACCTGCACTTGCTGATTTGGGTGACAACATTTTTTATATGAACAATTTCAACTGGAATAACGAAGAAACCATGAAAAAATTAGTAAACGCAAAAGCCATAATTATTAACCAATTGAAAGATCATTTTGAATTTATTCCACATATTATTTCACAACCTGTTTGGTCTGCAAAGTGGAATATTCCGGTATCAGCCTATCCAGATCAATTAAATACTCATATGGATACCAGCAGATGGCAAGTTCGACCAAAAGAACCTCAAATAAAAGCCAAACTTATTTATCTTACGCACCCATATGATGTAAGTGCAAACGAGACCATTTTGGGAATTATCGACTATTACAAATTAGGAAAGCTAGTTGGAGACTCTACCGCTGGAACAAATGGTAATTATAACTCAATTCCATTAATGGGTGGATATTCAATTTGGTGGACTGGTATGAAAGTATTGAAGCACGATGGATCGCAGCATCATTTAATTGGTTTCAAACCCGATTATCCGGTAAATAATACTATTCAAGCAGTTAAAGATGGAAAAGATGTCTATGTTGACAAGGCGATGGAAGTAATAAAAATGGAATCTAATTGATAACTCTCTGATAAAATTTCATTAATATCTTGACAATAGAAGCATTAGGCAAACAACCATTCCGTGTTTTGCACCCGTTTTGGTTCAGTTGACGGGAGATTTCCGAATAGTTGACCTATCCACGATTTCTTAAAGAGAGCTGAAATAGCGTATAACAAAACCCATCTCTTCGAATAGCTCGGTTTGAGTTCTAATAACTACATTTATGTGATAATAATAACCGCACCATTGGTCTTTTATAAATGAGTTAGAGGACAAGCGAAGGAGCATCGTATATGATTGAAACATTTGTCAAAATAAGATTCAAACAATTCTATCGTGCATTGATTGGCATTGGATTGATTCGAATACTCTTTCTTATCGGATTATTCGGATTTATCGTATTTGTAACGTTCGTTGAGACATCAAAGTATCCGGACTCTTTTTATGTTACTGGATTAAGTGCGCTGATCGTGTTGGTAGTACATGCAAAACGACAGGACAAATCATTCCTAAAAACGAATTTCGACAATTATAAGCTTATTTTCTTTGTTGAATATTTGATGATGGTATCAGTCGTACTGGTTTTTCTGATTTTTCATTTCCAATGGATTCCTTTACTTATTTTGTTATCAGCATTATATCTGATAATACATTTAGATTTAAAAACCAAAAGGCGTAATCTAAACACCTGGTTACAACAACTTATTCCATCGGAATGTTTTGAATGGAAAGGCGGAGTAAGGCCGGTATTATATCTTCTGGTTACACTTTGGATTATCGGGTTAGGTACATCATTCTTTATCGGAAGTGTTCCAATTGCGTTGTTTATTCTTGGCATAATTCCTCTCAGTTTTTACGAGACAGGAGAACCGTACCAAATGATTCTTGCTTTCGAAATGGGAACAAACCAATTCTTGCTTCATAAAATCAAAATGCAACTTTCATTGTTCTCAATTCTATCCATACCTTTAATCGCAGCGTTTCTGATTCTCCATTTTGAAAGATGGTACATCCCAATTGCGGAATATTTCATTTTTGTCTCTCTGTACATCTATTCAATACTGACCAAGTATGCTTTTTATGAACCAAATCGCAAATCCACAGCAGCAAGGGTCTTTGGCACAATTGGGGCATTCAGTGGAATTATTCCTCTATTTTTACCGGTGGTTTGGATATTATCTATCCGATTCTTTTTCAAATCAAAAGAGAATCTAAACTTTTACCTGAATGATTACAATTAAAGATATAAATTTCTCTTACGACGGGAATTCAAAAGTCCTTGAATCACTTTACCTTTCTCTTTCTGAAAACAAAATTCATGGTATTGTTGGATTAAACGGTGCAGGAAAAACGACACTGCTAAATGCAATTTATGGGTTAATAAAGATTGATTCCGGAAAGATAAGTTGTGATGGCAAGAACCTAACCAAGAAAGATACATCCTATTTGGTAACGGAGAATTTTTTCTATTCGAATATCACAGGCAGAGAGTATCTTAGCTTGTTTAAAAATCAAAAGTTTGATACAGATAAATGGAATGGTTTATTTTCACTCCCTCTTGACCAAATCATAGATGGATATTCCACAGGAATGAAAAAGAAATTAGCATTACTTGGCATATTGAAACAGGACAAACCCCTCATGATATTGGACGAACCTTTTAATGGCCTGGACATTGAAACATGCAGAATTATTCGTTCAATATTATTGCGGCTGAAGGATAAAGGGAAAACAATAATAATAACCTCTCACATTATTGAGACTCTGACAAATTTATGCGATTACATCCATTATCTTGAAAAAGGGACAATCAACTATAGTAAAGAGAAGCATGATTTTGCCGAATTTGAGAGAGAATTATTCGAATCAATAGAGAATAAAAATGTTGAATTAATTACTGAATTGATTGAACAAAGCACGAATAGTCCGTTTTAGTATCTGTTTCTGGTATTAATTGCTACTCTTAAAGGGTTCATGAAATAGCCATCGACTATATTCGTGCCGACACAAAGTGAATATGAGGTTGTCGCATCAGACCCATAAATAAACAAATTCGTTACCGATGAAAAGATATTTTTTGCTCTTGTCTTTCCTCTTGGCTGTCGGTTATTCCTTTGGACAAGATTTGTCGTTGAAGGGGAAAATTATGGATGCACAGACAAATGAGCCGCTACCGTATGCAACAATTGAACTTCATAGTCTAAGGACAGGAACGATCGCAAATAATAGTGGAGATTTTGAGTTGTCCGTTAATTCAATGAACCAAAGCATTGACACCTTGGAGTTCTCCTATCTGGGATACGACAAACGAGCATTTTCAGTTGCTGATTTTCTTAGATTAGAAAATAAAACTATATCTCTAAAGTCGAGTAATGTTTCCCTTGGTGAAGTTGTGGTATTACCCCAAAAATATAAAACAGTTGAACTTGGCATCTTGGATAAAAAATCCGAAAGTTGGCAAGTCACGAATCTATTTAACAATAAGATTGGTAATTATATTGCCAATAAGAAACAACAAATAGGTTGGATTAGGTCGGTTAGCTTTTATATTGACACGGTAGGACACCCGGAAACTCCCTTCAGAGTAAGAATTTATGATCTAAATCACGAGAAGAATTGTCCCGGTGATGATATTCTAAATGAGAATGTTATTGTATCAGCAAAGGAGCCCGGGTGGTTTTCTGTCGATTTGACAAATTTCAAAATTCAATTTCCAGTCGATGGTATGTTTGTCATGATGGAGTGGATTAACTCCGGCGACAAATATTTCCACGAGAAAGAAATGCATATGAAGAACGAAAATGGGCAAACCGTTGTTGTAAGGAGAAAATTTTACGGACAAGTAATTGGTAGCGTATTCAGGCAACCCAAAATGATTACCTGGGGAATCACCTTAGGAAACGACTGGATACCATATAAACTCTATTCTAAAGGATATATAAATGCAATGATAAGAGCTGAAATTGCATATCCATTAAATTGAAATTGCCTGGTACAAATAATGGAGATGCGCCACCAGCGGTAAGCCGGCAAATCAGATTTCGGCGATTGAGCTCCTCCCATTAACAGACACGCTCTAAAATGGAGTTTCCGGCGTTCATTTGGCATTCTGTGAACATAGTTACAGTAAACTATTCACTGACTTCCTCATCTGGAAAATTTTCCGTAACTTGAAGAAAAGGTAAAGAAATTTGAGATCGCTTTTGAAGAAAATTATCTTTTCGAAAAATTCGATTAATAGGACCTCAGAGAGGTCTCCTATTTATAGAACACGGTATTCATCGGTTCTGCGACCCCAACGGGGTCAAAGCTTTATAGGATATGACGTTTCTGCGCCCCCGGCGGGTTCGAACCTTTTCTATCATTGCTGTTTCCATAAACCTTGAATCCCCCCGGGATTAGGATTTCACCTAGCGAAACCGCCATTCCATATTGTCTTAAAAAAACAAAACCCCTTAACAATCTGCTTGTTAAGGGGTTTTTAGTACCCGGGGCGGGACTTGAACCCGCACGGCCATAATGGCCATTGGATTTTAAGTCCAACGTGTCTACCATTCCACCACCTGGGCATCCTATGGAGCGGGAAACGAGACTCGAACTCGCGACCCCGACCTTGGCAAGGTCGTGCTCTACCAACTGAGCTATTCCCGCAGGAAGGATGTCCTATTTCAAAAAAACGTTTTATCTGAGCGGGAAACGAGACTCGAACTCGCGACCCCGACCTTGGCAAGGTCGTGCTCTACCAACTGAGCTATTCCCGCTTAAACGCTAACCTGACAACGAATATTGATTTGGTTAGCGGGTGCAAATATAAAAACTTTTCTAACAGAAAAAATGAAAAATGAAAAATGAAAAACGAAAAATGACATGAATACCACATTTTCACTTTTCATTTCTCATTTCTGACGCTTCAATACTCGTCTGGGTCTGTCACTTGTCAGTTTTTAGCGGAAGAATTCCGCCCATTTCTCCCATAACATTAACAAGATCGGAACCCATCGGAACAACAATCTTTGCGTTATCTTTTAAGGATGTCTCCATGGCCTGAATCCTCCTTAACAGTTGCGCGTTGCCTACAAAATATTTTTCAGCAGCTTCATTCACCAAAGCAATCGCCTGTGCCTCACCTTCTGCACGTAGAATTTGCCCTTGCTTGATACCTTCAGCACGTCTGATCTCTGCCCTTTTTTCTCCATCCGCTTTCGTTTCGGTAGCTGTCGCATAGTCGATAGCAGCTATCTTCTCGTTTTCGGCCTTAACAATCTTGTTCATTGTTTCCTGCACATCCTTCGGAGGATCAATTTCCTTGAGCTCCGTACGGACAATTTCAATTCCCCAATTCATTGTTTCCTCCAGTAAAGTTGCATGCAACTCCTTATTAATCTTGCCGCGTTCGCTGTTTGCAGACTTTAATGTCATCGTACCAATGATATTACGTAAGGTTGTTCTCGCAAGGTTAACAATTTGATATTCAATGCTATTAACATTGTATTGAGAATTTTTTACGCTCTCCTCATCCGATTTAATTTTGAAATAAACCTGCGCATCAACCCTGGCATTCAGATTATCGTTCGTAATAATCTCCTGTGGTTCGGCATTGATCATCTTCTCAGTAATATTGATTTTATACATTACATCAATACCTGGAATTATCCAGTTGAATCCCATGCCTGCAAAGTGGTGGTACTTACCAAGTCGCTCAACAAGAGCGCGGTTAGTGGGTCTGACGATACGAATTCCCGAAAGAAAGAATAGAACGACAAAAACAACTACAACTGTTACGAAAGGTCCCATGATTTTGGTTTTTAAATTGATAATTAAGAGGTTAACATCAATTGGTTTATATACAAATATAATTCATTTTTTTCTTAATTGATATGATTTATGTAATTGATTTTAAACGCTTAACTATCTGGTAACACTGAAAATAATCAAAAGAGGCTTCCAGCCGAATATCACGGAAAATAGTATGTCCTGAATAAAAAAGAGTAAATTTGCTCTTCAAATCAGGGCTTAGTCTCACCTATATTTCCGGATATGAAAATCTCAAAAATAAACCTCTTTATGCTTCAGAACCTCAGATTTTCAAAGCTGTCTGAGCGGGAAAGATTGATTATCCTGAGTTTCGTTGTCGGTTTGTTTAGCGGTTTTGCTGCCATCCTTCTGAAAAACATCATCCATATTTCCAGCAGATTCCTGACAGAAGATTTTGATGCACTTCAGGAAAACTACCACTACTTTCTCTATCCTGGCATCGGGATTCTGATCACCTATTTGTATGTGAAATTTATTGTCAAAGAGGATATCGGTCATGGAGTAACTAAGGTTTTGGAGTCGATCTCCAGAAAAAAGGGTTATCTCCGGGCACACAATATGTTTACGTCAATTATTTCAAGCACAATCACAATTGGCTTCGGAGGATCTGTTGGAGCTGAGGCTCCTGTTGTTCTCACGGGTTCTTCGATCGGCTCAACGATTGCACGTAAATTTAACCTGAACTACCGGATCATGACCGTACTGATCGGTTGCGGCGCGGCAGGTGCAATAGCAGGCATTTTTAAGGCTCCCCTCGCCGGGATGTTATTTGCTATCGAAGTTCTGATGTTGGACCTCACCATGGCCTCCCTCCTTCCCCTGATGATCTCCTCCGCCACCGCCGCATCGCTTGCTTATTTCCTGATGGGATCGGGGTACGAACTCAACTTCCAAATCGACTCTGCCTTTAAAGTCACAAATATTCACTGGTATATTTTACTCGGAATCTTCTGCGGACTATTCTCCGTCCTTTTTACCAGAGGAAATCTCTTCGTAGAAGGAAGCTTCAAGAAAATCAAAAGTCCCTTTCTCCGGATTCTGATCGGGGGCTTATCGCTAGGTGGAATGATCTTTCTTTTCCCCTCGCTTTGGGGTGAAGGCTATTATACGATCAATCAAATTGTGAACGATCTAGGACATCACATCGTAAATAATTCGCTCTTTTTCGAATTTCGCGACGACAAATTGGTATTGATCGGACTGGTTGCCACCATTATGCTGGTGAAAATTGTCGCAACGGCCACGACAAATGGTGCCGGAGGAAGCGGGGGTATCTTCGCCCCAACGCTATTTGTCGGTAGTCTTGCCGGATTCTTAGTTTCGCTTATTCTTAATTACAACGGACTGAATGTCCCTGCAAAAAATTTCGCCCTTGCCGGGATGGCCGGAATGATGGCTGGTGTGATGCATGCCCCCATGACCGCAATCTTTCTGATTGCAGAAATTACAGGAGGCTTTGGCTTGCTGGTTCCTCTTATGATTACTTCGGCAACCGCCTTCCTTACCTCCTTCCCCATCGAACCCCACTCGCTTTATCATCGCCGGCTTGCGTTAAAAGGCGACCTGATAACCCACAACAAGGACAAAGCAATTCTGACCCTATTGAAACTTCATAACGTGGTGGAAAAGGATCTGCAGACTGTAAAACCGGAGTCTACCCTGGGAGAACTGGTCAGCATCATAGCGAAATCAAAGCGTAACATCTTTCCGGTAGTTGACGAATCGAATAGTTTCAAAGGTGTTGTACTGCTCGATGACGTTCGGGAAATGATGTTCGACAAAGATTTATATTCGACAAAAAAAGTGGCTGAGTTTATGTCGTTATCGCCCGAAATAATCTCCCATGACGAAAAAATGGAGGTCGTCATGAAGAAATTCAACGATAGCGGAGCATGGAATTTACCTGTACTTCACAACGGTAAATATGTTGGTTACATATCCAAATCCAGAATTTTCAATGCCTATCGGGATATGCTCGTAAACTTCTCCGACGAATAAATGCACTTTCCTGTTTTCACATTCTATTGAAATTTGTACTTTTGTGCCTTACCTATTATATTCTTCCAAATGAAACCCTCATTAGGAAAAGCTCACCAAAGAAGATGTATACTGCATTGAGGGTTCCATACGGCAAATGAAAAACAAATTATATAGTATGAAATAGCCATAAGGGACTTAACCACACCAACCGAAAATGATTATGTGGCTATTCCATTTGGCAGTTAAAAAACAAAATATAACAAATGAAAAAGGACACCCAAATATTTGAGATCATCGCTAAAGAAAATGCACGTCAGCTGCATGGTATTGAACTAATTGCCTCCGAGAATTTTGTCTCTCAGCAAGTGATGGACGCCATGGGCTCTTGCCTTACCAACAAATATGCGGAAGGATATCCGGGACACCGCTATTATGGCGGATGTCAGTTTATCGATGAGGCCGAGCAACTGGCTATTGATCGTCTCAAACAACTTTTTGGAGCCGAATATGCTAACGTTCAGCCCCATTCCGGAGCACAAGCCAACATGGCAGTTTTGATGACTGTCCTGCAGCCGGGCGATACGTTTATGGGATTGGATTTATCACATGGTGGTCACCTCTCACACGGTTCTCCTGTCAATTCATCAGGTCTGCTCTACAAACCAGTTTCATACGGCGTAAAAGAGGCCGACGGTTTGGTCGATTATGATCAGATGGAAGTCGTTGCCATGAAGGAAAAGCCGAAACTTATTATTGCCGGAGCGTCTGCCTATTCAAGAGAATGGGATTACGCCAGGATACGGAGCCTAGCCGACAAAATCGGTGCAATCTTCATGGTAGATATGGCTCACCCGGCCGGACTCATCGCTGCCGGATTACTTGATAACCCACTGCTCCACGCGCACATTGTTACCTCAACGACACATAAAACGCTCCGCGGACCACGTGGAGGCATCATTCTTCTCGGCAAAGACTTTGAGAACCCATGGGGTTTGGCCACGAAGAAAGGTGAAGTAAAAATGATGAGCAGCCTGCTAGACTCAGCTATCTTCCCAGGAATCCAGGGTGGACCGCTTGAACATGTGATCGCTGCAAAAGCGGTATCGTTTGGCGAAGCTCTTCTTCCGGAGTACAAGATCTACCAGCAACAGGTACAAAAGAATGCCAAAATTATGGCTCAGGCCTTTATTGACAAGGGATACAAAGTTATTTCCGGTGGAACGGACAATCACTCAATGCTGATCGACCTTCGCACGAAATTCCCTGATCTAACTGGTAAAAAAGCCGAGAATGCATTGGTATTAGCCGATATTACCATCAATAAAAACATGGTTCCATTCGATAGCCGCTCTCCTTTCCTCACTTCCGGACTGCGTGTCGGTACTCCGGCCATTACGACCAGGGGGTTAAAAGAAGCTCAGATGGGATTAATTGTAGATCTGATCGATCGCGTATTGCTCGATGCTGAAAACGAATTTACTATCTCTTCAGTTCGTAACGAAGTCAATAAAATGATGGAAAACTACCCGATTTTCGCCTGGTAAAAAGAGCAGTATTAAGTTATCACGTGTTAGCCAATTCAGGAGGGTTTACATGCTCGTAGAAACATGCGTTGCCTCTGGCATCAATTAATAACGTGATGAAGTTTTTAATTATCTTTACAGGTAAATCTTTTACAAAAAATGCTGACAGAGGATATTAAAAAAGAAATTATTGAAAATCTCTGTACGATTGATCCGGAAAAGGTGATCTTGTTTGGCAGTTTTGCGTATGGAACGCCACATCCGGATAGTGATATAGACCTTTATATCGTCACAAAAGAAGAATTCATCCCTCGATCGTTTGAGGAGGACCTCAAAATAAAAAAGAAAGTCTATCAGGCACTGGGCAATTTTCGAAGGAAATATGCATCAGATATCATCGTACACACCCTGGCTTCTCACAAAAAATTCATCTTGTCAGGTAGTTCCTTTTCAAAAGAAATAATGTCCAGGGGAATTTCATTAATATAGACGGCATGAAAGATATTACCAAGGAATGGTTGGAGTTGGCTTATCTTGATCTGGAAAGCATTTCCCATCTCATTGTTGATGAGAGGCTTACAGGCCAGATTTCTTTTCACGCACAACAAGCTCTTGAAAAATCCCTCAAAGCAATCCTTGAAGAATTTGGTGCAAATGTTCCGAGGATACACTCATTGAGTAAACTGTTTGATCTGTGTGCTGAATTTATTTATCTCGGGATAAATGAAGAGATTGTTATTGCTCTTGATAGCATGTATACGGGATCCCGGTATCCTGGTGATAGTGGCTTACTACCAGAGGGTAGGCCCGGTTTGAAACAAGTCCAACTGTATTTCGAATTTGCGCAATTGATCTATACGGAAATTTCATTATTTCTTCAAGGGAATGCCTCGGCCGAAGCAAAAATGTAATTATGTTTTTAGTTCGACCTTACGAATTACAGATATCGTGTACAAACTGGATGCCCCGAATTAATTTGGGCACCAGTATTATGCATCCTATTATCAACGCAGTAAGGGCACTTACCAGGACGGCTGCGGCGGCTAAATCTTTCACTTTTTTGATATTTTCATGCCTTTCCGGAGCAAGATGATCTGCCAGATTTTCAATGGCTGAGTTGAAGAGTTCTGCCGCAAATACGATCCCAACCGCGAAGGCAAGCAACGCATACTCCGCCATCGTAAATCGAATCAGTAGTACAAATATCAGAACAATCACGGTGAAGAACAGATGAATTCTGGAATTGTGCTCTTCCCTGAACAGCACCCTCAATCCGTTGAAGGCGTACGAAAAACTTTTTAGTCTTTTCCTGAAAGAGAATTTTTCACTTTTCATTTATCGCTTTTTCCAAGAAACGGTTATAAAATATCATTTATTTAGTTCGCAGAACCCTCATTTAAGTGGACGCATCACGATGCGTCCCTACTGCAACAAATCACCATTTTCAATTAATTACAACCCGTGAAAACGGCACAACATCCTGCGAAGCAAAATTACCATTCAAATATTTGTAATATCCTGTAATGGCAATCATTGCAGCATTGTCTGTCGTAAATTTAAACGGAGGTATAAACATATTCCATCCCTGCTTATCAGCCATATTCAACAAAGCTGAACGCAAACCCGAATTTGCAGAAACGCCCCCTGCTACTGCAATCTCTTTTATACCAGTCTGTTCAGAGGCTAGCTTAAGTTTTGCTAGCAGAATTTCAATGATTGTGGACTGAAGTGAAGCACAAAGATCTGCCTGATTCTTATCGATAAAACCTGAATCTTTGGCAATCTCATCGCGCAAAAGGTACAGAAAAGAGGTTTTCAGTCCGGAGAAACTATAATCCAATCCCTGAATTCGCGGTTTAGAAAATACAAATGCCTTAGGATTTCCCTCTTTAGCCAATTTGTCAATCAGCGGACCGCCGGGATAAGGCAATCCCATCACCTTCGCGCATTTATCAAAGGCCTCACCGGCAGCATCATCAATTGTCTGACCAATCACTTCCATGTCCAGATAATTTCTAACGACAATGATTTGCGAGTTCCCTCCCGATACCAACAAACACAAAAATGGAAATTTGGGCTGCTGACTTCCTTCATCACTCTCCCGTATGAAATGAGCCAAAACATGTCCCTGGAGGTGGTTCACCTCGATCATCGGTATATTTCTTGCAAGCGCAAAAGCTTTGGCAAAAGAGGTACCTACAAGCAACGAACCAAGCAGTCCCGGACCGCGTGTAAAAGCGATTGCCGTTATCTCACTCAACGAAACACCTGCCTTCTTAATTGCCTGATCTACAACCGGAATAATATTTTGCTGATGGGCTCTGGAGGCTAATTCCGGTACCACTCCGCCATAAGCTTTGTGCACCAATTGCCCGGCGACTTCGTTACTCAGCATCCGCTGATTTCTGATAACGGCGGCCGAAGTATCGTCGCAGGATGATTCTATCCCTAATATTACAATATCCTTGGTATGACTCATTTTTTCAGATCTTAACCTATTCCTTTAACTAAGTAAAATTTGCTAATTTTATCTCCTTAAAGTCATGCTCAAAATAATTCCTAAACTCGATCTTTCGAGATAAGAGTGCGAAATTCAGGATGCTCTGCATTGACCGTTAATACTAAAATTATCTCCTTGTGACAGAAGAGCAAACATCCACTCAGTCAGTGCCCAAAGGTATCAAAAAAAAGGTTAGGACATTCATCATCCTTGCCTTCATACTCCTTGCATTGCCTGAAATGGTGTATCTGACATTTCGCAGCAATACCGTTCAAACAGTTGCCATCAGATGGTTAATGGATCAGGTTGGCCAAACCTACAACACAAAAATTAAAGTTGGAGGCATCGACATTTCCTTTTTTGACCAGATTATACTCGAAAAAATTTTGATAGAAGATCAATCCAGGGATACCTTGTTTTATGTTGATCAGCTTAAATTTCAAATCGATAGTTTTGCGCTTATTGGTCGGCGGATTCATTTAAACAGCATCTTTGTTCATAAGCCAAAGTTGTACCTTTCTCAGGATTCTGCCGGAACTAATTTTCAGTTTATACTGGATTCACTTAAAGCCTCGCCTCCCGACGAAAATTCAAAGGCCTGGGATGTTAACTACAATAACCTGTTTGTACGCGAAGCAGAAATCCGATTTAGAAAACCTTTCGCCGACACCATATTTCATGAAGGAATAAATTTCAATGATCTGAATATCCACAAGGCCAGCTTTGCAATGGTTCATGTTAAAAAGGATCTATCCTCTTTAGCCATGGTAATTGACCATGCATCCCTGGAGGAGAAATCAGGATTTTCCATTAAAAATCTAACTTTCAATGCATTACTTGATTCATCCGGATTGCACCTCCGAAAATTTGCTTTAATTACCCCGCATTCGAATATCTTTTCGGACTCGTTAAAGATAACCCACCGCAAAAGCATATTACTCGATAAATTTGCCGCCGTCAGGAAAACAGCAGATTTGCCCCTGGCTTTTCAGTACGATTACGACGGAAATCTTTCCGAATCGAAAGTCTCCATGTCTGATTTAGCCTATTATATACCGGATCTTTGGGGAATGGATGAAGCTATTTTGTGCTCTGGAAGTGTGCAGGGAACAGTTGACAATCTCAAATTCAAAAAATTAAATCTGCGGATAGGCCAGAAAACCTCGTTCAATGCTGATCTTGAACTAAAAGGATTGCCAGACTGGGAAACTACCTATATCTTTTTGAAATTCTACAACAACACATTCAATTTCAATGATCTAGCTTTGGTAAGACTTCCGGACGCCGCAAAAAATAATTTTCCAAAAATTCCTGCCTCATTACTGGATGATGTCAATCTCAACTATCAGGGTACTTTTGCGGGTTTCCCTACTGATTTCGTAGCCTACGGAAGGCTGAACGGCGACCTCGGATCGTTATCCACAGATATTGCAATTTCTCCCACACTCAGCGGATCCTTCAAATTCAAAGGTATGCTGGATGCCAAATCATTTAAAGCTGGAAAGTTTCTTGGTTATGATCCGCTTGGAGAAGTCTCGCTGCACACAGAAGTTGTAGTGAACAAAAAAAATAGTCATTTCGATGCAACGATAAAGGGAAACATCGATAGTTTATATTACAACAACAATCGCATTGATTCCATATATCTAAACGGAACTGCCAGTAATAAAAGTTATAACGGTCAGCTTACCGTTAATGACGACAAAATCAAATTCAAATTTTCAGGGATGGCCAACCTGGAAGGAGCAACGCCGGCATTCAATTTTTCATCGAGTGTAAAAATGGTTAACCTGAATGTATTCGGATTGGACCAAATACACAAGGATGCTGTCGGTTCATTTGATATGGAGGCCAATTTTATGGGGAAAAACATTGATGATTTAAACGGATCTATCGATGTCAAACAGATGAAACTATCGAGAGATGGTAAGACTTTTGATGTGAAGGCGCTAAATTTAAATACAACTAACTCCGTCGATAAGAATACGATCACCCTCCGGTCTGACATTGCCGATATTGATATTATTGGGAAATACCGGTTTTTGGAAATTGGAAATACGTTGCGCGATTACCTGCAATTCTATTTGCCTTCAGCCAACCTTCCATTTCCGAAGGAGGGTACTACGGGCAACAATGTATTCAACTTCGACATAACTGTAAAAAAACCCGAAGTATTGACGTATTTTTTTATGCCTGACATCCTTCCAAAATCCGCAATAGTAATGAAGGGAGAGATTAACTCAGTCAAAAAAAGTCTTAATTTTTTATGTACATCCAAGAATATCTCGTATCGGAATTACCATGCCCAAGGACTCACCTTCTCCTCCAGAAATGATGGCAACAAATGGTTTCTCAGGCTAGGTTTGGATAAAGCCTCGCTTGGCGAAAACTACAGTATAGAGAATGTTTCATTGAATAATGCCTTATATAATGACACCTTACAAACCAGCTTTGCGTGGGGAAACAGCGATAAAAAGACATATAGCGGGAAAGTAGATGTGGAAGGTCATTTTTCTCGAAATTCAGACGGAATGGGGATGGCCGATTATCTCTTAAAACCGTCAAACATTTTAGTTGCGGACACTTTGTGGCAATTTGATTCGAGTAAGATACACGTTGATTCGACGAAAATAGTCGTTGACAATTTCAATCTGCATCATGGAGAAGAATATTTTCAAATTCATGGTCTGTTGTCGGACAACCCGGCTGATAAGCTAAAAATTGAATTGAGTAAAATCAATCTTGGATTTTTCGACCTTGTCTCGAAGCAGGAAACTGGTATTGAGGGAGCGCTGAGCGGTTCTACTGAAATTGCAGATATAAATAATTCCTTCTTTTTGAACAGCAAATTACTGATCAGCAATTTTCATTACTACAAAGATCTGTACGGCGATGTCTTGTTAGACAATAGCTGGAATAAAGAGGAACAACGACTATACACTTCTATAAGACTCAACAAGAAAGATAAGACATCATTGTTAATCAAAGGATTTTATACCCCTAAAACCGATTCGCTGAATTACAATGCACGACTGACGGACTTTGCCCTGGAAACCATCTTCCCATTCCTGAAAAGCTTTTCGAACGGTGTCAGTGGCTATGGAAATGGCTCAGTTGCCATAACAGGTACGCTCGAAAATCCCTGTTTTATTGGCAAGGTTGACGTAAAAGAGGGGAAGATCGGCGTTGATTATACCAAGGTAGTCTATTCGTTCGACCATCCGGTCGAATTTTCAAGAGATTCAATCGTATTCAGAAAGATCACTTTGCGTGATAACGAAAATAACACCGCTCTGCTGGACGGATTCATCACACATAGAATGTTTGGACAGTTAAAATATCATATTGGACTGAAGACGAATCGGATCGAAGCCCTAAAAACGACTCTTGCTGATAATTCATTGTTTTACGGCGAAGCGCATTGTAGTGGTGATGTTCTGATTACGGGAGCCGGCGAACGCATAAAAATGGATCTGAATGTCAGGACGGAAGAAGGAACGCAAATCGTTATTCCGCTTGAAACTCCGGCATCTGCAGCCGAAAATAATATCATACGGTTCGTTAACACGGATACTTCTTCAGCTAATATTCCCGCTGTTGTTGCCACGCCGCGCAATGATTCCTTTGATATGAACCTGAATATCACGGCTACACCTGCAGCAAAAATTCAGATTTTGTTTAACTCCACGCTCGGTGATGTCATCTCCGGTCAGGGTTCGGGGAATCTTCGCATGGTATACGACCAGCAAGACAATTTCACCATGTTTGGTAACTACACTATAGATAAGGGGGATTACTTGTTTACCCTCCAGAACGTGATTGGCAAAAAATTCAAACTGGAAGAAGGGGGTACTATTACCTGGAACGGAGATCCCTACGAAGCCATTCTGGATCTGAATGCCGTATATAACTTGAAGGCATCTATCAAAAGTTTGTTGGCGGATTCATACAAAAATGAGAACACCAGCAGAATACCGGTTCAATGCAAAATCAACCTTTCCCATAAATTACTCAATCCCACCCTCAAGTTTGATATATTCTTTCCAACTGCCGATGAAAGGACGAAAGATGAATTACAGCAATTCATCAGTACCCAGGATGATATTAATCGGCAGATGCTGACACTTTTGTTGATTGGTCAATTCTACACTCCCGAATATATTCGTGGCCGGACAGATACTCAGGCAAATACAGGAGCATTAGTTGGTGCCACGACATCCGAAATGCTCTCCAGTCAGCTGTCGAACTGGCTCTCCCAAATTATCAGCAATTTCGATGTTGGCTTCAATTACCGACCAGGGGATCAATTAAATACAAATCAGATGGAGTTTGCCCTGAGTACCCAGATTTTCGACGACCGGGTCACAATCAACGGGAACATAGGTAATAACAGTAATCTGCAAACCAATACAACCCGCTCTGTCGTTGGAGAAATCGAAGTGTTTATTAAGCTGATAAAATCCGGGAAGCTGCAGTTAAAGGTCTACAACAGAGCAAATACAGATATGACATATGACACTGCGCCCTACAAGCAAGGTGTCGGATTCTCGTACCGCGAAAGTTTCAATTCTTTACGTGATCTTTTTCTCCACCGCCGCGAAAAAAAGCTGCAGCAATTAAAAACAACAGAAGATAATGCCACTAACTAATGTCTCGTCCTGAAATAGCGATACACAAAAAGTAAAGCTATGGAGGAAGAATTTGGGAAAGAGTATGTTAAGCGTACGCAAAAGGATTATTCAATGTCCTTTAAATTGCAGATTGTTCACGAAGTTGAACAGGGAGAAATGACCGCAACAGAAGCCAGCAATAAGTATGGCATACAAGGGTCACACACGGTTGTTCATTGGGTTCGAAAATATGGTAGTTTTGATTGGGACAATCAAACGTCATTAAATATGCCCAAATCGAAGGACCAAAAGCTCCTGGAGTTGGAACAGCGAGTAAAACTTTTGGAAAAGCAAAAAGCATTTTTGGAGAAGCAAGTTGAGAATGCCGATAAAAAAGTGATCTTCTTTGACATGATGATCGACATGGCAGAACAAGAGTTTAAAATTCCAATACGAAAAAACTCCTTACCCGAGCAATCGACCGATTCCGAAAAGAAAGCAAAGAAACGATAGTTTCTACCTGTGAATTGCTCGGGTTAGATAGACAGGTTTATTACCGTAAAAAGCGTTCAAAATCAAAGCGTCAGCATACTGCCACAAAGGTGGTCCGTCTTGTACGGGGGGTTCGTAGGCAAATGCCACGAATTGGGACTCGAAAGCTTCATTATTTATTGGAAGAGCCCCTCAGGGAACTAGGAGTTGGCCGGGATAAACTGTTTGCTATCCTAAAAGCCAATCACTTGATTATAAAACCTAAGAGGAGCTATAGAACAACGACGAACTCTCACCACCGGTTCCACAAGCATAAGAATCTGGTTGAACAAATACAGCTAACCAGGCCGGAGCAGGTATGGGTTTCAGATATCACTTATATTGGAAATAGGAACAAACACTGTTATCTGGCATTAGTTACCGATGCCTATTCCAAGAAGGTGGTTGGGCACGATCTGTCAAATAGTTTAGGAGTTGACGGCACCCTGAGGGCATTGAATATGGCTGTCAAGAAACGGGAATATAAGAATGAACCATTGATTCACCACTCTGATCGAGGAATACAATATTGCTGTGATCAGTACCAGAATCTGCTTGTGAAAAGAAAGATAAAATGTAGTATGACTGAGAGCTACGATCCATATGCAAATGCAGTAGCTGAACGAGTGAATGGCATCCTAAAAGAGGAATTTCAACTGGAACAATATAATGTTGACATGGACACTATGAAGAAACTTGTAAATGACAGTATACATGTTTATAACAACAAGCGCCCCCATTACTCATGCTACATGCTTACACCCGCACAAATGCATCGTCAAAAAACGGTAAAAATAAGAACCTATAAAAAAGCAGATGGTTTCAAGGCTAGCCTTGAAACCATCTATTAATTAATTAATTTCGTCCTGTTAAACCTGTATCGCTTTTTTAGGACTAGTCATAATGTGGAATTAATTTCTAATTTTGCCATAGACCCAAAATTTTGAGTCGCAAACGGATTATCGTGATTCAGAAGTGGTAAATTTTAGCTCATCGAATTTATGACATGGACTGAAAGTCAAAGAAACGGAGTACTGTATACCGTGCTTATCCACGCAGGTATCCTGCTGACTCTTTTGATGTTTACCCTATCGGCCGATATAAAACTTCAATCGAACGAAGGGTTACTTGTCGATTTTGGTTATTCCGAAACGGGTAAGGGTGAGGAAGAACCGTCTGCCGTATATTCGAAAAATGACAACATTTACAAACCCCCTGTTCAGGCCGCGCAAAAGGCCACAGCTGCCCCCGCACCCGCATTTAAGCAAAGTGAAATTAAGGAAGAAAATCTGCTGACGCAGGAACATGAACCTTCGGTGGCGCTTCGTACCGCGAAAACGCCGAAGAAAGTCGTTGAAAAGAAGGTCGTTGATCCGACCATCGAACTGGAGAAAAAAAAGAAACAGGAGCAACTAGCACAACAACGACTTGAAGAACAAAAATTACAGAAGAAGCTCAAGGAAGAAGAGACCATCGGAAATATCAATTCGAGGGTTAAAAATGCGTTTGGAGGCGGCCTGACAGACAACGGATCGACCTCAAAAGGAGAAGGAATAACCTACGGACCAGGTAACCAGGGTGATCCGAACGGACAGCCCGGAGTCAAAAGATATGGACCCGGCGGGGGAACGGGAAATAACATATCCTATAATCTCTCCGGCCGTCAGGCTCGTTCTCTGCCAAAACCTGCCTATCCGGGCAATGAAGGCGGCATCGTGGTCGTAGAGGTTACGGTAGACAAACTTGGTAAAGTGTCGGCTGTTAGAGGAGGCATCTTCGGCTCCACATCAAGCGATCCGGATTTACTGGAAGCCGCCACAAAGGCCGCAAGAGCAGCTAAATTCAACGTTGACGATAATGCTCCTGCCTTTCAGAAAGGTACAATCACCTATCATTTCGTACTTCAATAAGGACGAAAGAAGAATGCTGAAGGAGCAGATGAATCCAATCTAAAAATCGCGTATAAATTTCACATTCTTCTCCTTCAAATCGACAAATATTACCTTCTTCTTATACCGTTCGCAGCAGACAAGTCATTATTTCACCCAAAGCTTTCAGTCTTCCTCCCTCATCTTATGGGTAATATAAATTTAACAATGAATTTATCTGCCTGATTCATAGCGCTGAATAATTGACTATCTTTGCACCCAAATTTATTAGATGCGAAAAATAAGAAATATTGCTATTATTGCCCACGTCGACCACGGTAAAACCACCCTGGTTGATAAGATGATTCTTCATTCAAATATCTTCAGATCCAATCAGAACCCAGGGGAATTAATCCTCGACAGCAATGATTTGGAGCGTGAAAGAGGAATAACCATCCTGGCAAAAAACGTTTCGGTAGTTTACAAAGGGATTAAGATTAATATCATCGATACCCCTGGTCACTCCGACTTTGGAGGCGAAGTTGAACGGGTATTGAATATGGCAGACGGAGTTCTTTTGCTGGTAGATGCCTTCGAAGGAACCATGCCGCAAACGAGATTTGTACTTCAGAAAGCGATAGAACTTGGATTGAAACCGATTGTGGTTGTCAATAAAGTTGATAAGCCAAACTGTAGACCCGATGTCGTACACGAACAGGTATTTGAATTGATGTACAGCCTGGATGCTTCTGAAGATCAATTGGATTTTCCTACTATCTACGGTTCTGCCAAACAAAACTGGATGAGCACCGACTGGAAAACGCCAACGGATAATATTGAACCACTTTTCGATGCCATTCTGGAGCATATACCTGCGCCCCCTGAAAATGAGGGAACACCTCAAATGTTGATTACCTCGCTGGATTATTCCAAGTATATCGGTCGGATTGCCATCGGCAGAATTCACCGTGGGGAAGTAAAGGAAGGTATGAATGTTTCGCTGGTAAAACGCGATGGAACCATTACCCGCTCCAAGATCAAAGAGTTGCACGTATTTACCGGACTTGGTCGCGAAAAAGTTGCAACAGCCCTGAACGGAGATATTTGTGCCCTGGTCGGTATCGACGATTTTGAAATCGGGGATACCGTTTGTGATTACGAAAATCCGGAAGCACTCGATCCAATCGATGTTGATGAGCCAACCATGAGCATGTTGTTTACTATTAACAACTCTCCATTCTATGGAAAAGAGGGCAAATATGTAACCAGCCGACATATCCACGAACGTCTCGAACGTGAACTGGAGAAAAACCTTGCGCTGCGCGTTGAACCAACGGATTCTGCAGATTCATGGAATGTGAACGGCCGCGGCGTATTGCATCTTTCTGTACTGATCGAAACCATGCGGAGAGAAGGATACGAATTGCAAGTTGGTCAGCCACAGGTATTGTATAAAGAAATTGATGGCGAACGTTGTGAGCCAATTGAATTACTGGATATTGATCTTCCCGCAGAGATGGCTGGAACTGCTATCGACTTCGTCACACGCCGCAAGGGTGAGATGATCAATATGGAGCATAAAGGCGATCGTACCCACCTCGAATTTCACGTTCCATCGAGGGGTATTATCGGATTGCGTACCAACTTGCTTACTGCGACACAGGGTGAAGCGGTTATGTCGCATCGGTTCTTGCAGTATGACAAATACAAAGGTCCAATCGAAACGCGTATTAATGGGTCTCTGATCGCGATGGAAACGGGAACTGCGTTTGCCTACTCTATCGGTAAACTTCAGGACAGAGGCAGATATTTCATTGAACCTCAGGATGAGATTTACGAAGGACAGGTTTGCGGTGAAAATAACCGTGAAGGAGACATGGTACTCAACCTCACAAAACCTAAGAAGCTCACCAACATGCGGGCATCGGGTTCCGATGATAAAATTCGGTTGACACCTGCCACAAAATTTAGTCTGGAAGAGGCTCTCGAGTATATCCAAAAGGACGAATATGTAGAGGTAACTCCAAAATCAATCCGTTTAAGAAAGATTATGCTGAACGAAATCGATCGAAAACGATCCTCAAAAAGCAATTAGCAGTCATAATATTTGACGATTTTTATAAAAAAAATCCGATTCTGAAAAGAGTCGGATTTTTTTATGCCTAATAAATTTCTGACATTCAATAACTTAAAAAATAATCATAAAATATTTTAAAATTTATGGTACTATGTGTTGCATAGTACCATATTTAATATATATATTTGTATCGCCTACTTCAGTGTAATGGATGGTACCATATAGATACTAATAGAACGAAAAGTAGCCCATTTTTATTTTAACATATTAATTGAAGCTAAAATGAACATCGACAATTCAAAAGCACAAATGAGGAAAGGCATCCTGGAGTATTGCATACTTCTGATCCTTTCCAAAAAGCCTTTGTATGCTTCAGACATCATAGGCGAGCTGAAAACAGCTCAAATGATTGTGGTAGAGGGAACACTCTATCCGCTGCTTACCAGACTTAAAAATGACGAGTACCTTTCTTATCGCTGGGAAGAGTCTCTTCAGGGTCCACCGCGTAAATACTACGAACTTACCCCAACAGGTGAAAAATTTCTTTCCGAATTGGAAATCTCCTGGGCTGAGCTAGTTGATGCAATTGAGAGGTTAAAAGAGAAGAGTTAGAGGATAGAGAAATGCTGCTATCCAACATAACAAAATCAAATCAGAAAATAGTACAACCAAGATAAACATCAAAAAAATGAAAAAGACATTGACCATCAACCTGAGCGGATCCGTTTTCCATATAGACGATGACGCATATGAAAAACTTCACGGTTACCTGAATAAAATCACGAATCATTTTGGTAACGATGCCGATGCGAAAGAAATCGTAGAAGATATTGAAGCGCGAATCGCGGAAATTTTCGCCAGCAAAATTAAGAGTGCGGGTGACGAAGTAATCAACTTAGCCAATGTAGAAGAGGTTATTGTTATTATGGGAACACCGGAAGCCATCTCCAACGAAGAGGAGGAGAAAACTGAAAAGGAGAAAGTGACTGAGAAAAAAACGTACCGATTAAAAGGAAAGAGGCTCTACCGCGATTCAGACGACAGGGTATTAGGAGGAGTTTGCAGTGGATTAGGCGCCTATTTCAATATCGATCCTGTAATTATCAGAATCATATTTGTTGTCGCGTTCTTTCTCCCAATTGGAAGCAGTGCTCTGATCTATATTATATTATGGATTGTGGTCCCAAAGGCTGCAAGCACGGCTCAGCGACTTGAAATGAAAGGGGAAGTCGTAAACATCGACAATATTTCCAAATCCATTAAAGAGGAGATGCAGGATGTGAAAGAAAATTTTCGCAACTACCGCTCAAATCCGAATTATTCTTTAGGCAGAAGTGGCGTGCAGGAAGTTGGAAACGTGCTGGTTGCCATACTGAAAGTTATAGGAACTATTCTTTTGGTTATACTGGGTATTCCATTCCTTGTAATTGGCGCTGTGGCCCTGATAGTACTGTTTTCATTATTGTTTGCCTCACACCAGGTTCTAAGCTTCACTCCCTTTGAGAATGGTTTCGACCATTTGAATCTCTTTCTGGCAAATGGCTCTACATTGAGCTGGATATGGATAGGATTGTTCCTGGTCATCAGTGTCCCCCTGATAATGCTGGTTTATGCAGGAATCAAGATGGTATTCAGGATCAAATCCCGCAACCATATTTTTGGATCAATTATCGGTGGAATGTTCATTGTCGGAATATTTATTCTATTGATCAATGGAAGCAGGACACTGCGTGAATATAGTAAAACAGCTACGGTTACCAATCAGGAGATGCTTGCAGTAAAATCAGACACACTCTACCTGACGGCTAAACATCTTCCGGGTGAACCTGATTTAGAAGAAATCATTGATCCGGATATCAATTTTGACCATTTCAAATTAGGAAATGTAGATGGGAAAGAAGTTCTGATTGGGATTCCCCAGCTAAAAATCGAAAAAAATGACGAAAGTGGGTTCAGTGTTATCTTGAATAAAATATCCAAAGGAGCTAACGCTGCTACTGCGAAAAACAATGCGGATGAAATTCCTTACAAATTTCAGCTAAAAGACTCATTGGTAAACCTGGAACCCGCATTTATTCTTCCTTCAATCTGGAGGAACCAGAAGGTCAACCTTAAGCTTAAGGTTCCCGTTGGTAAGACAATTTATCTAGATGAGTCCCTTAAAAATATCCTCTGGGATGTAAAAAATGTATCAGACACCTACGACTATGAAATGGTAAATAAATATTGGACCATGAAACCAGACGGACTGACATTAGTTAACAGAGCGATTCCAGTTGTAAAACCATTAAAAAAGTAATCAAATGAGCTTCATTTATCGTGTAGGCATACTTGTTGCCATGCTCCTTTCATTTCTGTCAGGATTCGGTCAAAGCAGAGCGCAAAAGATATACGACCGCTATCCAAAAGATTCAGGTTTCACTTACTTCTCCTTCTCAAAATCTATGATCGATGCATTACACCTCGACATGGATGAAGAAGGGAAAAAAATCACAGGCGATTTCCAGGAGTGCCGGGTGCTGATATACAATGCCGAAAAGGGAAATATTAAGAACTTTTCCGCACAAATCTCAAACGAACTCAGCTCTCTCCGGTACGAACAAATTCATCCCAAAGGAGAAAAACAAACCGACGATGCTGAATTTTGGATTGAAGGAAACGGAAACAGAATCTCAGAATGCCACATCATTTTGGGCAACAAAGGTGAAGCCCACCACTCTGCCCTACTTATATCCTTCTACGGAAACTTCAAAGTTGACGATCTTCACAAGTTAGAGAAGATCGGTCAAAAACAGGGAGAATAATAACATCGACAAGTAATCAATAACTTGAATTATTGAGCTAAGTCAGAGGATATTCTCCTTGAACATCGGTGAGCACTTCGCAGCCGGTTTCAGTAACGAGGAGCGTATGTTCAAACTGGGCCGAAAGCCTGTCGTCGACGGTGCGGGCTGTCCACCCATCTCTCTGGTCAACTTTTACGCGAGGTTTCCCCTCATTAATCATCGGTTCGATGGTGAAAATCATTCCTGGTTTCATCTTCGGACCGCTGTTTTTTCTGGCTGCATGGTCGACCTGCGGATCTTCATGAAAGTCGACACCAACACCATGACCACAAAATTCATAGACAACGCTGAATCCTTGAGACATCGCATATCTGTTTATGAAATATCCGATATTGCCAAAATAATTCCCCGGAAAAACCTGTTGAATTCCAAGATTAAGACATTGCTTCGTTGCCTGCACCAATTTTTCGGCTTCAGCCGACACGTCTCCAACTGCAAACATTTTGCTGGTATCGCCATAATAACCATCCAGGATGGCTGTCACATCCACATTGAGAATATCTCCCTTTTTCAAGATTGTCTGGGGAGACGGAATACCGTGGCAAACAACCTCATTCAGTGAAATGCAGCAGGATTTTGGAAAGCCGTTGTAATTAAGGGTGGCAGGAATGGCTCCTCTTTCCACCATATATTGGTGGATCAAGCTATCAAGATATTCGGTTGAAACTCCTTCTTTAATAAAGGGTTCAATATATATTAAGGTCTCGCCGGCAAGCTTGGAACTTTTACGGATCCCCTCAATTTGTTCGGCTGTTTTGATCAGGATGTTCATGCGTATATAATTTTTTTTTTAGAGTTCGAATGGAATACCCACAAATTCATTTTTGTTTGGCGCGAATATCGCCCATGGGTATTTCATCGTCTCATTTTTTTGTAAAGTTAGAGCTATTCTTTAAAAGAGCAAGGGCATATTAAAAAGTGGCTAATTGGCAAAATACTTCCATTCTAATCTACCATAGAAATTCCACGCAGTTATTTGCCAAGCCACTTCGTAATGAAGGCAACTTTTTCCTCAAGTGGCAAAAACCCGTCTAGCCATTTTATATCAAACCCATCCCGCTCCATCTTCCTAAACCATGTCATCTGCCTCTTGGCAAACTGATGAATGGCGATATTCAACCGTTCAAACATCTCCTCCCGGGAAAGTTCACCAATCAGATAAAGCGTGAGATATTTATATTCTAATCCGTAATAAGTCAGATCCTCCGGAGTTAATCCGCTATCTAACAACCCCTTTACCTCTTCAATCATACCATCCTCCAGCCGTTGCTTCAGTCGGGTGGTTATTCGTTCCCGGCGGGTATTGCGATCAAATTTGACTCCAACAATCAATGAATTAATCTTAGGGAATTCGAAATCCATATCCGGGTGCAACAACAGATGCTCTTCAATTTCTATCGCACGGATCGCCCGGTTTTTCGTTTCTGTATCACTACTATTGTGGACGGTCTTGTAAGCTTTCAGTATCCCGGAGAGCTCTTCAAGTGATAAGCTGGACAATTCTTCCCGACGCTCTTTGTTCGACGGAACCTGCGTCAATTTATACCCTTTCAGAACAGCTTCCAGGTACAAGCCGCTGCCACCGCAAAAGACAGGAAATTTTCCTCTGGATTGAATGTCTTCATAAGCTTGGATAAATTGTCGCTGAAATTCAAAGACATTGTATTGAGCGCCAGCCTCAGCCATATCTATCAGATGGTATGGAATTTTGAGATCATTGACTACATAATCAGCCAGATCCTTCCCTGTACCCAAATCCATTCCCCTGTATATCTGACGGGAATCAGCAGAAAGGACCTCACCATTAAGATGATAAGCCATCGTTGCCCCCAATTGAGTCTTTCCTGTTGCCGTCGGCCCCAGAATAGTCAGCATATCATATTGCATGTGTCTGTAATTTGATTTTAACGATAAGATTCTCCCGTCCTTTTGTTATTTTTGCCGGATGAAGACACCGTTTCAGCAAAATATCAATATCCGGAACAAAAGAGCCAGTTTCGACTACGAATTTATTGAAAAATTTGTAGCAGGGATCGTTTTGCTGGGTACTGAGATCAAATCTATCCGATTAGGCAAAGTTAGCATGAATGACGCTTACTGCCATTTTGTAAATGGAGAGATGCTGATCAAAAATCTATCCATATCTGCATACGACTTTGGCACATGCAACAACCATGAAGTGTTGAGGGAGCGAAAATTGCTTTTAAACAAAAAGGAATTGCGAAAAATGGAGCGAAAAATAAAGGAAAACGGGCTCACCATTATCCCAATTCGCTTGTTCCTCAACGACAAGGGGTTGGTAAAGATCGAAATCGCTCTGGCGAAAGGCAAGCATTCCTACGATAAAAGAGCTTCTCTCAAGGAAAAAGATGCCCGCAGAGAGATGGACCGGCACGAAAAGTATTAGAGATACTTTTTCACATCATTGAAACCTATCAACTTTACTCCCAGTTCCTTCCAATGTTTAAAAGGGAGTGGAATTTTGGGTAACTCCTTAATGGCATCCTCAAAGACGAACACTTTATAGCCCAATTGCACTAGTCCGCAAACTGCTCTGTCAACGCACACATTGGTAGTTACTCCATAAACAAATACCTTCTCCGGGTTGAGCAAACCTAGTATTTTAGTAGTGTACTGATTACCTTCAAAAACATCAAATGCGTCTTTTCTGATGACAATATTTCTGATCTGATCCGCATTAGCAAGATGCGGTAATATGGCCAAATGTGTCATCCAATCTACAATTGCAGGTAATTCAGGCCGGGTCTCATCAATGAATTCAGCACCGCTTGTTCCCGCCATACAATGTTCCGGAAATGTCGTTACAAAATCCGGATTGGCTGACAATTCATTCGAATTAATCAGGTGAAAATCGCAAGTATTTACTACCCTGATTTTATTTTCAGCCGCAAAGCGAGTAATTTTTTTAAGAATTGGCTTCAGCTTTTCGGCACCCTGAACGTAGAGCTTTCCGGTAGGTTCAATGAAATCATTCTGTGTATCGACATTCCAAAAAAGAACACCCTCATTCATATCTTCAAACTTAAATTAACTAACAACTATTTCTTCGCTTTGAACGCGGCCAAACCGCGATCGAGAAAATCAATGAAATGGTCAGGGTTCAGGTCTCTTGCCGTAGGTTTGACAAGCATTTTTTGTTCGTGGTCCAGGATCACATAATACGGTTGAGCATTTACACCGAACTTCGCTATTTGAAAATCAGCATATTTTTTACCGATTGTCTTCTTAATTTTTTGATCGTAGGTCGATGTTACCCAGTCGCTCTCCGGCATGGTCGTTTTGTCGTCAACATAGAGCGCAATGATGACAAAGTCGCGATTCAAACGCTCAAGCACGCGTGGATCTGACCATACATTCGCCTCCATCTCCCTGCAATTAACACAACCGTGTCCGGTGAAATCTATGAAAATCGGCTTATTCTGAGCCTTCGCACAGGCCAGTCCCTGCTCAAAATCAAAATATCCTTCCAATCCATGAGGCAGTTCTAAAAATTCACTGTATTTAGGTTTTTCGCAAAGCGACTTTCCCGGCAGGTTTTGTGCGTTCGCCAGATTTCCTGACGAACCCACCAATTTTACCTCATCCCGGATAATTTTGTGCAGGTCAAAGTCGTGAGTGGTCATAGGTGGCAAGTAGCCTGAAATTGCCTTCAGCGGAGCTCCAAACATTCCCGGCACCAGATAAACTACAAACGTAAACGTAAGGATGGCCAACATCAGTCTGCCCGTCGAAATATGTTTTACCTCACTGTCATGCGCAAATTTGAGCTTGCCGAGGAGGTAGATCCCCATCAGGAAAAAGATAACAATCCAGAAGGCTATATAAATTTCGCGATCAAGAATTCGCCAGTGATAGGTCTGATCGGCAATACTTAAAAATTTCAATCCTAAAGCCAATTCAATGAATCCAAGGACAACCTTCACTGAATTGAGCCATCCGCCAGACTTTGGCAGGTTGTTCAACCATTGAGGAAAGAGGGCAAATAAAGTAAACGGAAGAGCGAAGGCCAGTGAAAACCCAAACATTCCAACGATTGGCTTTAGAATCATGCCTCCGGCGGATTCAACTAAAATTGCACCAACGATCGGTCCGGTGCAACTGAAGGAGACTAAAACCAGCGTAAGTGCCATAAAGAAAGCGCCGCCGGCACCGCCCTTACTAACCTTGTCGTCACTCTTGTTAACCCAGCTGGACGGCAAAATAATCTCAAAAGCCCCAAAAAAGGAAAAAGCAAAGATCACGAAAATGATAAAAAACAAAACATTTGGCAACCAATGCGTACTAAGCCAGTTGGCAAAGTCAGCTCCCAATGTAACAGCAACAACAGTCCCAATGAGGGTATAAATAAGTATAATGGATGCACCGTAAACTATTGCCTGAAATTTGGCTTCCCATTTGGTTTTATTGCTGTTCATAAAAAACGAGACAGTCATGGGAATCATCGGGAAAACGCATGGTGTCAATATTGCAGCCAGTCCGGCAACGAAACTAAAGAAAAGAAACCAGATCAACGAATGATGCTCATTTGCGGGAGTCTCATACTTTGGAGCCTCCACTTTATTGACAGCAACTGGAGCCGAAGCAGCCGATTTATTCATTTCAAATGAAAAATCGACCTCATCCATCGTACATGTCTCATCGTTACAACTTTGGTATTCGATGGAACCTTTAACAGTGAAAGGGCGATCATTTAGGAGTTTAATTTTTCTCGTAAAGTGTGCCTCAGTCGCGTAATAGGAGAGTTCAAGTTTGAATATACTGTCAAATTTCTTTATCGGTTTCGTAAGTGAGATTAAGGCTCCCGCAAACTGATAATTTGTACTGTCTGGCGTGAATTTTATGGAAGTGCTGACAGGACCGCCATCCGGAAGATCGGTGCCATACAAGTGCCATCCCGAATCAATAGAGGCATTAAAGATTACCTCAACTTCTTTGTCCGAGATTTTTTTCTGTTCGAAGGTCCATTTTACAGGAGAAACCACCTGGGCAGAAAGATTCCAAACCATCAGGCACATCAGAATCAAGAGTGAAGTGCCTATTTTTTTTACATATTTACTCATTCAACAATGTTTATTAGCATCCGAAAGAGATCATTACTACAGTCTTTCGGCCTGAGCGCGTAACGAATTCAAATGTATAAAAAAACCCGCTCAAATAGGTGAGCGGGTTTCTTAAGGTTTTATTAAATGATGATTTCATCATGATGTTCATCGTAATATTTTGATCCCAGGAAACTCATTGAATTCATTTCAATAATTTGGATCTTTTTGCGATACTTCCATCTCCACTTGCATACTTTAGAAAAAATGAAACCTCTGGTTAAGAAGGCTCCAACGAATGGATGAAGCTCTATTGACAGGCTTTTTTTCTGCAGTTCTTCAAAAATATAACGGACTCTTTGTTCGATCTCTTCTATGAAAAGCAAAGTAGGTGTTACCTTACCTGTTCCTTTGCAAACGGGGCAATTTTCCTCCGTCTCGATAGCCATCTCTTGTCGTACACGTTGCCGTGTTATCTGCATCAAACAAAATTTACTCAACGGGAGTATATTGTGTTTGGTTCTGTCGGAAGACATTACTTCCTTCATTTTATCGAAAACCTTCTGACGATTCTCATTACCGTGCATATCTATAAAATCGATCACGATAATACCGCCCATATCCCGAAGTCGCAATTGTCGCGCGATTTCTTCGGCGGCCGCCAAATTTACCTCTAATGCGTTTGTTTCCTGATCACCTGATTTTGAGCGATTACCGCTATTTACGTCAATAACGTGAAATGCTTCGGTGTGTTCAATGATCAGATAAGCACCGCTTTTAAAGGAGACTGTCTTTCCAAAAGATGCTTTAATTTGCTTGTCGATACCGAAATATTCGAAAATTGGCATTTTACCATTGTAATACCTGACAATTTTCTTCTTCTCAGAATCGATGGTACCCACATATTCCTTTGCGTCAGCTGCTGCATCTTCATCATTGATGTAGATGTTTGAAAAATCGTTGTTATAAACATCCCTTATCAACGAGATGGTACGATCTGTTTCTCCCAAAACCAATGAAGGAACGACTTGCTTCTCTAGCTTATTGAGTGCATTTTCATATTTTGCAATCAGTCGTCTCAACTCCTGGTCCAGTTCAGCTACCATTTTCCCTTCAGCCGCAGTCCGAACGATCACCCCGTAGTTTTTAGGGCAGATGCTCTGGATTAATTTTTTCAGACGAGTCTTTTCTTCCGTCGTTTCAATTTTCTGGGATACAGATATTTTGTCACTGAATGGCACTAAAACCATATTTCTTCCTGCCACTGAAAGCTCCGAAGTCAATCGAGGGCCTTTGGTTGAAATTGGTTCTTTGGCAATCTGCACCAGAATAGTTTGACCGGCCTTCAAGACCTCAGATATCTTGCCGTCTTTGTTAATGTCTGGTTCCGGATTAATTTTCGGAAACGGGGACATCTTGAGTTTTTTAGCGGCAGCTAATTTGAGGAACTTGTTGAGAGTCTGGAATTGTGGTCCTAAATCCAAATAATGTAAGAACGCATCTTTCTCGTAGCCAACATCAACGAAAGCAGCATTTAAACCCGGCATAATCTTCTTTACCTTTCCAAGATAAATATCTCCTACCGCAAATTTAACATCGTTACTTTCCCTGTTGAGTTCTACAAGTCTTTTGTTTTCGAGTAAAGCAATTTCAACATGAGAGGACGATACATCAATAATCAACTCATTGCTCATGTTCTCTACCCATTTTGTGATAATTAAAACTATTAAATACAACAAACCTAAAGCGCAAAAGCACTTTAGGTTTTGTATTTTTTTTACGCAGGCGTTACAAAAAGCCTATTTTTTCTTTTTGTGACGATTTTTTCTTAGACGTTTTTTACGCTTGTGCGTAGCCATTTTATGTCTTTTTCTTTTCTTACCGCTTGGCATAACCTTACTTTTTTAATGATAATAAATTACTTCACGTTATTTTTAACGCGACCTACAAAAGTTTTAGCAGGTTTGAAAGAAGGAATGTTGTGCTCAGGAATGATAATAGTAGTATTACGTGAAATGTTACGAGCTGTTTTTTCTGCACGTTTTTTAACGATAAAACTACCGAAACCACGAAGATAAACATTGTTGCCTTCAGCCAGTGAACCTGAAACGGTATCCATAAATGCTTCTACTGCTTTTTGAACAGTAAGTTTCTCAATACCTGTGCTCTTAGAAATCTCGTTTACGATATCTGCTTTAGTCATTGTTATAAAATTTAATGATTTGACTTTATTTTTTATTAACTCTATTTTTGTCTGAAATTATCTTCTACTTTGGTGCACAAATATATAGCTTTTGAATGAACTAATATCACATAAGCGAATAATTTTTGCTTTTTCAGTATTTTTTATCACAAATTCATTTCACCTTGGAGGAATATCGCAAGTCACTAACGGCCTGGTATAATAGCTCAAAAAGGGATCTTCCCTGGAGAGAGAGCCGCGATCCATATAAAATCTGGGTTTCCGAAGTCATCCTTCAACAAACACGCGTCCAGCAGGGAATGGCATATTATTTCGACTTTCTGGCGCATTTCCCCGATATCAAAAGCCTTGCTTTGGCTCACGAAGAGGAAGTTTTAAAAGTGTGGCAGGGACTGGGTTATTACTCAAGGGCGAGAAATATGCACCACGCAGCAAAGACTATTCTTTCGCAGTACAATGGGAAATTCCCTAAAGAATATGACTCAATCAAAAGCTTGAAAGGAATCGGTGATTACACTGCTGCTGCCATAGCTTCAATTTGTTTCAATCTTCCCTATGCAGTGGTGGATGGCAATGTATTCAGGGTACTTTCCAGATTATTCGGAATTGCAACTCCGATAGATTCCCCTGCCTGGAAAAAAGAATTTTACAAACTGGCACAGCTAATATTGGATCCCGCTCATCCGGGAGAATCAAACCAGGCATTGATGGAATTTGGGGCAATTCAATGCCTGCCAGCACAGCCATTATGCCAGGAGTGCCCACTCATAGCCAAGTGTCATGCGTATTCTAATAAGGTAGTGTCAGAGTTGCCGGTGAAGTCTGCAAAGACGAAGCTCAGAGATCGTTACTTTTATTATCTGTCAATTCGCAATAACGAAAAGCTCTATTTGGAAAAAAGAAGGAAGAAAGACATCTGGCAAAATATGTACCAGTTTCCGGTAATTGAAACGACACACCAAATCACCCCGGAACAGCTAATTCTCAGCGCTGAATGGAAGGAAATTTTTGAAAACCGCGACATAACAATCGATTCTGTTTCCCCTGAAAAAATCCATTTGCTATCGCACCAGCGATTACACATCAGCTTTGTTTCTGTACGCCTGCAAAATCCGGATTTTGCAGATCATCTGATTGAGGTTGAACCTGTTAATGTATCGAAGTATCCCGTTCCGAAACCCATCGAGAACTTTTTACAGGAGATGGGTTATTGAGGCTCTTCGATTCAAAGCATCCTAAATAATTTTTATCTTTGATCGATTTTGAATTGTCCCCATTTTGCGGTAAATTACAACATACATTATAAAATTTTGCATTATGTCAGTAAACAAAGTTATTTTAATTGGGAATGTCGGAAAGGATCCTGAAGTCAGGCATTTAGACAGTAACGTATCCGTTGCGTCGTTTTCTCTGGCAACGTCTGAAGTTTACAACAACAAAGCCGGCGAAAAAGTCACCCAAACGGAGTGGCACAATATTGTATGCTGGAGAAGCCTTGCCAACCTTGCGGAGAAATATATCCATAAAGGAAGTCAGGTTTATATTGAAGGCCGGATTCGTTCCCGCACATATGACACAAATGACGGAGTGAAAAAAACTGCCTATGAGATTTATGCGGACGAGGTAAGATTACTCGACAAAAAAGGAGGTTCGCCAGGCATGCCCGCTGAGAATCCTGCCGAGGTAGCAAAAAAAGCCGTTAACGAACCTCCGGTGACATCCGGTTATACGGAACAGGGTACAACACCCGATGATCTTCCATTTTGATAACCAAAATTCTTGATTTGGAAACAAACTTCGTAGCATCCGTGGGAGCCTTGTTCGGGAGCATTGAATTCTTACCATTTTCATTCAATGCCCTGTCAGGGCTTCTGGCGTTGTTGGTATTTCTTGCCCTCTCCGCGATAATATCGGGGTCAGAGGTGGCTCTTTTTTCGTTGGAACCAAAAGATATTGAAACACTTAAAACAAATAAAAAACGTTCGGCCCAGCTAATATTAAAGCTTCTCTCCGATCCGGAGCAACTACTTGCCTCTATCCTCGTCGGAAATAACTTTGTCAATATTGCGATTGTTTTACTGGCCTCCAATATTTCCAATTCGCTGATCAGTTTTGGCGATGCAAAAACGTTTGAATTTATATTTCAGATTGTTTTCATCACTTTTTTGCTGCTGCTTTTTGGAGAGATTATTCCGAAAGTTTACGCTGCACACTATCCGAAGAATTTTGCCTTAAAATTTGCCCCCTTTGTCCGTTTACTTGGTACAGTAACCAGACCTATCAACTTCATTCTGATTCGTTCAACCTCATTTGTAAACAGGAGGATGAACAAGCACAGAAGGGTTTTATCGATCGATGAAATATCCAAGGCATTAAAACTGGCTAATCATGAAGATTTAACGGACGACAAGGAGATTTTGGAAGGGATTGTCAAATTTGGATCGAAAAGCGTCAATGAGATTATGCATTCGCGGATGGACATGGTGGTAATTGATTTCAAATCCAACTTTCATGAGGTGCTCGAAATTATTCGCGAAGCTGGATTTTCCAGAATACCGGTCTTTTCCGGAACACTCGATCAGGTCAGAGGTATTCTGTACCTTAAGGATCTGCTTCCGCATCTGACAAAGGGCGCTTCGTTTAAGTGGCAACAACTGATCAGGCCACCCTTTTTCATTCCTGAAACTAAAAAAATTGATGATCTGCTCGAAGAGTTTCAGCGATCCAAAGTTCATCTTGCAATTGTTGTGGATGAATTTGGAGGCACTTCCGGGCTCATTACCCTTGAGGACATATTGGAAGAAATTGTGGGGGATATTGCTGATGAATTTGATGTCGAAGAGAAATTTTATACACGATTAAGTCCGAATGAATTTCTTTTCGACGGAAAGACCCTTCTCAATGATTTCTACAAGATCGTGGATTGTGACGATGATATTTTTGAGGAAGTCAAAGGTGATGCCGACACCCTGGCGGGCTTAATTCTCGAACTGACCGGAGAGTTCCCCGAGCTGCATGAGAAGGTTCCCTGTAAAAATTTCATCTTTCAGGTAGAAGCCATCGACAACCGGAGAATAATTGAAATACGTGTTTTGGTAAACACCAGATCAGAAAAAAATTAGAGAAAACAGATGTCAAGAAGTTTATTCTTTCTATCCATATTAATGACTATTCTGGGGCTTGGTGTGGCTTCATGTAAAAAAGACTATTCGCCAAAACCCAGAGGGTATTACCGGATCGAGTTTCCTAAAAAATCCTATCAACAGCTTGGCAGACCACTTCCCTACAATTTCATCATTCCGGTTTATTCCGTCGCGACTCCTGATCTGTTAAATCCGGATCAAAAAGAATGGATTACGATTGAGATTCCCGGCAATCATGCTCAGATTCATATCAGTTACAAAAAGATTGATCATAATTTGTCTAAACTGATAGAGGAATCCAGGACACTGGTATATAAACATTCACAAAAGGCAAGTTCGATAGAGGAACAGATATTTATGTATCCTTCAAAAAGAACATTTGGAACACTTTACACCCTAAAAGGAAATGCTGCTTCTCCGATGCAATTCTACCTGACCGATAGTGTCAGCAATTTTCTTCGGGGAGCTTTGTACATCAAGGAGGTACCAAACTACGACAGTTTAAGGCCAGTCATAAGCTTTTTATCAGAGGATGTGATCAAAATGATAGAATCCACGCAATGGACATCTCCACATGGCCGTTAAGTTTATAGAAAATTGGGGCGACGGACTTCTGGGATTCTGGGAGATAACAGAAACCACAGATCTTCTGATTTCAATGCTGGGATTGGGCCATGATGAGTTGCAGAATCTTCTTCAATACCGAAATGAACTCAGAAAGAAGGAATGGCTTTCTGCACGACTACTGTTGCGGGAGATGACAGACAGAACCTCAAAAATCGATTACGACGCATCCGGGAAACCGTTGCTCAAAAACTGGCCCGGAAATATCTCCATTACGCACTCATCCAATTGTGTGGCGATTTATTATCATCCATACAAGCAGCCAGGAATCGACGTAGAATTAATAACCCGCGACGTGGGAAAAGCCGCCAGAAAATTTCTATCACCTAAAGAGCTGGCGGATTGCACCATTGACGGCGCGACTTCAAACAAGGATTTAATGCTGCGCTGGTGCGCCAAAGAAGCCGTTTTTAAGATGGTGCACTATGCGGATGTTGACTTTGCCAGTCAGATTGCCTGTTATGCAAAGCCCTTAAACGCCGATGAAGGAGAACTAGGTGCCACCTTTATCGCCGCGGATGCCACTCTTACTATTTCTCTGCATTTTAGGATGATAAACGAAATGCTGCTGGTTTGGGGTATTATTTAACCACAATATCGAACATCTTTTTCTCTCCGATAAACCCTTCGAGGCGATCTCCAATTGCGACAGGACCAACTCCGGCTGGTGTGCCCGTATAAATCAAATCTCCAATTTTAAGGGTCACATATTTTGAGACATGCTCAATGATGGTATCAAATGGAAAGATCATTAATTGAGAGTCGCCAGACTGCACTATCTCACCATTTCTCTTGAGCGAAAAGAGAATTTGGTTCATGTCGCCCAATTCCTCACGGGAAAGAAACCGACCCAAAACTGCCGAAGAATCAAATGCCTTCGATTTTTCCCATGGCAGACCCTTCTCAATCAATTGACGCTGAACATCCCTTGCCGTAAAATCGATTCCCAATCCAATCTCATCATAATATCTGTGCGCAAATTTCGCTTCAATATTTTTCCCAAGTCGACTGATTTTGATGATCAATTCAATCTCATGATGAATTTCGTTGGAAAAATCGGGCAGAAAAAACGGCTTGTTATCCTTCAATAGCGCTGAATCAGGCTTCATGAAAAATACCGGTTCAGTCGGAACGTCATGATTTAGTTCCTGAGCATGTTTTACGTAGTTGCGACCTATACAAATGATTTTCATGGTGATAGAATTTATATGTGTTTGTATAATCAGAATTACTTGAGGTCAATTTTAAACTTTTCTGTTAAGCGAACGAAGTTTGATAGCGGTCAGCACTTTCTTAGTATAAAGCGGAAACTCCCCGTTCATCATCCAGTTGTAATAGGAAGGCTCGTCTGCCAGTACTTTTTCTACAGATTTACCTTTGTGCTTACCAAAATTGATGACCTCCACCCCATTTTCATCGTAAACAATTCGTCCGGCATAATCGACATTCCGATCGAATGAAGAGAAAGAAGAAAGCTGATTAATTTCATTCACAATCGGGACTGATACTTTTCCCCCTTCTTCAAACTCAGCGCCCTCATACCGATCCAATTGAGCCATCAGAACCTCGTAAGTTGCTTTGGTATCGATCATTGCGCTATGTGCATTTTCAAGTTCCTTTTGGAGATAGAACTTGTATGCCGCGGCCAGGGTACGTTTTTCCATCCGGTGAAATATCGTCTGCACATCCACGAATTTTCTTCTTTTCAGATCCATATCCACGTCAGCCCGAAGAAATTCCTCGGTAAGCAGTGGTATGTCGAAACGGTTTGAATTGAAGCCGGCGAGATCGCATCCCTCAATGAATCGAGCCAAATTTTTGGCCTCTTCCTTAAAAAGCGGCGCGTCCTTAACATCTTCATCCGTAATTCCATGGATTGCCGTTGACTGAGGCGGGATGGGCATACCCGGATTTATCAGTTGCAATTTTTCTTCCTCGCGGCCATCCGGAAAAATTTTCAAAAATGCAATCTCGACGATCCTGTCGGTTACCACATTAATCCCGGTAGTTTCCAGATCAAGAAAAACCAGTGGATTTCTTAAATTCAACTTCATTTTTGGTACAGGGTCTATACAAAAAAACCCGGCAGGTGATTTCAGCCAGGTTTTTCTGCAATTAATATTTTCGCTATGCGTTAATCATCATTGGCATCAAAAGCATCAGAACATCCTCGTGTTCAAATTCCTGCTCAGCGGGCAGCAAGAGCCCGGCGCGGGAAGGATCTGAGAGCAGCATCTTGACATCGGAAGAGGTCAGATTGGCAAGAATCTCAATGAGGAAGGTCGATTTAAATCCAATCTCCATTTCCTGACCGTCGAAATCGCACTTAATCCTTTCTACTGCCGAGATGGCATAATCGATGTCCTGGGCAGAAACAATCAATTCGGAGGCAGTAAGTTTCAGTCGAACCAGGTTACTGGCCTGGTTGGCAAAAACAGATACCCGTTTCAATGTATTGTAAAATTCCACCCTGTCGATCAACAGTTTGTTTGGATTGTTCGTAGGGATTACTGAATTGTAGGCAGGATATCTGCCCTCTACCAGTCTGCATACCATTTTAAAACCTGTCAGTTGGAAAATGGCATTCTTCTCATCGAATTCAAGGATCACATCGAAATCTTCCTTTGGCAGGAGATTTTTCAGTAACGATGCAGGTTTTTTTGGAAGAATAAAAGATGCTTCGTTCTCGGATTTTGCATCGGAACGCTTGTAACGAACCAATTTGTGCGCATCGGAGGCAACAAAAGTCATCTCGACCGGAGAGATTTCAATATTTATCCCGTTCATCACCGGACGAAGTTCATCATCAGCGGTAGCGAAAAGGGTTTTATTTATGCCCATCAGCATAACATCGTGAGGGACATTGATCGTATAATGTTCAGGATTCAAGGAGGGCTGATTCGGAAATTCGTCTCCGTTTTGACCCGGTATGGAAAATTTTCCATTTGCCGAGATAATACTCATTCCCATTGTGTCAGCATCCAGCTGGAAAGAAAGCGGCTGTTCCGGAAACTCCTTCAAGGTATCCAAAAGAATTTTTGCAGGCAAGGCAACTAAACCATCATCTTCCGAATGATCCAGTTCCATGGTCGTAATTAGGGTAGTTTCCAAATCAGATGCAGTTACAGAAAGAGATTTCCCTTCCAACCTGAAAAGAAAATTATCCAGAATAGGCAAGGTATTCTTATTGCTGATCACCCTGCTGATCGCATTAAGATGCTTCAGCAATTCGGTACTTGAAACGACAAATTTCATAGGTATATGGTTGATTTAATTGTTTAATTATTTGAAGAAATTTATATCTTTTGCTTGGGAATCAGACTTTTCGACTAAAATGATAAGACTATTCACAAAGCTACGAATATACAAACATTCGCTCATTTTTTAGTTCAATCCAAAGATTTTTTACGGCTTACTTCACACTATTTTAGAATGTGTCTATGTGGCAGCGTGGAGGATTGAGTGTGAATCTGAACGTTTCTCCTTTTCCGCCACCATGTAAAAATCACCCCACCTAAAACAATCAGAAACAGGGGCAAAAGAAGGTTAATCCATTGCAGGAATACCTTTTGCTCATTCAATTTTACTTTATCCAGGAGTCTCAACTTCCAGGCTTTGCCCTTTAAACCAGACAGCGATGCATCGTCGCTCAGGTACAGCATGAGGTTGAAGAAAAAGTCGCGGTTACCGTAGGTGAGTTTGGAAACACGGTCGTACCCTAACGGCGAAATTTTGGGCTCGCTGGTGGCATAACTAACCTTGTTGGAGAGCAATCCACCATCCGAAAACACAGCAATGGCAGTCGGTTTGCTTTCAGGGAGGAAAGTAAAACCGGAAGGCAAAGCCGTTTTATCGACAATTCTGTTTTTGAAAACTGAACTAAATTTCCCCTCCAGGAGTATCCCGGTAGTTATATTTGACCGGTTGAAGAACTCACGCGAAGGTGCAGCATCGATCATCCCGAGGTTTACCTGCAGAGGAGCAACATTTTTCCTGGAAAACGGTGAAGAGCTTAGCAGGATGCTCTTCCTGATTCCGGGATTTTCGCCAACAGTATCTATCGATGAGATAAACTCGGCAGCTACCGGATTAACATTTTTACCAACGGGATGCGACTGCAGAGGATGCAAAAGCGGCGAAAAATACCACCGCGCCAGCGAATAATTTGGGGCAGAACCAACTGGAGCAGTATTTACACGTATCTGCATACACTCAGCATCCTGTATCAGATCATTATTTAACCGGACGCCATAATGGTAAAGCTGGTCGCTAAGATTTAGGTCGACCGGCAACGCCAGGGTAGTCATCCCCTCGGAGAGGCTATCCAGACTAACTTTAACAGGATCGACCAGCCAGATCATTTTTCCGCCCTTCATCAAATATTGATCGAGGATCAACTTATCACTTTCCGAAAATTTTTGCTGTGGATTGGCAATTATCAATACTTTAATGCTGTCCTTCCCCGACAACAAATGATCGCACTTGATTCGGGAAACCTTGTAGCCGCCTGCTAATACGGACGAAAAATCGAGCACATGCAAGGAATCTGCTTCATTATGACCGTCCAGGAAGGCAATTTGAACCGGACTCTCTCTTAGCAGCGTCCTGATTGCATTCATGAACTCAAATTCGAGCATCTCAACAGATCGGTTAAGGTTTTCTTCGGCTGGGAGGGAGGGATCGTTTTTAAGCAAATTCAGCACAATTGCCTTATTCCCGTATCGAAATACAACAGATGGGAAAACTAGTTTGGTGGTAATTCCCTGTTCTGTTTTAATCCTGAGGTCTGTTGGGATTATTCCATGTTGAATCAAACCATCGAAATATGTCTTTCTATCTTTGGCAGAAACCTCACTGTAGGGATCAATTTTCCGTATGTAAATTGGATGTTTCCCATATTGCTGCAAATCGGCCAGCTTTTCCTCAATGGCGCTTTTCAGTCGACGGAATGCGGGAGGCATATCACCTTCGAGATAGATTTCGGCCATCAGATTATCATCAATTTGCTCCAGAATTTTGACGGAGGAAGGTGCGAGGGTATACCTATTCTCTGCTGTAAAATCGATACGAAAAACACGAAGCTGAGTAAGGTTTACCAATCCGAGGAACAAGGCCAGATAGGTAATTAATTTATTTTTTCTGAGCACCTGTGAACCCCTTTTCCATTGAAGAGCCATCCTGGTAAGGAGAATAAAAAGGGCAGAAATGGTCAGAAAATAAAACAAATCGCGACTATCCAGTAACCCACGGCTTATCGACTCATAATGCGAAGAGATTCCCAGGGAGAGCAGGAATGAGGACATGGTGGTTGATTGGAACAAATCTGAGAGCAGCTCGAATCCTGAAAACAGGAAGAAAGAGAGTACCACTGCCAAAATGAATGCAACGATTTGATTGTCGGTGAGGGCTGAAGCGAACAGGCCAACAGAAAGAAATATCAAAATAAGAAATAGTAATCCCAAGTAACTGCCCAGCGTGGCTGCAACATCCATTACACCGACAGGATGACCCAACTGATAGACCGTATAGAAGTATACCAAAGACAAAATTAAGGTAATCAACACCACAACAAATGATGCAATCAATTTTGCAACAATGAGTTGGAGATAAGAAACTGGGCGGGTCAAAAGCAATTCCATCGTACCGCTTCTGACCTCCTCCGAAAAGAGCCGCATAGAAACAGCCGGGATCAAAAAGAGATAAAGCCATGGAGCCAGATCAAAAAAGGCGGATAAAGAAGCATATCCTCCCGTCAAAATGTTCATGTTCCCATCGAAGAACCAAAGGAACAGGCCTGCAATTAAAGCAAATACGATCAGGATCACGTAGGCAATTAATGATCCGAAAAATTGGAGAAGTTCTTTTTTTATCAGACTCAACATAGAAGAAACATTCTTACAGGATGCAACAAGTTAACGCCTTTCATTCAGCAGATCCACCATTTCTTTCGCAGCTCTGTCGGCACAACCGGGAGGACCCAATTTTGCAAGCATAGTTTGATAGTTCTGAAGCATTTGCTCGCGATAATCCGGCTCGTCCAGAATTCTCTTTAATTCTTCAGCAACAGTGGCAGGAGTGCAGTTTTCCTGAAATAACTCCTTTACGATCTCTCGATCCATAATCAGATTGACCAACGAGAACCACTGGACTTTAAAAAATAATCTTTTCAGTAAGGAGGTAAATCTTCCAAGTTCCATGATGTAACAAACCACCTGAGGAACGTTGATTACTGCGGTTTCCAATGTGGCTGTTCCGGATGCAACGAGCGCAGCGCCCGATTGCTGCAACAATTCGTATGTTTTGCCAAATATGACAGGGATATCTTTGCCTGCCATATATTTGCGATACAATTCAGGAGACAGAGAAGGCGCTCCGGCAATAACGAACTGATAGTCGGGAAAGGAATCCGCCACCTGAGCCAATACCGGCAAAATCAGTTGAATCTCCTGCTTCCGGCTGCCAGCCAGCAAGGCAACGATGGGCTTGTCCGCTAACTTATTCTCGCTGATAAACGTCTGAAAACTTTGATCCATATTGGGTCTGACTGCCAATTCGTCGATGGTTGGATTTCCGACATACCTGATTTTATAATCGAATTTGTCGTAAAAATCCTTCTCGAAGGGGAAAATCGTGAACATTTCGTCCACATATTTCCTGACCCATTTTATGCGATCTGATCTCCATGCCCAAATTTTCGGCGAGATATAGTAAAAAGTCTTGATATTGTGCTCTTTGGCAAATCTTGCCATCCTGAAATTAAAGCCGGGATAGTCGACCAGTATTAGCACGTCAGGATTGAAATCGATCAATTCTTTCTCGGCAATCGAAAAATTCTTTTTGATCTGGCGGAGGTTGAGTAAAACGGTAAAAAAGCCCATAAAAGCCATTTCACGGTAGTGCTTCAGGAGTGTGCCCCCCTGATTTGCCATCAGATCGCCACCAAAAAAACTAAATATTGCTTCCGGATCATTCTTCTTGATCCCAGCCATCAAAAATGAAGCGTGTAAATCTCCGGAAGCCTCACCGGCAATGATAAAGTACCTCATTTCAATGATAAATAGTTGATCATTATATTGTAAATTTCAAAGCAAAGATCAATAGTCCGAAGATGATCGTAATAGCCATGACTCCCCTCCCCGCTTTAAACCGATTAGTCCGGACGAAAAGCATGAATGGGATTATATTGGGAAATACCGACAGACTCAAAACATGAACAATTTTGCCGGTTTGTGACAAAAGTTGAAAATATTGACTGAACGACAAATCCTTAAACCGAAAGAGAAAGTAGAGTAGAAAAATCGCTACCGGAAAGCCAAGGCCAAGAAAGAAGCCAAGCCAAAATCGGTTTAAATCTGAAGGTTCGTAATATGAGGCACTCATCCGTTTAAAATTTCCATTTTTGCATAAACTGAAAAGAGTTGTAAGCCGTCAGGTCGGTAGTTATTGGAACGACAGACACGAAGCCATTCAACAAGGCGAACGTGTCGGTATCACGCGCCTCATTTTCGGCATCGTTGAAATAACCCGTCATCCAGTAATAATCGCGGCCATGCGGATCTGTTCTTTTTTCGAATTCCTCCATCCATTTTCCGTGAGTCTGGCGACAGAAATTAATTCCCTTCACCTCTCCTTTCGGAATGTTGACATTCAGGCAAATACCATCAGGTAATCCAAATTCGGCTACTTTCTGAAAGATACGGGCAACCACTTTTTTTGATTTGGTAAAATCCGCATCGGTTAAATAGTCGTCCAGCGAAAATCCGATTGACGGAACTCCGTGGATACAACCTTCGATGGCAGCGCCCATCGTTCCCGAGTAGAGAACCGAAATGGATGTATTGGCGCCATGATTTATACCGGAAATGACGAAATCGGGTAAACGGGTCAGAATTTTATTGCATGCTAATTTGACACAATCAACGGGTGTGCCGGTGCATGAATAGATTACCAGTCCTTCTTCTTCCTGCATTTTAGTTATGCGGAGCGGACGCTCGACTGTGATGGCATGAGACATGCCGGAGCGCGGACCATCCGGCGCTACCACGACTATGTTACCGAAAAGTCTGATCACCTCGATCATTTCAATCAGCCCTTTGGCATAAACCCCGTCGTCATTGGAAATCAATATCAAAGGGCGTTCTTCCATACATTTTATATTTTGCTCAAAGATAATTGTTCGGAGTGAATTATTCAGCACAAAAGGAAGAAGTACTTTTAAGTACTTAAAATACTTCAAGTACTTAAAGTGCAGAGTTAGTGCAACTCCTAACTTGAAGTACTCCAAACTTTAAGTATTCCAAAATTCTTCAAATTTGGTAACTTTGTATTAGCGATGGACAAAATAAAAAAGCGAATTATTCTTCTTGGCACAACCTGGCCATTTCGGCCCGGAGGAATTGCCACCTTCAATGAACGGTTGGCCAGAGCGCTAACCAGCGCCGGGCACGAGGTGACTATTTACACTTTTTCACTTCAGTATCCGGGATTGCTCTTCCCGGGAAAAACCCAATACTCGGATCAGCCTCGCCCACAAGACCTTGCCATTCGCATCCGTGTAAACTCAATTAATCCCCTCAATTGGATTTCCGTTGGAAGGGAGCTTCGCAAATTGGCACCAGACTTGCTGATTATCCGATTCTGGATTCCGCTTATGGCGCCGGCATTGGGAACGATAGCCCGGATTGTCAGGAAAAATCGCCATACCCGGGTTTTGGCTCTTGCCGATAACATTATCCCGCACGAAAGAAGGTTTGGCGATTTATTGCTGACGAATTATTTTATTAAGAGTGCGGATGGATTTGTTACGCTTTCCCGAAAGGTAATGGAAGATCTGCAACATATAAGACCTTCGGCACCAACAAAATATACGCCACATCCAATTTATGACAATTTTGGGAAGGCTATATCAAGAGAGGAGGCCATTAAACAATTGAATTTAGATCCCGGATACCAATATTTGCTATTCTTCGGATTTATCCGGGAATATAAAGGGCTGGACTGGCTTTTGACGGCTTTTGCCGATCCAAGACTACGAAAATTCAAGATTAAGCTGCTCGTGGCAGGAGAATATTATACCTCATCAGAGAAATACGATCAGATCATTCGTGAGAATCAGCTGGAGGATCATGTTATCCTTCATACACATTTTATCGGAGATAGTCTGGTGCCAGTATATTTCAGTGCGGCAGACCTGATTGTTCAGCCATACAAGAGTGCTACCCAGAGCGGAGTTACGCAGGTAGCATATCATTTTGAGAAGCCAATATTGGTGACAGATGTCGGAGGATTAGGCGAAATAGTGCCTAACGGGAAAGTCGGATATACTGTTTCTCCGGAACCTGCAGCTATTGCCGATGCAATTCTTGACTTTTTCGAAAACAAACGATCCGAAGAATTCGTACAATGCATTAAAGAAGAAAAGGGTCGGTTTTCGTGGGAAAAAATCGTAGAAACGTTTGAACAGCTCGATGAGGAGATTATCAAAAATAGGTTAATTTAGAACTGTTAAACCGAAGATACGATTCCCGGATATTTATCGAGAAAGAACCGGCGATTTGTTGCTTTTAAAACCAAAATGGATTTGCAAACAGAAATAGAAAAGAGGGAGATTGAGGACTTATTCGAAGAGGTTCTGAAATCGTTTACCCGACCGCTTACTCCTGAAAATACGCAATTGATTCGGAAAGCGTTTCAATTTGCATCGTCAGCACACATGGGAGTGAGGCGCAGGTCTGGTGAGCCCTATATTCTGCATCCACTTTCTGTTGCGAAAATTGTTGTCAGTGAGATCGGTCTGGGCACGAAATCCGCGGTAGCAGCTATTCTGCATGATGTAGTGGAAGATACCGATTATACGGTGCAGGATATTGAGAAAATGTTCGGAGCGAAAATCGCCATGTTGGTTGATGGGTTGACAAAACTGTCAGGCACGTACGATTCCAAGCAGGCAACGAACTTCCGGAAGATGCTGATGACTTTGTCGGATGATGTGAGGGTAATCCTGATTAAGCTGGCAGATCGTCTGCACAATATGCGGACACTGGATTCAATGCCTCAAAACAAACAGCTGAAAATATCTTCTGAAACGCTTTATATTTTTGCTCCGTTGGCACATCGTTTAGGGCTCTACGCCATCAAATGCGAGTTAGAGGATCTGAGTCTGCGCTTCAAAGATCCTGAAACCTACCGACAGATTGAACTCAGTCTGCGAAGTGAAGAAGAGCGAATCAACTACCTCGTTTATGATTTTGCGAAGCCGATCCAATCTAAATTATACGAGGAACATTTCGATTTCACGGTTAGCGGGAGGACCAAATCGATCTATTCCATCTACCAGAAGATGCAGACAAAGAACATCACTTTTGAGGAAGTTTATGATCTTCTGGCCGTGCGAATTGTCTTCAAACCCAAAGAGAATATCTCAGAAAAACGACAGTGCTTTGAAATTTTGTCGTTGATTACAGACATTTATACCCCGAAACCGGATCGGATCAGAGACTGGATCACCATACCAAAAGCCAATGGCTACGAAGCGCTTCATGTTACGGTGATGGGGCCGCTTGGGCAGTGGGTGGAAGTGCAAATCCGCAGTGAGCGGATGGATGAGATCGACGAACGTGGTTTTGCGGCGCATTACAAATACAAGGGCGACAGCTCCTCAGAGAGCGAACTGGATAAATGGCTGCATAAGATCAGGGAGCTGCTTGCCAATCCTGAATCAGATGCGCTCGACTTTCTGGACGAATTCAAACTTAATCTCTTCAGCCGGGAGATCGTGGTCTTCACGCCAAAAGGCGAGATGAAGATGCTTCCGAAAGACGCCACTGTCTTGGACTGCGCATATGACATCCATACGGCTTTGGGAAATCATTGCATCGGGGCAAAAGTAAATCATGCACTGGTGCCGATGAGTTATGTACTGAAGAGTGGCGATCAGATCGAAATACTCACCTCAGAAAAACAATTTCCGAAGGCAGAGTGGATAAATATTGCCGTCACGGCAAGAGCCAAGACCAAGATAAAGGATTCGTTTAAGCAGGAACAGAAGAAACACATCGAAGAGGGGCTTAAGAAACTGACTGCTCAATTCGAAAAACTTAGCGTTAAACCTACCAGTAATACATTAAAAAAGCTGCTTAATCATTTTGGTTTTCATACGAAAGAACAGCTCTATGCTGAGATTGGCATGGGATTAGTTTCGCTCGACAATTTAGAAACTGTTCTGCAGACCAAATCAGAAAACAGGTTCGTGAAATTTTGGAATCTTACTTTTTCGTCCGATAAGAAAGAGGAGAAACCGATAGACAAGAAACAACCATTTTTACTTACGGAGGATTCCAGGCAGTCCAGCTACAAATTAGCGCCCTGCTGCAATCCAATCCCAGGAGATAACGTTGTGGGTTTCGTCATGGAAGGCCAGCAAATCATGATTCACCGAAAGACTTGTCCGGAGGCTATAAAGCTAATGTCGAGCAGAGGTGAAGACATCATCCAGGCTACCTGGAATAAATTCAAAGTTCTATCCTACCTGACACATATGTACGTTCGTGGTTTCGACCGACAAGGGATGGCGAATGAGATTACCAACATCATTTCGAATGAGTACGGTATCAATATGCGCTCGATTAATCTGGATGCCCATGACGGAATATTTGAAGGTCATCTGTATGTGTATATTCACAATACAGACAACCTCAATACATTGATAGCCAAACTCCAGAAAATAAAAGGTATCGATACCGTTACCCGTCAGGATATCTGATGAATCAGCCTTAAACCATCCAAGGACTGCGATAATCCCGCGTTAGCCATTTTTGATCACCAGTGCCACCAGTAAATTTATATTTTGCAGGATCCCATTTAATATGAGCATGGTTGTAATAGCTCTGATTCAGCAGGTGACAGCAAATAGCAGTATGACCTCCAACTATCTCACTTGTAATTGGTTTCTTGCGACTAACGACACAAGCCAGGAAATCGTCGAAGTGATTTGTGCTGTCGTATAATTTGATCTTTGCATTTTTCAGATAGGCGTTCTCCAATTTTTCCAATTCAGCCGCGAGTGTCGTTGTTGGTTTTGGAGCAGCAGGATCTTTCGATTTATTGTTATCGGGGTTCCATTCGGCGACAGTCTTGCCATCCAGAATCACAACAATTCTGCCACGGTTTACCTTCACCTCACCTTTTGAGCCAAAGAAATGCACACCGAATCCGTTGACGTGCTGCACATAAATACCATTGGCATAAACAAGTTTGGCACCATTTTTTGCCGTAAGATCGGTCGGTGGAATTACCTCTACCGGCCCGCTGTTATCCATACCGAGTCCCCATTGTGCGATATCGAGATGATGAGCACCCCAGTCGCACACCATACCGCCGCCATATTCCTTGAAGAGCCTCCAGTTAGGGAAGAAATCGTGCACGCCCCTTGGACTCAACACCTCGCTATACGGGCGTTTTGGCCCGGGACCGCACCACATATCCCAATCCAATCCGGGTTCCATAGTGTCTTCCTTTAATTCACAAGGAATTCCTGGTCCGCCAAAACTGCAATCCACATGATGAATCTTACCAATAATACCATTTTGCACCAGCTCGGCCGCAACGCGAAATTCTTTACTTGAACGTTGCATAGAACCAGTTTGAAGCACACGCTTATTCTTTTCAACGGCCTTAATTACCTCAACGGCCTCATGAATATTGTGGGTCAGCGGCTTTTCGCAATAGACATCTTTGCCGGCACGTAAAGCCGCCAAGGTCGTAACTGCATGCCAGTGATCGGGGGTTGCGATACATACCGCATCGATATCCTTGCGCTTGATGATTTCGCGAAAATCGGCATATGCCTGACATTCCGAATTTTTATAAAACTCATCGACACGAGCCTTCGCAGCATTTCTCCTGGTGGTATCTACATCGCAAACGGCCAGTACATGAACCTGTTCGTGGTTCATGAAATTTTTCAACAGACCCTTTGCCTGAACTCCCATCCCGATGAATCCCATCTTTATTTTGCCTTCCGGAGCAAGAGGAGCCGACCAGGCATTTAAGGGAAAAATAAATGGAGCTACAGCTGCTGTTGCAGTGACATTTCGGAGAAAATTACGCCTTGAATTTTGTGTCTTCATGTTTTGTTGAATTTTATGGAATGCTAAAAATAGCACTATTATCAATACTCTTCAACTTTCCACGAAATTCTATGACATTTTTCCATGTTTTTTGCAAAGCTCGATAAACCGCAATACCCTGTCGGGGGAAACATCGTTTTGCAGAATATGTGCTGGAGCTATCATGTAGCCGCCACCATTACCAAGAATGCTGATTTTTTCGATGATATCGTTTTCCAATTCTTCATCCGTACCATTTGGAAGCAGTTCCTGCTGGTCTATGGCACCCCAAAAAGCAAATTTGTCACCAAAGCGCTCTTTCATATCTTTTGGCAAATGCCCCGGAACGCCCGGTTGCACCGGATTGAAAACTTCAAAGCCGATTTCTCGTATGTCATCAAGAAGCTCTGCCACCGCACCGTCGCAATGAAGAATTGGGATTATGTCGGGTTTGACCGCCCTAAACCGATCGATCATTCTTTTGTAAAATGGCTTCAGCTGTTCGCGAAAAGTCTCCGGAGGAATAATCAGACTTACCTGGGTGCCAAAATCATCCCCAAACCAGATGGCATCCACTCCCTTTTCGATGAGTCGCAAACCTATTTGAGTCTGGTATTCAGCGCATGCGTCAAACAATGGAACGACATATTCGGCCTCCATCATCATATCAATCAGCAATTTCTCCATTCCTACCAGCTGATGAGCCAATGAAAACACCGTCACCTCAATATCGCCAAAAATCAGATAATCATTTTTGTACTTTTTCACCAATGCCTCGGCATCGCGATAGCGCCCCGGTGCATCCGGATCAGGAAAAATAAATGCATCGATGTCTGCTTTGGTTTCGGCATGCGCAAGAGGATAATCGATCACTTCAACATAAATATCGCCCTGCCTCATCCGCATTTTATACTCATTAAGCCAGGTGCCATCCTGATCAGGCACAATCTTGTAATTATCGGCAACAGATGCTCCAGTGATGACCACATCGCTGCCCATGGCCAATCTCAATTCATTAGCGCTAATCCGGTATGTAACATCCTCATACAAATTCTCTGTGTACTTAACAGGAATACTGAGCTCCCGGCCGAAATGGTCGGCCAACTGCCGACAAAGGTCAAATTGAATCGGAATCCTGTCGGGAAGTCCGGGTAGTTTCTTAAATGCTTTTAAAACGCGTTCTCTTGAATTCATAACCGTTTCTATTGGTAATTATTTAAATTTCAGGACACTCTAATACATAGACTGGTTGCGGAGGCATCGTTGAAACACCTTCGCCATCGACCTGGTCAGATTGTTGGAGGTATACATGCAACAAACCTTTTTCGGTCCAGAGTTGTTTGTCAACAGAGGGTTCCCACGAACCAACCATCTGACTGTTTAAATCAGAAATTTGCCAGGCAGGAACCGTCAGATCATTACAAACAGCAACAGAAGCCTTGCTAAAGCGTTCGGAATCCCTGAAAATCATCAAGACCTGCTGCTTTCCATCCTTTTTTCGGGTCAGCACGACCGGCCGGGAAATAGGAATTCTTTTTGTTCCACCACCACTCAGCGAAAAATCAGTTTTTCTGCTAGAGATTTGTGACTTTTTCCAGACATTTCCGTCCTGATAAACCAGAAAATACTGGGGTAACTTACCTGCTCCGTCGCGCCAATAGGTGGCAATCATTGGAAATCCCTCTTCAGTAGCGCACATGCTTGTTGTATTAATCAATTCGCTGTTTTGTGGAATTTTCAGGATATACTCGGCGTTTGAGGCATTTATCGGAAGTTGGTATTTTTCTCCTGTTGACTTCAGCCAGGTTACGCCACCGTCTTTGGATTGGGCATAACACAAATCGTGGTTCGTTGAAACATCTCCGGCCTCCCTCCAAACCCATGAAAGATGGATCGTTCCCAATTTATCTATACACAATTGCCAATAGGCATTCCGCTGTCCCTGACCGTCCAACAGACCATCCTGAATTTGTTTCCAACTACTGGTTTTCACAGAATAGTAATTCATCATCAGATTACCATCGCCCGAAGCGCCATCCCGGTAGAGAAAAATAAGATCCCCATTCGGCATTTTATAAAATTCGGGATATGTGACGTTGGTTTCCTTGATTCCTGTCATGGGAATTTTTGCAGCTAGCACAAGACTTCCTGGTGTAGCACTCTTGCAATACGACAATGGACTGCCATGATGATTCCATGAAACATGCAGATAGCCGTCTCCGTCAACGATAAAGCAGATGGAATTGTGCGCATCAGTTAACGATCCTGAGTAACTTGTTGTTACTACCTCCCAGGTTTTGGCAAAAGGAACCCTCCTGGCCAGCATCATTTTCCCATCAGCATTATAATAACTGATGAATTGATAGTTCGCGGAACTCGCCACGGAACTATGCCTGAAAATTGTAGTGTTAACAGAATTCCCGGCATAGCCCATTCCAACATAGGAAAGCGTAGAAATATCGGTATTTGGCAGCAAGGGTGGATAACTTTTCGACACTTCCTTCGTGCAGCTAACCGAAGCAACCAGAATTGAGAGTAGACCAATAATTCTGAGAATTCGCATATCTTTTATTTCCCCTGATTGACCAATTGAATCGTTACCGGCCCCAATAATCCGGATTCCAGTAATTCGTGATCCGGGCCCTTGGGAGGTTTAGTGTAATAAGCGGCAACATTCGTTTTGGTAAATCTCTTTTCCAACGGTAGTTTGCCATCACCGATCAGGCGATTGGGCCAAAGGTTAACCACATCGATTTCCAGACTATTCTTTCCCTTTTTCAAGGCTTTTGTAATTTCCAAATTCCACGGTGGGCACCACAAAACGCCAAGTCGTTTGCCGTTGAGACGAACTTCGGCTATTTCTTTCACTAAGCCAAGGTCGAGGTAGATTCGTGCCGCCTTCTGCTTTTTAATGGCTTTGCCCATAAAGGTGGTGTGATAGGTGGCGGTTCCTGAATAGTACTTTATTCCTTCCTCGGGCCGCTTTGTCCAATCTTCGAGTTTCGCAAATGTAACTGGTTTTGCCGGGCCGCCCCAGAAGGAGTCGAATTTCACTGTCCAAGGGTCACTGAGCGACTGAAAAACACTCAGTTTCGGGAAATTTGACTTTACACCAGGAGCAACTGTTGCATTATTTCGAAAAACAACAAATACGGAGCCGTAAGCCGAAAATTCGAGCGGAATAGAGGTACGTCCATTGGATTGAGTGAATTGAGGCAACGGCCGAATATCGCCTGAAACAGGGTCCCAATGTTCGGGCTGTTTGCCATTTACCCGGAAGGTTGCCTTCACATTAATTGGGTGAGCGGTAGGGTTGCTGACGAAGTATATATCGGTTTCGCCAACCCGGCGGTGTATAAAATCGGGAATGGTATCGCCTGCAGTCTCCATGTCGGGAGCTATTTGCATTGACGCCAGAATTTCTTTGGCCGGCTTTTCGAATATTTTGCCACGATCCCACAGCTCATCGGTAACGCGTTTAAATTCATCTTCGCACTCGGGATAGTTTTGTAATGTAGATGTACGTTCTGGCTTTGTGCCGGCTACTTTCGCGCCGGCAGCAACCAGTTCTCTTATTTTCTTCAATGCTGGTAAAGACAATATTTTAAAATCAGGCAACACCATCAAACTATAGCTCATGCCATCCGGCAGCATAATCCGACCGTTCTTTACCGTCATCCGGGTAAGAAGTACCTCTTCGCTAACATGGTCGTAGTCGTAACCAGGCATTATATGAGCAGGATCGGCATGCTTCCTGGCTGGAACGTTTGGCACCTGATCTCCATAATAGTAGCACACATCGGCCACAAATAATCCTTGCTGAAGCATAAACTGACATCGGTTGAGATACCCAACAAATGCTCCTGCCTGGTTAGCCCAGGTTAATTGCGGGTCGAAATGCGTGCCGGCAAAGTATTGCTGTCCGGGAATTCCCATTTCCTTTGGCGAACATGTAAAGGCGTGAATGTATGTAAGGTTCAATCCCGCGCAAGCCTCATGGTCGAATGTAGGTTTTTGAGAAGACCAAAGAATATCGTTCCAATGAGGTCCTATAGAGGTAAATCCTTCTCCACAGGCAATCGTTTTACCGTAAATGTGGGCTGCACTTCCGGCACTTTTCATAAAGAACCGGTTGTCCTCAGTCGGTCTGTGCGGCGATTTCACCCAGAATTCGCCCATTGGGATATCGCAACGCCCAAGGTTTTTGAGCCCGTCGAAGGGGCCAAGGTGCGGACCGCTTGCTTCGCAGTGAATGATCATATTGTGCTGGTTTGCCAGCTTAGACAGTACCCCATAATGATTGTCGGCAAAACAGTCGCCAATAGTTTTGCGGAAATCTGCAAGAAATCGATTGCTTATCTCGCGATTGTCCACAATTAAACCTGTGACAACCAAAAGGTAGGAACGAATGTCGTATCCGCGCCGCTTTTTAAACTCCTCCGGAAATTTCAGCGTCCAGTTTACACCTCCACCCTCCCAGCTATCGGTCTCGAAACCCTTGAACGACTTCCCGGCCAGTGGGCCAACATCGTCGATAAGCGGTTCAATTACTTTGTCCCAGTAGGTTTTCAAAGAAGTGGAATCGAGATAATCGACCACATAACCTTTCCAATTTCCACTGGATGTAGAAACTTTACCACCGCTGTTGGTGTATCCGAACCGAACAACCTGCCAAGTACCTTCGGGAACGGCCCATGTCAAAGTGCCGTCGTTCGATAGTTTATCGGAAATATCGATAACATCTTTCGACAAAACATCTATATCACCTGGCGTACCGAGGGTGTCAGACAGCAATTGCGAACCATTGCCCCCACTCCCGCCAAGCTCTTTGAACAGCAGCTTCGATTCCAACAACCGAATGGCGGGTCGAGTTGATTTGGCAGTATCCTTCAATTTATAGGCCAGCACGTACGAGTCGCGGTAATAGTTATCACGATTCTTTGGTACCGCAAGTTTCTGTGAATACTTAACGGGGCCAGTGATTCGGGTATCTGCCCATGTTATGTGTTTGGAAGCCTCGTCGGCAGTCACAGTTGGGCCACCCAGATTCCATCCACTCTGGGCACTAAGTGTAAGTTCGAGACCAAGTCGGTCGGCCTCTTTAATGGCAAAACGAAATAATTCACGCCACTCCGGACTTCCAAACATTGGTCCGGTGGGTACTGGCCCGGCAGGTTGACCGGCATCGAAAATCAGTGAGCCACCCATGCCGATTTTCTTCATCCACTCAAGATCTTTTGTTATCGCCTCTTTGGTAACATTGCCGTTGAGCCACCACCAATATGCCCTGGTTCGGGCTGCCAGGGGCGGGTTAGCAAATCCCTTCTCCAGATTTGGTTGCCCAATTGCGCTTCCTGCTATTAACAACATGAAAGCAAGCATGATACAATTTTTGGCAAACAATCTTCTGTGCTCGATGATGTACGGTACTATTTTCATTGAAGGCTTAGAATTTGATTTATAAACGATGGCAAGGCGTCACAATATGCTTTCAGAATATTATGGATAGGTGATAATGATGGACTGCTTACCCGGCAAAACGGGACTCAGAAGCACATAGTCTCTGCTCACGGTACCTTTTACATTTTTGCCGTTGAGAGTCAATGTGTATTTATTGGAAATTTTTGGAACATAAACAGACGCGGATGTATTAGCTGGTATGATGATATTTAGCTTAAATGACTTGCCGGGATCCTGGGTAAAATCAACTTCAACATCGCCGCGAATAGTGGGCACTTTTGCCGTGGCGGAAGCCAAAACGCCGGGATGCGGACGGATATTAATTTTGCTGAATCCAGGTTCGGCCGGTTCAACACCCATAATTTTACGGGGAATAATATGCGCAGGCGAAGCGCTCCAGGCGTGACTCCATCCGTTATTCCACTTATACTTATTGTCCCAGGCTTCAGTTGTCATAGTTGCACCCAACTTAATCATGTGGAGCCATCCCCGGTCGGTATCATCTGTTAAGAGACTATAGGCATAATCTGTTTGTCCGTAATTGTAAAGCGCTTCCATCAGATAATTAGCGCCATATACGCCACAAGCCATTCGCTTCGACTTTATAAAATCGACGACTGTTTTCTCGTGTTTTGCTGGAACCAATCCAAAACACAACGGGTACATATTGGCGTGCAAGGAAGAATGTGAGGAACCGATCCCATCGACGTATATCCCCTTGTCCGCTACGAAGAAATTTTTGTTGAATGCAACTTTTACCGAATCGGCCTTTTTAGAAAAATACCCTACATCATGTTTGTTACCAGCGACTTCAGCCATTTTGGACATTAAGACCAAACCCCTGTAATAGAATGCATTTACGACCGTGTTGTAGTCTTTGAAATCGTACCCGTCGGATTCGCCACCAGATGGATTACCGGGAATGTCCCCATTGGGCCAGTCTACGATATCCTTCAATGATTTTCCATTGAAATGAATTGAATTCAGAAATTCCTGCGTTTGACGACCTGTCCGTGTAGAAATCAGACCATTATCGGCTTGTAAGGCAGTCATTGTTTTGGCTTTCAAATCATTGTAATAGTTGATTATCAGATCGGCATTTCCCGTATTTTGATAATCGGCCCATGCCATAAAAATTGTTTGCGAAATCCATTCGGTAGGCCATGTCGCATGGTAGATGAGATTTTCGAGGCTATAACGCGCAATAGCAAACTCACGGTCAATGGCATAATGGCACATTTGCTGGATATAACAATCGGCTTCATACATCATGCGTTCGCGCTCGCTGTTGGCATAATCACCATTAAACGTATTGGCAATCGTAGAATATTTACAGAGGTTGTAAATAGCGTTCAGATTAGGGTCGGAACAAGTGAAGCTTGATGCATTTTCGTTGTAGAGGCAATATAAGGCTTTATGGGTAATGTCGTTAACAGTTACGTTTTCGTTGCCACTTAAGATTTCGCAATACCTGAAAGGAATAACTTCCGGCATTTGTAGTGGCATTGGCTGACTATGCGGATACTTCGGCACAAACCGCGGTATTTCGAGCGTATAATTGGCAGTTCCGGGCTTAACGAGTATGGAATAGGTTCTGAAAATAATACCACCACCCGGCTTTTGGTCGATTGAATCGCCAACTCCCTTTTCCCCAATATTGATACCCAATTTTAGCTCTTTCTGAGTGGTATCTTTGGGTAACCACGTTAAATTCATTTCGACTGTTGAAAATGCTGACCGCCCGAAATCGAAAAACTGGACGCCATTTTTACGAATATTTTTATGAATCGGCTTAACGGGATGGTAAATAATCGGATGTCTGTTTTCCAGTACCCAGCTGCTTTCGCCTTTATCGTTTACTATCTGGAGCCATTTGCTCTCCCCAGGCCATTTCCGCAGCATGCCGAAAGTTGAGGTTCTAAACTGCTGGATCTCGCTCCATGCAGACTCACCACCAAACTTATTGAAGGTTTTTATCTTCCACCAATACGTATTATCAGAAGAAAGCGGTTTACCTTCATATTTAATATTTATGGATTGTTTAGATGCAATTTTGCCCGAATTCCACATATCAGAAGCATCGCCAGTGAGCAACTCTCTTGAAGAGGCGACCAGAATTTGATAGGCATTTTGATAATCGCCAGGAATATTCGAATTTACTATCCATCCAAAATTTGGCTTAGGCTCACTTATTACCGACAGCTCTGGGTGCGACATTAACTGAACCAACAAACCCGATGGCGCCGGAGATTGCGAAAATGCCAGTAATCGCAGGTTTAAAACGAAAATGATAATTAGACAACGAAGTCTTATCGAACTTCTTTCTCCTTGTTTAAACATAAGCCTTGTATCGCGAGGGGTTTATACAGATCAGATATTTAAAGTAGTAGTTTTTCAGCTGATTGGCTGCAATCAAGAAATGAGAAGAAATGAAAGGGAAAAAACAGGGACACCTTTGGTGAAAGCTGTCCCTGTTTACTATCTCAAAAATTTTAATTATCTGCCTGTCCAGCCTGGATTCTGATCAAGCTTCACATCCTTATTGGTGTCGATAATCGTTTGAGGAATCGGCCACAAATTGTAGTTGAATGTGAGTGTAGCCTGCGCTTCCGGCCAGTATGCATTCTTTTTGATACGATCTACCGCGATAGTACCACCCATTCTGAGGAGTGTATTCCAGCGACATTCTTCATAAACCAATTCGCGGGCGCGTTCATCGAGTATCGTATTGAATTTATCATCCATATCCGCAGCAGTAACTCTGTAAGCACATTGAGCACGATCTCTCAACAGGTTTACGTCGGCAGCTGCACCGGCTTTATCACCACTACGCTGTTTTGCTTCAGCTCTTAAGAGGATTGTCTCGGGCAAACGGATGAAATAATCATCGCGGAAAAGGTTACTCAAGTTTTCACCGTCAGCCAGTCCAGTATATTTATCGGTAGCAATCTTACAAGAGATTGGGAAACAGAGACTGCGGTTATTCATGTTTGTAGGTGCATCAGTGCTGCCATTATACATGGCGCTCCAGGGAACGACTTGTTTGAATAACGGAGAAGCGGCCACATTTCCCTTGAATCGTCTGCGTAAAACGACATCAGAGTTACGCATATCAGCGCCCCATTTGTCGGCGTAGATATCGTCCCTGGTGTACATGGTAGGCATGATCTGAACGATACCCCGTCCACCAACATCCTCGAGAGTACCGGTAATGTGATTCTTAACGCCGTCGCGGAAGTCTGCACCATATGTGCGTGAATAAGGCAATTTTGATCTTTTGTCTTCAGCCTTATAAGCGACATAATCTGTTTGCAGAGCCCAGATACACTCAGTATTTCCATCCTGGAAGTTTACATTTCCCTCCTGGAAAAGATCCCAGTAGTAGTTGGTTGTTTGTTTAACAGTATCCACAGGTGCTGAAGAGCTTCCTCCCTGATAAACATTGATACCAATGGAAGTTGTGGTTTTTCTGGTTCCAAACCTACTGGTAATCAATTTGTAGGTTCCACCGTCAATAACTTTGCTGGCATTAGTAACCGATTTTGCGAATGCCGCCTGTGCCTCGGTGTTTTTACCATCAGCTGCTAATTGAGTTCCCATCGCAAGATACAGTTCGGCAAGGTTGTGCTGACACGCACCTTTTACGAGTCGTCCGCCAATTACCGTTGTCTCAGGAAGATCCTTTTCTATCGCTTCCAGCTCTGTTATTGCAAATTGATAGGTTTCAACCCTCGTGGAGCGTTGGAAATCATATTTAGGCATTGTAAAAATTTCAGTTACAATCGGAACTCCCCCAAATAATTCGGCCAGGTTCCTGTAAGCAAATGCCCTGAAAAATCTTGCCTGAGCCACAGCATACGCTTTCTCTGCGGCAGAAGACCAGGAAATCTGTGGTAATTCGGCAGCATACAAAGCCAGATTAGCGCGTGAAATCACATAATACCAGGTGGTATAATTCTCATAGAAGTTACCGTTATCCGGGTTGATGTTTCCATAGTTGTTAAAGGTATTTCCTTTACGGATGCTGGCAACATCGAACATATCTGTTCCATTGCCTCTGAAAACAAAAATCCATGCAGATTCGTCGGGATTTGCCCATAAATTACGCAAATGCGAGTAGATTGAAACAAGCACCTGGTCAACCTGAGCTGAGGTTGAGAACGCGTTGTCAACGGTATAAAACGTCTGTGGCGTTTCTTTTAAGAATGCATCATCTTTTTTGCAACTCACCATATTCATCAGAAACAGCAAGAACCAAATGGCGGTTATATATTTTATCTTTTTCATATCTAAAGCGTTTTAAGTATTAATTAGAAACTAATATTTGCACCAATTGAATAGGTTGAAGGAACAGGATAAACATTCTCCCTCACTCCGTTACCAAGCTCCGGATCACCTCCGAACCATTTGGATGAGGTAGCCAGATTCTTGGCAGAAATGAAGACCTTCAATGTATTGATACGTGCAGCTTTAATACTTGGTTGATTAAATGTATAGGAAAGGGAAACGTCCTGTACTCTCACAAAACCACGGGATTGCAGCGCCTGATAACGTCCGTCACCTGTGAAATAGGCAGAAGGATATTCGTTGCTTTTATTGTCAGGGGTCCAGTAAGGCTTGGAAGTCATGTTATCATTGAAACGACCTGTACCGGATGTCATATAAGCGGCAGTATTGCTTCTAAGGAAATAGCCGTTTCCGCCGAAAGTACCTGTAATCATAGCATAGAGCTCAAAGTTTTTATAGCTGACACTATTGCTCATGTTTAGCCTGAAATTTTCTTTCTGGTAACCGAGAATTTTCCGGTCGGCAGCTGTAATTCCTGGAACACCATCCAGATCCTTGTACATTGGCGCACCGGGTGCAGCACCTGTCAATGCGATGTATGCGGCATCGGTAGTCTGTACAATTCCGATTTGCTCATAACCATATATGGCCGATAGGGATTTTCCTATGAATAATGAGTTTGAAATATCATCATCCTCTTTCCCGTCACCATTTTTATCTTCACCATAGAGGTGAACCAGCTTATTCTGATTCTTCCAAAAAGTAACAGAAGTGTTCCATTCCAGATCTTTTGTTCTGACATTGACAGTCTTAACGGTTAACTCGATACCCTTATTGTCTACCTCACCCATTGAGGTACGAATAGTTTTGAAACCAGTCATGACGGGGATATTGCGAACAAAAATCTGGTCAGTTGTTTTGGATGAATAGAGATCCAGGTCAACCAAGATGCGACCTTTCAACCAGGAAGATTCAAATCCGGTATTCCAGGTTTCAGTCATTTCCCAACCTAAATCAGAGTTTCCAAGCGCATTCTGGAACAGTCCATATCTGATAATACCGCCAGCATTAGAAAATTCGTAACGTACATCGCCGGAAGCGCCGTTGGCAATTGTTGACAATGTCTGATAAGGATCAATACCTTGGTTACCGTTTTGTCCCCACGACAATTTGAGCTTCAAATTATTTAATGGTTTGAAGTCTTTCAGGAAGTCCTCTTTTGATATTCTCCAGCCACCCCCAACAGCAGCAAAGTTTGCCCATTTCTTGTTGGCGCCAAATACCGATGCTCCATCCCTGCGATAGGAACTGGTTAAGAAGTATTTATCGTTAAAAGAGTAACTCACACGACCCAGATAACCAATGTTTGCACGTTCGGTGACATTCAGATTAACCTTTTGAACAGTTGCCTTGGAAAGTCCCCACATTCCCAGGGTTGTATTACCATTTGAGGCAAAATCCGAACCAGTTGAGTTATTCTCCTCGTAACGGCGGAAGTCCCTGGTTGCAACCAAAGTTCCCTCGACGTTATGTTTGCCAAAGGCATGTTTATAGGTAAGGATATTATCCCAAACATAACTCGACGTTGTGTTCATGTTAATATTGCCGTTCGCGCTTGAAAGGAATCCAACGACGGTAGCCGGTTCATATCTTGCAAGTCCTTCGCCTTCTTTAATATAGTTGGTCTCGTTGTAGAAGCTTCCGGATTGATTTTTATCGACATTCGACAAAAGATTCATCTTGAAATTCAATCCCTTGATCCATGGAATATCAATTATACCATATGCATTCAAACGGAAACTATTACGGATATCCTTGTTGTCAGCCGTTCCGTCCTGAACATTCCAAAGTGGATTGATAGATGATTGAGTATACGGATACTTTTCAAGATGCCCCAGATCATCGCGGAACATTACACCATAAGGAGACATCGTTTCGGCAGCGCCAATATTCGCTGCTATTCCTGAATAATCGCGTTTTGAATAACTGGCATCCAATCCAACTTTTAACCAGCTGGTAATCGTTGTATTTATTTTTCCAAGCAATGAAATGCGGTTGTAAGTATCGCCTTTCACGATCCCTTTATTGTCATTGTAAGAAGTCGAAAAATAATAATTAACGTTGGGTGCTGCTCCTGAAACGGCTATCTGGTAATCCTGCAATACACCTGTTTGCGTAGCTTCATCGAGCCATACAGTTTCCTTTCCGGCAGCAAGATTTGCCAACTCACCTGTTTTCATCCAGTTTGTTGATCCGGCAGTATATTGGTTACGGGCATTTACCACGCTGATCCACTCTTCACCCTTCATCATCACTGGTTGATTCTGCCAGGTTTGGATACCGGAACTCATGTTAAATGTAATCATCGGTTTTCCGAGTGTTCCTTTTTTGGTAGTAATGGCAATAACCCCATTGGCCGAACGGGAACCATACGCAGCAGCTGAAACTGCATCCTTCAAAATGTCATACGTCTCGATGTCGTTAGGATTGATGTCACTTAAGTTCCCCATGTAAATTACGCCATCCAAAACGATCAACGGCTCATTGGAGCCACTAAGAGAATTCTGTCCGCGGATATCCATCGCTGGCTGACCACCGGCGGAGTTTGTTGCACCAATGTTCAAACCGGCAACATTTCCTTTAAGAGACTCTAAAGCGTTAAGGTTTGGCATCTGAGCCAAGGGCGATTTATCCATTTTAATCGAACTGACGGAACCGGTAAAATCCTTACGACTCGTGGTACCATAACCGATAACTACAACTTCGTCGACACCGATGGACTCATCTTTCATGGTAATAGAAAATTCGCTCCTGGAACCCACCACAATTTCCTGAGTTGTCATTCCAACAAACGAGAAGATGACAGTCGCACCTGCAGGCACATTGGAAAGAGAAAATTTTCCTTCTGAATCCGAGATAACACCTGTCGTTGTTCCTTTTACAACTACAGAAACTCCTGGAAGAGAAGCTCCGGAAGAATCTGTAATCTTACCTGATATTGTCTTCTGCTGCTGACTGTTCATTGCAATAAAACTATTTTGATTGGCAGTATTGGTCAAAACGATCTGCCTGTCGACAACAGTATAAACAACATCTGTCTCCTTGAAAAGGTCAGTAAGAATCTCAGCTATCTTTTGACTTTCATAATCAATTGATACTTTTCGATTTACGTCAACCAGCCGGCTATTATAAAGAAAGACAAATTCACTATTTTCTTCAATTCTATTTAACACTTCCTTTACCGCTGCATCCTTCATATGAAGGGATACTTTGGTAACCTGAGAATACGCTTCTGATGCCATAATTTGGGATACGGCAAGGAAGAATAAAACCAATGTTAATTTCATAGCAAGCCAGATTTTTCGGAGATGGTCATTTTTTGGACACCTCCGTGTTAAACGGAACAATTTTTTCATAGATTTGAAATGTTTTTAGTTAATACTAATTTTCCCGAAACCCTTCGACCAAAAAGAGTTTCGGATTTTATGCCGGGGCTGATGTGACCAAACATCATCCCCGGTATTTTTTCATGCTTTTTTCTTCATTAAGTACACTTTCTGTTTGGTAAATTCTCCGTTTGGCAGCGCATTGCGCTCTGTTATTTTAAAATCAATCGGTGCAGAAATCTTTAACAAATTCAATACCTGCGTCAAATTTTCGTTCCTGAAGGTTGCTTTGTATATGTAAGCCTTTATCTCAGGATCATTTATGAAAATTTCCACATTAAACCACCTGCTCAGGCGTTTTACCACTTCTTCCATTTTATCATCCCTGAAGATCAGGTTACCATCTCTCCAGGCAATATATTTATCAACATTGACAACCTGCGTAGATACTTTTCCTGTCTCGTCGGAGTAAACACCAAGCTGTCCGGGGGATAGCATGCCGCCATTGGACTGTTCCCCTCCCCTGTTGACCAGCAAATTCACTTTTCCCTCAACAAGAATTACTTCTGCGGTCTTCTCATTGGTGTAGTTAATTACATCGAAAGAGGTACCCAAAACTTCAACATTAAGCTCATCGGCGTTCACCCGGAAGGGTTTGTTTTTCATTTTTGACACCTCGAAATAGGCTTCACCTTTTAATTTTACGTCTCGGTAACCTCCGGGGAAACTAGTGGGAAATTCCAGCGCCGAGCCTGAATTTAACCAGACTTTGGTACCATCAGCCAATTCAAATTGAGATACCATTCCCTGCCGGGAAGTGATTGTCTGCGTCACAACGTGCTCTAGTAAGGATTTTTTCAGCGAGAGGTTATTCCAGGTAACATAGCCGGAATATGCAAGTAGCGGAAGTACAAATATGGCTGCGAGTAGTTTAATTCTATTTAACCAGATAGATGATTTTGAGTCAGTTAAACGGGAGTTAATAGATCGCAATGCATCAAATGAATTAAACTGCTCCATCTCCTGAAGCAGCGACATGGACTCCCATGCCTTCAACGAATCGCGGTAGTGTTCTTCATTTTCAAGGGACGATGCTCTCCATTGTTCCATCTTTGCCCGATCTTCTGCGGACAGGTCACCCGGACAAATATCCAGGCATCAATTCATCAAAATCGTTGGAACTAAATTTCATTTTTTATGCACAAGTTTAAAGTAAGACGATCTAGTGTGAAAACACACATATATTTTTTGAAACTATTTTTCAGAGAAATTTTGCTTTACCTATATAACGATAAGCGCGACAATAAATAGAGGCAAGTACTCCACCAACTCTTTCCGGATGATTTTCAGGGCATTGCTGATTTGCAGCTCAACGGTACGTTTGGAAAGATCGAGCTGTACCGCAATTTCCTGATTTGTGAACCCTTTTAGCCGACTTAGTTCAAAAATTTCTCTGCAGCGGGGCGGAAGCTTTTGAAAACAATTGGCGAAAGCATGCCTTAACTCAGCTTCTGCAAAAAAATGGTCGGCCGAGTCCTGGTCTTCCTTTGGTGAAAAAAGAACAAATGACTTATACTTTTGGATAACCTTCTGGTGTTTTTGAAAATCCAGGCAACGATTTTTTATTCCGGCAAACAGATATGATTTTAAGGTGGAGTGAACCTGAAGATTGGGTGGATCCATCCAAAGCGAGACAAAAAAGTCCTGAACAGTGTCTTCTACAGCACCGCGGTCGTTGATATATTGCATTGAAAATGCGCAGAGTGAGGAGTAATAATAGTTGAATATATAGTCAAAGACCACCCTATCTCTGCGCTCAATCCCTTTTATAAGCAATTCATCTTTCAAGTTCAGCCTTTTGGTTAATTGCAAAACTACAAATATTCGGTCGGAAAATTAATAGCTTAATTTTATTGCCTTCATCATCAAAGCAATCATACTTTGAATTAAATTTGTGCTTATTCACCTTTAAAAAATTTCCGGTTTGGTTTGTCTGGAAGGATCATGTCCCTTCACTGACAGAACCACACATTCAATCGCTTGATAATCGGAACAATTAAAAAAAATAATTACTGCGTATGAAACGAGCATGATTCGGTAAACACATAGACGGATGAGAATTGATCATGCGAGTTCCATCCGGCAATTAAAAAACAAATTATTCACGGATGAAAAAAGTATTGTATTTATGTATGGTTTGCCTGGTGGCTCTCACCTCGCAAACGGCATTTTCTCAGGATGCGCCAACCCGGCCCGGTCCTCAGCCCCCCGCAGAAACAGGGGAAAGATTCAGAATCGGTATCGCAGGCTTTACCTTTGCCAAATTCCCCCTCGACAAAGCCCTGGAAACTCTTCAAAAGGTTGATGTCCATTATCTTTGCATAAAAGATTTCCATTTACCCATGAACAGCACCGAACAGCAAATTGCGGAATTTCACGCAAAATGTAAAGAGAAAGGCGTGACTGGCTATGCGGTTGGACCCATTTACATGAAATCGGAAGCCGAAATCGATAAAGCATTCGAGTATGCCAAAAAAGTAGGGGTAAAATTAATCATCGGAGTTCCGGATTATAATCTGCTTCCCTATGTCGACAAAAAAGTGAAGGAGTACGATTTCCATTATGCCATTCACCTGCACGGTCCGGATATCAAGACTTATCCTGATGCAGAAGATGTTTGGAATCACGTCAAAGATCTCGATCCCCGCATTGGCATGTGTCTGGATATTGGGCATGATACCAGAAACGGGAAAGATCCTGTTGCGGACTTAAAAAAATACAAATCGCGGGTTTTTGACATCCATATCAAAGACGTAACCGGGAAAACCAAACTGGGATATTCTTTGGAAATTGGACGCGGTGTCATCGACTTCCCTGCTTTTGTTAAAATGCTCAGAAAGGTCGGATATACCGGAGTTTGCAGTTTGGAACATGAAATAAACATGTCTGATCCATTTATGGGAATTGCTGAAGACATTGGCTATTTCAGGGCGGTAGTAAGGTGTACAAAATAATTTGCTGCTACATGACCACAAAAAAAGGGTAGAAATTCAATTTTCTACCCTTTTTTTAATACTATGAATTACGACTCCACCTATTTTGCGGGAGCATTCTTCACATACCTGAAAGCAAAATATTCGCACGCACCGCTGCCAATGTTTTTTAGTCCGTGAGGGACGCCTCCATTTAACAAAACGAAAGAACCCGGACCGAGTTTTGATGGCACACCGTCAATTGATTCTTCAACTGTTCCGGATTTAATCAAAATAATTTCATCATCCGGATGAACATGCGGATCATGACTTTTCAATCCTTCGTTGAGAGTTGTTACGTGCATCTCGAATTCGAACAGATGATCGGTGGGTCTTCTGAAGAATTTCCTGGAGGCTCCTTTTTCGGTTTTGGTGATGGGGGCGTCATTCCATAAAATGACCTCAGAATTTTGTTTGGCATTCAGAAGATTCGCCTTTTTGCAGTCCGGATTTTCCCATTCTATCATGTAATAGACAGCTGGTACTTCGCCCGAATTCTCGATTGTTACTTTATCACCTTCCATGATCAGCGCCACACTTCCGGCATTCAATTCTTTTGAAACACCGTTGAGTGATTGCATGACTTTGCCATCTTTTACGATAAGCAACTTTTCAAATTTCGATTGAGTATCCCTGGTTGGGGCCTTCTTACCAGGTAAAAGCGTTGTTGCATGGATCTCCAAAAAATCGACATTGTTGGTCGCGCATTTTTCGAACTGCCTGCTTTCACCGAAGCTCTTCACCTCAACGGCCGTTTTATCCCAATCAAATGCCCTGGACTTGTATGGAGCCTTGCCCCATGCGTTTCCAGACAAAGCCACCAGGCAAACCAAAAGGATGATCGCACTTAATCTCATAGAAAATCAGTTATAAATTAACGAAACGAGAATGAATATGGGATGAAAAAGAGAAGTCCTCTTTTCCATCCCATTTGATTTTTAGGTATTGAACTTCTAACTTAAATCTTTGGTTCCCATCCTTTTTCGTAGGTACGGCTCCATAATTTTTGAGCTTCTTTATCTCCGATAATATGACCGTTTTTAGGATCGACTTTGATGTCTCTGCCAACTCTCCAGGAGATATTTCCCAACTGCATGGCCAGGATACTCTTGAACCCGGTTTCCACATCGCAGTTCGGACGACGGCTGGTTCTGATAGCATCAAGAAAATCAGCAACGTGCAAGCTGTCCATTCCCAAACTCGGACTGGCAGTATTACGTCCATCAACGGCACCTTCGACGATCAGAGATTTCACTTCATCGATTAATTTTCCGCCCAGGTCGTATACCTTGTAACTATCGCCACCGGTATCCAGACTACCATTTTCGCCATAAAAAATTATACCGCGGTCGGCTCCTTCAATTTTGCGACCATTTGAACTCCTGTTTTCCCACATCAATGAGACACGGCCAGGATAATCCATGGTAATAATTTGCGTATCAGGAGTTTCCCAATCATCTTTGTAATTATAACGTCCGCCGACGGAGGTCACACGTGTTGGAAAATCGACTCCAAGTCCCCATCTGGCTACATCCACTTCGTGAGTTCCATTATTGAGCGCCTCGCCGGTTCCCCAATTCCAAAACCAATGCCAGTTGTAATGGATCAATCCGTCTTTATAAGGTACGCGGGGTGCAGGACCTTGCCAAAGATCATAGTCCAACCATTCCGGCACAGTTCCGGGCTTAAGAAAATTAGCTTTGCGGGTATTGGTATACCAGGTTTTGGCCAGGTACACACGTCCAATAATACCGTCATGTAATTTCTGGATACCCTGAGTTAGGACTGGTGCAGAGCGACGCTGAGCGCCCATCTGAACAACCCTGTTGTATTTTCTTGCAGCAGCTACAGCAATTTCTCCCTCATTAGGGTTATGGCTGAGTGGCTTTTCAACATAAACGTGTTTACCGGCCTGGCATCCCATGATTGTCAAAGGAGCATGCCAATGGTCCGGAGTGGCAATATAAATGGCATCGATCGTCTTATCTTCCAACACTTTGCGACAATCTTTTTCTGCTTTTGGCTTTTCAGACTGTCCGGCTTTCATAACCGAGTCGATTGCCTTGGGCATGGCCCGCGAATCGACGTCGCACACACAAGAAACCTCAGCATTTTTCTGTTTGGCAAAGGTGCCAGCCATACTGTTTCCACGTCCGTTTAAACCAATCATTGCTACATGGATACGATCATTCGCACCAATTATGTTTGCATAACTTTTTGCGCTAAAGCCCATAGCTGTTCCGGCAATTGCTAGTCCGGCAGAAGAGGCACCCGCCTTTTTGATGAAATCACGTCTGTTGTCCATACTAAATTTTATAAGGATTTAATTTTAATATTTCTGAATGAAGCGACCCCGCCATGTTCCTGTAACAGGATACGACCCTTTTCAACCATTCCGAAGGCAGGCTCCGTTTTATTGAATTTGCTTTTGGATACGCCTTCTTTATAGCTCTCGCTGCCGCGGGTAAATTCCAGAATTTTCTTTCCGTTCAACCAATGTTCAACTTTTTGTCCTTTGGCGACGACACCGATTGTATTCCATTGACCCGGAGGATTTACTTTTTTCTCAGCTACAACGGGTGGCAACACATCATAGAATGAACCACACAGGTGGTTATCTTTTTTGTTGTCTTCTGCCAATTCATCATCAAGAATCTGATATTCCATTCCAAGGTTTCCACCGGTAGGATATTTGGTATAGAAATATTTGATTCCGCTGTTGCATCCGGGAGTAATTTTGTAGTCGACTGATAATTCAAAATCTTTGTATTCATTAACTGTCACGATGTCGCCACCCTTACCATCTTTCACTGTTGTGAGGCAACCATCCTTTACTTCCCAGCCGGCAGGAACGGGCTTTGCACTCGGTGTGATCCAGCCATTTGTAGACTTCCCGTCGAATAAGAGCGTCCAACCCTCTTTGATTTCCTTTTTCGACAATTGAGGAAGTTGAGCAGATAACATGCCGATATTTCCAAGAATAATTAATACCGCTGTGAGAATTTTCTTTTGCATTTTGTCGTTTTGATTTTACTGTTTATTATTGGCTTTTACAGCTGAAAGGTAACTAAAATAAAATTCGAGCACAAAAAAAATTCCTAAAGCCAATCGCTTTCAGATCAGCCTCAGGAATAATTTCTTAAAGTTGAGTATAGCCTTTATTTTGAATGATTTTCCCGGGATTTGACTGCATCACAGTCATCGGGATTGGATAAATTAACATGATATCGCTCCAGGTAAATGGACCGTAACCATCGGCAGCTTGTTCCGCAACCATCACATCTTTAGCACGTCCTGATCTGACCAGATCAAACCAACGATGATTTTCGAAGGCCAACTCTGTACGACGTTCTTTTTCAATTGCCAGCAGCAAAGAGGCATCATTTGCAAAATCACTCAATTTATAGTCCTTCAAAAGATCAACAGGCTTGGTGATTGCCGGATCGCCGGGTGTATTCCGTGCCCGTTGACGAATCTTATTTACGTAGGTCAATGCAATATTCTTATCGCCACCGGTACGAACCAGCGCCTCCGCATAGAGCAAATAGATATCTGCTAAACGCAGTTCTATCCAATTGTTGCCGTTGTCACTGCCGCTTGTGGCAATATCATAATATTTGCAAACGAATTTGTCATTTTCCCAGGCACCGGTTTTAGCATTTTTCCAACCATCCCGCATGGAGACGTATTTTCGCGGATCGCCTAATTCATAGACTTTGGACATATCCCCGGTAGGGGCATTTGTGCCGCCTTTGTCTCCGACCAATACTGCTTCTTTGTCAGAAAACCTTGGGGCAAAGTTGTTATTCCACGGACTGCCAGTAGCTCCGTTCGGACTGCCTTTTTTGTATTGAATTTCGAATAACGATTCGGTGCTATTCTTTTTAGTAACGTCAAATAAGTCTTTGTAGCTTGGAACAAGCGAATACAATGGATTGTTGATTACTTCCAGGAATTTTTGATTTGCAAGATTGTAATACTCGGCTCCCTTGTTAAGCGGAAATCCGGCCATGGTCATATAAACTTTTCCAAGTAAAGCCTTCGCTCCGCCCTTTGTAGCACGGCCTTTATCTGCGGCTACCTGACTATCAGGCAAATTTAACTCGGCAAATTTCAGGTCGTCGACGATCAAGTCATATATATCCTGAAGCTTGGCTCTTTCCATTTCGTAAGCCTCCTTCTGAGAAATTTCCTTATCCACTTTGATTACGCCCAATAACTGACCGTTAAGCGCTTCGCCACCAAAGGTTCTGTTCAGCCAAAAATACATGAGCGCCCGGATAAATTTCGCTTCAGCTTTGTACTGCGCCTTTAGCTCAACTTTTGCAAAAGTTGCATCGTCGACTCTGCCAATGACAATATTGGTACGCATGATAATGTTGTAACAGTTATTCCAACAATCTGTCGGATAACTGTTTTCAGGCAACATAGGAGAAGAAAAATCATCAATTCCCTTTTCATTGGCAGGGTTACCAGCCAACCAGGAATAGGTTGTATTGTCTGAACGGATTTCGCCAAGGTTTATGAACGTGGAATTGTAGACTGAACGTAAATTTCCATAGGCAGATAAAACGGCTTGATTTATATCGGCCTGAGTTTTGTAGAATCCATCGTAATTTAAGTTGGATGGCGGATTTAAGTCGATAAAGTTTTTGTCGCACGATATCAACATCACGGTTATAAGAAATATGAGAATATTTTTCATTTTACTAAATTTTAAAATGCAGAATTCAATGAAATCAGAAAGTAACGTTAACACCTAAAATAATTGATCTTGCGGCAGGATATCCAAGATAATCCCCTCCTTTAGCCAATCCTGTTCCCTCACTGCTGGTATCCGGATCGTATCCGGGATATTTGGTAAAGGTGAAAAGGTTTTGTCCGGTCATATAAATCCGCAAACCATTTAATCTTAGCTGTTTAATCTTATTTGCATTAAAATCATAGGCAAGAGATACATTTCTTATTCGTATGTAGGAAGCATCAGTAACCCAGGCAGAGGAAGGATCACGTTGCCATCCGGTAGGATTTCTCGTCGGTCTGAAATGGATTCCGTCGCCAGGATCTTCAGGCGACTTCCAGCGTCCGAGTTGTTCGATTAATGCATTGCGGTCGCCATGATAAATTCCCACCATCCGCTTGAAGAAACTGAATAGCTGCGAACCGGAAACTCCAGTAAGCTGAACTCCCAGCGTAAAGTTTTTGTAGGAGAAATTATTATTAAAACCGGCTGTAAATTTGGGGTTATTACCGCCAATGATGTCTTTGTCGTTTTGATCCATTTTTCCATCCTTGTTCACATCAAGGTAGCGACCGTCTCCAACTTTATCCGCTGCCAGGTGAGGATATTTATCCAATTCAGCCTGATCCTTAAATACTCCCTGGAAAACGTACCCGTAGAAGCTGGCAATAGGAAATCCTGGTTTTGTAATGAACGCGTTGCTTGCGTTGGCGGCGCTTCCATAAATTGGGCGACCGTCCGGACCAACTTCCAACACCTTGTTCCGGTTGAAGGAGATGTTAAAATCGCTCGACCATTTGAAATCTTTCTTGACGATATTTTTGGTAGACAATTGATATTCCATACCACGATTCTGGACTTTCCCAACATTTTGCATTTGAGTGGAATATCCGGTAATACTTGGAACAGGGACATTCAAAAGCAGTTCAATCGACTGACTGTCATAGAAATCTGCCTCCAACCTGATACGGTTATTAAAAAGTCCAAGGTCAAATCCGGCATTCATCTGTCTCGTCTTTTCCCAACCCAGATTATTATTCGACATGGTGCTTGGGTTCACTGTATTCTGAAGAGCATCACCGGTAGGATAGAATCCAATATTCAACAAACCGATGGAAGAATAATTACCAATTCGGTTATTACCGGCGATACCGTAGCTGGCGCGAAGCTTCAGGTCGTTAATGACTTTGATATTCTTCATGAAATTCTCCTGATTAACCCTCCATCCGACGGATACAGAAGGAAAAGTTCCCCATTTGTTATTCTTTCCGAAACGGGAAGATCCGTCGCTTCGAACTGTTGCCGTAAACAGATATTTGTTATCGTAGGCGTAGTTGACGCGTGCCAGATAAGAGATCATGGAATAAGCTGATTCATCTGATGTCAGCTGATACATGGTACCGGCGTTCAGGGTGAGGATATTGTCATTCGGAAATCCTCTGGCTTCTCCAAAGACGTGATCGTAGGAGTGCTTTTGGTTTGTGTATCCTGCTAAGGCAGTCAGGTTATGAACTTCGGCAAAAGTTTTATGATAGGTGAGCGTTTGCTCAATTACCCAGTCCACATCGGTCGACAATTCTTTCGTTCCCTGCGCTGGCCTCGGGCCTTTTGATGCATCAAGATCCACATAAGAAGGCTGATAACGTTTTTGGTCATTTTGCTGAACACCGCCGTTAACGCTCATTTTATATTTCAGATCTTTCATCACTTCCCATTCGGCAAATAATATTCCCATCCAACCATTGCGTTTGCGGACATTGGAAATCTGCTCGGCAATACCGATTGGATTGGCCACGTCTCCGGCAAGAATCTCGGGGTTCTGAACCATTGAGCCATAGGTTCCGTCCGGATTTCTCAAGGGATAGATTGGTGGCAGGTTAAGGGCATACATAATTGGTGCATCCTTACCGTTAGCCTGCTCATTGGAAGTCGAATAATAGGCATTCATGTTAATGCCGACCTGGAATCGGTCCGTTATCTTGCTGGAAATACTCGTTTTAAAATTGAAACGATTATAGTCGGTATTAATAGAAATTCCATCCTGCTGCATGTAGCTGGCGGAAAATGCATATTGTGTTTTTTCAGTACCGCCCGACAGTGACAACTCATATTGTTCCATTTTAGCGTTTCTGAAAAGCAAATCCTGCCAGTTGTTGTCAGGCATTTGAGCGACAGACGCAGGATCGAGGAAATTATAAAGTGATCCGCCGGTTCCGTCCGGAATCATATAGGTAGTGCTCGCACTTGGATACAATTTTCGTCGGCTGTTTACATCAGCGATCGTGTGAGGCGCTTTATTCGGGTCGGCCGAGATGATGGCTGCGTCAAGCCAGGCCTGATTTCTACCATCAATGAACCAGCTTACATACTGGTCACGATTAAACATTTCAACGGTCTTTTCCCGTTGTTGCACACCTGCAAACATATTGAAATTGATTACCGGCGCTCCTGATTTTCCCTTTTTCGTATTGATGATTACCACACCATTTGCACCACGCGATCCATAAATTGCAGTGGATGAGGCATCTTTCAATATTTGCATACTCTCTACGTCAGAAGGATTTAGCAATCTGAAAGCACCGCCTTCCATTGGATAGCCATCGACAACGTAAAGAGGCTCACTGGATTGAGTAATGGAACCTGTTCCCCGCACTCGTACCGACAAGCCTTCGCCGCCGGGTGCGCCGTTGACTTGCTGAATCTGGACGCCGGCAATTTGTCCGATCATCGCCTCACCAAAAGTGGTCACCGCTCTTTGTTTCAAATTATCTGCCGTCACAGAAGCCACGGATCCTGTTAAGTCAGTCTTTTTCTGGGTACCATACCCGACAGCTACAACCTCTTCAATTCCGATTGCATCTTCGACAAGCTTAACATTGATTGTTCTTTTAGTTCCAACAGCGATTTCCTGCGCCTTCATTCCAACAAACGAAAACTGCAGTACGCCGTTATCAGGAACATTACTGAGGGTATAATTACCATCTGCATCGGAAATCACTCCACTTGTGGTTCCTTTCAAGACAACGGACACGCCGGGAAGTGATTGACCCTTGTCATCGGTTACTTTACCGGTGACCGACCTTTTTTGTTGTTCGGCCGACGCATCGGAAGTAATCGGAAAAGAAGATTCGGTAGCACCCGGAGCCAGAATTACGATCTGACGATCATAGATTTTGAAGGTGTTGTGACTTTCTTTAAATGTCTGATCCAAAATTGATTCAACGGTTTCATCCTCAACTTTCACATCTACCTTACGGTTTACATCAAGCTCCGTTTCGTTGTAAAGCAAGATAAATTTGCTGTTAAGTTCGATTTCCCTGAATACCTCCTTAACGGTGACACCATTCAAATTAAAAGTGAATTTGGTTTGTTGTGAATAGGTACTCGCTGTGGCTGTCACCATGGATAACCAAACGAAAAATGCCAATAATTTCATTCGCAATAAAATTTTAGACACACTTCCGGGAGGAAAGCATATCCCTTTACACATTTTTTCCATAAATTTGAACTGTTTACATTTAACACTATTTGTAATCGATCACGTAAGTCGGTGGGTTGGCAGACCTGCCGACTTTTTTATCTTTCTAGGTCAATCCTTATTTCTTTTTGATATAAACATTTCCATCTTTAATCTCTATTTGCAGGTTTGCGACATCCGCCAGTGCTCTCATTGACTTTTCCAGCGGTACATTCAAATCGAGTTTCCCTGTAATCAAATCCGAGGTAGAAAACTCATGATCATAGATAAACTGGACATTGTAATAGCGCTGGAGTTTATTGAGTACCTCGTGAAGACTTTGCTGCGAAAATCTAAACATTCCTTCAATCCAGGCAATCGAAATATCGACATCCTGAACGTCTACTACTGAGATTGAACGGTCGTTTCGGTTATAGCTGGCCTTTTGGTTGGGACTGAGAATCGCTTTCTCCATCATATAGCCCAAAACAGATTTTTCGCTAACGGCAACACTTCCTTCGAGCAGGACAGTTTCGGCCAGTTCGTCCGTTTTATAAGCAGAAATATTGAATTTAGTTCCCAATACCTTGATGGAAATATTTTCGGTGTTGACAAAAAATGGTTTGTCTTGATTATGAGCTACTTCAAAATAGGCTTCTCCATCCAAATAGACTTCCCGCTTTTTGCCATCAAATTTTGTCGGAAATGCCATCTTGCTTCCGGCATTTAACCAGACAGAGGTACCATCTTCAAGAATCAGATGCGATTTTTTTCCGACGGGAACTATCACTTCATTCAGCTTCGAGATATCGGGAGATGAGACGGTACTCAAATTGATTACCTTTTCATTGTTGATAATAATTTTCTTGTCGCTGTTCATGACCACTTTGGAGTTCTCTTTTTCCAACTCAACGATCGTTCCATTGGTAAGCTTAAGATGGGAATTAGAAAGTGATCCTGAAATAAAATCAGTGGCAAACCGGTAAGAATGGGCGTCTTTATGGAAAAACCAAAGTCCGGATGCCCCGATAACCAAGGCAAATAGCAGGATTGCCGCATAGCGCAGAAAATGCTTCAGGCTGAAGTAGTTTCTCTGATAAGTAAATTGGCTATCGAACTTTTCAATATTCTTCCAAATATTAAGGATCTCGTCTTCACTTAAATTGTCCTGACGATCCCTGAGCAGCTCAACGATTTTTTGAGCCTTTCTTGCGGTCGGTTTGAATTCCGGATGTTCATTCAGAAATGACTCCCACTCCTTATGATTCCGTCCATGAAGAATCCATGAAATAAATACCGGATTTTCTACCAGCTCTTCAATGGATGATTTTAAATATGCTTTTTCCAAGTGTTATTTTTTTCTCTTTGTATTCTGACAATAGAAAGGGCAAAACACTTTTTTTGTGGACTCAGAAAAGCAATAAAAAAATGAAATCCGTCTCTTCCAGTTGCTCACGAAGAGATTTCAACGCACGAAAAACCATTTTTCGTGCAGAATCATACTTCATTGACATGATTTCACAGATTTGATCGTATTCAAAATCACAGGTATAGCGGTAATAAAGTATCTCCCGCTGCTTTGGACTTAACCCTGCCAAAACATCACTTACGATTTTCTCCTTGTGAGAAAGTTCTTCCTTGTGAATAAATTCTTCTTCGATGGAATAGACAATATTCGCTTCGGGAGTCTGTGAATCTATTTCGGAGAAGTTTAATTTCAATTTACCGGAGATACTCTGAAATAGTCTTCTGCGCAAAGATTTGATGAGATAGAAATAAATATGATCAGTTGATCCAAGATTGGCTCTGGTGCGGATCAGGTCAAAGAACAGATCCTGAATGCAATCTTTGATCAATTCATCATCCGTACAGAATTTCCTCCCGTACCGAAAAAGCTTATCGATATATAGATGGTAAATTCGTGAAAGGGCGAATTTTTCGCCCTTCTTAAAATCATCCCAAAGTTTGGTGTCGTTCGACTCTCCACCCATGAACTCTTTCAGGTTAAATCATTGGTCTGATGAAAATGCCGGAATACAATCCATTTTTTTACGATCTAAACGCTGAATTGAGGCAATTTCAATGAATAATCAACCTTCAAAGGTAAAACTTTAACGGGAACGATCGTCCATGTTTTTAACCCTGAAAATTATTCGTTTGAGTTGGATGGTTTCAGTTCCACCTTTAAATTGTTATAATTTATTTTTTTGGCAACACCTGATGACTGTTAGCCCATTCGATCCATTTATCATTCAGTTCTTTGACCAAATCAGGATATTTAGAGGCAACATTAACCTGTTCGCAACGGTCGGTGCTTAGGTTATATAGTTCCCACTCGGTGTCTACAACTTTTTTGTACGCTTTCCAATCGCCCTTTCGGATTGCTGAAAAACCGGAATGCTCCCAGTACACATATTTGTGCTCCTCCCCTTTCAGGCTGACAAATGCCGGAATTAACGAAAATCCTTCCAACGGAAATAGTTTGGTGCCATCCGGATTCTTATCGGGATATGTTGTTCCTGCAGCTTCAATTATAGTAGGCATTATATCTGTAAGACAGGCCGGAGTATGGTAAACTTTTCCAACCGTCTTTTTGATCTGATTCGGCCAGCTTGCAATGAACGGCGCTGAGATCCCACCCTCATAACTTTTCACTTTGTACTCAAAGAATGGCGTATTCGACATATTTGCCCAACCAATTCCATAGGAGACACTTCCGGATATTGCCGGATTATTGATATCCTCAAATTTGCCTCCGCCAAATTCCTGATAAGGCTCGGCACAGGCTCCGTTGTCCGAAAGGAAAATAATGAGGGTGTTATCCAGTTTATTCAGCTTTGTCAGTGTTTCGACCAATTTGCCAACATTCTGATCGAGGCAACTTACTTGTGCCGCATAGACGGCCATCCTGAAATCTGATTCCTTTTTCTGTTTTTCATCCACTTCGCTCCATGGTCTTACTCTTGCATCGCGGGGTGATAATGGGATATCCCTGTCAAATAGTTTCATTGCCTTTTGACGCTGATACCGCTCTTCACGAAGCACATCCCAGCCTTTTAGATATTTGCCTACAAATTTTTCATAGTCGGCCTTCTTCGCCTGAAGCGGCCAATGAGGCGCATTGAAAGCGAGGTAGAGGAAGAATGGTTTCGCATCGTTTTGCTCCTTAATAAACCGAATAGCATTGTCGGTAAACGCATCCGTTGTATAGAAATCGCCCTCCGGTGCCGGCAATTTAGTGTTGTCGGATGTCAGTCCGCGGCCGCCAACCGGTTTCAGATAGCTGCAGGCGCCGGCAAGAATTCCATAATAGTGTTCAAAACCGCGTTGCAAGGGCCATTTCTCCTCGCCATGCATACCTACATGCCATTTCCCGGCCATGTAGGTATGATAGCCAGCAGGTTTAAGAACTTCGGCAATAGTCACACACTGATGATTCAGGTATCCCTTATAACCAGGGACGCCCGCATCGTTCGGATCCTTATCCTTCTCACCTTTGAAGGGGTCTTCGGCCATCATGCCAATACCGGTCTGGTGCTGATATAACCCGGTCAGTAAACTAGCCCGGGTTGGACAACATCTTGCAGTATTGTAGAATTGGCTAAACCGAACCCCCTTTTTGGCAAGCTTATCCAGATTAGGGGTGGGAATTTCGCTCCCGAAACAACCAAGATCCGAAAACCCCATATCGTCAGCCAAAATCAGAACGATATTGGGCTTTTGCGCCACGGCCATGTTTAAAGTCAAGGTCGTTGCCAATGTCAACAGTGGTGCCTTATTCATCTTCAACGATTTTTAGTTTTCGCCTACGTTACCCTGAGCATTTTTAAACTGGTGCTCGAGTGCCTCCATTTCGGTAGCTTGTCCTTTATCGCCACAGGATGCCATCCATTCCCGCAGAACCTTATCCATCCTTTCCAGGATAGCCTTATTTCCGGGAACGTTGGCAATATCCTTCATGCAGTATTTGTCGTTCTCCAAATCGTAGAGTTCCACAGCGGGACGATGCTGAAACTTCTCGGTAATCCATTTTGCATTAGCATCTGTTTTACCCTTTTCCTGCCATTTTTTGAATAGCGGTTTGATGGTCTCAGTGTTCTGAAATTTGACTTCGGGGGTCAGGTTAACGATGTAGCGATATTTCTTGTCGGCCACCGAGCGGATTCCGTAGAAATCGCTGCCATCAAAAATTCCGCGTGTTGTCTGCAACGAGAAAGTATATTGCTTGTGCTCTTTCGCTTTGCCTGTCAAAAGTGGAAGTAAGCTTTTGCCATCAATTGGCGCCAGGGGCTTTACTCCGGCTATCTCAAGAAATGTAGGAAGAATGTCTATATATTCAACCAGTGCATCCGATTTTGATTGGGGCTTAATGACACCTGGCCACCTGACCAGACACGCCGAATGAACGCCCACATCGTAGCAAGTCCATTTAGCGAATGGCAGACTGTTCCCTTGTTCACTTAAATATACCACTACAGATTTATCAGCAATCTTGTATTTATCCAGTTTCCCCAGTAATGTGCTAAACTCATTATCCATGTAATTGATCTCGGCCAGGTACTTGCAGAACTGAGTTCGGGTCTCCGGGATATCCACGTAGTATGGCGGCAATTTGATCTTTGCGGGATCAAAAAGATCCGGGTTTCCCTTGTTCCATGGTGTATGAGGTTGATTGGAGGTCACGAAAAGACAGAAAGGCTGGTGCCTGGAGTTACAGACATTGATGAACGAATCGACGGCCGCAAAATTTATGTCGTTGCTCTCCGTTAAAGGAGAATAGAGATCCCATGGAAATACGGATTTTGGCTGAACGTGCGATTTACCGATCAAGGCAACCTGGTACCCGGCAGGCTTCAAATGCTGAATAATACTTAGCGTTCCTTCCTTCGCCATGGTATGGTTGGGAAATGCCCCCGTTTTAACAGGCCATAAACCCGTGTAAAGATTGTGGCGTGTAGGGGAACACATTGGCGCAGACTGATATGCCTTGGAAAACCGGATGCCCTGAGTCGCGAAATTGTCGATCGTCGGGGTTTTGGAATCCGGGCTTCCGTAACAACCCAAATCGTAATAAGAACAATCGTCGGCCAGGAACAAAACCAAATTTGGTTTACCTGTATTTTGAGCAGATAAGCTCAGCATTGCACAAGCGGCGAATGCCGAGAGAACAGCTTTTTGCTTCTTCACTCTGTTGTATCTATTTATTTCTTGGATAATTTTTCTTTAAGCAATTTTATGTACACTCCACCAACGACCGAGCGGGCAATGAATCCGCGCAACTCACCACTTTTAGTCCAGTACCAGTCTGTCATTGGAACGCGATCAGGTGTTTCATTCAGAAAATTGTAAACTGGCTTTATCAATTCGCTGAATTGCTGATTTGAATTTGACATTGTGGCAGACCATATTACCCAGTCCAGTTTGGTATATGTTTCGCGATTATCCAAAGGCAGTCCATAATGGTTCATACTTTTCAGATAGTAGGTAAGCTCCTTTTCTTTAACACTTTTCGGAAACAGATTGAACCCTAAAAGTTCGTCCCAAACCATGTTATATTTTTGCGACCACGATCCGGGTTTGTCGAAAGCCAGTTTAAAATGATCACCATCGGCCGCTTCCTGCACCCACTTCTGAGACAATTCGGTGGCAACTTTCTTATATGCCGTCGCCTCAGCGGTAAGTCCCTGCATGTCGCAAAGCAGCGCATAGGATGCAATACCCATAATTGCCTTCACCGAGAGATTGGTGTTATGTGCGAGGTGTCCGGCAAAATCGTCTGTGCACAGCTGATTCTCTGGATCAAAACCCTTTTCTTTCAGATACTCTGCCCATTTCGTGATGGTTTTCCAATAGGTTGCTGCATACTTTGCATTGCCATCCGTTTTTGCAATTGCACCGGCTAATATCAGCATGTTACCACACTCTTCAACAGGCATCTGGGAAACTTCCGTTTTTTCGCCACCACCATATTTTTGACCATTACCCAGCGGATATTTGCCGATATCGTGAGGTGCATAAGGCCAAGGCCAGCGTCCTGATTCGGCATATTCAAAGATTGGCGTTGTTTGAGCCTTGATCAGTTCCGGATTCAGGTACAGGAAAAAAGGTGCAGCCGGATAGAAGACGTCCACCGTTCCCATGGAACCGTTGCTGAAATTTTCTTTAGAAAAACAGAGCATCCGACCATTTTCTTCTTTTACAACTTTGTGAGCCGCCATACACTGTCTGTAGGCTAAGGCACAAATCACACTGTATTCTTTACCACCGGCTTTCTCAGCTTTAGCCATTAAATCTTTGTCATAAGTCGTGCAGCGATTCTTAATTGTCGCGTATTCCTTGTCGGCAGTCAGCAGTAATTCATCGATCCCGGAGAATTTTTTCTTCCAATAGCCCTCCAACTTTTTACCAAAATATTCGACAGATAATACATCATCATAGGCCAGCATGAGGTGTTTCTCGGCAATAGCGTCCGGCTGAATTTTAACCGGAATAGTATATGCCACGACCGCATTCAACTCTCCCTGACGTTTTCCCTGATCTGCCTCAACTGTTTCAGGAAACGGCTTTCCGTCCGTAAAAGCAATAAACGCATCATCGCTTCGTCCTGCGAAAGAAGACTTTACATCATTTTTATCCAATGCTGCATACAAATATCCCCAATCAATGCGGAGGTCGTCGCCACTTTTTTGAAGAACCGGCTGATCTTTGCTACCAATCTTCAATACCTGAAGCTGTTGAACACTCTGCTTACCCCAGGTAATTTGCTGTGACCTGTTATCCACGGAAGTAAGACCTGAGATCCCAATATAGATTTCTGCGGTGTGGCTTTTCTTGTCCTTCGAGCTAAAACTCCATGTGATATAACTCAGCGGACGGGTAACCAAGTCAATATCCTCCAAAATTAATGGGGATAGAAAGTTCAGTTTAATTTCTACGCCATCCTGCAAAAATGAAAATGTGGTCTGCGTTGGAGTAAGCTCTGCTCCGGTTGATTTGGCAGCCGGCACGAAAGCCGGAAGTTTGCCCATCAGACGATAGGTTTTACCATCAATACGAACCATACTATGAATTGGCATGGACTTGCCCGTCCAGTGTGTTGTTTCGGTGCGGGTTGGAACTTCGTCGGGCGACCAAATGCTAAAATATGGATCGTGCGTGATGAGCGGATAAGAAGGAGCTCTGAAATTACTCACTTGCGCAAAAAGCGAAAACGTGTTTACGAGGATAAGCGTAAAAATTAATCTTACTTTGTTCATTGTATAAAATATGTTGCTTGTTATAATGTAATTATTTACCTGTCAGACTTTTAATCAGATCAACTTCTTCTTGTTTGTATGGAGTTCCGTCCGGGTGGAAAATTTCGTGAAACCACAGTTTCGGTTCGGCGCCATTTGGTATCGGTTCATCCCATGCGTATTTGGTATTTGATTTCCCGGCTACCAATCCCCAGTTGATCGCGCCAATATTTTGTTTCTTCAGCATAGGCATGATATTCAGGAATGTGCTGTTGTTTCGGCGTGCCATATATTCAGAACAGACTAACGGACGGTTATAACGCTTCAGCGTATCAATGGCAGCCTGATGTTTCGCTGGATTTTCATAGTTATGATAGGTGATAATATCTGAATTCTCAACCTGATATTTATTGAAATCACTCAGTCTCAAACTCCAAACAGCAGAAGAAAGCGGTTGTGACGGACGCACAGCCCATCCCCATTCGAAAACCAGTTTTAGCAAAGGCATCGACTTATTTCCGTAATTTGAATTTCCTGGCTCGTTGTACAAATCCCAGAGAGCTATCCGTTTATCATTCTTGAATGTTGTGAGGACATCTTTCACGTAAGCTTCCAAAATTTTAACAAGGTTAGGATCTTTAAACAGCAGATCACCCGGATCGCGTACCCAGCCAGAATTATGAACACCCGGCTTTGGATCTGGTTGTTTGCCAGCGGCATATGTCGCATTCCAGCAATCGTCGAAGAAAACGAAAATCGTTTTGATTCCATGCTTCGTTGCAATAGTCAGATAGGTATCCATTCTTTTCTTGAATCCCTCCTTGTCGACCTGCCAGGCCAGGTGGTGCAGATAAACGCGCATTACATTCATCCCGATTCCCTCGGCCCATCCTAACTCACGATCAATTGTTTTGGCATCAAATGATCCTGCCTGCCAGGTTTCCAATTGATTGATAGCGGTGCTTGGATTAAAATTACTGCCACGAAGCCAGCCGTTTTCTACAGACCATGCTTTAGCCTTCTCCAGATTCCACTGATTCTTTTGGCTAAACCCTAAATAGCTGCAGCTCAAAAGAACGATCAGAGCAAAAATTTTTGTTTTCATGTGTATCGTTTTTGTTTTTTTAGTCACATGGAATACCCACATATTCATTTTCGGTCGGTTTGACCATACATTTATGGGTATTTCATTCGGTTTGGTTTTTCTATTTATACTGATTCTATTTATTCACACGTTTTATCCACGCTTGCCATATCTCATCCATCTGTTTTACCTTTTCAGGATATTTCGCAGCGAGGTCGGTTGATTCGGTACGGTCTTCAGTCAGATTGAAAAGCTCCCATGGTTTATTTTTCAAGGATGATACTTTCCAATCACCCGTTCTGACTGCTCTTCCTCCTTCATGTTCCCAATAGAGGGTGTCATGAATTGAAGTCGCCTTGCCGGTTAATAACGGAAGAAGGTTACGGCCATCGAGTTTATCCGTTTTCAATCCATTCACCTCGGCAGGATATGAAGCCTTGGCTAAGCTCATGCACGTTGGCAGGATATCAATTACATGTCCTACACCCCTATTGATGGCATTTTCTTTCTGCTTTAACCCTTTTGGCCAGTTAACAATAAAAGGCGTACAGGTTCCACCTTCGAAAGACTCCTTTTTCCAATAGCGGAAGGGAGAATTCACCGCATTAGCCCAGGCAGCGCCAATAGAGTTCCAGGTATTCTGAGCACCCGGTTCGCGAACACCATGAGCAATAGGTGTGGAATCGCGCATAAAACCTGGTCGGTCGAAACCTGGCTGATAGCCTCTTTCAGGTGAAGCGCCATTATCCGACATGAAAAAGATTATGGTATTTTCGTATTTACCCGCCTCTTTCAATTTCTTGATGATCTGCCCGACACCCTGATCAAGCCTGTCAACCATGGCCGCATGAACAGCCATATTGTTCGCCTCCATCTCTTTCTCGGTGCAATCTGCCCATGATTTTCCCGAAGTATTCGGTGGCAACTTGCAGGTAGCCGGGTCAATTAGTTTCAAATCTACCATCCGCTGGTAGCGTTTGCTACGGAGTACATCCCAGCCGTCTTTGTACACACCTTTATATTTGGCGATTTCCTCCGGACGGGCATGAAGAGGCCAGTGGGGCGCTGTGTGTGCCACGTAAAGGAAAAACGGTTTATCATCTTTTGTGAATTGGTCAATGAGATCGAGCGATTTTTGCGTGACAAAATCCGTCATGTAAAAATCTGAAGGAACCGTTTTAATCGGTTCTTCATTATGAACCAGACTGAATGGGTCAAAGTAATTAACTACTCCCCAAATGACACCGTAATGTTCTTCAAATCCTCTGTTGCAAGGATAATTTGCCAAGGGTGAAAATGGACCGTGATCGGTCTGATGCGCAAGCCAGCGCAGCTGTTCTTCTTTATCATCAACCGGTTTTGTCAGAGAGAGATGCCACTTACCCGACATTCCCGTATGATACCCGCTCCCTTTTAAGACTTCGGCAATCGTGGCAGCATTCATGTTGAGATTAACACCCATTCCGTTGATACCCACGCTTTGCGGATATTGACCCGTCATCAGTGAAGCCCTGGTGGGGCAACATCTGGCACAGTTATAGAATTGCGTAAATCGCACACCCGTTTTGGCTAGTTTATCGAGGTTTGGAGTCTGAATCTCTCCGCCATAGCATCCAAGATCCGAATAACCCATATCGTCAGCCAAAATGAGGACTATATTCGGTCGGTTGGAGTCGGCCTTTTGAGCATAAAGCTGTCCGGAAAGAACTGTAAGTCCGGAAAGAAGTAAACTATCTATTCTCATTTATACGTGTATAATTTGTTTTTAAAGATCTGTTCTAATTTCCTAATTTTTATGCTTGCCCTGGCTGGCTGCTTTTTGATATTCCCAGGTATCCAGGATTATTCCGGGATCTTTTTGCTCTTTGATCCACGAATCCAATGCCGCTGAGAGTCGTTGTTTTGTGGCGGCGAGCTTCTCGTCAGCAATCAGGTTGTGCATATTTCCGGGGTCAGTCACCGAGTTGTACAACTCTTCGGCAGGACGGTGCAAATAGCGGTTAACCAGGAAATTGGTATGCTCGTTATTAGTTGATTCAAACATCCATGACGGCCAGTAGCGTTCAGAATTCGTCTGACCCATAATCCATTTCAGGATATAGAGTTTTTCGGGCTGAAGATTCCGGATGTAATTGAAGGTTCCGTCGGAAATGGCACGAATAGGATAGGCTGGTCCTTCCGGAATATTGTTATGCATGAAATAGGCATAGTCACGATGTTTATCTGTTTTCCCCTTCAGTACCGGAAGAAAACTATGTCCGTCAAATTCCTTCTTAACACTCTGATCGCCGGCAATTTCGAGGATCGTAGGAAGCACGTCACAATATTGGATCATCGCATCCGTCCTTTTCCCTGCAGGAACGACGTTCGGCCATTTTACAATGAAACCTGTATGGACGCCGGTATTCCAGTTGGTCCATTTACAGCCAGGCCATTGAGCGCCTTGTTCGGACGTGAAAAGTATGACCGTATTTTCGGCTTCGCCGGATTTCTCCAAAACGTCCAGCACCTTTCCCATTTGATTATCGAGTTCCTCAATTTCGGCAAGGTATTTGCAAAATTCCACCCTCGACTCCTTCGTGTCGGCGATGTGTTCAGGCAGTTTAACCGTTTTGGGATCGAAATGAGAAGGATCACCGACCGTCCATGGACAATGCGGCATCGTAAATGCGACAGTCAGGAAGAAGGGTTGCGATTTATCCCTTTTTATAAAACTCTCAATCTCAGATGAATTGAAGTCGGCAGTTGGACTTGTGCAATTTCGTTCGACGCCCTCAACCATTTCGAATTGATAGATAGGCAGCGGATTCAGGTGAAGTTTCCCGGCCAATCCGACGCGATACCCCAAAGGTTTCAGATACTGACCGGTTCCCTTAATGTCTGATCTTGCATTGACATGATTCCAGCACACACCATTTGACATCGGATATCGTCCGGTATGCAACTCAGCACGACAGGGAACGCACATCGACATCGACAAAAATGCCTTATTGAAAACGACTCCGTTATTCGCTAAATTTTCAATATTGGGCAACTTCAAATTTGTACCTCCATACACCGGAAGATCGGTATAGGTGCAATCATCAGCCATGATAATCAAAATGTTTGGCTGCTTTTTTACTTCACCTTTCGCGAAGGCATCCAATTGAAAAAAGGAAGAGAACAATCCTAAAAAAACCCCAATCTCAGTTTTCATCTGTGTACAATTTATTTTTTTAGTAACTTGATAATCAATACTTATTTTGCAGTAAAACCGTTATAAAATTTCTCTGCTCTTTTGATATCCGGCATTAATCTGCCATTGACCCATTTAACCGGAACAATCGCCGGGCGACAGGTTACAGGATATTTCGTTCCCATCTGGCCACGCGGATTGAAGAATGTAGATGACCAAAATTGACCTTCCCTGTCCGCAAAAATATTGTTATGCCCGCCTTCCATTATTGCCGGATAGCGCTTTCCGTATGGGCCATATATATTCCCGGATTCAGACACAACAACGTCATAGCTGTGTACATTATCAAGTTTCTGGTTTTCATTGCGTATGAATGTATATGTGCCATCTCCCTTGTCGACCGACCATACTGTCTGCAACAACTGGTACTTACCATGATGCTTCGTCATGTAGATGCCCTCAATATATGGTTCCGGGTTATATGGTGTCTCTGCAAAACGTTTAAAAGGTTCGGCAACATCACTCAAGTCTTTTTTCATTTTAGCAATGAAATGATTGTGTCCGATCAGGAAAACATCACCATTATCATCTTCAAACACACTTAGGTCGATGTTCGGGAATATGGCCTTTTCGCTGTTTCCTGCAATATTTTTATAGGGACCTTCAGGCTTTCCTGAAGTACTTTCAAGCACAAACGAGCCTGCTCCCCCATTTAAGCAAGCTGCTATCAACCATTTCTTCTGTGATTTGATGTAGTGCAACTCCGGAGCCCAAAGAGCACGATGGATAGAATCCAGGGGATCCTTATTGACGGATAAAGCACCGGCTTTGACGGGTTTTCCAACTTTTTGCCATGAAGCGGCATCTCTATCAAAACTCCAGATCAGCCCCATAGCCTCCCAGTTTTTCATATCCCGGGATTTCCACATATAAAGACCATCGTTGTAATCCCAGCAATGTGGATTACCATTTGGAAATTTCCTCCCGGGAGTGGCAGTTGTACCAGTCATGTAATAATTTCCATCTGGTCCGTAGGTAATAAATGCATCTCTCATCCAATGGTTAAGGATGGGAACTACGCATGACGGAACGGTGAGTTCTTTATTGCCGACCGGAGCGCTTGGATCGCTGAATTCTGAACTAATTTTAGAATTCTTCTGACTATTTGCGATTGTTCCTGATTGCTGATTTTGTCCAAAAGACGGGAATATGGCAATAAACAGCATGACCACACCCAAAAGGCAAATTTGTTTTTTCATCCGTGAATAAATTGTTTTTTAATTGCCGGATGGAACTCGCACGATCAATATTCACCCTTATTTGCGCTTACTGAATCATGCTCGTTTCATTAGCTTTTTATGCTAAAAGAAAATAATTACCAGCAGTCAAATAATGTACTGCTGGTAATTGTTATATTAAACAAACCTCTCTAAAATTCTGAAAAATATTTTAATTCTGCTAGTATCCAGGATTTTGTTTACATAGTGGATTAGCATTTATTTCAGTCTGCGGAATTGGGAATAAGACATGATATTCCTTGGCATTCTTAACACCACGGGCAATTGCACCACTGATGAATGTACCGTTGCGTATCAAATCTTCCCTGCGTACCCGCTCGATGTAAAGTTCCCAACCTCTTTCCTGAAGAATTCGTGTACGAAGTGTCTCTTTGGTATAATTGGCAAGTACCAGCGGCGTTTTTAGTTGCGCTCTGTCTCTGACCATCTGTATCAGATTTAATGCTTCCTGAGTCGGTCCGGAAATTTCATTCAGCGCTTCTGCTCGAGCCAAAAGAATATCGGCATAACGGATTACAGGAAGATCGTTGCCGTGTGCGTTGGCAACAGCGTTTGGATCAGGAACAAATTTAAACGGTCTGGTATTGTCCTGGTTCAACAATGAAACAGTCTGGCCATTCGTGTTAATATACGCTGTAAGAATCAGCTTTTTCCTGGAGTCGGCCGGGTCAAAAGAGTTAAAGAAGGAGTCCTTTAACCTGTCCATTCTAGCCCAGTTGCGCATGTTTGACAAAAATGGCATCGACCCGTCGACGGCACTTTTATAGGATGGAGGGAAAATACCATTCATAAATTCGTTGCCCGGTCCGAGTACACTGCATGGATATGCCCAAATATATTCTTTGTTCTTTTCTTCATTATCCACGGTAAAGAGTGTATTGTAATCAGGCCACAGCTGGTAGATACCCAAGTCCATAAGTTGTTTGGCTGCATCGGCACTTTTTTGCCACTGTTTTGTGTTCAGATAATATTTACACAGGTAGCCCAGCGCCGCACCTTTCGTTGCCCTTCCGTATTGATAGCCAGATAGTTCGCCTCTATTTGGGAGAACAGCCGCTACTTCCGTAAACTCTTTCTCAAAGAACGCCCTCATCTCTGCATCTGTTGCACGAGCCAATGCCGGTTCGCTTGTTGTTGACAAACGCAATGGAACAGGACCGCACCAGTTGTAAAGAATATAGTAGGATGTGGCTCTGACAAAACGCGCCTCTGCAATCAATCTGGCTTTAGTCGTGGCATCAACAGGTGAGCCTTCAATATTTTCCAATACCAGATTACAGTTGCGAATGGAAGAATAACGCAGGTTCCAGTTAGTGGTAAACTGGGTCGGATAAGAGGAATCCCAGGTAAAACCCAACATAACAACTGCCTGTAAGTTAACCGCGCCACCAGTTTCCCATACCTGGTCGCAAGTCCACTCCTCCTGAAACCAAGTGTTACCACCGAGGTTTCCAATAATTTCAGCATCTGCATATGCCCCGAAAAGCACGCGTTCGATGCCATTTGCCGATTTAAATAATGTAGCCGGGTCGAGTTGAGAGAAAACCTCCTCTTGTATTTGCTTTTCACAGCCGGAGAACAGCAAGAGTGAACCCAGCAAAGCTGACGAGATGTAATATTTTAGTCGCATAATATTCAATTGTTAAAATTAAAAACCTAATTCAACACCAAAAATGAAGGTCCTTGCCACAGGATATGAGTTGAAGTCAATCTTCAACGTACTGTTTCCATTAGAGTTTGTCGTCGGATCCTGACCCGTGTACTTAGTCCAGGTATGCAGATTCTGTCCACTGACATAGAAATTTACTTTTTCAAATACTTTCTTGTTTTTAAGTGGAACCTGATAGCTCAGTTGAACGGATTGCAATCTGATGAAAGAAGCATCTTCAACGGTCAAATCGCTGACGGCTTTGTTACCTTGTCCGGCAGGATTAACGAATGAAGGATATTTGTCGGAAGGATTGGTCGTTGTCCAACGGTTCAGATACGGTTCAGCAATTCTGTTACGACGGTGACTGACAGGGAAATACGTCTCCACTTTCGAGTTGTTTAGCATATCCATTCCAGAATTACCATCGATGAAGAAATTCAGGTTAAAATTCTTGTAGGTAAAGGTATTTGTCAGACCCAAAGTGAGTGAAGGGATTGATTTACCAAGGATTACCCGGTCGGAAGAGTTAACGACCATGTCACCGTTTTGATCGACATACTTTACATCTCCGGGTTTTACCGGATCCTTTGTGCCTGATGCAGTGATTTCTGCTTGCGTCTGCCAAATTCCGTTGGTCTTATAACCATAAAATGAATTTAGTGTCTCTCCTACCCGGATGATTGCAATTTGAGTAGTGGTCTGACCGGCGCCTGTGTGAATGATTTCAGAGATATCACCAATATCTGTCACCCTATTTTTCAGGGTACTAATATTAAGACTGGTATTCCATTTGAATTTGCCATCCAGATTTCTTGAATCAATCGTCAACTCAAATCCATCATTTTTGATATTACCAATATTCTTCATGACAGAAGTATATCCCGTTGAAGCTGGTACAGGCAGTGCAAATAGCATATCATACGTATTCTTCTGATAATAGTCAATCGAAGCAGAAATGCGGTTATTCAGGAATCCCATGTCAAAACCGATATCTGTCTGTTGCGTCGTTTCCCATTTAAGGTCGGGATTTGCCACCCTAAGAGGCTCAAAAGCAACATATTGCTGTCCGCCCAGGATCATTGTTGAACCAATACCAAATGTGGTCAGAGAAAGGAAGTTGCCGATATTCTGGTTACCGGTCTGACCGACGCTGGCTCTGAATTTCAGGGTACTGAAGACATTCAACTTCTTGATGAAATCATAATCCTGCATTTTCCATGCGAAAGCACCCGATGGAAAATAGCCAAATTTATTATTTGTGCCAAAACGGGAAGAACCGTCTGCTCTGATAGTAGCAGTAAAGAGGAATTTGTTGTAAAGGTTATAGTTTACGCGACCGATGTATGAGAGCAGTTTATTATTGCTTTTACCACTTGACATCGTATATAAGGCAGCATTTGCCATCCCCATATTGTTGGTACCGGTTTCATCTACCGGAAATCCTTTACCCGTGCCCGAGAAATCGGTATTTGCAAATTTCTGATATGTGATACCACCCATCGCTGTAAGACTGCTGTTGTTCTCTAAATCACGATTATAGGTGGTAGTAAATTCACCCAGGTAGTTATTCTTAGAACCGGTCAATATTGTTGCAACGCCACCATTGGCCAAACCGTCTTTTGTAATTCTCGAAACATAGTCGTCTCTTCTGCTGTTTCTTACATCAAAACCAACATTGGCCTTTGCTGTCCAGCCTTTTAAAATTGTATACTCGGCAAATACCGTTCCAAGCGTCCTGTAGTTTGCAGCTTTACTTCTTTCGCCGTTAGCCAGCGCAAGCGGATTGTCGACATTCAACAGTGAAGAGGTCTGGTAGGTTCCATCTGCATTAAATATGCTTAACGTTGGATCATAACATCTGGCTGCATAGAGTGGGTCGCCTTGCTCGTTCGTGTCAAAGCCTCCCTGAAGAAGATCATCATAGGTATACGAAGTAGAGAAATTGATACCAAAAAGCATCCTGTCTGCTTTGTGTTCCATGTTAAAACGGGTGTCGTACCTTTGGTATCCAGAATTGATCATGATACCTTCCTGATTGAAATAGTTCATAGAGGCAAAATATTTCGTACTGCTGCTTCCTCCGGTAAATGAGAGGCTATGGCTCTGAACTTTTGCATTTCTGATCAAATTTTGCTGCCAGTTTGTACCGCCATTTTGAATATCGCCAACCCTTTCTGTTTGAGACACATTCGATCCAGGCGTATCTAAAATTTCGTTCAAAATCCGTTTGTAGTCTGTTGGATTCAGCACTTCGATCATGCTGATTGGCTTTTGGATACCACCATAACCACTGTAATTAATGCGCATTGCACCGGATGACCCCTTTTTAGTTGTCACGAGTACAACACCATTAGCTCCCCGTGCACCGTAAATAGCGGTTGCAGAGGCATCTTTTAAAATTTCAATAGACTGGATGTCTGCTGGGTTAATGTTACTTATCGGACTTCTTGGAGTTCTGGAATCTGTGATATTTGCCCCTACCCCAGAAATTACCTGACTGGTTTCGATTGGTAAACCATCCACTACATACAGCGGCTCAGAGCCTGCATTTACGGATCCGGCACCACGTATCTGGATCATAATTCCACCACCCGGCTCGGCGCTTCCCTGAGTAATCTGGACACCAGCGGCCTTACCCTGCAACAAACCGGTCATGGTAGAGTTGACACCCGTATTCATATCTTCTTTTCGAAGTGAAGCTACGGCTCCTGTGAGATCACTTTTCTTGACCTTACCATAGCCAATGGCTACAACTTCTTCTATACCAACGGTCTCCTCCGCAAGAATTAAATTTACATTTGTTTTCCCGCGAACTTCAACCTCTTGCGACTTCATCCCAACGAATGAGAAGATGAGAGTTGCATTATCAGGGATATTCGAAATTGAATAATTACCACCTGCATCAGTAATCACACCGGAGGTAGTCCCCTTGACTACAACGGAAACACCCGGAAGTGTTTGCCCTCTTTCGTCTGTCACTTTCCCTGAAACAGATTTCTTTTGCTGTGCGACGGCTGACGTACTCTCGGCTTTTCGGATAACAATTTGCCTGTCATAGACATCATATGTTACCTGCTCACCTTTCAAAATTTGCTCCAAAACTTGGTCAATGTTGGCTCCGGTAAGCTGAACATCAACTTTTTTGCTCAAATTCAGATCCTCCTTCTTGTAAAGGAATACGAAATCGCTGTGACCTTCAACATAACCAATAACTTCGTGTATGGTACTGTTGCTCAACTTAATATCCAGAAGTTTTGTCTGAGAATAGCTTTTAGCAGAAACTGAAAAGCATAATCCCAGTACAAGGAATAATGTTATTCTCATGATTCGTTTTAGTTTTTTTAGACTTTCCCAATCGGAAAAATCCGGTTGCCATTTTTTTTTCATAGATTTGCTTTACGTTAAATGAATACTTAATAACTAAGGTTTATTTGTATTTGTATTAAACCGGCGAATGTTCCCGCATTTTCCGGTTTATTTTATTTGATACTTATTGTCGCTTATTTTCTCAAATTTGGTGGAGGAAACCTTTGAAAGGTACTCCAATACTTCCTGTAACTCCTTATTCAAATCCAGTTTACCTGTAATCCGTAACGATCCGACCGTTGGATCAGCATACTGAATCTGGATATTGTAATATCGCTCCAGACTCTTCAATACCCTGCACATCTCAAGATCATCAAAGCTCAATAATCCCTGCGTCCAGATGATATATGCACTAGCATCTACGTTAAAGACTTTTGAATCCTGTGTTGTCTTGTTAAAGGATGCCAACTGGTTAGGAGTTAAAATCAGCTCCTTGTCAAAAAGGCCTGCACCGTTCATTCGGATGGAAACACTTCCCTCATTCAATACCGTTTGGATCACATTATCTTCCGGATAGGCTGAAATATTGAATTTAGTTCCGAGAACCTTTACCTCCAGGGATGAGGTTTTAACGACGAACGGCATTTCTGCATTTTTGGAAACCTCAAAAAACGCCTCGCCAAACAACATCACCTCCCTGATTTCTCCTGAAAATCTCGAAGGATAAATTAGTCGGCTGCCCGCATTTAGCCAAACGATCGTATTGTCACTCAGGGTGATCTTTGAACGGTTCCCAAATGGTATTATCAATTGATTTGTTGTGATCTTATCGCTTGGACTAGCCGATTTTATAACGGAATCACTGTTCAGAACCACTTGTTCAGGGTTTGAATAATCCAGTGTTGAGGATGATTTTTTTAGGGGAACACTATTCCCCTCCGGTAAAATCAGAACTGGTCCCTGAAGCTGAGAAGGAATCCGGGTATCCGAAACGACCCATTCATCGCTCTTCTTATCCATTTTCAGATAAACGAACAAACTCCCGATAGAAAAAAATAGTAGTGCTATCGCTGCATACTTAAACAATCCAACGAAAAGCTGCTTTCGTCGATTCTTTTTATCCACATGTTCTAATCCGGAAATAATTCGCCTGGCCAAGAGCTGCTTTTCAGAGTCGCTCAATTTTTCAGCTGAAAACCCTAATGCCTTGAACCGTTGTTTGAATAGGAGTATTTGTTCAGATTCTTCCGGATGCAAATCCAGATATGTTTCCCACCACGAATTAATCTCAGGACCCGGATGATAAATCCATTTAAAAAACAGAGGATTCTCAATCAATTTTTCGTAAAGATCCATAGATGAAAGATGTACTAAAAAATAATCAGTTTGAAACATCCCCGTACAACCGTTCAACTAGAAAATAAAAGCAAACGAGTCTGGCTTAGTAAACAACAATTGCCGGGAAATGCATTTTGTAGGTAAGAGTAGGATAGTTCAAAATAGGGACAGTCTGATCCGGAAATATTTTATGTTATACAACATGTAAAAAACTTTGCGGGGTCTGTTGTGTACACTGAGATCGCTAAAGTATCCTATCGAAAATCTTTCTTCTATTTGAGTGGTCGCAATTTCAGTTTTTTCTTAGCGGAATAAACACCAGGTCCAAAATGGTAGATCCAAAATTTCGGTGCAGATGTCTGACGATCCGATAAACCTGCTTTTTCGCTGTTTCCGGTTTCATGTTCAGTAATAACCCAATCTCCAGATAGCTCAGCTCACTATCAAATTTCAGAAAAAGCAATTCTCTTTTCTTTTCATCAAGAGATTTTAAGGCTTTCTGCAACAATTCCATTTGTTCGTTTTTCGAATCATCCTGGTATCCGTCCAATTCTGCATTAAAAGCAAGTTCGAAGGAATTGCTTGCCGGATGGATGCTTTCAAGCAGCCTGTCTTTTTGAAGACGCCTGATAATAAGCCTTTTCAGAGACTTGTACAGATAGAATTCCAGCAGTTCCGGGTTCCTTAAATCAGGTCTGTATTTGTAAAGATCCACAAACAGATCCTGTATACAATCCTTTAATAGCTCCCTGTCTGACGCAATCTTTGAACCATATGAAAATAGTTTATCGGCGAATTCGTGGTAGATTTCACCGAAAGAATCGCGGTCGCCATCTTTGAATTTCAACCATAGTAGTTGCCAGTAGTCTCTATTTTTAGGATTTTCAGTCAACGGGAAATTTTTCAATAAATCTAGTGGTACAAATCTAAGAATGAAATTGGTTCCAAAGAACAGGGAAACAATATGCAGCTATTTGAGTATACAAACGCAGGATAGTTTAATTATACTTTTCGTAAAAATCGAATTAAAATTTAATTTACTAAACATACCATTCATTAAAAAAAAATTATCTTTACACCCTATTTTAACTTAGTTTAAGTATGAATAGCATGCAAAAAAATAAGGAAACAGTCAAGAATATTTTTACCGAATACCTTGAAAGAAACGGGCATCGGAAGACGCCTGAGCGCTATGCCATCCTGGATGAAATCTACTCCCGTGATGGGCATTTTGATATTGAGACCTTGTATATCTCAATGAAAAACAAAAATTACCGGGTCAGCAGAGCTACTTTATACAACACAATTGAAATCTTGCTTGACTGCAAATTGGTAGTTAAGCATCAATTCGGTAAAAACATTGCTCAGTTTGAAAAGACTTTAGCTACCACGCAGCACGACCATCTTATCGACATGCGCACCGGTAAAGTTACTGAATTTCATGACGAACGCATACGACAAATTATCGAGGATGCCTGCGCACTTCATAATTTCAAATTGTCGCACCACTCCCTTTATCTTTACGGAGAATCGGATGAGACGAAATAGAAACCCGAAAATTAATCAAAAAAACCTCCCCAAAAGGAGGTTTTTTTGATTAATTTTGTGAGGTTTTTTTCGATTAATCTGTCATAAAAAATAATAAATAGATGCAAGTTGATGTATTGTTGGGTCTTCAATGGGGAGACGAAGGTAAGGGTAAGGTTGTGGATGTTCTGACTCCTAGGTACGATGTTATAACTCGTTTTCAAGGTGGACCGAATGCCGGTCATACCCTCGAATTTAACAACATTAAGCATGTTCTGCACACTATTCCGTCGGGAATTTTCCGTGGGGATAAGGTAAATGTCATCGGCAATGGCGTAGTTATCGATCCTTCGATTTTCAAAAAAGAGATACAATCGTTGATGAATATCGGGTTCGATCTAACAAAAAACCTCTATATTTCGAAAAAGGCGCATTTGATTCTTCCTACTCACCGCTTGCTGGACGCCGCTTCGGAGGCTTCGAAAGGTGAGTCAAAAATCGGTTCCACCCTGAAGGGCATAGGCCCCACCTACCGTGATAAAATTGGCCGTGACGGATTACGCATTGGCGACATTCTGCACAATTTTGAAGAGAAATACCGGAACCGCGTGGATCAGCACATTGAATTGCTGACCAAATTTTATCATTTCGATTACAAACAGGCTCTTGCTGATTATGAAAAAGAGTGGTTTGAAGGAATCGAAGTAATCAAACAATTTCAATTAATTGACAGCGAACATTTTATAAACGATCAGCTCCTGGCTGGAAAGTCCATTATTGCCGAGGGAGCGCAGGGAACGATGCTCGACATCGATTTTGGTTCATATCCTTTTGTCACCTCATCAAATACGATTGCTGCCGGCGCCTGCACCGGTTTAGGGATTGCCCCGAACAAGATTGGCAGGGTTTACGGCATTTTCAAAGCGTACTGCACCAGGGTAGGCAGTGGCCCTTTCCCAACTGAGTTATTGGATGAAACCGGTGAAACGTTGCGCAAAATTGGTAATGAATATGGTTCAACGACAGGCAGACCGCGCCGTTGCGGATGGCTGGATCTTGTTGCACTGCGTTATGCGATCATGATTAACGGCGTTACCGATTTGATTATGATGAAGGCAGATGTGATGGATCAATTTGAAACTATAAAAGTTTGCACCTCATATTCCATTTCCGGACTTTCTACCAAGAATTTTCCCAACGAAATTGACGAAGAGGTTATTCCGGAATATCAGGAACTAGCTGGCTGGAAAACAGACCTGACAGGCGTTGACTCGACCGAGAAACTTCCAGGCGCACTTAACAGCTACATCAAGTTTATTGAAGATTACCTGCAGGTGCCGGTTACCATCGTCTCTGTTGGCCCAAACAGATCTCAAACTATTGAGAGATAAATGGCTCCCCACCCTGTTCATATAAACGGGTTATACACCGATTTTTATGAGCTCTCGATGGCTCAGGGATATTTTTACGCCGGAAAACGGGATGAAAAGGCTGTGTTCGACTACTTTTTCAGAACGAATCCGTTTCAAGGCGGTTTTCTGGTATTTGCCGGATTGGCTGATTTCCTTGAACAACTCGAGTCTTTCACGTTCGACGACGAGGCCATCGGGTACCTGAGAAAACAGGAGATGAAACCTGAATTTCTCGATTACCTAAAACAATTTAGATTTAAGGGAAAGATCCTGTCTGTCAAAGAGGGTGAACTTGTTTTCCCGAACGAACCGATTGTCCGCATTGAGGCGAACATCATTGAGGCTCAGCTTATCGAAACATTGCTTTTGAATATCCTGAATTTCCAATCCCTCATTGCAACAAAAGCTTTCAGGGTAAAACTTGCAGCAAACGGAAAGGCTTTTTCTGATTTCGGTTTACGCAGGGCACACGGATATGGCGGATTGCAGGCCAGCAGAGCTGCAATCATCGGAGGCGCCTCCTCCACATCCAATGTTCTGGCCGGATTTATGTACAATTTGCAAGTATCCGGAACAATGGCGCACAGCTGGATTCAAAGTTTCGGCGACGAACTTTCCGCCTTTAGGGCTTATGCAGAAATCAACCCAAAGAAATCCGTCCTGCTGGTGGACACCTATGATACCCTTCGCAGCGGTGTTCCGAATGCGATCTTGATTGCCAAAGAAATGGAAAAAAATGGCGATCAGCTGGTAGCAATCCGGCTTGATAGCGGCGATTTGGCATACCTGAGCAAGAAAGCGCGTAAGATGCTGGATAAGGAGGGGCTATCCTATGTGAAGATCATCGTTTCCAATCAGTTAAACGAACATGTCATCAAGAGTCTGGAAGACCAGAATGCTCCTATCGACGGATTTGGAATTGGCACGGAACTGGTCACGGGCAAGCCGGATGCCTCACTTGACGGTGTTTATAAATTGAGCGAGTGCGCCGGAAAACCAAGTATGAAAATTTCAGAAAACATCGAAAAGAATACCCTTCCCGGAAAAAAGATGGTTTGGAGATTCTTCGATGAAGAGGGAAATATTTACCGGGACGGAATCTTGCTGGATGATGAAACTCCGGGAAAATGTGAATGGCTCTATCACCCCACCCAATCCGATAAAAAAACGCAGGTCTGCCAGCTCAGGAGAGAGCAGTTATTGCAACCGGTATTTGAAGATGGGGAGATTCTTTACCCGATGCCCACTCCGGCAGAATGTCACCAATATTTGGAAAGTCGCTCCAACCAGCTACCTGAAGAGCACAAGCGATTTATTATGCCGCATATCTACAAAGTCGGCATCTCGGAGCGACTCTTAAACCTTCGTAATGACCTGCTAAACAACTATATAAAATGAAGAATGAAAAGAGAAAAGTGAAAAACTAAAAATGCGAAGATTCTTCCAGTTTTTCACTTCTCATTTTTCTCTTTTCACTTTTTTTCACCACACGATTGTTCCAACGGCACCTGTATCCAATTTAACCTGAATGGATTTGCCCTTGAAGCTTATACCGAAACTCTTTGGCTCCTTTGACTCGTTAAGTACTATCACCACAATCTTTCCGTCATTTGTCTTGAAAGCAACGTTGGGCAAGGAATCTACGACATCAGAACCAATCCTGACCGATCCTGGTCTGACGAACTTGGATGCGTGCGCCAGAATATAATAGGCAGGATTTCTCGTAGCGACATCCCCGTTCAGGGTAACTGCGCCCAGACAGCGGTCGCAGCCGCCGATGGTATGAGGATCATACATTGGATCGGAAGCCATATTCCATTCCAGGACATTCCGGCACCAGTTTCGGGTTGCACCGATGATCAGGGTCTTGGTGTGCCAGGCAAGGTCGCCGGGCAGGTTCCCGGGCGCTCCGACCCATTGCTCAGTAAAATAGAGGTTCTTTGCCGGAAACTCATTATGTACCTCTGAAAGCGCTTCAATTTTACCTCCATAAAGATGAAACGCTGATCCATCAACATACTTGGCAGCCTCGGGATCCCGAAGAATCGTTAAGGGATAAATAATTTTATCGGCATTGTGGTCGTAAACGATAATTTTTGTCTGCAATCCGGCCGATTGGAATGCTGGCCCCAGGTTTTGTTTGATGAATGCCGCCTGATCTTCGGCCAGCATCAAAAGGCTGGGAACATTGCCGGGATGCAACGGTTCATTCTGAATCGTAATCGCATCGATGGTAATTCCCTCCGCTTTCATATCCTTGATATACTTCACGAAATAGTTGGCGTATACCTCATAACATTCTTTCTTCAAACTTCCACCCTTGAATTCATTGTTCGTTTTCATCCAGGTCGGTGCAGACCAGGGGGAGGCAAGAATCTTTATTGTGGGATTGATACGGAGAATCTCTTTCAGCACCGGAATCAAATCCTTCCGGTTTGGCTCTATCGAGAATTTCTGCAAATTAAAATCAGTTTCACCGGCAGCAAGATCGTCATAAGTGAAAGGCTTTTCGCTTAAATCTGAAGCCCCAAGCGAAACCCGCAAATAGCTGATCCCGATATTATTGCCATCTGTGGCAAAAAGTTCTTTGAGTATGGCAGCACGTGCTTCCGGATTCATTTTATGGATCAAAGTTGCACTGCCATCGGTCAGGCAATTTCCAAAACCATCGATGGACTGAAAAGTCTGATTGGCGTCGACCTTTATAACTGGAGCAGCGGCGCTTTCCTTGCCAAATTTCAGATTGATATCCTGCTTTTGAAAAAGAATATTTGCTGAGGGTGAGGTAAGCCAAAACTGGATTTCTCCTTTCCCTGCAGAGGATTGCCCGGGGGCAATTTTCTTTGCATGAGCATTTGCTAACGGACAAACCGCAAGTGCTACTAATAACAGTAAAACCTGAATCTTTTTCATCTTAACTCTTCAATTTATTTTTTTTGGTAAACTCTGACATAATCGACGATCATGGATCTCGGGAAAATGGAATCATCAACCCCCTTCTGTCCACCCCAATTACCTCCGACTGCAACATTCAGCAAAAGATGAAATCGTTTATCAAAGGGCCATTCTTTGAATCCGGTGCCTTCATTCTTAAAGGTAAAATAGAGCTGATCATCGACATAGACCCTATATTCGGAAGCCTCCCATTCCAGCGCGTAAACATGAAATTTCGAATAGCAATCCGCAATTGTGAGTTTGTTATTCTTTTGTGTCCGCTGTACATGGTTGTAGGAGCGGGTGTGCGCAGAGGCCACGATCACAAAGGGATCGTAACCCACATTCTCCATAATATCAATCTCACCCGACGCCGGCCAACCTCCATATGCCCAATCGGTAGAAAGCATCCAGATTGCAGGCCACATACCGCGTCCATCGGGGAGTTTCGCTTTTGTCTCAATCCGGCCGTATAACCAGTCGCCCTTTGATTTGGTAACTAGCCGGGCCGAAGTATATTTTTTGCCCTGGAAATCTTCTTTGCGGGCAGTAATAGTCAGGAATCCATCCTTGACTTCCGCATTCTGAATCCGATCTTTGGTATAGAATTGCAATTCATTATTTCCCCATCCTGATGCATTTCCATCAACATCAAAACTCCATTTTTTTGCATCCGGAAGACCGGTATAATCAAATTCATCACTCCAGACGAGTGTGTAATCCTTGGCAAGATTACCGGCCTGGACAGATTTTTCAGCAGATTGAGCATAAATGTTCGAGCTGAAGATGGAAACTCCCAGACTTAGCAAATAATACAATGGCTTCATAAGGTTATTCTATATTATCAATAAAATTCAAATCACATTTTAACTATTGAATGGTAAACTCGCCGTGCAGTCCTTCGGCAGAATTGGGTCCGATCCACACATCAAATTCGCCCGGTTCGATCACGTTTTCCTTTCCGTTGAAAAACTCCAAATCTTTTGCCGACAGAAGAAATTCGACTTTGGTCGATTTCCCCTGCGGAATCGTCAATCGCTTGTACCCTTTCAGTTCCTTAACCGGACGAGTGATTGAACCAACGCGGTCGCGGATGTAGAACTGGACGATTTCGTCTGCGTCCATCTCTCCTGTATTTGTAATTACGGCCTCAACATTTATAGAGCCAACGGATGACATTGACATAGCAGATAGCTTCAGATCAGAATAGTTAAACTTTGTGTAGCTCAATCCATAGCCAAAAGGCAGCAGCGGCGTGAATCCATAATCCAGATGAAAAGATTTATAGCCTAAAGAACTCTGCGGATTTACAACCGGAATACTGTCGATGGGCGTCCATGTTTTGGCAGAAGCTGGTCTGCCTGTGTTATTGTGGTAGTAATAAAACGGAATCTGACCGGAGCCTTTCACAAATGTCACAGGCAACTTCCCGGAAGGGGATTCCTTTCCAAAAATCAGGTCAGCCAATGCAGTACCGGCCATTGTACCACCGTGCCATCCGTATAATACAGCATTGGCTTCCTCCAGCACCTTTCCAATAGCCAAAGGTCTGCCGGCCATCACAACAATGATTAGCGGTTTGCCTGTCTTGGCCAGTTCCGCAATTAGTTCGTCCTGCGCACCCGGAAGATTGATCTCTCCGCGCGATTGTCCTTCTCCGGAGAGAATCCATTCCTCGCCTCCAAAATAGAGAATGGCATCAGATTGCTTAGCCAGGGCAATTGTTTTGGCAAATTCGCCTTTGTTTTTATCACGACTGTATTGCAGTCCTTTGATAAAATTCACTTTATCTGCACCTAAAACATCCTTTATAGCAGTTAGTGGAGTAACAGAATTCTCAGCCCTCCCGTCAAACACCCAGGTTCCGAGTTGGTCGCGTGGTGAATCGGCTAGTGGTCCGATCACCGCCACAGAACGAATCTTAGTCGAAAGAGGAAGCGTTTTCCCTTCATTCTTGAGCAACACGGCACTTTCTCTTGCTACTTTCCGGGCATGTTCAAGAAAGTCAGGATTCAATGTTTGCTTCTGGGCTTCAGGAGACACATAGGCATTTTCGAACAGTCCGAGTTTAAACTTCACTCTGAGGATATTTCGCACTGCTTCATCGACCATATTCTGATCAATTTTACCGTCACGCAAAAGTTGCTTGATATTGCCGGCATATGAAAGACTGGACATTTCCATATCGACACCTGCCTTTAAAGCTTTGAAAGCAGCCTCCTTTTCGTTCGCACAAAACCCATGAGAGATCATTTCAGTCACCGAGCCCCAGTCGCTTACGACCATCCCCTGAAATCCCCATTCCTTCCGAAGGATCTGCTTCAATGTAAATTCATTGCCAGAGGCAGGTACCCCCGTTCAAATCATTAAAACCCGACATAAAAGTCAACGCGCCGGCATCTTTCGCAGCTTTGAAGGGTTTAAGTACTACATTTCGCAATACAGGTTCAGAAATGTAGGTGGTATTGTAGTCGCGACCAGCTTCGGAGAACCCATAACCAACATAATGTTTTGCGCAGGCAGCGACGGCTGTCGGATCGGTCAGATTTTCGCCCTGAATACCTTCCACCATAGCCTTGGAGAACGTAGAGGCAAGGTAGGGATCTTCGCCACATCCCTCAGCGATTCTACCCCAGCGGGGATCCCAGGTAATATCAATCATCGGTGCAAAAGTCCACTTAATTCCCTGAGAAGAGCATTCGATTGCAGAGATGCGGTATGCCTTTTTTACAATTTCAGGATCCCAGGAGGCGGCCATTCCCAGAGGTATCGGAAATACTGTTCTATACCCGTGGATAACATCCCGACCAATCAGCAAAGGAATACCGAGCCGGCTCTCCTCGATAGCTATTTTCTGAATTTCATTGATTTTTTCGACCCCGAACAGATTCAGAAATGAGCCATATCTTCCGTCTCTGACAGATTTCTTCAGCTGCTCATCCCCACCTGCCGAGGAGGGATCGATTTGAGTCATTTGCCCAATTTTTTCATCCAAAGTCATTTTAGAGAGCAATTGATTCACTCTGGTTTCAATTTCTTTGGTTTCAGGAGTTTTGACCTTGCTGCTGCAAGAGCCAAATAGTAATGCGGCAAAGGCCAGACACAAAACTAGAGTCAATTTGCGCGATTTCATGATAAAACCATTTTTACTATTTAGAGACTTATCGCTTTCCATTTAATTAAAAAAATTAGAAAAATTCTTACCAGATATAGGTAGCAACAGCTCCGGCGGGTAGCTCGGATGTTGCAATCATATCGTTGAACTGTATGTTGAATTTTTGTGATGTACTGCTTTCATTGAGGACTATCAACACTTTTTTCCCTGCCGGAGTTTTGAATGCAACATTGGGCAGATTTGCAATATTCGTTGATCCTATTCGAACCGATCCATCCCTGACAAATTTCGAAGCATGTGCAACGATGTAATATGACACATTTCGATTCACCGAGGTTCCGATTGTCAGGGCTCCCAGACAGGTAGAACAGCCGCCTGCCGTATGCGGGTAATAATTTGGATCGGAAGCCAGGTTCCATTCAATGACGTTTCTACTCCAATTTCGCGTCGCACCAATAATCAGATTCTTGACGTGCCATTTTAAATCTGCCGCAAAATTCCCAGGACCGCCAACCCATTGCTCTGTAAAATAGACGTTCTTTTCCGGATAGGAGCTGTGAACAAATGATAAAGCGCTGATATCGCCGGCATAGAGATGAAATGCCGAGCCATCAACATATTTATTTGCTCCGGGATCACCGAGAACGGTTAGCGGATAAGAGGCAACGTCACAATTGTGATCGTAAGCGATGATTTTAGTTTTAATAGCTGCTGCTTGAAATGCAGGACCCAGGTACGATTTCACAAACTCTGCCTGCTCCGTTGCAGACATCGACATGCTTGGGTTATTATAGGGATTTAAAGGCTCGTTTTGGGGCGTAATTGCATCAATTTTAATTCCCTGAGCCTCCATTGCTTTGATATATTTGACAAAATAATTGGCATACTCGCCATAATATTCCGGCTTTAAACTTCCGCCCTTCGGACTGCCATTGGTTTTCATCCAGGCTGGTGCAGACCAGGGTGATCCTAGAATTTTGATTCCGGGATTCAGCGCAATAATTTCTTTCAAAACCGGGATTAAATTTTGCTTATCAGGATCGATGCTGAACAGTTTCAAACCAATATCAGTCTGCCCTGCAGCCACATCATCATAGGAGAATACTGTAGCATCCAGATCCGAAGCACCGATACTTATCCGGAGATAATTTATGCCAATGAACGTGCTGTCGACGGCAATCAGTTCTTTAATCAGGTCGCTCCGTGTCGCGGAAGTCAACTGATTGATGAGGGATGCACTTCCTCCCGTTAAGGCAAATCCAAACCCGTCGATTGATTGAAAGGTTTGGGTAGTATCCACTACGACAGATGGATTATAATTTGATGAGCTACTGAAATTCAAAGCAACAGACTGCTTTTTGAAAAAAACATTCTGATCCGGGTTTGTCAGCCAAAAAACAATATCTGACTTGCCGGTTACCACCGGATTTGGATTTGGTTTGGGATTCGGATCCGGCTGTATATCATTACCCCCCTTACCGCAACTGCACAGGCAAAGTACCGTCATGGTAAGAAAGATAGTTGGAACAAACAAATAGTTGGATAGCAAACGCATGCTTTGAACTTACTGGTTAACAGAAATAAAATGGTTTTGAAAAATCATCATTGAAATACTCTCACGTAATCAACAAACATTCTCTGTGGAAAAGGCGTACTTACATCGGGCGGGCCGGGCCAGTCGCCTCCGACAGCAACATTAAATATGAAAAACTGGTTCGCATTGAAAGGATAATTGGCAGCACCGGCATCCGTGACTGTCGTGGTCAGGATGAGGATATCGTCGACATAATTTTTAATCATATCAGCTGTCCAAACCATGCTAAAGACGTGAAACTCCTTGGAAAAATCGCCGGATGATAAATTATAGTCGGCGCCTTTGGATAAATGAGTGCCAGTGGCTGATTTCCAGTGCATCGTTGATCTGACTCTGCCCGGACTGGAGCCTACCAGTTCCATGATATCCATTTCACCGCAGGCAGGCCATCCAACAGAAGAGATGTTTGAACCCAACATCCATAATGCTGGCCACATACCCTTACTGACAGGCAGTTTTGCCCGGATATCTATTCTGCCAAATTTAAATGTTTTCTTGCCTTGGGTAGTCAATCTTGAAGATGAATAGTTGAAGCCACCAATAGCCTCTTTTCGCGCTTCAATTATCAAATTACCATTTGATTGGAATGTATTTTTTAGACTATTCGTATAATACTCGAGTTCATTATTTCCCCATCCACCAGTTCCATTGCCGATTTCCTGATTCCAGGTATTCAGATCTAAGGCTGATCCGGCAAATTCATCATTCCATACCAGGGTGTATCCGGGATAAGACAGCGGAGTAGTATATCCGGTATTATCGGTTGGCAAATAAGTGCCGTCTTCCGTTAAAATAGTGCCTTTGGCAGAACTCGTTCCGATGGTGCAGGAGACGGGTTTGCTAAGCTGAATTGTAAACAGAAGGTTATTTCGACGCAAATTCGTCGGATCACCTTTTATCTGTACATCGACTATTGCCTGCGTTTTTCCGGCTGGTATTGTGATCGTACCGGAAGAAGCCACATAATCGTTTGGTGATACTGCAGTTCCATCAGACAAACTATAATCGACTGAAACATTCTTGGTTGTTGATCTATCAAGATTAATATAAAACTGCATGGTCGTATTTGTCGCAGTAATCGGCTGATTCATGTCCGTCGTACTAACCACCGGTATGGTAACCGGTTCTGGTATCGGCTCTGTGGTACCGCCACCCTTACTGCAAGAGATCAGCGCAAAAAAGAAAGCAGAAATAAAAATCGTCTTTAGAAATCGCATAACACACCCTATAAACGTGAATTGAAGAAAAAATGGAGGAGTAATGCCTCCTCCATTTTTAGTTTTATAAAAAAGTAATATTTGAAATATTCACCTTTAATTGCCGGAAGACAGACAATTAAAGCGCTTTCATCTTAATGTACCATGCATTACCGGTTTCAGTACCCTGAACCCGCAAATACATGTAAGTAGATGTTAAGACCATAATTTCATATTCTTTCTGCAGCGCTCCGTATCCGATGCATGTTGCGTTCCCTGCCAAAAGAATTGCAGTCTTGGTGGAAGGTGCAGAAGCTGCGATTCCAGTACTTGAAGGTACAAAGGAAAATGCACCGGTACCACCAGCATAAGGATAGCAAGCTTCATCACCAGATCCGGGAATTCCTGGAAGTGATGACAGAGAACCAGTTTTTGTAAATACGCCGTCAGGACTAGTTACTTTCAACGAATATGTGCCATCGGTAGCCTTAGTGAAGGTGAATGTTGATGTATAGAAACAGTTGCAACATCCTACTTTCTCATTCACACCAGCTGCCCACCATTCAGGCGTTGCTGATGAATTAGACCATGGTCCAACACCAAAATGGCCGGCCACACTCTTATCAACAACCCATGTTTTGGAAGTACCACCAGTTAAATTGGAAACAATCGCCGGAGCTACATTGAAATCACTACGTACAGTGACATCCTTCGTTAGCGTAGAAGATGTACCACCTTTGCCGTATACAACTGCAGTAATCCGATAGGTATTCAAACCAAGATTCGTATACTTTTTCGTAGTCGAACCTGTTGGAAGATAAACCAAATCCAGTGGAGTATTGGCATCATAGTCTACTTTATAGGATAGTGCATTATTTGCAGTAACAGTGATCTTCACGTCACCTGAACCATCCCCGGTAGGGCTTGCTGTTGTTGCACCAGCAATTTCAGTCGTGATGACAATTCCTGAAGGTGCGGTAAGATCTCCCAAGGTATAATTTTTGTCCGCACATCCGTAATTTATGAGAAATACCGAGCATGCAACCAAAATGTATTTGAATGTTCTTTTCATAGTAATTTTATTAATTGGTTACTCTAATGTTGTCAATATAGATAACTTCTCCGAGCCCTTTGTTTGGTCTGTTGTAGTTAATGTTGAACTGTTTGTATTTAGCTCCTGTTGGAATAGCTGGATCAGCTCCACCTGTAACAGTATCAAAAACCAGTTCTTCCCATTGGTTCTTCACAGTTGTTGCCACAAAAAGGGCTGTGTTTGGTGCACCGTTCGGAGATGCTTGCAACTCTATACCAACTTTTTTACCAACCTCAGTTGCATACACCAACATTTTTATTTTGGTTCCTGCACTCAAATCCAATGCAACATCAAGTGGCTTCCAGATACCTGCCCACTCTTCTGCTCCTACTGGTTTTTCCCATTTTGCAACTTTAGCAGAGGTATTCAACCCTGTTGGGAATGGATTGGCTACGATTGAAAAGTTTACACCACCAAATGTTCCGCCAGCCATGTAATTTTGAGAAGCTAATTCACATGTATAAGGCAATGCAAGCGGATCAAAGATAATGATGTTGCTTGTAGTCTCTGTTTTTGCGGCTCCGCCACTCAATGCAACAACTTTGACAGTATAAGCACCACCAACGGCATATTTGTGCGCCGGGGTAGTTGCACCGATTGCCAGAGCTGTTGGAGTTTCATTTGCCACGTCTCCAAAATACACCTGGAAAGATGCAGCATAATCAGCAGTAGCAGAAACGGCTACAGTGTATCCGGAAACAGCAGCAGTAACCGCTAGTTTTTCAGGAGCCCTGTATGTGACTGTCAATGGATATGTTGTAGAAGTTTCCTTACCGGCAATATCTGTTGCAGTAATAACCACAGAATAGGCACCCTCTGGATATGCATGAGTCGTATTTCCACCGGCAACAACTGTAGCAGATGCCGCTGCACCTGTACCATGTCCGTAGTTTACCAGAAAAGAAGTAACGCCCTCTCCTACCGGAGTAATTTTCACTTTACCAGAATTATCAGTGCTGATATCGAAGATTTTGTTGAGGTTTGCTGATGCGGCCGATTTTAAAAACGACAGATCCGGATCAATACCATCTTTTAGTGTACAGCTTGCCGCTGAAATAAGAAGCAGAAATGCAAAGCTGTATATGAATGTTATTTTCTTCATGTTTGTATCAATTTTAAATAACTAATTAATTGTAACCAGGATTTTGCACCAATTTGGTACCTTGTAATTCTCTGTAAGGAATAGGGAATACCTCATTCTTACCAGCAACGAAACCTCTTGTACCTAACTTAGAAGCTGCATCACCCCATCTTACAAGGTCAAAAAAGCGGTGGCCTTCACCAGCCAGTTCCAATCTTCGCTCAGCCTTGATGGCTGCCATTGATACAGGAACAGAAGTCAGTCCAACTCTTGCACGAACTGCATCAAGCAACGCCTGTGCTCTTGCGCCAGTTGCTCCCAATGCTTCAGCCTCCATCAAATAGGTGTCGGCCAGACGGATTGCATAAGAATCCTGTTTGTAATTCAGAACCTGGTCGCCCGGTCCTGTAGATACATCCGATTGACGTGGCAAAAATTTGTTCAGGAAGTAACCTGTATCCATATATCCACCGATATAATCAGCTTTTTTGGCTGCTTGCAGCGCTTTCAAATCAAACACGGTAGCTCCAAATCTTGGATCAGCCTTGATAGCGTCATAGAAATCTTGCGTAAATACGTTGAAACTCCATCCGGAAGGAAGATCCGGTGCCGAAGAACCGGCAGGTCTTGAATAACTTCTTGGACCAACCATTACACAAACTGAGTTACCCTCGTCACTACTGCTACCCCAGTTTCCCCAACCGGATGCACCAGTGCTGCTATGTGACACTTCTAAAATTGATTCGGTATTGAATTTATTGCTTGTAACCCAAAGATCACTGTAATTGGCAAGGAGTCTGTAACCATATTGGCTAGTTCCTCCGGGAGTTCCGTTTACCAATGCAAACTGTGCAGCTGCAAGAGCTCCTTTGTTTTCATAGAGGTAAACTTTTCCAAGAATTGCCTGCGCGGCGCCCTTGTTCAAACGTCCTGCCTCAGATGCAGCAGAAACCGTTGCTGGCAGATCAGTAATAGCCTCTGTGAGGTCTTTCTCAATCTGGGTGTAGATAGCAGCAGGCGTTGCCTGTGTAACCTCATACATATTTGTCGCCGTCAAAGGATCCAGGATTAGTGGAACGTTTTTGAACATTCTGACGAGATTAAAATAGTAGTATGCACGTAAGGCTTTGGTCTCAGCTGCAAATCTGGCTTTCAAAGTTGCGTCCATGGTTACGCCTGACAGCTTAGACAAAAGCGTATTTGCCCTGAAGACTCCCTGATAATGATCACTCCAGAAACTTCCCGGCATAATAACAGCATTCAAGGTATAGTTTGAGAAACCCTGAATACCGGCACCGTCAGTAGCTCCACCACCACCGGCATAGTTATCATCAGAACCTGCGTTCATCATTGTGATCATGTTCTCAAAACCACCCGAATTTTTCCGCAGTACATCATATACACCTACCAGTGCAGAATATGCCTGATCTTTGTCAGCGTAGTAGTTAGCCGAAAGAAATTGTCCCTTCGGTTGTATCTCCAAAAATGCCTTGTCGCATGAACCTAATGTCACCATCATGCCCGCTGCAAGGAATAAGTATTTTATTACTTTTTCTTTCATATCAGTCTGTTTTTAAAAATTTAATTGAACACCAAGCATGAGTGAACGCGCCTGAGGATAAACACCCTTATCGATACCAAAAACTCCACCACCAATTTCAGGGTCATATCCAGTATATTTGGTCATTGTGAATAAATTTTCAGCCGACAGGTAGAAACGAACTTTGTTCGCGCTAATCTTGTTGATTAAGCCAGCAGGTAGAGAATACCCAAGCTGAACAACTTTAAGCCGGATATAGTCGCCTTTCTCCAAATAGAAATCAGACATTTTGCCGAAGTTTCCGTTCGCATCGTTGCTGGTTAAGCGTGGGTATGTTGTAGAAGTACCTTCGCCTGTCCAACGGCTTAAAGCTACTGTTTGCCAGTTTGAGTTGCTGATATCCAAACGACGCAATCCCTGGAAGATTTTATTACCAGCTGCACCCGAAGCGAATACCATCAAGTCAAAGTTTTTGTAATCAAAATTCAAGGTCAAACCAAATGTGTATTTAGGCAAACTTGTTCCAAGAAACTGCTTGTCCAGGTCTGTAATAGTTCCATCACCATTTGTATCAATCCATTTGAAATCACCTGGCACAGCGTTTGGCTGAATCATTGCGCCCTTAGAGTCTGTGTAAGCCTTGATCTCAGCTGCATTCTGGAAGATACCTGCTGTCTTGAAACCATAGAATTCGTTGTACGATTGACCTTGTTGTGTTCTGGTAACGGCTCCCATTGATTGGAATGAGGCATCACCCGTAATATAGTTTGCATCAGCAGCTACATAGGTAACCGTGTTTTTCAGATAAGCAATGTTACCATTGGCTGAAAAATTAAGCTGACCCAATTTTTTGGCATAGCTAAGCTCTAATTCCAAACCTTTATTTTCCATGTCGGCAATATTACCTACAGGAGAGGAGGAAACGCCTACATAACCGGGAATTGTGATCGGCCGAAGGATACCGGATGTTTTCTTTTGGTAGTAATCCAGTGTCACATTCAGCGTTTTAAAGAGTCTGGCTTCAAAACCAATATTTGCCTGTGAAGTTTCCTCCCAGCGCAGATCCGGATTATCCAATGATGCAGGTGAGTAACCGGTTGTAATATTACCACCGTTACCTACCGTATAGTTGAAACCACCGCCGACAGTTGCAAGATAACCGAAATCGCGGATAGCATCGTTACCTACGACACCGTATCCACCTCTGATTTTCAAAGAATTAACGATGTCATTTGCTTTCCAGAAATCTTCTTTAGAAACAATCCAACCTAAAGAGAAAGATGGGAATACACCATATTTGTTATTTGTCCCGAACCTGGATGAACCGTCACGACGATAGATTCCCGTAAAAAGATATTTCTCTTTGTAGTTGTAGTTCACACGGGCAAATAGAGAAGAAAGCTTGTGTAATGTATTTTCTGAAGCCCATCCTGTTTTATCGGTTGCTGCAGGAATATTGAAATTATAAGAAGCATCCTTGTAACTTGTAACAGGAAGGTTGTACAGTGTAACACCCTGGCCTCCACCGTTGTTGTCTACATACATTGCTTGTCCTAACAACACATTGAAGCTGTGGTCGGTGATTTGCCTTGTATAGGTGATGGTATTTTCAACGTTGTAGTTAAAAACGTTGTTGTCATTCTTGTAAATACTATTTCTCAATACCTGATTAGTAGCACTTAAATAGGATACAGGATTAAAACCCTGGTCGCCCCAATAAGCTAATTTAGCACCAACAGAAGATTTAACGATAAGATCTTTCGTAATGGCAGCCTGTAAATAGGCATTTCCAACGAAGTTATCCGACCAGCCAAATTGACCGCGTTTTGTTTCAATATACGCAAGTGGATTCGTCATTTCCTGACCAACGATTGAAGAAATTCCATAAGGATTACCGTTAGGATCCCTGATTACAGGATTTACACTATATGGAGCCAAAGCAGCTTGCGCCGGATCAGTAATCACAATCTGTGTAATTGGATCAAGGTTGATAGCAGAACTGAGCGGACCGCCAAATTCGCTGTTTGTATTTCCAATTCCTAATTGCTTTTGATGAGTATATCCTACAGTCTCACCGAAAGTGAAAATTTTGGAAATTTTGTGTGTAGAGTTAAGTCGGAAATTCTTTTGATTGAAATTGGATATGTCTGTAGCAACAATACCTTGTTGATCCTGAATACCCAATGAAAAATAGAAAGTAGACTTATCATTACCACCACTTAAACTTAATTCGTGGGAATAACGACTTGCACTATTATTAAAGATTGCTTTTTGCCAGTCGGTACCAACACCGAGTGCGCCAATATTGTTGAAAACCAAATTGCCACCACCGGCGACAGATCTTTCATTCAACAAAGCTGCATACTGAGTTGCGTTGAGAAGGTTAAGCATCTTGGCAGGACCGGATGTTCCGTAAAAACCGTTGTAGCTAACACTCAATTTACCGACCGAACCTTTTTTCGTTGTAACCATGATTACACCGGTTGCTGCCCGTGTTCCGTAAATTGCAGCAGATGCTGCATCTTTCAATACTTCGATTGACTCAATATCCGATTGATTAAGATAGCCAATACCACCAGCATCAACGACAACACCGTCGACAACCCACAAAGGATTGTTTCCGCCGTCACCAAAGGTTGTGACACCCCTGACCCGTATTGTTGAACTGGATCCTGGCTGACCTGAAGTCGCTGCCACGGTTACACCGGATACCCTGCCCTGGAGAGCATTATCGATGCGACCTGGTGAAACTTTCTCAAGATCCTTGGCCTTAACGCTGGAAATGGCGCCGGTAACAACGCTTTTCTTTTGAGTACCGTAACCAACAACTACAACTTCCTCGATTGCTTCTGTTGCAGAAGTAAGCGCTACATTGATGGTTGTCCTGTTGTTGACAGCAACCTCCTGAGTCTTCAGTCCTACGAAAGAAAATATAAGAATGGAATTTCCCTGAACCTTTAACGTATATGCTCCGTCAAGATTGGTTGTAATTCCGGTTGTTTTTCCTTTTACGACAACTGTCGCTCCGGGAATAGGCTGCCCATCATCAGCAGATGTGACAACACCCTTTACATTAAGCTCTTGTGCGTATACAGCAAAAGAGCTTAAAAAAAACAAAAGAGCAAAAATCGTTTGTTTCATAAATTTTAATAAATGTTAGAAATAATTAACCTACATAATTCGGGAACGGATCCCCGATGTTTATAATGGGTACAATTTTAACACTTATTAATAATATAAAACTATTTTTTACTACATCAAAAATACAACATCAATTAATTGTTAATACATCAATAATACATCAGAAAAAAATCAAATTATTGATTACTATTTATTTATAAAAAATATATGAAATAGATTATTACATCAGACAACCCAATGTTAAGAAAATGTATTTCATCAACACTAAAAATTGATGATAAAACTGGTCATATTAGTGTCACGATCAATTTCGAGCTTTTTCCGAACTCTGTAGCGGCAAATTTCTACTCCCCGGACAGAAATATTCATTAAGGGAGCGATCTCTTTGGAGGAAATATTTAATCGCAGGTAGGCGCACAACCGCAATTCCTTCGGGGTGAGATTTGGATAAGCGACTTTGAGTCTGTTCAAAAAATCTTCATGAACTTCATCGAAGGCAGACTCGAATACCTCCCACTGCTTGTTGTGATCAATATCCTTATCAATCTTCACGATGAGGGAGGAAATTTTGTCGTTCAGAGCTCCTTCATTTTGAGGTCGTTTCAACTTAAGCAGTTCGTCTTTTATGTTCAGGAGGAATTTGCTTTTCCGAATAAGATCCATTGTCTGATTTGCAAGTTCCTTGTCGCGATGGATCATATCAGCTTTTAGCTTCTCATTCTTCAGATTGATGATCTTTTTTTCATCTATCAGCGCATTCCGAAGATACTCCTGTTCCTTCTGACGATAGGCCTGCAAATGCTTCAAACGGTCCTTCCTTTTGGATACTTCTATCCGCAGATAGATAAACCAAATCATTCCGATAATGAACAGTAGTGAAAACATGAAATAGACCAAGTATGCAAAGACCGATTTATACCATGGGGGAAGCACGCTAAATTCGACCTGGTCGGCCAGACTCTCGGTACCCAACTGATTCCTGGCTTTGACCATAAATACGAAATCTCCTTCAGGCAGGTTTGTGTATTCGTTTGAGAAGGACGTGCTCCAAGTCGACCAGCTTTCTGTAAAACCGGATAATTTATAACTATACTCAATGTTACCCGGATTATCGTAGGTTGGTGACGAGTATATAAAGCGGAAAGCATTTCTGGCAAATGGAAAAGCAAATTTTTTCCGCTTCTCTTTGCTCCGCTCTGCATAATTGTTACCATAATAGAATGTACTGTCGAGATGCAGGGCAATGGCTTTGGTGATATATGTTGAGAACTCGGGGCTGTGGATCGTTTCAATCAGCGGATTATAATGGGCAAATCCATCCTCTGTTCCAATAAAGTAATGTTCGTCAGTGAAGTCATAAATTGATTCAAATCCGCTGATAAATTTACCCGCCAAAATTGCGAACGGAATAGAGATATGCTGATACCGGAGGTCCTCCTTGATCTTGAATACCCCTGCTCTGTTGACAGAATTAAACCACGCGATGTACCAGATATTACCTTTTTTATCCTCTTTCAGATAAGAGATATCCGTAACTGGTTGCAGCAACTGATTAAAAAAGAAAGACTTTTCGAAATTATCATTCTGAACGTTATACTCGTATACACCTTGTTTTGACGTGAAGATGACCCTGTTTTTTATTTTATAAACGTTAAGGTTGTAATTGGTAGGCAGACCGTCTTTAGATGTATAAAATTTCCATGAAATGACAGAATCGAGACTATTACTCAGACTGACTCTGTAAATTCCTTTGAAGCCATGACTCATCCATAAATCACCATTCTCATCCTCCTCAAAAACCCGGAAAGACTCGTTGAATCCTTTGATTTTCTTAAGAAAGCGCCAGTGTTTTCCATCCTTTTTGAATAACGTGAGCCCATTATACGTACCGCCGATCAAATATCCGGGATGTCGCTTAAGTTGAAGCAACTTCCATCCTCCCGGTGACTGATCGATGATTGTGGCCTTTTCGCCTTCAATAGCAAAAGTGCCGTTATTGTGTCCGCACAGTAACTCCCCATCCTGTATTTCCAACGACCAAACCTGTCCCAAAGTACCTTCAATTAATCTAAAATTGTTTATTTGACCGGAGTCTTGCCAATCGGTCACAAACAATCCCTGGTTTGTTCCGAGATAAAGCTTTTTGTTGTGCACCATCGCAACATACCCCGCACCAATACCGTCCGGATTTTGCATAAACGTTATAGGGGAATTGACATTAACGTAATCAATCCCGTTATCCAGTCCAAGCCATAAATTCCCAGACCTATCGGCAAAAATGCTTAATATCGTATTGTTTTGCAGTCCATCCTTTTTGTAAAAATGCTGAACAATATTTCCATTGCGGTCGAGGATGAGAACGCCGTTTTGAATGGTTCCCACTGCATAATAGCGATCCTGGATTGTTGTGGCACAAAATATTTGATTCTTCTTCAGAAAGTCATTTACAGATCCGCCCCAATCGGTCAGTGTCTTGTCATTAAAAAGGAACATTCCTTTATTCAGTGTGCCGATCAGAATGTCTTTTGAACCGAAAAGCGGCATCATAGACCAAATCTGCTCCCCGTTTAACCGGTCACATCCCGGAACTTTAACCAGATTCTTTCCATCATATTCAAACAATCCGGCTTCCGTATCATTAAAAAATACCCGATCATTCACTTTAAAGGCATGGTGAAAGCGAACAGGCGCCTTTATGACAGAAATACTTGTGTCATTGGAACAGACAAACGCGCAGTTGTAGGATTGAAATATGACCTTATTCTCGTACGAAAAGACACTCCAGATGTCGTCGAAGTTCTGGTAGGCAGACGGTATAAACTTCTTTAAGGATTTGAAAACCATTTGACCGTTCGGCAGACTTACCATCTTCCCCAACTCATTATAGGCTCCGACATAAATTTCGCCACTCTTATCAACAAACAATGCCCTGACAATTGAGGAATTAGGCATTTTATGAAGCAGCCATTGGTTTCCATCATACATGAGCAAACCTTCGTTGTTGGCAAAATAGATGAATCCCCTTTTGTCTTGCGTGATGGCCCAGTTCTGTGTGCCTGCCTTATATTCTCTCTTCGGGAAATTGCGGATAAAAGGCGTTCCAATTTTCTTTATCTCGGCCAAAGAAATGACGGGTAACAGCATTACCAGAAAAAAAATGACGCGGGCACATCTGACCATTTTCAACGCTTTTTCTTCAAAATTAATCTTTATATCGGAAAAAAATCCCGGTCTTGCATTTCACAAAACCGGGATTCCTCAAAAATCTGCGATTTATTTATTTTGCCGGAGCATTCTTCAATGTCGCCACTAAGAAATCCCAAAATTTCTGAACGGTCGGAATATTCACTTTTTCATCGGGCGAATGCGGGAAGCGCATCGTCGGGCCGAAAGAGATCATATCCCAATGAGGATAGTTTGCGCCCAATATTCCACATTCCAAACCAGCGTGGATCGCCTTAATTTCGGGAACCACCCCAAATTTATCTTCATAGATCTTACTCATCTGTTTCAGAATATCAGAATCCATGTTGGGTTTCCATCCGGGATATGCACCGTCAAAAGTGACCATACCTCCCGCCAGCGAAAATGTACTCTCAACCATCTCGCAAAGATCGTCTTTGGCCGAATCTACCGAGCTGCGTAACAGGCACTTAACAGAAATAACACCATTCTCAGATTTCACGGTAGCGAGATTGGTTGAAGTCTCAACCAAACCTGGCATACTATCGCATAATCTCATCGCCCCATTTGGACAAGCACAGACGGAGTCGATCAAATCATCTTGTGCGCGCTCGTCGATCAATGACTTCGGTTTTGGCGCCTCTTCGGCTGTAAAGCACAAATTCGGCTCTGAAACGCTAAGTTCGGCCTTATAGATACTCTCATATTTGGAAACGGCCGAAAGAAATTCAGGAACTGCTTCCGTGGGTACCACAACAATTGCATATGCCTCACGAGGGATAGCATTGCGCATGCCGCCTCCGTTAATCTCTGCCATACGCACATCCATTTCGCGCGTGGCATGCTTCAGAAAGCGAATCAACAATTTGTTGGCATTTCCTCTGCCCAAATTGATATCCAATCCGGAATGCCCACCTTTCAAGCCTTTAACAACCAACTTATAAGAAGAAAATCCTTTGGGGACTATCATCTCATCGTATTCAAACTCAACGGTCGCATTCACGCCACCGGCACAGCCAACATAGAGTTCGCCTTCATCTTCCGAATCCATATTGAGTAATATATCCCCCTGCAGCCAGCCACCCTGTAATCCGAAGGCGCCGGTCATACCGGTTTCTTCATCGCAGGTAAAAAGCGCTTCTACCGGACCATGAACCAAATCTTTAGCTGCGAGGACAGACATAGCCGCTGCAACACCCATTCCATTATCAGCTCCGAGAGTAGTACCGCGGGCTTTTACCCATTCGCCGTCAATCCATGCATCGATAGGATCATTCTCAAAATCGTGCTTCGTATCGTTGTTTTTCTGAGGAACCATATCCAAGTGACCCTGCATAACGATTCCTTTGCGATTCTCCATTCCCGGAGTGGCTGGTTTGCGTATCATAACGTTACCTACAGCATCCTTTTCAGTCACTAAACCGAGCGATTTGCCGAAATTCACCATAAAATCCTGAATCTTTTCCTCATGCTTCGATGGACGCGGAATCTGAGTCAGTGCATAAAAATTTTCCCAAAGGGATTTAGGTTCCAGATTTAATATTTCTTTGCTCATAATTTTTTCGAATTAAATAAGATTTATTCTATTGCTTGATATTCGGCAATTCCAATCCGTAGCCTTTCTTCTTGTCTTCAATTTTTAACAGAAGAGCAAAGATAAGCGCTAATACTCCGAAACCGGTGAAAATCATCATCGGAAGCGTATAATTATATGTATTAACGGTCAAACCATCTCTTACGACAGTACCGGTTATACAATATTTTTCAAGGACCCAGCCGATCAATGCAGGAACACCCATTAATCCCCAGTTTTGAACCCAGAATATCAATGCATAAGCCGTTCCCAATTGGTTCTCCGGAATAATTTTTGGAACTGAAGGCCACATTGCAGAGGGCACCAGCGAAAAACCAACTCCCAAAACCATTATCAGGACAATAGAGAACATCCAGTTATTAAGGAAAGGAATGGAGAATAAAGTATGAACCAGAATCAGAAGAAGAGAACCAATTATCATGATAGTGGCACCTTTCCCTTTTCTGTCGTACAGACTACCGAAGAAGGGTGTCAGCAAAATCGTTCCGAAGGGTAACATGGCAGGAATTGAACCGGCGAGCGACTCATCCACACCAAATTTGTTAACCATCAAGTCTGAAGCATATTTTAAGAATGGAAATACTGCCGAATAGAAAAGAACGCAAAGAATGGCGATGTACCACCAACCTTTATTTGTGATTATTTTAAAGATATCCATTACCTTGAAAGCCTCTTCATCACTGGCCGGAGCGTCTGATGCATTATCCTCTTCATCCAGTTTCTTGTCCATAAAACAATAGACAATGTAAGATATCAAACCAATACATAACATGATGAGACATACCAAAATTGGTCTGGACACGTTGATGGTACCGAACGCACGGGCAATTGGCACAGAGGTAGACAAGGCCAGCGCAGTACCCAAACGGGCAGTTGCCATTTCTAGTCCCATGGCGAGGGCAAGCTCTTTCCCCTTAAACCACTTTACAATAATTTTGGAGACGGTGATACCGGCAACTTCAATTCCTACAGCGAAGATACCGAAGCCGAGCGCAGCCATAAAAACCTGAGCCTTAACATCGAACCATAGAATATGCCAAGTCTGACCATCCAGAGAGGTAGTCGAAACAGCCCAGTATTTAAGCGCTGTACCTAAAACCATCACGATAGCAGCCATTAATCCGGTGAAACGGACGCCCATTTTATCCAAAATAATACCGCCGATAATCAACATTAAAAGGAAAACGTTGAACCATCCGTAGGCACTATTGAAAAAACCGAAGTCGGAACTATCCCAACCTAATTTTCCTTCAAGCAATCCTTTCAAAGGAGCGATTACGTCGGTCAGGTAATAGCCTGTCAACATGGTAAAAGCAACAACACCCAAGGCCACCCATCGTGCAGTTTTGGAATCCCTCAAAGACTTCCGTATCATTTCCGTCATAAAAAAGTATTTAGTTGTTTATAATCAATTTCAAAGAAAAGTGGTGCAAGATAATTAAAAAGTACAGAGTGAAGAATGACAAATAAAAGAGTGATAAATGAAAAGCGAAAAGTGAAAAATGGTCGGATGGCATCATTGTTCACTCTTCATTTTTCACTCTTCACTCTTTTATTCAATTAGTACCAATTTTACGAATAGCGCCGGAAGCCGGGTGAAATTCGATGGAATATTCGCCATTCAATAACCCGTCAGGCAGTGCGGTCACAGTGCCAAACTGCGCAATTGCAATCTTTGTCTGAGCCAGTACGTCGCTGCCATTAAGCAATCGGGCCTGAGCAACAACCGGGATTCGGTAATAGATTCCCTTCAATGAAGTTTCACTGGTGGCCGACGCGTCAATCTTTTGTTTCAACTCACCATTGGGTTCAATTTCCAGCATGATGGGCTTTCCGGATACGTTACTCTCAGGCAAAATGCCGGCAGTTGGCGAAAATCGGAATGCAACCAGACCCTTCATGTTTTTCCCGTCAGGAACCACATCGAAGGACAGTTTGTAACTTTTGCGAATAGACTTACCGGCAAAAAGAGCCGTATAATTTTCAATAATCTTATCTAACTCGGCTACCATGACTTTGTATGCCTCACCATCCGGAGGAAGTTTATCGTATTTGGCTCCCAATACCGAAGCCTTTCTCTTCCGCATTTTCACAATATCTGATGCAGCTTCGGCCGCTTTTTCCTCAAAGGATTTAAAATTTACACCCGCTCTTTTCGTACTGTCTTTTCCGCTTAAGAAGGAGTGCATGGATACGTCGTTCCATAGATCCTCGGGCACAGCATCCCTGATCGGGAAGATCGTTGTGACAGGCCGGCCGGCTTCTTGCTTAACCTCACTGTTGATGCCCAGAAGAACTCCATCATCGGATAGACTCAGCAATGTGGCAATATTACCGACCGCATGGTAAACGGCATTTGGATCAGGCTCACCATAGGTATTCATCGTAATATTGGTAATATTCCAGTTCTCCATATCAATTTTTGGCGCATCGTTAATCCCCAAGTACTTCTGCGCAAAAGCATTGTAAGGCCCATGGATTACTCTCACCTGTTCAACCTCCACCGAAATGCGAATTCCGGTGCGTGGCAATGCGTAAACTACGCCTCCCGCAAATGCAGCCAATTCGTTGGCAGGTTTCTTTTTCTCATCTTTAGCCGACAAATTTAAACCAGATGCCACCAGGCAGATGATCAGCGTAAATAAAGTTAGTATTCTCATAGTGTTGAATTAAAACAGTGAAGCCAGACTCCGCTCCCGGACTGGCAAAAAAATAGAAATCGAATCCTCAAAAATGCCTGTTTTTTTTGTCTTATCAAAGTTAACGCTCATTTTAATGATGCAAATGCATCACCAAGATAGTCAGCAATCTCGCCAGCCAGCAAGGATTCTTCGGATGTGGATCGAGCCCTGAGATCCGCGGAACGCCCATGTAAAAAAACGCCAAGCAAGGTCGCTTCCTTTGCCGTGTATCCCTGACACAGCAGTCCAAGCAGAATGCCGGTGAGCACATCACCGGAGCCAGCCGTGGCCATTCCTGGATTACCGGTACAATTAAAAAAGATCGTTCCGTCGGGAAAAAACAGACGAGTATAAGCTCCCTTCAAAATTAGCACGACGCCATAACTGTTAACAAATTGCTCGGCCATCAGGAAACGATCTTCCTCAGTCTTCGTAGCTATCCCTGAAAGGCGGTCAAATTCGACCGGATGAGGAGTCAATATTGTGTTGGGTCCCAAGTCTTTAAGCCAGGCAGGATTTTCGGCAAGAATATTCAGCGCATCGGCATCCAATACAAGCGGAACTTTTGTCTGTTCAATTAACTGACGGATAACATCTTTGGTAGCCGCCTCCACACCGATACCCGGACCAGCAGCAATGGCTGAGTACTTTTTCAAATCGGGTAATTCTGTAACATACTCTTTGCCCCTATCCAAAATGGACATCGCCTCCGGTAGCGAAATCTGCAACATAATTCCAGCCGACTCAGGCATATGTACGGTAAGCAGTCCTAGTCCGGCCCTTAAAGCGCCCTTCGCCGCCAATTGAGCCGCACCATATTTTCCGATACTGCCTGAGATCAATAATCCGTGCCCAAAACTACCCTTGTGGGAAAAAATCTTTCTCTTTTTGAGAATTGATGAAACAATCTCCTGATCAGTGAAATACAAATTCGTCCCGGTTTCTTCCACAGCCTTGGCACTTGTTCCAAATGGAATAATCGTCCAGCTTCCAAAAAAAGGCTCATTTTCGCTGAAGAAAAGGGAAAGCTTTGGAAATTCAAGCGTCAGCGTATGAGTGGCTCTTACAATGGCGCCAAAATTACTACCGTTTCCGTCGCAGAATAATCCAGATGGAAGATCAATCGAGACTATTTCTACTCCAGATTGGTTCATCCATTCAATTACCTCACAGACAAACCCTTCCAACGGACGATTCAGTCCGGAGCCATAAAGTCCATCCACCAGAAGATGAAACTCGTCTAACGACGGAAATTCAGTCTGGTCGTTCAGTTCGACTGTTTTAACGAGCGACTGATCCAGCAATCTTTCGAGATTAATATGGGAGGCCTCCGATCTCTGGCGACCTAAATCCGGCAGGAAAACAGTAACTGGATAGTTCTGTTCCGCCATCATTCGGGCTACAGCGAGCGCATCGCCGCCATTATTTCCAACTCCAGCAATCACCGCAACACGCGTAGAAACAGGATAACAGGCAGTTAACCAATCAGACAGAGCCTTTGACGCCCGCTCCATGAGATCTATTTCCGAAATTGGTTCATCCAATCTCGTTTGCCGGTCGATTTGAGCCAACTGCTCTCTTGAAAAAATCTTCATTGAAACGCACAAATTTTATCTTACTGACATCCAAAGTTAAAGGATTTTTTGAATAGTCGGAGTGCCAGAAGTGACTTATGTACCTTACTTCACGTTAGCAACTTTAGTCCACTTTTTTATATATTTGCTTCAATAATCATACTCAAACTTAAGACTTATGCTAAAAGGACATCCCCGAGGACTTATTGTTGCCTTTTTCGCCAATATGGGCGAACGTTTCGGCTTCTATACCATGATGGCCATTCTGGTGCTTTTTTTACAGACAAAGTTTGGCCTGGACGAAGAAGTTGCCGGTAACATCTACAGTTGGTTCTATTTTGGTATCTATGCCCTGGCACTGATTGGCGGCCTCGTAGCTGACTCTACCAGCAAATATAAGCTGGTCATCTTTGCAGGGATTTTAATTATGCTCACCGGGTATATTCTGATGGCCGTACCCGGACTCTCCCTCACGCTGACGGTGGCTTCTCTTTTTGTTATCGCATTTGGTAACGGAATGTTCAAAGGGAACTTACAAGCAGTTGTCGGTCAATTATACGATGATCCAAAGTACTCTAAATTACGCGATTCAGCGTTCATGATATTTTACATGGGAATCAATGTGGGAGCTTTCTTTGCACCACATGCTGCCAATGGAGTTCGCAACTGGTGGCTTGAAAGAAATGGTTTTCTTCATGACGGCAGTTTGCCTGCCCTCTGCCACCAACTGATCGATGGAAAAATGACGGACACCTCTCAATTCCAGCTTCTGGCTCAAAAAGCAACAATTTCGGGACAAGTGGGTGACCTTGGACAATTTGCCCACAATTATCTGGATGTTTTCTCCCGAGGTTACAACTATGCCTTTGGTGTAGCAGCAGGAGCAATGATTATTTCACTTCTAGTGTATGTATTCTTTCAAAAGCACCTGCCTAACAAAGAAAAAGCCGCGACCTCTCAGTCTGTTAAAATTGAGAATGGTACAAAATCTTTGATCTTCGCGCTTCTCGCAGCTGCAGCTACTTTTTCGATCATTTACTTTGGCTTGAATAACCTGGATATAGCATTGGCTGTCGGACTATTTGTCGCCTTTGCCACCTGGATCATTCTTTCTGCCAACAAAGAGGAGAAACCAAGAGTCATGGCATTGATCATGGTGTTTATCGTGGTTATCTTCTTCTGGATGTCCTTCCACCAGAACGGATTAACGCTGACCTTCTTTGCCCGTGACTACATCGTTAAGCAAGTTGGACCATTAACCAATCTTTTCTTTGGACCCTGGTCTATTCTTTGTGTTTTTGGAGCATTGGCTGGACTTTTTGTTGCCATTGGCAAGAATAAAACCAGAAATGAAAGGTTAATCGGCCTCGCCCTCTTTATGGTTGGATCGATTTTTGCCTATCTATACGTGAACAGTTACCAATCCGAGAATGCTATTGCCCCTGAGATTTTCCAATCCTTTAATCCGCTCTTTATAGTTTTTGTTACTCCGTTGGTGATGAGCGTATTCGCCTGGTTGAACAAGAAGGAGATTGAACCTTCTACCCCAAGGAAAATTGGTTTCGGTATGATCATTGCTGCCATTGCCTTTGTCCTGATTTTGGTAGCTTCGCTGAATATGGTCTCCCCGCATACCCTCAACGGACAGGCGGTACCAGACTCATCCAGGGTTACCCCCTACTGGCTGATTAATGGCTATTTGATTTTTACCATCGCCGAACTTTTCCTGAGTCCAATGGGTCTTTCGTTTGTATCCAAAGTTGCCCCTCCCCGTTTCCAGGGATTGATGCAGGGAGGCTGGTTACTGGCAACTGCCGTTGGAAATAAATTGCTGGTGGTAGGGAGCTTCTTCTGGAGCCGACTTGATCTCTGGATGTTGTGGTCGATATTTATCGTATGCTGCCTGTTGTCTGCAGCGTTTATGTTCACAATGCTAAAGAAACTAGAAAGAGTCACAAACTAATTTTGGATTTGCGATTTTGGATTTTGGATTACGCTACATGCTAGATTAGAACCAATTCTGGTCGGCGCGTCATTCCAAAATCCAAAATCTTACCAGGGTTGCAGAACCTTTTCCAGCACTTCTTTTCCCTGCATATAGGAAAGGAAGATTCCGTAATTAGTGATTGGGATGTTGAGTTTGGCCAGATCCCTGAGACGGGAGGCCATTTTTTGGGGCGTGATCATGCAACCGCCGCAATGTATCACCAGGTTAATTCTTTCAAGATCTTGCTGTTCCGGCCATTCGCGGCCAAAAGCATGTTGTACCTCTATCCCCGGCAGCATCTTCCTGATAAGATTTGGTATTTGAACCGTTCCGATATCCTCCTTGATGCGCGAGTGATTGCAGGCTTCGGTAATTAAAATGGTATCGCCCGATTTCAGTGAATCTACGATCCGAACCGCCTGAGCAAATTCTGACAGCCTTCCCCTGGACATATAATTTATCATCATAATCGAGAAGGTTGTCAGCTGAATTTCTTTGGGTGTCCAATCCTTCATGATATCCATCGCCTGCGAATCGGTGATGATCACTTCCGGCGTTCTGGTGAAACTGCCCAGAAAGTTCTCCCATCTGGATTTCTCACCTGCGTCGTTGGCCCTGGCTTTTCCAAGATTCATCCGATAGGAGACCGGATATCCCCAATTCCGGGTTATATACTCTTCAGCCATAGCTTGCGGACGGAGATATCTACCGGGAGGAGTTTCCTCATCCATTGGGATATTCAATATGTAGAATTTATCGGGTGTAACGAAAGGCAGCAGCGGGGTCGGATTATTCTTCGGGATATAATTTGCAAGGATAAATTCCAGGAGTAATGCCCTGTTTTCGGCTTTCAACGCGGAAATTTCGATTTTTGAAAACCTATTCAAACCGGGATATGCGGCCTCAATCAGCGCAATTTTTGATTGATCAGTTGGCGCAAATAGATTATAAACGATCAATACCTGTTTCTCTTCGGCCAGCGACTCCTCCAAAAGCATTGTCAAGGTTGGTAAACCGGGAGATGCAGGATCGATAACCAGCAACGCCAGATCACATTCTTTCAGGGCGGAGGAGACTTTTTTGCGCTTTTTATCTCCAAGGGCGTCTGCCTCATCAAAACCGGCAGTATCCATCAATTTCACCGGGCCGATTCCGTGGAGCTCCATAAGGGTAACCCTTGTATCGGCCGTCGTACCTGGTGTAGGGTCAACGATGGAGCTTTCCTGCTGGGTAATCAGGTTCATCAGGGAACTTTTCCCCGCATTCATTGTGCCAAAAATCCCAATGATATCGCGTTCTGTCATTGTAAAATCATATGATAATTTTTCCAGCATTTACCGCTGCGCATCAAAAATAGGCATATATCAGTAATCATTTGACGGAATCTGTCATTTCCATTCATTTCTTTATAAATTTGTGTAATGAAATACGCATGAGCTGTTTTCGCGCCGATCGAAAATGCATATCTGGGTATTGGCTTCGCCGATCTTCGATTCCATGCGGCAGTTAAAAAACAAATTAATACGCATGAAACGTATTGCAGTTTTTCCGGGTTCGTTTGATCCCTTCACGATCGGTCATGAATCGATTATTCGAAGAGCTCTTCCTCTGTTTGACGAGATAATTATCATGATCGGGTACAATTCAAACAAAAGGTCGTATTACCCTTTAGACAAGCGTAAAGACTGGATCAAGCAAGTCTTTCAAGATGAGCCCAATATTAAAGTTGGCAAATACGAAGGACTGACTGTCGATTATTGCCGGAAAGTTCATGCCCAATATATCCTGCGCGGACTCCGGACAGCGGCCGACTTCGAATACGAACGCGCAATAGGTCAAATCAATAAGAAAATGTACGAAGGCATTGAAACAGTTTTCCTGCTCACTCTTCCCGAGCATACTGCCATTTCATCCACGATAGTACGGGATATTTTGCGCCACCGTGGTGATGCCTCTCAGTTTCTTCCTGCCTGCTTCGATATTAATGAGTTTTACGACGAACCGGAAGAATTCTGATTATGCTCCGTTCCATTTGGCTTCTTTTACTACTTTTTTCTGTCGGATCCATCCTGGGACAACCAGTAACAATACATGGCAAGGCATTGGATTACGCCGGCAAAGAGCTGATTTTCTACTATTATCCTGAGCCAATATCCCATCTGCAAAAAAAATTAGCTGAAACACGAGTCGGTTCCGACGGAAATTTCACGCTCACTTTCAGTACGAATCAGCCAATAGAAATTTATGCCGATCTGGAGAAATTCAGGGGTACGATGGTCGCCGAACCGGGCACGCATTATCAGATTTCATTACCTAAATACTCCCCGCGAACAGTTCAGGAGGCTGCCAGTCCTTATTTTGAACCGGAGCTTTTCTGGCTCGGAATCAAGGAGGTAAAATCTTCTGACCTCAACTTCCAGGTAAGAGCCTTCCTGACTGATTACAACAAGGAAATTGCCACCCACCCGCTCGACCTGTACCAGCGAAATTCTTCAGACACCGTCAAATCAATTATTGCCAGATTAGAAAAAAATTATCCCGCCGTTAAAGACAGTTATCTGAATACATTAAAAACATTCAGTTATGGCGAACTTGAATTTCTGATTTCACAAACCAACAAGGAACCGATAATTATCAAATATTTTGCACGGAATAATATCGACCTTTCGCACCCAGCATATCAGCATCTTTTCAATTCACTATTTTCAAATTACCTGAATTACAAATCGCAGGACATTCGCCAAAAAGGATTTATCCAGCCTGCTGTAAGAGGAGATCTTTCAGGATTTGTTAATCAGCTGGCAACGCACGGATTCAAGACTGATGTTGCGGAATTGGTAGCTGTCAAGAGCTTTTATGACGGCTACTATTCCAATAAATTCGACAAGAAATCCATGCTGAAAGGGTTGAAGGAGGCGGCCGAAAAAGTGTCCTTCACTCCGCTAAAAGAATCGCTGCCTGCTATTATAAGCAAGATTTCGTCGTTGCAGGAAGGCAGTCAGGCACCCTATTTATTGCTGAAATCACAGCAGGCCGCTTCGACCCCACTTCGCGCAAAAGGCAAATTCCTGTATCTGGCATTTTTCAGAAGTGACAGCAAATCGTGCCGGGCAGAGCTGGATTCACTGGTTGCGATAGAGAAAAAACTCAATCAGATACTCACTATTGTGCCGGTCTCAATGGATCAGAATTTTGCCGACGCATCTCAACTCTGGAAGGAGAGAAAATATCCCTGGGAGTTAAATGCCGCTGCCGACCCGGAAAAGGCCCGGGCAGATTATCAGATAAAAAGCCTCCCCGCCTTTTACCTTATTTCTCCGGATCAGAAATTATTGCTTTCGCCCGCCTTACCTCCATCACACAATTTCGAGACACTTTTTCTTAAGATTTACAGGGAGCAAAGGTTCATTCAAAAAAGATAAACACGCAAAACATACCATCCCGGCCGACCAAAAATTGTAAAAAAGCTTACCTTTGCAAAAAAAATATCATGGAACAAAGACAAATTGAAGTAGCCAGACAATTGTTAGCTATCAACACCATAAAAATACAGCCGGATTCACCTTTTACATGGGCATCAGGCTGGAAAGCACCTATTTATTGCGACAACAGAAAGATATTGTCCTATCCTTCAGCGCGTACCTTTATCTGTGAAGAGTTTACCAAACTGGTTAAAGAAAAGTACCCTGAAGCCGAAGCCATTGCCGGAGTGGCAACCGGAGCCATCGCGCATGGTGTATTGGTAGCAGAAAAATTAGGCCTTCCTTTCATATATATCCGTTCGGCGCCAAAAGGTCATGGTTTGGAAAATCTGATCGAAGGGGACATTCCTCAAGGCACGAAAACTGTCATTATTGAAGACCTTGTTTCAACAGGATCCAGCTCATTAAATGCTGCCGAAGCAGTTCGCAATTACGGAGCCGAAGTATTGGGGATGATGGCCATTTTTTCGTACAATTTCCCTCATGCCGCTAAAAATTTCGAATCGGCCAACATAGAACTTACCACCCTCAGCAATTACAATGTCCTGCTGAAAATCGCCTTTGAATCAGGTGAAATAAACGAAATGCAACTGGAGAGTTTGAATAACTGGAGAAAGAGTCCGGAAACCTGGGGCAGGTAAACTGAGCATATATCCAGAAAACACCTAACAACCTAACAATCTGAATTAATGGGAATTGAAAAATATATAAGTGAGCCGCGGGAAATCAGTTACCCACAGGAAGTGGTTTTTCGTAAGCTTTCCAACCTGAAAAATCTTGAGCAGTACATCTCTGCGGATAAAATCAACGAGCTAAACAAGCAAGGAGCTGACACCAAAGGATTTAAAGCAGAGGATTTTGAAGCGACGGAAGATAGCTGTAGCTTTAGGATTAATCCTGTCGGACAGGTTGGTATTGAGATTGTGGAACGTGAGCCTTTTAAAATGATTAAATTTCAAGGCGAAAAGACAGTCCCTTTCCCGGTTACGTTTTGGGTACAGCTGGTTCCGGTAGAAGAAAACAGTTGCAAAATGAGGTTAACCCTTCATGCGGACATGAATCCGATGATAAAAATAATGGTTGGCAAATACCTCGAGCAAGGGATTCAGAAGTTGGCGGATATGCTTTGTCAAATTGATTACGGCAAAGAATAGACTATCTGACAAAAGCCACTTCCTTGAACTGAAATCCCGTCGTTTTACCATCGCGATCGGTTATTAGCAAACAGCCATCCGAATCAACTCCGGTAATCATTCCATCAAAAATAGTGGAATCACGTTCAAATTTCGCCCATACCATTCTTCGGTAGAGGTGTTTTTCGTAATCGACATTTATCGTACCTGTGTCTCTTCCAATCAATTGCAGATATCTGCGATCCAGTTTTTGACAAAGTTGACTCAGCACTTCCTGCAAATCATAATGCTCCCCGGTCAGGTTTTTTAGTGAAACCGGATTTGGTGCATCGGAAACGAAAGTCTCCTGGTTGACATTAAGCCCGATCCCAATAATGGCATGCGAGAATTTCCCAGCACTAACGGCTGTTTCAATAAGTATTCCGGCAATTTTTTTATCCCCGGCATAGATATCGTTTGGCCATTTCACAGATACATTACTTGTCAAATCCGATAAAAAATCGGCTACCCCTAACGCGATGGCTTTTGATAGCAAGAATTGATTGGCAAGCGCTAACCGTCTCGGATAGAGAATAATGCTGAATGTCAGATTTAGGCCACTTTCGCTTTCCCACGCCGATGATCCCTGGCCTCTTCCCGACTGCTGACAAGCAGCCACAAACACAGTTCCCTCATTCAGACTTTTTGTCAGCAATTCCTTCGCGGCATAGTTATTGGTCGAATCGACAATGTCCAGATTTACGATAGTTGAACCAATCATGATATTTAAGATATTGATACCATGCAAAGTTATACGATAATCGTAAGATCAGGCCCCTAAAGAGTTTTTTTGGAATCGTTTAAAACAACTATCTTTGTGTTAGTAAATCAATCTATGACTCAAAACGACAGTGAAAAAGGACAGTTCGATTTAGTGGATGCCATTGTTGAAGGCATCCGTCGAAAAAAAGGACTGGACATTATCAACATCGATCTGTCGGGCGAAGGAGAGGCAGAATGTGACAATTTCATCATCTGTCACGGTAGCTCAAATGTCCATGTCGACGCAATTGCACGTTCTATTGAGGAAAGTGTGGAGGAGTTGGCCAATGAGTCTGTCTGGCGTCAGGATGGTTTTCAGAATGCACAATGGATACTATTGGATTACGTGAACGTCATGGTTCACATATTCCAGGAACCTTTCAGAAGGTTTTACGATTTAGAATCACTCTGGGGGGATGGTACTATTTATAATATAGAAGCTGACATTTAAATTGTTATGGCAGAAAAGAAACCCAATACCAAAGGTCCCAGGACCGGCAAATCGAGCAAACCACCGATGGGCAATGTGAACAAACCCTCACAGTTCAAGTTTAATCCAGTATATATTTACGGAATTTTACTCCTTATATTCCTGGCTATCCAATTTTACGGTTCAGGAGGAAGGCCGGTTGAGACGAACTGGCGCGAAGTAAAAAATACGATGCTCAAGAATGGCGATGTTGACAAAATCGTTGTGGTAAATAAAACGGAAGCTGAAATTTACCTTAAGGAGACATCGTACGAGAAATACAAAGCAAAACTGGAACAAAACATTACGGCTCCACCAAAGTCAGGACCGCACTTTACATTCAATATCGGTTCTGTAGATGTTTTCGAGTCTAATCTGGCGAAAGAACAGGAGGAAGTTGGCGAAGCCGCCCGTGTGACGTTGAAGTATGAAAATCGCACCAACTATTTCACGGAAATCTTCAGCTGGGTCTTCCCGATCCTCATCCTTGTATTCTTCTACTTCTGGATCTTCCGGAAGATGAGCAAAGGGGGCGGCGGTGCCGGGAACATTTTCAGCGTTGGAAAATCTCAGGCCAAAGTCTTTGATAAGGAATCCAGAGTGTCGACTACTTTTAAGGAAGTTGCGGGCTTAGCCGAAGCGAAACAAGAGATTCAGGAGATTGTAGATTTTCTCAAGAATCCGGAGAGATACACCAAACTTGGAGGAAAAATTCCGAAGGGAGCTTTGCTCGTGGGCCCTCCGGGAACAGGTAAAACATTATTGGCAAAGGCCGTTGCCGGCGAAGCCGAAGTACCATTCTTCTCCATGTCGGGATCCGATTTTGTCGAAATGTTCGTCGGTGTAGGTGCTTCCAGGGTACGTGACCTTTTCAAACAGGCGAAAGAGAAATCTCCGTGCATCGTTTTCATAGATGAAATTGATGCCATAGGTCGTGCACGGGGTCGAAATCCGAATATGGGATCGAATGATGAGCGTGAGAACACATTGAATCAACTGCTGACCGAAATGGACGGTTTTGATACCAATTCGGGAGTCATCATTCTTGCTGCAACCAACCGTGCCGATATTCTGGATCGCGCGTTAATGCGTGCCGGACGGTTCGACAGGCAAATTCACGTCGAACTTCCCGATATGATCGACCGTAAAGAAATATTCCAGGTTCACCTCAGACCGCTGAAACTTGGCGAAGATGTGAATGTTGAATTTCTGGCAAAGCAGACTCCGGGATTCTCCGGCGCCGATATTGCCAATGTCTGTAACGAATCTGCCCTTATTGCCGCAAGAAAGCTGAAAGAGGTAGTTGAAAAACAAGATTTCCTTGATGCTGTAGACCGCATCATCGGCGGACTCGAAAAGAAAAATAAAATTATCTCCGTTGATGAGAAGGCTACAATTGCTTATCATGAAGCCGGACACGCAACTGTGAGCTGGCTACTGGAGCATGCACATCCGTTGGTAAAAGTCACGATTGTCCCTCGCGGGAAGGCGCTTGGGGCTGCCTGGTATCTTCCGGAAGAGAGACAAATAACGACTAAAGTTCAGCTGCTTGACGAAATCTGTGCGACTTTGGGAGGCCGCGCCGCAGAGGAGCTAATTTTCTCGTCCGTCTCTTCCGGGGCTCAAAACGATCTCGAAAAAGTTACCAGAACCTCCTTCGCAATGGTTTCATATTTTGGAATGAGCGAAAAAATCGGGAAAGTCAGTTATTACGATTCCACCGGTCAAAGCGACTATTCCTTTACTAAACCTTACAGCGAAAAAACCGCAGAAGTAATTGATGCTGAGGTAAACATAATCATCAATCAGGAATACGAAAGGGCTAAGAAAATTTTGGTCTCGAATGCTGAAGGCCATAAAAAATTGGCAGAACTATTGCTCGAGCGAGAGGTTATTTTTACGGAAGATCTGGAACATGTATTTGGCCCGCGCCCGTGGCACAGACCAAAAGAAGATGAAACAAAGCCAACTGAAGAGGTAACACCTCCAAGTGAAGCGGAAAACAATGCTGTTGTATAACAGTAAAATACTATGGAAAAAGGTTGGAAAAAAATTTACTTTTCGGGTGATGAATTTAAGGTAATGATCGCTCGTGATTTGTTGGCCGAGAATGACATCAATGCTGTAATAATCAATCAGAAAGATTCTTCTTATACTGCTTTTGGAGATATTGAACTTTATATTGAAGAGCACGATGAGGAAGAGGCAATGCGAATCTTGGAACAAATTATAAAGGGGGAAATTTGAAAGAAATGCCGAAAAGGAGCATCTCCGGACTGCTCTTTGCTACCGTACTTGTAGGTGCAGTCGTTTTTGGAGCCTGGAGCTTTGCTCTTCTTTTTGGATTATTTTCCATTTTCATCCTCAGGGAATTTTATCAACTCGCCAAAGTTGCCGGCATTTCGCCACAGAAATATGTCGGATTAATTATTGGTGGGACTATTTTCCTCCTCACATTTTTAAATACCAAAGGGATTTTTTCGATAGATCTTTTTGGTATTTTCTTTTCCATCCTTTTTATCGTTCCGGCATTTGAGCTTTACCGAAAAAAGAAAAATGCGCTGGAAAACATCGCTGTCACGCTATTTGGAATTCTTTACGTGATCTATCCCCTATCTCTTTTGAATTTCTTCGTGTTTCCAGACTTCCCGGCAGATAGCAAATACGACCCCATCCTTTTGCTATTTCTGTTTGTCCTGATATGGGTTTATGACTCAGGCGCGTACTTCTTCGGGGTAACTTTTGGCAAGCATCGGCTCTTCGAAAGAATTTCTCCCAAGAAAAGTTGGGAAGGGTTTTTCGGGGGATGGTTTTGTGCGGTCGTTTTTGCCTTTGGACTTCATTACTACTTCCCTAAGTTTGAACCCTGGTTTATGGTGCTTCTGGCTACGACTGTCACCATTACCGGCACCATAGGAGACCTCTTCGAATCATTGATAAAGCGGAACATCGGCATCAAAGATTCAGGCAAATTCCTGCCCGGACACGGTGGATTGCTGGATCGCTTCGACAGCATCATCTTCGCCGCTCCATTCGTTTACCTACTCATCCATTTCTTCGGATAGCATTATTTCTGCAGTAATATTTTTCGCAAGTCGGACCGTCCAGGTGGCCGAAGTGCTGGAATCTTAAAAAATATTACCTACTTTTGCCCAACTTAATGTGAAACGAGCATGATTCGTTAACACATACACGGATGAGAATTGTTCATGCGAGTTCCATCCGGCCATTAAAAAACAATTTATTCACGGGTGAAAGGAATGAGATTACACAAAGAAGGCTATGCAATCGTCGCAATAGCAGTTTTCATCTATCTATTGGTCAATTATTTAGTAGGACTTACCGGAGAGACTGTATTCCGTGTATTTATTTTGCTGTCCACTTTGCCAATTTTACTGCTGACCATCCGCTTTTTCAGGTATCCGCACAGAAAAATAACTCCCGCTCCAAAATCAGTCATTTCGCCTGCCGACGGAACCATTGTTGCGATAGAAGAAACCACTGAGAATGAATATTTCAAGGATCGGAGACTACAGGTCTCTGTCTTTATGTCAGTCTACAACGTTCACATTAACTGGAATCCTGTGCCGGGAGAGGTTACCTATTTTAAACATCACAGTGGCCACTTCATGGCGGCCTATCTGCCTAAATCATCAACATTAAACGAGCGCGCCACAACCGTAATCCGGATGGCAGACGGCACAGAAGTTCTGGTCAGACAGATTGCAGGCGCCGTTGCAAAGCGGATAATTACCTATTCTCAGGTTGGCAAAAAAGTTGAGCAAAAAGACGAACTTGGCTTCATCCGTTTCGGATCCAGGGTCGATATATATCTTCCGGTCGGAACAAAGGTAAATGTCGAACTTTGTCAGGAGGTTATTGGTAGTCAGACGATACTCGCCGAATTTTAACAGCGGTACAATGATCAGAAAAAACATCCCCAATGCGATTACATCACTGAACGTTCTGTGCGGGAGCGTCGCCGTCGTTTTTATCCTGAAGGGTACACTGACGATTGCAGTGCTGTTGATAATGCTTGCGGCTGTTTTTGATTTTCTGGATGGGATGACGGCCAGATTGTTAAAGGCTTACTCTCCTATTGGCAAGGAACTTGACTCACTTGCCGATATGATTTCTTTCGGTCTGGCTCCCGGATTGATTATGTTCAAATTATTGGAATACAGTTTATTAAAAGACACATTACTCCCAGCCGACCCGTCGATTCTTTCTTTTGTACAACTTTTGATATTGGGTACAGCCTTTCTTATTCCAATTTTCTCGGCGCTTCGTCTGGCGAAATTCAATGTCGATGTGAGGCAAACCAGCTCATTCATTGGATTACCGACCCCGGCAAATGCGCTTTTTATCGCCTCTCTTGCTTTGATCCAGGAGCATGGCACCATGCCGGCAATTGATACTGTTTTGCTTTCGACTCCGGTACTGATTATTATCACCCTGGTCTTCTCCTGGTTATTAGTGTCCGAAATTCCGATGTTCTCCCTGAAATTTAAAAATTTGTCGTGGCAGGCAAATAAAATTCAATACATTTTCCTGATCTTAACTATTGGATTCTTAGTTGGCCTCCGACTTTATGGTATTACGGCTTCGGTACTCCTCTTTATTTGTACTTCAGTCTTCCTGATGCTAAAAAAATAGCAGAATCTGAGTTTTTTGGGCTTTCCCGGTTACTTTTTTGAAAAATACGTCATTTTACGTATTTTCAAACGCCAGATTCCTGCTAATTTTGCGTCTACACTAACGTAACACAATTAATCCGATATAGAACGAGGCGCGATTTGTCAAATACCCATAGGAGGGATACCGATTTTCGTGACTATTCTGTAAGGCGACTTAAAACAAATACTTAAGCTTATGAAATTCAATTTATTTTTTCTACTTACGTTAACAATCTCAATTTTAATAGGATGTAATTCCAGTCCAAAGAAGCCGGCGGGCAATTACAATCAGTATAAAGAGGAAGCGGTAAAACTGAGTGATGATTTACAAAAGAAAATAGGCACTTGGGCAAAAGAAGGAGTCGAATGTTACGGGCTTGTTGTTTTGACCAATAAGGATAATACCGTAAAATACGGAAGATCAGTGAAGACCACCATTGTGCGTATTGCCAGCGACAGCGTAAAGGTAAAGGCTTTGGAAGAGGTAAACCTCTCACAAAAAGCAGGATGTAATAAACAGGGCATATCTCCCGGATATACCTGGTGGGAAAAGCAAGGCGAACTCTACGTGACGCGTGAGGAGGCTGATAATTACCTGAAATCAAAAGACTGGCAATACAAGGCAAGCTCAAAGGGTAAATATAAAATCGGAGATTAGGGTTTGTATTTTGATGTAGATGGAAGATGACAGAATACTAGTTGATAAAATCCTGAATAATGAAGAACAGGCATTTTGTTCTTTGGTTAAAAAATACCAAAGGATGGTTTACGCCACCTGTTATCGGCTAGTAAAATCCCAATCTGACGCAGAGGATTTGTCGCAGGAAGTTTTCATTGAAGTCTTCCGTTCCCTGAATATGATCCGAAAAGAAAATGATCTTTCCGGATGGATCTTCAAAATTGCCTATAATAAATCCTTAAGTTTCCTGCGCAAACGTAATCCTGTTAAGCTGACAAACAGCGTAAATATCGATTCTTCCACCGTTGAATTAGATAAGATGCACAAGCGCGCCGAATCTGATTCACCCCATCACTCTATGGAACAGGCCGAGACAAGAAGGATTGTCTTTCAGGCCGTTGATCAGTTACCCGATAATCAAAAACGAGTAATCCTATTACACAAATTTGAGAATTATTCCCAAAAGGAAATTTGTGAGCAACTAGGCCTGAGCCTTGTATCAGTCGAATCGTTGATATACAGGGCAAAAACCAATTTAAGAAAGTCATTGTTCAACTATTTTAAACACTATTCTAAATAGATGGAAGCAACTAAAAGAAAGAGGATCGTCCAATGGTTAAATATTTTTCTATTGGTGATAAATGTATCTGCTTTTGGTACTATTTTGTTGCTAAACAAGCAGGTACCGGCGAAATCTTTGGATAAATACAATTCGGATGAATTTCTTCGGAAAGAGTTGAACCTGAGCGCTGATCAGTACAAAAAAATCCTGTTGATGGATAGCGAAGTTTTCCGTATTTACCAGTCGCTGCTTGATATGGAATGCGCCTCAAATTTTCGTCTGGTGGAGGAGATGACCTCTGAGGCGCCTTCAAAAGCAAAGATGGATTCCATTGCTTTAAATATTGGAAGACTGCATTCAGGCATCAAAAAACAGACTGTCAAGCATTTTGAAAATATCAAAAGCATCTGCAATGAAGAACAAAAAGTTTTGCTCGACCAGCTCCTAAAGGATATGATGGAACTTGGCGATCAATGTGAGTTTTGTAACAAAAGAGAATGCACCAGAAGAGACCAGCTCAATAAGTAAAAAATAAATCGCCAGATTTTTTTTAATCTGGCGTCTATCAATTTATACCGGAATATCAAAAATTTAGACCGAATGCACTGCACTCTATCAAAGCAGCAAATCATCCTGGATATTGCTAATCCTGAGTTTCTTTCACATTTGAAAGAATGTGAGGAATGCAACAGAATTTTGAATCAGGTGAATGAATCAATGATGATATTGGACGAAGAGGTAACCGTACCGGAAGACCTATATGAAAAAATTCTAAGGAGTACCAGGGATATTCCTATTGAGAGGACAAAAAGCAGGGATTTTTCACTCGTATTTCAGTTTTCGACGGTAATTGCTGCCGCAATTGTTTTGGGAATCATCCTGGGTTTTCACGCAAACACGCAGTTACTCGTTTCGAAGAACACAAAGAAAAATGAGGCCTTGATCGAATTTAGAGAAATGCACCACCTAAATGTTGAACGTCAACCGCTATTTTAAACTATTACCATTCTATTTCTAACACAGTCTTATGAGCCGCAAAACTAAAAAAACCAACCTTCCACGACAGATTATCCAGTGGGGCTTTATCGCAGTTATCATTTTCATTGCCATGCTCCCATTCATCAAGGATGACTATACGCCCGACTTTGAAGCCTACTGCCCATTTGGTGGAGTTCAAGCGTTGAGCAGTTTTCTCCTGAATAATTCATTAGCCTGTACAATGACTTCAGCCCAAATTGCGATGGGAGTGCTTCTCATCCTGGGCATATTTCTTTTTAGCAAACTGTTTTGCGCCTATATCTGTCCGATCGGGACAATCAGCGAATGGCTGGGGAAGCTTGGCGAAAAAATGAAAATTCGGATTACCATTAAAGGAATAGCCGACAAAATTCTTAGATCATTAAAATATGTCTTACTCTTTGTAACCTTCTATTTTACACTGAGTTCAAACGAATTATTCTGTAAGAAATTCGATCCCTATTATGCCGTTGCAACGGGTTTCAGCATGGACGTGGTATTACTCTATGCCTCTATCGCAATTGCATTGGTGGTTATCGGTTCTGTCTTCCTGCACCTCTTTTGGTGTAAATATCTCTGTCCGCTCGGCGCCATCTCCAATATTTTCAAATTTGCCTGGTTCTTCATCGCTACAATACTGACATACATAATCTTAAGGCAATTCAATCTGAATATTTCGTTCGTATGGCCGCTGGCTTTTGCCTGTATCGGCGGATATATTCTTGAAATATGGGGCGAAAAACTGCTCTTTTTACCAGTTGCGCGTATCACCAGAAACGAGCAAACCTGCACCGATTGTCAGCTTTGCAGCCGCAAATGCCCGCAGGCAATTGATGTGGCAAGCATGCGGGTAGTAAGGGATATCGATTGCAACCTTTGCAGCGAGTGTGTGGTTGTTTGTCCAGTGAAGGATACCATTCAAATTAACAACAGAAGCTGGCTGAAATGGTTACCACCGGTTGCCACGATCGTTTTGATAATTACAGGACTGGCATTAAGCAAGGTATGGGATGTGCCCACAATTGATCAGAAATGGGGAATTATAGATCCGAAACATTCGGGTGTTTTTACCCAGTCAGGACTGAAAAATATAAAATGCTACGGTAGTTCGATGGCTTTCGCTTCCAAGATGCGGCAAGTGAAAGGTGTCTTAGGTGTCGCAACCTACGTTTCGAAGAATAAAGTCAAAATATATTTTGATCCCACCGTAATTGACGCCGTCAAGATTCAATCCGAGCTGTTTACACCAATGAAGACTCCAATCAGGTTACTCGAAAAGGGTATCGATCATGTTAAGGTGGTATCGCTGATGCTGGATAATTTCTTTGATCCGATGGACTTTACCTACTTGAGTATCCTTCTGCAGGAAAAAACCGAGGCAATAGGTGTTGAGAGTGAGTTCAGCTGTCCGGTGATGGTACGGATTTATTTCCCCGGAAATACAGACATCGACGAGCAGAAATTGAAAACTATTCTTGAATCCAAAACCATGCAGGTCGAGTCGGCTGGGAAGATTAAGACACTCGACATCGCCTACAGAGTGGCAAACAAGCCTGAAATCTCAACCATCACGAAGAGAGCATATGTCGAGAAAATGTTTCAGCCCTTTGTGAAGGACTTCAACGACCTGGCAGCCTACAACGTGAATGTGCTGGATACTTTATCCGTTCCGCTGGGAGCCAATAAGTACAACACCAAGGCTTTCCCCTATTTGGTGAGTCACCTGTCCAACGACAGCGGTGTGGTTGAGTTTATGTCGGCACTCGATAGTCTGCAACAGATCGAACTCAGAGTTGTGTTCGTGGATACAATCACCAATCCTGCCAAGATTCTCAATGCGATGAAAAGTGATAGCCTGACAGTGACTTACGGCGAAGGAGATACCGGCAAAGTGCTTAATATGTTCAAATTTTGATTTCATCATTCATGGTAAGCTAATACACTAAAATGATTAATTTACAGCGATATATAACCCTTTTGATTGTCTGTTTGCTTCTATCGGTAACGGTTCAGGCACAGAATATCGTCAAATTGACCGGCTCAATTGTTGATAAATCGACCGGCGAAAAAATCGAACTAGCTGCCATACAAATCAAGGAATTAAACCGCTGGACAACTTCAAATAACCTGGGATATTTCGCTTTCGATAAAATCCCTGCCGGGAAATACACTCTGCAGGCTGTTTGTCTGGGTTATGAGCCCTTTGAAAAACCCATAACTATTGATTCCAGGACTGCCCCGATCACAATTACAATGGTTCAATCGTCACTTGCATTGGACGAAGTTGTCGTTGTTGCCAAGGAAAATACCAGTCTAAGTTCCTCATCCAAAATCGAAAGCGCTGCATTAACACATGTGCAGCCAACGAACCTGGCCGATGTAATGCAATTAGTACCGGGGCAGATTACGCTTAATCCGAATATGTCCTCATCTAATCAGATCACGCTTCGGGATATAAATACCGCAAGCAATGAAACAAGAATCAATCCAGACAACAACAGCGCAATGGGTACCGCGGTTATTGTGGATGGGACACCTGTCAACAATGACGCCAATATGCAGTCTGTAAATACTGCAACTGGCGGAGTGGCACAAGCCTATTCGACTGCCGGACAAGGGGTCGACCTTAGAAAAATACCAACCGACAATATCGAATCGGTTGAAGTGATAAGGGGAATTCCTTCGGTTCAGTACGGTGATCTCACGACAGGTGCAGTTCTTGTAAAGACAAAAGCCGGGAAATCGGCGCTTTCAGCGAAAGTAAAAAGTGATCCAAAAATCAAGCAATTTTCGCTCTCCAAAGGGTTTCTTTTACCCGGAAAAGACAATGGAGCCATGAATGTTGACGTGGATTATACCAATGCCATGGACGACCTGCGTCTCCCATCTAAAAGCTATAACCGGATTACAGGCCAATTAGGATACTCCAACACACTTTTCAAAAACACCAAACCATTAAGCATCAACGTAAAGCTAAATTATTTTAGTACCCTGGACGATGACAAAAATGATCCGGATCTTTTGAGGGAAGAGAAACTCCGGGAAAAAGAGCAGAATGCTGGCCTAAAACTCTTTGGTACATGGTGGGTTCAAAAGCCGTGGCTGACAAATATCACCTATAATTTCTCCGGCGACTACACCAAGCAGGAAGTATATGAGCACCGTGTAACAACCAATAGCGGCGTTACCGCATTGTCTACCGGAATGGTCTCAGGCGAATCTGTCGGCTCTTTTCTTCCTACAATTTACACCAGTGACCTGACAATTGACGGGAAACCATACAATTTCTTTGGAACCGTCAAGGCGAATATAAACGAGAAATACGGCCGCATAGACAATAAATTTATGCTTGGAGCCGACTGGAGAAGTTCCGGAAATAATGGGTTGGGTAGAATTTATGATGTCACAAGACCTCCTAGCGGAGCATCCTCCACGAGACCCAGAGCATTTAAGGATATTCCAATGAGCCGTGATTTGGCGCTGTTCATCGAGGATAATGTAGAAATTCCGCTCGGCAGCACTCGTTTAAAAACGCAGTTTGGACTAAGATACAACAACATGTTGCCAAAAGGAATCTTTACCACAGATGGATATATGTCGCTTGAACCACGGGTGAACGTAACCTACGATGTAATCGAAAAAGGAACGGCTAACCTCGTGAAGAATCTGGCATTCCGTTTTGGTTATGGCAAGACTTCGAAAAATCCATCCATGATTTATATGTATCCGGACAAGAGTTATCAGGATGAAACAAGTTTCAATTATTATCCCGATTTGATGCTTGTCACAACCAAGGTTATCGACGATACCAGCAACCCGAATCTTAAACCGATTAGCAACACAAAATACGAAGCTGGCGTGGATTTAACCGTTTTGGGTGTAAAGATTGGACTGACAGGGTTTGCTGAAAAGATTATCAATGGATTTTCCTTTGAATATCAATATTTCGTAATGGATTACAACAAGTGGGATCCATTAAGTGGCGCCGGAAAACAGCCAAAGTACCAAAATGGTGCCATTACGTATGTGGAAAATGGACTTACGAAGACCCTTTCCTATTCTCAAAAACAGGAATTTCATCGCTTTAATACGCCGAAGAACACTTATAATATTGATAAAAAAGGAATTGAATATGTTATAGACTTTGGAACTATAAAGAGTCTTAAATCAAGCTTTTCAGTAGATGGGGCATATTATCACATCACAAAGATCGAACATGTTTTGCCATATTACACTCAAGCTGGCGCTTCGTATCTGGGAGAGAGGTTTCCGTATGTTTCTGTGATGCCCGGAGGTAAAGGGAACACGAAGCAAAGACTTAATTCCAATTTTAAAATCACGACCCATATCCCTAAAATCAGGATGATTGTTTCAATGAATACTCAGATAATCTGGCTTGACAGAACGCAATATGAATGGAAAAATGATGGCACCAATGTGGCCTATTCACTCGGAGCTAATAATCAAAAAGTCTACGGCAATTACGAAAACGCAGATAAAATTTACGTTGATCCGATCGGATACCTGGACAAGCAAATGCAGTATCACGAGTGGGTGTCAGGCAATAGTTTTGTAGCACCATACAGTTTCATGGTTGATGGACTGAATCATAACAATTTCATGACTGACAAATATCCCATTACCTGGCAGATAAATTTAAAATTGACAAAGGAAATTGGTAACAAGGTGCAATTCTCCTTCTTTGCTAATAATCTACTGAATCACAGGCCTGTATTTAAATTAATCCGTGCTGATTCATATATTAGGATCAATCAAACTGCCTATTTTGGCGCTGAGCTCAAATTTTCGCTATAATTATTTATAAAAATCGATTGCTATGAGAAAGATGATCATTATTTCACTATCACTGCTGCTGGGGATAGTATTAGCTAACTGCAAAAAGGAGGTCACTCCAAGCTACAATCTCAACCTGACGTTGGTATTTCCCCAGGGATTTACAGCAGCTACTATGCCAAGCGGTACACAAGTATCCATCGTCAATAGCCAGACAGGAAGAGAGACAATCTCTACAGCAAGTGCATCAGGTACAATTACAGAATTACTGGTCGAAGGAAGCTACAACATCAAATGTAATTTTACCGTCAAAGGCACTGATAATCTGGATTATGTCTTTAACGGATCTATAAATAATTATCTTCTGACAAAAGAGTCATCAGCAACAATCGATCTTGTGCTGGCAAAAAATACCGGTGGATTTGTGATTAAAGAGGTTTACTTTGCCGGATCAAAAACACCAGACGCCAAAACGTACTATTCCGACCAGTTTCACGAGATATACAATAACTCAAACGACACGCTGTACGCCGACAAACTCTGTATTGGAGTACTTCAACAGACTGGATCCAGCCCAAATATCTGGGTCAATGCTGACGGCAGTTTCATGGATGACCTGCCTGTAACATTCCAGGTCTGGACTGTACCGGGAACTGGAAAAGAGCACCCCGTTTATCCTGGAAAGAGCATCGTAATAGCGCAGGACGGGATCAATCACAAAACGGATCCTAGTGGGAATCCAAGTTCACCGGTCGACCTTTCCAAAGCCGATTGGGAAACATTTATGGATGTGTCGGGCAAGGATACAGATTCTCCGGGAGTTCCAAACCTTACCATGATGTACACCACCATCACAACTGTTTTTGACTGGATTCACTCTGTTAACGGAGCCGCCGTTATCATCTTCCGTCTACCCGTCGACTGGCAAACCTACGTTGCGAATGCAGCCAATTTCAAGACTGCACCCGGTAGTACTTCAGCCACAAAATACTTTATGGTTAACAAGAGCCTGGTCATTGACGCCGTCGAAATTCTTCAGGCCGATCCTACCAAACAATACAAAAGACTTCCCAATATATTGGATGCAGGATTTACTTACCTGGATGCAGGTAGCTACTCCTCTCTTTCGGTGCGTCGTAAAGCGAAAATGATCGTTTCAGGAAGGGTTATTTATAAGGACACAAACAACTCAAGCGTAGATTTCTTACACGATTTGAAGCCGACTCCGGGAACTAATCCGACGGTAGTAGAAAATTAATAATGATCAATAATCCGGCACTTCTCTCACCGGGAAGTGCCGGATTTAATAACAAAATTCAAATGATTAGCTCAAAAAAGAATGTTCTCTTTTTGATTTTGTCAATTCTATTGATGAATGTCCAAGGGAATGACAGTCTGAAGGTAAAGTCATTCAACTCTTTTCAGACCAATGCGCTACTGAACCGTTGGTCTGAATCAGAGAATGTCACCGGAATGATTTATAATCGTTTGGATAATATTGCCGATTTTAATTATTTATTCAAAAGTGGCACCGGCGACTTCCACCGAATAATGGAAGCATCCGACTATGGTTCCCACTCCCTCGCTACCAGCAGTTTTCGGAAAATCAAGAAATATAGCCTTTTTGGCGGATTCAACTACAACAATGGGCACGAAGAGGGCGCAAGATGGAACGGAACCTACGACCCCTACCGGGGAAATCCCTATATAATCGGCGACTCAGTATCATCATCCGTCTATCGCAGAGAATCATATAATCTTACTGGTGGGATAGCCACAACGTTAAACAGCAGGATATCCGTTGGCTGTAAAGTTGACTATCTTGTTGGTGTGGGTGCGAAGCAAAAGGATCCCCGTCCGGAAAATAACGTTATCCAGCTGCTTCTGAACCCAGGGATGATCTACCACAAAGAGCGGTATAATCTCGGAGTTGATATCGGATTCCTGCATAGAAAAGAGGAAATCGACTATGAGCAGAAGATCACCGACAATGCTGATATTTCCTATTTTGCCTTCAAAGGATTCGGATTCTATAACAAGGATATTGGCATGAATTACTATAGATTGCAAAAGCAAAATAAGCTGTTTGGAGGTATTCAGTATGAGACTAAAAAATCAAAAGTCCCCACGCTAAGCGAACTGAAGTTCCAAATTGGTAAAGAGGAAATTGAAGATGGCAGTTCTGTAGTCATCAAAGAAAATAGTGGTGACTGGGAGATTTTAGATGTTAATTTAAAGCACGTCATTCTGTTCGAAAAGGAACTAACCCTTCGCAAAATAGTTTTCTACGCAGATTATTTCAACGGAGACGGGATCGAATATACCCAGCAAAAAGTGTATAAAGGAAGTATCGCAGACTATGTGACAATCGGAACCAATCTAAAATTCAACAGAAAAACTATCAATGGCTATTTGCAATATGATTATCAGAAATTCAAAGCTGAAAAAATAAGCAACTGGCTGTTCCACGCCCGAATCAGCGCGATAAATAACGTAGAAACCTACTATTATGTCCCGGAAGTTTTATCATCGGATTATACCAATTTAGTGGGAAATGCAGCAATCGAAAAGAATTTCTATTCGAAAAAGATACACTTCACGCCAGCATTGTCGGCCACATATTGCTATAATCTGTCGAAAAATTTGAATCTCTCCAATGTCACGGAAATCACGAAGAAACAATACAGGGAGACGTATACCAGAGATTTCAATTACTACTCGGATGATCAGGTGAAACTGGATGCTCAGGTAACCCTGGGTTTCATCTCCAAAAAAACAAAGATCATCAATCAATTTTTTATCAATCTGAACTACAGTTACTTAAAATCAATTTCCGCAGAAACGAGTTTCTCGCTTGCTGCCGGAAAAATTGGATTTGTATTTTAACCCATTTACTCGCAGAAAATGAGACTATTACAGCTTACGTTACTTGTTATATTTCTAACAAGCCAGAGTTCCTATTCGAAACCAAAACAATCCGGATTCGCCATTGTTATAGACCCAAAGAGCTACCAAGAAGCTGGTAAAGAGGTCGATGCCTATAAAAATGCCATTGAAAAGGAAGGTCTGAAATGCTTCCTGGTTGTCGACAAATGGGGTATTCCTGATTCCATTAAAAATTATTTGCAAAAGCTTTATAAATCAACTGACTTTCCAATTGAAGGCGCGGTATTTATAGGCGATATTCCGGTGGCAATGGTTCGGGATGCGCCGCATCTATCTTCCGCCTTCAAAATGGATCAGGACAAATATGCGTGGAATCGCTCTTCCATACCTTCCGATCGCTATTATGACGACTTTAATCTTACGTTCACATTCTTAAAAAAGGATGCCAAATTTCCATTGCTTTACTACTACAGTCTGAATGCTGATTCACCGCAAAAATTGACGGTTGAAATTTATACTTCGAGAATCAAGGCACCGGAAGGCAAGGATAAATACGTTAAGCTGGCAGAATATCTGAAGAAAGTGGTTGCATACAAGCAGAATCCTATTCAGGTGGATCAAGTGCTCTATTTCACCGGGCATGGCTACAATTCGGAAGACATGAGAACCTGGATGGACGAAAAAGTAGCGCTTTATCAGCAATTTGACTATCTGAATGGCCAAAAGAAGTTTCTCGAATACATTAACTTTCAGCAGGAGGAGCACATCAAATTCAGGCTGCTGGCCGAATTACAACGCAAAGATCTCGATATCGCACTACTCCACCACCATGGCGCCCCAACCACCCAACTTCTGGACGGCACTCCCGAAACAAACTCAATTCAAGGTTCTATCGATATCATCAAGTATTATCTGCGCTCCAAACTAGGCTCCGCCAAAACGCCGGAAGCGATAGCAAGAATCAAGAAATCCTACATGGAATCGCTCGGCGTTCCTGAGGCGTGGTTTGACGGGACTTTCGACAAGAAGCAACAGGATGAAGATTCATTGTACAATGCAAAGCTGGATATTAATGTCGAGGATCTGACCGATTTTTCACCAAAAGCAAAGCTGGTGCAATTCGACGCCTGTTTTAATGGCTCCTTTCATCTGGACAACTACCTGGCAGCCAGTTATCTCTTTAACAACGGACTGACCCTGGTGACGCAGGCAAACTCTGTCAACTCCATTCAGGACAGATGGCCCGACGAGATGGCTGGTCTCCTGGGATTGGGTATACGTGCAGGGTTTTGGAACATCGTAAATCCAACACTGGAAACCCATTTGATGGGTGATCCTACTTTTTGCTTCAAATCCAAAGATCCTTCGGTAATGGTAAATGACTGGATCGCGCTCAAAAAGGGCGATAAAGCATTCTGGATCGAAAAACTTACCTCGCCCTATGCTGATGTGCAGGCTCTTGCGTTGCATATGCTGTATCTTGGAGAGGGAAGCAAAATTTCGAACCTGCTGCTGGAACAATTCACCACTTCACGTTATTTCACAGTACGCATGGAGGCATTCAAGTTGCTATCCTGGTGCAAGGATGCCAATTTTATCAAAGCCATCAATATTGGAGTTGGAGATTCATACGAGTTAATTCAGCGTTATGCTGCCAATTTTATGAGCAGAACAGGCGATGAATCTCATATTCCTTACCTCATCAGTGCCTATTTAGACAACAATACCGGGAAGCGGGTGAAGTACCAATTGAGAAATGCCCTCGGATTATTTGATCAGGAACTATTGTTGAAGGAATTAGCAAAACAATTGCCCAACAAGGAATTCATGTTGGACAAGGCTGCAGAAAAAGCAGAAGCAGAAAAGGCAATAGTAGATGAATGTCAGCGGATTAAAAGATACATTTCCGAAGTTACCGACAAGAAGTCGACCGATAAGGTTAGACTCTTCGGACTGAAAACCTTCCGAAACGATAATGCGCACACCTATGTGACAACACTGGTAAATTTTACTGACACCGTAAAAAGCGAAAATCTGAAATTAACCGGTATCGAAATGCTCGGATGGTTTAATTATTCTGCAAAAAGAGACGAGATAGCGGCCTTCTGCAAAAAAATTGTTTCGTCCGGAACCCTGAGTCCAGCTTGTAAGAACGAAGCCATTAAAACCCTCAACAGAGTCAAATAACTGATTTAATTTATATCACAATGAGTAACGTTATTGAATGCAATAACCTGACCCACTATTACGGTAAAAAACTGGTTTACGAAAATCTGAATATCCATGTCAGAGAAGGAAGTATCCTGGGATTATTGGGAAAAAATGGAGCAGGCAAAACCACAACCATCAATATTCTCAACGGATTTCTGCAGCCCAGATCCGGTGAATGCTTGATCTACAATGAGAATACCCAGCATCTAACTCCGCAAACAAAAGCCAGGATCGGCTTTTTGATCGAGGGGCATGTCCAGTATTCGTTCATGAACATTCATCAGATTGAAAAATTCTATTCAGGATTTTATCCGAACTGGAAAAGAGAACCATACTGGGAATTGATGAGAAAACTAAAAGTACTTCCCACCCAGAAGATTTCATCCATGTCGTGCGGACAACGGTCGCAGGTGGCGCTCGGGCTGATTCTGGCCCAGGATCCCGACTTGCTGATACTCGACGATTTCTCTATGGGACTGGATCCGGGTTACCGCAGGCTGTTCATTGATTATCTTAGGGAATACGCCAAAGCTGAAAACAAAACGATCTTCACAACCTCTCATATTATTCAGGATATGGAGCGTCTGATTGATGACGTCCTGATTATGGACTACAACAGAGTATTAGCCCAAAAACCTGTTAATGAATTTATTAACACTTTCAAACAATTCAATTTTGAGTTGCACAATCCTGACATAGACATGAAAGGTGAAAGTTTTATCGTCAATCTGGAAAAAGTAAAAAATCAGGTTGAACTGTATACCTACGAATCGGAAACGTTGGTCAGGTCGTACCTGGATAATCACGGAATTGGGTATTCAAATTTCAGAAAGGTCGAGATGACTCTGGAAGATGCATTTATTGGACTAACAGGTAAATATTGAAATTATGTGGAAATCAATAGTATTCAAAGAATGGCTTAAGCTAAAATGGATTTTTATCATTTTTACACTGGTGGGAATAGCGGTTATTGGTTCCATCTTCCTTACTCTTCAGCACGATCTGAAATTTAGCGGAGCAACAAATTATTGGTATAGTATCCTATTTATGGGGCTCCAGTATTTTCAACTCCTCAAATATGTGCCATTGGCAATCGGCCTTTCGATCGGAATTGCCCAATACTTTCCGGAGACTGTCAACAAACGGATCAAGTTAAGTTTTCACCTTCCGGTAGAGGAAAATCGATTATTGTTTTTGATGATGCTGTGTGGAACGCTTTGTCTGTTAGCCTCATTCGGCTTGATGTTCCTGTTTTTCTGGGGATTCAGTATCCATTTTCTGCCTTATGAGATTGTAAGTGCGGCCGTTATTTCGGTGATTCCTTGGTTCCTGGCGGGCTTTGCAATTTATTACTTCATCGGACTGATTGTTATGGAGCCCGTATGGAAATATTGGATTTTTTATGGATTGGTTGGATATGCTTTCATCGACCTATATCTGGAATCATCCACTGCAGGTGCTTTCGCGCATGTTAATATTAAATTTCTGATACTGACTATTCTGTTAAGTATCTCATTGTTGTTTTCCGCAAACCGTTTTAGAAAAGGAGAAATGTAGTCATGGTACGAATAAGCAGATATATTCTTGTATTGACCACTGTGCTTGTGTTAGCCATCGCTTTACCCAAGCTTTACTGGACCATCATGGAAAAACCGGTAATTGCGCCGATGGTCAAATATAGTTGTGTTGATAAAACATTTATGATTTTCAGGACGAGCCCAGCCCTGTTGCGCATGGATTCGAAGGGAAATAAATTTACCCGGGAAGAGTATGAAAAGAGACTTCCTATGACGTACTACCTTCAATTGGCGAGCTCCGGAACACTTCCGGATTCGATAAATGGAGTTGAGATGGATGTGCACACCTTACGCAAAGCGAGTTCCAATTATCGTTTTCAGCCAAAGAATATGGATAGTCCGCAGCCTGGACTATATCCCCTGTTTGAATCTCAATCAGGCAGGGTAAACCTGGAGATGCCAAATGATTTCTTCCGCATCAAAAATGAGGTGGAATTTCTGGACACCAAAACAAATACGGTCGATACTAAAAAAAGTGGGGTGTTCACGGAAGGACTGACAAAAAAGGGATTTGCATTCCCTGCTAAGATCATTGCCGGGATTCCTACCGTGAAAAAATCCATCGACGAAGGTTATCTGATCACCGATTCAAATGACCAGCTGTTTCATCTGAAAATGGAGGTTGGCGCCCCTTATATTAAAAGAGTTGCCTTACCTGAAAACCTAAGCTTCAAATGGATCGAATGTGTCGACTTTCCAAACAAGCAGTACTATGCCTATCTGATTTCATCTCAGAACGACGTCTATATTCTTATGCAGGATACCTATGAACTAAAGAAGCTGCCAGTGACCGGCTTTAATGCAGATGTCGACGAGCTGAAAATAAATGGCGATCTCTTTAACTACAATGTTATTATTGAAGGGGATAGCTATGTAAAAAGTACCGTATTGGATAGCAAATTCAACAGCGTAGATGAATATTCAGAAAAATGGGATGACCGTTACCACCGCTTTGAAGGAAAAATCTTCAACTTCATTTTCCCTTTCGAATTAACGCTTAAAGCCGAAACAAGCAAGTATATTGATTTACGAATCCACTATACCACCGTTCTCTATTGGTTATTACTCAGTTTTCTCTTTGTAGTGGCCGAAATAATCTGGCTGAGAAGAGAGAAGAGCAACCTCAAAAATCATTTGGCCGATCTTTGTCTTATTGCCATTACGGGAATATTCGGGTTCATTGCCGTTAATATATTTCCAAATAAGGCGTACAAATAACCTACCTTAAAGCAAATTCCGGATTTCCGGTAAACCGGTTCAAGTCTTAAACAAAGGGTACTGCAGGAACATGCAGTGCCCTTTTTGTTTGCGTTGATTCACAAAACAAAAATATTCTTATTAAAAATATCTTTTTGTAATAATATTTGGACATATATTGGATATTTGTATATTTGCATCGAAATATTTAATCATTTTGTATTTACAAAGACAGATTTATAAACCAAAAAATAAAATATATGTGCGGAATTGTAGGAATTTTTGATCTAAAGAGCCAGTCTGAGTCGCTGCGCGGTCAGGCGCTCGCTATGTCCAAGAAAATCCGTCACCGGGGACCGGACTGGTCAGGGATATTTGTAGACGACCATGCGATAATAGCCCACGAGCGATTGGCCATCGTCGATCCTGCTTCCGGCCAACAGCCGCTTTATAACCTCGACAGGAGCCTCGTTCTTGGGGTAAATGGAGAAATTTACAACCATCGCGAACTGAGAAAGCAGCTCGAAGATAAATACGCCTTTCAGACACAATCTGACTGCGAAGTAATTCTTGCTCTTTACCAGGAAAAAGGGATGGATTTCATTGAAGAGCTCAATGGAATTTTTGCATTTGCGCTCTATGATCGTAAAAATGAATGTTATCTGATAGCCCGCGACCATATTGGGGTAATTCCACTTTACATGGGTTGGGATGCTGACGGTCAATTTTATGTGGCCTCTGAACTGAAGGCACTGGAGGGTGTCTGCAAAAAAATCGAAGAGTTTTTACCCGGTCACTACCTTTTCAGCAAAGAAGGAAATACGCCGAAGAAGTGGTACAAACGCTCCTGGGATGAGTATCAAAATGTTAAAGATAACGTATCAGATATCGATGTCCTGCGGAAAGCGCTGGAAGATTCCGTGCACCGGCAGTTAATGTCGGATGTTCCGTTTGGTGTACTTTTATCTGGAGGACTCGATTCTTCAGTCATCTCGGCGATTGCAAAAAAATATGCCGCAAAGCGGATTGAATCAGATGATAACCAGGAAGCCTGGTGGCCACAGCTGCACTCTTTTGCCGTAGGATTAGTTGGCTCACCCGACTTGATTGCTGCCAAAAAAGTAGCGGAGCACATCGGCACAGTCCACCATGAAATACATTTTACGGTCCAGGAAGGTTTGGACGCTATCCGGGATGTAATTTATCACCTCGAAACATACGATGTCACGACAGTAAGAGCCTCAACACCGATGTACCTGATGTCGAGAGTTATAAAATCCATGGGAGTTAAAATGGTCCTCTCCGGTGAAGGAGCTGATGAAATTTTCGGAGGTTATCTCTATTTCCACAAGGCACCAAATGCACAGGCCTTTCACGAAGAGACGATCCGCAAACTGAGCAAGCTGCATCTGTATGATTGTCTTCGTGCCAACAAGTCGCTGGCTGCCTGGGGTGTGGAAGGAAGAGTTCCATTCCTTGACAAAGAGTTTATGGATGTGGCGATGACGCTGAACCCGGAAGACAAGATGGCAAAAGATGGCAAAATGGAGAAATGGATTCTTCGGAAAGCATTTGAAGACTATCTACCCGCCAGTGTTGCATGGCGTCAGAAAGAGCAATTTTCGGACGGTGTCGGGTACAACTGGATCGATTCTCTCAAGGCCATGGTAGCCGATAAAGTCTCTGATGATCAAATGAATAGCGCTAAATTCAGATATCCTATCAATACACCAATGTCGAAGGAGGAATATTTCTACCGCACGATATTTGCCGAACATTTTCCTTCCGATACTGCTGCATCATGCGTTCCCTCTGTTCCCTCTATCGCATGCAGCACTCCCGAAGCACTGGCCTGGGATCCTTCTTTTAGGAATAATGCAGACCCGTCGGGCAGAGCCGTAAAATCGGTGCACCTGGATGGAAAATAATAAGTGAAAAATGAAAAGAGAATAGTGAAAAACTGTCAACTTTTCACTATTCTATTTTCACTCTTCACTTTTCTCTATTCATTTAACTTCGTGTTTTCCGTCGGGAAGAAATTTTATACTAGCTGGGATCTTGTTCCGTTCGAACAGGTCCCAACTTTTTTTGAGGTCTGCCCAAAGACTGATACAATCTTTGTACTTTCCGTATTTGTAATTTAAATCTGCGAAGTTTTTATCGTCCATGCGTGCAGGGAAAATGGTGATATCGATTTCTTCCTGACCACTGTTGTATGCCTCAATACAATACACAAACAGCTCCTTTATCCGATCATTGGTGATGGCCAAACATCCGGATGAAATGCATGCGCCATGAATGAAAATCTGACTTCCCAGATGCCTGTGAACTCCCCTTATACTGTCGGAGGCATTCGGATAGTTAACTTTCATAGACAAGTAGTATTTGCTGTAAGGATTCAATCCGTCGATATGGTAAAACCCCTCAGGAACCTGTAAATCCCGAGAGCGCCGCTTTGGTCCGACGTCGCCCGAAAGATCGCAGATATCTAACTGCCTGGCAAGTACGAAAGAGGAGTCACATACGTTTCTGGCCCAGATTTCGATTTTTTTCTCCGCCTTGAAAGCGCGAAGATAGATTCTGAGACTGTCGCGCGAAATGGAATGAGCAACCAGAGTCTTGACAACTGATTTCTCTTTATCGGCATATGCCTCCCGTATGCGGGTACTTTTTAACTGCTTCTCCCTGAAAGAAGGCGAAGTCATTCCTAAACACAAAAACCAAAAGGGAACCACAAATAGCAAGCGTCTCATAAACCGATCTAAAATGAAGGCGCAAAAGTAGTGTAAATAGTGCTAGTTTTTTTGTTCTGATTGAAGGATGTGGAAAAGCTCGTCCGGACTTACGTTTTCTGTTAGTTTTCCATTCTCTGTGAAAGAAATTCTCCCCGTCTCTTCGCTGACAACAATCGTAAAGGCGTCCGTAATCTCAGATATGCCGATGGCTGCCCTGTGCCTTAACCCTAATGCCGGACTAATCTCCTGACTGGATGAAACTGGCAAAATACACCGCACGGCCTGGATGCGGTTGGAGGCAACAATACAGGCACCATCATGCAGAGGTGAATTTTTGAAGAATATGCTGCTAATCAAATCGGTTCGTATCTCAGCATCAATAAATTCGCCGGTTCGCACATATTCCTTCAACTCGCTTTCTCTCGAAATGACGATCAGGGCACCGGTCTTCGTCTTTGCCATCTGCGTGCATGCGTCGACGATTGATTTTATCCCGGAAGGGGAAATATTTCTGAATTGACCCGAAAAAAGAGAGCCAATGGAAATTTTCTTGTTGGTGCGGTAACTGTTCCCCAACATCAAAAGGAACCTGCGTATCTCCTGCTGAAAGACCACAATCAGCGCGATCATTCCGACGCCAAAAAGCTGACTAAGAATTGATCCCAGCAACTCCATTTTCAAAGCCCGAACCACCACCCAGGCGATGAATACGAAAAAGATTCCAAGGAAAATACTGAACGTCACCGTTCCTCTCACCAATGTGTATAGCTCGTAAAAGAGGAATGCCACGAAAATAATATCGAGGATATCTAAAAATGTAATATGTATGAAAAATTCATTCATGTCATCCTTGTTTCAATTTAGACACCAAGCGGATTGCCTCAACTGCCTGACGAACATCGTGTACCCGCAAAATATCGGCACCGCCCATCAGCGCCAGCGTATTCAGAACCGTAGTTCCATTCAGACTTTCCTCCGGAGTTATCTCCAACTGCTTCCAAATCATCGTTTTTCGGGAAATTCCCACCAACAAAGGTAACTCAAAAAGACGAAACGAATCCAGACGGTTCAGAAGTTCATAATTGTGATTCATGTTTTTCCCAAAGCCAAAACCCGGGTCAATAATGATATCATTGACGCCCAGAAGCTTCAAGGTATTGACTTTTTCAGAGAGGTCGAGCAAAATATCCTTAACAACATCCCGGTAAACCGGATTTTTCTGCATCGTGCGCGGAGTGCCCTTCATGTGCATCAAAATATACGGCAGACCCAGTTCAGCCACCGTCTCAAACATCTTGTCGTCGAGCGTGCCGCCCGAAATATCATTCACGATACAATCGCCGGTTTCATTAACTATTCTGATAATCACTTCAGAACGGAAGCTGTCGATCGAAATCAATGCGTCCGGAAATTCTTTGCGAATGGCTTTTATGGAAGGCAGCAATCTTTCTATCTCCGCCTCCGCGGATACCTCCGCAGCGCCTGGTCTGGTCGAAACCGCACCGATATCGATGATTAATCCTCCCTGTTCCAAAATTTCTTCCGCCCGGGAAAGCGCCTGCTTTTCGGTTTGGTACCTACTCCCTTCATAGAAAGAATCAGGCGTACTATTCAGGATTCCCATAACCACGGGTTGATCCGGAATCAATAACCTGCCATTCAGCTGAAGAGATCTTTTCTTGCGGTAAAAGGGTTCGTCGATTTTTTGAAACAGCATAAAATCATTCTGGGTTGAAGCGATAAATTGACCCGTACAAATTTTAAATCAGCTAATTCTGCCGAAAAATTCGGAACAAAATTTAATCGCTATTCACAAAAATAGTAAATATAGCCACAACCGTTCCTTGAAAATTTAATACTTTTAGCCATAATTTTTGCGCCGTGAAAAAAACCGAAGAACAATACGACCACGTCATTAACATTTGCCGGGAGCTCTTTCTGAAAAAGATGAAAGATTACGGCACCGCCTGGAGAATCTTGCGTCCACCGTCTGTGACTGATCAAATCTATATCAAGGCAATGCGAATCCGCAGCATTGAAGAGAAAGGAATTGCAAAAATTGCGGAAGATGCCAGATCAGAATTCATAGGTATCATCAACTACTGTTCGATGGCGCTGATACAACTTGAAGTGGGTCCGTCGGAAGAAGAACTACCGTACGAGAGAGCCGAAGCCTTGTATCGGGTTAATCTCGAGAAGGCAAAAATGCTGATGCTGGATAAAAACCACGATTATGGTGAGGCGTGGCGTCAGATGAGAATCAGCTCTTACACCGATTTGATCCTGATGAAAATCAAACGCACCAAGCAAATTGAGGATAATCTGGGCAAAACATTAGTTTCAGAGGGTGTTGATGCCAACTACATGGATATGATTAACTATGCGGTATTTGCTTTGATTAAAATAGAATTCGGGAACGCCTAATGAAAACTGCAACTAATTTATCACGCTGGATCTTCGGACTCGTATTTATTTTCTCCGGTTTCGTGAAAGGAATCGACCCCTGGGGACTGGAATACAAGCTCGTTGATTATTTGCAACCCCTCGGACTTCACGGATTGGCATTTTTGGCTCCGGCGGCCTCTTTCATCCTGCCATTTGCCGAATTTTTTATCGGAGCCAGCATACTGCTATGTGTCCGAATCCGGATCACTTCCTTGTTGGGTCTCCTGTTCATGGCCTTCTTCACCCCTTTGACACTCTATGTGGCTGTCAAGAATCCGGTAACCGACTGCGGATGTTTTGGCGATGCGCTGGTAATCACCAACTGGGAAACTTTCTTCAAAAATATTGTTCTTTCCGCCATGATAATTCTGGTCTTTATCAGGAGAGAAAAAATAGAACCCGTCATATTGGGAAAATGGAGATATTACCGAATATCCATCATCACAACCATTTACATCGGTTTTGTAGTGTGGTCATACAGGCATGATCCTGTCTTCGATTTCCGACCTTATAAAGTTGGCGTAAACATCCCCGAAGGGATGAAAATCCCGGCAGGAGCTCAGGCTGACGTGTATAGCAACTCCTTCTTTTACAAAAACAAACAGACTAATAAAATTGAGAAATTCACCGATAAGAACTATCCCTGGCAGGATACGCTAAATTGGAAATTTGAATCCATGGGTGAATCGGTGATGGTTACAAAAGGATACACGCCGCCAATACATGACTTCCAGCTTCGTACGGCACCGGGAGATGATGTGACCAATTTCTTTTTTTCTGACGACAAGCCCACTTTCTTCCTGATAGCCTCCAACTTGTCTAAAAGCTCCCTTAAAAAGCAAGCTCAAATCAATGGATTGGCTGTTTGGGCAAGATTCGCCGGATACAAATTCGTCTGTCTCACCTCAACCACAGGACAACGTCTCGAAGATTTCAAGAACGTGGCTCATCCAACTTATGAATTTCTTTTCGGAGACGAAGTTACTCTGAAGACCATCGTCAGGGGTAATCCCGGACTGCTTTACCTGCGCAGCGGAACGATTCTTGGCAAATGGCATTACAATGATTTCCCGACCCCGGAAGAGATGGCCGTCATTGTCACCAAAGTAATTAAATAGTTAAATCGAACCAATGTGATTTCGGGCGATAGCTTATTAACCCGTTGATTCTTATCTTTGCGCGAAAATTATAAACCTCAAATTTTAAATATCACAGACCATGAGAAAGAAAATTGTTGCCGGTAACTGGAAATGCAACACTACCGTCAGCGAAGGTGTAGCGCTTGCAAAACAAGTGAATGATTTAGTCCTTGAACGCGGAGCCAAAGATGTTGTTGTTGTGTTAGGAACTCCTTTTACCCACCTCAACAGTGTGGCTGCGGTTGTCGACCAAAATCGTGTCTGCATTTCTGCACAAAATTGTGCCGCAGAACCTAAGGGCGCATTCACCGGCGAAGTATCGGTTTCCATGATTCAATCTACCGGAGCAACGTATGTTATTTTAGGACATTCAGAGCGCCGCGAATATTACCACGAAACGAGCGAAATTCTCAACAAAAAAGTAGCGCTGACACTTGCTCAGGGATTGACCCCGATCTATTGCTGTGGCGAAGCTCTTGCTGTTCGTGAAGCAGGCGCTGAGAATGCTTTCGTTCAAAATCAGTTGAACGAAACGATCTTCAATCTTTCTCCGGAAGATTTCAAGAAAATCGTAATCGCTTATGAACCTATCTGGGCTATCGGCACAGGCCGTACAGCTAGTTCACAACAGGCACAGGATATGCTGGCCTTTATCCGTCAGCTTATTGCGAAAAAATACAATCAGACAATTGCAGACGAATGCTCCATTCTTTATGGTGGATCCTGCAGTCCGGCGAATGCAAAAGAACTCTTCGGTCAACCGGATATCGACGGTGGATTGATTGGAGGCGCTTCCCTCAAAGCGGAAGACTTTCTGTCGATCATCAATGCCTATTAGGCAAAACCGAAAAATTTTATCATTAACGCACGAAGTGGCAGAAATCTTCTGCTCTTCGTGCGTTTTTTGCTACTTTTAGATCTGTCTGTCGTATAAAAAAAGGCGTCTGATTTTCGATTTCGGATTTTGGATTGCCTGCAGAATGCAGATTGTGGAATAAAACGCATGAAGGAATGAAGCCTGTTGAGGTGAAGTAATAAGTCGCTGGAAAATGACTTCAAGCTTTTAAGAAAAAAAGGATGAAAAAATTCGTGATCATTACGCTCTTTTTGGGTTTGCTGTCAAATTTCGTGATGGGTCATAACCTCAAAGGGAATATAAAAGACAAAAATGGGTTACCGATTCCTTTTGCTACTGTTTTCTTCAAAGAGGGATCGCAGGGTACGACAACCAACGAAAACGGTGATTTTGAAATTGACCTTCCTGCTGGAAAATATACGGTGACATACCGTAGCCTCGGATTCACCCCTAAAACGGAGATACTCACATTAACCGTAAAGCCGATCTCCATAGCCGTAACGCTTGAGGAGCAGATACAGGAAATTCAGGAGGTGACGATCAATGCCGGAATAGACCGGGCTTACCCCATCATGCGCAAGGTGATAAGTCTGGCCTATGTCCATCTCAATCAGATGCAGAGTTACAGTGCGACGGCCTATCTGCGGGGAACCATTAAGGTGGAGAATATTCCCGGAATCTTCAGAAACCAGTTGAAGAAACAGAACATTGATATCAAATCAGGCGATATCCTGGTACAGGAAAGTGTTAACCAAATTACCTACCATGCTCCTGACAAATATGATCTCCAGATAAAATCAATCAACTCATCTTTCCCCAAGGGGATAGACTTTCAGGTTACTGATATGTTGGGATCCAGTCTGTATCAGGATAATATCAACATATTGATTTCCCCGGTAGGTAAAAATGCCTTTTCGCATTACGATTTTAAATACGAAGGCTTCAGTTACGAAGGAAAAAATATTGTAAATAAGATTAAGGTAACCCCGAAGCGCAAGAGTAAACTATTGTTTGAAGGGACACTGTATATCATGGAGGAATTTTGGTGTCTGAAACAGGCCGACCTCAATTTCGAGACGCCGATCGGGCCGGTAAATCTGTACATGACCTACGACGAGGTCTCGCCTTCTATCTGGCTGCCCGTCAGTCATAAATTCTCCTTCGATGCCAGCATGATGGGTATCAAAGGCAACGGAAGATTTTCTACATCAATGAAATATACTGACCTGCAGTTTAATCAGGCTGTCTTGTCAATGCTTAACCTTCCGATTCCGGAACAGACTAATAAGCAAAAGAATAGTACCGTTTCCTCCACTCCGGTCAAAGTTGTTAAACAGTCAAAGTCGGCTGAAAAAAAGAGAGCTAAAATCGACAACTTACTGGAAAAGAAGGATCTGAGTGCCACTGAAATGAACAGGTTATCCAGATTGCTGGAGTCCAGTCATAACGATTCGAAGCCGGATACCATAAAATCACTCGAAATAACTGAATCGGTTAAGGTTCAGATTGATCCAAAGGCCACCAACCATGATTCCACCTTCTGGAATTCAATGCGGCCCATACCACTCGCATCCGACGAATTACAGAGCTTTCAGAAGCGCGACTCCATCGTCCTTGCTGTGCAAAAAAAACCTGGCGTTGTATTCGACAAACACAAAGTCAATTTTGGTATAATCACGCCGCTGCTGTTTGGCAAGCGGACAACACTCCGGGATTCGACATGGCATTTCGTCTATAATGGACTTTTTAATCTTAGCAAACTGACATTCAATTCAGTAGATGGATTCTCCGTCAATCAGGAATTACATCTCACCAAAAATTACAAGCCCGGAAAATCCTTTGAGATCGGCCCACGCATTGCCTATGCGATTAACCGAAAGGCATTTATGGGAAAGCTTGATCTCAAGTACAAATATGCACCCAGGCATCGGGGAACGATGGAACTTAGTGGCGGAAGTTTTTCTGAGGACTTTAATGAACGTGAAATGGCTATTTCTCCTTTCATTAATAGCATCTCCTCCCTGTTTTTCAAGACGAATTATGCCCGCTATTATGAAAATCGATATGTAAAATTTTCAAATAACGTAGATATTGCGAATGGATTAGTTGTGGCAGCGAGGATGGAATGGAAGAACATGCGGCAACTGGAAAACTCAACCAATTTTTCTTTCATAAATAACAACATGGATTACAAGCCAAATTTGCCGGCAAACAATGAGGTAGCTATTAGCCACTTGTCGGATCAAATTTCTGCCAAGTTTGGAATCCGGTTGGAGTATACCCCCAAATATTACTACAGGATCAGGAATGGAGTCAAAGATATGTCGCACTCGGATTTTCCTACTTTCCAATTTGGATATGAGAAAGGGGTGAAAAATTTTCTGTCGAGCACATCCGATTTTGATTATCTGTACGCCAGTATGAACCACAGTGTTGACTTCAGTCAGAATTCCAGCCTCAGCTGGGAAATTTCGGCTGGATGGTTTGCGAATAACAAACAACTTCATTTTTCAGACTTTGCCCATGTGATGACGCAAACGACTCCGGTGCTGCCCCACGAATACCGTCACTCATTTTACGTTCCAGGATATTATGCTTTTTCGACGGCCGACCGATATATCAACGGATTCATCTCATATAAGTCGCCCCTCATTCTGTTAAAATATTTACCCGTTTTGAGCAACACTCTCTGGCGTGAGATGATATGGGCGGGATACTATAGTTCGCCCTCAAATTTGTACCATACCGAGATGGGTTATACCCTTTTGGAGGTTCTGTATTCGACCAATGTTGGCGTTTTCGTAGGATTTGACAAATTCAATTTTTCCAGGGTTGGTATTAATCTGGCATTCAGAATTGCGTATTAAAAATTCGAATGTCAAAAATTGCGCCCGTAGTGACGCATCGTGATGCGTCATAAAATTTTAATGAAAATTAAATTAACATGGAATATACTAAAGTAACGTGCACCCTTACGTCGGGCAATGAAATTGCCCGGGAATTGCTTATTGCCGAACTGGGAAATATTGGGTATGAAAGTTTCGTTGAGACGGATACAACCGTCGAGGCATATATCCCCACCAAAGATTTTGCACCTGAGCTGTTGGGCTCCGAAAATCTGACAAACAATGAATTTTTCGAATTCAGTTATACTGTCGAAGTCATCGCTGATCAGAATTGGAATGAAGTATGGGAACAGAACTATTTCGAACCACTTTTGATAGAGGATCAATGCATGATCCGCGCTCCTTTTCACATCGACTATCCCACTGCGAAATACGAGATTATCATCAATCCGCGGATGGCGTTCGGTACTGGTAATCACGAAACCACCTCTTTGATGATCAAAGCAATTCTGGAGCTTGAATTAACCGGCAAAGCAGTATTGGATATGGGTTGTGGTTCAGGCATTCTGGCCATATTGACCGCCATGAAAGGAGCGGCAGAAATCACTGCCATCGATATTGATGAATGGTCTTTTAACAATGCAATTGAGAACGCTGAACTGAATAATATCGGGAACATTAAGGTACTTCTCGGCGATGCCGATCTTTTAACGAATCAGTCGTACGACGTGATACTCGCGAACATTCAGCGAAACATCCTCCTGCAGGATATGAAGGCCTATCTTCAGGTGCTGAAGTCTGACGGACAACTTATTATGAGTGGATTTTACACCACAGACCTGGAAGCGATCGACGAAAAAGCTCGTTCTCTGGGATTAAAGCAAGTTTGCACGTACGAAAAATCAAACTGGTGTGTCGCCGTCTACCGGAATTGAACCACCACGTCTCCCCATCTCCACGACCTCCAGGTTTTTGATCTCACCAGCATCCAGGGTAAAACGCACGAACGTCCGGATCTGGTGAAAACCTTGCTGTCCGGCAGCGCCTGGATTGATGAACAGCAGGTTGAGTTTTGGATCGAATATGACTTTCAGGATATGAGAATGACCTGCAATAAACAACTTAGGCGGATTAGTTCTCAGAATTGGCAGGATATTCCGATCATAATGCCCGGGATAACCTCCGATATGAGTCATCAGAACATCAACATCTTCACACGTAAAGCGCAGGAAATTTGGAAATTGTACCCGTAGATCAGCGCCGTCGATGTTTCCGCAAACTGCTCTCAATGGCTTAATCTTCAAAAGACGATCCGTAACAGTATAACTGCCGATGTCTCCCGCATGCCAAATCTCATCACACTCGCCAAGTAGATCGGCCATGCGATCGTCAAGGTAGCTGTGCGTATCCGACAAAAGGGCAATTCGCTTCATTGGTTACCTCCCTACCGGGAAGTCTGAGGTATTACATGGCCAGCAACTTATCGGCCATCGCGTTGGCAAGCTCAATACATTTTTGAAATTTCTCCGGTTTCAGACTGCCTTTCTCCTCGACTGGTTCGTAGACAGTTTCCCAACCCATGCAACCCATCGTTTCCGAAAATTTCTTCAGGTTACTGACGCCACCACCATTCCACAAGAAATTACCGAAGTAACCGAAATAATGATTCTTGACGGCCATGTGCTCGATAGTAGACAGGAGGGTTTCAACATTTGGGAAGATCGCGTTGTTGTAGGCACAACTTCCGATAATCAGTCCTTTGTACTTGAAGATATCGTTGATGATGTAGGAAGTGTGTGTCTTTGAAGAATCGTACACCCTGATATTTTTTATTCCCCGCACGCTGAGTTGCCGGGCAATAACTTCGGCCATTTTCTGAGTATGACCGTACATCGAGCCATAAACAATTATGGCGCCCTGCTCCTTGTCGTATGAACTCCAGCGGTCGTATCGGCTAAGAACCCAGTTTAGATCTGTTCGCCAGATAGGTCCATGGGTTGCGGCAATCATCTTTATTTCCAGCGGAGCCAGCTTTTTGATGGCACGTTGGGTATGCGGACAGTATTTTCCTACAATATTTGTAAAATAGCGCATCACATCAACCTCGTAGAAGTCGAGGTTAATCTCATCGTCAAAGATGCCACCATCCAACGTACCATAACTTCCGAAGGCGTCTCCGGAAAATAAGATATTGTTGGTTTCGTCGAAGGTGATCATCGTTTCTGGCCAGTGCACCATGGGAATAGTTTGAAATTGCAATTTCACCTTACCCAGGTCAAGCTTTGAATTATCGTGCACTTCCAGCATATTTTGCGGACTATACCCCAGATTCTCGGCAATGCCAAAGGTCTTCTTATTTCCGACAAGCGTTACATTCGGGTACTTTCCGACTATGGCTTTGAGAGAACCTGAATGGTCGGGCTCCATGTGATTAATAATCAGATAATCAATTTGCCGATCTCCGATCAGTTCCTGAATCCTGTCAAGATAGTCTTCAATATATTGACGCTCCATGGTATCTATCAGAGCAATCTTTTCGTCTACAATAAGATATGAATTGTAGCAAATGCCATCCGGGATAGGCCAAATATTTTCAAAGAGGGCTGTACGACGGTCGTTGAAGCCAAGATAGAAGATGTTATCGGCTAATTTGATCTGGTGCATAATAGGCTTTTTAATTCTGCTGAATTTGACGGCAAAAATACAATTTAATCCCTGAAAGGCTTCTCAAAATCTACAAACTTTTGGTTCATTCTCTTAAAAAATTGCATTATAATCGTATTTTTGGGACGCTTTATGACAAAGAAAAGAACGAAAATAACAGGTAAGAAAAAATCAGACATCAGTAATAAACTGGGTCCGGAACATGTTTTATCAGTTGATCAGAAGATCATTGAAAAAATGAAGCAGCTATTTTTGACTGCTCGGGCTTCAGCCGGAAAAATCACTGTTAAAATTAAACCTGGTGCCAGGTCAGCGCTGAAGGCGGTCAGCAAATTAGGATTAAAAAAATCGCTGATAATCCTGACCGTTTTGCTTGTTATCGTATCCGCAGGAGTAATAAAGCATTTTCACGCTGTATATTACGGTCCGAACGCAGTCGCAAAATACCGCCTTTTCATTCGTGAGGGAGACACGTTTGACCAGATCGTGTCCAGACTCAGCGAAAATAATTGTCTGACCGACCCAAAATCGTTCAGACAAGTGGCCAAAATTAAAGACTATGATCTCAACATCAGACCCGGCGCCTACATTATCGAGCCAGGCTGGAGCAACAATCAAATTATCAATATTTTGAGGTCGGGCGCCCAAACCCCGGTCATGGTCACGTTTAACAATATTCGCACGAGGGAAGAACTGGCCGGAAAGTTAGCGAGGCAGTTGGAGAGTGATTCTGTCTCATTCCTTGCCGCACTTAAAAATGACTCCACGGCACTAAAACTTGGTTTCAAACCGGAGACTCTGCCTGGGATGTTCATTCCAAATACCTACTCATTTTACTGGACCACCTCACCGGCAGGATTCCTTACCAGGATGAAACGTGAATATGACAGTTACTGGAACGAGGACAGGAAACTCAAAGCAAAAAATCTGGGTCTGACGGCGGATCAGGTGGCTACGCTCGCCTCAATTGTTCAGGAGGAAAGCAACAAAAATGATGAAAAACCCATTATTGCAGGGGTATATCTTAATCGACTACGTAAAAGCTGGCCACTTCAGGCAGATCCTACGATCCGGTTTGCGCTGGGGGATTTTACGATCAAACGCGTACTTACCGCCCAACTTTCGGTAGAAAGTTTGTACAACACTTATAAAAATATTGGTCTCCCTCCCGGCCCGATCAATTTTCCGGAGATCTCCTCCCTCGAGGCTATCTTAAACTGCAAAATGCACGACTTCTTCTATTTCTGCGCAAAAGAAGATTTCTCGGGCTATCACAATTTCGCAAAAACACTCTCCGAACACAACGCCAATGCCCGAAAATACCAGGCCGCCCTTAATAAGATGAAAATATTTAAATGAGACTTGAGATTTGAGATAGCGCTCGTACGGACGCATCGTGATGCGTCCTAGTTTTTGCATTTGCATATTTGCACATTTCCTAATTTGCACATTATGAACAATTACATAGAGTCAAAATCCTTTACACGAACAGATTTTACAGGGGATAAATTACCCAAGGGTGAATATGATAACTGCACCTTCGTGGATTGTGATATCTCGAACGCCGATCTCTCTGGCATAAACTTAGTGGATTGTACATTCACCGGGTGCAATTTAAGTCTTGCCAGGATTTCTAATACGGCTTTCCGGGAAGTTCGCTTTGTGGAGTGCAAACTGATGGGACTACATTTTGAGAATTGCAATCCGTTTCTCTTTTCCATCGAAGTTGAACGATGTTCGTTGAATCTTTCCTCTTTTTACAAGCTAAACCTCAAAAGAAGCAAATTCAAATCTACTACGTTGCAGGAAGTTGATTTTACTGAATCCGATCTGACTGGAGTCGCGTTGACTGAGTGTGACCTATCCGGAGCTATTTTTGAAAATACAAATCTTGAAAAAGCTGATTTCCGCGCCGCTTATAATTATTCCATTGATCCTGAGAATAACCGACTTAAAAAGGCAAAATTCTCCCGGGAGGGAATTGCCGGATTACTTGGAAAATATGGAATCGAAGTAGAGTGAACTTGCGAGGAAAGGAGCTCCTTTTTAAAATAACGATGAGGCCTTTTCGAATATTTACACAAGCTGAACCTCGCGTTCAAGGGCAATCCCGAATTTCTCAAGAACATCCTTCTGTATCGCCAGCGAAAGCCCGAGAATCTCTTCGCCGGTAGCATTACCTTTGTTAACCAGCACCAAAGCCTGCCGGTCATGCACAGCAGCATGTCCCGAGACAAAACCTTTCCACCCGGCCTTTTCGATCAGAAATCCGGCGCCAATTTTCACGAAACCTTCGGTCATTTGGTAAACCGGCAACCCTGGAAGCAGCTCCTCCAACGCTCCGGCAATCTCCTCCGTAACGATCGGGTTCTTGAAAAAACTTCCCGCATTGCCAAGCTTCTTAGGATCGGGAAGTTTGGATGCTCTGATTTGGATGATGGATTTCCGGATATTCTGCAAACTGGGCTCCCCAAATTCCTGGATGGTTTTCATCAGATCACCGTATCCGGATACCGGTTCTCCATGCTTTTGTAGTCTGAATGTCACATGCGTGACCATAAAAACATTGGAGAGCTGCTCTTTGAAAATACTCGTCCGATAGCCAAACTGGCATTGATCATGCGTATAGCCCACTGGCTCATTCGTGCTCAGATTAATTCCATCAACACGCACAATTGCAGACTCTGCCTCAACACCATATGCCCCAATATTCTGAACCGGGGCGGCTCCCACTTTACCGGGTATTAGCGATAGATTTTCGATTCCATACCAATTGTTCTCTACACAATATGCCACAAAATCGTCCCACTCTTCGCCCGCTCCGACCTTCACCTCAACTATACTGCTATCCTGGTAAGTTATTGTAAAGCCACAGAAATCGGGAGAAATGATCAATCCGTCAAAGTCTGAACAGAATAAGAGATTTGTTCCACCGCCGATGATAAGCCTTTTCTCCTCCAAGAGATGGGGATACCGCACCATCGCACTACTCCAATCTTCAGCAGAAGTAACAGACAACCAATAGTTTGAACACACATCCAAACCAAAGCTATTGTGACTTTTTAGGGAGAAATTGGGAATAAGCTTGAACATGAAAGTGGAAAGTGAATAATATTGGGGGAAGCGAAGGATTAGAGGGAGTCGTTTAGCAAAATATCGAAATCGACGGGTTCCGGTGGAAGCTGGAATTCTTTCAGCTCACCGTATTCACAAATCATTCGGCGGGCTGGAAACTTACGGATCATCTCATAATCATGGGTCGCCATAACGATAGTCACTCCATCTTTGTTAATCGCATGCAGAAGGGTCATTAATTTTTCAGAAGTTTCCGGATCGAGGTTTCCGGTAGGTTCGTCGGCCAGAATAATTTGTGGATTATTGAGCATTGCACGGGCAATTACGATACGTTGTTGCTCCCCGCCCGACAGGCGATGCGGCATTTTGGGCCCTGCATCAGGCATCTCTACCAGATTAAGAACCTCATCAATCCTATCCTGAATAGCCTTCTCCTGTCGCCACCCGGTAGCGCGTAACACAAATTCGAAATTTTTCTGAACTGTCCGGTCGCCTAATAATTGAAAGTCCTGAAAAATAATCCCCAGCCGCCTGCGAAGTAGTGGAATATCCTTCATTTTCATTGTATTGAGATCATAACCCATCACAGTTCCCTCACCGGTCGCAAGCGGGATGTCGTGGTAAAAAACTTTCAGCAAACTGGTTTTGCCGCTTCCTACCTTCCCGATAATATAAAGAAATTCGCCATTATTGATCGTCAGATTGACATCTTTCAACACCAAACTCTCTTGTTGATAGATATCTGCATTTTTCAGTTTGATAATTTCTTCTGCCATGGGTGAAGTATTGATAAAATCCTAATTTTGTAATCGTCCTGCAGTACAAATCTAAGTTTTTTTGACGATCCGTCGAAATCTTAAAATATACCTCCACAGGACAATAAAATTATCGAATTATTATTTTGAGACTGAAACAGACCCCATGAGATCCAAAATAAATAGCATAATTCTTATCCTGATAACTTTCCTATACCCTTGGTTAACAGCCTCTTCTCAAAACAAAGAGAGTGGGTCTACTGTGGCAGTCCGCCTTTATAATGAAGGTGTCGCCTTATTTGAGCAGGGAAATTACGGATCAGCAATACACATATTTGAAGAATTGCAGAAAAAAAACGCCGGATTACTTTCTGACGCTTCCGACTATTACCTCGCCGCCTCCCGACTGGAACTTGGAAATCCAAATGGTGAAGCCGAACTAAAAAAATTCGTTGAAGATCAGCCGGAGTCTCCTTTGATGAATGCGGCCGTTTTCAGATTGGCAAACCTCGCTTTTTCCCAAAAAAAATACAAAGAGGCGCTTCAACTCTACCAAAAATTGGACACCTATGCCCTGACTGAAGCCGAGCGCGACAAGTACCTATACTACTCCGGAGTATCTCTTCTGGAAACTGGCGAAAATGCTAAGGCTAAAGCAAATTTCGATCAGCTGAGGAACAAAAAAGGTGCTTTAGGGGATGGTTCAAAATACTACTGGGCGCATATTAGTTACCTGGAAGGACACTACGATGAGTCGCTTGCAGAATTTAAAAAACTCGAGAACACGCCTGTTTACTTCAAAATTATTCCATATTACCAGGTGCAAATTGCCTTTGCCAAAGGAAATTACGAGGATGTTCTGGCTCAGGGAGTTCCACTTTTAGCGAAAGCCCCGGAAGATCGAAAATTCGAATTGGCGAGAATCCTGGTTACTTCTTATTACAAACTTGAGCAATATGACTCTGCGACTGCTCTGATTGACAAGTATTTTAAAGGGAAAGAGTTGAGTCGGGCAGATTGTTATGTTGCGGGATACTGTCAGGAAAAGAGTGGCAACCCGAATGTGGCAATTCAATGGTATGAAAAATCGGTTCAGATGCAGGATGCCATCTCGCAAGGCGCTTATTATCAGCTTGGTTCGCTCTACATGAAAAAAGGAGATAAGCAAAAGGGGCTGTTGGCATTTCAGCATGCCTCCGAAATGAAATTTAATCCAAAAATAAGGCAGGATGCCCTGTTTCAATATGCCAAGGCTACGTACGAACTGGATTATTCGCCATTCAACGAATCCATTAAGGCGCTGGATAAATATATTGCCGAATACCCGGATGCCAGGGAGAATGATCTGGCATACAACTACCTCGTCAATGTCTTCATGACGACTCACAATTACAGGGACGCCTTGGCTTCGATGGATCGTATAAAAGTCAAGAGTCCGTCGATCAAAAAGGCATACCAGCGCGTGACGCTCTACCGCGGAATGGAGCTTTTCCGGGATTTAAATTTCAACGGTGCGCTACTGCTTTTCAACAAATCCCTTGAAAATGGAACCTACAATCCGGCTTTCAAAGCCACTGCAAATTATTGGAAGGCAGAGACACTCTATCGTCTGGGCAAACCGGATGAGGCTTTTGTCGAATATAAAAAATTTCAATCCCTACCGGGAAGCACAAAGTTGAAGGAATATCCGTTATCCAATTACAACATCGGGTATCATTTCTTCAACAAGCAGGATCTGGCTCAGGCTGCTGCTTATTTTGGGAAATTTGCTGACCTTCCTGCCGCCGACAACGAAAAGCTTTTGGGTGATGTCTATAACCGGCTGGGCGACTGCAAATATGCCGACAGAAATTTCGAGGAGGCGCTGAGTTTCTACCAGAAGGCAATTGATCACGGTTCTTCTGATGCCGATTATGCGCTGTTTCAGATTGCTTTCACGCACGGTTTGATGCAGGAACATCAAGCAAAAATCCAGGAACTTGGCGAGTTACTGACGAAATATCCAAATTCGCCCTATTGCGACGATGCACTCTTCGAAACAGGAAAAGCCTTTGAGAAAATATCTGATTTTGAAGGTGCCAAATCAAAGTATTCGAATCTTATTGAGAAATATCCGGGTAGCCAGCTGGTGCCAAAGGCGTTGGTTCAGCTTGGACTTATCGCTTACAACCAGAACCAATATGATGAATCGATTGCGTGGTACAAACAGGTAATCGACAAATATCCAGATTCTCCGGAAGCCAGAGGCGCACTCACCGGCATCAAGAATAATTACATGGAGAACAACAAGGTGGAAGATTACATCACCTACACCAAAAAATTGGGTAAAGGGGCAACTCCGTCACAAAATGAACAAGACTCGCTGACCTATTCAGCAGCCGAAAAATTGTACATGGCGCAGGCGCCGGATGCAAAAGAGCAACTATCAAAATACCTTGCGGGTTTCCCGAAAGGAAATTTTACAGTCAATGCCAAATATTACCGTGCCGAATGCTCGTATAATGCCGGCGAAACTGCCGAGGCTCTGAAAGATTATGAGGATGTGCTGGCTGCCGGCGACAATATTTTCACAGAAAATGCGCTGGTAAAAGCGGCAGGATTGTCGTACGATGCCAAAGAATATGAGAAAGCATTAGGCTATTTCCAGCGCATCGAGAGTATTGCTGGAACCCCGGCAAATGTCCTGGCCGGAACGTTGGGTACGCTGCGGTGTCACTATGAATTGAGTCATTGGGAGGAAGTTGCCAGAATTGGCTGGAAGATCCGCAGCAGCGGAAAGCTCTCGTCCGAAATTGACCGGGAATGCTCCTATAAATCAGCCAAAGCCTACGACGCATTGAAAGACCAAACCAAGGCCCTCCCCCTTTGGCGCAAACTTTCTGCTGATCCAAAATCAAGAGAAGGTGCCGAAGCCAAATACAGCGTTTGCAAATATTATGCAGACAATAACCGGCTCAAAGATGCAGAGAACGAGATAATGGATTTTATTGCGAAGAATAGTCCGCAGAAATACTGGCTTGGCAAGAGTTTCGTGCTTCTGGCACATATCTACGAAAAGATGAACGACCTGTTTCAGGCCACGAATACACTGAAGAGTGTCATCGAAAACTACGACAATAAGGAGGATGGCATTGTTGATGAAGCTTCTGCCTATCTGAAAATATTGGAGCAAAAAAAATAACCGTTTACAATCATCCCATGACCCAACGATATTTCATAATTCAATTTTTTCTGCTGGTTGTCGTAACCGGATTTTGCCATTCAGCATTTGCGCAACAGGATACATCGAAGATGAACCAGCAGGTTGAAGTGGTAAAAGCATACAGACCATCTGTTTCGAAAGCTGCGAAAATCGATCTCCTGCCGGAAATCAGCGACACCACCAGATTCCGACCGGATTTGAATTACCAGACCTCAAGTCATCCGATCACATACGGATTTCAATCGTCTGTACTGAAGGCCTCTAACCAGTTCCAACGGGAGATCAACTATCCCGGCTACGGAAAAATCAGTGGCGGATTTGGCACAAACTTTACCCCATTCTTCGATTTCTTCCTGAGCAATCCTAATTCGATTAACGGAACGTTCGGCGTTCAGATGAACCACCTCTCGTCGCAGGGGAAAGTCAAACTGAAAGGTGGCAACGAAATTGATGCTCCCTTCAGTTACAATAAGGCGGCCATTTTCGGAAGTTATGTCCTGGATGGCGTAACAATTGCCTCTGAACTGTCATACCAGCGCGATATGAACCGGTTTTTTGGTTATCCGATAGCGATTCCGGCTACGATTATGACCAATACTTTCGTGAAATATTTCGATCAGAATCAGTTAAATCAGCTTGGATATTTTGATTTATCGGTTAAAAGTAATGCCTCTGCGAATGGATTAATGAAGTTTAACACCGGCATCCGGTTAAGCTATTTCAATACCTCGACGAATCAGGTTGAGAAAGGAATCAGCTTCAAAGGTGATTTCATATACGATTTTGGCGCTTTCAGCGGAAAGCTGAACACTGGATTTGAGCACTTTGAAACTGAAAATGTGACGAGCTTCTCTGATTTCCCGTTGTTATTTTCCCCAAAAAATTCATGGCTCCGGTTATCGCCGACAATACTATTCAAAAGGGACTTATTTTCCTTTGAAGGAGGTATCACGCTCTGCTCCGGGTTTGGGGACATGTCCACAAAATTCGGCATTTACCCCAATGGCATTTTTACACTCAATACCGCAATGAAGAATTTATCCTTGTATGCGGGCGTTGACGGCTCACTTCAAAATAATAATTACTCGAAGATTGCGGCAGAAAACCGCTGGATAAATCCTACGCTGGAAGTCAATCCGACCAATTACAGGTACATCTTTTACGGCGGGGTGAAGGGAAAAATTGCCGCGCCACTTGCTTTTAACCTTGGGATAAAATATACGCAGGCCGAAGAGCAGTATTTCTATGTCACAAAAATTGAAAAAATACCTGGAACGGTTGATCCAACATTGAATGATCTGTCCTACAACAATGCGTTTGATGTGGTTTATGACAACATAAACACGTTGGACTTTTCCGGAGATCTCACCTATACCACATCCGATCTCTTTTTACTGCTCTCAGGTCACTTTTACTCCTATTCACTTAGAAATCTGGAAAGCGCACCCTATTTGCCCGACTTCACGCTCAGTGGCAGCGCCAATTTCAAGGTTACAGACAAAATAAAGGCATCTGCTGAGCTACTCTTTACCGGACCCAGGAACATTATGTTGCAATATTATTATCCGCCCTATCTTTCTTCGTTGCCTCCCCCCCCCATCTACCTCAAAACCGATGCAATGATCGAAGCAAATATTGGAGCTAAGTATCAATTTATGAAGAATCTGGAGTTCATGGGCAGCGTTGAAAATCTCCTGAACAGGAAGGACGAACCCTGGTATGGATATACGGTTCAGGGCATCCGTTTTAAACTTGGAGCAAGCTTCTCTTTTTGAAAAAATGCTTGTCCACTTGGGGAATTTTAGCTATATTTGCCTGGTACAAACAGCAGAAAAAATCATTCAATTTCAGATGGTTTTAAATTTGTCGGGAATAATTTTAAATTCCTGAATATCAATTGTTTTGAAATTGAAATTTGATAATAATTCAATAAAAGCATGAGCGAAGAAAAGAAGATAAAATCGGCCGCAGAAGTTTCATACGGAGCAGATAGCATTCAGGTACTGGAAGGATTGGAAGCTGTAAGAAAGCGGCCTGCCATGTACATCGGAGATGTGAATATCAGAGGATTGCATCACCTTGTTTATGAGGTTATCGACAACTCCATCGATGAAGCGTTGGCAGGTTATTGCAACAACATAATGGTGACCATCAATGAAGATGGATCCGTCACCATCGTGGATGATGGTCGTGGTATTCCGACCGAGCTTCACGTCGGGGAGAACAAATCTGCACTTGAGGTTGTTCTGACCGTTCTGCATGCTGGTGGAAAATTTAACAAAGAGAGTTATAAGGTCTCCGGAGGTCTTCATGGTGTGGGTGTCTCCTGCGTAAATGCGCTCTCAGTATATCTTCGTGCTGAAATCCACCGCGATGGAAATATCTGGGAACAGGAATATTCCAAAGGCGCTCCTCAGGGGGATGTAAAGATTGTCGGACAGACCGATCGTACGGGTACCACAATCACCTTCAGACCAGATGATACAATCTTTACCACAACTGAATTTAAATTCGATATACTGTCGGCCCGGTTGCGTGAATTAGCCTTTCTGAATAAGAGAATAAAGTTAATCATGCAGGATCAACGGGTTAAAGAGGCGGATGGATCTATCAAACAGGAAGTCTTTTATTCGGAAGCCGGTTTATCTGAATTTGTTGATTATCTGGATGGTACACGTGAAAGAATTATCGAGGAGACCATCAATATTTCTACCGAGAAAAATGATGTACCGGTTGAAATCGCGATGTGTTACAACAACTCATTTACGGAGAACGTTCACTCCTACGTTAACAATATCAATACAATTGAAGGTGGCACGCACCTGACTGGTTTCAGACGCGGACTTACCCGTACCCTGAAGAGCTATGCCGAAAACAGCGGTATGTTCCAAAAACTGAAATTTGAAATTGCCGGTGATGACTTCCGCGAAGGACTGACAGCTGTTATTTCCTGCAAAGTTCAGGAACCGCAGTTTGAAGGTCAGACGAAGACCAAGTTGGGCAACTCCGAGATTAGTGCGTCTGTCGACCAGGCTGTAAGCGAAATGCTCAGTAATTATTTGGAAGAGCATCCGCGTGAAGCGAAACTCATCGTCAACAAAGTTATTCTTGCCGCTACGGCACGCCATGCGGCGCGTAAGGCACGCGAGCTGGTTCAGCGTAAAAATGTACTCACCGGAAGCGGACTACCTGGCAAACTCGCCGACTGCTCCGAAAAAGATCCTGAACGCTGCGAACTGTTTTTAGTCGAGGGAGATTCTGCAGGTGGCACGGCCAAGCAAGGTCGCGACCGGAGTTTCCAGGCGATTCTGCCCTTGCGCGGGAAAATCCTCAACGTGGAAAAAGCCATGCCGCACCGCGTGTTGGATAGCGAAGAGATTCGGAATATCTACACTGCCTTGGGCGTATCAATCGGCACCGACGAAGATCCAAAAGCATTAAATATTAGCAAATTAAGATACAACAAGGTTATTATCATGACGGATGCGGACGTCGATGGTTCGCACATCGCCACCTTGATTATGACCTTCTTCTTCCGCTACATGCATGATCTTATCATGAATGGCCACATCTACATCGCCACTCCGCCATTGTACCTCATAAAGAAAGGAAAGCAGGAGCAATACTGCTGGACCGAACCTCAGCGGTTAAGAATTATTGAAGAATGGGCCGGTGGTAACGAAAAGAATGTCCATGTTCAGCGATACAAAGGTTTGGGAGAGATGAACGCCGAGCAGCTTTGGGATACAACCATGAATCCTGAAAGACGTACACTTCGTCAAGTGGAAATCGAGAATGCAGCTGAGTCGGATCACGTATTTTCGATGCTGATGGGCGATGAAGTACCTCCTCGTCGTAAGTTTATTGAAGACAATGCCACGTATGCAAATATCGACGTCTAAGTTATTTTCGATTTTGGAATTTGGATTTTGGATTGCGCTTTAGTCAAAATTTATGCTACCCTGTTTTTTTATATAAAGTTCCAATTCTTCATTTACCGTAATTCTAAAATCGAAAATCCAAAATCGAAAATCCATGAACATTTGCGTATTCTCCTCATCCAGTAACGCCATTCCTGAGATATACTTCGAGGAGGCCAAAAATTTGGGTAAGCAAATCGGTGTGTCCGGTTGGGATCTGATTTACGGAGGCGCCAATGTCGGGTTGATGCATTGTTGTGCAGAGGCAGCGCGGGAACATGGTTCAAAAACGGTGGGTATAATTCCTGAACTGATCCATTCGCACCGTCTCTCCAACCCAAATGATCATGAGCAGATTATCACGCCAAACATGCGCGAGCGGAAATATCTGATGCGCAAGCGGTCGGATGCCTTTATTGCCCTGCCCGGCGGATTTGGCACACTGGAGGAGATACTGGAAGTCATAACCCTGAAACAGCTGAATTACCACAACAAGGCTGTCGTCTTCATCAATACCAACGGATATTACAATCCATTGCTTCAGCAATTTGACCTTGCTTACAGTGAAACTTTTGCCAAAGAAAGTTATCGGGAAAACTATTTTGTTGCTTCAAATTCCGAAGAAGCAATAGCTTATATCAAGCAATATGTCCCCTCTGAACCGCTCACCAAGTGGTTCAATGTCCCGGGGAAAGACAGCCAATAAGAGCCTGCCAATTTGTCAAACCAAGAATACTGAAGGGGTTAGACCAGCCTTGTTCTGGCTATGCTTTCGGCTTGTAGTTAAAGTTTGTTAATCAGGATTACTTTTGAACCCTTTTTCCGTCTAATAGGGTGAATGTACCTGTTGAGATGGTACGAAATTTGAGATATTTTCTATATCAAATTTTAAAAGTAAATAGTATGAACACACTAAAAAAAAGTGCATCGAATTTAGCATTTGCATTTCTTGGGGCAGTATTAGCTCTTCTGTTGTATTCAGAATTTAGTACAAACAAAAATCCAGTTATTGTTGCCGAAAACAAACCAGTTCAGTTTTCGAGCTATACACCCCCATCATTACCGCAAGCTCAGCTGCCCGACCTCACTCAGGCTGCCGAGAAAAGTGTCTCTGCTGTCGTCCACATTACAACTAAAACAAAAGGTGCAATGTACGAAGGCGGCAATCAGTTGTTTGATTTTTTCTTCGGTCCCCGGAATAATTATCCACAGGAACCACAGATGAGGATGGCTGCCGGATCAGGAGTCATCATCAGTGAGGACGGCTATATCGTTACCAACAACCATGTTGTTGACGGAGCCGATAATATCGACGTGGTGCTGAATGATAACCGCAGATTCACTGCCAAAGTAGTTGGCCGCGACCCTAATACGGATATCGCTTTGGTAAAAATTGAAGCTAAAAACCTGTCTGTCTTGTCATGGGGAGATTCAGAAGCGCTCAAACTTGGAGAATGGGTACTCGCAGTTGGTAATCCATTCAATCTGACATCGACTGTTACAGCCGGAATTGTCAGTGCAAAATCCAGAAGTATCGGAATCATGAGCGGTCAGATGCCGTTGGAATCATTTATCCAAACGGATGCTGCCGTTAATCCTGGCAATAGTGGAGGTGCCCTTGTGAACGCCCGGGGAGAATTGGTCGGTATCAATACGGCCATCGCCTCACAAACGGGCTCCTACTCCGGGTACTCATTCGCCATCCCAGCCTCCATCGTTCATAAAGTGGTAGAGGATCTGCGAAAATTTGGAGAAGTTCAAAGGGCTTTACTCGGCGTAACAATCAAAAATATTGATGATGCATTAGCAAAAGAGCACAGCCTCGGCAAAATTGAAGGAATTTATATTGAAGATATCACAGATGATGGTGCTGCCAGGTCAGCGGGCATCAAAAAAGGTGACGTGATTGTAGCGGTGAACGGCACGAAAGTAAACTCGGTCTCCGAACTTCAGGAACAAGTCGGAAAACATCGTCCTGGCGACCAGGTTGTTGTAATCGTCAAACGTGACGGAGCAGAGAAAACATTCAATGTTACGCTCCGCAATATGAAGGGTAACACCTCCATCGTAAAAGAATCCTTTTCCACTCTGGGCGCAGAATTTGGCGACATCTCAAACAAAGACAAGGAGCGCCTTAACATCGACCAGGGAGTACAGGTATTGAAGATAACCAGCGGAAAATTCAAAAATGCAGGTGTCCGCGCTGGATTTATCATCACTGATGTTAACAAAATATCCGTTGGAAGCGTAGAAGATATTAAGCGGATTATTGCCAAATCAAGTGACAAGAAGCCAGTCCTGATCGAGGGTGTATATCCTGACGGAAAGTGGGCATATTATGTTTTTAATTTAAACGAATAATTCGTATATTGTTGCAAAAGATTTAATATTGTTCAAAAGAATAGTATTGCTATCTTTGCAGACTTTTAATCGCAGAGCATGAGACAACTAAAAATTACCAAGTCAATTACGAACCGTGAAAGCGCGTCGCTTGACAAATATCTTCAAGAAATTGGAAAAGAAGAACTTATTTCAGTTGAGGAAGAAGTTGAGTTAGCGCAACGGATCAAGAAAGGAGACCAGGCAGCACTTGAAAAACTTACAAGAGCCAACCTCCGTTTCGTGGTATCTGTCGCCAAGCAATACCAAAACCAGGGATTGAGTTTGCCCGACCTGATCAACGAAGGTAATTTAGGTTTGATCAAAGCTGCGGAAAAATTTGACGAAACCAGAGGTTTTAAGTTTATCTCCTACGCTGTTTGGTGGATTCGTCAGTCTATTTTGCAGGCATTAGCCGAGCAATCAAGAATTGTACGTCTTCCACTTAATCAGGTTGGATCGCTGAATAAAATCAACAAAGCATATTCCAAGTTTGAGCAGGAACACGAACGCAGACCTTCTCCGGAAGAGTTAGCCGATCAGCTGGAACTTCCAGCGGAAAAAGTGGCTGATACTCTCCGCGTTTCCGGTCGCCACGTATCCGTAGATGCTCCTTTCGTTGATGGTGAAGACAACAGTTTGCTGGATGTGTTGATTAATAACGACTCGCCTAACGCAGACCGTGTTCTTATCGACGAATCACTTTCACGCGAAATTGAACGTTCACTTGCCACTTTAACCGAAAGAGAAGCTGATATTATCCGCATGTTCTTTGGTATAGCAAGTACGGAGATGACGCTGGAAGAAATTGGTGAGCACTTTGGCCTTACCCGCGAAAGAGTTCGTCAAATCAAGGAAAAAGCGATCCGTCGTCTAAGACATACCTCGCGAAGTAAATTACTTAAGACATATTTGGGATAATTGGTCCCTTAACTTCAAAAGCCCTGATCATAACTGATTAGGGCTTTTTGCGTTATAATCCCGGCTCAATTAACAGTCCCTCCGATTTCTCTTAAAGAAAACTAGTAAGCAATAAAATATCCGTAACTTAGGGTAAGCTAATCGAACAAATGAAAATATTGATTGTCAATCCGGAAATAATTCCTGCCAAATTTTACGGTGGCACCGAACGGGTTATCTGGTGTCTTGGTAAAGAACTGGTCAAATTCGGACATCAGGTGAGCTATCTTGTGAAGAAAGGCTCTTCATGCAGCTTTGGTAAGATCATTCCGATAAATCCGGGTAAAGATATCATTGACCAAATTCCGGTTGATATAGACTTGGTTCATTTTAACTTCACGCCCGACAATATTCACAAATTAAAAAAACCTTACATCATCACCACGCACGGAAACTTAAGAGATTTCCGTGAGCTGGACTTAAACACCGTATTTGTTTCGAAGAATCATGCTCAAAGACACGGCTCGGATTCGTTTGTTCATAATGGATTGGATTGGGATGATTATCCAAAGCCGACCTTCGATACTAAAAGGACATTTTTTCATTTTTTAGGGTTAGCAGCCTGGAGATTAAAAAATGTAAGAGGTGCAATCGATGTGGTAAGAGGAACGAAATCCGAAACGCTTAAAGTATTGGGCGGTAAGAGATTCAATATCAAGATGGGAATTAGGCTAACGATTTCTTCCAGAGCCGCCTTTTACGGAATCGTCAGCGAAGAAAAAAAATGCGAACAGCTAAACAACTCAAAGGGATTGATTTTCCCTGTGAGATGGCATGAGCCTTTTGGATTATCGCTGATAGAAAGCCTCTATTTTGGATGTCCCGTTTTTGGTACTCCCTATGGTTCCCTGCCCGAAATAGTACCCGGTGATATGGGCGTTTTATCCGCTAAAAAAGAAGAACTTATTCGGGCAATTGCCCACGCTGGTGATTTTTCCGGAAAACATTGCCACGACTATGCAGTAGAAGAATTTAATAGCAGGAAAATGGCTGTAGCCTATCTGGAACGATACGAAAAGGTTCTATCCAACCAAAAACTGAATGCAGTACATCCCCGTTTAGTAGAATTACAAAAAACTAAATTTCTGGATTGGCAGTAATATCCCGCACGAATCAGGCCGGGAATAATTCAAGGATCAACTTTCTGCCACTCTGTGTTTTGAAATTCATCTCCACAAACTTTTTTACCCCATCCGGGGAAACCGCTTCTTCAACCGAATTTACCAGAAAATCAGCCTCAACCAGCAACTGAAAATCGATGGCATCGATCGCAGAAAAAGTGTGGTGCTTGCTGACAATGAAACATACCCTGTCGACAATTTCAGGAGTGACAAGACAATTTTCCAGGATTTCGCGAGCTACCGGCGGACCTTCAATTTCCTGTTTGTGTCCGTCAGAGTAACCATATTTGGCTTCAGAAACATGAATTCCAATATCGTGAAGGATCGCCGTCAACTCCAAAATGAACTGCATTTCCTCACTCAATCCTTCCATGATTCCTAGCAGCCGGGCATATCCATAAACTTTTAGCGAGTGTTCGATTCGCTTCTGATCGCCCTTGTTTCGTTGCATCATTTCGTGCAAAGCCGAAGCAATCTGTTTATCCATTTTTACGATCTTTCAATAGTTTCTGCAAAGCAAACATTTCGTCGCGAAGTCTGGCAGCTTCAATAAAATCGAGCTCTTTGGCCGCCTTTTCCATCTCCTTTTTAGTTTTCAGAATCGCTTTCTCCAACGCATCCGAATTCATATAGGCAAGTACCGGATCTGCTGCATAATCAATCATTTCTGGCGGCACATACGGTTTTCCGCCCATGCCTTTGGTTACCCGGTACTCCATTCCGATGATTTCGCGGGTAGCTTTTATTATCTGTGTCGGTGTAATTCCGTTAGCCAGATTGTATTCATGCTGCTTATTCCTTCTGTAATTGGAAGAGTCGATGGTTCGCTGCATCGAATCCGTAATCTTATCAGCGTACATCAGAACCCGGCCGTTAAGATTTCGGGCAGCCCTACCAGCCGTCTGGGTAAGCGAGCGTTCAGAACGAAGAAAGCCTTCCTTATCCGCATCCAAAATAGCCACCAATGAAACTTCGGGTAAATCGAGTCCTTCACGCAGAAGGTTAATCCCTACCAGGACGTCGAAGCTCCCCTTGCGCAACTCTTCCATGATCTCTACCCGCTCCATTGTATCGACATCCGAATGAATATAGCGACATTTGATGCTGATACGATCGAAATATTTCGACAGCTCTTCCGCCATCCGTTTGGTCAATGTCGTCACAAGGACGCGCTCATTCTTTTCAATCCGGAGGTGAATTTCATGGATCAGATCATCGATCTGGTTATGCGCCGGACGTACCTCGATGATCGGATCAAGCAGTCCGGTCGGGCGAATGATTTGCTCTACGATTACGCCTTCACTCTTCTGCAATTCATAATCGGCAGGGGTAGCACTCACAAAGACCTGCTGTCGGGCGATCGCCTCAAACTCGTCAAATTTCAACGGACGGTTGTCTATGGCGGCTGGTAGCCTGAATCCATAATCAACCAGGGTGGTCTTCCTGGATCGGTCGCCACCATACATGGCCCGAATCTGCGGCATGGTGACATGGCTCTCATCAATGATCATCAGATAGTCCTCGGGGAAAAAATCCAACAGACAGAAGGGTCTTGAACCCGGCGTCCTGCCATCAAAATATCGGGAGTAATTTTCTATTCCCGGACAATAACCCAGCTCCCGGATCATCTCAAGATCGTAATTAACACGGTCTTCTATCCGCTTTGCTTCAGCGTGTTTCCCGGTACTCTTAAAAAAATCGATCTGACGTATCAGGTCATCCTGAATCATACGGATCGCCGCTTTGGTGCGGTCTTTCGTTGTGACGAAAATATTGGCAGGATAGATGGAATAATGATCGTGAAGCTGCAAAAAAGCAGCGGATTCAGGATTGAAAGTGGAAATCTCTTCAATCTCATCCCCGTAGAACTGTATCCGCACCGCATCATCCGCGTAAGCGGGAAAAATATCGACAGTATCACCCTTTACCCTGAAATTGCCTCGCTGGAAATCAACCTCCGTACGGGAATACATGGCATCCACCAACTTCCGGAGCATAACATTCCGCCCTACCTGCTCCCCGACTTTGATATGTGTCACATTTGCGTGAAAGTCCTCCGGATTTCCAATGCCATAGATACAGGAAACGGAAGACACGACAACCACATCCCTTCGGCCCGACAGCAACGATGAGGTCGCCGCGAGTCGCAATTTCTCAATCTCCTTATTGATAGCGAGATCCTTTTCAATAAATGTATCAGTAACCGGCAGGTAGGCTTCCGGTTGGTAATAATCGTAATACGAGACGAAATATTGAACTGCATTCTCCGGAAAAAATTGCTTCATTTCGCCGTAAAGCTGAGCAGCCAATGTCTTGTTATGACTCAGAATCAGCGTTGGCTTCTGAACCTTTTCGATTACGTTGGCCATGGTGAATGTCTTGCCAGAGCCTGTCACACCAAGGAGCGTCTGATAGGGTGTACCTGACATAATCCCTTCGCTCAGCTGCTCAATTGCTTGAGGCTGATCACCAGTAGGGATGAAATCGGCAGTAATCTTAAAGTCCATGATTCTACTTTATATAGGGCAAAATATCCGTTGCAATCATTCCGGCCGAATTTGCGGCCTGGATTCCCAGGTGACTATCTTCAAAAACCTGACAATATTGAGGTGAGACGCCTAGCAATCTTGCAGCTTCTAAGAAAGTATCGGGATGAGGTTTGTGGTTCAGAACGTCTTCGGCCGTCACAATATGTTCGAAATAAGAACGGACACCTGCAAGCTCCAAAGTTTTCAGCGCATAAAACCGCGTACCTCCTGTTCCGCATGCCATCGGCAATTTGCCAAAATATTCTTTGATAATTTTTATGACAGGCATTATTGGAACTGCAAGATGAATATTTTTCAGAAAATGAGACTCCTTTCTTTCCGAAAATTCCATCGGGTCAAAGGTTAAACCAAATTTCTCTTTCAGGAGCACACTCGTCTGGTATGCAGGAATGCCACTCATACTGTAAAATATTTCAGGAGTGATCTCAAAACCATACTCGGCAGCGGTATCCTGGTAGGCCTTGAGATGTATCGACATGGTATCCGAAATGGTGCCATCAATATCAAATATCAGTCCCCTGGCTCTCGGATCAACAGCTAATTCTTCTTTTCTAAGCATCAATAATAATTTTTCGCAAAAATAGCGAAATATGACTTGCCGGCACACCCGATGATAATAGTATATTTGCGGGTACTATTAAACATTCGTACAGATTTTGATTGAAACCTGCACCCAAATTCATGTTCATGCCATTTTTGCTCTGCAAAACCAATAAATAATTTAAGCTTTTACAACCATGCAAACTCCGGAACTCTATCTTCCAATGCTTATTCCGCTATGGGGAATATTTATTGGCATCGCCCTGGTAATTATTGGATTCGTTGATAAAAAACAAACATTCACCTATGCCGGTTGGTCTGTTTTTATGGTTATCGGGATGATAAGTCTGTACTACAATCTGTTTTACATCAACCCTTCCCATTTCGTTGAAAACATTCAGATGAGAGAAACTGCAGGGACCCTTCTGACCACAAACTGGCTGAATTGTGCCGGAGCAATTCTAGCCCTAGCGACGCTGCTTTTCTTCTATTATAAAAAGAGAAGATACCTCCTTCTGGCGGTGCTTACGATACTCTTTTTTACAATCCAATTCTTTCAATACTATAGTCTGATTCAGAAACCAAAGTAACTTTTTGACGTAAAATCAGAGTTAAAAATAAGCAAATTCAATTTTTATGGCGAACGATATCAATGGGTTTTGGGAAATTTTAAAAATTACGCTTCCGGCATTAATCGTTTTCGTGACTGCCTATTTTCTTTTCCGCGACATGCTTGAAAATGATAAGCGACGCAGGGAGTTCGAATTCCGGGTACTGCACGCAAAGGAGATGACGCCCCTTAAACTGCAGGCTTACGAACGTCTTACGCTTTTTCTGGAAAGAATTGCACCCGAATCAATGTTGATGAGACATTCTCCTCACGACTTAACGGTTTCCGAATACCATCAGGTGCTTCTAACTACAATTCGTCAGGAATTTGAACATAATCTTTCCCAACAGATTTACGTATCCCCCATCCTTTGGGAAACTATCCGGGGTGCAAAAGAGCGGCTTATCTCGCTTGTCAACCGTTCGGCAGAAGAACTGGATCAAAAAAGTTCCGGCTACGAACTAAGCAAAAAAATATTCAACAATTACCTTGAAGAAGATCCGGCTCCTGTGGCATTAGCCTTGACAGACCTAAAAAAAGAGGTCGGCAAATTTTTGTGACACGGCCTCCCGCAAATTCGTTTACTGATCGCCTCCATTTTCTTCAACTTTCTTTAACTCATATGGATCCATATTTAATTACGAAGAGCCTCAATCTGCAGTCCGGCGACCCGGAGCAAAAAAGGGCGGAAATTCTAAGCTATTTCAAGAAAACATATAAACTGGATGAAAGCCTTTTCGAGGTATTTGCAGATACCTCCGGAATGTACGAAACGGCTGACCCGCTTCGTCATCCGCTGATCTTCTATTTCGGTCATACCGCGGCATTTTATATTAACAAACTTGTCATTTCCAAGATAGTGGAGAAGAGAATCAATCCAAGATTCGAATCAATGTTTGCCATTGGAGTCGACGAAATGTCCTGGGATGATCTCAATCAGAACAATTACAAATGGCCTTCGTTTGAAGAGGTGAAAGAGTACCGGCTTCAGGTGTATGACACTGTAGTTAAGACGATTGAAACGATGCCCATCCATCTGCCAATCCGTTGGGAAGATCCGGTATGGATTATTCTGATGGGCATAGAACATTCCCGGATCCACATTGAAACATCCTCGGTGCTGATCCGCCAGCTGCCGTTGAAATACCTCAAGCCGATTCCATCCTGGAATACCTGCAAAACGTATGGAAACGCACCAAAAAACAGTCTGATTGGCGTAAAAGGGCGGACTGTCAACCTGGGTAAATCCTTCGGCGACACATTATACGGCTGGGATAATGAATACGGCACTCATCAGGCTCAGGTAGAAGATTTTGATGCTGCGACCTTCCTCTGCTCAAACGGTGAATTTCTGGATTTTATTGACGATAAGGGCTATCAGACGGAGGAATACTGGACCGAAGAGGGTTGGAAATGGAAAACATACACGAAGGCGGTGCACCCACTTTTCTGGAGAAAGAATGAAGACTCATACCGACTCCGACTAGTTTTTGAAGAAGTTGAGATGCCCTGGAACTGGCCGGTAGAGATAAATTACCTGGAAGCCAAAGCCTTCTGCAACTGGAAAAAGGAGAAGACGGGTCTGCCCATCCGCCTTATGACAGAAGAGGAATGGTACATCTTGCATCAAAATGCGACTGTTCCGGATATGCCCGAATGGGAGAAAGCGCCTGGAAATATCAACCTGGAGTATTTCCAGAGTCCTTGCCCTGTTGATCAATTCAAATTTGGCAATTTTTACGATTTGGTTGGCAATGTTTGGCAGTGGACGGAAACTCCGATTTCTGGCTATGACGGATTTAAAATTCATCCATCCTACGATGATTTCTCCACCCCGACATTCGATATGCGTCACAACCTGATTAAGGGAGGATCATGGATTTCAACAGGCAATGAGGCTATTCGCGATTCCAGATATGCGTTCAGGAGACATTTCTACCAGCACGCAGGATTCAGGTATGTAGCTTCCTACCAGGAAGTTGTCATCAAAGACGATAGCTATGAGACGGATCCAGAAGTGATCCTTCATTGCGAAACGCATTACGGCGATACGCAGATGGCCGTTCCAAACTTTCAAAAAGCTATCGCAGATTTTTGCGCCAGCATCGCCGCACCTGAGCTTAGGCGCTGTGCGTTGGATCTCGGATGTAAGACCGGCCGAAGCACCTGGGAGCTGGCCCGAAGTTTCAACAATGTCACAGGCGTGGATCTTTCGGCGCGCACAATCCGGGTGGCCACCCAGCTGCAGGAGCAGGGTAGGTTTAATTATATCTTTCCTGAAGAAGGTGAGATTTGCGATTACCGGCAGGTAACCCTGGAAGATTTCGATTTGAAACCTCTGGTGAAAAAGGTAAAATTCCTGCAGGCTGATTTTTCCAATATGAAAAATATCTTTAGCGGGTACGACCTGATTCTGCTAAATAATATTCTGGATCAGGTGTATCAGCCCAAAGAACTGCTTTCTCAGCTGCACCGAAGGATGAACGAAAACGGCATTCTGGTATTGGCTACCTCATACGACTGGGATGAAAAATTCACCAAAACCGAGAACTGGCTGGGTGGTTATCGCAGTTCTGCCGAACCAGTTAGAGGGATCGAAACTGTTGAAGAATTGTTGCGTGAACATTTTACCAGGATCGATAAAAAGACAACATTACCCTACCTTTTCAGGATAAACAAACGGAAATCAATCCTGAAAGAAGTCGAAGTAACAGTCTGGAAAAAAAGAAGCTAATGTGCAAATATGAAAATGTGCAAATGTGAAAATTTCCACATTTTCATATTTGCACATTATTCTTTCATCCACTCTTTTATAGTGCTGATAGCTTTTTGCTTAAGTGGTTCCGGCATATTTCCGATGCGACTACGATGGCTACCTCCCGGCTCCACTAATTTTACCACACCCGGATTCTTGTCGGCCGTAGCTGCTGAGGCCGACCACGGATCGACTGCTCCATAAATCAACAGGACTTTAGTCGCCCGCTTTTTAAGGTATTCGTCGGTTGCGATACTCATTTCGGGATTATAGGCAAAAACCTGATCCTTATTCAGGAAAAGACGTTCAATGTATTTTTCTGTGTTTTTCGTTTCAATGACCTTCCTGAACGGCGCCGTGTCGTAGGCATAATAACCAAGCTGCCGTAGCGCCTGTACAAAAAACGGAAGATTTGCCTTGCCGCTTTCGATATCAAAATAACTGCAGGAGCTTAGTTTTTGCCAGTGATCAAATATCTCCTTATCAGAAGCAGTCAACGCAGGAATACTCTTGACCGAACTACCCCATTGCCAGAATGAAAACGAATATTCCAGTACCGAATAATCATAAATCTCCCGTAGCGGCGCCTTGAAAGTGTAATTTTTATCCTTGCAATATTGTTCAAACAAGGGCATTAACCGATCCTTGCGTTTCAACACCTCCGTCTGAAACTGCCTGACAATCTTACGGTCATGCTTTCTTCCCACTTCATATTCGATAAAATGCGGATGCCTGTTCTCCTCCGTGGAAAAATTCAGAGGCGCCACATACGGCACGGAAGCCTCTACATCATCCGGATAAAGCATGCGATGATAAAGCGTTGTCTCACCACCCTTGCTAATGCCAGTGCTCACCCATTTCCGGTTGTATATTTTTTTGAAAAGCTGCACGACATGATGCTGATCGGCTGCAGCATTTTCCACGGTAAGGTCACTCCAATTGATTGAATCCGGCCGAGATTTTCCAAAATAGCGATGCTCCACAAAGAGTTGATTTGCCTCCAATATCGGACATAATTCTTCGAGGTACCTCTTCCCCATTGCGTATCCACCGCCATAGCCCTCCGTAACAAAAACGACAGGACGATCAAATGCAAGGTGAGAAAGCACCACGCGCTGCGGGAAATATCCTCTTTCCGGATGTTTGTGATCAATCGGTTGTTTGACGTTGATCACGAATGCTTCGCTAAAGAATGGATTCTGTTCCATCTTCTCAACGGAGATGACATCCGGCAACGCCTGAATCTTTTCCTGAAGCGTCTGCGCAAGAAGTGCAGAGAAAGAGATGAACAGAAGTAAAAAAATAAAGGAAATTCGCCTAAGCTCAATTTTGTGTTTTGCCTGAATCATTATAGAAAATTTTGGATTTTAGATTTTCACTCTTCTCTTCTCTTCTCACTATTCACTTCTTTCAGAGTGATATTACTCCCTCTATTTCTTTTGCCAGCTGGTAGATGGCCAGTACCTCGTCAGGATTTTGCATCTCCTGTTTGCAGGATAGGGAGATAAACCGAATGTCTTTGGAAGTTCGGTAGGTTATATTTTCTTCCAGCTTGAAAAGCCTTCTTACCTGATCCAACTTCTCTTTATCATTGGGAACGATAAACTTAAAAAAATAGATCCCGGGCCACTTTTGTTGCGCCCACAGGATGCTTTTGGCATCTTCTACAGCTTTATTCATAAAAGTATCTTATCGGCAATTATACTGACTTGCCTCCTAATTGTTCCATTTCCACATTACCAGATCATCTCCACAAACCCCTTCGTTCGTCGTCGTACTCCATCTCTTCCCTTTGCGTCAACAACATAGAAATAGACGCCGGGGGAACACAAATTACCGTTTACCCGGCCGTCCCACGCGGCAATCTCAGAATCTGCAGGCAAATAATAGCTGCTTGAGAATTGATGCACTACTTTACCCCAACGATTTAGCACCGTGAAAGTTAAAGACTCCAGCGATCTGGTTTTGATGATCAGCTTATCATTGACACCATCCCCGTTAGGTGTGAAAACCGGAGCAACTTTCACCAGCGAAGTATCCACAATAATGTAATCAGGCAAGTAAAATGTATCCCGGCAAGTGAGACCCTGCACAGTTTTGGCAGCAATCAGCTTCACTTTATATTTACCCGAATTCTCATAGGTAAACAACGGGTTGATATCGAACATAGTGGTGAGAAATGAATCAATCTGAGCGGTTCCTCCGCCCATAGATTCCAGTACCGTCTTGTCCTTAAACAGGTACCACTCATATTTTTCGGAATCGCTATTCTCACTCAGATTCTGAAAATCGATGTTAGCAGGCGCCTGCGGAAAGACATATTGCGGATCATTTTGCTGTGGGATGGTCCAGGTAAATTTTGCAATCGGTATCGGTGAAATGTATGTAACCTCTGCACTTTTCATGCAACCTGCCCGATCGGTAACCTCCACCCTGTAGACTGTCGTCTTGGATGGCGGCGAGGAGATCGAAGGATTTTGTGCGGAAGCAACCAATTGCGTTCCGACGTACCACCGGAATTTGTAATCAGGAGTCAAGGCCACGGATTTGCCGGTAGACAAATCATAATAGAGAAAGTTGGCGCCCGTCACTCCGGAGGCAAGATTTAAATAGGTACAGGTCGATTGAGCAATTGTCGCCGTTGGCGTTATCCAGCTGTTAATTACCCAGGCCCTGTACTGGTAATTGGTGCCGCTCTCCGTGAAGGACACGCGGTAACACCCGTCAGTCAGATTTTTTAGTGTGGAAGAAGTACCGGTATCGTTGGAGAAATTCTGAAATTTTACCGTAACCGGATCGAATTTCTCCCAAAGAAATGTAACCGATGAACCCGAGGACTGAGCAGTCAGGGAAGCAGTGGCAACACCTTCCTGGGTACAGAAAAAAAAGATCGGATCCTTGCCGGGAAAAGTTGGGTAGGCTGTATTCTCTCTGAAATTAGCATTCACCGATGCAAGCGATTGAGCACGAAGCTTTCCTGTCAGGAAGCTCCCTAAAACCAGCAATAAAACGGTAAGAATATGTTTTGGGCTACTCAGCATGAAGGGTATGAGTTAATGCTACCAGCCTACAAATTTAAACAACTATCCAACCTGACAAAGAATTTATTTTATCGATTTAGTAAGTGACTTTTCTAGACTCGCGACTTTCAAGTTAATAACTTTTCACGACTCCCCCCGCTGGCACAGATCTGCAATCCATGCGATTGACAATTGATAGGGGATAAATGATACTCCCTCCCCCAGAGAATAAATTAGCGACTTCCTGCCAAAAGATTCTCCAAGGGACTTATCTTTGCGGCAGCACCAATTCAAAAATACATCGATTTTGGCTAATTATCTCGAAGAACTGAATGAGGCTCAACGGCTTGCTGTTATAAATTACGAAGGCCCCTCGCTGATTATTGCAGGAGCAGGATCCGGAAAAACACGGGTACTGACCTATCGCATCGCCCATTTGCTGAAGAATGGGGTTCCTCCATCCTCAATCCTCGCATTGACATTCACGAATAAAGCAGCCCGGGAAATGAAGGAACGGATTGCTGGAGTTGTTGGTCATTCAGTTGCCAGATACTTGTGGATGGGTACTTTCCATTCCATTTTCTCACGAATTCTACGCGCAGAATCGGCTCTTCTCGATTATCCTTCCACCTTTACCATTTACGACACCCAGGATTCCAAGAGTCTGCTTAGAACCATTATAAAAGGGCTGAATCTCGAGGAAAATACCTATAAACCCTCAACAATTTTGGGTCGCATTTCTGCGGCCAAGAATAATCTCGTTCTGCCATCCGGCTACAAACAAAACGAGGCAATCCGGGAAGCCGATCAGGCAGCCAGGATTCCACGCACCGGAGAGATTTACGAAGAATATTCCAGACGCTGCAAAAATGCCGGAGCGATGGATTTTGATGATCTTCTGCTGTTGACTAACGTTCTCTTCAGGCGATTTCCCGAAACATTATTGAGATACCAGCAGCTTTTCAAGTATATCCTCGTCGACGAGTACCAGGACACCAATTTTTCGCAGTATCTGATTGTCAAAAAATTGGCCGAATTGCACAATAATCTCAGCGTGGTTGGCGATGATGCACAAAGTATCTATTCCTTCCGGGGAGCACGCATCGAAAATATTCTGAATTTTAAGAACGACTATCCCAATTTCAAAGTTTATAAGCTCGAACAAAACTACCGGTCTACCCAAACCATCGTTAATGCCGCCAACAGCATCATCGCCAAAAATAAAAATCAACTGCAAAAGACGGTTTTCAGCGAAAATGATTCCGGCGCAAAAATTAAGGTTCTCAATGCCTTGAACGATCAGGAGGAAGGTTTTCTGGTTGTAAACGAGATTTTTCAAAAACGGATGGCTGAACACGATAGTTATTCCGACTTTGCCATTTTGTACCGCACAAATGCCCAATCGAGGGTCTTTGAAGAGGTACTGAGGAAACGTAATATCCCCTATAAAATCTACGGCGGATTGTCCTTCTACCAACGCAAGGAGATAAAAGACCTTCTCGCCTATTTCCGACTGGTAATCAATCAGAAGGACGACGAATCATTCAAAAGAGTGATCAATTTCCCGGCCAGAGGAATTGGAGCAACTTCCATCGGCAGAATTGAGGAATTCGCCTCAAAAAATGACACCAGCATGTTTACAGTCTCCTCCGACCCGACGATGTTACATCAGTCAGGATTAAACGGTGGCTCGGCGAAGAAAGTGACCGATTTTTCAGATCTGATCCTGAAATTTTCGGATCAGGCAGGCACCATGGAGGCCTACGAACTGGCAAACAGAATAGCCTCCGAAACGGGCATTCTTTCCGAGCTTTATCAGGATAAATCGCCCGAAAACATTAGCCGGTACGACAATACACAGGAGTTATTGAATGCAATCCAACAATATACAATCGAAGCAATTGAGGAGGGTCGTCCGACCAATCTGTCAAGCTTCATGGAAGAAGTTTCGTTGCTGACGGATCAGGATAACGAGAAAACGGAAGACTTTGACAAAGTTACTCTTATGACTGTACACTCCTCCAAAGGACTGGAGTTCAACAACGTTTTCGTAGTTGGTCTGGAGGAGAACCTCTTCCCTTCTGGCTTTACCGGAACTCTCACTCTTTCTGAGCTGGAGGAGGAACGAAGGCTATTTTACGTTGCTCTTACCCGATCGAAGCACCAGGCCTTTCTTTCATTTGCGCAGCAACGCTTCAAATGGGGAAAGACGGAATTTTGTCATCCCAGCCGTTTCATTGGAGAAATTGACCCTCAATATCTTGATGTTCAAAGTAGCCGGTTTTTTCAGCACCATGTCTCAAATGACACCTCCTATTCGCAGGGAGGCTATCAGAAAAATGCCTTTGCCCAGGGAGAAAGAAGTGCCTTCACCCCACCAAAATCGAATTCGACGCTGGGTCCCAATTACAGAAAGGGAAGCGACAATGCAGCCTCCGAGCCATTCGACGCGGATGATCCGAATTCTCTTCAGGTGGGAATGTTTGTGGAGCATCAGCGGTTCGGCAGAGGGAAAATTGTGGATCTCGAAGGACTGATGCCGGAGAAAAAGGCCAAAGTCTTCTTCGCAAATGCCGGGGAAAAACAACTTCTCCTCAAATTCGCCAAATTAAAAATTGTAGATTAAGAGGCTGCTGTTTTAACGGCTAATTGTGTAACTTTGCGCCATAGTTTATTCATTGCCTCTTTAGGCATTTAACTAAAATTAAAGATGTTAAAAGATTACAACACCCAACGAACCAAGATGAAACTCCCGGAATACGGGAGAGCACTTCACAAAATGGTCGAACATGTTCTAACAATCGAGGACCGCGAGGAGCGTAACCTGGCCGTAAAATCGATCATTGATATCATGGGTATGATGTATCCTTATCTGCGCGACATCAATGATTTTAAGCACAAACTGTGGGATCACATCGCTATCATGTCTGATTTTAAATTAGATATCGACTACCCGTATGATCCGCCTGTTCCTGAAACTTTTACAGAAAAACCAAAGCATATTCCATACAACCAGTCGGACATCAGATACCGGCACTATGGGAAAATTGTTGAACAGCTGATTGAAAACATCTCCAAAATGGAGGATGAGAGTCCGATTAAATCCCTGAATACGGAGCAATTAGCCAACCAGATGAAAAAGTCTTACCTGACATGGAACAAAGACATGGTGGAAGATGAAAAGATTCTGGACGATTTGAGAATTATGTCCAAAGGCAGACTTCAGTTAAGAGAGGATATTCATTTGCAGGAAGTTACAGATATCATAAAGATACAAAAGAAGAAGGCAAAGGTCGGCACCAGTTCAAACAGAAAACATAAATAGAACCTTTCAGGGTCATGGCACGATTTATCATTGAAGGGGGAGTATCCCTGGCGGGTGAGTTGGTACCACAGGGCGCCAAGAACGAAGCGCTTCAGGTAATTTGTGCAACACTCCTCACCTCAAAGCCTGTCACCCTTTCCAATATCCCCGAAATCAGCGATGTAATCAAATTGATTGACATGCTGAAAAATCTTGGGGTTGAAGTCAACCGCATCGAAAAGGGCAGCTATACCTTTTGTGCAGAAAATGTTGACGTTGATTTTCTCACCTCTCCCCTCTTTTTTCAGCAGGCATCCGCCTTGCGCGGGTCAATCATGATTATTGGTCCGATGCTGGCAAGATTTGGAAAAGGAACAATTCCGCAACCTGGTGGCGACAAGATCGGAAGACGCCGGCTGGACACTCATTTTCGCGGATTTGAATCGCTGGGGGCAAAATTTATTTTTGATGCCGAATTGGCTCTCTTTCGCGTAGAAGCAGAAAAACTTACAGGTGCATATATTTTACTCGACGAAGCTTCCGTTACCGGAACCGCCAATCTGATAATGGCCGCTGTTATGGCGGAAGGCACAACAACAATCTACAATGCTGCCTGCGAACCGTATGTTCAGCAGTTATGCAGGATGCTGATCAGTATGGGAGCCAAAATTGACGGAGTAGGCTCCAATCTCCTTTCCATCCGCGGCGTAACATCGCTGGGTGGTTGCAACCACCGACTACTCCCCGACATGATTGAGGTGGGCAGTTTTATTGGTTTAGCTGCGATGACATCATCCGATCTGCTGATAAAAAACGTGTCATACGATCAACTTGGCATTATCCCGGATTCCTTCCGAAAAATGGGTATTAACGTACTCAAAATCGGAGATGATATCCGGATTCCGGTACAGGATCATTACGAAATTGAATCATTCATTGATGGCTCTATCATGACCATTGCCGATGCTCCCTGGCCGGGCTTAACTCCCGACTTGCTAAGTATTTTTCTGGTAATTGCAACCCAAGCCAGAGGCAGTGTGCTCATACACCAGAAGATGTTCGAAAGCAGATTGTTTTTCGTGGACAGATTGATCGATATGGGATCCAAAATTATACTCTGCGACCCGCACCGTGCCACCGTAATTGGTCTCGACCGGGCACATCCACTCAGAGGAACACGCATGACCTCTCCCGATATCCGCGCAGGCGTTGCCCTGCTGATTGCGGCGCTTTCCGCCAAAGGCGTATCGATTATTGACAACATCGACCAGATCGACCGCGGCTATGAAAATATTGATGTCCGGCTTAATGCCATCGGGGCAAAAATCAAACGGGAATAAACTGCAAAGTTGGGCTGTCAGTTTCAGCCCTTTTTTGTGTCAAAATGTCCGAATACGGGCGGATGGCAAGCTATTTGAAGAATAAGAAAAGTTTTGAATTTTGAATTTATGATGACAAAGAAGAAAGACGACCACAAGAAAAATAGCAAGGAGAATTTGAATCATGACGATTTGAAAGCAAATTCTGTTGCACCAGATAACAGTCAGGCAGCACCGGAAGAAGGTGAACCGATTCCGGTAATTTTTGATAAAGAAGCCGAGCTCGAACATAAAATTTCCGAACTCACGGCGAAGGTTGCCGACTCTGCTGATAAATATCTTCGCCTTTCGGCGGAATTCGATAATTTCCGCAAACGTACGTTGAAGGAAAAGATGGATTTGATGAAGAGTGCATCAGAATCTGTAATGGTGAATTTTTTGCCGGTAATTGACGACGTCGAGCGTGCAATGAGCGCCATCGAAATTTCAGACAACCTCGAGACAACAAAAGAAGGCATTAGTCTGATTTACAATAAATTCAAAGACTTCACTAAGCAAAATGGCGTCGTCGAGATGGAGGCATTCGGATTGGTTTTAGATACCGACCATCACGAGGCGATTACGAAAATCCCGGCTCCTTCAGAAGAATTAAAAGGAAAAATCGTTGATGTTGTTCAGAAGGGTTACCTATTGAACGACAAGGTAATACGTTTTGCAAAAGTCGTGATTGGCGAATAATTAGTCCACTTCGAAACCCAATAAAAAGAAAAGATGTCAAAAAGAGATTATTACGAAGTGCTTGGAGTCTCCAAAAGCGCTACCGCTGACGAGATCAAAAAGGCCTATCGCAAAAAAGCCATCCAGTTTCATCCGGATAAAAATCCGGGCGATAAGGCTTCTGAAGAGAAATTTAAGGAAGCAGCAGAGGCGTATGAAATTCTGAGCAGTCCGGAGAAGAAGCAACGTTATGATCAGTATGGTCATGCGGGCATGGGCAATCAGGGTGGATTTGGTGGCCAGCATATGACGATGGAAGACATTTTTTCTTCATTTGGCGACATCTTTGGTGGCGGCGGATTTGGAGGTTTCGGTGGATTTGGAGGCGGTGGTCGCGGACAGCGTGTTAACCGCGGCTCGAACCTGAGAATAAAAGTTACACTGAACCTTAGCGAAGTAGCTAATGGTTGTGAGAAAAAATTAAAAGTCAAGAAATATGTTGCCTGCGACAGCTGTCACGGAAGTGGCGCGAAAGGCGGCAGCGGCCACACTACCTGTACCACCTGCAAAGGCAGCGGTCAGGTAACCCGGATAAGCAACTCAATCTTCGGACAGATTCAGCAATCTTCAGCCTGCCCAACCTGCAATGGCGAAGGCAAAATCATTACGCAGAAATGTGAAAAATGCTATGGCGAAGGACTGGTTCAGGGCGAGGAAGTTGTTACCGTTAAAATACCGGCGGGAGTCGGCGAAGGCATGCAGCTTTCAGTCGGTGGTAAAGGAAATGCTGCCCGCAGAGGTGGTGTTCCCGGTGATTTATTGGTATTGATAGCGGAAGAGGAGCATCCTGAACTTATCCGTGACGAGAACGACTTGATTTACAATCTGTTTCTGTCATTCCCAGATTTGACATTAGGACTGACGGCCGAAATACCCACTATCGACGGAAAAGTAAAAGTTAAGATCGAAGCAGGTACTCAGCCCGAGAAAATATTACGCTTGCGCGGAAAAGGAATTCCCGATGTAAATGGCTATGGCAAAGGTGATTTGTTAGTGAAAATTCATGCCTGGGTTCCGCAAAAACTTACATCCGAAGAGAAAAAGCAGTTGGAGCGGTTGCAGCAACTTCCTAATTTCCAGGTTCCCGAAGAAACCAAAGAGCGAAATTTCTTTGATCGGGTAAAGGGGATGTTTGATTAACAAATAGTCGTAATTCAGAATATAGATAAGGCTTCTATCAATAAACAATAAACCTAATTTTAAAGAATGAAAAATCTTGTAACATTTCTGTTTTGTGTCATTTTTGTTTCGCTGACGTGTCAATCAAATCTTCAGGCTCAAGACACCAAAGGTTCTGCCGGTAAAGGGAAAAATACCATTGCAAAGAGTAAAGAGACCGTAGAAAAGAGTAAAGCTACTGTTGAAAAGGGAAAAGCAACTGCTGAGAAAGGCAAGGAAACCGCAAAAAAAGGTAAAGGGGTTTTGAACACAGCAAAATTTATGGCAACCAATCCAAAAGCATTTCTGAAAAACCCTAAAGCTACTGCTGAAGTTGTGAATAGCACTGCTAAAGACGCGAAAAGTACTGTTAAAGATGCAAAAAGCACTGCCAAAGATGCAAAAAGCACCGCAAATGATGCGAAAAATATAGCCAAAGGTAAGAATGCGACTGCTGACAAGGCCAAAGGCTCAGCTAAAGATGAAAAAACCAAAGCAAGCGCCGGGAAGGATAAAGTAAGCGCCGAAACTGGTAAAGAAAGTGGAGCAAAAGGTCTTCTTAAAAAAATGAAAAAAGCGACCAACGGTTCAGAAGAAAAGTTGGACGAATCGCATTGGTGATCTTTTAGAACGCTGGAAAAAAAGGGGCAGTTTAAGTAACAGAAGTTGTTAATTCATTGTTAAAAGCCCCTTTTTTACTTGCTATTCTCAAAATAGGTTGTTTATTTGCAACCCTACGCCCTAAACTGCGTATCTAATCTTGGATGAAGAAATTATTCTCCATATTATTTGCAGCGGTCATCCTGCTCTCCGGGATGCATTTTACTGTGGCTTCACACATTTGTGGTGGTGAATTAGCTGCAGTAAAATATTCGTTTACCGGAGAGAAAGCCACCTGTGGAATGGAGAATGAAAATCACGCCATACCCGCGAATGGGGAAATACAAACCAATTGCTGCAAGAACAATGTTGCATCCTGTACTTCGGACAACACTTATTTTTCCTCTGTTCATCAATTTATTGATGTGCAGAATGTTATAACTCCAGATTTTGTTGCAGCCCCACTAACAGTAATTCCGACCCCAGATTTTGCGAAGACCTATTTTTCGATGGTCGGTCCACCTGTCAATTACTTCAGCTCTTCCACAAAACAAAGTTTTATCTGCGTTTTCATTATTTGATTTAGAAGACATCTTCTTTCGGCATTTACGCTTCGTGAATTGCCTATTGATGGTATTGTCTAAAATCAATTAATCCTTAGCAGTAAAACTTTTTGTTATGTTTAACCGTCTTGTTAAATATTTTCTCGAGAATCGACTGATCACCTTTATATTCCTGATTGTTTTCGTGGTGTACGGAATAGTGGTCATGCCGTTCAATTTTCAATCATCAATAGTACCGCGTGACCCAATTGCCGTGGATGCCATCCCCGATATTGGCGACAATCAGCAAATTGTTGCCACAGAATGGATGGGACGCTCTCCAAAAGACATTCAGGATCAGGTAACCTATCCACTTACTACGGCACTTTTAGGCATTCCCGGAGTGCAATCCGTGCGAAGCACTTCCATGTTTGGCATGTCTTTCATCTACCTGATTTTCAAAGATAACATTGAGTTCTACTGGAGTCGCTCACGCATTCTGGAAAAGCTAAACTCCCTTCCTTCGGGTACTTTGCCCCAGGGCGTACAACCAATGCTCGGACCGGATGCCACGGCGCTTGGACAAATATACTGGTACACCCTCGAAGGTCGAAATCCAAAGACCGATGAGCCGAATGGAGGTTGGAACCCGCAGGAATTGCGCTCCATTCAGGATTTCTATGTCAAATATGGTTTGTCGACCGCTGAAGGGGTTTCGGAAGTTGCATCGGCCGGTGGATTTGTAAAAGAATATCAGGTCGATATAAATCCGGAAGCACTTAAGGCGTACAGCGTTACTGTGATGGATGTGATGCAGGCTGTGCGAAAATCCAATCTTGACATAGGCGCTGAGACAATCGAACTGAATAACGTGGAGTATATCATCCGCGGACTGGGTTACGTGAAGAATCTCGACGACCTCGATAATTCAGTTATTACTGTCCGTAACAATGTACCGGTACGGATTAAAGATGTGGCACATACTTCGTTCGGTCCGGCAACCAGACGCGGTGGACTGGACAAGTCGGGCGCAGAGGCGGTCGGCGCAGTTGTAGTGGCACGTTTTGGATCAAATCCGATGGAGGTCATCAACAATGTAAAGGAAAAAATTAAAGAAATTGAAGCCGGATTACCGCAGAAAACATTGCCGGATGGCACAGTTTCCAAAGTTACCATCGTACCCTTCTATGACCGTACCGGATTAATAAAAGAGACAATCGGAACGCTGGAATCGGCACTATCTCACGAAATTTTGATCAGCATCCTGGTAATAATTGTTCTGGTTATGAACCTGCGCGCTTCATTCATTGTCGCCGGCCTGCTCCCCATCGGAGTTCTTATGACGTTCATCCTGATGCACATCTTTGGCGTGGAGGCTAACGTAGTTGCCTTATCAGGAATTGCAATTGCCATCGGTGTGATGGTCGACATTGGAATTGTGGATGTGGAAAACATTCTTAGACATCTGGAAATGCCCGAAAACAAAGGCATCCGTGGCAAACAACTCATGAGTGTCATCTACAATGCCACCACCGAAGTGCGTGATGCCGTGGTAACCTCGATTGCCACTACTGTTGTCAGTTTCCTACCAGTTTTTGCTATGGAAGCCGCTGAGGGAAAACTGTTTCACCCACTCGCACTGACCAAGACCTTCGCACTCTTGTCTGCATTTATTCTGGGCATCGTGGTTTTGCCGACACTCGTTCATATTTTGTTCGACATACGATTCGATTCGAAAAAAATAAAGAAAATCTGGAATGGCTGTCTAATTGCGCTCGGTTTCATTTTTGTGCTGTTTTTCCATTCCTGGCCGGCATTGGCTCTTGTGGCAATCGGATTTAACAATTTGTACGAACATCGCCTGAACGAAAAGAACAGAAATTACAGCAGCTATATCAACATTGCAATCACTGTTCTGGTGGCGCTCTTTTTCCTTTCGGAAGAGTGGCTGCCGCTGGGAGCGCACAATAGTCTGCCTGTGAATTTCCTTTTCGTGGCTGGTATTGTTTCGTTTGTGCTGGCTGCTTTGATGTCGATGGTACATTTTTACGAGCCAATCCTGCGTTGGGGATTGCAAAACAAATTGAAATTCATGCTGCTTCCGGTTCTAACTCTGCTCTTTGGAGTCATGGTTTGGTTGGGTACCGAACGGATTTTTGGATTCATGGCAAACGGTTTGGAAAAAATCGGATGGAAAACTTTCCGGCAAACAGCCGTTTGGGAAGGTCCGGCAAAGACATTTCCCGGTATCGGTAAGGAGTTTATGCCGTCACTGAACGAAGGCTCCTTTTTATTAATGCCTACCAGCATGCCCCACTCGAGCATTGAAAAAAATCTCGATTATATCGAAACCCTCGACAAACGACTGTCAACAATCCCTGAAGTGGAAGTTGCGGTTGGGAAATGGGGTCGCGTGAATTCCGCATTGGATCCGGCTCCCGTACAAATGTTCGAAAATACGATAAGCTACCGCCCCGAATACATTCTGGACGAAAACGGACAGCGGAACAGATTCAAAGTCGACAAAAATGGATATTACCTGTTGAGTCCGGAGAACATCCGGCGTACGGTTGAAGAAAATGGAAATGGCAAGGAGTTAGAGGGAAATAAAATTGAAATAACGAAGGCGAAGGAAGCGAAATACGATAAGCAGAATGAAAAATTTCTCTTCCTGGTCGATAATAATTGGATAGAACTTAAAAAATCATCTGCCACGGCTTCAATTTACTTCGGTTTACTCCAATCTGTTTCAAAATGCCTTATTCCGGATGATAATGGCGAATATTTCCGTCAATGGAGGCCACAGATAAAAAAACCGCTGGATATCTGGAATGAAATTGTAAAGGTTACAAATATTCCCGGCCTGACCTCTGCACCAAAATTACAACCGATTGAGGCAAGACTGGTTATGCTTTCCACCGGGATGCGCGCCCCGATGGGGTTGAAAATCTATGGTCCGGATTTGGAAACAATCGAAAAAGCCGGATTGCAATTTGAGCAGGCACTCAAAGAAGTTCCATCCGTAAAGGCATCATCCGTATTTTATGATCGGGCCGTTGGTGCTCCCTATCTTGAAATTAAACTCAACCGGGAGGCCATGGCTCGTTATGGCATAACGGTCAGTGATTTGCAGGAAATATTGCAAGTAGCAATCGGAGGCATGACATTGAGCACTTCGGTGGAGGGTCGCGAGCGGTTCCCTATGCGGGTACGTTATGCCCGTGAACTCAGAGATAACCCGGATGATATCAAACGGATTTTGGTTCCATCCATGAGCGGAGTGCAAATTCCGCTGGGTGAGCTGGCCGAAATAAATTATACGCGGGGGGCTCAGATGATAAGAAGCGAGAATACATTCCTCGTGGGTTACGTGATTTTTGACAAGGTGGAGGGCAAAGCAGAGGTGGATGTGGTTGACGAAGCAGCGAAGATTTTGCTGCAAAAAGCCTCGTCGGGTTCGCTCAAAATTCCACCCGGTGTCTCTTACAAATTTGCCGGAAATTACGAACAGCAAATTCGAGCCACCAAACGTCTGATGATCGTAATTCCGATCAGTCTTTTGATGATCCTGCTCCTGCTGTTCTTTCAGTTCAAGACGGTTACTGCTTCGTTCATACACTTCTCGGGAGTCTTTGTGGCATTCGCCGGTGGTTTTATCATGATCTGGCTATATGGCCAGGATTGGTTTCTGAATTTTTCGGTAGCCGGGATAAATCTGAGGGATATGTTCCAGATACATCCTATCAATCTGAGTGTTGCCGTCTGGGTGGGATTTATTGCGCTGTTTGGCATAGCCACCAATGATGGGGTTATCATGGGTACTTATATCCATCAGGTATTTGAGCAGCGTCATCCGGCTACGGTTTATGAGGTACGAGAGGCAGTGGTAGCAGCCGGACTAAAACGCGTTCGGCCGGCCATGATGACAACGGCAGTCGCAGTGATCGCTCTCCTGCCGGTCTTAACTTCGACAGGAAAAGGTGCAGATATCATGGTACCAATGGCGATACCCACCTTTGGCGGAATGATCATTCAGGTGATGACTGTTTATGTGGTTCCATTATTTCAGGCTTTGTGGCGGGAATCGGCAGTCAAAAATGAGAACAAGCAAGCAAGTGAAGTAATCAGTAATCCATTGAAAGATGAAAACCTTTAAAATAGTATTATTATTGCTTTTAATGATCGGTTTTTGGGCCATTGCTTATGGCCAACAGACCGATTCGTTGCAATTCTACCTTGCAATAGCTACCAAGAATAATCCTGCTGTTCTTCAGAAATTCTCTGAATATAAAGCAGCGTTGCAGAAAGTGCCACAGGTAGGAAGTCTGCCCGATCCCGAATTAAGCGCCGGCATTTTTCTGAGTCCGATGGAGTTAGTGGGCGGGAACCAATTAGCCGATTTACGCCTGATGCAGATGTTCCCGTGGTTTGGCGTTCTTAAAGCGGCAAAAGACGAGATGAGCCTGATGGCAAAAGCCAAATTTGAACAGTTTCGTGATGCCAAGTTGCAGGTTGGCTATGAGGTACAACTATCCTGGTATGAATTATACAGATTACAAAAAGAGCTTGAAATTTCGAATAAGAATCTCGAAATCCTGCATACGCTGGAAAGGCTAACGCTCGTGAAATACAGAACCGCCTATTCGGGAAGTCCCGGCTCAGTCTCTGGAGCACCTATGCAATCGGGAGGATCAGCGACACCAGCTACTTCCAGCGGAATGAATACCATGGGTGGAAGCCAAGGTTCTGGCTCTGGTTCAGCCACTTCTTCTAGTCAGCAACCACAGTCGATGCAGGGATCCTCAGGAACATCCGGCCTGGCCGATTTATACCGTATCCAGATGGAGATCGGGGAGCTAGAAAACAACCTCTCCCTGCTTAAAGACCAGCAGACAACCCAGATTGCCCGGTTTAACAGCCTCTTAAACAGACCATCGCTTTCGCCGGTAATCTTACCCGAAACCATGAATAAAAGCGCTTTGACCATCCCAATTCAGGCGGTTTCCGACAGTATGCTTTCCAATAATCCGATGCTCGGGATGCTGAAATACGAACAAAAATCGCTCGATGCCCGTAAACAAATGGTGACGAAGATGGGATATCCAATGGTTGGATTAGGACTGAATTATTCGCTGATCAACAAGAACCCTATGTCGACTGCAGCGATGAACGGGAAAGATATGATCATGCCGATGGTGACAGTGACCCTGCCGATTTACCGGAAAAAATATACGGCAATGCAGGCGGAAGTCGACCTGCAAAAAGATGCTGCCACGCAGGGAATAAAGTCGACAGCCAACTCTTTGCAAGCTGATTATTATGAAGCCGTTCAAAATTATCAGGATGCTCAACGTCGGGTGGATCTCTATAAAAATCAATATCAGCTTGCCAGTCAGTCGTTAAACATCCTGCTCAAAAGCTTTTCAGCGTCCGGCTCGGGTCTTACAGACTTGCTTCGAGTTCGCCAGCAGACGATAGATTATGAGTTGAAGCAAGTCGATGCCGTTGTAGATTTTAATAAAGCCATTGCCGGATTACGCAGATTAATGGCCAATTCAACAAATCAGTAAAATTTATTGCCATGAACAAAATATTCTCAAACCAATACGTTCGATATACGCTCTTCGTCATTGCAGGGCTGTTTGCGGGCTGGATTCTTTTTCACACTTCGCCAAAGCAGGAGGCGGAGCATCAGCATTCCGCCAACGAAACTGCCGCCGAAATATGGACCTGCGCCATGCACCCGCAAATCCGCATGGATAAGCCCGGGAAATGCCCAATTTGTGCCATGGATTTGATCCTGCTGAATCAAAGTGGCGGGACTAACGTCGATCCGTCCACGATTCATTTCACCAAGGAGGCCGCCCAACTGGCAAACGTAATGACATCCGTCGTAACGACTCAAACGCCTGTTAAAGAGGTGCGGCTATACGGAAAGGTGCAGGCTGATGAAAGGTTGATCCAAAGTCAGGTGGCCTTTATTCCAGGTCGGATCGAAAAACTACTGGTGAATTTTACCGGTGAAACGGTACGAAGAGGACAGACTCTGGCAGTAGTCTATTCTCCGGAGTTGGTCACTGCACAACAAGAGTTGCTGGAAGCAGCCAAGACAAAGCAGAAACAGCCTGAGATTTACGAGGCATCCAGAGAAAAACTCCTTCAATGGAAATTAACTGAAAATCAAATTAATGGCATTGAAACCTCCGGGAAAATACAATCCAACATGGAAATTAAGGCCACCTCATCCGGGATTGTGACAGCCAGACGGGTAAATACTGGTGATTATGTGAATCAGGGTACTGTATTGTACGAAATATCAGACCTTTCACGAGTCTGGATTCAGTTCGATGCATATGAAAGCGACCTGCAGTTTCTGAAAAAAGGCGGCAAAGTGGATTTCACGATTCAAGCCCTATCTGGTGAGAACTTCGCCGGGAACATTGCATTCATTGATCCTTCTATCGATCCGGTAACCCGGATTGCCAAAGTCAGGGTTGAAATAAATAATGCTGCCGGAAAACTCAAACCCGAAATGTTTGCCAACGGAACTGTTAAGTCCAACCTGGAAGAATACCGCGACAAGCTAATCATTCCCCGATCCGCCGTCCTTTGGACAGGAAAACGCTCCATCGTCTACGTTAAAATTCCCGGGAATGAGTCTGTTTTCAAAATCAGAGAAATTGAATTGGGACCAGTACTAGGGAATAGTTACGTCGTTAACAACGGATTAACGCAAGGCGAAGAGATAGTCACCGAAGGAGCTTTTAGCGTGGATGCAGCATCTCAACTGGAAGGAAAACCGAGTATGATGAACCAAGAAGGCAACAAAGAATCGATGGATGATATGCCGGGAATGGATATGAGCGGAATATCAGCCGACAACCAGAAAACGGTATCATTCGAGGTATCAGGTAACTGCGAAATGTGTAAAGATCGAATCGAGAAAGTGGCCAAATCGGTTGTCGGTGTTGGAAGTGCAAGCTGGAATATTCCGGATAAACAACTTACCGTCAAATTCAGCGAAGGAAAAACCAGCAAAGAGGCAATTCAGAAAGCAATTGCAATGGCAGGTCACGACACCGGGAAATTCAAAGCTTCTGATGCTGCTTACAAAGCACTTCCGGAGTGTTGTCTGTACAGGAAGTAATATCAAATTTTAAAGGATCAAAATATGTCCTCAGTAGTAAAAAAGAGCTTTCCGGTTACTGGATTAGGTTGCGCTTCATGCGCTATCCACGTTGAAGGTGAGTTGAAAGCACACAAAGGAGTCGTCTGTGCAACGGTCAATTATGCCAATTCGTCGGCCATAGTTGAGTTTGAGAAAGATACGACCAATGCCGAAGATTTAAAGACGGCCGTTCAGTCGATCGGATATGATTTGCTGATCGAAGTCGAGAGTGAGAATCAGCAGGAAGAAATCAAAAAATCTCATTACAAGAAGCTGGTTGCGAGCACCACGGGAGCTGGCATACTTGCACTTCCGGTCGTCATTATTGGGATGTTTATGATGGATATGCCGTATGCCAACTGGATTATGTTGGTGCTGGCCACCCCTGTTATCGGTTGGTTTGGTCGAAGTTTCTTCGTAAACGCTTTCAATCAGGCAAAGCACGGCTCGGCAAATATGGACACCCTGGTTGCATTGAGCACCGGCATTTCTTATTTATTCAGCGCCTTCAACACCTTCTTTCCTCAAATATGGCATGAACAGGGAATTCACCCACCGGTCTATTTTGAAGCTTCAGCCGTCGTGATTGCCTTTATTTTGCTTGGGAAAGTATTGGAGGAAAGGGCAAAATCGAACACCTCTTCTGCCATCAAAAAGCTAATTGGCTTGCAACCTAAAACGGTGGTACTAATCCAAAGTGATGGCTCAGAGGCAGAAATTCCCATTTCGCAGGTAAAAAAGAACGATCACCTTATGGTGAAACCTGGTGATAAAATTCCGGTCGACGGCGAGGTAATTTCGGGAAATTCTTTTGTTGATGAAAGCACCATTACAGGAGAGTCATTTCCGGTCGAAAAGGGTGCCGGTGCAAAAGTCTTCGCAGGAACCCTCAACCAGAAAGGCAGTTTCGTTCTTACAGCCGAGAAAGTGGGAGGCGAAACTATCCTGGCTCAAATCATCAAAATGGTTCAGGAGGCTCAGGGAAGCAAACCACCTGTGCAGAAGCTTGTCGATAAAATTGCCGGGATTTTTGTGCCGGCAGTCATGGGTATCGCCTTGCTCACTTTTGCAATCTGGATGATCTTCGGTGTCGAAAACGCATTAACACACGCCTTGCTTGCCATGGTTTCCGTGTTGGTTATTGCTTGCCCCTGCGCGCTGGGACTAGCCACTCCTACCGCTATCATGGTCGGAATCGGGAAGGGCGCTGAAAATGGAATTCTCATAAAAGACGCAGAAAGTCTTGAACTTGCCTACAAAGTTGACGCCATCGTTTTGGATAAAACCGGTACCATCAGCGAAGGCAAACCGGAAGTCACCGATATTGTTTGGGGTGCTCATGAAACAGACCATTCCGAATTTGCACAATTGCTCCATTCGATCGAAGCTTTATCTGAGCACCCGCTGGCAGATGCCGTAGTCAATTTTCTGAACATCAAATCTGAGCTACGGATTGCCTTTGACAATTTTGAAAGCATAACTGGAAAGGGTGTTAAAGCGGAGCATAACGGCAGAATTATTCTGGCGGGGAATCGGAGATTGCTGGAAAACTATCCGGTTATGATATCCAAAAATATGGAAGTCACTGCTAAAAGATGGGAAAATGAAGCTAAGACTGTGATTTATTTTGCCGTCGACAAAGAATTGGCGGCTATAGTAGCCATTGCAGACAAAATCAAAGATACCTCCGCCAAAGCCATCGCTGATTTGCAAAATAATGGGATTGAGGTATTTATGCTAACTGGCGACAATAATCAAACGGCCAAAGCGGTGGCTGAAAAAGTCGGAGTGAAGAATTATAGATCTGAGGTGATGCCCGCCGATAAGGCAGACTTCGTCAAATCATTGCAGCAACAAGGGAAAATTGTGGCGATGGTTGGTGATGGAATCAATGATTCACAGGCTTTAGCTCAGGCGGATGTCAGCATTGCGATGGGCAAAGGTTCCGATATTGCCATGGATGTCGCCAAAATGACCATAATCTCATCCGATCTGCAGCTAATAGCAAAAGCCATCCGTCTGTCAAGACTCACGGTAAATACCATTCACCAGAATTTATTTTGGGCATTCATTTATAATCTAATTGGGATTCCAATTGCAGCGGGTATATTGTTTCCATTTTGGGGATTCATGCTCAATCCAATGATTGCAGGCGCCGCGATGGCTCTAAGTTCAGTATCCGTGGTAACAAACAGTTTGCGTCTGAAAGGCCGTAGATTATAGTAAGGAAGGGAGTTGGAGTGCCTAAATTGGCTAAATCCGGGTACTCCTGCCGACAGAAAGTTGAGAACAAAATAATATATTTGACGTATTATCATTCGGAAATTGTTTAAAATTTGGTGATAAATGCAGGAACATCATCATCACGAAAAAAAAGCTGGTTTCGTAACCGCACTGACAGCCGTCACGATGTTTGTCGAGATATTCTTCGGACTTACGTCGAACTCAATGGCTTTGTTGGCGGACGGGATTCACATGGGTTCGCATGTTTTGGCGATCGGACTAAGCTGGATAGCCTACAAGGTCGTAAGACGACTGGACAACAATAAAAATTTCAATGGCGATTCTAAAAAAATTCTTTCGCTTTCGGGTTATAGCAGTGGTTTGTTGTTGCTGATCTTCGCGTTCGTGATTTTGGCGGAAGCCATAAAACGGCTGTTTCAACCAATGACCATTCATTTCGATGAAGCGATATTTGTCGCCATTATAGGATTGGCAGTGAATATTATAAGTGCCTTGCTTTTGCATCATAAACACGAACAGTCCGATCCCAATATCCGGGCGGCCTATTTGCATGTTCTTGCAGACGCTTTAACCAGCGTGACTGCCATTATCGGATTAGCAGGAGCCATGATTTGGAACATCGTTTGGCTCGATGCGTTGGGAGCAATTTTAGGATCTTTTGTCATAATCCGTTGGTCAGTCGGTTTGCTGAAAGATTCGGGGAAAGTATTGTTGGACATTCAAACAAAAAAATCATGAGCGTCATTCTTGAAAGTATTATTACTTGTCCGGCGTGCGGATACGCAAAAGAGGAAGTGATGCCAACAGATGCATGCAGTTATTTTTATCAATGTGAGAATTGTAAGACTTTGCTAAAACCCAAGAAAGGAGACTGTTGCGTATTTTGTTCATATGGAACAGTTCCCTGTCCACCAATTCAGAACGATGAATGTTGTTGTAAATGATATTATACTTTATCGAGAAATTACGTGTTATTAACTTAAAAATCAATTAAAATGAAAAAGACAATTGTTGTATTATTCGCGGCTGTAATGCTGTTGGGAACTCAGAATTTGTTTGCAGAAACGAAAACTGAAAAAATAAAAGTTAGCGGTAATTGCGGCATGTGCGAGACGCGCATTGAAAAAGCAGCGTTGGCTGTACCTGGTGTAACGAAGGCCGACTGGAACAAAGAGACGAAAGATTTGACTGTCACCTTTGACGCAACTAAAGCAAGTGCCGATAAGATTGCGGCTGCGGAAGCAAAAGTTGGTCACGACACTCCAAAGTTCAAGGCTGATGCTAAAACATATGATGCCTTACCAGGATGCTGCAAATATGACCGGACAGCCTCCAAATAAGTATTTTAAAATTCGGACAGGTAAAGTTGGGAGTTTCCCGACTTTACCTGTTTTTTTGTACTCTGAACAGTAACTACTCCTTTTGGTAACAAAAAATTCACACATCCGGCATACTGCTTTCATTTATTTACCTATTTTTGCAAAAAGAATAAAAAATGACAAAGATCAACTTTCACTTGGGACATCACCATTTCTTGCCATAAGGTAAGCAGAGTTGATCATTTAACAATATTGACAATTCATCGGCAGGCTTACCACGACAAGGTAAGCCTGCTTTCATTAAAAAAACATGGAAACAACTTTACGTATTGCGATTCAAACCAAGGGACGACTGAACGAAGATTCACTTCTGCTGCTCGGTGAGGCCGGAATAAAGCTGATCGACGGCAAAAGAAGATTGATCTCCTCTGCCAAAAACTTCCCTCTGGAGGTACTGTATCTGAGGGATGATGATATTCCTCAGTGTGTTGCTGATGGAGTGGCAGATGTGGGTATCGTCGGAAAAAATGAGATGGCAGAGCAGAAGAAAATTGTGGAAGTGGTTAAGCATCTCGGATTTAGCAAATGCCGTCTGTCGCTTGCAATACCAAAAGACATCCATTACCAAGGATTAACCTGGTTCGAAGGAAAGAAAATTGCGACCTCGTACCCAGGAATTTTAAAGGAATTCCTCACAAAAAACAAGATTAGTTCGGACATTCATTTCATTGCCGGTTCTGTCGAAATTGCCCCGGGTATTGGTTTGGCAGATGCCATTTTCGACATTGTCAGTTCAGGCAGTACATTAGTTAGCAACCGCCTGAAAGAGGTGGAAGTGGTGATGCAATCGGAAGCCGTCATGATAGCAGATCCTTCGATATCCAAAGAGAAACAGTCTATTCTCGATGAGCTGATTTTCCGCATAGAGTCGGTCGAAAATGGCAAAGGCAAGAAATATATCCTGCTAAACGCTCCAAATGAAAAGATGGAACAAATTATCAAAGTGCTTCCGGGCATGACCTCTCCCACCCTAATGCCGCTGGCAAAACCCGGTTGGAGTTCACTGCATTCGGTCATAGCTGAATCAGAATTTTGGGAAGTAATCGGCAATCTGAAAAGAAACGGCGCCGAAGGTATTCTCGTATTACCGATTGAGAAGATCATTTTTTAATACGCATCATGCAAATCTATCGCTATCCACCTAAAGAGAATTGGAATTCGTTAACAATCAGGGCAACAACTGATTATTCCGGAAAATTTTCCGTCGTGGAGGAGGTCATGCAAAAAATCCGGCTTCAGGGGGATGTCGCGGTACGGGAATACACGGCAAAATTCGATCGTGTAGCCCTTGATAATTTTCAGGTTACCAGACAGGAAATGCTCCTGGTGGAAAATGACATTGACCCTGCGCTGGCCAACGCCATCCGCACAGCTGCCGGAAATATCCGAACATTTCATGAAGCGCAAAAATCTGCAGTCAGGGTTGTTGAGACCTTCCCCGGAGTCAGGTGCTGGCAGAAGAATCTTCCTGTGGAACGAGTCGGACTCTATATTCCGGGAGGCTCTGCCCCGCTATTTTCGACAGTGCTCATGTTGGCATTGCCGGCACAGATTGCAGGATGCAAGGAGGTGATACTGTGTACTCCTCCGGATTCGAAAGGGAATATTCATCCGGCAATTCTTTTTGCCGCGGCCCTTTGTAACGTTTCCAGCGTATTTAAAATTGGCGGAATCCAGGCAATAGGCGCCATGGCCTTTGGTACTGAATCCGTTCCGAAAGTTCACAAGATATTCGGTCCCGGGAACTCCTGGGTCACCGCTGCCAAGCAATTTGTTTCCCTCAACACCTGCAGCATCGATATGCCTGCCGGACCTTCCGAGTTAGCAGTTGTTGCTGACCACACCGCCAATCCGGCATTCGTGGCATCCGATTTACTTTCGCAAGCAGAACATGGCGCCGACAGCCAGGTTTTGTTGATTACCACGGATGAGTCAATGATCGAAAAAGTATCAGCCGAACTCGCAATCCAGCTGGAACAACTTCCCCGGAAGGAGATCGCCACCGCCGCATTGGCTCACAGCAGAATAATCCTGCTTCAATCCATGGATGAAGTGCTTGAATTCAGCAACTTCTATGCCCCTGAACATCTGATTCTTCAGATTGAAGATGCTGCCGGGATAGCGGAGCGCGTGACCAATGCGGGTTCTGTCTTTATTGGCCACTGGACGCCCGAAAGCGCCGGCGATTATGCTTCGGGGACGAATCACACACTGCCGACAAATGGCTGGGCACGCTCGGTTAGCGGACTCAATCTCGACAGTTTTTGCAAAAAAATCACCTACCAGGAAATCTCCAAAGAGGGGTTGAACAAACTGGGATCAGTGATAGAAACCATGGCGGAAGCCGAAATGCTTCATGCCCACAAGAATGCGGTTACGATAAGAAAAAAAATATGAAAATGGGGAAATGTGGAAATATGTAAATGGAGGAATGGTGAAATATGACAGTCTAAGGAACGTTAAATTGTGGTGTTTTCCATTTTCACATTTGCATATTTGCACATTTCCAAATTAAAGTGGTTATGAGTTTTTCGATTCAAAATATTACAAGAAAAAATATTCTCGCGTTGCATCCGTACTCGAGTGCAAGGGATGAATATACAGGCGCCGCTTCGGTCTTTCTCGATGCCAATGAAAATCCATTCAACGAGCCTTACAATCGTTATCCGGATCCGCATCAGGTAGCATTGAAAAATCAGATCGGCAAACTAAAAAACATTCCTGCCAGCCAGATTTTTCTCGGTAACGGCAGCGATGAGCCCATTGATCTGCTCTTTCGCGCCTTTTGCGAACCCGGCATAGAGAATGTGGTGGCCATCGCTCCAACCTACGGAATGTATCGCGTAGCCGCTGACACAAACGACATTGCCTATCGCGAAGTACTTTTGGAAGAGGATTTTTCCCTGAATGCAGATAAAATACTGGCTGCAGCCGATTCCAAAACAAAGCTTATTTTCCTTTGCTCTCCCAATAATCCTACCGGGAATGCACTGGATGATAAACAGATGCTTAAAATCATCGAAAACTTCAACGGTTTGATTGTTCTGGATGAGGCATACATAGATTTTTGTCCGGAGAAGACGTTCCTTGCCACTCTTTCGAAATTTCCAAATCTGGTAATCCTCCAAACGCTTTCCAAGGCATGGGGCCTTGCCGGAATCCGACTGGGTATGGCCTTCGCCTCCCCGGAAATTATTGCAATACTTAGCAAAATAAAGTATCCGTATAATATCAATCTGCTCACTCAGCGCAAGGCCTTGGAGATGCTGCAATCTGACAGTCAGAAAGAAAAATGGGTAGAAATAATCCTCAAGCAGAGAGCGCTACTTTTAAAAGAGTTGAGTAAATTGTCGATGGTTACGAAGATCTATCCCAGCGATGCTAATTTTATCCTGGTAAAGACCATAGCTGCAAAAAAAATCTATGATGCACTGGTCGACCGACAGATTATCGTCCGCGACCGCTCAAAAATTGTTCTCTGTGGCGAAGCTCTGAGAATCTCGGTAGGTACTGAAAATGAAAACAATATACTCATTGAAGCGTTGAAAGATATTGCCAGAGTGTGAAAACATTCTACACCATGTTCCAAATTTGAAAATAGTACTGTTATGAAGAAAGCTCTATTTATTGACCGGGATGGTACCTTAATCGTAGAACCATCTGATGATTTTCAGGTCGACAGTCTTGAAAAACTTGAGTTTCTGCCCGGCGTATTTCGTAATTTACATGCTATTAGCAAATATTTCGATTATGAATTGGTAATGGTTTCCAATCAGGATGGAATGGGTACTGAAGCTTATCCGGAAGAGCATTTTCATCTGGTTCAGGGCAAAGTCTTAAAAGCCTTCGAAAATGAAGGAGTCTCGTTCAAGCGCATTTTTATCGACTGCTCATTTCCTGAAGATAACGCCCCGACAAGAAAGCCGGAGATCGGACTCTTGCAGGAATACCTCGATGGCAGTTACGACCTGGCAAATTCGTTCGTCATTGGCGATCGGCTCACAGATGTTCAAATGGCAAAAAATCTTGGATCAAAGGCCATCTATTTTGCGTCGGAAACAAGAGCCGACGATCTGATAGTCAGCAATCTTTCGGCATCCTGTGCGATGGTTACCGATAATTGGGAAGAGATATTTATTTTCCTGTCAGATATCGAACGCAAAGCATCCGTGAAGCGGGAGACTAAGGAGACCAACATTTTCGTAGAGATCAACCTCGCAGGGAAAGGAATTAGCAGAATTTCTACCGGACTTCATTTTTTTGATCATATGCTTCAGCAGATTGCCACGCATTCAGGCTGCGATCTTACTGTTCAGGTGATTGGCGATCTTGAAGTCGACGAGCACCACACGGTCGAAGATACAGCCATTGCGCTCGGTGAGGTCATTCGAAAAGCGCTGGGAAACAAACGGGGAATCGAACGGTACGGCTATTGCCTGCCAATGGATGATTGCCTGGCTCAGGTTGCCCTGGATTTTGGCGGCCGCCCCTGGTTGGTCTGGGAAGCAGAGTTTCAGCGGGAGTATGTGGGCGACGTGCCGACAGAACTTTTCCACCACTTCTTCAAATCATTTTCCGATGCCGCCCTTTGCAACCTGAATATCTGGGCCGAAGGCACAAACGAACACCATAAAATCGAGGGAATCTTTAAAGCATTTGCCCGCTCAATCAAGATGGCAATCAGAAAAGACCCTTACCAAGATACCCTTCCAAGTTCAAAAGGAACCCTTTAGCGAATAATCGAAAATCTAAAATCATAAATCCAAAATCATAATATGGTTGCTTCTGAAAACAAAAACACTGCGATCTTACTGATACACTGCCCGGATCAACAAGGAATCCTGGCAGACGTCACTCAGTTTATGAATAAAAATAACGGCAACATCATCTACCTCGACCAGAATGTTGATCGCGCCGAGTCAATATTCTTCATGCGTGTGGAATGGGAATTGGAGCATTTTGACATCCCTCGCGAGAAGATTGCCGACTATTTTGATACGCTGATCGCGAAGAAATACAATATCACATTCACCCTTCATTTTTCTGATGAAGTACCCAGGATGGCGCTTTTCATCTCAAAAATGTCGCATTGTATGTTCGATATTCTTTCCAGGTATATGGCCGGAGAGTGGGTCGTCAACATTCCGCTTATCATAAGCAATCACAATGACTTAAAGCCTATCGCGGATCGCTTTGGAATAGAGTTTTATTGCTTCCCGAAGAACGGAGCCAATAAAGAGGAACAGGAAGCCAAAGAAGTAGCCTTATTGAAAGAGCAAAAGATTGATCTCATCGTGTTGGGAAGGTACATGCAAGTGCTGAGCGACAAATTCGTCTCAAACTTTCCCAACCGGATTATCAACATTCACCACTCTTTTTTGCCTGCGTTTGCCGGGGCAAAACCGTATCATGCAGCGCACGAGCGCGGAGTTAAAATTATTGGTGCAACCAGCCATTACGTAACCGCCGATCTGGATGCCGGTCCAATCATCGCACAAGACGTTGTCCGCATTTCACACGTCGACAGCATCGAGAGCCTGGTCCGCAAAGGAAGAGATCTGGAAAAAATCGTTCTTAGTGAGGCGGTCTACAAACACCTGCAACGGAAAATTCTGGTATTCAATAATCGAACCGTCATCTTCCATTAAACATCTACTTCAGAAACCTTGACTCTGCAATTAGAATTTTTTTTCTTTTTAATCCGTGTAATCTGTGGTTAACTTGCAACAAACATCAATTAATATGAAAAATCATCTCTTCCTCCTGACCTTCGGCCTATTTTTTGTGGCCCAATCGGCCTTCGCTCAAATTCCCGTTAAGGAAGTGCCGGCCGACTATGGCTATATCGTTAAAATTGGCGATCAGATGCCACAATTTTCAACCACCCTCACCAATGGGAAAAAGGTGTCCACGGCCGACTTTAAAGGCAAAGTGGTTATGTTGCAGTTCACCGCCAGCTGGTGCAGTGTATGCCGTAAGGAAATGCCATTTATAGAAAGAGATATCTGGCAAAAACAAAAAAACAACAAGCAGTTTATGCTGATAGGCGTCGATCTGGATGAGCCTCTGGAGAAGGTGAAAAAATTCCAGGAAGACATTAAGATTACCTATCCGCTGGCTCTGGATCCAGGTGGAAATATCTTCGGACTAATTGCCGAGAAAAAAGCAGGAGTCACCCGAAATATTATTCTTGATAAAACCGGAAAAATAGTCTATCTGACAAGACTTTACAAAGAAGACGAATTTGCCGAAATGGTTAAGGTTATCGAGACTCTTTTAAAATGAAATACCACAAGAAAATTTTCACCTCGACAGAAAATGACTATCAGGTATTCCATTTGGCCATTAAAAAACTAATTAATTCCAAATGAAAGTTGCCATCATCAAATATAACGCCGGAAATATCCAATCCGTGGATTATGCTTTGAGACGACTGGGGATTTCAGCCTCTGTCACGGCCGATCACGAAGAGATTAGAACCGCCGATCGGGTAATCTTTCCGGGTGTTGGCGAGGCTTCTACTACAATGGCCTATCTCCGTGCCCACGGACTGGATAATGTGATAAGAGATCTCAAACAACCAGTTCTGGGGATTTGCCTGGGATTACAGCTGATGTGCCGGCATTCGGAAGAGGGCGACACTGAATGCCTCGGCATTTTTGATGAAACAGTCAGGAAATTTGTTCTGCAGCAGGATCTCCTGCCTTCTATGAAAATTCCTCATATGGGGTGGAATACCATTACAGATCTGAAAAGCGATCTTTTTGATCCGTCAATTAGTGGGGAATATTGCTACTTCGTCCATTCCTTTTACGCCACCACAGGCAACGATACGGCTGCAATCTGCCACTACCCTGCCCCATTTAGCGCCGCGCTACAGAAAAATAATTTTTATGCCGTTCAGTTTCATCCTGAAAAAAGTGGCGCCGTTGGAGCCAAAATATTGGAAAACTTTCTTCATCTTACTATCTGATCATGCGAATCCAAATCATCCCGGCTATTGATATCATTGACGGCAAATGCGTTAGACTCTCTCAGGGCGACTACAACCGAAAGACTGTCTACAATGAGGATCCGCTCGAGGTGGCTAAAATGTTCGAATCATTCGGCATCCGTCGCCTGCACCTCGTTGATCTGGACGGCGCCAAGGCTCACCACATCGTCAATTACAAAATATTGGAACGAATCGCTGTTCATACCAATTTAGTGATCGATTTCGGCGGCGGACTAAAAAGCGACAAGGATCTGGAAATTGCGTTTGAAGCCGGGGCAAATATGATTACCGGCGGAAGTATCGCCGTAAAATCACCCGAAACGATGATCAGCTGGATCGAAAATTACGGTTCGGACAGAATCATTCTGGGGGCGGATGTATCGGACAGAAAAATTGCCGTCTCCGGTTGGACTGAAGATAGTGGCATCGATCTTTTCTCGTTCATCAACCAGTGGGAAGCAAAGGGAATTGATAAAATTATAAGTACCGACATCAGTCGCGACGGAATGCTGCAAGGTTCATCAATCGGACTTTATCAGGAAATAATGCAGAAAAACCCTGGAATCTATCTTATTGCCAGCGGCGGAGTTGGCTCAGTCCAGGATGTTCTGGATCTTGCCAAAATTGGAGTACCTGCCGTTATCGTAGGCAAAGCAATCTATGAGGGAATGATCTCTCCGGATGAGATACGTCAAATAAACGCGGCTGAATAATTACAAAAAAATAGCATGCTAAGCAAACGAATCATTCCCTGTCTGGATATCCGAAACGGTCAAACGGTAAAAGGGATCAATTTTGTCGATATCCGCGAAGTCGGGGACCCCGTTGAAATGGGGAAAATATATTCAGACCAGGGCGCCGACGAACTCGTTTTTCTGGATATTACCGCTACTCACGAAGGACGAAAAACATTTGTCGAGCTGGTAAAACGCATTGCATATAATCTCAATATTCCATTCACCGTCGGCGGCGGTATCAGCGAGCTTAAGGATGCAGATGCTTTGCTTGCCGCAGGAGCTGACAAGATCTCAATCAATTCGTCTGCTATTAAGAATCCAAAGCTGATCGACGATTTAGCCCTCCATTTTGGTAGCCAGTTTGTGGTGGTTGCCATCGACGCGCGCGAAGAGAATAACCATTGGGAAGCTACTATTCACGGTGGACGAATACCTACCGGGAAAGAGCTCTTTTCATGGGCGAAGGAGGCAGAAAACAGGGGTGCCGGCGAAATTCTGTTCACCTCCATGAACCACGACGGAACGAAGAATGGATTTGCCAATAAAGCACTGGCTCATCTGGCTGAACTGTTGACAATTCCTCTAATCGCCTCAGGCGGTGCTGGTTCAATGAACCATTTTGTCGACCTTTTCAATGAAGGTAAAGCCGACGCTGGACTGGCAGCCAGCATTTTCCACTTCGGGGAAATTACCATTCCGGATTTAAAGAGCTATCTTCGCGGCAACGGAATTGCAATCAGATAACAATCGATTTTGGATCTTCGATTGCGCTCTAATGACAATCAGTAAAATAGTAAATCAATGACACTCAATTTTAATAAAGAAGAAAGCGGCCTAATTCCTGCAATCATCCAGGATCAGCATTCCAACAAAGTTTTAATGCTTGGATTCATGGATAAGGAAGCTTACGAAAAAACCGTCCAAAGCGGTCAGGTTACTTTTTACAGCCGTACCCGGAAGCGCCTCTGGACCAAAGGCGAGGAATCCGGTAATTTCTTAAACGTCGTCTCAATTACCGCAGATTGCGACGAAGATACGCTGCTGATTAAGGCTATCCCGGTAGGGCCTGTATGTCATACGGGCGCCGATACGTGCTGGGAAGAACCTAATCCGACGGATGATTTCTACTTCCTCAAAACGTTGGAGAATTTTATAGCAAAGCGGAAAGCTGAAATGCCTAAAGGTTCCTACACGACTTCTCTTTTTGAATCCGGAACGGCGAAAATCGCCCAAAAGGTCGGTGAAGAAGCTGTAGAAACAGTCATCGAGGCAATGGCCAACAACGATGAGCGACTCATCTATGAGGCATCAGACCTGGTCTACCATCTGATCGTGCTGCTTGCTCACAAAGGATATTCGCTGTCAGACCTGGCAACTGAGCTTAAAAAGCGGCACAAATGAAAACCATACTAATCACCATCGCTTTACTTATTTCCTTCGCTGCTGCAGTTGCTGCAGAACCGGAAATATCTAAAATGGATCAGGCTATCCTGAAAGCCAAGCTGGGAAAATTCTCGAAAGATAGCGCACTTCCGATGGGAGATCTGGTTCTAAAAATCGGATTCGATTTCCTGAATACACCGTATGTGGCCAAAACCCTTGACAAGACCAAAGAAGAAAAATTAGTGATAAATCTGCATCAGCTGGACTGCACAACATTCGCCGAAAACTGCCTGGCTCTGGCGCGTACGATAAAGAGTGAAAATCCTTCTGTTGCGTCTTTTTGTTCTGAATTGGAAAAAATTCGCTACAGAAATGGCAAAATGGACGGATATGCCAGTCGGCTGCACTATTTCTGCGAATGGATTTCGGATAATGAGACAAAACATATTGTGAAGGCCATGGCATCAGAAATGGGCGGTCAGCCTCTCCCAGTCAATCTGAACTTCATGAGCACCCACCCAAAAGAATACCCTCAGTTACTCGATGATCCCGCAACTACGGATCAAATCCAAAAAATCGAAGCAAAAGTTTCAGCTCAAAAATTCTATTACATCCCGACTGAACAGTTTCAAAGTATTGAAGGGAAAGTCATGGACGGAGATATCGTTACTATAACAACCTCAATTCCAGGCATTGATGTCCTGCATGTAGGCATCCTGCTTAAGAAAGAGGGCCGGGTATATATGCTCCATGCCTCATCATCCGTTATGAAGGTCACAGTTAGTTCGGAACCATTCACCCAATATCTGTCCAAGAGCAAGAAAGCAACCGGCGCGATGATTGCCAGACCAATTGACTGAACGGTTTCTTAACTAATTGTTAAATCGCCATTCGTACCGAAACTTTAGTTAGCTATTTCTGTATCCACTTGTATAATTAAATCATAAAAAAAATCAGAATATGGCTCTCTTAAAACAATTGAATAAGCGATACGCAACAAAAAAATTCGACCCTACAAAAAAATTGAAGGCTGAAGATTTGGCAACATTACTGGAGTCAATCCGCCTTTCAGCCTCATCATACGGACTCCAGGCATACAAAGTACTGGTTGTGGAGAATGAAGATATCCGCAAAAAACTACGTGCTGCAGCCTGGGATCAATCACAAATTACAGATGCTTCTCAACTCTTGATTTTTGCAGTTGAGACAGATTTTGACGAATCCGGTGTGGATCGTTTCGTTGAACTTACCGCCAAAACACGAAATCTGGAGGTAAGCAGTCTGGCCGGTTATGCGGATATGATGAAAGGTTCTTTCAAACAACCGAAGGAGGTATCGCAAAGTTGGCTAACCCGCCAGCTCTACATTGCGTTGGGCTTTGGGCTTGTCGCCGCCGCCGAATTGGATATTGACAGTTGTCCGATGGAAGGCTTTGACACCGCTCAGTTTGACGAAATCCTCGGACTGAAAGAAAAAAACCTGCATTCAGTTGTCGTTCTGACAGTTGGCTATCGTGCAGCTGATGATTATTATCAAAACTTCGCAAAAGTAAGACGACCGAAAGAGGAACTCTTCATACACATCTAATTTCAGGAAATTGACTGGTTAAATAAAACAGGAATCCCCTTTGACATCATCGCCAAAGGGGATTCCTATTTTATTGCTATTTATTACTCAGATGCAGTGAATGTAGTTTGGAGTGAGAATTTAAGCTGCAGGTTTGATGCGCTCAATAATCGAATAAGCCAGATTGAAATAGATAGGATTAGGACTTAAAATCCACTCTGGATTGCATATAGGTAGACTAACAATCCAATACGCTGTGATCCCGGTAGGGATCGCATGTGGGTAGAAAACATGATCCCTGAGACAATCCCGTCCCGGATGGGACGGCATCCCTTGGAAGCCACATTTCTACCCACATTATGTTCCTAACGGAACTACAACCTTCATTCGTATTCCACTGGAATAAAAAGATATCTCTCATCAAAATCAATCTCAAATTTTTCCAAAAATTCTTGATACTCTTCGATAAACGTTTTTTTTCGATGATGTAATTCTTGATTTCTTATGTAGTCAATGACGCAATTCACACTCGACTTATTATAGGAAAAGGCACCATATCCTTCCTGCCAAGAAAAACGGCTGTTGAGTAGCCCTTTGCTATTTATCCATTTGGATGTATCTCCTTTCACATCTTGCATAAGATCAGACAAAGATTGTGTCGGCCTCATTCCAAAAAATAAATGAACATGATCTGGCATTCCATTAATTGCCAATAACCTATGACCATTATTTTGAATTATCCCAGTAATATATTTGTATACCTCCTCTTTCCATGATTGCCTTATGATACAATCCCGGTTTCGGACCGAAAATACAGCATGAATATGCAACTGAGTGTAAGTATTTGCCATTCTTCAAAGGATTACTGGTACAAACCAATAAGTTACCCCGAAAGAATGGATAATAGAAATGCCATCTTCATTTAAAAAGGTTCAAATCTTGACAAAAGATATGCCGGAGGCATATTATGTGGGTAGAAAATCGACAATTGGCAATTATTCCGTCCCGTCCGGGACGGAATGGGCTATCAATCATTCATTTCTACCAACATTGTATACCTCCGGTATATTAATTTTCAAAATTTATCCAGATTTTTCTTATCACATCATCCTTTCATCAAAATAATTCCAACTCAAACCGCCTTAACAATATTCCATACCCAGTTGACCAAAATCAAAGCAATGGCGGGAATTGCAACCCATCTGCGGCGCAGCGTGTTTTCAAAAAGTTGAAAAGAATGGATCAGGGTCGATTTTTTTAGCACTAAATCATACGCAATCCAGAAAGGCACAATAAGAAGGACGGCAAAAATAAAATAGCCTAACGGATTCCAGTACAGACCTCCCGCCAGGTCACCATTCATCAAAGCAAGCACGGAGCGCGTGGATCCGCACGATGGACAAGGAATATGCGCGAAACGATGAATTGGACACAAATCAAACTTTGTACCTATCTCTTCGGGTTTGAGCCGGCCTATGAGTGCAATCCAAACATAACTGATCGCACAAGCCAGCGTCATTGACAGATAAAATCGATTACGGTTCAGTGGCATTAATAAATCGCCATCATCAGCTTTTCGGTATTCTTTCTGCGGGTTATTCCCATGATAATTACCCAGTCGACCAGCATCCAGATTCCAAATCCGCCACAGGTAAGCAATTTCAAAACTCCGAGCCCGGTATCACCAATCATAAATCTGTCGACTGCCAAAGGACCGGTAATCAGAGAAACAATCAAAATAATAACCGGGTCGTTAAACTGCATGAACTGCAGCATTCTCCACTTTGATTCATCCATGGCAATCATCCGTTCCCGGATATGATACATCTGATGATCTTCTAAATACTTTGAGTTAGCCATCAAAAACAGATCAACCGTTTGAGCATCCATCTTGTTAGTTTTTTTTAAATAAGACTTCGAATCTGATTTAAAATTACAAAAAGAAGGCATAAGAAAAGATAAAAGTGAAAAGATAAAAGTGAAAAATTCAGGAGGACATCCTCCATTTCCATTCTCCCTGCTCCGTCCTCCATTTTTCACTTTTCGTTCTTCACTTTTCACTTCTCCCAAACACCTTCTCAAACTTCTCCAATTTTGGCTGAATCACCATCCTGCAATAGGGTTCATTCTTGTGCATCCTGTAATATTCCTGATGGTAATCTTCCGCGGCGTAGAACTTAGTTAAGGGCTGCACCTGCGTAACTATCGGACTGTTGTAAACTTTTGCCTTGTTCAACGCTGCAATCAATTCGTTCGCAATCTCCTGCTGATCCTTATTCTGATAGAAAATAACTGACCGATATTGGGTTCCAACGTCCGCGCCCTGCCTATTTAAAGTAGTAGGATCATGTACCGTGAAAAAAACTTTCAGTATCTCCTCCACGCTTGTCTTTTTGGAATCAAAGACTATCTGCACTACTTCAGCATGGCCTGTTTCCCCCGTGCAGACTTCCCGGTAGGTTGGATTAGACAACTTGCCACCCGAATAGCCGGAAGTCACACTTTCCATGCCCTGCAAACTCTTGTAAATGGCTTCTATACACCAAAAACAACCACCGCCCAAGGTTATGGTTTCAAGTGCAGAGGCATTTTGAGAAACGAGAGCCGCATTATCTGGTTCGAAATCCAGCGCAATCGAATTCATACAATAGCGTTTCCCGGTAGGCTTCGGTCCGTCATCAAAAAGATGACCAAGATGTCCGCCACAACGACCGCAAAGGGCTTCAGTCCGATCCATTCCATAGCTATGATCCGACTTAAAAATAATACTCCCGGGATCTACCTGCTCAAAAAAACTTGGCCAGCCGCATTCGCTGGCAAACTTGGCATCAGACCTGAAAAGGCGAAATCCGCAGGCTGCACAATAGTATGTTCCTTTGCCGGTATAGTCCCAATATTTACCCGTAAATGACCGTTCGGTCGCTTTATTCCTGGAAACTTCATACAAATCCTTTGGCAAAACCTTCTTCCATTCTGAATCCGGAATATTCAATTTGGTTTGGTCAGTCTTGGAATAATAGGGATTTCCTGGCTTCGTATCTTTGTTGGAGTTCATGTTATAGGGATTTGATGCGTTTGAATTGTGCCTGACTGGTAAAACAATCTTCTCAATGCGTTTCACCGTGCGTGATATCAAATCATTTGGAAAACAAAAGATTGACACGACAAGGGCGATCTTGAGTAGCAGAAAAAGTGCCAGAAAAATTGTTTTCTTCTTCATATCTATTGATTCACTTTATGAATCTTTTTACGAAGAAAACAGCAGGAAGTTTACATTCAGAAACGAAGAAATCCCCTCCTCTTGGTGCCTTGCTTAAACAGGACAACGTCCGCCTTTTCGGAGGTAATCAGGCAACCGGTACTTATTTTATCAAACCATGGGAGAATTTTTTTGGTAAAACTCTCTATTTTATCTTCCTCGTCAACGATCTCAACTACTACCGGCAACTTCTCTGTAATCTCCCAAAATTTGTTAGATCGGATTACACTACTGGAACCAAAACCCATGGCTCCCTTCAAAACGGTTGCACCCGCCAAACCATACCGCTTTGCAGCAAAAACGAGCGTTTCATACAGCAATCCATGCTTGAATTTGTCTGTCGAACTAAGGTAAACCCTTAAAATCCGGATCTCTTTATTCGTATCCATGATTAAAATATTTTAGCGACACCATTACCCAAAAAAACGGCCACAAGTCCCAAGAAAACACTTAGTCCCGTATAAAGTGCAAAATTACAGAAGTCGCCATCGCGCAACAACGTCATATTTTCGCTGGCAAAAGTAGAGAAAGTCGTAAATCCCCCGCAGAATCCGACGGTCAGGAAAATTCGCCATTCATCGTTAATCATATTTGTCCTTTCGGAAATGCCAAAAATCAGACCTATTAACAAACAGCCCAGAATATTGACAACCATGGTTCCATACGGGAAGGCAGAAATCAGACTGTTTTGCACAGCTCTGGCTGTGAGGTATCTGGCAATTCCTCCTAAAAAACTTCCAAACCCTATGTAAAGTAACGTCTTAAGCATAAACGAAGATAGTGAAAAAGATAGGAGTTAGGAGATAGGAGACGTGAGATTTGGTTCTTTGTGGATTAATTTCAGAAACAACTCCATCCCTCTTCTTTTGGAATCGTCGAGGTGATAAAAAATATTCTCTCGAAAATATTCTTCAAACGGATAATCAGGATACTGAACCAAATACTCCGATATTACCTCAGGTATATGCACAATCCCGTTCTGAAGTGCGGCAGAAAATTCGGCAATAAAACGTTCGTCCAGCGGTTTATTGGCAACCCAGCATGCAAAAACGAAGTCCAGGCCAGTCAACGCTTTCCACGCTTCACCCAAATCATATACGTACGGGAAATGCGATTCCGCCTCAAACACGCGATCACCGATAATCACACCGGCAGTCGTCCCTTTTATATCTTCACTGATGTAATTCAGACTGCCCTGTTGCCATTCTGGTTGAATTTTCCAATAATCCCTTGCCAGGATTCTGACTAACTGAACAGATGTTCTCGACTGATAATCAAGCACTATTCTCTTGATTTGGTCGATAGGTACGTGACTAACCAACACCACTGTTCTGACCCTTCCCGAGCAGGAGATGCAAAAATCAGTTACGATATTTGCCCCCGGGATATTCGAAATCTCAGCTACCGGGATAATTCCGATATCCACGGTACCATCTTTTAATTTGTCGGCGCAAACAGAGGGAACATCCAGCGACAAATCGATCGACTCAAGGAGGTCTGAGTGTGTAATTCCGTATAGAAATGGCTTGGTATTCAGGTAGGTTATAGCAGATATCTTTATTTTATCCATGATAGAATTTTATCGTCCAAATTTACGAAAGTTTAAGGCTGATTCTTTATCGGATACGCAAAAAACGGACTTCTGTAACAACGCGGAATTTGTTACTTTTGCAGATTAATTGTAAAATGCCTTCTCAATGGAATTGCAGATGTTAACGGCAATCTCGCCTATCGATGGCAGATACCGCGATAAAGTAGCTGAACTTGGTGACTACTTTTCCGAATTCGCCCTGATCAAATACAGGCTTTTTGTTGAAGTTGAATACTTTATAGCGCTGACAGAAATTCCGCTACCGCAGCTTCCTGATTTATCAAATGAGACAAAATCGGATCTCCGGAATTTATACCATAACTTTTCACTCAGTGATGCGGGCAGAATTAAAGAGATTGAAAAGGTGACCAATCACGATGTCAAGGCAGTGGAATACTTCCTGAAGGAAAAATTTGATGCAATCGGGCTCGAATCATGCAAGGAGTTTATCCATTTCGGACTTACATCTCAGGATATTAATAACACGGCGGTGCCCTGCTCGATGCAGGATGCTCTCAATGAGGTCTATCTTCCTGCCATGAATGGGCTGGTTGCCAAACTGAAAGAATTGTCCACCACCTGGAAAGACATACCGATGCTGGCTAAGACCCACGGGCAACCAGCTTCTCCTACCCTTTTGGGGAAAGAAATCAAGGTTTTTGTAGAACGGCTGGAGGTACAACTAAGTCAACTGGCAACAATTCAGTGTCATGCCAAATTTGGCGGCGCTACCGGAAACCTCAACGCGCATCATATCGCCTATCCGGAAATCGATTGGATCAAATTCGCCAATAATTTTGTCAGAAATTCCCTGAAACTGGAGCGCTCACAAACAACAACTCAAATTGCTCATTATGATAACTATGCGGCCTTTTTTGATTGTTTGAAAAGAATCAACACCATCCTGATTGATCTCGATCGCGATTTCTGGAGTTATATTTCCATGAACTATTTTAAGCAGCAAATCAAAAAAGGGGAGATTGGTTCCTCGGCCATGCCACATAAAGTCAACCCGATCGATTTTGAAAATTCGGAAGGAAATCTTGGTGTTGCGAATGCACTTTTCGAGCATCTTTCGGCCAAGCTACCCATTTCCAGACTGCAGCGTGATCTGACCGACTCTACCGTTCTTCGCAACGTCGGAGTACCACTCGCACACACCTTACTGTCTATCAAGTCAACCATGAAAGGTTTGGGTAAATTGCTCCTCAACCCGGAAATGATTAATCGTGACCTCGAAGATAACTGGAGCGTTGTGGCCGAGGCCATTCAGACGATTTTAAGGCGCGAAGCCTATCCCAATCCGTACGAAGCACTGAAAGACCTTACCCGCGTGAACCAAAAAATTGACCAAAACGTTTTCCTCGAGTTTATCAATGGGCTTTCGGTCTCCGAAGAATTAAAAGCAGAACTGAGAAAAATTACGCCGCAGAATTACACAGGTGTAGTTTCGTAAAACCATAAAATTAAAAAAGTGAAGGGTCTTTACTATTTACTGAAACGGTTCTTACCGCCCTACAAAGGGTATGTCATCATGAACATTGTGTTCAACCTTCTGGGAGCTGTTTTTGGAGCATTTCAATTTATTGCACTTACTCCGGTTCTTGGGGTACTCTTTGACACACAGCCGGTCGTTGCCAAACCCGCAGACTGGAGTCTCTCACTCGGTAACCTGAAAGACAATCTTCTTTACCTGATAAGCGAAATGATAAAAACCAGCGGAAAAGAGCGCGCTCTGATCTACCTTGGTTTGTTCATCATAGTGATGGTTATTCTGAAGGTTGGCTTCACTTATCTGGCCTCCTTTGTAATGGTGCCGTTGCGAAACGGAGTAGTATGCGATATCCGAAACCAGATTTACAACAAGATTTTATCCTTGCCTATTGGTTTCTTCTCAGAAGAACGGAAGGGCGATATCATTGCCCGCACAACCGGTGATGTTCAGGAAGTTGACAATTCCATTTTCAATTCAATTGAAATGATGTTCAAAGATCCGATGATTATCCTGATCTCGCTCTTTGTCATGATTTATATGTCGTGGGAATTGACCCTGTTCGTATTTTTACTCCTGCCAGTGGTGGGCTATTTCATTGGGAAAGTAGGTAAAAGTCTGAAGAAGCCGTCGATGCGCGGACAGAACAAGATGGGAGAATTGCTTTCCACCATCGAGGAATCACTTTCCGGCCTTCGGATCATTAAGGCATTTAATGCCGAAAAAAAGATGAAAACTGTCTTCGCAAAGCAGAATACAGAATATTACCACATCATGAACAACCTGATGTGGCGCAGGTATTTGGCTCATCCAATGAGTGAATTACTCGGAACAATGGTAATTGTAGTGGTTTTATGGTATGGCGGTCGCCTGGTTCTCAGCAACACCAGCTCTTTGTCTCCACAGGAATTTATCACCTACCTGGTATTCTTCTACAGCATTATCAACCCCGCAAAATCCTTTTCCACTTCACTTTACTCGGTTCAGAAAGGTTTGGCATCGATGGAACGAATTGATATGATCCTGCTGGCTGAAAATAATATCGTCAACAAACCGGATGCAATAACTGTGAAGGAGTTCAATACTCAAATTGAATATAAAAACGTACGATTTAAATATATCGAAGACGAAGTACTGAAAAATGTATCCCTGACGATCGAAAAAGGAAAGACTATTGCACTGGTTGGACAGTCCGGTTCGGGCAAGTCCACTTTTGTCGATCTCTTGCCCCGTTTTTGGGACATTACGTCAGGGAATATCCTGGTAGACGGTATTGACATCAGAGATTATAAAATCGCGGATTTAAGGGGCTTAATGGGCAATGTAAACCAGGATCCAATCCTCTTCAATGATACTTTTTATAACAACATTTCATTTGGGGTAGAAACAGCCACTGAAGAGGAGGTTATATCGGCAGCAAAAGTTGCCAACGCGCATGAGTTTATCAGTACGTCGCCGGATGGCTATCTGACCAATATTGGTGACAGAGGGGGAAAATTATCGGGCGGACAACGTCAGCGTATCTCCATTGCGAGAGCGGTGCTTAAAAATCCACCAATCCTGATTCTTGATGAAGCTACATCGGCATTGGATACTGAATCCGAAAAACTGGTACAGGAAGCCCTTGAAAATTTAATGAAAAACCGCACCTCGATTGTTATTGCTCACCGGCTCTCGACAATCAAAAAGGCAGATCTAATCTGCGTGTTCCACGAAGGCGAAATTGTGGAAAGAGGTACGCACGATCAGCTGTTAGCAATCGGAGGTATCTACAAAAAACTTCATTCGTTGCAAAATTTTTAATCACCTATAAAAACAAAAATGGGGAGCAGTTGCTCCCCATCTTTGTTTTTTGGTGGTAATCGTTACTGTACAGCATCGGTTAATTCATTGCCTGCTTTAAATTTAACGACTTTTTTGCCGGCAATTTTAATAACTGCACCAGTTTGTGGATTGCGGCCAGTGCGTGCAGGACGATCAGAAACAGAGAATGATCCAAATCCGACAAGTGCCAGACGATCGCCTTGTTTTAAGGCTTCAGATGTAGTTTTTACAAAAGCTTCGATTGCTTTCTTGGCATCAGCCTTAGTCATACCGGCTTCTGCAGCAACGGCGTCAATTAATTGCGCTTTGTTCATAATAAAAAGGATAATAAATGGTTAATAATTTAGATTAATTCAAAAAAAATTGCGTTTGTCAGATCGAAACCACCAGTTTTATGTTAAAAGTGTGAACAACCCAATTTTCTTCGGATAAACCTGCATTTGGCCAATTCAATGTTAAAATTGATTCAAACGATTTAGCTGGACTAATTTCTACACAATTTTCTAGATATCAAAATTTTCGTACACTTTTTATCGCATAAATAGATTTAATTTTTTTTAAGGGATATTTTTGTCGATTGGAAAAAAGGTTTACTTTTGCACTCGCTAAGAAGGAGAGATGGCAGAGTGGTCGATTGCGGCGGTCTTGAAAACCGTTGTACCGTGAGGTACCGGGGGTTCGAATCCCTCTCTCTCCGCAGATACGGGTGTAGCTCAGTCGGTAGAGCACTGGTCTCCAAAACCAGGTGTCGGGCGTTCGAGTCGCTCCTCCCGTGCAACTTTCCCCCCCTCAAACATACAGCGGTTTATTCTTCCTAAAGAACCATTTTTGGCAACTCGCATTTCTACCTTGCGCGTAACCGAAAATCCAAATAAGCCAATTCAAATATCACAAAATCAAAATATTAAGCATTCATATTCGCGCGGTTGGAGGACGCATCGCGCGGTTGGAAGACGCATCATGTGGCAATAGGATGCATCACGATGCATCCCTACGGGTCTCTCCTATCTCATATCTCATGTCTTGTATCTCTTCTCTTCTGCTTGTCAAAATTTCAGTTGCTCTCTTTGATAGCCTGTCTGCTCTCCGCAAAAAACTGACAGATAGTCAGCCGCAATCTAATGGCACAGGCTTTGATCCAAACAAGTATCATGTGAAATTTTTAACTTAAAATAGGCTTATAAATGAAAGGAAAAATCGGGGTAACGAGCGAAAACCTCTTCCCAATTATCAAGAAATTTCTCTATTCCGATCACGATATTTTTCTTCGTGAGATTGTATCAAACGCCGTAGATGCTTCGCAAAAGCTTAAAACATTGGCTTCTGCAGGTAAATTTAGTGAAGAACTGACGAACCTGAAGGTCAAAGTCTCGGTCAATAAGGAGCAGAAAACGCTTACGGTGTCGGATAATGGCATCGGAATGACATCAGACGAAGTCGAAAAGTACATTAACCAGATTGCCTTTTCAGGCGCAGACGAGTTCCTGAAAAAGTACAAAAATGACGCAAATGCGATTATCGGACATTTTGGACTGGGTTTTTACTCTTCCTTCATGGTTTCTGAAGAAGTCGAGATTATTTCGAAATCTTACAAGAAAAACGCGAAGGCCGTTCGTTGGGTTTGCGATGGTTCTCCCGAATTTATGATGGAAGATACTGAGAAATCATCGGTGGGTACAGATATCATCATGCACCTCAACTCTGATTCTCTGGAATTTTTGGAAGAAAACAGAATCACCGAACTTCTTAATAAATATTGCAAGTTCCTGCCCGTCCCGGTAGTTTTTGGAAAGAAGAAAGAGTGGAAAGACGGAAAGTATGAGGATACTGACGAAGATAATCAGATCAACGACGTCGCCCCGGCCTGGACAAAAAAACCAGTCGACCTGAAAGAGGAAGATTACACCAGTTTCTACCGGCAGCTTTACCCGATGGCCGATGAGCCGTTGTTCAATATCCACCTGAATGTTGACTACCCATTCAACCTGACGGGGATTCTCTATTTTCCGAAACTGAAGAATAATTTTGAAGTTCAGAAAAACAAAATTCAACTATATAGCAATCAGGTTTTTGTAACCGATTCGGTAGAGGGTATCGTTCCTGAGTTTTTGACTCTGCTGCATGGTGTGCTGGACTCTCCGGATATTCCGCTGAATGTGTCCCGTTCATACCTGCAAAACGACTCCAACGTCAGGAAAATAAGCAGCCACATAACCAAAAAAGTAGCCGATCGTTTGCAGGATATCTTCAAAGAAAAACGCACAGAGCTCGAAGAAAAATGGAACGATCTGAAGCTGTTTATTGAATATGGCATGCTGACAGATGAGAAATTCTACGAAAAAGCGCTGAAGTTCTTCTTCTTCACCAATACCGACAATAAACTTTTCACTTGGGATGAATATAAGTCGTTGATTGAAGGTAACCAGACCGACAAGGACAAAAAACTTGTTTACCTCTATGCAACAAATGTGGAAGCCCAGTTTAGTTTCATTGAAGCAGCAAAAAGCAAGGGCTACGATGTACTCCTGATGGACGACGTTCTTGCTACGCCTCTTCTCAATCACTTTGAACAGAAGTATCCGGAGTCACACTTTGTGAGGGTAGACGCAGATGTTGCCGAAAAACTGATCGTGAAAGAAGACCACAAGCTGAGCGCACTCACTACCGAGGAGAAGAATGAACTAAGTCCGATATTCCAGGCTGTCATTCCGAAAGAACGCGGACAGTTTATTATCGACTTCCAGGATTTGGGAGAAAATGGTTCTCCGATGATAATTACCCAGAATGAATTCATGCGCCGAATGAAGGATATGTCCAAAATGCAGGCAGGAATGAGTTTTTATGGTGAGATGCCCGACAGCTACAATCTGGTGGTGAACCTTTCACATCCTCTGGTAAAGAAAGTACTAGATGAGAAAGAGGCCAACCTAAGTACAGATTTGGCCAAATTTCAATCTGAGCTCTCCAAATTAAACGAACAAAAAAGTTCATTGGAGAAACTCAAAGAGGGCAAAAAAGACGAAGAAGTTCCACAGGAAGAGAAAGACCTGCTGAATGAGACACGCGATCAAATCACAAAAGTGGAAGCAGACAGACGCGGAAAACTGGAGCAGTTTGGAGCAGGAAACCCACTTACCAATCAGTTAGTAGACCTTGCATTTCTTGCGAACAATATGCTAAAAGGTGAAGCGCTTTCCAACTTTGTTAAGCGTAGCATTGAACTTATAAAATAAGGTTTATATGTACTTAAATAACAAAAGGGGCGCAAAGCCCCTTTTGTTATTTAAGTACATGAAAATGTGCCAGGCCTCCTTCGGAAGTCTCCTTGTAAATGGAGGGGAGGTCGTGCCCGGTCTGCGCCATGGTCTGCACAATTTTATCAAAACTGATCATGTGCCGACCATCCGACAACATCGCATAATTGTTGTGGTTTATTGCCCGTGCAGCAGCAAAGGCATTCCGCTCAATGCATGGAACCTGAACCAGTCCGGCTACGGGATCGCAGGTTAACCCTAAATGATGTTCAAGACCCATTTCTGCCGCATATTCGACCTGATAGATGCTCCCTCCGCTCATTTGCGTGGCGGCAGCTGAGGCCATAGCACAGGCAGTGCCTACTTCGCCCTGACACCCAACATCGGCGCCCGAAATTGAGGCGTTTGTTTTGACGATATTTCCAATAATACCAGCTGTAGCCAAAGCCTTCAGAATTTTCTTATCGGAAATTTTATAGAATTTGGATGCATACTTCAGCACGGATGGCATAACCCCGCACGCCCCGCAGGTAGGCGCTGTGACAATCAATCCGCCCGATGCGTTTTCCTCTGAGACGGCCAGCGCATAAGCATAAATCATCCCGCGTTTCTTGATATCCGGCTCAAAATAGCTCGCCTTCTCATAATAAGCCGACGCTTTTCTCGGATATTTAAGAATCCCTGGCAGGGTTCCTTCCGTATCCAAGCCTCTTTTAATCGCATCCTGCATTACTTTCCAGACTTCGTTCAGATAATCCCATATGTCAGGCTCTTCGAATTCATCGACATAATCATAGATATTTTTCCCATTCTTATAACACCAGCTCAAAATAGCCTCAAGATTTGACTCGGGGTATATCAGTTTGGTCTCGGAAACGGTCAAATCGTCGACGATCGAACCTCCTCCGACAGAATATGCAATCCACTTCTCCATAACAGTGTTGGCAGCATCCAGCGCCTCAAATTTAACCGCATTGGGATGCCGCGGAAGAAAGACGGTGGGTAACCATTCAAACTCTACAGGAAACGGTTTCAGGGTATTGGCAATAGCCTGATCCGTGAGGTGACCTTTCCCCGTAGCCGCCAGACTTCCGTACAGCGTTACCCTGAAAGAAGCGGCTGCAGTATTCCTGCTTAGAAAAATCTCGGCAGCTTTCTTCGGACCCATTGTATGACTGGAGGAAGGTCCGTATCCAATTTTATAAATTTCCCTGATTGATTCCATTTTTTTATCGAAAAGTGAAAAATGAACGGCGAAAAATGAAAAAGTTCTGACAAAGATAACAAATACCTTTTTCGCGAATTTTGGTTAATGATAATTCGGTCGGGAATCGTTTTTTATCCAAGAATTGAGGATATTTGTACTGGTAAAAAAATAAAATTGCATGGCATTAAATTTATCGGAAAAAGATCTGGAGAAAATAATTCTTGTTGGCGACCGGGTTTTGGTAAAGCCAAAAAATCCAAATCAGAAAACAAGTTCCGGACTTTATCTTCCCCCCGCTGCTCTTGAAAAGGAAAGTGTGCAATCCGGCTACGTAATTAAGACTGGTCCGGGTTTTCCTATACCGGCATTGACTGACGACGACGAACCATGGAAAGAGGTAAAAGAGGAGGTAAAATATGTGCCACTGCAAGCACATGAAGGCGATTTAGCTGTTTACCTGAGCAAAACAGGAATAGAAATTGAATTCAAGAAAGAGAAATATCTGATTCTTTCTCATTCTGCCATTCTTATGTTAGTTAGGGAGGAAGGCTTATTTGAATAATGAAAAAGGGTGCCTTTCGACACCCCTTATTCTTTATTCAGCGACTTCTACAGCCACTTCGTTACTCTGCCACAAACCGTGTTTGGTACAAAATGCATGAGCCATTAATTTCATGCTTCTCGAAGGAACGATGTAAAAATCTACTTCAAACTGACTTGGAGCGCTTCCTAAAGCACCGGCAGAAAGCGTGGTCTGAGCCAGCATCTTTTCACCATCCCAAAGTTGAACCCAGCTGATGTAATGGTCAAAATCGTCGGGGTGCTTGTATTCATCCCCAACTTTAACTTTGACTTTAAATTTTTCGCTTTTGACAGCAGTCGCAGCACAATGAACAAATGCCGAATGTCGGTCAATGTAATCACGCTTTGCTTCCCTTTCAATCTGGGAAATGTCTTCGTAACGGTTAATCTTCATTTTGAATAAATTTGTTTGTATAAAATAGATAGTTCACTACCTCAGTGCTTCGACAAATAACTTGCAACACCTTCCGCGGTGGCGTTCATTGCATCATCGCCCTGCTTCCAGTTCGCTGGACAAACTTCTCCGTACTCTTCGAAGTGAGCCAATGCATCTACCATTCTGATTACTTCATCAACACTGCGTCCTAATGGCAGGTCGTTAACCAGTTGGTGACGAACAACACCTTTTTTATCGATCAGGAACAGACCTCTGAAGGCCACCGGAGCGCCAACAAAAGAGGATTCCCCTTCTTCGTTTACTTCATATTCACCAGCCAATACACCATAGTTCTCAGCAATGGTTTTGCTCAGATCGGATACCAGCGGAAATTTTACACCTTTAATACCACCGTTGTTCTTTTCAGTATTCAACCAGGCCCAATGTGAAAATTCTGAATCAACAGAACAACCAACAACGGCTACATTGCGTTTCTCAAATTCAGCCAGTTTTTCCTGAAATGCAAGAATCTCGGTAGGGCACACGAAAGTGAAATCCAGCGGATAAAAGAAGAATACTACATATTTCTCACCTTTGAATTGCTCCAAAGAAAAATCCTTAACGATATCGTTGCCATTAACAACAGCAGTTGCCTTAAATGAAGGCGCTTTTTTACCAACTAATGTACACATATTTAAATAATTTAATATAAATTGAAATGATTACAAAAATAGTATTTTTAATTAGTCTGAAAAAATTCTTCTCGTAAATATCGCAAAAAAAAGTGAGGATTTAAGCATTTTTTAATACTATTTTGCTCACAAAAATGAAATACCCGTGAGCAACATTCAACCCAACAAAAAATGAATATCCTTGTTTTCCTCAAGACCTTTTAAAAAACAAATTATATTCTGATAAATAATGGCTTCAACATTTTGTTCAGTTAAATAAATCCAGCATATTTGTATTGAAAACAGAAAATAAGAATGGAACAGCAACAGATTTCAGCCTATCTGACAAAAAACGGGATCAGACCGCTTCAAAAGCGCGTCAAGATAATGAGTTACCTTGTTTCTAAAAGGAATCATCCGACCGTGGATATGATATACAGCGATCTTATTCATGAAATCAATGGATTGTCTAAGACTACAATATACAATGTACTTAACTTGTTTGTAGATTCTGGCGTTGCATTGGCTCTCAACATCGAAGGAAATGAAATCAGGTATGATGCTGATACCTCCATTCACGGACACTTCAAATGCAAAATCTGTTCGGGAGTTATCGACTTCCGCATCAAGGAAGAGGATCTTCCGAAACCATTGCTCGAAGGTTTTAGAGTAGATGAGCAACATTATTACCTCAAAGGAGTATGCTCCTTCTGCGCCAATAAGATAGAGGCATAGTTTCATTCTGCCTTTAAAAACGAAATTACCTACGCGTGAAATACCCATGAGCAGGTTTCGCGCCTATCGCGATGAATATCTGGGTATTGGCTTCGCCGATCTTCGATTCCATGCGACAGGTAAAAAACAAATTATATACGCATGAAACTCTGGGAAAAGGGGACGAAAATCAACGAATTAATCGAATCGTTCACGGTTGGGAAAGATCGTGAAATGGATTTTTACCTGGCGAAATTTGATGTCGTCGGTTCTCTTGCGCATATCCGTATGCTCCGTCACATCGATTTATTGACTCAGGACGAACTCACGGTATTATCGGCTGCGTTAAAAAATATCTATCGTGAAATCGCCCGGGGAGAATTTTCCATCGAAGAAGGTGTGGAAGATATTCATTCCCAGATTGAGCTTCTACTGACAAAACGCCTCGGCGAAGTTGGCAAAAAGATCCACAGCGGAAGGTCACGCAATGATCAGGTTCTCCTGGATTTGAAGCTTTTTACGCGGGATGCGGTTAAAACGGTTACCGAGAACACTGCTTCTCTTTTTTCCGTACTAATTACTCAAAGTGATCGTTACCGGGAGGTTCTGATGCCCGGATATACCCATCTGCAGGTTGCAATGCCATCCTCATTTGGTTTGTGGTTCAGCGCTTACGCGGAAAGTCTGACAGACGATCTGATGCTGTTACAGGCTGCCTACAGGGTTGCCGACCAGAATCCACTTGGCTCAGCGGCCGGATATGGCTCCTCCTTTCCGCTTAACCGCCAGATGACGACTGATCTGCTTGGATTTGAAACGATGAATTTTAATGTGGTTTATGCGCAGATGGGGCGTGGCAAAATGGAACGGACAGTCTTGTTTGCGCTGGCCTCCATTGCATCTACCCTTTCAAGGCTGGCCTACGATGTTTGCCTTTTCATGAGCCAGAACTTTGGCTTTGTGACTTTGCCGGATGAGCTCACGACGGGTTCGAGCATAATGCCGCACAAGAAAAATCCGGATGTTTTTGAACTCTTGCGTGCTCATTGCAACAGAATCCAGTCGCTCCCGACGCAAATGTTATCGGTCACAAATAACCTGCCAAGCGGCTACTTTAGGGATATGCAACTAACAAAGGAGTTGTTCATTCCTGCATTTCAGGAATTGAATGAGTGCATCAACATTGCCGCGTTTGCCCTCGAGAATATAAAGGTAAACGAACATATTCTCGAAGACGACAAGTACCGTTATTTATATAGTGTAGAAGAGGTAAATCGTCTGGTTCTGGCCGGCACTCCATTCCGTGATGCCTACCGGGAAGTAGGATCAGCTATTGAAAAAGGTAATTTCAATCCTGACAAGAATATCCACCATTCACACGAGGGAAGTATTGGAAATCTATGTCTCGACAGAATCGAAGAAAAAATGAAGAAGGTCCTCGACGACTTTCAGTTTACCAGGGCAACCAAAGCGATCGAAGACCTTCTGACTGATTGAATTAAACCACTCCCTGAACGATCATCGCCTCAGCAACTTTGATGAAACCACCAATATTGGCGCCTTTCACATAGTTAATGAAACCATCCTTTTCAGTTCCATATTTTACACAAGTCTCATGAATATTAATCATAATCTGATGCAACCTTGCGTCTACTTCCTCGCGCGACCAAGGTAACCGCATCGAGTTTTGTGTCATTTCCAGTCCGGAGGTTGAAACGCCGCCAGCATTAGCCGCTTTACCCGGTCCATAAAGAATCTTGGAGTTGATGTATACCTCAACTGCTTCGGGCGTTGAAGGCATATTGGCACCCTCAGAAACAAGGAAGCATCCGTTGCTAATCAGCAATTTTGCATCCTCTTCATTAATCTCATTCTGCGTGGCACAAGGGAATGCGAGATCGCATGGAATTCCCCACGGGGTTTTACCTTCAAAATATTGGGCGTGGTATTTATCCGCATATTCCTTGATCCTTCCACGACGAATATTCTTCAGTTCGAGTACAAACGCAAGTTTCTCGGTGTCAAATCCGGCAGGGTCATAGATAAATCCAGTAGAATCAGACATAGTGACCACCTTGGCGCCCATTTCAATTAATTTTTCGACAGCATATTGTGAAACGTTTCCGGAACCAGAAACGAGCGCTATTTTGCCTTTTAAATCTTGCTTGCGGGTTTTCAACATCTCCTCAGCAAAATAGACGGCTCCGTAGCCGGTTGCTTCAGGACGAATCAGGCTTCCCCCCCACTCGATAGCTTTTCCGGTTAAAACCCCGGTAAACTCATTGCGAATTCTCTTGTACTGACCATATAAATAGCCAATTTCCCGTCCGCCAACACCGATATCCCCTGCCGGAACATCCGTATCACTTCCTATGAAACGTTGTAACTCAGTCATGAAACTCTGACAGAACCGCATCACTTCATAATCTGACTTTCCTTTAGGATCAAAATCTGAACCACCTTTACCACCGCCCATAGGAAGTGTCGTTAGACTGTTTTTGAAAACCTGCTCGAATGCAAGGAACTTAAGAATTCCCAGGTTTACGGTCGGATGAAAACGCAAACCTCCCTTATATGGGCCAATTGCACTGTTCATCTGAATACGGAAACCCCTGTTGATCTGAATTTGGCCATCGTCGTCTACCCACGGAACGCGAAACATTATCACGCGTTCTGGCTCCACCATACGCTCAAGAACTTTGGCATATTGGTATTTTGGATTTTCTTCGATGAATGGCATCAAAGATTCAACCACTTCTTTCACTGCCTGATGAAATTCAGACTCTCCGGGATTTTTGGCGATAACCTTCGCCATAAATTCATTAACTTTTACATCTAAAATGTTAGCCATACAAATACTTATTTTAAGTTGTGTTTCGATTTTTGATAGATCCCAAACCCATTACGAGTAGGAGGAACAGGGTTTCCTGTACCAGCAAAAATAGTGTACAAAGTAAAATTGATTGCTCCGTCCGAGTGCAATTACGTGTTTCACTTAATTGCCCGGAGTTGCGGTTTACGAAGCTCTTGTTTGTGGCTTAAATGTCGATGATGTTATTCTTGATGGCGAATTTTACCATATCAACCGTGCTTTTAAGATTGAGCTTCTGCATGATGTGGTTTTTGTGCGACTCAACAGTCCTGACGCTTATAAAATAGCGATCCGCAATTTCCTGATTCGTATGGCTTTCTCCCCACAATTTTAGAATTTCTATTTCCCGGGAACTCAGACTGGCAATTTTCGAATCCTGCTTTAGTTCCTTTGTTTCCAGAGTCGAAATATATCGGTTAAGCAGAAGATGGGTGATCGGTTTGCTGTAATAGTCGTGACCATTCCGCAACGTGTAAATTGCCTCCAACACATCACTCCGATCCGATTCCCTGCCAAGGAATCCCTTTGCACCGGCTTTAATTGTTTTAAGTACAATATCTTCATTATCAATTACGGAAGCCACCAATATCTTCACTTTTGGATTGCTGATAGTCAGTTGAACGATCAGATTAAAATTGCGAACAGAAATATCATGAAGGTTTAGAATCAGCACATGTACCTGGATTAATTTTATCCTCTCAGTCAGCACATTGCGGTCGTTGCAGACAAATACAACCCGAAGATCTGAAATGCCCGACAGCAAACCAGCGAGGCCTTCAGATACAAGTTTGTGTTCGTCGAAAATGGCAATGTCTATCATCGGAAATAAATTCTACAGGTGTCTCGCGTCAATTGGTAATATTATCTCAGAGCATTATCGCCGAAGTCTTGTGTTTTCCGTCCATCAAAATGGTCAGCGGTTTTTTAAAATGGACGTGTTTGAAATAGGTCGTCTCATGAACAACCCGCTGTTCGTTAAGTCCTTCCCAGCGGATAAAATCCGTATAAGAGTTATGTTGAACCGAGAAATATCCGATATTCATGGATGTAACGTTATGGAAAAAATGTGAACCCAATGATGTGTCGAGCGGGAAATTGTTAAGACTCACCTCCACGATCAATTTGGCATTAGATATCTGCGACCAGTTAACTGGTATCCCGACGAACCGATCCTGACTACCCCACCGACCCGGGCCAATCAAAATATATTGTCTGTTCTGCTGGATCATTATTCTGTTCAGGTGCTCGATCTCTTCCGCCATTTCAATGGTCTTCAGCTTGTTGAACTTCTCGTTGTCGACAAAGATGACATCTTTAATATCCGTGATTTCCCCATTTCCGACACTCGATTTGGTAAACAGGATCATCTGAGATTTATCCAACTTATCAAGATCGATATTCTGCTTGAATTGATCTCCGATCAGCGGTTTGATTTGCAGGAGATAGAATGTTGGCAATCCGTTTACTCCCGGCTCAATGTCTACGGCATATTCGATCTCGACTGGCGAACCAAACGCTTCCTTGATGGTATTCAGCAATACGCTGATAGTCTCCGACAGAGGGACATAATTATATTGAAGAATATCAGCAAAATTTACTATTCGCGGACCGTAAACGCTCAATCCCGGTTCTACGCGGTCGTTCGTCGCATTGTAAACCGACGCACAGTGACGGAGTGTTCCATGCTTTTCAGCCTCACTGATGTCAAGGAGTTTCAACGCAGCAAGCTCGCCATGTTTCACAAAATCGATATTCTTTACAGTACAATCCAACGCATAAAACTGCACCTGGGAACTATTCAGGAGATCCTTTATGCTGTACATTGAGACCCTGGGATATTTGGGCGAAAATCGAAACGACTTCCAGCCATCCACCACATAAGTTCCCAGTCCGACAGCGGCTACAGCAAACCCCTCGTCGGGTTTCATGTTTGCCACGGGGTAGTAATTATAGGATTGCGCCACTCCGCTGATATGCGGATAATAATAATTTTCGTGCTTTGTGCCCACCAATTCCTGCAATACAACGGCCATCTTCTCGTCTTCAATCTTGTGATGCACTACGGTGAAATAATTTCGCGCCTTTTCAGAAAAAGTGGATGCAAAAACCAGCTTAATGGCAATGGTCAGTTGTTCAAGAACGGATTTTTTGTTGGCAGAATTATTGGGAACAATGTACGTATCAAAAACGCCGGCAAACGGCTGGGTTATTGAATCTTCAGAAGAACTTGATGACCTCACGGCGATTGGCTTCTGGATTTGCGAGACAAAAGTTCTGAGCCTTTTTAACAGTGAGATTGAGAGCGGAGCGGCGGCAAAATACTCACGCAAAGCGGCATACGAAATGGCAGGATCAATAATCTTGTCGAAAAGTTTGTTTCTGGAGATGAACCGTTGAAATTCATCCGTTCCAATTACTACGGTGATCGGAGTCGAAATATTAATACGGTTTGCCAAAGTGGGAAATTCCAAATTGTAAATCAAGGTATTGACGAATGCCAATCCGCGTCCCTTGCCTCCCAGAGAGCCACCGGCATAGGAGACAATATTCTTCTCATCCAGGGTGGATGTCTCGTCAAAGCTCAGAATTTTTCCTTTTTTCTTTTCTTCCTTATATTTTTTTATCGTATCCAAAAAGAATTGCCTCGACTCGTTCATGTTCTTGAATGAGTCGACCGGAACTGGATTTAATGTTCTGGCCAGTTGAATCTCACCCCGGGCCATGAGCCATAACGACAATTGATTTTCGGATGCATGGAGGTACAATGATTCGTCAGGAACCTCCTGTAGCAACGTTTCGAATTCCCGCAACGACTTGGCCACTCCAATTTTATGTCCTTCCTTGTCGCGGAAAACAAAATTTCCAAAACCCAGGAAGCTATTCAGGTATTGCTTCAGATCGTTGAGCAAAGTCTCCGAGTTTTTATTGATAAAGGCGACTTCAAGCTCCTTCGCAATAGCTTCATTCTGATCTTCAGAAGATTGAAGAATAATTGGAAGCTTCGAAATATGCGATTTTACATACTTTATAAACTTCACTCCGGCATGTTTGTCCAATTTTCCCACGCGGTCAAATTCCACGTCTGAGATGACACACAGCATAAAATCGCGGTACTTGTTGAAAATTGCGATTGCCTCCTCGTAATTGCGGGCTAACAGAATTTTCGGTCTGGAGCGCATCCGGCAGATCTTGTCCAGCTCATTTTTCTCCACCTCCGGTAGCAGCTGCTGCACCTGTCCGAATACGATATCGTACAAAATCTGAAGGTATCGGGAATAATAAAGCGGCGAATCCTCAATCAAAAGAATTACCCTCACAAGTCCAATTTTCGTATCATTTTCAACGTTGACCTTATCCTCGGTAGATTTTACGATTGCAAAAAGAATCAGCGAGTCGCCATTCCAGACGAATAGCTTGTCGACAGAGCGTATTGTCGGCACCAGCTCCTCAAAATATTTGATATCACTTTTCCTGTTCAGAAGCAGGTATATCGGCAATTCTTCATTCTTTGCCCTGATTTGTTCGCTCAGGATGACAGGTGCTTCCCGATCCATTCCGGCCATCAGAATGACCAGATCGAAATGAATGGTTTCCAAAAGTTCCAATGCCTCCTCGCTGGACGAGACCCCGGTTATCCTGGGTACAGAAAAAAGGCTGTACTGGTATATCTCGCCCATAAATTTCTCAAAAAACGAGTCTTCGCTCTCCAGAATAAACGCATCATATAGTGTGGCCACGAAGAGGATATTCTTGATCTTGTACTTCATCATATCCAGATAAATGTACTTATCAATGGCCTGCTGACTAAAATAAAGCTGTAGTGGTTTCTTGTTTTTGGTAAGGGATTTTCTGAAATCATCGGAGTGATGAAGCTCCGGAACCGTCACCCCTTTTCGGTGAATGATCTCGCGACCTTTGTAATTGTTTAGATATCCGCTTATCAGTTTCCCAATATTGACCAGCAAGTTTCGCTCCTCGAATAGGAATGGTCCTTCGTCGGCTTTTGGAAACTGTTTCAGGTAAAAAATCTCCACGGATCCCTTTTTGTTATCGATCGTCACAAAATTTTCGTTCTGAAACCAGTGCGTTTCCTGAAAATTCTCACTCAGGTATGATTTTCCCTCGAATTGTATCCTCGCAACGGTGAATTTTGGGTATTGCCACGACCTGGGAAGTATGGAACAAATTTCTTGCAGCGTTTCTTCAAATGACTTGCCCTCTTCTATTATCCTGGATGTGTGATTAATGGCCTTTAGCTCCTTGAGACGTTCCGAATTTTCGTACTGGAGTTTGTTATATTCATTTCGTGTTGCGGAGCCGGCAATCAGAATGGCTAGATTATATAACAGGTTACGCTCCTCTTTCAAAAACGGACCTTCATAGGATTCCGGAAATTGCTTCAGGTAAAAAATCTCAATGCAGCCTTTATCTTTCGCCGGCGTTTCAAATTTCTGTTCCATTTTCCAGGAAGTCTCCCGAAAGCCAGGACTGGTAAAAACCAATTTATTGAAGCAGATTCGGGCAACTGTATATTCAGGGTACTGCCATGATTCGGGCAAAATCTGACAAATAATCTGCAGAGATTCTTCAAGCGATTTCCCTGCCTCCAAAATTTCGGTTGTCAGATTTATCCCCTTAAGTTCCTTTTGCCTTTCGCCAATATCGAATGCAAGCGTTTTTAGCCGAAATTGAGAAATCAATCCTATTAACAAAGGAACAATGATATCGAGAGAAGAATTTATTTCGACGATGGTACTTTCCGTATTCGCGGAAGCCGCCGAATCGGTAAGATGCAACTCGATGGAGCCAATTTTACCGTCGGGCAGTTGAAATCTGCGTTGAAAAACGGCGGCCATCTCCTCAAAATTTTTGCTGGTATAGCATCTTCCATCAAAATTGATCCGCGAAAATATGGTGCAACTTTCGACCGTAGACTCTTCAATTTCAGTACAAGCCTGCTGTAAAGTATACTCCAGTTTGATTCCGTTGGCCATTATGCCGATTATTCCCGTTGCCAGTTTCCCCGGCACAAAGAGTATTGGCTCCGGCGATTTGGAAAGGCTATTGTGAGTTGAATTTGATTTCATAGAACTGATAAAGGCATATTTTTATTTCAAATCAGTACATCTAAACTAATACAAAAAAGTAATTTTATAACTGAATACACGTAAATCATTCCGAAAGCGACCCGAAAAATGAGTAATTGACGCCGATCATGGCTTTAAAGGTTAAAAATTATCGCATTTAACCTTAATTTAATTTTTAAAATAAAATAAAAAGCTATTTTTGCTTTCGAATAATAATAATTATCGCCATTTTTCTTACATCTTATTATTTATTTGATAAAAAACATAAGATTTGTAAGAATTCGAAGAATTTTAAAAGAAAACTCAATACGATTAGTGTTATGGAACACAGGAAATTTCCAACCCCGGTAGGATTATATGATCCGGCAAACGAACACGACGCCTGCGGGATTGGTTTCGTTGCTCATATAAAAGGGGCAAAATCACATGATATTGTTCAGCGTGGTCTGACAGTCCTTCTGAATATGGATCACCGCGGGGCAACCAGTTCTGATAATAAAACCGGAGACGGCGCCGGCATTCTCATACAGATGCCGCATGAATTTTTTCTTTCTCAGGGTATTGATGTTCCGGAGCCAGGGAAATATGGCGCCGGACTCGTATTTCTCCCTGTTGTGGAGGAGGAAGCCGCCTATTGCGTGGAGGTATTAAACCGCTATATCGAAGCCGAAGGTCTAAAGTTAATTACCTGGCGCAAAGTACCGGTCGACGGATCGGTTATCGGCGAAATAGCCCGAAGTACAGAACCTCTGATTCGTCAGGTTTTGGTCAAAGGTAACTACGAGCAAGATGTGCTTGAGCGCAAACTCTACCAGGCCAGAAAACAGGCTGAAAGAACCGTCCGGGAGTCAAAGCTATCCAGCAAAAACAGTTTCTACTTGCCAAGCTTTTCGAGCAAGGTGTTGATATACAAGGGAATGTTTACCCCCAGCCAATTGCGGGACTATTTCAAAGACCTGACACATCCTGAGATGAAGAGTGCCATCGCGCTTGTTCACTCCCGTTTTAGCACCAATACGTTCCCAACCTGGGATTTGGCTCAACCATTCCGAATGATTGCCCATAACGGGGAGATCAATACGATAAAAGGAAACCGCCAATGGATGCACGCCCGCGAATCACTTCTGGAATCAGCACTCTTCGGCGAAGACATTGACAAACTATATCCAATCATCGAGCCCGGCAAATCGGACTCAGCATCCTTCGATAATACCCTTGAATTCCTGCATATGTCGGGACGCAGCATGCCCCATTCGTTGTGCATGATGATCCCGGAATCGTTCAATGAGAAGAATCCGATACCCGAGAGTCTCAAGGCATTCTACGAGTACCACTCCACCCTGATGGAACCTTGGGATGGACCTGCCTCAATGGTCTTCTCTGACGGCCGGTATATTGGCGGAACGTTAGATCGCAATGGATTAAGGCCTTCCAGGTACGTGATCACCAAGAACGACCTGATTGTGATGGGTTCTGAAGTTGGTGTTCAAGTGTTTAAACCCGAGGAGATCAAAGAAAAAGGTCGTCTTCGTCCGGGCAAACTTTTGCTCGTCGATACGCAGCTCGGTATAATCATTCCGGATCAGGAAGTTAAAGCCGAACTCAGCAGAAGAAATCCGTACATCAACTGGCTCAAAGAGAACAGGCTGATGCTCGAAGACATCGTTGTTAAGCAGCGGGTAAGTTCCAACATGGGCGACCAGTTTGGAGTCTACAGCAAAGTGTTCGGATACAGCAAGGAAGACATGCAGATCCTGATCAAGGAGATGGCAGAAACGGCAAATGAGCCAACCAGCTCAATGGGTAACGATACACCGCTGGCCGTTTTTTCGGACAAGCCAAAGCGGTTTTTCAGCTATTTCCGTCAGCTTTTTGCACAAGTAACAAATCCGCCAATCGACCCGATCCGGGAAGGATTGGTGATGTCGCTCACGAATTACATCGGATCGCTCACCAGCAATATTTTGAATGAAACGCCCACGCATTGCAAGCTTATAAAATTTGATAGTCCGATCATTACCAATACCGACCTTGGAAAGATCAAGGATCTCAAGCATGAAGTATTTAGCCATGCCACAATTCCAATGGTATTTCCAATTAAAGAAGGGGTTGAAGGATTCAAAAAAGCTTTCATCGACATGTTGGCAAGCGCCGAGAAGGCTGTCGATGACAAGAAAAATTTCATCATCCTCACGGACCGTACCATCTCGGAAGAGCTGGTGCCAATTCCTTCTCTTCTTTCTGTTGCAGCAGTTCACCACCATCTGATCAAGACAAAAAAGAGGATGCAGATCGGTATTCTGGTAGAGAGTGCGGAACCCCGTGAGGTAATGCATTTTGCTCTTTTACTGGGTTACGGTGCCAGCGCTATCAATCCGTATCTCGCATTCGCCGCCATTGACCACCTGGTCAAAAACGGCGAGATCAAATTACCATACAGCGAAGCTCGAAAGAACTACATCAAGGCTGTCGACAAGGGATTATTGAAGGTGCTCTCAAAAATGGGAATCTCGACGCTAAGGTCGTACCATGGCTCCCAACTGTTCGAAGCCGTTGGTGTAAGCGATGCTCTTATCGACGAATACTTCAAAGGCACCGCCTCACGAATCAGTGGTGTGGGATCCAAAGAACTCTATGAAGAGGCCGTGATGTTTCACAGAGAAGCATACAGCAAAGACCATACAAAAGTCATATTTGACACCAATGGTGAATATCACTACCGGAATAACGGCGAACACCATGCCTGGAACCCTGAGTCTGTCGCGTTGTTGCAATGGGCTACCAGAACCGACAATTATACTGTCTTCAAAAAATTCACCGCGCTCGTGGATAAGCAAAATCAGAAACCGGCTTTCGTCAGAGGCGCTCTGAACTGGAAGAAAAATCCGATTTCTATCGAGGAGGTTGAACCTGCGGAAGCCATAATGAAACGCTTCGTCACAGGAGCAATGTCGTATGGCTCTATCTCGAAGGAAGCCCATGAAGCATTGGCCATAGCCATGAATGAAATTGGCGGTCGCAGTAATACCGGTGAGGGAGGCGAAGACCCCGAACGTTTTGGTACTGAGAAAAATTCAAAAATTAAACAGATTGCTTCGGGTCGTTTTGGGGTAACGAATAATTACCTGATCAATGCAGAAGAGCTGCAAATCAAAATTGCCCAGGGAGCCAAGCCGGGTGAAGGCGGACAGCTGCCCGGGTTTAAAGTCAATAAAATTATTGCCAAGACTCGTAATTCCACGCCGGGTATAACCTTGATATCTCCCCCCCCGCATCACGATATTTATTCAATTGAGGATTTGGCACAGCTGATTTTCGATCTTAAGAATGTCAATCCGAAAGCCAAAGTTTCTGTTAAACTGGTATCTGAAACCGGTGTTGGAACGATCGCCGCAGGTGTAGCCAAGGGTTTTGCAGATATTATCATATTGAGCGGCTGCGAAGGTGGCACAGGCGCTTCTCCCGCCAGTTCAATCAAACATGCAGGATTGCCGGCCGAGTTTGGCATCGCAGAGACACAGCAAACGCTCGTCATGAACAATCTGCGTGGCAGGGTGAAACTGCAGGTGGACGGACAGTTGAAAACAGGAAGAGATGTTGTCATCATGGGAATGCTTGGTGGAGAAGAGTTTGGTTTTGCAACCGGCGCTTTGATTTCCCTGGGCTGCATCATGATGCGCAAATGTCACCTCAATACATGCCCTGCCGGTATTGCCACCCAAAACAAAAATCTGCGCAAAAGATTCTTAGGCCGTTCTCAATTCGTCATCAATTATTTCCAGTTTATCGCCAGAGAAATCAGGGAATATATGGCAGAAATCGGCGTACGTACATTTGACGAATTAGTTGGCCGTTCCGATTTACTGGAGGTCAATCCGGAAGTTACCAACTGGAAAATGAAGAACGTCAATTTCTCCAAATTCCTGTACAAACCGGAAGAATCACTGATCTATCCGATTCGTAACGTACATCCGAACACCAAAGATCTGGACGATGTAATCGACCGCACCCTGATTCGCGAGGCAAATAAGGCCATCAAGAGTGGAGAGAGAGTGTGGATCGGACATTCCATCAATAACGTGATGCGTACAACCGGAGCTATGCTTTCGGGGGAAATCTCCAAAAGATACGGCGAGGCTGGCTTGCCCAAAGACACGATCAATTGCACTTTCAAGGGTTCGGCCGGACAAAGTTTTGGCGGCTTCCTGGTGAAGGGTGTGTCTTTCAGACTGGAAGGTGACTCTAACGACTATCTTGGTAAAGGATTGTCAGGAGGCAAAATTGTCGTCGTCCCTCCTATCGGCAGCACATTTGAGCCGCATAAAAATATCATCGTCGGGAACACAACGCTTTACGGTGCAACGGGCGGCGAGGTATATATCAAGGGCGTAGCCGGAGAGCGCTTCTGCGTCAGAAATTCCGGAGCCAAAGCAGTCGTAGAAGGTACTGGCGACCACTGCTGCGAATACATGACCGGAGGCCGGACTGTGGTATTGGGCACAACCGGACGGAATTTTGCTGCAGGTATGAGCGGCGGTATCGCATATGTGCTCGACGAAAATGGCGACTTCGATTACTACTGCAACAAAGGTCTGGTAGAATTGAGTTCTGTGGAAGACAAGACAGATATCGTCGAACTGCAGGAGATGATTCAGAAGCATATGCTTTATACTCAGAGTCCGCAGGCCGAAAAAGTGCTTACCAACTGGGAAGAATATCTTCCAAAATTTGTGAAGGTGATACCACTCGAATATAAGAAAGTATTGAACGAAGCAAAACTGAAGGAAGTAAAACGGAAGCTGGAAATGGCCGAAGATGCACCAACTATAAGGGAATAAGTTTGGAGTACTTAAAGTGTGGAGTTATAAGAAGAATGCGTGCAATATAAATGAGTTGAATAAATATTTAAGGTTGAGAACTCTAAGTACTTGAAGTACTCTAAGTATTCTAAATACTTGAAGTTTAAGTGAACAATATCATGATTTAATTGAACAGGAAATGGGAAATCCAAAAGGGTTTATAGAAATAGAAAAGAAGTTAGGCGGATATCGTCCGGTGAGTGAGCGGATAGGCGACTTTGGAGAGGTCGAACAAACATTGGCCGAACAGGATCGTATCGATCAGGCCTCACGCTGCATGGATTGTGGAATACCATTCTGCCATTGGGCGTGTCCGGTAGGTAGTAATATCCCCGAATGGCAGGATGCCGTTTATCGTGGCAAATGGGACGAAGCGTATGCCATTCTTAATAAGACAAATAGCTTTCCAGAATTTACCGGACGTGTATGTCCTGCACCTTGCGAGAAATCCTGTGTGCTGGCAATTCACGACGAATCGGTTACTATTCGTGAGAATGAGTGTTCTGTTGTTGAACACGCGTTTGATTTGAATCTGGTGCATCCAAACATCCCGGCTACGAGAACAGGAAAGACCATCGCAGTGGTAGGATCAGGTCCGGCCGGACTTTCGGCTGCCGACTTACTGAATCAGGCTGGACATACGGTTACTGTTTTTGAGCAGGACGATGAAATTGGAGGACTTTTGCGCTACGGTATTCCGGATTTTAAACTGAATAAAGGGGTTATCGACAGACGCATTGATATATTTGTCAAGGAAGGTGTCATCTTCAAAACAAATATCAAAGTCGGCGAACACATCACCGAAAAGCAGCTACTGAATGATTTCGATGCGGTAGTTATCGCCTGTGGCGCCATGTTGCCGCGCGACCTGAAAACAACTCCCGGAAGGGAACTAAAAGGAGTTCATTTCGCAATGGATTACCTCAAGCAACAGAATAAGGTGGTGAAAGGAGAGACTATTCCGGAATCTATCCATATTCATGCCAAAGAGAAGAAAGTACTGGTAATCGGTGGTGGTGACACAGGATCGGATTGTGTGGGAACGGCCATCCGTCAAAAGGCACATTCGGTAACACAGATCGAGATTTTGGATAAGCCTTCCGACAAGAGATCACAGGACAACCCTTGGCCTTACTGGCCCAATACGCTGCGTACTTCCAGCTCCCACCTCGAAGGGTGCGAAAGACGCTGGTCGCTGAATACCCGCCGTTTCATCGGTGAAAATGGTGTCCTGAAGGCTGTTGAAGTAGTGAAAGTAGAATGGACAAGTAACAACGGACAAATGACAATGAGAGAGATTCCGGGTACGGAAGAGATTATCCAAGCCGATTTGGTTATGCTCTCACTCGGATTCCTATCGCCTGTTCATGAAGGATTACTCGATAAGTTGAAAGTGGATTATGATGCACGCGGGAACGTCAAAGCAGAAAATTTTGCCACAAGCGTAGAGAAAGTTTTCGTAGCAGGCGATGCAACACGCGGAGCCAGTCTGGTGGTTCATGCCATCCGCTCCGGGCGGGATTCAGCGCTGAAAGTCCATGAGTTTGTGACTAAATAAAAATAAACCCTGCCGCGAAACGGCAGGGTTTATTTTTATTTAGTCGGATTTTTTTATGCATTATTTTGAATATTTTTGGTAATTCAGATTATTAATGGTTTCCGCTGGTTCCAACCTTTAGCGGACAAATTATAAACCAAAAATTGTTACGAAATGATGCGTAGAAAATCGTTCAGGCCAGTCGCTGTCCTTCTTCTGGTATTAGTATGCTACTCCGGGCTTTTTGCCCAAAATAAACCAATCGAAAATGCCGACTATCGACTGGCAGAAAGGTTTTCCCCAACTAAAATAAGCAAGATGGTTTTCAGCACATCCGTCAATCCAAGATGGCTGAAAACGGGAGATCAGTTCTGGTATACCGATACCACCTCGCAGGGTGTTTCCTTCTATCTTGTGGACATGGATAAGCGGACAAAAACATTCCTGTTCGACAACCACAAGATGGCCTCAATGCTTACCAGGATTACAAAAGATCCGTACGACTGGCAACATCTGCCTGTCATTAGACCTAAATTCAAGAAAAACGATACCGTCTTTCAATTCGATGTAACCAGCAGTCAGGATGAGGAAAAGAAAAAGGAGACAGCCACAAAATCCGGTTCAAAAAAGGATTCCACGGTAGTGGGAAAAGATGGCCAGACTGCTGCAAAAGGTGCCAAACCAAGTACCGATAAGGTAAAAAAGAAAATATTCCACCTGGAATACAGTCTGAGAACCGGCGAGCTTTACGAAAATAAGGAGTGGCAGGAAGAAAAGGAGAATCCCGACTGGGCCAACATATCTCCTAACGGCGAATACGTTTTCTTTGCGCGGGATTACAACCTTTTTTGGATGGATAAGGAAAACTACCTGAAGGCCAAAAAAGATGATAAAGACAGCACCATCGTCGAACATCAATTTACAACAGACGGAGTAAAAGATTATGCCTTCGGTGGCGGATTTACTGCCATGGACAACGATGATGAGAAGAAAATCAAAGAAGAAAAGAAAAAGAGAAAAAGTGCATATATCAGTTGGTCGAAAGATTCAAAGAAATTTGCCCTGATCCGTTCTGACGAAAGAAAAGTTAAGGAATTATGGGTTATCAATGTTTTGAAAGAGCCCCGTCCGGAACTTCAGACATATAAATACCAGATGCCGGGTGAAAAGGACGCGCCGCAGGATGAGCTTTGGATATTTGATATGAATGCGAAGAAAGGAAAGAAATTTCCGGTAGATCAATTTAAGGATCAAACACTTACTATACACCGTGCCAACCTGACCAACAAACAGCGCCTGGAAGATTATGTGCCTTCAACTTGGTTATCTGATACTTCCGATAAACTTTTCCTCACACGAAAGAGCCGCGACCTCTACCGGACGGATATTTGCTCTGTCAACACCGAAACAGGCGAAACGAAGGTATTGATTGAAGAACGCCTGAACACCTACATCGAAACCAAGAGACTGTTCACACTTAATAACGGGAAAGAACTCATTCATTGGTCGGAACGCGATGGCTGGGGCCATTATTATCTGTACGACGAAAATGGCACGCTAAAGAATCAGATCACTTCCGGTCCGTGGCATTGCGGTGAGATTGTGAAGGTTGATGAAAAGAGCAGAGTGCTCTACTTCATTGCCAACGGACGCGAAAATGATGAAAATCCGTATTACGAACATTTGTATCGGGTTAACCTGGATGGCACCGGACTGCAGCTGCTTAATGCGGGCAACTATACCTGTAGCATGGACATGAGCGACTCCTTCCGTTATTTTATCAACACCTATTCCAGAGTGAATACGGTACCGAAAACCGATCTGAGAGACAATACCGGCAAACTGGTAATGGAACTGGCGACATCCGATTTCAGCAACCTTTTCGCCGCCGGCTACAAGTTCCCGGAGCCGTTTAAGGCAAAGGCTGCAGACGGTATCACAGACATTTACGGTGTGATGTATAAACCGTTCAATTTCGATTCTACCAAACTTTACCCTTTGATCGAATATGTTTATCCCGGTCCGCAGACGGAGGCAGTCAATGCCGCCTTCTCGAGTAAGATGGATCGCACCGACCGTGTGGCGCAGCTCGGATTTATTGTCATCACGCTAGGAAACCGGGGCGGCAATCCGAACCGTTCCAAGTGGTACCACAACTATGGATATGGTGATTTGCGGGATTATGGTCTGGCCGACAAAAAATACGTCGCAGAGCAATTGGCCGACAAATACAAATTCATTGATATTACAAAAGTTGGGATAACCGGTCATTCCGGCGGAGGCTTTATGTCGACGGCCGCCCTGTGCCAGTACCCTGATTTCTATAAAGTTGCAGTGTCCTCTTCTGGAAATCATGAAAATAATATCTACAACCGCTGGTGGAGCGAGACCCACAATGGCGTTAAAGAAAAACTGAATGATGACGGTGAGACGCAATTTTTGTACGACATCGAGAAAAACACGCAACTTGCTAAAAATCTTAAAGGCAAGTTACTGCTAATCACCGGCGATGTTGACGACAATGTGCATTCGGGCAATACACTTCGCATGGCAAATGCATTAATCCGGGCCAACAAGCGGTTCGATATCTTTATCATGCCCGGTCAGCGTCACGCGTATGGCGATATGACGGAATATACCTTCTGGCTAAAAGCCGACTATTTCTGCAAGCATCTGATTGGCGATTATTCCATCAGCACCGACATCTTTGAGATGAACCGTGAAACAAAAATGACACCGAGCAGAAAAAGTCAGTACTGATTCCGCTGTATCGTTATAGCACCTGGCATAAATCAATAAAATTGATCCTGTGTCCGAAATATTCCGATCAAAATTAAGGAGGCTCACCCGTATCGTTTTCATGACGATATGCGTGAGCCTTTTTTGTTCAACAGCCAGGTCGCAATCCGATTACTTGTGTGCCCACGGCGCTTTGGCAGAGAAAATCTATCTGCAATCGGATGGGAAAGTGTACACAACTGACAAAACAATCTGGTTCAAAGCCATCGTCACCGATGCTTTAGACCACATACCAACAAAGTTAAGTGGTGTTTTGTATGTCGAGCTTATCGCTCCGGATGAAAAAATTCTTGAAAAAAAGCTGATAAAACTGGAAAGCGGAATCGGAGAAGGATTTTTCAAACTCACACCAAAATATCCCGAAGGACTTTATCAGCTTCGGGCTTACACGGAATGGAACAAAAATTTCGGATCCGACTTTTTCTTTCGCGAATACATCAGGGTATTTGCGCCTTCGACTAAGACCAAACCGGAACCAATAACGAATATAACCCTCGTAAATAATGCGGACAATGAGCGCCGTATCAAAGTTGTTTTCGATCCGCTGGCAATCGACAGTCTTCATAAAAAAGAGCTTAACCTGTACATCAACTTTGACGAGAGAAGAGATTCGTTTGCTATCAAAAAAAACAGCAAGAACCAATATCTGTTTGATTATCCTGTTCCGACAGGGTGCCGTTTCATTACCATGAATATTGAAACCAAGAACCTTCGCACCTTTTCGAAAACAATTACGGCTGACGAAGATCATTTGGACCTGCAGTTTTTCCCGGAGAGCGGTGAATTAGTGCATAGACTGCCTGGAAAATTGGGCTTCAAGGTATTGGATTCCAGTGGCAAAGGGAAAAATATTGCCGGAGAGGTAGTCACCGGCGAAGGTGAGGTTGTTGCCACGTTCAAGAGTAACCGGTTGGGAATGGGAAGTTTCGTACTGACATTACCCGACAGTAGTACCAGCTATTTTGCGAGAATACCATCAAACTCGCCGGAAGGTATGCCACAGCTTTTTCCGTTGCCCAAAGTAGTTTCTCACGGAAATGTTTTATCGGTTTCTAAGATCCAAAACAGAATTCTGCTAACCGCGTCTTCGAGCTATCTAAAAAATGATAGCATCACTGTTCGTATTTCATGTCGTGGACGCATCCATTACCAACTTAAAGAACCAATGGCAGAAGGAACTATCAATTTCTACTTCCCTGCCCGAAAACTTCCCGACGGCATCATCGCGTTCACCGCGCTGGATGACAGTGGACAACCGTTGGCCGAGCGGCTTTGGTTCAATGAGCGAAACGACAGGCGAATAACCATCGGACTTTCCACCGAAAAAGAGAATTATCTCCAACGTGAACAAACCAATGTAGGGATTCAAACAACTAATTACAAGGGAGATTCGATCAACGCCAACCTGTCGCTGATCGTGCTGAACAAGGCCCAGTTGGGAAATATACAAAACACCCGATCCTCTATCTTATCCTATTTTCTGCTGAGCTCCGATCTGAAAGGCGAAATAGAAGAACCAGGTTACTATTTTTCAAGGAGCGCCAACCATTTCGACGATCTGGATGCCCTGCTTCTCACCCAGGGCTGGCGAAAATATATTTACACGAAGCCGGTCGGGAAGCTCCCCTACAGATACGAATCCAACCTGATTGTGTCTGGCTCTGTAGGTGGTGTATTCAGCCCTTCAAAAAGAAGGATGGCAGATTTGACCTTGCTGACTTTGGGTGCAAACAGATTGGTTCTAAATCAAAAAACAGACAGTTTGGGTAGGTTTCGGTTTCCGATCAACGATGAATATGGACAAAATCTCGATATCCTGATTCAGAGCTCCAACAATGCCGGAAAGAGAAAAAATTACACGATCATGCTGGATCCGAAAATTTCGCCGGCAGTCGAATTCGATCAAATCAGAATGATTGAAAAGCCAGATAGCATTGTCCATCAATTGGTTGAAAAAAACATCAAACGGAAAATGGTAGACGACGCCTTTCCAATCTCATCCGGGGATATATTGCTGGATGAAGTGGTGATTCAGGGTTACAAGATGACTCCCGACCGAAAGAGGGTAATGGAAGAGTACGGCAAACCGGTCAGAGTCATTGAAGGAAAAGCGATTCAAAACAAGGAACAAAAGTGGTCGTACGGATTATACAGCGTTCTCATGTTCAGCTTTCCTGATAAGGTATTTATAAAAAGGGGCAACGATGGTAATTTATATGCGAAGGTAAGGCCATCAGAAATCACGTTGGTCGTTATTGACGGAATTCCGGTTAAAGAATATGAATACCAACATATTGCCGACATACCGCCCAGCGAGGTCCGCAGCTTCGAAATCATCGAGAATGCCAAAAATTTCTCCCGTCTCTTTATGGAGGCTTTCCCGGAGGCCGATCCGTTGTCGGTACCAGCCTGGGGAGATGTAATTGCCATCTACACTTTTGGCGGGAAAGGAATTTATGGCATAAAACAACCGGTAGGCATCGTTAGAACTTCTATTCCGGTCTTCTCCTCCCCCATTGAATTTTATGCTCCGAACTATAAGAATCTAAAGCCCGAAGAGTGGATAAAACCCGATCTGCGGGCGCTCATCCACTGGCAGCCGCGACTCCAGACGGACAATCACGGTAAGGCCAGTGCCGCCTTTTACAATGCCGACACAACCGGTGAGATGATGATTGTTGTGGAAGCCATCTCAGAGACTGGCGAACTAGGTTACGCGGAGTTGGATTTTAAGGTAGAGAAGAGGTAGAAAGACGGGGGGACAATGGGACGATGGGACTGGGAGACGGGGGGACTATGGGACTATGAGACTTTGGGACTGGGAGACTGCGGGACTATGGGATTTTGAGACTGGAGTGCGGTCCCTGAGCTTGTCGAAGGGTCGAAGGGTCGAAGGGATAAAAAAAAAGGATTTCATTTCTGAAATCCCTCAATTTGTTCGTTCAATAAAATCAGATTTGCTTAAAATAAGGTGTCTCTCCAATCAAGTCAACCCTGACGATGATGGTGTGGTTATCCTTTGTCAAAGCGACGAGGAAATTCTCATTGTCGAATGAGGTATTGCCATTTTTCAGCTTTTCAGTTCTGTTGGCTCCATCATTGTCAAACAATACCACGGAGGCAATTGAATAATCCTTGTACAAGGTCTTCAGTTGTGCCTGTGCTTGAGCAGGTAAATCTGCAAAACGTTGAGCTGAAGTAGTTCCAACTAATTTGGAATCTGAATTATAGAAAGCGGTCATTTTTCGTCCGCTCAAAGTAAACGTTGCCTTGCTTAATGATTTAGATTTCTCCCAAACTACGTTGGATACTGCACCAAAATCTACATTAAACCTTCTCTTTGTAGACGTACTAACTTTACTGGCTTCGATTTCCTTGAAATCTGTGCTGATCGATTTTACTTCTTTAGTCATCACTCCTTTGTCTACGGTCGTCTTGGCCACCAATTGAACCATTGTCAAAACGAATAGGAATGTCATCGATACAAATAATAACTTTTTCATTCTTTTCTTTAAATAAAATAATGGCAAATTTACTCATTAAATTGATTCTAAATAATCAATTATACTGTTTTACAATACCTTAACAATTTTATAAGTTGAATAGAAAGTTAATTTAACACAGACTTAAGGTTGGAGCCACTTTATGCCGGCAAATCTGCCGCATCATTTACCCCGTTTTTTTTCACGAAATCCGCTCCTGCAATTTGCCACCCTGCATAAGTTATATAATCCTGATATTATGCCGTTTATATTAACAAATAGCTTTATTGCATTCCCTTAGCAGGCAGTCCGGACCGGCGATCCCACAGAAGCCATTAAAATGACTTTCAGACCCCAAAAACCGACTCTTCCCGCCAAAACACGCATTTTCGGCAATTTTAAGTTGCGGAGACAATTAATTAACATTTAAAATCATCCAGATCCCTATTTTAAGTTCGTTTTGGATACCGGTAAAGCATGTGTCGCCCCAAATTATACTGTATTGCGGTAAAAGAACAGTTTAATCGCGCATATCTACCTCCTACAAAAATGCAGGCATCTGGTTATTATTCTTTAATGTGCGGATCTATCCGATAGGTCATTCCGCCGTAAGGCACACCGTCGAAAAGAACTGTGATGGTAATATTGTAGTTGCTTCCGAATCGGATGTCCCGGAAATTGAAATTTTTAATTGCCCTTCCCTTGACCAATTTCGGAGTAATCTGCCTTTCTTCGTTGAACGCAAGAGTAAAAGGTCTTGGCAAGGAGGCGACCCACCTGCTTTCAGAAAGAATTGCAGGGATAGTTGCCTGGAAGGATACTTTAACGCGCTCCCGTTCATGATTGCGGATCCAGAACGGGTGATTTGCAAGAGAGATTAGCAAGCCTCTGATGCCTAGTCCTCCGGCTACCGGAGTAACATTCCGTTGTGCCAGATTGTTGTCGTTTGGCACAAGCCGCCATTCGGGTATGGCTCCTGTGATCCTTCCATCGATGTTGCTGGGATCTCCGTTCGCAGAAACACTGAAAAACATGCACTCATGTCCAACCTGTGACGGCACCCATTCGAATGGCCCGACAACCACACCAACCGCATCATTGGCCGCAATATTCGGCGCGTTCAACTGAGGAGTTGCCATGGGAATCCAGTCGGTTGGATAAACAAGTCCAACACCCGGCAGGGCATGAAATCCTTTCACCACCACATTTGTAGCGACCGACGTTCCCCTGTTTTTGATACGAACATAGGCATAATTCGTTTGAGCGGTAATCGGATCCTCATGATCTGCACCGCCATCAGCAACCAGTCTGTTCCAAATATCTGTACAATTCCAGTGGGTCGGCTGAAATGTGTATTCACCGTTTCTGCCATCATTGATGTAAACATCCACAGCCGGCGGTGCACCTTCCGAGGTATTAGGTGTCCCGGCTGCACGAAATAAGCCCTGCTTTTCGAATGCCCATCGGATAACCTTGTAATATGCTCCCGATTCATAATGAGCAGACGGATTAACCGGATCAAAATCGAATCCGTCGGCCGACTCCAGCGCATGTTCAAAGGCTGTGGCATTGGCAGGATTAGAAAGTGGCGTAAGCGACTCTACCGCCTTAAGAATTAAATACGTTGTAAAATTGGCGGCCAGTTGGCGTCTGCCCAGATTGGCAGAATCGCCACCCAGCGACCGGTACACCCTGAAAAGCGTTGTATTTAGAACTTGTTCGCTGTTATATCCACCCGAGTCATTAGCTCCACCCCATCCCCAGCCTGCTGCCACCGCGCGATCATGTCTTCTGTTGATGACAGCCGAGACCCAGGGAAATGTAAGAAAACGATCGGCGCCGGTGAAAGTAGTCTCCGGATCATTCAGTATGGAGGCGAAACTATCGCCGGCACTGTGAGCAAATCCAAAATTGGGATGACTCACATGATCCCACAAAATTCCATGTCCACCCAATTCATGTAGTACAACCCGCCAATCGCAGGCAATGCCCATTGGATTTGCAGCATTGTCGACAGTTGTGGCAAGTTCAAAGTCTACCATTGAAATACCGTCAATACCAACAGTACCACTGCAAGAAGCGTTTATCTCGATGCCGTCTGCGGTTCCAAACCGACCACGATGATCCACAGTCAGTGGAAATGTTGTGCCGTTAAAATAGGTACTTACCGTGAAACCCCTGTCGCGAACCATCCTGAAAAATGCATCACAGTGATAATATGCATTTACAGCCGCGAAATTGTTGGTGCGGGCGTCGTAGCTGAAATCGAACGGAGAAGCTGTGGCAGGTGGAGCCACTGTAAATGCCTCAACGTCAGAAATCCGGACAAACTCACCCGTTAGAGATTGCTGTCCGCCGACTGGTGCCACCAAACCTGGCAGTGTAACGGACGAACGAAGCGGATTTAAGGTTGCATTGGTCGAATCGGGCACCGTAGCAAGACTGCCCGAAAGCGTGGAAGGATCCGTGCGGAAAATCTGCCCGGTTACATTGTCGATTGCGGCTTCACAATACAACACCTGACCATCCGTCGTTATAATCGCCCTCCAGTTCAGCCGTCCCGATTTTTTCTGGGTCAATGAAAAAAGCATTTCAACTGCCAGATAAAAACCACCCTGAACTATATTCTGACCAAGTTCCGGCAGTGGCAACGAAGGGTGAAATTCATCGAACGCAATCCCTTTTGTCTCCTCCAATGCGTGGGTGCCAAATCGTTTTTTATTATCATAACAATAAACTACCGGACGATTACCGTTTATCCGGATTGTATCAATAAAATGAGTGTCCAGTCCCAGGACTTTCGCCAGAGAGACTCCATCCAACTGAAGGATCTTCTTGAGAGCATCGCCATCCAGCTTGGGTACCTCCATCTTGAAAAAAAGTGTGTTGGTGGAAGACAAAATCCTACCGGGATTGTTGCGCACAACTAACGTCAAGCCTGCTGACCATACTGGTATACCTGCATAAGTTTGCGAAAAAGAGATCACACTTCCACCTTTAACCTCCTTAATTTCATTGTAATATAGAGACGCTCGTTCTGTTGGATTAAAAATTGATTTCAATGGAATGATGCAATTTTTTATCCATTGAGGCTCCAGGTGGTAAAGCTCAGCAACATCAGTGAGGTATTGCCGCGCCATTTCGAGTGGTTGTTCTGTGCGAACAGAAACAGGCTCCTGGTTGTGATTTAGGAGCCGTGTAAAACCTTGGTCATCCTGCCAAATCTGGTAATTGTTCATCGTGTAGTTTTTAGTTAAATTGTTGATTAAAGCGGATCAAATAGATTGTTTTTTGTAATCATTCTATTTTATGTTTAATGCCAGATATTTTGTTTTGGTAACCCCCTTAAACCTTTATACTTATCACTACACGCTATTTTTTATAGAATCTTTCTAAATTATCAAATAAAATTTTGCAGTTTTGGAAAAAATTAAATTCTCTGACAATGAGTAAACTATTTCAATTCGGTGAAATTGTTGATGGGTACCAGGTTCCGGTACTGAATGAGCGCGAGGTTAGAGCCTCTGCAGGTATTATGTTCTTCTTTGCCTACACGTCTCTTTTGCTGATTCTGTTTAAGGGAAATTTCGTGCCGGCGAAGTTCTTCGTCTTTATCTTTATGTGCGATTTCGCCGTACGGGTGTTTATCAATCCGCGATTTTCGCCAACGATGATCATCGGCCGATTGATTGTCCACAACCAACGGCCTGAATACGTGGGAGCGCCCCAGAAAAAATTTGCCTGGTATATCGGGCTATTTCTGGCGACTTCGATGTTCATCCTGTTGGTAATTATGAATACCTACAGCATCATTACCGGACTAATATGCCTAATCTGCCTGATCTTCCTGTTCTTTGAATCAGTTTTCGGCATTTGTCTGGGCTGTATTTTCTATAACCTTATTTACAAGGAACAGGCAAAACACTGTCCGGGTTATACATGCGAAATTGACGAACGAGTCGAAATTCAACGAACTTCTACCGCCCAGTGGTTGATTCTCGTTGTCTTCGTTATTTACCTGTTTCTTTCCATCAAATTATTGACAGCTACCTTCAAAGAAAAGCCACAGGATTTGTGGATAAAATATGGCTTTAAGAAAGAACTTCCCATTGAAAAGCATGAATAAACAGGAAAAGGGTTGAAATACTCCCAAACGGAACATTTCAACCCTTTTTCGCTTTTAAGACGTTTATTCCGGTTACTTCACCAGTTTTGATTCCTCGACAATTACATCGTATTTATAACCGTACCCAAAATCTTTACCGACAGCCAAAACTCCCTCGAAAGTGACGATCTTGCCAACTTCGACGGTATCCATCGTGGTAATAGTCAGGTCATATGAGCCATTGGCTTCTGTTCCATCCTGCATATGTACCCAATTCTTGCCCATGATCTCCGGACTGAATTTCACCACCTGACCAGTTATTTTGACCTTCTTACCGGAATAATTACCCGGATTAGCGAATATTTCCGACAATTTCACACCGCCACTAACCGGTTCAACTTTGATGCCATCGACTTTTTCAAGGTTCTGCTTTCCCTTCGTGGTTAACACCGGTGCTTTCTTCTCCTGCAGTGGCTGGTCACTTAACTCCATAATAAACTGAATACTCTCGAAGACACGATTCAGCTCTTTGCTCTTGAAGTTGGTCATCTCCATGCCCTCTTTGTAATAATATGTTTTGCCTTTTACCGCTTCGAAGCGGGTCACAGCTGCCCAATATTCTTTTGCCCCCTCAGTCAGTAGCAGGTAGGTATAACCGCTCGTCTGGATCACATCTTTGGCCACTACGGTATGCATTGGAACGGCTGCAGAAGGTTGGGCTGCAGTTTCGGTAGAGGGCTTATTTTCAGTCTTTTTTACTTTGGCATTGTTACATCCTGCTAACAGAGCCAACGCAAGAATTAAATAGGAAAATGATTTCATGATATTCAATTAAAAAGTTGAGAATTATAGGTGTAGGGGTAACCCTTCGTGGTCGCCCATATTGATCGCTATTCGTTTTTGAGATCTAATTTTGAAAGATTTCCGTGAGCCTTCCAGGCGATACCACCAACCACGATGATAACCGCAACCAGTGCCAAAGGGAAAGATGTCGCACTTCCGCTTCCGTAGGAATGAAGTCCGGAGAGGTAATAATTTACTCCCAGATAGGTCATCAGCACGCAAAGTAGTCCGGCGACAGATGCCAAATTGACGGCGAACCATCCGCGATAGCCGGGCATCAGGCGCATGTGCGTGATGAAAGCGTAAACAAGAATGGTTACCAGCGACCAGGTTTCTTTCGGATCCCATCCCCAGTACCGGCCCCAGGATTCATTTGCCCAGATGGCACCGAGGAATGTTCCAATCGTAAGGAGATATAACCCAAGAATCATGGATGCTTCGTTGATCCAGGTCATGTGACGAATATTACGCTGAACCCGCTCTTTGCTGTTTGGTTTCACCAGACTGGCAAGTAGTAAATTCAACAATCCAATGATAGCGCTCACTCCAAGAAAACCATAACTTGCGGTAATAACTGCCACGTGAAGTGCCAGCCAGTACGATTTCAATACCGGTACGAGGTTTGTAATTTCGGGATTCAGCCAACTCATCTGAGCCACAAAAAGTGTCAGTCCGGAAAGTAAGGCAGCTGCACCCATAACCATTGGGTTACGGCGGGCAAAGATCAGTCCGGCAAGCATACCAGCCCAGGCGATATAGATCATCGACTCATACCCATCGCTCCAAGGCATGTGGTTGGCAATGTAGCCACGGGTTATCAGGCCGAGGGTGTGCAGCGCAAATCCAACTAAAAAGATCCATCCGGTATATTTGACGATTTTCGGACTCATAGAACCGTCGGTAAGCAGCGCTCTGAAATAGAAAATCATAAGGACCATACCAGCCAAAAGATACAAGAATGAAAGATCTCTGAAAATATTGATACGATTGTACAGGATCTCCAGGTTTTGCTTGGCCGCCCCCGGAATAAGTTCTGATCCGAGTTTGTGCTGAAACTGATCGATCAAGGCAAGATCGGCTTTCTGACGATTAAGATCGTTGCTTTGAACGGCATTCATGTAATCATTGAAGACTTTCATCATCATCGCTCCGGAAGTAGTTGCAGGAGCTGTGGTTAAATCTTCCCATGTTGTATTTGTCTTGTCAGAGGAAGGAAACAACCTCAGCATCTCTCCTTTAAACGTCAGATAGGTAACATTGAGCCGGTCGTCGACCTTGATAATGGCATTGTCAAAGGTACCCCGTTGCGAGGGCTGCTTAGCAAAAGCCTCGCTCACTGCCTTTTGCATTTTGTAATTACCCTGTGCGTCAAAGAAATCGGCAAATGACGCCGTACCGGAAGAGACTCCCAGCAGCTGCTCGATCTTGCTGTCGGACAGGACAATCATCGGAACTTTTTGCCACTCCTGCTGATAAACCATCATACTGAGAACAGCCTGCTCAGGAGATAACCCGTTCAGGCTCTCTTGCCTGGAGATTTTCATGATGACCTCATAGGCCAGCGTGCTAAAAGGTTTTACCCTTCCATCGTGACCTTGTATCCAAACTTTGGCAAACTCGTTAGCGGCCTCTTTGGAAACTTCCGCCCCGTCAGCCCTGCCGCTAAAGAAAAACAGGGAAAGTACCAACATTGCCGAAACGGGTTTCGCTGCTTTTTGCATCAGGCGATAGAAGTAGCTCTTTTTGTGAAAGATAGAGAGCAGGATAGCGCCGAACAATAAAATATATCCTAAATATGTGAGAATGGTGCCAGGCATATCCTTGTTAACAGAAAGAATAGTGCCTTTCTCGTCCTGGTCAAATGAAGATTGATAAAACCGGTACCCTCTGTGTTTTAACACGTTATTCATGTAAATAGAAAAGTCCATGTTAACACCCTGCTCTTTGTCGACCAACGTAACTTCGCTGCGGTACGACGACGGACTCATGGATCCCGGATAACGAAGTAGCTGAAAGTCTTTCAGGTGAATGGCGAACGGTAAAGCCTCCACCTTAGGGCCGATCCACATTTCATAATCAGCGCCATCAAACTGGCCTTTTGCGGATGAGGCCGTTCCATCATCGCTGATAAAAACGGAAACAAACTCCTCTTTGGAACCATCAGATAAACTAATTTTGGCACCTTTGCCTTGCCGGGCCATACCTCCGGCGGAAGGATCCGCCTGCATATTCGGAAGAAAATCAACCGAATGCGCTCTAATTTTCTTGCCGTTTATCTCGAAGATTGCATTAACGGCACCCTTGGAAAATGGCGTCAACAACACCTTTTGTTCAGCTTCCAAATGCTGATCTCCCTGAGATAACAACATATGAAAATATTGATCGGAAGAGATTAGCTCGGAAGAGGACTCCCCTTCTCGTATGTGTATTGTACCTTCCTCCCCTATATATCTGGTAACACCGGCGCCGATAACCATCACAATGAAAGCAAGATGGAAAAGTCCGATCGTCATTTTCTCCATTTTGTAGAGTCGGTTCCGGAAATAGATGACTCCCATGGCAATGGAAAGAAAGAGAAGTAACAGCTCAAACCATGTTGATCCATAGACCAAAGCTTTTGCAGCTTCGGCTCCGTTAGCGCTTTCCACGAAAGTGGCAAAACCCAGAACAACAGCCAACAAAAGCAGGGCAAAACCTGCAGTTGTAATGGAAAATATATTCTTTTTCAATTGAGCGATCATATTCATAAGAGGAAAATGAAAAGTGAAAAATGAAAAGTGAACGATTGATCGGCAAAAATAAGAAAAAAGGAATGGTAAAATATAAAAATGGAGCCCCGAAAGACTCCATTTTTGTAATTATTACAATTTAGATCTGTTTTAAAAAGATCTAAACAGGAAATTATGCATTCTTTTTAACGTTAGCCTGGGCAGCAGCCAATCGCGCGATCGGAACGCGGAATGGTGAACAACTTACGTAATCCAATCCAACTTTGTCGCAGAATTCAACAGAACTAGGCTCTCCGCCATGTTCGCCGCAGATACCCATTTTCAAATTTGGCTTGGTTGAACGGCCTTTTGTAACAGCCATCTCAACTAAAAGACCAACTCCGTGCTGATCCAGAATCTGGAACGGATCGTTTTTCAGGATACCCCTGTCCAGATAATCAGGAAGGAATTTCCCTGCATCGTCGCGGGAGAATCCCATGGTCATCTGGGTAAGGTCGTTGGTTCCGAAAGAGAAGAAATCAGCCTCTTTGGCAATTCCCTCGGCGGTAAGCGCTGCTCTTGGAACCTCGATCATCGTACCTACCAGGTAATCAATCTTGTCGTTACGTTCGGCGAAAACAGTTTGGATGGTAGCGTGAATCACGTCGGTTTGATTTTTCAACTCGGCGATGGTACCAACCAGCGGAACCATGATTTCCGGACGGGCATCAATTCCTTTGGCCTTCAGATTCAGTGCTGCTTCGATAATCGCGCGAGCCTGCATCTCAGTGATTTCAGGGTATGTGATTCCCAAACGGCAACCGCGGTGACCCAACATCGGATTGAATTCTTCCAGGTCGGCCACTTTCATTTTGATCTGATCCATTGTAAGCCCCATCTCGTCGGCCAACTCTTTTTGCATTGATTGTTCGTGAGGAACAAATTCGTGCAATGGCGGATCCAGCAAACGAACTGTAACACCATATCCAGCCATTGCTTCGAAGATACCTTCAAAGTCGGCACGTTGATATGGGAGAAGTTTTGCAAGCGCCTCTTTTCTGCCTTCGATGCTGGAAGAGAGGATCATTTCGCGCATCGCTTTGATACGGGCGCCTTCGAAGAACATGTGTTCAGTACGGCAAAGACCGATTCCCTTCGCACCAAACTGGCGTGCTTTTTTAGCATCAGAAGGAGTATCGGCGTTTGTGCGAACCGACATGCGGGTATATTTGTCTGCCAGCTCCATGATTTTAGCAAAATCGTCGCTGATAGTAGCTTCCTGAGTCATAACTTTTCCGTCGAAGACCTCGCCGGTAGAACCATTCAGCGAAATCCAGTCGCCTTCCTGGTAAACTTTACCACTGGCTTCCATGGTGCGTGTCTTGTAGTTGATGCGAAGGGCGCCCGCGCCGGAGACGCAGCATTTTCCCATTCCGCGCGCTACAACTGCAGCGTGTGACGTCATACCTCCACGAGCGGTAAGGATACCACGGGCAATGTTCATACCTTCCAAATCTTCCGGAGAGGTTTCAATTCTTACCAGGATAGAGTTTTCATAATTTTTTGCCTCATCAGCAAAGAAAACGATCTGGCCTGTAGCTGCTCCCGGGGAAGCAGGAAGACCCTTGGCAATCAATTTAGCTGACTTAAGCGCACTGACATCAAAAACAGGGTGAAGCAACTCATCCAGTTTGTTCGGCTCAACGCGTAACATGGCCGTTTTTTCGTCAATTTTTCCTTCGCTCAGAAGGTCGACAGCAATTTTCAACATGGCGGCACCGGTACGTTTACCGTTACGGGTCTGCAGCAACCACAATTTACCATCCTGAATGGTAAATTCGATGTCCTGCATATCTTTATAGTGACCTTCGAGTTTCTCCTGGATTTCCATCAACTGCGTATAAGCGGCTGGCATGGTCTCTTCCAGTGACGGAAATTTAGAGGCACGATCTTCTTCTGTTACATTTTGCAGTTCTGCCCATCTTGTGGATCCAATCTTTGTAATTTGCTGCGGAGTACGGATACCTGCAACAACATCTTCACCCTGCGCATTGATCAGGTATTCACCGATAAACATATTTTCACCTGTAGACGCATCACGGGTAAATCCTACGCCAGTGGCCGAATTTCCGCCCATGTTTCCAAATACCATGGCCTGTACGTTAACAGCTGTTCCCCACTCTACCGGGATATTATTGAGTTTTCTGTAGTAGATGGCACGATCGTTCATCCAGCTTTCGAAAACGGCAGCTACTGCACCCCAGAGTTGTTCCCATGGATCGATAGGGAAATCTTTCCCTGTAACTTTCAAAACGGCGGCTTTAAAGCGGGCAACCAGTGTTTTCAGGTTATCCACAGTGAATTCAGTATCTTCTTTGATACCAACTTCCTCTTTCATGTGTTCGATGATCTCTTCGAAAGGATCAATATCCGTTTTACTGTGAGGCTTCATTCCCAAAACAACGTCTCCATACATCTGAACGAAACGACGGTAAGAGTCCCAGGCAAAACGAGGATTTCCGGATTTCAAAGCAATACCTTCAACGGCGAGGTCATTCAATCCGAGGTTAAGAATTGTGTCCATCATACCCGGCATGGAAGCCCTGGCGCCTGAACGAACCGATACAAGACAAGGATTTTCTTTGGAACCAAATTTGGTTTTTGTAATATCTTCGATGTAAGCAACGGCTGCCTGAACTTCTTTTTCAATCAAGGCAAAGGCTGCCTTTCTTCCCTTTTCAGTAAATTCCGTGCAAACTTCGGTGGTAATTGTAAATCCCGGAGGAACCGGAACACCGATCAGATTCATCTCAGCAAGGTTAGCACCTTTGCCACCCAACAAGTTTTTCATTTCCGCACGGCCTTCTGCCTGACCGTTGCCGAATGTATAAACGTACTTCGTCATAAATTAATAGTATTTGGTTTGAGAATTACTACACTTTAAAAATTGCCTGCAAAGTTAAAATTTATAACTTAAGGATTTAATGATATTTACCCTAAATTTGCAAAAAATTAAATGAATGCGAATCGTTTTATGCGGTACCGGGAATTTAGCTACCCGACTGGGAATTGCTCTATTTGCAGCTGATGCTGAAATAGTTCAGATTTTTGGACGTACCGAAAAAAACGCAGCAGAACTGGCTCATATTCTGCACTGTGCATTCACGATTTCCCCCGAAGAGCTGGTTACGGATGCCGACCTGTATATTCTGGCTGTTTCCGACGATTCGATCGAAAAAACTGTCGCGAACCTGGCCATTCGGGATCGGTTGGTAGTTCATACAGCAGGCAGCGTTCCTATGGAAATACTGGCTGTTTCGGCCAAAAATTTCGGCGTTTTCTACCCCCTGCAAACATTTTCGAAAAACAAGGAGGTTGATTTTAGAAACATTCCAATTTGTATTGAAGCAAACAATGCCAGTAATCTGGAAATACTGAATGGTGTTGCCAGTACCATTTCGGAGCAGGTCGTCAGGGTAGATTCAAACCAACGAAAACAACTGCATCTGGCGGCTGTCTTTGTCTGCAATTTCGTCAATCATTTTTATTCAATAGGTGAGCAACTGCTGAACGAACAACAGCTGAATTTCGATCTTTTGAAGCCGCTTATCCGGGAAACCGCCGATAAGGTGATGAACTATTCACCAGCATCAGTCCAAACCGGTCCGGCCATCCGTGGTGACAACGCGGTAATGCAAATGCATCGGAACATGTTGGAGGGAAATCCTGCATGGCAGGAGATTTATTCGCTGATCAGCAAGGAAATTCGCGTAGGGACGCATCGGGATGCGGTCGGGTAAATATGGGGACGCATCACGATGCGTCCGTACATTGTAAAACGAAGATTTATACCATATAATGGCATTTTTTAAAGAAGAATTAAGCAAGATAAAGGGATTTTTATTCGATGTTGACGGGGTTTTGTCGCATAATGTCCAAACACTATCGCCGGAAGGAGATCCGATCCGCACCTCCAACATGAAAGACGGTTATGCGATCATGTACGCTTTGCGATCCGGCTATCCGATCGGTATCATCACCGGCGGAAAAACCCATGAAACCAGGGGCAGGCTTGAGCGACTTGGGATTACCCACATCTATATGGGTACCCTGGATAAGGTTCCGTGCATGTTGGATTTCCTGGAGAAAACCGGTCTGACGGCGGAGGAAGTGCTCTATATGGGCGACGACATACCGGACTACAACGTGATGAAAAAAGTAGGAATGCCGGTCTGTCCAAATGATGCGGCGCCTGAAATTAAAGAAGTGTCGGTCTATATTTCCCACCGTAATGGCGGCGAAGGTTGCGTTCGGGATGTCATTGAGCAGGTGATGCGGTCGCAGGAAACCTGGTGCCACCCGGAAGATATTAATTGGAGCAGCTTTTGACAGAGTGCAAATATTGAAAAAAGTAATAATTAATAATTTTGGATTTTCGATTTTCGATTTTGGAAATGCGAGAGACAGACATTGAAACACCGATTTAAATATCCAACAAGTTAAATCAGAATTGTCTCCAATGTGATCAAATTTTGATTGCAGCGTACTTCCAAAATCCAAAATCCAAAATCCAAAATCAAAAATCAAAAATCAAAAATAACTATCGTGGGTCGAAAAAATAAAAGTTTGCCGCTGTTGCAGCATGTGGAGATCATTGACGCGGGTGCCGAAGGCAAAGCCGTAGCAAGAGTTGATGGCGTTGTGGTCTTTACAACGAATGTGATACCAGGCGATATCGTTGACATTCAGGTTACAAAGAAGCGGGAAAAATATCTGGAAGGCAGGGTCGTTGCGATACAAAAGCCATCCCCCGACCGAATCGAGGCTTTCTGCGAACATTTCGACCTCTGCGGCGGGTGTAAATGGCAGTACCTCTCGTACGAAAAGCAGCTTTTCTACAAACAAAAGCAAGTAGTCGACCAACTTACCCGAATTGGTCGGGTGACTATTCCCAAATTACACCCCATCCTGGGATCAGGAAGAACGACCTTTTACCGCAACAAACTGGAGTACACATTCTCAAACAGACGGTGGCTCTCTGAAGATGAAATCAAATCGGGCAAAGAGATTCCTGATCAGGATGTTCTGGGATTTCACATTCCTGGAATGTTCGATAAAGTCATGGATATTCGGCGTTGCTGGCTGCAGCCAGAGCCCTCGAACGAGATTCGGAATGCAGTAAGGGAGTATGCCCTGAAACACAAACTGCCATTCTTCGATCTGCGCAATAAGAGCGGACTCCTCCGCACGATTACCATCCGCTCCAACGAAAAAGGTGATGTAATGGTGATTGTGGTATTTTTTATCGACGATAAGGATGCCCGCGATGGCTTATTGAGCTTTATAGCCGACCGCTTCCCACAGATTACCTCCCTGTTGTATGTCATCAATGAAAAGGGCAATGACACGATTACCGATCAGGAGGTAGTTGTTTTTAAAGGGAATGACCATCTTATCGAGGAGATGGAGGGACTAAAATTTATCGTCGGGGCAAAATCCTTCTACCAGACTAACTCGATCCAGGCGTACGAATTGTACAAAATAGCCAGAGAAATGGCAAATCTTACAGGGGAGGAAACTGTCTACGATCTCTACACCGGAACTGGCACGATCGCCAACTTTGTGGCGAAAAGCGCAAAGAAGGTGGTTGGAATTGAGTACGTACCTGAAGCCATTGCAGATGCTAAGATCAATGCCGTAAACAATGGCCTCACGAATACGCTGTTTTTTGCCGGCGACATGAAAGATATCCTAACGGAGGATTTCATTGCAGAAAACGGCCATCCCGATGTCATCATCACCGATCCTCCAAGAGCGGGGATGGATGAAAAAGTGGTCCAGGTGATCCTGGCAGCATCTCCGGACAGGATCGTTTATGTCAGTTGCAATCCGGCAACGCAAGCCAGGGATCTGCTGTTAATGCAGCACAAGTACAGTGTCTTGGAGGTACATCCGGTCGATATGTTTCCGCACACTCACCATGTGGAGAATGTCGTTTTATTAGAGCGACTTAAAAAAAAGGAGGAATAATGTGAAAATTGGGAAATGTGAAAATGTGAAAATTAGCTCAGCATTTGAACGTAGCGATCATTTTCACATTTTCACATTTTCCAATTTTCACATTCAAAACAATCCTTCAATCGAAAGATACTTTTCGCCGCTATCATAAACAAAAGTCAGGACGGTAGAACCTTTTGGTATCTCCGGTAATTTCTTTGCGACTGCGGCCAACGATGCTCCGGATGAAATGCCGATGAAGAGGCCTTCCTGCAAAGCAGCTCGTTTGGTAAAATCGAAAGCTTCACTTTTTTCAATTTGAATGACTCCGTCGAGTAAGGTCACATCCAGATTCTTCGGAATAAATCCGGCGCCAATGCCCTGAATAGGATGCGGGCCGGGAGCGCCGCCACTGATAACAGGTGATGCCTGAGGCTCGACGGCAAACACCTTCAGCTTTGGAAACTTGCTTTTCAGATGTTTTGCAACACCCGTAATATGTCCACCGGTACCTACGCCGGTAATCAGATAGTCGATCCCGCCTGGAAAATCGGCGACTATTTCTGCCGCAGTATATTGCTCATGAGCAGCAACATTTGACGGATTATCAAATTGCATCGGAATCCATGAATTCGGAATCGACGCTGCCAGCTCCTGTGCCTTTGCTATTGCACCCTTCATACCAAATTCCCTGGGAGTCAATTCCAGTGTCGCACCGTATGCGGTGAGGATGCTGCGCCGCTCGACGGACATCGAATCCGGCATCGTCAAAATGAGTTTGTACCCCTTGACCGCTGCAACCAATGCCAATCCAATTCCGGTATTTCCGGAGGTGGGCTCAATTATTACGCTACCCTCCTTAAGAATTCCACTTTTCTCAGCATCTTCGACCATCGTCAGTGCGATACGATCTTTGATACTTCCGCCCGGATTGGTTTTTTCCAATTTTGCATAAACGGTATAGTCCCCGGAATAGAGACGATTGATACGCACATGAGGCGTGTTTCCTATTGTCTGTAAAATATTGTCTGCCTTCATAGTCTTGCTTTTTTTGTGATTATTGAGCTCTCAAATATCAATTTTTCATTTTTGGTGTGAAATACCTGATTTAGGGTATATTATACTACCCGATCATACGTATGATCCACATAAATGTCACAGCCAGATGAAAATTTAGTTTGATTTTTTGATTATTCCGTCTCAGCCTCCTGTGTTCGGACGCCCACAAAGCATTGCCACTACGAGATAACGCCCGATCCCATCAACTCTTCCCCATCGTACCAGGCGGCAAACTGTCCGGATGTGATGCCACGCTGCTCCTCCGCAAAAAGAATATATGCACCATGCTCCTGCATGATCATGGTAGCTTTCTCCAGCGGCTGGCGGTAACGTATCCTTACCAGAAAATCACACTCCTCCCCAGGATTTAGTGTCCGGTCGGGGCGAATCCAGTGCAGCTCCTCCTTGGCGATGAACAGTCCTGGGCGAAATAGTCCGGGATGCTCCTTCCCTTCGCCAACATACACGATATTTCGGATCACATCGATTGCCAGCACAAATAAAGGCTCAACAAATCCTCCGATGTTCAACCCTTTCCGCTGTCCAACTGTATAATAATGAGCCCCGTTGTGTTCTCCAATAATCTTTCCCTGCCAGGGTTTGAACGGGAAAGGAGCGGTAAGTCTGGGCAAATTTTCTCTGCTCTTGTCGGTAATTTTCTTTTTTGAGGAGAACTCAGCCGGAATCAGAATCACATTTCCCTTCTTCGGCGCCAGTTGCTGTTGCAGAAATACTGGGAGATCGACTTTCCCAACGAAGCAAATTCCTTGTGAGTCTTTGCGCTCGGCGGTTATTAATCCCTGCTCACGTGCTATCTCCCGAACTTCTGGCTTAAGCAGATGACCTATCGGGAAAAGCGACTTCGACAATTGATATTGATTTAGCTGACAAAGGAAATAGCTCTGATCTTTATTTGGATCGACGCCTTCCAGTAACCTGAAGATGGTCTCGCCAGCTACTTCGACCTCCTCCCTTCGGCAATAATGTCCGGTAGCTACATAATCGGCACCCAGTTCCAAAGCCTTCTGGAGAAACATGTCAAATTTGATTTCCCTGTTGCACAAAACGTCCGGATTTGGTGTCCTTCCCTTTTCATACTCGGAAAACATATAATCCACAACCCTGGTACGGTAGAACTCGGAAAGATCGACAATGTGAAAGGGAATGTCCAATTTTTTGGCGGTCATTTCGGCAAAAATCACATCGTCTTCCCATGTGCAACTTGAGGTAAGTGATCCGGTAGACTCTTTCCAATTTATCATGAACAAGGCAAAGACGTCAAATCCCTGCTGCTTCAGCAAGTAAGCCGCAACACTCGAATCAACACCCCCGGACAAGCCAATGCAAACTTTCTTGCTCATGAATAATTTTTGAACTGCAAAAATAGTGCTTTTCAGCGCACTTCCACAAAAACAATCCAAATTTGGTATCTTTGGGGCATGGTATCAATCCGGGAAATCATCGAACAAAGCCTTTTTTCGAAAGAAAATCTGGTTACACTTCTCAACGCTCAGGGAGAGGAAGGTTTGTTTCTTTTGCAAAAAGCGGGCGAAGTGAAATGCAATTCTGTTGGCAAAAAGGTTTATTTCCGCGGACTCATCGAACTATCCAACGTATGTGAAAAGGACTGTCTCTATTGTGGAATACGCAAGTCGAACGATGCGGCTAACCGGTACAATCTCACTGATTCAGAAGTACTTGATGCTGCCCGTTTTGCCTACCGGGAGAACTACGGATCGATCGTTATTCAGTCGGGTGAAGTCACAAATGACGCCTTTATCGCCAGAATTGAAAGATTGATCGCAGAGATTAAAAACCTGAGCGAAAACAAACTGGGCATCACCCTGTCGCTGGGAGAACAAACGGAGTCGACCTATCGTCGTTGGTTCGACGCAGGGGCTCACCGCTATCTGCTGCGTATCGAAAGCAGCAATCCCGAACTATACAGAAGACTGCATCCGGAAGATGGGCGTCATCTTTATGAACAGCGCCTAAACGCGCTGAATATCCTGAAAAGAACAGGCTATCAAACCGGAACCGGTGTCATGATTGGAACACCATGGCAAACTACAGAAGATTTGGCCGACGACCTTCTGTTTCTAAAGTCCTTCGATGTTGATATGGTTGGAATGGGCCCGTTTATTGAGCACGACGACACACCCTTCAATACGAATATTTCAGGATCTTCATTGGCAGATCGATTTAATCTGTCGTTGAAAATGGTTGCAATTCTGAGACTGATGATGCCGGATATCAACATCGCGGCAACAACTGCCCTCCAGGCCATTGACCCGCTTGGACGGGAAAAGGCGGTGAAAGCAGGAGCAAACATCATTATGCCAAATATCACCCCCGGCAAATACCGGAACAACTATGTTCTCTACAACAACAAGCCGTGTACTGACGAAGAACCGGAGCAATGTGCCGGGTGTCTGGATGCAAGGCTCGCACTGGCCGATGGCGAAATCGGCTATGGTGAATGGGGCGACTCAAAGCATTTCCGAACGAAATCCAAAGATCCGCATTAGCGGAGAAGCAAGGACTATTTCTTCTGAGGGCTTGGAATAAAAGAATCCGGGTAATTACACTTGTAAACGATGTTCCCGCCCTTTTCGTGAATCCAGGTATCAAATGAGCGTTTGCCCTCTTTCATGACGATTACCCTACCTCCATCCGGCAGATCGCCATAGGCATTTTCTCCACCTGAACAACGGCCGAAAGCAAGTGCAATGTTGTGGGATATTCCAATGTAATCATTCGTATGGTCGTGGCCAACGAAAGTACCCATCACATCATTCGACTCCAGCATGGCGGCAAACATACCCGAGTTGACTTCCGGACAGCTCACGCGTTCGTTTTTTACACCAATCGGCGAAATCGATTTATTATCCCAAGCTTCATTGTATTCAGTGAACGGAATATGAAAAAAGGCAAGTGCTGGCAACGGATTTCCGCCATTTTTAGCAGTGTATGAGGCGCTGACTTTTTGATACCACACAATTTGATCCAGCCCGATCCAATCATAACCATCGACTCTATCCTTGATCTTACTACCTGAATTAGAATCAATTCCATAGATCAATGCTTTAACTGATTTGTCCTTCCCAGTTATCGGAAGCACATAGTTTGAAGCGCCCCGAATCCCCTCTACCGTTGAAGTAACGCAGGTAGGGAACTTCTTCAATATTTCCACAACTTGCTTTCGGGAAGTGCCAAACTCTTCATCGTGATTTCCCAGGACGACAGCCCAGGGCAATTTCCGTTTTGAAAAGATATCCTCAAAACGTTGGTAAACCTCGGCGGGATCCTTCTTCACAACGATATCCCCGGTAAGCATAACCAAATCAGGACGCTCCGCATCAACGATCTGGCTCACCAGATCAAATACCGGATCATCGAATCCATGTTTGTAATTGATATGCATATCCGTAAATTGGATAATCTTGAATTCTCCGGAATCATTGAAATGTAATTTCTGAGCAGGTGCAAGACCTGCAGCGCTTAGAAGCAAAAGCAGTAATGCTAATTTGAAGTATTTCATAGTTAAATAGTTATGATAATCAATAATTGAAATTTGAGTATTTAAATACAGTAGACTATAATCGTTTATGTATGAGAGACACTTTGATATTGGTAAACTTCCATTTGAAAGATCTGGATCGAATTTAGCAATTCTTCCATTTCCCAGTTGACCTGGTCAGAAAAAAGTGTCATAGGCAATAGCGATTCACCCACACGGTAGGGAGGCTGAAAATAGGGAATATTCAATGCTTGAAAACCTGATTTATTATAGAATTTCACCCGATTGGAGCTAATCGCGTCGTAGGGTATTTCAACCTCCAGCAAGACCGGACATCCCATTTTCTGAACCATTTTCAGAACTTCCGAGCCAATCCCCTTCCTATGCTGTTCCGGGAAAAGTGCCAGATGCTCGACGTAGAGAAAGCCCTCGAATTGCCAATAAACGATTAACCCAACGATGCTGGCATCAAGCAAAACCGCACTAAAGTACATTCGCTGATCGCTGAGTTTCTCAATAAGCGCAGGTAGATCTCTGCGTTCGACGACAGGAAAAGCCTGCTCATACAGCGCAATCAGAATGGCAAAACAGGGGTGGTCTGCCGACCAGATTCGGTCAAAAACCAGGTTCATGTCGAAAAAATTATCTGTACGATTTACTCATTGACGTTGGCGTAACCAGGATAAAATCGCCCAATCCGATATTCTCTTTGGACAAATCATCAACAGAATCCTGCTCGGTCGACCCAATTGTGACAATCTTAAGGTCGGGTCGTGATTGCTTCAGATACCATTCTATCGCTGTATGATTATCGCTGTGGTAAGATCCGTTGTAATGGATGAATGTTTGTCCGGCAGCAAGATTCTTCAAGATAAAATGAGCCATCGTGGCATCTTTGATAGCTTGAGATTTTGGGAGATTCTCGCCACCATGTCCCTTCGCCGCCGCAAAGATATCTGCATAACACTTCAACGATTTATCGTACGCAATCGGAAGTGGAGCAATCCATCTTCTGGCTTCCGGTTCGATACTGTCAAGCTTTTCCAATCCTCTGGTATAAACCATATTGGCATATCTTCTGGGAACATTCGTGGCAATGAAATGTAGTTTGTTCGTCTTGGCAAAATCGAGCAGTGGTTTGTAGTCGTTCGGAAAATTAGTCCAGAGCTTGCACTCATCCTTGAAGGTTTTCTCTGTCAGGGAGCCATTCAGGTATTCATTGACGACTATCTGATCATCAGCCTCAAACATTTCAGCGCCGAGCACCAGATTTGATTTCTTAAATTCGTACAGATCTTTTGTAAGCTCCTGTTCAAGCCAGTGATTGATCGGATTGTCGTGCTGCTCGCCAAAAAGCACTACGTCTGCTCCTTTGGCAAGTTCTAGCATCTTCGAATATTGGCACTCTTTACCTTTCGAATCAAAGATCATGTAGGCATTTTTGTCGCTCTTAAAGGCAAAAAAGACCAGGGTAACTGCAATAAAAATTGTTGTTTTAACCATTTCAGTAGTATGTTAATTGATTCCCAAATATATCAAATATCACGATAGTAAAATTCGCGCGTGGATTACAAACCGGGCATAAAACCGCCCAAATTCAACCTATGTTTTCGTATTTCGACCCCTTCAATCGATTTTTTTATCTAATTTTGAATAAACTTTAAACACCTACACAATGAAACTCCTTTCATTCAAACACTTACTATGCACAATAGCTTTCCTGTCATGCATAACTTCCACACTTTTGGCACAGGACATTGCTTATGACCTCTGGACTCCTACCGGTGAAATCAAAGGATCACTTTTGATGCCCGAGTCGAAAAACCCAGTGCCGGTTGTTTTGTTGCTGTCAGGCTCCGGACCGACAGACCGGGATGGCAATCAGCCGAACATGAAAAACAATTCCCTGAAGATGATAGCAACCGCCCTGCAGGCCCAGGGAATTGCCACCATCCGTTTCGATAAAAGAGCTATCGCGGAAAGCAAAGCAGCATTTACATCAGAACTTAATCTTCGCTTTGAAACCTACATTGACGACACAAAAGCGTGGATTGAGAAGATTTCGAAAGATAAAAGATTCTCCAGGATCGTTGTTGCCGGCCATAGCGAAGGGTCGCTTATAGGCATGGTCGCCTCGGTTAATAACCCAAAGGTTAAGGGTTTCATCTCTATCGCAGGAGCAGGCAGACCAGCAGATGAGATACTTAAAGAACAACTTCAGGCTCAGCCGATGAATATTAAAATGACGATGTATGGTATGCTTGACAAACTTAAAAAAGGAGATACCATTGCCAATGTACCTGCTCAGTATTATTCAATGTTCCGTCCGAGCGTACAACCATATATGATTTCATGGTTGAAATACAATCCTCAAGCTGAAATTGCCAAACTAAAAATACCGGTTCTTCTGTTGCAAGGAACAATGGATATACAGGTTAAAGTTACCGACTTTGAATTGTTGGCCAAGGCAAATCCATCGGCTCAAAAAGTGCTTATTCCGGATATGAATCACGTGTTAAAATCCATTACCTCGACGGACAGAGCGGCGCAAATGCCGACCTACACGAATCCGGAACTCCCTGTGCATCCTAAACTGGTTGATTCAATCATCCAATATTTGTTAAAGATTAAATAATAGTGAAAAGTTCGGTGGGCGTGCGATGAAAAGCAGAACAATTTATATCTTCGTTGTTGCTTAGGCATTGATTCCACCAAGTTCCACATTGTTTTTCTTAAATTTCTATCCGATATGATTTCATTTTTCAATAGATTATTTAAAAGAAGAACTGCAGAAAATCAACTTCTTTTGGCTCTTTTGCCGATCGTTGTAGTCCTGATCCTACTGGATAATTCTGTCGACCAACTTACATTGTCTATTAACCACCCAAGACTGGTACTCTCCATCCTGAAATTCATTTTGGGTATTCCAATTGTTGCCTATGTGATTTTCCTTCTATCAAATATTTTGGACCACAAGCTTTCTGAATCCAGGATTGCACTCGAAACGAGTGAAGAAAGATTCCGCACCATTTTTGAGAATAACTCATCGGCTATCGTAATCATACAGAAGGATTCGACTGTTTCGATGGTTAATAAGGCCTATTGTGAAATGACCGGATACACTCAACAGGAAGTGGTCGGCAAGAGTTGGCACTGTCTGATTCCTGAGTCCGAACTGGAACGCTTGACAAGATATAACCGACTTCGGCTTGAACAATCTTCTGAGGCTCCAAGTATCTATGAATTTAAGTTTCAAAAGAAAAACGGAGAAATTAGGGTTGGCCTGATGTCTGTTTTCTACGATCAATTAATCAATCAAATAGTTACTTCAATTACCGATATTTCGGAACGTAAGGAAATGGAGATTTCTTTAGGTGAAAGCAGGGAGAAATATCGCAAGTTGATTGAAATGCAGGGTGAAGGGTTGGCAATTGTTGACAAAGAAGAACGATTTATCTTCACCAACCCTGCGGCCGACAGGATTATGGGATTTCCACTTGGCGGATTAACCGGACGAAGACTCAATGAATTTGTCAGTAGCGAGACCTTTGAAATGGTTCAGAAACAAACTGAAACCAGAGCCGAGGGCAATCAAAGCACCTATGAAATGGAACTTACCCGACCGGACGGTGAAACCCGGGTGTTGCTGGTAACCGCCACGCCAACCTTTAACGCTGTCGGTGAATTTGAATCAAGCCTGGGCATTTTTATCGATATCACTGACAGGAAGAAGATTGAAAATGAGTTAAAAAAGAACGAATCAGAGCTTAAAGCATTAAATACTACCAAAGACAAGCTGTTTTCAATAATAGCGCATGACCTCAGGGGCCCTGTCGGTACTTCTGCCGATTTGCTCGAGGTGATGATCGAAAATTTCGAAAACTTCAGCAAGGATGAACAATATAAGATGTTGGAGATATTGGGAAATTCGGCTAAATCGACATTCAACTTATTGGAGACCCTTTTAAACTGGTCGGTCATTCAGACTGGAAATCTTGTTTTCAAACCGGAACTTTTCAATCTGACGAAATGCATCGAATCGGTTGTAGACAATATGATTCCTACAGCATTTTCCAAAAACATTACCCTTTCGTTTAAGAATTCGGAGGAGGTGTTCACTTATGCCGATCAGAATATGATCCAGACTATTTTGCGCAATCTGATAGGCAATGCCATAAAATACACCTACCGCGATGGCAACGTGATGGTAAAACTCGCTGTTGCTGACGGGAAGACCGAGATTTCCGTTTCAGATGATGGCATGGGCATGGACGAGAATGTCACCAAAAAATTGTTTGTTCTGAATAGCCAAAACTCGATTTACGGAACTGAAAACGAGAAAGGAACCGGACTAGGCTTAATTCTCTGCAAAGAATTTATTGAGAGACATGGCGGCCATATCCGGGTTGAAAGCGAAATTGGGAAAGGGAGCAATTTCATTTTTGATATTCCGCAAATTTACAAACAAGCCGATTCCAATGCCGCTAAAAATAAAGAGGAGAATCCGGAGCTCAAGAAATTCAACAATGAGCTGGTTCTCATAGTCGAAGATGAAAGCATTAATTATCAAGTTTTAAGCTCTATTCTTGCCAGCGTTAATCTTCGGTACGAACGGGCTGAAAATGGCAAGCAAGCCGTTGATATGTTCCTTCACAACAACTACAGGCTCATTCTGATGGACATTCAACTGTCGGGCATGAACGGATGGGAAGCCACCATGAAAATCAGGGAAAATGATTCTGAAATACCGATTATAGCTGTTACTGCTTTCGCTTCTGATCCGGCCAGGAAGAAGAGTATGGAAGCCGGTTGCAACGATTACGTCACGAAACCGGTTAACAAAGCAAAATTGGTAACGCTTATCGATAAATATCTGAAGCGGGGAAGAATTAGTTCTCCGATTATGAGTGAGTAGAGAAAAAGATGAAAGTGAAAAGTGGATTGACTAGTCCTAAAAAAGCGATACAGGTTTAACAGGACGAAATTAATTAATTAATAGATGGTTTCAAGGCTAGCCTTGAAACCATCTGCTTTTTTATAGGTTCTTATTTTTACCGTTTTTTGACGATGCATTTGTGCGGGTGTAAGCATGTAGCATGAGTAATGGGGGCGCTTGTTGTTATAAAGATGTATACTGTCATTTACAAGTTTCTTCATAGTGTCGATGTCAACATTATATTGTTCCAGTTGAAATTCCTCTTTTAGGATGCCATTCACTCGTTCAGCTACTGCATTTGCATATGGATCGTAGCTCTCAGTCATACTACATTTTATCTTTCTTTTCACAAGCAGATTCTGGTACTGATCACAGCAATATTGTATTCCTCGATCAGAGTGGTGAATCAATGGTTCATTCTTATATTCCCGTTTCTTGACAGCCATATTCAATGCCCTCAGGGTGCCATCAACTCCTAAACTATTTGACAGATCGTGCCCAACCACCTTCTTGGAATAGGCATCGGTAACTAATGCCAGATAACAGTGTTTGTTCCTATTTCCAATATAAGTGATATCTGAAACCCATACCTGCTCCGGCCTGGTTAGCTGTATTTGTTCAACCAGATTCTTATGCTTGTGGAACCGGTGGTGAGAGTTCGTCGTTGTTCTATAGCTCCTCTTAGGTTTTATAATCAAGTGATTGGCTTTTAGGATAGCAAACAGTTTATCCCGGCCAACTCCTAGTTCCCTGAGGGGCTCTTCCAATAAATAATGAAGCTTTCGAGTCCCAATTCGTGGCATTTGCCTACGAACCTCCCGTACAAGACGGACCACCTTTGTGGCAGTATGCTGACGCTTTGATTTTGAACGCTTTTTACGGTAATAAACCTGTCTATCTAACCCGAGCAATTCACAGGTAGAAACTATCGTTTCTTTGCTTTCTTTTCGGAATCGGTCGATTGCTCGGGTAAGGAGTTTTTTCGTATTGGAATTTTAAACTCTTGTTCTGCCATGTCGATCATCATGTCAAAGAAGATCACTTTTTTATCGGCATTCTCAACTTGCTTCTCCAAAAATGCTTTTTGCTTTTCCAAAAGTTTTACTCGCTGTTCCAACTCCAGGAGCTTTTGGTCCTTCGATTTGGGCATATTTAATGACGTTTGATTGTCCCAATCAAAACTACCATATTTTCGAACCCAATGAACAACCGTGTGTGACCCTTGTATGCCATACTTATTGCTGGCTTCTGTTGCGGTCATTTCTCCCTGTTCAACTTCGTGAACAATCTGCAATTTAAAGGACATTGAATAATCCTTTTGCGTACGCTTAACATACTCTTTCCCAAATTCTTCCTCCATAGCTTTACTTTTTGTGTATCGCTATTTCAGGACGAGACAGATAGTGAAAAATAAAAGCGGGAGTTGATCGATCAACTCCCGCTTTTATTTTAGTCGTTGTGTTCCTTACTTTTTCTTGGGAAGAAATTTATCCGAAGAATAGGTAAATGTATAATTTCCGGATCCGAGCTGAACAACAGTATCATCGCCATTCTGCGCTGCATTCCAGACTTTGCTGTCATTCAATGGAAGCATGTTAACCTTCACATTTGTCAATTCTGCATGAGGTAAAGTTACCGATGCCGTTGTATTTGCCGGTACTGTCACTTCATACGAAAACTGCGACTGATTAAGGTTCCAGGATGATTTCACAGGCCCATACAAACTCTTAAACTCTACAGCTGCCTTTGAGAGTCCGCCCCCGGGGTGCGGAGCAAACAGGATATGTTTGTAACCCGGATTCATTGGATCAATTTCCAGTCCGGCAACATGTTTATACAACCACTCCCCTATCGCGCCATACGCGTAGTGATTAAAACTGTTCATTCCAACATCCTGGAAAGTACCATCCGGCTTTTGACCGTCCCATCTTTCCCAAATTGTTGTGGCGCCCTGAGTTACCGGATATAACCACGATGGATATTTCTTCCTGTTAAGGAGCATAAAGGCCAAATCATCATTTCCAGTGGTAGAAAGCGTCTTGCATAAAAGTGGCGTTCCCACGAAACCGGTAGTCAGATGCCCCATTTTCTTCACATCGTCTGCAAGATAAAATGCAGCATTCTTTTTTAACTCATCCGGTAAAAGATCAAACGCAAGAGCAAGCGAATAACCAGTTTGAGTATGGGAAACCACTCTTCCGTTTTTCGTTACAAATTCTTCAATGAATGCCTTCTTCACCTCTTTTGCCAGTTTTGCATAATAGTCGGCATCATCCGATTTTCCCAGAATTGTGGCGATCTGGCTTAACAACTTAGCTGAATAGGCATAATAACCAGTGGCAACAAGATCCTTCTCGGTAGTTGCTCCGGGATAGGAAGAGCTGTTTGAAGCAAACGCCAGCCAATCACCGAAATGAGCATCGCCAAGCCACAGATTTTTTGCTCCGGCCCGTTGGTGCATATATTCAACCCAAGCTTTCATGCTCTTGTATTGCTCCGCAAGAATGCGTTTGTCGCCGTATACCTGGTAGACAGTCCACGGAACAATAATAGAGGCATCTGCCCATGCCGTAGCTCCGCCATCGCCCTTTAACACGTCAGGAATAACGTGGGGTACACGTCCGTTTTTATCCTGGTCGGCGGGAAAGTCCTTCATCCACTTTGTGTAAAAAGCAGCCACATCAAAATTGAATGCTGCAGTCATACTAAACACCTGCGCATCACCCGTCCAACCTAAACGCTCATCACGTTGTGGACAATCAGTCGGAACATCAACGAAATTTCCTTTTTGACCCCACTGAATATTATGCTGTAACTGATTAATCAACGAATCCGAACAGGCAAATGTGCCAGTTGGAGCCATTGCCGAATGTATGACTACGCCGGTGATCTGATCCAGACTCAGGTTTGAAGAAAGTCCTTCAACCTTCACAAAGCGAAACCCGTGGAAAGTAAATTTTGGCTGATAGATCTCTTCTGCGCCACCCTTCAGAATATAGGTATCGGTGCACTTTGCAGCCCTCAGGTTATCCGTGTAGAAATTTCCGGCTTTGTCAAGTACTTCCGCAAATTTCAGGACAATTTTATCGCCACTGTTGCCTTTTACCTTGAGTCTGACGACGCCCACCATGTTCTGTCCCATATCCAGCACAGTCTCCCCTTTGGGTGTTTTCAGAAGCTTAACGGCCTTAATCTCTTCGATTGCCTGAACCGGAACGCCCTGTGGAGCAATTAACTGATTCTTTGCATAGTCATAAACAGTCGCGCTATTCCATTTTGAATCAGCATATCCAACCTGATCCCAACCAGTCAATTCCATCCGCGCATCATAACTTTCGCCATTGTAAATATCTGATTCAAGAATTGGACCCGTCGTTGCTTTCCAGCTGGCGTCTGTAGCTACCGTCTCACTTGTGCCATCAGCATAGGTGATCTCCAATTGTGCAAGTAAAGCCGATTTATCACCATAATAACTTCTTTGTCCTTTGAACCCAATATTTCCACGATACCACCCGTCGCCAACAATTGCTCCGATGGAATTTTTCGTTCCAAGCGATTGAGTAACATCATATGTTTGATATTGAATGCGATTTTTGTAGCTGGTCCAGCCCGGAGTAAACAGATCATTCCCGACTTTTTTCCCATTCAGATATAGTTCATAAAGACCCAGGGCTGTGACATACACTCTGGCCGATTTGACTTTTTTATTCAGCGAAAATTCTTTTCTGAAATATTGGGAGGGACGAGAAATCAGATTATCCTTTTCCTGTCCAAATCTGATCCAGGAAGCCTTCCAATCATCAGCTTTGAGTAATCCCATTTCCCAGGTCGCAGGTTCGCTCCAGGCAGTTGCCTTACCCTTGGAATCCCAAATCCGAACCTGCCAACAGAATTTCTGCATCGATTTCGGTGCCGGTCCGCCGTAAGCAATATTTACTGATTCGGAAGATTTGACCTTCCCCGAATTCCATAAAACGCCAGTACTTTTGGATAGGTTGCCAACTGATTCCGCAACGCGGATTTCGTAGGCTTCCTGCATAAAATTATTGGCGTCTGCGCTAATTTGCCAGCTAAGCCGGGGTTGTGCGATATCAATCCCGATAGGATTAACATGGTAGTCGCATTTGAGAGAGTTAACGGTGTTTTTTGAAAATCCTGACAAAGAAATAGCCGTCAGGAAAATTGAAATCAAAATAATTCTGTAATTGTTGATAGGTTTTTTCATCCTTGGTGGTTGTTAATTTCACCAAAGATAAACTATTTTCAAAGAGAATTTGAGACTTTTCTCTACACTTTTACCATCTGAATTTTCCGAAAATAGAACTTTTTTAAAGTATCTTTTTTGTGTTGATGTCACCCAAAACAATAAATTTTCTGTAGAAAATACCCGTATAATAGAACCGAATGGATGACAACAAAAGTGGCGCAGACATAGTCAGGTAGAGAAACGCAAGATAGTTCGGCGCAACCCAGCCCGTTGTCCGCAGGGTGATACCCATGGATATCATCAACAGCATCATTAAATAGCTCCTTCCATTGAAAAAGGAGAATGCACACGGGAATTCTTCTTTCATTTGTAAGATTCGGAGCGTATGTTTCAGCGACAGCCTGGAGAACAACCTGAGATAAAAGAGTATTCCGGCCACCAAAGTCGCCACCAATTTCAATCCCAAAAATTTACCGGAAATATCCAGCATCTTATACCCTTTAAAAAGCAACATTGAACCGGCAAACGTCCATACGGCAGCTGCAATAAACAAAAGCGCCCGTTTTGGAACGGCAGGTTTCAACCATGAAAATCTTTTCACAAATACAATTTTAGAACCTACTTTTCTTCTTAAAAAAATAATCTACAAGTATACGACACTTCTTTTGAATGATTGAAAAATATTTTGCAAGAGCATTAAACTATTTAGCTAACTAAATGTCAAAGAGGTGAAGTTTAGTTTAGATAGGTTAGGTAAAGCAGAACCCTTCATATGGTGCCAGCCATATGAGGGGTTTCTCTTATTTTATCAATTCCAAAACATCAATCACCTGACCTGTATATTTGACAACATTCCGAAGGATCGTAACAATATTGAAAAGTCGCTCCGAAGCCTGGTTCATTTCTTCCGTCACGGTATTTAACATGATGCTCTCCCGTTTTAAGGTGGCAATCAGTTCCTTTCCAATCGCAGCTACCAAAGCCCGCTCCAGGTTTCGCAAATGAATGGAAGCCTTCTCCAGTTCTTGTTGAGAACTTTTGGCATCAACTTGACTCATGGCGGTCGCAATCTCGATCTGAGCGGTTCTGATTTGCTCCAGAGTGATTTCTTTTGCAGCGTTTTTCATTTGGCTGATAGTGTATTTTAAGGTTTAGTAATGTCCAAAACTAATTTCCGAAGCTGATCCAGATCTTTGTAAAAATTATTCATTTCCACAGCTATCTCTTTGATCGATCTCTTTTGGGTCATCAATTCATTCAATTTTGAATGAGCTGCTTTCAGTGTCTTCGCAGCATTGACCGATTGCCCTTGAAGTTGCTTCACAATTTCTAACCGCTTCATCAACGCGATATACTCCTTTTCGCTTTCGATAGTTGGAGGAGCCCTTTTTATCAGGTAGAACCGGAAACTCTCGGTAACACCGGACTCCTCATTGTTGATCAGGCGGCCTAATCCTTCTGACGACAAGAAGGTCACCATCTCATCACACAATGCGGCGACAAGGGTGTCTGCCCGCCCAATATATTTTTTAAGCTCCCGATTTTGTCGTGCTGCCAAATAGGTATTTGTTCCTAAACTCAGCGTGGATGTAAATAGTTTGCCCATACCGGATGGAAGCTGGACCGCCCCTTCAATAGTATTATACTGATCTACCAGCAATTCCAGGTCTGTACCGAATTTACCGTAAAGCTCCTTTATCGTTTTAAAAGGTGCATCAGATGAAAGCTGCTCGAGTCCTATCGCGTACTTATCCAGGATTCCAAAGATCAATTTGACCTTGCCGGGAATCTTGTCATCATTCATCCGTTCCCGAAAAATAGCATTTAGTTCGTTCAGGTGAGTTTCCGTATCAGTAAGGGAATTTGCATAATAAATCCCCCTGGATTCCCGAATATCCGCGAGTTCCGTCATGATCTTTTCAGGGAAAGACGAGAAATCTTTTGTTTTTGATGCAAATTGCTGGACAGCTTTCCGTTGCTGATTAGATACGGAAATACAATCTGATAAAAGGAAAAGAAGTAAGACGCCGTAAAAGATTTTATTCATAAAGTAGGCTTTATTGGGTTTAGGGATCAGATTGCGGACGAATGACATCGAGTCAGGCAAATTCGATTTAACTGAAAATGAAAATTTTGTCGAATGAGCCTTCCCGTTAAAATAACCATCAAAGTGTGATTTTGTTTAATTTTTAGAAAATTGTGTGAAATAGTTGGGGTACATAAATATTTATTTATAGTTTTGTCGCATAGATCATAACAATGAACTCACTTTTGGTAAATAAATATTGGTGGTGGCTAACTTATAACTTTCGAAAGTCGTAAGGAAGCAACGCTTATATCCAAAAATAGGCCTGTCGCACCTGCGACAGGCCTATTTTTTTTGATCCGGGCGCCGAGAAATGAGATAAATATTGAAGGAAAAACGTAAAACTAAAAATATGAACAGGTATCAGGTAGATGAAAATGGTTATTACGGCGAATTTGGAGGGGCATATGTTCCCGAAATACTTCACCGGTGTGTAAGCGAATTGCAATCGACCTATTTGAAGGTAATAGAAAGTGAAGAATTCAGGAAGGAGTTTGACGAGCTACTGCGTGACTACGTAGGCAGACCTTCCCCTCTTTACCCCGCAAAACGACTCAGCGCAAAATACGGGTGTACAATTTATCTGAAGCGGGAGGATTTGAATCATACCGGAGCGCACAAAATCAACAATACCATCGGGCAAATTCTTTTGGCGCGAAAAATGGGAAAAACCCGGATTATTGCTGAGACCGGCGCCGGTCAGCATGGCGTTGCCACTGCCACGGTTTGTGCATTGATGAATATGGAATGTGTGGTTTACATGGGAAAAACAGACGTTGCCAGACAGAGCGCCAATGTTCAAAAGATGAAAATGCTGGGAGCCGAGGTCAGGCCTGTTACCTCCGGAAATATGACCCTGAAAGACGCTACCAACGAGGCAATCCGGGACTGGTGTTGCAATCCGGCAGATACTTACTATATCATCGGTTCGACCGTCGGTCCGCATCCATATCCCGACATGGTTGCACGACTACAATCCGTTATCAGTAAAGAGATTAAAAAACAGCTTCTCGAAAAGGAAGGACGCGACTACCCCGATTATCTCATTGCATGTGTTGGGGGCGGTAGTAATGCTGCCGGAACAATTTATCATTATCTGGATGACAAGCGCGTGAAAATCGTTCTGGCAGAAGCTGGTGGTAAAGGCATTGATTCTGGCGAGAGCGCTGCGACGATTCAATTGGGTCGGATTGGGATTCTTCATGGATCGAAATCACTGGTTATGCAGAGTGAAGATGGTCAAATAGAAGAACCTTACTCCATTTCGGCAGGCTTGGATTATCCGGGAATAGGTCCAATGCACGCACATCTTGCCACAACAAAAAGAGCAACTGTATTGGCAGTCACCGATGACGAAGCCATGAAGGCAGCATTCGAACTCACCCGCCTCGAAGGAATTATTCCCGCACTCGAATCAGCACATGCCTTGGGAGCACTGGGTAAAGTCAAATTTAAAAGCACAGACATCGTTGTGTTAAACCTTTCAGGAAGAGGCGACAAGGATATGGATACCTATATTTCAGAGATGACTCCGCAGTGAAACAGGATGCTGCCTCTTTAAGAACCGAAGAGCAGCTGAGGTAGATTGGATGAAAAATGGAAATCAAAAATTAAGAAAGAAAAATGAAAAAGACATATAACTATTCGGCATGCAGCAAGCAGGCTTTGGGTGATCTGCATACGCCCGTCAGCATCTACCTGAAAGTGAGAGATGTATACCCGGAGTCCGTACTCCTGGAGAGTTCCGATTCCCATGCAAGCGAAAACAGTCTCTCCTTCATTGCCTTGCGGCCAATAGCCAGGGTCGGAATCAATAGTGGAATTTGTACCTCTTTGTTTCCCGACGGATCTAAATCTGAAAAAGCCCTGACAGGAGAATTTGGGCTTTCGGAGGCTATCAATGATTTTATGAAGAAATTCGAAGTTACCGGCGAGATGGCAAAGGCCTGCGGACTCTTCGGCTACACTTCATTTGACGCAGTTCGGTATCTCGAAAAAATTGCTGTCATGGAGAGTCATCAAAAGGAAAACGATGCACCAGACTTGCTTTACATTCTATACAAATATATCCTCGTATTTAATCATTATAAGGATGAACTTACCTTAATAGAACTGACGGAAGAAGGAGAATCTCCCGATCTCGCGGAGCTGGAAAACCTGATCGCCAACAGAAATTATGCCTCGTATGACTTTAGCACCAACGGTGCTGAGCGATCCCCGATTACCGATGAGAAATACAGGGAAATGGTACGCCAGGGAGTCTCTCACTGCATGCGGGGGGATGTATTTCAGGTTGTTTTGTCGAGAAGGTTCGAGCAACCATTTCTTGGTGACGACTTTAAAGTTTACCGTGCCTTGCGCAGTGTCAATCCTTCGCCATATCTGTTCTATTTTGATTTCGGAGGCTTCAGAATATTTGGTTCTTCACCGGAAACCCATTGTAAAATCAGCAACGGCAGGGCAACTATCGATCCAATTGCCGGGACGATGCGCCGAAGCGGCGACGTTGTTCAGGATAAGGCTTTGAGCGATGCGCTCCTCAAAGATCCGAAAGAAAATGCGGAGCACGTTATGCTGGTGGATTTAGCACGAAATGATTTAAGTCGAAATTGCAGCGATGTCGATATCGATTTCTACAAGGAGGTGCATTATTATTCCCACGTGATTCACCTTGTTTCGCGCGTCAGCGGTGCTCTTCGGCCTGAGACAAATCCGGTAAAAACCTTCGCTGATACCTTCCCTGCCGGGACGTTGAGCGGTGCTCCAAAAGTGCGGGCCATGCAGCTGATATCCGAGATCGAACCGCACAACCGCGGCGCATACGGCGGATGCATCGGTTTCATCGGCTTCAACGGCGACCTCAATCAGGCCATCACAATCCGCACATTCGTAAGCCGAGGAAACACACTCTTCTATCAAGCCGGGGCTGGAATTGTGGCCAAAAGCAACGACGAAAGCGAACTGCAGGAAGTGAACAATAAACTGGGCGCACTGAAAAGGGCTGTCGACATTGCCGTAAACCTAAAAAATTAAAGGACAAATGAAAAAAATATTGCTACTGGATAATTACGACTCGTTCACCTACAACCTGGTGCACCTGATCAAATCGCTAGGGTACGATGTAGATGTACGGAGAAACGATGCGATCACGTTGGAGGAGGCTGATGAATTTGATAAAATCATGCTGAGTCCCGGACCCGGAATTCCTTCCGAAGCAGGCATATTGCTTGATATCGTCAGACATTGTGCCCCCACCAAAAGTATCTTGGGAGTTTGCCTAGGACACCAGGCTATCGGTGAAGCATTTGGCGCACAACTAATTAACCTGAAAGAAGTTCATCATGGTGTATCATCCACGATAAACATCACTTGTGATGATTTGTTGTTCAAGGATATGGGAAACAGTTTTGAAGGTGGCAGATATCACTCATGGGCCGTAAATTCCGTGGGCTTTCCCGATGAACTGGAGGTGACAGCGGTCGACGATTCGGGTGAAATCATGGCGCTCCGGCATAGAAAATATAATGTAAGGGGAGTTCAGTTCCATCCGGAGTCAGTGCTCACACCGATGGGATCCAGGATTATTCAGAATTGGCTGGAAGAATAAAATGAATTTTGGATTTGCGATTTTGGATTTTGGATTTCGCATCATTCAACTTTCGGCGCGTTAGCATATTTGCACATTTTCATATTTGCACATTTTCACATTTTCTTTAAATGAAACAGATATTATACAGATTATTTGAGCATCAATTTCTTGGTCGCGATGAGGCGCGAGAGATTCTGCAAAATATGGTTGCAGGGAAATACACCGAAGCCCAGATAGCTTCCCTGATAACCGTATTCCTGATGCGGAGCATATCGGTTGAAGAATTAGCCGGATTTCGCGACGCACTGCTGGATATGAGAGTGGTAACCGATCTCAGCGAATATGATCCGATTGATATTGTCGGAACCGGTGGCGATGGGAAAAACACCTTTAATGTATCCACGGCATCATGCTTCGTGGTGGCAGGCGCCGGTTACAAGGTGGCGAAGCATGGCAATTACGGCGCCACATCGATAAGCGGAGCATCCAATGTAATGGAATTCCATGGGGTAAAATTCACGACGAACAACGATCAGTTAAAGCGGTCTGTCGGCGAATCCAACATGGCGTACTTGCATGCCCCCATCTTTAATCCGGCTTTAAAAGCAGTGGCCGGTGTTAGGAAAAATCTAGGAGTCCGAAATTTTTTCAATATGCTCGGACCACTTGTGAATCCGGCAATGCCCCGGAATCAACTGCTGGGTGTTTACAATTTACCATTGCTCAGGCTTTACAGTTATTCATTTCAGCAGAGTGGCAACCATTTTGCCATTGTCCACAGCCTGGACGGCTACGATGAAGTCTCTTTAACGGATTCATTCAAGGTAAAAACGACCCATAGCGAGCATATTTACAGTCCGGAGGAGATTGGCTTCGCCCGCAACACGGAATCTGACCTCTACGGCGGTGATACCATCGAGAAAGCAGCTGCCGTTTTCGATGATGTACTGAACGGAATTGCGACAGAGGCTCAAAATAATTGCGTAATCGTCAACGCAGCCTTCGCAATCCGGGTACTATGCCCTGAGAAATCCATCGAAACGTGCATTGAAGAAGCCAGAGAATCTCTCGTTAGCGGGAAAGCGCTTCTGAAATTCAAAAAATTTCTTGAACTAAATTCCTAAGATCATGCCGGATATATTGCAGGAAATAGTCAGCCACAAGCGAATCGAAGTCGAGGCGCAAAAAAAATTAGTACCCTTGAAGGCGCTGGAAGACCAACTGAATCTGGCCATGCAACGACCGACAAGCTCCATGCGCCAGGCTTTGGCCGACTCACCCACCGGAATCATTGCCGAATTCAAGCGAAAATCCCCCTCAAAAGGATGGATTTTTCCGAATGCAGAAGTTAAGATGGTCGTCCCGGCGTATGAACATGCCGGCGCTACGGCTTGCTCCATTTTAACCGACAATCAATTCTTTGGCGGATCGCTGGAGGATTTACGGCAAGCGAGAAAACTTGTCAAACTGCCACTATTGAGAAAGGAATTTATTCTGGACACCTATCAGTTGCTGGAGGCCAGGATTGCGGGAGCCGATGCTGTACTGCTGATTGCTGCAGTTCTCGGACAACAGGAATGTGCGGCTCTCGCCAGGAAAGCACACGAATTGCAGTTGGAAGTTTTGCTTGAAATTCATGCTGAGAGTGAGTTAAGTTATCTAAATCCATTCATTGATATGCTGGGAATTAACAACCGAAATCTGGGTACCTTTGAAACCTCTTTGGAGCATTCATTCAAACTTTCAGAGAAAATTATGAAGCAAAAAAGTAGCGCCCTGTTGATTTCTGAAAGTGGCATTTCAAAACCTGCTACGGTGAATGAACTAAGGCAACAGGGATTTCGGGGATTCCTGATCGGTGAAACGTTCATGCGAGGTGGTACACCCGGTGAAACCCTGACTCAATTTCTTAAAGGTATTGGCGATGATTGTTAAAGTATGCGGATTAAAGGATCCCGCTAACATACGTGAGGTAGCTGCTATTCCGGGCATCGATTTGCTTGGACTGATTTTCTATGAAAAATCGCCGCGGTATGTCGATTCTCCTCAGGTGGCTGAAACTGTCAAAACGTTCAAAAATGGTGGAATCACTGGCGTTTTCGTTAATAAAACTGCCGATGAGGTGGTGCAAAAATGTGTAGTTTACCACCTTGATTACATTCAGCTGCATGGCAATGAATCGCCTGAATACATCATATCGCTGAAAAATATCCTTCCCGAAAGAATAAAAATCATCAAGGCATTTTCGATCAAGGCGGAAGAGGATCTTTCTGCAACTTCCGGGTACGAAGGACTATGTGATTTTTTTCTCTTTGACACGCCAACGACGGGATTCGGTGGTTCCGGGCGGACATTCGACTGGCGTATTCTGCAGTACTATTGCGGATCGACGCCCTTTCTATTGAGCGGCGGAATTGGTCCGGACAGCCTCGAATCACTCCACAATTTCCATCACAATTTATGGGCCGGGATCGATTTGAACAGTCGTTTTGAGGTCGCTCCCGGCATTAAAAACATACAATTGCTGACAAATTTTATCCAACAAATAAAATCGAAACACCTATGAACCGTCTTACCCAACTTTTCCAGAATAAAAAATCGTCCTTATTATCTGTCTATTTTACATCTGGTTACCCAAGACTGGATGATACTATGCCAATTTTGAATGCCCTGGAAAGCAATGGCGTTGATCTTGCTGAGGTAGGCATTCCATTTTCTGACCCGATGGCCGATGGTCCTGTAATTCAACACTCAGCGGGGGAAGCCCTGCACAATGGCATGTCACTCCGACTTCTCTTTGAGCAGTTGAAAAATGTGCGGCAGACCATAAAAATGCCATTGATATTGATGGGATACCTCAATCCAATCATGCAATATGGTTTCGCAAATTTCTGCAAATCATGCAAGGAAGTAGGCATTGACGGAATGATCATTCCGGATCTTCCATTTTCCGACTATCTTGCTAACTACAAAGAAATTGCGGACGAACTTGATCTGAAGGTAATTATGCTGATCACTCCCGAGACATCGGATGAGCGGATACACCTGATCGATCAGCACACAGATGGATTTATCTACCTGGTTTCGAGTGCTTCCACAACCGGGGCTCAACAGAGTTTTGGCGAAGATAAACAGGACTATTTCCGCAGAGCGGCTGCTATGAACCTTCGAAATCCTCTGCTGGTCGGTTTCGGGATCAGCAATCGGGTAACCCTTGAAGCGGCCACGGCACATACGAATGGAGCCATAATTGGCAGCAAATTTATTCAGCTTTTGGGAGAAAAAGAGACACCTGATGAGGCAGTAAAGGAGCTACTAAAAGTATTGCGGGATTAAATGATGTAAATGAAGGAGCTGTACAGGAATGGAGGTTTCTTTCCTGAAACAAACTATTTAGGACAGGGTTGATAAATAAATTAGAATCACGCAACTATTCCGAAGTGTTGGACATCTGATATTTACACCGACACCAATACCAACAACATGAAAAATCGGAATCTTTTAGTTTATTTTCTCACAATTATGCTAATTTCCGCACTTGGATCACTTCAAAGTTGCAAGCCTGATAAAACTGCGGACGACTTCAAACCCAACATTTATTTATATCCATTGTCCAAATCACAAGTGGATGTTATTATTTCGTTCCCATCCGGAGGAGAAGTCACGACGTCCATACCAGCCTACAAAAATGGTTGGAAAGTCAGTGTTGACACCTCCGGACTAATTAACAACCAATACGGTTACCTGTTTTACGAAAGCAGACAACCCAATAACTGGCAGCTAAAAAAGGGCTGGGTGATCAGGCAAAAAGAACTCAAAGATTTCTTTGTTTCAAATCTGAGCTCCTATGGTTTCAAAGGAAAGGAGATCACTGATTTCACGGAATACTGGCTACCCAGATTAAAAAATTCTTCATACTATAAAATCTATCCTCAGGAATCAGTGATTGTTGACAAACTAATACGGTTAACTGTCTCCCCGAAACCGGATCATATGCTGAGATTGCATTATGTGATCAAAGAGACAAGCGAACCTTCCAGTAATTTAGATATTCCCCCAACGCCGCCTAAATTTGACCGTCAAGGATTCTATGTCACTGAATGGGGAGTGATTTTATAAAAACTGTTTCAATATTGGAATTTTGCCTTGTGAATATATAAGGTGCTCTCCCGGCTTTACCTGATGCGACTGGTTACTTTCCTGGCTTCCACCAGAGATTATTGATCATGTAAAAGACAATCCGCGAACGCTGGTTGTTCTGGATGAAATCCTCCGGGGAACAAACACCAAAGGCAAACAGACCGGTTCGTTTGGCTTGCTCGAAAAAATGATCTCCCTCAAAGCCATGGTGCTGGTAGCTACACATGATCTAATCATGGGCGAAGTGGAGAAGAAATACACCGATATTGTGGTCAACAAATGTTTTGAAGTCAAACTAACAGATGACCAGCTGATTTTTGACTATAAACTCAAAGATGGAATCAGCCAGAAACTGAATGCAAGTTATTTGATGAAGAAAATGGGAATTATTGATTAGGAGCTGTATTCTCCTTTAGGAACCCCCGCTGACGCGGAGGCGAAAAAAGTAACTTTTTCAACTTAATCGACTAGACCTTTCACTAATTCAAATATCTTCTTTACATTTACAATTCCGCCTAGATCAATTACTACCTCCTATGATCACAAACTTCAGAAAAATTCAATTGGAATTAAGATAGAATAAATTCATTAACTCCTAATAAACCTGACAACATGAAACTATTCTTCACAATTATCATCCTTTATTTTTCAGGGATGTTTCTTTTTGCAAAGGATTCCAAAGACAGTTTATTGAACAATAAATTAACTTACCAGCAAGAAATTGCACACTTATTAGGGAATCAAGATACTCTTAAATTAATGATTATACAGAACAAGAAAGAATTACCTGAAAGTAATTTGCAAAAAAATATGCCCTGGATATGTGCTGTGCTACTCGGATTTTTTACAATAATTGCAAACAATCAGATAAGTAAGCATACCAGACAATCAAACAAGGAAGCAATAGAAAGACAAATTGAGAGTGCAACTGCAATCGCAATGAAACAAATTGAAAATGCAAGCAGGACTTCTCAATTGGATTTTAACAAAACAGTACTGTCTGCTAATAGGCAAGCTTGGATTAAGGAATTAAGGGAATTAATTAGTGCAATTTTTTCAAAATCGCTGACATTCACCTTTGCCCCCGGGAATAAACTCAAAGAATTAGAGGAATTATTATCCTTATTAAATGAGGCTGATTTAATGTTAAATGACATAAAAGATAAAGAACTAATTTCAGCATTAGGAGATTTAAAAGTTTGTTTAGTTGGTGTTATATTAAAAACAAGTCAATTAAGTGAAATTGTCCCAGCAACTGATAAATTAAGGGAATTAGCTAAAACAACCTTAAAAACAGAATGGGAAAGAGTGAAAAGAGGAGAATAAATAAAAATTCGGTAATTTATTGAATGAGACAATATTCTTAGTGGTTATTCTAGTAATAGCTTTTGGGTATGGACCAAAAAAAATGAAAGCAATGGAAAAGGAAAAATTAGAATTAAATAAATCCGTAGGAGATACTGTCCATGTAATTTGCTTAACCTGTAAAAATAGAAATAGACATAAAGTAATGGCTTCTATAGATAAAGATGGAAAGCAGTCATTGGACATTGATGATTGGATTTTTTGGAAGAGTAAATATCAAATTATAGAATGTCAAGGTTGCAGCACCATTTCATTTAGAATTGAAGAATCAAATTCTGAAGATTATGATGAATTTGGACAGAGTGTTAATGAATTAATATACCCTAAACGTACAACTGAAACTTGGAATGTAAAGACGTTCTTTAATGTCCCATATAACCTTGATACAATTTATAATGAAACTATTGATTGTTATAATAATGACAACCTAACTTTATGTGGGACTGGAGTAAGAGCATTGGTTGAAGGATTATGCAATGAAAATGAAATTATTGATGGGGAAATTGAATTTACTAGGAGTGATGGATCAAAAGCTAAGAAGAGAGTTGATAATTTACAAGGTAGGATTAATGGCCTAGCAGAAAAAGGTAAACTAACAAAAGAAAATGCTGAAATTTTACATGAACATAGATTCTTAGGGAACAAAGCAATTCATGAACTCTCAGCTCCTACTAAGGAAGAATTAAATCTGGCAATTACTATTATCGAACATGTTTTTGATAATTTGTATGAAATACCGGAAATGGCAACGAGGCTTAAAAATAAAAGGTTAAAAAAATCTAAATAAAGTCTTCGCCACAGATAAACAGACCATTTTTTGCATGACATCAATCTTTTTTCAGAATTGCATTTCTTATTCTTCATAATATTTTTAATTTTATTGGTATATGCGTTTAGACCGCCAAAAAATATTTATTGAGATTATGCTATACATCAGATATACAATTATTTGCAAAATATATATTATTGTTTCTTTATAGAATAGGGATAATTTGTTATTTGGCCAGCAATAATCATAATCTATATTTTATAAACAACTGTAAATCAGCAATTAAAAATGGGCGGCTTATGCGCTATTACCAATTTATTTAATTAGTTAGACTATGGATGACATTTTAGTACCCATTTGTCAAGAACAAATGGAAGAGGGGAAAGTCAATTTTGAGAAAGGCATATATAAAGCAGCTCTAAAAAACTTTAGGATAGTAGTTTCATTTGATCCCGAAAATTATGAAGCTAGATTTTTTAAAGCATTGGCTGGATTTCACCAATTTAAAATTCAATACAAATACGATGATGATATTAATGAATTCACAACATTAATTGAAAAGAATTCTCATTTATCTGAAGCACTATATTACCGGGGTCAATTATATAACAAGGAAATGAATTTTAGTAGTGCAATTGACGATTTTACTCAATCAATTTATATTAAACCAGACTCATTCATAGTTTATTATCACAGAGGAGTTTCTTATTTTAAAAGCAAGCAATTCGATAAATCAATTATTGACTTAAGTTATTTTATTGAAAATTACAACTTTGCGAATACTTATGAAGACAAAAAAACTAAGGTAGAAGCAATTCAATACTTGGGTTTTTTCTCATCACAAACTGATGAACTACAACCAAGCGATTGAATATTTTTCAACAATTATTGAAATTCTTAATAGCCCAGATTCTTTTGTCAATAGAGGTTATATTCATCTTTCCTATGGCGAAAATAGCAAAGCATTGGCTGACTTTGAATCTTCTTTAAAATTTGATGGTAATCCCAATGAGAATTATCTTCTTGAGATTTTTGAAGATGTTTGTAGTTTTAAGAATATACGAGGTGAAAGATCAATTGGTTATTATGTCTCAAATTTGGCTTTTTTGCTCAAGAATAATAATAGCTATTTGAATGACGATCTTTATCAAGAGGCTTGTGAATGCATAGAAATATATCCAAGCTTCTATCTTGGTTATTTCTTTAGAGCAACATATCATTTTGGTAAAGGAACCAGAAATAAAATGCTAGTTGATTTGGAAATGTCTCTTAAGCTAAAACCCAATAATAAAATCAGTTTAGCATTATTAAATGAATCCAATCAATAAAAATACATATTCTTATTGAGCCTGTAAAATGAACTCTGTCTAAAGCAAAAATTAGTTGTAATTGAACTTTAGACAATGAGTATGGAATCAGAAGAATTTAAGTTGATGAGCGACAAAGCTCTTCAACAGTTGATGAGCGGTCAATCTTTAACGGGCAAAGATGGCGTTTTTGCCCCCCGCTGGCGCGGATTTGTAATTAGGGGTGTTCGGAAGAAATTTAAGAACGTGCAAATAGGTGTTGCTGATTTTGCCATTTTAGCGGAAAACCAAACTGGGATCGCCACCACATTGTTTTACAACAAGCTTAATAATCAATTCGTTCAATTCAATAGAAATGCGCCTTACTGCAGTTTTATAACCTACTTTATTAATCCTTTTATAGAGTAATACCAGCATTGAAGTTATCATAGTCATGTATAGCATTACCTGCATCCCATTTTCACTGGTAGAGGTGATATGGCTGAAGTTGAGCTCTTGTTTGAGAAACCTGAAAAACACCTCAATATCCCACCTTTTTTTGTAATACTGCAATATTTCCTCGGCATCCAGATCAAAGATATTGGTGAAAAATTGATAGGTGACTCTAGTCTCAGGGTTAGTGGCAGTGATCATCCGGTAATGATCCTCAAAAAAAGTTCTTTTATCAGGTATCCCTATCTGGACTATCAAATCACTTTCCAATTCAAGAGTGCCTAGCTTTCTATTGGTGCCCTTTTCAATTTCTTCAACGACCCGAAATCTTCCCTCTGATTTAAATCTGGTGACAAATCGAGTATCATTTTTTGATAGTGTTTGATAAACCTCACGTTTATCAACACCCCGGTCGAAAACAAATACTGCACTTTTACTCTTTTCAGCATATTTAAAGATGACTTGAGGAATAGTAGTACTTTCAGATAAATTTGCTCTGTCTGTAAATATTTCAGACATACATGGGAAGGTGCCGTCAAAAGCAACCGTATATTTGATTTGCTTCTTTAAGGTCTTTGATCCTATATTCATTCCTTTCTTAAGTTTATTTGCGGCTTCTGCCACCATGGTGGAATCAACACGCACCAGCCGATTTTTCTCAATCTCTTCCTGACTGTAATATTGATTGAAAATACTGAATATCAAATTGTATGACTGTCTGAAAAACTCCAGGTTGATAATTGATAGACGTTCCGAAATTGAATTGTACTTTACCGACTTTTCTCCAGGAAGATCAAAAAGGAACTTAAAAGTGGAACTATTGAAAATATCCTCCATCGTTCGAAGGCTATTCCGCTGACACTCAACCAAGGAATACAATAGCAAGCAAAAAATACTTTTCCCGTCAAGAACCTTCACATAATGGTTGACATTGGTTTGCCTGGCAATCCTATTCAATTCATCATCGGGTAACAATGACAATAAATTTATCACCGAGATCTTACTTTTTTGCTTCACAAAATTCATTTATAAAGCAAAAGTAGATTCCAAGTCTTAATTTAAGTATCAAATCAACAGAAAGTTACAAACAGGAGCTACAGAAAATTGTTGAAAATGGCTGAATTTTCAAATCAAAAATGCGATTGTAAAATCAAGATATGCCGAAATTTATCTATGTGCTTGAAATACTTGGATTTATGCTAAGTAAATTTCTTCCGAACACCCCTAATTTGTAATCCGTGCCCTCACAATTGCTGCTATTCAAGTTAATAACTACCCCGCTGGCGCGGATTTGTAATACGTGCCCTCACAATTGCTGCTATTCAAGTTAATAACTACCCCGCTGGCGCGGATTTGTAATACGTGCCCTCACAATTGCAGCTATTCAAGTTAATAACTAACCATTTCAAACACTTACAACTTAGTTTAAAGGTTGCATGGAGTATTGGTACGGGCACGGATTACAAATCCGCGCCAGCGAAGGTGTGCCCTCACAATTGCCGTTTACTTGTTAATTAACCAACCGTTTCAATCTATAACCACTACGTCGAGGAGTCCTTTCTCTCCGGCATAATCAACAGCGCTGCTGTAAACATAATCTTCGGCCCGATAAACCAACCCTTCTTCTACTGGGTTTTGGTGTATGTAATTTAATTTCTGTGTAATTACTGCATTGCTCCAGAGTTCAACCGGGTTGTTGTCTGACCGCCAGAACCTGATGCCGTCGGGCGTGGCAAAGCGTTTGATAAGCATCTCCCGCCTGCTTTCGGCGAAGTTTTCCAAAATAGCCTTGAAGATTGCTTTGCTGGTAAACTTTTTGAAATCGCGAAGGATATCAGATAAAGAATAATTTCCTTCTGCTTTGGCAATCAAGTGCACATGGTTGGACATGATGCACCACGCAAAGATTTCCAATCCCTTCTCTTTTTGACAATAGGCAAGGTTATCAACCAAGATGTCCTTGTATTCATTGCGGGTAAAGACATCTACCCATCCCTGAACGGCAAAGGTTACAAAATATAGGCCATCCGGGTTATGAAACTTATATTTTCGGCTCATTACCAAAGAATTGTTGTTATACAAATATAAGGTATTTGAAAGATTGTGAGGGCACGGATTACAAATCCGCGCCAGCTCGAATGAGTTTATAGGGCACAACTATTAAATCAAAAATGATAATTTTACCCCCGCGTATTTACCATTTGATATTTCTGATAAAACTGATTTTATGCAAAAAATCTTCGCTCCGGGTTGTGCCCTTATGATATATAAACCGCATCTGGCTACGAAGCTGCATGCTGTTTTGAAAGCGTATTTTGGGCAGATGGAAATGCTGCAAACCTGCTGTAAACGTGATCCACAACCCAAAATCAACCTGGAGGTGATCAATATTTGTCCTGGTTGCGACAAGCGTTTTAAAAACGATTATAACCTAACCACCACAATCTCACTTTGGGAGTTGTTAGCCCAAAGTGAGGATTTCCCATTTCCCGATTATGGCGGTAAGACCATGTCCATCATCGATGCCTGTCCTACCCGCAATCAGCCTCAGATTCACGAAGCCATCCGCATCCTGCTGAAAAAGATGAACGTCAACCTGGTAGAACCCCAAAAGACCCGCACCGAAGGCACTTGTTGCGGAGATACTTTTTATGGTACCATCCCCACTCCCAGAGTCATGGAACAGATGAAAAAACGCACCTCAGAAATGCCCTGCGACGAGGTGGTAGTCTACTGTATTTCCTGTACCAAATCCGTTTTTATCGGCGGCAAACAACCACGCTACCTGGTCGATCTGCTCTTCAACGAAGAAACTGTTCCACAGACCATTGATCCTGACATTTGGCACAAGGAACTGGATGTCTATATTGCGACCCACTAAAATGAAGATTATTCATAAAACAAGCCACACATGAAATCCCTCCTTCTTCTTCTTTTTTCACTTTTGGATATCCTGGCCATTGGCCAGACTGATGCACCAAAAACCACCTCCGGTGTCAACAAATATTCCCAACTCAACGACTCCTTACCACAGGTTATTTACAAAAACCATCCTTCAACACATAAAGATGTTGCATGGTTTGTGAATGATCAATTTGTGGGTCAATCTGGAATTACAGCCATGAATCCGGATCAGATAGCCACAATGAATGTGGAAAAAAAGGGTGTCGATATCGATAACATCAGCTACGACGGAAAAGTTACCATCACAATGAAGGAGAGCTATCAACCAAAATTCATTTCACTGAACGGGTTGAAATCAAAATACACCAACCTGAAAGATTCTTCTGTACTGTTTATGATTGAAAATGAACTTGTTAAAGGGGATTATGGCAAATGCATGGTGGATGAAAACTATTTGCTTCAAATAGTTGTCGATAAGGTTCATCTTAAAAGTGAAAAGAAGGATTTCTGCCTGGTGAAACTGCCTACCCGCACTCCGGAAAATGTCAGAAAATCAAAGGAGATCAGGATTCGTGGAGCTAATGAACTTGGGATAAACTAAACAAATTTCATCACGATCAGAGCCATCAGGAGCGTAATGATTGAAACAATCATTATGAAGTTGCCAAATTTTCCAACATTTTCTTCCGAATCACGGGCGATGTAACCGGTAATCACACCAATGACGGCGACCAGAATCAGAATTGAGGCCGTGATTGTGTAACCGGCCAGAAGGGTAATAGCCACAAGTCCGGGTAACCCGACCAACAGCATCAACAAAACGGTAAGGCACCCTTTGGCCTGAATAAACTGAATGAATACTGAAAAAAACTTGATTAGAAAATAGGCAATCAGTCCCACAAAGAGCAGTGCGGGAATTAAAAACCAGGGGTTGCTGATATCAAAAGTAAAGGCCGATTCCAACGTATTCATGCACAAATGTATATAAAATACTTTCTACATTTCATTTTCCACTTTTCACTTTCCGTTCTCCATTCTCCTTTTTCCTTTTTTTCACTTTCCGACTATTCTCCGGATCATCCCCTGGAACATCACCAGATGTATTGGCAGGAGCCCCCACCAGTAAAATCGCCCACTCAACCCCTTAGGCATAAAAGTAGCTGTCTGTGACAAATAGAAGCCATCTTCTCTCCGGACAATCTTAAATTCAAGCCATGCCTCTCCCGGAACTTTCATCTCGGCAAACAGCAGCAACCTTTTATTCTCACGGTCAGCAATCAATACGCGCCAAAAATCCAATGCATCTCCGGGATTGAGTTCCGTTGCATTTCGCCGTCCGCGGCGGAGACCTACGCCACCTACCATCTTATCAATCACGCCTCGTACATTCCAGATCCAATTGGCAAAATACCAGCCTGTCTCGCCACCAATGGCAAAAACGCGGTTCAGTACTTTATCCGGATCACCCGAAATTTTGAGACTTCTACGATCATGGAGAATTCCAAAAACCGGAACATCAAGGTTTTTAAACAGCTGGCTCCCTTTGGTCATGGAAACGGCATCTGTCCAACTGGATGCCACTGTATCAAGATTGATGCGCTCCAAAGCCCGCCTACAAGCTTCCTGGTAAGTTAAGGGGGTAATGCCCAGCATTTTTTGAAGCCGGTTATCCTTGCAAACCACCTCAACCTTCATGCTATCGACCAGATTTACAGCCAGGTAGTAGGAGGTGGAAGTCACGAAATAAAGCCAGTATGAAGACATCCTCGGACTAAAAAATGGAATTACGCCGATCCATCTTTTCAATCCGCGTACTCCGGCATATTGCAGCAGCATCTCTTTGTAGGACAATATTTCTGGTCCGCCGATATCGAATATATCATCATAGGTCGAAGGGTTCAGCATGCAGCCGGTAAGATATTTCAGTACATCAGCCACTCCCAGCGGCTGACACTTGGTCTTGACCCAGGCAGGGGCAACGACTATCGGCAATATCTCCATCAGATCGCGAATAATTTCGAAAGAAGCGCTTCCACTTCCAACGATGATGCCGGCTCTCAAAACCGTCAGGTGTTTTCCGGAGGCCTTGAGTAAATCCTCAACATTCTTCCTGGATTGAAGGTGTCGGGAAAGCTTTTCCGAATTGGATATCCCACTTAAATAAATTATCTGCTGACAGTTGGTTTTGCTGATAAAGTTGGCAAAATTCCGGGCAGAAACGGCTTCCTCCTCCATAAACTCGCCGATCGATGACGACATCGAATGGACGAGATAAAACGCCACATCTATGTCGATAGCATGGAGGTGTTCCGGAATTGGCTTCAGCAAATCAATTTCGTGGCCGGATACTTTAGCATTGGATTGCTCAGGCACAATCATCCGCTCGAGGCTTCTCACGAAACATGTTACATCATGTCCGCCTGAGGATAGATTCGTGAGTAACCTTTTCCCAATATATCCGGTGCTGCCGGTCAACAATACCTTCATTCGACAACCTATTTGAAAATGTAGAAAAAATGAAAAACTTCATTTTATTCGTAGAGCACCTTGTGGCATTCGGAACAGAATGATGTCTTCCACGCGCCTTTGATCTCAATCGGATGTACAAATTCGAGGGCTTTATCCGTAGAACTGGTGGTAATGCTACCCGTAGGTCCCTGGTTCACAATCGTATGACAAAGATCGCAGTTTCGGGAAATGGTTTCACCCTTTTCCGTTTTATGACGATCAGAGTGGCAACGGAAGCACCCATCCGATTCCAGGTGGCCAATATGATTCAGATACCTGGTTGATTCGGCTCTCATGTATGGAAAAGCATTGACCTTATATTCTGCCTGAACAGCGGCAATGGCCTGGGTTATCCGAGCAGATTCCTTCGCGTAGACATCCGGATGGTTTTCCTTATAAAAACCGGTGATCGTCTTATCGATCATCATCATGGCAGAATCCGAACTGGTGAACGGAACCTTCAAAGCCTCCATGGCAGCTTTCTTGATATAAGGAATATCCTTCGGTATCTTCCCGGCAACCATCGCATTGTTAATATAGAAGGTCGGAGAATTGTACAAGTGAGATGGACGGTTGTGGCAATCCATACAGTCCATAACCCTGGCAGGAATGGTGTCCAGGGCTGCTTTTGTGATTGGATTTTCAGAATCCATGAAAGTCTTAACCTCACCGGTCTTCAGATTGGTCATTTTTACCCATGGGATACTTTCCCTGTCGGATGTTGTTGACGCGTATTCAATCTTGAAATTTTTGTTGATATGCCAGTGGATTCCCTCTGTCAGTCCCTGGGCGGAGTACTCCGGACCAATCTTCATCATCAGCGAATTATTCCACTCAGTGCTTGCGGAATCCGTAAGATATGAACGAATATTAATCAGTTTTCTGGAATAGAATTTCTCAGGCCAGTGGCAGCGCTCACACGTTTCGCGTGCCGGTCTCAAATTATGCAACGGAGTAGCAATCGGACGTGCATATTTCTTGAAGGTAACAGAATATACCTGATATAGTCCGGACATTTTGGATTTGATATACCAGTCAGCCCCTTCACCAACATGGCATTCCACGCAGGCAACTCTTGCATGGGGAGAATGCTGATAAGAGACGTATTCCGGCTCCATCACCTGATGGCACAGTTTTCCGCAGAACTCGACCGATTCGGTGTACCTGAATGCCTGGTAGCTTCCCATGGCTGAAATTAACAGCAGGATAACGGAAATTATTGAAATTGTGAAGAAACCCGAACGGAATTTTGAATCATTCAGATTGAAAACCGGCCACGAGCCCGCGTCCTCTGGTGTAGTATCCCTCTTCCTGATCCGAAGAACAATGCCCAGCGGAATAAGTAACAAACCTATCACCAGGAAAGCTGGTACAATAATGTAAATAAACAGCCCCAAATAGGTGTTACTCTGGGCAGAAAAAAGTGAAAAAAGGAATAGTACCAGTATCACAAGCAGACTGTTGGCTGCAATTACGAACCCGGTAAGGCTCATCCAATTGTAAAAATTCCTTGATGGTTTCATACGTGTTACAGCTAGTTAATTAATTCGCACTTTTAAGTAAGTCAATCTAAAAATCATCCTGAATTTATCAATCCTTCTGATGATTAAACAGGATATTCGGATCAGATTTAAATCTGAAATTATTCAAAAATATAGCTTTTCATCTAAATATCTAGATGCTTGGTGCTAAAAAGATTCATTCTCAATAACCTGATAATTATGTTTCTCAGGCGAAGTACTGAAACGAACACAGCAATTATATTCGATTTTTTTACGATTTTTGAGGATCAAATTTATTGCAATGAGACCAGATATTACAACGCTAAAAGACATCCACCTGCTTGTTGATAGTTTTTATGCCAAAGTTCGGGAAGACCAGACCATCGGATTTTTCTTCAATGAAAGACTTGAAGGAAAATGGGAAGCACACCACAAAAAATTGTACCGCTTTTGGCATACAGTATTGCTCAGACGGCCGGATTATTTTGGCAATCCCGTACCAATTCATTTCAACATGCAATTAAAAAGGGAGCATTTTGACCATTGGTTGGAGGTGTGGTGTCTGACAGTCGACGAACTTTATGAAGGGACAATTGCAGAAAGAGCGAAATTCAGAGGAAAAACCATGGCCAAAGCATTCTATGCAAAAATCAAAAAAAACGAGACTTAACCTATCTCAAGTCTCATCTCTCCTATCTCATTTCTCTTCTTCTTTGTCCAGAAAATAAAAATACAGCTTCTCAACAGCAATTCGAATTGCCTGGTTTATTGGCATTTGTGGAACTGCCAAATCGGGATCAATCGCCAGGAGTTTCATAAAATAGTTTGAGAAAATCGGCATATCTTCGGGATATTCTTCAGCCAGAATCCCTGCTTTCGCCACCTCTTTTGACCGGGAGGTCTTCATTATTTTACAGGTTACCAGTACAGGTTTGCCTTCTCTGTTTAATCTGTATCCAAATCCGAACAGGCGACAGATCAAGCCCCTATGTTCATAAAACTGACAACCCCATTCGCCCTTTTCCGTAGCGTCCGGATCAAAACAGGCGCACCACTCGTGTGTTGGATTATCCAGCTTGTCTAAAAAATCATTGACTTTCCCGGTTTTATAAAGCCACGCAGCTAAAGGCATAAACTCCAACGGAGAGGCTTCAATATCCGACTTCCTGCAGCAAAATCCGCAATAATCCGGGCAATTGATCCCACTCTGCATGGCTGTAGAATGAAGATGTGCATCCAACTCTTCAAATACTTTTTCAACCTCATCAATGATCCACGTTTGTCTCATCTTATGAATAATTAATGAAAGAAAAGATATCCGACGAAAATTGCGGCAATGAGTCCGACCAGGTCTGCGAACAGGGCGCAGGCAAGCGAATGTCTGGCCTTTTTAATTCCGACCGAACCAAAATAGACGGCGAGGATAAAGAAGGTTGTATCTGACACTCCCTGAACAGTACAGGATAATCGGCCAACAAACGAATCCGCGCCGTAGGTTTTCATGGCATCAATCATCATTCCCCTCGAGCCGCTTCCACTCAACGGTTTCATCAGTGCTGTCGGAAGCGAGCCTACAAATTCCGAATTGATGCCAAATGAGTCAAATATCCATTTAATGCCCGCGACCAGGTAATCCATGGCTCCCGAAGCGCGAAAAACGCCGATGGCCACCAAAATCGCAACCAGGTAGGGTATAATTCTGACCGCTGTGGTGAATCCCTCCTTGGCGCCATCAATGAACGTCTCGTAGACATTTATTTTACTGCGCATCCCAAGAAGTATGAAAAACAAAATCAGCGAAAAAAGGATCACATTACTGGCAACTTTCGAAAACATTGAAATTTGCTCCTGCGACATCCGGCTCATGAAAAACACCAAAGATGCGATTAATGTCAATGTTCCAAGAAGGTATGCCATGACCGTCTTATCCAAAAGATTGATCTTTTGTACGATAGAAACGGTGATCAAACCCGTCATGTTCGCAAAAAAGGTTGCAATCAAAATGGGAATGAAAATATCGGATGGATCAGCAGCTCCCATTTGTGCCCGGTACACCATAATCGATACCGGTATCAGACACAGTCCGGAAGCATTTAACACTAAAAACATGATTTGCGCATTGGAGGCAGTGTCCTTGTTAGGGTTGCTCTCCTGCATCTCCTTCATAGCCTGAAGTCCCATCGGTGTCGCCGCATTGTCAAGACCGAGCATGTTTGCAGCAAAATTGAGCATCATTGGTCCATAAGCTGGGTGGTTTTTTCCCAATTCAGGAAAGAGCTTTTCGAAAAACGGGCCGATAATTCTGGATATGATTTTAACGATACCTCCCATTTCTCCGATCTTCATTATGCCGCACCAAAAGGTTAACACCCCGGTAAGGCCAATGGAAACCTCAAATCCAGTCTTGGACATTTCAAAGGTCGCATTAACCATTTCCGGAAAGCTATTCAGATCACCCAGAAAAATCAACTTAAAAAGGGCAATCACAAAGGCGATTACAAAGAAAAAAATCCAAATGTAGTTTAAGGCCATTAAGTCTGGAAGAAATGTGCTGGGTTACTTGGGTGGTAAAAATAGCAAATCTACCCTTCCTAATCACTCTGATTCATAATTTTCCGGTAGAAAATCAGAAATTCTGTCAATCTGTTTTTTTCGGCGGAGTAATATTGTATTTTCACACAATTAAGCGGATGGCTAAAATGACATTGAAACGTATCAAAACGAAATCCGTAGACCGTTTATAGAGTTAATTGATGATAAAAGAACTGTAGACAAACGACTAAAAAGACTTACAGGCAAAGGCTTCCCAAAGATGATGGATCGAACGGCGTGGCCCGGTTGCCTCAAAAAACAAATTGATAACTTATGCAACTAAAAAAATCACTTATCTGGATTGTCGCGATTTTGTTAACCATCTCCGCGGCAGTATATCAAAGACTTACGGGACCGACTCATCCGCAAAGAACCCAGGCTGCTATTGCCGGACAGACTTACAAATTTAAACTTCTCCGGTCGTTCGATGGCGATGGAGATTGTCCGATCACAATCGCTGTTGCTGATCCACAGGTTTCCGGTACTCTGGAATATAGAGTCTTTCCTCAAAAAGTAGATTATACGAAATTGCCGATGTCGAGGGATGGCGAAAATATTACAGCCTCCTTGCCTCATCAGGGCATGGCAGGCAAGCTGGAATACCGAATAACACTCACCAAAGGGAGTGAACAGGTGGTACTAAACAACGGAGTACCGACAGTAATTCGCTTCAAAGGCTACGTTCCCGGATTTATTCTGATTCCGCATATTCTGATTATGTTTTTGGCGATGTTGTTCAGCAATGTGGCCGGATTCTTCGCACTTTTTAAAGTGCCTTCCATTAAAATGCTGAAGATCACACTATGGACTATTTTTGTCGGAGGACTAATTATGGGCCCGTTGGTGCAAAAATATGCATTCGACGAACTTTGGGCAGGGGTGCCATATGGCTGGGATCTCACCGACAACAAGACATTAATTGCGTTTGTTGCCTGGGTAATTGCCTACCTGTTTAACCGGAAGCAAGAATCAAGGTATTGGACGGTCGCTGCAATGGTAGTTACGTTGGTGATATTTTCAATTCCTCACAGCCTTTTTGGCTCACAACTTGATCCTGCTACCGGAAAGATCATTCAGGGGACAATTCTTCCCTATATGAATCTCTTGTTTTAAGAAGTGTAAATGTTCCTAATACGACTTACCATGAAAAATATCCTGCCGGCAATATTATTTCTATTTCTGTCTTTTCAGGCTTTCGCACAACCTGATAATTGGTATTTCTCAATTAATATGGGCGGATGTTGGCCTGCAGGTTCTTTTGCCAACGCAAATCCAGCTAATGCGGACGCTGGCTTTGCCCAACGTGGCTTTACGCTGAACCTTGATGCGACGTATCCTTTCAGCGAAAATTGGGGCATAAAAGGAATGGTGATGCTCAACAGTAATCCGATAAACCGTAATGGCATGGGAACTATGATGGAAACTCGCATGAAGAAACAAGTGCCATTTGCCGAAACTGAAAGGGATAATCTTTTGTTGACTGTAAATCCATGGTTATCGAACAGTGTAGTTGTCGGACCAGTTTTCACAGTGAATTTCGACAAATTTTCGTGGGATATCGTGGCCATGACCGGATTGAATATCACCTATCTGCCGAATCAAAATCTGCTTTTTAGTCCGCCGGATAAGAATTGGCAATATCTTCAACGGAACACCAATACCGTGAGCCTATCGCTGGATCTGCTGGTGGGAACTGCTGTCCGGGTTAAGATTACCGACAAGGTTCAGCTTAAACTAGCAACAGATTACCAGCAGTCGCGAGCCACGAACAAATACGAAGAGCTTAAAAGCACCAAAGCAAACAACATCATTACGATTGAAAACCTTGGCAACGGAAGTGACCTCGTTCGAAAACAGGTCGTGATTGGAACCGTCGGATTTGTCTACTATTTGTAATTCAGTTCTCCCTGCTTCATGCCCCCCGCTCCCTGCTAATTGGCAGCCGGCTTTTTCAATCCGTCCATAAATTTCTTTATAAATTTCTGGTCATTGGCATCCGAGTCACCATATTTTTTTCGGGTGTCGGCTAAGCGTTGATGCATCATTTTTCTGACTTCGGCATAGGCCGGATCATTGTATACATTCTTCATGTCATGCGGATCCTTCTGTAAATCATACAATTCCCATTCATCGATATCGTAATAAAAATGAATTAGTTTGTACCGATCCGTTGCGATCCCGTAATGGCGTTTGACGCTATGCTCTGCCGGATATTCGTAATAAGTATAATAGGCGGCCTCCCTGAATTTGGCAGATTTACCTGAAACCAGGTTGCGGAATGACTCTCCCTGCATATCAGCCGGAGCTTTCACCCCGGCATAATCGAGGAAAGTCGGGGCAAAATCCAGGTTTTGTACAAGCTGCGTGATTTTCGATCCAGGCTTGATTTCCTTTGGATAACGGATAAGCAATGGCACCCGGAACGACTCTTCATACATGAACCGTTTATCGAACCAGCCGTGTTCGCCAAGATAAAATCCATTATCTGAGGTATATATAACGATTGTATTCTCTGCCAGACCATTCTTATCCAGATAATTCAGCAACTCTCCAACGCCATCATCAACGGATTGAATAACCTTTAAGTAATCGCGAATGTACCGTTGAAATTTCCATTTGGCCAATTCCTTCCCTTCAGGTATTTTCTTCAAAAAAAGCTCATTTCTTGGGTTATAAGCGTCTCTCCAGGCTTTCCGTTGCTGGTCATCCATCCGGTTAATATCCGGCATAAAATTGGTGGGTTCGCCTGTGTATGGATTATTCTCGAATTTCATATCATGACCCCAGTTCATCACCTTCACAATCTCCATTTCCTGCGTGTGCGCAGCTGTACCCCGTCCTGAATAATCATCAAAAAAATTATCCGGGAAAGGAAATTCGCGATCCTCGAAAAGGTTGAGGTATTTTTCTTCAGGGAGCCAATTTCTGTGAGGAGCCTTTTGATGATACAGAAGACAGAATGGTTTCGATTTATCCCGCTTTTTATCAAGCCAGTCGAGGGCAAACTGAGTCGTCAGGGTAGTCACGTAACCTGGATATCGCTTCTTAACTCCATTTTCGATAAAATCCGGATTATAGTAATTTCCCTGACCCGGAAGAACATTTGAATAATCGAAACCCTGTGGAAGTCCGTCAAGATGGATTTTCCCAATCATAGCAGTCTGATAACCCGCCTTCTGAAGTTGCTTTGGAAAATTATCCTGATCCCAGTTGAAACCGCCTCTGTTGTCTGTTTTACCATTCATGAAGCTGTGCTTGCCTGTCAGCATTGTAGCCCGGCTAGGCGCACATAGCGAATTGGACACACATGCTCTTGTGAATATTGCCCCTTCTTTTGCAAGACGATCGATGTTTGGAGTGTTATTCAACCCATAGCCATAGGCGCTGACGGCCTGATAACCATGATCATCCGACATAATATAAATAATATTAGGCTGTTGGGTCTTATGGGTCTGGGCGGTGAGTGCCGGCACCGATCCAACGGAGATGAGTCCAAGAGCAGACAAGAATTTTGAGTTGTTCATCGCAGTGATTTCAATTTTTTCAATAAATTCAGAAGTTCGGAATGCCAAATTTAGGAAAATTAAGGCACATTTTCAGTAGCTGAATAGGCCCATTTCTTATACAATTTTAGCAGTTCGTCTGCCTTTTCCGGAAATTCACTTGCCAGATTTTTTGATTCAGTGGCATCTGTCTTCAGGTTGGATAGAAATAATCGGTCTTTGGGGAAATTAAGCGTACTCATGGAGGGTGACGGATCAACCGGATTGCCTATCAGTTTCCAGTCGCCTTGTCTGACAGCCCATTGTTTTCCCAATTGCCAATAAGAGACGCTATGACCAGAGGGTTTATGCTCCATAATTACAGGTTTAATACTGATTCCCTCAACCTCCTTCGGAATATCCTTGATACCGCAGAAGTCGGCAATGGTAGGTAGTAAGTCCATACTCATGCACAGCTCATTGCTTATTTCACCTTCCCGAATAGTTCCTTTCCAGCTAAATATGGCCGGCACCCGAATACCTCCTTCAAAAAGTGAAAATTTGCCCCCGCGGTAAATTCCTGCATTTCCGCCTCCACCGCCGGTACGATCTTCATACGAATGACCCTGATCAGATAGAAATATCACCAACGTATTTTTTTCAATTTTTAGCTTTACCAGCAAATCCAAAACTTTACCGATCCGTTCATCGGCCGACGAAACGAACCCAGCATATTCTCGGCGGGGCGATTGCAAATCCTTGTAATAATTGCGCCACTTTTCTGCCGGTTGCAGCGGATAATGCGGTGTATTGAATGCCAGATAGAGGAAAAATGGATTTTTCAAGTCCTTTTCGATAAACGAACTGGCTTTTTCCACCAGTAAATCCGGAAAATACTTTCCCTCATAAAAGACTTCACGGCCGTTTTCCCACAAATCATGGCGATTTGGACCATCCCAATAGAAAAAATGAGAGTAATTATCGATACAGCCACCCATATGACCGAATGAATAATCAAACCCCTGACCCAGCGGCATCGTTTCAGGTGTATAACCCAAATGCCATTTCCCAACATGGCCAGTCCTATAACCCGCGGCTTTTAGTACCTCCGCTATTGTCACCTGATCTGTTGGCATCCCTGGCTTACCTTTTGCGGAAGGCGCATTTGAAGGAAGCCCGGCACCCTGTGGAGTCTTCCCGGTTAAAATGCAGGCCCTTGATGGCGAGCACACCGAAGAACCAACGTAAAATTGGGTAAACCGAACACCATTTTTTGCTAATTTATCCAAATTGGGCGTCTTCAAATCGGTGGCGCCGTAACAATTGAGATCTATACTTCCCTGATCATCAGTCAGGATTAAAATTACATTCGGCTTTTCCGTTCGGGAAACGGGCGCAGCATTTAAATTAAGACCTGCCGAAATTGCCAGGCTCAACGGGATCAAAGACTTACTCATGTACATCACTATTGTATTATTTTTTGTTAGTACGTATTTAAAACCTTCGGCGCAATCCGACTATATTCTAAAGCAGCTGCTCCTAAAGGTCGTCTGTTTGGTGAATTTATAAAATTTAAACTAAGTCGAAGTCTCTTTTTTGAGAGGTCTTCGACTTAGCTTTGAAAATTAGTTAGAAAATTACCAACCCGGATTTTGTATCAAATTTTTATTTTCCTGAATCTCTGCATCAGGTATTGCCCACAAATAATCCCTGTTTTTGTTGAAGGAACGGGTTTCAATTTTAATTCCCTGGTAATTATAAATTGCACCATTATTGACTACTTCAGCAGTCTTCCATCTTTTGATATCCATGTAATAGAGTCCTTCCATCGCCAATTCAATTCGGCGTTCCAATCTAATTGCGTCGCGCATCTTTTCCTTGGTGAGTCCAGGGGTAATATCAGGCATATTCACCGTAGTTCTTTTTCTGATCTTGTTCAATGCGGAATAGACCTCCGTCCCCGGAGCAGCATTTACTTCATTGAGAGCCTCCGCATATGTGAGTAAAACTTCAGCATACCGAATCACGATCAAATTGACTTCAGAATTTCCTGCCGTTACGGTTGCCGTGACATTGTCCGTATAGGTTGTCATCTTTTTGCATCCGAAACCGGTAGTCACAACATTTGATGCAGTCGCAATTTTTCCGTTATAGGGATACCCAATACACACCACAGTTTGAAGCAATCGTGGATCCCTGTTCTCATATGGTTTGGCGGCGTTAAACAGCGGCGATTCCGTGATTGATTTTCCATCTGTCATCGGATAGGAATTTACCAGATCCAGTAATGGTGCAGGACGATTAAGCGGTACAATCGTGTTATCCAGATCGGTTTTAAAGTATGGAGCCGTATATTGGATATCAAAAATTACCTCCTTGTTGTTTTCATTTGCCAGTAAATACATTCCCCTGTAATCCGGAAATAAATCATACACTCCAAGGTCAATTACCGCTTTAGCCGCCTGGGCTGCCTCAGTCCAACGTTCAGAATATAATAGCATTCTCGCTTTCAACGCCAATGCGGCACCTTTGGTCACGCGCCCTTTGTCAGTCGACGCGCTGTACGTAGAAACCAACAACGTTGAAGCAAGATCTAAATCATCCAAAATTTGTTTGATCACTTCATCTTTGCTATTTCTAGGTAATTGACCCTGGGTTTTATTGTCCGGTGTATGGACAATCAGGGGACATCCTCCAAAATGATTAACCAGGTAAGAGTAGTACAAGGCACGAAGGAACAGAGCCTCACCCTTCATTCTGTTTCGCTTGGCCTCAACAATTGGGGAATTATCTATTTGATCCAGGAAGGTATTTGCCCTTCCAATTCCCTTATAAGCATTGTTCCAAAAACTGGTAAATAAAGCGGTGGTCGAAAGTGCAGAACCTTTTGCTATACCATCGGTCCCATTTGCTTCATTATATGCTTTGGCATTAGGAGTTATCATTTCAGTCTCTGCATTGAAATAGACCTGCGTGTCATAGAGGCTGTTATAACAACCTGTGAGGGCAGCAGTGTATTGTTCTTCGGCAGCCCAAAAGGTCTCTGTACTATATTTATCTGTCGGATTCACATTCAGGAGTGAATCACATGACGTCAGACTAATAAATAAAAGGAATATTACTATATTTTTCATAATAGAATCAATTTAGAATGAGACATTTAATCCAACCGAATAAGTCTTGACCGATGGGTATTCATAATAGTTCCCTTGTTTGACATGTCTTTCAGGGTCAAAGTCTTTCATTTTTGAAAATGTCATCAAATTTTGTCCATTCACAAACAGGAGCAAATTTTGTAATCCAATCTTAGAAATAACCTTATTGGGGACGTTATAAGAAAATTGAAGGTTTTTTAGTCTCACATAGGAAGCATCTTGCAACCAAAAATTTGACCACATGTATTCATCGTTTAACCCATCTTCATATGTTATCATGATAGGCAATTTTGCATCAGGCCTTTCGGGTGTCCACGAATTATCTACCCAATTGCGTGTAACTGATGTTCCAAACCAGAAAGGTGTCGCAACGATGGCTTCAGGGTATGTTTTAATTCCGGAAACTCCCTGGAAGAATCCTGTAAGCGCCCAGTTTTTGTAACTCAGGTTGATCGTGAAATCATATGTATATTTTGGAATTACACCACCACTGATCACACGGTCGTCCTGATTGATTTTATTATCGTTATTCTGATCTTTGTATTTCAAATACCCTGGTTTTGTTGTGATATTCTGAAATGGACTCGCTGCAATCTCGGCTGTCGACTGAAAAATCCCGATTGCCTCCAGCAAATAATAGGAATCAATAGCACTACCTTCCTTGGTAATATATTTCCCGTCATAAATAACCTGACCATTCAGTTTTTCAACCTTGTTGTCGTTATAATTCAAGCCGGCATTTACTTTAAAGTTAAGATCGCCAATCTTGTTGCGGTATCCCACATTCAACTCATAGCCTTTGTTATCGACGATTCCAATATTCATAATGGGACCGCCTAAGTTTCCAACCTGGGCAGGAAGCTTGACCTGCCTCAAAATATCCTTGGTCTTTTTATCATATAATTCAAGGGAAATATTCAATTTACTGTCGAATAAGGCAGCGTCAACTCCGACGTTGGAAATCGTCGTCGTTTCCCATGTTATGTTTGGATCATTGTAGGATGTAACCGCCACTCCAGGATTAACAACTCCACCAAAAACGTATTCCTTCTTAATGTCCATCATGTTTACATACCTGAAATCACCAATGCGTTCATTCCCAAGACTTCCATAGGAACCTCTAAGTTTAAGAGAAGACACCCACTTCTGATTCTTCATGAAATTTTCGCGATCGACTCTCCAACCCGCTGAAAACGAAGGAAAGAAGCCCCATCGATTTCCCTTGGCAAATTTTGAAGAACCATCATAACGGAAATTCGCTTCCACTAAATATTTCTGCATGAAATCATAATTAACACGTCCAAAACCTCCAATCAGATAATTGGCTGAAGAGGTTCCTGCATCACTTGGATTCGTTGAGCCGGCGCTAAGTTCATACAGATTGTTGCCCAAAAACCCTTCAATGGTGGCATTAAAATATCTGGTCGAAAAACTTTCATAACTATTCCCCAGCAATATCTTCAGGTTGTGAACATCCGCAAATTGCTTGTCCCAGGATAAGGTATGAAACAATGTGAGATTCAAATTGTTATCATCGCGATTGGTCACATGCCTGTTTTTATTGTCCGTGTAATAATCAACTCGCGAAGCTTCCAATGTTTTTACCTGATACATATAAATGTCAGGCACAAACTGGGATTGAAATCCATCGTATTTATTTGCCCCAACCTTAGCGTAGTAATTAATACCCAAAGGCAATTTAACATCGGCATAAACGCTCATCAGGGTTGTGTAGGTCTTGTTATTCAGAAAACCTTCGTTTGCCCAAACCAGCGGATGCCTGTACACATTGTGCCCTGGTGTTCTCACCCATACATTGGCGTAACGGCCATCTTCCAGATAGGTAGGGTGAAATCCCTGCGCTTTAAATACCATTTCCATCATGCTGGCAGCCGTTGTGGATGGCTCATGAACATAACGATACATCATAGAGAAATCGGATCCAATTTTAATCCAGTCTTTCAACTGAAAATTCACGTTTGAGCGCACAGAAAGCTGGTTGCTGTTTGTTCCCATCAAGATGCCGTCCTGATTTTGATATCCAACAGACAAAGCATAACTGGTTTTATCTTTACTCCCCGAGAATCGAAGGTTATGTTCCTGGACTACTGCATTATTGAACATTATATCCAGCCAGTCATTAGCCGGATAAACATATGGATTAGTCAATCGACCCTGTTCATATTCTGTTATTGTTGCATCGGAATAATCGAGGATGAGGCGCCCTGCATTGCTTTGCGCCTTATTTCTCAATTTCATGTATTCTACCGGATCTTTTACCAGATTTGGCAAGTAGGTTGCCGCTTGAATTCCGAAATAGTTGCTGTACTCAATTTTTGATGCGCCCTGAGCTCCCTGCTTGGTCGTAACCAAAATTACGCCGTTAGCAGCCCTGTTTCCATAAATTGAGGCCGATGCGGCATCTTTTAGGACGGAAATACTTTCTATATCATTGGGATTAACTGCAGTAAGAGGAAATTCAATACCATCCACCAAAACCAGCGGATCATTGACATTCAAGGTTCCCTGTCCGCGGACGCGGATTGTCGCCCCATCTTTACCCGGCTGACCACCGGCCTGGTTTACGTACAAGCCGGATACCCCTTGCAATGCCTGACTCGAATTCGAGATAGGTCTGTTTTTCAATTCCTTCATATTGACCGAAGCGACAGATCCCGTCAGGTTCACCTTCTTCTGAACACCATAACCAACTGCCACAACTTCCTCAATTCCAATTGTCTCATCAACAAGTTTGACATCAATACTCGTCTTGCCTGCCACAGGAACTTCCTGCATTTTCATTCCCACAAAAGAGAAAACCAGCGTTGCGTTGGAAGGAACTCCGGAGAGTGAATATTTCCCATCAGCATCCGTAATAATTCCAATCGTCGAACCTTTGACAAATACGGATACACCTGGCAATGTGGCACCGGAAGCATCGGTTACTTTGCCGGAGACCTTTCTGTCCTGCTGGCTGGAAACCGCCGAAAAGTTTTCGGATTTTGGCGCTATAACTATTAACTTGTCGTCCGACACCCGATAGGTAACTCCCTGGTCTTTAAAAATTTCGTCGAGGATTGCCTCCACGCGCTGATCCTTCACCTTCAAATCGACTTTTCTGTTCACATCAACCTGTTCGCGTTGATAAAAAAATCGAAAATCGCTTTTGTCCTGAATTTCCTTCAAAACATCTACCACTTTGGTATTCTGAAAATCAAATGAAAATTTGGTAGTTTGGGAATAAACGGTAGCGGAAACCTGCATCAAACATCCCAAAAAAATCAAAAATGTAAGTTTCATTTTTAGAATTAGCTTATGCCCCCACAATTTTCCCTGAAAGGAAGCAGTTGGTTTTTTTTTCATAAATTTGTACGTGTTAGATTAATACTTAAATGGTGTTACAGCACCAGGATTATTAATTACATTGGGCCGGGGATGTTACAGCAACTCCGGCTTTTTGTTTGCTCGTGGATTAGCTCATATTTTCCTCCTCTTAAATTTTTTTAATAATTATATTTTGACCAACAATCTCATAATCAATGGGTAATGTGTGCTTCAACAGATTTAGTACTTCCAAAATGGTTTCATTCTTGATGATACCATCGTAGTGATAATCCAATATTGACGGATCCGCAATCTGAATTTCGACGCCATATTTGCGCTCAAGCAGAGTCTTAAGATCTTTCAAACTCATGTTGACAAAAACCAATTTGTTTTCCTTCCAGGAGGTGTACAATTTAGTTTTCACCGTGCTTACCTGTATATTTTTTTGCTCTTTGTTATACACCAACTGCTCGCCCGGAATCAAAATCTTCTCTTCAAAATGATGGAGATCCGTTGACGATTTAACTTGTACGCCGCCCTCCTCAAGCGTTGTAATTACCTCTTTATCTTCCTTGTAAGCCTTGACATTGAAAATTGTCCCGGTTACCTTAACGTCATATTCGCAGGTATGCACCACAAAGGGCTTCTCTTTCATCTTAGCCACCTGGAACCAGGCTTCACCGGTTAAGAACACTTCCCGAATGCCGTCAAGCCCATCAACTGAATATTTTATCGTCGACCCGGAATTCAAAAAAATATGCGAACCATCGGGTAAGAGCATTTCCGAAATAGATCCCTTTGGTGCGACAGAAGTGTAATAAACAGGTGATGGATTTTTTTTGCCTGAATTTAGATAGGAACCAAGTATCAACCCAATTACCAGGATGGCCGCCCATCGTAAAATTTGAGTCTGAATTCGCGTTCGTTTAGGCTCAACAGAAATTTTAAATTCACGGTTACTCCAGATTTTTTCAAACTGCTCATCGAAATATTCCTTATTTTCAGTTGCTTGAGTGGATTGTTCCAACTCTTCCAAAAGCTGATTTTTCAAATCAAATTCTAATTCCGACTGATGGAACAATGATAAATAGTCTTGTTTTTGAGTTTCATCAGCATCAACTGATCTTCCCCTTTGTAAAATATTTTTAAGGTTCGATGACATTTTCAAGGTTTGTTTGGTAGTAATACGAATAGGCATCTCAATTTACTCACTCCCATTTTAATTAAATTTTAATGCGATATGATAATGCAGATAATGATGGGTAAAAATGAAAAGATGCAGTCATTCCGAATTATCCGCTTCCCGCTTTTCACTGGCAATTCAGAAAGAAGAAAAGCAATCCCGGCAGGGAGCCCGCACCGAGCTTTTCTTTCAAAAATGAAACCGCTCTGTACAGCTGGTTTTCTACGGTTCGCTTGGACAAACTGAGTTGTTGGGCAATCTCATCGTTCGACAAGCCCTCTTCCTTGCTGAGTCGAAAAATTTGCTGTCTTTGTTCCGGCATTGCGGCGACCAGCAGTTTCAGATTTGCAAGCATCTCGTTGTAAATTAACTCATGCCAGGTCGAACTATTATCTGACTGATCATTTTTGGCTACAAATTCGAGATATGCCTGCTCAATATTTTTTCGACGGATCAGGCCATAGATCTGATTAATGCAAATCTTAAAAAGCAAGGATTTGATACTTTTGGAACTATCCAGCGTACCTCTGATCTCCCAACATTTCAAAAACAGATCCTGAAGAAGCTCTTCCGCGTCTTGTTCATTTTTGAGGTACGAATAGGCAAAGGCATGAATTTTAGGCGCATAGATATCAAACAGAGATTTGAAAGCCACTTTTGATCCTGCTTTCAGTTGTTCAATAAACATCTTTTCCTGATCTCGATTCTCAAACGCCATTTATCCATGAGTAGGTTATTACAAAGATATAGTTATATGGGAGAATCCGATAATGAGGAGGTGTGAAATGCAAATCGGCTTAAAAACTGGTGATTTCTGAAATTCAAATTCAGTGAATCTCCCCATCCAAAATCACCATTTCAATCAGATCGGAACTAAAGGCATAGGGAAAATACTGATAGGATGGAATCTTCCTGGTAACAAATACATTAGCTGCCTTCCCTTTGGTTATGGTTCCATATCCATCCCCGATGCCCATCAGGTACGCAGAGTTAATCGTGGAAGCATTTATGACCTCCTCCGGTTTCATTCCATATTTTATACAGGCAAGCGACTGCATAAATTTCATATCGCAGGACGGCATAGAACCAGGATCAAAATCGGTTGCAATTGCCAATGGAAGTCCGGCATCGATCATCTCCCGTGCAGATGAAGTGGAGAGATTATGGAAGAAGGAGGCTCCCGGCATGATGACGGGGAAAATCTCATACTCCGATGCCAACAGGATTTTTTCCCGCGTAATTTGATTACTGGTGTCAAGAATATCCAGGGCAACTTTAATATTCGTTTCAGTGAGATGGTTAAGTCCCAATTCATCCGAATGAATTTTCACGTTCAGTCCTTCTTTCAGTCCGCAATACAATAACCGTTCGGTTTCGCTCCTGGACAAAAACCGATCATCATAATATAAATCCAGATTGTCTGCCAGCTCATCCTGTACGATGGAAGGCAGAATATCCAGAATATGATCCATATAGCTGGCTGGAGACCTGCGGAAATTCTCATGATAAGTATGAGAACCAAGAAATGTGGATTTAATTACAAGCGGAGTAGTCTTCTTTAGCTTGCGGATGACCTGCAATAATTTCAGCTCATCTTCTGGCTCCAGTCCATATCCACTCTTTATTTCGATCGCCCCGGTTCCCTTCCTTACGACTTCCTTGAGATGATCCAAAGCTTGCAGATACAATTCCTCCACACTCATTTCGTGCAACCTGACGAATGAATCCGTGAAGGAAAGCCCTTTCTTTTTTGTATCCAAAACCGGATGGGGAAACCCTTGCACGTTGCCAAAGGGAAACAGGAGATGGGAATCGGGATCACAGAAACTGGGAAATACCAATCGACCACTGCAGTCGACCTCCATCAAAAGATCTGAATTCTCGTAATGACTCTCGCTCAGCTCGTTCATTGAACCGTATGCAACAATCATTTCATCGCTGATCATTAAATAGGCATTCCGGATAGAACTCAGCGATGACATTTCCCTGCCAGCCAAAAAAGCAGGCGGATTTTCCCCTGTCTGGATTAACTCCTTAATATTTAGAAGTAATAAATCCATTATTGAAACTGTTGTGTATGAGCGGTTTGTACTATCCCCTCTATAAAGATAGAAAACAATTCCGAAAAAACAACATTTCAACCAGAAAAAATGGCAAAAAAAAACCTGCTTAAAAAGCAGGTTCGTTAAAGTCTTACGTCTTGTTATTCAGGTGATATAGCATCTGTAGGACATACTTCAGCACAAGAACCACAATCGGTGCAAAGTTCAGCATCAATTTTGTAGATTTCACCTTCGCTGATTGCTTCAACCGGACACTCGTCAATACATGTACCACAGGCAATGCATTCGTCAGAAATTTTATAAGCCATAACTTAATTTATTTGTTTTACAGAAAATTAATTTACGAAATTCACATTGCAAAAGTAAAAAGCTTTGTGCGAAAAAAAAATATTTACCCTAAATTTTAAACATTATTAATAAGCCTACAAAAAGCTGACCGCTCGTGTGAAGAACACTAAATGGCTGGAACTAAATAATCAAAATGAGCAACTCGCCATATTTTGCACATTTCACCTCACTTCGGGAAGCCAGGATTCCCTTGTACAAAGGAACACCATGGATTTAATCCGCAGGTCTCACAAAGCGGCTTTCGGGCAATACAAACATACCGGCCATGCAGAATAAGCCAATGGTGGGCAATGGGCAATAGTTCTGGCGGGAACAATTTCACAAGCTGCCGCTCGGTCTCCTCGGGCGTCTTTGAACCAACGGTCAGGCCCAGTCGTGCAGAAACCCTGAAAACATGCGTATCCACTGCCATCGCCGGTTTATTGAATACAACAGACAAAATCACATTCGCAGTCTTTCTGCCAACTCCCGGCAGTAACAGCAGTTGCTCCATCTCTTCAGGCATAGTACCCTGAAAGTCATTTACCAGCATTCTGGCCATTCCGACCAGATTTTTCGCTTTGTTGTTCGGATATGAACATGACCTTATCAGCTCAAAAACATCCTCGGGTTCAACAGCTGCCATTGTTTCGGCAGTCGGAAAACGTTCGAAAAGTGGAGGTGTTATCATATTGACCCTTTTATCCGTGCACTGCGCTGACAATATCACTGCAACCAGCAATTGGTAAGGGTCGGCAAAATGAAGCTCAGTCTCGGCGACGGGTCTGTTTTCCTGAAACCAGACAGTTACTTTTTCACAAATCTCTTTTGGCGACATTCTCATCATTCATTTTCTTCGTAGTAATAGGAATAGTCAATTCCTTTCATATAGGGCATACGCTTTTGTTTTGCTTTTCCCGTCGATACTTTCATCGCTGAAGGTAAACCAATCGATAAAGCGATTGGCTTTTGTTCCGGGAAAAGTTTTTCCCAGGGCTACAACGCCCGCGTAATCCAACATATCTGCCAAACGCCTTTTACCATCCGGCGCCAGAAATTTCAACTGGGTAGTGGCACTAACCACTTCACCGTCCTCTTTCTTTAGCTTGGCTTTAAGATATTTCCAATAGTTGCGGGTTTTGGCGTAGTCGTCCTGGTCGGTAAGCACGGCAACAATATCGAGCACACTAAACCTCCATTTGGCATTTTGCTCATCCCAAACGGCCCGCACTTCGCGATCGTCAAAGAAACGTATGGATATTTTTACATCACTCATCATTGGAACGGCAACTGTTGTGTCACGCTGCCATTTTCTGTTTAAAATTATGATAATTCTCAGCTTATAAAAACAATCAGCGGTATCTGTTCACCCTTATTTTTGACTCTTTGTAAGCCAATCTATTGCGTTTACTTTTTTTATTCCGTTATATGTACCTGTTTCGTAGTCCATTGTGATTAAAAGCTTTTCGTGATGGTCTGCAATACTATCAAATGGTGCTAACTCGCGTTCTAGAGTCGTTGGGCTTTGTACTGTTTGCGAAACTTGTATGTATTGTGTAAAACCTTCGTTATTGCGAACAACAAAATCAACTTCTAAATTATTGGTTTTCCCTATCCAGACTTGGTTGTTCCGGCGTTTTAGCTCAAGATAAATTACATTTTCAAGTAAATGTCCTGCATCGCTTGCCAATTCTTTTCCAAGTAGTGCGTTGCGAAAACCTAAATCTACTAAATAGTATTTTCCCTGGGTTGCCAAATGCTGTTTGCCTTTTATGTCATAGCGGTTTACTTTATAAAACAAATAGGACTCAACCAACGTGTCAATGTATTTTGACACCGTTTTATTGTCAATTTTCTTTTTGTTTGTCGTTAAAATTTTAGCAATGTTTCCTGCTGAAACTCTTGAACCAACTGAATCTATTAAGAAGCTTACAACTTCTTGATATGATTCTTCCGCATAAATAGTATGGCGTTTAGAAATGTCGTTTGTGTATATGTTTTTGAAAACCGTTTGCAAATATTCGTTTGCAAAATGATTTCCGTCCGCTGAGAGTCTTACAGCTTCGGGAAAACCTCCAGTACGCACATATTCAGCAAAAGCACGGTCAGGGTTTGCAGTTTTGCCTGTGAAATCTAAATATTCACCAAAAGAAAAAGGCAATACATTTATTTCATAAGCTCTACCTGTAAGCAAAGTTGCCAATTCGCTTGATAATAAAAATGCATTTGAACCTGTAACATACAAATCTATGTTTGGGTGAACGTACAACCCTTCCAACATTTTTTCAAATTCGGGAACGTTTTGCACTTCGTCTATAAACACATAATTGGTTACGTTTTTTTTCAGGCGCTTGATGATGTAATCGTATATCTCTTTCCAATTTTTTTCCGCTAAAAATCGAAACTCGGGCATATCCATATTTATCGCCAGTATGGAGACTTTGTCGTCTTCTTTACGCAGTAGTTCTTGAAATTGTGTCATTAAAGTTGACTTTCCACAACGCCTGACACCTGTGGCAACCTTAATTAAATTCTTGTCTTTAAGAACACTAAGCGTATCTAAGTATCGTTTTCGCGGTATTATTTGCATAGGCCAAAGATAGATGAAATTCCTAAAACCACACAAAAATAGAAACATTTAGGAATTTCATGATTCGCTTTTTGGGCAAGTGTAAATTGAGCACCCGCAAGGGGATTTCGTGCAACAGGGCTTCATGTTGGGTCTCGTCCCTCAACCACAAAGCCTTAGTTATTGTGTGCTGCCCTTTATTCTGGTATTCCTTTCTTGCTACCATTTATCAACCATTTTTTAATATCACTTATGAAATTCCATACATCTTTATCATCTGGTCTTATGTAATTTGGAGAAGAAGAGTCATCGCCAAGCTTCTCAAAAATTTGAATTAACCATTTTGGGCCATGCCCTGTTGCACCTAAGCTTTTTAACCAGCATTCTAGTTCACCTCCACGAACAACGAATAATCCATATTCGGCAAGTTGGTCAAATAAATTTGTACAAGCTTCTTTTTCTTGTCCTTGTAATGCATCTACACCTCCATTTCTTTTAAAATCAGTTCCAGAATTGTCAAAAAACTGTTTAATTCGTGTCCTTGCTATTGCTGTTGATTGTATTGTTAAATCAGGAATAAAACCACCATTAAGAAAACTTGTCCAAACAGCTCCTCCTTCTTTTATTATATCAACATCAACTATTCCAGCACAAGGAATTCCTAATTCTCTTAGAGGACGAATTATTTCGTGAACCGTCTGTTTGTTTTGAGCATTAATGAAAAGACAATTTGGTATTCCTTTATCAGGCTCAAACTGTAACAGTCTTTCGTTTATTTCCTGATAAAAGGCTCTATCAGCATCACTCTCCGTTACTATTACAAATTCATAAAATAAACCATTAAGCACACCTGTCGACCTTAATAAAGGATGCTTCATTAATTTTAAAACTTTTTCGCTTGGTAATGCTCTTGCTGTTGCGATATTATTCGAATATGTTAATCGTATTACATTTATTGGGGTTCCTGACTGAATGCATCCCATTAGAAAATTTGAACTATGAGTCGAAACAATAAGACTTTTTTGAGAATCCTTAACCTTATTAGAAACCTCCTTACCCAACTTATATGACAATGATGGATGCAAAAAAGCCTCAGGCTCATCAATTAAAGTTATTTTGGGGTCTCCTGCGGCAATCGAAATGATTATTCCTGTAAATGCCTTAACACCATCACTTGCAATTGAAATATCTAAAGCTTGATTATGAAAATCAATTGCTTCTTGATGTATTCCTCTCTCTAACAAATCCGTATCAGGTTCTATTTCCGATAACCTAATTCTCAAATGTCCCAAATTCGTTGGGTCAATAACGAAATATTTCTTAAAAGCGTCAAAAACAATTCTACGGACATCTTTTCTTAATTCATCATTTCTAAAAAGAACAGCAAGATGGTTTGATGGATGTGCTTGTAAGTCACCAGCAGGCTGTTGAATAATTAAATTTATTCGACTCCCACCATCAATTCGTAGCGTATTAAAAGAGGTATAGTAAGGACAGAAATTATTTTTTTTATTTGGGTTCGAAAGCCAAGTAATCAAATTTTGCCTATTAACTTGATTTCGCCAGCCTCCCTTACCATAAATTATATGACCTGGTTGAAGAAATTCACCTTTATTTGACGGCAATGTTAGTTCTGCTATCACTGTCTCTGGGTCTCCAACTCCATTGAATTCTATATTTTCTAGAAGTACATTATTAACACTCTCTTGACCATTCTGACAAAACTGCTGAATCTCTTGAAGAATTTTACTTTTTCCTGAGTTATTTGGACCAACAAATATTGTCACAGGTGTAGTATCAAATTCCAATTTCGGTTTGCTTGGTGTTGAGCCAAATTTTAGTCTAATGTTTCTTATCATAATACCTTGCTGTTTCGTTTCTTAGGGATGCAAACAACGGAGGAAGCTACACGCAGGTCGGGAGTTTCCCGATAAATTGTACACGATAAGCTGCCTTTTAAAAAATACAAATTTCCTGTCAACGAGCCACCAAAACACGGCTTGACGGGTAGCTGATGTTAGTGGCTGCCCTTATTTTGTCTATCATTGAAAATCTTGCAATGGTTGAGTATGCCTTACAGAATCTCCCTCGAATGCCAATATATGTGCATATTTAACTTCAACAAACTCTTTTTTTATTGAACCTGCAATAGAACTCAAATAGTCCATTGGCGGGTTAGATTTAATTAGTTTCATAAGTTCGTTGCCAGAATTACTAAAGACCTGAACCGGCATTTGAATTGTTGGCGTGTTAGCTTTGACTTTTACAAGAATGACTATTTTCCCTGCTATAAAAACGTGCTGACTATCTGTTGGCTGTTGAAATAGCTGATAGTTAACAAAAGTTCCTGGTTGCAATAGGCCGATTTCCGTTAAAAGTGCGGTGTCGCTATAGCCTATATTATATTTTTCTTTTAATATTTTCCCGTCTTTCCCAGTAAAAAGAAAATTTGCATCACCTACCATGATGGCAAAATTTGCAACTTTCATAAATATATCTGCTTCATTCTTTGACAAGTTTCGGATGAGTTCAAGAGTCCTTAATGAATAAGATCTCGGGTGTTTTATTTCTCCAGCTAAAATTCTCCCCCATAAAGCCTGCATTTCCTCATTCGAAATATCTTCTACAATACGGAAAAATCTTGAAGTCCAGTCTTCGTCTAATGGCTCATCAGTCACAGGTGGCTCATTCTTTAATTCTTCAGCAGCATATGTAGTGACATTTTCAATATTAAGTTGCTTTTTAGCTTCTTGAAAGTACTGTCGTTCATGTGTTCTTTCTTCAATTGAAGGGTTTGGTATAATTGGATTGGGTAATTCTTTAGGAGAGCAAATTGCTATCTTCTCTTCTTTATATTCAATACCACCAGTTAATTGAAAATTTTCTTTAACAGCATTAGCAATTATTTTCAATTCTTCAGCTCTGGCTTCAGCGAGCTTTTTAATTTCATAAGCTTTGGTGTCAACATCTTTCCTGTCAAAGTATGGTTTGGATACTTTGCCAACAGAGTTAGAAACAATGTCCATTAATTTGTCAATTGGCAAGACTTTCCCAAGTCCTAAAATGTCGTTAAGTTTCATCGTCTTAAAATTATATTATTCTAACTGTCAATTTCTACGAGTCGCCATTAGGGTTGCCACTAACTCGTCTATACATACACCCGTCATCCCTCTGAGGTATATAAAGCCGGTAGAATTTGGCGTGCTTAATTCACTTTTAGGTCTGATTTAGGTGCATAATATCATTTCAATATTACAAAAAATCCTTTACAAACTGCCACTGAACCAGAGATTTCTTGCTTGCTTTTTACCTAATGCAATGTATCCGCAAAACTGTTGACCGTTGCCTCTTCCGATTCTATCCGGGAAAATAGCTACCTTCGTCGCCAACATAATTTCTACGATTTGATCCCTTATTTACAAATAGACAGCCTCTCCAAAAGCTGGGGCGACTCACCACTTTTTGAAGGAATTTCATTAACCATCAACCAGGGTGAAAAAGTTGCGCTGATTGCCAAAAATGGCGCCGGCAAAACGACCCTGATGAATATTTTGTCGGGAGATGAGATTCCTGATAATGGAAGAGTGGTATTTAGTCAGGACATCCGGATTGGCTATTTGCGTCAGATGCCGGAACTAAATCCGGACGAGACCATACTGGAAGCTGCCTTTAGCTCTTCTGGCGAGAACATCACTGCAGTTCGTGAATATGAAAGTGCCCTGGAGGGGAATGATAGTAAAGCTATTGAGCGCGCGATTGATAAACTGAACCGCTTAAATTGCTGGGATTTTGAGCTGAAGATTAAGCAAATTCTGACGGAGTTAAATATACACGACCTAAATCAACCAATCCGTGAGTTATCCGGTGGACAGAAAAAACGGGTGGCTCTGGCTCATGTTCTGATCGATGAACCGGATTTTCTGATCCTGGACGAACCAACCAACCATCTGGATCTCGAAATGATCGAATGGCTTGAGAGAACCCTCGAAAAGGCCAAATGTACGCTCCTGATGGTGACTCACGACCGCTATTTTCTGGATCGCGTATGCAATGAAATTGTCGAATTGGATGATAAATCACTCTTCAGGTACAAGGGCAATTATTCCTATTATGTAGAAAAAAGGGACGAAAGGATTCAAAACCTCAACACTGAAATTGAAACTGCGCGGAACCTTTTCAGGACAGAGCTCGATTGGCTTCGAAGAATGCCAAAGGCCCGTACGCACAAATCGAAGTATCGTACCGAAAACGCTTATATTCTGAAGGAAAAAGCGTCAAAACGGATTGAGGACAACAAACTTGAACTGGCAATAAATTCCCAACGATTGGGTCAGAAAATCATAAACCTCGACCACCTATCCAAAGCGTTCGGTGACGTGACCATTTTGAAAGATTTCAGCTACAAATTTGCCCGCTATGAAAAAATTGGCATAGTTGGTAAAAATGGCTCGGGAAAGAGTAGCTTTTTGAATCTTCTGACAGGCGTTTATCAGCCCGACAGTGGCAAGATGGATATTGGCGAGACGGTCAGCTTTGGCTATTTCAGGCAGGATGGGATCCAGTTTTCCCCGGACGACAGGGTGATCGATATCATCAAAGAGATTGCTGAGGTAGTTGAAATGGGCGACGGATCAAAATTAAGTGCCTCTCAGTTTCTGACTTACTTCTTATTCCCTCCCGAGACGCAATATTCATTTGTGTCCAAACTTAGTGGTGGCGAGAAACGCCGACTCTATCTCTGCACCATTTTGATGCGCAATCCAAATTTCCTGATCTTAGATGAGCCGACTAACGATCTGGACATCATGACGCTAAACGTGCTGGAGGAGTACCTGAAGTCGTTTTCCGGTTGTGCAATTGTGGTTTCACACGACCGGTTTTTCATGGATAAAATTGTGGATCACCTGTTCGTTTTCGATGGAGACGGAGTCATCAAAGATTTTCCTGGAAATTATTCCGACTATCGTGATTGGGCTGAAGAGAAAGCGAAGGCAGAACAAAATACCGCAAAAACAGAAAAGCCTGTCAGGGAAAAACAGGTTTCAGAAAAGAGAAAACTGAGCTTCAAAGAGAAAAAAGAATTGGAAGATCTCGAAAAAGAGATCGGCCAACTTGAGTCAGAAAAGAAAACCCTTGAGGAAGAACTCAATTCAGGAACACTCCCAAGCGATGAATTGCATAAAAAATCCATGAGATACAGCACCGTATCTAATCTTCTGGAAGAAAAAGAGATGCGATGGCTTGAATTAAGCGAGATCGAGTAGATATCGCTTAAACTCAGCGAACCCGGTTCCCATCAGCACTGTTTTCTTTTCTCCTTTCATAAATTCCTGAAGACGTGCGGGCATCGGAACGTTCCCCTTGCCAACGATTTCTTCCACCGTTTCGGTGAACTTTGCCGGATGCGCCGTTTCCAAAAATATGCCCACTTCGTCCGGCTGCAGCTGCTCCTTCAGGGCACGATAGGCCACTGCTCCATGTGGATCAGGCAGGTATCCGGTCTCCTCAAAACAGGCAGAAAGGCTCTCTCTGATTTGATCATCCGAGTAAGTGGTACCAGTCATCAACGCTGTAATTTTCGCGTGATCATGATCAAAAAGATCAAGAATCCGTGCAAAATTGCTTGGGTCGCCGACATCCATGGCATTCGCGATAGTTTGCACAGAGGATTTTGTCTGATATTCTCCCGTCCGGAGATAATTGTACACTACGTCATTGCTGTTATTGGCAGCAATAAAACGCGAAACCGGCAGCCCCAGTATTTTGGCTATAAGTCCGGCAGTCAGATTGCCGAAATTTCCGCTCGGCACAGAAAATACAATTTTCCTTCCTTTTGCCTTTAGCTGTGCAACAGCATTGAAATAATAGAATGCCTGAGGTAAAAATCGCGCGACATTAATTGAATTTGCCGATGTCAGTACCATTTTTCGCTGAAGTTCATCATCCATAAATGCCGACTTCACCAATGCCTGACAATCATCAAATGAGCCATCCACTTCCAATGCCGTGATGTTTTGTCCGAGGGTTACAAACTGTTTTTCCTGAATTTCACTCACCTTTCCTTTCGGATAAAGCACGTGGACTTTTATTCCCTTGATGCCAAGAAAGCCGTTGGCCACAGCGCTGCCGGTATCACCGGAAGTTGCCACCAATACATGCACAGTCTCTTTTTCCTGTGATAAAAAATAAGCCAGCATTCTAGCCATAAACCTGGCGCCAACATCCTTGAATGCCAACGTCGGACCATGAAACAATTCGAGCGAATATATATTTGGTTCCACTTCAACAACCGGAGTATCGAAGTTGAGCGTTTCGTAAACAATCTCCTTTAATTTCTCCTCAGGAATATCTTCACCGAAAAATTTCCGGGCAACTTCAAATGCCATTTCCTGAAAAGACATGGATTCCATCTTCTCAAAAAAGGAAGGATCCAAAGCTTCAATTCGTTCGGGCATGTACAATCCCCTGTCCGCTGCAAGTCCTTTGGTAACGGCTGTCCGGAGATCAACGTCCGGTGAAATTTTGTTGGTGCTGTAATACTTCATAAAAAATGTGGAAATGTGAAAATGTGGAAATGTGGAAATGTGGAAATGTGGAAATTAAAAAAAAGGAAGTTTTTAATGATTTAAATACCAGAAATCATTTAAGTTCAGCTAAAACCTCGTTCATTTTCACATTTCCACATTTCCATATTATTTTAATAGTTCTTTCATAAATTCACTGCCCTTCAAGGCTCCAAAGGCGCCCAGTTTTGCTGATTCCTCGTCGTACCTGTCAATGGAATCAGGTTCAATCCCCGGACGGTAAATTACAAATGGAACCGCATCCCGCGTGTGAGTTCTGAGTTTCCAGGGTGTCGGATGGTCGGGCAACATGGCAATAGTTACAGGTTCATCCAGTTTGGAACACTCCTCCAGCAAATATTTCAGAATACGATGATCCAAATATTCAATTGTTCGCACTTTAAGATCCAAGTCACCTTCATGGCCTGCCTCATCGCTAGCTTCAACGTGCAGATAGACAAAATCATGATCCTTCAGGGCTTTTATAGCAGCTTCGGCTTTCCCTTCATAATTGGTATCGTAAAGTCCGGTAGCACCTTCAACTTTTATGACATCCAGTCCGGCATAAACCCCAATTCCCTGAATAAGGTCGACGGCAGAAATCACAGCCCCTCTTTGAATGCCAAAGAGCTCCTTCAGGCTCTTCATGGCAGGTCTATAGCCGGGTGACCAAGGCCAGATTGAACTGGCAGGTTCTTTCCCCTTCGACTTCCTGAGAAGGTTTACGGGGTGATTCTGAAGCAATTCCTGAGAACGGCTGATTAAGCTATTTAAAAGATCGGCAGTCGATTGGGCAGAATCCTCGGTAGCTTTTGGTAATAATGGCCGGTATTCTTTGCCGGGAACATCGTGAGGCGGCGTGCAATACACTTTCTTATTGCCACCCTTGACAACCAATAAATGACGGTATGATACTCCGGTATAAAAACGAATCGAATCAGTACCTATTTCGTTATTAAGATATTGTATCAATTCATCTGCTTCTTCGGTGGAAATATGTCCGGCCGAATGGTTCAGAATAATATCCCCCTTCAAAGTTACGAGATTGCAACGCATCGCCAGATCGCCCTCCTCCAGTTTTACACCAATACTGGCAGCTTCGATCACTCCCCTGCCTTCGTAAACCGCTTCTACATCGTAACCCAGAACTGCAAGGTTAGCCACCTCACTACCAGGATGTAAAGAGTCAGGAATAGTCTTAAGCGTACCGCTTCGTCCCAAAAGCGCTAACTGATCCATGTATGGCGTTTTGGCCAGCATCAGCGGGGTCTTGCCTTCGCATTCAACCTCCGGCTGATCACTCATGCCATCGCCTAATAATATGATATACTTCATTCTTAGATTTTATGTACTCTCAAATAAGATAGTGTTTACGGACCAAAAAGATAAAGGTTAAGCCTTATGCCCCCCTTCGACCCTTTGACCCTTCGACAAGCTCAGGGACCGCACTCCTGTCCCATAGTCCAAAAGTCTCCCAGTCTCATAGTCCCATAGTCTACCTAAATATTCGCGACCTTAATCAAATCCGCAAAAACTCCCGCGGCAGTCACCGCAGCGCCTGCGCCATAACCCTTAATAAGCATTGGCGATTCATTGTAACGCTCTGTTGTCAGCAATACGATGTTATTGCTGCCTTCCAAATCATAAAACGGATGACCTGGCCCGACCGACTGCAATGAAACAGAGGCTTTACCTTCATCTAGCAATCCTACAAAGCGCCATTTTTTCTTTTCCTTTTCCAGGATAACTCTTTCAGCTTCAAAATGAGCATCCATCTCGTGGATATCCCGCCAGAAATCATCCAGTGTCGAACTAAAGTAGGAATCCGGGATAAAACGCTTTTGCACCACGTCTTCCTGACTTATTTTATAGCCCGACTCTCTTCCCAAAATCACCAGCTTTCGTACCACATCAACGCCGCTCAAATCGATACGCGGATCCGGTTCTGAAAAACCCTTCTCTTTCGATAATCGTATGGCTTTACTAAGCGGAATTTCTGTACTGAGTGTATTAAAGATGAAATTTAACGTTCCTGAAAGCACTGCCTCTATCCGGACGATCCTGTCGCCGGAACGCATAAGATCATTGATTGTCGAGATCAATGGTAATCCTGCCCCAACATTAGTTTCGAAAAGGTATTTTACACCATGCTTGGCGGCCAGCTCCTTCAACTCCCGATAAGCCATGAAATCGGATGAGGCGGCTACTTTATTTGCAGCCACTATGGAAATGTAGTTCTGAAGAATAGTTTTGTACTGATCCGCCACCTTTTTTTCGGCAGTGCAATCGACAAATACGGAATTAAACATGTTCATGCCGATCATCTGACTGCAAAAATTTACCATATCAGATTTTTCCGCATCTTCATTGGAAAGTGATTTGGCTATTGAAACCGGATCAAATCCCTCCCTGTTGAAGATCATCTTTCTGGAATTGGCCACCCCGCAAATACGAAGCAGAAGACGATGATCTTTTTGCAGCTTTTGCTGCTGCTGACTGATTTGCTTGATAAGGTCTCTTCCTACTGTCCCAATTCCGACCAGGAAGATATTCAATTCAATATAGGGTGATAGAAAAAATGATTCGTGAACGACGTTGAGTGTTTTTCTAAGATCGGATTTCTTTACCACCCAGGAAATATTTTGCTCCGACGCGCCTTGCGCAATCGCCACTACGTTGATACCATTTTTCCCGATCGTATAAAACAATTTTCCAGCAATTCCGGCCGAATGCTTCATGTTTTCACCAACAATCGCGACGATACAAAGATCTTCCTCACTGCTAATTTTATTGATTAGCCCGGAAGAAATCTCACGGTCAAACTCCAGTTGGATAGCAGCCTCAGCAGCCTTTCCTCTGGTAGAATCAATAGCAAAGCTGATTGAATTCTCAGAAGAGGCCTGCGAAATCAGAATCACATTAATCTCCTCCTTTGCCAACGCTCCGAAAAGTCGCATCGCGATTCCCGTTACCCCGACCATTCCCAGTCCCTGGACAGTAAATAATGAGATTCCGTCAATGGAAGATATCCCTTTGATCGGATGTTCTGCCCCGGGGTGTTCCACATTTCCAATCAGAGTCCCTTCGGCCGAAGGATTCATGGTATTCTTAATCTGTACCGGTATAGATTTTTGATAGACGGGTAGTATCGTTGGCGGATAAATCACCTTCGCGCCAAAATGCGACAATTCCAGCGCTTCGCTGTATGTAAGCTGAGGAATAGTGTAGGCTTTGGTAATTACCCTTGGATCGGCAGTCATGAAACCATCCACATCGGTCCAGATTTCCAGCTTCTCTGCATTCAGGGCAGCGGCAAAAAGAGCTGCAGTATAGTCTGAACCACCTCTACCGAGCGTCGTAACTGTTCCATCTGTCGCCGAGGAAATAAACCCGGGCGCAACAGCAGTTCTTTTCAGGGAAGAGCATGCCTGTTTTATCCTGTCATAGGTTACATTGAAATCAACGTTCGCCTTCCCATGATTCTTATCCGTACAAATGACTGATACACTGTCAATAAGATCTGCATTTAAATACCTGGAAATAAAAAGAGAGGAGAGCCGCTCGCCAAATCCCATCACTTTATCCAGGGTCTTGGGCGTAAGTTCGCCAATAAGTCTGATACCCTGGAGGATTTTTTCAAGCTCGTCAAAAAGCAATTTCATCTTGACTTTAACCTCATCAAGTGTTGGCCCATCAAACAACCCCGTCATCATTTTCTCGTGACGTGACCATATTTCATCCAACCAGGGATTAACTTCTGCGCCCTTGGCACCGGCGTTTGCGGCGGCAAGCAATAAATCGGTGACACCTCCTACCGCACTCACAACGATGATCAAATCAGAGTTCTGATTTCTAACGATTTCGTCGATTTTTTTTACATTTTCGATACTTCCAACGGATGTACCGCCGAATTTTATGACTTTCATCAGATTTTAATTGCAAATTATTAGTTAAGTCAAGTCGCAAATGTCCAAAAAAAAATCTGAACCGAAGCAGTTTCGGTTCAGATTTCGCGATTATTTCATGTGTTTATAATTTTCCCTTAAAATTGCCACATGGAATAGCCACATAATCATTTTCGGATGGTGTGATCATATCCCTCATAGCTATTTCATATTAGCTTATATCTCCAGTGATGGGGTATAATTAGCAATGATCTTCTTTTCGATCTCTTCGGCCAATTCAGGATTATCCTTTAGCAGTGCTTTAACTCCTTCCCTGCCTTGTCCAAGCTTGGTTTCACCGTAGCTAAACCAGGAACCACTTTTCTTGACAATATTCAACTCAACACCCAGGTCGATGATCTCTCCAATTTTGGAAATACCCTCGCCAAAAATGATATCGAATTCGGCTTTCCGGAAAGGTGGTGCAATTTTGTTTTTGACAATTTTCACCCTCGTATGATTACCCTGAACATCTTCGCCATCTTTGAGTTGTCCAATCTTGCGAATATCAATCCGAACAGAAGCGTAAAATTTCAATGCGTTACCACCGGTAGTAGTTTCAGGATTTCCGAACATCACCCCAATCTTTTCACGCAGCTGATTAATGAAGATACAGCAAGTCTTCGTTTTGCTGATATTGGCAGTCAATTTTCGAAGTGCCTGAGACATTAACCGGGCTTGAAGTCCCATTTTTGAATCCCCCATCTCTCCTTCAATTTCCGCTTTAGGCGTCAAGGCAGCCACGGAGTCAATCACAATAATATCAATGGCACCCGAGCGAATCAGGTTATCTGCTATTTCCAGTGCCTGCTCACCATTGTCTGGCTGAGAAATTAACAACTCATTGATGTTAACGCCCAATTTTGTGGCATAGCTTGGATCAAAAGCATGTTCCGCATCGATTATTGCAGCAATTCCCCCTTGCTTTTGAGCCTCCGCAATAGCGTGTATCGCGAGCGTTGTCTTACCGGATGATTCAGGTCCGAAAATTTCTATGACCCGACCCTTAGGATAACCGCCTATTCCCAACGCCAAATCCAAAGCGATAGACCCTGAGCTGATTGCAGCAACATCATCCACTGGTTTATCACCCAAACGCATGATAGAACCTTTGCCATAGCTCTTCTCAATTTTATCCATTGTCAGCTGCAATGCTTTCAACTTTTCCAGGTTGACCGCCTTATCGGCCGCTGCCGCCTTTGCTTCCTCTTTTGCCATTTTATATTTCTGTTTTTAACTGTTTATCTCTTTTGCAATCTGTTCCGTATGTTTTTTTGTATCTACTTTTCTGAAGATCTTTTCAATAATGCCAATTTCATTGATAACGAAGGTTGTGCGAATCACGCCCATATATGTTTTTCCGTAGTTAACCTTCTCTCCCCAAACACCGTAGTCCTGAAGTATTTTTTTCTCTGTATCGGCAATCAGGTTAAAACGCAACCCATATTTTTCGATAAATTTGCGATGAGACGCGGAGCTGTCAGGACTCACACCAACAATTTCATATCCTTTTTTCAACCAAAAATCATAATTTTCACTAAGGTCACATGCCTCAGCAGTGCACCCTGGGGTACTATCTTTTGGATAAAAATAAAGGATCAGTTTCTTTCCTTTAAAGTCCTCAAGCGAGATTGTACCACCACTTTGGCTCACTCCCTCAAACCTGGGAGCGATGGCGCCTTCTGTTAATTGTTCCATAGTATATTGTATATAATTAGTGTACCCTACAAATTTAAGTCAATCCTACCACTTTCCGAAATGCAGAACTGTAATAATTCAATTAAACTGCGATACCCCTATTAATAGGTTTAATTTGTATTTTTGACCCGGAGTTTCCATAGTATCTACGGTATGAATAACGTTTTGTTTTCAAAAGGCTTTTTTGCATCTGTTGTCCTTCTGATTATCTCTTCCCAATTATCATTTGGACAACAAACGATTGGTAAAGAAACACTTGGCATAGAATACTTTCAGCAGGGAAATTACGAAAAAGCCCTGCCAATTTTTGCCAAACTTGCTCAGGGATATCCGGACAACCCTATGTATAACTACTATTACGGCGTTTCCCTGATAAAAAATAACATTTTTGAGACTGCGGCAAAGGAGGCACTTCTTAATTCTGTTGTCGACAAGACACCCGCCAATTCAAATTTCTATCTGGCCAACTATTTTCATGCGTTGGGAGAATGGCAGGAAGCAAAGGATTTTTACGACAGATATGGAAAGGTAGGAAGTAAGCAGGAGAAAAAGTCGCTTCAGTATGATTATTACGTCGGGCTTTGTGAACAAAAGATAAATCCTTTCAAACCTCAAAAACTTGTAGATGCGACCCTCTTTGGCGATTCACTATTGAAACCTCCGCCAAAAATTGACGAGAAAAATTTTCCAATACCGGATGCCCTCAAAAAAGCCTGGTTCAATTTTCAGGTTAATGAGGTTCTGGCCTACCATTCTATTGAAGATTTTCGCAGCGAAGCAAGCAAAATCCTTTTCACCAAAGCATGGATATGTACTGGAAAAAACGATTCGCTTGTCGCATTAACCGATTCTTTAAGGAAAGTGCATGAAACCATTAACAGGGTAGACACCCGACTGGGGATGGTTCAGCAAATTGTTGATTGTGAACAAAAATCGTATCAACTAATGCGCGATCGCGAAAAATTTCTGGATCAATCGCGGGTCAAAGAATCTGCCTATTGGGAAAAAGAAGGTGCGAAGGCTGCTGCCTCCTATAATGCGACCATACAGGAGAGAGAAGATAAACTTAACGAGAGCAAGAAAAAAGTTGAACAGGCTCAAAAAGAACTGGCAACATCCCAAGCCATAAAGGAGGAAGTCCTGGCGGAAGAAAATAAACAAAAAGAAGTTGTTGCGGATGCTCTTCCGAAGAATTCGCAGGCTGAAATCCCGACTTTCAGGGTACAGATTGGATCGTTCAAAAACGGGATTACCACGCCAGTGTTTAAAAAATCATATGCTAAATTCAGCAAGCTCAGAAAGATTGACAAATACACTGATCCCAAGAAAAATGTCGTTTATACAATAGGCAATTTTAACAATATGGCTGATGCAACAAGATTGAAAGATCAGCTAATACGTGAAGGGATGAAGGGTGCCACGGTTGTGGCTTTCAGCCAAAATACAAATCAACCCGTTAAAGCAGCACCGATCCAGATCGAAAAGAAAGAGAAGGAACCAAAGCCCAACGAACAATCCCAAGGGGCTGCGGATGAAAACAAGGACAAAAAAGCTCCTGTCGAAAACCTGATCTTCAAGGTACAAATCGGATCTTTCAAAAATGGCATTTTGACTCCTTCATTTAAAAGAATTCAGGCCAAGATCAGCAAATTGACAAAAATTGAGAAATACACCGACTCGAAAAATTTCGTAATTTACACTGTTGGAAGCTTTGGGCTCTATGCTGATGCGACCAAAATGAAAGATCAGATGGCTTCTGAAGGTATTAAAGATGCTTTTGTCGCGGCATTCCTAAAGGGTGAAAGGATAAAAGTCGCTGAAGCGCTAAAACTTGCAGGTGGAAAATAAATTTATTTTATTTGCACAACGTATTTATCATATAGCACAGCAATGAAGCAGGATACTGAAAAGTCTGTCAACACTAAAAAGAAGGTATCGGAAGGCGTAACCAACGAAAACTCACTCGTGCTTCACAACGACGACTACCACACCTTCAATTATGTGATTGACGCGTTGATGGAAGTCTGTAATATGGAGCGTGTTCAGGCAATTCAATGTACTTATCTAGTACATTACAAGCAGAAATGTGAGGTCAAGAAGGGTGCAAAAAAAGATTTGCTTCCAATGCGCCGGGCTCTTTCAGCCAGAGATTTAAAGGCTACTATCAATTAATTTGGATCGTCTCTTTTTTGAAAGTCGGAGCATCGTCCTCCACAGATTTATAATACCCTTTTTTAGCTGAACCAATAGTTTGCGTAATAACCTTTTTAGAAAAGGCATCTTGTCTTCTCTTGGCCAAAGCATCCCGGTTTCCTTTATATAATCACGATAGTCATCCCCAAAAAATTTAATCAGCAAGTTTTCTTCCCGGCGAATCTGGTAGATACAGAATGGTGTAACTAAAAAGATCGAAATTGGTCCGGCAATCCAGTTCTGAATCATAAAAACCTGGCATACGGCCACCCCTAATAATGCAGAATACATGGGATGACGCACATAAAAATAGGCTCCTGTCTTCACCAATTCCAAATCATCTTTTAGTTCCTGTCCGGGAGTCCACCATTTCCCTAAATCGGACAATGCCTTGATAAAAAGCCAGATACAGAAGAAATAGAATACCGTAACCGGAAAGCTAAGCAATTTCCAGATGTGGTAGTCCGTCGGACCAAAATCTATCGAAAAAATGTAGAAGAAAGGAACCACCTGAATTCCAATTACCAAAAAAAGGAGAAATGTTCTCTTTTTCTTCTGCGCATTCAACAGCTTTTTGTCCGAAGAGAAATTCTGGAGATAATAGATCTCCAGAAGAATTAACAAAGCGACTCCGCAAATAAAAATAGTTTCCAAAAAGGCACGTTCCATCAGACTAAATGTTCAATTCAACAGCGGCATAAAATTACTTAAGACATTGAATCTCCAAAACAGAAAATGAATTTGGTTTCATAACTGGTCGTTCCTTTGAATTCGGATCCTGAGCTTTATATTCAGCAGCAGAGAGATACAGACAACCACTCTTCGTGTCAACAGTTATCGTTCGAGCACCCGGCTGTGTTGGAAAGTTCTCCAAAACTTTGTAAACATCTTTGCTTTCCTGCTGTACAACCGTCATGGTGCCTTCGCCGTTTGAGCTGTATGCCCGCTTCTTTCCCGGATCAAAGGCAACGCCATCGCAACGATCACCGATAGGAAGCTTTGCGACAACTTTACCATTATCAGCATCCGATACTATCATCAGTTTATTACTGCAAACCGAAAAAAGGCGGTGATTAACTTTGTCCAACGCGAGTCCGCTAGGTTCTTCACCCGGTGCCAACGACCAGCTTCTTTCAACTTTTAAGGTGGATACATTAATAACGGATATTTGGCTCTTATCCTCAATGTTGACGTAGACATGCCCCATCTCATCCGTTTGAGAAAATTCGGGTTTCCCATCCAGAGGTATGGTAACTTTAACCTGATCAGTTCGGGTATCTATGACCGTCGCATTGGAAGATCTGGCATTGAATGTAAATAAGTAGTGAGACATTGGATCATAAAGAATCGCGTCCGGATTTGCTCCGGTAACCTTAATCTTATTCAACTTTTTCAGTGTCTTCAAGTCAATGACCGTAACTGTGGAATCCCTTCCGTCACTTATATAGCCTTTGCCCAAATCGTGAGCAAACGCAATACCATGAACGCCCTTTGTGTCATCAATTGTTCCGATGAGAGTTTTAGCTTTCAAGTCCACAACCTGTACAATATTACCGTGCGACACAAAAAGCCGGCCACCGGCTTCGTCAACCGATAGATAATCCCAGCCACCTTCACCAGGTAAACTGATCTTGTTGGCGATTTGATATTGTGACACTTTAGTCTGAGCGGCTAATGAAATACTTAATCCGAAGATTAACAACACAAAACAAATTAGTTTCGCTTTCATCGTGTGGGAGATTAAATTAGAAGTGAACAAGATTCCGAACGGTGATAATGAACAACGAAGGTACCATATTTTTTATCGATTAAGTTAAGGGTAAATTAACATCTAACTGTCCTCTTCTTAAAAAGAGGAGATGGCTTCCTCTTTAGACAGTGTCTATATTCCACGATTCCTGCATTTTGTCATTGTCAAACGGTTCAAACCAGTTATTTTTACCGAAAAAAGAGCGAAAATGAAAACAATCCGTGCGATTCTGATAGTATTTGCCTTGGTTTTGCTATTGTTTGAGGGTAATGTAGCATTGGGACAATCTGCCAAAAAGAACTTTGTGCCACAAACGCCAAAACTGACCTCCGACCTGATGACCCCTGAGGTACTCTGGTCGTTTGGGCGGATAGGTTCTGCTCAGGTATCGCCGGATGGCAAACAGATCCTGTATGACGTGACCTATTTCAATATCCCTGAAAACAAATCCTACCGGGACCTTTATCTTGTGCCCATTGAAGGAGGAAAGTGCACACGAATTACTGACACACCCGAAAAAGAATCAGAGGCAGCCTGGCGTCCGGACGGAAAGAAAATCGGATATATCTCCACAACTTCCGGAGAAGCTCAGCTATGGGAAATTAACACAGACGGCACTTCGCCACGGCAAATATCCAAAGTAACCGGTGGAATTGCCGGCTTCAAATACGCTCCCGACATGAAACACATCTTTTACGTCGGAACAGTAAAACTGGATCAGGATGTGCACGATAAGTATCCCGATCTTCCGCTGGCGAACGCTCGTTTGTACGACGATCTGATGTATCGCCACTGGGACACATGGAGTGATGGTACTTACCAGCACATTTTCGTTGCCAACTACAGCGAAACTGGTCTCTCCGGAGAAAAGGACATCCAGCAGGGCGAGCGCTTTGACTCCCCTCTCAAACCAAACGGCGGCACCGAACAGGTTGCCTGGAGTGCTGATGGCAAGATGCTTGCATATACTTGTAAGAAGAAAGTTGGCAAAGAGTATGCTTTTTCAACAAATTCAGACATCTATTTGTACAATTTGGAAAACGGAACGACCAAAAATCTCACGGAAGGGATGATGGGATACGACTGGAATCCAGCCTTCTCACCCGATGGAAAAAAGATTGCCTGGGAAAGCATGGCTCGTGATGGCTATGAAGCAGATAAATTGCGTTTATTCGTTGCCGACTTAACGACTGGTAAGAAGGAAGATTGCAGTCTGGGTTTTGACCAAAATGCGCAGAGTCCGACCTGGTCGGCCGACAGCAAAACGATCTGGTTTTTGTCCGATGTTAAAGCGACGGATGAAATTTTTAAACTGGATATCGCTTCAAAGAAAATCACCAGGGTTACGGATGGAATTCATAATTACCAGAGTGTTGAACCTGCAGGAGATAAGCTGGTGGCCTCAAAAGTATCTATGTCGCAACCTGCCGAGTTATATCTTGTCGATCCAAAAACGGGACAGGATAAACCTCTTACTTCCGTAAATAAAGGCATATTGGATCAACTGGCCATTGGCAAGGTTGAAAGCCGCTGGATCACAACTACCGATCATAAAAAGATGCGCGCCTGGGTCATCTATCCTCCTCATTTTGATCCGAAGAAGAAATATCCGGCTCTGCTGTTTTGCGAGGGAGGTCCACAAAGTACAGTTAGCCAATTCTGGTCGTATCGCTGGAACTTCCAGATTATGGCAGCCAACAATTACATTATCATCGCTCCAAACCGCAGAGGTCTACCCGGCTTCGGCCAAGCCTGGAACGAGCAAATTTCGGGCGATTATGGCGGTCAGAACATGAAGGATTACCTCACTGCTATTGACACACTTGCCGCTGAACCTTATGTTGATAAAAACAAGTTAGGAGCAGTCGGCGCCAGTTACGGAGGCTATTCGATCTACTATCTTGCCGGAATACACAAGGGAAGATTCAAAGCCTTTATCTCACACAGCGGAATATTTAATCTGGAGGCTATGTACTCGACAACCGAGGAAATGTGGTTTGTCAATTGGGACAACGGCGGATCATATTGGGACGCGAAAAATGCTGTAGCCCAGAATACTTACAAAAACTTCTCGCCACATAAATTAATTCAAAACTGGGATACACCGATGCTGGTTATCCACGGAGAAAGAGATTATCGTATTCCCTACACGCAAGGTATGGGAGCCTTCAATTCGGCAAGAATGAAAAATATACCCGCAGAACTTTTACTGTTTCCGGAAGAGAATCATTGGATACTGCAGGCTCAAAACGGAATTCTTTGGCAACGTGTTTTCTTCAACTGGCTGGATCGTTGGCTGAAGTAACAATTGCAAACAATTTTGTATATTTACAACCCTAAAATTCAACTAAAATGAGCAGTAGAAGACTCTATGATAAAGTAATGACAATCGTCGGTACCCTGATGATCTTTTTTTACCTTGGATTGGCTTACGTTTTGTTTTTTTCAAATGCATTTGCTCATATCGAACTTACCATGCGCTTGATTTTTGGTGCGCCTTTAGTGCTGTATGCATTGTACCGGATTGTACTCTCGTACCAGAAGATTAAAGAAAATTTTTTCGAAACGGATGATGAATAAATTCAAAGCTTACATTCCAAAAATCAGAATTTTAACTTTATTTAAACTCAATCTAAATTTTGCAACTATTTTGAACTGTTTAGATTTGAAATTTAAATAGTTCAACCAAAAAAAAATTAAGAATGTTATAAAATTATTGCCTTATAACAAATTTGATTTATTATTATTGCAACGAAATTTTAACCATTTCAAACTGAATTTGTGAAATTGCTTTCAAATTTAAAAACTGTGAAGTCGATTAGTTTAGTAATCAGCGGAGTAACATTGATGTTGATACTTGGCATTCAATGTGGCACTCGCAAGCCTGGTGAAATTACTGAAACACCGACTCGTGGTAATATTCGGATAGTTGCAGATGCCTCTTTCAAGCCGATTGTGGAGGCAGAAATAGCGACATTTACATCGCTCTACAACTATGCGCATATAACCCCGCAATATCTCCCTGAGAAAGATTTGATTTCGGCATTTCTCAATGACTCTGTCAAGGTCGTCGTAACGGCATGGGAACCTTCTGCTCAGCAAAAGGAGGTACTTTTGAACATGCAAACGATTGCCAGAACATTCACCGTAGCGTACGATGCGATTGCATTGGTTTTGAACAATGAAAACAAGGATTCCCTCTTTACTTATCAGAATGTAAATGATCTTTTCACCGGAAAGATCACTGACTGGAAACAACTGAATCCAGCCTCAAAGTTGGGAAATATTGTTGCTGTATTCGACAATGATAAGTCAGCTAACATTCGCTTTTTTAAGGAGGAATTTAATCTCACTTCGCAGTTACCATCCACCTTTTATTCGGTAAAAGATAATGAGCAAGTGATTGATTATGTTCAAAAAAACAAGAGTGCTATTGGAATTGTGAGCGTAAACTGGATTGGCAACAAAGCTGATTCGACCAGTAAATCAATCTTCGATAGAGTAAAAATTGCAGCGGTATCTCAACGGGTCCTGAATCCGGGTTCATATTATATGCCCGTTCAGGGATCAATTTATGACAAAAGTTATCCCTTTACAAGAAAAATAAATATGGTTTCCAGAGAAAGTTTTAAAGGACTGGGCTCTGGTTTCATATCGTGGTGGACTGGCGAAAAGGGACAACGAATCGTTCTAAAATCTGGTTTAGTACCTGCTACAATGCCAATCCGTTTAATGCAGATCAAAAAGTAACTCTAATATACTGTCAAAATGATGAAACGTTTATTTACCAAAATCTCTTTAATCCTGACATTCGTTGTACTATGCAGTGTCACGGAATTGAGGGCACAGACAATAGAAGATGCTATCACTGCCACGAACAATGAGCAATATGATAAAGCGGAACAGATACTTCAGGGTCTGGCTAAGAGTGCTCCCACCAGTAAAGTTTATTATCGTCTGGGAGAGAACACATTGCTGAACTTCTTCTCCGACTCGATTTCGAACTCGCTAAAAGCTATCGCGGCTGAAGCCAAACAGCAATTCGACAAAGGTATTGCTCTGAGCCCAAATGATCCGCTGAACTACGTTGGATTAGCCAAGGTTGCTTCCTATCTTGGAGACAAGCAAACCGCAGAGCAAATGAGAAGTAAGGCAAAGAGCTTTTTGCTTCCGTACAAAAAGGTAACGAAGATCCCGAATCCTCAGGAATACGCCTATACATTGGCAAAGTTGGCCGAATCATACATCGTATTTGATCGTGTAGACACTACAATCGCGATGCCTGAAATCAGAGAAGCCCTAACGATCGACCAAAAAAATGGAGAGATTTATATCATTGCCGGCGACATTTACCTGCTTGTAAACAATGGTTCTCTAGCCATCAAGAATTACAATAAGGCTCAGGAAATCGATGTTAAATCTCCGATGGCCAACATGAAGATTGGAAGTATCTATTTCAAAGGCAGAAACCTGATGGCTGCAATTCCTTATTACGAACAAGCCATTGCTTTGGATAAAAATTATGCACCTGCTTATCGCGAACTAGGCCAGCTTTACTCCATGGCCGGACGCTTCAAAGAGTCTAAAGATAACTTCGAGATCTATTTAAGATTGACGAATCAAAATATTCCGGCTAAGATCCGTTATGTAAATGCACTTTTCTATTCCAAGAATTATGCTGAAGTAATCAAGAATGTTGAGGATATTTTTGCTGTTGACAAATCAAGGACATATTTGAACCGTATTGCCGGATATTCTTCCTATGAACAAGGCAATTTTCCTCAGGCGCTGACCTATATGAACCGCTTGTTTGAAAACCTTCCAGCTGACAGAATTCTCAAGAAGGATTACATTTATCTTGCACGCATTCTTGCCAAGAAAAATCAAAACTATCCGAAAGTTCTTGCTGAATTGGACAAAGCAAATGCTGAATTAACTAAAGCTAAGGAAAAGAACGAGTCGTTAAAAGGTCCTGCAAAAGAAAAGGAAAAAGTGGATGAGGCGCCGCTTCTTGCAAAAGTGAACGAAATTCAGGCAACTGCTGATGCTGCTGAAAAAGAACTTTCTAAGGCTTTTGAAGCCTATGAAAAAGCAATCACATTTGGTGATGAGGATGCCAACCTTATTCAGGAAAAAGCCAATACAGCCTATATGCACCGGAAATATGCTGATGCTGCCGAGAACTGGAAAAGACTGATTGCTAAAGGGAAAGACTCTGAAGACAATTATCTTCAGATTGGTAAAGCATTCTATCAGGGCAAAGAATTTGATAAAGCTGATGACATTTTCAATCAAATGATCACCAAATATCCTGATAAACTAACTGCATATCTTTGGGCTGCCAACAATGCCGCAGCAAAAGATCCTGATTCTAAACTGGGACTAGCCAAACAGAAATTCACGGCGTTGCTTGCGAAGGCCTCCGCAGACTCTGTTAAAAATGCAACTGAGATATTTGATGCCCTACGTTTCCTTGGATATAATGCACTTCAGGCCAATAAATATGACGAAGCAAAATCCTACTATAACAGGATGGCTAATCTGGATCCAAAAAACACGGATATGGTGATCAAGGCTTACAGTTCTATGGCAACTATGTACATGTCGGCTGGTGAATACAGCAGAGCTGCAGAATTCCAAAACAAAATTCTGGCTCTGGATCCTACCAATGCTGCTGCCAAGTCATCGATCCAATATATTACTGCACTTCAATCAAGCGCGAAACCAAAAGCTAGTCCAAACGAAATCACAGGAGTGATCAAGGACAGTTCAGGTCAGCCAATTGCTGGAGCATCTGTAAGGGTTAAAGATACAGCTGCCGAACAATGGACAAATGCAAAAGGCGAATACAAATTCACCATGCCTGAAGCTTCTACCGTGCTAGTTATCAGTGCAAAAGATTATAAAACCAAAGAAATACCTGTAACAAAAAGCAGGGTATACAATGCTACTTTAAGCAAATAATCAACAAGGAATCAACAGACAAAAAATAGAGATTCAATAAAGTTTTATTTAACCACGAAAACAATTAAAAAGATGAGTAAAAATTCAGGTTCATTCAAAAAAATGTTCGAGTCATTTTTTGCAACAGGTGCAATTCTAATTGCATTCTTATTCGCCTACTATCTGTATTCAAGTTTTATGGGCGATCCTGTAAACTTTGAAGGTGGAAATCCAAAAGGTACACCGCTTCCAGGCAACTACATGGGTATGCTTTATAAAGGGGGTCCAATCGTTCCTATTCTTATGACATGTATTTTAACCCTTTTCATTTTTATCATCGAAAGAGCTATTACTTTGGCTAAAGTAAAGGGTAAAGGCAATTTGGATGCATTTGTTGCTGACATCCAGAATTTAACTTCAAAAGATAAAGTAGAAGAAGCTATTGTATCATGTGACAAACAAAAAGGTTCTTTAGCTAACGTTGTTAAAGCAGGTTTGGTTCGTTACAGAGACCTCGAAAATGACAAAACATTGGAAAAAGATCAAAAGATCACATCCATGAAACAAGCTTTGGAAGAAGCATCCGCACTTGAATTACCAATGTTATCTAAAAACATGGTTATTCTGTCAACCCTTGCTTCTATCTCGGTTTTGATCGGTTTGATTGGAACGGTACTTGGTATGATCCGCGCTTTTGCAGCTCTTTCACAAGCTGGAGGATCTCCTGATGCACTTGCATTGGCAACTGGTATTTCTGAGGCTTTGATCAATACAGCATTCGGTATTACAGGCTCAACACTGGCCATTATTTTCTATAACTTCTTCTCTTCAAAAATTGACGGTTTCACCTTCAAAATTGACGAGGCAGGTTTCAGCTTAACCCAGACATTTGCTGCTCGTGTCAGAAAATAATCGTCCGGGTTTAATTCTTTTGGTTTATAAAAAATTAAAACTATCGCATGCCAAAGATTAAATTACCTCATAAAACGCCTCACGTCGACATGACGCCAATGGTGGACCTCTTCTCGTTACTGTTGACATTCTTTATGTTAACAGCAACCATGAAGCCATCAGAACCGGCTCCTGTCGATACACCGGCTTCTATATCTGAAAAAGCCACTCCTGACAAGAACATTATGACTATTACAATAGCCAAAGACAGCAGGGTGTTTTTCAATGTAGACAACGGTTCGGATACCATCCTTCATTTTAGACCCAAAATCCTTGAGGAAATGGGTAAAAGATATGGCATTGTATTCACCCAGCAAGAGTTACGCACTTTCGAAAAGAACACTGTTCCCTTTGGTGTAAACATTAAGGATTTTAAAGCCTACCTTTCTGCCAAAGACAATGAAAGAGCGAAGTTCGAAAAAGGAATCCCCATTGATTCAACTGACAACCAGCTGGCCTTGTGGATACTTTTCTCCCGTCAGATTAACCCTTCGGCTCAGTCCCTGATAAAAGGCGACAACGATGTGGAATATCCTCTCGTGAAAAAAGTTCTCGATATCCTTCAGGATAAGAATGTGAATAGATTCAGCCTGATTACCAGCCTTGAAAAAGTTGAAGTAGAAGTAGCTAAAAAGTAGTATTATGGCAGAAATTATACAAGAAGATAAACAACACGGTGGGAAGAAGAAGCCTAAAAAACATTCGACCCAGATAGACATGACGCCGATGGTAGACCTTATGTGTCTGCTGATTACGTTCTTCATGCTTACGACTGCTTTTGCCAAACCAAAGGTCATGGAAATCGCTTTACCTGAGAAGATCAAGAAAAACGAAAAAGTGGAACCTCCTAAAATTGCCGAAAGTCGTACGCTAAACATCATTATGGGTCCGAACGACAAGGTGTACTGGTATCCTGGCAAGGCAGATCCCGCAGCACTGGTTCCTTTACAGGAAACCAATTTCAGCGCAACAGGTATCCGTCAAGTATTGCTGGATAGAAACAAGGCTCTTTTCAATAAAATTGAAGCGTTCAAGAGTGATGTCATTGCAGGGAAAATTGATATCAAACAAGATTCGCTGCAATCAGCTATTCGTCAGCTAAAGAAAAGTGATGATACCGGACCGATTGTACTGATCAAATTCTACAAGAAAGCGAAATACAAAAATTTTGTCGATATCATTGATGAAATGTCAATTGTAGGAATAGCCATATATATTGTTACAGACATTAACTGGATCGAAGAAACTATGGTTGAACATGCTCTTGGGATACCATCAGCCTCTCCTCCTCCTACAGCTAAAAAATAAAGATCGACACATATGGTAATAGATAAACAGTTCATTCCTACTTTCGATGACATAGTCTTCGAAAATAGAAACCAGGAATATGGAGCATATGAGATTCGGAAAAAGTACAACCGTGTTGTTCTCATCTCTACGCTGATTGGAGTTATTATCCTTGGTTTAATCGTTATTATCCCCTATATCAGGGCTAGCAATCAAGCCAAACAAAAAGCCAGGGATGCTACAGAAGTAATCGCAGAAATGGCCAACGATCTTCAAGAAGCTGCTGCGCCACCACCGCCGCCACCACCACCACCACCTGCAGAACAACAAGCAGTGGTTAAGTACGTTGCACCGGTCGTTGTTGACTCTGTTAAAGTGGAAGATCAAACTAAACTGATGATCTCCGACGAACAGGTTACCACTACTGTAAACAAGGAAGTTGTGGAAGTTGTGGAAGTTGTGGAACAAAAGCAGGAAGAAGTTCAGGAAAAAGAAGAACAACAGGTATTCGTTGTTGTAGAAGAGATGCCAGAGTTCCCGGGGGGTGAAATTGCCCTTCGAACCTATATTGCAAAAGCGATCGTATATCCTACTGTCGCCCAGGAAAATGGAATTCAGGGAAAAGTATTCGTTACGTTCGTTGTGAACAAAGACGGATCTGTCTCCAATGCAAAAATTGCCAGAGGGGTGGATGCATCACTCGACGCAGAAGCATTGCGCGTTGTCTCAACTTTACCTAAATGGAAACCTGGTAAGCAACGCGGTGTCCCGGTTAGGGTATCCTACACCGTTCCGATTAGCTTCAAACTTCAATAAGAAAAGCTCGGGATATCATCCTGCACTTACATAAAGAGAAAGCCGTCCACTTCAATGTGAACGGCTTTCTCTTTTATAAAACAATGTCAATTATTCAGAGCTCTGCTATCTTTCCAAGATTTCACAAGCAACAGCCTTTTACTTCAACGCTTCAAGATAAAGTGTATTAGAACGCTCCCAATTCACTACATTCCAATAAGCGTCAGTATAATCAGCACGTTTGTTCTGATATTTCAGGTAATAGGCATGCTCCCAAACATCCAGACTCAAAACGGGAATTCCCTTCACATCCGCTACCGGCATTAATGGATTGTCCTGGTTTGGTGTCGACTGGATTACCAGCTTGCCACCAGAGACGGAAAGCCAGACCCATCCGGATCCAAATCGGCCCAAGGCAGCCTTTTTGAATTCGTCTTTGAAATGATCAAAACTTCCCCAGGTAGCAATAATCGCCTCACCTAATTTTCCCTTCGGCTGACCACCGGCATTTGGCGCCATACCATTAAAAAAGAACGTATGATTCCATACTCCGCCACCATTATTACGAATTGCTGCTGGTGTCTCAGCTGTGACGGATTTTTGAAGCTCCAGCAGTGAAATTTTTTCCTGAGGGGTTCCCACTACGGCCTTATTCAAATTATCTACATAAGCCTTGTGGTGACGCCCATAATGAATCTCCATGGTAGCCTTATCGATTGACGGTTCAAGTGCATCAAATGCGTATGGTAAAGGTTCCTGGCTAAACTGTGCAAATGCTGTGTTTTCCATAACTAACAAAATTAAAATGAGAAGTAAATTTTTCATGACGTAATTAATTTAGAATGATTATAAACATTCTAGTGCTATTACGAGGCGTAAAAAAAATAGTTACTTACCGATTCATTTTTGTCTATTGGAAAATACCTCTACTTTTGGGATTCAGTGAATTGGATCAGACTCTCTGCCTCAATTTGCCCAGTAACCATTTACATCAATTCAATGATATCGTCTAAAAGGCTTTCGGGAATACTCCTGCATCCATCATCACTACCGGGGAAATACGGGATCGGAACTCTTGGGTTGGAGGCCCGGAAATTTGTTGATTGGCTTAGCGAGTCCGGACAAAAAGTTTGGCAAATCCTGCCCCTGGGACCGACAGACTGGAGTCATTCTCCCTACCAGTCTTACTCTGCCTTCGCAGGAAATCCGAACCTGATTGATCTGGAGCTTCTCGCCGAAGAAGCATACGTTTCATCAGAATTGCTGAATAACCCTCCCGAATTTCCTGCCGACAAAATTGTCTACAAAACCGTTCTGCCCTTTCGGGAAAAAATACTGAAATCAGCATACAATCATTTCACAAGCTCTTCCGGATTTGCGACTCCGGACTATCACCATTTCTGGGATCAAAACTGGTGGTGGCTCGAATCCTGGTCTCTTTTCGATGCCTGCAGGCAACACTTACCAGCAGCGGATTGGAGTGAGTGGGAGGAACCGTTGTGCAAACGGGAAGAGTCTGCCCTTTTTAAATATTACACAAAATACAGAGAAACAGTCCAATATAGCCGATTCCTTCAATTCCTCTTTTACAAACAATGGTTCGCAATAAAAAAGTATGCAAACGAAAAAGGGATCTCAATCTTTGGCGACATACCGCTTTACGTTTCCTATAATAGTTCCGATGTTTGGAGTAACCAGTCGCTATTTCTCCTGGACAAAGTAAGAAAGCCTACTCTGGTTGGCGGCGTTCCACCCGATTATTTTAGCGAGACTGGCCAATTGTGGGGAAACCCTCTCTTTGACTGGGAAAAAATGAAGCAAAATGGGTTCGACTGGTGGATGGCTCGTTTGCATTTTAATTTAAAGCTCTTCGACTTGGTTCGAATCGATCACTTTCGCGGACTCGAATCTTTTTGGGCTATCCCTTCAACTGAAAAGACGGCTGTCAATGGCAGCTGGATGCCCGCCTATGGAGATGAAATGCTGCAATTGCTGCAAAATCAGATTGGCTCACTGCCTATAGTGGCTGAAGACCTGGGTCTAATTACAAAAGAGGTAGACCAATTAAGACTGAAATATTCACTCCCCGGGATGAAGGTACTCCAGTTTGCGTTCGAGAGTGATGCGGCTAACACACATTTGCCGCACAACTATTCTGAGAATTTTGTTGCGTATACCGGAACGCACGATAACAACACCACAGCAGGATGGCTGAAATCTTTAAAAAAATCTGAGAGCAGGATTCTGGAAAATTATGTCGGACATGGCAATGTAACCCCATGGCAACTTATCCGTAAAGTCGAGGAGTCAGTAGCACAATTGGCAATTATCCCGATGCAGGACATCCTTGGATTGGAAAGTTCTTCGAGAATGAACAAACCGGGAACCCTCAAGGGTAATTGGTTGTGGCGAATGAATCCGGATCTTCTTACCAAGGAGGCCAGTAATAAGTTGCTTGATTTAACGAAGCTTTTTGGAAGATTTAACTAATATCAAATCTCTGGAAAACTGACCGAAATCAATACTGAAGAAATTTTTCGCGTCTAACTTTAAAAATCGTACGATGGTTAATCAAATTATGCCTTGTCTTTGGTTTGACAATCAAGCCGAAGAAGCAGCTATTTTTTACACGTCAATTTTCAGAAACTCAAAGATTGAATCAATTAGCCGTTATGGGAAGGAAGGTTTCGACAAGCATGGTAAGCAGGAAGGAACTGTTTTAACTGCAGTATTTCAACTAAACGGACAATCTTTTACTGCCCTTAATGGCGGGCCATTGTTCAATTTTAGTCCAGCCATCTCATTTCAAGTATTTTGCGATACGCAGGAAGAAATTGACCATTACTGGGACCACCTCGTCGCCGACGGTGGCGAAGAAAACAACTGCGGCTGGCTGAGAGATAAATATGGCATTTCATGGCAAATTATTCCGACGATACTTCCAACATTAATGAGCGACCCTGCCAAGTCTGAAAATGTTATGAAAGCATTCCTTCAAATGAAAAAATTCGATATTGAGAAATTGTCTAACGCCTGAATCATCTGGTAAAAAGGGGGCTTGCACTAATTTGGAATGATTCTAATTTTATTGGAACCATTGCATCCCATCCGACGTACAAAAGCGAAAAGACAATACCATGGCACGCGTTAATACTTACATGAACTTTCGCCGAAATACGGAGGAAGCTTTAAACTTCTACCAGTCAGTATTTGGTGGAGAATTTACCAACGGAGGACCAGTTCGTTTCTCCGACATTCCACATTCTGAGGGAATGCCTCCGCTCGCCGAAGAGGATAAGAATCTGATTATGCATATCGAACTCCCGATTTTGGGCGGTCACGTTCTGATGGCCACGGATGCCCCTGAATCGATGGGCTTTACGGTCAATTTTGGCAACAATATGCACATCATGCTTGAACCGGACAGCAGAGCTGAAACCGACAAGCTCTTTGCTGCACTGTCTGTTGGAGGAGTAGTATCCACACCTATGCAGGATATGTTCTGGGGATCCTATTATGGCAGTTTGACCGACCGCTTCGGAGTTCAGTGGATGTTTAACTGCAACGAAAAACCCTGAGAAGATGGAGCCAAAGAAAAAAGACCAGCTTACAGTGGAAGTCACGGTAGATGCGCCTGTGTCCACGGTATGGGAAAAGTGGACGAATCCAGAAGACATTTATAGATGGAATAATGCATCACCAGATTGGCATACGACCAAAGCAGAGAACAATTTGACCGTCGGCGGGAAATTCCTTTCACGAATGGAGGCGAAAGATGGCAGCTTTGGATTCGACTTCTGGGGTGTATATGACAACATAATCAATTATCAACTTATTGAATACACCCTTGGTGACGAGAGAAAAGTGGTAATCAGCTTTCAACCGTTAGGCGAAAAAACAAAGATTGTTGAAACGTTCGAAGCAGAGACAACTAATTCGCTAGAACTGCAACAAGGAGGATGGCAAGCAATTTTGGATAATTTTAAGCGATACGCTGAAGCCGGAATTTGAAATAAAGATGTAAATTCGTCTGAATCAATTCTGTTAGAAAACTAAACGAAAAATGAGACGATCCTTACTTCTTTTTGCTTCTCTCTTGTGCTTTTCGCTTGCCGGGATGACACAACAAAAAAATGCTTCAGTGAAAACAGCCCTGCTAATCGTTGATATTCAGAATTTTTACTTTCCCGGTGAAGGTCCGGGTTTGGTTCATGCGGAGGAAGCAAGCTTAGCTGCTAAGGAAGTCCTCAAAATATTCAGAGACCAGAAGCAGCTGGTGGTTCATGTTCGACACCAATCCAAAAAAGGATTTGAGATTCATCAAAATGTTGCACCTCTGCCGGAGGAGAAGGTAATCACCAAGGAAGAGGTGAATAGTTTTCAAAAGACTGATTTACTGGAATATCTAAAAAGCAAAGAGATAAACCGTCTGGTAATTATCGGGATGCAAACACAAATGTGTCTTGAGGCTGCTGTGAGGGCCGCTCATGATTTTGGCTTTGAATGTATCGTCATTCAGGATGCCTGCGCCACCCGTGATCTCAAATTTGGTGAAAAATTGGTGAAGGCGGAAGATGTTCAAACCGCAGTCCTCGCAACAATCACTGATGGAAGATATGGGAAAGTAATTGGCTTAAACGAGTTCAAAGAGCATACTTCAGATTTTCTGTTCGAAAAGAAGAATTAGAGTTTGATAATCTTCCACTTGCCGTTTTCTTTTACGTGCCCCATCCCTTTGTAGCAACACTCGCCATGAAAGTTGTTGGCCTCTTCGTATTTTGGCGGAATCACCTCTTTTCCTGTTTTATCGATGAATCCAAACTGGTTACCCAACTTCACGGTGGCATATCCGCCGATAAAATGCCACGTAAAATCGTATTTCGGAGCCACTATTTCTTTTCCCGCAGCATTGATATAGCCATATTTCCCTTCCAGTTTTATCGCAGCCATACCATCCACCAGGGGATACGCAAGGTCGTAACGTGGTGAGACCTTCACCGTTCCCTTTTCATCCATGTAGCCATATTTATTATTATCGCCTGAGAAAAACGGTGTCAATTGAGCTTGTGCAGCAAAACTAATCAGGATACCCAACAGCAATAGTAGTTTTTTCATTCTGTCGCAATTTTTCTAATGCAATTTTCCGGGTCTGTCTTCCGGGTTAATACCCCAACTGGCCGAGGGCGATTTACCCATATACAAAACCAATTCACCACCAGCCAGGATATCCTTGTGATTTAAGTATGATTTCAGACAGGGACTACCATTCAGCGTAGCATGTTGAATATAAATATTCTGTTTATTCAGATTTTCGGCCCTGACTATAAAATGGTTCCCATTAGGCAACGTAAATTCAGATTTTTCGGACAACGGACTACCCAGAACATATTCCCCATTTGCTGGATTGACCGGATAAAATCCCATGGCACTGAGCACATACCAGGCACTGGTCTGGCCACAATCATCGTTGCCACATAACCCGTTCGGCTGATTGCTGTAGAATTTTGTGAGTATATGATTTACCTTCTCAGCTGTTTTCCAAGGCTTTCCTACATACGAATACAAGTAAGGAACATGGTGACTTGGTTCATTCGAAAATTCCGAGAGACCGTAGAATCCATGATTTTTCAATTCACGGTATGGCCTTTCTGGCCCATTATAAAGCGAATCTAGTTTTTGATCAAACATTGCCTCGCCTCCCATGGCATCAATAAGTCCGTAAACATCCTGGGGCACATACCATGTGTAAATCCACGCATTTCCTTCCTGAAATCCAATTGATTCAATTGGATTAAATGGAGTCATCCAATTTCCGTCCGAATCCTTTGGCCGCACAAAATTTGTCTCTTTATCAAACACATTTTTCCAATAACGGCTTCTCTTCATATATAAATCATAATCCATCTGAGAGCCCATTTTACTGGCAACCTGCGCAATACACCAATCATCGAAGGCATATTCAACAGTTTTTGTAACGCCACGCTTCCGCGGATCCAAATCATCCGGGACATACCCATATTTCCGATAATAGTCCGACTCCCGGATATCCTGATTTGAGGTTACCTTCATTGCCTCAAAGGCGTAAGCATAATCAAACCCTTCAATCCCTTTAAGCATTGCATCAGCAATAATTGGTACTGCATGATATCCGGGCATTACATTGGCCTCATTGAAATACATCTCCCAGGAAGGGAGTAATCCGTGTTGACGGTAAAAAGCGAGATATGAATTGATAATGTCGGGTACCCTTTCAGGCTGGGTGAGTGTAAATAAAGGAGCAGTAGCCCGGAAGGTATCCCAAAGGGAATGTAAAGTGTAGACATTTTTCCCTCTGTACAACTTTTTGTCGGCACCGGTATAATCGCCCAACGCATCATCGAACCTGAACGGGGCAAAGTAATTATGATAAACGGCCGTATAAAATGTCTCTAAAAAATTCTTGTCCGACGAGCTCACCTTGATTTTTTGTAACTCGGTTTCCCATGCATTTTCTGCATCACCTCTCACTTTTTCGAAATCCCAGTCGGGGATCTCCGACAAACCGGCCATGGCTCCCTCTATCGAAGCAGAACTAATAGCCACTTTCACCAGCAATTGCTCTCCCGGCGCGGTCGATTCGAAAGCCAGATAACTATTGATTCGGACAGCAGTGGCTTCTGCCTTCGATTTAAGTTTGGTGCCATCGGCAAACAACGTGACATCAGTGAAGGGAGAACTGGTTTTTGCCGCGAAATAGACATACCTCTCACCTCCGAATCCCATGGAGCGCCGAAATCCAACGATCGTATTGGCATCGATTTTCTTAAAATAACATTCCAGCGGCTCATCGCCATTATGACCTACTCTGGCTTCTGCCCCATTTCCAAAGCCCAAATCGATACGAAGCAACGTATTTTTTCGCGCAGGCAAAGTGTATCGGTGTAATCCACAATGTAGAGTAGCTGTCAGCTCTGCCTTGATTGCAAAGCTTTTCAACAACACAGAGTAGTATCCTGGGGAGGCCTTCTCCTCTGAATGTGAAAAATCGCTTCTGACCGACTCCCAGGTAGGGACTGTATCTACCAGTGGAAGGAGTGAAATATCGCACAGACTTTCTGCTCCCGTTCCGCTGTAATGGGTATGACTAAATCCCAGAATTTTGATGCTGGAATAATGATAACCGCTGCACCAGTTGTATCCATGATCCCCGTTATCCGGACTGAGTTGAACCATTCCAAATGGAACGATTGCGCCCGGGAAAGTATGGCCATCCTCATCCGTTCCAATGAAAGGATTGACTAAATCGATTAACCTGGACTCGGGCTGGCGCAGACATGAAATAAATGAGAAAACAGCGACAAGTAAAAAAGCCGGACTTATTTTCATTCGTAGTAGTAAGTAGTTATCCAAAAGCAATTTTACTATTTTTTTACATATCTTCCACAGAACGATACTGGACATACTTCAAAAACCCAAAATCGCCAACCAAATTCACCGCGCAATTCAACGAATCACTGATGTAATATGCCTTTTTACAAATGAGAATGAGGTTTTTACTGATATTTAATTTTTTCTTCCCTCCCTAAAACTACCTTTGCTTTACAATCAGCAGACCAATTTTCAATCATGAATAAATCAATCAAAATAGAGATAATTGAAATACTACTTTTTGGAGTAATCTGGTTGGGAATCTTCGCCATCCCGTTTTTCAACCAATGGGGATATTCCCCGTTGGACTGGGAAAAGCTTTTATCGGAGTGGCTGCGTATTTTCGGGTTCTTTCTCATTTTTCTTATCAACATTACGTTTCTTGTCCCCAAATACCTGATTCTTCAGAAATATAAGATCTACCTGATCTCGGTAGTGATACTCATTGCCGGGTTCACAACGGCTGGAGTAATATTAAATTCATTGCTATTCCCACGTCCGCTCACAATGCCACCGATGAATCTCGGATCAGGAATTCCGATGGAACTGGGTTCTGGTATGCCCGCGCCAATTGGCTTTAAACCGGAAAGAAAAAATGATTACAATTCTCAGAGCCTTTTTATCATTGCTAATGTCATTATCTCGTTTCTCGTTGTTGGAACCAGCACCACTTTTAAGGTAATCGGACAATGGCTGATTTCTGACGACAGGAGAAAAGATTTGGAGAAGGAACAGTTGAAAAGCGAACTCGCTTTTTTAAGGCATCAGGTTAGTCCGCACTTTTTCATGAATACGCTCAACAATATCCATTCCCTGATAGATATTAATTCAGAGGATGCTAAAGATGCTGTCATCCGGCTTTCCACCATGATGCGCTATCTTCTTTACGAAACTACACACGGACTCACGAGTCTTAGCAAAGAAATTGGATTCATTGAAAGTTATATATCCTTGATGCAACTTCGTTTTTCAAAGAATGTGACTGTGAATCTGGAAGTCCCCAAGAGTATTCCTGAAGTTCAGCTTCCGCCAATGCTATTTATTTCATTACTCGAAAATGCGTTTAAGCATGGGGTAAGTTACCAGAACGAATCATTTGTGTTTTTCCGTATTGAAGTAAATGAGAAACGCCTAAACTGTACTATAAAGAACAGCAAACACAATAAAACCGCAGATATTGCGAATAAATACTCTGGCATTGGACTAACAAATATCAAGAAAAGTCTGGAGCTTATTTACGGAAAGAATTATCAGTTTGACATTGACGAAACGGAATTCGAATATCATGTCTTTTTGAGCATTCCTATAGATTAAAAATTAAAAATTTATTTCATGAAGATTAGATGTTTGGCTATAGACGATGAACCACTGGCACTGAAGCAGATAGGTGCCTATATCGACAGAACCCCTTTCTTCGAAACTGTAGCGCTGTGTTCCAGTGCGCTTGAGTCCCTGCAATTCATTCGTGATGAAAAGGTTGACCTGCTTCTGGTAGATATTAACATGCCCGATTTGAACGGAATGGATTTTGTGAAATCACTTGAGCAGAAAATACCCGTAATTTTCACAACCGCGTACAGCGAGTACGCCATTGAAGGATTTCAAGTCGACGCACTTGATTATTTACTCAAGCCAATTAGTTATCCGAATTTTCTGAAATCAGCGAACAAAGCAAAAGCGTGGTTCGATCTGAATCACAAGACTCCTGATTCTTTGCAGGCATCGAATGACTATCTGTTTGTGAAAGCAGAACATCGGTTGATCCGGGTTCATCTATCCGATATTAAATACATTGAAGGATCAAACGAGTACATTATCATCCATCAGCTGAAGGAGAAGCCAATCACTACGCTTATGCGGATGAAAAATATCGAGATGGAGTTACCCGAGAATCTTTTCATGCGGGTGCATCGGTCATTCATTGTCAATCTGGCACAAGTCAAAGTTATTGAGCGAAACAGAATCATCTTTGACGAAAAAATATATATCCCGATTGGGGAACAGTACAAGGACAATTTCCAGCGGTTTCTGGATAAAACGTTCTATGTATAGATAGACTAATTGCGAAGAATTTTAGCTTCCTCAAACACTTTAAACCATGAGATTTAAAAAAAACATAGCCACCAGCGAAGCGGGTTTTATTTTCAATCCGGCATCAGGCGATTCGTTTTCATCCAATCCCATCGGATCAGCAATCCTTGCTCTTTTTAAGGAGGATAAGTCCCGACAGGATATTATCGATGAGATATGCTCCAGATATGAGGTTGATAAAAACCAATTTGAAAGGGACCTGGACGACTTCTTATCGCAACTCAGAGACTACAATTTACTGGATGAGTAAGGCAGGGAAAAAGGAAAAGGAAGTAGGGAGCAAGGGGCTCCATGGTCGCTTCGGGACACTTCATTTTGAACAACCAACCAAACAAGGTTGGGACGAAATAGAAGCGAAATGTTAAAATTGACAAATGACAAATGGAAGCATTTCAGAAAAATAGTGATAAAAGAAGGAAACTTGTAATTGCCGTTACCGGACTCAATGCTATTGATAGTCCGGGGCCGGGGGTTGCAGTTATCCGGGCGATAAAAGAGTGTCCTGATTTTGATGCGCGAATTATCGGACTCAGTTATGAGGCTCTGGAACCTGGCATTTACATGCATGATTTGGTGAGTAAATCGTATCAGATCCCCTATCCGTCGTCGGGGAAAGAAAGCTTACTTAACAGATTGGCAACCATAAACTCGATAGAAAAAATCGATTTGGTGATTCCAAATTTTGACGCAGAACTTTTCAGTTTCATTAAATTGAAAAAGGAGCTTGAAAGTATGGGCATCCTGACTTTTCTACCGGATATTGAGCAATTTGAGGCTCGCCACAAGATGGCTCTTTACAAATTTGGCAAGAAGCATCACTTAATGGTTCCTGAGGACAGATTAATTTACCAGGTCTCCGACTTAAAAAAAGCAGCCGACGAATTGGATTACCCACTGGTCATAAAGGGGAAATATTACGATGCGATCATTACAAGCACCCTGGAAGAATCGCAAAAAGCATTTTATAAGTTTCAGTCCAAATGGGGGTTGCCAATTATTGCACAAAAATTAATTAAAGGCACCGAAATCAATATTGCCGTCCTGGGTGATGGAAACGGAAACACCATCAGCGTGATACCGATGCGAAAATTGTATATAACAGACAAAGGCAAGGCATGGGCAGGTATTACAATTGAGGACAGCTCTTTCATTGATTTGGCACACAAATTTATTAAGGCTACCAAATGGAGAGGCGGATGTGAACTGGAAATCATGCAGACCTCGGACGGGGTTTCCTATATAATGGAAGTAAATCCGCGATTCCCGGCCTGGATATATCTCACGGCAGCCGCTGGTCAGAATCAGCCTGCGTCGTTGGTTAAGATGGCTCTTGGTGAACATGTCGAACCCTTTACGACCTATGAAGTTGGCAAAGTATTTATCCGGTATTCCTGGGATCTAATTACAGATGTTTTTGAGTTTCAGAAAATATCCGGAACCGGGGAACTTTAGGGGAACAGGGAGAAAGGAGAAGGGAGAAAAGGCGTGGAGCATGGAGGATTGGATAGTATGAGGGAGTTGCTTTTGTAGTGACTTGATAATAAGATAAATATTGACACAAAAATGGAAAGATTAAAATACGAACGACCAATAATCAAGAAACTGAATACCGGATTTTCCAACAAATTTGGTGTGCAGTCGAAGAATGACGTGGTTTCTCACCTGGAAGGAGCCAGTGTAAAGGAGCTTATCCAGCAATTTGGATCGCCTCTGTTTGTTGTCTCAGAAAAGCAGATCAGGCGCAATTTCCAGCTCGCTACCAGGGTTTTTAAAACCCGGTATCCAAAGATTCAGTTTGCCTGGTCGTATAAAACAAACTATCTGAATGCAGTCTGCAGGGTTTTTCATCAGGAAGGATCGTGGGCTGAAGTGGTTTCAGGTTTCGAATATGAAAAGGCAATCGGGAATGGTGTTCCCGGCAATAAGATAATATTCAACGGCCCCGACAAAACGGATGATCAGTTGATCAAGGCAGCACGAAACAACTCACTTATTCACATCGACCATTTTGATGAATTATATTCCCTGATCAAAATCAGCGAGGAATATAACCTGAAACCAAGAGTAGCCGTCCGGGTTAACATGGATACTGGTATCTATCCCAAATGGGATCGTTTCGGGTTTAATTACGAAAATGGTCAGGCCTGGAATGCGATTACAAGGATAATTAACAGCGCTAATCTCAATTTGGTAGGGTTGCACTGCCATATCGGTACCTTTATGATGGATACATCATGTTATGCTATTGCAACCACCAAACTCTGTGATCTTGCATGGAATATAAAGGAAAAACTTAATAAGTCCATTCAGTATCTCGATCTTGGAGGTGGATTCCCTTCAACAAATACGCTCAAAGGATCCTATCTGCCAGGGATCGACACTGTTCCAACCATCGATCAGTTTGCCGACACCATAACGGATGTTATTCTGGGATACGGGTTTAAGCAGGAAGAACTTCCGCTGCTAATTCTTGAAACAGGAAGGGCTCTCATTGATGATGCCGGATATTTGCTTGGCACCGTGCTGGCAAACAAACGATTATCAGATGGCCGGAGATCCACTATTTTGGATTTTGGAATAAATTCTCTGTTTACCTCAATCTGGTATGATCATAAGGTAAGTCCGGCACAGGAGGCTGGACAACATACTGAAGAGACCATATTGTATGGCCCGCTTTGCATGAATATTGATGTAATCCGGGAAAACATCACCCTACCTCTTCTGCAAAAAGGAGACCATCTGGTCGTTCACACTGTCGGCGCCTACAACATGACCCAGTGGATGCAGTTTATCACGCTAAGGCCAAATGTTGTTCTGTTAGATCACGAGAGCCATCCCCATCTGATTCGAAAAGCGGAGACGCTTGAATACATTGAGTCGGTAGAGCAAATTCCGGGTCATCTCGCAAATAATCCGTTAAAATAAAGATCAATGAGCCGTTTACCCGACGCGATTTTCCCCTAAACGCATTAAAGGCATACCTTAATGAAAATTGAGAAACTGATAAGTCCCTTGAAAGAAGACATTCTGCCTGCTGTGCTGAATAGTTATTCCATTATTTTCTTTTTGAATAATAAGCTCCTCGCATTAGGGATTCTCATCCTGACATTCTTCAATTCTTTTGCCGGTTTAAGCGGACTGGTTGCCATTCTAACAGCGGTTCTGATAGCCAATTCAATGGGGTTTGATAAAATTCAGCTTAGAAAAGGAGTTTACAGTTTCAATGCATTGTTGCTCGGACTGGGAATGGGTACTTTTTTTGATCCGGGATTTGTCTACTTCAGTTTGCTTTTATTGGCAGTGCTACTTACGCTTATCCTCTCCGTTACCTTGGGCGGATGGCTCGGGAAACATGGCTTGCCGCATTTGAGCATTCCATTCGTACTGGGGTTTTGGGTTATCTTGTTGCCATCGGCTACTTTTGAAAATCTTGGATTGACACAACGAAATATTTATTGGATCAATGAAGCTTATTCGGTAGGAGGAAGTCAGCTGGTCAACTTCTTACAATCTATTGAAAGCTTATCTATCAACAACTTGGCCGACACCTATTTAAGATCGCTTAGTTCGATATTCTTCCAGAACAACCTTTTATCGGGATTCCTGATCTGCCTATTATTACTTATCAGTTCGCGAATTGCCTTTTCCCTTTCCATCATTGGATTTCTCTCTTCCTATTTCTTTGCCTCCTTTACCGGCTCTGAAACAGCCGGATTTTCATACTACAACATAGGCGCCAATTACATTATGACTGCACTCGCGGTTGGAGGATTTTTTGTGATACCTTCGGCAAAATCCTATCTCTGGACGTTTTTACTGGTTCCGTTAACATCGGTGGTTTTACTTTTCCTGACAAAATTATTGGGCGAAATACAGCTTCCCGTATTTTCGTTGCCATTTTCGACTGTTGTCATCCTTTTTGTCTACTTCCTGACACTGAGAAAAAAGAGTAATAGTCTCATTTTAACGCCAATCCAACAATATTCGCCGGAAATAAATTTATATACCTACGTCAATAACAAGCTCAGACTTTCTCAGCTCATGTACTTTCCGTTGCATCTGCCGTTCTGGGGAGAATGGATTGTTAGTCAGGGCTATGACGGAAAATATACCCACAAGGGGGAATGGAGTAACGCCTTCGACTTTATGTTACTGGATGAGCAAATGAAAAGTTATACCTCAAATGGATTTATTTGCGAAAACTACCACTGTTATAATAAGCCTGTTCTTGCACCAGCGGATGGAATTGTGGAAGAGATCATTGATCAAATAGATGATAATGAGATTGGAAAATCGGATACGGTAAATAATTGGGGAAACACAATTATCATCAGGCATTTACCTGGATTGTACACGCAGCTTTCGCATTTGCGGAAAGGCACGTTCAAAGTCGCCAAAGGAGATAGCGTTAAGCGCGGCGATATTTTGGCAAATTGCGGAAATTCAGGACGTTCACACCAGCCTCATCTCCATTTTCAGGTACAAATATCCCCGAAGTTAGGGGCAAAGACGATCAACTACCCATTCGCCTATTATCTGAAAACGATCGATAGCAAGGCAAATCTCGACACTTTCTCGGTACCCGTGGAAGGTGAGATTCTTTCAGATTTGCATTCACATTCTTTGTTGAAAAAATCTTTTGATATTCAACCTAATACGCTACTAAAATTCAGTTTCATCAATTCCAAAGGAGTTGAAAAAATGGTGCAATGGGAAGCCTTTACGGATGCATATAACTCCGCCTATTTGTATTGCAGCGAAACCAATAGCACAGCCTATTATGTCAACGATGGCAGCATGTTTTACTTTACCACCTTCTACGGAAGCAAAGATTCACTGCTGTACTTTTTCTATCTGACGGCTTACAAGGTGCTCCTGGGATACTATGAGCAACTTGAAATCTCGGACGAATTGCCATTGAATATTGTCATGAATAAAAATGGTTCGATTTGGTTGCATGATTTTGTTGCGCCGTTTACAAAGCGTGTCCGTGCCTTTTACAACAGTCGACCTGTAGAAGTAGATGATGCATTTCATCCCCAGACGATGGTACTTTCATCAAAAATTGAACTATCCGTTTTTGGAAGGATCCAGACTGAAGGCTCTGGTCGGATCACCCTAAAGGATGGACGAATTGAGAGATTTACCTATGAAAACAAGAAAAATAAAATTGAAGCCATATGTATAAATACGTTGTAATCCTCTTTCTGCTTTTTCCACTTTCCAGCTTTTCACAGGCAAAATTAAGCTTTCAAAAGGTTGATAGTCTTACCTATGCTTATTATTTGAAAGGAGAGTGGAAAAACCTCATCGACTTATCGAAGAAGGCTTCAAGTCAAAACATTGAATCAAAATTCATCCGTCAGCGAACCGGATATGCCTATTTTGTGACAGGTGATTACTACGCTGCGAAAACCCAATATGAAAAAGCATTGGAGTACGACCAATCGGATGAAGTTACCAAAGAATATCTGTATTATTCCAGTCTGAATGCAGGATCAGTGAATACCAGGCTCTATGCCGGAAATCTTTCGTTTGATATGGCTTCAAAATTAGGTATCCGACGTTTCAATCCGGTGGAATCTGTCGATACCGAGTTTAACCTGAAAACAAATAGTACGACCACGCGCTCCAATCAGAGCTATTACAGGGTGGGTATCAATACGGAGCTGGGTTACAAATTCTCATTATTCCAGTCGTATTCCTATTATCAGCAAACAATTAGCAGCGTGCTGACGCAACAACCTGAATACGTGGCAATACTGAAATACTCACTTACCCCTGTTTGGCATATTAAAACTGCTTACCACCGATTATTCACCAATGTTGGAAATGTAAACTATCCGGCTAACCTCGGGTTCATCGCTTTATCGTCACAACTGAACCGTTTCAGTCTGGAGGCGAATGCATCGATCTTGAAATCCTCTTCCTCTTCTACGCAGCAAGTTGGGCTTCAGGCAGGAGTAGTTCTTCCCGGAAGGCGCAATATTTATTTAACAAGCTCAGTCGTTGGTATGAATGAAAGCTCGGCTTTCAGATTGATTTTTGCGCAGACCGCCGGACTAAAAATCGCTAAAAATTTATGGGCTGAAGGAAACATCACAAAGGGAAATTTAAAAAACTACAACACTTTTAGTTCCCTTTACGTATATAACTCAGTGGATCCTTCCGTCTTCAGAACAGGTGGTTCTTTAATCTACTTTTTAGGAAAGCACTTGATCCTGACCGGCAATTTCACTTTTGACCAACAGAAGATCGAGGCTAATACAACAAATAAATACTATTATCAATATTCATATTCAGGAGGACTAAAATGGAAACTTTGAAAAAATTACTACTCATAGGCGCAATTTTTTTAATTGCTACCAAGCTTGAAGCTCAAACTATTACCGAATTGCAAGCCGCTTTCAGTAAAAGCTATATTGCTGAAAATCAAAATAATTACAATATAGCAATTGCTGAAATGAAGACTATTTATCAGGAAAACGACTATATCTGCAATATCCGGATGGGTTGGCTCAATTACCTGGTTAAACAATATAATGAGTCAATAATTTACTACAAGAAGGCGATAGCGCTTAAACCATATGCGATCGAAGCCCGGCTGGGATGTATCAAGCCGCTGAGCGCAATAGAGAATTGGGAAAAGGTAAAAGAACAATATACAGAAATACTGAAAGTAGACCCGCTAAATACTACTTCCAACTATTGGTTAGGTGTGATTTATTACAATCGGAAAGATTACAAAACTGCTGTCAACCTGTTCGAAAAGGTTGTCAATCTGTATCCGCTGGACTATGACTCGGTTATTATGCTAGCCTGGTCGAAGCTTTATAATAGCAGTCATGCCGACGCCAAACTATTATTTCAACAGGCACTCATTATCCGACCAAATGACACTTCGGCACAAACAGGACTCCAATTAATTGGTAAATGGCTCGAATCCAATCTCAAATCACCGTCAAAATGATGCATTAAGGGCATTGTTACCTAAAAAAAATCGGCATTAGAACAATTGTTTGAAAAATATCTTCTACTTTCACGCGTAGTTACGAACTAACTCAACGTAAGTTTATTATTCAAATTTCATTCTGATGCTAAAAATTGCGTTAAGCTCTTTGTGGGTCGTTGTGCTTCTCACATTTGCTGCTGATCTCTATGCCCAAGAGGTTAAATTTGAAAAGTACAAGACCAATCCGGAAGTTCAAAAATCGCTGAATACTCTTCAGCAAATGTCCCCTACCAGAACAGCCCTCCACCGTATAGCTGTGAGTCCGGGGGGAGAGCCAGTTTATGTGCTGGAAATTGGGAAAGGTTTAAAAAACGTACCAGCAATATTTGTCGGCGCTAATTTTGAAGGGAAAACACCACTCTCGACCGAAGGAGCATTAGCGCTTGCCAAAATGCTGCTCGATTCGTCTGCTTACACAAAAAACACCAAATGGTTTATCCTTCCTTTACCTAATCCGGATGCCACTGCCGGATTCTTTTCGAAAGTTAAATGGGAACGGACCGTCAATGATTTAATCGTAAATGATGATAAGGACGACCAAGTTAACGAAGACGGACCGGATGATCTTAATGGTGATGGCTGGATTACCCAAATTCGCGTGGAAGATCCGGAAGGTGCTTACCTGATTTCAGACAAGGACCCGCGCAGCATGGTAAGAGCAGATCCGACCAAAGGTGAAAGAGGTAAATACAAATTATATCCCGAAGGATTAGACAACGACGGCGATGGAGAAATCAATGAGGATGGCCCTGGGGGAATCAATGTCGGGATAAATTTTCCACATCTTTTTAAGACAAATTGGAAAGATACTGGTCTGTGGCCAGGCGAAGCCCCTGAAGCTTACGGTGTCATGAACTTTATATTCGATCATCCCGAAATTGCAATGACCTTTACGTTAGGTACTTCTGATTTTTGCATGTCACCTCCCCGTGGTGGGCGCAAAGGGGGCGCAAATATGGAAAACCTGAAAGTGCCCGCCAGATTTGCCGCACGAATTGGAGCAGATCCGGAGAAAACCTATTCAATATCCGAGGTAGTAGAGTTATTTAAATCAGCTATGCCCAGCCGCGGCGGACGTGAAATGACGGCAGAAACCGTTGTGGACTTTCTTGGACTCGGTGCTTCCGTAAATCCATTGGAAGGCGATCTAAAATTTTATACGGATTTTTCCGAAAAATACAAGGCTTATCTGAAGGCAAAAGGAGGATCGACCGAGCGGATGGCAGCAGATCCTGATAAAGATGGCTCATTCGAGCTTTGGGCCTATTATCAGTTAGGTGTTCCATCTTTCAGCATGAATCTTTTTACTCCACCTAAGGCGGCTGAGCCAAGACCAAGAGAAGCTGGCGCCAGGGAGACAATGTCCAGAGATATGGCTCCAAGAACGGTCGAAGTTGACGACAAAGATAAAGCCATCCTAAACTATATCGACAAAAAACTGAACGGATCAGGATTCGCCAAATGGCAGCCATATAACCATCCTACGTTAGGGAAAGTTGAAATAGGTGGAATTGAACCCTTCATTACCAGTACACCTCCTGTTAATCAGGTCGATTCACTATGCAAGATTCAGCTTCCATGGTTATTGAAACTGTCGACGAAGCTGCCCGACGTGCGACTGATGAATGAGACAATTACAGACCTGGGAGCAGGTGTTTACAGACTGGAGCTCTACGTCGAAAACAAGGGCGTTCTGCCCTATCCTACCGCCATGGGCTCCAGAAACAAACAACCATCTCCTGTTGTGATAATTCTGGAAGGCGAAAACATGCAATTTTTGGAAGGTTACAAACGTACCCCGCTGGGAGATATTGGTGGCAACCAGGTGAAAAAAATTACCTACACCATAAAAACTACCAAAAAAACGGTGCTAAAAGCGAACATCGAATCGGTTCTGTTTGGCACTGATGTAAAACAAATTAAGATTGGAGGGTAATCATGAGAAAATTATTCATTTTGATCACATTTTGCTTATTCACCTTCACGGTAGTTGCTGAAAACAAAGGCAAGATTGAAATTCCACTTCGATTTGACAGATACTACACATATGACGATGTTGTAGAAGCATTGAAACTGATGCACAGCACCTATCCAAACCTGACAAAACTGGATTTGGTTGGAAAGAGTGAGGAAGGACGCGAAATTTATGCACTAACCATTAACAACCCCAAAACAGGTGAAGCGCTCTCCAAACCGGGAGTATATGTTGACGGGAACATTCATGGTAATGAAATACAGGCTGGCGAGGTATGTCTCTATTTTGCCAATATGTTGCTGACAAAATATGGAGAGAACGATAAAATCACCAAGGTTGTCGACAAAAATGCCTATTATATTCTTCCTGTAGTAAATGTCGACGGAAGGGCGCACTTTTTCAAAGATGCCCAAACACCCAGTTCAGGACGGAGTGTCAGGGTTCCGAAGGACGATGATCGCGACGGATTGGTGGACGAAGATGGGCCGGACGACCTGGATGGAGACGGGAATATTTGCATGATGCGAATCAAAGACCCTCTTGGAGATTACAAAACTGATCCGGAAGACAGCAGATTGATGATCCCTGTCAAGCCGGGAGAAAAAGGAGAATGGACCATACTGGGCGAAGAAGGCATTGATAATGACAACGATGGAAGAATCAATGAAGACAGCGAAGGATATCTGGATTGCAACAGAAACTGGGGTTATAACTGGCAGCCGCCGTATGTTCAGAGCGGTGCAGGCAATTTTCCGCTTTCCAGTACCGAGGCGAAAAGCATCGCAGCCTATATCCATCAACGTCCGAATATCCTCATCAACTTCGCTTTTCATAATTCCGGCGGAATGTGGCTGAGAGCCCCTGCAGTCAAGGAAGAGAAAGTTGATTCGCGGGATGTCGCAGTTTACGATATTATCGGCAAAAATGCCACAAAAATGACCCCGGGATACGTTTATCAGCCATCATATGATTTATATGACACGTTCGGAGATACCGACTCGCACATGTTCAACCTGGAAGGGTCGTATTCTTTTGTCGGAGAACTCTTCATCCGATCGCAGGAGACCTATCGGGATAATGTGGATAAGACAGTTCCCCCGGCTACTGAGAGTACGGGTGGCAGAAGGGGTGGAAATCCGGATGTTAGCAGGGAACAGTTAAAATTTAACGACTATCTTGGATTAAATGAGCTGTATAAAGACTGGAAACCGTATAAACATCCTACCTATGGAGACATTGAGATTGGCGGCTGGGTAAAAATGAGTTCTCGCCTGCCTCATCCATTCATGCTTCCTGAATTAGTTCACCGCAATTCAATGGTAGTGCTTTATGCCGCGGAGCAGACTCCTGAAATAAGTTTGGAAGTCTTCGATGTTAAGGAGATTGGAAAGAATTTGCATCAGGTAAGGGTTCGCCTTAAAAATGCCAAAGGATTGCCCTCCATGTCCAGCAAAGCAGTAAGCTCCAAACTTTACACTCAGGATATGCTCAGAATTACCGGCGCCAAAGTTATTGCATCCGGAAGAATCACTGATCTCAGAACAGACAAAGTCAGCTATCAGGAGCACAGGCCCGAAGTGATTTATACTTCTGTGCCAAGTTATGGCTATTCAGAGTACCAATTTTTGGTTGAAGGAAAGGGAGAGATCACTGTGAACTATAAATCGCAGAAAGCAGGCAGTCAGTTAAAAACGGTCAAGCTTTAATAAGACTGAAAATAAATAAGCTCAAAAATAGCATATAGAATTTCGAAACCCTCAGCAAATTGCTCTTTGCACTTTTCATTTTTGCTATATTTGGCGACTCAAACTAACATTATAGTTACAAAAAGTGGGAATATTACAGGAAAAACTATCAAAATTCGATCTGCCTCGAAAAATTATTGATGCAGGGATTTACCCCTATTTCAGAGTTATTGAATCCGATCAGGATACAGTAGTTACTATTGACGGCAAAAAAGTACTGATGTTTGGATCAAACAGCTATCTTGGTCTGACCAGTGATCCCAGAATCAAAGAGGCTGCGAAAAAGGCGATAGATCAATATGGAACAGGTTGTGCCGGCTCAAGGTTTTTGAACGGCACATTGGACATACATATAGAATTGGAGGAAAGACTGGCAAAATTTACCGGAAAAGAAGGTGCACTCTGTTTTAGCACTGGTTTTCAGGTTAATCTGGGAGTTGTTTCTGTTCTTACCGGACGAAGCGATCACTTACTGCTAGACGAGTTGGATCATGCCTCCATTATTGAAGGAAGCAGGCTATCTTTCTCCAGAGTGCTGAAATTTGGACACAATGACATGAAATCTCTGGAGAGCAAGCTTAAACATTGCACTCCGGATAGTCTGAAGCTCATTGTCGTCGATGGCATATTCTCCATGGAAGGTGACATTGTTAAGCTTCCCGAGATCGTAAAACTTGCAGAAAAATACAAAGCAACCATCATGGTTGACGATGCCCACTCGCTGGGAGTCATCGGTGTCAATGGTGCAGGTACGGCGTCTCATTTCGGCCTGACGGATAAAGTGGATTTGATTATGGGGACATTCTCCAAATCATTCGCCTCTCTGGGAGGGTTTATTGCCTCCGATAAGGACACCATCAATTTCCTTAAACACAGCTCACGCTCACTCATCTTCAGTGCGAGCATGACTCCATCATCCACGGCGACGGTACTGGCAGCTCTTGACATCATGGAGAGCGAACCTGAAAGGATCAAGCACCTGTGGGATGTAACGAATTATGCCATGAAAGGCTTTAAATCCAACGGATTCGATACCGGAAAATCTGAATCTCCAATCATTCCGCTATTTATTCGTGACGAGATGAAGGCATTAATGCTGACGAAGATGTTGCTTGAAGACGGAGTCTTTGTTAATCCGGTTGTCTCCCCAGGTGTTCCCAAAGAAGACAGCCTTATCAGATACTCACTCATGGCAACTCATACCAAGGAACAAGTCGAAATTTCGATAGAGAAGATCACAAAAGCTGCCAGGAAGCTTGGAATTGTATGAAACGAGCATGTAATATAATTACATCTAGAACATAAAAATTTCCACTTGCGAGTTCCATACGGCAATTAAAAAGTCAATTACTTAGGTATGAAAAAAGTAATCCTCATCACCGGTATTTCATCAGGATTCGGCAAAGAAACAGCTTCGTTGCTTGCCAAACAAGGGCACATTGTGTATGGCACGTTGCGAAAAGATACAGCGGCCGATCCTTTGGTGAAGACAGTGCTGATGGATCTCAACGACAGTTCTACGATCACCTCAGCCGTTGAAAAGATAATTAAGACTGAGGGACGGATCGATGTGCTGATCAACAATGCCGGAATGCATACAGGAGGTCCGATTGAGACATTGCCTCTTGATACTATCAGGCAGCAGATGAATACCAATTTTCTGGGGGTTGTACAACTGATCCAGTTGGTATTGCCTGTGATGCGTAAACAAGGAGGAGGCAAAATCATTAACTTCAGTTCTATCGGCGGATTGATGGGACTTCCCTACCAGGGAATCTACTCCGCCGGCAAATTTGCTATCGAAGGAATGAGCGAAGCGCTTCGAATGGAGGTTAAAGAGTTTAAAATTAAAGTTGTCGTGATCAATCCCGGTGATTTTCACACCGCCAACTCTGCCAACAGGCGCGCATTTCTTGCCCCTACCGGGGAAGGCGACCCATACCAGAATCAATTTGCCAAGACCTTGTCGATCATCGAGAATGACGAATCAAAAGGCTGGGAGCCAGTTATTTTGGCCAAAAAATTGGTAAAAATTGTAGACTGCCCAAATCCAAAACAAAACTACATCATCGCTTCTTTCGAGCAGAAATTGGCAGTTGTGATCAAATATATTCTTCCGGGAAAACTGTTCAGTAAGATACTTCGGGATCATTACGGAATAAAATGACACAAAAGGCGGAGAGCGTCAGGATTTACATTGAAATCCGACGCCCCCCAAATCCTCACCATTAACTACAGTAACATTGGGCAGGAACCCTGAACCGTAATTCTTGCAGATTAGTTATTGATTACTCTGACCTCCGCCCGTACTATTTTCGCCACTTTTCAGGTCATCATTTTTAATACCTCTTTTTGCCTTCTTGACTTCTCCCTTCATCTGCCCAAACCGGTATGAGAGGTTAAACCTGAGTACACGGCCGGAATAGTAGTACTTGCTATTTTGATAAAAGGAAGGATCGCTTAAGGTAGATTCTTGCTTAATCCTGCTTCTGAAAGGTTCAGATATTGAAACAGTTGCAGTCAGCTTCTTCTTGAGCATCTCCTGAGATACGTTAAGGCTGGAATACCAAAACATGGAAGATTTTCCCTGCAACATAATACGCGGAGAGTAAATTCCTCCGTAACCGGATATTGATCCGTTTTTCCAGGCTGTATAACGAAGATTGATGGAGCCATTATAATTGAATCCTTCATTCTTTAGATTCCGACCGTCATTACTCTCCAGCACCGTATATTTGATACCGATATTCGTACTAATATTGAATTTGGCGTTTGGCCTGAGCGACCCGTAAATATAAGTCCCAAAATTCTGATTTTTACCAATATTCTTGTAGGTTGTTGTCTTGACTCCCGTGGAAGAAATTGTTGCCAGCGATTCAATTGAATTGTTTGTCAAGGCTCCGTTTAAGCTAATGTTGAAGTTATATTTTCCAGCAAATTTCCCGTATGTAAGATCAAATGTATGTGAGACTTCGGCTTGCAAATCAGGATTTCCGTAATTGATATTAAGTGGATCAGTATCATTGACATATGGGTTCAAATAATATATACTTGGCCGTGATAGTCTTTGCGTGTAGGAAAATTTAACATTCTGACCCTTATCCAAATTTTTTGAGATGGTCACATATGGAACCAGGTTGAACATTCTATTTTTGAAGGTTGTATCTTTTTTAGATCTGAAATACCCGTCATTTAGCGTGCCTTCCGCCCTCAGTCCGGTCTTGATACTGTACTTCTTGAGCTTCAAGACATAGCCGCCATATACCCCGAAAATATGCTGATCGTAATCGAGCATGTTATTTCTTGCCATATCCTGTATCCAGCTATTCTGCGCCGCGTCGAAAAGCGAAATCTGGGAATCGCTTACATTTTGCCTCAATATGTATTTTACGCCGCTTTCTATCTGGTGCATCTTGGTGAGCGGATCATAATAGTCGAGTTGAAATGTATGTTCCGTACCGGAAGCATCATTGGCAGAACGTTGGCGATAAGAGTTGTAATTTAAAATGCCGTCAATCGAATTCTCACCATCGGTCTTCATTGGCGATCTGTCCAGTTTGTAAGAAACGGTGAATGACTTATCCGGCTTCTTAAAGGTTCTCTGATAGTCGATGTTACCGGATAAACTGCCACGGTTATTCAGTGATTTTGATAAGTTACTGAGTTTTCTGGTTAGTAGATGGTTTGTGTCATAGTCGCTCGTAGAAGATTCACCATCCGCAGTAAAATCGCCAGTATATCCCCAAAATGAGAGACTTACCAAATTCAGAGAATCGATCTCATAGCTGGCTTCGCCCATCCCCATATTTGCGGTGCCAAAATATTTATTAAATCCGTAGGTGTCGGAGTATCGGTTAGTGCTGCTTATAAAATTCTCCCTGGATGAAAAATTTTCGCTCTTTGGCTGACGGAAGTCATTATACATATAGTTGACTGAGAAGCCGAATTTTTTGATTTTAGAAGTGGCATATAGTCCGCCACTATATCCTCCCTGCGTATCCACTCCCGCATTGACCCGTCCCATGAAGCCTTCGAGCTGCTTTTTGGTTGTAATAATATTAATAATCCCACCTGTTCCCTCTGCCTCGTATTTTGAAGAAGGATTGGTGATTACCTCGATATCTTTAATTGTATTGGCCGGCAGACTCTTTAAAACATCTTTAGGGTTCTGAGAGAGCATGGAAGAGTTCTTACCATTCAATAATATCTTGAAGTTAGAGGAACCTTTGATCTGAATATTGTCCTCGCCATCGACTGTGACGAGAGGGATTTTCCTGAGCATGTCCAGGGCATTTGAAGTCTTGGATTCAGGGTCGGCGTCAATGCTGTAAATAATCTTGTCGACTTCGGTTCTGACTAACGGTTTCTGCGCTACGACCTCCACCTCCGCAATTTTCTCTGTTCCGGTAAGTAGTTTAATCGTCCCCATATCCATTTTAACTGACTTTGCTTCCACACTCAACTCATTTTTGCTGGTTTGAAATCCGATTGACTGAACAAAAACGACATATTTCCCGATGGAATCCAGTGAGAACTCGAATTTTCCATTGACATCTCCAGCCAAACGCTTGACAATCCCTTTCCCATTTTTGACGGTGATAGTAGAATATGGTACCGATTTACCCGATTCAGCTTCGGTGACTACACCCTTAATCTGGAATTTCCCGGGAGGGTAAGATGCAAAAAGAGGTGAAGAGAACATGGTTAAGCAAAAAACCAATGAAATTAGCAATCGAACTGATCTTGAATGAAAGGAATAATTACTCATAGGAATAGTTTTAATAGGCGGAAATAATTTTTCTCTAAATAGATTTTCACAAGCACTAAATTATGACTATTATTTTAGTTATTTGATTAATTGCATAGTTAAATTTTGTCAATTTACTTGAAAAATAATTAAATCAATCTTCGTTAACATATTGATATTACTACATTTATGAATATTTATATGTATTAATCATGTTCACAGATTTGGCTCTGTGAGACTTAAGCTGTTTCGTACCGACACCTGATCGGTCTCAAGTGATAAAAAATTCATTCGCTTCTTTCATATATTACCACTGGAATGGCAGGAAAAAAAGAGTAAGAGGATTGAGCTTTGGGGTAAAACCGCGGAACAATATCTCGCTCGAAATTTTGTCAGGAGGGCAAATCCTAATTCAACGCAGAAAATTTTGACAACAAACTAGTAAGGCAGCAAATATTTCCAGGAGATAGATTAACTTTAACACTGCAAATTATTCGGAGATTTGAGAGCGGTAAGACTGATGCTCTCAAGCTGAGATATTTGCACATCTGCCGATTTTTAAAATTGCCCACTAAATACTACTAAAAATGAAAAACTATTCAAAAACAAAGAGTCAACTTTCACGCCGAAATTTTCTGAAGAGTACCGCTTCGGGTACCGCATTACTTGTCCTGGCTCCCGCCACTAACCTATTCGCCAGCACTTTGCCGGCAGGTTTCAGCTGGTCGGCGGATGCCATAAAATTCAAAATTCACATGATTGGTCAGGCGCATATCGACCCTGTCTGGTTGTGGCATTGGTCGGAAGGCATCTCCGTAGTGCACAGCACGTTTCAATCTGCCCTCGATCGGATGAAAGAGGAACCTGAATTTAAATTTACGGCCAGTTCCGCTCAGTTCTACCAGTGGGTAGCGGAGAATGATCCTGCCATGCTAAAAGAAATTCGCAAACGGGTTGATGAGGGTCGTTGGAGTATTCCAGGCGGCTGGTGGGTAGAACCCGACATGAATATCCCGTCAGGTGAGGCGATGGTAAGGCAGGGACTATACGGACAGCTCACACTACAGCGTTTGCTGGGTCATCGCTCCAAGGTTGCCTATAACCCGGATTCATTTGGGCATACCGGTAATCTTCCGCAAATAATCACCAAGCAAGGGATGGAAAATTACATTTTCATGCGTCCGGGCATCCGTGAAAAAACATTACCCTCAGACCTGTTTTGGTGGGAAGGAAGTGATGGCACCAAGGTCTTGACCTACCGCATCCAGTTTGGGTATAACGACAGTGGATCCGTTCACAACAGGGTCGAAAATTTGGTGGCCCAGTACGCCAATCAGCCGATGAAGAGTTTCATGGCCTATTATGGGGCTGGCGACCATGGTGGCGGAGCGACAAAGATCAATATAAGTTCTATCAATGAGTTAAAAAAAGAGCAAGGGGCTCCAACCGTTTTATACAGCACTCCGGATACATATTTCAAGGAGGCACATGCTGAAAATAACCCCAATCTTCCTACCATCAAAGACGACCTGCAGCATCATGCGGTTGGCTGTTACACCGCAGAGGGAGAAATAAAAAAGGGCAATCGCCTATCGGAGGCAGCGTTGGTAACCGCCGAAAAATTGGCTGCTATCGGTTCCGTCTCATGGGGCGCCCATTATCCAAAGCAAGAGTTGACAGCGGCTTGGCACAAAGTCCTCTTCCTGCAGTTTCACGATAGTTTGGCCGGATCATCTCTCTTCGACCACTCCCAAAGTGCCCGTGAGGGATTCGGCTATGCACAGGATGTAGCGCATCAGGCAACATTTATGGCCGTTCAGAAATTGGAATGGCAGGTCTCCACGGAAGACCCGGAATCTCAATATCTGTTGGTCTTTAACCCACACGCCTGGGAAGTTAACGGCAATATTGAATACGATTTCAACTGGGGTACCATGCACAAATCGTCCAGAGTGGATGACGAGAATGGCAACGCTTTGCCACACCAATGGGCTCCGGGATCATCAGAGACAGGCAGCCGCAGGAAGCTAGTGGTTAATATGACGATTCCGCCAATGGGATACAGGCAGATCAGGCTTTGGGATAGCGAAAATCCGGCACCCAAATCGGTTGTTAAGGTCACTGAAAACACGATGGAAAACGACCTGGTGAAACTTCAGTTCTCGTACAACGGCACGCTGGGACTTTTTGATAAAGCAACTGGCAAAGAGATATTTACCGGTGGTGATACCGGATGCAGGGCGGTGGTAATTGACGATCCTAGCGATACCTGGAGCCACGACATCAAGACGTACAATAAGGAGATCGGAGCTTTTGGAAACGCAACGATTAAGATATTGGAAGAAGGTCCGCTGCGGGGCAAGATCCGTTCGATTACCACGTACGGCGCCTCAACATTGACGATCGACTGGACATTGTATGCAGGATCAAAGAATCCGGAAGCAAGTGTAACATTGGATTGGCACGAGCACTTGAAAATGCTCAAATTCTCCTTCCCCGTTGCTGTTGAATCGCCTGTTGCTACCTACGAGACTTCCTACGGAACAATTGTTCGGGCCACAAATGGCGACGAAGACCCTGGCCAGCGTTGGATTGATGTGACTGGTAAAAAAGGTTCAGCGAATTATGGATTAGCCGTTTTCAACGATGCGAAATACGGGTATAATGTAGCCGGAAACGATATGCGGATATCCGTGGCCCGTGGTGCAGTTTACGCGCATCATAATCCAAAAGTGCTCGATATGAAAGCAGAACATTTATGGATGGATCAGGGAATACAGACCTTCCGCATGAAGCTTGTTCCGCATATAGGAAATTGGCAACACGGCAACCTCGTCAGAATCGCCGAGGAATTCATTGCACCTTCAGTTCCCATTTACCAGGGAATCCATAAGGGTACAATGCCGAAATCGGGATCGTTTCTCTCGGTCGACGCGTCTAACATCATCGTTTCGGCTGTGAAAGCATCAGAAAATGGCGATGATCTGATTCTTCGCTGTGTTGAGACCAATGGTTCTGCTGCAGCGGCAAATCTGGAACTAGGTTTTGCCAAGCGTAAATGGGCTGGCAATTTCCGTCCATACGAAATAAAAACGCTTCGGGTGAATACCAAAGCGGGAAGTATAAAAGAGGTGAACCTCCTGGAAGAATAATTTACCTTTGAAACTATCAAACTCAAATTAATAAAACACAAATGAGAAAAAGCTGTAAAATCCAATTTGTCAGCATGTTGATACTGTTGCTATTCAGTATGCAGACCATTGCCCAAACTAATTACAAGACGGAAACACCTGAGCAGAAAAGCAAACGGATGGCCTGGTGGACAGATGCCCGTTTCGGGATGTTTATTCACTGGGGCTTGTACGCCTTACCTGCACGCCATGAGTGGGTGAAGAATAATGAACGAATGACTAACGAGCAGTATCAGAAGTACTTTGAAGAGTATAACCCTGATTTGTATAATCCCAAAGAATGGGCGAGAATGGCCAAAGAGGCAGGAATGAAGTATGTAGTTCTGACGGCGAAACACCATGAAGGATTCTGCAATTTTGATTCAAAGTATACGGATTATAAGTCAACAAATACAAAATTTGGAAGGGATGTTGTCAAGGAATATGTTGAAGCCTTGAGGAGTGAAGGCTTGAGAGTCGGATTTTACTATTCGCTGATAGACTGGCATCATCCTGATTATACAATCGACAGGGTGCATCCGCAGCGTCAGGAATCGGACTCAGCATACGCAAGATTGAACAAAGGCAAAGACATGGCTAAATACCGTGAATATTTGAAGAACCAGGTACGTGAATTGCTAACCAATTACGGTCAGATAGATGTGATCTGGTTTGATTTCTCTTTTCCTGGTAAGAATGGGAAAGGCCGGGACGACTGGGGTTCGGAGGATTTGTTGAAAATGGTTCGCTCTCTGCAGCCAAACATTATTATTGACGATCGTCTGGATTTGAAAGACAAAGATTATGGTTGGGATTTCGAATCACCCGAGCAGTACAAAGTGGAGAAATGGCCCGAACGCAACGGACAGAAGGTCTATTGGGAAACTTGTCAGACATTTTCCGGATCTTGGGGCTACTACCGCGATGAAACCAGTTGGAAAAATCCGGCGCAGCTGTTAGAATTGCTGATTGAGTCGGTAAGTAAAGGAGGAAACCTATTACTGAATGTTGGGCCGACTGCCCGTGGCCTGTTTGACTACCGCGCCCAGGAAAGGCTAAAAGCCATGGGTGATTGGATGAAATACAACAACCGCTCAATATACGGATGCACGGAAGCGCCTGCAGGATTTGAGACCCCTTACAACTCGCTACTTACCTACAATGCGAAAACGAATCGACTGTACATCCATCTTCTTGCCTATCCGATGGGAAATCTGAAGTTGAAAAATATGGCAGGAAAAATTAAATATGTTCAGTTTTTGCATGATGCCTCAGAAATCAAATTCCGGGCTGGCAGCGGCGAAGACAGCAATAGTGTGAATCTGACCTTACCAGTTATAAAACCACCAATGGAGATTCCGGTATTGGAAGTGATTTTGAAATAGTTGATAATTAACTAGAATTAGATAAGCTAAAGTTAATAAAGTAATAGATAATCTAAAGTTAATAACATTATAGGTCAAGACCTCTTATGTTATTAACTTTAGATTATCTTATATATACTTGATTATCAACTATTTTATCAACCTTAGCTTATCTAATTCTAAAAACTCTTCAATATAAAAAATAGTCCGGCGGCAGAAACTGCACCGAGCAGTGGCCCTAAAACAGGCACCCAGGCATATTGCCAGTCGCTGTGATGCTTGTTCTTAATGGGCAGGAAATGGTGCATGATTCGCGGTCCGAGGTCACGGGCAGGATTGATTGCATAGCCGGTGGGACCTCCAAGTGATAGACCGATACCCAATACAACCAGCGCAACCGGAAGCGCATTCAAGGCACCCAAACCTACATCCGGAGTAGCCATATAGAGTACTGCCATCACAAGCATATGGGTACCAATGATTTCAGTTACCAGATTGTAAAAATAGCTTCTGATATTGGGTGCGGTACAGAATACACTCATTTTCGCACTGGCGTCATTGGTCGCGTCGAAATGCTTTTTGTATGCAAGCCAGACCAAGCCGGCGCCAAACATAGCTCCAAGCAGTTGTGCTACAATATAGGTCAACATGAGAGATGGCGAAAAACTATGCACCAAAACCAATGCCAGTGTCACCGCGGGATTAAGATGAGCGCCGCTGATTGGTGCTGCAAAAAGCACGCCGGTGAATACTGCAATTGCCCACCCAAAAGTGATCACAATCCAACCACTCTGATGGCCATTAGTTTTGTCGAGCGAAACATTGGCGACGACCCCTCCCCCCAACAAAATGATGATCGCCGTGCCGAAGAATTCTCCAAAAAAAGGATTCATAGTCAGTTTGTTTTAAAATTATGCAGAATATCTTAAAATTTGATAGACACTTATCTTGTCATTACTGCTGATAATATCACAGACCCAATAATTGCTATGACAATCAATATTGCTTTATAGCTGCCCATATTAAAAGTCCATCCAAGTTCAGGATTCAACTTTGGCACGATTAATCGCGAATCCCTTTTATTAAAATAAAAAATGCCTCTCCAATTTGCAGGATCTTTACTCATTAATTCGGGGTTCTGCGTATCCATTTTATCTTTCATTATATGAACTATTAAAACGCATCAAACTTCTAACATGTTGTTTTTATTGTCCTGACAGAACAAAAAATCGGCAAATTCGCTACTCTTCCGCCCAAGCTGTAGCTGCTTTTACTGATCTGTGCCACCCTTTAATCAGAGAAGTGGTTTCGCTGGCTGGGATTCCCGGAGAAAAGGTGCGATCCAGTTTCCATTGTTGTCCGATGTCCTGAATATTATCCCAATAGCCAACTGCCAGTCCGGCGAGATAGGCCGCGCCAAGGGCAGTTGTTTCCGTTATCATTGGCCGGACAACATTAGCCTGCAGGAGGTCGGACTGGAACTGAAGCAGACAATCGTTAACTGTGGCACCCCCGTCAACCCGCAATTCCCGGATAGTGACGCCTGAATCATTTTGCATGGCCAACAACACCTCCAGGGTCTGGTATGCGATACTGTCGACGGCCGCCCGTGCAATGTGCGCCGCTGTTGAGCCCCGTGTTATGCCGGTGATGGTTCCACGAGCATGTTGATTCCAATACGGAGCTCCCAGTCCGGCAAATGCCGGCACAAAATAAACACCCTCGCTGCTCTTAACTTTGGCTGCCAGTCGCTCGACCTCTTTCGACGTACGAATTATTCCCAAGCTATCGCGAAGCCATTGAACGACTGCACCTCCGATAAATATACTCCCTTCGAGTGCATAGGTGGTCTCGCCACCAATCTTCCAGGCTACTGTGGTCAGCAGTTTGCTTTTGGATTCAATCGGCTTTTCACCGATATTCATCATCATGAAACATCCTGTACCATACGTGTTTTTAACCATTCCGGGTTCTATACACATCTGTCCGAAAAGCGCCGATTGCTGATCCCCTGCAATACCCGAAATCGAAATTGGCTTTCCCAGCTGAACGCCTGTTTTGCCATATATCTCACTGGACGATCGAACCTCCGGCAGAAGACTCTGGGGGATATCGAATAACGCAAGCAACTCCTCGTCCCATTTTAGCGTGTGAATATTGAAGAGCATCGTTCGTGATGCATTGGAAACATCCGTGATGTGTAGCTTGCCATGGGTCAGATTCCAAACCAGCCATGAGTCGATGGTACCGAAGGCTAATTTCCCTCTGTTTGCCATACTTCTGGCTCCATCAACATTATCCAGGATCCATTTTATTTTGGTAGCCGAAAAATAAGCATCGGGTATTAATCCTGTTTTATCCAAAATAAGCTGGCCGTACCCATCCTTTTTTAACAAATCACAATAGTCGGCAGTCCTGCGATCTTGCCAGACAATTGCATTATAGATCGGTCTGCCAGTCTTTCTATCCCAAACAACGGTGGTTTCGCGTTGGTTCGTGATACCTACAGCAGCCATGTTAGCAGAACTCAGTCCTGCCTTTGTCATTGCCTCAACGCCTACACCTGCCTGCGTAGACCAAATTTCTTCAGGATTATGTTCTACCCAGCCCGGATTGGGATAGATTTGAGTGAACTCTTTTTGAGCAATCGAAACGGGTAAACCATCGTGGTCGAAGACAATAGCGCGCGAACTGGTGGTTCCCTGATCGAATGCCAGGATAAATTTTTTCATTATCTAGTTTTATGTATAGCCGGAAACAAATCGAAACTCTAACCCGGTAAAATCGTGGTTCCGGGTAGAGATTGAATATCCTGCAAAGTACAAATTTTAACTAATTAATAAAATAGAACTCCCGGTTCAATTCATTTATTGGTTACACGACTCAAGATATTTAAGTACAAATTTTATTTCGGAGTAGCTGTACGAATCACCCAGCTTTGCTTTGAGATCACTGAGTTGTCTGAAATTATTCAGCTCTATGCATTCTTCTATAGCTTTAACTTTTCGCTGGTCTACCAATCGGTCGATGGCAATTTGTCCTGTTCCTATGAAAGTTATCAGATGTCCTTCGATTGTTGAAAGAGCCATTTGCCGGTTTCTGGCAATCTCCGGAATTGAAAGTCCGTTTTTGAAGAGCTCATAACTTAGCTGCCTTGAATCCATACCTGCACGTTCGGCCTCTTTCTCTGCTTCCGCAGGAATCTCCATTCCATGGTTTCCCCGGTAGGATAAAATCATTTCGAGAATCTCCCGGCCAAATTGTTTCATTCTTACGCCGCCCATTCCTTTCACAGCCTTCAAATCCTTCCCGGTTACGGGCAAGGTCTGAACGATTTCGAGCAGCGTTTTCTGAGTAAGAATGCGCGACTCTTCCACTTGCATCAACTCCGCCTTTTCAGCCCGCCATCTCTTCAGCAGACTGTAGAAATCTGGATTAGCGGAAAATGCCAACGGCGCAGCAGATTTCTTGCCTGAACGCACAGCCTCCTCGCTATCGATGGCGGCTTTGGAGCGTGTTTCGAGAAACGACTTGGTGCTAAATCCTGCCTTGCAATGAGTAAGGCAGACACTTTTAATGCGTATCTCTTTCCTGAGCTTTTCGGTAGCTTCCCCCAAACTCTTGCGCACGGACTTGTTATCGCTTTCATAGGTTGCTTCCGCCAGAGGCAGTTCCAAAAGTTCCTCCACTTTTGCTAAAAAGAACTCCGATGCCTTCTGGATACGCTCCTGAAGCAGCGGATTTTCCTCCGGATCAGAACCTCCAAAGAGTAAACTTCTTACCTGATTTTCGAACCTTCCTGCAACATCAATCATCTCATTTTGAACCGGGGAAATCATTCCGCGCAACACAAAACTCAGTGAACCGAGTAGCTGAGCCGAATGCTCGTCCCATATTTTAAGCACATATTGAATCTGCCGGATGATAGGCTTGAAATCGAAAAGCTCGTACAGCAATTGCTGAATGTACTCTCTGCGGGATTGCTCGAGTTCGGCAGGGCCGGGTTGATTATGTTCGATTTCCTCACTGAACTGCATCACGGTAGTATCATTCTTCACACTGTGATTTGCAATCGGCGTGCTGAGCACCAATCCTTCGAAAGTCTTGCACCGGCTCAGTGCCACATAAACCTGTCCGTGCGCGAACGAAGAACGCGCATCAATAATAGCCTTCTCGAATGTTAAACCCTGACTCTTATGGATCGTGATGGCCCATGCAAGTTTGAGCGGAAACTGGTTAAAAGTTCCAATCACTTCCTCTTCAATCTCTTGCGTAGCATCGTTCAGTGAATATTTTGAGTTCATCCAAACGCCTCTCTCTACAATAATAGTGGTATCGTCATCAGGACACAAAACCTCTACCTGATCATCATCCAGGTCATTGATCTTCCCAATTTTCCCGTTGTAGAATCGTTTGGCCGGAGAAAGGTCGTTTTTCACGAACATAACCTGGGCTCCAACTTTCAGTTCCAGTTCAAAATCGGTGGGGTACGAATATTCGGGAAATTCGCCTTTTACTTCAGCGGTGTACCTGACAACTGCTGACTTCAGACTATTCAGCTTGGAACTATTTATTTGTTGTGATTGAAAATTGTGTGTTGTGAGCGTGATGTATCCTTCCTTCTCATCCGGATTGAATCCTGGCACATACCGCTCATTCAGTTTTTGAAGCGTCAACGTATCAAGTTGATTATCACGAATTCTATTAAGTAAATCAATGAATTGCTGATCCGTCTGACGAAAAATATGGTTCAGTTCAATTCCTGTGAATTTCGATTTTTTCAATGCCCGACTGCTGAAAAAAAATGCAGTATCGTAGTATGATTTTAGGATCTCCCATTCATCATCCTTCACAATTGGCGCCAGCTGCTGAAGGTCGCCAATCATCAGAAGTTGCACTCCTCCAAACGGTTTGTAGCGGGTACGGTAGCGGCGCAGAACCTCATCGATGGCGTCCAGCACATCGGCACGCACCATGCTTATCTCATCAATAACCAAGAGATCCAGGCTCCTGATGATGTTGATTTTTTCCCGGCTAAACCGTTTTATATTCGCAGCAGATGTGCTCTCAAAAGGTGTCGGAGCGGGTTGCATCCGATCAGGATCCTGCGGTATCTGCGGCCCGAACGAAAGTTGGAAAAATGAATGAATCGTTACGCCGCCGGCATTGATCGCTGCAACACCGGTTGGCGCCACTACCACCATTCTCTTTGGCGAATTGAGTTTCAGGTTTTTGAGGAATGTGGTCTTGCCTGTCCCGGCTTTCCCCGTTAGGAAGAGGTTTTGACCAGTAAACCGGACAAAGTCAAATGCAAGATCAAGTTGGGGATTACTGAGGAAAACAGTGGCGTCTGAGCTATTCATGGAAGTCCTTTATACAAATATAGGCGAATTTGGGCAGAAGAAGGAATGAAAAGCAATTATTGATTCGGAAGAATCTCTTGCTGATTTTTTCGCACCCCTCCGGAGGAAGATCCCCCGCTTTGGAAAACCACCAAAATCGGGATAATTAATATTGATATTAAAATTAAAATCATTACAAAAATATATACCTTCACAAAACCTGGAGGATGAGCTTCGACCGTCACAAAACAAATTCTGTACGGATGAAACCCACATGAGGAAAAGCTCACCAAAGAAGATGCATACTGCATTGAGGGTTCCATGCGGCAAATGAAAAACAAATTACATACGTATGAAAACTATATTCAACAATCTGATAATCTCACTGATAATTGCTCTTTTCGGATCCAGTCAGTCGGGATTCGGTCAACAAAAGGCCGAACAAAAGGTTGTCCAAATTGAGACAAAAGACGGCAACCTCTATACCGGAGAAGTTTTATCCAACGATTCTGTCCGGGTTTTATTCAAATCGGATAAGCTGGGCGAGATCACCCTCCTGCAAGTTGATATCAAAAAGATAATTCCGCTGGATGTCACACAAATTAAGGGTGGTAAATTCTGGCTCGAAAATCCGCAATCCACCCGATATTTCTTTTCGCCAAATGGCTATGGCTTAAAAAAGGGAGAAGGTTATTACCAGAATATTTGGGTGATGATGAATTCTTTTGCCATCGGAATCAATGATTATATTTCAGTAGGAGGCGGATTAATACCACTTTTCCTGTTTGGCGGAGCGCCAACGCCGGCATGGGGAACAGTCAAGGTATCGATTCCTGTCTCGAAGAATAAATTTAATGTGGCAGCAGGAGTTTTGGCCGGAACTATCATTGGTGGCAAGGATTTTACTGACTCCAACACCACATATGGAATTTTCTACGGACTTGCCACTCTTGGGTCAAAGGATGCCAATGTCAGCCTTGGCGCTGGATATGCTTTTGCCGGTGGATCAGTTTCCAGTTCGCCCATGCTGAACCTCAGCGGAATGTACCGTATTGGTCCGCGCGGATATTTACTAACGGAGAACTACTTGTTCCCAGGGAGCTCTTCCTTCGCACTGATGATGTTTGGAGCCCGCACGATCATTAAGAATGCCGGACTGGATTACGGTCTTGTCTTTCCGTTGGGTGGCGATTCCGGTTCCTTTGCTGCTCCGTGGCTGGGAATAACAATTCCGCTCGGCAGGAAGAAATGAAGATTGGATCCGATAGACGAAAATTCCTATCTTGCACATAGTTTCAACTACTACTAATACTATTTTTAAATGATCAGGAATTTTATGTTTCTCAGCTTGCTGTTGCTCTTTACTTTGAGTGGCCAGGCTCAATCGACGGTAACGTCAAATGCAATTATTCAACAGGAATTGGTGTTTCCTTTCCAGGATGAACACACCCACGGCAGTTCTATCGTGCAGCTGCCAAACGGAGATCTCTTAGCTGCCTGGTTTCAGGGCAACGGCGAACGTACGGCCGATGATGTTCGGATCATGGGCGCCCGGCAGAAAAAAGGGGCCACAACCTGGAGCGTTCCATTTTTAATGGCAGACACGAAAGGTATTCCGGATTGCAATCCAGTACTCTTCCTCAACAAAGAGGGAAAATTGTTTCTCTTTTGGATTGCTGTACAGGCTAATCAGTGGGAATATTCTATCATCCGCTTTCGCACCTCTGTAAACTTTATGACCGAAGGCGCTCCAGCGTGGAACTGGCAAGACGATATTCTACTGAAGCCGGATGACAGCTTTGCGCTCGAAGCTGCGAAAAAGTTTAAGGAGATGGACAATCAAAATCATGGCTGGGCGGGTTATGCGCGGAAGTACGACGATCAGATCATTGAAGCAAGCAAAGAAAAAATGAAACGCAGCTTCGGCTGGATGACGCGGATTCAGCCGATCACATTAAAAAGCGGACGGATCTTGCTACCGCTCTATTCCGACGGACTAAACATGTCGATGGTGGCAATTTCAGATGACAATGGTGAAACGTGGCGTCCGAGTCTGCCGATAGTTGGTCGCGGGCCGATACAACCCGCGTTGGCCGTGCGCAAATCCGGGGAAATTGTTGCCTACATGCGAGACAGCGGAGACGCACCAGCCAGGGTCTGGGTGAGCACTTCCGGCGATCAGGGCGAGTCGTGGTCGTTGGCAAAGAAGACCGAAATCCCCAATGAAGCAAGCGTCGAAATAGCCGCCCTAAAAAATGGGCAGTGGGTGTTTTTTGGAAATGATATAGACGACGGACGATACAAATTATCACTATACCTATCAAATGACGAGGGCCTTACCTGGAATAAAAAAGAGGTAATCGAATATGCTGCCGATAAGAAGGGAAGCTTCTCCTACCCTTGCCTTATCCAAACAACAGATGGCTTGATACACATCACCTATTCATATTCTTTTGGATCCGGGAAAAAATCGATCAAACACATTGTAGTCGACCCTGAAAGGGTGAAAAGATAAGATAAAGTGAAGAGATAAAAATGAAAAGTGAATAATGAAAGGAGCACTTCCTCCATTATTCACTTTTCATTTTTATCTCTTCACTTTTATCTCTTTCTATGCTTGTTTTTTTGGTCCGGCGTGGTTACCACGATCGCGATGCCTAAAATCCTTTTTAGCCGGCGTTCGGTTGCCACCTCCTCCTCTTCCTCCGGATGAGGGTCTGAAAGAAGCCTTTTTGCTTGCGGCTGGGTTATATTCCGGTCCCTCGCCCATCCCGGCTGGTAATGGGATTTTGATAATGTCGCGCTCTATCAGATCTTCAATTCTCTTGAAATTGTGCGCATCGTTATCGGAGATCAAAGTAATTGCAACACCCGAGAGCGAGGCTCTGGCTGTTCGTCCGATCCTGTGCACATAATCTTCTGGATCCCGTGGCACGTCGTAGTTCATAACCAGGTCAATGCCATCGATGTCGATTCCGCGGGAAACGATATCAGTAGCAACCAATATTTGTGTTTCGCGGTTACGGAAGCGAAGCATTACCTCTTCACGTTCTTTTTGCTCAAGATCAGACAGCATGCCGTCGGCCGAAAAGCCCATTCGCCTTAGTTCCCTTACCAGTCCGTTCACATTGGCTTTTCGGGAAGTGAATATCAGCACGCTTTTATAATCAGTTTTTCCTTTCAACAATTCCTTCAGCAGCTGAACTTTCTGTCCTTCATAAACCATGTATGCCGCCTGGATAATATTCTCGGCAGGTTTCGAGATGGCTATGTTTATCTGCTCCGGATTTTTCAGGATCATGTTTGCCATCTGGCGAATCTTGGGCGGCATTGTTGCAGAAAAGAGCAACGTCTGCCGTTCGACGGGCAGCTCACTGACGATTCGCATGATGTCATCGAAAAAACCCATGTCCAGCATCCGGTCGGCCTCATCCAGAATCAGTGTCTGGATCGTGCTGAAATCCGAATACTTCAAATTAATGTGCGAGAGCAATCTTCCCGGCGTTGCCACGATAATGTCGGCGCCTTGCACCAATGCAGATTTCTGCTGATCGAAAGCAGCCCCTACGCCACCGCCATATACCGCAAGTGAAGATGCACCAATAAAATAGGAGAACCCTTCAATTTGCTGATCAATCTGTAAGACCAGCTCCCTGGTTGGGGCAATAATCAGAGTATGCATACCGGTATGCCCCTCTTTGGAAATATTGTTAAGGATAGGAAGAAGGTAGGCTGCCGTCTTGCCGGTACCGGTTTGGGCGCAGGCGATCAGGTCTTTTCCCTGCATAATAACCGGGATGGCAAATTCCTGAACCGGAGTACAATTCTCGAAGCCCATGGAGTTCAAACCATCCATTACTTCGTGAGTAAAGTCAAAATCTTTAAAATTCAATTTCTATAAACTTAAATAATCATTGTTATTCGACATATAAGACCAATCCTTTCAGGTATTCACCCTCGGGATGGTAAATATTAATTGGATGATCGGCCGGCTGGGATAACTGGTGCAAAATCCGCACCTCCCTCCCGGCTATCGCGGCTGCCGAGAAAACGGCTTCGCGGAAGTTACTCCTGGTCACAACCTGTGAACAGGAAAAAGTAAAAAGAATACCACCGGGTTTTATTTGCTGAAATGCTTTCGCATTGAGCCGTTTGTATCCCTGCAGCGCCTGTGAAAGAACATTTCTGTGTTTGGCAAAGGCCGGAGGATCCAAAATAATCAGATCGTATTTGTCTTTGATATCCTGCATAAAATCGAAGGCATCGGCAACAAAAGCTTCATGACGCTGATCTCCCGGAAAATTCAATGTCACGTTTTCGTTTGTGAGTTCAATTGCTTTCGCGGATGAATCAACCGAATGAACAAGGGTCGCTCCTCCCCGCATGGCAGAGAAAGAAAAACCTCCTGTATAGCAAAACATATTAAGCACCGATTTGTTTTGGGCATATTCAGAAAGAAGTCTGCGGTTTTCCCGCTGATCGATGAAGAATCCTGTTTTCTGACCTTCAAGCCAGTCGACCTTAAAATGGTTCCCATATTCTACAACTTCCCCGGCTCCCGAATTTCCAAAAAGATAACCGTCTTTGGCTTCAATATTTGCCTTAAACGGTAGTGTTTTGGCGCTTTTATCGTAAACCGCTATCAACTTATCCTTCAACACGGCTTTAAACGCTTCGGTTATCGCATCCCGTACCAGCCACATCCCGACAGAATGTGCCTGAAGGACGACAGTTCCGTTGTAATAATCGGCAATAAGGCCGGGCAGTCCGTCGCCTTCACCATGTATCAACCTGTACACATTCGTATCCGGGGCATCGGCGAGTCCGATCTTTTTTCGCAACAGATATGCATTTTCTATCCGGGTTCTCCAGAACGAATCGTCAGGAGGCGTCTCTCCGAATAAAAAAACCCTGACTGCAATAGAGCCAATGGCACAATGTCCGTATCCAATGATTTTACCGTCACTTTTCAGCACCGAGACCAGATCGCCCTCCTCAACAGCGCCATCAATGCGGTCTATCGCACCCGAAAAAACCCAGGGGTGAAACCGCTCCATCGATTCTTCCTTGCCCTTCTTTAATATGACTTTGGCCAGAGGCTTCATAGAATTATTGTTGAGTGAGACCGATATAAATGACATAGGCAATCCATGCATCGGTGGCTGCATAGATTTGTTGTTGCTCAGTTAAAACGGGGGCTTCCCAATTGGTCAGTCTTTGAGATTTTGAGATTCGAACGCCACAGACAATGGCGGCCAGCTTCTTTAAACTGAAATTCTCAATTCCATAAAGCTTTACCATTTCCTGGAGTTCTACGAAACCGTTTGGTTTGAAGGGAGTTATCCGCTGCAAAATTTTTATGTCATCGCGTATGGCGGCTCCAATCTTTAGGATAGATGGGGATGCAAGTACTTTGATGAGTCCGGGCGACAACCCAATCAGGTTCGTCCTGATCAGAAAAGCCTCATCAGCTGTGGAGAGCTGCAGCAAGGCCACCTGGTGATTCTGACCCTTCTTAAACGTAGGACGAGTCTCCGTGTCGAAACCCAAAATGGGTTGATTTTTTAAATAATTAACAGCATCAGTGAGCTGCTCCACCTTTTCAATCAGATGAATTTTCCCTTCAAAAAATGAAAGAGGAAGTTCTGCCAACTCTTCATCTGTAATACTTTTTTTAAACTCCTTGTTATATTCGCTCATTACTTCATAACTTCAACCAAGAGTAGTTCAACTGCTCTCCTATTCTATACCGGCATTACCGTAAACCAGATTATGAACCGCCCGAAGTCCGTTTACCAGTTTTTGTCCCCAGTACTGTTCAAAATTGTTTTTACATTCCCACAAAGCCGCCCTCATAACGTCGACGGTGCCAATACGGTAGGATAAGATAAAATCTTTTAAATCCTGATAGATATCGGCCACATTTTCGGAAATATTTGCTTCGACATTCGCTTCACCCAGAGGCGTCCCCTGTTCGAAAATTTCAGGATAGCTATCCAGCTCGCCCATTTTGGAACTTAACTTCTTCAAAATGAAAAGATAGTCGCTTTCAGTCACAAATTTCTCAGGCGACTCCTCCACATCTTCTTCATTGATAGCCGGCAATAATGCCGTTTTCAGATACAAAAGAGGCAACATTTTTTGCAATTTACCAAGAAAATCCTTCCTGGTAAGATCGCTTACCGACTCTGCAAAAGCACAAAATTCATTGGCGACAGTGGCAAATTCAATAACATTTCTGGAGTAAACAACATCCGAAAAAAGGGCTTCATCTTTTGATCTTTGTTCCATACCGGCAATTACAACTTCTCTGGCGCAAAGGTAATCAAACTTCGGTGAGTCAGTGAGGTTAAGTGAAAAATGAATAGGAAAAAAGGAAAAGGGAGAAGGGAGCATGGAGGAATTCAATGCAGCTCTTTTTTCAAAACAAGCTTATCCGAAGTGTTCATCTCGAGGATTCCCTGATCCAATAACCACCTGGTAACTTTCAGCACTTTTTTCTCATCTCCTCCACATTGCCGCACAACCTCCCTGATTTCGAGCGATTCAACGCGCAACAACTCCCCGATTTTTTCAGAAATAAGCTGAAATTCAAGGTTTGAGATCCCCGATTGGTGCTCTCCTTTGCATACATCGCACTGCCCGCAGGGCTTGGATCCCCGCTCGCCAAAATAGGCCAGAAGTTGCACACTCCGGCAGATTTCTTCCGTACGGGCATAGTTGATAACTGCATCAACCCGTTTCAGATAATTGATTTTTTTATCACGATAGTTGACCGGCGATATCCGGATTCTGCTTTTATCAATCCTCTCTGTTAAAAATTGAATAGCAGGCGCATCCCTTTTGGGTATATAATGGATGACTTTTTGCTGAGACAGGTATTTCAGATTCTGGTACAATTCATCGGCCGTAATATTTAATCTTCTGGCCAGAAGTACCTCATCGATTCTCACATAATCATTAAATAAACCAGTGTAGGAGCGCAGGAGCATACCAATGATCTGCTCCTGATTTTTTCCGCTCGTCCCGATACGGTAGAGCTCGTCTCTCCGAACCAAAAAATAGAGCCGGGAGGAGCTGTCCGGATCATCGGTGTACTCCAGAAAGCCTTCCCGTTCCATTAGTTTAAGACTATGGTAAACCATCGTGTACGGGAAGCTGAATTTTCGCGCAAAATCCTCCGGCTGAAAGGTGTGAAACCCATTCTTTCCTGTTCCGACTGCAATCTGAAGATAGTCGCACAAAGACTGGTAAACTGCCTGTATACGCTCCAGTTCCGGGAAAGCATCCGTCACCATTTTATGCAGCCTACGCTTATCTGTCTCATTGTAGATCATCAATGCCACAGATCGTTCACCATCGCGTCCTGCTCTTCCGGCTTCCTGAAAATATGCCTCCAATGAATCAGGCAGATCAAGGTGCAGCACAAACCGCACATCCGGCTTGTCGATACCCATTCCGAATGCATTAGTCGCCACCATTACCCTGGAAGCGCCTTTCATCCAATTATTTTGCTTCTCTTTTCGCAAGGCCTGATCTAGTCCGGCGTGATAGAAATCTGCAGAAACATCTTTCTCCCTTAAAATTTCGGCTATCTCCCTGCATTTCTTCCTGCTCCTGACATAGATAATACCCGAACCCTTTGACTTGGACACTGTGTCGATCAGATATCCAATCTTATCCTCCTTCCGGCGAACAAGGTAAATGACATTGTCGCGAACGAAGCTCTTTTTCAAAAGGTTTTTCTGAGGAAAGAGCAACCTGTCCTGAATATCTTCGACGACCTCGTTGGTAGCCGTTGCAGTTAAGGCTAAAATGGGAATCCCGGGAAAATGTTTCCGAATATCAGCTATCTGCAGGTACGACGGTCGGAAATCGTAACCCCACTGGGAAATACAGTGAGCCTCGTCGACAGCGATCAGATTCAGCTTAAATCGAATCAGAAATTCTTTAAAATTCTCCGACAGCAGTCTTTCGGGTGATATATAAAGAAATTTATAATCGCCATAGACAGCATTATTACATGCAATCTCGATTTCCCGGCCACTCATTCCAGAGTATATCGCCAGCGCTTTGATCCCCTTCGCCCTCAAATTCTCTACCTGATCGTTCATCAGGGCGATGAGTGGGGTCACAACCATACACATCCCCTCCGTCGAAAGGGAGTAAACCTGAAACGTAATGGATTTTCCGCCACCGGTAGGCATTAATCCAAGGGTGTCCTTTCCTGCAGCTATGGAATGAATAATTTCCTCCTGCAAGGGTCGGAACTGGTCGAAGCCCCAATATTTTAACAATATTTCACGGTACATATCCATCGTTAACCAAACATATTCATTTTTTCACTCATTTTTCTTAATTTTGCGCAACAAAAGTCTCACCAAATTTCACACCCATGTCATTTCTTTCAGATAAAGTGGTACTCGAAGGATTAACCTTCGATGATGTGCTCTTAATACCCGACTATTCGGAGGTGTTACCCCGCGACGTAAACATCTCTTCGCAATTTTCGCGAAACATAAAACTCAACGCGCCAATCGTTTCCGCAGCTATGGACACGGTCACTGAGTCGAAGTTAGCCATTGCCATTGCCCGTGAAGGTGGCATCGGAGTCATCCACAAAAATATGACCATCGAGCAACAGGCCAAACAGGTCAACATCGTCAAAAGAGCTGAGAACGGAATGATTTACGATCCTATTACCATCTCAAAAGACAAATTGGTTGGCGACGTTCTCAAACTGATGGAAATGTACAAGATTGGCGGCATTCCGGTTATCGACTCTGACCGTCGTTTAGTCGGAATCGTTACCAACAGGGATCTTCGTTTCGAGCGAAACCTCAACAAGCCAATTTCTGAGGTGATGACCTCGCAGAACTTAGTCACAACAGATATCACCACAAACTTAGAAAAAGCGGCCTCAATTCTTCAAAACTATAAAATAGAGAAGTTGCCCGTCGTCGACAAAAATAACAAGCTGATTGGACTTATCACCTATAAAGACATTACCCAGGTTAAAGACAAGCCCTATTCCTGCAAGGATGAAAAGGGCAGATTACGGGTTGCAGCGGCTGTTGGTGTAACCGCAGACACAATGGAGCGCATCGAAGAGCTGGTAAAAGCATCCGTCGACGCCATTATTATTGATACGGCCCACGGCCATTCGAAAGGTGTTCTGGAGATGCTGAAAAAAGCCAAATTCAAATTTCCTGAAAAAGATATTATTGTAGGCAATATCGCTACCGCGGAAGCTGCTTCCGAGTTGGTTTTCGCTGGCGCCGATGCCGTAAAAGTTGGTATCGGACCGGGTTCCATATGCACTACCCGCGTCGTTGCAGGTGTCGGAATCCCGCAGCTTTCCGCCATTTACAACGTGGCAAAGGCGATAAGAAACAGTGGAGTCCCTGTCATCGCCGATGGCGGATTAAGGTACTCAGGCGATATCGTTAAAGCATTGGCAGCAGGAGCTCAGAGTGTTATGGCCGGATCGCTGTTTGCCGGAGTTGAAGAGTCACCTGGCGAAACCATCATCTTTCAGGGAAGAAAATACAAATCCTACCGGGGAATGGGCTCCATCGAAGCGATGCAACAAGGATCGAAAGACCGCTATTTCCAGGATGTGGAAGATGACATCAAAAAACTGGTGCCCGAAGGTATCGTTGCCCGCGTGGCATACAAAGGTTCCCTCAACGAGGTTTTGTACCAGCTAATCGGCGGACTGCGTGCCGGAATGGGATATTGCGGTGCCGCAACCATCGAGAAGTTGCACGAGACGAAATTCTGCCGGATCACCAATGCCGGTGTGGCCGAAAGTCACCCGCACGATGTGACAATCACGAGAGAATCACCGAATTACAGTCGCGAATAACTTCAAACAAAGTGCTTTCCCCCGTTAGGGTAATTTCAACTATGCAAAACAGCGCGCATCACAGGCTTCACGATTATGCCACTTTGGCTTTTCTGCTATTTGCTATAGTTGCCCTTTCCGGATGCAAATTTGTTGGGTACAAATCTGAAGATGTTTACGTTGCCAAAGTCGACGACAAAACATTTATGCTTAAAGATTTGAAGTCGCAGCTGCCCGTCGGAATGACCAAACAGGATAGTCTGGCGCGTGTCAACGATATTTTAACAAGATGGGTGAAAAAGGAGTTGTTGCTGAAAATGGCAGAGGAAAATCTGGATGAAAGTCAGCGTGATCTTACCAGGGAATTGGAAGAATACCGCAACGCCCTCATAATTCATCGCTACGAACAACAGTTACTTAACCAGAAATTGGACACCGTGCTCACCGAAGCGGATATTCGCAATTATTATGACACCCATCCAGACAAATTCAGGCTCGACTATAACATCGTCAAGGCTGTATACGTCGAGATCCCGAAGACTCTGGCAAAATCAGATCAGATAAAAAGATGGATGTCCGAAAATACGACCCGTTCTATGAGTGAGTTAGAGAGTTTCAGTTTCCAGTATGCCTCGAAGTACGATCATTTTAACAACGATTGGGTAGATTTTAGCACTATTTTGGCACGCATTCCCGGGATAAATGATGACCCCGAACATTTACTCAGAAGCTCTAAATTTCACCAATTCAGTGATTTAAACAATTATCACTTCGTTTTAATCAACGATTATCTCCTGGCTGGAGAAAAAGCCCCTTTCGATTTTGTCAAGGATCGGATAGAAAGTTTAATTTTGAACAGTCGGAAGATGGAATTTCTTCAGGATCTCGAAAAAAATATTTACGAAAAAGGGAAAAGAGAAAACCGTTTTACGATCAAAGAACTCAAATAAGTACCAAATATATGTCAAGACACTTTTTAAGAAGTATTTTAGTAGCAGGACTCTTCCTTGGATCTTTTGTTGTTGCAACGGCTCAGGACAAGGTTATCGATCAGATTGTGGCTATTGTCGGGAGCAATCCTATCCTGAAATCGGATATTGAATCACAGGCGATTGAAATGCAGGCTCAGGGACAGACCACTCAGGGCGACATGAAATGTGAAATCCTGGAAAGGCTTCTCGAACAGAAACTATTGCTGGCAGAAGCCGAGCTGGATACCAATATTGTGGTTACGGACAATCAGATTAACCAGAATATGGACCGCCGCATGAAATATTTCATCGAAAATATTGGGTCGGAAAAAGAGGTGGAGAAATATTTCAAGAAATCCATCAACCAGCTGAAGTCTGAAATGAGTGAGATGATTAAAGAGCAGCTGAAGACAGAACAGATGCAGACTACCATAACGAAAAACGTGACTTCCACTCCTTCCGAAGTTCGGACCTATTTCAGGCAATTGCCCAAAGATAAAATTCCTCAGATTGGTTCTCAGATGGAGTATGCGCAGATCACCGTACTGCCTGTTATCACTGAGCAGGAAGATATGGATGTCAAAAGCAGACTACGCGAGTTCAAGCGCAGAGTGGAAAACGGCGAAAATTTTGCCACGCTGGCGGTGTTGTATTCTGAAGATCCGGGTTCCGCCCGAAACGGAGGAGAGATGGATTATGTGGGTAGAGCACAGCTTGATCCTGCATTTGCGACTGAAGCGTTTAACCTGAAAGTCGGGGCTGTATCCAAAGTGGTACGTAGCGAGTTTGGATACCATATTATCCAGCTCATTGATCGTAAAGGAGAAAAAATTAAATGCAGGCATATCCTGATCCGTCCGAAAATTGATCCCAAAGAGCTGGAGAAAGCCAAAGGCCGTATTGATAGTCTCGTGACTTTCATCCAGAAAAAAACGATGAGCTGGGAACAGGCTGCCTATATGTACTCATCCGATAAGAATACGCGCAACAATGGCGGATTGGTTACTTCACAACAAAATGGTTCCTCAAAATTTTTGATGGATGAACTTGATCCTGACGTCAGTAAATTTATTACCGGATTAAAGGTTGGCGAAATTTCGGAGCCATTCCTCGGACTCGACGACAAACAACGTCAGGTATACAAAGTCATCAAGCTTCTGACTAAATCGAATGCCCACCCCGCGAATCTGCAGGAAGATTACCAGCATCTGAGCGAAATCTATGTTCAGAAGAAGAAAGAGGACACCTACCGGGCCTGGATTGCAAAACAACAGGCAAAGACGTACATCCACATCGATGATCTCTATGGTAATTGCAACTTCAAATTAAAATCCTGGAAGAAGTAATCTGGATGAATGGTTTTAGGAATTAATGTATTATGAAGCTTCCAAAGACAGGTTATAGCCTTGTTATCTTATTTTTTTTGATCGTTGCCTTTCACCTTGTTTCGGGTTCATTACCACAACCGGAGGCTAAGAAAAAGAAGATTGAGATAGTCTGGGCCGATATAATCACTCATGACGATAAAATTAGCAAGTTCGCTGACAGACTGATAGGGAAAGTCGCCTTTAGCCATAACACGGTTTTATTGTATTGCGACAGCGCCTATAATTACAAAGACAGCAACAAGGTAGATGCCTTTGGTCATGTCCACATTATACAAGGAGACTCGCTCAATCTTTACGGAAACCGTATTAAATACGAGGGAAACACCAAGATTGCCACTATTATTGGCAATGTCAAGCTGGTGAATAAATCGATCACACTTACCACCAACGAACTGGTTTTCGATTTGAAGACCAATGTTGGCTATTACTACAGATGGGGAAAAATCGTTGATACGGCTAATGTCCTGGTTAGTAAAATAGGCCGCTATTATTCGAATGAGGATTTGTGTTTGTTCAAAGACTCTGTAAAAGTTACCAACAAGGACTTTATCCTGACTGCCGATACCCTCAAATACAACACAAAGACTGAGCGGGTTTTTCTGGTTGGACCTACGCACATCGTCGGCACTACAAAACAAGGCACACTCTATTCGGAAAAAGGATGGTATGACACCCGCACCAATATTGCGGAGTTGTATAAATCATCCAGAATCATGGGCAAGGAGCAGTCTTTACAGGGAGATACCATTTACTATTCGAGGAGCGCCGGTACCGGAAGAGCCCGAAGCAATGTGCTCTTGTCTGACACCACCAACCATGTTGCTATTTCCGGCCGTACCGGAGTCTACAATGAGAAAACGAAGATTGCCTTTGTAACGGACTCAGCTGTATTTATGCAGTATTCGCCCAAAGACACGCTATTTCTTCATGCAGATACCCTGAAATCGATACCTGACCTGTCAAAGAAGGAGGTAATCAAGAAGGTTGCGGGTCAGGAGCTCGTCGCTAAGAAAACCATCAAAGCAATAGCTGATACGTTAAAATCCGTGGCCGGCAAGCTGGAAGAAGGTGTCAAAAATTTGATCTTAACCAAAGATACTACTACCACAACAGGTGTGCTGTCCGGCATTTTGAATAAAGTCCAGGGTGTAAAACTGGCGAATGTGGTGGATTCGATTTCAGCGATAGCCGATACGAGCAAAATTGTTTCAAAGATACTTGAAACCCACACGGAGAATCCGCTTTACAAAGATTCTGTCAGAACCGGTTCGGATACACTGCGTTCGAAGGAAGGGAATGATGACAAGCTTTTTATGGCTTATCACCGGGTGCGCTTTTACAAAAAAGATCTTCAGGGAATATGCGACTCGCTCTCGTATCAAATGAAAGATTCGCTGATGAGGCTTTACAAAGATCCGGTCCTTTGGTCGGATGTGCACCAAATGACTGCTGATAAAATTGAGTATCGTCCGCACAAACCTGGGCCGAGCATCGCCCGGCTGGACAATAATAGCTTTATCATTTCGAGGGAAGATTCGATTAAATACAATCAGATCTCAGGCAAAACGATGGTTGGTTATATAGTGAACAATGAACTTAAAACCATCGAGGTAAACGGAAATGCTATTACGCTTTACTATATCAAGAACAAAAATGTTTATTCGGGGATGAACAAACTGGAAAGTAGCAAGATAAATGTGTACTTATTGAAAGGTAAGATTGACAGTATCGCTTTCTTCCCCAAACCCGAAGGTAAAACGATTCCGCTAAAAGATCTTACTCCCGTGGATGCCGTACTAAACGGATTTGAATGGAGAGAAAGCGAGCAACCTAAAAACCGATATGATCTTTATCGTCGTGACGAAAAACGCAAAAAAATTGCAGGTCCCGAAAAGAAACCTGCATCAGAAAAGTAGATAGGAACTATTTCCTACTTAATATTCGTCTTCATTGAAAAAGAAATCATCTTTGCTGGGATAATCCGGCCAAATATCTTCGATGGATTCGTATATTTCACCTTCATCTTCCATCTCTTGCAAATTTTCAATCACTTCGAGCGGGGCGCCGGAACGAATCGCAAAATCGATCAATTCATCTTTTGTTGCAGGCCAGGGAGCATCTTCCAATTTTGAGGCTAATTCCAATGTCCAATACATAATATTTAATTTAGATTAACGTTCAACAGTTTTGCGATGTTACTATTTTTTTATGAGAATAAAAATATAATCCAATAAAATTTACGGCAACCATTGAACTTCGTCAACTCCTTCATCTTTAGCTATTTTACGCGAAAGAACAAATAAGTAGTCTGACAGCCGATTCAGATATTTAATTAATTCCCGCGGAACATCCGCCTCTTTAGCCAGCTGACAAACCCTCCGCTCTGCACGTCTGCAAACGGTCCTGGCAAGGTGACAATATGAAATAGTGACACTCCCTCCAGGAAGAACAAAATGTTCCATCGGAGGAAGTTGATCGAGAATCCGATCCATCTCAATCTCCAGCTTTTCAATACTTTCCTCATTCAATGGTAGCCTGGCAGAAAGGTCTGTTTTACTGAGATCGGTTGCCAGCCTCGCTCCGATAACAAAGAGATTATTTTGAACAGTGCGCAAAAGTTCTTTTGTATCGGGATCGATAGATTGGGCAAGAATTAATCCAATCCAGCTATTCAGCTCATCAACAGTTCCGTATGACTCAAGATGCAAATCGTATTTTTCAACCCTGGTGCCACCTATCAGTCCGGAAGTGCCATCATCGCCGGTTTTGGTGTAAACCCTCATTTTATCATTTCTCATAGAAAGGTCATTCGCTTAATGAAAAAATTAAAAGGCAAAATAACTCTACCATTAACCTTTAGACTTTCACACGTGAATATCTTTGTCTAATTATTGAAATTCAGATCGCACGTATGAAACTCGCAAATGGATTTATATCACCTTTTGTGGACTTAGTCCACGCTCGTTTCTACGTCAATAGATAGGCTCAGGATTCACATAATCGTGTTCAATTACACCGTCTTTCAATTTGATGATTCGATAGGCATGGCGTGCAATATCCTCCTCGTGTGTGACCAGAATAATGGTGTTACCCTTTGCATGTATCTGAGCAAAAAGTTTCATGATCTCCTCCGAAGTCTTGGAGTCCAGATTCCCGGTAGGCTCATCCGCCAAAAGGATGGAAGGCGTATTAACCAGGGCACGGGCAACAGCAACACGCTGCCTTTGTCCGCCTGAAAGTTCGTTCGGTTTATGTTCCATGCGTTCTTCCAAACCGACATTAATCAAATGCCCAGTGGCAATTTCTTCTCTTTTCGCTTTGCCAACACCGGCGTATACGAGCGGAAGCATTACATTTTCGAGGGCGGAATATCTTGGCAAAAGATTAAAAGTCTGAAAAACAAAACCAATCTCCGTATTGCGGATTTCGGCAAGTCTGTCGTCATCCATCTGACTAACATCCTTAAAGTTAAGTTGGTAATTTCCGGATGTTGGTGTGTCCAGGCAACCAATAATATTCATCAGGGTAGATTTGCCGGATCCGGAAGCTCCCATAATGGCAACGTATTCTCCCTTTTTTATATCGAGAGAAACTTTTCGGAGTGCCCTGACTATTTGTGTTCCAACTTGATAATTCTTAACAATTTCTCTTAAGCTGATAATATTTTCCATCAAAAAAATTTTAGGAATACAAACTTAATTGAAATTTTAATAAACCGAACAGGATTATTAAAATCAAAATCGCACTATAAACTCTTCTTTTTGCAATCCCTTTTTGCAGATATAAATTCCAACCTCAAAAAGATCCAGGGAAACCCGGACAACAGCTTCATTTTTATACTTGGTCCAAACTCCCTCTATCCCGGGAGAATTATGAATTCCACAAAGAATGATGACTCCATCATAGTCCTTATCTAACATGATCTGCGCAAGCAAATGATCGCAATACGCTGCTTCCAATGGATTTTGAATGACTACGAACCCGGCGGCGCTAACCTCTCCGGCACCTGAAATATCTATATTTTCGATTTCGTACACCTCTGCCAACCGGCGACAGAAAGAGCGGTAATGATCATTCTCAATCTGGGCATTCAATTTTATCCGCCTGTCGGCCAGTGCCAATGCCAGCAATGTGACTCCAAAAGTGGAACCATAAAAAGCGATTTCCCCAGGACGAAAATCATTGACCAACCTAAAGAGCATACGATCAAAGCGTTCTGGCAGCAAATGCTGATTTTTGCAATACCGGCAGTTATGAGAATGTGACGAATTTTTCGGGTGGTAGGATTTCATATCCAGTATCCTGACCGTATTTCTCACGTTTTCGTCGGCCGCCCGCAATAGCGGATACGCCGAAAATTGGCCTTTGTTCTCAATCACTTCCGTAATTAGCCTGAAAAGAAAAGGGGAATGAATTCCATGACCCTTTCGGTGACGGGCTTTAAAGAGGTACGAAATTTTGGAGCGAATTCTATATTTCACTTGAAAACACAATAGGTAATATGTTGATAATTTATACGTTCATACAAAACACACTAACGGAATTTTCATCGACTTTCGTGACCTGCACCGCATGCTTGTTCCATGCACTCGTACTTCAAATACGAAAAACCCGGAGTATTTAAGCAAAAATAGCTATTTTCGATGAGGCAATTGCGCAAAATTGCGGGAGCCTTTTTAAGAACTTTGAGCACCGTCATATGTCTGGCATACTTGAACAAGAGATAAAATTTCTTCCGGGGATTGGTCCCAGGCGTGCTGCGATTCTTAACCAGGAATTGAAAATTTCGACTGTGGCCGAATTGATTTATTACTTTCCGTATAAATACATCGACCGCACTAAATTCTATAAGATCAGAGAGATAAACGAGACACTGCCTTTTATCCAGATTCAGGGAAAGATAACCACCATCGAAACGCTTGGTGAAGGGCGCGCCCAACGAATGGTTGGCAATTTCTACGATGGCGAAAACTCGATGGAACTGGTCTGGTTCAGAGGCATCAAATTCGTAAGGAGTACACTCAAAACCAACTTTCCTTATATCGTTTTCGGCAAGCCAACAGAATTCAATGGAAAATGGAAGTTGGTACATCCGGAAATTGAGGAAGTTACAAGTGAAGCTGACAAAAAGGAAGGATACATCCAGCCGTTTTACAACACCACAGAGAAGATGAAGAGCAATTTTCTTGTCTCAAAATCTATTCTGAAATTTCAACACACTGCCTTACAGCTTTGTAAAGGAAAAATAACCGAGACTTTGCCCGAATGGCTGATAGATCAGCTCAAATTGATCCCTCTGGAGACTGCATTGCTGAACATCCATTTTCCGCTTGACCCGCCAACACTGCGAAAAGCGGAATACCGGCTGAAGTTTGAAGAATTATTCTACATCCAGCTTAAATTACTCCACCTTAAACATGAGCGGCAAAATAAATTCAAGGGACAGATTTTCAAAAATGTAGGAGATCATTTTAACGACTTCTTCAATCATCACCTGCCCTTTGAGTTAACCGGCGCCCAAAAACGGGTGATCAAAGAAATCAGAAAAGATACCCTGGCCGGGAAACAGATGAACAGGCTTTTGCAAGGCGACGTAGGTAGTGGGAAAACGATGGTGGCTCTCATGATCTCCCTTATTGCCATGGACAACGGATTTCAGGCCTGCATGATGGCGCCGACCGAGATTCTTGCCGTGCAGCACCATCAATCCGTACAGAAATTAATCGGCGACCTGCCCATTAATGTAAGGTTACTGACCGGATCGACGAAAAAATCAGAACGGCTCATCATCCACCAACAACTCCTTGATGGATCACTTAACCTGCTAATCGGCACACACGCCCTGCTTGAAGATATCGTCGAGTTCAAAAACCTCGGGTTGGTAATTATAGATGAACAGCACCGTTTCGGCGTGATGCAGCGGGCCAAAATGTGGCGAAAAAATTTTCTCCCACCTCATGTCCTGGTTATGACGGCAACGCCGATACCCCGAACACTGGCTATGACCGTATATGGCGATCTGGATGTATCGGTCATCGACGAGCTTCCGCCAGGCAGAAAACCGATCAGGACCTTTCATTATTATGATAATCACCGCACTGAGTTGTACCAGTTCATCCGAAAGGAGATCGCGCTTGGTCGACAGATATACATCGTCTTTCCCCTCATCAAAGAATCCGAAAAGCTTGATTTTAAAAATTTGGAAGAAGGATTTGAACAGCTGAGAATAGCCTTTCCACCTCCTGAATATACGATCAGCATGGTACACGGAAAGATGAAACCTGCGGCCAAAGAAGAAGAAATGCAACGTTTCAAAAACAAAGAATCGCAAATACTGATTGCCACTACCGTGATAGAAGTAGGCGTTGATGTGCCGAATGCATCTGTAATGGTGATTGAAAGTGCGGAAAGATTTGGGCTCTCGCAACTTCACCAGCTTAGGGGCAGAGTTGGCCGAGGAGCCGACCAATCATACTGTATCCTTATGAGCAGCGTTAAGCTCAGTCACGAAAGCCGCCAGCGGCTAAACACGATGGTTGCCACCAACGACGGCTTCGAGATAGCCGAGGCGGACATGCGGTTGCGCGGACCCGGCGACCTGGAGGGGACCCAGCAAAGCGGACTGGCATTCGATCTGAGGATATCCAATTTAGCTAAAGACGGACAAATTCTTCAATATGCAAGAGATCAGGCGGAGGAGATTCTCGCCGCCGATCCGCTGCTTCACAAACCAGAAAACAATATCCTTATCAAACAGCTTTTAGCCCTTCGGAAAAACCATCTCAACTGGGGAGCTATTAGTTAATTAAAGGTTAAGTATAGGAGGTCTCCATTTTTTTCGTAGTTTCAATTTTCAATTGTTTCGTTACATTTGAGAGACTGTTTAAATTTTACTCAGTTTGATTTTTCGGGACATATCTGTAATAAATCTGATGGAAGAAAGCGCCAATATAATCAGTCACACCGGCACTATTAAATCGATTAACAATCAACATCTTATTGTTAAAATCATTTCAGAAGCCGCATGCGCCGCTTGTCATGCCAAAGGTTCCTGTTCCTCCTCCGATCTGTCTGAGAAGGAAATTGAAGTATTACAAAACCCTGATGCATTTTTTGTCGGTGAGGAGGTGCTCGTAATTGGGGCTTCATCCCAAGGATATAAAGCCGTTCTTTATGCCTATTTGATCCCATTGGCACTCCTGGTAATCAATCTTTTGATTCTCACAACAATTACAAAAAACGAAGCAATTTCCGCATTAGGATCGCTGTTCTTTCTTGCGCCGTATTACTTTATACTTTATCTAAACAGAAAAAAGATACAAAACACTTTTAAATTCCACGTCCGGAAACAGCCAGACATAAAATAATGAGTGAAACGTTGTTATTTACGATTATCGTTATCAGTGTAATCGGAGCCATCTCCGCAATTGTTCTCTATTACATCTCACAAAAATTCCAGGTTTTTGAGGATAGTAGGATCGATGAGGTAGAAGCATTATTACCTTCTTCTAATTGCGGCAGCTGCGGGTATGCTGGCTGCAGAGCCTTTGCCGAAGCCTGCGTATCATCCGAAACACTGGCAAATCTGAGCTGTCCGGTAGGTGGAACAGAAACGATGAAAGCCGTAGCGCATCATCTTGGAAAAGATGCCGTTCACATGATACAACAGACTGCAGTACTTCGGTGCAACGGAACTTGTGAATACCGCCCCAAAACGAGTAAGTATGAAGGTGTTGCCTCTTGCGCTGTCGAATCGGCGCTTTATGGCGGTGAAACTGACTGCCCGTATGGTTGTCTTGGTTTTGGCGATTGTGTTCCGGTATGTCTGTTCGATGCCATTCACATGAATGATGAAACCAACCTACCGGAAGTGGACGATGAAAAATGCAATGGATGTGGGGCTTGCGTGGATGCTTGTCCGAAACTCCTTATCGAACTTCGGAAGCAAATGCCAAAACACCGCAAAATTTATGTGGCCTGCCGCAACAAGGATAAAGAACCTGCTGCCTCAAATGCTTGCAAAGTTGCTTGTACCGGATGCGAAAAATGCTTTCAGGTTTGTACCTTTGGTGCGATCACCATGGGGGAAAATCTGGCTTTTATCGATTCGGAAAAATGTACGCTTTGCCGGAAATGTGTCTCGGCCTGTCCTTCGAATTCAATTCTGGAAATTAATTTTCCGGCACGAAAATCGAAGAGTTTTGTGGAAGAATTGGGTGAAAAATTACCAACATAGGAACCGGAAAGGTTATTTTATAAAGCAGGAATAAGCTTTTTACAGATAACACAACCAAAGATCAACAGCTCAAAAGATTACCATATTTACTTCTCGAAATGCTAAAAACGTTCAAAATTGGAGGGGTTCACCCAAAAGGAGAGAAACTGACTGCCGGGATCGCCATCCAGGAGCTTCCGTTGCCGAAAATGGTTATCCTGCCGATCGCTCAGCATTTTGGAGCGCCTGCTTCTTTGCTCCTTGAGGTTGGAGATAGAGTAAAAAGGGGTATGGTCATTGCGAAAATGGATGGGAATGTCTCCTCAAATATCCATTCATCGGTTTCCGGAAAAGTTATTGCAATCGATGAGATGCTGGATGCTACCGGATTTAAGACAAAATCCGTGGTAATAGAGACAGAAGGCGATCAATGGGAAGATTCTATACAACTCAATCAGACCGCTATCGATTTTGCAAAAATTTCACCCGCTGAAATACTGCAAAGAATCAAGGATGCGGGTATTGTCGGAATGGGTGGCGCCACATTCCCGACTCATGTTAAACTGGAAGTCCCTGCCGGGATGAAGGTGGATACCCTGGTGATCAATGGCATAGAATGTGAGCCGTATCTCACAGCCGACCACCGTTTGATGCTCGAAAAAAGCGAAGAAATTTTGATCGGCACCAGGCTGCTGATGAAGGTTCTGAATGTTTCCCGTGCCATTATTGGCATTGAGATCAACAAACCCGATGCAGTCCGGCTCCTTCATAACATGGCTATGAAACATGAGGGCATTGAAATCGAAGCCCTGAAAATGAAGTATCCGCAGGGAAGCGAAAAACAGCTGATTCAGGCTCTTATTGGTCGAAAAGTAACCCCTGGTGCACTGCCCGCCTCGGTGGGTGTGATTGTGAACAATATTGCCACCACATATGCCGTTTATGAGGCTGTCGTAAAAAACAAACCACTGATTGAGCGGGTGATTACCGTAACCGGGAAGTCGCTAAAGTCGCCTGGAAACTTCCTGGTAAGAATTGGAACACCTGTTGGCGAACTGATTGAAGCGGCTGGTGGATTGCCCGAAGATACCGGTAAGGTCATCGTCGGCGGTCCAATGATGGGGAAGGCAATTGCCAACCTGAATGTACCAGCCACGAAAGGCATGTCGGGGATTGTCTTGCTGCCAATGGAAGAGAGTTCACGGCAGACGGATATGCCCTGCATCCGGTGTGGAAAATGCGTGGAAGGGTGCCCGATGAATCTGGAGCCCTACCTGATGATGTCGCTGGTGGTAAAAGGATTGTGGGAGCAAGTCGAAGCCAATCACGTGACGGACTGCATGGAATGCGGCTCCTGTGCATTCACTTGTCCTTCGTCAAAACCTATTCTGGATTATGTCAGAACCGGTAAAGCAAGAGTAAAAAAGATGGTAAAATCACGTCAGAACCCTACCGCAACTACCTAACAAGCAACCACTCAACCCAATCATAATGAACACTATTCTTACAGTATCACCGTCACCACATACCAAAGGAGAGGAAACTATTCCGAAGATTATGCGGACTGTGATCATCGCAATGATACCGGCAATGATCATGTCGTTCATCTTTTTCGGCCTCGATAGTGTAAAAATTATGGTAGCAGCTATAATCTCTTGTCTGCTGTTCGAATACACCATTCAAAAATATTTGCTAAAAGTTCCAACCACGATTAAAGATGGCTCTGCAGTGATAACGGCTATTTTACTTGCTTTCAATGTGCCGTCCGGCCTGCCGGTCTGGCTTGTGGTGCTAGGTTCGCTTATTGCAATCGGGGTGGCAAAACTTTCTTTCGGCGGACTGGGGCAAAATCCGTTTAATCCGGCCTTGGTAGGTCGTGTCTTTCTCCTAATTTCCTTTCCGGTTCAAATGACCACCTGGAAGGCCAATATCACTGCCACAGACACCTTTACTGGTGCGACCCCCCTTGGACTCCTGAAAGAAGGACTCAGAAATGGTAAATCCCTCGCCCAGATTACCTCCGACACGCAACTTCCTGGTTACTTCGATATGTTTTGGGGAGATATGAGCGGTTCGCTCGGGGAGATTTCAGCTATCGCCATACTTATCGGAGGCATTTATCTACTTTGGAAAAAAGTCATAACCTGGCATATTCCCGTGGCAGTTTTGGGTTCTGTTTTCCTTTTTGAAGGTTTTCTCTGGATCTTGGCACCGGGTCGTTTCATGGATCCAATCTTTCATCTTATCACCGGAGGTATTATGCTGGGAGCGTTCTTCATGGCTACTGACCTGACCACCTCCCCGATGACTCCCATCGGTAAACTGATTTTTGGAGTGGGCATTGGAATCATCACAATCTGCATCCGCAATTTCGGCGCTTATCCGGAAGGAATATCTTTCGCGATTCTGATTATGAATGGGTTCACTCCGATGATAAACGCCAGAATCAAACCCAAAAGATTCGGAGGAAAATAATCATGGCACTACCTGAATCAAATTTTAAGAATATGTTTTTGGCTCTCTTTGGAGTGACATTCGTTGCAGCAGCCATCCTGGGAATAGTTAATGAGGCAACAAGGGCGACCATCGTCAAAGCAGACATTGAACAGCAAAATAATGCTATTGCAACAATCCTTCCACCCTTTGCCTATTTGGGGAAAAGCTATAACGTTCTGCCTACCGGTGAAACCGATTCTATACAGTTTTTTCCTGCGTTTGGAAAAGACAGCGCCCGCATCGGCACCGCTGTAAAAAGCTTTTCCAAAAAGGGATTTTCAGGGTCAATAACTGTCATGGTAGGATTTACCACTGAAGGCACCATCTCTGGTTTCAAAATTTTGGAACACAAAGAGACTCCCGGATTAGGGTCCAGAATGGCTATGTGGTTTTCCGACAAAAGCAAACCCGGACAATACCTGATTGGCGTCAATCCGGAAAAGGCTAACCTTTCAGTATCGAAGGATGGTGGATCATTCGATGCCATTACGGCGGCAACCATCTCGTCCAGGGCCTTTCTCGAATCAATCCAGAGGGCATATTCCTCTTGGAAAATTGATGAATCAGCAAAAATTCCGGACTTCGCTGCCACGAAAGTCGAATCTGCGAAAAAAGGAGGTGCAAAATGAACAATATGAAAACCTTTCTCAATGGGTTGCTAAAGGAAAACCCAATTTTCGTGATCATGTTGGGGATGTGCCCCACCCTCGGAGTCTCCTCCAACGCAACCAACGGGATTGGCATGGGATTGGCAACCACATTTGTACTGGTCATGTCAAACCTCATCGTATCGCTTGTTGCGGGCTTTATACCGGACAAAGTGCGCATTCCCAGCTACGTGGTTATTATCGCCACTTTTGTGACAGTTGTTCAGCTTACCATGCAAGCCTGGCTTCCTTCGCTGTATGCCTCTCTCGGCCTGTTTATTCCGCTGATAGTTGTTAACTGTATCGTTCTGGGCCGAGCCGAAGCCTTTGCCTGTAAAAATGGCGCCATACTCTCAATTATGGATGGCCTTGGCATGGGATTTGGCTTCACATTTGCCTTGACACTGCTGGGTTCGATCCGCGAATTTCTGGGCACCGGTAAGATTTTCGGTTTAACATTGTACCCCGAACAATATGGAAGTCTGCTGTTTGTTCTAGCGCCAGGAGCATTTATTGCCCTGGGATATCTGATCGCCATCATCAACAGAATTAAAAAAGCCTGATTGTCATGCAATATCTCATCATAGTCATCTCTGCAATCCTGGTCAACAATATTGTCTTAGCACAATTTCTGGGTATTTGTCCGTTTTTGGGCGTGTCCAAAAACAGCACCACAGCCATCGGAATGGCTGCTGCCGTTGCATTCGTCATGACGCTTTCAACCATCGTCACCTACCTGATACAATATTATATTCTCGATCCCCTGCACGTCAGTTATCTGCAAACGATCTCTTTCATTTTGGTAATTGCTGCCCTGGTTCAGCTGGTTGAGATAATTCTTAAGAAAGTTAGTCCGGCTCTCTACCAGGCTCTTGGCGTTTATCTCCCATTGATTACGACGAACTGCACCATTCTCGGTGTTGCCATCCTAACCATCACCAAACAGTTCAACCTGATAGAGGGCGTGGTTTTTGCCATATCAACAGCTTGTGGCTTTGGACTTGCCCTTCTGATTTTTGCACACATTCGGGAACAAATGGAATTGATGAATATCCCCGAAGGATTAAAAGGTACCCCGATAGCCCTTATCACAGCCGGGATTCTCGCAATGGCTTTCATGGGATTCTCCGGAATTGTCTGAGGAATATTCGGATTTCGAATTTGGATTTTCAATCTATAATTCGCAAAATTGAGTAACTTTAACTTATGTTTCGCACGAAAATCTAAAATCCAAAATCTAAATTTTTCTTACTTTATCATAAAATTATCATTATGGAACTACTTTTACCTCTTCTGATTGCCCTCGTTGTTTTAATCATCTCCGGATTTCGTATTGCGCAGGAGTATGAGCGTGCCATCGTCTTCCGCCTTGGGAGATATCAGGATACGAAAGGGCCCGGATTATATTGGATCATTCCACTGATCGACCGTCAGCAGACAATCGATATCCGCACGAAAACAGTTGACCTGGAGCAACAGGAAACCATCACTAAAGATAGCGTGACAATTAAAGTCAATGCGGTACTATGGTTCAGAGTTACAAATCCGGAAAATGCAGTCATAAAAATTGCCAATTACAACCAGGCTGTTTACCAGTTTTCGGTCACAGCGCTGCGTAACATCATCGGCCAGCATCACCTCGACGAAGTTCTGAGGGAACGGGAACAGATAAACGCAACGCTGCAAAAGATTGTAGATGAGACTACCGAACCATGGGGTGTTAAAATTGAAATGGTTGAAATGAAGGATGTTGAAATTCCGGAATCTATGCAAAGGGCGATGGCACGTGAAGCGGAAGCTATCCGCGAGAAACGGGCAAGGATCATCAAAGCGGAGGCTGAATTGGAGTCATCCATTAAACTCTCACAGGGAGCAAAGCAAATGGAGAGTAGTCCGTTCTCACTTGAACTCAGGCGGATGCAAATGCTTTCGGAAATTGGTATCGACAACAATACCACGACCGTGATTCTGATGCCATCGGAATTCTCAAACGCCGCCAAGAGCTTTACGGACCTGGTAAATAAAAAGAAGGATTCGGATAACTGATTTTCAATTCTCGTCTATGACCAGAAATGCTCTGATTCTATTGCTGTTAATTCCACTTTTTACGGTAGGGAAAGAGACTAAAAAGGTTACCATTACTTCTCTTTTTCCTCCCTATCGGGAAGTCTTTTTCGTCCTGAAGTCGGATACATCAATTAGAGATGGTGAATACAAATTGATTTCTGAAGGCAAAACGTTGATCCTGGGTTATTACAAAATGGGGCTCAAGGATAGCTTGTGGACTTCTTTCAATATGGAAGGGCAGTTGCGAATTAAGGGTTGTTATTCTCAAAATAGTAGAATTGGCGTTTGGGAGTATTATAATGACAAACAGGAACTAGAGCAAAAGTTTGATTTCACAGACAATGTTTTGCTACTTTACCGGACTCAGTTTGCTAACCATCCCTTTAGAATCGTTTCCGGCTCAGACACAATTCATGCAATATTGGATAGGCCACCGCTATTTCTTGGCGGTCAAACAAGAATTAATGAATTTATTAACAGCCAAATAACGTTCCCCCTACATAAAAAAAACGACAAATATCTGGGAACCGTTTATATTGAATTTTTGATCGATTCTACCGGGAGGGCATCGGAGCATCATATCTTGAAGGGTCTTTTCCCAGGGTGTAACGACGAAGCACTGAGAGTGGTCAAAATGATCCCGGATGAATGGATTCCGGGCATATACAATGGCCGTTTCGTTACTGTCAATTACGTTATTCCGATTGTCTTTGACGAAAAAACGTTCAAAAATTTTTCCATTTTACCTTAAATTCAAATTCACAAAAAAACAAAATAATGACAGACAATACATTAATCACCACAAGCACTTCCTTAGAGGGATATAGAATCATCAAACAGCTGGGACTGGTAAGGGGCATCACCGTTCGATCCAGAAATATTTTTGGTTCCTTCGCAGGAAGCCTTATGACCATTTTTGGTGGCAGAAATGTTATTTACACCGAATTATGCGAGAAGGCTCGCGAAGAGGCGCTGCAATTAATGATTGAACATGGCAGGATGATAGGCGCCAATGCCATCATCAACATGAGATATGACGCAAATGATGTAATGACTGGCCTGACTGAAGTTCTGGCGTACGGTACCGCTGTAGTTGTTGAAAAAATTTGAATCCACTGAAATTGGTTGAGATCAGAAGAGTGATGCTCAGTGACATCGACCGACTGCAAAAAATTAGCAGGCAGACTTTTCATGAGACTTTTTCGCCTTACAACACCGAAGATGATATGATAAAGTATTTGGAAGAGAGTTTTTCGACAGAGAGACTCTTTACCGAACTAAGCAATAGCAATTCAGAGTTTTACTTCGCGACATTGGATGATGAAGAAATCGGCTACCTGAAAATTAATTTCGGAGAATCTCAGACAGAATTGAAAGACAAGAAATCGGTGGAAATAGAGCGAATTTACGTTTTAAGGGATTTTCACGGGAAAAAAATCGGGCAGCTTATGTACGAAAAGGCTATCCGGATTGCGCAAAACAAAAATGCCGAATATGTCTGGTTAGGAGTATGGGAGAAAAATGCGAGGGCTCTCAGGTTCTATAAAAAAAATGGGTTCGTGGAATTTAGTAAGCACCCTTTCATATTGGGGAACGATGTGCAGACCGACATCATGATGAGACTAAAACTTACCGCAGTCGAATAAGCGGGAAAAGGGTATTTTTGATCCGGTTATCCGACATACGGTTTTATTTAACAGAAAAAATATCCCATGCGCATTAACTACAAATTTATTGTCATGGTAATCATATCACTCCTGGTTGGAATGTTGATTACCTGGATCGATACACGCCCCAACTGGGACGATACCGGAATTACCGCCGGAATGATTGTGTTGACCTCAGCACTTTTTGGTTATCTCTATCCTACCCGACCGTGGGTTTGGGCACTGACCGTCAGCGGCTGGATACCGGCTCATTACATCGTAACGCAAGGCAATTATACCATGTTGCTTGTTCTCTTGTTCGGCTTTGCCGGCGCCTTTCTGGGTGCAGCCATCAGGAATAACAAACCGCAACCCTGAGAGATACCCACCTCATTTTTCATTTTTCGCTTTTCACTTTCCATTTTTACCTACCTTTGTCCAAAAGCAAGTTGATATGTTAAAATCGATGACCGGTTACGGTAAAGCCGAATGTGAGTTCTCACATAAAAAAGTCACCATTGAGATTAAATCACTGAACAGCAAACAGATGGATCTCAACACGCGCATCTCTCTCCTCTTTCGCGAAAAAGATTTGGAGATACGTCGGGAACTCTCAGATAAACTGGTTCGTGGCAAAGTCGATTTCATCCTATATACAGAGTCACTCGGAGACGAATCGGCAACGAAAATCAACGCCGGGATCGTAAAGAGCTACTACAAGCAGATGGAACAAATCACTGCCGATCTTAATATCCCCCTTGAAAACAGCATATTACAAACGATACTCACATTACCCGAAGTCGTTAAAAATGAGCGGGAAGAGCTGGATGATCAGGAATGGAAATCAATTCTTGGGAAAATTTCGGAGGCGATCAACGCCCTGGATCTTTTTCGCATTCAGGAAGGCGCCGTTCTTAAACAAGACCTTATTTCGAATGTCAGGTCTATTACTTCGCTGTTGACTGATATCGATCAGTACGAAGAGGAACGCGTAACCCGCATCAAGGAAAGAATTTACGAAGGACTCAAAGAGATCTCCATTGAGCAGGTGAATGAAAACAGGTTGGAGCAGGAGATGATTTTCTATCTGGAAAAGATGGATGTCAATGAAGAAAAAGTAAGGTTGCTCAACCATTGTAACTATTTTTTGGAGACGCTCGATTTGGACGAGCCGGTTGGGAAGAAACTCGGATTCATAGCGCAGGAGATCGGGCGTGAAGTGAATACCTTGGGATCGAAAGCGAATCACATGGAGATGCAGAAATTGGTGATTCGCATGAAAGACTCTCTGGAAAGAATCAAAGAACAATTGCTCAACGTTTTATAATAGAACGATTCTGTAATGAAGGAAGGCAAAGTCATCATTTTCTCCGCACCTTCCGGTGCCGGTAAAACAACTATCGTCAGACATCTGCTCTCAAAGAACCATTGTTTTGCCTTCTCTGTCTCAGCAACAAGCCGTAAACCGAGGGGCAACGAAATCGACGGAGTCGATTATTTTTTCCTGACGGCAGAAGAATTCAGGGCCAAAATTGCCAACAACGAATTTCTTGAATGGCAGGAAGTTTATCCAGACAACTTCTATGGTTCCCTGAAAAGCGAAGTTGAAAAAATTCTCAATAGCGGTAAAAATATCCTTTTCGACGTCGATGTCGTAGGTGGCAGCAATATCAAAAAACATTTTGGCGACCGCGCTTTGGCACTCTTCATACAACCACCCTCCATTACCGAACTTGAGAAAAGATTGATTGCCCGCTCAACTGACAACAAAGACGTTATCAGGGAAAGAGTTGGGAAAGCCGAAAAGGAATTGGCTTATGCGCCATTATTTGATGTAATTATCATCAACGATACGCTGGAACACGCCCTACAGGAAGCAGAAGTACGTGTGGCTGAATTTCTTGCTTGTTCCGAATAACACAACCTCACTTTGCACTTTCCATGAACATCGCCATCTACTCCGGATCATTCAATCCAATTCATAACGGACATCTCGCTATCGCGGAAGCCGCATTAGCAGGAGGGTGGGATGAAGTTTGGATGGTGGTGTCACCACAAAATCCGCACAAAAACGATGAAGACCTCTGGCCATTTGAGGACCGGTACAAGATGGTGAAATTGGCTATCGGTAATGAGAAGAAGATCAAAGTCAGCGATTGTGAGAATTTTTTACCGCGTCCTTCATACACAATCAACACCCTGGAATATCTGCGCAAAACGTATCCACAGCATCACTTCAGCCTTTTGATCGGAGGAGACAACCTACAAATATTTCACCTGTGGAAAGACTATCAACAAATCATCGATTCATTTGGTTTGATTGTTTATCCGAGATCTGCAAATCTGTCGGATAATTTTAAGGATCATCCGAATTACGGCGTCATAGAGGCTCCTCTGCTTGATATTAGCTCCTCAGAAATACGAAAAAGGTTGACTCACCGCCAGTCAATTCACGGTTTAGTTTCCGCGGAAGTAGAAAAATACATCCTCCGGGAGTTACTGCCAGATCATTCCAAATCCGATATTTAATGTAAATTGGACTCGGAAACTGAATAATCAGAAAGAACTAATTGGTCACACATCAACGATGAACAGCTCCTCCGAACAATATGCCGATGTAATTTTGCCGCTTCCGCTGGAGGGTTGTTTTACCTATCTCGTTCCCGAAGAATTCAGAGGAAAAGTCCTTCCGGGGATGCGGGTTGTGGTGCAGTTTGGCGCCAAAAAATTCTATTCCGCAATAGTCAGGCTCGTTCACACGAATAAGCCCGACAACCATGCCGTCAAATTGATAGAGACCGTACTAGACAACCAACCCATTCTTTTTGAAAGCTGTTTTGCGCTTTGGGAATGGATTTCGACCTATTACCACTGTCCGCTGGGGGAAGTTCTTAAAGCGGCTTTACCATCCGGACTGAAACTGGAGAGTGAGACCAGAGTTTCGCTGAGTGATGAATGTAACAAAGGGACTATTCAGCAGTTATCTCCCAGGGAAAATTTATTGGTAGATATTATCAAAGGGAAAAAGGGCATTTCAGTTTTCGAGCTCAATAATTCTGTTTTAAAAAAAGGGACGCTCCCCATATTAAAGGATCTTCTGAAAAAGGGAGTAATACACATTGATGAGGAAATCAGAGAGAGCTATAAAGCAAGAACCGAAACCATTGTCACACTTGGACCAGCCATCATTTCTGAAGAGAAACTTTTGCGTACCCTGGATTTGCTGACAAAAATTCCCAAGCAGCGGGAGATGATGCAAATTTTCCTCCAGGAGAATGAGGGAATACAGAACCTGAAGGCCAAAATATATCCAAAGAAGGCGTTATTGATGAAAAGCGGAGCAAGCCTCACTGTCTTCAACGGATTGATAAAGAAAGAGATTCTGGCTGTATTCGAGCAGTCCATTGATCGTCTGGAATCCGGCGAAGGCCCCACAAGGGCAATCCATCCACTTTTCCCGGCTCAGAAAATTGCACTGGAACAAATTGAAGATTCATTCTCCAAAAAACCTGTCACACTGTTACATGGAGTCACTTCCAGCGGCAAAACGGAAATTTATGTTCAGCTAATCGAAAAATGTCTGAATGAAGGGAAGCAGGTACTTTATATGTTGCCTGAAATCGGATTAACAACACAGATGATCGGTCGTCTGTTGGAAGTGTTCGGTAAACAGGTTGGAGTTTATCATTCGAAATTCAGTGATGCAGAACGGGTAGAAATCTGGAACAAAGTGCTCAATTTTGAACCCGGAAACAAGGAGCAGTCGCACCAGCTGATTGTCGGAACCCGCTCCTCAATCTTCCTGCCGTTTTCCGCATTGGGACTCATCGTGGTTGACGAAGAGCACGAAAACAGCTACAAACAATTTGATCCGGCACCGAGATACCATGCCCGTGACAGTGCCATTGTGCTGGGAACGATGCTCAAAATCCCGGTATTACTCGGAACGGCCACACCGGCAGTCGAGACCTATTACAATGCAAAGTCGGGAAGATACGGACTAGTAGAATTAACCGAGCGATACCGGCAAATCGACCTTCCCGAAATTGTTACGGCAGATCTGAAAAGAGCCTATCAGCGAAAAGCGATGCGTTCCTATCTGACTCCGGAATTATTTGAAGAGATCACCTCCGCCCTGGAAAAAAAAGAACAGGTGATTCTCTTCCAAAACAGGCGTGGCTTCTCCCCTTTCGTTGAATGCAAAAGCTGCGGCTGGATTCCAAAATGCATCCATTGCGATGTCAGTCTCACCTACCATAAAAACACCAGAAGACTGATTTGCCATTACTGCGGGTATTCGGTTCAATATCCCACCATGTGCGGCAGCTGCCAGTCGGCCGATATTTCAAACAAAGGCTTCGGCACCGAAAAAGTGGAAGAAGAGCTTTCGCTGCTTTTCCCTAACGCTGCCATTGAGCGCCTCGATCTGGATGCCACCCGCTCCAAAAAAGCATTTCAAAATATATTGGCACGCTTCGACCGCGGAGATACAGATATCCTGGTTGGTACCCAAATGATAACAAAAGGACTGGATTTTGAGCATGTACGGGTCGTCGGAATTCTTAATGCAGATAATCTCCTCAATTTCCCCGACTTCCGGTCGCACGAAAGAAGTTACCAGCTTATGGCACAGGTTAGCGGACGGGCAGGCAGGAGGCATAAACAAGGGAAAGTGATCATTCAGACATTTCAGCCCGACCATTTTATCATTCAGAAAGTGGTGGCTAATGATTACGAGGGAATGTACAATCAGCAAATTACTGAGCGTAAGGATTTTAAATATCCCCCTTTTTATCGAATGATTCGCATTACGCTGAAGCACCGCGACAAGAATGAATTAGACCGGATAGCCGGAGAGAGTGCTGAAGCCTTGCGCTCGCGGTTTGGAAACAGATTGCTCGGACCTGAATATCCGGCAGTTAGCCGCATAAAATTATTGTACATGAAGCAGATGTGGCTCAAGTTGGAGCGGGAAATTTCCATCACGTCGGCTAAACGACAGATGCAGGAGATGTTGGAGAGTGTGAAAGCGAGAGATAAAAATAAAACGACGCAGATTGTTATCGATGTGGATCCGATGTAGTTGATATCTTTTCTGGTATTGCCCCATCAATTTTTTCATCTCCCCGTTCTCGTTGCGACTAAAATACTAACTTTGAAGCCGACAAAAAAAATTATTAATGGGAAAAGTTATCGCGATCGCAAACCAAAAAGGTGGTGTAGGAAAGACTACTACGGCTATTAATCTGGCTGCAAGTTTGGCCGTTTTGGAACATAAAGTACTTCTTATCGACGCCGATCCTCAGGCAAATGCTACTTCGGGAGTTGGTATAGATGTACGCAATGTCAAGACCAGCATTTACGAATGCGTGGTGGACGATGTCGATCCGAAGAATATTATCCTGAACACCAATACCCCTGGCTTCGATTTGATTCCATCCCATATCGATTTGGTAGGTGCGGAAATTGAGATGCTGAACATGCCTAACAGGGAAAAAGTCTTGAAATCCGTTATTGAAAAAATACGGAATGACTATGATTTTATTTTCATTGACTGCTCTCCATCACTCGGTTTGATTACTGTGAATGCATTGACGGCCTCAGATTCGGTCATCATACCGGTTCAATGTGAATATTTTGCACTCGAAGGACTTGGCAAACTACTAAACACTATCAAGATTATACAAAGCAGATTGAATCCGGAGTTAATAATCGAAGGATTCCTGCTTACCATGTTTGACTCACGGCTGAATCTCTCAAACCAGGTTCATGATGAGGTTAAGAAACATTTTCAGGAAATGGTATTCGAAACGCTTATCATGAGAAATATCCGCCTGTCTGAAGCGCCAAGTTACGGCCTTCCGGTAGTTTCCTATGATGTTGGATCCAAGGGTGCGCAGAGTTACCTGAATCTGGCCCGCGAGTTATTGCAAAAGAATAAGATGACAAAAATGGATCACAAAGAGATTGTTTGACAATAAAGAATTTGAAAGTACTATGCAAAAACGGAATGCACTCGGCAGAGGTTTAGGTGCCCTGATTGATGATTCGAATGTTGCTCGGGAACAGACTCCGGTTTCCAATGAAATCCCAATAGCGGAAATTGAAGCCAATCCATTTCAACCACGCGTTCACTTCGACGAAGAGGCTCTGAATGAGTTGGCCGCATCCATCAAAGAACTTGGGATCATACAGCCAATTACGCTTAGACGATTAGGCGAAAACAGATACCAGATCATTGCCGGTGAAAGAAGATTCAGGGCTTCCAAGATTGCAGGACTGACAAAAGTCCCCGCATTTGTCAGAGAAGCCGGCGATGAGGCCATGCTTGAACTCGCTTTGGTCGAAAACATCCAGCGTGAAGACCTCGACGCCATAGAAGTGGCTTTGAGCTATCAGCGGTTGATGGAAGAGTGTAAGCTAACGCAGGAAAGCCTTAGCGATCGCGTAGGAAAAAAAAGATCCACGGTCTCTAATTACCTTCGCTTGTTACGCCTGCCTGCGGTCATTCAAAAGGCTATAAGAGAGCAGGAAGTGACCATGGGACATGCCAGAGCACTCATAAATATCGCAGACTCTGAAACACAGGTGATGGTTTATCGTCAGGTGGTAAAATACGACTTCTCTGTACGTAAGACAGAAGAAATTGTTCGCAAACTTGGCATTGGCGATGCAGAAGATCATCCGACAGCAACAAAAGCGCCTGCGATGCCTGTTGAATTTAATGATCTTAAAAAACATCTTGGTAAATATTTCAACAGCAACATCGGACTGAAAATTAACGATCAGTTCAAGGGTAAGATCGAAATTCCTTTCAAAGATTCGAAAGACTTGGAAAGGATCATTGGTATTTTCGATCGACTAAATTCATAATCACGTAATTAAACTGATTTTGCCAGTTTTGAAAGGTATTTTTGTTGGTGTTCTGCTATCGCTTATCTGCTTCAATTTAGGAGCACAGGAAGTTAATGTCCCAAAAGACAGTTTAAAGATTTCTGTTTCAGAACAAAAAAAAGTACTTTCGCCGAAGAAAGCCTCCATTTATGCCGCGCTGTTTCCTGGCCTGGGTCAGGTTTACAACGGAAAATATTGGAAACTGCCCATTGTTTACGGTGGTTATGCAGGATTAATTTACGTGTTGGGTTGGAACAATAACAACTACAACGACTATTTTGATGCCTATAAAACCATGTCGAAATATCAGACGGTTGTTCAAATGAGCAAGGCAGATAAGGATTATCTGAATAACTTGTTTAAAATTCCATACTGGGATTTGAATATCAACCCGACTCGTTTCGAGACATTTAAGTCGCAATTAAAGAGCGGCAAGGATTTTTACAGGCGCAGCAGGGATATGAGCGTTATCATGATTGCAGCTTTACATGTGCTTAGCATTATTGATGCAAGTGTTGATGCTAACTTATCCGATTTCGAGATTAACGATAATCTGGGCATGCACGTAGAACCAATGCCCATGAATTTTGGAAATGGCCCTCAGGTGATAGGGGTCAATATTGCTTTTAATTTTTAATTTTGAGGAATTACCATGAGGATCAAATTCAACATTCTAATTCTTGCCATTTTAGTATCTGCGCTCAATGCATTTTCGCAGGTACCTGCAAAGCCTATCACTGCTGAAGAGGAGCAAAAAATATGGGGTAGCGATTCTGTAGCAAACAATTTAGCCGACAAAATGGTGAACGAAAGCCTGAACCTTTTTGTTTCAGACAAATTGGATTCACTGGTAAATACCTGGTACATTAAAAATGCTTTCGTTTACAACTCAAATGAGATGGACACGTTGCCGGAAGAGATGAAAACATATCTTCCTGACTCTGTTTATATCAGTCGACTTCAGGCATTGGATTCATTTTTGCCGCTTCCATATAACCAGACCGTTCGAAATTTTATCGGCCTATATACAATACGCAAACGACAGTTAACCTCATACATTTACGGTCTTTCAAATTACTATTTCCCCATTTTTGAAGAGGCTCTTGAGCGGTACCAGCTCCCGCACGAATTGAAGTATCTGCCAATTATAGAATCCGCGCTCAATCCTAAAGCACTTTCGCGGGCCGGAGCATCCGGATTATGGCAATTCATGATTGGTACCGGAAAATTATACGGACTGGAAGTCAATTCGTACATCGATGAAAGAAATGACCCGATCAAAGCATCCGATGCTGCCGCCAGGTATCTGCGGGATTTGTATGCAATATATGGCGACTGGCATGTTGTGATTGCTGCCTATAATTGCGGACCGGGTAATATTAATAAGGCTGTAAGGCGGAATGGCGGAAAACAAAATTACTGGGATATTTACAATTCCCTTCCCAGAGAAACGCGTGGCTATATCCCTGTATTTATCGCAGCAACATACATGATGAATTATGGCGATGCTCACCTTTTAAAGGCAGCCCAACCAAAATTTAAAACGCTGACCGATACCATTGAAGTTCACAATTATCTGAATTTCGAACAGTTGGCAGCGGTAATGAATATTTCTGTTGAAGAACTCAGGCAGCTTAACCCACAGTTCAGACGGGACATCATCCCGGCGCGCCCTGACAAACCATATATTTTGAAGTTGCCGTCCGAGTCGGTTTCGGCCTTCATCGATAACGAAAAACAGATTTTTGCCTACAACCGGGATAAATACTTCCCCAATAACATGCTTGTCCCGCTAAAAGGAAAATATAAAGGCATCAAAGGTGCTGCCGCCGCAGGAATCAATGAAGTAACGCATATTGTCAAGAAGGGGGACAATCTTGGTTCATTGGCAGCCAAATACAAAGTTAGTGTTACTGACTTGAAGGAGTGGAATGACCTCCGTAAAAAGACGTTGAGTATTGGACAACGGATAACACTTTACGTACCTTCTTCAAAGTCAGTGAAGAGCAAAGAAGCCGTGACTGAAAAGCCGAAAGCGGAACAACAGAAACTGGCTGCAAATCCGAAAGATTCTCTCACGACCAAACTGACTGCCTCAGCGGTTCCAGCAACAGTAGCTAAACCGGAAGCGATGTCCTCAGATGAATATATTCTGTATACGGTTCAGAGTGGCGACAGTCTTTTCACGATAGCCAAAAAATTTCCGGGAATAACGGATGCAGACTTAAAGGCATTCAATAATATTCGGAATGTAAAAGGTTTGTATCCTGGTCAGCAGTTGAAAATTCCCAAGAGAGCCTAGAGAGCATTTAACGGTTAGCAATAACGAGCAATTGGTTATTAGCCAATTGCAATAAATTTCCCTACTGTCCCTTGAACACGCTTTTAAGCGCGACACTATCAACCAGGTAGCGCGTATCCCCTCTCCACGGCAGGATACCGTTTTTCTCGGTATAATGAACCACCACACTCTCCCCCTGGAGTCTTTCCACTTTTCGTGCTACCTCCTCATCCGTCACTGAAAAGTAAAATTTCTCGGAGGCAATCGCCATGTTGGTAGTAGTTTGAACGCTACTGAGAATAACCTCCCCTTCATATGTCTTGAAGAGTGATCCTTTACTGGAAAATTTCTGTAGCAATCCGGCACGGTACCCTTCACTGTAGGTGAAGAAATATTTCCAGTATATCGTTGAACCGATGAAAAGGACGAGTATAATAAGTAAACGGGTCAAAAATTTTCTCATTTGGACAGGATTTAAGCGTTTTCTACTCCAAATTTAGCATAAAATACTGTCTTGGCGGTTCAAAAGAATTTTCGCACGAAAAATCTTTTGAGTACTTGTCATGTCGAAGGAAAAGACGAATTTTACCGTTTAATATAAAACCAGCAAAAATGAGCGACGATAAGCAAATAATATTTTCGATGTACAAGGTGAGTAAAACGTACCCACCTCAAAAACAAGTTATTAAAGATATATCACTCTCCTTTTTTCTGGGAGCCAAAATTGGAATTATCGGTTTAAACGGATCAGGAAAATCTACATTGTTAAAGATTATTGCAGGCATTGAGAAAGATTTCAACGGAGAATTGGCTTTCTCACCCGGCTATTCGGTTGGACACCTGTCGCAGGATCCACAATTGGATCCTACCAAAACGGTTATGGGAATCGTTCAGGAGGGTGCCCAGGAGATCGTCGATCTGTTGGCCGATTTTGAAAATATCAATCTTCAGTTTGGGCTACCGGAAGTGTACGAGGATCCTGATAAGATGGACAAGCTGATGGAACGTCAGGCTAAGTTACAGGAGAAAATAGATGCAACAGATGCCTGGAACCTTGATAATAAACTGGAGAGAGCCATGGATGCGCTGCGTTGTCCGGACGGCGACACTCCGGTTACTGTTTTATCGGGCGGAGAACGCCGCAGAGTTGCTCTTTGCAGACTATTGCTTCAACAACCGGATATTCTTCTGCTTGATGAGCCGACCAACCACCTTGATGCAGAATCAATCGACTGGCTTGAACAACATTTACAACAATATCAGGGAACTGTAATTTGCATCACTCACGACAGGTACTTCCTCGACAATGTGGCAGGCTGGATTCTCGAACTCGACCGTGGCGAAGGAATTCCATGGAAAGGAAACTATTCCAGCTGGCTGGAGCAAAAGCAGAAACGCCTGGAGATGGAAGAGAAGGGTGTTTCGAAACGGCGCAAAACACTGGAGAGAGAGCTTGAATGGGTTAGAATGAGTCCAAAGGCGCGCCAAGCAAAATCCAAAGCGAGATTAGGCGCTTACGAAAAACTTCTCAACGAAGATGTAAGACAAAAAGAGGACAAATTAGAATTATTCATTCCGAACGGTCCGCGTTTGGGCGACAAAGTTATCCTTGCGGAGAATGTGTCGAAAGCATTTGGCGATCGGTTGCTCTTTGAGAATCTCAACTTCACGCTACCACCCAATGGTATCGTGGGCGTGATCGGTCCAAACGGTGCCGGTAAAACAACGCTGTTCAGAATGATCATGGGACTTGAAACGGCCGACTCCGGAACGTTCACGGTAGGTGAAACGGTTAAAATTGGCTATGCGGATCAATCGCATGCTGAAATTGAACCTGACAAAACTGTTTACCAAATTCTATCGGGAGGCACCGACGAAGTTATGGTTGGAGGAAGAATGATAAATGCCAGGGCATTTGTATCTAAATTCAATTTTAGCGGGTCAGATCAGGAGAAGAAATGCGGTGTTTTATCAGGCGGTGAAAGGAATAGGCTCCACCTTGCGCTAACGTTAAAATCGGGTGCAAATGTGTTGCTTCTGGATGAACCGACGAATGATATTGACGTGAATACGCTTCGGGCCTTAGAAGAAGGATTAGATAGCTTTGCGGGCTGCTGTGTAGTCATCTCACACGACCGGTGGTTTCTGGACAGGATTGCAACGCATATCCTGGCATTTGAAGGAGATTCACAAATCTATTTCTTTGAAGGGAGCTATTCAGAGTATGAGGAAAACAAGAAAAAGCGTTTGGGAGACGCTACTCCGCATCGGATTCGGTACAAAAAACTGATGTAAAATTGAAGGAAAGATCAAAATAGTCGACTATTTAAATCGAGTAAAAATTGACACTTTTTTGTATTTATTAATAATATATTTACATTTAGTAATAAAATATTCACTACATTTGCAACGTTAATAGTTATTAGTAGTAGTTAGTTGATTTGGATTCGTAAGAGGTTGCCACCCCGGCAGCCTCTTTTCGTATCCGGCATTTTGGTTTTTCTTTTTTGGATTTGGATTGCGGAAGTTCATCATTCGAATCATTAGCATCCGAACAAATCAACAGCAAAGCTGACAAATTTCCCCTTTGCAGTAGTCGAAAATCCAAAATCCAAATTTTTCTTAAAGTGTGGCTATTAGTTCTCTGATAATCAAACTCATTTTTGGTTCGGCCTGCATGGCCACAGCCTGAACTTCTTCGTGGGAAATTTCAACGATCTCCCCCGGAACGCCGCTGTCGGTGATAATTGAGATGCCAAAAACAGCCATATCCATGTGTCTTGCGACAATCACTTCCGGAACAGTAGACATTCCAATCGCGTCACCTCCGAGAATTCGGAACATTCTGTATTCTGCTGGCGTCTCAAAGGTCGGTCCGGCAGTGCCAACATAAACACCCTCTTTTAGATTTATGGCATTCTTCAGCGCAATTTTGAGTGCCAGATTACGCAAATGAAGATTGTAAGGCTGACTCATATCAGGAAACCTTGGACCAAGCTCTTTAATGTTCGGACCCATCAGTGGATTGTCGCCAAACATGTTGATATGATCGGTAATCATCATCAAGTCGCCAATTTTAAATCCTGGATTTAGTCCGCCGCTGGCATTGGAGACGAATAGAGTCTTAATACCCATTGCCTTCATCACCCGCACAGGGAAAGTAACCTCCTTTAGCGAATATCCTTCATAAAAATGAAATCTACCTTGCATGGCGATAACCTTTTTCCCGCCCAGCATGCCAAAAATGAGCTGTCCTTTGTGCCCTTCCACAGTAGAAACAGGGAAATTAGGTATCTCAGAATAGGGTATGCACAGTTCAATATCGATTTCTTTTACCAATCCACCTAACCCAGTTCCCAGAATAATCCCAATCTCTGTATTAGATTTTATTCTTTCGAGAACGTAGCTCGAAGTTGCTTTTATTTTCTCCAACATATTTCAATATTTTTTTATCAAATTCGTTATCAGTCTGGTTGATGAATCGTATTTCGATCGGGATATAATACAAATTCTCATAAATTACTTCCGGTAAATCATCAATTTCCATTATCCGGAAAGTATCTTTCTCTGTCGTAACAATTATTTTCCTGCTCGCCGACATGGAAACAAATTGTGCGGCGACCTCTTCCATGTCTTTCAATGTATAGGCATGATGATCTGGAAATTCCGCGGATACCACCGATTTCGTGGCTTTGAGTAATCTATCCCTCAAAGGTTTAGGATTGGCTATTCCAGAAAGAAGTAAGATTCCTGTTTCCGAATCGACTGCAAACTCTTTTTCAGCTACTTTGTCCGGAAACATCGGTGTAAGTACACCATACTTAATCCTCGAGAAGAACAGATCCTGGTAAGGCCAGATATGCAGATCCTTTGTCATTATCCTCTCGTCGATCGGCTTAATCTCCTTTGGACATTTTGTAACAATGATAATATTTGCCCGTGACCTGTTGGAGGCCGGCTCGCGTAGTCGACCCAGCGGAAGCAAATCATCCTCTGTAATCATCCTCGAATAATCGATCAACAGGATATTTATGGCCGGAGTTACGTAACGATGCTGAAAAGCGTCATCCAATATAATTACATCCGGCTGCCTTTCACTCATTGCGAGGATTTTTTCAATTCCCCGCACCCTCTTTTCGTCTACGGCAACCAGAACCGATGGAAATTTCGTCTTTATTTGCAAAGGCTCATCGCCAACCACCTTGCTGGTTGAGTTTGTCTCCACGACAATAAACCCTTTGCTTTTGCGTTTATATCCCCGACTCAGAACCGCAATATTAAACTTCTTGCTCAATAGCTGGATCAGATGTTCGGTATGCGGCGTTTTCCCGGTGCCTCCAACTGTGATATTTCCAACTGATATCACAGGCACATCGAACTCTCTGGCTCTTAGAATATTCAAGTTGAAGAGTATATTACGGGTGTTGACCACCATCCCGTAAAACAACGAGAAAATATAAAGTATAAATTTCTTCAAAACCCCTAGTTAATTTCCAGATTAAATGGCATTCTTGTATAAACTCCTTTCGCGTTGGCTTCTCTGCTAAGGTTTTTCCAATAGTCATAGGAAGAACCCATTACAGACTCCATCATTTTCGTCTGCATCCTTACGGAGAAGTTCTTCAGGAGCTCTGTGAACGGATCTTTCTGCTTTGGAAGATCTTTGACACGATACTCTTTTATCCCAGCTTTTTCAGCTGCAATTTTCAATGCATCTTTCAAGCCACCAAAATCATCGATCAGGTGATTCCCTTTAGCATTTAAACCGCACCAAACCCGACCTTGTCCGATCGAATCGACCGATGAAGTGCTCATCTTCCGACCGTCTGCCACGTGCGACAAGAAGATTCCGTATGTCGTTTCAACATAATTTTGCATCAACTTTGTTTCAAACGGAGTCATTTTGCGCGTAACTGATGGCATATCGGAATGTTCATTGGTCATTACATTATCGAATGTAATTCCAATTTTATTATTCAACAGTTCACCAAAATTGGGAATTGTACCAAATACCCCGATTGAACCTGTGATAGTTGTTGGATTTGCCAAGATCACGGCAGCCGGTGAAGAAATATAGTATCCTCCCGAAGCTGCATAATCGCCCATTGAAACAATTACAGGTTTCACTTCCTGAGCTAACTTCACTTCCCGCCAGATCACCTCAGAACCAAAAGCAGATCCTCCGGGAGAATTAACTCTCAGAACAATCGCTTTCACGGTAGTGTCAATACGGGCTTCGCGAATTCCCTGTGAAACGTCTTTTGAATTTATGTCGTGTGAACTGTTACCCGATCCGGTATCAATTTCACCTTCAGCATAAACAACAGCTATTCTATCTTTAATGAGGGCTTTAGCTTTGCTGTCAACTGGAATTTTATCGTATTCGGAAACAGTCACGATGGGAATTTCCGCATCGACCCTCAAACCAGCCAAAGATCTAAGATCAGCAAGAACCTGATCCCGATATTTTAAGTTATCAAAAAAATGTTCCTTTTTTGCCGTTTCCGCCGTTTGGAAAGTCATAACTGAATTGGCATACTCATTGAGATTATCGATTGAAATTTTTCTCTTCTCAGAGATTCCTTTCAAGAGATGATTCCAGATAGTCGCGAGGTAGAGCGTCGTTTGCTCCCTGTTGGCAGGACTCATCTTATCGTACATGTAAGGTTCAACGGCAGACTTGAATTTATTGTCTTTCCCCCGGACAATTTGCATTTCGATGCCGAACTTGTCAAGTGCTTTCTTGAAAAAAGTATGCTCGGCACTGAGTCCTCTAAAATCAAACATTCCTACGGGATTCAACATCAAACTGTCAGCAACGGAAGCGAGATAATACGCCTTTTGTGAGATCGCGTCGGAATATGCATAAATAAATTTTCCGCTGGCTTTGAAGTCGATCAAGGCATTTCTTATCTCTTCGGTAGTGGCGTATCCGGCAGAAATCTCCGATAACTCGAGGTAGATACCCTTAATTTTATTATCATTTTTCGCCTGTGAGATAGCATGGAATATCTGATTTAATCCGGTAGTACTTGTCTTTTCCATACCTGGAAACTCAATATCCTCAAGTGGATTAGCCGATTTACGCTCAACAATCCGGTTATCCAGTTTCAAAATCAGTAAGGAATTTTCCTTAACCGTAATGCTTGTTTCGCCCATCGATGCCAAAGAGGAGACCAGACCAGCCATCAAAAAAATAAATAAAACTGTCGCAACTATAATAGCGGCTAAAGCGGCAAAGAATGCTTTCCAAAAAAATTTCATATCCGGATTAATTTTAATTTTACTTTTAGGGGTTCAACTTAAGTAGTCCCGCTTCAATTGACACCAATACAAAGATACACACTATGTCGTTAGTTTTTCTCATTTTAGGCGGAAATAGGGGAAATACGATAGAAATATTTTCTGCGGCGATTGATTTGGTAACCAAGCACATCGGCCCCAAAAAATCAACTTCTGCTCTTTACGAGAGTGAATCCTGGGGTTTCAAATCTGATCCATTTGTGAATCAAGTACTTATAATCAATACAATTTTATCTCCCTCAGAGGTATTATCTGTTATTCAGGATATTGAAAAGCAATTGGGACGTATCAGACAAACAGATGGTTACGAAGCCAGGACGATCGATATCGACATCCTGTATTACGACTCGTTGATTGTTAGCAGTGATACGTTGACTATCCCTCACCCCAGAATTTCAGAGCGCCGGTTTGTATTAGTGCCGCTGGCCGAAATAGCACCCAACTTTTTGGATCCAGTCAAAGGAATGACAATTTCCGAAATGCTGGAAAATTGCGAAGATAAATTGATGGTCAGGCGGCTGGGCTAAATCATTTCTGACTATTTCCCGATCGAATTATAGCTAAAAATGACCATGCTGAACAACCTCTTTCGAGTCTATTTTTGCTCCGAAGGCCAGGTCACCGGCATCGCCCAGTCCGGGTACGATATATGATTTTGGCGTCATCTCCGGGTCGATAGCACCCACCCAAATGGTTATCTGATCCTCCGGCAACCTGTTGATAATATAATCGAGCCCCTGTCTGCTGGCAATAAGCGAAACAAGGTGAATGTGCTGAGGTTCCCCTTTTTCCAGTAATGCATGGTAGCCAACTTCCATGGAAGAGCCGGTAGCCAGCATCGGGTCAGAAAGAATTACCACTTTATTATCCAGCAGCGGTGAAGCAATATATTGAAAATCAATGTGAAAATCGCCATTGGGGTCATATTTGCGATAGGCAGAGATAAAACAATTTTCGGCATGGTCAAAAAAATTCAGGAGTCCCTGGTGCAATGGCAAGCCGGCTCTTAAAATTGTGGCCAAAACAGGCTGTTGTTCAAGAACCTGCATCTTGGCAACACCCAGACAGGTTGTTACCTCTTTGTGTTTGTAGGGAAGTTTTTTACTGATTTCGTATGCAAAAATTTCGCCAACACGTTCCATATTTTTTCTAAAACGCATCGGATCTTTTTGAATTACCTCGTCCCTTATTTCGGAAAGGTATTGATTGAAAAGCGAATTACTTTCACCAAGGATATGTACCATCAGAGATTTTTGGCAAAAGTAAATATTATCATCCGAAAACAAAATGTACTATCCAAATTATTACAACATTCCCTCATCTGCGAAGCTAAAAAAGCCGGATTGCGTTACGATCAGATGATCAATTACAGGAATCTCCATCAAGGCCGCTGCATCTTTTAATTGCCTGGTTATCTTTTTGTCGGCATCACTGGGTTCCAGATTTCCGGAAGGATGGTTGTGACAAAAAATCAAGGATGTAGCATGCTTTTCAAGCGCCAGCTTCAGTACCAGCCGGACATCGATCACAGTGCCTGTCATGCCACCCTGACTCATCTTTTGCTTGTCAATGACTTTATTTTGCCGGTTAAGAAAGATCACCCAAAATTCTTCGTGCGACAAGTCGCCAATTTCGGGCCGAAGATAATTGGCAGCATCTTTACTACACTTGATCTGACCTCTTTCGAGCGCTGCCGATTGATTCCTTCGTCTTCCCAACTCCAGAGCCGCGATCAAGGTGACTGCCTTTGCCTCCCCTATCCCCCTAAAACGCGTTAATTCGTTGCAGTTTAGTTTACCCAGCTCGTGCAGATTGTGATGGATTGAGTCCATAATTCGGCGCGCCAATTCAACTGCCGACTCCTTGCTGTTCCCACTGGAGATTAAAATAGCGATTAACTCTCCGTCTGTGAGGGAAGAAATCCCCCTGGTCATCAATTTCTCTCTGGGGCGATCTTCCACAGCCCAATCCTTTATACCAGGTTTATTGTAATTGTTCATGTTTTGAGATTGCTAGCCGGGAAGTAAACGGGAAGCCTTAATCTCAAGTTACGCCAAAAAACGGAAAAAGAAGAATGTGTCCAATGCAAAAAAGGGCACCCAATTTGGGCACCCTCTCGAATTGTATTGTTTGAACTTATTAAAGCGCGTTAACGTGGAGCGTCAAACTTGATTTCAAGTTAGAGGCTTTGTTTTTGTGAATAACATTGGTCTTCGCCAACTTATCCAACATACCTACCACTTTAGGGAGAAGCTCAGCTGCCTTTTCTTTTTCGGTAGTTGAACGTAATTCGCGAACTGCATTACGAGTAGTTTTTGAATAGTACTTGTTATGAAGACGATGAACTTCACTCTGTTTTGCTCTTTTGATCGACGACTTATGGTTTGCCATTTTATAAAAAATTTCTTAGTCAAATTATTTAATGTAGTCTGTAGGGGATTCGAACCCCTATGGCAAGAATGAAAATCTTGAATCCTAACCCTTAGATGAACAGACCATCTTGAACTTCCCTGTTTGGGGTCGTAAAATTAATACTTTTTTTGTTACGACACAATATTCAATAAAAAATCGAAACAAAATGTGTTCGTAGTCTGTAGGGGATTCGAACCCCTATGGCAAGAATGAAAATCTTGAATCCTAACCCTTAGATGAACAGACCATTAAAATCTCTTTTTTCAATAAAAAGAGCCTTCTTTATGCTAAAATCATTCATTTTTACCTGAATAAACCGCCCTGATTTTCGCGTTGCAAAGGAAAGATTTTTTTTTCAAAAAGACAACAGTAGATGTAAAAAAATATCCTGACTATTTGATGGATAGAATTGCGAATGAAAATTTTACGGTTAGCTATCGAAAAACCAACCATTCCTGCCCATTTGCAGGAATATCGCACGCAATCCAGGCTTGATTTGATGAGTCGATGTCGATAGTACGGGTCATTCCCCTTGAATCAGTTACGGATGCCTGTCTTTTAAGTCCAGTGTAGAGCAGATTCACCCTGATCCTTCGATGGATAGTTTCGTTTAACGGATTGTAAATCATAAGCAACCCTTTTTCTTCTCCTGATGGGTTTACGTGCAGGATAGCATCATAATCACGCCCGTCCGGCCTGCGCACATGTATAATATCACCATCCAGAATTTGCCGGTGCTGTTTATAGAATTCCACCCATTTTGAGACCAGCGCCTTTGTTTCAGGAGCATCATACAACTCAGGGCCACGGTAGCAAGCTTGTACTCCAGCTCCAAAAAGGTTGGCCAGCCGCTGACCATAGTGAGTCAAATGCTCTTTGAGCGGCTCTATCGTAGCTGCCTTTCCGCCTCCCTGGTACTCCACAAGCGGGACAAACATCCATCCCATGGAAGGAGTCTTTCTCCAAGTGCCGTCATAAATATTCTGACGTTCAATAATTTCCTGTTGTTCGCGAGGCAATGACCAGTTTGACTCCCGGTATCCCATTGCGGATTTACTGCTACCATTCAGGTAATAGTTGTCCGGGACATTTAGATAAATTCCTTTGCTCCTACACCAATTGTAAAATTCCGTAATGCGTCTGTGTTGAGTCCATTGAGAATCGTTCATGCCTTTATGACCCGGGTGAACTGTAGACATGCAAATATCACCGGGATAATTGCCATCATGTTCCAATACATCCAGTCCTGTGATTTTGTAGAAATTGTAAAGTTTTTCAAAATAGGCTATTCCCCATTCACTATCCAGACAGGGAGAATTACCGAACCGGGGTTTCTGTCCGGGCGGCATCAACACATCCTCATTTTTACTAATTGTTCTGCTGGCCAATAAGGAATAACCGCCAAGAGCAATTCCCCTTGAATGAGCATAATCTGCTAACATCTTCATTCTTTCGATGGTTACCTTACTGGTATCTTCCAAATTAAAGCCACTTCCAAACGTCATAATCACCATCTCGAATCCGACCTCCGAACATTGATCGATGGCCTTTTTTACAGCATCATTATCGGCCTTCCTGACATGCATTAATATTGGATTTTCGGTTATCCAGGGAGCTAATACCCTCATGACCCTGCGCTCTTGAAGTCCTTTGCGTTCTTGTTCACGACTGTCATGAATCAACTCCCAGGTACGATAAGTGCTGAATGATGAACCGGATAAAATTTCCTGCGCCGGACCAATCTTTGGATAAACCTCAAGTAAACAGGGCATAGTCCTTTCATAATTGACCTGTGTACTGTAAAGTGGATCGGGATTCCATGATGCTCCGGTATCAAAAACCCGTTCATCCGTCATACCACCAAAACTATAATCTGTGAAGACTGATATGTTTGGATAGGTCCAGCTGCGGCGGTCGTCTACATCGCTTCCCGGCTCTGTTGCGGCGAGAATTTCACTCTTAAACATTTCCAGAACAATCGGTTTTGGAGACCCGTTCTCAATGGTTACCCATTTACAAAACAACGGCAGATTGTCATATAATTCATAGTGAACGGAAACAATTAGCGCCTCAAGAACAGCAGGATCCAGCGAAATTGGAGCATCCGGGTGAAGGCGATTGATTTCTATTAATGCTTGAGCATCCAGCTTATACGTGAAAATCAATTCCTTGCCTGGAGCAGGCCAGGCAAGGTCTTTGGGCATCCACTCCAGATGTTTTTTCCAGGGGAACCGGGCCTTTATCTCTTCTACTCTGTAGCCCTGCATTTTAAAGGAGGCAGGATTCGGTTTCAGTCTGTCTATCCATTCAGGCAGCAAATAGTTGTGTATTGGCTGTCCTGTAAGTCCACCTACCGGAATAGTCAGGCCGTTTATTGTCAATTCGGCTTCAGGCCGGACTGACCGCAAGAATGATTCATCCCCGGTAAGCAAATCCAGTGACACAGTCGCACAGTTTGGCTTTATCGCGAAGGTCCTGCTAACCAAACCGTTGGAAAAGATCAATTGCCCATCTGTTGTACCATAAAGCTGAGCCTTAGCATTCAAAGGTTCAATCAGCCAATCCTCATTCGATGTCATCGCCGGCTTTACGAAAAGTGGTAGTGTCGGGATTGTCTGTGCCATTAACAAAAAAGGATAGCACAGAAAAATTAGTAGTCCAATCTTCATCTTGTCAAATTGTTAGCTTGTAGTTTTGAGTTCTCCGGTCAGTTATCCGACATCAGCCTGTAGACTTGTCCTTTGACGGTTTTAAATGAAAGAAAATACCCTCCTTCAGCAGTTTTCGTAATGCTGGTTGAATTTTCCAGGTGCATAGGTCTATTTACGTTTATAATGCACTCGCCTCCGTATAATGATTTCACCTCAGCCGAATGGAGCTCATGGTTTTGCCATTTCATGCTTATCTCAAATCCGCCTCTGGCAACTAGTCCGCTAACTTGTCCTTGTTCCCATGCTTTGGGTAATGCAGGCAATAAATCGATGTAGCCATTGTGGCTTTGCAGCAGCATTTCGGCTATTCCGGCAGTACCGCCAAAATTTCCATCCATCTGAAATGGTGGATGAGCACAAAATAGATTATAGTATGAGCCACCATTGTTATTGAAATCGAAACCCAGATTTCCGGTTGGTCTCAATAAATTTTTCAGCATAGCATAAGCGTGATCACCATCTTTCAGTCTGGCCCAGAAATTTATTTTCCAGGCCAGTGACCATCCGGTTCCTCCATCTCCCCTCCCCTCGAGGCTCTTGCGCACGGCAGATGCCATTTCTTTTTCTTTCGACACATCCAATCCGCTGGCAGGATAAAGCAGATACAAATGTGATACATGTCTGTGCGTGGGTTCCATTTCCAGAAAGGCCTTGCCCCATTCCATCAATCTGCCATCCGGAGCAATTTGTGGCCTGGCCAGATTCTTCAAAGCCTCCTGGATTTTCTCCGTCAGCGGTTCCTTTAAATTCAAAACGCTGGATGCTTTCAACACATTGGTAAAAAGCTCGTATATTATCTGCTGATCGTGAGAGGGACCCATGCTGATCTGACAATTTGAGCCATCCGGAGCCTTGAATGAATTCTCTGGTGAGGCTGCCGGCCCCGAAACCAATTTCCCGGTTACTGGATCTTTTACGAGCCAATCGAGGTAAAAAAGTGCCGATTTCTGCATAATTGGATAGACTCTCTCAAGATATTGGCGATCAAGGGTAAAAGTATAATGATCCCAGAGATGCTCGCACAACCATCCGCCGGCGCCTACATGCATTCCCCACCCGGGATGTTCACCCGGTGCTGTGAAACCCCATACATTGGTGATAGGATGCACGCACCATCCTTTGGCGTGGTATTGCTCTTTGGCTGTCAGCTCACCCGGCTTTACGAGGGACTCAATCAATGCGGTTAGCGGAGCATGACATTCGGAAAGATTTGTGACATCTACAGGCCAATAATTCATCTGGACATTGATGTCTGTGTGATAATCACCATTCCACGGCGTTTGAATTTTATTGCTCCAGATTCCCTGTAAGTTCGCGGGCAATGATCCTTCCCGGGAGGAAGAGATCAACAAGTATCTCCCGTACTGGAAATAGAGCTCCTGGAGATGCAGATCATCAGGTGACAGTTTCTGATTTTTAAGACGGGAATCTGTCGGGATCGTATCCGGACTGTTAGGCGAGAGTTGCAAATTAACCTTGCTGAAAAGAAAAGAATAGTCCGCCACATGAATCTTCCTTAACGTCTCGAAAGGTTTAGACGCTGCTTTAGAAAGCTGATCGAGTGAAGAAACTTTCGGGTCGCTACCCTTGTAATCGGGGAACGACAATTTATAGTTTGTCGAAGCCGTAAGAACCAGAGTCACCTCGTCAGCATTTTTTACAGTCAGCGTATCTTTGTTTACCTGTACACTACCGTTTTTTGCCATGGCCTTTAGGCGAACTGCATATTCCATACCCGATCCACCTTTCCCATTATTCAATATCCCCGACATCAACAGGTGATCGTTGGCGCTGATAGTTCTGAACCTCTCCGGGCGCGTCAAAGTGGTATTAAAACTGATACTTCCTTTTTTATCAGAAGTGATTCGCATTACCAAAGCCCTATCGGGGAAACTGGCAAATATCTCCCGGGTAAAACGGATACCATTTTGTAGGAAAGAGATTTTTACAATGCCGCTGGTAAGATCCAACTCCCGATGGTAGTCAGTATATGGAGCTGTCTGTCCAAAATCAAACCACCAGTCGCCAAGTGTTTGAAAACTACCATAAGGCACATTTGCTCCATTTCCTTTCCCAGATCCGGCACCTTTGCAAATTTGGGTTTTTACTGTCAGGTCGGTCGCCTCTTTGTATTTGCCCCCCCAAAGCAATTGCCTGATTTTTTCAAGCGCATCGAAAGCCTCCGGATTGTTTCCATTTTCCGGAGACCCAGACCACAAACTCTTTTCATTCAATTGAATACGCTCCCTGCTTACATCACCATACACCATACCACCAAGAAATCCGTTACCGATGGGTAGTGCTTTCAGCCATTCAGCATCATTGTCGCTTCCGCCCTTTGCCTCATCGGCTATTGCATTCGCAGGATGTGCGTACCAGATTCGGAGGGGTGAAATTGAATTTTTCGTCTCAGTAGGTGAGACATGGGAAGGCACGACTATCTGAGATGATGCTTCTGTGCTACTGCCGGCAAATATCGCAGCAAAAATAAAAGTCAGGAAATAGATTTGGTTCTTTTTCATCGGAATTCGTTGAAGAGGTCAAAATTAACTGGCATGAATATAGTTAATTTTGACCTTTCCAAGAATAGTGCGAATGCTGTAATGAGCGATAAGGCCGTGCTGACAACAGCACTTCGCCCCTACTAAATCAATATCATGCCAAAAAATCAGTCTTGCGCGGCAATCAATATTTCCATGATTTTTCTACCGGCGGCAGCAACTGAAGTACCCGGACCAAAAATCGCGACCACGCCGGCATCATACAGAAATTGATAATCCTGAGAAGGGATAACACCTCCGGCAATTACCATGATATCTTCACGTCCCAGTTTTTTCATTTCATCAATAACGGCGGGGATTAAGGTTTTGTGCCCTGCGGCCAGTGACGAGATGCCCAATACATGCACATCGTTTTCAACGGCTTGTTTGGCAGCCTCTTCAGGCGTTTGGAACAGCGGACCCATGTCGACATCGAAACCCAGATCGGCATAACCCGTGGCCACAACTTTGGCGCCACGATCGTGACCGTCCTGCCCCATTTTGGCGATCATAATACGAGGTTGACGACCTTCTTTCTCCGCAAATTGTTGAACAAGCTCCTTCGCACTGGTGAAGTCGCTGTCATTTTTAGCTTCTGATGAGTACACGCCTGATATAGTTCTGATGGTTGCTTTGTATCTTCCGACAATTTTCTCACAGGCGAAAGAAATTTCGCCAAGAGTAGCACGTTTGTGAGCAGCGTCTATCGCCAGCTCCAGCAGGTTCCCCTTGCCCGATCTGACCGCCTCCGTAATAGCTTCCAGAGAAGCCAGAACTTCCGGTTCGTTGCGGTTAGCACGAAGTTGATTGAGTCTCTCGATTTGAGACAAACGCACAGCGCTGTTATCGATCTCGAGGATGTCGATCGGATCCTCTTTCTCCAATCTGTATTTATTCACTCCGATGATTGCCTGAGTGGCAGAGTCGATACGCCCTTGTGTTCTGGCGGCAGCCTCTTCGATGCGCATTTTAGGCACACCGGTCTCAATGGCTTTTGACATTCCGCCCAACTCCTCAACCTCTTCGATCAATGCCCATGCTTTGCGCATCAGGTCGTTTGTAAGCGACTCGACGTAATAAGAACCGGCCCATGGATCGAGCGAGCGGCATATCTGAGTTTCCTGCTGCAGGTAAATCTGCGTATTTCGGGCAATTCGCGCGGAGAAGTCAGTAGGCAATGCAATCGCTTCATCCAGCGCATTTGTATGCAGAGATTGAGTATGACCCAATGCGGCAGCCATTGCCTCGATGCAGGTACGTCCGACATTGTTGTACGGATCCTGCTCCGTAAGCGACCAACCGGACGTTTGGGAGTGAGTTCGCAAGGCCATGGATTTGGCACTCTTCGGATTGAACTGTTTGACCATTTTTGCCCAAATCATCCGGGCAGCCCTCATCTTGGCAATTTCCATGAAATGATTCATCCCGACACCCCAGAAGAATGACAATCGCGGCGCGAAGGCATCAATATCCAATCCGGCTTTAATTCCCGTACGGATATAATCCAATCCGTCTGCCAGCGTATAGGCCATCTCTATATCCGCGGTAGCACCAGCTTCCTGAATGTGGTACCCCGAAATCGAGATGGAATTGAATTTTGGCATTTTCTGTGAAGTGAATTCAAAAATGTCGGCGATAATCTTCATGGAAAATTCAGGAGGATAGATGTAGGTATTCCTTACCATGAATTCTTTGAGAATATCATTCTGAATCGTACCGGAAAGTTCTTCCAGTTTGGCTCCCTGTTCAAGCGCGGTAACAATATAAAAGGCCATGATTGGCAGAACTGCGCCGTTCATGGTCATGGAGACAGACATTTTATTGAGTGGTATCTGGTCGAACAGAATCTTCATATCGAGAATAGAGTCGATTGCAACGCCGGCCTTCCCTACATCGCCCGTTACCCGCTGATGATCTGAGTCGTAGCCACGGTGAGTAGCAAGGTCGAAGGCCACGGATAACCCTTTCTGACCGGCTGCAAGATTTCTGCGATAGAAGGCGTTGGACTCCTCCGCGGTAGAGAAACCTGCATATTGGCGAACTGTCCAGGGCTGCATCACATACATTGAAGAGTATGGTCCCCGTAAGAACGGGGCTTTCCCGGCAGCATAATTCAGATGCTCCATCCCTTCAAGGTCGTCCTTGGTGTACGCCCCTTTCACAGGAATAAGCTCCGGCGTCAGCCAGACAGATTCATTCGCTGAAGGCTTCGTTTTATCGTTGTGTTCGCCTGTGTCCAGGCATCCTTTGATCTCTATTTTGTTGAAATTTGGTCTCATATGCTATTTTGGATTTTCGATTCCCGATTTTGGATTGCCGATAATCGAATTAATTAATACCCAACATTTTATTGTATGCTGAAAGTGCATCCAGCAAATTGGTCTTAACGCTGATAAAGTATTGAATTCCGATCGCTTTTAGCTCTTCAATATTGGCAGGCGCACCTGCGATTACCAGGATTGACCTTCCTCTGAGTTTGGCGAAAAGTTCGGGTGCAAGGGTCGTATATTCCTCATCCGAACTGCACAGAACGATCAGATTCGCCTTTGCCTCCAGTACATTGGCAAGACCATCATCAATTGTATCAAATCCGTTGTGATCGACTACCTCATATCCGGCAGCCGCGAAGAAATTGCATGAAAACTGTGCCCGGGCCTTCCGCATCGCCAGATTCCCGATAGGCAGCATACAGGCTTTCGGTCGACCGTTAGTCGCAGAAAATGTATCAGTGGCATACCTTATCTTCTCCAGTTGTTGGGCTCCCCTAAAAAGCTTGAGTGTTTCAACTTCTGCCCCTTCGGCGGTCTGATCTTCGACTTCAAAAAGTGAGGCATCGCCACCGGGTTCCAGTTGCTCGTTGAAATTTGGAAATTGATTTACGCCAAGAATATTTTCTCTTCGCGAATTAATCGCCTTGCTGCGTTTTTCCGCCATCTCCCTGACTTGTGCCTGCACAAATCCGGAGCGGAAAGCAGTCAAAAATCCACCTTTTTCTTCTACTTCCAGGAAGAGCTTCCACGCCTGTTCTGCTATCGAAGAGGTGAGTGTTTCGATATAATAGGAACCTGCAGCAGGATCAGCGATTTTATCCAGATGAACCTCCTCTTTCAGCAAAGCCTGCTGATTTCGGGCAATGCGTTCCGCGAAAGCGGTAGGTTGTTCATAGACAGAGTCAAAAGGAAGGACCGCCAGCGAATCGGCGCCGCCAAGAACGGCAGACATTGCTTCAGTCTGGGTTCTGAGCATATTTACATAGGGATCATAAACAGTTTTGTTCCAGGTGGAAGTTTCGCAATGAACAAACATTTTGGCCGCACACGGACAAAATTGTCCGTCGCCGGTTGATTCATTGCACTCACAAACAGGATTATAGGCCTTCACAATATTTGCCCATAGCATGCGACCGGCGCGAAGCTTGGCTAACTCCATAAAATAGTTACCACCTACACCGAAATTGAAACGTATTCTTTTAGCCGCCTGTGCCGCGTCGACGCCTAAATCGGTTAACCGAGCCATATACTCGGCGCCAATTGCCAATGAAAAGGCCAGTTCCTGGACGATAGATGCTCCGGCGTTATTAAAATTTATTCCATTAACAGCCAGTAAGTGCAGGTGCGGATATTTCTCACCGCGTTCAATCATAACCTTTACCTTTTCGAAGACCTCGGCATCGCTGTGACAAAATTTGCCGCGAAGGGTAAATCGTCCGATTGGATCGTGGTTGACAGACATATGTAAAGTAGAAGGATCACATCTTAACTCGATAAGCAGAGCCAGCAATACTTCAAAAAAATGTTTACTCTTACAGGCAGGGTTAAAATTGATCTCTACCGCATCAAGTTGAATGTCCTTCAATAATAGTTTCAACTCTTCGACCGTTACCTGATTGCAACCTTTGAACACAAAACCAAGAGATGTAACTCCCTTATTCAGAACATCCAAAGCTTTTTTATTTGCAGAAACCGGATCAGAAACAACAATATCCTGCCTTACCAGCCAGCTATTTCCAGAACTATTCTTCCCGCGAACAAAAGGAAACTGACCAGGAAGACTTTCAGGAAAATCTAACCCGGCTATGTTCTCAGCCCGATAATAAGGCCGTACGTTGAAGCCCTCGTCGGTTTTCCAAACAAGACTCTTTTCATAGTCCTTTCCTTTGAGGTCTATGTTGATTTGTTCCTCCCAGGCGGCGGTTGTGACCGGCGGAAATTCGGAGAGTATTTTCATATCTTTCTCATTCATAGCACACTAATATTTTCAAAAATCAGAATGCAAAGGTAATCCTTTCATATCTAATAACCTGAAGATGCCTGTTTATTTAACATTAAATTCCCATTTCGGCTTATTCCTCTGATCTCAACATTTATTCGATATATTTTAATATTTTTGGATTATGACCATTCAGCCTATTACTTCAGATCGATTATTATGGTAAATAGATGTTTGAAGTTTTTTAAACTCTCTGCTATCAGGGAAAAGCCGCTCATTTTTGTCATGCTATTGCTTTCGCTGATAATATCGGGATACGCTGGCAACGCTCAAACTTTTCAGGAGGCTAAAGATTTGGCCTACAAAGGAGAACGTGAAAAAGCGAGAGCTATTTGCCGCGAAATTCTGGCAAAAGAATTCGATTCGGACGTGGCTGTCCTCATGGCCCGTACTTATGCCTGGGATGGCAAGTATGATTCGACCAGAGTATTGATAGCCAAAGTTTTGAATCTCTATCCGACGCACTGGGATGCTATTGATGCTATTTCAGACGCTGAGTATTGGGATGCAAAATACGCGGATGCCATCAAATATTGTGATGTTCTCCTTGCAAAGGATCAGAACGATGAGCATTTTATGTTCAAAAAAGCCAGGATACTCAATTCCATGGGACAAACTGACGAGTCGGCCAATTTGCTCGAATCAATTCTGAAGATCAATCCGGCGAATGCCGAAGTTCGGATGAAACTCACCAACATACGGCTCGACCGGATGAAAAACAGAATACGCATTCTATATACGTACGATTTCTTCGACAAAAATTCGAATAAAGACCCCTGGCATATGGCCGCCCTTTCGTACGGAAGAAAGACAAAAATCGGAACTGTTATAGGCAGGGTCAACTGGGCTGAAAGGTTTGGAATCAATGGCTTTCAATATGAAATGGATGCCTACCCTTCGATTAGCGAGAATAATTATCTCTACCTCAACGCCGGTTATTCCGACATATCCATTTTCCCGAAAGTCAGGGCAGGAGCCGAATGGTACCACAGTTTCCCGAAAGCATTTGAAGGCTCTCTGGGGATGCGGGCGCTCTATTTTACCAACTCCGAAACCTATATGTTTACCGGAACTGTGGGCAAATATGTTGGGAATTACTGGGTCTCGCTCAGAGGTTATGTAACACCGGGCACGAGTGGCAATTCGGTCTCCGGGGCAATTCAGGCCCGTCGGTATTTCACTGATCCTGAAAACTATATCGGATTGAAATTGGGATACGGAATCTCGCCAGACGACCGAAGTCATGGCGATGGAACATCCACCTATCTTACCATGAAATCGCAGTCCGTCAGAGTTGAATACAATCATCTGTTCAATCGTATCTGGACATTAAACTTAGGTGCGTCCTTGTCCAACGATGAATTTCCGGCCATCGGATATGTTCGAAACTACACCCTTGACGTCGGAGTTGGACGATTTTTTTAATAGAAAACAAGAATGGAATTTACCCCGCCCCTACAATATTTGATACGGCAATCCCTGAAAAGATATGTTTCGCTGAGCATCCTGACTCTCGGATTGATTATCCTGGTAAGGATTTACGAGATTTTTTTTATCGCCGGCAAGGCCGGTTATCCAGCCGGAAGTATGGAAGACATGATTTGGGGCATCCGCTTTGATTTGATGATGTCGCTCCGGTTTTCAGTCTACCTGCTGCTTCCTTTTCTGGTAATTGATCATTTTAGTCAGAAAGCCGCAAAAATAGCCTACGCCACATTGTCTGTGCTTTTGGTTGCGTCTTACATCGCGTTACTTCACTATTTTTCCACGACCAGGATTCCGCTTGGCGCGGATATTCTAGGCTATTCTTTTGCTGAAATCAAGCAGACGGTTCAGGCATCAGAAGAGATGAACATTTATGCCCTTGTTCCATTTTTAGCCCTACCTGCACTTGCCGCATATGCTTTCTATAAGCTGTCTTCCGTAAAATACTCCAGCAATATAGTTGTATTGACAATACTTTCCATGTTCTTTACTCTTTTGCCGTTTAATACAATAAATCCCTACCCTACTGAATTTAAGAATGAATTCAGAAAGAATATTTCGGCCAATAAGTTCAATCTTTTCAGCGAGAGTCTGCTCGACTATTACCAGCAAAAAGAGGCTTCCGGACACTTTGTATTGAATGAAAAGGAGGATGTCACTGCGGATATAGCGTCTGATCCGGTTCAATTGTCGAATCTCGATACCAAATTAATCGATTCGACAGACAGCACTTCAAAAGCAGGAAAGATTACAAAAAACGGATCTTCCCTGGTCAATGAGCCATCGACCGTAATGACTCCAAATGCATCCCCCGAACCCGGCAATCCGTTCACATATATCAGTCAGGAATACCCCTTTCTGCACACGGAGCAGACCCCTGATCTGCTGGAACCCTTCTTTAAGCCAGGCAATCAGGCTCCTTCAATCGTCTTTATCGTAGTTGAGAGTCTTGGGCGGGCCTACACGGGAGAAAATGCCTATCTGGGAAGCTTTACCCCCTTTCTCGATTCGCTCATGACAAAGAGTCTCTATTGGGAAAATTGCTTAAGTACCTCTGGACGAACATTCAGCGTTTTACCTTCGCTGCTGGCTTCGCTTCCGTTTGCGGAAAAAGGATTTGCCGATTTGGGTAATAAAATGCCGGATCATCTGAGCATCATCAGCTTATTAAAGAAGAGAGCGGGTTATTCTTCTTCATTTTACTACGGCGGGGATCCCAAATTTGACGACATGGAACCGTTTTTAAGACGGCAGGGAGTTACCAATATCGTTGGGATTAATGATTTTGGAGCTGGTTATCAGCAACTTCCGGCAAGCAATCAAGGTTTTTCGTGGGGTTACGGCGACCGTGAAATTTTCAGAAAATATGTAAATGATCTGAAAGCCAAAGACCGGGAGAAACGGTTGGATGTGATGCTGACCATCGCTATGCACAACCCATTTAAAATTCCCGATCAGGAGCATTACAACGACTTGTTCGAGAAACGGATGAGTGCCATTGATCTAACTGACAAGGAAAAAGATTACAACCGCCAGTATAAAGCGCAATATGCCACCATGCTTTATTTTGATGATGCCTTGCGCTATCTGATTCAGGAATGCAGCAAATTAAAGAGCTTTGAAAACACCATTTTTATCATTACCGGAGACCACCGGATGCCGGAGATCCCGATCAGCACGCAGCTTGACCGTTTCCATGTGCCGTTGGTCATTTATTCGCCAATGTTAAAGAAGGGGCAGAAATTCTCTTCGGTCGTCACCCACTTCGACGTTACACCATCACTGCTCTCCTTGCTGAAGAACAGGATGAATCTGGCTTTACCGACGGTGACTTCATGGATCGGACATGGACTAGACACCCAGGTTACGTTCCGCAATCTTAACGCTTATCCGCTAAAGAGAAATACCGGAGAATTGGTAGATTACATCAGTGGTAACCACTTTATTTCCGGATCAACACTTTACAGTGTGAGTCCAACGTTGGATATTGAACCGGAAAATAATACGATGCTGTTAGACCAGCTCCAAAAGCAATTCGCCAACTTCAAGGCAAAAAACAGTTTTGCTACAAAAGGAAACCAGGTCATCCCGGATTCCTTGAAAATATATTTAAAGTAGATGAGCCTTGCTGGTGCTTTTTACCTCTTTGGTCTCTCCAGTAATTTGAAGAACTGATCTAACTGAGGAAGTATGACAATCCGGGTACGGCGATTGGCTGCTTTGCCTTCGACTGTGTCGTTGGTACCGATTGGCTGATATTCGCTCCGACCAGCAGCAGTCATCATCGCCGGGTTTAGTCCGTATTTGTTTTGGAGTACCCGCACAACAGCCGTTGCCCGTTTTACGCTCAAATCCCAGTTATCCAGCAGGTCGCCGCGATAAAAAGGCACATTATCGGTATGTCCTTCAACCATGAACTCAATATCCTTCTGGTTTCTCAACACCATAGCTACTTTTCCAAGAATTTCGCTGGCACGATCCGTAATGTTGTAACTGCCGCTTTTGAAAAGCATTTTGTCAGAAATATCGATGTAAACAACACCTTTGTCGACCTTGATATTAATGTCGTTATCTTCCAGGTTTCCGATGGCTCCCTTCAGGTTCATAACCAACGCCATATTCAGCGAATCCCGCTGAGCCAGCGAGGACTGCAAACTATAGATCATGTTGTCTTTGACGCCCATGTTCTCCATCGATTTTTTGATACTCTCCGCCTGGGAGCTTGATATGACAGAAAGGTTTTCAAGCTGCTTCAATGCCTGCGTATTATTTTCTTTCAAGAATTTATTCTGCTCATTTAAGGCTGCCAATTGCGCCTGCAGCTCGGCAACTTTGGTTTCGCAGGCTTTCCGCTGGCTGTCAATAGTTGATAATTCCTGTCGGGTTTTAGAATGAGCCTGTTTTTCCTGGGCAACCAGATTTTCGGAATTTTTAAATTTTTTGGTACTGACGCATGATCCGAGTATCGCTACGGAAATTATTAGCAAGATAAATTTTGTCTTCATAATCTAATTTTTTAAATCTTTCACCAATGAATTGGAAGCGCCGGTATTCGATTTTACAGACAATAAAACAGCAACGCTTCCTGTTAATGAACAATCCCTGCAAAATTAACCAATCCATTTCCCAAAACAGTCACAATTTTATCCAATTAACAAAATATAACTTTTTTATCCTCATTCATAAAAGATAGATAATCAACTGATCACATTTTCTTAACCTCTGCGGATAAACTATTTGGATCAGTTTATCGTTTCACTATAAAGCAAACTTACATTCTATGTCTGTAAAAACACCAATTTTATATATTCCTGAACCTGCCACAAAGCGTGTTGTGATTGTGGGGGGTGGTTTCGGCGGATTGAAACTGGCACTGAGCCTCGTCAAGCGAAACTTCCAACTGGTTCTGATCGATCGCAACAATTATCATCTGTTCCAACCGTTGTTGTACCAGGTGGCGATGTCCGGATTAGAGCCCAGTGCCATCTCCTTTCCATTGCGAAAAGTACTGCAGAATACGAATATCCATTTTCGAATGGCCGAACTGGAAGCCGTGGATCCCGCCGCCAGTGAAATTTCAACGGATATTGGCGTCCTTCATTACGACTATCTGATTTTGGCTACCGGAGCCAAGACGAATTTTTTTGGTAATTCGGCCATTGAAACGAATTCTCTGCAAATGAAATCGGCGCCCGATGCACTCTTTATCAGAAATCGGATTCTGAAGAATTTCGAGAAAGCACTTAATAAGGCGAAGGCTGAGGATGTCAAATCTTATTTGAATGTTGCCATCATTGGAGGCGGTCCGACCGGCGTTGAACTTGCTGGAGCCGTTGCTGAGATGAAGAAATATGTCTTACCGAAAGATTATCCTGAGCTGGACATGAGCAATATGAAAATCATGCTCTTCGAAGCCTCCTCACGGGTTCTTGCCGGAATGTCACCGGAAGCCTCTAATACTGCAAAGAAATACCTCGAAGAGTTGGGTGTGGAAGTCAGGACAAATACAGCAGTTATAAATTACGACGGCCGCACATTGGCGCTACCGAATGATGAAAGCATCGATGTAAAAAATGTAATCTGGTCGGCTGGCATAACCTCAAACAGGATTGAGGGTATTTCAGAACTCGCGTACGGCCGGAATAACCGGCTTCTGGTAAACAAGTACAACCAGATTGAAGGATACCAGACGATTTTTGCCATCGGCGACAACAGTCTTATGACGGAAATCAAATTTCCGAACGGTCATCCGCAGGTCGCGCAGGTTGCCCTCCAGCAAGCCAAATTACTCGCCGGAAATATTGTGAGAATCAGCAAGAACAAGCCACTACGGGAATTCCATTATATCGATAAAGGATCGTTAGCTACAGTAGGCAGACATTTGGCCGTAGCTGATTTGCCTTTTGGAAAATTCAAAGGCTACTTTGCCTGGCTGTTATGGTCTGTCGTGCACCTTCTCTCCATTGTAGGCGTAAAAAATAAAATATTCATCCTACTCGACTGGATGTGGAAATATATTACGTATGATCAGGCACTCAGACTGTTGATCAAACACAAAGCGAGGAACTAACGGGAAAATATGCAAATGTGAGAATGTGGAAATGGAGGAAAGGGAAAAGGGAGAATGTGAAAATATGGAAATGTGAAAATTGAGAAAGTCAAGGAAGTTTCAATTACTCTTTCCCTAATAACCTGCGTAATCTGTGCAATCTGTGGTAAAGTAATGGGGTTCAGACCGTCTTCGCACTCCAGTTCCCTCTTTTCAGGTACCATAACGACAACATCCCGATCATAGAAAAATAGACATATTCTGCCATCCAAACCCACTCAATACTCGATTTAAAATGAACTGCCATGAGCCAGGTAAATCCCAGATAAGCAGCCAGTGTGATTGCCTCAATCAGAAGGGTGGTTTTTGTGTTTGCGGTTCCAAGAACTCCATTAAAAAATATGCTCATAATTGAGAACACGGCTAATGCTCCCAAAATGATATAATAAGAAGGCAGAGTAGCGGTAGCCAGGGAAGTATTGTTTGTGTAAACGGATATCGCCTGCATTGGGAAAAGCAGGGCAATAAGAATGATGGCCGCCAGTGAAAGAACGCTGAATTTCACTATTTTGAAGATAACGGGCATCACCTTTTCGGGTTTTCCCTCCCCCATCGCATTGCTGACGAGTGTGCTTGTCACGGAGCCAAGCGCCCATCCGGGTATCATCATGAAAATATAAAGAGAACGGATGATGTTTGAGACAGCCAGGGAGCGCTCACCCATTTTTTCGACTATCATAAAAAAGACGAACCAGCTGCCAATCGACAACACAAATTGCAGCATCACAAAGATTGAGGTGTCCAGCGTTTTCCTGATAATGGAAAAATCCGGCTTCACCAATTTAAACAATTTGTATCTCTTGAGTCGGCGATTTTCGTATGTGATAACGATGAAGAACAGCAGCGCGGCAGCTTCAGATATTGAGGATGCAATACCGGCGCCTTGGATTCCCAGGCGGGGAAACCCCCAATGACCAAATATAAGGAGATAATCCAGTAGAATATTTAGCGCGGCCATAATAACCCCACTTATACTCAGGTATTTTGTGAATGCTATTCCTGTATAAAATGAGCGGAACAGAAGTGTGGAGGAGGCAAAAAAGAGTCCGAGCACCCGGTATTTCAAAAACACGGAGCTCGCCTGAAAGATACCTTCTGAAGATAGAACGAGTCGAAGGAATGAAGTTCCAAAAAAATAAATCGCGACCGTCACCACAATGGAAAATAGTCCGACGAAGTAGAAGCTGTTATCAAAAATCCGACCTATCGCAGGATAGTTTTTTTCGCCCATGCGTCGTGCCACCAATATCTGAACACCGGTAGTGAACCCAAAGGCGACCATATACAGGATCATGTAGAAGACTCCGCCAATAGCAGAAGCTCCCAACTCAATCTCGCCAACTCTCCCGAGGAAAGCAGTATCGGTGACGCCAACGATATTCTGAGCCAGCAAACTGAGCATGATCGGCGCGGCTATCTGCCATATCTCGCGATTAGAAGGAACTGTCATTCTTACCAGGAAGGTTCAATTACGGTTTTGATTTCAGGGAATCGCACCACTGGACAATCTGATTCATCTGAAGTTCTGTCAACACAGCATCCGGGTGTGAATTGAGAAACCCCTTGGGCGGCATGCTCTTTTTTGTAACCTCACTTTGGATTGAAGCGGCAAGCATCTTCTTCTCTGTCGGATTGTATTTGTCCCAAGCAGAGAAATTTACGGCCGATTTAGGTTTATCACGACCAGCATCGGAGTGGCAAGTCATGCAGGCAGGCTTTAAAATCTGACTAATCTCAGCAGGAATAGAAGAAATACTATCCGTCTTGGTAAGCAGCTGTCCGAAAACGGCAGAAGTACTCAACGTAAAAACCCCAATAGCTGCTGCACTTCTGCAAACATTCCACAAATTTTCCATTTCCATTATTTTAGTATTTACAATTTAATTTACATTTCCTGTCAACCAGTGGTCGCATCACGATGCGACCTTACGTTTGCACATTTCCCCATTATTCCTTCTTTATCTCAGTCAGGATCTTATCTGCCAAAGCTTCGTAGCTACTGTCAAAATGATGATTTCCTTCAATTTGTACAATTTCCACTCCTGTTTGCTGGAAGGCCTGTTGGGTGTTTTGGCTTTCATCGCTGCCAAAGAAAACAACAATTTTCCTATTATCGCGCTTTAGTACCTCATTAATTACATCGTATTTACCCTTGGAAAGACCCAAATTGAGCATATCGGACAAATGAATTTCGAAATCGCCGGTTTTATCGGGAGAGATCATGATCGACGACACCAATTGCCCTTTGACATCTGATGGAAGTCGATTCATAACAAATGGCACGATGTCTGCCCCAAAAGAGTAGCCTGCAAGAACAAATTTCGTTCTTTTCCACGCTTGCTGATAATGTTTAATGACGGCTACCAAATCCGCAGTAGCCTCGTTGGGAGTTTTGCCTCCCCAGAAATATTTTTGTGAATTCAAAGCAACTACCGGGACTCCCTTCTTGCTCAAATATCCGCATAACGATTCATTGAACGTATTCCATCCGCCGTCGCCAGATATGAAAACGAAAATCGGGAGAGTGGAGTCAGCAGGCGCGTTAAGGGCTTTCAGCGGCAGCGCTTCAATAGTTTCAATTTGCGGCAACTGACTAATCAAATTATCCCTTAAAACCATCGGGTACCCAAATCTATTCGCCCCGCTAATTTCGGGAGCAGTTATAGTCTTTCCGGGCAAGAAGAAGATAAAAAGAATTATGTGTACAAAACTCATGGTTCAATGACTTTGGATAAAGCCCTTGGAACCTGCATCAAATCATAGTCGTGATCGTAAATAAGGTATTTATTGTACCAGATGGTCGCAAATTTCTCCTTGTATTCGCGCATTCCCTTGTAATGGGCAAAACTTCTGATCTTTTCATACGCGAACTTCATCGATTTCTCCGAGAATTTGGTAGGATCCTTCAATCCGGACATTGGAGCAAATCCAAGGTTAACAGTTTCAAATCCCTGTGATCTTAAGTAACCAAACATTTCGACTAAAATATAATCCATGACTCCATTAGGTGCGTCTTTTGTTTTACGCAAAAGATCGTAGGTAGATTCACCTTTGGCATAATCCGGGATTATATTTAAGAATGCGACCACCTTTTCTTCCGAATTTTCAACTGTAATAAGCGTTTGTTGCTTCAGCTCTTCCCAATCGAACATCCCCTGAGAGAAAATAATTTCACTTCTGCAAGTATCTACAAGCCAATCGTCTGATACCGATTTAACTTTTTGCAGCTGCCCGTCTTTTATTGGTGGAAAATGAAAATATATCTTAAAACCCCTATCCTTGACCTTGGAGATCGCATTGCGGATTGACTTACGCGAGCCACCCTCCAACGAAAACTTACTTAGATCCACCACCCCTTCCTGACCCAGGAACATCGATTTTTTCTTCAGGCTTTTGTATATGGGTAAGGACTCTTCCGGTACTCTGTAATAGAAACTCTTCAACCCATTTTCGTAGCAAAACCGGTCGAATAACCGGATACATTCGCGCATACTTGCGGTATCCTTTGCTACCGGATTCTCGAGAACAACCGCGAAATTTCCGGCAATACGATACGAAATGAAGGCGTCAATACCCTCCGGTTCAAAGATCATTTTATCCTGGTAGGTCTTGAAATAGTCCAGACTGGAGTTTCCATACAGTTCCAAAAGGTGGTTTGGACGTTCCAATTCCTCTTTTGTTGGCGTATTTTTTAGAATATATGGACGGATCAGGGTATAAAAGAGAAATGCCAGGGAGAGAAATCCGCTGATATTGATTGTAAGGATAAATTTCGCGGCGAAATTATCTACCGGAATAAGGTCGCTACTTCCAACGAGAAAATAATTTTGGAGTGCATACCGGATAGACTGCAAAAGACTAAAATCGATGTTGAAATGCTTTTTGTCGAGGAAATAGAATCCGATTACGCTATAAAGCATAACGGAGATGATACTTAAGACTGCAGTCTGAATACCAACTGTCCGAAGCCTCGGATTGTTCTTGATGTAATAATCCTTGCGCGTGTAGATGAGCACCGACAGCACAAAAAGTGCGACCAAAGCCTCCTCGTAATCGACTGCTTTAACGAGATTACCGAAGAAGGAGACTACGGTGAGGAAGACTGCCATAGCCCAGGCCGTCCTCAATCCTTTGAGCATGAATGAGGCCGTGACAAGCAAAATCAGTCCAAGGACAAGCACAAAATAATTGGAAACAACGATTGCGTCCACTGGAATAAAATTCTTCAGCCACAGCACACGCTCGCTAATGGCGGGAGTCAGGACGGAAATAATATTGACAATACCCAGCGCAAAAAGCAGCAACGCTGGAATGATGCGCATGATCAATTTGTTGATCTTCAAAATAAACGTGACAGCTCCCGCTACCAAAGGCATCCAAAATTCGAAGAACCGGTAAAGAAACGTAATTGCGATGGCCTCAATATTTGAAAATCCATATTTCGCCAGAATGAGTGCCATCGAAAGTTCTATTGGTCCGAGGCCGCGCAAAAACGGCGAGACGATCAGTAACACAACTGAGATTATGTATACCAGAAAGGCTGCAAACAGCGAAGGTTGAACGTGAAGAGCCATCATGGCTACATAGAGATGCGCAATACCAACAAATTCAATCACAACGGAAACAAGGAGCGTTTTGAGTAGCTGCAGCTTATCCAGTTTTGAATCATCCAGCTCGACGATAAGTTCTTCCAGCGTTGGAAAAAAACGGATCAGCCACAGATAGACGGGTCCCTGCCTGACAAACGACCTGTATGAAATGTAGAGAAAGCCAAGCAATAGGATCAGGGTGAAAAGTCCGATCCACTCGCCCTGTCCGATGCTTCCGTCGGTAAGGGCATAGATGAATGCCGGGATTGCCACCAGCACAACAGACAATATGCCGACAAAGCCGTAGATCGTGGAAGCAAAATGTATGTGCGACTTTGTTATCCCCCTCCGTTCAATATCGGTGGTAAAGAATGCCAGTGAGGAGACTCCGCCGGCAGGCAAAAACACACTGATAAAATTTCGCTTCAGGAATAGAATTATACCTAACTGAAGTGGCAATCGATGGCGAAATGTGGCAAATGATGCAACATACATATACCCCTGAATTACAATATAAAAGGCTGTAAGAGAGAGTCCAAGTGCCACCAGTTGCCAACCGGCCGAACGAAGCAATGAATTTATTTCTACCAGCTCCGATTTTTGGTGGTTAAAAAACCAGATGCCTATTCCGATAGAGAAGATTGTAAAAAGTGCCTGAACGATGAGTTTGCCATTTTCTCCAATAAATGAGAGCGAAAGACTGCGTTCATGGAAAAACCGGAAGATTTTTCCAAAGAATGAACTTAGGTTTTTGCGTATATCGATCATAGAAAATGAATAAAAATTGTTTTTGAGTATTGCCGGATGGTTCCACTGGCTCAATATGTGGCACCCCCAAAGGTAGCCCCTGTCCTACTGATCCCCGTTCCATTCCGATGCAAATTCTTGCAGAAACTGTTCCATGAAGGCGTGCCTCTTTTGGGCAAGTGCCTTCCCGGTAGGTGTGTTCATCCGATCTTTCAGCAACAGAAGTTTTTCATGAAAGTGATTGATTGTTGGACCATCACTATTTTTGTATTCCTCTTTTGTCATGGTCAGATTAGGTTTAATGTTCGGGTTGAAAAGTAGTCGGTTTTTGAACCCGCCATAATGAAATGCCCTGGCAATGCCAATGGCGCCAATGGCGTCGAGGCGGTCGGCATCCTGAACCACATCGAGTTCAGGCGAAGAGAAACCACGAGGGTTGTTGCCACCTTTGAAGGAAATATGCCGAATAATCTGAACCACATGATCGACGACAGCCGGATCGGCCATCAACGAATTCAAGAAATTAGCTGCTTTTTGCGGGCCAATCTCTTCGTCGCCACCATGAAATTTAGAATCAGCAATATCGTGAAGTAGGGCCGCTAGTCCAACCACAAATGGATCGGCCGGCTCAGATTTGGCTATCAGATTAGCGGTGCGCCACACCCGCTCGACATGCCACCAGTCGTGCCCCTTTTCGCCATCGGCCAATTCATTTTTCACGAATTCGATACACTTATTGATCAACAATTGCTGATTGTTTACCATCGTCCGATATTTTTTATGAAGATACAAAATTAGACATTAAAAACTTTGGCTGCCTCTTGAGAGACAGCCAAAATTTAGCGATCCGAGATCATCAACAACAAATGACAATAGCTTTTTCAGGAATCTTTGTTCATGATCCCAATCTTATCAAGCAGGTAAAATAGCAAAGACAGAAAAATTCCGACTATAGCGGCAAAAGCCATCCCTTTTAATTGCACGGATCCAATGTTAATGGCAGCACCTCCAACACCTATCACAAACGTTATGGCGCCAAGAACCATGTTCCTGTTTTTGCTGAAATCGACTTTTTGCTCCACAAACATTCTGAAACCCTGAACTGCAATGACTCCAAAGAGCAGCATGGTAATACCCCCCATCACCGCCGGCGGAATTGTTGAAATGGCTGCGGACACTTTTCCAATAACCGAAAAAGCAATGGCCATCAGTGCCGCGCCCCGGATAACCCAAACAGAATACACTTTCGTGATGGCCATAACCCCGATATTTTCGCCATACGTCGTATTTGGGGGTGATCCGGTAAATCCAGACAGAACATTGCTCAATCCGTCGCCAAGCAAAGAACGGTGAAGACCTGGCTTTTTCATCAAATCCTCGCCGGTAATTTTCCCGGTGACGATCAAATGGCTAATGTGCTCGGCCAGAACGACAATACAAGCAGGCGCTATGATGATAATCGCACTCAGGTTAAATATTGGAGTGTGAAATTTTGGGAGAGCGAACCACGGAGCATTGCTAATGGTAGTAGTATCAACCATTCCCATAAAAAGCGCGAGAAAATATCCGGCAACCACGGCAAGAAGGATTGGAATCACCTGCATGAATCCTCTGAACAGCACACTGCCTGCAATGCCGATAAACAGGGTAAACATCGATACGACAAGAACTTTTGGATCCGGATGAAAAGCGACAACAACTTGTCCGACAGCTGCCGGCCAGGGAGCCAATCCAGCCTGTTGCGCTGCCACCGGCGCCAATTCCAGTCCGATAATTGCCACCACGGCACCCATCACAGCAGGAGGCATTATGATGTCGATCCAGCGGATGCCCCACTGCTTCACAACATAAGAGATGATGATAAAGAAGAAACCAAAAAAGATAAAACCTCCCTGAGCACTGCTGAAATTTCCCATTGTGCCTATAATCAGCAGTGTTGGTGCAATAAATGCAAAGCTCGATCCAAGATAAGCAGGTATCCCACCTTTTGTTATCCAGGAATAGATGAGCGTACCTATTCCGTTCATCAGCAGCGCAATGGCCGGATCGATACCCAGGAGTATCGGAACGAGGATTGTTGCACCAAACATCGCTGTTAGATGCTGAAAACTTAACGGCAAGCTCTGAAGAACAGGTAGCTTTTCGTGAATACCGATGATCCTTCTTTTCATGTGTTTCTAATTTTGCTTTTTAATTGCCACATGAAACCTTCAATGCAGTGTGCATCTTCTTTGATGAGCTTCCCTTCATGAGGGTTTCATAAGTCAGCTAGTAATGGAGAACTAAATATAGCAATAAAATGCAATAGATTAAAACTATATCAAAAATCTACATTGCTGCTATTCTATTCCTCCATCGTGCTAAGGTCACCATCCGGAAGTCCCATCGCTCTGGATTTTAGAAGTCGGCGCATTATTTTTCCGCTTCGGGTCTTCGGCAGGACATCCACAAAATTAATCGCTTCAGGTCTCGCAATTTTCCCGAGATGCTCTTCCATATGCAGCATCATCTCAAGTTCCAGTTCCTTACTTGGCTTATAGTTGCTTCTTAAAACAGCAGAAATATGAATGGCGTTACCCTTCAGGTGATGCGGCAATGCAATGGCTGCAGATTCCGCAATTGCGGGATGACGGGCCATCACACCCTCGATTTCTGCCGAACCCAGACGATAACCACTTACTTTGATCACATCGTCGTTACGTCCGATGATCCAATAATAGCCATCTTCATCTTTCTTGGCAGAGTCGCCGGTATGGTACCAGCCTTGCTTTGAATACTTTGCCCAGTAGGTGTCAATAAATCGCTGCGGATCGTTGAAAACGGATTTCGCCAAACCCGGCCAGGGTGTTTTTATGACCAGAGTTCCTTCTTCGCCTGCCGCCACTTCATTGCCGGCATCGTCGACTACTGCCAGGTCATTTCCGAAAAATGGTTTGGTAGCCGAACCGGGCTTCAGTGGTGTGATTGGCAGAGGCGCGATCACAAATCCTCCGGTTTCGGTTTGCCACCAGGTATCCATTATCGGACAGTTTCCACGACCCACAACCCGGTGGAACCAGTTCCAGGCTTCCGCGTTGATAGGCTCGCCCACTGATCCTAATAATCTCAGCGAGCTGATATCATTTCTATTTGGCCAGGAATCGCCAAAGCGCATCAATCCCCGTATGGCAGTCGGAGAAGTATAAAGAATGTTTATGCCGTACTTTTCAACCATCTTCCACCATCTGTCGGGATAGGGATGGTTGGGAGCGCCCTCGTACAACATGATGGTGGCGCCATTAATCAACGGACCATAAACAATGTAGCTGTGCCCTGTGATCCAGCCCGGATCGGCTGCGCACCAATACCGGTCTTCCTGTTTGATGTCGAAGACCATCCGATGGGTGGTGGAGGTATATACGCTGTATCCGCCATGTGCATGAACGAGCGCCTTTGGACGGCCGGTCGAGCCGGAAGTGTAGAGCAGAAAAAGCATGTCGGACGAATCCATCACCTCTGTTTCACACTTGTAGGAGGCGATTGGCAGGGCTTTCAGATCGTGATACCAATAATCCCGGTCGTTCTCCATGTAAACATCCACGCCGGTGCGCTTCACCGTGATGCAAATCTCCATGGTGGGTGAAAGTTCCATAGCCTTGTTTACGACACTCTTCATCTCCACAACCTTACCCCGGCGATATCCGCCATCGGCAGTAACAACCACCCGACTGTTGGCATCATTAATGCGATCGGCAAGTGCCTCATGACTGAATCCTCCGTACACGACGCTGTGAGCCGCGCCGATTTTTGCGCAAGCCAGCATAGCGAAAAGCTGCTCAGGAATTTGCGGCATATAAATGGTAACTACATCGCCCTTTTTGACACCCATGCTTTTCAGAATGTTGGCAAACTGACAAACTTCACGATTCAAAGCGTGGTACGAAAATGTTTTCGAATCCCCCGGTTCACCTTCCCAAATGAGCGCTAACTTATTTCTTGTTGCGGAGGTAAGATGCCTGTCAATGGCATTCAGGATAATATTTGTCTTTCCGCCCACAAACCAATTGTAAAAGGGAGGATTGCTTTTATCGAGTATTTTATCCCATTTTTTATACCAGGAAAGTTGATCGGCCTGTTCGGCCCAAAAGGCTTCAGGTTGCTCTAGTGAATATTGGTACATTTTGTCGTACTCCTTCACGTTTGCATGTTCCACAACCGCTTGTGAGGGTTGGAAGATCGTTTTTTCGTCGCTTGTTTCCATCTGAGATCCCATTTAGTTTGTTGAGTTGCTTTTGGTAATCCACCTAATAATCTCTTACTTTGTACATCCTTGAGATCGGTTGACAACCTTTATCAGGAATTGTAGAAATCCAAAGGGTGCTCTTTTATTACGCCATTGTTCTCATTCTGTTACAAAAAACCCCTAACTATGATTGAATCAATAATTTGCCGAAACTATCCTGACAAAAAATCGATTATTTCAAATCAGGGTGATTTTACATACAAACAGCTTTTGCAGCACATCCAGCAATATGTGTTATTGTTTGATAGTAAAGGATATACAAAAGTTGCGATATATGCCGAAAACCGGGTAGAATGGTTTTTTGCGTTCTATGCAGCGCTGCAAAATAATTGTATCGTTATACCGATAGATTTTACTGCCTCGGCAGAAGATGTTGCCTATATTTTGGATGATTGTACCCCCGAATTGATCTTCATCAGCGATGCAATGAAGGAAGCCCTCACAAAGGCCAATGAAAAGGGAAAGCATCATCCCGAAGTTATCATCTTCGAAAATCACCCTCCGGTTCACGACCAAAATCCTACGGTTTGGATTGGTCCGGAAGACAACGACACCACAGCCATAATTATTTATACATCAGGCACTACTGGCAGCCCAAAGGGTGTTATGCTTTCGTACACCAACCTTCTGGCCAATATGAAAGCCGTTGTGGATGCAAATATTTACAACGTGGAATGTCAGGTACTGGTTCTGCTGCCGCTGCATCATGTATTTCCATTGGTGGGATCTATGATGGTGACTTTCTACGCCGCCGGAACTGCCGTACTATCGCCTTCGATGCAATCGTCGGACTTGATGAAGACACTCTCCGACAATGCTGTTACCGTGTTCATCGGTGTACCCAGATTGTACGAGCTGATCTATCGTGGATTAATGGCCAAAATCAATAAGAGCTTCGTTGCTAAAACGTTTCTGAAACTCGTCTATCTGACCAAGAGCAGGAAACTGGGAAAGACGCTATTCAAGAAAGTTCACGTCGGACTGGGTGGGCATCTGACCTATATGATTGCCGGAGGAGCCGCCCTCAACAAGGAAGTCGGCACGTTCTTTTATGCGATTGGATTCGATATTCTGGAAGGCTTTGGCATGACCGAGGCGGCTCCTATGATAACCTTCCCCCGACCGGGCAGGGTAAAAATCGGCTCTACCGGTGAAGCATTGCCGGGCATGACCGTTGAAATCAAAGATGGGGAGATCATTTGCAAGGGCCCCAATGTTATGAAAGGATATTATAATCGTCCGGAAGAGACCGCCGAAGTTTTAAAAGACGGATGGTTGTACACAGGCGACTTGGGTCGTTTTGATGATGAGGGATTTTTGTACATTACCGGAAGGAAGAAGGAGATCATCGTACTACCTAACGGAAAGAACATCAATCCGGTAGAGATTGAACAGAAACTTGAATTCTTTACCAAGGCCATTAAGGAAGCCGGCGTATTTATGTATAAAGATATGCTCCACGCGGCGATAGTGCCCGACTATAAATTCCTGACAGATAATGGCATATCAGATCTTATTGCCTATTTCCGGGATGAGGTAATCGCTCCTTTCAATGCGGAATTGAGCTCTTACAAGCGCATCATGCAGTTTACGCTTGTCAAAACGGATCTGCCCAGAACCAGATTATCCAAATTACAGCGATTCAAACTTGCTGAGTTGATTCAGGACACCGAAAGCAAAAAGAATAAAGTTGAAGATCCTGCGACCGCGGAATATATTGCGGTGAAGACGTTCATCGAAACGCAGGTTGATTTGGATGTTTCGCCCGACGATCACCTTATTTTCGATATCGCCATGGATTCAATGGGAAAAATGAGCATGATCGATTGGATCGAACAAACTTTTGGAATCAAAATCGAGGAAGAGCAACTGTTGAAATTCCCCTCAATTGCCAAAATTGCCGAATACATCGGCACTAACAAATTGTTTCACAAGGAAGATAGCGCTTCCTGGTCGGGCAGTTTGAAGGACGAAGCCCCGGTGGTTTTGCCCAAATCTTCCTTCCTGTTGAAATTTATCATTTCATCCGTGCGGCGATTTTTCAGCATCTTCTTCAAAATCAAAGTCTATGGCATGGAGAATATCCCGGAAGGAGCCTGCTTTATTGCCCCAAATCACCAAACGAAGCTTGATCCGTTCCTGATTCTTTCCTGCCTCGACAAAAAAACATTGAATGAAACCTATTCGTACGCCAAGAAGGATCATGTTAAGAGTCGTATTCGTCAATTTTTAGCCAGTCGCACGAACATTATCGTGATGGATCTGAGCAAGGAGTTGAAAGAATCGATCCACAAAATGGCGGAGGTAGTTAAAGTTGGCAAGAAGGTTCTTATTTTCCCGGAAGGAACCCGAACAAAAACAGGCGAAATACAAGATTTCAAGAAGACCTATGCGATCTTAAGTGCCGAATTGAATATTCCGATCGTGCCCGTCGCCATTTCCGGGGCATATGAAGCTATGTCTTCCGGGAAGAAAAAAATCAAATCCGGATCCAAAATTTCGGTGACCTTTTTGCCTCCTGTTGAACCGGCAGGAATGACACCGGAAGCGCTTAATTCGTTGATCAAGAGTCAGATTGTTCAGACGTTGGAGAAAAATTCCTTGCTCAATTAATATTGTGAAGATCATGTTACGCAGACTGTACCTTTTCCCTTTCATACTTCTGGCAGCCCTTCTTCTATCAGACTGCAAATCAAATGTTGCAGATTCGACAGAGGAGCCGGTTGTGAAAACACCGGATAAATATCTGGTAAACTACACGTTAGTCAGGACAATCACGCTAACGGAAATAAACAATCTATACAGTCCCGTGCAGTCGATGTACCCTGACGTGGCAGAAATTCTTCCGTACGTAAAGGTCGGAGCCAAGGTTTATTCTGTGACCTACAATACCACGTTCGGAACTAAAAATTTGGTGGCATCCGGCCTGGTTTGTATTCCTGAGGGTGGCGGAACTTTCCCCCTCCTAAGTTTCCAAAATGGGACAAACACAGTGAATGCCAACGCCCCATCCGTAAATCCATTCAGCTACACCTCGCAATTGATTACCGGATTTACGTCAACGGGATTTGTAATGGCTCTACCCGATTATCTTGGGTTCGGATCATCCACATCCGTTTTCCATCCATACCTGCATCTGGAATCTACGGTAACCCCGATTCTGGATTTATTCAGAGCTATCAAAGAGATGAGTGCAAAGACGGACTTGAATTTCAAACTCTCGTCGGATCTGTACCTGATGGGCTATTCGCAGGGAGGACTATCTACCGCACAGCTTCACAAATCGATTGAGACCAGCTACAGCAGCGAATTCAATCTGAAGGCGGTAGGCTGCGGCGCCGGACCATACAATCTCCCGGCGATCACAGATTTGGTCGTATCTGCTGCCACCTATCCGCAACCATACTATATTTCCTATATTATAAAAGGTTTCAAATCGGCTGGAGCCTGTCCGAATCCCTATTCTGATATTTTCAACGAACCGTACGCATCCAGAATTGACGGACTTTTTAACGGAATCAACAGCGGAAGCGCCATCAATGATCAGCTGTCGACCAATATGACACTGTTATTCACCACTGAATTCAGGACTACCTTCAAGACGAATTCCAAGTTCCAAACCTTGCGGGATGCCCTGACAGCAAGCAGCGTGACTGCCTGGAAGATCAAAACTCCGCTCATCCTGACTCATGGACAGGCTGATACCGACGTCAGTCCGGAGATGACCAGGACTCTCTACAACGACCTGATGAAATTGGATTCCACCCTGCCCGTGACCTATATCCCAATGGCCGGATTGGATCACGGCGGAGCAAGCGCGCCATCGTTGATCAATTTCATCAAACGATTTCTGGTAATCAAGGGAAAATGATCGATACCGGAAAAATAAAAATTCGTAGGGTGGAGGCAGCAGACGTACCCCAAATGACGGCTACCCGTATCGATTATCTCACTGAAATGCAGGGCGAACGCCCAGACCATTACAGACAGGAGTTGCAGCAGAACCTGCGGCATTTCTTTTTGCAGGCGATGGAAGATGGCAGTTTTTTTGCTTTGCTGGCCGAATTGGATGGCACTATCGTCAGTTATGGAGGCATGATTCTCAAAAAAATTCCGGGCGATTTCAACAAATCCACCTACCTGGAAGGCGATATCCTCAACATGTACACGCTCCCAGACTACCGCCGAAAAGGGATTAGTTCCCTAATTTTGAAACAATTGCTAATCGAAGCTAAATCAATGGGAGTGAGCAAAGTAGCGCTTCATTGCTCCAAAGACGGCGAACCGCTGTACCGAAAATTCGGATTTGACGATCCGGTCTATCCATATTTGGAATTGATTATCGAATAACAAAAACGAGGCTGCCCCAATTTATGAGACAGCCTCGTTTTTGTTATTCAATATTTTCCCGGTTATGGTGTCATCTCCGACAACTCCTTCACCTTCTTGCTTTTCCCTTCGATGTACGGTTTAAACACCTCAGGCGCATTGGGCATAGCCATCTCGAAACGGGTATTCATCACTTTATCTTCCAACTTTTCATAGATCAGTCTGAAGCGTGGCATCGCCGGATTGACCTCACTGGTCAAAACAATTTTATTATCCGAATAGGTTATATCGTAGGGTATAACGTGGTTTTCATTGTCGAAAAAGATGGCCTTAACCGGATTTCCCTCCCTGTTCTTATAAATAATCATTACATCTTCATGCACTGCCGCAGGACGTGATGCAGTCGCTTCTATCTCGGTTCTGCCTTTCCTTTCCAGAATGCTACCGCCGAGTTTGGGCTTTAATGTGAAAGAACCTTTGCCGTTACCCGGCTGACCGTTTCCTTCGCCGTCCCAGGCACCCATCAGGTATTGCCACTTTTCCCATCCTGAGGTAACATTTTGGGCTACTGTTTGTTGTACTAGCACGAAAACCAAAAACAAAGGGATAATAATTTTTCTCATTTACGAAATTTATATTTTATCGATTGGCAGGAAGCTGTCCTGCAAGATACGAAAAATCAGGTTTTCAAATTTGTACCTCCGCCACTCTTCTTTTCCGATCGACGACCTTGACGACAAATGACCTGGAATTTTCGGCAATATTCTTTACCTCAAAAAGATAAGGCGTCTTGGAAGTTTGGGGTTTGTATGGTAACTCACCTAATTTCGCATTGCCCTGCCAGATTTCATACTTTTCAAGTGCAGCATCGCCAGCATATGCTGTATGCCAAGTTATTACCGCCGATTTTCCGTTCAGGGAAACCTTGGCTTCACGAGGCGGCGTTAGCTCCTGAAATGACTTTTGAAAATAGTTGGTTTTGCCCTCTTTGACTCTGGAAGCCACAAACTCAATATTTTTTCGTTCTGCCTCCGTTAAAGCCTGCGGCTTTATTTGGGCATGAAGCAAATTGTACGACAACTGGCAATTGGCCGGATCGTCACTGATTTTTCCAATTCCCATAATGGCCGTGTGAATCCCGGGAGTAGCCAACGAATACCGAATCAAATCCCTTGCAGACATTTCATTACTTCCAACTTCGAGTACCACGTGGGAAACCTTGTTTGACCATTCTGCCTTCTTGCTGTACATGGCGCCGTCTGCAAAGACTTTCATGGCAATAATCCCCATGTTTTTTGCTGCTGCGACAGGAATGACATTGTACTGCATATTCAGATAAAGCTTATCATTGGCATTAATCGCCACAAGCATCGCATCGAGAAGGTCCTCGGAATCCCGTTGAATCATCTCAATCATAACAGCGGTATCATTATGCCCGGAGAATCCAACATGCCGGATCAATTTCTCATTCTTGGGGTTAAGCCCAGTCCTGTTGGTTCCATCACGCACATCTCTGAGTGCCGCTAATGCACCAATCGATTGGGCATTAGGATCCGTATTTGAATAACCTTCATACAAGGCGTCAACCTCTTCCATCTTATTCAGATTATGAATAAGCACCATGTCCAGATAGGCATCTTTGGGATAATTCCCTTCTCCGTCCCCAAAAATCTGAGTGAGCGAGCGACGCACATCATCCAATGCTTTCGAACCTTTGGCACCATTCGAATAGCCAACTACCGAGGGTCTGTCATCCCCACCTTTCCCAAACCGAAGCATCGTTTTGCTGGTCAGAAAGATCTCCTTGCGCCTGGATGCATCATAATTCGGAGTTCCGGGCACCAGACCAAGTTTGCGAAAAGCCTTGCCGTAATTTAGCTGACTCGGACCGTAGGCATTAGAGGTATCATAGTAATTTACACCCAGATTATAAGCCTTTTCGATAATAGCAACCGGATCTGTATTCTCGGGTGTCCACTGCAACGATGCCTGTCCGCCAAGTCCAAGAGTCGTGACCTGAAAATCAATTTTTCCGAAAGTCCGCTTCATCAGCGGAACTGCACTCCGAACATCTACACCAGCAAGAAGCGATGGCGCCATGCCGGTTCCTGCCGCTATCAAAGCTGTTGTTCTGATAAATTGGCGACGTGATTTTTGAGATTGATTTTTTGCGTCCATAGAATCATGTATTGGTCATCAATTTTACGAATAATTGCGCCGGTGGGTTACAGGTAGAAGGTGCCTGCACACAGGCTACCTAAAACCCATCGCCACACAAAAGCCCAGTTCTACTGAGCCGTGATTTCAAATATCGAACTCGATAATGCTTCAGATCCGGAAACATTCAACCCGACTTTCATCAGAAAATCACCACTATAGGTCTTCTTGTTGAAAGGAAACCTGGATTTCGTATCAGGGAAAAGATTGATTTCCTCGATCTGGTACTTTTTTGTCTCATCCAATCCGCGGAGCTTCACCAAATTAAAAGCCTCTCTGTACCTAGTATTCAAATTATAGCTGAACAGTACGGCTTTTGTTTTTGCCTCGTTGGAATATAACAAAACGGCCCGGTTTCCCTCGTACGGCGACGCCAGTCTGTACAAATTGCCAAACCAGACAAGGTCGGATATACGTTTGTAATTGACTACCGCATCCTGAGAGAATTTCAGTTCCTTCTCATTCAAATGGGCAACCTGGATATCGTAACCTAACTTACCCATCATCGCCACGTCCGTTCTGAATTTTATCGATTGCTTTCCCCAGGAAGTGACATGATTGCAGGTCGCGATAGCCGGCATGTAGTATGAATATCCCCATTGGATAAACACCCGTTCCAATGGATCAGTATTATCGCTTGCCCAAAATTCCGTAAAATAGCTTAACGCCTTATAATCAATTCTGCCGCCACCGCCAGAGCAGAGCATGATTGGCAAATGAGGATATTTAACTCTTACCCGCTCAAATATTTTGTATAATGCTTGCACATAATCAATATAAATAGCTGATTGATTGTCCTTAAGATACGGAGAGAAGGAGCTCGTCATCGGTCGGTTACAATCCCATTTTATATAGGCAATACCCGGATTTTGAGTCATCAGATTATCCAGTACACCGAATACAAAATCCTGCACCTTCGGATTAGGCAAGTCGAGAACCAACTGATTACGCGAATAATTTTCCGGTCTGTTCGGCAGTTTAATGATCCAGTCAGGATGCTTTTCATACAATTCGCTCTTTGGATTAACCATCTCCGGCTCAATCCATATCCCGAACTTCACCCCTTGCTTGTCGGCTTCCTTCACCAAAAATCCAACTCCGTTAGGGAGTTTGGTTTTATTTGGCTCCCAGTCGCCCAACGATGATTTATCATTATTGCGGGGATATTTATTTGCGAACCATCCGTCATCCAATAGAAACATTTCCACGCCGAGCTTTTTGGTGTCAGCGATTAACTGGGTCAGTTTAGGCTCATTAAAATCGAAGAAAGTCGTCTCCCAATTGTTGAGCAGTGTCAGGCGGGGTTTGTCGCCATCCAGCAACGAATACTTGCGCGTCCACTTTTGCAAATTTTGACTGGTGCGTTCCTTCCCCGCATTGCTGTAGGTAAATACGAAAGCCGGCGTGGTAAAAACCTTTCCAGGCAACAGCCGATATTCGGAAGCATATGGATTTATTCCGGAAATAACTCTCAACGAATTCTGATTGTCAAGTTCAAAACTAAACTTAAAATTACCGGTCCAGGCCAATGTGCCGGCCACAACTTCGCCCGTATTTTCGTCGGCAGGCTTATTCAAAGCCAGCATAAAAAACGGAGTCTGATGAAGATCGGCGCGGGTACCCAATTTACTGTCGATCACTTTAATACCGGAGGTCAACTGACTCTCCTGCATCTGCATCTCTTTCGCCCAATCTGAATGAAACTGCGTTAACCAGTATGCTTTTGCATCAAAGTGGAGCATGGCCGAGGCGAAGATTGACAACACAATCGGTTGTTTCTCCTGATGCGAGATTTCTGTCCATTGCTCGATGACATCTTCCTGATAATAAGCCTTAAAATGGATCTTCACCTCGAAAGGATATTGATCATCTTTTAATTGAATGACGGTTTCAGTTATGTTGTCGTCCTGCTTATTGGTCTCATGCTTAACATATTTCAGTTCGATGGATGGATTTCCGTCGTTGTGTGTTGTACGGATGGCCGACTCAAAAAAATCGCTCGTTCCAAAGGGAATATACACTTCGTGTTGCGGAACTCTCGACTTAACCAGCTCAGAATTATCCGCGAGTTTCTCACCAAAATAGAGCTGAAGCACCTTTTGCTCCTTGTCGACCGTGTAAACTAATTCTGTCTTTTTGGTTTGAATAGCAATTATCCCGGCGGATTGTGCCCAGGTTTGACCTACCGTAATCAATAAAAGTAAAATGATAAAAAGCGTTCGCATATGCATAGATTTTTCAATTTTTCAACTGTTTAGTGCCCTGAATAAATTAGCCAAAGGCGTCAAATGAATTAACGTCATTTACTGCTGACGTCAAATTTACCCTTAAGCCTGATGTCTTCCGAAGAACTTCCCACCATTAGTTCGAAAGTACCCGGCTCAACGATAAACCCGTGCGTTTTTTCATCGTAGAACGAGAGTTTATCTCCGGGCAAAGTCAGGGTAACCGTTTTCTTCTCTCCAGCCTTCAGGCTTATTCTTTCAAAACCCCTCAGTTCCCTGGAAGGCCTTACCACGCTACATTCCAAATCACGAACATATAGCTGGGCGACTTCATCGCCATCACGTTTTCCAACGTTTTTTACATCAAAGGTGATCGTTTGCGTGTCATCGGCCTTGATCGTTTTCGATCCGATTTTTAAGTTCGAATAGCTGAATTCTGTGTAACTCAATCCATGGCCAAACGGGAAAAGTGGTTTCCCCTTGAGATACATATAGGTAAATCCTTTGGTGACATCGTACTCGTCCTGCGGAGGCACCTGTTCTTCAGATGCATAGACGGTAAATGGTAATTTCCCACCAGGATTAACATCTCCAAAAATCACATCCGCAATGGCATTACCTCCGGATTCGCCAGCCCACCAAGCTTCAATAATCGCGGGAGCATTCTGCTTAATCCACGGAATCGTCAACGGACCAGCATTCATCAAAACGACAACCGTTTTGGGATTTGCCTTAATAACCGCCTCTGCCAATTCCTCCTGATTCCCCGGTAGGGAAAGGGAAGTGCGGTCGAGTCCTTCGGCTTCAACAGCCAGATTCGTGCCCACGTACAATATGACTACATCGGCCTTCTTCGCCAGTTCAACAGCCTTCTTTATCTCGGCCTCCTTGTTGAACGGCACATCCGGGGCTTTCCTCGGTGGTGCGATTTCGCCGCCCGTGGCAAACAGAATTTCAGTACCTGAGGAAATATGATTCTTGATACCTTGAAGCGGGGTCACCGGATCTGCAACTTTTCCGCTGTATCCGCCTGCGGTGAAAACATCCGCGTGCGGACCAATCACCGCAATTGTTTTAAGCTTGGCTTTGTCGAGTGGTAAAAATTTGTTCGTATTACTCAGCAATACCATCGATTTTTGAGCTGCTTTATAGGCAAGTTGACGGTGTTCCGGACTGCAAATCGCACTCATCGGAATTTTACTGTAAGGTACCAGTTCCGGTGCGTCAAACTCGCCAAGTCTGAAACGGTCGCGCATGACACGATACACCGCGTCATCCAGCCGCGCCATGGGCAATATCCCGAGTTCAACGGCCTTTGGAATAAACTCCATAAACTCTTTATCCGAGAAATCACATCCTGCATTCAGCGATTTCGCGACAGCATCTTCATAAGACATCTTATTGGCTTCATGACCCTGAACCATCGATTTCACGCCACCCAGATCGGATACAACGAATCCCTGAAAGCCCCATTGCTTCTTTAAAATATCTGTAAGCAGATAGTAGTTGATATTGTCCGGAGTGCCATTGATGGCATTGTACGACGCCATAATCGACTGTGCCTGCCCCTCAACGATACAATCGCGAAAATGGGGCAGCCAATACTCAAACAACATTCGCTCGCTAACCGTGGCACTGAGCTTTTGCCTGTCTTTTTCCACATTATTTACAGCATAATGTTTCAACGTAGAGGCTAACTTGAGGTATTTCGGGTCAGTACCCTGAAGTCCCTTGACATAGGCCACGCCAATGCGTCCGGTGAGGTACGGATCTTCACTGTAGGTTTCATTGATTCGGCCCCAATAAGGATTTCGGCTGATGTTGATTACCGGTCCACGGTAGATCAGTCCCTTCTTCTGTCCCTGAAAGTTTGGATCGTTATGCCACCCATTGTAAATCGCTCTGGCTTCATCCGAAATCGCTGTGGCTTCTTCATTTACTAACGCCGGATCCCAGGTTGCAGACATGGCAATGGATACCGGAAACATGGTTGTGGGTCTGTCCCAGACAACTCCGTGCAGACACTGGTTCCATTTGTCTGATTTAATATTCAGCCTCACCAGATCCGGTGCGACGTGGTTAAGCAAAATAGCCTTCTCTTCAACCGTCAAACGGGAAATCAGATCCTTTACACGGTTCTCCACCGGTTGAGCTGGATCCAGATAGAGTGGTTTCTTTTCAGGTTGAGCCTGTGTTACGAAAATAAAAGAGAGAAGAACGAGAAGTGTGGCAGCAATTTTTTTCATACTTTCTTTCTTGATGAGCCCTTGTTTGGCCAATTTATAAAATGATTTTGAACAGGTTAAATGATTTTGGAGCCAATTCCGTTTCAAGTATATTTCCCTGAACCGAAATCGGATGAACGACCGGGACAACCGTATTCGGATTATCCAACGTATTTTCACTATCCGGATTATCGGATTTAAGTATAGTGTGCGATCCTTTGCGGTCTCCCGCTTTCAATCCGGTGAAAGTGTAACTCACTTTTTTGGACACGTCAGAAGTATTGGCAATCTTCAGGATAATTTCGTTCTTATTCCCATCCAGCGCAGAGGAGGCGTAAATTCCATCCTGCCCGGTTAGCGGCACCTTTTTTTCGACAGTCGCCAACACATTGGTGCCAACATTCATCCCGTAAAGTTGTTGTACATAATAATTTACAGATCGCACACTTCGCTGATTGTCAAACCAAATAAGGTCGGGACGCCATTGCCAGCCTTGCGTATGGGCAAAAAGCGGCGCGTACGTGCACATATGGACGACATCGGCATTCCGTTCAAAACCAGTCATAAAAGCCGCCTCACAAAGCGCCGACTCAAAATTGTTTTTGCGGTTTTTCGGATGACAAGCATATTCTCCGGCGAAGACCTTTGGCCCTTTGCGGTCGTACTTGTCGTAACGTCCGGCATTGTCCAGAAACCACTGCGGTTCCTTGTAATAATGTTCATCCACTAAATCCGCATTCAGACGTTTCATTTCACTCCACCCGAACTCAAAGTCCTTCCCCGCCGGACTGGGTCCAGCCGACCCAATAATCCGGATTGCAGGATACCGGGCGCGAATCGCCTTGATAAACGGCTCCAACCGCTCGGGATACAAAGATCCCCACTGCTCGTTCCCTACTGCAATCAATTTCAGGTTAAACGGTTCGGGATGACCCATGTCGGATCGCAGTTTTCCCCATTTGGTGGTCGTAGCTCCATTGGCAAATTCAATCAGATCAAGCGCATCCTGAATGTACGGATCCAAATCTGCCACAGCGACATGGGCTTTTATATCCTTGTTTTGAAACTGGCAGGACAGCCCACAATTTATTACCGGAAGTGGCTCTGCACCAATATCCTCAGATAACTGAAACAGTTCAAAGAAGCCCATTCCATAGGTCTGGAAATAGTCAGGGAAGAGACGATTGGCGAAGGTATTTTCCCAGCGATTTTCATTCAGCTTACGGTTCTCAACCGGACCAACCGAGTTTTTCCATTGATAGCGCGTGCTTAACTCCGTTCCTTCCACGATGCAGCCGCCCGGAAATCTGAATACACCCGGGTGGAGATCGTACAATGCCTGGGCAAGATCCTTGCGTAGTCCATTTTCCCGACCTTTCCAGGTGTCTACCGGGAAAAATGAAATATGATCCAGGTCGACGGCATTCTTTGACGAGAGGAAAATCCGCAATCGCGCCTTGGACTCACTCCTGGGTGCTCTAAAAACCACCTGATATTTTTTCCACTCCTTCGAATCGACTGTCAGTTTTTGTGTCGAAAAAATTACAGACTCAGGATCGATCAACTCCAAACGAATGGAAGAGGCGCTATCCTGCGCCATGCGAGCCCAAACGGAAAAACGATATTCAGCATCTTTCCCAACGGAAATACCAAAAAAGCCTTCATTGTCAAGACCGGTCTGCTTCTCGCGATGACCGGGATAGGAAAGCCGTACATAATGTGGATTATTTGGAAATGGCGCCCCATCCGTTCGAACTTGCACATTCCCGAAAATTGTCCAGCCCAGCAGACTCTGAGGGAACTCGAAGGATCGGTTTTTCACCATTTCAGCGTACAATCCGCCATCGGCGCCATAATTAATATCTTCGAAAAAGATACCGTACATGGTTTTTTGAATCGGCGCACCCGGTTTCTTCATATCTACCGAAATGCTGTGCGACTGAGCATTAAGAATATTTATCCCAATGCATAACATCAAAATATACAGGCTGAAAAATTTTAGATACTTCATCCGACTTTTACTTTTTGGGGGAATATTGCTCAAATTTTTAATCATAAGACCTGTCCGACAGGATCGTTTGGTTTGAGCTATAAATATAGAGTAAAAATCGCCAATACGTTTATTTTTTGACGGTGGATTTACACGCGCCGAGCAGAATTTCGAAATTTCCGACGAAGCGGTGAACACTATTTGCGCATCGGAATTCTCGATAATTATTTATGCCAAATACTTCTTTTACAGATATTTAGTTACTCAACAGTAACCGACTTGGCCAGGTTTCTGGGCTGATCTACATCACAACCACGCATTACGGCAATGTAATAGGAGAAAAGCTGCAACGGAACGATTGCCAAAAGTGGCGTCACGGCCGGATGTGATTCGGGGATTTCGAACACGTCGTTTACCATTTCTCTCAACACCTCATCCCCTTCGTTAACTACCGCGATTATGTTGCCTTTTCGCGCCTTCACTTCCTGAATATTGCTGACAATTTTCTCGTAATAATGATCCTTTGGCGAGACAACTACTACCGGAAGGTTGTCGTCGACCAATGCAATCGGCCCATGTTTCATCTCGCCTGCCGCATACCCTTCTGCATGCATATACGAGATTTCCTTGAGCTTAAGAGCGCCTTCCAGGGCTACCGGGAAGAGGGCTCCCCTGCCGAGATACAACGCGTTGGCCGCGTCTTTATATTTCGCTGCGATCTCTTCTATCTGCAGATGACCGGATAATATAGTTCTGATTTTAGCAGGTATCTCCGTCAGTTCTTGAATTAATTCGGAATATAACTCACTGGAAATCTCCCCTTTGGCAAATGAAAGTTTGAGGGCGAAAAGCGTAAGAACCGTAACCTGCGCCGTAAATGCCTTGGTGGAAGCCACTCCGATTTCAATACCTGCATGCGTATAAACGCCTGCATCCGTCTCCCTGGCAATCGACGAACCAACTACGTTGCAGACACCCAGAATCGTCGCACCCTTTTCCCTGGCCATGCGCAAGGCAACCAAAGTATCTGAAGTCTCACCACTCTGACTAATGGCGATCACCACATCATCTGACGACAAAATCGGATTCCTGTACCTGAATTCCGAAGCATATTCGACCTCCACAGGTATGCGGGCATAGGTCTCGATCAAATACTCGCCAACCAAGGCCGCATGCCAGGATGTGCCGCACCCAATCAGAATAATTCGCTTGGCCTTCAGTATCCTGGGAAAGATGTCCAGCAACCCTCCCAGCACGATGGAATTATGGTCTGGCGAAATCCTGCCGCGAAAAGTATCTTCTATCGTTTTGGGTTGTTCAAAAATTTCCTTCAGCATGAAATGGGCAAAATCACCCTTTTCAATCTCCCCTATCGACTGGTTAACCTGCGAAATTTTAAAGGAGGCGGGCTTATCTTCCAGTGTCTTTAAGGTAAGGCTGTTTTTGGTAATGACGGCTACATCATTGTCATTCAAATAAATAACATTGTTTGTGTAGCCTATCAGCGGCGTCGCGTCGGAGGCCACAAAGTATTCGCCGTTACCGATTCCGATTACCAGCGGACTGCCTCTGCGGGCTACAATAAGCTGATCTTTCTCCGATTTGCAAATTACGGCAATGCCAAAAGCGCCCACAACTTTGGAAAGCGCCAGCCGGACAGCAATCTCTGCAGTGATATCATTCCCTTCCCGATAAAAAAACTCTATCAGATTAACCAGCACTTCTGTATCCGTATCCGACTGAAAAACGAATCCGTTCTTTGCCAGATCAATCTTCAATTCAGCATAATTCTCTATTATTCCGTTGTGCACCAAAGCAAAATGATGCTCCATCGAAAGGTGCGGATGCGCGTTCCTGTCATTGGGTTCGCCGTGCGTGGCCCATCGGGTATGCGCGATCCCAACCGTCCCGTGCACATCCTTGGAAATGACATGATTCTCCAGATCGGATACCCGTCCTTTGCATTTGTGCACCAAAAGGGAGCCATTGGATATGGCCAGTCCTGCCGAGTCATATCCGCGGTATTCGAGCCGCTTAAGTCCCTGAATTAAAAATGGATAAACCTTATTTTCGCCTACATAACCTACTATTCCGCACATAACTGTTTTCAGGTATTATTTTTCACATTCGTACCCAGCAAAAAGGTGGCTGCTATTTTCCTTGAATTGTGACACAAGGCAATCAATTGGTGATTGCCTGCAGCAGAAGAATTTTTTCCATTTTCGAAATAACTTCGTTGCCCAGGGTCTCTTTCTTGGCCATGTGGTCGCGTATTGAACTTACCTCGGCATGTGTCTCAAATTCTCCCCTTACTTTATCGAAGTCAAGTTGCTGCACGGCGCGATCCCCATCAATGCCAAACCCCGTCTGCTTGATGAGCGAAAATTCTTTTTTTGCATCGTTGTAAAGCAGATGATCAATTTCAAGTACTGCCTTCATCCATTTTTTTGTCACTTCAATGACATCCGTAGCCGTAAACTCAGTAACCGGAGTGGAATAAAACTGAGCGATAATATCTGCGGCCCACGACCATTCGTAGGTGTAATAATTTTCATGGATAGACCGGATTGCGCTGTTGACTTCCTCCAACGAATTAATCCCTTTCTTCTCGATTGAATCCAGCAAGTGGTCAACGGCATCCGACGGACAAATCATTCCCGTGAGATCCAGCCATTTTGATTTACTGCCAAGCGGCGTGTCTTTTTTTAGCGCTTGTTGAATGTCGTCGTTCGAATTGATGGTTCTTCTCTGTATTCTGGATATGACCGAGTTTCCCAAAAATTTCCAGATCGCCTTCTCGTACAGTTCGATACCCCGCAAAAGCGCACTGTTTTTGATGATCATCCCTTTGTAGGTATAGTGCGGGGCCGTCTCTCCGGAAGCATGAAGCAATTCCAGCAAAATCTTCCTGCCTCTGATCATCTTTTGGATGGTGTACGGACTCAAAAGGTTGAAATTGATGGAGTCTAACAGGTTCGTGTCTTTCCGCAAATCCCGCTTGGGCCATTTCTGCGAGTCGCGGATGGTACCAATACTTTGGAGGTTAATCCCGGGAATCAACCGGCTTTCATCCTTGTCTTCAATCAGATAGGAAAATGGGAAGTCGGTGGTATCCGAATGACGGTAGTGCCGCCCTAAAACCAACGAAAAAGCGCCAATCCTGGAAGGCCACAAAATATATGAATCGCTGGTCGTCTTGGCGCCCCGCTCGATCACACCCTGATGAATGGGGCCCAACTTGTAAAGATGGTTGCTCTGGTTTGAGCCGCTTCCGGCATTCATGAAGGAAAATAGTCCGGCAATGAGCAGCGATGATTTATGGTGCGAAACGGTGTACGGTCCGGCAAATATCGAACAGGCTTCTCCGTGCAATCCCTGACAATTGGCAAAAAAGACCGACTCAACCGCCGAATAATGCTTGTCCAGAATACAGCCCTGACCAATGAAGCAGTTGGAAACTAACGTTGAATCGGTGATTTTTGTACCGGAACATACGATGAAATTCTCGAGTATCGCCCCCTGACCGATTTTAATCGGATCGGCAGCGGTGCTGTTTATACTACCATTTTCAAGCTTTGCAACCCCTTCAAGGACAGCATACGGACCAATCTTGACATTTCGGATGGTGCCGCAATTTATCATTTGCACCCCGTTACTAATCGTTCCGACTGAGGATGAGATAAAATCCACATAATTGGAAATCAACCCTTCCAGCAGATTTACTGCTTTCATCCGGTGGCGGTATAAGGCCAGAATATAGGCCACTTGCGCCGACAAATGATCATAAATCGGAATTTCCCGACCCCCTGATTCGTTGATGACTTTAACCCGGATTCCGTTCCCGAAAGAGGTCTGACCCTCAACGGCCAACTGATTCAGGTTATGGATGATCACCTGCTTCCCGATTGTGTAATTAGCAATATAGCTTTTCACACTGCTTATCAGGGAATTATCTCCTATGGTGCAATTGTGGATGTGCGCGTGGTAAATTCCTGTTTTCATCCTCACACCCCCAAATAGAGTGATCTCTTCTTCAAAACGGCCCAATCTGTTGGTACCCGAAAATTTGGTGAAGCGCACATTATCTGAGATGAAATCGGGAACGACTTCAATCAGATTCCAATCTTCACAATAACAACCCTGAATGATTAATTGTCCTATTTCCTCGTTAGTTAGCTTTCGGTAGGCAGGTATTCCCATATCGTTAAGTTTAATGACACGAAGCAAAGAAAGTCGTTTTGCCTCTAAACTGTATCAAAAAATACCAAATATAACCTAACAAAAAAAATAAGTACCTAACAATTATATTTATTAAATTGATTTATAGTTATATATAACCAATCATAAATAATAACAATTTTGATTTAACTTGTAATGTTTAAGTATTGATCGTTCCTAAACCGTTTGCAAGAACGAATTCAGATTCTGTTCCCGCGTTAATCCGAGCTTTTTTCGTAGCCGGATTCTGCCAATCTCGGCACTCTCTGGAGTAACATTTATCAATGCGGCTAGCTCCTTGGTTGACAATCCCAGGTGAATATAGGCGCACATCCGTTGATCTTTTGTAGTTAGTCCCGGAAATTTCCCCTTCAGCCGCACAAAGAATCCCTGATGCACTTTTTCGAAATGATACTTGAATTCCTCCCAGTTAAACTGTTGCATCCGCTGATGTTCATCAATTTTTTCCAGCATTCCGTTTACTTTTTGCTGGATAGGAGCCGGCAAGGTAGTTCGTATGACAGAAAGATTTTTGCGGAGGTAAGATACCAGCTCATTCTTCTGGGCAATCCTGATAAGCGAGGTCACCAGTTCACGGTCTCTGCCTGCTATTTCGTCGCGGTATCTTTTTTGTGCCTTCATCTCCCATACCTGCTGGTCAGTGATCTCACGGATATGTCCCAGGGCAGTCTTGAGTCGGGTGACGTCGCGGATGGAACTCCGCTGCCCCAGGTATCGTCCCATCGGATCAAAGACGGCCTTGCTGTTCAATTCACACCAACGCAGCTGCTTTGTTTTGGTCAGAATCCTGAATTCGATGGTCTGCCCAATCTGCATAAAAGTGATGGAATCGTGGATAAAATGCCGCACCTTCTGCTCATCTTCCTGGATGATAAGCTCATAAAACAATGATGGATTCTTGAAAAATTCGTCCGGTGTGTAGCCTGTCAGATCGTTGCTCGAAGGAGAAATCCACTTGAACTCAGCTTTCGGATCGATCCAGAATTCCCAGTCCTGCGTAAAATCCGCTATCATCTGGTACTTCTCAGACTCTTCCCGACTAGCGCGAAGTTCATTCTCCAGAAAATAATTCTTCTCGCGCAGTTCAGATAGCTGCTGCTCCAATTCCGTTATCCGCAGCTCAGATGCTGCTTGTTGCTGGCTACTCATGACAAATTTTGGCAATCGATGATTATCCTAACAACAAAAATATAAAAAACTAAGGAATAATAGATTACAAATCAATACAACATATCTTTTGAAACAGAATCGTCATCTCACTCAAACGCTGCACAGCATGAAGCTTAATCCTCCCGCTCCCGATCTGAAAACTCCATCAAAAATGCCTTTATAAATCCGTCGATATCTCCGTCCATTACGGCCTGAACATTCGACGTTTCATAATCGGTACGGTTATCTTTCACCAGCTTATAGGGTTGCATCACGTACGACCTGATTTGCGACCCCCATTCAATCTTCTTTTTGGTAGCTTCCAGCTTGGTCTGCGCCTCCATTCTGCGTTCCAGCTCAAGGGCATACAACTGCGATTTAAGCAAACGGATGGCATTCTCCTTATTTTGAAGCTGCGACCTCGACTCGGTATTCTCAATGATGATACCGGATGGAGCATGCTTGAGCCGCACGCCAGTCTCAACTTTGTTGACGTTTTGTCCGCCCGCTCCCCCCGACCTGAAAGTATCCCACGAAATATCGCCAGGATTCACCTCAATTTCAATGGTGTCATCCACCAAAGGTGAAACAAAAACGGAGGTAAAAGAGGTCTGCCGTTTGCCCTGCGCATTAAACGGAGAAATGCGAACGAGCCGGTGCACTCCGTTTTCACTTTTCAGGTAACCATACGCAAAATCGCCCTCAATCTCAAGGGTAACACTCTTGACACCAACATCTTCGCCTGGCAAAAAGCTAGCTTCTCTTATCGTGTATTTGTGTTTTTCTGCCCAACGCAGGTACATCCGCATCAGCATATCGGCCCAATCGTTCGATTCGGTGCCACCCGCCCCTGCATTAATTTTTAAGACAGCTCCCAGGCGGTCTTCCTCACGCCGGAGCATATTTCTCGTCTCCAGATCTTCAATGGCAGTGCGGGCCTCGGTAAAATGAGTCTCCACCTCCGCCTCAGTGGCCTCACCGGCTTCGCTGAATTCGAAAATCACTTGCAATTCTTCCACCAGATTGTCGACACGACTGTAACTATCCGTCCACGCTTTAATGGTACGAATCAGTCGCATATGCGCCTCAGCCTCTTTGGGATTGCTCCAGAAATCCGGATCCTGGGTTTTAAGCTCCTCCTCTTCTACTCGGATTAGTTTACTATCGATGTCAAAGATACCTCCTCAGCGCATCCCGGCGCTCAACAAGCTCTTTCAGTTGTTCCTTAAGGATCATGGCTGTTGCGTTTAAATTTCCACAAAGATAGTAAAAGCAAATGTGGAAATGGGGGATGGGAAAATGCGAGAATAGGAAAATGTGTAAATGTGTAAATAATTGATAATCTGCACTATTATGTGCGCTGGCATTTTCACATTTCCATATTTCCACATTTTCACATTTGCTTTTCACATTTCCGTATTTCTTCCATTTCAAATCCGCGGCTTAGGGCAAAAGCCATCAATTTGCTTTGTCGGGTGTAGGCGTCAGTCTCTTTTAACGTTTTCGCTTTCGCGGATAGCAGATCATTCAGCACGGTGCGGTATGCATCTTCCGGAATGTGCGTCAGCGCCTCCCGGATATATTTCTCCTCCACTTGCTTTTGTCGCAGGGCATACGCCAGCTTGATTTTGCCCCACTTGTTGAATCGGAATTTATCGTGCACAAAGCTGATAGCATATCGCTGATCATCAAGATATTTCTCCTTGATAAGGTACTCGGTGATCCGGTTTGTTTCCTCCTTCGACAATTGCCATTCGCGGCATTTCAGTTCAATATCATAGGTGCATTTCTCACTCCTGCCACAGATTTCTGCAGCCTTCGACAAAGCTTCTTTATAGTTGAGTTGCGGCTTGGAATATTCCATCGATTTTAATATCCTTTTATACAAAAATAACCCTAATTTAGTTAAGCCGTCTCAAAAGAGAAATTGAACCTTAAAAAACGGTTACCGGCGCAAAAAAACAGAGCTAAATGCATATAAAACAAACCTATACACTCTACCCCATGCCCCCGCTCCATTCTCCCTGTTCCTTTTCCCTTTGCTCCATGCTTCATCAAATAAACAAACTCAGATATGAAAAAACTAATTTTCCTGCTCCTCCTGCTTCCCGCTTTTCTTTTCGGTCAGACATCTAAAAAAGATAGTATTTGGATGCCCTTAAAACCATTTGTCGGACAATGGCTCGGAGTTGGTGGCGGTGACCCAGGACAAGGGAAATATGAAAGAAGCTATCAGTTTATCTTAAACAAAAATTTTATCGAGATCAGGAACAAATCGACATTTAAGCCAACGGACAAGAATCCGAAGGGAGAAGTGCATGAGGATCTCGGCTATTTCAGTTACGACAAGAGCCTTAAAAAATTCAAACTGCGTCAATATCACATAGAAGGGTTTGTTAACGAATATGTGCTGGACTCGATTTCGCCGGACAAAAAGACAATCGTTTTCCAGACGTACGAGATAGAAAACATCCCAAAAGGCTTTAAAGCAAAGGAAACCTATCGGATACTTTCCGAAAATGAAATTGAAGAGACCTTCGAATTGGCAGAACCAGGCAAGCCATTTGAGGTTTATTCCAAAGTTTTACTCAAAAAAAAAAGTAAGTACACCGATTGATTGTCGGTAGCTCACAACTCTAAATCAGCTGTAAACGAATCAATTGTATATCTATTCTAGACAAATGAACAGGGACAAAGAGAAGTTTATTGTAGTATTTACGGGCACCCTCTGGGAGGCTGAAATGGTAAAAAGTCTGCTACTGGATGCGGGGATAGAATCTTTCCTGCAAAATTCGACCGGACATTCATATGCCTTTGAACCAATTCTAGCGGAAGGTGTTAAGGTGATTATTGCGGAAACAAACAGCGATGTTGCCAAAGAAATAGTTGAAGAATATCACCGAAAGAACAGGGAATAGTTCAAGATGCTGTTTAAATTGGGTACTTCCTAAAACAAAAATTTCACTCCCCTCTAAAAGGTAATTTTTTGATTTTTCGGACTCCCTACAGGGTTCGGGGTAATCCGAAAAATCAAATAATCTAAACGAAGAAAATCCCTATGCATCGATCCGAAATAACCGGCATAATTTTAGCAGGCGGCAAAAGCAGTCGCATGGGACGGGAAAAAGGACTGGTCGAATTTCAGGGCAAGCCGTTGATACAATATGGAATAGATCTGCTAGCCCGCTATACCGACCGCATCCTTATCAGCTCTGCCAATCCCGACTACCTCCCGTTCGGACTGGAATTGGTGCCAGACACCATTGCCGGACAGGGGCCTGCCGCCGGACTGGCCTCCACACTGCAACATTCTGCCACACCCTGGAATCTGGTTATTGCCTGCGACCTGCCTTACCTGGAACCAGTACTGATCGACACACTCCTCACAAATGCGGAAGGATTTGAGGCCGCGATTCCGATACACGCCGGGGCAAAGGAACCACTCGCCGCCCTCTACCACCGCAATTTAGCCGCCCACTTTGCAGAGTCAGTTGAAACAGGAAATCTGGCCTTACACAAAATCCTTCTTACCAGGAAAGTGCATTATTTAGATGTGCAATTCCTTTTGGAGGAAAATCCAAAATTATTCATCAATCTCAATAGCCTGAGAGAGTTAGAAAGCTAGTCACCGCCGAATGCTGTGCGGGCAACATGTTCATCAAAATTCAGGCAATCTCAACTGAAAAACGAATAAAATAGCTTTCCCAGATTGATGAGAAGAACCATCGCGATCGTCAACCCTACAGCCACAATCAACAAAGTCCGCACGAATTCCAGAACTGCTTTGAGATGATTTGAGTGAGAGCCTTTTGCCACCAATGTCTTAGTCTTCATAGAAACAGGCATTAACAATAAGACATAAAGATACACCTGTCCTTGCCCCTTTCCCCAATTTTAACGTGGTCAGAACATGGACGGAAACGATTTTGTGCCGGCAGAAAAAAGTCTCAAAAAATATTCTGTCCATGTACCTAATTGTAAAAATACTTTTGTAGCTTCGAAATTCCTTTATTTGCCTGACAACCAAACCGAAAAGGTCTAAAAAAGACTGACTCTTTTAAAAAATAAGACGACAATTTGCAAATAGTTACCTAATTAGCTAACTTTACATCATGATTGAAGATTTTATCAGGGATATTTATTATTACAAAAGCTTCTATTTAGACTTCTTTGAAACTCTTAAACCCGATGCCAAAAGGAAATTCAACTGGACTTTAAAATTAATAGCAACAATTGACAGAGTTCCGGTTAAGTATTTCAAATACATGGAAGACACAACTGGACTCTTCGAAGTCAGAGTGGAAGTGGGCAGTGATATTTACAGGGTTTTTAGCTTCTTTGATGAAGGACGACTTATAATATTACTGAACGGATTTCAGAAGAAATCACGTAAAACACCAAGAAATGAAATTGAATTGGCAGAAAAATTAAAAAAACAATATTTCGATGAAAAAACTAAAAAGTAACAACTTATCATCCTTTACTGACCATTTGGATACTCAATATGGTAGAAGGGGAACCCCTGAGAGAGAGGAATTTGAAGAAGGTTTTGAGTCTTTCAGGATTGGTATCATGCTTCAAGAACTTCGTAAAGAGCAGGGAATGACTCAGGAGCAGCTAGCCGCCAAATGCGGTACAACAAAGACATATATTTCCAGAATTGAAAACGATGCCTCCGATATTCGGCTTACGACTTTGATGAGAATCGTTCGTCAAGGATTTGGCAAACACTTAAAAATGAGTGTCGAGGTTTGAATGTACCTCGGCTCTGACAATTGTTATGCGACAATGCGAAGTAGGAGGATGGATGACATAGACACAGTTCAAAACGAGCTCTCATCGTGCAAGTTGGGACGTGCAATTATCTCCATCTGTATTCTTCGATTCGACCTTTAAAATGTATTCTTAGAGTGGCCATTGAATACAATAATCCGAGAAAAACATGAGAAAAAAACACAAAAATGAGATTTTCAATTTTTTAAATAGCATAACGTTAGGCGCTGATAATTTCGAAATAGAAGAACATGTTGAAGATGACCTTCAGGAAACAAATATTATATTTAACGGAACTCAACTAGAATTCAAAATTCGCACTTCCAATGAGAGTTATGAATTGTTTGATTATCGATTTGTAAAATATACTCCCACCTATGATTTTACAGGTTTTTATCCTCCATCGGGATGGACGGATTTTGAAACAGTATTTGAGTCATTTAAGGTCTGGGTTAATGATCATGTCAACGAGTTCGTAGAAGAATTGCAAATACCAGATTTATGGCGTGAATACAAGAAAGGAAATACGTCATTACGATTCAATGAAATTAATTTTGATAATCAAGAGAAATTAAACTATGAAGAGAAAGTGCAAATTAAAATGGCGATAAATGAATTGAAGCTAGTCATTCATAAAAATCTAGAGACTTCTGAAGAAGAACAGCGGTTAGTCGAAAATCGTTTAGACTATTTAATTGGAGCCATGAACCGGTTGAACAAATTTGATTGGAAAAGTGTCACTATATCGACTATCATGAGTATTTCAATTGCCTTATCCTTGGACACTAACAAAGGACAAATATTGTTCGAATTATTCAAAAAAATATTTAACGTAATTCCAATGATCATGGAATAAAAACGCCAACTAAATTCAAGCTACCCTGCAAGTCTGGTTTTCGCACTACGTCAAACAGAAATTTTAAGCATTGTAAATCAGTACTTTAATAGATTTTTTTCGGCATCGCCAGAATCGAAGATCACCGTTAGCTAAATCGCCTGCAATCCGCCTCTTCGTGCAGCATTTGCGTTCTGGCTCATTTTAAAAGCGAACACAGCTCAATTCGCTGAATTATTGAGCCACATTCATTAACTTTATGAGCTACAAATGAAGAAAAATGTTGTATTGACTAAAAATATGCTTTTTGCTGAGTTTCGTCGTCAAGGTCTGCTCTGCAAAAAAAGTATGATTGAAAGAGAACCGTATTTATCTGCACTCCTGATAATTATTTGCACTTAAGACAAAATTTTTTATCTTTGATAGTGTCAAATGATACTATCAAAGCTTTGTTAAATGAGACCACCTTATACGATAACAGGAAAGATTTTAAAGTTAGTTGCTTCGATTTCAGAGAGGATTGGCGAAATTAATTCTGCTCATTTAAATAAACCTCCGACTGAATTAAGAAAGAAAAACAGAATTAAATCAATTCACTCTTCCCTGGAAATAGAAGGAAACACCCTGACAATTGAGCAAATCACAGCAATTATTGAAAATAAACGGGTAGTTGGCCCTGCGAAAGACATTCTTGAAGTTAAAAATGCTATAACAGTTTCTGATTATTTGGATAAATTGAATCCGTATAGTTTTGATTCGTTTTCCGAAGCTCATGGAATGTTAATGAACGGACTTATTGAATCAGCTGGCAGACTACGAACCAAATCTGTTGGAATCGTTAAAGGTTCAGAAATTACACATGTTGCTCCACAGAGCGAAATACTTAAACCCTTGCTAAATGATTTATTCAACTACCTGAAGAATGACGATGATCTGATTTTAATCAAGAGTTGCGTATTTCATTATGAGATGGAATTTATTCACCCATTCATTGATGGAAATGGCAGAATGGGACGATTATGGCAAACGCTGATTTTAAGAGAGGCTTACCCGGTTTTTGAATTTTTACCAATAGAAACACTAATAAAGGAACGGCAGGAAAAATATTACGAAGCGTTAGGAAAATCAGATAATACTGGAGAATCTACACTATTCATTGAGTTTATGCTTGAGATCATTCTTGAATCGTTGGAAGAGATACTAAACATTCAGAATGTAAGTCTATTGAACATTGACAGAATAAACCTATTCAAATCAATCATAAAAGAGGACTATTTTACACGGAAAGACTATCTAAAGAGTTTTAGAGAGATATCCTCAGCAACAGCAAGCCGGGATTTGCAGTTTGCCGTTGAAAATAGATTAATTGAAAAAACAGGGGATAAGAATGCAACAAGATATAAATACCGATAAAAAACCTAGCCTGACATTAGGTGAGTGGCCAGGGCAAAGAAACGACGATGCGGAGAAAAGGAATATGTATTTGTACAACATTCAAGCTTAATCTGACAGAATGAAGAACAGAAAAAGCCCGTATATAATTGTTTTAATTTCCTTATTCGTCGGACTATTACACTTCGTCATTGGCCCTGATTATCAAGGAATTTTCAAGCCATTCGTTCGTGGATATTTAATTGATATTCTGCTACCCATGAATCTGTACTTATTGTTACAAATATCATTAAGAAAGAACATATCAGTAAATAATGCCCGAATCATAGGTGCAATAGTCACTGTTACTTTTGGGACAATAGTTGAAACATTTCAGTTTTATGAAATTGAATTTCTTGGCAGGACTTTCGACCCCTGGGACTTGCTAATGTATGTAATTGGAGCTGGATTGGGTATTGTAATCGATTTGACAGTAATTGACAAGTTTGAAAAACAAGGACAGAAAAATGAATAAAAAAATAGCTTTAGCAGCCATCGTTTTTATATGTTTAATTACGAGCTTTTCTTGTTCCAACAGACATGAAAAAAATACAGCTAAAAAATTTGTTTCAACAAATTCAAATATCCCATTAGATTCACTGTTGGCAATTCTAACTTTTGACAGGTATCAGGTAATTGATGTATATCGGGGTTCTTATGAAAATGGAGCACAAGTGGGACTCTATGAATTTTCCGGAAATGGGAACCAATTATGGAGTATCGAAAATTCTGATAAGGGTTATCTAATCAGGTCTCATTCAAGCAAGAAGGTACTTGCAATAAATTTGAAGGACACAACATTGGTCCAGCAGGATTTTACTGGCACCGATAATCAGGTCTGGAATATTTCGGGTAACATGGATTCTGTTCTAATAATGAATAAAGCGTTCAATAAATACCTGACTTCTGGAAGAGAGATTGTTTTTGAAGACTCTAACGCCAGAATGAATCAGCTATGGAAATTGGAATTGTATAGCAAAATACGGAAGGAAATGGATTCCTGCAATTGCAAAGAGAATTTCGAATTCATCAAAGATCGGATTGAAACGAGTTATTCCGGGTTTCGGGATAAAGTGAACCAATCAACGAAAGCTGATTACGAGAAATCGCTTGCCCAAACCGGGGAGACAGCACGAACCACAAACAATACAACCCTTTGTTTTAAGGCAATTTCTAAGTATCTGGCGTTTTTTCAGGACAGGCATATTCATCTCAATGTCATTAGTAATCAGACTAATGCCAAGAGTCAATCCGGATTTTCCATTTTTAAGAAAAATGTATCCGCTGAATGGTTCAATTTAAAAAATATTGATGATTCAACTTTGATGCTCTCGTTACCAAGTTTTAGTGGCGAAAACAAAAAGCTCATTGACCAGCTTATCGATAAAAACAGAAACAAGATACTAAAAACACCCTACTTACTGATTGACATTCGTGGTAACGGAGGTGGAACTGATCAATCTTTTTACAGCATATTGCCATTTCTCTACACAAATTCCTATGCGCTAAAAGGCAATGATATACTGGCATCCAAATATAATATCGAAATATTTGAGGGATTTGAATATCGCCTCAATTCAACAAAGAATACCGACAATGAACGAAAATGGTTAGGCATCATACTTGACAGAATGAAGAAAAATCCGGGGCAATTTGTACTAAGATCAGAGGATAACGTTGTCAGGCGTGATACCGTTCTGCGAAATCCCCGAAAGGTTGGAATCCTTATCAATAGCGGTTGTGCCAGTTCGGCTGAGGAGTTTTTGCTTAATGCAAGAGAAAGTAAAAAAGTTATACTATTTGGACAGCCTACTTCCGGTACCCTGGATTACTCTAATGTGATAAATGTCCCTTGTCCAAGCTTGGTTTTCAAATTTGGCTACGCAACAACCATAAGCCATCGATTACCCGATATTTCAATAGATAAAGATAAGATCAGACCAAATATATACCTGGATAATGACCAGGATTGGATTGAGATAGCTTCGAAAAAGCTGAAGGGGACAAAATAATCCACTGCCTGGGCTAAGGAACTAAAAATCTGCCTGATGATTCAAAATTTGCAAAATTTCGTTTGCGATTGAATATAAAGTCGTATTTTTGGATTATGAGGACATTACAAGAAATAAAAAATACGTTGGACAATCATAAAGGCAGGTTATTTCATGATTATCCAATTAAATCTATGGCAATTTTTGGTTCTTATTCTCGAAAAGAACAAAATGACTCCAGTGATTTGGATATTCTTGTTGAGTTCTCAGACAAGATTGGAGTTAGATTTATTGATTTAGCTGATGAATTAGAAAACATTATTGGGTTTAAGGTGGATTTAGTTTCAAAAAATGGGATTAAAGAAAAATATTTAAAATCAATAGATTCCGATTTAATTTATGTCTAATCGTGATACGTCATTGTTAATAGATGATATGCTGCAATCTGCTCAAAAGATTAGGCAATATACGAAAGAACACAATTACAATGCGTTTTTAGCAGATGATAGAACGATAGATGCTGTCGTCAGAAATTTTGAGATAATTGGAGAAGCAGCTAATCGCATTGACCCTGATTTTAGAGATAAAAACCCTGAGATTGAATGGAAAAGAATTCGGGGCTTTCGCAATCGAATAGTTCATGATTATTTTGGAATTGATTATGAAATTGTTTGGAATATTATAGAAACCTACTTAGATGAACTGATTGATTGCCTGAAGGCAATTGCAGAGAATAATAAGACTGCATAGCCCAGACAAACACTTCCAGGATATTAGAATTTAAGTGGTTAAATTACATTTCAGACATCCAACAGGGGCTGAATACATATGTATATTCGCAAGTTTGAAATAGCCTCGAGCAAGATTATCACACTAGCCGAAAATGAAGTTGTTACTATTCAATATGACTCTAAAAAACAAATTATATTCAAACAAAACCATCAACATTTTACGGTCTCAGCAGTTAGTTGTAACCCAAATACGACTTTCAAAGTATCAATGTGAAAAAGTGTAACTATTTTAACAAATAACAAAATGAGAAACTTAATATTCTTCATGCATACATCCCTTGACGGTTTTGTGGCCGGACTGAAGGGAGAGATGAACTGGATAAATATAGACGAATCGTTGTTTGACTTTGTTGCTACGATGACCGACAAAGCCGACACCGCTCTTTATGGACGTGTTACCTATGAAATGATGCAGAATTACTGGCCCCATGCCGGAGAACAACCAAACGCATCGAAGCACGACAAAGAACATTCGGCATGGTACAACAGTGTTTCAAAAGTGGTCTTGTCCAGGACGCTCAGTGAAAATGGGCTTGAAAACACCAAGGTTATCGGCGACCAACTCAAAGAGAACATCAATAAAATAAAAAACATGGACGGAAAAAATATTCTAATTTTTGGAAGTCCGTCTGCTTCTCATTCATTGCTAAGCCTGGGTCTGATTGACGAGTTTTGGCTATTTGTTAATCCGGTTCTGCTTGGAGAGGGTATGCCATTATTTAAAGGTGTGACGGAAATAACTAAGTTGAAACTTTTAGAAACGAAACTATTTTCGTGCGGGGTAATTGCCCTTCACTACGAGACAAAACGTAATTAATTTCAACTATCCGCCATGCGTAAATCTGTCAAAATATTATTTCTAATACTGATAGCCAATTTATCAGCATGTGAAGTGGGAAATTCACCACTCAGCGACAGCGATCATTCCGGATTACTTTATCAGGTTAAATTTGGTTCCGAACTGTATCTTGAATATACATACAATGAATCAAATCAAATTACAGAAGAGAAGAGCAAATTACATTATACCAGACACAATTATCAAAACGGAAAGTTGCTTTCTTCTGATTATTATATAGATCCGGGTATGTATAGTAGTTCCAGCTATGCGGCTGAAGCCGCAATGAATCGAAAAGAGTGGGTAAATCCGACAAATACCAAAAAAAATAATACAAAAACATATTCCCACGACAAGGACGGCCGGATCATTAAATCTGAGAATAATCTGGATATCTGTGAATATAGTTATGACGATAACAATAGAATAAGTCGACAGACCCTTTTTCACGATAATGAACGTGATGGGTATATCGACTATTTGTATGACGACAATGACAATCTGGTAAAAAGACTTCATTACTGGATATCGGCAAGTGGAGTACCGGAGCTACAGACCACAACTGATTATGAATTTGATAACAAGCATAATCCGTATAAAGCCTTTGGCTCGCTAATGTTACCAGGTTATTATAGCAACACCAATAATATCACCAAGGAAACCTATACAATTCATTTTGAAGTGGATCCATTCATTAAGAAAGTACAGATAACTAAAAATACCTATACGTATAATATACAGGGATATCCGATAGTAAAGAATGACTCGGAAATATACACGTACTACTAGCTTACCAGGACGAATCCCAAAACATTTTTGCCACAATTAGCTATCCGAAAGAATTCAAAATAGTAGAATAGATAAAAAATAAAGGCCCTTGAAAATGGATAATTCGAGAATATACAAAATGATTTTTGCCAGTGTATACCCGCTATATGTAAATAAGGTAGAAAAAAAAGGACGTACCGTTGAAGAGCTTAATGAAGTGATTTATTGGCTTACAGGATACAATGAACAGTCTTTGCAACAACAAATTGGCAACAGATCCGACTTTGAAACTTTCTTTGCTCAGGCGCCGCAGATAAATACCAACTGTTCGAAAATTACCGGCACAATCTGCGGATATCGGGTTGAAGACATTGAAGACGGACTGGTACAGAAAGTTCGCTATCTGGACAAATTGGTTGATGAATTGGCAAAAGGCAAGGCCATGGAAAAGATTTTAAGAAAGTAGGATCCGCCCGGAGCGTAATTCATTTGGAGATAGCAAAAACTCGGGACAAATAAATAATTGCCTAAAATTTGAAATCCACGATAAATCAAAAAATATAGATCATGAATAAAATGTTGGTCACTCTTTTTGTTCTCTTTCTGCAGGTCACAGGAATGGCGCAGATCGATCACAAAAGGATTAAAATCTCCAACGAATTGGAATTGATTCAATTATCCAAGAATTCCTATATACATACCTCCCAGGCTGTTATTCCGAAATATGGCAAAGTTTCCGCGAACGGATTGATTTATATTAATAGCGGTAAGGCACTGATGATCAACACTCCCTGGACGGATTCGCAGACGCGGGATCTTTTTTTGTGGCTTAAAGATTCGATGAAACTTGAACTCATTGGCGTAATACCAACACATTGGCACAGTGACTGTATGGGAGGCCTGGACTATCTGAAGAAGATGAAAATTGAATCATATGCCAATCAAGTGACAATTGAAATAGCCCGAACAAAAAAATTGCCGGTACCGACACATGGATTTGTCGACTCGCTTCAATTGAAAGTGGGTGACAAAATGGTAAATTGTTACTATCCGGGAGCTGCACACACGCTGGATAATATTGTAGTATGGATTCCTTCAGAACAGCTATTATTTGCCGGCTGCATTGTCAAAAGTGCTGAATCGACGGATTTGGGTAACATTGCAGACGGCGACTTGAAGGCCTATCCAACTACAATTGACAAATTGCTACTCAAATTTAAGTCTGCCAAAATAGTTATTCCAGGTCACGGCCAATTTGGAGGCCCGGAATTGATTACTCACACGAGGGATTTACTGGCTAAATAGTATCGCATTTGGGCGCTATTGATTATATGATGTAACTTTCAGTCTATTAAATTAATATACCATGAAGCCTACTCCATCTAATTCAAACAAAGGTTCAAATTCGGATTTGGGAAAAATCAAGTTTTTGCTCAAAGGCTTAGCTTCTACACTCATTTTTTCCCTGATCCTGTTTCTTAGTGCCGGCACTGTCGATTACAACCAGGGTTGGATCTATTTGTCTACCAATGTCGTAGTTACGATAGTGAACTTTCTCTATATCCGGAATAATGACAAGCTTATTAATGAGCGGTCAAATCCGGGCAATGGAACCAAATCCTGGGACAAATTAATTTTAGCGCTATCCGGACTGACGATCCTTGCAACCATTATTTTGGCAGGACTTGACTCTGGCCGGTATGGATGGTCCCCGCCATTCCATTGGAGTATTTATGTGACTGGAGTATTTGTTACGTTCGTTGGTCAGCTAATTTTCTTCACTGCCCGGAAACAAAACGAATTTTTCTCGAGTGTGGTTCGGATTCAGACCGAACGAGGCCATGTTGTTTGCGAATCAGGTATTTACAAAACAGTCAGGCATCCGGGATATTTAGGCATGCTTATTTCGCTTGCCGCGATTCCATTACTGGTTGGATCACTTTGGAGTATGATTCCAATCTTTTTTGCCATCCTGCTTCTGCTTGTCAGAACGAGTCTCGAAGACAAAACGCTGAAAAAAGAGTTGAATGGTTACGTGAGTTATACCACCAGAACGCGGTATAAACTGATCCCACTCATTTGGTAGAGCGATTTTATCCGACTTTGCAACAAAATCTGCAAACAATAAACGGGTTTAATGACTTTTGAAACGTTATAAATCGATACCTTTGTTAGGCCTGATTTATAACGTTTCTAACATTAAAAATTATGAAAAGAAATTGGAAGAGTGGAACAAAAAATTTTGTCTTTAACTTTTTATCCCTGCAAAAAATAAAAAACAATCTTCCCTCCAAATTTCGGATCGGCTTTTTCGTCATTACAATTTTCCTGTTCCTGGCGTGCCAAAAGGAGGATATAAAAATTATCGGCCCCTTCAGTAATGTGAGCAGCGAAAGGAATATGATCGTTTTTATCAGCGATCTTCATCTTGGAGCAGATCTTGCCTATGCCGAAATCAACCAAAATCTGAAACCCCTTGAGCATTTTCTGGATCAAATTAGCCAGTCGCCAAACGTCAGGGGAATAGTTATCGCTGGAGATTTCCTGGATGAATGGTTCATCCCTGCAAACATTGACACCTATAACGGAAAAAATCAGAATGATTTTGTAAAGAGGGTAGCAATTGCAAACAAAGGGGTCATAGATGCATTTAACCGGATCATAAAAGCCGGAAAGATTACTGTTACCTACGTACCCGGCAACCATGATTTAACGGTAACTGAAGCAAATGTTGCGAGCATCCTTCCCGGAATAATTCAGGCGCGGGACAAGCAACAAGGCCTGGGAACCTATGCGCCAGGCGATATTCCCAAGCTAGCCGTTGAGCATGGTCACCGCTACAATTTCTTCTGTGCTCCTGATCCATATTCTAACCAGACTATTGCTCCCGGCACCATTACTCCTCCAGGGTATTTTTTTACAAGAATTGCGGCACTCCATGTTGCTCAGAATTATCATCCGGCGACCTATACGTTTCCTGTCACTACTCCAAATCCACTCGGTGATGCCAGCCAAAGTTTACTATATGTTTACTCTAAAGTGTGGGAAGGTGCCCTGAAGTCATTCCCACTCACCAATAAGTTGGACGAAAAAATCATTGTTACGAATGTTGATGGATTTACCGGTAATTTTTCCGTGAACGACATGCTTCCGTTTCAAACCTCCGCCGGAGGCGTTCTAAATGTCAATCTTTACAAGGGAATTCAAGATAATTGGGAATTAAGAGAGCGGAACAACGGAGTAGCGATGCTCATCCCTACAAGCCGGGCAATTGCAAATTCGGCTATAGCTAGCGAAACGGATGATCAGGCAATAAATCAATATTTTACAAATCCTGCATCGAATAAAAGACTCGTCATTTTTGGCCATTCTCATGATCCGAAAATCACCCCCACTCTGAACCACGACGGACAAAAATCCATATATGCCAATACCGGAACATGGATAGATTCCAATCCGAACCGCAAAACCATGACTTTTGTCGTGGTGACACTTCAGAATACAGATGTCTCCGCTCAGACTGTCGTAAAACTCTACAATTTCGAAAACGAAATTGTTACGGAAATGGCAAAAGATTCACTTAGATTATAATATTCTAAAAGTTGATTTGTATTTTTATCTTGTGATTGATGAGGCGAATTCCTGCTTATCAACCCTTGAGCCGCTTTCGTTTAATTGATAAATTTGTGTTACATAATCTAACTTATATGAGAAAATTACTAGTTCTGTTTACTCTATTCTCTTTCGCTATTTTTATCTCCGGATGCGAAGACAAGGAGGTCAAAGACTTCTCCAAAGAAGGTGCGATTGAGACTATTATGAATGTGGATCATTTGAACGACAAACAGGATATTATCATCACAACGCACAATGTTTGGGTCAAGAATGTCCTGGTAAAGAAAAGCGTATCAAGAGACACGATCCCATCTCTTGGGCTCACCTCGCAGGTTGCTGAGAATACTGATGGCGACACAAAATCGGTTACCTTGAAAAAGGAGTACGAAATCTATATTACGGTTAAATAGCCAGACATGAAAAAATCGGAATTTATTAAACTGGTTTTAGTCGCTGCGGTAATAACATCCTGCAACAATCCGACAACCAAATCCGAGCGAAATATTTATATGCGTGCCGATACGACTGCAAAATATTCGCATGTCCATGGTGGTTTTCATGGTGGATATTTTCCCTTTATCGCCTATGGAATCCTACGAAACAACGCCTATTCCAGAGCCGGATATTATTCGTCTTCTATCAACCAAAGCTCGAATATCGGATCAAATTCTTTCAAGAGTAATGTTGTCCGGGGAGGTTTCGGCAGCAGCGCTTATCACGTTTCATCTTAATACAACTCACCTTGAAGCGAAATCTAATTAATCCCAGGTCAGATTGGCAAAGTAAAGTCGAGAATATTGGATTCGGATTCCACACGCTGGATACCAAATATTGGGACGAGTCCGTTTTTTACGAATTATCCATGAATGAAGTGGATAAAATAGAAAAAGCCACCAATGACTTATGGGAAATTTGCCTCACGGCGGTTCAGCACGTGATTGATGAAAGGCTATATTCGAAATTTTTCATCCCTGAATGGTTTATTCCGCAAATAGAAAATAGTTGGAATGACGATGCACCGGCGATTTATGGGCGGTTCGATTTTTCCTTCAAAAATGGGGTGCCAAAGTTGCTGGAATTTAATGCAGACACGCCAACCTCTTTATTTGAATCATCTGTCGTTCAGTGGTATTGGATGCAAGATCTCTATCCCAAGAAGGATCAATTCAATTCTATCCATGAAAAGCTGATAGCCTATTGGAAGTATCTAAAGGAATATATGTACGATTACACATTGCATTTCACTTGTGTAAAGGATAGTCTGGAAGATTTCACCACAACCGAATATATGAGGGATTGCGCCATTCAGGCGGGGTTAGATACCAAATTTATTTACATCGATGAGATTGGATGGGATTCCAGAAATTCAGAGTTTCTGGATCTGGAAGATTCCGCGATAAAGAATATTTTTAAGTTATACCCTTACGAATGGCTTATCAATGAGGATTTCGGCAGAAATATGCTCCAAGACCGGTATAAAGCCTACTGGATCGAACCGGCATGGAAAATGATTCTGTCTAACAAAGCCATCCTTCCCATTTTATGGCAATTGAATGAAGGTCACCCCAATCTTTTGGAATCCTATTTTGAATCTGACAATTTCAAATTGGGTATTAATTATGCCAAAAAACCTTTGCTTTCGCGGGAAGGTCAGAATATACAGCTGGTGGATTATGGAACAACCATCGCCGAAACGTCGGGAGATTACGGTGAGGAGGGCTATATATATCAGGAATTATGCACGCTGCCAAATTTCGACAACAACTACCCACTCGTTGGAAGTTGGGTAATTGGACAGGAATCTGCCGGGATAGGAATCCGCGAAAGCGATAGTTTAATTACGGATAACTTAAGTCGGTTTGTGCCGCACCTGATTTCCTGAAATAGAGTAATTGTGGTACTCAATTTATAATAATGGACAAAAAATCATTTTGGATTCTGACCATTAGTCTGGTAGTTGCCAAACTACTTATCCATTTTTTTACGAGTACTAATTACGAATTGCACCGGGATGAAATGTTGTATTTCTCCATGGGAAATCATTTATCCTGGGGTTATGCCTCCACGCCGCCAATGATAGCCTTTCTGGCATATATTGTAAAAGCCCTCTTTGGCTATCAGGAATTCTTCGTGAAATTATTTCCTGCCTTGTCAGGTGGGGCAATCGTTATTCTAATTGCTTTATTTGTAAGAGAGCTTGGGGGAAAGGGATTTGCCGTATTTGCCGGTTGTTCGGCACACATCATTTCAATAGCGATGTTGCGCTCATCCTCACTCTTCATGCCGGTAATTTTTGAGCTTTTCTTTTGGACGCTCTTTCTGTATTTTGTTCTAAAGCTGATAAAGACTCAGGATCCCCGGTTTTGGATAGGAATTGGACTAAGTTTCGGATTTGCATTTCTCAATAAATATTCTATCCTTATTCTGGGTGCCGCAACTTTCACGGCGATACTCATCAGTGAGTATAGAAAATTACTGCTATCCAAGTATTTGTTCTACGCAATCCTCGCAGGTGGGTTGGTTATGCTGCCGAATCTTTTGTGGCAGTTCAACCACAAATTGCCGGTTCTCACACATATGAGCGAGTTATATCGCACGCAATTAGTACATGTTTCGAAGCAAATTTTTCTGCTGGAGCAAATTATGATGAACTTCACATCGCTTCTGATTTGGGTTGCCGGTTTGATTGCTCTGCTATTTTTTAAGTCTGAAAGAAAGTATAGGGTATTTGGGTATCTGTTTCTGATGGTTATTTTCCTTTTTCTGATAACAAAGGGGAAATCCTATTATACCTTGGGTGTATATCCAATGTTGTTTGCTTTTGGCGGATACTATTTAGAGAAATATTTTATTGGAAGAACATCGTTTTTAAAGTATTTCATCGTTGTCTATTCGATAGCCACCTCGCTGCTTTTTATTCCGCTTGGGTTGCCGGTACTCCCTCAAAAACAGATGGAAAAGTATTGCAATTTTTTTGCCAAGAATATTACGCCAGCGCCGATGAGGAATGAACAGAACAACTATTATCCAATCCCTCAGGACTATATGGATATGACAGGATGGGATGAATTGGCCGGACTAGCTTCCGTCGCATACAACAAACTGGATAGTTTACAGCAGAAGGATTGTATCGTTTATGCCAACAACTATGGCCAGGCTGGGGCACTTGATTTTTACGGAAAAAAATATCATCTGCCTTCTCCTGTTTCTGTAAATGATAGTTATATTTTCTGGGCGCCCGACTCGCTAATAGCTAAAAATTTCATTATTACGGATAGTCATTTAGGCGATATTCCACTCCTTTTTAACAACTATATCGAGATCGGAGAAGTCAAAAATCATCTTTTCCGTGAAGACGGATTAAAAGTTTATCTCTGCCAAAATCCAAAACCGTTGTTGAATGAGTTTTTCGTTAAAAGAATCAAAGAACATAAAGCAATTTACGGATACTAAATTTCACTTCCGTTTGTAATTAAACAAGAGATCATCCGTATAAAAACCGATTAAAATTTGCCCATGAACGACATAGACAAATACATATCAGGATTCCCTGCAAATGTTCAGGAAACTCTGCAATTACTCAGGCAAACAATCATGAATGCCGCACCGGATGCAGCTGAGGTGCTGAGCTATCAGATGCCGGCATACAAGCAAAAAGGAATACTTGTCTATTTTGCCTGTCACAAGAATCATGTTGGATTTTACCCGACAGCCGTTGCCATCGAAGCATTTAAATCCGAAATCGAAGCCTATAATTGGTCAAAAGGAACCGTACAATTTCCATTGGATAAGCCTCTTCCTGTTGAACTCATCACGAAAATTGTAAAATTCAAAGTTCAGCAGAATAGTTCAAAGCATAAAAAATGAGCTAAATATGATGCATACCTACATTTCGATTTTACGAGGGATCAATATCACCGGGCATCGGATCATAAAGATGGAAGCTCTGCGGGCGATGTATGCCAAATTGGGATATACGGCCATCCAGACCTATATTCAGAGTGGCAATGTCATTTTTCGCTGCGAGAAAGCATCTCCCCACGAAATTGGAATGGAAATTTCGGAAGCGATCGAAAGCAATTTTGGCTTTGACGTGCCAGTAATCGTACTAGACCGTGATGAACTTAGTCAGATAATTTCCGATAATCCGTATGTTAAGGAAGAATCTAAAGATAGCTCGAAGGTGCATGTAGCGTTTCTCTCCGACTTTCCTGACAAGGAGAAATTCAAGTTAATCCCGGAAGGGGATTATCAGGGCGACCAGCTTTATCTCGTAGACAGAGCTATCTATGTCTATTGTCCTAACGGATATGGCAATACAAAACTCAACACCAATTTTTTCGAAAGCAAACTTAAGGTAAAAGCGACATGCAGAAACTGGAAAACGACATTGGAATTGCTTCGTATTGCAGAAATGACGGTTGAGAATGACGATTAAACCTAAACACAATCAGACAAATAGAATTTGTACTTTAACAATCTCAAAACTAAAAATAGCATTATCACCATGGAGAAACCTAAATCATATTGTGAAGCAGTCAGCAGGTTAGATCAGACAAATGTCCACCGGGTTTATCACGACAGCTTATACGGCTTCCCGATCGAGGATGACAATGAATTATTTGAACGGCTAGTGTTGGAGATAAATCAGGCAGGCTTGAGCTGGAACACTATTCTGCTTAAACAGCAAAATTTCAAGAATGCATTTCACAATTTTGATGTTAAGAAAGTCGCTTCATACACGGAAGAAGACAGACAACGATTGCTCAACGATGCCGGGATTATTCGCAATCGCCTGAAGATCGATGCCACAATACACAATGCCAACGTGATATTACAATTACAGGATGAATTTGGTTCCTTCAAGAAGTGGCTGGATTTACATCACCCCCGCACCAAGCAAGAATGGGTGAAACTTTTCAAAAAAACATTTAAATTCACTGGTGGTGAGATTGTTAACGAATTTATGATGAGCACTGGATATTTTCCCGGAGCACATATTGAAAGTTGCTCTTACTACAAAGATGTTATAAAGGCAAATCCTGCCTGGCTAAAAACGGAATAAATTACACAGTTAATATGGTCAAAGTGAACAAACAGGAAATGCCGGTGCTGGCATTCAGCTCGCAAGCTGCATGGTCGGATTGGCTTGAGATTAATCATGCCGTTTCTGATGGAATCTGGCTTAAGATGCACAAAAAAGGATCAGGACTTTCCACGGTAGTTTATGCCGAGGCATTGGATGAAGCGTTGTGTTATGGCTGGATAGACGGGCAGTTAAAAGTCTTTGACGAAAAATCTTACCTTCAAAAATTTACTCCCCGCAGACCTCGCAGCACATGGTCCAAAAGAAATATTGGTCTCGTGGAGCGGCTTGACAAAGAAGGCAGAATAAAGCCTGCCGGATGGAAAGCAATCGATGCGGCAAAGGCTGATGGCCGGTGGGAAAATGCATATGAATCGATTGGAAATTTCACAGTTCCGGAAGATCTGGTCGACGAGCTCTCAAAAGATCCAAAGAGCAAAGCTTTTTTCGAGTCGCTAAGCAAGATTAACAAATACGCTATCGTTTGGAGACTGCAGTCGGCAAAGAAACCAGAGACACGTGAAAAACGCATGAAAATAATACTCGAGATGCTGGCAAAAGAAGAAAAAATCCATCCCCCGTTATGACACATACTGAATCGCATCTTAAGAGTTCGGAATTTATTACCGATATGGTTATCGGAATGAGCGATGGCCTGACAGTCCCGTTTGCCTTGGCGGCCGGACTAAGTGGGGCGGTTGACAATAATACGATCGTTATTACGGCCGGGATAGCTGAGATTGTGGCCGGTTGCATCGCCATGGGATTAGGTGGATATCTTGCCGGAAAAACGGAGCAGGAACATTATCAAAGTGAACTCGTGCGGGAATACGATGAAGTAGAGAATTTGCCGGACAAGGAAATGCATGAAGTAAGGGAAATATTTGCTGAATATGGCATTGACGAAGCGGGTCAGAACCTCATTGCCAATCAATTGGCTAAAGACAAGACCAAGTGGGTTAATTTCATGATGAAATATGAGTTAGGATTAGAAGAGCCGAATGCCAACAGGGCTAGAAATTCTGCACTCACAATCGGACTGGCCTATTTTGTTGGGGGACTCTTGCCACTCACGGCGTACTTTTTTACATCAACACCGCATCGTGGATTACTTTTCTCGGCAATAATTACCACCGCTTGTTTATTTGTGTTTGGCTATTTCAAAAGTAAAGTAACCGGACAGCCTCCTGTAAAGGGAGCCATTAAGGTCACTGCCATTGGACTTATCGCCGCGGCCGCGGCCTACTTTGTGGCAGTAGGATTTGATAATTTGTTTCATACGTAATTATTTTGCTTTTCAAAGGTAGTATGGAACTCGCAAACGGATATTCATCGCCTTTTGTGGAATTGGCGCATGCTCGTTTCACTGATCTTTTTCCGCTCCTGGTTGTAATGAATGGTCATAATACCGTACAAATAAGGAGCATATAAGAATTTACAGTTTTTAGTGGTACTCATTTTTGTTGATAATAACCTAATAATTTGAATTATGAAAGACGAAGTAAAAGGAAATGCTCCTTCTGGCGCAGCTTACGGATTAGGCTTAATTGGCGCAGCGATTTATTTCATTTCTCAAGCTACAACTTTCTGGGGAGGGGTGCTTGGCTTTTTGAAGGCTCTTGTCTGGCCAGCATTTTTAGTTTATGAAGCATTCCGCCATTTTGGAGTATAGAATGAAGTTTTCGGAATCTGCTATTTAACTTAACAAATCTTGTTGTCGATTGAAGTAAGTTGAAATCTCGTCGCTTCGACATTAATTTTAGGCTGATTTCATCTGTTTATAGTTTGTTTTTTATTGGCCAGATGGAATACCCACATAATCATTTTCTGTTGGCGCAAAAGTTGCCCATGGGTATTTCATTTTTTTAACATTTGAACAATCACCAGACTGAATTTTTGGTACGGTAGTTGCATCAATATTGAAATAAACCCGGGATCAAAAAAGTGATTAACTTAAAATCAAATCGAATGAAAACGAATATGTCCCTTAGTCCAGAAAATAGTCACCCCAAAAGCCACTTAGCCAGTTGGATGTTTCAAGGCGCTGCAGTCCTTTTGATGTTCCTTTTGTCCAGTTGCAGCACCGTATCGGTGGCCCAAAAACTGAATATCAGCGTAAATTTCGAACTTCCGTCCTGGGCTCCCTATTATGACAGAGCCGATCAGGTGCGCTATTATTACTTCCCTGATATAGAATGCTATTACGACGTCAGAAACCGCGACTTCATTTACATGGAAGATGGCGAATGGATGTTTGGCAGATCACTGCCTCAAATCTATGGATGGTTTAATCTGAACGATTGCTTTATTGTTGCCCTGGATTACCGGGTAGTTGAACCGTGGAGGCACTTCCATTACTATGTTTCACATTATCCGCGCTATTACTATCGGACAGTTTACCGGGACAGGTACAATGATCGTGATCGTCGTCTTCGCGGATTCAATGAAAATGAGCGGGCGGTAGTTTATAACAAACATTACGATGGAGACGATAGGCATGACAACTCCAGAATGGAAAGGAATGAATCAAGACGTGAGGATAACAGTCGTTTCGAAAACAGAAATGAAAATAGAGAAGAAAAACAAATAAGGCGGGAATTCCCCGACAGAAGAGTCGTATCAACACATCCCGCAGAACCAGTGAGATACTATGGCAAAGAGGTAGGGCGACCGGTCAGGGTTCAAAAAAACATGAAGAGGTCGGAAGAGATAAAAGTGAAAGAAAATAAGCATTACCGGGAAAGGTAACACCTTAGAAGTACAGGATAAATTTCAATTCAGTCAGACCCCTGAAGAATCTACAACACATAGATTTTCAGGGGTCTTTCTTATCTTCCATTTTAATAACTGATTAAAAAAACTAATTTTGCAAACAGCTTTCTTTCCTATCTTCCGCATCCAAAAATAATTATAAAACGAGCATAGGAAAAGGCTGGAACATGGCGATGATTGCCCGTTCTCCGATTCGTGTTATCATTTTGGTGTCCTTTAATCCTGATTATTAAAGAATAATTTTCATTCACATGAGATACTTAACCATTTTACTGACAGTCATTATTTTTGGCCTGGTCTGTCAATTTCAATCCAGCGCACAGAAGGCAACCCACACCTTTGCATTAAGCGATTCGACATTCCTTTTAGACGGAAAACCGTTTCAAATGATTTCTGCCGAGCTGCACTATCCCCGCATTCCCAGAGAATGCTGGAGAGCCAGGATGCAGGCAGCCAAGGCAATGGGCATCAATACGATCGGGACATACGTGTTTTGGAATATTCATGAACCGCAAAAGGGACAGTACAATTTTACCGGAAATAATGACATCACTGAGTTTGTCAAAATTGCACAGCAGGAAGGCCTATGGGTGATCCTTCGTCCAAGTCCCTATGTATGTGCAGAGTGGGAATTTGGAGGATATCCATATTGGTTGCAGAACGAGAAGGGGTTGGTTGTGCGGAGCAAAGAACCGAAGTACCTCAACATCTACCGGAATTATATCAACGAGATTGGCAAGCAACTGGCTCCGCTGCAAATTAATCACGGAGGAAATATTCTGATGGTTCAGGTGGAGAACGAATATGGATTCTATTCGAATGACAAAGAATACATGGCAATAAACCACAAAGTGTTTATTGAAGCGGGGTTTGATGGATTATTGTACACCTGCGATCCGGCCGGCACAGTTAAGGATGGTCATCTGGATGGGTTATTGCCAGCCATCAACGGACTGGATAAGCCCGAAGAAATGAAGAGACTTGTCAGACAATATCACAACGGGAAGGGCCCTTATTACATTGCTGAATGGTATCCTGCCTGGTTCGATTGGTGGGGAACCAAGCACCACACAGTCGTGCCCGAAGAATATGCCAAACGGCTCGATAACGTTCTTGCTGCCGGAATTTCAATTAATATGTATATGTTTCATGGAGGCACGACCAGAGGCTTCATGAATGGTGCAAATTACAATGATAAGAGTCCGTTTGAGCCGCAAATCAGCAGTTACGACTATGACGCACCGCTGGATGAAGCGGGTAATGTGACGGAAAAATTCATGCAATTCAGGAAAGTCATCCAAAAATATTTACCGACAGATCAAAAACTGCCGGATATTCCTGCAAAGAGAGCAACTATCGCTTTCCCAAATGTGATGATTTCGCCAGTCATGAGTCTTTTCGACATGCTTCCGGCACCTAAATCGAATCCAACTCCGATGACATTTGAGGCGCTAAATCAGGACTATGGATTTGTTCTCTACCGGACAATTTTAAAAGATAGTAAATCTGGTATTCTAAAAATTAAGGATTTGCGCGACTACGGACTGGTATTCCTGAACGGGAAACGGGTAGGAATCCTCGACAGACGATTAAATCAGGACAGTTTGAAAATCACTATACCTGCCGGGAAAGTCACCCTTGATATATTGGTGGAAAATCTTGGAAGAATAAACTTTGGGCCATATCTGTTAAAAAACAACAAGGGCATCACAGAAAAAGTAATGCTAAATCAAACAGAATTGAAAAATTGGCAGATGTACAGCCTTCCATTTGCAAGCGTTGATAACCTCGTGATTAAAGGGCAAACCACTCCTTCCGGGAATATTCCAGCTGTTGGAAAAGGTACTTTCATCTTACAAAAGACTGGTGATACGTACCTGGATATGCGCGCCTGGGGAAAAGGATGCGTTTGGATTAACGGCCATAGCTTGGGGAGATACTGGTCTATCGGTCCTCAGCAGACTTTATATGTTCCGGCAGAATGGCTCCGCGTTGGCAAGAATGAGGTCGTCGTGTTTGAATTATTAAAACCGGAGCAGGCTGTCTTGCAAGGATTGGAAGCACCAATACTTGATCAGCTGAAAAACAATTAGATACGTCGATAAAACTCCTCTTTATAGGTATCCCCGATAGGTATGGATTTTGTTCCAATTTTGATCCGATCATTTTCGATGCTGTCAATTTTGGACAAAGCGACAATATATGATTTCTGGCAGCGAACAAAATTTTGGGGCAGGGTTCTTTCCAATTCCTGAAACGAAAGACTTGCCATAATTTTTGCTCCTGGGGTAACGATACATTGGTAGTCGCGCATCCCCTCGATGTATAAAATTTCGTTCAGAAAAACCTTCACTAACTTATAGCCTGATTTGACAAAAAAGTAATCCAAAACAGGCTTTACCGATGTCTGCTCCGTTTGTTGCCAACGGAGGAAATCCGATGCTTTTGTGACAGCCTGAAAGAAGCGCTCAAATGAATAGGGCTTTAACAGATAGTCTGTTACCGATAGTTCAAAGGCCTTTAAGGCATACTCATTGTATGCGGTTGTAAAGATGATTTGCGGCTTTTGGCTCATTTGAGCAACCATATCCAGTCCACTTATTCCATCCATCTGAATATCCAAAAAAATCAGCTCCACCGAATTATGGCGAAGGTAATCGATGGCTGAGGCGGCATTACGAAAAGTTGCCATCAACTGCAGCTGTGGCAACCTTGTGATAAAAGTTGTCAGCTTTTCTATCGCAAGCGGCTCATCATCGACCGACATACATCTAATAATCATCTAATTCCACAATTAGTTCGACATTGAAACGATCGTTGTCATTTGTGACAGTAAACTTGTGTTTCCCCGGATAGATCAACTCCAGCCGGCGTTTAACCTGATTAAGCCCTATACCACCTTCTCCTGGTGGTGGCTTCAGGGTACTGTTGTACAAATTTCTTATCAGGAAATGCAGCATATTGTTGTTAATCTGAATGTCAATCTGAACCACATTCTCACCTTCCTTTGTGGCGGAATGTTTGTAGGCATTTTCCACTAGCGGAAGAAATAGCATAGGAGAAATCCTAAGGTGACCTGGAGTTCCGGTTATTTTGAAATTCAGATAATTAGCGCCAGATGTGCGTAACCGGATTAGTTCTATGTATTCCTCCAGGTTGCTCAACTCTCTGGAGAGTTCAATTTTTTCCGTATCGGCTTCATATATCTGATACCGTAAGATATCCCCCAACCTAGCAATCGAGTCTGATGCCTTATCGGGATCCTTCGTAATCAGAAAATCGATGTTATTCAATGTGTTAAACAAGAAGTGCGGACTAATCTGCATTTTCAATAACGCCAATTCACTCTCCTTGGTCTTGAGGAGCAACGCTTGCTTTTCCTGTTCCAAAACGATAGAATCTGAAAATTTCCGAAAAATTAATGCCAGGAAAATTATGATTATGTGCGGAATAATTGAGCTCATCAATTCCCAGAATCCGTATCTCATAATTGCCGGAGCCGCGAAAAAGAGCACCAAAAAAAGCAAGAATCCCGCTACTGCAACTTGTCTCGATTTTTTCCCAGTTGACCATTTCAGTCCGAAAAAGGCAGTATAAAACAGGATCAACCCCATCACCAATTCCAGGAATATTACGTAGAAGAGGTGCTGCGAAAAGGGTGCATTCGGATTAGCTTCCAAATATAATTTACACAGCAAATAGGTGAATGCCACATAAACTACCCAAAAAAATGTGTGAACCTTTATCGTCATTTCAACTTAAAAATAGCGCAATTCTTTTAACTTCTATACCTCTGTCTGAGACACGGCAGATTTTTCGAGAAAGTCCCCAAAAAGCGCAGGCACGAACTTGTGATACCAAAAATAGCGATTAATGAGACAGCCCAGACAATATCCGGCTGAAAGTCGATGACAGAAACGATCGAAATGCCGTACGTTTTTTGTATCAAAACAATGCACAAGACGCTTAAGAAAATCCCGATAATCAGTCTTAAAAGAGGGAATATCCTGAAGAAAAAACCAACTTTCGACCCATATTTTCTCCACCGATAGCCATTCAGCAGCAAAAGGAGAAGAGCCACCAGTACCAAGAAATCCGGCAGCCATCTCAAAACCATTTCCATCGAAAATGGTTCGAAATAAGGCTTTTGTGCTATCAAATCAATGATTGAACTTTGTACGAGGCTGCAAAATTCAAGGCTATTCACATTACTCAATACGACGACACCTATCTTTGACTCCGGACTAAAGGATAGCACAGCGCTAAAATTCTCATCCAGTCCGGAATGGATAAACGTATCCATATTTTGGTAATTCATTTGCATCCAACCCATTGTATAGTGACCATTTACGGGTGTTGTCAGTTCACGGAAGCTTTTAGCGCTAATGAGCGTGTCTCCACTTTTTGTGACACCATGATTCATGAGGCAACTGAGGTAATCAGACAAATCAGCTGCGTTGGTTGAAAGATAGCCATATGCAAGAGCGTGCTCCGAATGAGGATAGAATTGCGATTTGAATGGTTTGTTGAAGAAATAGTATTGATATGGGGTTACATTCTTCTCGAATACTTCTTTCGTCATGGCAGCGTAAGAATTTTTCATTCCTATCCGGCTGAATACGTTTTGAGTCAGAAAGGTGCCATATTTTTCATTTGTAACAGCCTCGACTACAAGTCCTAGCAGCAAATAATTGAGGTTTGAATAACAGAAAGCCTTACCAGGGACATTTACCAACTCAACATCTGTAAGATGCCCAATCAGTTTCGTCTTGTATATCTGAAAATCAGGGTTTGAATAGTCAAAAAATCCGTACTGACTTCCAATACCACTGCTATGGTTTAATAAATGCCGGACGGTAATCAGACTGATGCTATTACCATCTTTTACCCTAAACCACGGCAAATATGTAATCACAGGTTTATCAAGATCAACCAATCCCTTCTCCCTTAGCATGAGTATGGATAACGCGGTAAAAGATTTGGAACAGGAGCCGATCAAAAAATTTTTAGTGTCTCCTTCCATCCCTTTTGAGAATTTATAAACAACTGAATCGCCTTTTACAATAGCTATTTCGGCGCTTGGGATATTGTATTTCGCTACTAATTGACTGACTCTGGCATTCAACTTATCCGAATCAATAACACCAGCCATACTGCGTGCGGTGGTGACGCAGCCAAAGAAAAACAGTACCACTAAAACTTCACATAATGACTTCATACTAATCTGGTTAAAATTATTTAGTTCGCATTCATTTCACTTTTTCGATAATTTAGTACCTTTAAAACGGTATGGCGCAAAGGTTGCCGTTGTATCCAGCTCTTTAAAAAAAAATCTGCCAACTGTATGGAATTGTCGACAAAACCTTCTTCTGGTTTTCGCTGGCAATCATTAAAACGACAAGATTATTCTGCCCGGATTCGAGTCTCAGGGCACGTGAAGGGAGCGAAAGGGAAAAAGTCGGTTTCACCATTTATCGGTTCAAAATGAAAATAAATACAAACACCTGGAATAGAATTCGCTATACTATGGCTGCACCCGGATATGATTTTCTTGCCAGGTATTTTGACCGGTCAAGAAAGAGGTCGATCGATTCGCTGCAAGCTGGTTCGGGGGAGAAAATATTAATCATCGGAGCAGGCACCGGTTTAGATCTTGAGTTTTTACCCACTGACTGCGAAATTACCGCCACTGACCTTACACCATCCATGGTTGAGCGCATCAAGAAACGCAATCAGAAGCTGAATCGAAATTTACAGGCGCTTGTGATGGACGGTCAGGAGTTGACATTTCCGGATCAAACATTTGACAAGATCATCCTGCATCTGATACTTGCGGTAATTCCTGATCCTATAGCATGTATCAAGGAAGCTGAAAGGGTTTTAAAGAAAGGTGGAACAATCGTTGTTTTCGATAAATTTGTTCGAAAGGGGAAAGAAGCTTCTTTGAAACGAAGGTTTGCCAATGTATTCAGTAACTTTCTAATGACGGACATCACGCGGAGTCTGGAACTTATACTGAAACATTCCGGATTGACTGTCGTATCTGATGAAGATGCCGACTGGAACGGGAATTTCCGGTTAGTAAAGCTTTTGAAAAACTAGAGTTCCTGTGTAGGTTGCGCATAATGAATCATATAAATTAGTAAAAAATTAAACCATGAACCCAGTAGTACATTTTGAAATGCCGGCGCAAGACCGGAAAAGGATGGCTGATTTCTATTCCGCCGTATTTGGCTGGAAGACACAGTTGTTGGGAGAGGAAATGGGGAGCTATGTTCTCGCACAAACCGCTGAAACAGATGCGAATGGAATGGTGCTCCGTCCCGGGACGATTAATGGCGGCTTTTATCCGAAGGTAGACGACTCACAAGCGCCACATCCTTCAATCGTTATCGCGGTAGATGATATTAAGGCATCCATTGAGCAAATTTCCAAAGCCGGTGGCAGAGTGCTTGGAGAGCCGGTTATGATACCGGGAGTCGGACTCTATGCCTCCTTCATTGACACGGAGAACAATCGTTCAAGCATTCTGCAACCTTCCATGAACGGATAAGCAAATGAACCCAAAATTGGTCTTTCTTATCTCGTTTTCCTATTTGTACGCCATTTTCGAATTTGTCATCGGCAGACTACAAAAAAGAGGCAATATCATTGAAAAGTCTAACGACAAGGGAAGCATTTGGGTGCTAATTATTGCTATCACCCTTGGTTTCACATTTTCATTCTGGATCGGTGCCACCAAAATTGGGAGACTGAACCACTGGAACACCTATTTTGTAATTGGATTGATACTGATGATCACTGGCTTAATCATCCGTATCAGTTCAATCCTCACGCTTAAACGACATTTCACCTTTACGGTAACGCAAATCGAGAATCACGAATTGATTGAGACCGGTTTGTACAAATTAATCCGGCATCCGGGATATCTGGGGCAACTGATGCTTTTGCTTGGTTGCTCCATTTCACTTGCTAACTGGCTATCAATAATATCAATGATGTTACCCGTCAGTCTGGGATTTATCTACCGGATCAGCATCGAAGAAAAATTTATGCTTAAACAAATGGGGCAAAAATACCTTACTTACCAGAACCGCACAAAAAGATTGATACCGGGAATTTTCTAAACTTGTGGAATACCTACAAATAATAAGATTAACCTACTATGGAACCTATCGTTTTAACAGACCCGACTGTCACACCTGACAATAAGCTGATCCATTCAATTATCGGCGATAAAAGCATCTATTGGCAAAAGATTCTGGATTATCTCCACGAAAATCATAAGGATATTTCGGAAGTCTGGCGGTTTTACAACGATGGAAAAGCTTGGCTTTTCCGTACTCTAAAAAAGAAGAACACCATCTTTTGGGTTGGCGTTATCCAGGGTACTTTCAGGATAACTTTCTATTTTAGTGACAAAGCAGAGCCAATCATTGAGCAAAGTGACCTACCCGAAAGGTTTAAGGAAGAGTACAGAAATGCAAAGAAGTTTAACACTACCCGCGCCGTATCACTCGTAATGTCTTCTGATGAGGATTTGGCTGCGGTTTTCCAACTCATCGAATTGAAGTTAAAAATCAAATAGACCAATCAGCCAAATTCACTTATTCTTTCCAGTCGATTAATATCTAACAATTCAATTTTTTTGCAGCACATCTCAATCAGTCCGTCGTCCTTAAATTCTTTCATCATCCGGATTACACTTTCGGTAGACATGCCCGTCAAATCGCCCATATCGGCGCGGGAGAGCGGAAGATCAAATGAATTACTTTTGAATATTCTGTTCGCCAAACAGAGCAGGATGTCGGCTAAACGGCCATGCAATTGCTTCTGAGTCAGTGAAAAAAAGCGACCATAGATCTGCGCGGTGCTCTCATTCAACAGGTTAATTATCCGGTAGGAGAAACTTGAATTTTGTTTAAGCAGCTGCCTGAATACCTGAATATCGATCATCCTAATTTTCGAATCCGTATAGGTTGAAATAGAATAAGGCAATTTATTGTTGCCGTCATAAACGGACGAAAGGCCAAGCAGGCTATTTTTCGTCGACAGCATCAGGATGAGATTATTATTCTTCTCTTCCAGGTAAACTTTCACCAGTCCCTCTTCCAAAAAGTAAATGTGCGATGCAAAAGCTCCCAGTTTGCAGACGGTTTCCCCTTTTTTGAATCCAATGCTGACGGAGTGCTCATCTATCAGCGTCCTCTCAGATTCGGTCAGCAATTCATACCAGCTCTGCTCGAAATCGAAAACTGAACAGTGGCTAATGCCTTTCAATTCGCTCGTTGTATTCATGTACGCTAAAAATTTTGCCTTTTAACAGCCGGAAATTCATCCCCTTCTAACGGGATTATTGTCTTTGGCTATTTCTTACAGTATAGAAAATAATACTGATCATAAAAATAGCTGTTTATGATCACAATTTTCCTGATCAAAATTAGCTTTTTACACCACCAATTGCAACCCTCCAATCTCTCTTTCAAACTTCCGTACGGATAGCTTTGGTAGTTGATTTCAGGAATAATTGTAATATCTAATCATATTATAATATTCTGAATATTAATTACTTAAATAAATATCTTAACTTACCATGAAAAATTTAATCAAAACAAGAACACTACTGGCGATCCTTATGATGGTTTCAATTTTGCTATCCTGCAAAAAAGATCCGCCACCGGCAGAAATTCAAACCAACGCCTACACCACCTTAAAGGCATACATGACGACCAGCAATCTGGACTTGCCTGCTATGATGACATCATGGATCGTTGATCCAAACGGCGTAAGTGCATCAGGCATTGTTGATGACGCAACGAGCACAGTTCCGGGATATACTATTTTTGACCTTCGCTCAGCCGCGGATTTTGCAGCAAACCACATTAGCGGCGCTAAAAACATAGTATTGAAGGATGTGATAACAACAACGGAGACTCTTGCGGTAGCAAAAGATGCGAAAATTCTGGTGGTGTGTTATACTGGGCAAACAGCAGGACAGGCAGTTATGGCTTTGCGTTTGTTGGGCTGGAAAAATGCTGTAGTTCTAAAATGGGGAATGGCTGGATGGAACGCAACCTACCAAGGTCCCTGGACCAGCAATTCTGGCTTTCTCGATGCAACAAAAGGTGATCTGGCTGTGGGTAGTGCCAATTGGGTAACTACGGCAGCACCCACCCCCGGCTCTTATGCAGAACCTGTATGGACTTCAACATCAACGACCGGAGCAGCGATTTTGAGAGAACGCGTTTTGGCGGTTCTGGCTGCTGGATTTTCCACAGCAGACGGAGCATCAGTCCTGGCAGCTCCAACGACTTACACAATTACTAATTACTGGGCTGCGGCCGACTACACAACACTTGGACACTTTGCCGGAGCGTTCAACGCACCCGTAATTTCACTTGCAAGCGACCTTGTAAAGGCATTTGACCCAACCAAAGAAACGTTGGTTTATTGCTGGACCGGACAGACATCCAGTATGGCAACCTTCTGGATGAATGTTTTAGGCTACAAAACCAAAAGTATTGGCTTCGGTACGAACCGCATGATTTACACGCCAATGAAGGCGGCGAGCAAATCAATATACAAAGGACCTAAAACATGGACAGTTAATCAATTATAATCTAATCTAAATTCTCCGGGCTGGTTCAACAGCCCGGAGAAAAACATGATATTACGTATGAAAAAATTAATTATAACAGTACTTTTTGCAGCGGTAATAGGTCTGACGAAAACCTTTTCCCAAGGCTGCATGGAAGCCTCTTCAACGGCTAATGGGCCTCAGATAATTGGCTATGTGCAAGCAGAAAACAGTACCAGCTTTTTGGGCAAAGATGCGACAGGAAAAGACCTCACCGAAAACTCATTTGCCTTTAGAAAGGCTCGTCTTGGTGTCACTGGTTCAATCCCTTACAATTTCAGCTACTATGTGATGACGGAGTTAAGTCCGGCGCTGAATGGCCCCTATATTTTGGATGCCTTTTTCAGTTGGAAGGCTGCAAAGTCGTACCTGAAGATTTCCATGGGACAATTTAAATCACCATTCGGACTTGAATTATCGACGCCATGCCAATCCTTGTACACCATTGACAGGTCGATGGTCGTAAATGAACTTGCATCGCCATTCCGTGATCAGGGAATCATGTTTAGCGGGAGTACAGACTCTTTGAAGATATTTGGAATCGAAAAACCAAATATCTTTTCCTATTCTCTGGCCTTTACAAATGGGACTGGTTTAAATACTCCGGATAACAATAAATCGAAAGATATCATTGGTCGCCTCGTATTTGCTCCATGCAATTTCTTCCAGATTGGTGCCAGTTACCATTATGGCAAAGAAAAGAATCCTGACCCATCAGTGGCAAAAGAGGATGTTTTAACGAGGTATGGAGCTGATTTACAACTCAAAAAATCATTGGGCAGATTTGGATTGCTGTCTCAGACAGAATACATCCTCGGAAAGGATGAAGGCTCAAAATTAGTGGGCGGAGGCTGTGGAAGTACACCTGAAGTGGTGCAGGGATCGTTCAAAAGGAGTGGTTTCTATTCCCAGCTGATGCTGCAGACACCCTGGAAAATTGAGCCTGTCGTAAAATTCCAGTACTACGACCCAAATCTCGATCTGGCAAACGATGACACGAAAGAGTTCACCACTACCTCATGGGTGATGGGATTTAGCTACTACGTGAACGACTGGGCTCGTGTGCAGCTCAACTATATGTACAACACAGAAGGCAGCTCATCCACAGATCTTACGCACTACAATGAAATCAAGAATGATATGCTTGTTCTTCAGTTACAATTCAAACTCAAATAATCAGTCTGCTATGTTGAAGAAATTAGTCATTATAACCGTATTTATGCTTTCTGCCGGTGCCTATGCGCAAAGTCCGGTAATCACAGCCAAAGATTTTGCCGCCGAACTTAAAAGCAATAAGACACTCGTGGTTCTGGATGTTAATGCAGCGGATGTTTACGCCGCACAACACATCCAGGGAGCTATCAATTTGCCGCACAAAGAGCTTTACAAGCCCGGAGCCGTCGAAGGTCAGATTAAACAGCCCGAAGACTTAGCCACCATCTTTGGTAAAAAAGGGATTTCAAATAGTGCAAAAATTGTCATTTATGACGATGGGACAAACCGCTACACAAGCCGGGTCTGGTGGATCCTCAAATCAGTAGGTGCCACAGATGTTTCAATTTTGCATTTTAACATGGATCAATTTGCTGCGGCAAGAATCCCACTGACAGCAACACCTGCATCGGCGAAAGCCACCACATTTGCCGTAACTGTTAAGCCTGAGATGGTTTGCCTGATGGCGGAATTGCAAAAACCATCCGAAGGCACTCTGCTTTTGGATGCCCGCGAAAAAGACGAATTCGATGGAAAGGATGCAGCAAAGCGGAGTAAAGGTCACATGCAGGGTGCAGTTTGGATGAATTACAAAGAGGTTCTTACCGCTACCGGCGCCTTTAAATTAAAAGATGAAATCATTGCAGCAGCTGCGAAATTTGGAGCCACTCCCGAGACACCTATTGTAGTCTATTGTCAGACAGGGATTAAGGCTTCGGTTCTTTATGTTGCCTTGAAAGAAATAGCCGGATTCAAGAATGTACGGAATTATGCCGGCGCCTTTGCAGAATGGGCTTCAGTGGCTGAAAACAAAATAGTGCAATAATATTTCGAAGTAAGAAAGATCTTCAAGTCAGGTTTATTTAACCGCGGAGTGCAAAAAAATTGGACGCTATGTACTGAAAATGGTATCCATGATGGAACATTTTGCGATCGCCAGACGACACTCCGCGGTTAAATATCCATATTCTCCTACTAATCAGGCAAAGCACATCGTTTGCTCCTTTTGGAAAGCGCATTTTCAAAATCGATAAGCGCCATATTCATCACCTTCGATTTATCCTCGTGGCAGGTAAGACAACTGCCCACTTCCAGAATCCTCTTTTGTTCCCTGACATTGAATGGTCTCAGATAATCCCGCGTGGAATATGGAGCCGTGGCCTCTTTTAGAAATCCGATCCAGGCGTCTTCAGGTAGTCCGTCAAATTCGTTATTAGCAAATTTGGGAACAAATCTCCATTCTCCTCTCAATCCGGAGACGACATAATTCAACTCCCCCCTGCCAAAACCAATCGCAAGAGGATCATTGTGACACGACTTACAACTCCGACTTTCGCGTTGCGTGGTATGTGCCGAAGCCGGTGCATAGAGTCGGTGAAAGCTTTTACCGCCTCCCTTTTGGAAAGATTCCTTATCAATGCTCATGATCATTCCCGGGCTGACCGTAACAATTTCGTGCTGTCTTTCGCTGACACCTAAAACTGGAGGCCCGGCATAATTCTTTCCGGCAAATTCAACCCAGGTACCCTGAGTCTGTTTACCTTTTGCCAAATCAAATCCCGGGGTTTCTTTTTCATACACATTATGACATCCGATGCACTGGGGCACCCAGGCCGTGTGGCACGATCCGCAACTCAGTCGGTCGTGACCTTTGCCCCTCTTACATTCCGGACTAGAGTGTTTTGACGGGTGCACTGCCGAGCTTAGTTTATCAATTAAAGAAATATTCCCGGTGGAATCGACGCGCGTATTCAGGAGTGGTTGCCCACCCTTTGCCGTCAGGACCAACCGACTATCAATGCTATATTTTCGTAATCCGGCGATCATCTGCTGCTCACGCTCCGGCAGGTTGCCAATTAGTTCGCTGGCAGGTTTCCCGGAAGGATGACAATCGGTGCATTGAATATTTACGGCATCTTCCTTGTGGATATGGTGGTTGGCATCCCCCATTAACTCGTACGAATTGTGGCAATCGATGCAAGCCATTCCCTTCTGATGATGAATATCTGCCCGAACAAATTCGAGAACCCGCCCGTCAGGTAAGACCTTGAAATGGGTGGAATCATTGGCATCCGATTTTTGGAGTGAGGTCTCATTCCATCCTTCGTAGTTCAGTGAAATCCTACCAGAACGGCTGTGGCAGCTTTTACACCGTTCGTTGGAAACCTGGATATCGATAGCAGGATGTACCTCTTCGGAAGACGACACTGCACCTGATTGCATCCAATGCATACTCGCAGTAGCGGCATTATTGTAGAGCAGGTGACATGCGTTGCAGCCCCCTCCCCTTTCCAGCCAATCCGGATTTCCGGTCTTCGATTTTTCATTACCCAGATGACATCCGGCACAGAGATTCCGCAGGTGGACGTCGGCCGCCGAATATCCCAAATTTTTAACATGAAAGGTATCATTCAACGATTTCGCTTCCTGAAAAACAAATTTATCAACACCAATAATGCCATTCTGAGTCGTCATCAAAGATTTTTGCATTCTTCCTGCGATATCCTGATGACAGTTTTGCGTTCCGCAAGTCTGCATAGCATTGGAAAAATTGCCCGGAATTTTGACCATATTTTGGTGCGATCGCCTTTTGTCGGAGGAAAACGGATCCCCCTTGTGACAAGCATAACACCCCATCTGTATCGGATTGTGAGATGCCGTCAACCCTTTCATACCACCATGACACAGCAAGCAGCTCTCCTGCTTTTGGTTTTCCGCGGCGGTGGTCGGTGCCATCCCGCCGGTAAATTTAACCGGATCAAAAATCAGTATTGACTCATTTGCTGCGTTGTGATCCGTGATTTCTTTCCACTGCCAGTTGTCGGTTCTGAAAAAGAATACCACAACAGTGACCAGCAAATAAATAACACTCACCGCAAGGAAAATTTTCTTAACCAGATTGCGCCAGGGTAATGGCATAGCGGGAAGGAAATAAAGCGTAGTAAGGAAAATTCCGAAAACTAAGACAACGTAACCGGGATTGCCCGACCAATGCAACATTTCCTGAACGCCAACAAAAAACCAGGGTCCCTTCAGCTGACTGCTCTCTTCCAGTCCGAGCGGGGCCCTGAAAATAATACTCATAAACAAAATGAACAGCAGAACCAAACTATACGTTTTGACCTTTGGCCAGATGGATTTAACGTGTTCGTAAATACCGACAAATAGCAGAATTGTACCGGTCGCAATATGCTGAACATAGACGATAAGCCAGTGGTCATCGCTGCCTGTAAACGCGGAGCTGAGCATCTGTCCTACAAGAGGAACCGATCCGAGCATCGAAGAAACGATGCGCCGCGCTTGCATTCCGGCAGCATCCCCTTTTAAAATAAAACCGGAAATCATCTCATAACCAGAAAATAGGACGACAAGACAAAGAATAAACCAGGTTCTGGAGCTTTTGATATTTGTTTCGGTAGATTTGCTGAGATGATCGTAAATATGCACCAAAAAGAAGATAAAGAATAGCTGCGCGCTCCAATAATGGATATTACGAACCAACAACCCGGCAGGATTAAACATCAAAAGCGCGAAAACGGATTGATATGCCTTGCTGAAATCATATGGAATCGCCAGCAGTACTCCGCTAATGACACAGACCAGCAACGCGGATATCGCAATGCGACCGGCGGTATCAAATTGTAAGCTTTTTAGTGGTCGGAGGGGAGACATGGGGAAAGTTGAGAGTTGAGAGTGGAAATTTGAGAGTTGAAAGTGACACCGTAGGGATGCGTCGTGACGCGTCCATTTTTGCGAAAATTGAATATTGAAAGTTGAGAGTGGAATTAGCGTTTGTTGTTATATTTTGATGTTGTTATTGAATTTCAGATTGGGTGCAATTTTACAATCCATTGATTGGAGTATGAATCAAATTGACATTCGAGTTCCTGCAAAGGTCTGATTGCCGGACCTTTCAACGGATTACCCGTTTCGGCATCGAATTGAGATCCATGACATGCACATTGCAGAATTCCGCCGTTTGCCTTACCTATCAGACATCCGGCATGCGTACATTTTGTCGAAAAGGCATGCACTGACTTTCCTTTACGATAAAGATAATACTTTCCAAAATGGCTTATTCCAATCGGAATATCAGCGTTGTGTCTGAACTCGGTTTGATTTTCCCTGGCTTCCTGCGAAGCAGATAGACTGAACCAAAGCCATCCAAAAATTCCGGCACCAATACCTGTAAGTGAATTAATAAATAACTTCCGTGATATCAGAGTTCGGTCTTTCATTTTCGATTCCATCAGGAACTCAAATCTACACTATTTTAATTTTACAGAAGTTATCGCATTTTTTCACAATAACTGCGATACGTCATATTTTTTTATGATACAGATCATGTTTTATTGTGATAAAATAATTTATTGTATAATACGCTGATTATATTATACTTAGCTTACAGATCATAATTATCTAGATATTTATGATCCGTAAGCTAAGTATCACTATTTCAATATCTTGTAAATAATAATCGAATTTAGATTTTTTCCGCTTCCCATATGTAATTGAAATTCTGATAATTACAAATTTTTGAATATTGTAGTCAATTTGTCAATTATCTATTAATCACATACTTTTACTGGGCAGAGGTCGATTTTAAATTCCAGAGGATCTCTTCTATTCTAGAAAACTCTAAATATCAGCAGAATGCATACGCGGAGAAAATTTATCAAAATTGGTGCACTTGGATTGGGAGCGACTGCCCTTGCGGGAGGAGTCACGAATTGGGTCGTTGGTGCATCGACGAATAAAACGAATTCACCAGACTTTAAGCAGGCCTCCGGATGGAGAAGAGTGCCCACCTATTGTGAAGTTTGCTTTTGGAAATGTGCTGGATGGACATACGTGTCGCCGGAGGGCCAAATTCAAAAGATCGTGGGTCATAATGATGATCCTCAATGCAATGGTCGCCTTTGTCCGCGGGGCACCGGAGGTGTCGGAATGTATTCAGATCCGGATCGATTGAAGACTCCACTGATCCGTGTTACAAAAAACGGAGAGCAAACCTACCGGGAAGCCACGTGGGATGAGGCATTGAATTTCATCGCGTCAAAGATGAAAGAAATTGCTTCCAAGCACGGACCGGAGAGTATGGCCTTGTTCAACCATGGAAGTTCGGGTAAATATTTTACGCATTTGCTCAATGCCTTCGGCTCGAATAATGTTGCAGCACCCTCGTTTGCGCAATGCCGCGGACCGCGCGACACAGGCTTCGAGCTAACTTTTGGTGAATCGGTAAGCAGTCCGGAGGTCACCGATATCCGGGATACCAGATGTCTGGTCCTCATAGGTTCCCATATCGGGGAGAATATGCACAACGGGCAGGTACAGGAAATGTCAGAAGCGATAGATAAAGGTGTCGTCATTATTACTGTTGATCCAAGGCTTTCCACTGCCGCCGGCAAATCAAAATTTTGGCTTCCGATAAAACCCTCTACGGATATCGCCCTATTGCTCGCCTGGATTCATGTCCTAATCCACGATGACCTATACAACAAAGAATATGTTGCCAGCTATGCAGAAGGCTTCAACGAATTGAAAGAACATGTCAGAAAATTCACTCCTGAATGGGCCTATGGCATCACCACCATCAAACCAGAACAGATACGGAATACCGCGCGCGAAATGGCCAATGCCGCGCCTTCAGTAATCATTCATCCCGGAAGGCATACAACATGGTATGGGGATGACGTTCAGCGTTCAAGAGCTATTGCCATCCTCAACGGACTGTTAGGATCATGGGGCAGCCGGGGAGGAATTTTCTTCAAAGAGGGAATTAAAATACCCGATTTTCCTCATCCAGACTATCCAAAGCCGGCCTGGTCGTGGCAGGAAACGCTTACCGGAAGGTATCCATTTGCAAAAGAAGCTGTCACAAACACCATTATAGAGGCCTCAATACCGGCACCGGGAAAGGAACATGTGATAAAAGGATGGATTGTTTCAGGAACCAATCTGGTAGTCTCGGTTCCTTTGAAAGAGGAATTGATGAAAGCAATGCAATCGCTGGATTTATTTGTTGTCGTTGATACGATGCCTATGGAAATCACCGGATATGCCGATGTTGTTTTACCGGAATGTACCTATTTGGAAAGACACGACGATTTACGTGCCACCGCGCATCGTGAACCGACACTCGCCTTGAGAATGCCCGCCGTTGAGCCGCAGAACCAGACGAAACCAGCCTGGTGGATATCCAAACAAATAGGAGAACGCCTTGGTTTGGGAGCCTTTTACAGTTACAAAGATTTTAAGGAAGTACTTGATTGGCAGTTGAAACAGGTTGGTTCATCGCTCAGCGAGATGGAGCGAATCGGCCTTAAAAAATACCCGCGCAAGACTCCGGTATATATTGAACCCGGGTCTGATCATAAATTTAAGACGGCCTCCGGTAAAATCCAGTTCTATTCGAAGGAGCTGAAGGAAGCAGGCTTTGATGCGATGCCTGTATATACGCCGCATCCACAACCAGAAGATGGATTTTACCGCCTTATTTATGGACGTGCTCCGATGCACACGTTCAGCAGGACGGCCAACAACAGGAATCTGGTAGCATTGATGCCCGAAAACTCCGTTTGGGTCAATCCTCAGGTCGCTGAGTTATGGGGATTGCGAAAAGACCAGCATGTGTGGCTCAAAAATCAGGACGGTCTGATATCCAATTTCTCCGTTAAGGTACGTATCACAGAACGCATCCGGTGGGATTCGGTCTATATTGTGCACGGATTTGGTCATCACCATAAACCATTGACTTACGCATTCGGACGTGGCGTAAATGATACTGAGTTAATCTCCCGTGTAGCAACTGATCCGATCATGGGAGGAACCGGGATGCGGGGAAATTTTGTAACCTTTCTTAAAACTGAACCAAAAAAGGAGGCTAAATTATGAGATATGCGATGGCCATTGATACGCGCAAATGCGTAGGTTGCAGTGACTGCGTGGTCGCATGCCAGACGGAAAATAATGTTCCTGTCGGATTTTGCCGCGACTGGGTAATTGAAGTTGTTGACGGCACCTATCCGAATGTAAGCATAGAATTGCGATCCGAACGTTGTAACCACTGCAAAAACTCGCCATGCGTGCGCTGTTGTCCGACGGGAGCCAGTCACTTTGAGGATGGAGGTATCGTTCTGGTTGAAAAGAGCAAATGCATTGGATGCGGCGCCTGTATAGAATCATGTCCATATGATGCCCGCTACTCGCATCCAGACGGATATGTGGATAAATGCACTTTCTGCATTCACCGTGTCAGGGAAGGTTCAGACCCGGCTTGTGTGAGTGTGTGCCCGACAAAATGCATGTATTTCGGTGATGTTGACGACCCCAATTCAAAGATCGTCTCAATTTTGAAAAACAGAAAATTCAAATCATTGGCGCCCGAAGCAGGAACAAAGCCGCAACTATTTTATCTCTTGTAAACCCGCAAAACTGATATCTAATTATGAAAGAAGAATTATTTGCAAGCGGGCGTAACATCCCGAATATTGATCCCTATCTTAACATCTGGCATTGGCAGATTCCAAGCTACCTGTTTCTTGGCGGTTTAGCTGCAGGAATTCTCTTTTTTGCAGGAGCTTTCACCATCCTGGGAAAGGAGAATAAGATGTCCACTACTGTCAAAGTAGCGCCGATGCTGGTACCATTTGCGTTGGTGCTCGGACTATTCTTCCTGTTTCTGGACTTGAAGCACAAGCTCTATTTCTGGCAGCTTTATACTACAGTGAGATTAGAATCACCAATGAGTTGGGGTGCCTGGGTTCTAATGATTACCACTCCTCTTTCAATCCTCTGGTCGGCTAGCTATGTCAGAGAGTTGTATCCAAATTGGGACTGGAAATTCAAATTTTTGAAGACCTTCGAGTCATGGGTCATAAAGAACAGAATATTAATTGCCTGGCCAATGGCTATTTACGCCATCATTCTGGGTATTTATACTGGAATCCTACTATCAGCTTTCAATGCCCGCCCATTGTGGAATACCTCCATCCTGGGACCGCTTTTTCTGGTGTCAGGAATGTCTACAGCGGCCGCTGTGATCCTACTCTTAAGTAAAGATCACAAGGAGCGTAAAATCATGGGACGCATTGATATTCTGCTCATTGTGATAGAACTGTTTTTTATCATCCACTTGTTCATGGGCTTCAGGGCTGGATCAGAAGCACAGATTAATGCTGCCAATTTGTTTCTTGGCGGAAGCTTTACCGCGCCATTCTTTACGTTTGTGGTCATCCTCGGACTTATTTTCCCGGGAGTACTGGAGGTAATGGAACTAAGAGGATATAAGGTACCAATCCTGATCCCGGCAGTCTTAATTCTGCTTGGCGGATTGATCTTCCGGTTTCTCATTGTTGAGGCGGGACAGATTACGCGATACTTGTATTAGAAGGAAAGTTAATAGTGAAAAGTGGCTAGTGAAAAGTTAAACGTGACACCGTAGGGACACGTCGTGACGTGTCCATGTATGCGAGAGAGGACGTGGAACCAGTCGTGACGTGTCCATGTCTGAGAGAGTGCAAAGTGGCACCGTAGGGACGTGTCGTGACGCGTCCACATTTGCGAAAATTGAGATTGAAAAGTGAAATAAGATAATAGAATATGAAAAGTGAGAAACAAGTTTTGAGAGGGGCAAAATACGACGGCACGTATTACATCAATCCTTATTTGGGTGGCGTAATTCTTGGCACGGTATTGCTGCTTTCGTTTTACATTTCGGGTCGCGGACTTGGAGCCAGCGGCGCCGTAAAAAATACATTAGCTGCGACGGTTAATGTTATTGCACCCCAGCATGTTGAGAAATCGGCATACTATTCACAATTCGCGGGTGGCGATCGCAAACCGATGAGCAACTGGCTGGTATTTGAGGTAATCGGAGCCTTAATAGGAGCATTTATTTCGGGAATTATTTTCAACCGGCTCAAATGGAAAGTTGAACATTCACCCAAGATTACTTCGCGGCGCAGGTTGATTTTTGCACTGGGCGGTGGAGTGGTTTTTGGATTCGGCACGCAGCTTGCCAAAGGCTGTACGAGTGGTGCAGCCTTAAGCGGCATGGCAGTCTTATCCCTTGGCGGATATATTACCATGATTGCCATATTTGGAACCGCTTTTATTGCGGCCTGGGTATTACGTAAAAACTGGATTTAATCTTATAAACAAAATAGCATGATCGGACCTATCATTTCATCAGGATTAGTTTCGCCGGCCTGGGACAATTTATTTGCCGTTTTACTGGGCATGGGATTCGGATTTGCGCTTGAATCTTCCGGCTTTTCTTCATCACGCAAGATCATCGGTACATTTTTTGGATACGATTTCGTAGTGGTAAAAGTATTTTTCACGGCCGCCATTGTCGCCTCGTTGGGACTGCTTTATCTCAATTACCTCGGTCTGGTTAATTATTCATTGCTCTATATCCAACCAACCTATATGACATCGGCCATCGTAGGCGGGATCATCATGGGAATTGGTTTTGCAATGGGAGGATTTTGTCCGGGTACCAGCCTATGTGCTACGGCAGTTGGCAGAATCGACGGACTCGTATTTTTTGGAGGAATGTTCATTGGCGTATTTTTGTTCTCAGAGGCTTTCCCTTTGTTTGAAAACATGTATTATAGTGGGTCTCAAGGTGCTAAAATGATCAATACAGTCTTTGGAATTTCTCCGGAACTATTCACGCTTATCCTTGTGGTAGTGGCTGTCGGGATGTTTTATGGCGCTTCCTGGGTACAGGGTAAAGTCAAAAAAGTAGACTATTAATTCGTACATTATGTCGAGAAAATATACAATTCTTTCCATTCTAATGATCATTTTGGCATTAGGATTGGTAATCCTTCCCAAGAAAAACGACCGCAAGGAGCAAGATCCCAAAAATCTGCTTACCTCAATCACACAGAAGTCGCGGTACCTTTCGGTCGACATGGTTACGCACAGAATCATTGAGAACGATCCGACATTGTTACTAATTGACATTCGTCCGGCAGATTTATTTAAAGCATTTGCACTTCCCGGAGCAGTGAATATTCAACCTGACTCGCTACTAAGTACGACAGCGTTAGAGCTTATGAACCAACCCGGCAAAGACAAGGTTCTGTATTCAAATGCCGATCTGGACTCAGAGAAGGCCTGGCTGATTTGCTCACGGTATTCGGTGAACAGGATGTATATTATGAAAGGCGGCATGAACGAATGGGTTAACACCATTATCAAGGGGCAGGCCATTTCTGCAACGGCTTCAACGACAGATCTCGAACTCGCCAATTTCCGAAATGCAGCCCGTCAGTATTTCACGGGTGAAAACAACGTTTCTGAAGTTCCGGTCACTCCAAAACCAGCTGAAAAGGTAACTGTCACACGCAAAGCCCCGGCTGCATCCGGTGGTGGATGCTAGTTGTTGATTATCGTTCTGATTTATTTCTATTGCCACAAAACCATCAAAAAAACAAAAGATGAACCGTTTTATAAAAACTAACTCACTCTGGCTTGGCCTTTTAGGACTAGGGTTGATGCTCGTACTACTTACCCTGATTTTTAGTCCGCAATCACCGGCCTTCCGCCTTGGCGCGACTGAAAGTCTGGCGCTTATCGGCGGCAAATCAAATAGAGTAGAATTGAAAGACCTTGCCGGAAAACAGCTGATTGACATCCGGTCGTCCGTACTGTTTGAGCAGGGTCATGCGCAAAACGCAATTAATATACCTGTAAGGCAACTACTTGATAAAGAATCCATCAAGACATTGAAGGAACTTTCGAAAAGTGGAAAAGATCTGGTTTTGTATGGTACCGATGAATTGCAGGCAACGGCTCCCTGGCTCTTACTTTGTCAATTGGGATACAAGAATCTGAAAATTGCAGGTGGGGGCTATTCGGCAACCGGTGAGTTCAAAGAGTCACCTGTTGCTTCAACAGAAACGAATCTGTTTGATGTTTCCGCACTGAAAATCAACTCAGAACAGAAAAACACGACTGAGATTAAAATTGAAAAAAAGAAAACCGAAACGGTTGTTCCTTTAAGAAAAGCTGCTTCTGCCGGTGGAGGTTGCTAGAATTTCGACAATCAAGCTATTTTGTAGCCCTATATTCGTTGTAACCTTTTAATACGCTTCTTCTCCTCCCGCGCAATAACGATCGGGATCTTTTCCTCGATGACGTTGCTGGTATCCAGTCCGTAAGCTTTGACATCATTAATACCCATCCGGCGGATGAAATTATGCAGTCCCATGGTAAAACGCTTCAGCGGAGGCAATTTATAATCGTTAATCAGCACGCGATCCAGGTTGACAAACAGAAAGTCGGCCGGAATTGAATGCCTCTTTAATGACTTGTAATGGCTCACCATGCTTATCTCGTGGGTTTTCTCCAGATCCTCCAGCACCTGTTTGAAATAGACGTTGATACGACGTTCAATTTTAAATCCAAGATGGAACTCAACCTTAATGACTACTCCGGGAACGATGTGATGTACAGTATATTCGAATGTATCCGGGGTATCCAGGCTGTCAATATGCAGAAACCAGTACGTATTAGCTCTCTTAGGATGCTTGTTGAAAATCGAAAACATAATTTTTGATTCGATCTGATCCAACTTGTTCGCCTTCGTGATATAAACCAGATTCGTGGCAATTTTGGGTACGTTGTAGTCCATGCTAAGCTCATGAATTACCTCAACCTCCTTCTTTAAACTGGTGAAGGTGATGAATTTATTTTTGATCTTACGGCCAAAATACCATCCGTACATCACGGTGAAGAAAAGTGACGCCAGCATAATCGTTAACCAACCACCATCCATAAATTTATGCAGATTGGCATACAGGAATGTGCCTTCGATCGTCAGGAAAAGTGTAAGGAGGAAAATACGCAGAAATATATTAAACTTCCTCTTACTCAGATATACAGACAGAAGAAGTGTCGTCATAATCATGGTAATGGTTATGGATAACCCATATGCCGCCTCCATATTTGATGACTTGGCGAAGTATACCACCACAAATGAACATGCGATCCAGAGCAACCAGTTGACAAACGGTATATACACCTGCCCCTTCACAGAGGTGGGATAAAGAACCTTGATTCTGGGCCATATGTTCAATGTAATCGCCTCGCTAATAAGTGTATACGAACCGCTAATTAATGCCTGACTCGCAATTACCGCAGCAGATGTTGCAATAATCACACCTGGTATCAAAAACCACTGCGGCATGATGGAGTAAAATACATTTACATTTTTAGCTTCGGCAAGGTGATCCAACAACCAGGCACCCTGACCAAGATAATTTAGAATCAGGGAAACTTTAACGAATACCCATGTAATCCGAATATTTTTTATTCCGCAATGGCCCAAATCCGAATATAGTGCTTCGGCACCAGTTGTAGCAAGGAAAACGGCTCCCAGCAGAATGATTGCCTCAGGATATGTAGCCAGGAATTTGTATGCATAATACGGGTTTAAGGCGGCCATAACGCCCATTCCATGAGTTAACTGACTGACACCCAGAATTGCCAGAAGTAAAAACCACATTAACATGACCGGACCAAAAATACTTCCGATTATACCCGAGCCAAATTGCTGAAAGAAAAAGAGAATTAGGAAAATGGTCAGCACAATTGGCACGATGGGAATATTTGTGTACAAAATGTTCAATCCCTCGACGGCCGATGTCACGGTGATTGCCGGTGTGATAACGCCATCCGCCAGCAGAGCACTACCACCGAGCATGGTGATAATCGCAATAAGGTTCGTCTTTCTGCGCACCAAAGCAAACAGCGCAAAGATACCGCCCTCTCCGTGGTTGTCGGCCTGGAGCGTTATGATAACATATTTAAAGGTAGTCTGCAGCGTAAGAGTCCAGATAATGCAGGAGAGTGCACCATAAATAAGTAGCTCATTGACCTCAATACCGGCCTTCATGATGGCATTCATCACATACAACGGACTGGTACCAATATCACCATAAACAATACCAAGTGTGATAATTAGTCCGGCAAGAGTGACTTTTTTAATCCCGGTATGACTATTTTCCATTCACAAATAACTAGTTATGTACTTTAATTCTGAAACAAGCGGACAAAAATAAGTCAAATACGACAATATTATCCCAGTTGTTAAAAAATAAAACAATTAGTTAAAATTCACTATTCACAACGACGAAGTATTTATTCTAATTCCGTTCTCTTCCAGTAAGATCCTGTGTTGTTTGTAAAGCGCACCGATGGCCTTTTTGAAGACTTTCTTACTGATAGCAAAACGATTAAAAACAAGAGCGGCATCACTTTTGTCTGTCAGGGGAAGGTATCCTCCCGCCTCTACCAACCGATCCAGAATATTCTGGGAGACGGCATCCACCTGTGCATATCCGGGTCGATAGAGTGATAAATCGATCTTATGATCCTCTCTGACTTTCTTGATATAGGCCTTCAACTGTTGCCCCTTTTTCATTGGTGCCGGCAACTCATCGTGATAAAGAATACCACGGTGTAAATGATTGATAATGGCATTATAGCCAAGTTCGCTTTCACTTTCTATGATGAGAGATACTTCTTCACCTGTTTGGTATTCGGGAATAACATTATCCAGAAATTTTTCAAGCTTCGCTGAAGCTGCAATTCTTTTGGAGTCCGGGTCCAGGTAAACGTAAACCAGGTATGACCTACCCGCCGTCATGTTCATCTTTTGTTCGCGAAAAGGAACGAGCAGCTCTTTCATAAGTCCCCAGTCTAAAAATGCCCCAACATTGTTAACGGCGTTTACGCGCAACATGGCAAATTCACCAACCTGGGCAAAAGGCTTTTCAGTGGTAGCAATGATCCGATCCTCGGAGTCCAGATAGATAAACACTTCCAGATCCTGGCCGACCTCACATTCTTCAGGCACATAGCGGGCCGGAAGGAGAATTTCCCCCATTTCAGCGCCGTCGAGATAGACTCCGAAGTCGACGAACTTCACTACTTTAAGGGTGTTGTATCTTCCCGGCTGTATCATGATAATCTATTTTAAACTGTTCAAAATTTGTTCTGCATAGGCTCTTCCTGCATGGAATGCCTTTAAATTTATCCCAACGATTTCCTCTCCCTTTTTCGAAAAAATCTCACGAATCCCTTTTTCCAGGCTACTTACCGGAAGCTCAATAAAAGGAGAAGCGGCGCCCAGCATCACCATATTGGAAGATTTGATGTTTCCTTCCGCTTTGGCAACACTCTCAGCATCGATGGCGACAACACGCGGTAATTTACCAATAATTGCCAACACTTCATCCGTGTCGGGGTAATCCGGAATGTTAATAAACGGAGTCGTATTGGTAATTACATAGCCATCGGCAGATAAAAAGCTGAGATAGCGTAAGGATTCCAGCGGCTCGACGGAAAGAATAAGCTGCGCCTGTCCGGACGGAATCAAATCGGAATAAATTGGCTGATCTGATAATCTCAGATAGGATTGAACGGCGCCACCGCGCTGACTCATTCCGTGTGTTTCGGCCTGCTTCAGGAAAAGATTATTTTCCACTGCGGCGAATCCCAAAACAGTGGCAATAGATAAAATTCCCTGTCCGCCAACTCCCGCTAAAACTATATCGCACTTCATTTTATGCTCTTTCGATTAATGTACAATTGTGATAGATACCCTGTTAATTTCTCTTCCTTCGTGCAAGCTTCTGAATGCATTCCCGTCGGGGGATGATGACGGAGACACCGTTGTAGGCAATCTCCTGACGCAACAATCCGACTAAAAGTTCGTGATTTTTCGGCAGAGACTCCAATACATGAATATGCTCCGGCAACACACCCACTCCCTCGCAAATAGCTTCTAGCCGACCGAGAGCAGAGGAATCCTGACCGCCAGTCATGGATATCGATTCATTATCGCCGATAATCACAACGATATTCGATTTTTCATTCACCGCATCGAGGAGTCCGGTGATTCCGGAATGGGTAAAAGTAGAATCACCAATAACCGCCAGCGAAGGAAATAGTCCAGCATCGGCGGCACCTTTTGCCATAGTCACGGAAGCACCCATGTCCACGCAGCTGTAAATCGAATTATATGGCGGCAAAGCGCCGAGCGTGTAGCAGCCAATATCGGAAAAGACCTTTCCCTTGCCATATTCTTCCATTACTTCATTCAGGGCGCGGTAGGTATCGTGGTGACCACATCCTTTGCAAAGAGCCGGCGGCCTGCCAACGACAACTGCTGCAGACTCCTGAACTTCGGGTCTTTCCAAATGCAGGGCGATAGCTACCCAGTCAGGATTCAATTCGCCCGTGCGGGGTAAGGTGCCATCCAACCGGCCAAGAATCTTTTTTCCGCGCTCGAAGAACCCTTTAAGCTGTTCCTCCACCAACGGGTATCCTTCCTCCAGAACCAATATCTCATCAACTTGCGATTCAAGCTGTTTCAACATATTCACCGGAAGGGGATATTGGGAAATCTTGACTACCGGATATGGCGACACGCCCGGATAGTTTTCTTTGAAGTAGTTGTAGGCAATTCCGCAACAGACGATTCCAAGACTGACGTCGGCGCCATCAATGAATTTATTGAAGGCAGACTGTTCGGAAAGCTCGCTGAACTGTTCCTGCTGATCCAACAGACTCTGATATCTTTTTCGCGCGTTTTGAGGCAATAGCACAAATTGCATCGGATTCACGGGCAGAGAAATCTCATTTTCCTTGCGGGAAGCCTCAATCAGCTTTACTCCCGAACGTGAGTGCGCCAACCTTGTAGTAATGCGAATCATTACCGGTATACCGCATTTTTCGGATATATCCAGTCCGGCAATCGTCATGTCATAAGCCTCCTGCTGATCGGTTGGTTCCATGACAGGTATCATGGCAAATTTTCCGTAATATCTTGAATCCTGCTCATTCTGAGAAGAATGCATTGATGGATCGTCGGCCACGGCAATCACCATTCCTCCGTTGATGCCCGTTACTGCGATATTCATAAACACATCGGCAGCAACATTTAAGCCCACATGCTTCATGCAAACGAGCGACCGTTTGCCGGCATATGACATTCCAAGCGCAGCTTCCATTGCCGTCTTCTCGTTAGCCGACCACTGGCGGTGCAGATTGCGCTCTATGGCAGTTTCATTCTCCTGAATGTATTCAGTAATTTCGGTTGAAGGTGTTCCAGGATAGGCATAAACGCCTGAAATTCCGCCATCGATGGCGCCCTGTCCAATCGCCTCAACTCCCAATAGTAATTTTTTGATCATTATTTAGTGTCTCTCAATTCGTTTCACTTATCTCTTCTCCTGAAACGCCCAATAGTTTCCTCTCGACTGTTCCTTTTCTGCAAGATCAGATTGTTTCTGCGTCCATTTTTGAGCCAGAACCTTTAGTTGAGCATCGGCATGTTCGAAAAATTGGATGTACGCCTCACAAAAACGAGGAAGGCGCTGATCTTCAGGATCTTTGACCCTGTCTTTTGTGCATCCGCCAAAACATTTGGTAAGCCATGGACAGAATCTGCATTTTCGTGGAAGCATGGTTTTTGCTTTTCCGAAATCATCCTGCTTCTTACTATTCAGCATGTTGATGATTTTGTCGTTCTTCAGGTTTCCCAGTCGGTGACGAGACTCAACGAAAAAGTCGCAGGAATAGATGTTACCGTTGTGCTCTACAACCACATATGGTCCGCATTCCTTCATCATCGTGCATTCCGGCGATTCGAATCCGACGTAGGAATAAAAAACAGACTCAAAATGCCTGACCGAAGTCGTGGGTTCGCCATTCACAAAATCTGCGATCCAAAGGTCGAACAGTTTTACCAAAAAGTTTCCATATTTCTCGTCGGTGAGCGAAAAAGAGGCTGCCCGCGTGGGGTCATTTGGATCAGGCTCAACGATTGGGATAAACTGCATCCACGTTAGTCCAAGACTCTTGTAGTAATTATACAGCTCTTCGGGATAGTCGGCAGAATAATCAGTAATACAGCACATTGCATTCACAGACACTCCTTCCTCCAACAACATTTTAGCCTTTCCCTCAACGACGCTCCAGGTTTTTTGCTCCCCTTTGTTGATGCGATATCTGTCGTGAATATGTTCCGGACCATCAAGCGAAAGCCCGATAAGCCAATCGTATTTTTTGAAAAATTTGGCCCAATCGCGATCCAGCAAAGTACCGTTGGTTTGGAATCCGTTACCAACCACTTTACCGTGGCCATACTTCATTTCCAGCTCTATTGCACGCTGATAGAAATCGAGCCCCATTAACGCAGGTTCCCCACCCTGCCAGGCAATAGAAACCTCTTTACCTGATTGTTGCATCACCTGCCGGATAAGCTCTTCCTGAATTTCAGGAGTCATCCGGTGATTCTTCGTTTCGGGAAACAGGGCTTCCTTTTCAAGATAAAAACAGTACGTACATTGAAGGTTGCAATCCGGCCCGGCCGGTTTTATTAACACGGATGTCAGAGGCCTTTGTTTTTGAGCCATATGGATTTTAGAATCAGACTGCAAAAATAATCAAAATTGATCACTCAAATCGATAATGCTCGCAGAACCTGCTATACACTTGACAATAATTGAATACTTTTATACTTATGTAAGATAATACATTGTATGACCTGCTCTCGCCTACTTATTTTTCTGCTCATTCATCTTACGTTTCTCGTTCCTTCGCTTTCCGGACAAGAATCGTCAGTAGTGGTTACGGGGAAAATTACGGGAATGGACCAGGTGCCCATTGAAGGTGTCAATATACAGATAAAAGGCAGTCAGCGAGGTACGTATAGTGATTCAAAAGGACAATTCAGAATAAGGGTCAGGACAAAAAACGATCCGGTATTAATTTTCAGCATCTTAAATTATGAGACTGTAGAACTTAAGGTTTCACCGGATAGCGGGAAGGAAATTCTTGTGACCATGAAGCCCATTAACCTGCCAATTCAGGAGGTGGAAGTCACCGGTGAGAAGACAGTTCATCCCGAAACGGTTGCAATCGACCCCAGGCTCACCAATAATTTGTCGAATGCAGGCGGGGGTGCTGTAGAACAATTGATCAAGACTTTGCCCGGTGTCAGCAGCCGGAACGAACTGAGTCCGCAATACAGCGTCAGAGGCGGTAATTACGACGAAAATCTTCTCTATGTAAACGGGATAGAGATTTTTAGGCCATTTTTGGTTAAGACTGGCGAGCAGGAAGGATTGAGCTTTGTTAACCCGGATCTTGTGTCTGCAATCCGATTTTCGTCGGGTGGATTTGAGAGTTCATATGGGGATAAAATGTCATCAGTCCTGGATATTGACTACAAGACTCCGGATAAGCGCGCAGGAAAGGCAGAAATCGGGGCCTTGGGTGCATCGGTTCAACTTGAAGGCAGAGCTGTGGATCGCAAATTTTCTTACCTGACGGGGATTCGCTACCGCGATAACAGCTATTTGCTGGGGACGTTGGATCAAAAGGGACACTATGACCCGGCATTTTTTGATTTGCAGACCTCGCTGGGTTATGATATTTCATCCAAATTCTCGATAAATCTCCTGGCAAATGTGGCCTCCAATAACTACACGTTTACTCCCGAAACCAGGGAAAGCAGGTATGGCACCCTGAGTCAGACCTACCAACTCAAAATATACTTTGAAGGCAAGGAAAAAGATCGGTTCAATAATCGCTTCGGAGCACTTTCGATGAATTTTCATCCGCATAAAAATCTGAATCTACAGTTAACTGCCAGCTCATTCTACTCGGACGAAAAGGAACGATACGACATTCCGGGTCAATATTATCTGAACGAGATCCTCTCATCGTCGGCAACGACCGGTCACCCGGATAGCACTTTATTGCTCGGAGTCGGATCCTCCCAGGTACATGCCAGTAATTTTTTGCGGGCATCGATCATGAATATCGAACATCGTGGCAAATATTCGATCGACAATCACCGGATTCAGTGGGGAATAAAATATCAATTGGAGCGCATTCACGATCAGATGAATGAATGGGAAATGCGGGATTCGGCTGGCTATTCACTGCCCTATAATGGAAACACGTTGGAGCTCTATTATAGCGTCAAATCTAATAATCAGTTAAATAGTCAGCGGTACAGCGCTTTTGTTGAAGATCATTTCCGGAACGACTTTCGAAATTCCACGTTGTCTGTCATTTACGGCGCACGGGTGCAATATTGGGATTACAACCGTCAGGCGATTTTCAGTCCGCGAATTTCGCTGATCTATCTTCCTGATAAGTCGAAGCAGCTGAAACTTCACGCCGCCTGGGGAATATACCAGCAGATGCCGTTTTTCAAGGAGCTGAAGGACAATTTCGGACAAATATCCACGGCAGTGCGGGCGCAGAAATCGATTCATTACCTGGTTGGAATGGAGTACCCCTTCCGATGGGGCGATCAACCCTTCAAATTCAATGTGGAAGTGTATTATAAGTCGTCAAAAAATTTCATCCCTTACAAAATCAACAATCTTGATCTGCAGTATTTTCCCGGACAGACGGCAAAAGGGTATGCCACCGGACTGGAAATGCGCTTATTTGGAGAACCTATTCCAGGCGCTACATCCTGGGCTTCCATTACGCTCATGAAGACTGAGGAGGATATCTACGGCGATCATTATACAAAGGCAGCAGCTGCCGGACAGCCGGCTCAGACTGTCTTTCCCGGATATCTGCCACGGCCATCGGATCAGCGGGTTAACTTCTCCCTGTTTTTTCAGGATTACCTGCCAAAAAATCCCAACATGAAGATGAATCTGACGTTGTTGTATGGCACAGGTATACCCTTCGGTCCGCCGCACGGCGAGCGTTGGATGGATACATTCCGGATGCCGTCTTATAGCAGGGTCGATCTTGGCTTTTCCAGAATGTTGCTTGGCAGTTCTCTGCAAAAAAGTCATCTTCGTCGCTTAACGAGCCTGAAGGAAGCATGGCTCTCTCTGGAAATTTTTAATCTCTTTGATTTCAACAATACGATCTCATATTATTGGGTTTCAGACTTTCAAAACAACATGCATGCCGTACCTAATTACCTAACAGGAAGACGATTAAATTTAAAAATGTCTGTAAGCTTTTAAAAAGCGGAGGTCGGGGAATTCACAGGCAATCCCGAGGCATGCCTGCGCAAAGTCATTGATTGTTATCGCTAAAAATTTTAGCTTCGTTCAGAATTTTCAAAACCAAACATCTTAAACAAAATAACATGCAAACACAAGATTTCATAGACAGGGAGGACCTTTACGGCGCCCACAATTATCACCCACTGCCGGTTGTGCTGGAAAGAGGAGAAGGGATTTATGTATGGGATGTCGAAGGCAAGCGTTACATCGATTTCCTTGCATCCTACTCAGCTGTAAATCAAGGACACTGCCACCCAAAGATTGTAAAAGCGTTGGTAGATCAGGCCAGTAAGCTGGCTTTAACATCCCGTGCGTTTTACAACAACGTACTCGGCGAATGGGAAGAATATATGACCAAACTCTTCGGCTACGACAAGATTCTGCCAATGAATTCGGGAGCTGAAGGCGATGAGACAGCGCTAAAATTGATTCGCAAATGGGCATACAAAGTGAAAGGTATCCCGGAAAATCAAGCCAGGATTATTGTCTGCGACGGCAACTTCCACGGCAGAACGATCACGATCATCTCGATGTCGTCCGATCCCGATTCGTATGACGGGTACGGACCCTTTACGCCGGGATTTGTCAAGATTCCATACAACGACCTGAAGGCGCTGGAGAAGGAATTAAGTCATCCGCACACTGCCGGATTTTTAGTTGAACCGATACAAGCCGAAGCCGGTGTTTATGTTCCGGAAGATAACTATCTGAAAAAGGCCGCATTACTGTGCCGGGAATATAATGTTTTGCTAGCAGCGGATGAAGTGCAGACGGGATTATGCAGAACCGGCAAGATGCTGGCCTGCGATCACGAAGGGGTGCGACCCGATTTGCTGATTCTTGGGAAAGCCGCTTCCGGCGGAATGTATCCGGTCTCGTGTGTGCTGGCCGACAATGAGATAATGCTGACAATCCGTCCTGGTGAGCATGGCTCAACCTACGGTGGAAACCCGTTGGCAGCCAAGGTTTCGCTCGCAGCAATGCAGGTTCTGCTCGACGAAAAACTATCGGAAAATGCCACGAGAATTGGAAAGATCTTTCGGGATAAGATGAGTGCCTTCAACTCTCCCTTAATCGAACAAGTCCGTGGAAAGGGATTGCTCAATGCCATTCAGATTCGTCCTTCCAATGGCAAAAAAGCCTGGGATCTTTGTCTGGTGATGAAAGAAAACGGCATCCTGGCGAAGCCAACTCACGAACACACGATCCGCTTCACGCCACCGCTTGTCATAACCGAAGAACAAATGCTCGAAGCCATTGCTCTGATCCAAAAATCCATGACAGAATTTATCTAGAGAAATCGCTCCCAACCAACCCCCTATGGAAACGTTGGAACTAGCTATAAATTAAGAACGCTGCAACCTTCCTTGCAGCGTTCTTAATTTTCACATTTGCACATTATTTCTTCTTCTCCCCGGATAATTTCTCTTTCATCCGGTCGATCGCTTCATCAACATCGCTCACGATGATTGAACCATAGGCTTTCGCCTGATCGATGATCTTCTCGGAATGACTTTCCGCTTTCTCACGCAAATTGTCAATTTTTCCAGGGATATCGCTGGCTTTATACTCTTCGATCTTTTTCTCAACGAATTCTCCGGCCTGCTCCATGGAATCAGTGATCTTTGCGTACGTTTCACTGGCTTTGGCCTTTTCGAAATTCTCTTCCAGGAAAGCTTCAGCCTTATCAGCCAGTTCTTTTGTTTTGTCTAACAAATTCATTTTGCTTTATATTAATTGATTGATAATGTGAATAGAGTAAAGGTAATATAAATTAATAAGGATTAATATTCTCGTCATTGATAGAAAAGCAGTTTCTCTTTCGCAGTCCTTTCTATATCGCTGATCAAATACTAATTGTTAAAAACCATATTTGAAATTTTTTGTCGGCTAGTCCTTCAAACAGCGAACAGATAAGCCAAACTTCTTAGTAGTGTCATAGTTGTAAACATAACTGTACATGCTTGACATTTGCCAGGCCATGGGGTTCCCATTTGATTTCACCGACGAGGACCACCAATAACCAATGGAGCCAGTGGTTCCGAATGGTCCACCTTCGGAACGGTAACCACCCGGAAGGGCTGTAAAGCCGCTTTCGTTGGTTGCTCCGCTATTTGGACTTGCCCAATGGCTTGTTCCAATTTCTTTTAGTTTATCACCCGCAAAATTTATACCACCCAAGTAAGTTGTAAGCGTAATCCATTCAGAGTCACTTGGCACATGCCAGCCGGTTGGGCAAAGTTTTCCTGCGTTAACAGTATACCAGTTGTATAAAGCGCCATAAGTTTCTTTATATGTAGCCGCATCGTTGGAGAGCCAGCAATATCCAGGAGATAAACGAAATCCCCAAGTTAGATCATCAGCAATCAAAGGTATAGCAGTATTGTCATTGTATTTCGTAGTTTTTAAATTTTCCTTCATCCAAACTTGAGTACCAATTGTAACTGTGGAATAAGTATTGCCATCTATATCAGAAACTGAACCATCGGAATTTGATGGTATTGTCGCAAACGAAACTTGATTTCCATAATTAGTTCCTACACTGTTAATAGCATAGGCCCTCACATAATAAGTTGTTCCCGCAGCCAAACCGGTAATTGAACTAGTAAAACCTCCTGTGCCAGCACCATCATTTGTTTTGGTATTAGCCGTTGTAGGATTAGATGAGGTGCTCCAACACACACCTCTGGCAGTTACTGTGGCTCCACCATCAGAGGTTACATTCCCACCACTTGAAGCCGTATTTTGGGTAATATTTGCAGTAGATATTGTTGTAATAGAGGGGAATGTTACGGTTGTCGAAGTAGTAAAACTTAGTTGATTTCCATATGCAGTCCCTACACTGTTTGTCGCATATGCCCTGATGTAATAGGTTGTATTTGGTGTTAACCCAGTTAAGTTCGAAGCAAAGCTGCCTGTGCCATTTCCTTCACTATTCTTACTATTGGCTGTCGTAGGATTTTGTGTCGTACTCCAGCAAACACCTCTAGCTGTAACTGTTGCACCACCATCAGATGATATACTTCCTCCGCTTGTAGCAGAGGTCGTTGCAATCGCTGAAGCAGCTGTGGTTGTAAGCGTCGGCGCTTGGGCCTGAATTGCATTCGTTGTGAAGGAAACATTATCGCCATAGGCTGTCCCTATGCTGTTTGTGGCATAAGCCCTAATGTAATACGTTGTATTTGGCGTTAACCCAGTTAGGTTCGAAGCAAAGCTGCCTGTGCCATTTCCTTCACTATTCTTACTATTGGCTGTCGTTGGATTTTGTGCAGTACTCCAGCAAACACCCCTGGCTGTAACGACTGCATTACCATCTGATGAGATATTCCCGCCGGATGTCGCGCTGTTTTGAGATAGATTTGTAATTGAATTAGTAGTCAAGGTCGGCATTGAAAGAGTTAGAGTTGTAGTAAAGCTCAGCTGGTTCCCATAAGCTGTCCCTACACTGTTTGTTGCATAAGCTCTAATGTAATAGGTTGTATTTGGCGTTAACCCTGTTAAGTCTGAAACAAAGCTGCCTGTTCCATTTCCTTCAATATTCTTACTATTGGCTGTCGTTGGATTTTGACTAGTACTCCAACAAACTCCTCGTATTGTCACAGATGAGTTACCATCGGAGGTGACATTTCCTCCGCTAATGGCTGATGTAGTATTAATTGACGAAGTTGCAGAGGTTGTTACAGTTGGTAAACTATTTCCTTTGCTTGTGGTAAAAGTCTTCTGGTAACCATATGATATTCCATTACTATTTATTGCATAGGCTTTAACATAGTAAGGTGTATCTGCATCTAATCCTGTTAAAGTACTTGTAAATGTTCCACTGCCTGTTCCATCACTAGTTTTTTTATCCGAAATTGTTGGATTACCGGTTTGGTTGTAGCAAACACCGCGTGACGTAACTGGATAGCCCCAGTCCGAGGAAATTGAACCTCCACCTTTGGCAGTGCCGCTGGAAATTTCACCTATTTCATTGGTGGCCAAAACTGGCCTCTTCACAAACCCAACAAAAACTTCACATTGTGTTGAGAAAGGCTCATGATAAAGTGCTTCTTTAAAGAAGTCATAGTCAATCCAAAAATATCCATTTTCACCCCAATCCTTACCCCAACTATTTTGAACTTTATAGGCATGAATGGCGTCATCATATCCGCAAATTAGCATAGCATGACCAAACTTAGAGGAAGAACCTGAATATTTGGTCCAAACAAGTCTACCATCTTTTCTTTCAAATTGAATATTATTATCCTTATTGCTTAGCATAAAAGTCTTGTCCACTGCCATCCCGACTGCGATAGTAAAATTTTTAGATAAGTAAGTTTTTATTAATCCATATTCAATATCAGACATGGTAAACCTACAAAATTGTGAAATCCTGAAATTATACGCATTTGACTTGGCCGTTGCTGAAGGTAAGTCTGTTACTAATGCAGGCACTTGCATAAATGCATATTTGCAGCATCCCTGAGTCTTCAATAGATTAAAAGCAGAAGCGAAAGTGATAACCTTATTTTGACCATTATTTAATTGATTCCAAATATAGTTAGGAGAGAATATTCCTTCTGCCCCGTTAAAATTAGCCCTTCCTTCATATATCCTAAATATTTGACTCATCATTCCATTACCTAAAGTCCAACCAACACAGCTATTTTGGTTGCCTTGATTCCCAACCGGAGGTACAGGAATTATTACTGAGTCGGGCAATATAACGCCACTCTTTAAGGTTGGTACTATTGAAATGTCCAAAGAGCTAATCGATGGAATTAATTCTAATTCGGCATCCGTTGAAGGAGAAAAACCTAGGGGCTTAATATCTGAATCTGTGGAAGGCTCAATCGTTTTGAATGTTAAAACATTTCCGTATGCTGTTCCAACGCTGTTTGTGGCATATGCCCGCAAATAGTAAGTGGTATTTGAAGCCAAATCAAGAATATCACTTGTAAAACTACCAATCCCTTCTCCGTCGGTTGTTTTTGAGTTAGTAACTGTTGGGTTCTGAGAAGTACCCCAACAAACTCCCCGAGAAGTTATTGGCATACCGCCATCACTTGTGATATTGCCGCCAGCTTTTGCATAAACGCCTAAGATATCTGACACTTCAGTTGTAGTCAAGGAAGGAATAACAGGTACCGTAGTTGAAATTACTTGATTACCATACGCAGTACCTATTGAATTAATTGCATAGGCCCTGAAGTAGTATTTAATTCCTGGAGATAAACCGGTAATGCTACTCGCGAAAATACCTTTCCCAGTACCATCAGTGGATTTGCTATCAGCAATTGTTGGATTTTGATTTGTACTCCAGCAAACTCCCCGGGCAATAATCGCAGCACCTCCGTCATTGGTAATATTGCCTCCGCTTGTTGCCGAAGTTGATGTAATCAATGAAAGGTCTGTTGTTGTGACCGTTGGCAGTATTGCTAAAGTGACAGATGTAATCTGATTTCCATAGGCGGTACCGATGCTGTTGGTAGAATAAGACCTGATATAGTAGGTTGTTCCGGGAGTCAAGCCAGTAACAGAACTTGTAAATATTCCTGATCCTGTGCCATCTGTCGTCTTGCTGTCAGCTATCGTTGGATTTTGGGCAGTACTCCAGCAAACACCGCGCGCTGTAACTTCTGCGCCTCCATCATTTGTGACATTACCACCAGAGCTGAATGTTGTTGAAGCAATCGTTGATGCTTCAGTCGTCGTTAAAGTAGCCAGCAAGGCTAGGGTCTTGAATGTGGCCTGACTGCTATATGCCGTTCCTATGGCATTGATCGCGTAAGACTTAAGATTGTATGTCGTTCCGGGGCTTAGTGAAGTCAATGAACTCGAAAAACTACCCATTCCTTTCCCATCTGAGGTCCTACTGTCTGATGTTGTTGGGTTTCCACCGGTATTCCAGCAAACTCCTCTGGACAGGACTTCAGTACCACCGTCAGCCGTTACGGCACTGCTTACGGTCGCTGAATTTGCTGTGACATTTGTTGCTTCAGCAATTGTTACGGTGGGTGCTACTTTTAATGTTTCTTTTTTGCAATTGAACAACAGAGAGAGCAATAATAGGGCAAAAAAAATGGCGAAAACTCTTGAGAAAGTCCTCATTTAATTAGGTTTAGGATTAATTATTCAAAGTTAAAATATTAATACTTATTACCCAAATGAGCTTTCCTAAATTTTGCACTGCCAGGATTTATCTAACCCCTAATATACTACATAAAAAAGCCGCAAGCTGTTATCTGCTTGCGGCTTTTTTATGGCCTTATGTCTCGTCCTGAAATAGCGATACACAAAAAGTAAAGCTATGGAGGAAGAATTTGGGAAAGAGTATGTTAAGCGTACGCAAAAGGATTATTCAATGTCCTTTAAATTGCAGATTGTTCACGAAGTTGAACAGGGAGAAATGACCGCAACAGAAGCCAGCAATAAGTATGGCATACAAGGGTCACACACGGTTGTTCATTGGGTTCGAAAATATGGTAGTTTTGATTGGGACAATCAAACGTCATTAAATATGCCCAAATCGAAGGACCAAAAGCTCCTGGAGTTGGAACAGCGAGTAAAACTTTTGGAAAAGCAAAAAGCATTTTTGGAGAAGCAAGTTGAGAATGCCGATAAAAAAGTGATCTTCTTTGACATGATGATCGACATGGCAGAACAAGAGTTTAAAATTCCAATACGAAAAAACTCCTTACCCGAGCAATCGACCGATTCCGAAAAGAAAGCAAAGAAACGATAGTTTCTACCTGTGAATTGCTCGGGTTAGATAGACAGGTTTATTACCGTAAAAAGCGTTCAAAATCAAAGCGTCAGCATACTGCCACAAAGGTGGTCCGTCTTGTACGGGGGGTTCGTAGGCAAATGCCACGAATTGGGACTCGAAAGCTTCATTATTTATTGGAAGAGCCCCTCAGGGAACTAGGAGTTGGCCGGGATAAACTGTTTGCTATCCTAAAAGCCAATCACTTGATTATAAAACCTAAGAGGAGCTATAGAACAACGACGAACTCTCACCACCGGTTCCACAAGCATAAGAATCTGGTTGAACAAATACAGCTAACCAGGCCGGAGCAGGTATGGGTTTCAGATATCACTTATATTGGAAATAGGAACAAACACTGTTATCTGGCATTAGTTACCGATGCCTATTCCAAGAAGGTGGTTGGGCACGATCTGTCAAATAGTTTAGGAGTTGACGGCACCCTGAGGGCATTGAATATGGCTGTCAAGAAACGGGAATATAAGAATGAACCATTGATTCACCACTCTGATCGAGGAATACAATATTGCTGTGATCAGTACCAGAATCTGCTTGTGAAAAGAAAGATAAAATGTAGTATGACTGAGAGCTACGATCCATATGCAAATGCAGTAGCTGAACGAGTGAATGGCATCCTAAAAGAGGAATTTCAACTGGAACAATATAATGTTGACATGGACACTATGAAGAAACTTGTAAATGACAGTATACATGTTTATAACAACAAGCGCCCCCATTACTCATGCTACATGCTTACACCCGCACAAATGCATCGTCAAAAAACGGTAAAAATAAGAACCTATAAAAAAGCAGATGGTTTCAAGGCTAGCCTTGAAACCATCTATTAATTAATTAATTTCGTCCTGTTAAACCTGTATCGCTTTTTTAGGACTAGTCATTATAAACTGTCGCCAAAATCCTGTCTGAATTTTGCCTGGAGCTTTTCTACCCAGTCGCCAATTGGCTGAAGCCGTCCGACGAAGAAACGGAGTACTGGCGGCTCTTCCGTCCATTCCAGTCCACCGACTAAGTGGCGATTGTCATACAACCATTTGATACGGTCTTCGGCATATTTTACTTGCGATAAGGTAAATACCCTTCTTGGGAATGCCAAACGGAGCAACTCGACGTCAGACAATACATCATTCCCTTCGGCATCACGCACACTTGAAATCGTGCCTCTTTCCATCCCCCTGATTCCGGAAGCAACATAAAGAGCAGCAGCGAGGGCGCCGGCAGGATATTGTGTCTGAGGAACGTGAGCAAGGAACTCCCCTGCATTGAGGTGACATCCAAGTCCGCCGGCAGGAGTAATAACAGGTACGCCGCTCTTATCCAATGCGTCAACCAGATATTTAATAAATTGTGGCGAGTGACTGATAACGTCAAAATCGAGCGTCTCGTACAATCCAACAGCCATAGCTTCAATCTCGCGCACACTCATTCCACCGTAGGTAAGGAAACCTTCAAAAAGCGGAACCCAGTCACGCATTTTCATATAGATATCATGGTCGTTGGTGCAGATACCTCCACCGCGGGTGCAGCTAACCTTACGTCCGGAGAAATAGGAGAAATCGGTGTAACTCAACATCTCATGCAGAATGTCTTTGATGGATACATCTTGGTAACCTTCTTCTCTGGTTTTGATGAAGTACAGATTCTCGTTAATTAAACTGGAATCCATCAAGAGTTTAATTTTATGGGCTTTCGCGATAGCCGAGACTTCGCGGAGGTTTTGCATAGAAAAAGGCTGACCACCAATAAGATTCGTGCCTGCCTCAAAACGAATGAAGGCAACATTTTCAGCGCCCCATTTTTCGATAATGGCATTGAGTTTATTGATGTCCATATTCCCTTTGAACGGAAAATTACTCTTCGTTTTTAAGGCTTCGTCTGTATATATTTCTTCGACAACACCGCCGCACATTTCAATGTGAGCCTTGGTTGTAGTAAAGTGATAGTTCATAGGAACCACGCAACCTGGCTTAACAAATGATTTGGAGATAATGTGCTCAGCCGCACGACCCTGGTGAACCGGCAAATAATATTTTTGGTTAAAAACATCCTGAATAGCCTTTTCCAATTTGGTATAACTGGCAGATCCGGCATAAGAATCATCAGCAACGCTCATCGCAGCTACCTGATTATCACTCATAGCGTTAGTGCCCGAATCTGTTAACATATCCAGAAAGACATCCTTGTTCAAAAGAAGAAAAGTATTAAATCCTGCCTTGTAGATTGCCTCTTTACGATCTTCTACCGGAATCAGGTTAAGCTTCTGAACAACACGTACTTTATGCATTTCCAGGGGAGTAACATCTCCACTATAAAATTTCACGGTTTTTAGTTTGTCTGGTGTTCCCATTTTAAATTAAATTCGTTGTTATTATTTCTGTTTATAAGTAAAAAGGCATAATTATACCGAAAGTGTAAACAACAAAGCGTACATTCTTTCGGTTAGACATTAGATTTTGCGAGTTTACAAATTAAAAAGTCGGCAATCAACTATTTTAAAACTTAAAGGATCAACTATTGGTTATTTATATTGTATAAAAACAAAAACCGCTAATTGGCACTTTTCCGGCAAACAAATCCGGCATCAACAAGGAATAGCTATCTTTGGCAAAATTTATCCCGGATCTGTGACTTTATCCATGGAGAATTCGATAGATTTTTTCATCTATGATTCAATTCGACAAAATAAAACTGAATAACGGACTCACAGTGATTGTCCACACCGATCGCAGCACGCCATTCGTTGCTGTCAACGTCTGCTACAATGTGGGATCCAAGCACGAAGATCCAGACAAAACCGGATTTGCACATCTTTTCGAGCACCTCACATTCGGAGGATCTACCCACGTGGCCGATTTTGATACAGCAGTGCAGCATGCAAGCGGTGCAAACAACGCTTTCACCTCCAACGATCTTACCAATTACTACATAACGCTGCCTTCCAACAACATAGAGACAGCATTATGGCTGGAATCCGACAGAATGATTGGTCCGAAATTTTCCAAAAAGGGACTGGATATTCAGAAAAAAGTGGTGATTGAAGAATTCAGACAGCGCAATCTCAACAGGCCTTATGGCGACGTCTGGCACATTCTGCGCGACCTTGCCTATAAAGTTCACCCATATCGTTGGCCAACCATCGGCCTCGTGCCCGAACACATTGAGTCGGCTACGTTGGATGATGTCAAGGACTTTTTCTTCCACCATTATGCACCCAACAATGCTGTTTTGGTGATTAGTGGAAATATTGCCTCACCGGAAGCTTTTAAACTGGCTGAAAAATGGTTCGGTGACATCCCCTCCCGGGATATTGCTCCCTACCCTGCCATCCCAGAACCGTTGCAATTTGAGGATCGTGAAATAACGGTCTACCGTGATGTTCCGATAGATACTTTTTACGTTGCCTGGCACATGGGCGCAAGAAATGAACGCGACTTTTATGTCCTCGACCTCCTATCGGATATCCTTTCCAACGGAAGCTCATCCCGTTTCGAAGTGAAGCTGGTAAAAGAGCAGAAACTATTTACGGAGGCAGATGCCTATCTTTCAGGAGAAAACGAACCCGGACTTTTCGTCGCAACGGGTAAGGCATCGCATGGGATTGATATTCATCTGGCAAGGGAGAAGATGCTCGAGGAAATAATGATGACGGCCGAAACGGCTATTACTGCCTATGAACTAGAAAAGGTAAAAAACAGGGTAGAGTCGGATTTGCTTCTCAACGAAATCGGGTACCTCGAAAAAGCCATCCAGCTTGCCTCCTTTGAAATCATGGGAGATGCGTCGGAAATCAACCGCCAGGGTGAAAAGTACAGGGAAATATCGGCAGACGATTTATTGACTACAGCGACCCATCTCTTCCGACAGGGAAACAGAAACACGCTGAACTATCTTTCTCTCCAAAATAAAAGCAAATGAGTTCATTCAGAAAAATAGCCCCACCCGTAAATTCGGTTGAAAAAATTGATTTCATCGAACCGGAGCATCAGCTTTTACCGGGGGGAACGTCCTTCTTTACCCTGTACGGCGGAACTCAGGAGGTTGTCAAGCTGGATTTTAGCTTCAAAGCAGGAATCTGGTATGAAAGCTCGAAATTGGAAAGCACCATGGCGGCATCGATGATTTCGGAGGGAACCCACGACAAGACCGCCAGGGAAATTGCTGACAAGATAGATTTCTATGGCGCCCAGCTTAGCTCCAGTCCATTTTACGACAATAACTATATCTCATTGCTTGCCCTAAAAAAGCACCTTCCCAATCTCATTCCATTGCTTGCCGAAATTATGCAGGATGCGTCGTTTCCTGAGCATGAGTTCGAAATTGCCCGTCAGAAAAGGAAACAGCGTGCTTTGGTGGATGCCGAAAAGGTTGGATTGGTTGCTCAACGCACTTTCCTGCGCACAATTATGGGTAAAGCTCATCCATATGCGCCGGTCTCTTCACCGGATGCCTACGACGATGTGACCCTGGAGGGGGCAAAAAGTCATTACAACCGGCATTACTATTCAGCAAATGCGACACTTTTTGCCTCTGGCGATGTTGATGATGAGGTTAAAAAAATGATCCTAGACAATTTTGGACCGGGATGGGGGACGCCATTCCTATTCAAGGAAGACCAGCCTGCGGTTCAAAGTTCTCAGGAGAAAATGATTTTTATTGAGAAAGAGAATGCCAATCAGAATGCCGTTACAATCGGAAAGAGAGTACCCACACAGCACCACCCGGACTCTGCCGGACTAAAACTTCTCACCACCATATTTGGGGGTTACTTTGGTTCGCGACTGATGAGCAATCTTCGGGAGGAGAAAGGGCTGACCTATGGCATCCACGCTTCGGTTGTGTCGTTTGTCAGGGATGCAATCTTCATGATTCATGCGGAGGTGACTGCCGAGAAAACGGATGAGGCTATCCGGGAGATTTTTCACGAAATGCAGCGATTGCGCGACGAACTCGTTCCGGAATCGGAACTTCAGCCACTCCGAAGTTTTCTTTTAGGCAGGATGCTGGAAGATTTCGACGGACCGTTTGCCCGTTCTCAAAGTTTCTCCTCGCTGTATGAAGCCGGACTGGAAGTTGAATATTTTGACCAGATCATCCACGCAATCAAAACCACCACTCCCGAGCAAATCCGGGAACTCGCACGCACCTATTTTGATCCTGAAAGTATGTATACTGTTGCGGCAGGGAAAAGATAAAAAGAAAATGTGAAAATATGCAAGTGTGAAAATGTGAAAACTGATTGGGGTCTATGCTAGAATCAGGAATTTTTGGGTTAACTTGTTACAATGGCATATGGAGGTAGAGAAAATGTTATTGTAGAAAAATCTTTCAGTTTTGCGCTAAAGATTGTGGCGGCTTGCGAGATCCTTGATGAGAATAAAAAGTATATAATTAGTAGACAGCTCTTAAGATCAGGCACCTCTATTGGTGCAAACGTGCGGGAAGCACAAGGTTCTGAGAGTAAAGCAGATTTTGTACACAAAATAAAAATTGCAGCAAAGGAGGCCGAAGAAACTGAATATTGGCTCCTGATATGTCAACAGTCCCCAAAATATCCTAGCAACGAAAGCCTGTTGACTGATCTCAAGGAACTTATAAGAATCCTCTCAAAAATCATCATCACCTCAAAATCCTAATTTTTCTAAATAATCCCGCCTCCTTCATTTTCACATTTCCACACTTGCACATTTGCACATTTTCTCCCCATTTTCATATTTGCACATTTCCCAATTTGCACATTTGGTTCTTTCCCTGCCAACTATCCCTCTCCTCCAGCATTTTCTCGACTTTTGCCACAAAAACATAGTTCTTCATTCCCCAATTCGGAGCGATTACTAATCCGGCGGGAGCCGAACTAACAAACCGCTGGACGATGATTTTTGGTGACAGATTTTCCAGAAACCGAACCACAATATCCGCATATTGCTCTACCTCAAAGAGATTGAAACCATCCGGATTTTTACGGTATTCGTTAGCCATTTGTGTCCCTTTGTGAATCTGAAGCTGATGTAATTTAATACTTTGAACCGGCAAATTTGATAGAATTTCAGCATGCCTGATAAAATCCTCGTCCGACTCTCCCGGTAACCCCAAAATAAGGTGGACGCAATTATCAAGCTTCCGCGCTGCAATTTTGTGGATCGCATCGATTGATTCAATCACACTATGCCCCCTGTTTATCTTCTGCAAAGTCTCTTCCTTGAAACTTTCAACACCAAGTTCGATTGACACATAACACCTTCCCGCAAATTCTTCCAGCAAGTCAAGGATTTCATCGCTCAGGCAATCCGGTCGGGTGGCAATCACCAAGCCTATCACCTCGGGGTGCCTCAACGCTTCCTCGTACGACTGCCTAAGAATTTCGACAGGTGCATAGGTATTGCTGTACGCCTGAAAATAAGCAAGATATCTCATAGCCGGATACTTGGCAGAGAAAAACTGAATCCCTTTCAGGAGCTGATCCGTGATGATCTGCTCCGTCCGGCAATAATCCGGATTGAAGCTTTTATTGTTGCAATAGGTGCAACCACCAACCCCTCTTGAGCCATCCCGGTTAGGACAGGTAAATCCGGCATCCAGCGAAATTTTCTGTACCCGGCCTTCGAATCGCTTCCTGAAATAGGTCGAATAATCGTTGTATCTCTTTTCGCCTCCCCAAGGAAATTCCCGCTTAATCATCTTTGAAATATTTGAGATCAAAATTAATAGTTCTGCGGAACAATCGAGGAATACACGAATGTTCACCTTTTAATCCCCTTTTCGTATAATAATCAACAAACGACTGTGAATAAAATTAAGATTAAATTGAGCCGAAAATTTTTGTTATGAGCTTCAATTACCTATATTCATCCTATCCAAAATTGTAAAGAATAAAACATGTTTACAGCAACAGACCAACAGCAGATTCTGGACAGAGGTGGAAATCTTCCGGAGATTCTGAATCAGATATCCCATTTCAAAAAAGGATTTCCCTACCTAAAAACGGTAGAGGCGGCCAGTGTCGGCAATGGCATAAACCGTCTCAGCGAAAACGAATGTGCCAGACTGGTTGCCTACTATGAAGGTCAGCTGGAGAGTGGAACGCAACCGCTAAAATTTGTGCCTGCCTCCGGTGCTGCCAGCCGGATGTTCCAATCGCTGTTTTCCTTTCAGGAGGAGGCCTTAACAAATGATGAGGCGGAATTACTGCTGGGAAAAGAACAGCATCATCATGTGAAGAAATTTTTTGAACTACTCCCGAAATTCGCCTTTTATCCTATGTTGTCCGAAAAATTGGGATCATTTAAGGATGAGAATGGAAGGATGAAATATCTGGAGATTTTGCGGACGGTGCTTTCCCCGGAAGGGCTAAACTATGGTTTTCTCCCCAAAGGACTGCTGGATTTTCATCAATATTCCGGCATTAGCCGCACGCCTGCAGAGGAACATTTGGTAGAAGGTGCGCTCTATGGAACTGATGCAAAGGGTGTCGTTCGCATTCACTTTACTGTTTCACCCGAACATCTGCCACTTTTCCGAAAAAAATGCGAACAGGCAGCCGCTGAATTTGAAAAAAGGTACGAAGTGACGTATGAGATTTCCTTCTCCGAACAAAAACCTTCGACCGATACCATCGCCGTGGATGAAAAGAATGAGCCTTTCCGGACTTCTGAGGGTAAACTGTTTTTCAGGCCGGGTGGACACGGAGCCTTGCTCGAGAATCTGAACGACCTTCATGCAGATCTGATCTTTGTGAAAAACATCGATAATGTAGTGCCCGATCGGTTGAAAGACGAAACCATTAAATACAAAAAGGCTATTGCCGGATTGTTACTGGAAGGTCAGGCGCAAATTTTCCAATATTTAAATCTTCTGGATAAACCGGATCAGCTCACCGATTCTCTTATTGATGAGATGATGTACTACCTCGAAAAGCAATTATCTACCTTGCCTGCCGGGGAGGCTCAGTTTACTGACCGAGCCGCCAAAACAGACTATCTGAAATCAAAGTTTAACAGGCCTATCCGCGTATGCGGGATGGTTAAAAACGAGGGTGAACCCGGTGGCGGGCCATTCTGGGCAATCCAGCCGGATGGAACAACCACGTTGCAGGTGGTTGAAAGCAGTCAAATCGACCTCCAAAATCCGGCGCAGGCAGCGATTGCAGCACATGCGACCCATTTCAATCCGGTGGATCTGGTATGTGGAGTACGGAATTACAAGGGTGAAAAATTCAACTTGCCGGATTTCAGGGATCCTGAGACTGGCTTTATATCTTCCAAATCGAAAGATGGAAAACCACTTAAAGCCCAGGAACTTCCGGGGCTCTGGAATGGTGCGATGTCTGATTGGATCACCTTTTTTGTGGAGGTTCCACCGATCACTTTCAATCCCGTGAAAACGGTAAATGACCTTTTGAGAGCGGAACATCAGCCGCTATAACCCATTTTTGATTAACTTTGCACCGATTTTAAGTTGTAAAACAGGATGTGGGAAGAATCAAGAGATAATTTCGAAAGCAAAGAATTTGCTGCAGTTTTGAAGCGTTACAAACAAATGCTTACGGAACAGCGTACGGAATTTTTCGACGTAGCCGATTTTGAATTCATTGTCGACCAATATATTGATAAGAGTCAATTTTCCAATGCTTTACAGGCTTGTGAGATTGCCCTCAAGCAACATCCCAACTCGATTATTGTCAAGATAAAAAAGGCACAGATCTATCTCTCTCAACTGAAACTTCCGAAAGCGATTCACCTTTTGAAGCAACTTGAGGAAATTGAGAATACCAATCCGGATGTGATGATGATGCTCGGCACCTGTCACAATATGAAGGGTGAATATCATTTGGCATCGGAGTATTTTGAAAAAGCGGAGCAATACGCGTTTGAAGATCGCGACGAACTCCTGTACAATATTGGCATATCGTTCATACAGACAGGAGCTTATGATGAAGCCCTCGCCTATCTGAAAAAAGCGCTGAATGAAAATCCCGAGCACGAACCCGTTTTATACGATCTCGCCTTTTGCTACGAGAAAGTTGGCGACGATGCCAAAGCGATAGAATACTACAACAAATACCTCGATATCGATCCGTTTTCGGAATCCGCCTGGTACAATATGGGCATCATCTACAACAGGCAGGAGGAATTCGCTAAAGCGATCGATTCATACGATTATGCTTTGGCAATCGACGAAAATTATTCGGCGGCCATCTTCAACAAAGCCAATGCCTTGTCGGCCATTGAACGGTTTCAGGAATCCATCGATGCGTACCACGATTATCTGAAATTGGATCCCGATTCGGTGGATGCGCATCTTTATCTGGCCGACTGCTATTTTCAGATCGATGATTACGCAAATGCCGGACTGTATTACAACAAAACGCTAAAGATCGAACCAAACTGTTCGGATGGATGGTTCGGCGCCGGGTTGGTAAAACTCATTTATGATCAATCTGCGGAGGCAGTTCCATTGCTGAAAAAATCGCTCGAAATTAATCCTGAGTGTGCAGAATGTTGGAACGCCCTCGGCAAGGCAAATGCTGCGCTGAAAAAATTCAGGAATGCGAAGTCAGCCTTTCGCAAAGCACTTGAGTTGGACGACGAGATTCCGGAATACTGGCTCTCCTATGCTGATCTGATGTTTAACAACAATCAGTTCGCTAATGCCCTTCAGATTCTGGAGGATGCCGAGAATTCGGAAGCATATTGTGCAGCAATTTTATACAGACAAGCAGGATTTTACCTCTTCATGGATAACCTTGAACTGGCGAAAGATAAGCTTAGAAGCGCTCTGACTGAAGATTATTATGCGCACGTAGATTTTCTCGAGAATTTCCCAACCTTCCTGTTAATCGATTGGGTAACAGACATGATCGAGAAATACAAACCAGCGAGTGAAGACCAAATTCCGTTCTGATTATGAGAACCTTTGGCCTCATAGGCTTCCCCCTCACCCACTCGTTTTCCAAAAAATTTTTCACCGCATATTTTGCCGATAAGGCAATTGACGCGCAGTATCTCAACTTTGAAATCAGCGAAATTTCGTTGCTACCCGCAATTATTCGCGAACATCCGGATTTGGTCGGATTCAATATTACTATTCCTTACAAAGAGGCTATTTTTCCCTACCTGGACAGTTGCGATCCGAAGGCGGCTGCAATCGGAGCGGTGAACACTGTAAAAATAGATCGTTCGCAAGGGAAAATCAGTCTTAGAGGCTATAACACCGATCTGATCGGATTTCGTGATTCGATCGTTCCGCTTTTGAAACCGCATCATACCAAAGCGTTAGTCCTGGGCACAGGCGGCGCTTCCAAAGCTGTGGCTGAAGTATTTGCCGAATTATCAATCGCCACACAATTGGTCTCCAGAGAAGCGAAACCGGGAGTCTCAATCGACTATACCCAACTTACCAGGAAGGTGCTTGACGAATATACCGTGGTTATTAACACCACACCGCTTGGAACTTTTCCAAAAATGGATGGTTGTCCGGATATTCCTTTTGAATACCTTACTGAACGCCATTTGCTGTACGATTTAGTCTATAATCCACCACTGACTCAATTCCTCCAAAAGGGAGCTGCTCAGGGAGCGACTATCAAAAACGGTAGTGATATGCTGGAGCTACAGGCACTGGCAGCTTGGGAAATCTGGCAGAAATAAGTTGGAGAATTCCTACCTGAAATACATTTTCAAATTTCAATTCCTTCAGGATACCCGATCTCAACTAAGAAGAGACCTTTTGCTGCGACACTGGCTCCGGCGCTGCTGCGATTTTGCTTTTCGATAACAGTCCTGAAACCATCGATGCCGATTTTTTCGAGTCCGACTTCAAGCAAAGTCCCAACGATGGCTCTCACCATATTCCGAAGAAATCGGTCAGCGCGGACAGTGAAAACAAGCTGATCGCCGCATTCTTCCCAAAAAGCTTTGTAGATAATACAGTTATTCGTCTTCACATCACTTCCCAATTTACTAAAACTGGTAAAATCGTTGTATTCGGAAAGTATTTGAGCAGCCTCATTCATTTTCGCAAGATTCAATTTTCTGTTCTCTTTCTCGGCGTAATGAAAGGTAAACGGATCCTTCCGGCGTGCGATATAGTACTTGTACTCGCGGTAGGTGGCATCAAATCGGGCATGGGCATCCGGCCTGACCGGAAAAATCCGTTGAACGGCGATGTCGGGCGGTAATAGGCAATTGAGTTTGAAAACTATTGTTTCGTTCGCTAAATTTTCGAGGGCACTGTCGAAATGAGCGATATAAAAAGAGGCGTGAACGCCAGTATCTGTGCGCCCTGCACCCACAACTTCAACCTTCTCGCGAACCAATACAGACAGCGCCTTTTCAACCTCTTCCTGAACGGTTGTGGCATTATCCTGCACCTGCCAACCATGGTAGTTGGTTCCATCATACGAAAGCTGAATGAAATACCGCATAATATTGCCGTTTCTGCAAAAATAGAAAATTAACCCCCTTTTTTCTATCTTTGACACTTAACATTTTTTAATAATTTCTTACTTCCTTTTAAGGTCTAAAAGATTATTTTCGTAACCGTTTTAACATTTATCAATAAATTCATCCTTAAGATTATGGATCAAAAAGTAGATATTCGGGAGTTGAATGAAAAGATCCAGCGTGAAAGCTCGTTTGTTGATCTTATCTCCATGGAGATGAACAAGATTATCGTTGGACAGAAACATTTGGTTGAAAGTTTAATGATCGGTTTGTTGTCTGACGGGCATATCCTGCTTGAAGGTGTTCCCGGACTTGCAAAAACATTGGCAATCAATACGCTGGCACAGACTATCGATGCAAAATTTGCCCGCATCCAGTTTACCCCCGACCTGCTCCCTGCAGACTTACTCGGAACGATGATTTACAGTCAGAAGAAAGAAGAGTTCATGGTGAAGAAAGGACCTATTTTCACCAATTTTGTTCTTGCAGATGAGATAAACCGCGCACCGGCTAAAGTCCAGTCGGCTTTGCTTGAAGCGATGCAGGAACGGCAGATTACCATCAGCGACCACACCTACAAATTGGACAGCCTCTTCCTGGTTATGGCAACACAAAACCCAATTGAACAAGAGGGAACATATCGGTTACCGGAAGCGCAGGTTGACCGTTTTATGTTGAAAGTTGTCCTGAATTATCCAAAAAAAGAAGAAGAGAAACTGATCATTCAGCTTAATCTGATGAAGCAATTTCCAAAGGCAAACGCCGTTGTGACTCCTGCTGATATCGTTCGTGCAAGAGAAGTTGTGAAGGAAGTTTACATGGATGAAAAGATTCAGAAATATATCATCGACATCGTCTTTGCAACCCGCGAACCTGCCGAGCATGGACTGGCAAAATACAAAGAGATGATCACTTACGGAGCCTCACCGCGTGCTTCAATCAGTCTGGCACAAGCTTCAAAAGCATACGCGTTTATCAAACGTCGCGGATACGTCATTCCAGAAGATATTCGCGCAGTTTGTCATGATGTATTACGTCATCGTATTGGGTTAAGCTACGAAGCAGAGGCAAATAACCTAACGGCGGAGGAGATCATCAGCGAAATCCTGAATACGGTAGAAGTTCCTTAGCAGGAGGAAGTACTTGAAATACTTCAAGTACTTAGCAAGAAGTTTGGAGTACTTCAAGTACTTAGAATACTTAAAGTTAAGAAATAGGAATACAATTTTGGAAACTAATCACGCCTTCCAAAACTCCAAGTACTCCAAACTCCAAGTACTTTAAGTACTTCTCAATAATATAGCATATGTTAATATAGCACAAGTGGAAGCTACTGAATTATTAAAGAAAGTCAGGAAAATTGAGATAAAGACGCGGGGTCTTTCGCGAAATATCTTCGCCGGAGAGTACCACAGCGCCTTCAAAGGGCGTGGTATGGCTTTCAGTGAAGTGAGGGAATACCAGTTTGGCGACGACATCCGTAACATCGACTGGAATGTAACCGCCCGGTACAACCACCCTTTCGTCAAAATTTTCGAAGAGGAACGGGAGCTGACGGTGATGCTACTCATCGATGTGAGCGGTTCAAACGATTTTGGTACTGTTGGCCAGATGAAACAGCAACTGATAACCGAAATCGCTGCGATTCTATCATTTTCCGCTATTTCTAACAATGACAAGATCGGCGTTATCTTTTTCTCCGATCGGATCGAAAAATTTATCCCGCCAAAGAAAGGGCGAACCCATACATTACGAATCATCCGGGAGTTGATAGAGTTTCAGGGAGAATCCAAAAAGACGGATCTTCCGCTGGCTTTACAATACCTGACCAATGCCATGAAGAGGCACGTGACGGCATTCCTGATTTCCGACTTCATGGATCAGAATGCCGGTCTCGAGAAAGCTATCTCTATTGCAAACAACAAGCACGATCTGGTTGCGCTGCATATTTTCGACGAACGGGAAACAGAACTTCCTTCTATCGGTATGATCAAACTGAAAGATGCAGAGAGCGGCGATTACATTTGGGTCGACACATCCAGCAGTTCTGTTCGCAAAAGCTACCTCTACCACTGGCTGAATTCGAAAAAGGAGATGGAAAACCTTTTGAAAAAGACGGGAACAGATTATGTCAGTATCAGCACCAGAGAAGATTACGTAAAATCATTGGTCGCGCTTTTCAAAAAAAGAGAACACAAACTTTGATCCAAATTATGTTGAAACTGAAATATCTTTTATTCATCACAATTTTCCTTTATTCGCTTGACCCGGTCGCAGCTCAGCAGGTTAAGGTGAGCGCCTCACTGGAAAGGGATTCAATCTGGCTGGGAGATCAAATCAAGATGATTTTGGTGGCAGAATATCCTGTCGGGACGACCATCACCTTTCCTCAGGTAAAAGACAGTCTGAATAATGGGATAGATGTTATATCGAGGTCCACGAGAGATTCCTCCAAGTTGAGCGACGGAATTTTGCAAATGCGTCAAAGCTATATTATTACCGCTTTTGACAGCGGCCCTCACCCAATCGAACCGTTCAAATTTGTCGGACATAGCAAGATCACGCCGGATACGCTTCGGAGCAATCCGCTGTGGCTATTCGTAAAAGTCCCTCCCGTGGACCTGAAAAAGGGTTTTGCCGACATCAAGAAGCCTTATGGCGCTCCGGTCACCTTTAAAGAGATCGCACCCTGGATACTGGGCATAATTCTTCTTGCCTCTATCATCTTTCTGATTTTATATGCCATCAACCGCAGGAAAAAGAATATCCCGCTGTTCAGCCTTCCTGTTAAGCCAAAATTACCACCGCATGTAGTAGCGCTCAGCGAGTTGGATAAATTAAAAGAAGAGCAGCTGTGGCAGCATGATAAAGTGAAAGACTACTACACCCGTCTGACGGACATTATCAGGGTGTACCTGGAGGACCGTTACGATGTTCCGGCGATGGAGCAGACAACTCAGGAGATCCTGACTCAATTTAAAGGAGAAAATTCGGCTATTAAAGGGAAGCTTTTTTCGGGTCTTCAAAAGACCCTTGACACCTCCGACCTGGTTAAGTTTGCAAAATATACACCGCTAGCCGATGAAAATCATTATGTGTTGGTTCAGGCTTATGCCCTGGTAGAGGAGACAAAACCTGAGCCGGTAGAAAATGTAAAGAAACCAGTTCCTCCACCGGAAGAAGGATCGGTTGAAAAAGTTATTTCAGTTCCTAACGAAATAAAAGATCAGCCATGAACAGCATAACTTTTGCAAGACCCGACTATTTCTATCTGCTGCTCATACTTCTTCCCCTGATAGGCTGGTACTTCTGGAAGCAGAAGAAGTCGAGCGCCAGTATGAGAATCTCATCTATCGCTCCTTTCAAGGACGCGCCCCGTACCTGGAAGCACTATTTGCGGCATGCCCTGTTTATTATGCAATTGGGCGTTCTGTCATTGCTGATTGCCGCGTTGGCTAAACCCCAATCGTCGAGCAGCTGGCACAACCAGACCATCGAAGGGATCGATATCGTGATCGCACTGGATATTTCCGGATCGATGTTGGCGAGAGATTTCCAGCCAAACCGTCTGGAAGCTGCGAAAAACGTAGCCTCAGAATTTATCGCCGGAAGGGAATACGACCGGATGGGATTGGTTATTTTCTCAGCAGAAAGTTTTACTCAATGTCCGCTGACGACCGACCGCGCCGTTTTGATGAACCTCTTTCAAAATATCGAAAGCGGAATGATCGAAGATGGTACTGCTATCGGGCTCGGATTGGCAAATGCCGTCTCGCGACTGAAAGACAGTGAAGCGAAGAGTAAGGTTATTATTCTGTTGACTGATGGTGAAAACAACAGGGGAGAAATTGCCCCGATCACAGCCGCTGAGATAGCGAAAACGTTTGGCATCCGTGTTTATACCATCGGGATTGGTTCCATTGGAACGGCTCCTTTCCCGGTTCAAACGCCATTTGGAATCCAAATGCGCGACATCGAAGTCAAGATTGACGAAAAGACGCTTCAAACAATTGCAAATCTGACGGATGGAAAATACTTCAGGGCTACCAACAATTTGAAACTGGCCGAGATTTATAAGGAAATCGATCGATTGGAAAAATCAAAAATAGACAGCAAAGAATTGAGTTCCAAAACGGAAGAATACAAAAGATATGCCGTTCCGGCTCTGCTTCTGGCGCTTGGAATGTTGTTCCTTCAACTTACTTATTTTAGAAAATTACCATGAATTCGTTTAGATTCGCTCATCCCGAATATTTCTATATTTTCCTGGTTCTCATTGCGCTGGTGATACTGTTCTTATTTAACAGAATCGTCCGAAAAAAGAACCTGAAAAGCTTTGGGCAATTAGACCTGCTGGAACAACTGATGCCGAGTTTGTCGCACGGAAGACCCGTCATCAAATTCACCATCTGGTTGCTTGCCCTGACTTGCCTCATCACCGCATTGGCTCAACCACAGTTTGGATCAAAATTAACCCTGACGAAACGAAAGGGAGTTGAGCTGATCATCGCCCTCGACGTTTCGAATAGCATGAAAGCGCAGGATATCAAGCCGAACAGATTGGAAAGAGCCAAACGTGCTATCGCGAAACTGACTGACAGGTTAAACAATGATAAAATCGGATTGGTGGTCTTCGCAGGACAGGCATATGTCCAGTTGCCAATTACATCGGATTATTCATCGGCCAAGCTTTTTCTGGAATCGATAACAACGGATGTCGTGCCCGTTCAGGGAACTGCCATTGGTGCAGCCATCGACCTGGGAATGAAATCCTTTTCGTCTAAATTTCAGGGCAGTAAAGCCATCATCGTAATCACCGACGGTGAAAATCACGAAGACGATGCGGTGGGAATGGCTAAACAAGCAAAAGAAAAAGGCATCGTTGTGCATACGATCGGGATGGGACTACCGCAAGGATCACCAATTCCGCTGACTGAAGGAAGCAGTGATTTTCTTAAAGATAAATCCGGCAGCATCGTGATAACGAAGCTGGATGAATCGATGCTCACGCAAATCGCAGAAGCCGGCGGAGGTTCTTACATACGGGCCAATAATGCGGAAGTAGGCTTGAACAACCTCTTTAATGAGATTGAGAAAATGCAGAAAACGGAAATGGAATCCCGCGAATATTCGGAATACAATGACCAGTTTCCTTTATTCCTTTCGCTGGCATTTTTCCTGATTTTGATGGATTTCCTGATTTTGGACCGGAAAAACAAATGGCTCAGAAATTTTAGGTTATTTGGAACCAACAAAGCACTATGAAACGAAATATTATTCTGATACTCGCCCTGTTTGTTGCTTTTCTTGCCCAGGCACAGAAGGAGCGAAAATTTATCCGTGAGGGTAATAAGCTGTTTGAGTTGGGATTGAAAGATACGGCCAAACTCGACACCGTCAGTTTCGGCAAGGCTGAAGTCGCCTATCGCAGAGCGCTGGAAATTAAGCCTGAAGATCATCAGTGGCAATTTAATCTCGCCGATGCCCTCTACAAACAGAAGAAGGCCGAAGAATCTGCCAGGGAATTTGAAAGTCTGGCTGAAAAAGCAGCCCTTCCCGCCGACAAGGCAAAGGCTCTTCACAATATGGGCAATTCATTTTTGGTACAGAAAAAGCTCGATGAAAGTATTGCCTCCTACAAAAAGGCGCTGCGCCTCGAGCCAAACGATGCGGAAACCAAGTACAATCTGGCGTATGCCATGAAAATGAAAAAGGAAGAAGAGAAGAAAAAACAGCAAGACAAAAACAAGGATAAGGATAAGGATAAAGACAAGAACAAGGATCAGAACAAAGACCAAAATAAAGATCAGAATAAGGACCAGAACAAAGATCAGAATAAGGACCAGAACAAAGATCAAAACAAGGATCAAAATAAAGACCAGAACAAGCAAAACCAGGATCAAAATAAGGATCAGCAGCAGCAACAGCAGCAACAAAATAAGATATCAAAGCAGAATGCAGAACAGATGCTTCAGGCTTTAGAAAATGACGAAAAACAAACACAGGAAAAAGTTAAGAAGGCTCAGGCTTTGAAGGCGCAAAAGCGGAATGTGGAGAAGAATTGGTAGTAACAAGATAAATATAGCTTATATAACCATGATTGTCAGAAGAATAAAACTAATATTTTTCATTTTACTCTTCGTTCTGCCCGGGTGGGCAGCCGAAAAGGTTTCATTCACCATGGAAGCTCCCCAGGTTGTTGAATTGGGGGAACAGTTTAGATTGGCCTTTTCTGTAAATGCAAGGGGGCAAAACCTTAAATTACCCGATTTGAGTGATTTCGAGGTACTGATGGGACCTTCCACTTCGCAAAGCACATCATATCAGATTATTAACGGCGTCAGTTCTCAGTCAGTTTCCTTTTCATACCTTTATGTGCTTCGCGCAAAAAAAGAAGGGAAATTCACGATTAATCCGGGCGCTATCACGGTAGATGGTACCGAGTATAAATCTAATTCACAATCGGTTGAGGTCGTTAAAGGTTCGGCCAGGCCGTCGACAGGCGGAGTTGATACTCCAACTTCCACTCCGGGTACTGTGCCAAAAAACGATCTCTTTGTCAGAATGAATCTTGATAAAAGATCAGTTCATAAGGGTGAACATCTGACGGCCACCATCAAAATCTATTCCAAGGTAAACCTGAACGGCTTTGAAGATATATCCATCCCAAATTTCGAAGGATTCTGGTCTCAGGATATTCAACTTCCTCAGCAAATATCGCTCCAGAGGGAAACATACAATGGCGAGATCTTTAATGTCGGAACGCTCAAGAAAACATTGCTTTTCCCGCAGCAAACAGGTAATATCACCATCGGCTCCGTAAAGATTGACTGCATCGTACAGCAACGGGTCAAGAAAACGCAGAGCATGTTTGACGATTTCTTCGACTCGTTTGCCAATGTCAAGGCGACCATTATCAGCGATCCGGTTTCCGTTAGCGTGCAGCCCCTGCCAACCGCCCCGGCGAATTTTTCTGGTGCAGTTGGGAAATTTGATATACGCTCATCAATCACCACCAAAAGTGTGCGGGAAAATGATGCGATTACAATTAAGCTGGATGTATCCGGTAATGGAAATATTAAGCTGATCAATCCACCGAAGATTTCCTTCCCTGCGGATTTCGAAGTATATGATCCCAAAACGAACAGCAATTTTAGCGCCTCAGAACAAGGGCTAAACGGAAACATATCGTTCGAATATTTGTTCCTGCCTCGTTTTGCCGGAACGTATAAAATTCCGGCCGTTAGTTTTGTCTATTTTGATACCGATTCGAAACGGTTTGTCACGAAAACTACCGAGGAGTATGAGATCAAAGTAGCTAAAGGCGATGGTACCCGAAGCAACCAAACCATTAACTCGGTGGCCAAGGAAGATCTCAAGCAAATCGGGTCGGATATCAGGTATATTAAAACTGGTGAGGTCAAACTGCATACCAAGGGTTATACATTCTTTGGTTCGTTCCTCTTTTACCTGTTATATATTGGCGGAATCCTCACTTTATTAACGATCTATCTTCTGAATCAGAAGCGAATCAAGGGAAACGCCAATGTTGCCAGAATGAAGAACAAGAAAGCCAGTAAAGTGGCTCTGAAAAGGCTGAAAGAAGCGTCCGGTCATTTGGCAACGGGATCGGACGAGAAATTCTACGAATCCGTGACCCGTGCTTTCTGGGGCTATCTTAGCGACAAACTTACCATTCCGGCATCAGAGCTTTCCCGGGAAAAAGCTTCGGAAGAACTGACTAATCACGCTGTTTCTTCTTCAATTGTTGAACGGTTCGTGCAGATTCTAGAAACGTGCGAATTTGCGCGCTTCGCTCCGGGTGGAGGTACCGCCAAAATGAAGGAACTCTTCGATGAAGCCACCGAGGTTATGTCCGTCATGGAGAAAGAAATCAAATAGTTGTCGAAATTAGCTGCAACCGTTCCTGCGAATGAACGAAAAACGAATACTTTAAAAGGCAAAACATCAATTTCTCATTTATCTGAAAGTCGAACATTATGAGATTTTTAACACGAAAATATTTGCTGATCCTCGTCTTCTTAGGCAGCATTCAACTAACATACGGGCAAGCTGCTGCTTTGCAGGATTCCCTGAATAAAGGCAACCAGCTCTATACATCCGGGAAATATGCTGCGGCGGCAAAAACGTATGAAGCCATTGCCGCAAAGGGTTTTGAATCCTTCGAGCTTTATTACAACCTCGGAAACGCACTCTATAAATCGAACAGTATCACATTCGCCATCCTAAATTATGAAAGGGCGCTCAAGCTTTTACCTACCAGCGAAGATGCCCGCTTTAATCTGGAGATGGCTAAAAGACAGGTTGTTGACAATATAGATCTCCTACCGGAGCCCGGATTCTTACGCTGGTGGCATGAACTGATAAGCTCTAAACCTGCCGACAGCTGGGGCACCCATAGCCTGGTGAGTTTCTTCCTGTTCCTGTTGCTTTTTGCGCTTTTCCTCTTTGCCACAACCTTCCGTAACAAACAGCTCACATTTTGGTTTGCTATTATTGCACTCACATACAGTTTACTAACGTTCTCATTCGGATCATCTCAACGCAGCAAACTTGTTCATCATAACAGTGGAGTCATTACCGAGCGAAGTGTTCGCATGAAGGGTTCGCCAAGTGAGACCGGCACTGAACTGTTTATTCTGCACGAAGGACTCAGCGTCCAGATAACCGATAAGCTCGGCGACTGGATTGAAATCCGACTAGCCGATGGCAACAAAGGATGGGTTAAGGAATCTTCCATAATCCGAATTTAAGAGAAGTTCTAAGCAGGCAGGGTCACCTGTGATTTGTGAGGTATTATATGGCCGAATCCGACCGCTAAAACTATATCAGCTGTGGTTTGATCCTTTTAACTCCAAAATATAAAACAGTATGGCTCGTTACATCGATCTTTCGCATTCAATCACCCACGACATGCCCGTCTATCCTGGTGATCAGCCCGTCGGACTGGAACAAATTGCAACATTAGAGGAAACGGGGCATTCTAATTTTCTGCTTTCTTCCGGGATGCATGCCGGAACGCACATCGATGGCCCGATGCACCTTACCGCAAGTCTTACCAGGATTGCTGAACTCCCGTTGGATTCATTTGCCGGAAAAGGCTTCCTGGTTAAGGTGGTCGGACAAAAAATAATTGACCTTCCTGAATCTGCATTCAACCATCTGGAACCCGGTTCTATTGTCCTCTTTTATACCGGATTTGATCAATATTTCAGCCAAAAAGCCTATTATCTTTCGTATCCGACCATCAGCGAGAATACCGCCTCAATCCTCGTGAAAAAACAGGTAAAGATTGTCGGAATGGATTCACCCTCGCCTGACTATGCCCCGTATAAAATACACGATATCCTGCTAAACAATCGGGTACTTATCATCGAAAATCTGACAAATTTAGCGGCATTGCTCCCTTACCAGGAATTTGAAGTGCTTGCATTCCCGCTCAAAATTAGGGCGGACAGCTCTCCGGTAAGAGTTGTGGCAAGAATTTAAGCGGATTTTATTCCAACCCTTTCATTGAAAATGCGATCCTCTTCCGTGGGATATCGACCTCTACAACCCTGACTTTCACATGCTGCTGAAGCTTCACAATTTCGCCCGGATCGCTGATAAAACGATCGGCCATTTCGCTGATGTGCACCAGTCCGTCCTGCTTGATACCCACATCCACAAAGGCGCCAAACCGCGTAATGTTGGTCACAATGCCAGGAAGAACCATCCCCGGAATCAAATCATTCATTGAAAAAATTCCATCAGCGAACTCAAAATGTTTGATACCCGACCGGGGATCTCTGCCAGGCTTAGCCAGTTCAGTAAGGATGTCAGTCAGGGTAGGTAATCCCACATCCTTTCCGACATACTTATTCAAATCAATCTTCGACGCAAGCTGCTCCTTTCCGATCAGCTCCGTTAACGGACAACCAAGATCAGCGGCAATCCTTTCGACAAGCTTGTACCGTTCGGGGTGCACAGCCGAATTATCGAGCGGATTCTGTGCTCCCGATATCCGGAGGAATCCGGCACATTGTTCATAGGCTTTTGGGCCCATGCGCGGAACTTTTCGCAGCGACTCTCGCGAGGGAAACGGACCGTTTTCTTTGCGGTAATCGACAATATTCTGGGCTAAGGTGGAGTTTAATCCGGAGACATAGTTTAACAGATGACTGCTTGCCGTATTCAAATCGACGCCAACCTTGTTAACACAGGATTCGACAGAGCTTTCCAATGAATTTTGCAACTGCCTCTGATCCACATCATGCTGGTATTGACCAACCCCAATCGATTTTGGATCAATCTTCACCAATTCAGCAAGGGGATCCATCAATCTCCGGCCAATTGAAACAGCGCCACGAACGGTGACGTCGTACTGCGGAAACTCATCACGGGCAATCTTGGATGCCGAGTAAACCGATGCGCCATCCTCGCTCACGACAAAAACCTGCAAATCCCGATCAAAACGCATCCGTTTAAAGAACCCTTCAGTCTCCCTGCTTGCCGTGCCATCGCCAATCGCAATAGCTTCAATCTTATAACTGCCTACCAGTGAAGTAATTTTCTTCATTGCCTGACTGGTTTCAGACTGCGGAGGATGCGGATAGATGGTCTCATTGTGCAGCAGATTTCCCTGGGCATCCAAACATACAACCTTGCAACCCGATTTATATCCCGGATCGATCCCCATCACTCGTTTCTGTCCGAGCGGAGGAGCCAAAAGCAACTGCCGCAGATTCTCCGTAAATACCTTGATCGCTTCACTGTCGGCAGCCTGCTTCGAACCGCCGAAAAACTCCGTCTCCATGGATGGCGCAAGAAGCCTTTTGTATGAATCGCGGATAGCCATCGCCACCTGTTCACTGCATTGATTGGACGAGGTGACAAAATAGTGCTCCAGTCGTTCGACAGTTTTTTCATCGTCCGGAGAGAGAGAAAGTTTCAAAAATCCCTCCTTCTCCCCTCTCCGCATAGCCAGCAAACGGTGTGAAGGACATCTTTTCAGAGGCTCGGAAGAATCAAAATAATCACGGTATTTTGCACCCTCCTCTTCCTTTCCTTTAACTACTTTGGAATAAATAACCGCCTCTTTGGCAAAACTATTCCGCACAATAGTCCGGGCGCCATCATGTTCGTTGACGGCTTCGGCCACAATATCCCTGGCTCCCGACAAGGCATCTTCAACGGTTGCGACCTGATCATTCAAAAAGCGCAACGCCCTTGCCGCCGGATCTCTGTCTGTCTGATTCATCAATATTTCAGCCAGCGGTTCGAGTCCCTTCTCCTTCGCAATAGTAGCCCGCGTGCGGCGTTTTGGCTTATACGGCAAATAAATATCTTCCAGCTCGTTGAGTTGAAAACAATCTTCAATTCTTTTTTGAAGCTCCGGGGTCAGGGCATTTTGCTCACCAACGGACTTCAGAATAGTCTCCTTTCGCTTCTCAAGCTCATCCAGACGTTCTGCTTCTTCTTTAATATTGGAAAGCTCAACTTCATCCAGACTTCCCGTCATTTCTTTTCTATACCGGGCGACAAACGGAATTGTTGCGCCCTCATCAAATAATTGTAAAGTACTGATTATTTGATGCTTTGATATCCCCAGGCGATCGGCAATTAATGCCGTAATTTTATCACTTCTCATGATAACAAAGTTAGCAGAAACCTTTGATTTCACCCGGCACCGACCTCAGTTTTGGGATTTTCCGCACAATTTTTCAAGGCCCGGATGTGCAACGAAAAACTATAATTGCGTTTTGACAGGCAATTAGAAGGAGTTAGTTGAAATTAATGCATTATTATGTTTATTTTTAAGTCATCAAATTTCAAAAAACGCTAACGATGACTGGTAATCGCATCCTGGTTGCTGAAGACAATAAACTTATATTGGATACTGTTGTATTTAAAATAAAAAAAGATGGCTATGAGGTTGAAACGGCCAACAATGGCAGGGAATGCCTCGAGATGCTGCAACGCAGCCAGTATGATTTACTAATCACTGACCTGTTTATGCCATTCATCAGCGGCCTCGAAGTAATAGCCTCCGTTCGAAACGAAATGAAAAGCGACCTCCCAATTTTGGTGTTGTCTGCAGCGGGAGCCGAGGAGACGGTTCTAAAGGCGTTTGAAATGGGAGCAGATGATTATATGATTAAACCATTCAGTCTGAGCGAACTCTCTATCCGAGTCAAGAAATTGATCGCGTTGAGAAAATAAGAGAGGACTGTAAATCAAACTATACCTGATTCAATAAAGTGCGGACGAAGCTTCAATTTTTAGTCACTGTTGCAGTTTTCACCATTGCCTTGTTTTTACAGGGGATATCGTCCTCTGTGGCTTCCGGTATTCCACAGAGCAAGGAAAACACTGTCAGCAAAGACTCCATCCCTGCCGGGAAACGACTCCCTCAGCAAAAGGCAAGACCATCCAGAATCTCACCTGGTGAAGAAGAATACTACTTCATTGACATCAAAGAAAAGCGAATTTCCGACAATTTTCTAACCCGCCACCTGATTGCCAAATATGGTGAGAAAAATTTACGGAAAGTCCTGATAGACAAAGGTAAAAATGTTTTTTCTGAACCATTCGTCAGCTATTATATTCTCGCCATCGAGAAAGCCTTCAGGTTTCCCTTCATCTTTTTCTTCGTTGCAATCATTTTTGTCATGATCAGCAATGTCTTCATCGTGATCCTGATATTATTCGTGACGAATCTGACCATGAACATCAGATCGAAAAACAAAAAGAAGCAGCGAGCTATATTTGAACACATATTGACAGATTTATTGGTCGAGGCAATTGATCAGAAGGAAGCCATTCTGCAATTATCCAAATTCAAACGAAAAAAAGACCTGTTGATAGAGGTTTTGATAGAATTCCAAAAAAATTTCAGGGGCGATTCAGATCGGCAGATTATTGAAATATACCAGGCAATGAATCTGGGTAAATCCTCGTATGATAAGACTTTCGCCATCTCTTTCTTCGAACAGGTCAAAGGTCTTCGGGAATTGACAAACATGCTTCCCAACCAAGCCACTGAAATGATTGCAGCAAGACTGAACGATACCAACGACTTCGTCAGGAGTGAGGCTCAGATTTGCTACCCGCAGGTGAACAAGGACTTTCCGTTCGATTTCCTAAGTATCCTCGATAAACCATTTTCCAAATGGGCTCAGCTAAATATCTACTATTACATCAAAATCCACGAACTTCCGGTACCCTCCTTTGATAAATGGATCACTTCATCTCAGCCGCATGTGGTGAGTTTCTGTATTCAAATGATTTCCCTGTTTCAACAGCATGAAAATTCTGCGGCAATCATTAGTCTCCTGCAAAATCCATACGAAATAATACGATTTGACGCCATCCGAACTTGTGGAGAACTTCATATCATTGATAGTAAGCAACTATTAAAGGAGATTTATAAGACAGAGACGCAGAAAAACAAACTGGAGATTACCAGATCATTTCTCCAAATCGGAGAAGAATCGGACATCCCCTTCCTGGAGGAAATCGTCAGAAACGAAGAATTATCACTGCGCATGGAAGCATGCCGGACAATCTATAACTTGAGCGAGAATTCCAGGAATTACCTGGAAAGTCTTAACCAATCCATGAATTTTGTACTAACTTCCATAATCGCACATATCAAGGATCCAAGAAACTAAGGCTATGTTATTTCATCTATTCTCAACCATTTTTGAAACATTCATATTGTGCTATGCAATAGCCATTTTTTTGATCTATCTCTTTCTTTCGATCCTATCGGGAAAGGAGTTACTCCGATTCTACCATGCCGAAAAGATCACCAACTACGACGCAATTCTCGCTTCTCCTTTTGCTCCCGAAATCTCAATTATTGCGCCTGCATTCAATGAATCACTAAGTATTGTTAGTAATATACGCGCCTTATTATCACTTTATTATCCAAATTTCGAAATAATTATTGTCAACGACGGAAGTAAGGATGATACCCTTGCCAAAACGATAGAAGCCTACGATTTAGAAAAAATTTCGTACGTGGTTGATTATAAAATTAACTGCAAAGAGATTCTGGATGTCTACAAATCGAAGAAAAAAGCATTCAGTAATCTGACTGTCCTGAACAAACTTAACGGAGGAAAAGCAGACGCGTTAAACGCAGGATTAAATATTGCCGAAGGCCAGTTCTTTATTGCCATAGATGTAGATTCAATTATTGACCCGTACGCACTCCAAAAAATGGTGCTTCCGTTTCTTTCCCAGACCAACGAACGGGTTATCGCAACTGGCGGTGTGATCAGAATTGCTAATTCCTGCGTCATTAAGGATGGCCGGTTAATTGAAATCAATGTACCTGACGACTTCTTGCCAAGATGCCAGGTGATTGAATACAACCGCTCCTTTCTGCTGGGGAGACTCGGATGGAGCCGTCTGGACGGATTGTTGATTATCTCCGGTGCCCTCGGACTCTTCGATAAAGAGATAGCCATTTCCTGTGGCGGCTATTACCCCAAAACAGTCGGCGAAGACATGGAAATCGTGGTTCGAATGCGGGAGTACATGGCTAAAAGAAAACTCAAGTACAAAGTCGTCTATGTGCCCGAACCACTATGCTGGACGGAAGCGCCATCCGACCTGAAAATCCTGGGTCGACAACGCAACCGTTGGACCAGAGGCGCCATTGACACGCTCTTTTTGCATAAATATATCTTCCTCAATCCGAAATTTGGTGTAATGGGGATGCTCTCATATCCTTATTGGGTCTTTTTTGAGTGGTTAGCCCCAATTATCGAGACATTGGGTATTCTCTATTTTATCCTGATCGCCTTCATGGGACATCCGAACTGGCCATTTTTTGGCGTGACCCTCTTTTTCGTCTACTTCTTTTCGGTGGCCTTTTCAACCTATGCCATTCTGTTTGACCATCTTGTATTTCACCGGTACAAGAAAAGATCCATGCTCTTTAAACTACTACTAACAAGCTGGATTGAACCATTCTTTTACCATCCACTGGTTACATGGTGGGTGCTTCGTGGTAACTGGGACTACTTCATCCTAAAAAAGAGTACCTGGGGAAAGATGACCAGGCAGGGATTCACGGAGGAGACAAAGAAATAAGCCACGAGATTTTACCACAGATTGCGCAGATTACACAGATAATAAGGCCTTTGAGATTATACAGATTATGTTACAGTTATTCGCTTTTAGATTCTTCCAAAGCGGATTCTTCGTCTAACTCCTGCCACTCGGTATCATCCGGGTCATCATCGGATTCGTCCTCTACCCTCGTCTGGTCTATCGGGGCTGAATTGCGGTAAAGAAAAGCCAGGACAAAACCTGAAACGGCTCCCCACAAATGAGACTCCCACGATATTTCAGGTTTTACCGGGAAGATACCCCACAACAATCCGCCATAAAGAAAGGCCACGATAAGTGATATCGTTAGTAATCTGGTGTTGTGGCTTATCACTCCGCTTAAAAACAAAAATGACGCTAATCCATAAATGACGCCGCTGGCACCGATATGCATGGCGTCGCGGGCACCCAGCCATACGAATACACCTGAAAAGAAGTAGATTAACAGAAATATGGTGTACGACGATTTCCTGTAAAAGAAGAAAAGGGAAAAGGTCAGCACAAATAGCGGTAACGTATTGGCTGCCAGATGCTCGAAATTACTGTGAATCAATGGTGAACAGAGTATTCCTCGCAGTCCGGTTAAGTTCCTGGGTAACAACCCCCAGTCGGAAAATTTAAATCCATATTCATATTCCACCAGCTTAACCAGCCACAAAACAACAACAACGGCTACCGCAATAAACAGCGAATGCCAACCAATACGCTTTTCAATATTGTATTGCCCTTCGTCAAAATTTCCCGGATAATAGCGAGAAAGTAGCGGCATTTAAGGATGCATTAGACAAGATTAAGTAGCTCAAAATCAAGATATGGCCAAAGGCTTCTCTATCTTTTCCTTAAGCAGGGCAATCGCAAAGACATCGCTGACATTTTTGACAAAGTGAAAGTTTAACCCTTTCAGATAAATTTCATTGATCTCTTCCAGATTCTTCCTGTTCTGCTCAGACAATATGATTTCTTTGATTCCGGCCCGTTTGGCGGCAAGAATTTTCTCTTTGATTCCACCTACCGGAAGAACCTTTCCGCGAAGTGTAATCTCACCGGTCATAGCGAGATGCTTCTTCACCTTCCGCTGGGTAAATGCAGATGCCAAGGCCGTTGCCATGGTAATTCCGGCCGACGGACCGTCCTTTGGAATGGCTCCCTCCGGCACATGGATATGAACATCCCATTTTTCAAAAACCTCCGGTTTTAATCCCAGTTCAAGGGAATGAGCTTTCAGATACTCGAGTGCAATGGTTGCAGATTCTTTCATTACATCACCTAAATTACCCGTGATATTGAACTTACCTTTGCCGGCGCTGAGACTGGTCTCAACATAAAGAATTTCACCGCCAACGGAAGTCCAGGCCAACCCTGTTACAACACCGGCATAATCATTCCCTTCATAGCTGTCTTTGGTGTATTTCGGCACACCCAGATAGCCACGTAACTCTTCCTCAGTGATTTTTTTGGTATAATCAATGCCGGAAACCATTTTCCGGGCAACACGCCTGACCACTTTGGCCAGCATCTTGTCCAGTTCGCGAACACCAGACTCGCGGGTATAGTCTTCTATAATCCGATCCAGAATATCTTTGGAGAAAGTCACACTGCCTTTTTCCATTCCATGATTCTCCAACTGTCGTTTCACCAGATGCCTCTTGGCTATCTCACGCTTTTCTTCCATCAGATAACCACTAACATCGATGAGCTCCATGCGGTCTTTTAGTGCAGGATGGATGGTAGAGATTGTATTGGCAGTGGCAATGAAGAGTACCCTGGAAAGATCGAAATCCACGTCCAGGTAGTTATCATGAAATTCAATGTTTTGCTCGGGATCCAAAACCTCCAGCAAAGCCGAGGCAGGATCTCCGTGGAAATCCTTGGAGACCTTATCAATCTCGTCGAGAATAAAAACCGGATTAGACGAGCCTGCCTTTATCAAATTCTGAACGATGCGTCCCGGCATAGCGCCGATATAAGTTTTCCTGTGACCGCGTATCTCTGATTCATCGTGCAGTCCGCCTAGGCTCATCCTGATATATTTACGTCCAAGCGCACTGGCAACAGACCGTCCAAGGGATGTTTTTCCAACTCCAGGAGGACCATAAAGGCAGATGATCGGCGACTTCATATCCCCTTTCAACTTCAGGACAGCCAAGTGTTCCAGTATCCGTTCTTTCACATTATCCAATCCAAAATGATCGTCATTCAGAACCTTCTCGGCATGTGCCAGGTCAAAATTATCCTCGGTGTACTCATTCCAGGGAAGATCAAGCAGGGTATCGAGATACCCGATCTGCACCGAATACTCGCCGGCAGCGGGATTCATCCGGGATAATTTTCCAAGTTCTTTGTCAAACAATTTTTGAATATCAGCGCTCCATTTTTTAAGCTTGGCACGGTTCTTCAACTCTTCCAATTCCTGTTGTACCGGACTTCCGCCCAGCTCATCCTGAATAGTTTTTATCTGCTGATTCAGCAAATATTCGCGCTGCTGCTGATCCATATCAACCTTCACCTTCTGCTGAATATCCTTTTTCAACTCCAGCATCTGAACCTCTCGCATCAAATAGGACAAAAGCTTGGTGCTGCGATCTTTGATATCGCTCCGCTCCAGCAAATCCTGCTTGTCGGCAGTGTTCAGGTCGGTATTGTTGCAGATAAAGTTGACTAGAAAAGTGACGTTTTCAATATTTTTTACGGCAAACTGAGCCTCTTGCGGTATGTTGGCCGACGATTTGACGATCTTGAGAGAGAAATCCTTCAACGATTCGATGATAGCCAGAAATTCATGCGTTTTTGCATCTGCTATCACTTCCGGAAGCGGATGGACATTTGCCTTGAGATAGGCAGGGTGTTCCACCAAACTTCCAACAAGAATGCGTCTCTTGCCCTGAAGTATCACGGTAGTGGTACCGTCAGGCATTTCCAGAATTTTCAGGATTTCGGCCATCGTACCTACCGAAAACAGATCGGTTAAGGCAGGATCTTCGATCTGTCCATTGCGCTGAGCCACCGTACCAACAATCCTTGATCCTGCATACGCTTCGCGAACCAGCGTCAGCGATTTTGATCTGCCGACACTTATCGGCATAACGACTCCGGGGAAAAGCACCGCATTTCGCAAGGGTAATATTGGCAGGACATCGGGCACATTGGCAGAAAAAAGTTCATCATCATCGCCATCCGAAATGATTGGATAGAAATCCTGATCGTCCTCATCCATACTCGAAAATACAAAGGTGCTTTTGCTTTTATGTTTTGAATTATCCATTGTAGAAATTATATTATGACAAATTGTCGGAAATTGCATTTCTTCCGACTGGTGAATAAATAGTCAATTGTCGTGCCAAACCATTCGTAAAGGTGCAAACAAACAGTTCAAGAATAACAAACAACTTCTTCACTTGTTTAAAAACAAGTAAGCCCCGTATTTGTGAATACGGGGCTTACTTGTTCTAAACACAAAAAATTTATGCCTTGCGTTTGTCCATGTGTTTCTGATAACGGGTCATGAATTTGTCGACGCGACCAGCGGTATCGACCAGCTTCATCTTACCGGTATAGAAAGGGTGTGAAGTATTGGAAATTTCAACCTTCAATAATGGATACTGAACGCCTTCAATTTCAATGGTCTCTTTTGATGCAGCAGTTGATCTGGTGATGAAAGTATGCTCGTTTGACATATCTTTGAAACAAACCAATCTGTAGCTTTCCGGATGTATTCCCTTTTTCATGATGCTTAATTATATCTTTAAATCTTTCTGTATTCTCTAATTACGGGTTGCAAAGATAAGGATAATTCATAAATCCACAACAGATTTATAAAAAGTTTTTGTTTCCTTTCTCACGTTCTTCACGCAAAATCCTGACATCTTTCATAAGCATGGGCGCCCGCTCGAATGGCGCCGCGCGGTCGAAGAGATAACGCATGGTGTAATGGGTCTTTGTATGCACTCCACCCACCGAAATATACATGGCAACCATCTTCGGATTGAAGTCTCCAACCCAGGAAAGTTCTACCTCTTTGTACCAGGGTTTGCGTTTCATAATTTTATCAAGGTGCCAGAAAACAGCAGATTCCAGTCCGGTGCCCTGAAATTTGGGCACAACACCCATCACTAAAATCCGCGTTCGCGTGATCGTCCTTAACTTCAGATGCAGGAACAATTTCAGGATAGTCCAATAATTCAGTTTCCCCTTAATCTTTGCCAAAAGCTGGTTCCAGTCGGGAATCATTCCGAAAAACAAGACAGGTTCTTCATCGTGATAGGCAAACCAGATAAACTCCTCGTCTGCAATGAGCCTGGCAATTTTCATCATACCGTGAACATCGACCAGATCCACCTCCTGATGATTGTCGTGACACGCCCATGCCTCTTCATAAATATGGACAAACTCTTTGATGTGTTTCTCCATCTGACTAAACTTCACATGGGCAAACTTAAAATGAGGTTTATTGGCCACCCATTCCGCAATTTTCCAGAATCTTTCCGGGAAAGGATTTCTGCGGTCAATGTGAAACGTATATTGTTCGAAATAGACCTGGAACCCATATTTTTCAAAGAGAGGCAAATAGTAGGGCTTGTTATAGGGCATCCCGAAGGCCTGTGGCATGAAGCCTTTAACGAGCAGTCCCCAGTTGATCATGTTCTCGCCGAAATTCACGGGGCCATCCATCGCCTCCATACCACGTTCTGTGAGCCATGCCTTGGCAGTGTCAAAAAGTAAAAATGCCGCCTGCTCATCATCCACACATTCGAAGTAGCCGACTCCGCCCGTGGGTTGCCTAAATGTATTACTCTTATTCCTATTGATGAAGGCTCCGATCCGACCAATCGTCGTACCATTTTCGTCGTTCAGAATCCATCTGGTACCGTCTCCGTGCTTGAAAAATGCATTTTTTTGAGGGTCAAAAGTACTGTCGACCATCACCTCCAATGGGGCAATCCAGTTTGGATCATCCTTGTAAATCTGATGCGCAATCTTGTGAAATGCCCGCACGGAGGAGCGATCCTTTACTTCAATGATTTGCATACCGATTATTTAGAATAGGAAAGTTACAAAATATTTCCGGAACGTTGCGACACCAACTCTTTAACTGAATCGCATTCCAGCTGCTCTATTAATTGTTCAGCGTTTTCTTTCGCTACCGCGGAATCCAATGTCAGGAGCAGATGCGCCTGCTGAAGCGCAATCTCGTACAACTCCAAATTTCGCATGGCTATCTGTACAAAGACCCTTCTGAAGACGAGCGAGAGTTGTGCGTCTTTCGCCAGGGGAGGAAAAAGTTCGAGAAAGGTTTCAAAACGATCATTTCCTGTCGACCGATCCGTTAACGCTAACCTCCCCATCATTAGCAAACCGGTAATTTTGCTCAGCGTTTTCTTCCCCAGACAATATTCCACCGCCTTCTCGTATGCGAAGGGAGTCCTGGAGAAAAGATTCATTGCAACCTGCTCCGCTATTTCAATATGTTGAATCTGCTTTACCCAAAAATCCATTTGATTTTCAGTGACCTCATCCGGCTTTTCCAGCAAAGTTGCCAGAATCATGGTTTCCCGCCATTGCTTGTTCCACAATTTCAGCGCCAGTAAATGATTTGGCTGATACCCTCCTGCCAGCTGTTGCAGCGAGATAACAGAAGCGCCCAGATTGAGCTTGTAAACGACGCCTCTCTGCGACATTGAATCAGCTACGCCACCATTTTGCAATGGCCTTACCTTTCTAAGTATCTCCTGATATACCCTTTCAGAAACCGGATCATCGAGTAAGTATTCCATCAACTAAAATAAAATAAGTCGGATACAAAATTAACAACATCTTCATGTGAAAAACGAAAAACTGGAAATGATACCGGGAAAAAAGAGGGAATGTTTTTTTGATGCAATCCTTGTCTATATCGAAAAACAGACCTATATTTGCGGTCAAATATGGTGGATGTAGCTCAGTCGGTTAGAGTAGTGGTTTGTGGTACCATTGGTCGTGGGTTCGAATCCCATCTTCCACCCAGCTTAGAATCATTCTCAATGGCAACTATCTAAAAACGGATGGTTGCCATTTTTTCTTTAGGAGATTCCGGTCTCGCAACACGGTTCATGCTCCCGGATCAACTCCCTGCTCCTTTTTTTGGATCGAACGACATTCCAGGGGTCAAATGACAACAAGACCTCGAAGAGGTCAAGGGTTTATAGAATATGGCATTCCTGCGTATCTGCGACCCCGCCGGGTCGAACCTCTCTAATCATTACCGTTTCTATAAAGCTTAAATCCCTCCGGGATTAAGTATAATTTTTTCTCGCCACCAGAATTGCGCCTGCTCAAGAGTGGTTGAAGTGTCGATATGTATGGAGGGAGTTTATGGCAGGGGGGGCGCCTACACACATTATCGTACACATAAATGCCAGTTATGGTACAAACAAATTAGTAGCAATTATCCACCAAATTTGTAAAATATTGCACTCTATGGGTACAAAATCACCGAAACAAACGACAATCATCCGGTGAAATCGGTCACCTTCGTCGACCGTTTTCACCCTCGTGAATGGCAGGCCATCATTCCATAAAAATTAGTATATTGACATCCTAAATGATTGATTAATTTCGAATATATCACAGGTCATAACATATTACCATTTTTCATTATGAAGACGCTTATCTGGTTGTCTGGATTTTTGGGGTTCTTAGGTTTTTTTGGCATTCAAGCATTTACGACGGGTGATTGGTCTCAAGCATTTTGGTTCTTGAATTTTGTCTGGTTCTTAAATTTCTCACCGAAATTAAGATATAAAATTAATCACCATAACAGAAGTATTTTCAAAATTTGAAATTTACCTAACAACAGATTCAGGTTGTCTGATGGAAAGAAATAGACGTCTGAAATTCGTTGGAATTTTTACATCCTGCTGCAATTTAAACCATCCCAACATGGGCCGAATATTTATCTTTTGGTGATATTTAAAGTTGAAATTGGTTGACGATTAGGAAATAATTTATATATTTGTCAACACAAAAACAACTGCAACGATGGAAAACAATTTTGCCAACAGACTAATTTCAGCTCGTAAGATGGCTGGGTTGTCACTACAAAACTTAGCCGATAAGTTGGGCAATGTCATTTCAAAGCAGTCGCTGAGTAAATATGAACATGGTGAGATGAGACCTGACAGCGAGATGGTTATTGCCATTTCAAACACTCTCAATGTACCTGTAAATTATTTCTATTCTGAACCTGTAATCGAAATTAACTTTGCCAATTTGGGATTTAGAAAGCATTCATCTAAGCTTTCACCTACTGAAGAAGAATCGGTAAAAGAAAAAGCAAAAGAGGCATTTGAAAGGTATTTCGAATTGGATAACCTTTTGAATGTTGAAGATGACAGTCAGTATTTTATTTATCCCCAAGTTATTACTACCCCCGAAGACGCAGAAGATTCGGCTATCCAACTTCGTAAAGAATGGGATTTGGGTTATGATCCTATTCCTGATGTTGTTGAAATGCTTGAAGATAAGGGTTATAAGGTGATTGAGATTGATGCGCCAAATTCTTTTGATGGGTTTAAAGCAGAGGTTGGTGATAAAAGGGTAATTGTGCTACGGAAAACCAGCCCAGACGATGATATTGTACGGAAAAGATTTACTGCTTTACATGAATTAGCTCATCACGCTTTGACTTTCCCTGAAAACATCAGTGAAAAAGAAGAGGAAAAACTTTGTCACGCTTTTGCGAGTGCGTTGTTATATCCTGCTGAAATGGCACGAAAGGAAATGCATAAACAGCGGTTTCATTTCTACCAAAATGAGCTTCAACTTATCAAGGAAAGGTGGGGTATTTCTTTTTCTGCGACTTTCAGTCGAGCATTGCAATTGGGCATTATTGATAGTAACGTTTACAAAAAATTCAATATTGGTTATCGGGCACGGAAATATCATGTTCCCAACAGTGAGCCCGGACGTTTTCGCGGGAAAGAAAGACCTGTACGAATGGAGCGATTGGTTTATGTAGGGTTAGCCAAAGAAGTTCTGACGATCAATGAAGCAGCCTATTTTGCCGGCATCTCTTCATGGACACTCAGGTCACAAATGAATCAGCTGGTATGAAAATCGTTATAACAGATGTCAGTGTGTTTTTCGACTTGTTCCATTTACAAGTACTTCCGGAGTTTTTCGCTTTGGAACTTGAAATACACACCACGGACTTTGTTTATAACGAAATAATACACTCAGTGCAGAAAAGTGAGTTCGCAGTATTTGAGCGGAGTAAGAAGCTTCATATTATTAAAATAACTCCTGAAGAAGAGGATGATATTCGTGCAATGAAGCTTTCTCGTTCAAATAAATCTTTTCCTGACCGGACAGTCTTATGGAAGGCCAAGCAATTTAATTGTGCTTTACTGACCTGTGATAGGACTCTTCGGAAAGAAGCAGAAGGTCATGGGATAGAGGTACGTGGTAGTCTTTGGGTGATTAATGAACTAATTTCTAATGGAATTATATCAAAGGTCAAGGGAATTGATTTGCTGAAACAAATGAAATTGATAAACCCACGGTTGCCGATGGATGAAATAGATAAGTTGATTAAAAGGCTTTAATAAAAAAACCGAAGCTAATGGAATAAAGCTTCGGATGGTTGAAAATCATTTTTCCTGGTAAGATCATGTTTTCGACTGTAAAAGTAGAATTAATTGCATTACTACCAAATTTATTCCTTGGGCAAAACACAAACGCCTTAGTATGAAATAGTTTGTGGGCCAAATACAAAAAAATGGCGAAGAATGGAACTCCAGGAGACGGACACCGCAACGGTGCCGTTAGGGAACGTTCGCAGGTTCTTAATCCAAAAACCGACCAATGGGTAAAAAGAGACACCAACACTGGAAGGTTTATTGATGTGAACCAGAACGGACAGCCACACAAAGGCGTGCGCAAGGAAAAATAACAGAATCCTTTAAATCTGTTAGCCTGAACCTCCCGGGCAAGAGTGGAGGAAGTTAATAACACATAATATAATTGCACGGCAAATCCTTTTAATAATATTATTGGAGAAGCTGTCAATTGAAAATAAAATCAGCCCTGCCGTTTTGGTGGGGCTGATTGTTTAATATTTATCTAATTTGTTTATCCGCCAATGTCTAGACATAGTTGTCTTTTCTGTTGGTGTGAATATATTCCTCTTGCATATTTCTTTCAGTCAAAAACAGTCATTATCTTTCCATTCAAAAAATTACAATGACAGGTCCGGAAGAGAAATTGTATAAGCGAGCCTATTGGTTAAGTCTTTTCACCATCTTCTACAATATAGTCGAAGGCTTGGTATCCATGTTTTTTGGGTATGAGGATGAGACGCTCAGTCTGTTTGGTTTCGGTGCAGACAGTTTCATTGAGGTGATGTCCGGCATGGGTATTGCATACCTAATTCTACGCATCAAAAAAAATCCAGGAAGTCAAAAAAGCCCATTTGAAAAGACCGCACTAAAAGTTACAGGAGCATCCTTTTATATTCTGTCTGCCGGAATATTGTCCGGGATTATTCTGAATCTGATTAATCACCACAAGCCTGAAACAACACTTTGGGGTATCATAATCTCGCTGGTTTCCATTGCAGTAATGCTTTGGCTTGTTTCAGCCAAAAGAAGCGTTGGCCGGAAATTGAATTCGGAACCTATCATCGCGGATGCTAATTGTACGAAGATTTGTATTTATATGTCGTTTGTGTTGCTCGCATCCAGCCTCGTTTATGAATTCACAGGTTTTGAATATGCAGATTTAATTGGTGCCGCCGGACTTATCTATTTCTCACTTGCTGAAGGTAAAGAGTCCTTTGAAAAGGCGAAAGGGAAGGAATGCTGTTGTGGTGAAAAGTGTGAATCCCACGACTGACAGTGCATCTTTTTAACTGCAGTCTGAGTTAATATACGTAAATTTGCACGAAACTTTTAAATCCAAACATTCATTATGAAACTTGCAACTTCCCGTTTCAGCTTGATACTTAATGCCTTCATTTTGGCGTTTTCTTTCGCGGCTGCAAATCCGGCGGTAGCCGCTGATCTTACCACCAATAGTATAATACCCAAACCGGTATCTGTGAAGGCTACGGGTGAGTTCTTTGAATTAAAAGACAAAGCTGTTATTCGCATCGCGGAAAACGCGGAAGGACTAAAACCTGTTGCTCAATACCTGGCAGACATGTTCAATCCAGCTACTGGTTTCGGCGTTTCGGTACAAACTTCGGGCGATATGCCGACATCAAATTTCATTGTATTGGAAACCAATAGCAACAACGGCGTTTTGGGTAAGGAGGGATACGAACTCACTATCACGCAACAAAACATTCGACTGGCTGCTAATACGCCGGAAGGAGTCTTTCGAGGCATCCAAACCATCCGGCAGCTGTTGCCTGCATCCATCGAAAGCAAAGAAGTACAGCAGGATTCCTGGAAAATCAATACCGGAACGATCCTGGATTATCCTTCCTATTCCTACCGGGGATCGATGCTCGATGTGGCACGTCATTTCTTCGGACCTTCCGTTGTTAAACGTTATATTGATCTGATCGCTGCCTATAAAATGAATATTCTTCACCTGCACCTGGCGGATGATCAGGGCTGGCGAATTGAGATCAAGGCGTGGCCTGCCCTCACCGAAATTGGTAGCACTACGCAGGTAGGCGGTGGCAAAGGTGGATTCTATACGCAGGAAGAATACAAAGATCTGGTGCAATATGCTGCGGATCGATTTATTACAATCATTCCGGAGATTGACATGCCAGGTCATACAAATGCGGCATTGGCATCTGTTCCGGAGCTGAACCCCGACAACAAAGCCACCAAGCTTTACACGGGCACTAACGTTGGATTCAGTACGTTACAAACAAATAAAGCATTTACATATCAATTTTTGAACGATGTTATCCGTGAACTCGTATCGTTGACCCCCGGTCCATATATTCATGTGGGCGGCGACGAATCGCATGTTACAAAGAAAGAGGATTACATTCCATTTATTGAAAAGGTTCAGGAGATCGTTTTGGCAAATGGCAAGCAGATGATTGGATGGGACGAAACCACGCTTTCGGCATTGAAACCATCATCGGTTGCTCAATACTGGTCGAAAGCGGAGAATGCCCAACGCGGCGTATCCAAAGGGGTAAAAGTCATCATGTCTCCCGCAGCAAAGGCCTATGTCGACATGAAATACAATGCTCAAACAACGCTTGGTTTAAAATGGGCCGGTTTCGTCGAAGTGGATACCGGATATAAATGGGATCCTGCCACGCTGGTTCCCGGCATTTCCAAGGAAAATATTCTGGGAGTCGAGTGTCCGATGTGGTCCGAAACGATCACAACGATCAGTGATATAGAATTTTTGTTATTCCCTAGGCTTCCCGGTTACGCGGAGATTGGCTGGACTGACGCATCAAACCGCAGTTGGTACGAATATTCGAACCGATTAGGTAACCAGACAAAACGATTCAAAATTATGGGAATCAATTATTATCCTTCCGCGGTTGTACCCTGGAAATAATTTTGGATTTTCGATTTTGGATTTTGGATTGGCCAAATCCGCTAGTTAAAATTGCAAATTTAAGAGTGCTTTCAACTCTCAACTTTTAACTCTCAACTCTCAACTTTTTCTTATTTATGTCCAAAAGCAAGTGGCTTGTCTATATTTCGATCATCCTGGCAATGATCTTCTGGTCCTTCTCATTCGTCTGGGTGAAAGAGGTATATCTGGTTTATGGTCCGCTGACAACCGTGCTTTTTAGGCTGATTATCGCATCACTGCTATTGGTGGGTTTTGCCAAACTGACAGGCAAAATGGTGAAGTTTGAACGCAAAGACCTGATGACTTTTATTCTGCTCTCCTTTTTCGAGCCATTTCTTTATTTTATGGGAGAAAGCTACGGACTGCTTTTCGTTTCCAGCACCATCGGGGCTATTATTGTCGCAACGATTCCGCTTTTTTCTCCATTGGCGGCATCTAAATTCCATGGGGAAAAAATCTCCATCCGAACTTTCATCGGTATTTTGCTCTCTTTCGCAGGGGTTTCGATTGTTGTTTTCGACTCTTCATTCAATCTTATTGCGTCTCCGCTGGGGATAGCGCTTGAATTTCTGGCAGTAATCTCGGCTATTTTTTACACGGTCGTATTGAAAAAATTAGCCGTAAAATACCATCCCACGACCATCATTACCTATCAGAATCTTTTTGGCATAATCTATTTTCTGCCCTTATGGTTCATCTTTGAATTCAAGGATTTTACCGCTATTCCATTTAACTTAGCTGCCTTCGCAGGAATACTGAAACTCTCCATTTTCGCTTCCTGCATTGCATTTATTTTTTATGCACACAGTGTTAAAAATATGGGAATCAACAAAGTAAATATTTTCATAAACACGATTCCTGTCTTTACAGCCATCTTTGCCTGGTATATTTTGGGGGATGCGCTCACCATCAGGAAATTTGTCGGAATAATTGTGGTGATAACCGGTTTGCTGGTTGCCCAGCTAAATTTGAAGAAATCGGCTGAGGAGGTGGTGGCAATTCAGCAGGAGTCGGGAAGATGAGGAAACAATTTGCAAATGTGGAAATATGCAAATGTGAAAATTGGAGGTGGATGACTCCTACGGCGGTTTGACGCTATGCATGTTTAGGGTAGCGGGAATCCGGTCCCTGAGCTTGTCGAAGGGGGCATATTATACTGGGGGAATGGGGAAATGTGAAAATTGGGAGATGTGAGTACGGAAGTTAATAAGGATAATGTTGGGAAGTTGGCGCGGGACGCCCGGGCTGAAAACGAACGATTTTTCAAGCGGCTGAAGAAAAAGCCTCCGGGCAATCTGGATGAAATCGTGCATGAATTACATGATGAAGCCTTCGAATCCTTCGACTGCCTCGCCTGCGCCAATTGCTGCAGCAGTATTAGTCCGATGATCACCGACAAAGATGTGGAGCGGCTCGCTAAACCACTCAAGCTGAAACCCTCACAGGTGATTGAACAATATATGCATCTGGACGAGGATCACGACTACGTGTTTAACAATGCTCCATGCCCCTTCCTGATGCCGGATAATTATTGCTCAGTTTATGAATATCGTCCAAAAGCATGCCGCGAATACCCGCACACCGATCGGCGCAGATTCAGTCAGCTGCTCAACCTGACTCTCAAAAATTGTGAAGTTTGTCCAATCGTATTTAACGTGGTGGAGGGATTGAAGGAGAAGCTGGTGTAAATTTTTTTCCTATCATTGTTATCAGATTGAAGCAAATAATGCGAACCCTCCTCTTCCTTCTTTTAACATTCACTGTATTCCAATCACTTTCCGCTCAGACTGGTGGCGAGGGAATCTTCAATTTTCTTCAATTAACCTGCTCTGCGAAAACGGCGGCGCTTGGTGGCACCCAGATTGCACTGCCTGATGCTGATCCCGAGTTGTTGCTGCAAAATCCGGCTTTACTCTCCATCGAAATGGATCACACAATTTCCGTCAACTATGCTAAATACCTGGCAGGAATAGGTTTTGGATATGGAACCTATGCCAGAAACCTTGGGAAATACGGAATGGCTGCCATTGGAGTTCAGTTCGTCGACTACGGACAATTTGTGGCTGCGGATGAAAACGGATTGATAACAGGAACTTTCAGCGCCTCGGATTATGCACTGACGCTTAGCTATGCAAAAAAAATCGGCAACCTCTTCACGGTAGGCGCCAATCTGAAACCAGTGTACTCCCATCTCGAAAACTACAAATCATTCGGAATAGCTGGCGATGTGGGTGTTTTCCGCCTTTCGGAAGATAAGCTGACATCCTTTGCACTCTGCGTCAAAAATGTCGGGAAACAGCTGACTACCTATTACGAAGGTGGTGAGCGTGAGAAAATAGTCTGGTCACTACAGATTGGCTATACGCACCGGTTGCAATATGCACCGATTCGATTAAGTGTTACCGCTTATGAGTTAAATAATTGGAGCCCCGAAGTAGCTAATACGGATCCCGAAGTACCTGCTACCGCCTCGAAGAATATTTCACCGGCCTCCGCGGTGATGCGCCATTTGTCGCTTGGAGCGGAGATCTTCCCGGAGAATAAAGTCACATTTCGGGTCGGATATAATTACCGCCGACATGCCGATCTTATGGTTGCCGATCAGAGTGGCATGGCGGGTTTCACCACCGGACTTGGCATTAAACTGGCCGCATTTCATTTGAATTATGCGCTTTCAGGGTACTACCAGTCGGGGATCGTACACAATTTCTCGCTTACAGCCAATTTGGCGCAATTAAAGTGAGGACTTTCGGGGCAATATTTCCACAAAACAAATCAAGTAATGCGGTTAATTAATCCCGCCTCATCACGAATGATTATCTTTGTCCCAAAGTAATTCTGATGATTTTTTAAATCTCATGTCTTATATCTCAAGTCTCATGTCTAATATCTCATATTTAAAATAAAGTGGCCAATACTCAGAATAATAAAATCATCATTGCCATTGACGGCTACTCCTCGTGCGGAAAAAGTACCGTTGCAAAAGAGATCGCAAAAAAGTTAAACTATATTTTTATTGATTCGGGAGCGATGTACCGCACGGTTACACTCTTTTCAATCCGAAAAGGGTTCGTTGCGGATGGCGCCATCGACCTGTCTGCCCTAAAGGAAAGTTTGGCTTCTTTAAAAATTGGATTCATCTTTAATCCGGTCACCGCCCACAACGACATTTTTCTGAATGGGGAAAACGTTGAGCAGGAAATCAGACAACTTTCTGTTGCCCAAAATGTTAGTCAGGTAGCCGCTATTGCGGAAGTCAGACAATTTCTTGTGGCACAGCAACAGGAAATGGGCCGCGCGAAAGGAATCGTCATGGATGGCCGGGACATCGGAACAGTCGTATTTCCGAATGCCGAACTCAAAATTTTCATGACTGCCGACCCAAAAATCAGGGCTCAACGCCGGTACGACGAAATGGTTGCCAAAAACGAACAGGTAAATTTCGATGAAATACTGGCCAACATTAACGAACGCGATCGGTATGATGAAACCAGGGCTGAAAGTCCGTTGAGAAGAGCCGACGACGCTATCGTGCTGGATAATAGTCACATGACAAAAGATGAACAATTTGATTGGATCATGCGTAAAATAGATAGCAGCCGTTTAAAATAGCCGGCCGCGTTGAAAATAGATCGATTTAAAAAGAAGTCTCACCATGAAGATTGAAGTCGATAAAGGTTCCGGGTTCTGCTTCGGCGTAGTGGAAGCGATCCGCGCGGCAGAAGAGCATCTGGTTGATAACCAGCCGTTATTCTGCCTTGGAGATATTGTGCACAATAATTCGGAAGTTGAAAGACTGCGTAAAGAAGGGCTGATTACCATTTCGCACGAGCAATTCTTCACCATGTCTGATACGACGGTTTTACTCCGAGCCCACGGTGAACCGCCCGAAATTTATGCCTATGCCCAGGAACATAACATAAAATTGATTGACGCAACTTGTCCAGTCGTACTCAAACTGCAGAAAAGAATCCTGAAAAGTTATGAAGGCGGCATCAGGGATAATTCGCAGGTTGTCATTTACGGCAAGAAAGGTCATGCTGAGGTGAATGGATTGGTAGGTCAGACGAATGGCGAGGCAGTAGTTGTTGAAGGCATTGAAGATCTCCCCCAACTCGATTACACCAGACCGATCGTTCTTTACTCGCAGACAACCAAAGGATTGGAAGGATTACACCATCTGACGGAGGAGCTCAAGCGCAAGGCTGCCAATGTTCCGATCAAGATTCATGATACCATCTGCCGGCAGGTGGCAAACCGGATTCCCGGTATAAAAAAATTTGCAATACGTTTCGACCTGATTATTTTTGTTAGCGGAAAGAAAAGCTCCAACGGGAAAATGCTTTTCGACATTTGTTCGAATGTTAACCCAAACACTAAATTTATCTCTGAGCTAAGTGAAATTGAGCCGGAATGGCTCCTGAACATTGATTCAGTAGGTATTTGCGGCGCCACTTCCACGCCAAAACAACTGCTTGAAGAGGTGGCCGACTTCCTGCTCCAGATGGATTCGGAGGGGAAAGTTTAAGGAAACTTAACTTTGCAACTGTTTTTCACTCAATTTGATTGCTAATTTTGCAAAAAAAAAGCATGGCAAAAGAATATAAATCACCGCTTCCGGACGATTATTCCGATAATCCAATCAAAAAAATTGGGGTGCTTACATCGGGTGGAGATGCTCCCGGTATGAATGCTGCCGTGAGGGCGGTTGTCCGGACTGCAATCTTTTACCAACGGGAAGTTGTAGGTATATATCAGGGGTACAAAGGCCTGATTGAAAAGAACTTCAAGACACTGGCTTCCGGTGATGTGAGTAATATTATCCAGCTTGGTGGCACAATCCTGAAATCTGCCCGCTGCAAGGAATTTCATCAAAGGGAGGGCCGTGAATTAGCCTTCAAACATCTCAAAGAAGAGGGAATCGACGCGTTGGTCGTTATTGGTGGTGACGGCACATTTACCGGTGCCCGCATTTTTGCCCAGGAATTTGGTATGCCCATTGTTGGCGTACCCGGAACGATCGACAATGACCTTTTCGGCACCGATTTCACGATAGGTTATGATACCGCGCTAAATACAATTATAGAGTCCGTAGACAAAATCAGGGATACAGCCACGGCTCACGAGCGACTTTTCTTCATTGAAGTTATGGGTCGGGATGCCGGATTCTTAGCCCTCAACGGTGGCATCGCATCTGGTGCGGAAGCCGTTTTAATCCCTGAAACAGATACAGATATTACCACTCTCGAAAAATACATCAAATCGGGTTACCGCAAAAGCAAAAACTCGTCCATCGTTCTGGTTGCCGAAGGGGAAAAGGCAGGTGGCGCATTTAGTATTGCCAAGCAGGTTGAGGAAATGTTTCCGCAATATGATGTGCGGGTTACCGTTCTTGGACATATTCAGCGAGGCGGATCACCTACTGCCTATGACCGAATCCTGGCAAGCCGGTTGGGCGTCGCCTCTGTCGAAGCGCTACTGGATGATCAGCAGAGTGTGATGGTGGGAATCAGCAACGACTCCGTCGAACTTACTCCGTTTAGCAGGGCTATCAAGTACGACAAAGAAGTGAATACCAAGTTACTCGATACGATTCACATACTTTCATCGTAGCTTAACCAAAGTTTCCGAAGTTTACGTTACGATCGATTTTCCATCGAAACGTAAACTTCGGAAACTTTCAGAAATCAATAAAAACTGATTACCACCTCCTTAAAAAATTTCTCTTCCAGTAACTTCACTATCCGCTTGACTACAAACTTGCGGATTTCCATCTCAATAGGCTGATCAGGGTCGTGGTGCGCCCAATTGATTCGTGTTCCTACCAATACGAGTATCCGGTCGTGCTGAATTAATTGCTTTACGATCTCCTCGGGTGGCGAATTTCCCAACTTTTGTTCATCGTTGTAATTTTCAAGTAGCTCCTCTACTTTGCCGATGGTCAGAATGCCCTCCGTTACAAGATGAAAACCTTCCAGTGCATACCGTGGTAACGCATACGGATTGGTGAGTGATATTTCCGTTTCGATCTCCTGATCCAGCTCACGGGCAATGATCTCCGCAGTAGTGCCGCCGCACACAATTTTTATTCCTTTATAATCGTGGATTCGCTCCGCAAAATCGCGGTCTTTGGCCTTGAAAAAAGGTGGACCGGTTATGAGCAACATCTCTCTGGGATCTCTGAAGTAAATCACGCCGCAGCTGGAATCATCACGCAAGTGAAACCCATCGTTTTGGATGGCCTTGTTAAGAATTTTCTTACTTAGCCTTCTGGCGGAAATATCATTACTCCTGGCAAGCTGCTGAACTACATATGTTTCAACGTTTTCTTGTCCCCATCCCATTTTCATCTTTTCATTTTCCATCCCCGACTGGGTAATCCCATCGCTCATAAAAACGATGCGATCCTCCTTCATGGCTTTAAACTCCCTGCAGCGCAACACTTTACCAACATTTTCTGCACCGGTAATCTTAAGCAGATACTCTTTTGTCGGGGTATATGGGGCACCATTGCGGATGATGACACTCTTTGGGTTGTCGTAATTAACAATCCGCACCATCCCATCACTCTCGAGCTCAATGATGGTGAATGTGGCATAAGTTTTTACCCCGCCACTATCGTGAGGCAACGCCTCCATGATGATTTTGGCAGCGGCTTCAGGACGTTTATATAGGGCAGTATAGTTAAGCGCCATGGTAGCCGTCATCGTGGCGAGTACATTTGCCTTTACGCCATGCCCGACTCCATCGGAAAGAACGAGAATAGTCCTGCCATCCTCTTTTATCAATTTAGAGATGAAGACATCCCCGCACACCATTTGCCCGGAGGGTTGCTTCTGCACAAAATCTATTTCGATATGAAACTCACTCATCCTTTCTGTCCTCTCCGTACTTGTACGCCGCCACAATTGAATTGAGCATGTCTTCTGTCTGGGCTGCATTTTCGGCCAGAAGGGTGGCTACCTGTTGTACCATTTCAATATTTTGCCTTGTCACCTTCATGGCCCGGCTGATAATTTCCTCCCGCACCAGTTTTGGCGAGGAGAGATTCCTTATAATCGCTCCAACGACCCGGTTCTTGTAAATTGTAACTATGGAAATATGCAGCAGCATATTCTTGTACGTCAGGTCACGCTCAAGCATTTCTTCACCGGTGTGCAGAAGTCCGCTGAACATTTTTCCTACAATCTCTGGCACGAGTTCCTTCACATCGGCTCCCTGCAATCCCGGAATGGCCTCATACAACTCCTCGGCCTCCTCTCCCATCAGATGGGCAAAGGTCTCGTTGCAATTCACCACTTTCATGTTGTGGTCGACAATTACAATCCCGGCTCTGATTTTCTGCAGCATGGCCGATGCAATGACGGATGTTTCCTTCGCCTTTTCAGACCTGATTTCAGCCTTTCTGCGGTCGGAAACATCATATACGGAAGAGACAATGCCTTCAACTGCGCCAGAATCACCTTTTATGGCAGATTTGTAAATCAGCATATCAAGCACCGTTCCACTAACTGATTTGTACGGATGCTCATAAACTGTATCGGTGTTCGACTCCAGCAACTCTTTGTCTTTCATCGATATCATTTCAGCCACGGCAGGGGTGTGAGATTCGGCATCGGATTTCCCAATCAGCTCTTCCCTACTCTTACCCAATAACCGTTCAAATGCCTTGTTGCAGCTGATGTAAACGCCATCCGGACTGCGATAATTGATCGGAAACGGCAATGAGTCAATAATTTTATACGATAACTCCGGATTTGTTATCAGTCCGGACAAAAATGCATTCTGCTCGTAAATCATAGAAGCTTTGGAAAAGTTAAAAATTGAAAGTTGAGAGTGAAAAGTTAAAAATGAAAAGTGAATAGTGACCAAGAAAGGCGAAAGATTTCAAGCCAACCGCTTTCACTCTCAACTTTCCACTCCCAACTCTCAACTTCTTCTCGCTAAGTTACAAATTTATAACAAGAATCATATTTTATCATGTGGCAATAATTTACTTTTGTAGTTGTTTAATTATTCAACACCCTATCTTACGGAACTCATTGTTTTGAAAGAATTTAAATAAGAAAAATCGCATCAAACAACTTTTTTCATTCAATGGTTTTTCGGACATTTGAACAAAGTTTTTCAATAATAAAATTATTAGCTTATTATTGATTAAAATACTGATAATAATGAAGATAGAGAAAATTATTCAGCTGCTGGATGCAAGAATTTTGTGTGGTGATCACAGACTTTCAGATGATATACAAAATGCGTTCAGCTCTGATCTGATGAGTGATGTTTTGACCCTGGATGCTGAAAATATTTTACTCCTGACAGGGCTATCCAACGTTCAGATAATCAGAACTGCTGAAGTAGCAGAAATTCACTATCTTGTAATTGTGCGCAACAAAAAAGTATCACAGGATATCGTAAAACTTGCCACAGAGCTCGATATGGTAATCATAGAGTCGCCCTTTTCGATGTTCAAGGCTTCTGGCATTTTATACAAACACGGGTTAGACCCACTCTATTAAGATGATAGAGCTTAAGTTTAACATTGAAGGCGGTGATTTTGACGGCGCTGGAAAGGCTTCGAGTGAGACCAAGAAGATTTTAAATCAATTAAATATTGATTCAAAAGTCGTGAAACGGATGGTCGTTGCCTTGTATGAGGGCGAAGTAAATATTGCGGCGCATGCCTACCGTGGAAATGTAACAGTCACAGTCAGTGATCATCAGATTCTGGCTGTTTTAAAAGATGAAGGTCCGGGTATTTCGGATATTAACCGTGCTATGCTGGCTGGTTTTTCCACAGCCTCTCCCAAAGTTCGCGAGATGGGATTTGGCGCAGGAATGGGACTACCAAACATGAAGAAGAACGCCGACGAGCTAAAAGTTGAAAGTACGATTGGTGTTGGTACGGTTGTGACGATGAAATTTGAGTTTTAGAACAGAGAGTTGATAGCGCACGTAGGGACACATCGTGATGTGTCCACATTTGCAAACGTTGGGAATGGAACCCGTAGGGACGCATCGTGATGCGTCCGTTTGTACGAAAATTGAGAGTGGAGCCAGTAGGGACGCATCGTGATGCGTCCACATTTGCGAAAAATGGGAATGGTGAGTTAAGCGATATATAAACAGGGAAAAATGAATCAGAGTGTCACACATCATGCAATAAAGATCAACGAGGCCAAGTGCGTCGGGTGCATCCATTGTATGCGGGTGTGTCCTACTGAAGCAATCAGAATCAAGGCAGGGAAAGCGATGATCATCAAGGAGAGGTGCATCGACTGCGGTCAATGCATGAGAGCCTGTCCGGCCAAAGCATTCTACATCGGACAGAACGACTTGAAGATGCTGGAGGACTACAAATACCGGATTGCCCTGTTTCCTGCCGTGCTGATCGGGCAGTTTCCTGATAAGATATCGGACGAACAAATCTACCAGGCAATGTCGGAACTGGGATTCACCCACATGATGGAAGTGGAGCAACCCATTAAAATATTGATTGATCTTACGAAAGAGTACCTGAATGCAGACCAGATTCAAAAACCGGGCATTTCCACTTTTTGTCCGGCGGTGGTTAGATTGATCCAATTGAAGTATCCGTCTCTGATCGATAATATCATCCCGGTGAAGGCGCCGCACGATCTTGCAGCACATTTTATTCTGCAAACTCTCCTGAATCAAGGTATTAAAAAGGAAGATATCGGCATATTTTACATCACTCCTTGCGCGGCCAAAATCTCTGCGGTGAAGAGTCCGTACGGCGATAAGCCATCAATTGTCAACGGAGTGATCAGTATGAGTGATTTTTACAATAAAATCAGGCAGACGATCAACAAAGAGACTAACTCCGACACCAGTCAACATCGCAAAAATCTTACAAGGGAAGGTATTCTTTGGAGCACCTCCAGAGGCGAGTCGTCCAGATTCGGCAATCGGGCGATAGCTATCGACGGAATACACAGCGTTGTAAAATTCCTCGACAGGTTAGAGAACGGCGAGGTGAAGGGATTCGATTTTCTGGAGATGCGCGCCTGCGATCAAAGCTGTGCCGGCGGTATCCTGATGACAGGTAACAGATTCACTACCACAGAACGGCTGGAGCAACGCTCAAAGAATTATCCCTCTTACCGCGAAAATGAATTACCTGCCGCACCTGACAAGGACGAACTGACCCGGTGCCTGTTGATAGATGAGATTAAACCTCAGAATGTTTTTCGGCTGGACGACGACATAAAGAGGGCAATGGAAAAGATGAGTAAGGCACAACGCATCATCTGTTTCCTGCCAGGGATAGATTGCGGAGCCTGTGGAGCGCCTAATTGTCAGGCTCTTGCAGAGGACATGGTGCAAGGAAAAGCCAAAATGTCGGATTGTGTTTTCCTCCAGCAGAGATGGGAAAATGAAGGCAAAATTGGCGCTCAAAAAGCATTCCTCAACATGGAAAAGAGATGGGGAAAGGAACGATTTAATGCTGACTGTAATAAAAGAGGACGACGAAATGAAGGTTTCTGAATTGGTAAAAGAGTTGAATCTAAAGGTCTTCTCCGGAGAGAAAGGCCTCGATCGCGAAATAACAGGCGGATATGTATCTGATCTGCTTAGCGATGTAATGGGAAATGCTACAGAAGGTGAAGTGTGGATTACCCTGCAGACGCACCGCAACGTAATAGCCATCGCATCGCTGAAAGAACTGGCGTGTGTCTTGCTGGTAAGTTCCCTTGAACCGGAACCCAACAGCATCGAACATAGCAACGAAGAGGGAATTCCGGTGCTCGGAACATCGTTATCCACATTTGAAATCGCAGGTTTGTTGTACCAAAAGATAAAAACGACGCGATGAGACGATTCAGGGCTGATCTCCACATACACACGGTCCTGTCGGCCTGTGCAAATCTGGAAATGAGTCCTGGAACGATCATCAATTTCGCCAAAGAAAAGAATCTTGACCTGATCGCCGTAACCGACCATAATTCGACTCTCCAGTGCAAACTGGTTAAGGAGTTGGCTGAAGAAAAGGGATTGGCGCTTTTATGCGGAGTTGAAGTGACGACCCGCGAAGAAGTTCATTGTCTGGCCTATTTTAAAGATCTGGAAACGCTCAATCTTTTTCAACAATACCTGGATGATAATTTGCCGAAAATCCCCTACTCACCAGAGAAACTTGGTTATCAAGTGGTTGTGGACAGGGCAGAAAAGATCACCGATATGGTAGAAAATTTCCTGAATGTGGGACTGAATCAAAGCATCGATCAGGTGGAACAAAAGGTTCATCAGTTGGGTGGACTCTTTGTCCCGGCGCATATTGAAAGGCCGATGTACGGGATAATTAACCAGTTGGGATTCATCCCTAAAAATCTATCCTGCGATGCCCTGGGAATCATGAGCGGAAGTACAGATGAGGCTATCAGAAAAAAATTCAGGCTCGATGAATCCATCGCGCTCCTGAAAGCTTCAGATGCTCATACCCCGTTTATGATTGGCGACGGAGTTACCATCTTTGAAATGAATGATTTGTCTTTTGAAGAAATAGTAAAAGCTATACACCGCACTGACGGTAGGAAAACCACGATAGAATGAAGAATATCGCCTTACATATTCTGGATCTGGTGCAGAACTCCGCACGTGCCAAAGCGCACAAAGTGGAGATTGCGATCTGTGAGGATCCAGTAAATGATAGTTATCTCCTTACTATCGGGGATGATGGCACAGGCATGGAAGACGACCAACTTCTTAAGGCGACCGATCCGTTTTATACCTCCCGCATCACCCGTAAAGTAGGACTGGGATTGCCCCTTATCCAACAGAATGTAGAGCGAACGGGTGGCCGCTTCTCGCTTCAGTCCGAAGCGGGGAAGGGTACCATGCTGGAAGCTGATTTCGTAATGAGTCATCCCGACAGACTGCCGCTGGGAGAAATTGACGATGTGTTGATACTTCTCGCGGCTGGCCTTCCTGATTTGCGTTTGATATAACGACCATCAGACACCCTCTGGTCAGTATCGCTTTGACACAGATGAGATTCGCGAAATTGTTGGTGACATCAGCGAAAGCAATCTGGAAATCAGAAAATTTTTGAGGGAGATGATCCGGGAGAATTTGGAAGAGTTGAAAGTCGAAAGTTGAACCAGTAGGGACGCATCGTGATGCGTCCATGTTTGCGAAAATTGAAAGTTGAACCGTAGGGACGTGTCGTGACGCGTCCGTGTTTGCGAGAGTGGAAAGTTGAAAATTGAGAGATATATAAATTACTTCAAAAAGAATACAATGAACAAAATCAAAACGCTGGACGACCTAAAGCAATTAAGAGAAGGCATGCAGGCCAAAATCAAGCTTCGCGAAAGTGGCAACAATTCTGAAAATATTGTCAGGATTAAAGTAGCTATGTCTACCTGTGGCATCGCTTCCGGAGCAAAAGAGATCATGAATTTTTTGATGGACGAGCTGGAGCGGCAAGCCATTGAAGCGGTAGTAACCCAAACTGGATGCATGGGCTATTGCTATGCAGAGCCAACGATCGAAGTCGCAGTTCCCGGGAAGGATCCTATCGTCTTTGGTGACGTGGACAAATTCAGGGCATCTGAAATTATCGAGAAATACATTATTCATAACGAATTGGTAGACGGAATTTTACCCGTAAACTACCGGACAATAGACAACTAAACACCTTTAACCAATTCTATGGCAGATTATAAAATGCACCTCCTGGTATGTGGAGGAACAGGTTGCAAGGCATCGGATAGCGAGCAGATCAGGGACAATTTGTTGGCTGAGGTCGAAAAACACGATCTGAACCACGAGGTTCAGGTTGTCATGACCGGATGTTTTGGCTTCTGTGAGAAAGGTCCAATTGTGAAAGTACTTCCTGACAACACATTCTATGTTCAGGTAACTCCGGAAGATGCCGCTACCATTGTTGAAGAGCATCTCGTAAAAGGACGGCAAGTGAAGCATCTTCTTTATGAAAATCCGGAGACCGAGCTTCCTGTAAGCGATTCAAAACACATGGATTTCTACAAGAAGCAGGTACGCATTGCACTACGCAACTGCGGTTTCATCAACCCCGAGAGTATTGATGAATACATCGCCCGCGATGGTTACGCTGCTTTGGCTAAATGCCTCAGCGAGATGACACCGCAAGAGGTTATTGACGAGATCAAACGTTCCGGTCAGCGCGGTAGAGGCGGTGGCGGTTTCCCTACAGGACTAAAATGGGAGATCACTTCCAAATCTGTTGCAGACCAAAAATATGTGGTATGTAATGCCGACGAGGGAGACCCGGGAGCCTTTATGGACCGTTCGATCCTGGAAGGAGATCCACATTCGGTAATTGAAGCCATGGCTATTTGCGGCTATTGCACAGGCTCCACCAAAGGGCTTGTTTATATCCGGGCTGAATATCCTTTGGCCATTCAACGCCTCAAGACAGCTTTGACCCAGGCGAAAGAATACGGATTGCTTGGTAACGAAATATTTGGCACAAACTTTTCGTTCGACATCACCATCCGCTATGGAGCCGGTGCATTTGTCTGTGGCGAGGAAACTGCCCTCATCCACTCAATGGAAGGACTTCGCGGCGAGCCTACATTTAAACCGCCGTTCCCATCTGAATCGGGTTATCTTGGAAAACCAACCACCGTAAATAACGTTGAAACGCTTGCCAGTATTCCGGTTATTATCAACAAAGGCGCAGAGTTCTTCAACAGCATCGGAACGGAAAAATCGAAGGGAACCAAAGTCTTTGCCCTTGCCGGGAAGATCAATAATGTTGGATTAATTGAGGTTCCGATGGGTACCACCCTTCGCGAAGTGATATTTGATATTGGTGGTGGTATCAAAGGAGGCAAGAAATTTAAGGCTGTTCAAACCGGAGGACCATCCGGCGGCTGCCTTACAAACTCTTTCCTGGATACTCCTATCGACTACGACAACCTGATTGCTGCCGGGTCAATGATGGGCTCCGGAGGGATGATCGTTATGGACGAAGATGATTGTATGGTTTCAATCGCTAAATTCTACCTCGAGTTTACCCTGGAAGAGTCGTGCGGAAAATGTACTCCATGCCGCATCGGAAATAAACGGTTGTTTGAGATTCTGGAAAAAATCACCAAGGGCCTAGGTACTGAGGAGGATCTCACAAGACTTCGCTCGCTGTGCAAAGTCATAAAAGACACTTCGCTATGCGGACTAGGCCAGACCTCTCCGAATCCGATTCTCTCTACCCTCGACAATTTCTACGACGAATATCTTGCACACGTCAAGGATCATAAATGTCCAGCCGGACAATGTAAATCCCTGGTGAAATACTATATCGACGAAGAAAAATGTACCGGATGCACGCTCTGTTTCCGAAATTGTCCGGTCGGCGCAATCACCGGTGAGAAAAGATCTCCTCATTACATTGACAACAGTATCTGCATCAAATGCGGGGTATGCTATGAAAAATGCAAATTTGATGCGGTAAGCGTCTCTTAAAAATTCTAACTATGGATATGATTAATCTGATAATAGATAACACACCCATCTCCGTCGAGAAGGGAACATCTCTGCTCCATGCAGCTGCTCAGGTAGGAATAAAGATCCCATCCTTGTGCTACATGAAGCTGGAGGATCTCAATATAGAAAATAAACCGGGAGGCTGCAGAGTCTGCGTCGTAGAGGTGGAAGGCCGTCGTAATCTGGCGCCTGCATGCTGCACCGATGTAGCGGAAGGCATGGTAGTCAAAACGCACTCCATGAGAGCCATTCATGCCCGCCGAACCGTCGTGGAGCTCATCCTTTCAGATCACCCTACCGACTGCCTGAAATGTGCGAAAGCAGGAAACTGCGACCTTCAAAACATGGCACAACATCTGGGCATCCGTGAAATTCACTTCGAAGGAGAAAAATCCACCTACCGTGAAGACACTTCCCCTGCCATTATTCGTGAGCTGGACAAATGTATCCGGTGTCGCCGTTGCGAGATGATGTGTAACGACATACAGTCTGTTGGCGCCCTTTCGGCCATCAACAGAGGCTTCAACACAGTCGTAGCTCCTGCATTCGAAATGAACCTCGACCACTCGGTCTGCACGTATTGCGGACAATGTGTGGCTGTTTGTCCAACCGGCGCCCTGACTGAGAAAGACAATACCGGAGCAGTTATCCGGGCGCTTTCAGATCCGGCCAAGACAGTTATCGTGCAGACTGCACCAGCCGTCCGTGCCGCCCTTGGCGAAGAGTTCGGCGAAGAGCCCGGCACCCTGGTTACCGGGAAAATGGCTGCTGCATTGCGCCGTTTGGGCTTCAACTATGTCTTTGACACTGATTTTGCCGCCGACCTTACAATATTGGAAGAGGGAACAGAGTTGCTCAACAGATTGGGCGCCTTCCTTGGCGGAGATAAGAATGTGAAGCTTCCTATGCTTACCTCCTGCTGTCCTGCCTGGGTGAAATTCTTTGAGCATCAATTCCCTGAATTAAAGGATATCCCATCTACTGCCAGATCACCGCAACAGATGTTTGGTTCCATTGCAAAGACTTATTTTGCCGACAAGATCGGCGTCAATAGAAAAGACCTTGTGGTTGTTTCCGTGATGCCATGTGTTGCGAAGAAATATGAATGTAGTCGCGAAGAGTTCTCCGTTAACGGTAACCCGGATGTCGACTTTGCCCTGACAACCCGCGAGCTGGCGCAATTGATAAATCTCGCAAATATTGATTTCAAGTCGCTGCCGGATGAAGATTTTGACCATCCGTTAGGTGACTCTACCGGCGCTGCTGTTATCTTCGGAACGACCGGCGGTGTAATAGAAGCAGCGGTGCGTACAGCCTATGAGGTATTTACTGGCAAAAAACTTCCACGCGTAGATTTCACAGAACTCAGAGGCATGGAAGGATTGAGGCATGCGACGATAGATTTCGACGGATTACCAATCAACATTGGAATTGCCCATGGTCTTGGAAATGCGCGGAAGCTACTCGAAGATATCCAGCAAGGCAAAAGCCAGTTTCATGCGATCGAGATCATGTCGTGTCCGGGCGGATGTATCGGTGGCGGCGGACAACCATACCACCACGGAGATGCGGAGATACTGAAGAAGAGGCAGATGGCCATCTACCGCGAAGATTCGGTTAAACCTATTCGAAAGTCACACGAAAACCCGTATATCACAAAACTGTACGAAGAGTTTCTGGGTGCCCCGATGAGCGAAAAGTCTCATCATCTGCTGCACACAGAATATTTCGACCGTTCGAAATGATACATAAGCCCAATGCGGAGATGCATAGCAAAGCGTCTCTGCATTGCTCGTTTAAATTGACTAAAAAAATACAAAATGCCAAAAATAAAGTTATCTCAAAGAACCATTGAAATCGTCAGGGAGATCTGTTCTTCTTTCGATAATAACGAAGGTGAACTCATCAATGTGTTACATGAAACCCAGCACAAGCTGGGCTATCTACCTGCCGAAATACAAGAGCTTATTGCACACGAGCTCAACATGTCTGTCGCAAAAGTGTACGGCGTTGTCACCTTTTACTCATTTTTCAATATGCTGCCACAGGGAGAATTTCCAATCTCCGTCTGTATGGGCACCGCTTGTTATGTAAGAGGGGCAGAACAGATTCTGCACGAAATAAAAAGACAGCTGAATATTGAAGTCGGTCAGTCAACACCCGACGGCAAATTTTCCCTTAACTGCCTGCGTTGCGTCGGCGCCTGTGGATTGGCTCCCGTGGTGATGGTTGGAGAGAAAGTATATGGCCGCGTGGCTCCACAACAAATTAGAAAGATTATTGCCGAGTATCAGGAAGGGTGTGTCAAGCCGGAACGGCATGAGATGTGAATGAAAAAGTGACTAGCGTGATGAAAAATGACGGGTCACGTTAGTTGACCTTAGCCATTTCGCAATATGATGAAAAACATAGTTTACAAGCGTGCGGATAGCTAACTTTAGTCACGATAATTTACGCTAGTCACTTTACTCTTTTCCCCTATGGAACTCCCTTCAGCCGAGCCCTACAAAATAAAAATGGTAGAAAAAATCTACCGAAGCACACGCGATGAACGGGAGAAATGGATCCGGGAAGCGGATTATAATCTTTTTAATCTGCGAAGCGAGCAGGTATATATCGATCTGCTGACCGACAGTGGCACGGGCGCCATGAGCGACCAGCAATGGGCGGCAATAATGACGGGCGATGAGAGTTATGCCGGCTCATCCTCCTTTTTTCACCTCAAAGAGACGATCCAAACCTTGTTCGGATTCGACTATTTTCTTCCCACCCATCAGGGAAGAGCCGCGGAAAATGTTCTCTTTTCGGTGTTGGTAAAGAAAGGCGACGTGGTACCGGGCAACTCCCATTTCGACACCACCAAGGGGCACATCGAGTTCAGACATGCCACTGCCATTGACTGCACCATCGATGAATCCTTCATCACTGAATCCGACCATCCTTTTAAGGGTAACGTGGATTTGGATCAGCTCAAAAAAGTACTGGATAACCATCCGAAAGAGCAGATTCCTTTCATTATTCTGACGCTTACCTGCAACTCCTCTGGCGGACAGCCAGTCTCCATGCAAAATATACGGGATGTCAAATCTCTGGCCGAACAATATGGTGTTCCCTTATTATTTGATTCGGCCCGCTTTGCCGAAAATGCGTGGTTTATCTCGCAACGTGAAGCCGGATACGAGCTTAAAACGATTCGTGAAATTGTTCGTGAAATGTTTTCCTATGCGGATGGCATGACCATGAGCAGCAAAAAGGATGGCATCGTCAACATCGGCGGATTTATTGCCACCAAGCACAAAAACTGGTACGACGAAGCTTGCACATTTAACATTATGTTCGAGGGATTCGTCACCTATGGTGGGATGGCAGGCCGGGATATGAATGCCCTGGCAGTCGGTCTCATGGAAGCTACAGAAGCCGATTACCTCGAAAGCCGCATCGGACAAGTGCAATACCTGGGAGAACTTCTTTCGGGGTACGGCATTACGGTACAAAAACCATACGGAGGGCATGCCATATTTGTTGATGCTAAGAAATTCCTGCCGCATGTACCTAAAGAGGAATTTATTGCTCAAACATTGTGTATCGAATTGTATCTCGAAGCCGGAATCCGCGCTGTGGAAGTCGGAACGCTCATGGCCGACCGTGATCCGGTAACCCGCGAAAATCGATTTCCAAAACTAGAGTTTATGCGACTGGCCATTCCAAGAAGAGTCTATTCCAATCTTCATCTGGATGTTATCGCTACAGCGCTCAAAAATGTGTATGACCGCCGCGATACCGTTACTTCAGGTTATTGCATCGTTACCGAAGCCCCAATCCTACGCCATTTTACAATAAAACTGAGACCACAAAAGTGAAAAATGAATAGTGAATAATGAATAGTGAATAATGAAAAATGGAAGATATCCTTCCTGAATTTTCCGTTTTTCACTCTCCACTTTTCACTTTCTATTGTTCATTTTACTTACAAATTGTTATATTTGTAAAAAGAATATTAATATTTGTTAATCTAATTCTGTTTTATGAGCAGAATTTTTTGGTTTTTAGTGGTATTGTTACTCTTTTTAGTACCTCTACCGGGCCTAACCTCCCAACTCAACATAACCTCAACTCTTGAAAATTCGCCGCAGATTAAAGGGAGTGTGATCGACGCCTTGACAAAAGCGCCCGTTGAATTTGCCTATGTCTCCCTTTTCCGTCTGAATGAAACCAAACCTATTCAAGTAACTGCCACAAACTCAAAGGGTGAATACCTTTTTACTGATCCGGGGAACGGAAATTACCAAATCGCAGTGCACTTTATGGGTTATACTGATTTTAAAACCCAACCATTTGCCGTTAAAGGTATTCCGACTGTATTAAGGCAAGATGTAATTCGGCTGGAAGTTGAATCGATAGCGCTGGGAGCGGTGGTAGTTCGTGCCAATAATAAGAGTCCCGTTTCACAGGTCGACAAAAAAACAATCTATGCAGATAGCCAACTGTCGGGCACCGGAGGCTCTGCTTCTGATCTCCTGCATAAAATACCTTCCATTACTCAAAGTCCTGACGGTAAAATTTCAATCCACGGAAACAGCAATCTCCTGGTTTTTATAAATGGGAAACCGTCGTCGCTAAAAGGGAATGAATTACTGCAAAGTATTCCGGCTGCCGAAGTGAGAAAAATTGAACTGATTACCAGTCCCTCAGCAAAATACGATGCCTCAGGATCAGGCGGTATTATCAACCTGATTACAAAAAAAAGCATTTCAGACGGGATTAACGGAAATGGCATGGTATCCACTGATTTACTAGGTGGTTACTCATCCGATTTCCTGTTAAATTACAAATATCGAAAGCTGAGTTTCTATTCGGGCATAGATCGCAACAAACGACGAAATGAGGGAAATATTGACTATGCCACCAGCTATCTGACAAACCTTAACTGGTTCTCCAAAACAGGTCTCCAGAAAGCGGAACGGATTAATACCGGATTCAGAGCCGGCTTTGATTATTTGCCAAACTCAACAGATAAAATTTCGGTAAGTGGAAATGCGGGCTCCTTTGAAACCTGCAATGTAGGCGACTGGAAAACAATGACGATTAGCTTGGGAGCAGTGCAATCCCCCTCAATTTCGAATATTGCAACCGATACGAATAACCGCGATGGCAATTATGGCGGAGCCGACGTATCTTATGAGCATAAGTTCAAATCTCCGGCAAAGCTATTCGCATTCTCGGCTCTTTGGAATACCGTTAAATTCGACGACAACTACCTGAATCTCATCAAGGATCAGACAGGAGTAGAACAAATGAAACAAACAACCCTTCTGGGAAAGGAGAACCATAACTTTCAGGTCAATGCCGATTATTCAATGCCTGCCGGGAAAGCCGGAAATTTGGAATTTGGCTATCAACTCACTGTGAACAATGAAAATGAGACCTACGATTCTAAGCAAAGTCTGCTGGGCAATCAGGTTCCAAATCAAGGTACTCAGAACAATTCATTCAACGGAGTAATTCAGGCCGGATATGGAACGTGGCAATTCAGAATCGGGCGTTTAAATTTTAATGCCGGACTGAGAGCCGAAAATTTAAACCGTGAATTGCAATCCTCGCAGAACCTGTATCCGCTTCAGCGCTTTGATCTTTATCCAACTTTTAGCAGCTCCTGGAAAATCGATTCGACGAAGCAAATTTTCATCAATTATTCCAGACGCACCGACCAGCTTAGAACGATCCAGCTCGATCCGCTCCCGCGATGGTACGACTTCTACAATGTGACGTTGGGAAATCCCAACCTTCAAAATGAGATTACGGACAAAATTGCCCTGGACTATCTGGTTAACCTCCAAAAACTTTCTATCGCCACTGAACTCTATTTCTATAATACAACCGATAAAATCGAAATTATTCGGTCAATATATCGGGATGATATTATGCAAAATCGATACGAAAATACCGGCAGTGAAAAAACTTTGGGTGTTGAAATTAATACTTCCTGGAAAGCTGCTTCATGGCTTAAGGTGAATGAAAAATTAGATTTCATAGATTCCTATCTGGATATCCGACTCAATCAGACTTCGCAGAAAAAGAGCTACAGCCAGTGGTACTCCGTCACTACTGCCGACTTTACCATCTCTCCCACAACATTACTTGAATTGGATTTTTCTTATTACGGCCCTGCATTAACGGCACAAAGCAACATTGACCCTGTCTATTTGGCCGGATTAAGCTTCAGACAGACGTTCCTGAACAACAGGCTCACATTTACCCTAACCGGAAGAGACGTGCTTGGTATATACCGCAGAACGGAAACTATTAGTGGAACTGATTTCATCCAGACATTAAAAACACGTAACAATTTTCCGATTCGCTTCTCCCTTTCGTACAAATTTAACCACTATAAAAGGGACGAGCGCCGGATTGCCAAATCCCCGGTAATCGAATAATTCCGAAATCCGGATTCTTCTATCGCAATTTCCCCAAACCTGATCAGCCCAAAAAATTTATCAAATTATCAAAATATTAAAATATTTTTCTTCTAATTGTCATATTTTAGAATGTATTACTTATAATTTAAAATTAAATTACGATTTTTGATGCGAAAACAAATATTCATTACCGAATATGCTTGAGAATTTGAAATTGCAAGTTTACAAAGCCAGCCTAAAGCTTGTCGAACAGGGTTTGGTTATCTATACATGGGGAAACGTAAGCGCTATCGACCGAAAAAGCGGACTGGTCGTCATCAAACCTTCTGGTATGTCGTACGATGAGATGGTTCCCGGCGATATGGTAGTGGTGGATCTGAACGGGAAAATCATTTCCGGCGATCACAAGCCTTCATCAGATACCAATACGCATCTGATTTTATATCAAAATTTCCCGCAGATAGGTTCAATAATGCACTCGCATTCCGAATATGCCAGTTGCTGGGCTCAGGCAGGATTAGGCATTCCACCGTTAGGTATCACACATGCCAATTTTTTTAACGGAGAGATTCCCTGCACCAAACCGTTATCGGCGGCACAAATGGAAGGAAATATCGAAACCGAAACCGGGAAAATTATTGTTGAGACTTTTACTTCAAAAAAATTGGATCCGATGCGGATTCCAGGGGTTTTGGTTTATGGACACGGGCCATTTTGCTGGGGCAAAGAGGTAAAAAATGCCTTTGACCATACTGTCGTCTTGGAGAAAGTTGCCCGAATGGCTTATCGAACGCGTCAACTCAATACCGTGCAATCCGTGGAGAAAAAAATTCTTGACCGCTATTTTTTCGATTAGATCGCTGACCATACCAGAACCGAAATAAATCAATTCCTTCGAATTCAACCAGTTGTTTTGGCGACCAAATTGAAACAAATTCCAATGTTTTGAGTAAATTGCAGGAGGATATTTCTTACCAAATTCGCATTTTTCACTTTTCATTATTCATTTTTCACTTTTTTATATCATGCAAAACTTCGAGTTCTTCAATCCGGTAAATATCGTCTTCGGACAAGGTCAGATAAAAAAATTAAGCAAGCTGGTTCCCGCCAACACAAAAATAATGCTGGCCTACGGTGGTGGCAGTATTTTCAAAAATGGAGTGTACGACCAGGTTAAGAATGCCCTTACGGGATATGATCTGATCGAATTTGGTGGCATTGAACCAAATCCGCATTACGAAACCTTAATGCAAGCAGCAGAAATAGTTAAAAAGGAGGCGGTAGGCTTCATTTTGGCTGTTGGTGGTGGTTCTGTTCTTGACGGTGTAAAATTTATTGCCGCTGCAGCCCTTTGGGAAGGAGCCGATCCATGGGATTTTCTGACCGACCGTTCGATCATTGCGAAAAAAGCTGTTCCACTGGGGAGCGTGCTGACTCTTCCTGCAACCGGATCAGAAATGAATTCAACATCCGTTGTGACTCGTGTCTCGACCCAGGAAAAATTGGCATTTGGCTCACCTGCTGTCATGCCTAAATTTTCGATTCTCGATCCGACGGTTGTCTTCTCCCTTCCGGAGAAACAGGTTGCTAACGGAGTCGTCGATGCATTTGTACACGTGATGGAACAATATCTCACCTATCCGGTCAACTCACCAATTCAGGATCGTTTTGCAGAATCCATCCTGACAACTTTAATAGAGGAAGGCCCGAAAGTGTTAGCCGATCGAAACGATTATGATGCAGCGGCCAACTTCATGTGGGCGGCCACGATGGCTCTGAATGGTCTGATTGGTGTCGGGGTTCCCCAAGACTGGGCCACGCATATGATCGGGCACGAACTGACCGCCTTCTACAACATCGATCACGCCCGTACGCTGGCAATCGTGCTACCGGGCGTCATGATGGTTAAACGTGAGAACAAACGTGAAAAATTACTGCAATATGGCGAACGTGTGTGGGGAATAAAGACTGGAACTCCCGATGAAAGGATAGATGCTGCAATTCAGAAGACCGTCGCATTTTTCGAATCAGTGGGCATTCCAACCAAACTTTCGGATTATGGCGTTGGTGCTGATTTTATACCCATCATCTGCGATCGCTTCACCAAACGCGGAATTACAGGATTTGGTGAAAAAGGGGATCTGACCGTGGATCAGATTGCGGAACTTCTAACGCTGCAGCTACAATAGGAAGAAAAGAGTGAAAAGAGAAAAGAGAAGAGTGAAAAATTAGGGGAAAACCTCCCCCATTTTTCACTCTTCACTTTTAACTCTTCATTTTTCACTTTCCCCAATTCATTTTTCCCTTTTCACTATTCACTATTCACTATTAAGTGCAATTTCCGAAGGGCTGGTGATTTTGCCGAGGCAACCGCCACAACCAACAACGTCATTACGCCGCCAAAAACCACGGAAGGTACCAGACCCATGAGACGTGCGGTTACCCCTGATTCGAATGCCCCCAGTTCGTTGGATGACCCGATAAAAATACTGTTTACGGCGGCCACACGACCCTTCATCTCATTGGAGGTGAAAATCTGTAGAATGCTCGAGCGTATTACAACACTGACATCATCAAAAACTCCACTCAATAAAAGAATTAGGGCAGAGAGGTAGAAATTTTTTGAGAGCGCGAAAACGATCATCGTAACTCCGAATCCGAAAACACTGATAAACAACAGCTTTCCGGCATTCTTTACAGGTGGATTAAACGTTAGAATCACCGACATCACAATGGCGCCAATCGCCGGACAGGCACGCAGAATCCCTAATCCTTCAGGACCGACTTTGAGAATATCCGAGGCAAAAACAGGAAGCATGGCCACCGCCCCTCCGAATAATACGGCAAACATATCCAGTGTAAATGCACCCAGAAGCAACTGATTGTTAAACACATAATGAATCCCCTCTTTCATTCTCGCAAATATTCCTTCGGTACTTCCTTCAGGGATCACTACCCTGCCCGGATTTTTGATAAACAGGAACAGAATTGAACAGGTCAGATAGAGGAAAAAGATCAACAGTAAAGCAGGAACTACGCCAAAAAAACCGTAAACCAATCCGCCAAGCGCAGGACCACTTACCGCACCCACCTGCCATGTTGTGCTGTTCCAGGTCGCAGCTCCGGTAAGCAGTTTTCGGGGTACCAATTGACCAAGAAAAGCAGTATTTGCCGGCATTAGAATGCCACGGCTAAGTCCGGTAATGAAGATGGTGACATAAATCGGCCAGACTCCCAGTATCCTGTGCAAATCAAAAGATGGAATACTGTAAAATACCAGGATGGCCGAGCTTAGCAACATCAGGCATGAGGTAAAAAAAATGATTCTTTTTCTGTCCCAGATATCGACAAAATGACCTGCAAAGAGTGCGATGCTCACTTGTGGAATTACTTCAGTCAAACCAATCATCCCCAACGACAGAACGCTTTTTGTGATGTTATAGAGAAGCCAGGAAACCACAACCGACTGCATCAGCGTGGCCGAGGTCATCAACAACCGATAAAACATAAAAAACCGGAAATTCCGGATATGCATAACCTTAAAAGCGTCGTTTGAAAAAATCTTCTTCATTAATTTTCTGATTTAAGAAAGAGCTCCAAGCCTGCGAAAAGAGAATGAAAACCCAAAAAGCGCAGCAAAGATAAACACGAAAACCAAAACACGACTATGAGACTAGGGGACTTTGGGACCTAGGGACTAGTTTTCGCCGTTGTTCCTGAGTTTGTCGAAGGGCTGGAGAAGAACTCTCCCAGTCCTAAAGTCCCATAGTCTCCAGGTCCTAAAGTCCAATACGCCCCCCTTCGACAAGCTCAGGGACCGCAGTCCCGTAACCCTAAACATGCATGGCGTCAAACCGCGGCAGGAGTCATCCACCCTCAATTTTCACATTTGCATATTTCCACATTCTCCTATTCCTTCATTTCCCCGTCCTACCTCCTCGGCGCCACCGGGCATCCTTCGCAGCTCTTACCACATCCTCCGCAAGGATTGGGGTTGCCAATTTTGCGAATAGCTTTCCAGGCTTTGTATCCGACCAGAATGGCAGCCGCCGCAATTAAAATATAAACGATGATATCCTGCATACAAAAATTAAAAAATGCACGAAGCAAGTTGATACGTCAAAAATGCGCCGATCCAGGCGGCGGCCGTAGTGTACAAAACCGTCAAAAGTGCATATTTCCAGCTCCCCGACTCCCTTTTGATTGAAGCAATTACGGCGATACATGGGAAATAAAGCAGAACGAATACCAGAAATGCAAGCGCCACAGCCTGATTAAAAACATGTTCGCCAGCCTTGGGTCCGGTTTCATAAAGCTGATTCTGTAAGCTGGTCTGCAGCGGTTCATTTTTGTGCTGGTCATTCTCAGTACCGTACAAAACCGCCATGGTTCCGATCACAATCTCCTTTGCGGGAATTCCCGCTATAAGACTGACGCCCATTCGCCAGTCGAAGCCCAATGGCCTGATTACCGGTTCAATCGCATGACCAATTCTGCCCAGATAGGACTGTTCCATTTGCGATACAGGATGAACAGGCACATTCACAGTAGTGGATGCTGGGGATGGTCCAACAACTTGCTCGTTCCTGGGAAAATATTCCAGCGCCCAGATGAGCACAACCGCCACCAATATTGTCCCTCCAATTTTTTTCAGGTACTGACTGGCTTTGTCCCACATATGGAGCAGCGAATTCCGGAGTACCGGCATCCGATAAGGTGGAAGTTCCATCACGAAGGGTGTCTCCTTCCTCTTGAAAAGCGTCCTGTTAAGAATTTTGGAGAAAAGTATGGCTGTTGCGATTCCCAGGAGATATATTCCAATAAACACCAGGGCCGGATAATTGGGGAAGAAAGCCGAAATTAAAACCACATAAACCGGTAATCTGGCTGAACACGACATAAAGGGAATGATCATCATGGTAAGCAACCTGTCTCCGCGATTGCGGATTGTTCGGGTGGCCATAATTGCCGGGACGTTACAGCCAAACCCCATCACCATGGGTATAAACGACCGACCATGGAGCCCCATTTTGTGCATCAGTTTGTCCATGATAAAAGCGGCACGAGCCATGTAACCGGTATCTTCCATTAAAGAGATAAAGAAAAACAGAATGAGTATGTTAGGCATAAAAACGATCACACTACCCAGACCCCGGATAATCCCGTCGATCAGCAAATCTTTGAGCATCCCCTGACTCATGACGGAAGCAAAACCATCCGAAATCAGCGTCACACCCTTCATAATCCACTCTGTTGGAAGAGCTCCTAGCGCAAATGTGGCATAAAATGTGAGGAACATCAGTCCGAGGAAGATCGGGAAACCCATGTATTTGTGGGTCATTACCTTATCGATCTTTTCCGTAAAAATTGTTCGCTTCATCACCCCCGGTTCGTAGCACTCTTTCAATGCTCCGGCGATAAAACCATATTTGGCATCCGTAATCAGTTGATTTGTTTCTTCATTCAATCGCGCCTCAAGCCGGGCAATTTCACGCTCCGTAACCTCTTTTATGGATTGATAATTCGAAGACGACTCAAGTGCCGTCAGCGCTTCCGGATCCTTCTCGATTAGTCGGACGGACAGATAACGAGATGAAAATGTGGCAGTAAGAGGCTTATCCTTTTTAATTTCCTTGCGGATAAGGTCGATCGATTTCTCCATCTCCTCTCCATAATTTATGTGAATATGTCGCACCACCGGATCGCGGTCCTCATACACATCAATCAGCTTTTCCATAAGAACCTCCAACCCTTCACCCGTGGATGCAGTAGTTGGGACAAACGGAATGCCTGTCAATTTCGCCAGCTTTTTCAACTTCAGCTTCGATCCGCTGGCAAGCAAATCGTCATACATATTCAAGGCGATGACGACCTTAATATCCATATCGATAAGCTGCGAGGTCAGGAAAAGATTGCGCTCCAGATTGGAGGCATCTACAACATTGACCACAATATCAGGCATTTCCTGAAGAATGAAATTGCGGGTAAAGAGCTCTTCCGGGGTATAGCTCGTTAATGAATACGTACCCGGAAGGTCCGTCATATCGAAATGGTATCCGTTCCGCTGGAGTGTCGATTTTGTGGCGCCTACCGTGACACCACTGTAATTGCCTACATGTTCTTTGGAATTGGTGAGGTGATTGAAAAGGGTCGTCTTGCCGCAATTTGGGTTACCTACCAGCGCAATACTGATCATATGCCCCTTTTCCTTTGCGGAAGTCTTCAGTTCCTCCAGATCGATGGTTCCATCATACGTCTGAGGATGAAGCAACAGTGCTTCTTCAGAAGTTACAACCTCAATCAAATTAGCCTCTACCCGACGAAGCGAAACATTGTAGCCCATCAGCCGGTATTCAACAGGGTCTTTGAAGGGGGCATTTTTCAGGACAGACACTTCTTTCCCAGCCACAAAACCCATCTCCGAGATTCTCCTTCGAAACGATCCATGTCCTAATACCTTGGATATTACTACCGTTCTGTTCTCGCCAACTTCGGATAACCGCACGCCTAATCTTATTTAGAATAAATAAATTTAATTTGCAAATATAAACAAAAATTTATGCCATAGCATGAAAATTGTGAAATGTAAAAACCCCTCCCTGCCAAAGCAGAAAAGGGGTTTCGCTAATTCAAAAACTATTTGTCTAGAGTCTGAGAAAATCTCTGAGTAAAATAACTACTCGATTCTGGCCGGTTTTGCAAAACCACCACGTTTAGACACCACGACTGATACCGTGATAATTGCCAAACAGATTAATCCGGTTGCAACCAATCCCCAGGAGAACTCTCCGGGTTTTTGATAGGCAATCAGAACAGGGGCAGCCAACAACGAAACGAGGTTAATAACTTTAATCATCGGGTTCAAAGCAGGACCAGCAGTATCTTTCAGCGGATCACCGACTGTATCACCTACAACGGCAGCATGGTGAGCTTCAGAGCCTTTACCTCCATACAAACCATCTTCGATTGTCTTTTTCGCGTTATCCCAGGCACCACCGGCACCTGCCATGAAGACTGCCAAAAGTTGTCCGGATAGAATTACGCCACCGAGGAATCCGCCTAAAGCTTCCACGCCGAGCAAGCTTCCTACCAGAATTGGAGAAAGAACAGCGATCAGTGCAAGTGGAATCAGCTCTTTCTGAGCAGCAACTGTGCAAATATCAACGGCACGTTGGTAGTCAGGTTTCACGGTACGTTCAATGATACCAGGAATTCTGAACTGACGACGAACTTCCTCAACGATCAAAGCAGCAGCGCGGGTTACAGCGTTGATAGTCAACGAGGAGAATAGCCATGGAATCGTTCCGCCGATAAGCAGTCCGATAAATACCATTGGTACAGATATCCGGATACCGGTCTCAAGTAATTGCTGACTCTTCTCGAATCCAAGTTGCAACTGTACATTTGTTACGTCGGTGATAAAAGATCCAAACAAAGCAACAGCGGCGATAACAGCCGAACCGATGGCAACACCCTTGGTAATAGCCTTCGTTGTATTTCCGGTTGAATCAAGGGAGTCCATGATCTTACGTGCATCCTTGTCCAGGTGAGATAGCTCACCAATTCCGTTGGCATTGTCAGCAATCGGTCCGAATGCATCCATTGCCACGTTATTTCCGGTTAAGGTAAGCATACCGATACCGGTCATTGCGACACCATAAAGGACATAAACGATCGGCTGACCGTGATATATCAGCACAGCAGAAAGGATCGTAATCGCGATCACGATAGTTTGCCAAACCGCAACTTCAAATCCGTAACTGAGTCCTTTGAGCAACAGTGTTGCAGAACCGGTTTTGGAGTTCCGTGCTATATCTTTCACCGGATGGTAGTTTCCATCGGTAAAGTGTTTGGTAATTTCATCCAGTACAATGGCCAAAATGATACCCATTACCACTGAAAGGAATGATCTCCAATCGTGAAGGTAGAAATAAGAAACGATACCGAACAATACGATACTGATAGCAGCGGATGTGTAAAATCCTTTGTTGATGGCCTTTAATGCATTTTGAGTCTTGGCTTCCTTGCCTCCACGTACCAGATAAGTTCCGACAATTGAAGAAAGCACCCCAATACCACGAACCAGCAATGGGAAGATAATCCATGAAAGATCCAGTGTCGTCATATACAATACAACGCCCAATATCAAAGTAGAAACGATCGTTACTTCGTATGATTCGAAGATATCAGCAGCCATACCGGCACAGTCGCCAACATTATCGCCGACGAGGTCAGCAATAACGGCGGCATTCCGTTCGTCATCTTCAGGCAATCCTGCCTCAACTTTTCCAACCAGGTCGGCGCCCACATCGGCCGCTTTGGTGTAAATACCACCACCAACACGCATGAAGAGAGCCAATAAGGTCCCCCCGAAGCCGAAGCCGAGAAGGGTATCCGGCGAAGCCACACCAAAAATCATGAAGATTACAGTACCTCCGAGAAGTCCGAGACCATCGGTAAGCATACCAGTGATGGTACCAGCGCGATAGGCAATTTTCAGCGCCTCGCCGAAACTGCGGCGGGAAGCAGAAGCAACTCGCACATTAGCCTGGACGGCCATACGCATACCAAACTGTCCAACCATCAAAGAAAAGACGGCACCCATGATAAAGGATACTGCCCGACCGAAACCGATAATCAGCTTCAGGGATTCGTCGGAATATCCAGCAAAACGCAGTTTAGACGATTCGGTTGGAGGAACAATATAAACCGAGAGAAACAAAATAATGGTAAAAACGAAAATAAGGGGGATGATGGTTTTCAATTGCCTTTTAAGATAGGCATTTGCACCCTCGCTAATGGCACCCCATACTTCCTGCATTTTTGGCGTTCCTTTGTCACAAGCCATAACCTGCTTCCGAAGCAAAAGGGCATACCCTAGTCCGAAGAAGGAGATTATCAAAACACTCCAAATGGCTATTACTTCAAAGGTGCTTGCACCTGGTAGACTGATCATATGAATCGTAATTTAAGATTTGTATATTAATTTTGTTGTAGTTTGATAATTAAAGAGTTGCCATGAAATCATAATTGATTTCCTCCAATTCCGTCATGGATGGATAGCGGTAATAGATCATATCCTTACCTGACCCAACATAGAACCCGGAGGCAACAGTACGATAAAGCAACGAGCCATTGTACGAACGCACAACCGTTTTCATCTTTTTCTCGTATCCCTGCAGGGCTAACAGACAATCTCTAAGGTGACGCACATGGGTATATGGTAAATGCTCAGCCGATCCGGTAGCGGGATTCGAGGCCAATTCACCAAGTTTCAGCTCCACAAAAAATAGTTTGGGCAATTTAAACTGGCGTGAACCATCGGTTAGAGCCTTCACAAAACTGGCCGGACAAAATTCGCTCACAACCTGAGGCGACACGGGACAGAGTTCCTGATAAAGGTGGAGAGTAGGTCTTTCTTCGCAGGATTCGTCATATTTGGAAGGTGTAAGTTCCAAAACGATACCGTTATCGGTTGTCAGATAAAGGTTTTTCAACGCTTTCAGCGGAATGGTTTCCAGAACACGGTAAACTGAAAGGTAGACCGAATGTTTCGGTGTACCATCGGGATGACGCACACAATTTTTCTCGATGTAATCATTGTCAATCAAGTCTTTAACTTGTTCGAGGTCGACCTCAAAAAAGATCATCTGACCTTTATTGCTTTTCTTGGTTCCGGTAGCCATGTACTCCCCAAACTCGACAGGGGGCAACATTGAGGCAATCAGAGCTTCCGGAGTAACGGACAAATAGAGGTATTTACTCATAATGTAAGCGGTTAATTAAAACGGTTGAAGAACATTTTTAAGTTTAATTGTTATCTGATATATCATCCCCGAAAAGAAAGGGGAAAAAATTATTCTGAAAATATTGAATATGAGGACAGTTATACTCAATCCAATGGAACGCCTGATTAGTGATTCAATATTAAATAATTTACTCCTTTCACTCATCAAAAAGCCCCCGTGTACGCACACAATTCACAAATCCTTAACATTACCGAAAATGAAGAACGTGAAAATAAGGCTGTGAAAAGATTTGTGTCAACAGATGGAAACGAAAGGATGAGAAGTGTGGATAACGGCTTATCAGACAAGGTGATTTTAGAGACCGAAGAAGAGAAAGAAAAAAATATCGACTCGACCATGACTTTCCAAAAAAAAATTCCTTTCTTTGCATCCGCGTTTCACGCTAATGGCCCTGTAGCTTAATGGATAGAGCATCTGACTACGGATCAGAAGGTTGGGGGTTCGAGTCTCTCCAGGGTCACATTAATAATCAGACACTTACAAAATTTTTGTAGGTGTCTTTTTTTGGTACGCCAAGTTCACGCCAAGTTTTGAGATAATTGGCGATTATTCCTCCGACGAAAAGCTCTTTTGATAAATACCTAATAAACGGTTAGCATATTGCCGAATGTAAGGATTTTAACACAAATGTTCAATCGTGGAACAGAAGTTGACCCATAAACTTCCTATCAATTGAAGACTTTCTGCCCCGCTGCTGGCAATACCTTGAAGTGCATTCGTGCTGTTATGATTTCAACAAATACTATTAAAAAAGTTTTTGTAATAATTTCTTTGCGTTCTCATTCTTAGGATTTAATTCGACCGACTTTTGATACATTTTAATGGCTTCTTCTTTTTGTTCGTTTGCCAAAAGGGCTTCGGCATAACTATCATAGGCATTCCAGCTGTTTGGAAACAAATCTGCATTCGTTTTAAGTGTTTCAACCGCTAATTTATAAAAGTGTTGTTCGGGCAAATGATAAGGATTATTATTACCCATAAAGTCATATCCAAGAGAATTCATTTCGTCTTCACTCAGATAATAATTTACTGTGTCTTTCTTCAATGTCTCCAATACCACTTTTGCTGCAATTACGCCTTTGTTAACTAAAATATTTCCAAATATTTTAGTTATGCTCTTTTGGGGTAAATCAACTCTGATTCCATTTAAAAGCATCATTACTTTTGTGGCATTTTCGTGGGCGTTTAAATGTGTATTATCAAATAAAATTACAGTTTGTCGTTTGGTAACATTTCTTAAAATGATAGAACTTTGACCCACCGCTGCACCACTATGGTAAACCATTTTTCCCATCAAAGTATCTTTTTCAATTTCCCAGCCAAGTCCAAATTCACCGGGATTGTTTTCGCCATTGGTCAATTTTGTCGGCTCATAAGATTCATTTAATGTAATTTGTTTTAGTAAAGTACTATTGTATAGAGCCTTATCAAATTTCCATAAATCATGAGTAGTACTAACATAATCTGCAAAACCATTAAAACAATAAGAATGCCAATATTCTCTCACATAAGGAATCGAATTGGATTTGGTTGGTATTGTATCATACGGATGTATATACAAATGCGGAAATGCAAAGTTTTTGATTTCGGTTCTGTTAAATTGTTCAGGCAACGGGAAAAATATGGTTCTTTTCATTCCCGCAGGTTTGAGGATATTTTTTTCGATATAGATTTTATAAGGGATTCCGGAAACCCTTTCAATAATCAAAGCCAGAACAAGAAAGTTAATGTTGTCATAATTGCCTTTTTCACCGGGCTGGTATATCAAAGGTTGTTTGTTTGCGACGACCCCCGCTATGAAATCATTGTTTGTGAAAAGCTTATTTGGATTTTCTTTTTTGTCTTTGTCAAAGAAAGCATCGTATGATGGAAGTCCGGAAGAATGAGAAAGAAGGTGCCTAATCGTTATTTTAGGATAAGGAAAGTCGGGCAGATACTGAGTAACCGCATCCGTTATTTTCACCAATCCTTTTTCTTTTAACTTAAGAATTGCTGTTGCCGTTAGAATTTTTGTAATACTTGCAATAGGAAAAGTAATGTTTGGCGTGTTTGGTGTTTTTGTAATGTAATCAGCATATCCAAATGATTTTTCATACACTATTTTATTTTTTTCAATCACCAGGACATTGCCGCTGAATTGTTGATTTCGGACTAATGCAATAAAGTAATCGTCAATTACTTTCTGTTTAGATTGACCAAATACGAATAGTCCTGAAAAAACCAGAAGATATGTGATGAAAACTCTCTTACTCATTGGTATAAATATATTTTTCAAAAATAGCGAAATGCCAGTGAATATGATTCACGGCTAGGTTATATCTATACTGATTTGGATGAATGTATGGTTTTAGATTGGTTTAATTAAAAGATCAGTGTATTCCAGCCGTACTCCTCCTCAGACTACATTTTCGCACTACCCGGAGAATTTGTCACTGATGATCATTTACAATTTAATTGTGGAATTCTATCGTGACTAAGGGATCAAAAGAGGACAATTAATGACAACAATACAAAACATCAAAATGTAATAACGAGAGGCACAACACAATGACAATCAATGGAATAAAAAATTCCGACTATGGATCAGAAGGTTGGGGGTTCGAGTCTCTCCAGGGTCACATTAATAATCAGACACTTACAAGATTTTTGTAGGTGTCTTTTGCTGATCAAGTATTGGTTTAACTCTCAGTTTAAACTAAAATGAAATGGCTACAAATCTTAGACAATGAATTATTAGCTTAAGGACAGCTTCTACCGTAAAAGCAATTGAGCTCCTCCAGATTGTTATAAAGATTTTTTCATGTTTTAAGCCCGTCAAAATTCAAGTCATTGGCATAGAATTTCCTTATACAACGGATGATTGGATGCAAGATATAATAGTCCAGCGCTACCTTGGTTTAATTTTTCTTTATTTATTCTCCGCGACAATTCTATTAATGGATACAGTTGAATGTTCCTACTCTCATGGTTTGGCTTAAATTCTAATTTTGAAAAATTAATATTATCAATTCTTAGTATAAATGACAATTCGTGCCGTAAGGAAACCAGATCTACCGTCGAACCCAAAAATTCAAAGAATGCTTCCTTTTTCTCGATCATTTTAATTAATTGAGCTACTTTATGATGTTTCAGTATATTTTCTTCTGGAATTCCTTTTTCATTGTGGATATACTCTTCTTCGCCAAATACTTCTTCAACTAATTCCCGGAAAAGGGCTAATCTAGCAGAGAAATTGTTTCGAAGAATAAATTCGTCGTCATAATTTTGAAATATTTCAAACCCGCCAGACGGAATGAATTGAAAATAGCCAGGTTTCGCGGCAACATCTTTTGACCGCTTAATAACAAGCACCTTATATCGTTTATCATCATGGTCCTTAAATAGGATCAAAACCTGAACTCCAAGTAAACAAAAACGATTAATGCCAGAATTTATTACACTTTTCGGCGTTTGGCCTTTATGTATAGAATTTCTCAAGGGCAAAAAAGATAATACCCTTTCAATGGGTAATGCATCAATATTTTTAATATTTTTTTTGTAAAGTGAAAACAATTCGTATTCAAGGATATGACTTGTGTAAACATTCTGCTCATAAGTACCAGTCTTGGCAAAAACGGAAAATATTTGTTCATTTTCATCGAACTTATAGTTTGTAAGCATATATCCTTTTAGTAAAGGCCTTTTTATCGTATTCCCCAAAATTTTTTTGTACTCCACCTGGATTGGTTTATTGATTTGGAACTTTTCGTCCGTTATTTGTAAGCTCTCTGATTCCAGGAGCTCTTTAAAGGGGTATTTGTAACATTTACTTGCTGGAATGCAAGTGACAGTATATTCAAAATCTAAAACACATGTAAGTCTGGTTTCAGGATAAATGCGTTTTAAAATTGATTTCGACCATTTTAGATAGTCTGTTGCACTTAATGTTTCATAGTAACTCTCCCGTTTGTTGTTTATTCTTTTTGCTCGGTAAAGTGGGATAAAATCAATTAGGCTTTTTATAGGATTTATCTTTTGCACAGAAGTTTTTTCAACAACTTCATTTATTGCATAAATAATTGCAATCGCACCAATGATTTTCCCTAAAATGGGAATACTAAGAATAAAATTCCATATTTCAGTTAGTGAGCTCATGGAATAAGAATTAAATTAGGTATTTATAAATTTACATAACGACGCAATAAACATTAGTGGTAAGAATTTCTTCGCTTGTTCAAGCATTTCTTTGAAAAGGTTTCCTTCATTCATTGCTGTTTATAAAAGTATTCATTGCCATTTCATACCATTGGTGGACTTAAATAATATTTTGCTTCAATTTCTGCTTTTGCACTACTGACTCTTTAATAAATCCGTCTAAAGCAGGTTTTCGAATAAAGGACAATTCAAGACAGAACTCACGTTATTCACGATGTTTCCGAAAGTCTATCATACCTTTGAATCGACGATCGATAGTGGAGACAGGGGTTACTTTTACGGATTTCACTGTCTGTTGCTTAGAAGAGGCTTTAAACGATCCTCCTGAAATGTGGTAGACAGCCTGTGCCAGACAAGCATCATTCGTGTCCCCCCAAGGCAACCAGAAAGAGTCGTAGGCTAATACCCCGGGATATTTAGTAGTTCCTGGAGTCATTCCGGAATAATAGCCGCCTTCCATATTTGCATTTACAGTTTCGAACGAAACAGCGTAAAGATCATATCCTTCTTTAGTAGTTGTTTGTTCTTCAGTATATCCTATCGGCGTGCACCAGAAACCACAGGGTTTACCGTATGTAGTCTGACCAATTAAAAATATATTGCCTTTATAATAAGGCAGCAAATTATTTATAAGTAACTCGGATGCAGACGCAGTACCATCACTCACAATAAAATAGATTGTAGTAGGCTGAAAAGTGTTTGATTTATTAAAATTGACGAATAGCTTTTCATTCCGACTGACATAGTATTGCGTTAAGTCCGTATTCAGTTTATTGGTATACATCATTTTACCATTTGCATCCGTAGGAGCAAGCATACTGCTTAGCTTCTCGCAGGTTGCTACAGATCCCCCACCATTATAGCGCAGGTCAACGATTAGATCCTTAACATTGTTGGCTTGAAAATTCCCGATGATATTCGTTAGCTCCGTTTGTGAACTTTCGCCTAAGAACTGATTAAAGACGACATATCCCACGTTCTTTGTTCCCACCTTAAGTACAGCATCGCACAACACGCTGTTTATAGTATATGAACCCACATTTAGGGAAGTGGTAAAAGTAGTTCCATCGGGCCTTTTAAAACCAAAAGATGCAGAGCTGGAGTAGAAAAGAGCATTCACCAAATTGGTATAACCTAATGAAGTAGGAACCATATAACCATCACTACCAACCTCGGGGTGAACCGCTCCACTGCCATTGATACTTACAATTTCAAATGTACGTGCCACACCTGCCACACCTGCAGGAGAGTTTTTGTAGACATAGGTCACATAAAAAGATACCTGGTTTGAGGAATTATAAGCAGCAGTTACCATAAAGCCATAATCTCCACTGGAAGTTCCCTGATTTATTGTACCACTTAATTTGCCTATCTTATCTAAAAAGCTATAATGGTCAATAGCCTGCCCTGTCTCGGCATTTATCTTTAAACCCGAAAGGTACTCAAGCGCCTTTTCGGCTGTGGGATATTTTGTAGTATCCAGTGTGGCAGGCAGCGCATCATTCCATAAATAAATGGTTTGCATAGCTGAAAATACCTCCGAAGTCCATCTCTGTTGCGGAGTTAAAACGGGTATCACCTCTTTATCATCCTTCTTACAGGAATAAAAAACAAATAAGAAAAGGAAGAGGAACATTATTCCTACTCTGAATTTCGAAAGCTTGCTTTCCATAGGTATATGATTAGGGTTCACTGATCAATTCAAAGGTAGTGAAAATTTCCCGTTCCATTCGTTTGCCACACATTTGCTCGAAAGTGGTACGGATATTCGTTATACTCAGCAGTTAATAGGGCACAACTGTACAAATACCACGTTGATTTATAACCATATAACCCCGACAGCACTCCAGAAGATTGCTAGTCCGTTGGATAATTTAGCACTTGGTACTTTTGGAATTAAAAAAATACAAAATAAGCGCTAAAAAGTCATATTTTCTAGAAAATAGCTGTTACCTTCGATATGACCTAATTCGAATTAGTCTGTTGAGGATTAAAAAAGTACGACCAATTGAAATCAATCGATAACCGTAAAAGTGCCGTAAGCCTTTCGATACATACTAGTTAGCGGTCAGGCTAAAAACGACACCACACAACCAAAACAAGCTACTTGGCAAAGACATTTTTAAACAAAGAATAATATGAAGTTGAAAATTTTTTACTCTTGGCAGATAACAACCAACACTAAATACAATAAAAATTTCATATTAACCTGTATTGAAAAAGCTGTCAGGAAGGCAAATAAAAAGCCAGAATTAAAGGAGATAGAGTTTGTAATTCTTGAAGGCGTCAGAGGTGAGCCTGGTTCACCCCAAGTTGCTTCTAAAATCACAGATGAAAGAATCCCAAATTCTGACATTTTCATTGCAGACCTTTCTGTAATTAATCATATTAATGGGTTTAAAAAATTTGTACGCAAGATTGTAAACGACAAATTCAAGCCATTTCAGAACAATAATGTAATTAACGAACACGGTGTGGCAAATAATGCCATTGGGCTGGAAAAAATGATTGGCGTTTTGAATAGTGAATATGGTTCACCCAATGAAAACCCGGAAAATATTCCCTTTGATTTAAGACATATCCGATTTCCAATTGAATACAAATATTCTGAAAAGACTAAAGACAAAGATAAAATGCAAACAGATTTTGTCAATGATTTAGCAAATGCAATTAAAGACACAGCAATATCAGCCTTAAAAAGTCAAAAAAGTAAATTTTACCCCTTACAAGTATGGAGAGATTGGGAAAATTCCATACTAACACTACATCCATTTATTCCGAATGATAAGACAAAAGAAATAACGGATTTGGTACTTGCTGGTTTAGACAATAATAATCAAACAATAAGAATTTTAGGGTTGTCTGGATTAGGTAAAACTAGAAACTTATTAGAAATATTTAGACCTATTAATTCTGATGATAATTCGATTTTGCTTTCAAGTCGAGTACTTTACTTAAATTGTAACTTATACCCGAATGCAGATTACCAAAATATTGTTTCAAAAGCTATTTCAGAGCAAACGGACCCAATTCTTATTTTAGATAACTGCCCAATCTCAGTTCACAGACAACTACTTCAACTTATAAATAGAATAGGAAATAAAGCTTCTTTAATATCTCTCGATTCTAATCCTGAAGAAATTGAGAATGATAAAGTAAATGGTGTAAATTATATAATAATAAGAAAAGAGGAACTATCATCAGTTGTTGACGAGTTGCTCTCAAGTAGATTCAACAACTTAGATGAAGAAAGTAGAAAAAAAATAAAGGAATTTTCACAAGGAATCCCCCTAATGGCTGTTCTATTAGGCGAAAGTGTAAGTAATGGAGAAGAATTCATTGGCAAGCTAGATGACAAAGATTTGTTGGATAAACTTCTTGGGACAAAAGGCAAAGAGCAAGAGTGGCGAAGTATTCTAAAGTCCTGCTCAATGTTTAGTTATTTTGGTTTTGAGAACGAACTCGAATTTCAATATAAATTTATAGCTACAAATCAAAATATTACTATTTCAAATAATACAGAACAAGTAAGAATTAGTACATTCTTAGAAGTCGTTAGGCATTTTAAGGCTAGAGAAATTTTTGAAAAACAAGGACGATATTTGAGTATTAGACCTTTCCCACTTTCAATGGCATTAGCAGTTGAATGGCTGGATACTTGTACGTCTGATAGAATGCTACAAGTTATTGCAGATATCTCAAATCTTGAAGAGCCACATAGAAAGAACTTGATAAATTCACTTGCTGAGCAAATGAAATACCTTGATTACAATGAAAAGGCTGTAGAAATTGTTGAAAAAATTGTAGGAGCTCAAAGCCCTTTCGATAACGCGGAAGTTTTAAATACAGAGTTGGGTTCACGCCTCTTCCGCTCTTTCGTAGAAGTGAATCCCATTGCTGTTTCTCAAAATTTCAAACGTCAGTTTTTCAATAAATCTACTGAGGAATTATTGAAAATAGAAACAGGACGAAGAAATATAGTTTGGACTTTGGAAAAATTGTGTTTTGACAAAAGAACATTTTCTGATAGTGTTAAAGTTCTTTTACAATTTGCAATTGCAGAAAACGAAACTTGGGCAAATAATGCCTCAAGCCAGTTTTTACATCTGTTTAATATACATCTTTCGGGAACAGAAGCTGATTTGGGTGAACGGTGGAAAATAATTGAATGGTTGTTGAATAAAGAAGATAAAGACTATTATGATTTTGCAGTTAGAGCGATGAAGATAGGTTTGAATTTTGGACATGCAAGTAGAATGGGCGGTGCAGAGCAACAAGGTAGCAGAAGATTAGTTGACAACAATCCAACTTGGAAAGAAATAGATGAATATTGGAGAAACATTCTCAATAAACTACTTGAAATCATTAAATCAAAAAATGAATATTCTGATTTAGCAAGTGAAACTATCGCAAATAGCACAAGAACTATGTTTCATATAGGTATGGGGAAATTGATATTACCCTATTTGAAAGAAATTTCAGAATTAAAAAACAATGATTGGGGTAGTGGCTTAAAAGGATTGAAGTTTGCAAGGAAATATGAAAAACATTCTATCCCTGAAAAACAACTTGAAGAAATAAACAGCTTAGTTGAGTTGCTAACCAAGACAGATTTTTCAACTAAGTATTTGACATTATCAAACTCTTATCATTTGGATAATGACGAAACCTACTCAAGTGAAAAAGTAATTGAAGCAATTATAAATTTGGCTGATGAATTTATTTCAAGCGAGATTTCTTGGGAAGAAACCTTCCCCGCGTTTTATAAAAATCAACAAGTTTTTTCTTTTCATTTTGGTAAACGATTATCTGAATTGCTGAAGGATGATAAAACTAAAATCAATCGTTTTATAGATTACTCTTTAGAAATTATTTCACAGATACCACAAGAAGAAAGAAATTATACAGTTCTTGGTGGTTTCATTGCTAACTCATGTGATGAAATAAAAAAGGATTTTTATTCAAGATTGTCTCAATCTTCTGAATTTAACAGACAATTATTTTACTTCTTATCCATTGATAAATCAGGCAAAGAATACTTTGAATTGTTGTTTCGCTTAATCGACAACAAGGTTTATGATGTAAACAGTTTCTACACTTTTACATATAGCAATTCTTTAACACAATTAAGTCTTGAAGAATTAAATTCTTTCAGCGAAAAATTATTTGCATACGGTGATGACGGTTATGCTGTTGTTTTTGATTTGTTTGCTGACCTTAGTTATGGAGACGAAGCGAAGAAAAAAGCACTTATGCCAATTTGCAAAAAGTGCATTATAAAATTAGGCTTCAACCGAAAGTTTAAGCGACAATTAGACGATTATAAATGGACAGAAGTCATTTCATTAATATTATCTGACGAAAGGGAAGTTGACTTTGCTAGATTTATAAACAAATCGGTAATAGTATCTATCACATGGGAGAATTCATATCATCTTGACCATTACATTCAACGAGTTTATGAAATATTATTGAAAGTTCATTTCAATTCAATTTGGCCTGACTTATCAGATGCATTGCTCTCTAGCGAAGAAAAATACATCACATTTTATGGACTAAAACATATTTTGGGTTCTCATATTGGTGGTGTTGGTAGAAGTGTTGGTGTCTTATTTGACGGTGACATTGATTCTATTTTTAATTGGTGTGCAAACAATAAACCACATGCTCCTTCGAGGATAGCTGAACTGACACCAATTTTTGAGAACAACAATACAGACTATGCAAAATGGCATCCAGTCGCACTTAGACTTATAGACGAGTATGGTGACATAAAAGAAGTTCTTAGTAATCTAAGTTCTAATATGGGGACATATTCTTGGACAGGTTCTGTTGTTCCTTTCCTTGAATCTAAAAAGGGGCTATTTAAGCAATTAACCAACCACAAGACGGAATTAGTAAGGGAATGGGCAACATCTTACATTGGCTATCTTGACAAAGATATTGAAGCAGAAAGAAATAGAGACGCAGAACATTTCATTTGAAAAATAGCATGACAAAAATGGAAAACAAAACGACAATGAGAGAAAAGCCCGAACCGCTAACATCGCATATAAAACATTTGGCAGTCAGCAGGTTATCGAGCGTTTTAGCTCGTATCAAAAGCAGTTGCAACTTGACCGGAAAGTGACTCGAAATGCCAAACGTTTCATATACGGAACCTTTTCATTCATGAGATTTAAACCGTCGGAATTTTTTCTTCCACCAATTTGAGGTTTGCTTTATCGTAATAAGTGCATGTCAGGCTCTTTAGATCAACTGTCCATTTTTCGACGCCTGTTTCTGCTGAATGACCACAAAATGTAGGGTAATCAGTTTGCCCTTGCTGATGAATTTTCAAGTACTTTTTGAACCTTTCCAGGTCACTCTCGTCGTTTACGGTTAAGGCCGAATAATTGGCTCCTGATTGTATTTGATAATTGCTGTCTCCAAAAAATATTTCATGGCCATCACTGACAAAAGTGTCATATTTGGTTACGCCAAGTTTTATCAGCTCCTGGATATAGGCAGGAAAGTCCGCCCCGGATTTTACTCTTGAATGTGCTTGCTGTATATCTGTTAGTTGAAACATATGTCAAAATTTAAATGTGTTAAATCAAAGAATAATTTAAAGTAACTAATCGTGTGAGCCATCTTTGTTGCCTTACCTGTAAGACCAGATAATACTGTCAAACAGCTCATCTAATAATAAAAACAAGGTATTGACGAAAGTAATTACGAGATAACCTGTAATAAGGTTTTGGAAAGTTTCAAAAAGGTCATTTGCTATTGCTTCAGGATCATTCGATGAATTAAAATCCAACACACAATTCCCCATTCACAAGCAACAATACATTAAAACGACCATCCCTAACGCCCCTGGAATCGTCTTATCAAGTGGAAGGAGGTCCCTATTCGCTTCAGAACAACAGATAAAAACCCAAATTCATAACACCTTAATCATAATTAAAAATCTTATAATCAACATCTTAATTCAATCCATGTTCCTAAATCAAAATTTTAACTAATTTTAATAGTATATAAACTATATATTATAGTTATACTCCCAAAACATTTAGTTATACTTGTATGAAAATTTTACTTTATGAAATACCCATGGACAACTTTCGCTCCAACCAAAAATGGATCTGTGGGTATCCTGTCAGACCATTACTAAAACAAATTATATACTGATGAAACACCTTACAAACAGAGAAGAGGAGATCATGGAAATCTTCTGGTGTAAAGGAGCAATCTATGTCAAAGATGTAGTTGTGGCATTAACCGATGATCCTAAACCTCACTACAATACCATTTCAACTATTGTTCGTGGCCTTGAAGAGAAGGGATTTCTGGATCACGAACAGTTCGGAAATACATACCGCTATTTCCCGATTATTTCCAGAGAAGAATTCAGCAAGAATAGCATCAAGAATATGGTAGGCAAGTACTTCAACAAATCATACTCATCTGTCGTGTCCATGTTCGTGGAAGAAGAAAACATTACCCTTGAAGAAATTCAAGATTTAATCAGACAAGCCAAGTCGACTAAAAATCAAAATAATGAATAACCTTCTGATTTATATATTGAAGTCGACTGTTTGCCTTAGCCTATTGTATTTGCTCTATCGAACAATGATGCGCAAAGAGACTTCGTTTTCTGTTAATCGGGCAATTCTACTGTCAGTCGTGGTTATCTCAGCCATTATTCCTCTGCTCACCCTCCCGGACGTAATGCAGTTTCCATCTGCCAATGAAATTTCACCCTTATTTGACAGAATATCAACTGACCCTGAGCGGTCTCAAACTCAACAACCAATTGAAATTTCGAATACCCAACTTGCCGAAAAATCCGTTCTGGCAGAATTAAAAACTAATGGGAGTTTTTCAATCCGGGAATTAATTCAATACACCTATCTCATTGGTCTTTTCATCTCTCTATTTTCACTTCTTGTTGGATTAGCCAGAATATTCAGCCTTTTCAGGAATGCAAGATGGATAAAAATGGAGGGTTACAAAGTGCTTATTGTTGACCGGGATATCTCCGCCTTTTCCTTCAGCCGGTATATTATCCTCTCTGGTACGGATTATGAAGAACATCAGACTACCCTTCTGGCACATGAGCAGGCTCACATCAAATTACTCCATTTTTATGATCTGGCATTACTTGGATTCGCCAAAATAGTTCACTGGTTTAACCCTTTCATTTACTTACTTCTTAAGGACCTGAAGGAGGTTCACGAATTTCAGGCTGACGATTATACACTCACCAAAGGCATCGATGCAACTCAATATCAGTTATTAATTATTCAAAAAGGTGTCGGATCACATCGGTTCGCACTTGCAAACAGTTTCAATTATTGTCAAATTAAAAAACGTATTGCAATGATCAACGAACAAAAACCCAGAAAAGCATGGAATTGGAAGGTGGCGACCTTTCTTCCCGTGCTCGCCCTGCTGCTGATGGCTTTCGGCAGACAAAGTGAAAGAGCGATGGATTTTAAGGAAGCTCAAAACCCCATCAAGCAAAAGAGTGAAGAGAAACAATCTTTAGGGATTGGTATAGGCAGAGAACAACTTTCAGAGTATGAAAACATCGTAAACAAAGTAATTGATAACAAAGGAGTACCCGATGTCAGTAAAATTTCTGATTCTGACAAGAAAAAATTAGAAACTTTGTATTTATCAATGAATGCAGAACAAAGAGCAGCCCAAATTGTGATTTTCATTCCTGCACCTCCCCCATTACCGAAATCTGTTCCTACAATTGAACAAATGAAAACCTGGGAAGATTCAAAGATCTATGGTCTGTGGATCAATGAAAAAAGAGTAAATAATTCAGAATTAAAGAACTATTCACATACAGACTTTTCCGGGGTTTTTGTTAGTAAACTTGAAAAAAATACGGTAAATTATGGAAAACACTATTATCAGGTAAATTTAATGACGAACCAATATTATACCAACTATCTTGCTAAACGTGAATTGGAAGATAAATATGGCATTGCTGTAAGGAAGAAAAAAGAAGCGACGTTGCATCCTGTTGACAAGATTTACAAGATTGCTGATGTGGACGAAAAACCTTTGTTTACCGAAGGTGAAATTAATAATTGGTTTTCTAGTCGGCTAACGCAATTTGGTAAGAATAGACCAGACGGGTGGAACTATTCAATTACTTACAGTATGGTAATTGACAGGAATGGGAAAGTCGCGGATGCCAAAATTATTAAAGGCTGCAACTACCCTGAGATCGAAGCTGAATTCCGAAAGGCCCTGGACTTAATGCCGGTTTGGAAACCAGGGAAGAAAAACGGTGAGCCCGTCAGCGTTCAACTATATCAGGCTTATGCTGTAAAAGTAAAAATTTCACCTGCTGCCCACAAAGATAGCCTACTTAATTATAATCAAATTATACGAACTAAGTTAAGCGAAATAAATCCACAGAATACACCAATTTTATACTTGGATGGGGTAAGAATTGATCAAAAAAGATTTAGAGCTATCAACTCAGATAGTGTGAAATTTGTTGACTTGTTAAAAGGTACTGCTTATACAGATCAATATGGTGATAGTGCAAAAAATGGTATAGTCGCCATTGTTTCGGTTAAAAAATGGGAAAATATCAAACCTGGAGAAAACACTATTTATTTTGTTGATGGGATAGAAACTTCTTCGGAGAAATTTAAGGCTATAAGCCCTAATTCAATTGAAAACTTCAGTACACTAAAAGGGGAACAGGCTATTCAAAAATATGGTGATCGAGCCAAATCTGGTGTGGTTGAAGTTAAATTAAAACATGCTAAATAACCTGAATTTCATTTGTAATTAGCGTATTATGCAAAAAGCTGTCGGCCATGGTGCGTTGCCAGGTCGACAGCTCAATCGTTGTCATAAGTTGTATTGCAACAACCACTCAAATATAAAAAGATTGCTTACATCATCCAACATAAAACTATTTCTTAGAATGGCTTACAATGAAAACTGTAAGCCATGTTATTTTTAATTCCAAGTTTGCTCCAAGATTTGGAGGGCAAGCCCCTTTCCTTACCAGGAATGAGAATATCACTCATCGCCAGGCATCAGCTTCTGCTACCTCGAATTTAGCACATCTTTGTACGCAGTTTTCATGTCGGTTGAAAGAAAGGAGCTTTCTTTCAATTCCGTTGCTTTTGATCTGTTTTTGCCATCTTGCTGAAAACACCGCCAACACAAAAAGAAGGAAAATCAAATTCAACATTGATTTTACAAAATTTCTATTTTATAATGTTTATTTGGATTAAATAAACATTATATTTGAAGTGATCAATATGCTTCCAACATTTTTGTGCCACAAGCTGGAAATTTTACAAAAATTAAATTAATGTCATGAAAAAAGTAGTGCTATTAGCCGTATTGTTTACCGGATGCATTTTTTTGAATAATGCTTTCGGACAAAGTGCCTTTGACAAAAAGGATTCGCTTGCAATTAATGCCGTTTCTGACAATTTTGAGGCTGCATTCAACGCTCACGATGCTAAGAAACTTGCCGCCCTCTTTAATTTAGATGCTGAATTTACCAATGTGGTCGGAGCTTCTGCGAAAGGAAGAAAGGCAATTGAAGAATTTCACGCACCAATGTTTCAGGGCAAACCTGGATATTTCTCTTTTAAAAATTCAACGCTCAAAAATGGAATTCCAAAAATCAGCGTGATCAGACCTGATATTGCCTCAGTTGACATTCCATGGACAATGGACAAATGCATTTTACCCAATGGGGCTGAACTAAAAAACAGAAAAGGCCTTGTCACTTTGCTTGTGGTTAAAACACAAGGACGTTGGGGGATTGCAATCATGCACAATGCAGAACTGACACCTCCAGACGGGAAATAGTGAATCGTAGCGCAGACACGAAGATATGTACCTGGTTTTTATCGCTGAGGGCATTTCTGACAGAACAAATAATAATATGGCAGCAAAAGACGACCGTTTGAATTTCACAAATGGATACTCCGATGTGAACGGACTAAAAATGTATTACGAAATTTATGGGCAAGGTAGACCGCTCGTTTTGGTCCATGGTGGCGGTTCCACTATTCAAACGAGCTTTGAAAAAATCATTCCGATACTTGCTAACAAAAGAAAGGTTATTGCAATGGAATTACAGGCTCATGGACGGACAGGTGACCGAAATGCAGCCCTTACATTTGAACAGGACGCGGACGACATTGCGACACTTCTCAAAAACCTGAACATCGGCAATGCCGACTTTCTCGGTTTCAGTAACGGAGGGACAACAACGTTACAAATTGCAATCCGACATCCTGAATTGGTTGGCAAAATGATTTTAGGTTCAGCGCTTGCCAAACGAGATGGAATTCCTGATTGGTTTTGGGGCTTTATGTTGCAAGCCAGCTTGAAAGATATGCCAGAACTATTAAAAGTTGGATATACCAAAGTAGCGACTGACGCAAATGGTTTGCAAGTAATGCACGATAAAGATGCAAAGCGAATGATAAACTTCAAAGACATTCCTAACGACCAAATTGAAGCTATTAAAGTCCCAACGTTAATAATCGTCGCTGACAAAGACATCGTTACACCGGAACACGCCATTGAACTGCACAGACAAATTGCCAATTCTGACTTAGCAATAATTCCAGGCGTACATGGTGAATATATTGGAGAAATTACGACTGTGACATCGGACTTCAAAGAAAGTGAGCTCGCGGTTCCGATGATTGAAAAATTCCTTAACAAGGCAGAAAAATAACAGCAAGCTGCGAACCTCAAAGATTTGGCTTGAAGGAAAAGAAAATGGTAACATTTGATACCATATTCCTAATATTATAGTTGCCCGCCAACTTATTCCGATTTCCACATATTGAGAATTTTACCTGACTTCAATAGGCAGGCGTAGGGAAAGTACATAGCTTTCGTACATTTCATGTCAGATTCAAAGCGAATCCGGGACAGAAAATAGAATCCATTTAAGAAAACTTTTCCACCCTTAACTTGTTGTATAGTAAAAAGCAAATTCGCTTATTATCATTGCTATTGATACACCTAACATTAAACAATACCCATTTTTAGTATGAAAAAAATCACTTTGTTTTTTATCGTTCTAGCATTTTTGGTGGTTGGATGCCAGAAAAAGGACAATCTTATCAATGAACTTGATTTTCTAGTCAAATGGGATGGAACTGCTGCCTCTACCTTCGACACTAATACTCAGCCTTATGCTATTTCAACCCCCGCACAGCTAAAACTTTTATCTGACATTGTAAACGGGATAAATACAAATCCTCCGTCGGGAGCAACCAGCGCTTCAACGTACCAGCTTAGTAAAAGTCTTGACCTAAATAACCTCGATTGGCAGCCCATAGGAACAAAAGAGACTCCGTTTAAAGGCAGTTTTGATGGCAACACGCACACAATCAAGGGCATATACATCAATTCTGCATTAGGCTATCAGGGCTTGTTCGGATCCATGGATGGAGGGACAATAAAAAGAATAAATCTGATTGACAGCAACATAACAGCCGGAGAAATTATGATGAACTTAGATTTCAATGGCGCCATTGTGGGATACAGCAAAAACGGAATTATCGAGGAATGCACCTTCTCCGGTACCTTCACCAGCAATGGCAACGCCGCAGGTGGTATCGTCGGAAAGAGTGAAGGCACGAATTCCAGAGTATCATATTGCCAGAATCAGGGAATTATGATCGGAAATAACGGATGCAGAGTTGGAGGCATTGTAGGATTTAATGTGGGTGGGTTGATAGAATATTGTAACAACAGTGCCACAGTCAAAGGCAGTAGTTATTATACAGGAGGGATTGCCGGACAAAGTTTCAACGGAATTGTAAGAAATTGCGGAAACAGTGCAGACATTGCTGGTAATTCCATTGTTGGGGGTATTGTTGGCGTTAATATGAATAGTCTGTTATCCAACTGCTATAATACAGGTAATCTGACCGGTTATACTGATAAGGAATACGGAGAAAGCTATGGTGCAGGAATGGGAGGTATTGTAGGCTCCAACAGCGGTACTTTGACAAACTGCTACAACACCGGGAGTATCAATACTCAGGCAAAAGAAAATGGGTTTTACATAGGTGGAGTCGTTGGAAATAATCTGCCTTCAAGCGTTGTCACTTTCTGCTATTACCTCAAGGGCTGTGCAAAAGATGGATTCGGGGCTTCCCAAAATGGATTCGGGACAATAAATCCGGGAAGCACAACAGCAGATACCGATGGCTCCTCAAATGCGTTTACTGAGACGCAGGGCAAGACCTCAATGATAAAGTCCGGAACCGCTATCGGTAAAGTATCCTACAGTTCGAATACTGCCCTTCTCGAATGCCTGAATGCATGGCAAAACGCCAACAAAACGGGTTATTCCGGGTGGACATTAAACGGAAGTAAAACGGGATATCCTGTACTTGAAGAAAACTAAGGGGCGGAATTTTGTAATTCCAACCCCCATGTCGTTGATCCTGGATTAAATAACGGATTACTTCGTCTTTGGTAACTCAGCAATTGTTACATTGATAATTCTGCACCAATTATCTGCGATCTCTGGTTCCCCTGATAGAAACAATTTATCATAAGCTGTATTATAGAATTCAATGATATCATCAGGTTTATTTTTATCAATATTGTTAAATATCAATTCTATCTGATCCACGACAGTCCTAATACTTTGCTCCTGCTTGACAGTTCTAGAGGTTTGATTAACACGACACATCCGAATATTTGTCAGATTTATTTGCTGTAAAATTTCCTCGTCACCGGCTTTTCTGATGAAAAAGAGATGGCCTCTTTCTCTGTCAATCCCAAGGATTGAATTGTTCCACCTCACATGATCAGCGATTTTACAGTTATTTTGCTCTGCAAAAGTGAGTAGCTTTTTTAGAAAATGAGCTTCATTCTTCTTTTTGCTAAAACTGTATATTGCATATAATATGAAGCCGATGATTATAATTGTTGACAGCGTGATAATAGCTTTTAAGTCCATCTTATTTTGAATTAATTAATAAACGACAAGGCAAGCACTACCATATCTGAAGTACTTGCAAAAAAAGAATAGAATATTGAATCTGTGAAAAGATGGATTACCAAAAATAATGGAAAGGGAAAATCAGGTCACACTTTCTGAAATTTACAATCGGTGGATTCGAAAAAAAACTGTTTTGCGAGGAGTGACAAGATAGATCCAGCGCGGCAGTTATTGTGTCGCACCAATAATGATTTACCTGATTTTTAACTGTGGAATGGTGAACTATACGATATACACTTATAGTACTTCCAGATTTTTCCGTCCGGATTAAAAAATCAGAAAAGCTGCTTTTTTGCGCTTTGAATTCAGATTTTGATTGGGCTAAATAGTCAACACGATTGATGGTGACATTCCCGCTATATATGCTTATGGTTAAGCAATACAGGATTATCAGACAAAGAATTGCAACTATTTTAAATCGCTTTTTCACAGCGCAAAAATACAACTTTCGCCTGAGATTAAAAGAGGTTACCGAAAGCATTCACTTCTCGAAATAGGATGTTCATCTGAGGTAATACACAAATTCAGTTCTCATTCAATCGATTTCCTCCAGCTCCTCAAGGTCGATAGTAAATTCTTCACAATACCTCTCCAAAACGGCAAAAGCCTTTCTAAGATACGCCTTTTCAGAACCAAAATCATTATTTAACATTCCTGAACCTCCCGCACTGCCAATAATATCCAGCAGAATATAATCTGCGTGTTTCTTTGCAATTACCATATTCAATTGCGTGGAGGTACTTCTCAAATGATACTCCTCCTGAGCCAACACGGACATATCCCCGCTGTGATTCTCGTAATCGAAAGGAAGGTGGTCTGCCAGGTAATTGACCAGCTGGTCCAGGTCTTCCGTGAGTAATTTGAACTTAGAAATTTCCATTTTTTTAGATTAGGTTTCAGGCCACATCTTACTCTATTCTCAACGTGGGGCAATCCTTCAGATCTATTCCCATTACTCCCTTGGAATTGCTTCCGTACGTAATTTTTGCTCTTAGTTTTCCATTATTGTCTTTTGTCGTCCCGACTCTAATCGATAACCAGGAGTCCTTTGTCTGATCCCAATATTCATAACTTGAATAACCTTCACCAGTCAGGTCATCAATGTCTACCTCGCAACCCAGGAAAAACATTGATCCGAGTATCGCTTTACCCGACCTGTTTAGGACACTTTTGCCGCTTGAATTTCTCAGCCGGAAGCTGTAGAGCAAGGTTGTCAGATTTATTCTGGAAATAGCTAGAACAAATTGTTGATCATTCTTCTTTCCTTTGAAAATCACCTCCCTTTTTAATGCCAAAATTTCCGGGAAATGAGTAGTGTCACCCTCTGCGATGAGGTTGCTATCAACAAGCTTTACGAACTTCTTAAAATGGGAAAGCCCATCGATAAAGCTCTGGTCATACTGCGATTTGTCTTTAACCGAAACATTTGACGGCTGGCCACTGCAATTCCACCCAGTCAATATTATGAGCAGGAAGATAATTACTTCTTTCATCGTTTGTCTGTCAGGCGGTTAGATAATTTGTCAAATATAACGGTTTTCAGTCGTCGTTTTTAGAGACACCGGATAATGCCGGACAAAACTCTTAATCAGGGTTCCTCATTTCCAGCCACCGCCCAGAGCACGGTAAAGCTCAATGGTAGAAGTCATCATCTGTAATTCTGATTGAATTATGGATAATTCAGCAGTGAGTGAACTCTCCTTTGCCTTGATCACTTCAAGATAATTTGCCAGTCCTTGTTTTTGAAGCTCTTCCGAGTATTGTAATGCCCTGTATTGAGCTACATAATCGAGTCTTTGAATTTTCAGCTTTGCATCGCCCGACCAATAATTCCTCAACGAATTACTGACCTCCTGGTAAGCAACCAGTATCGCGTTTTTGTAGCTCTGCATGGCGATCTCCTGTTGGGATACCCGTACTTCCTTCTGGGTTTTCAACATTCTTTTGCCGAACAATGGCTGGGCTAAATTTCCCAGTACATTGGAAAAAAGCGCGCTGGAATTAAACAGATCATTAAAGTTCATACTATTCAAACCGCCGGACGCCGAGATCGATAGGGTTGGAAAGAGTGAGGCTGCAGCAACGTTTGTCAATTCGAAAGCCTGGATAAGATCCTGTTCCGCGGCAACGATGTCGGGTCGGTTCTCCAGCAGCTGAATGGGGACACCAGACGCAATTTTCGGCGCTCTCGCCTGAACATAAAAGTCGCCACGGGAAATTTTACCGGGGTGCCTGCCAATCAGAACGGAAATCGCATTTTCCGTCTGGAAAATTTCATTTTCAATATCAATCAGCATAACCTGAGCCGCGTAGAGAAGCGATTCGTTTTGCTTTACAGCCACTTCAGAAACATTGCCTGCCGCTTTCAAAGCCGAGATGACCCTAACGCCGTCTTTGCGGTTTTCGATTGCCTTGAGCAGAATTTCTTTCTTTTTGTCCAATGATAGCAAACTGTAGTATCTGGTGGATATTGCAGAAATGAGTTGAGACATTACGACTCTTTGCATTTGCTCCGATTTTCTGAACTGAGCAGCCGAAGCTCTTTTTTGACTGGCAATTTTCCCCCAGGCATCAAGTTCCCATGAAAATAATCCATTTAGTTTTATATCATTGAAGTTGGTACCCTCCGGGAGCCCAATTCCACTGGATGACTTTCGGGATGGTACGGAATGCATTGCGTTGCCCTCAACACTTAAAGACGGTCCATAAGCTGCTCTTGATTGCTTCAGATATGCATTGGCAATGTCCATGTTTCTCAAGGCAATCTGATAATCTGTATTGAATTTCAGCCCTTCTTCGATCAATCCGACTAGTTTTGAGTCCTGGAACAGCTTTCGCCACTGATAATTGAATAGTGAGGAATCCTTGTTGGCAATCGAATCCCGGTAGGTCTGGATGACGTTCATGTCGGGTCGCTTGTATGGTTTCATCACGCCACACGACTGTATGAGAAACAGGGTGAGAACCAATAGATATATTGGATTAATTCGCTTTCTCATCTTCAATGGTTTTAATATTTAAGGGTTTTATCCGTTCTTGAATTGTCTGAAAGATCACAAACAAAGTAGGTATCACCAGCAAGCCAAGGAAAGTTCCAATCAGCAAACCAAATGCCGCACCGGTTGCCAATGATCTGTTTCCGTTCGAGCCGATTCCTTTGGACAAAACTAACGGCATTAGTCCAAAAATGAATGCGAAGGAGGTCATCAGAATGGGCCTCAATCTTTCTTGTGCTCCCATAATGGCAGCCTTAGCGATGGAGTGTCCTTTCATGCGTTCGTGCAGCGCGAATTCAACGATCAGGATTGCGTTCTTTGCCAATAATCCAAGCAGCATGATTAAGGCAATCTGGAAGAAAATATTGTTTTCCAATCCGGCAAATTTCTGCGACAGGTAGGCACCCATCACTCCAAGAGGCAGCGAGAAAAGGATAGCCAAAGGCAGCACATAGCTCTCATATTGGATGGCAAGGAGCAGGAATACGAAGACCAATGTGATCAGAAAAATCAGACTGGTTTGGGATCCTGATCCAATTTCCTCCCGCGTTAATCCCGAAAAATCGACCGTATACCCGTTGGGCAACGTTGTGGCAGCCACGCGTCTGACAGCCTGAATGGCGTCACCGGTACTGTACCCGGGCTTCTGAGCCCCGGAAACACTGGCAGAATTGTACAGGTTGAAACGGTTCAGAACCTGAGGTCCATACATCTCTTCCAAATTGACGAAAATAGTCACGGGCAACATTTCCCCTGAAAAATTCCTGACATAGATCTTATTCAGGCTCTGAAGGTCGTTTCTGTTTTCGGGTTTAGCCTGAATCATCACGGAGAACTGCTTCCCGTATTTGGTAAAATCGGCAGCATAGACACCTCCAATGTAGCCACTTAAACCATTGAGTATTTCTGAAACTGACACTCCCTTTTGCATCGCCAGGGGTACATTAATTTTCAAATTGTATTGGGGATAACCTGTATTGAAAGAGGATTGTCCGTAGAAAATCTCAGGTTGCACGTTCAGTTGAGCCAGAAATGCTTTGGTCACCTTATCCAACTCCGCAGGAGTGCCTCCGGTTTTATCCAATAACTGAAGTTCAAAACCTGCACTGTTGCCAAAGCCCGGAACACTTGGCGGACTAAAGAAAATCATCTGGGCTTCAGTGAATTGTGACGCAATATCAAAAAGCTTATAGGTGACAGCTTCAACTGTCTCCTCTTTCTTGCCCTTGCGTTCAGCCCAGTCAGTCAATTTCAAGAATCCGAGGGCATAATTATTGCCTGACCCGGAGATCAAACTGGTTCCGATAATGTAACTGAAATCCTCGATTCCGGGTATTTGCCGGGCGACCTGTTGAAAATTCTTAAGTACGGCATAGGTTCTGTCGAGGGAGGAAGCGGGTGGCAACTCAATATTGGCAAAAATCAGCTTTCGGTCCTCATTCGGTACAAAACCGGAGGGAGTCGTTTTATTGGCCCAGAAAATTCCCAAAGCTGCTCCGGCTATAATGACCCCAACCAACCATTTTCGGGCGATCAGGAAGGGCAATATGGAGCAATATTTATTTGTAAATTTTTCGAATGCGGTATTGAAAGCGAGGTAAAACCGCTGAATAAATGATTCGTTAACGGCTGGATCCTTATGATGAGGCTTTAGCACGAGAGCACACAGCATAGGACTAAGGGTCAAAGCATTGACTGCTGAAATTACAATAGCAACGACCAACGTTATTCCAAATTGTTTGTAGAATACGCCCGATGGTCCGGGGATGAAAGTCACAGGAATAAATACAGCTGCCATCACCAGGGTAATGGAAATGATGGCTGCACTGATTTCGCCCATGGCTTTCGTGGTAACCTCCTTGATACTTCTTCCAGGTTCCTTGTTCATCTTTGCATGAACAGCCTCCACCACAACAATGGCATCATCCACAACAATTCCAATAGCCAGAATCAAGGCAAAGAGTGTCAGCAGGTTGATGGAAAACCCGAAGAGATTCAGGAAGAAAAAAGTTCCCACAATGGAGACTGGCACTGCAATAGCCGGAATCAATGTTGATCTGAAATCTTGCAGGAAAATAAAAACCACGATGAATACCAAAATAAATGCCTCAAGAAGGGTATGCAATACACTCTCAATGGAAGCCGATAAAAATTCGTTGGTATCGTAATTAATAGAATATTCGAGACCTTGTGGAAACTCTTTTTTTGATTCAATGAGGTTCGATTTTATATCTTCTATAATTTGCCTTGCATTTGAGCCAGGCGTCTGATATACTGCTAATGTGAGTGAAGGATAGCCATTGGTCTCACCAAGCATAGAGTAGCTGAGCGCCGATAATTCGATATCTGCCACATCACTTAATCTGAGCAATTGTCCATCCTGTCCAACTTTGATGATGATATTTTTGTATTCATTTACTTCGTTTAGCCGACCAGAATATTTGATAACATACTGAAAAGCTTCTCCGCTATTTTGACCCAACTGACCCGGCGCAGCCTGTCTGCTTTGATCATTAATTGCCTGAACAATGTCGGCCGGAACAAGATTAAAGGCAGAAAGTTTTTGTGGATCCAGCCAAATACGCATGGAGTAGCTCTTGGAACCGAAAACGGAGGCATCCCCCACTCCATTGATCCGTTTTAGCGCCGGAACAACGTTTATTCCCAGATAATTCTGAATAAAAACATCGTCATAGCTTTTGTTGGTTGAATAGAATGACAAAAACATCAGAGCACTGGTCTGTTGCTTTTGGGTTACGACCCCAGCTCGGGTCACATCGGCAGGCAGCAACGGAATCGTCCTGGCCACACGATTTTGTACGTTTACTGCTGCAATATCAGGATCGACACCTTGTTTGAAAAAGATGGTAATGATTGCACCCCCATTGTTATCGGCCGTTGAGCTGATATAGGTTAGTCCTTCTACACCGTTTACCTGCTCCTCGATTGGAATGATGACATTTTCAATTACCGTCGCTGCATCGGCGCCGGCATATCTGGCAGAAACCATTATGGTTGGAGGGGCAATATCAGGATACTGTGTAATGGGGAGTGAGTAGATTCCCAATATGCCCAGCAATACGATAAAAATTGAGATCACCGTCGAAAGGACAGGTCGCTCTATAAATGTTTTAATCATGGCGTAGCGCTATTATTTAACAACCTTGATTTGAATCAGGGAGTCAAGGTTTGACTTGACCGGCTGAATCTTCATTCCGTTCCTTAACGATATGATTCCATTGGCTACTACCACATCTCCGGGCGAAAGCCCTTTGCCGATGAGAGACATGTTGTGAATACGGTCGACCACCTCAATGACGGTAGAGGCAACTGTATCACCTCTGAAAAGGTAGGTGTAGACATACCCCTGTTGCGTAAACGTTGCGCTTTCAGGAATAACCATGATCTTTCTGTAGATTTTGGGAATCTTTATGTTTCCGGCACTTCCGTTGCTAAGTAAGCCGCTTGCATTGTCAAAAATAACACGAAACAGAATTGTTCCGGTACCGGGATCTATCTGACCTGTGGTCGTTTCCAACTTTCCCTTGATCTCATAATCATCTCCATCTGCCAATTCAAGAGTTATCTCCGGAACATTTGCAATTTTTTCGGCCAGATTGGCTCCATAGGCATACTTGAAAAATTGCAGATATTGTTTCTCGTTCAACGTAAAATAGGCATATATCTTACTAATATCTGAGACAATGGTCAATGGCAGAGGATCGGACGGACTGACAAGACTCCCTTCCATGAAATTAATTTTGCCTGCGACTCCATTTACCGGCGAGGTGACAAGCGAGTACTTGATGTTTTCGCGAATACTCTCGTAATCAGCCTTCGCCTGACTTAACTGCGCTTTTGCCCTTAACAAATTTGCATTGGCAGATTCCAACTGAATATTGCTGATAATATCTTTTTCAACCAGGGGAGTCAATTTTTTCACCTCCACCTCGGCTGCGTTGACACCTGCCTCTGCTGAATAGACCTGAGCCATCGCCGCCGACGCATTCTGAGTCAAGACGTTGGTCTCAAGCTTAAATAGTGGTTGTCCGACCGTTACCCGCTCTCCGTCATGTATGAAAACCTTTTCAATGTACCCGGAAACTTTTGCCCTCACATTGTTATTGTTTATGCCGGTTAATTTTGCAGGAAATACAAAATTACCAACAACCTCCCGCTCAGCGACTTGCACAACAGGGAAGGGTTTTAATGGTGCAACAAACTTCTTTTTCTCGCTGTTGCAGGACAGAAGGAATGCCAATAATGCAAACAGATAAGCAGATTTTTTCATAGACAGTAATCGTAAAGAGTTAGTAAAATCCCGATTATTTATGAAGGCGAAAGAAATTGATAATCAAATCAGAATCTTGAATAGCAAACAATTCCCTTGGTTATTTAGTTCAAATAAAAATACATTTTTTAATGCCGATTGACGCAAAAAAATTTAAAAACTAGCATTGATTTTTTGAGGTTTTGAAAAGCCTCCACACTACAGTCTACTTGTACTCTTCGGAGACGCTAACCCATTGACGGTGGAAGCTAACAATTTAATGTCCTAAACGCTTTGTCCTGAGCGCAATCTGTTTAAAATTCAAGTTGGAATAGCTTTGATATATTGTTTAATAGCAATTTGTTATTAACTTCACTAATTCTAAAATAACTACCATGAAAAAGTACTCTCTGTCATTTTTAGTGGCTATTATACTGCTGTTGATCTTTGGTTGTAAAAAAGAAGGTACAGGTACGGATGGGGTTACTATTAATGATGTTACATTAAGGGTTAGTTTTCAGGAGAACAAATCAGCTAGCATTCCTAAAGCCACAACTGTGCTGACCAAAGAAACGCCAACTAGTTATTACATTGGTCTTAAAAGTGTCAAATTAATTGGGAATAACGGCACATCTAATGCCGAACTTTTTAACAAACCGAATCTGAGTTCTTCCATGGTTTTCGATTTTAACAATAGTACCGCCTCCCATTCTCTTATCAATGGCACAACCATCCCAAAAGGTAATTATTCGGCTATGGAATTTGAGGTTTATTTCCTGCAAATGAATATTGCGATTGCGACTACTTCCCGTGGCACAGAACGCAGAAATATTAGAATTTATTTGTCGGATGATGCCGAAACAGAGGGTGGTATGCACCAGCCAGGCGATTTGACGCAAATTAACAATTCACAGGAAATTGGCTGGCTCATGGGGAAAAACGCCTTTCCAAATTTTGATCCGGGAGCACCACGAATTGCCGAATATTCGGCAGACGGCAATGGTGTAAACTGGTTGAATTTTGCCGGGAAATCGGCCAAGGATTTTGGTCCTTTCGGCAATGTTGAATTCTTCAGTACGGCCCCACATCCAATTTATAAAGCCAAAGCTGCCTTTATTTTGAAGGAAGGCAAAGGCACTCAATTGATTGTCGATTTTAACGTGAATGGATGTTGGCAGTATGAAGATAGAAGCGGCGATGGTATATTCGGACCACAGGATCTACCGAATGCCTGGGCAATGACTCTACCGGTAATTTCGATAACTCAAAATTAAAGTCCGTTTTGGACAATTTCTTCAATTATTTTTTTGCACCATTACCAAATAGTAGCCGAACAACTTTTCCTTATCTGACCTGGCTTATTTAGAGTTCATTTTCTCTTTCAATTGTCGTTCGAGCTCGTCCACACGATCTTTGAGTTCAATGATTCTCATTTCCCGTCCGACGAAAACGCGGGTCTGCTCCTCCAGTTCGGCGATGGATTCGTTCAGTTCAGCTGTACGCAGTTGCACTAGCTTTTCCAGTTCTTCGTTGAAACTCACAATTTGTCTTTCTGCCATTTTTCGTTCAGTTACATCCCGTAAAACCACGTGAATGGCAAGCTCTCCCTTAAGCTTAAAAGAAGTAGCTGTCACTTCCACGTCGACTTTAGTTCCATCGATCCTGATAATTTTCTCTTCAATCATTGGCGCTACAAATTCTCTCTCAAACATCTCGTCAATTCGTAAACCGATGGCATGGTGAAAATCGGGATCAAACACTGAAAAAGGCGATTTCCCGATAATCTGCTCCGGATCATTTGCTCCGAAAAGTCGCAAGGCAGCACGATTGAGATAGGTAATCCTGTTTCGCTGATTGATAAAAATGGCATCAGAAGAAACTTCCACAAGCGCTCTGTATTTCTCCTCACTTTCCTTAAGCATTAACTCCGCCTGCTTTCGATCCGTGATGTTGATTGCGGAGGTAATGAAATATCGGGGCTGCCCATCCTTTCGGTAGAGATTAGTCGAAACATCGGCCCAAACAACGTCACCGTTTTTATGAGTAAACCGTTTCTCAATTCTCGAGTACTCAACTTTGCCGTCGATTATTGATTGTATAAATTCAGCTGACTTTGAAATATCATCCGGGTGCGTGATATCCTGCCACTTCATGCTCTCCAATTCTTTTTCCGAATAACCAACCATATCGCAAAAAGCTTTGTTGACGTGTAACGAACCGTCGATACCAGTCATGGACTTACCTACCGGGGAAAGCTCAAAAAGTTGTCTGAAGCGCTCTTCGCTTTCTCTGAGCAGATTTTCCGCTTTTACGCGCTCCGAAATGTTGTCGAGAATGCAATGTGTCTGTTTGAAAGATCCTTCCGGCGTATAGCCGATACGACCGTCAAAGCCCACAAAGATTGTGGCTCCGTCCTTTCGCACCATTTCAAATTCACTATGGATATTTCCCTGGGATTTAAACAGCTGGAACCGTTCCCGGAATCCTTCGACATATTGTTTTGCCAAAAAATCGCCAAACCATTTCCCGATCACCTCCTCTCGTGAATAACCCAAAACCTCACTCCATCTGTCGTTTATCTCAATGAAGCATCCATTTTCGTCGAGCGACTGGTACCCTAAAGGAGCATTTTCAAAAAATAATTTAAAGCGCTCTACACTTTCCGGTAATTCCCCGCTTCCTTTCTTCTCGTCCAACATATTGCTCAATTTTTATAGACTTTGGCAGAAAACCATCGAGCGGCACGGCTTCGATATGGTTAGAAAATCTTACACTTTTAATTGTGCGAAACGACAGCAATCCGATCACTCAACGGCGACGAGATAGTGCTGCGTACGAAAAAACAACGTGTTGCCGGATATAGCCGGAGTGGCCATACAGACATCGCCCATTTCGTTTTTTGAGAGCAGCTCAAATGTTGCCCCGGCTTTAATCACATAAATCACGCCACTTTCGGCAGAAAAATAGACTTTACCGTCCGCAGCAATTCCGGAAGAAGAGAATGCATCGTTGAGGTTCTGCTTGTATTTAACTTCGCCGGTCTTTGCATCAAAACAGGTGAGCTGACCATTTACCTGCAAATTGTAAAGATAGTCGCCGTAAATGAGCGGTGTTTGCATGTAGGCGCCCCCACGCTTAATGCTCCAGGCAATATATTTATTTCTTGTCGAATCCGCGTTAAGGGTGATGTCACCGATTGCATCTGGTTTAACCGCGAATATTGGCGAAAATTTACCGTGCGCATTATTGATGAAAATCAAATCGTGGGCAATAACCGGGGTTGTTGCGGGGGCATCTCCACCACCGCTCATCTTCCATATTTCCTTCCCAGTTTCGAGGTCATATCCGCCCATGTGTTTGAACCCATTCACAATCACCTGAGTCTTCCCTCCCTTCGAATAAATGGCAGGAGTTCCCCAGGTGGATACTTCATCGCGTGATGTCCGCCAAATTTCTTTGCCATCCTTGATATCATATGCGGCAAGGTAAGAATCAGTTGTCTTATCGCATTGGATGATAACATAATTTGAGAAAATCACAGGCGAACTGGCTTGCCCCCATTCCACCTCTTTTTCATTAAACGGACCAGGGTTCATGATTCCAAGATCCTTCGTCCAAAGCAAATTTCCTTGCAGGTTGTAGCAATACAAACCTTCCGAACCAAACAGCACTACGAGATGTTTTCCATCAGTCGCAGGTGTACAATTTGCCTGAGAGGCCTTGGTATGGCGCTTGGATTTTGGAATCCCTTTATGGGCAACCCTTTCCCAAAGAATTTTTCCTGATTGCTTGTCGAGGCAGTAAACTTTAAATTCATGCACTGCATTATCGTCGGCCATATCAATATCGCCATAAAGACCTACCTTCAGAGACTCGGCGCTCTTCAGACTCGCAGCCGTCGTTACAAACAAATTATTGCCCCAGATAACCGGACATGAATGCCCCAATCCGGGTATCGGAGTCTTCCATTTGATATTTTTAGAACCCGCAACATCCCAGGTTACGGCAGTTTTTGCACCTTCAATATAGCCCCGCCCCCATGGACCGCGAAACCCTGGCCATTGCTGACTATATTCAGTTTGAGCGCCCGATTCCGGCGCAAATAGGATTAACAGAAGAGAACACAGACAAATACTGAGAATTGAGATTTTCATGCAGGCAAAAGTTTCCTGAATTAATTAATATTTAGGTTCTGATAAACTTGGAGTTATCGAACAACAGGCAGGCATTTTGAGAGATCCCTCATCCTGCGTGTCAATGCCAAATTTATGTTTATTATCGTTTTAAAACAAATTGCTTTTCCATGATTTGTAGTATATTTCAGCCACATTTCCTGATATCCTGTAACAATGATGAATTACATGTTTTTGTCACTGACAGCTGTAATGTTTATGGCTGCTTCGGCCACCGCACAGGTGCCAACTAAAAAACCACTTACTCATTCAGTTTATGACTCCTGGAAAGAGCTGGCCAAGCCCCTGATCTCTTCAGACGGGAAGTGGGTTTCGTATGAAGTAAATCCCCAGAAGGGTGACGGGTTCCTGCACCTGCAAAATCTATTAACCGGAAAACATGATTCGTTACCACGAAGCCAGGAGGCAGTTTTTAGCAACGCTTCCGATCTGCTGGTCTTCAAAATACGGCAGCCTGAGAATGTGCTTAGGAAGCTTAAAGTGGCAAAAACAAAAAAAGAAGATATGCCCAAAGATTCGCTGGGGATTTGGTTGCTGGCGTCAGATTCAATAGTGAAAATCTCAGGATTAAAATCCTTCCAGTTGTCGAAAGATGGTGGATCATGGGTTGCCTATTTGCAGGATAAAGCGAAAGATCCAAAGGGTAAGTCCGATGGAAAAGATTCGCTGAAACTAAAGTCTGTGCAGGACACTTCCCAGTTAAAATCGAAAATTGAACCAAAAAAGGAGAAGGACAAGAAGACAAAAAAAGGTGCGTTCAATGAAGTTGAGACCGCCCAGCTTACCATAACAAATCCGCTTACCAGAGCCACATTCATATTCGAGAATGTTACCGAAGCCGCTCTTTCAAAGAATGGCAGGTTGTGCGCTTTCGTAACGTTAAAGAAGGATTCTGTTGACTCCTCTACCGTGCAACTATTTGACACCGAAAATCTCCAGTCGAAAAAATTATTCGAAGGCAACGGACTTGCGAAAAAGGTGCTGACGGATGATGCCGGTCGACAAATTGCCTGGCTATTTACGAGTGACACGGCAAAAGTTAAACGATTCAGTCTCAATCTTTGGAACGAAAAATTAACCGCACCAATGGTCGTAGCTGACACGCTCACTCCCGGAATTCCCAAAAACTGGGAGGTATCTGAGAATGGCCGAATGAATTTTTCCGATGACGGCAGTAAGCTCTATTTCGGAACCGCTCCAAAAATAATGCCACTGCCAAAAGACACACTTTTGGATGAGGAAAAAACCAGGGTCGACATTTGGAATTGGAAGGATGGCCGTTTGCAGTCGCAGCAGCTAAAAGAGCTGGATTCCGACCTTAAGCAAAGCTACATGGCCATTTATCGTATCCCGGATAAAAAAATGATACAACTTGCCGACTCTGTTATCACGCGGGTCAGGACTATCAAAAAAGGGAATGCGGAGATAGCTGTTGGGTTTGCAGACAAAGAATACGAGATTCTAACATCCTGGGAAGAGGCAAACTATCGCGATGCATACCTTATCGATCTTAAAACAGGCGTTCGCAAATTAATTTCTAAGAAGAAAGAGTTCTCCACAGAACTTTCCCCGGATGGGAAATATCTGTACTGGTATAATGGCACAGAAAAAGCGTGGAACGTGATGGATCTGGTTAAAATGCAGCCAAAAAATCTCACATCGAATGTTCCGGTTGCCTTTTTCAATGAAAAACACGACAATCCGTCGACACCCAATGCGTATGGGATTGCAGGATGGACAAAAGACGATGAATCGCTACTGATCTATGACCAATATGATGTCTGGCAGTTTGATCCCAAAGGGATAAAAAGTCCGGTGCTGCTCACTTCCGGCAGAAAAGAGAAGAGATCGTACCGCTATATCAACCTCGATCCTGAGGCGCTTTATATCAACCCCGACCAACCATTGCTGCTAAAGACTGCCGAAGAAGAGAGTTGCAAACAGGGCTTTGCCTCGTTGAAACTTGGCACTACCGGATCGCTAACCAATCTCATAGCAATGGATAAGGATTTAAGCATTCCCGTGAAAGCTAAAAATGCCGGAACCATCATCTGGCAGCAGTCTTCTTACATCAATTATCCGGATTTATGGAAAAGCAAGTCCGATTTTACAGACATCAGGAAATTGTCGTCGGTAAATCCTCAGCAGAGTAGGTATTGGTGGGGAACCGTAGAACAAATCAACTGGACAAGCCTGGAAGGCAAAGCATTGAAAGGGTTGCTGTACAAACCTGAGAATTTCGATCCTGCGAAAAAATACCCGATGATTGTCTATTATTACGAACGATATTCGGATAAACTCAACACACATTATGTCCCAAATCCGTCCAGATCTACCGTGAATTTTCCGTATTATAACAGCAACGGATACCTGGTATTCGTCCCGGATATCATCTATACCACCGGCCATCCGGGAAAAGATGCCTACAATTCGATCATGAGCGGAACCATGGAGTTGATGAAACGTCCCTATGTGGACGAACACAACATGGGATTACAAGGACAGAGCTGGGGCGGCTACCAAACTGCATATATGGTTACTCAGACCGGTCTTTTCAAGGCTGCTATGGCCGGAGCACCTGTCAGCAATATGACCTCGGCTTATGGTGGCATACGCTGGGAAAGTGGCGTAGTCCGTGAGTTTCAGTACGAACATGGTCAAAGCAGAATCGGCGGAAACCTTTGGGAAAACCGGGAGCTCTACATCGAAAACTCACCGATCTTTTTCGTGGATAGAATAACTACGCCGCTGCTGATTATGAGCAACGATAATGATGGCGCCGTTCCGTGGTATCAGGGAATCGAGTTCTTCACAGCCTTGCGCCGTCTGGGAAAACCCGCCTGGTTGCTTGTCTACAATGGTGAAGAGCACAATCTTACCAAGCGGCCAAACCGGCAGGATCTTGGAATACGAATGAGTCAGTTTTTCGATTATTACCTGAAAGGCGGACCAAATCCAAAATGGATGAAGGAAGGGATTCCGGCTGTGTTGAAAGGGAAAATTTCAGGCTATGAAGAATAACGTCTCGCGAGTCTGATATTACCAAAACTTCAATTTCGATTTGATACTAAACGAATTATCTATATCATTCATGGAAATTCAATTTAAGGAAATCAAGGCGGAAGATTTGCCGGACATCAAGGATATTTACGACTGGTATATCGCAAATTCTACTGCAACATTTCATACCGAACCCATCACTGCTGAACAATTGATGGAATTCATTTATATCGGTCATCCGGTGTACAGCTCATACCTCATTGTCACGGACAATCAACTTGCCGGATATTGCTTCCTGACCTATTATAAAAAGCGACAAGCCTATGACAGAACTGCCGAGGTTACTATTTACCTCAAACCGGAATTCGGCAAGAAAGGGATAGGGAAAATTGCGATGAACCATTTGGAACGCAAGGCCAAAGAAAACGGGCTAAAAAATCTGATCGGGATCATCACAGGTGATAATGCGCCCAGCATAGCGCTTTTCGAAAAGTGTGGCTACCAAAAATGCGCACACTTCAAAAATGTCGGGGAAAAATTTAATAAAATTTTGGATGTTGTGGCCTATCAAAAGGAGTTGAGCTAGTTCTTGACACAACGGACAGAAAAACCACTTTCCGGCAATCCGTAGTATTTGAAGGCAGTGCCATCCTTGCTAAAGAGCACGCAATACCAGGCATTTACCGTGCTTGGAGTGGAACTCCACCAATATCCGCTAATGCCGCGTGAGCTGAAGCTTCCTTTACTGTTTCTATAACCGGCCGGGATAGCAGAAAAACCACTGGAATTGGTTCCATGACCCTCTTTGTTCCAGCCGCTGGTGGTTTTTAATTCGATTCCAGCCACATTTTCGCCGCCCAAATAGGCAGTCAGATTTCTCCATTCTTTATCAGACGGAACATGCCACCCGGTTGGACAAAGCTTTCCGGTATTGACTGTATTCCAATTGTACAAGGCTCCCAACGACGCCTTGTTCGTAGCCAAATCATTGTTATACCAGGAGTAAGCATCGGTTTTAAGATCTCTCCAAATCGAATCGACCTCTACGTTAGGAATCAATTTGCCATCATTGTACTTGGTGGTTTTGAGATTCTCTGCCATCCAAACCTGCGAGCCGATAGTAACTGTGGAATATTCGTTTCCGTCAATGTCTTTTATAACCACATTTTTACCCGATTTGGAATTAGTTCCGCAACCGAACAGTAAAAACGACCCAGTCAGTATTACTGCAATGATTTTAATTGTCCTCACGATCAGAAATTTTATGGTAAGAAAGGTGCAAAGCTATCAACATATTTCAAAATGATAAAAGGGTAATCACAGATTGACGAAATTTTATCCATGAGAAATGAATAAGTGAAATCGTTCACGCCGCAACACGGAACTACTTTATGCCGGAAGCATCATCTCAATCATCAGCAGTATCAACGGTAGTGAAAGCAGACTGACTATCGTGGAAACAAATACATTCGCCGTGGCTAATTTATCATCGGCGCCAAAGATTTTAGCCATGATCACCACGTTTGCCATCGCCGGCATTGAAGACAACAGAACCAGCACCGAAATTATAATGGTGTCGAGCTTACCCGGGAAAAAAGTGACAAATTTGGAAAACATCAGGAGGACAAGAACCGGGAGGAGAACTAATTTGGTAAAGGTGAAAATATATACCTCCTTTTTGTTCAGATAGCCCTTCAGGCTGGTAAAATACATCATTGATCCAATATAAAGCATTGAAAGATAAGAAGTAGAATCACCTAGTCCGCCGAAAGATTTCATGATTACTTCAGGAAGTTTAATCGACAGAAGGAACATCGTAAAACCAATCAGGACCGCATATGTATTGGGATTTAAAATATGCTTCACATTTTGCCAAAAAGATAACTCTTTCCCCTGGTTAAGAATTATGACTCCGATAGTCCACATCAAAATATTTGAAACAAGCTGATACATACCCGCATACAACAAGCCTTCCTCCCCATAAAGAGCAAGAATGAGTGGAAATCCAAGATACACAATATTGCCAAAAACGCTGTGTGTCTTAAAGATGGAGGCTTCACCCTTCTTCATTTTCAAAGAATTTGGTAATGAGCCAACTCGCCAGCAACATAAATAACATCATCAAAAACGTTGCCAGAATAAGGTGCAAACTATTTGTGAGTAACCTTGGAGTTATCGTTAGCTTGCTGAAATTACACAACAGCATGGAGGGTAAAGTGATATTGAAAATCACATTAGCCAGCATGTCTTTAGCGTGGATTGTTATTATGCCCAAGCTTCGAAGTGATTACACCAACCACTATCAGAATTCCAAGAATAAATACCTGCGTAAAAATAATGTCTACATGCATTTGCAACAAAATTCAGAAATAATCGAGTTGGCAAAAGTAAAAATTGTAAACCGAAATTGGCCTTAAACAACAATTTTTGAATGAAAAGATGACATTAACATAGCATTATCAAATTGTCAAAAAGGCCATTTAATGCGCTAGGCAGCATATCTGACATTTTTATTCGAAAAAAATTTCAGACCTTTGAGTTAACATAAACCAATTAAAAAAGATCAAGATGAAAAAGTTTTTGGTGACATTACTGGTGGTGGGGTGTATAGCCGGCGCCGCCTTTGCTCAGAACACGTTTAATAAAGGGGATAAGGTTATAAATCTTGGAATTGGATTCGGCAGTACGCTATATACCGGATCCTATTATACCAACAAGACTCCTCCAATTTCAGGATCATTTGAAGTTGGGGTAATGGACAAGCTTTTCGATGATAAAAGTTCGCTTGGCATTGGCGGATACCTGGGTTACACAGGTGCCAAATGGGAACAATCCGGATACGGTTGGAAATATACAAACATTATTCTGGGGGGGCAGAGGGGTTCTTCACTATCAATTAATTGATAACCTGGATACCTATACCGGACTGATGATGGGATATAATTCGGTTAGTTCCTCTACACTTGGCATGGGGGCTTACTCAGGGGGTAATGCTTTAGGTAGCGGCGTCAGAGCATCGTGGTTTCTTGGAGGAAGATACTATTTCGCCGATAATATTGCAGGACTGCTGGAACTTGGGTATGGAGTTTCGTATCTGAATTTAGGCATTGCATTCAAGTTATAGTGAGAAGATTGAATTAAAGAGAAGGCCGGTATTAATTGATACCGGCCTTCTCTTTTTGAATGCCGATCCGGGATTATTCGTGATCAAGAACCGGGTGCGGCCTGTATAGTTCTTCCAATTGGGCAATATCATTTGCCGATAATTTTACCGACAAAGCAGCAACGGCATCCTCCAGGTGTCCCGGTTTGCTAGCTCCAATAATGGGAGAAGTTATTCCGGCTTTATGCAGCATCCAGGCAAGGGCAACCTGAGCATCAGGCAATTCTTTTTGCTTTGCCACCTCAGCCAATCGTGCAACTATTTCGAAATCTGAGTCTTCGCAATAAAGCTTTTTCCCAAATCCGTCTGTTTTGGCACGCGTTGTCTCGTTTCTTTGCATAGATCTATTTCCGGTTAATAGTCCGCGAGCCAAAGGCGACCACGGAATAACCGCTATCTTCTGATCCAGACACAATGGAATCATTTCCCGCTCCTCTTCACGATACAGTAGGTTATAGTGGGGTTGCATGGAAACAAACCTCGTCCAGCCATGAAGATCTGAGGTGTACAATGCCTGTGCAAATTGCCAGCTGAACATGGATGAAGCCCCGATATATCTTGCCTTTCCTGCTTTTACGACATCGTGAAGAGCCTCCATTGTTTCTTCAATGGGCGTTTCGTAATCCCAGCGATGAGTCTGGTATAGATCAACATAGTCGGTCTTAAGTCGCTGGAGACTTTTATCAATCGAACTCATTATGTGTTTTCTCGATAATCCTCTGTCGTTAGGATCCTGACTCATCGGATTAAAAACTTTGGTGGCGATGATTACCTCATCGCGTTTGGCGAAATCTTTTAAGGCCTTGCCAACAATTTTTTCACTTTCACCATATGAATACATATCGGCCGTATCAAAGAAATTTATCCCAAGCTCCAGTGCTTTCCTGATAAAAGGTCTGCTTTCATCTTCACTCAGCGCCCAGGGCCAACGCTCTGAGGGACCACCATAGGTCATGGTACCCAAACATAATCTGGAAACCTTTATCCCAGTATTACCAAATCTAACGTAATCCATACTTGTTTTGTTAAGGATGATTTGTGAATACAAAATCGCATCAATTTACAAGTAAAATTACAATTCATTTTTAAAAACTGTCTAAAATTTGACCTGGCACCGAAATCATAAAAATCACTCCCGCACAACAGGTGATTTTTATTTTTTGGCGCTTCATTCCAAGTTCTGAATAACAAAAAAAAAAACAAAATGAGGGAATTTTGAATCGCTTTTTTTGCTGGAAAAAAAATCTGACAGGGTGATTTGGTTGATTTTCCATAATTACTGTTAAATAGGGTTTTAGTATCAATTACATATTCGAGCTATTTAACCGTCAAAATACTCACAATCAACCAGCAACAATCTATTGTAAAACTGCGCGTTATGTAGGATTTACTTGAACAAATTGACAGTTATGTTTAACTGGATTCATTCCAAATTTTGCCTAAAAACGGGCATTTCGTTGATTTCTATAAAACAATTTACGGAAGCAAAATGTCATATATGCATATTATTTCATTATCAAAATAGGATACCTGCTTTTCAAGATGGTCACCAAACCCCTATTTGCAACCAAACGGAAAAGTTCAAATGCTGCTAAAAATACCTATATGAAAACGAGAAAAATTCTTCTTCTAATCTTCTTATTGAGTTCCATTGCTCAATTTGTCCAGGCTCAATCAAAAAGCTACATTGTACCACTCGGTGTATTTTATCTTGACGCATCTTCTTCCCCTTACAATCAGCTTAAGGGAGGTGACACACTCTATTTCCAGGCCGGAAGCAGAGATTACCTGTGCCTGAAGAACTTTAAAGGAGCTCAGGGTAATCCTATTGTGATAACCAATTTGGGTGGCAGCGTTGTTATTAACACTACCCATTACTACGGTATCTCTATTCAAAATTGCCGTTACATTAAATTAACTGGTACCGGATTCCCTTGGGATTCAATACGGATTCGATATTCAGCGTGTCACAAATGGCTCGGGTGTTGGAGCAGGTTATCTGAGTTCTGATTATGAAATAGACCATGTTTCAATTCAGAATACGTTGCTTGGTGCTCTTTATGCCAAGACTGACCCTGATTGCACAACACCCTCCACAAGAGAGAAATTTACGCAATACAATACGATCATCCATGACAATTATGTGTCGAATTGCGGAGATGAAGGGATGTACATCGGGAGCACAAAATATGACGGTCAGACCGTGAGTTACAACGGAAAAGACACCTTGCTTTTTCCTAGCCTTCTGGATGGCGTTCAAGTTTACAACAATATCGTCAAATATGCCGGATGGGATGGAATTCAGGTGAGCTCTGCTTCTAAAAATTGTAAGATCTACAACAATACAATTCTTTTCGATAGTCAGTCGGGAACCAATTCTCAAATGTCCGGCATCATGATTGGCGGCGGAACCAAGTGTGATTGCTACAACAATTACATTGCCGATGGTAAAGGTGATGGTATTGATGTTATGGGATTGGGCGGTACGCGAATCTTTAATAATATCATTGTAAATGCCGGTCGCTAACCTATTTCCCCGGTGATTTTACCTATCCGAAGCATGGAATGTTTGTTTCAGATAATTCCGTTCAGCAAGACTCCACCTTCTACATTTTCAATAATAATATAATAAACCCCAAAGATGGAGGGGATTCGGTTTTCAACCGCTACCAGCAAAAACAATTTGATTTCTTCCAATATCATTATCAATCCGGGAGGATACGATTATTACCAAAATGGCAATACCAGCTTTAAAGGAATCGACTCCTATGTGATGATTCAAAAAGCCGGCACCAGTGTTACGCTGAAAAATAATTACTATGACAGAACCGGCTCCCTTGCGGGATTTTCCTCCCCGGCCATGCACGAGATAAATGATCTGAAGCTTACATCCGGTTCACCCCTGATTGATGCCGCGGATGCAAACCCGAAAGCATCTGCAGCCTTCGATTTCTTAGGCAATCCAAGGCCATCCGGACTAAATTCCGACATTGGAGCTTTGGAATACTCGGGTGCCGTCAAAGTCTTCACCGGAGGAACAATCGCTTCAAATCAGACTATCAATGCAGGCGCCGTCCCAGCTGCCCTGACAAATAGTACTTCCCCCAGCGGATATTCAGGTACACTTGAATTCAAATGGCAACAATCAACTGTGAGCGCCTCATCTGGATTCAGTGATGTTGCAGGTAGCAATGCGGATTCGTACGCCCCCGGAATTCTAAATGCTGCAACCTGGTACAGACGTCTGGCCAGAGTTACGACCATGCCCGACTGGACTGCTGCTGTATGTTCAAATGTCGTTTGCATTTCGATTAATGCATCACTAGCATTACCAGCGGCTAACGCCGGAACCAACAAATCCATCTGTTTGAATTCCAGTACACAAATAGGCTCCACAGCAGTAAGTGGAAGTACTTACAGCTGGACCTCCTCCCCCTCCGGATTCACGTCCACTGTATCAAATCCGGTAGTCACACCATCGGTTACAACGACTTACACGCTCGTGGAAACTATCACCGCAACAGGTGCTGCCAATACCAACAGCGTGATCGTTACAGTGAATCCGAGACCAGCAGTTCCCGCCCCGATCGGAGGAACAACCACTTTATGTGTCGGAGGCACCACTACGCTGACAGAGAGTACCACCGGCGGATCGTGGAGCAGCGCATCTTCTGCGATCGCAACTATTAGCGGTTCCGGAGTTGTCACAGGAATAGCAACCGGCAGTGCTATAATTTATTATACTGTCACCAATTCGAGCAACTGCAGCAACAGTGTATATACCACTGTAACCGTAACTGCCGTCACCCAGCCTGTGCTACCGGCCGCCAATGCCGGAGCAAACAGGACTATATGCCAGAATTCAAGTACACAAATCGGTGCTGCTCCGGTAACAGGAAACACCTATAGCTGGACCTCATCTCCCGCCGGATTCACGTCGACCGTATCAAATCCGGTAGTCACACCATCGGTTACAACGACTTACACGCTCGTGGAAACTATCACCGCAACAGGTGCTACCAATACCAACAGCGTGATCGTTACAGTGAATCCGAGACCAGCAGTTCCCGCCCCGATCGGAGGAACAACCACTTTATGTGTCGGAGGCACCACTACGCTGACAGAGAGTACCACCGGCGGATCGTGGAGCAGCGCATCTTCTGCGATCGCAACTATTAGCGGTTCCGGAGTTGTCACAGGAATAGCAACCGGCAGTGCTATAATTTATTATACTGTCACCAATTCGAGCAACTGCAGCAACAGTGTATATACCACTGTAACCGTAACTGCCGTCACCCAGCCTGTGCTACCGGCCGCCAATGCCGGAGCAAACAGGACTATATGCCAGAATTCAAGTACACAAATCGGTGCTGCTCCGGTAACAGGAAACACCTATAGCTGGACCTCATCTCCCGCCGGATTCACGTCCGCAGTATCAAATCCGGTAGTCACTCCATCGGTTACAACGACTTATACGCTTGTAGAGACTGTTACTGCCACAGGAGCCTCCAAATCCAATAGCGTGGTGGTTACCGTAAATGCATTGCCAGCTATTTCGGCAATCACCGGAAACAATGTTGTCTGCGCTGGAAGCACTATCCAATTAAGCGACAATACATTAGGTGGTGTTTGGAGCAGTTCTTCAACAACGATTGCTACAGTCGGCAGTACCGGTGCTGTAAAAGGCGTTTCTGCAGGAGTAACCTCAATTAATTACAGAGTAACCAATGCAAGCGGTTGCAGTGCCGGAGTTAGTGCACTTGTTACGGTAAATGGTCCACCCGCCATTCCAGGGAATTTTACCGTATATTCTACCCAAGTTAAACTCGGTCAGTCGAATATTACTTATACTGTTCCTTATGTTGCAGGCGTATCGTACGTTTGGAATTGGTCAGGGAAGGGCGTGACAATTAAAGGCACCTCGAATTCAGTACTTGTAAGCTTTTCATACAATGCAACTTCCGGAACACTCAGCGTTAAGGCCGTTAACAGTTGCGGAGCAAGTCCGGAAAGATCAATTATCGTATTGTCCTACAAGGGAGCAGTACTTCCGGGAGAGCTTGTCGCAGACAGTACATCAACTGTACAAAGCAACCTGAACGAAAATATCTCTGTCTTTGGAACAAAGAATGAATTGGCGGTTTATCCCAATCCGACCAAAGGGGCAGCGACCTTTGAGTTCCTGATTAGCGAAGATGCCAAAGTTTCTCTGGATATCTTTTCGATGACAGGTCAACGCGTTGCAGCCATCCTGGATGCCAATGTAGAAGCGGGAAGCAGGCATTCGATCCCATTTAATCAAGCCCTGGCGCCTGGCGTTTATCCTTGTATCTTGCGTTGGAAAGGGCAGTCAATGTCGACCAAACTGATGGTTACCCGGTAGTTTGATTCATCCCAATATTTCCCGGAACAACTGATAAGAAACACTTGCATAATTGCAGGTGTTTCTTATTTAAAAATTTTCGAAAACTCCCAGCCCAAATAACGCAAAGTCATATTTTACCGGATCCTCTTTATCCATCACTCGCAGACTGCTATCCAGTTCTGCCAGTGCTTTTGAGTCGTTTTGTGTCCTGGTCAGAAGTCCCAGTTTCCTGGCCACATTACCTGAATGCACATCCAGCGGACATGAAAGCTGACGCGGGGAAATCGATTTCCATAACCCAAAATCCACTCCGCGTTTATCGTCCCGGACCATCCACCGAAGGTACATATTCATTCTTTTTGCTGCAGAACCTTTGTCCGGATCCGATACGTGACGGGTCGTCCGGGGAAGATGCGGCAGTGAAAAAAATATAGTTCTAAATTCATGGATTGCAGACTGAGTCGATTCCCCAATCACTGCACTCTGAAATACATCTTCTATCCCACCATAATTGCGGTAAATATTATTAAGAGCCGCAACAAAATAAGTTAAATCTATGAAATTGAATGTTCTATGCACAAATCCATCAAGTTTGTCCAGATGACTTTCACGGTAGTTAAGGATAAAATCAAAAGGGGAATTACCCATCATTTCCATCATTCTCCTGCCATTTTTCACAATCATTTTCCGATTTCCCCAGGCAATGGTCGCCGCTAAAAATCCGGCAATTTCGATATCTTCCTTCCGTTGGTATTCATGAGGAATACATATTGGATCTAATTCGATAAAGGAGGTGGTGTTATACTGATTCACCTTCTCATCCAAAAATTCCTTGATATCTGATGGAATTGTATTCAATTTCTTGTCGATTTCGATAAAATGGAAAAAACAAAACTAATTCATATTCGTAAAGAACCCAGTAATTAACTTCTTTAATTAACCGAATTGGTTAAGGGAAGAAGTTGTTTATACCTTTGTCCAGCAAAATATTTATTCGAATGACAGACAAATCGATAGCACCAGCTCCCGGAGGCAAACCGGTAAAGCCCAACATATTCGTCGTGCTGAAGCCGTACAAATTGATGATTTTTAGCCTAATAAGCTTTGCCTTACTGAGTAATGCCGCCAACTTAGTGATACCGAAGCTTATTTCATTTGGCATTGACGACTTTTCAAAGGGTGCGTTCTCATATCAGAAAATAATTTTGGAATTTCTGATTGCGGCATCCATCATATTCATTTTTGCTTTTCTGCAAGGCATATTACAAACGTTTGCCTCAGAGAAGGTTGCCCGTGATTTGCGCACAAAGTTGGCCGACAAAATTTCCCGGCAGAGCTATTCGTTCATCCAGCAGTCGAATCCTTCGAAACTGCTCACCAATCTGACATCCGATATCGACTCCGTCAAGATGTTTGTTTCGATGGCCATCGTATCACTGGCTTCCTCCCTGTTTATCATCATCGGAGCCAGTGCACTGTTGTTATCCATTAACTGGAGGCTGGCTTTATCCGTTCTAGCCATTATTCCAATTATCGGCGGTTCATTTTTCTTTGTCTTCCGCAAGGTAAAAGTTCTTTTCAAAAAGAGTCGGGAGGTCATCGACTGGCTCAATAAGGTAATCAATGAGAGTATTTTGGGCGCAGCCCTGGTTCGCGTTTTGAACTCGCAAACATTGGAATACACCAAATTTCTGGATGCAAATACGCAGGCAAAAAATCTCGGAATGTCAATCTTGAAGCTTTTTGCCACCCTGATACCAATTGTCGTTTTCGTTGGCAATCTTGCCTCGCTGGTGATCCTGGTATTAGGCGGTCATTATGTTATCACAGACAAGATGTCTCTTGGCGATTTCGCTGCATTCAGTTCCTATCTGGTCATCCTTATCTTTCCAATTATCGTCATTGGATTCATCAGCAATTTTATCGTGCAGGCTTCTGTCTCGTACGGACGGATCTGTGCCGTCCTGGATTCGGAAGAAACATCGGATACCGGTACTGTGAACACTCCGCTGCTTGGTACTATTGAAATGCAGGATGTTTCGGTATTCTATGGCGAAAAACCTGTGTTGCAGAATGTTTCTATGATCATCAAACCAGGAACCAGAACGGCGGTTATTGGTCCGACGGCTGCGGGGAAAACGCAATTGCTCTATTTACTTACCGGACTGATAAAAACCTCGGGAGGGAAAATACTCTTTGATGGTGTGGATATCAATGATTACAACAAAGAAACCTTTCAACATCAGATCGGGTTTGTATTTCAGGACAGCATTATTTTTAACATGAGTCTTCGCGAAAACATTGCGTTCAACGAAAGGGTCACCGACGAATCTCTCGCCAAAGCAATAGAGACTGCTGAATTGAAAGATTTTATCGATTCTCTGCCTCAAGGACTCGAAACTGAAGTTAGCGAGCGCGGCACAAGTCTTTCGGGCGGACAAAAACAGCGCATTATGTTAGCCCGGGCATTGGCAATAAATCCCAAAATTCTTCTTTTGGACGATTTTACCGCCCGAGTGGATGGCAAAACCGAAGAGAAAATCCTGAGTAACCTCGAACGAAATTATCCAGGAATTACCTTGCTGTCGGTCACTCAAAAAATTACGTCTGTGATAAATTACGGACAGATTATCCTTCTGGAGGAAGGTGAAATTCTGGCGAGCGGAACCCACAAATCATTGATGGATAGCTCACCGGAATATGTTCAAATTTTCAATTCTCAACGCAGCACAAATCTCTATGAAACGAGCATCGGCAAAGACCTCAAAGAGTGATAAAAATGCGTTTGCGAGTTCCATGAGTACTTACTAATAATCAATATGTCAACAAATATATTTACGAGTGAAATATAATCTGAATCTCAAGAAAGGGGTGCAGCCGGGCGAAAAAGTTAGTGCCTTAACCACGCTCAGGCAGCTGCTGACGCTCATGGGGGAAGAGCGCCGGAACCTCTATATCGCCTCCGTCTTTATTTTCATCAATGCCGGATTGAATCTTGTTGGTCCATACGTGATGGGACATGCTGTCGACAACTTCGTGGTAACCAAACAATACGATGGTGTAATCCAATACTCAATTATTCTGCTGAGTGTATTTTTGGTTGCCATGGTAAGCGGATATACACAGACCCAATTGATGGGTCGAGTGGGTCAGCGGATGCTATACAACCTCCGCAATTCAGTTTTCATCAAACTGCAGGAACTACCGATTGACTTTTTCAATCAGAATAAAGCCGGAGACCTGATCTCCCGCGTAAACAACGACACGGATAAAATCAATCAATTTTTTTCGCAGTCGCTTGTTCAATTTATAAGCAGCATCTTCACCATGCTCGGAGCCGGAATTTTTCTGCTTTCCATAAACCTGAAACTTGGGCTGGCAGCCCTTGCCCCGGCCACATTTTTGTGGCTTTTTACCCGGAGTATTTCACCATGGGTTAGAAGCCGAAACGCCGTGAACATGAAGAGTACCGGCAGCCTGAGCGCAGAGATTCAGGAAAGCCTAAATAACTTCAAAGTCATCGTTGCTTTTAACCGACGCGACTACTTTAGAAAGAAATTTAATGAGGTTAACACAAAAAATTATCAAAGTGCCGTTAGAGCTGGCATTGCGAATAACATGTTTACTCCGGTGTATGGATTCTCATCCAACATCGGACAAATGGTTGTGCTGGCCTTTGGGATTTATCTGATAGCCGCCGGGCAGTTTTCGGTTGGATTGCTTATCAGCTTCCTTGCATACATCGCCCAGTTTTACAATCCGCTACGTCAGATCGCGGCCCTTTGGGCAAATTTCCAGGTAGCTTTAGCCGGGTGGGACCGGATATCTCAGATTCTGGTTCTCTCTAACAATCTGGAGGTTTTGGAGCCTGTCGAAAAAGAAAACGCCACAGCCTTACTCTCATTTCGGAATGTCTCATTTTCGTATAATACCGGAAATGAGGTACTAACGAATGTTAGTTTCGATTTGGAACGATGTAAAACATACGCTTTTGTTGGTCCGACGGGTGGCGGCAAAACGACCACAGCCTCGCTGATGGCCCGGCTATATGATCCGACTGCCGGTCAAATTTTGTTCGATGGTCAGGATATACGGACCCTGGATAATAATGCACGGTCTGCCTCTATCGGGTTTATCCTTCAGGAACCCTTTATCTTCAGTGGTACCATTCGCGACAATATCCTATACGGGAATGCGCAGTACAAGGATGTGTCGAATGAGGAACTATCCAGAGCCCTTTCCGAGTCCGGACTGGATGGATTGATGGAACGATTCGACGGCGGACTCTCGGCTGAAATTAAATCATCCGGTGATGGCATCAGCCTCGGACAAAAACAACTTATTGCCTTTATCCGTGCCGTACTTCGCAAACCAAATTTGCTTATTCTGGATGAAGCAACTGCAAACATCGATACTGTTACAGAACAATTACTCGAAGAGATCCTGAAGAAACTTCCAGAATGCACCACCAAAATTATCATCGCTCACCGACTGAATACCATCGAAAATGCAGATGAGATTTTCTTCGTTAACGCCGGTTCCGTAATTAAAGCAGGATCTCTGAATGATGCTGTAAATCTACTATTACACGATAAACGGGAAAGCTAGGAAGGGAGAAAGGAGTAGGGACGCATCACGATGCGTCCTTAAGCCTGTCGCGCTGTTAGATGCGAAATATCAGTAGAAAGATCCCTTCGAGAGGAGAAAATTAAAACAGAATTATCCCCAGAACAATTACTGATGCAATAGCAACAAGGATCAGGATAACCTTGCGTTCAAATACAAGCAAGCGCTCGCAGGTTGCAATCTTCTTCTTTACCTCTTCCGTTTGAATGTTCAGTGACAGCGCTCGCTCATACCACTGTTTTGCCGGTCTCAAAAGTTCGATTTTTAGTAAATCGTCGCCGTGCTGCATCAAATCCTCAAATTGACGTTCGGCAGCACTCATTGTAGTTTGGGTGGAATGATGTGCCATAATTAATGCGTATTTATCCAAATTTAGCTGAAAAAATTTCGAAATCCTACTAAAATGAGGATTATTCGAGGAGGAATCAAAGAAATTAACTATTTTTCAATTGATTTACCGGACTGGTTCCCGGTTAATAATTTCTCGCATTGTTAATACCCTTCGTTTTTATTTTTTGGAATATATCTGTGAAGTGATTGTTTAACGAATAGATGAAAAGTCATGCTGAAAAATAATCTGAATCGCCGTACATTTCTGGGTACCGGACTAACAGCCGCAGCCTCGGTAGCCGTTGGGAACACACTTTCTCCCAATACTGATTCTAACCCCGCCCTATCAAAATCTAACGCTGGAAACCCCTTCAATCCAAGAACTTATGGAGCCATGCCGACCCGATCGCTCGGTAAAACTGGGCACAAAGTGGGTATTCTGAGTTTGGGCGGACAAGCCACGCTCGAGACAAAAGGACGAGAAGAGGAGTCTGAGAAGATAATCAACAGAGCCATTGACCTCGGTATCAATTATATCGACACGGCTGCTTCATATGGAGGAGGCGTTAGTCAACTGAATATTGGCAGGGCAATGAAAACCAGACGCGGCGAAGTATGGCTTTCCACCAAAACCCACGACCGCACCTACGACGGGTCGATGCGGCTATTGGAGGAGTCTCTGAAAAATCTGCAAACTGACCATCTGGATACCTGGCAACTTCACAACGTGCAAACCATGGATCAGCTTAATCAGATATTTTCTTCAACCGGAGCTATAAAGGCCCTGGAAAAAGCTAAATCAGAAGGAGTTGTCAGAAAGCTTGGTATTACCGGCCATTTCGAACCATTGGTGCTGCTTGAAGGTATCCGTAGATTCCCGTTCGATTCAATACTTATGGCGCTCAATGCCGCTGACGTTCACTATCTCAGTTTCATCAAATATCTCCTGCCGGAAGCTCAAAAACTTGGCATGGCAATCATCGGAATGAAGGTCACCACGCGTGGAAGAATGTTGTCTACCTGGGTTCCTCCTGCACCCGAAATGCAGGACGTACGATCCAGAACATCCAAGCCGGGTACCATAACGATCCGGGAAGCCCTGACCTATAACATGAGCCAGCCGGTTAGTACAACCATCATTGGAGTCGACAGTGTTGAACAAATCGAAGAAAATGTAGGTATTGCCTCTGGATTCTCTCCGCTCAGCAGCCAGGAGATGCAGGAGATCGAGTTCAAAACACTACCCATCGTCAGACAAGGACTCTATTTCAGACGCTGGGATCTCGGAGCATAAATTCAAAACCATACGATAATTAAATTCCATACTATGAGCCCTTCCAGAAGAGACTTTATCAAATCAGCATCGCTCCTGAGTGCAGGCGCCGTCTTTATTCCAAATCTAATGAGTTGCTCCCCGTCCGGCCGAATGAATATCGCCGTTATTGGCGTTGGTGGACAAGGGAAAAGCAACTGGAGTAAGTGTATCAACCAGAAAGATCCAACATGGAATGAAAATATCGTTGCCTTGTGCGATGTCGACGATAACCGTGCCGCCGAGGCTTTTAAAGCCATGCCAAATGCAAAGCGCTTCAAGGATTACAGAGTAATGTTCGACAAAATGCACAAAGAGATCGATGCTGTAATGGTTTGCACTCCTGATCACTCCCATTTCCCGGCAGCCATGGCAGCGATGGAATTGGGCAAGCATGTGATCGTTGAGAAACCGCTGGCACACAATATCTGGCAACTTCGTACCCTGAAGAAGGCGGCAAAACACTACGGCGTCGTCACTCAAATGGCGAATCAGGGGCATGCCACTGATGGAATCCGCTCTATCAAAGAATGGCATGAAGCAGGATTGCTTGGCAATGTGACTGAAGTAATCGCATGGTTCGATGGTCCAGAATTTGGTCCCGGCAAATATTTTAACAAACCGGAGAGTTTCCCTCCAGCCGAAATGCCGGTTCCATCAACGTTGGATTGGGATCTTTGGCTTGGACCTGCAGCCTCCAGACCTTACAACAGTATCTACGTTCCTAAAACCTGGAGAAGCTGGTTCGACTTCGGAAATGGTGAATTAGGCGATTGGTGTTGCCATACACTGGATGCCCCTTTCTGGTCGCTCGACCTGGGTATGCCGGATGTGGTTGAGGCCGAATTCAAATCTCCTGTTCCCGACAATGGCTTTGTCTCGGATCAGGCCGTTATTCGGTGGGATTTCCCAGCACGCGGAAATAAAAGTCCGGTAAAAATGCGCTGGTATGAAGGCGGGCTAAAACCCGAAGTTCGTCCGGAGTGGAAATTGGACAAACTACCGGGAAGCGGAATGATCATGGTGGGCGACAAGCAATGCCTCATCACCGGCGGACGGCCAAACGAACCCAGAATCCTGATGCCAATGCCGGAATGGGAAGAATACAAGAAAAATCTGCCGGCCAAAACAATTCCAAGAACGTTCCAGGAAAATCCTCAGCGCGAATGGATCGACGCAATTAAAAACGGTAAAATACCGGGATCAAATTTCGATTATGCAACGCAATTAGTTGAGATGTCGTTGACCGGAGTTTTGGCTCAGAGATTTAATACCCGCATCGAATACGATGCGAAAAATATGAAAGTCACAAATCATCCCGAATTGGACGCATATATCAAAGAACCAGTGCGCACGGGTTGGGCTCACGGCGAAAATCTTTAATCATTACCATGAAGCTCATTGATCGTCGCTCGTTCGTTAAATCTGCCGGATTAGGTGGCACCCTGATCGGTCTTGCCGGAAGCGCATCCGCGTTAGGATTATCTCTTCCGGAAAAAAAACCGAATAAACTTCCCCGATGGAGGGGATTTAACCTACTCGATTTCTATACCTCAAAACCGCTGGTCTTCCCGCGTCAAAACAACAAGAGCCTTTCCACAGAGGATGATTTCAGATGGATGGCCGACTGGGGGTTCGACTTCGTCCGGATTCCGGTACAATACCCGTGTTACATTAATTTCAATCCGGGGAACGACAAAGAAAAAAGAATCCTGCCAGAAGAGGTCGTCAGCTTTAATGAACAGGCAATCGAAGAGATTGAAAAGCTAATCTTCCTCGCGAATAAATACGGAATGCACGCCAGCCTTAACCTTCACAGGGTGCCGGGCTTCTGCATCAACGCCGGGTTCAATGAGCCTTTTAATCTTTGGAAGGATGACGAGGCTCAGTTGGCTCTTTATGCCCATTGGGAAATGTGGGCAAAACGGTTTAAAAATGTTTCCGGGAAAAACCTAAGTTTCGACCTGATCAACGAACCCTGCTACCGGGAGGATATGAACGATCAGTTCGGCTCGAGAAAAGAGATTCCAGGCGAGCTTTACCGGAAAATTGTACAGGGATGCCTGGATGTCATTTTGAAATACAATGCTGACCGTCTGGTGCTCGCCGATGGCAACAATGGCGGTGGCGCCGTAACTCCTGAACTGAACAACCTTAAAGTTGCCCAAAGCTGCCGGGGATATTTTCCCGGCGACGTATCGCATTACCGGGCTCCATGGGTTTGGAAAAATCCGGATGATGCCCCTATGCCCGTATGGCCTGGAAAAATCAGGAATAAGGAATTCAGCAGAAAGTCTCTGGAGGATTTCTATCAGCCTTGGATCGACCTGGTTAATAAGGGAGTAGGCGTTCATTGCGGAGAGTGCGGTTGCTACAGGGAAACTCCCCATGAGGTTTTCCTCGCCTGGATCAGCGATGTTTTAGGTATTCTGACTGAAAACAACATCGGATGGGCCTTCTGGAATTTCAGAGGAGATTTTGGCGTGATGAACTCCGGCAGAAAAGATGTCGAATACGAAGATTGGCACGGAAACAAGTTAGATCGGAAAATGCTGGACGTTCTCCAAAAATACTAAATGCTTTTCGTTTTTGTTTTAAACCTTTATGTTTGAATACTGTCCAATAATCAATTTTAAAATTATCCGTTATGAAAAAATTAATGATGTTTGTGTTGGTTGCATTGTTTGCTATTGGTACCAGTTTTGCTCAACCAGGTGGTGGTGACCCAGCTGCAAGATTACAAAGAGAAATCGACGGTCTTACAACCGCTTTGACTTTGACAAAAGATCAGGTAGCTAAGATTACCCCTATTGTTACCGATGCACAGAAAAAAAGAAGTGAAATGATGGCCAAAATGCGCGAAGGCGGCGGCCAGATGGACTTCGCAAAAATGCGCGAAGAGGGTGCAAAAATGCAAGCAGAAACTGATAAACTCTTGAAAGCTGCTTTAACAGCTGACCAAGCCACAAAATTGGATGAATTCCGCAAAAAACAAGCTGAAGAAAGAGCTCAAAGAATGAACAGGTAATACTTCTTTACTGATTACCTCGGATAAAAGAGGATCGAAAGCAACTATCGCTTTCAATCCTCTTTTTTCTTTTTGTTAGACAATGTTGATCAGGGCGGAGCCGGCCTCGTCCGGTGAGCCGAAAAACAAGTGCAGACGGCGTAAAAAAATTTTGCTGTCTGAGCCGTATGGCGAGTTTTAAAATTTTTAGCCGTCAAATGTAGTTTTTCGTGCGAAGCGGGCGCAGCCTTGACTTTTTTTGATAACTTTTTTTGGTCAAGCAAAAAAAGCTATTGGGGTCCGGGGCAACGCCTCCGGTTGACAAATCTTCCTCACACCCCCTACTTTGAATACTTTCGCTGAAGGAAAAGATACACCGGTATACCGGATAGAATCAGAGTCATGCCAATGGCAGCTTCCCTTGGACGGGTTACAACGGTATTAAAAAATAAGGCCACGCAGAAGAGAATAAAAATCGCGGGAATAATCGGATACCCCCAAACTTTGTAAGGTCTGTAGGCATCCGGCATTTTCTTTCTGAGAATAAAAACCCCTACCGATGTGGCACCGTAAAATATGAAGACTGCGAAAATTATCATGTCAGTTAACTGATCAAAAGTTCCCGACAACACAAGTACAGAAGCCCATATTCCCTGCCACAGCAGCGAGTTTGATGGAACATTGGCGCTGTTAAGTTTTCCGATGCCGGGAAAGAACAACCTGTCACGAGCCATGGCATAATAGGGACGGGCACCCGTGAGGATACTTGCATTGGTGCAACCGAGCGTAGTAATTAGAATCAATATGGATATGAACATCACTCCACCCGTTCCCCAAAAACTTCTCACAGCCTCAACGGCGGCAATCTGATTCCCGGCAGCATGAATCTGTTCAAGTTGCGGTATCGATAGCAGCGTCATATATGTGACGTTCACCAAAAGGTAGATGGATATGACAATCAGTACTCCGATCATTATTCCTTTGGGAATATTTTTGTTTGGCTCTTTCACTTCTCCTCCAATAAATCCAACTGAAACCCACCCCTGATATGCCCAAAATGCGGCAAGCATAGCCGTAAAAAAGGATGAAAGTGTCACAGCCCCATTGGTCAGACTGTGCAATTCCATGAAATTATCCGGCTTGGCCTTGACACTGCCCAGTCCAAAAACAACGATCAGAAACAGTCCGAAAAATACCAGAAACATGATGGCCTTACTCACTCCAGCCCCCGTTTTTAGTCCGGAGATATTTACAGATGTCAGAAAGGTTATCAACAGAATCGCAACGAGTTTGACGCCAAAATCCTGAAAAGGATAAAAAACTCCACCTATTGAAAATTGTTGCAAAGAGGGAAAGAGTTCAGGAATTGGCAGTATGCTGTTCAGCGATTGCGCAAACACATATGCCAACGATGATATCGTAGCAGTTTGAATAACCGTAAAAAGAGTCCACCCGTAAATAAAGGCGAAAAACCGATTATATATTCTTTTAAAATAGACAAATTCACCGCCGGTATCCGCTAACATACCCGCCACTTCAGCATTACTCAATGCTCCGAAAAGTGTAATAATCCCTCCAACTATCCAGGCCAGAAGTATCCACACCGATGAGTGAAGTTCTGCCGCCATCGGCGCTATTTTCTTATATACTCCTGAACCGATGATATTTGCAACAACAAAAATAACAACATAGCCTAATCCAAGGGTTCGGACTAAATTTCTTTGATTAACCATAGACGCAATGTAAAAGATAATTGAAGATCATAAATATAGTAAAAGGTTGCTAAATCCATCAAATAGACAATTCCTGTTGAGTATGGTTAAAACCCTTTTCAACTCTTGCTTTTTGAGCGGATGGATACTGGATTCTTCAACCTTTTTGCTATCTTTAAATGCCAATCCCTCCTTGGCCTATAACAAACGAAAGATATTATATCAACTATTTCTGCCACTAAGCGCATTCTAATGAACTTGCGGACTGGAGTTGCATACTGATAAATTTAATAAAATGACACGATCTTTTAAACCAAACAGGTCGATCTTTAGTTATATAGATAGTATTCTATTTTAATTAGTAGTTAATATTGAATTTGATATTCATTTCATTTTCTTTGTCGCCTCAATCGACTACAGATTAATATTTTAAAACTATGGCAAAAACAAATTCTGTCGCCGGAGATTCTTCCGATAGCAAAGAAGAGCTTTTAAGACAATTGCAGGAAAGTCAGCTCGAGTTAAGTCAATATAAATTATCCATGCAAAAAATATTGCATGAATTAAAAATTGAGAACGAAATCCGGATTAAAACGGAAAATCAATTAAAGGAGAGTGAGCTGCATTACCGAACGCTTGCCAATAACGGACAGGCGTTAATCTGGACGTCAGGCCGGGATAAAAAATGCGACTATTTCAATCAACCCTGGTTGAACTTCACCGGCAGAACGCTTGAACAGGAACTGGGCGACGGATGGGCCGAAGGAGTTCACCCCGATGATTTTGACCATTGCGTCACAACGTACGTCACAGCATTCGACAAATGGGAGAAATTTAGCATGGTGTACCGGGTGCGCAGCGCAAATGGCGAATATCGCTGGATTCTTGATGATGGATCTCCAAGATACGACAGCGATGGTTCATTTTTGGGATATATTGGTCATTGCCTGGATATAACCCCGCAAAAGGAGGTGGAAGAGGCATTATTGAAAAGTCAGAATCGACTACTGGAAGCCACCAAGAGTTCCGGAATTTGGGTGTGGGAAGTCGATGAAAATGGACTCTACACCTACTATAGTAATTCAGACAAAACCCTGCTTGGGTACAATTCGGATGAGGTCATAGGGAAAAAATATTTTTACGACTTTTTTGCCCCTGAGGTTAAAGCTGAATTAAAAGAGGCCGCCTTTAAAATATTTGCTATGAAAGAGACTTTCGAAAATTTCGAAAATGCCAATGTCAAAAAAGATGGTGAAGTTGTTATCTTAGAATCCAGCGGTTCCCCGATGCTGGATCAAAAGGGAAACCTGATTGGTTATATAGGAACCGACAAGAATGTCTCACTGCAGAAGAATTTAATAGAGCAACTTCAGAAAAATGAAGAGAAATACAGAAGCATTTTTGAAAACATTCAGGACGTGTATTATGAGGTCTCTACGGATGGAATCATCAGTGAAATCAGTCCTTCAATCAACCTGATTTCTAAAGGTCAATATTCTCGGGAAGAATTAATCGGAACGTCCATATTTTCTTTCTATACCAATAGCGATGACCGGGATATATTTCTTGAAAATATTTCTAAAAATGGACGGGTAAATGATATCGAAATTTCTCTTACGAATAAGGACGGCTCTGTAATTCCATGCATAATCAGCGCAAAAATTAGTTTTGATGAGGCTGGCTTACCCGGGAAGATTATTGGCAGTTTGCACGACATATCCAATAGAAAAGAAGCGGAAGAGCAACTGAACAAATCTCAAAAATTAAACGCCGAAATTCTGGAGAGTATAACAGATGGATTCGTGGCGTGTGACGGAGAAATGAATTATACCTACGTGAATAAGCGTGGCGCTGAATTATTAGGGAGAAAGGCGGAAGACCTGATCGGAAAAAATTATTGGAAAGAATTCCCGGAAGCGGTGGGAACACCATTCGCGAACAACTATCTAAAAGCCCTAAGTTCGAAATCAACGATCGTTTTTGAGAATTGCTACGAACCATGGGATCGCTGGTTTGAAAATCGAATCTACCCCACGCAGGATGGTATTGCCATATACTATAACGAAACGACAGAGCGAAAACGCACAGAAAGATCCCTACAGGAAAGTAACGAGCTAAACATAACTTTATTGAACACCATTCCCTTCGGAATGGATATTGTTGACGAAGAGGGCAATATACTGTTCATGAGCGAAAATTTTGAGAACCTGATAGCAAAGGACTGCATTGATAAAAAATGCTGGTCACTCTATGTGGATAACAAACAGCAGTGTTCAAATTGTCCCTTGAGGTCAGGTATCAACATTGGTAAAACAGGATTATTCGAAACAACCGGGGTTTTTGGTGGCAGAACATTCCAAATAAGTCATACCGGAATGATGTTTCGGGGAAAGAAGGCTATCCTCGAGATATTCCAGGATATTTCTGAATTGGTAGAAAACCGGGAAAATCTAAAAAGCGCAAAAAATAAGGCAGAAGAGAGCAGCCGATTAAAATCGGCTCTGTTGACCAACATGTCTCACGAAATACGGACACCAATGAACGCTATCATGGGTTTCTCCTATCTGATATCTGACGCCGAAAAGGAGGAAGTAAATTCGTATGCCGAGATTATCCAAAAGAGTTCAAATTACCTTCTTAAGCTCATTGATGATGTGATACTCGTTTCCCGGCTCCAAAGTGAAAAAATGCCGGTTAACAAAAATGTATGCACGCCTTCCGAATTGGTGAACTATATTTTTCAAACGTTTCAGCATTCCGATCTGAATAATGGACTGGAAATTAAAGTCCGTTATCCCAACGAATATGCAAATCTAACTATTCTGTCTGATGAGGAAAAAATTAGGCAAATTCTGTTAAATCTGACATCCAATGCCATCAAATATACATTCGAGGGCTCCGTTGAAATTGGATTTGACGTTTTAAATGACAGAATTGAATTCTATGTTCAGGATACAGGGATTGGTATACCGGAGCAGGAACAGGAAAGAATTTTCGAATCATTTTACAGGGGTAAGGATGCTTTGAACCGGGCAATTAGGGGTAATGGATTGGGACTGAACATCGCCAGTGAGTTGGTCGGATTAATCGACGGAACACTTTCCGTAAAATCGGCGCTGAATAAAGGATCAAAATTCTATTTTTCAATCCCGATTATTGAACCGGCACCGACTAATCCTGCTTCACGAACTTCCCATTCGAAGCAAAAGCATACGGATGAACTGATAATTCTCGTTGCAGAAGACGAACCAACCAACTTCAGAATTATTGAAATCATGTTGAAAAATAAAGTCAAGAAGATTGATCATGCAAGCAACGGAGCCATTGCAGTCGAGATGGCATCAAAAAACAGTTATGATTTAGTGTTGATGGATATAAAAATGCCTGTAATGGGGGGACTTGAGGCCACAAAAATCCTAAAACAACAATTTCCGGAATTAATAATTGTGGCTCAAACGGCCTTCACTCTACCGGAAGATGTGGAGCTCACCACGCTGGCCGGATGCGACGACATCCTCTCAAAACCAATCAGAAAAGAGCAATTAATGGAAATTATTGAAAAATACTGTTCTTAAAATGACGCAAAAACCACCCCCTCTAAAGATTTATTTATTTTAAAATTCCACCTTGGTATTTTTGAAAATCAGTTGATTGATTGAAAACATTTACCCAATTTTAACCTGTCAACCGGATACAAAATTCAAACTACTGAGATATGTCTACCAAAAGATTTAGAAATTTCGTTGTACTGATCATTATCAGCACCTTAGCCTGCAATTCGCTTCAGGTTAAAGCCCAAACCTTGAAAGAAATCGAAAAAACCCGCGTTTCGTTGCCGAATGGATGGAAACTATCGCCGGTAGGAAAAATGTTGCGAGTCGGAGATTTACCATTAAATATCGCTGTTTCCCCTTCCGGAAAGATGCTTGCTGTAACGAATAATGGTCAGAGCGAGCAAAGTATTCACCTTGTTGATGCAGAAAAAATGCAGCTACTGGATTCGGTTGTTATTGCCAAAGGATGGTTGGGCCTTACATTCTCAAAAGACGGGAAATACCTGTACGCCTCTGGAGGAAACGATAACTGGATCATGAGATATCAGATCAGGAATGCCAAAATTGTCCCATTCGATACGCTGGTAATTGGAAAACGCTGGCCGGAAAAAATTTCAATTGCCGGCATTGCTGTGGATGACAAACAACAGCTTCTATACACGGTTACGAAAGAGAATAATTCGCTCTATGTATTCGACCTCAAAGCAAAAAAGGTCAAAAGCCAGATTCCTTTAGGTGGCGAAGGGTATGCATGCCTGCTATCCGACGATAACAAAACGCTATACGTCTCTTGCTGGGGATGCGACAAGATTATTCTGTTCGATACAGAGAATCAAAAGGTTAAAGGCTGGATTCCTGTTGGGGATAATCCTAACGACCTCTGCATCACCCATAATGGCAAATTCTTGTTCGTCAGCAATGCCAATGACAATTCTGTTTCTGTTATCTCGACAGAGAAGAACAGAGAAGTTGAAGTACTCAATACGGCATTGTACCCAAATGCACCTACCGGATCCACGACAAACAGCCTGGCGTTGAGCGCAGATGAAAAAACGCTCTACATCGCCAATGCAGATAACAACTGTCTTGCGGTCTTTGATGTCAGCAACCCGGGTTCCAGCAAGAGCCGTGGATTTATACCTACCGGATGGTATCCCACCTGTGTACGAGTAGTGAAAGACAACATCTATATTACCAATGGCAAGGGGTTGACTTCCAAAGCCAATCCACTCGGACCAAGTCCAATAAGCAAGGAAGAATCAGTTGCCAGACATCAGGATATAAGAAATTCCAGAGTTCAATATATTGCAGGCTTATTCACGGGAACGCTACAATCTGTAAAGATTCCTGACGACAATCAGTTAGGCATTTATTCTCAGTCTGTATATAACAATACGCCCTATAAGAAAGATACCGAAATGAGTTCGAACGGCGAGAAGGGAAATCCTGTACCAGCCAGAGTTGGAGACGCCTCGCCCATCAAATATGTGTTTTATATCATCAAGGAAAATAGAACATATGATCAGGTACTTGGAGATATCCCTGCAGGAAACGGAGATACAAGTCTTGTTTTGTTCGGGGAAAAAATAACACCGAATCTGCATAACCTGGCCAAACAATTTGTTTTGCTTGATAACTTTTATGTTGATGGCGAAGTGAGTGCAGACGGTCATAACTGGACTATGGGAGCGTATGCTACAGATTATCTGGAGAAAAACTGGCCGGTCAGTTATGGTGGCAGAGGTGGTTCATATCCTGGTGAAGGCGAGCGTGAAATTGCCAATAACAAGAATGGATTTCTCTGGGATTATTGCAAAAAGCTTGGCGTTTCCTACCGGAGCTATGGCGAATTTATCTCCGACAACAAGACTCCAAACATCCCGGTATTAAAAGACCATTTCTGCAAAGAATATACCGGTTGGGATATGACCGTTCGCGATACCGTTCGCTTTCGCCAATGGAAACACGACTTTGAGGCGCTCCTCGCAAAGGGTGATGTGCCCCGCCTAAATACCTTAAGATTTGGGAATGATCATACCGAAGGACTTAGAGTTGGTCGTCCTACTCCCAAAGCCCATGCGGCAGACAATGATCTGGCTGTCGGCCTTTTTGTAGATTATCTCAGCCACTCTTCAATATGGAACGAGAGTGTTGTGATTATCGTGGAAGACGACGCGCAAAATGGTCCAGATCACGTAGACGCCCATCGATCAACAACATATGTTGCCGGTGGATTCGTAAAGCAAGGGTTTGTCGATCATACTATGTATTCGACAAGCTCCGCGCTGCGTACTATCGAACTTATCCTGGGATTGCCTCCGATGAGCCAATATGATGCCGCAGCAGAGCCAATGTGGAGATGTTTTAACACAACGGCAACGCACCCTCCTTTTCATGCAACGCCCAATCTTGTGGATCTGAACCTCAAAAACAAAGAGGTCTCCAAGCTATCAAGAATTAGTGAAAAATTCGATTTTTCCAAAGAAGACAGGATACCGGATGCCCAATTCAATGAGGTCATTTGGTCGGCCATTAAAGGTGTGAATATACCTTGCCCGGCTCCAGTGCACGCCGCATTCTTCTCTGCAGAAAAAGAAGGCGATGACGATTAGTATAACAGATTTACCATGAAGATTTCTGTTTCAGGAATTCTTTTCATCGCACTGTCTTTCTGCCTCTTAACCGGATGCAGCGAAAAAGTTGTGTCCCAGAATCCACCAGTATCCGGATTTGCCAAAGGGGCAGATATCAGTTGGCTACCTCAGATGGAGGCAACTGGTTACAAATTTTACAGTGATGCAGGAGTTGAAGAGGATTGCTTTAAAATATTGAAAGATCATGGTATCAATTCTATCCGGCTCAGAACATTTGTCGACCCGTCAAATGACCCTTTCAGCGGACATTGCAGTAAGTCTGAAACAGTGGCGATGGCCGTCAGGGCTCAAAAATGGGGGATGAAAGTAATGATTGACTTTCATTACAGCGATAGCTGGGCCGATCCATCCAAGCAAAAAAAACCCAAAGCCTGGGAAGGACATGATTTCCCTACCCTGCTCAAAGATCTCTATGATTACACGTTCGATGTGATGACCGCGCTTAAAACAGCTGGCATTTCGCCCGAATGGGTTCAGGTAGGAAATGAAATCCCCGGAGGTATGGTGTATCCCGAAGGCAGCAGCACCAACTGGAGTCAACTGATTCAGCTGACAAACAAGGGGTACGACGCGATAAAAGCTGTAAGCCCCAACTCAAAAGTTATTCTGCATGTTGATCAGGGCAACAATAACGCCCGCTTCAGATGGTGGTTCGACAATGCAAAAAGTCAGGGCGCTCGTTATGATATAATCGGACTCTCCTATTATCCATACTGGCTTACCGGTAACCCGGATTATTCCCTATCCATCAATGATCTGGGAGCAAACCTTAACGACATGGTCGCACGCTACGGAAAGGAAGTCATGGTCGTAGAGGTTGGTGGTGAAGATTCCAAAATTCAAAACACCTACGACATGCTTGTGGCGGTTCAGAAAAAAGTGTCGGAAGTACCCGACAACAAAGGATTAGGCGTTTTTTACTGGGAACCCGAAGGCGCCAGGAGCTGGAGCCATTATGCATTAAGTGCCTGGGGCGCCGATGGAAAACCCACGCACGCGCTGGATGCTTTCCTCGGAAGTAATTAGATTCCAATCTCATAACCTTATATTCTAACATCTCCCACATCAAAAAACCGTCAAGACTAACTTGACGACTAATGCAATTTTTTATAACGAGTACAATTCCAGTTTTAACAGTTTCGGAATTTACTGTTTTACCCCAAAAAACAGTAAGTCGTTTGTGATTTAGTCTGGTTGGTTGATCTTTCATGCCGTCTCACTGAATTTGTTTTTTTCGAACATTTTATTCAAATAGTTTTAAAAAGTGAAATTCAGGTCCTATTGATGTCTGTTTCTTAGGATCTTGCGTGGCAAAACATTGGAAGATTTCAATACACTAAATAGTTTCAAATATGATGAAGCAATTGGCTCCTCTGATTGTTTTTTTTCTCATTCCCCTGCTATCCGAAGCGCAAACCGTTGAAAATTTCAAACTTCCCAAAAACTACGTTGGAAGGCTGGATGAAATATTGACCGAAGTCGGGGAAGATCTGAACATCCATTTCATTTTTGATCAGGCGTTCCTGAAAAATTACAACACTTCACTAATGACAGATAATGAAAAAACTGTCGGTGGTGTTCTCAGGATGTTCAACAAATCATGGGATATGATTACACTGGTCGGAAAAGATGGCTTCATCTATATCGCCAGAGATAAAGAGCAGCTGGAACAATTACAGCTGCGCAAAGAAACTGTAAAGACGGAGGTGCAGCAATTCAGGAAGAAGTTAATTCCGATCAAGCGAAATTTTCTGCTTTCGGGTGAAATTGTAGACAGCGCCAACGGGGAAAGGATCCCCTTTGCAACCATTATGATTGAAGGAACTACCAAAGGAGTTACCAGTGATCAGAATGGACATTTTGCGCTGGAAAAGGTTCCCGCAGATACCGCTGTGGTTGTCATTTCCTATATTGGATACCACACCAGGCGAATTGAGCTGAATCCCCAAAAGGAAAATTCATCCCTTTTCGTTGAGATGAAACAACAAAGTGTAGGAATTACAGAGGTTTTTATCAACGGCAGAAAAGATGATAAAGCCTTGCAGCAATCAACAATCGAACAAAAAATTAAAATGTCTCCTATAGCTTTGAAGATATTACCAAATATCGGAGAGAAAGATATTATGCGCGGATTTCAGCTGATGCCGGGCGTTAGCGCTTCCAATGAAGGTTCTGCCGGAATGTATGTGCGAGGGGGCACGCCAGATCAAAATCTCATTCTGTATGACGGATTCACAGTGTATAATGTCGACCATCTCTATGGATTTTACAGCGCTTTTAACTCGAATGCAATCAAGGATGTTCAATTACACAAAGGTGGCTTTGACTCCAAATTTGGAGGCAGACTATCCAGTGTAACAGAGATTACAGGAAAAGACGGTAACGCAAAAAAGGCCACCATGGGTGCGGAAGTAAGCTTACTTAGCCTGAACACCTACCTCGAAGTACCTATCGGGGATCGTGTCACATCTCTATTTGCATTTCGTAGGTCGTACCAAGGCTATCTGTACGATAAAATCAGTGGATTAAACAAATCCACAACGAACACCTCCACTCCAATGAGAGGCAAAAGAAGTTCAATTGCTGCTTCCTACTTCTATGATCTAAATGGCAAAATCACATTCAAGGCAACGGCCAAAGACGTTTATACCCTAAGTGTTTTTAATGGAACCGACTACCTCGACAATACCCCGCAATTTAGAATTCCGAATGGTGGCGGCCCTCCAATGGGGGGTGGCGGAGGTCTACCTGCTGGCAGCAATATCTCCATGAGTAACACTGATTATACCAGATATGGCAATGTAGGAGCCAGCGCCAAATGGACCAGAAAAATTAAGGAGACGCTTACGTCGAATTTGCTGGTGAGTTTTTCTGACTATTATAGCACCAGAGACGAAAGGCGATCAATAACGGTCGACCTGAATGGGGTTTCTACCATCCGCAAAAGCGGCATCCTGGAAGACAACAACTTAATTGATGTGAGTCTTAAAAACGACTGGAAATTTGTACTGGATGACAAAAATATTCTTGAGTATGGAGCCTTTGGCACCTATTATGGCATTGACTACAAGTATCAGCAGAATGACACCCTGACGATTCTGAACAAAAACATTAAAGCCGGTATCGCCGGAGGATATCTGCAGGACAAGCTTCTTTTCTTCGATAATCTGCTGACAATTACCCCCGGCGTCAGGCTGAACTACTATAGCGCCACCCAAAAAATATATCCGGAGCCCCGACTCAATATAAGTTATCTGTTGTCTCCAAAATTGACGATCAATGGTGCCTCCGGACTCTATTACCAATTTGCCAACAGAGTAGTCAGGGAAGATATCATGTCGGGGAACCGGGATTTCTGGATTCTCTCTGATGGTAAGGATATTCCGGTAAGTTCGTCCACTCATTTCAACCTCGGTCTCAATTACGATCTCCCGGATTATCTCTTCAGCGCTGAAGGATACTATAAGAATAACAAAAACGTAACTGAATATTCCATGAGATACCGTTCCGTTCCCCAGCCAGGAACCAGTGTTCAATCAACGGAACAATTCTTTAACGGAGATGGATACGCCATTGGATTGGAACTTCTGGCACAGAAAAAAGCCGGGAATTTTAATGGCTGGATCTGTTATTCATTGGGACAGGTAAAAAACAGGTTCCCTGTCCAATCCAGTAAATATTATTTTGCCAATCAGGATGTTACCAACGAGCTGAAAGCCGTCGGAATATATAAATTCGGCAATTTTGACTTTTCAGTATCCTGGATATACGCAACCGGAAGACCGTACACTGCTCCACTGGGGGCATATTCTCTCAATATGATTGATGGATCTACTGCCTCTTTTTATTCCGTAAGCGATAAAAATTCTTACCGTTTACCTGAATATCACCGGATGGACGTGGCCGCCTCTTACCGTTTCGATATGTTCAATCGAAAGGGTAAAATGAACTCAGTGAGTTTCTCCATTTTCAATCTATATAATAGAATAAATGTCAGTTCCAGACAATTCCAGTTGGTTGATAATGTGATTCTTGAAAGTGATATCAGCTATCTGGGAATCACTCCGAATATTTCACTATCTATTAAATTTTAGCTAATGAAAAGAATATTTCTTTTAATATCGGTCTGTCTCATACTGTCGTGTAAAGAAACAGTTGTTTCGGACTTTCAAGATAAGCCGGTGGTCGAATCCTATTTATATGCGGATAATAGTCCGGTCGTTAAAATCTCCAAATTGATTGCCTTTAAGGAGGATATGGTCTTTTCAACGATGGATGTAACGAAACTCACTGTCGCCATTACCGATATGACTGCCGGGAAAAAATATCTGCTTTCTTCGCTGGGTGACGGGAGCTATGAGAACAAAGACTTAGTAATTGGAGCTGGGAAATCCTACCAGCTCTCATTTCCTTACAACGGGAACGAGGTAACGGCCACGACTGTTGTCCCGGAAAAACCTCAGAACGTGACTCTCTCCGCTTCAACAATTGCAATACCTCAACGGGGCACGACAGAAACACCTGGCGCCGCAGAAATGCCGTCTGCGGTCGAGGTCAACTGGACCAATAATGACCAGAGCTATTACCTGATCGTCGTAAAAAACGTTGAAAGTGAAAAAATTGCTATAGATTCGCGGATTAATTCATCTCAGGATTTCTTTCGCAATCAGCCTCTTAACACCAGCCATTACGAAATTAATCCGAGATCATTTAAATTTTATGGAATGCATCGGGTAATACTGTACAAAATTCAACCAGAATATGTACTTTTCTTCCAGGAAACAAGCAATAGTTCATTGTCTCTGACAGAAATACAGGCAAACATATTGAATGGATTCGGAATTTTTACCGCAATGAACAGTGTTTCAACATATTTATATGTAGGAAAACCATAATTACAGCATAGCTGAATAAACAAATTTGTAGACATGAAATACCCACAAGAATATTTTCACACCAACCGAAAATGATTACTGGGTATTCCATTTGACCGTTAAAAGACAAAATTATAGACAAATGAATTCGACCAAAACAGCACATTACAACCGTGCATTTCTCTTCCTTGCATTAATGGCAGCGCTTACGATACGTTGCACAAAAACTACGGTGGAGACTCCGTTTCAATATGGCACCATTTCCGATTATGAAGGAAATTCGTATAATACCGTAAATATTGGCAATCAGACCTGGATGGCCGAGAACCTAAGATCCATTAAGCTGAATGACGGTACATCCATTCCGTTGGTGACCAATAATAACACCTGGTCGAATCTTACAACACCCGCATATAGTTATTATTCTAACGACTCGACATCGTATAAAGCCAGGTTTGGCGCGCTATACAATTGGTACACCGTGCAAAGTGGCAAATTATGTCCTGCCGGTTGGCATGTTCCTTCAGACAGCGAGTGGACTACGCTGAGTTCTTCCCTTGGCGTCGATTCTATCGCCGGAGGTAAATTAAAAGCAACAGGCAGCTTTATGTGGCTTGCGCCCAATCTTTATGCGACAAATACAACGGGCTTCAGCGCTTTGCCAGGTGGCTATCGCTTCTATAATGGTTCCTATCAAAACTCAAGCTTTAGCGGGAATTGGTGGACCTCCACAAGCTTCTCAACAGGAGCTGCCTATTATCGCTACCTGTATTACAACACTGGGAAAATAACCAGAAACTCGATCGACAAGCAGTATGGATTTTCGGTCAGATGTATTAAAGACTAAACGCATCTTCAATTAGTTGACTCTTTTGCTTTAGCCTCTTCTTCGGTAACCAAATCGTCGATTGAGACTTTTCTGCTGATATGTCCCACTAAATGCTCAAGATCTTCCGCACGAAGCATATCCCGTACCTCGGCATGTGCTTCTGCTATTTTTAGGGAGATTCCTTTCTCGCGAAGGTCGAGATATAGCCTTTTGATTAGTCCGGCGCCGGCCGTATCAACATACGGTGACGTACTGAAATCCCAAATAACGCACTTCAGGGTGTCTTCTGAAGAAAGAACTTCGGACCACAAGATGTTCCTGATATTCTCAACGTTAAAATACAATATGGATGCTTCTACCCTTAACAGAATCATCCCCGGAATCAATTCATTATCAGGATGCCGACTTATGTCAGTATATCGTCTTGTACCCGGAATTCTGCCAAGAAAAGCAATGTGAGGAACAGAAATGGCAATCAAAATTAAGACGATGGATGATATTGCCGCAAGAACAACACCTTTTAGAATCCCGAAAAAGATGACTCCCGAAAATGCAATCATCGCAACACTGAATTCCATGCGGCTAACTTTCCATAATCGTTTCAATCCTCGGATATCAACCAACCCGCTGACTGCGAATATCAAAATGGCAGAGAGAACTACAACAGGCAAATTTTTCAGCAATCCGGTCAGAAACAAGAGACACAATCCTATTGTAGCGGATGCAAACACCAGTGAAAATGGAGTCTTAGCGCCACCTTTGCTGTTCACGGCAGATTGTGATAATCCGCCACTAACTGGAAATCCCTGTCCGAATGCAGTTGCAGCATTGGCTGCCGCAAGCGCGAGAAGCTCCTGCCTGGTATCAATTTCATAGCCGCCCTCACTGGCTAAGGTCTTTGCCGCTGATACACTTTCAATATAAGCCAGTAGAAAACAGGCAAAGGCCAACGGAATAATGTTGTCTATATCGTTCCTGTCAAAGGCAGGGATCTTGAATTGCGGCAAACCAGCATGGATGTCTCCCGCAAGCAAAAATCCCGAATCAATAAGTGAGGTATTGGAAATCAATAAAATAGAGACGATCACCAGGAAAATTGATTTTGGTCTTCCCGGAAAAAGTTTGTCTGCAACAAGTAAAAACAGAAGTGACGACAAGCCAAAAATTAAGACGGTAAAATTCGTCTGTGGCAGCTGACCTATCAGAATACTCATACGCTCGAAAAAACCTGTTCCTCCACCGCTCACTCCGACTAAATTCGGCATTTGAGTCATCGCGATGGTGATTGCTGCACCCGCCTTAAATCCCAGCAAAACAGATTCACTGATAAAATTCACGAAGCTGTTAAGTCGCAAAAACCACGCAATCAAACTTATAAATGCGACTAGCAAAGCAGTAAGAGACGCTATTTCAATCATGTGTTGTGCATCACCAACGGCTAATGTGGCGAGTGTCGTCCCGATTAAAAGCGAAATGGCAGATGTTGGACCGACGGCAAGCTGCATTCCTGTCCCAAAAAGTGCGTAAAATAATCCGCCGATAAGGTATCCATATATACCAAAATGCACCGGCAATCCTGCCAGCGAAGCGTAAGCCATCGCCACTGGGATTGCATAAGCAGCAAGTGTAATTCCTGAAAGTAGATCCTTCCCAATATCTTTCAGCTTATAGGATTTAATCCACCGAAGCGGCGGAAATAGAGTGTTCCACATAATAGACAATCAATAGGCTAACAAATATACCTTTAATAGACTCGAAAAAAAAGCGATACAGGAGACTTCATAAAACGGCTTTTAGTGAATTTGTGCAGCGCTCAATTTTGATGGAATGCTTTTGTGCCAAACGGGAAACAACTATATTTGTGAGAAGCAATGGAAAAAGAAAGACCCAAATGTCTTTCGAATTTTATCCCGCAAACAATAGGTAAAATGTTGATTCGAAGGCGCCTGCTTGCAATTTTGATCCTGTTTCTTGTACTGGCCAAATCCCCATCCGGATTTTGTGTGCGCTCCATCGATCAGTTTAAAATCAAAACTTGTTACATAGAACCTATAATAAGCTCTTTACCAAGATTCCTTTCCCAATCGGAGAACTATTCCCCTGAAAATAATTTAAAGGCAGACTCAGTTGTCATCCCAATGAAAAGGGCGGGTCGACTGTTACTAATCGAGGCAGCAGTTGATGGTGAAATCGGAAATCTGGTCTTTGACACTGGTGCCAACGGACTTGTTTTCAATAGCACATATTTCAGAAATCACGTCAAATCAAAAGGATCAGGTTCAAATGGTATAACTGGTTCTGTGGGTTCTGTCGAGCAAATTGTACTCGACAAAATTGAGTTTGCTGATCTAGTGTACAGAAAAATCAGGGTCGATATGACTAATCTTGGACACATCGAAAACAGGCGGGGAATAAAAATACTTGGCTTAATCGGATTCAATTTATTGAAAGGATTTGAGATCGTTATCGATTCTAAGAAAAATCAGCTCAAGCTATTTCGGATCGATAAAACGGGAAACAGGATTGCACCCAACAGTTCCCCATTTGTGGCAGATCAGACACAAAAAATCTCAACCAATTCCAACATCCTGTTCTTGGAAGGCAAGATTGGAGGAAAGACGTTGAATTTTTGCTTCGATACGGGAGCCGAGACCAATGTTATCAGCAGCTATTCCAATAAAAATATTCTTAGCACTTTAACGATTACGCGCCGGTCTGGATTGAAAGGTACCGGAATTGCCGGTTCGGAGGTCCTCTTTGCGCGAATGAATGATTTTGCAATCGGGGGCAGGCAAATCAAAGGCATGGAGACAATAATTTCCAATCTGGATGCGCTGAGTGAAGCCTATGGAACGAAAATCGATGGGATGCTCGGCTACAATTTCATGGAGCAAGGAATTCTATGCATAAACTTCGCCCGGAAGCAGTTTGGCATCCAATTTACGAAAGGAGAAGAGTTATGAAAAAAATAATCTCCAGCCTTATACTTGTCACCTTGCTGTTTCATTCATCGTTGGTGACGGCTCAATTTGACCCCGACAAGGTTTGTCGGATCGAAAATGGAAGAATAACCTTTTCATTGAATCCCAAATGGACTGCAAAGGAAAAGAAGGAGATTTCGGAACGCTTTGATCTCGACAGTGTACTGATTGCCAAAGCTTTTAAGGGTGAGACAACCATCGCCATTGATGGGGATACCTGGACTGTGTCAAAGCAAAAATCCTATATGCTGGAACTGTCAAAACCGTTTCTGACGCAAAGCGGAGGTAAAATTAAAAGGTCTGGTGAGCTGTTCTTATTGATCGACGGATGGATGAAATTTCAGGGAAGCACGACTGAGGAGCAGGATATATACGGGGTAAATGACTTCGAGATTCCTAATACGTTTATATACAATGACAAGGCCTGGTTTTACCTGTCTGGCAACAAAGCAGCCAAAAATGTATTTATTTCGGGTTCGTTCAATAAATGGAGTACAAACCAAAATCAAATGAATATGGCTAATGCCGGATGGAGTGTCTATCTAAATCTCAAACCCGGTAAATATTTGTATAAATATATTCTGGATGGCAAATGGATACATGACCCCAACAATAAACGCAGGGAGAAGGATGGTGCAGGAGGGTATAATTCAGTGGTATATTGTCCAAATCATCTCTTCGAGCTTAAGGGTTATAATGATGCCAAAAAAGTAGTGGTAACAGGCAATTTCTGCAACTGGAATCCCCGCGGTTTGGCGTTGAAAAAAATTGCGGGAGGCTGGTCGCTGCCCATCTATCTTCGTGAAGGCACTTACGCATACAAATTTGTGGTGGATAACCAATGGATTACTGATCCTGCCAACAAAGATGTGCGAAAGGACGGCAGTGGAAATCTCAACTCATTCGTATCGATTGGTGAACCGTATCTTTTTAAATTATACGGCTTCCCTCAGGCAAAAAGTGTCGTGCTAACCGGTAGTTTTAACAATTGGAACAGGGGTGAGATCCTGATGCAGCGGACTGATTTTGGCTGGCAGATTCCTTATGTGATCCCTGCTGGAAACTACGAGTACAAGTTTATAGTTGATGAAAAATGGATTACCGACCCTCGAAATCCGTTCTCAACAGGAACAGGAAACCTTGAAAATTCATTTATTGCTCTCAAGGCCAATCATTTGTTTGAACTAGACAATTACCAGGATGCAAAAAACGTTATAGTTACCGGCAGTTTTAACGGATGGAAACCGACTGGTTACAGAATGAAAAAGGAAAATGGGAAATGGATCTTCCCCATATTCCTAAAAGCAGGTAAACACACCTATAAATTCATCGTCGACGGCAATTGGATTATTGATCCGGCAAACGATCTCTTCGAACAAAATGAGTACAACACCAATAATTCAGTGTTGTGGATCGACCCCTGATTTAGTGATGCTGCCTCCTCTTCAGGATTCCGCCGGAAGCCTCCTTAATAGTATTTGCGTAAACAAATGCCTTAGGATCAATGCTGTAAACCAGATTTTTTAGTTTTCGCATTTCGAGTCTGGAAATGACGGTGAAAATGATATCACAATCTGCGCTTATTTCAAATTTGCCGGGAAGGTAGCCCCTCTCCCCTTTATAAATCGTAATGCCTCGCCCCATGTTGTTGACCAATTGGTATTTTATCGCCTCACTTTTCCCTGAGATTATGGTCACTCCTGTGTGCGCCTGTATGCCCTCGACTACATAATCGATACTGCGGGTTGCACAAAAATAAGTTAGTATCGAGTATAAGGCGGTCTCAACACCAAACTTGAATGCAGCAATGGAGAATATGAGAATATTTATTCCAAGGATAATCTCAGTGATTGTGAAGGAAGTCCGCTTCAAGGTATAGATTGCCAGAACCTCAATCCCATCAAGTGAAGCACTTGCCCTCATAACTAAGCCAACGCCTATCCCCAAAAAGACACCACCAAAAATGGAGATAAGCAGTTTGTCGGAGGTTATAGCTACTTCCGGAAGAAGGCCCAGACAACACCCTAATAATACGACGCTTATCAACATCCTGACAGCAAATCTACTGCCAATAGAGAAATAACTGACTATCATAAATGGCAGGTTCAGCAAAAAGATTACCACACCAAGATTAAATTTATAGAGCTCGTGAACAAGAAGTGAAATCCCGGTAATACCTCCGTCAAAAAAATGATTTGGCACTAAAAATCCCTTTAAAGCATAACCGGCGAACAGAACACCGACCAACATCAACAAGGTATCTTGCAAAATTTCAACAGGCTTAACCGGGGTTGATGTTCCAATCTGCATAGCCAATCTCCCCTTTAGCCGCTGCAAATTTTTCTCTTTCTGAAGTTCGCAATCCTCAATTGCCGTTTTCGTATAAAATCGATGAGCCGATAAAAAATCAACTTGCTTCAACACCCACTCAGACTTCGATTTTACCGTACCAAATTTCTTAAATTCCTGATACAGATTTTTGGCATAAACTGAATAGTGTTCTTTTCCAAGATAATACAGATCAGCATCGCACAATATCTTACCTGGCAAATCAGAAGGCGTGCTGGGCAACTTTGTCTGTCTGATCAGATTGCAAACCGCATCGATCTGATGGGGTGAATAGTCAAAATCCGGGAGATATTTACTGGCAATTTTACATGAAAGCTCCTCGTGCTCCACATGATCCTGCATGTAACCAGCATCGTGAAAAAGGGCGGCCGTCTTCAATAGAACCAAGTCATCGCCTGAAACATTTTCAGCTAATGCTATTTTTTCTGCCGCCTCAACAACGGCTTTTGTGTGGTCAGTGTTGTGGTAAACCAAAAAAGCGGGCAGCTCCTTTTCTAACTTCCCGATCAGAAATAAATATACTTGTTCGAATTGCATCATCTTTTCTTTAGAAGGTTAGTTTAGCACTTCGTATAACATTACTTCTTCCGCTTTATTTTTCAAACTCGCTGAGCCAATAAATTTGCAGTTAAACGATTGTTTAACCTTTTCGTACCCGGATTGCGAGATCACTATTTGTCCGACTCCTGCCGCCTTTTGTAACCGTTGTGCAGTATTCACAGTGTCTCCAATTACTGTATAATCAAGCCTCCGTAAGGTGACGGATCCGATATTACCTGAAATCATTTCACCGCTGTTAATACCGATCGAGACTTCGGGCATAAAATCTGCACTTTCCATTAGCGTTCCAATTTGATTTCTGATAGCCAGGCAAGCTTCAATTGCCCGGTCGGGATGGAAGGGGCCTTTAAACACTGCCATCACACAATCTCCAATAAATTTATCTATGATTCCCTGCTGTGCAATTATCTCATTAGCCATCAAATCGAAATATCTGTTCAGCAAGGATACCACCGTATCTGGAGTTTCCTTTTCGCTTATGGAAGTGAAGCTGCAGATGTCAATAAATGCGACTGTAGCATCAATGGTTTCATTTACCATGATAGATGTTTCAAACTCCCTGCTTCCCATAAAATTAAGAACATTCTCGTCCACGTACATCCTCAAAATATTGTTCTCCTTAATGGCTTTTAAAGTATCCCTGATAAGAGTAACGTGCTGAATGGTTTTCTCCATGGTTAATTCCAGATCTTCAAAATTAACCGGTTTCGTGACGAAGTCGAAGGCTCCGCGATTCATCGCTTTCCGGATGTTTTCCATATCTCCGTATGCCGAGACGATGACTGTCTTAACAAGAGGATTCGTCTCATTCAGTTTCGTCAGCAGAGTTAATCCATCCATTTCGGGCATATTGATATCGCTCAGAACGATCTCTACCTCCGGATACTCCTTCATTTTGTTTAACGCATCTTTACCATTTACGGCAAAAATGAATTCATATTGCTGCTCTCTGATTTTCTTGCGAAATTTTTGCCGTATGAGTATCTCCAGATCTGTTTCATCATCGACAATTAAAATCTTAATCATAGCACTATGGTTTTTAACTTCTCTTTGAGTGATTTAAAATCTAACGGTTTAGTCAAAAAATCATCGGCTCCCAGCCGCATAGCCATTCGGAAATTTTCGGAATCACCATAAGCAGTAATCATCATAACCACCGGAGGCGGTTTCTCATATTTCTCTTTTATATGTTTCAACAATTCAAGTCCGCTCATACCTGGCATGTTAATGTCGGAAAGGATCAAAACAGCCTCTTGCTCGTGCTCATTTATATAGGTCAAGGCCTCTTCACCTGAGAAAGTAAAGACAAACCCCATTGTTCCGCCTTTTATCTCCTTTCTGAAATGTTGCTCAAAGAGTGATTGAATATCTCTCTCGTCGTCCACAACTAAAATCTTCACCATAGCAATACGATTAAACAGGTAGATAAATACTGAATACTGAACCTTTCCCTTCGTCGGTCTCGACAAGCAATTCCCCCGAATGTCCTGTTTTGACTATTTCATAACTTAACGAAAGTCCCAAACCCGTACCTTCACCGGTAGGCTTGGTGGTGAAAAATGGCTGAAAAATCTTATCCATAATTTTTGGAGGGATACCATTCCCATTGTCACTGACTTTTATTTCGACTTTATCTCCAATCTTTTTAGTACTTATTGAAACAGTAGGTTCGTAGGACTCCGATTCCTGTTTCCCAGCCAGCTGTTTCCTCTTCTCGTTAACCGCATAAAAGGCATTCGTTAATAAATTGAGAATCACTCTTCCCATCTCCTGCGGCACTACATTAATTTTCCCGATACCCGAATCAAAATCAGTATTCATGGTCGCATTGAATGATTTGTCTTTGGCCCGCAACCCATGATAAGAAAGACGAAGATATTCGTCGGCCAAGACATTAATGTCGGTGGGTTCCTTGTTGCCAGAATTGCTTCTGCTGTGCTGCAACATCCCCTTTACAATTCCATCTGCTCTTTTACCATGATGATTGATCTTTTCTAGATTTGTTTTAAGATCATCCGCAATCGAAATAGCTTCCTCCGCATTCCCTTGGGTTAATTCCTCCTTCAATTCATCCAACAATTCGCAACTTACTTCCGAGAAGTTGTTGACAAAATTCAGCGGATTCTGAATTTCATGTGCTATACCCGCAGTCAGCTCGCCCAATGAAGCCATTTTCTCCGATTGTATAAGCTGAGTCTGGGTTGTGCGCAAGTCAGTTAATGCCAGTTCCAGTTCTTCCTTCTGTTTCGTTAGTTCTGCCGTACGTTCGGTAACCAATTGCTCCAACTCGACCTTTCTGATAGCGATAGCCCGATTGAGTTCGTCCTCGCGTAATCTTTTAATTCGTTCTTTTTCAGCAGCTTTACTCTGTCTGTTTTGACTATACAAAATGGCTGCAACCCAAATATAGGTCAGTGTTGATGCATTTTTAAAGTAACTCTCATTGTTTTTTACGAAATCCAGGCTAACGGATTCGACGATATCATTAAGGAAGGTAACGATAACGTATGGCAGGAAGGCAATAACGAACATGCGTAATGGACGAAATTCCTTCTGCTGCAATGAAAAAAAAGTGAGGGACAGCAAAAAAAGGCTCCAAAGCCATTTTGTGTACTCCTCCAATGAAAAGATCGCCTCGATTACTATAAGTGAAACGGAAAAAATCAAGGCATATCTATACCATTTTTCCAATTGATTCAATCCATTTGCTTTTGTGAATTTTCTGAATCGATTTGCAACGATCAGACCAACAGCGAAGGGGACAAGAGAAAGATCCATGGGAATTCATTTAATAAACGTAAATTTAATTAAATGAGTGCGATTTCCAAGGCAGTAATAATTGGAACGGAAATTGTCTACATCAGGTTTCCCAACGGGCCCAGGTCAATATTTAAATCTTCGTCTGTCAGATTGAATACTCCTTTGAGTTCATCCATTTTCATCTCAAGCTTCATCAATGTCTCACCCAACCGTTCAATTTCATCATCGGATAATGAACCACCTTCCACCCTGCGGATTGCCTGTTTCTCTACCAGCTTCCTGATAAGCTCGATAAGCGTTAGAACCAGTTTCGCCAGTCCGTGGTCGGCATTGTCTGGCGTGGCGTTGATCCGGGAATTAACTGCATTGTCGATTTGCCCAATGACTTCCTGATATTCTTCTATCGGAACTGAATTCAGAAGTATTTTATTTTCGTTCATTTACTTGCGATTTTGTGTTCTATTTCGGCTATCAAAGGCAGGAATTATGGTCGTTGAATCTACATTGCAACCTAATAATCCAGGCTACTCTATTCTGATATCCACAAAACTGTATGGTGGCCATGGACCTGTCAACAAAAAATTCAATTCGGGTTGAAGGCCATTTAGTTCCCCGACAGACTGAACAAATTTTTGCATGCTGTTCTTGTCTACCAAAAAACTGGCATCAATGATCAAACTATTATTAATCATCTTTTTAAAAATGCATTCAGGATTAATTTCTTTCAAATGACAACAAATTTCTTCGATCAAATTTTCGACGTGTTTGAGCAAATTATCTTCCAGCCTGTGCTTCTTCATTTTTTCAAAAAGGTAATTCGTATGGACAGTGTTTTTGGCAAAATATTCGTTGGCAACTATTTCTTCAGATTCTGTCACTTTTTTGACCTGCTCTATCCCTTTTTCATAATCCCACAAGACCTTTAATCCAAATTCGTACTTGTTTTCTACCCGTTGAAGATTTGTAAAAAATGAATCATAGTGCTTCTCTAGTAACTGATTCACAAATTCATCCGATTTCAGGAAGGTTCCAAATCGAATCGGAAGGAGTGTGACCTCCTTCGCAAAGGCATCAATGATGGCAGCAAAATCAAGCGCTAATTCCTTCGAAATACAATCCTTTGAATAGGTGAAATCACTGGCTACTATAGAAATATCCCTGAAAGTCACTGCATACAACGATGCTCCCAGTATGCCCGGATGTTTGCTCGTCAGGTCAGCTACGACATTCCGGACATTCTTCGAATCAATAACAGCATAGATAATTTTTCCCACGGTGCTGCTCTAATTGTTAGTGATTCGTTTTAAGTATTGTAAGATTCTTTTGTTGCATTGTCTCAACTGAGGTCAATATCAGTTTGAGTCCGAGGTAAACCAGATCAATATCTGCAACTGATATAACAATATCGCCGGTTATTACCACACCTTTATTTAGCACTCTATCCAATATCTCCAGAATGGTTATTTCCTTTGATTGATCTATGACATTTTCAGACATTATTTTTCCTTTATTGAAATAAAACTAAATGGTGGCCATGGACCGGTCGCATCAATTTTAAAACCGACGTGCTGGTATTTCTGACGCGAAATCCCAACAGCATTTTTCAACTCTTCCACCCGATCCTTCCTTACGAAGCACGATATGTTCAGAATCATGTCGTCCGCTCTTTCGGTCACCTCTTTTGGCAAGATGTTATTAATCTTTGTGAATTCACTGAAAACGACCAATTCCTCGAAAACATTCTGACCACAATTACGAATCACCTTTTCAACTTCCAGGTCAATCAGTTCAACCCTCTTTCTTTTTAGCAGAAAAGCCTTTCCTGGCATGCTTTTAGAAATTTCAGTCTCCAGGTTTCGGACTTCCTCACTTATCTCTCCGATTTGAAGGTTTAGAGTGCCCCTGTCGCAATAAACTTTCACTGCCCACTCTTCTTTATCCTTTGTATTCTTCAGATTATCAGCCAAAGAAGCGGAATAATCCTGAATAAAATTCCCTAAACTCTCTTCAGAATTAAAAATGGTTCCGAATTTAAATGGAATGACAGAATTTGACTCCATTACCTCGCTGATGATGCGAATATGGTCGCGGGCATGAATTTCGATCCAATTCAAGTCAGAAAAATTTTTCTTCAAATTTTCTTCCGAGAAATCAGCTGGTGAAACCAGTTTTACAACGGCAAAAAAATCTTCAGAGCCAACACATTCTACGCCTTCACTTTTGAGGGCATCGGAAGGCCGGTAAGGAGTGTCTGTGATACAGTAAATGTAAATTAAATTTCCTTCCATAAGGTTTGAGTTATGCCGGATAAAGTCCTATCATCGACGGCCATCAAATGTACCATTACAAAGTCGATATTCGATCCCGCAATCGGATATCATTTAAGGATATTCCGTAAGTCTTTCAAACGCCAGAATCTCATTCTGATCATCAATCTTAACGGAATAAAAGAGCCTGGCATTTTTGGGCGGAAGATTCATTGATTTCAAAAATGAATCATCTTCATAAACTTCAACTATTGCATCCCAACTGTCAATTACTTTTTCAAGCTTTATGACAGTTATGTCGTGGCAGGGAGTATTCTCTTTTAAAAATTCGACCACTGCTTTCTTAACCTCAATTATCTTACTCATTTTGCCCTCCTTTATTGTTGATTGTTTTCCTTGCTAAGTCTGATTTTTTCAATCATATCCAGCAATTCCTCCTCTTGTTTGTCATATTCTTCCATACTGATTTCATCCATTTCGAACTTCAACTGCAACGCCATAAGCCGCTCTTTGATCCGGCCTTCGTCGGATATTTCCCGCTGCATCAGCTCGTCAATTTTTTTTGCCAAAAAAATTAGTCCTCCAAACAGCATATCAGCCTCCTTCCAGATTAATCACGAGGTTTACAAAATTATATGGAGGAAGCGTTCCCACATATTTGAAAGAAAGTAGACTTCCAAATTCTTCATCCAACTTATTTATAGCGTCATCAAATTCCGCCTCCTTTTCATTGCTTATCAGGAAAGCTGCATTAAGAATCATCCGTTCGCCGTACTTGTCGTTCATTTTTACCTCATCGGCTATTGGAGTCAGCTTAGAAATAACACTTTCGTGGAAAATTGTATTTTCTTTGATAAGCGCCTTTTCGACCATCTCGCCGATTTTCATCAAATGAAAATGGGCCTTTGTGGGATCAAGCTTTGCAAGCTTCTCTTTGAGAATCCGGATATCGTCGTACTTTTCCAGAATGTGTGCATAAATAGGCTCTTCAAGCGCCATTACCTTTAAACCCAACTCTTTTTTGCCCTCCATCTTCATTTAACAAGCTCTGAGAATTTTACAGTATATCCTTTTCTGTAGGATGGACTCACAATCTTCGATTCTTCATAAGAACCGGAAATTGTAGAAAACCTTATAGGAAGTATTGAAAATCGCTTCATTACCTCTTCCAAAACCAGTGAGTGGGCCGTTAAATTCACTCGCCTAGCCTCGTATCTCATGACTGCAGAACTTGACTTACCACCATTACATAAATCCTTGTAAGTTGATGGTATATACCCTAGTCTCGCACGACTACCTATACCCAAAGGGCCAAATTCAATTAGCTCCTTCATGTCTGATAATACAATACAAATAGATTCCTTCTGTCTCTTTCTCTTTTTCCATTCTGCCGAATATTTGCTGATTAGGGATCCATTGACTCTAATTAAAAATTAGCTAGAAGTTAATTGTTTGATTCACAAATAATTAAATCATTTATTTGTGAACCAATTCTGTTTACTATAGGTCTCCCATTTTTCCGGAAAGATTTTCAGATCAATAAAATTGAAAATAGGCAATGGACTGGTATAGGACTAAAGTCGATACGATCCTTGTATTCCTCGCCAAGATCAGACATAATATTATCTATCTCTTTTTCTCGTCCGCTGTTGATCAGGAAAGGCAGTAATTAAAGAACATGGCATCCCCCGTTAACTTATTGTGCTTGCTGTTCGAATGTTGCCCTCGCTGAAAGGCCATCCAGGATATTCTCAGCTTCTTTTGACCATTTCTTTTCGCATGCAGAGCTTGCTCGACCATTTTTCCAGCCTCCGCCATTTTCTCCTTTTTTTGTGCGATATCCGTCTCGTTCTGCACCGCTGATTTCATTTGGCTGAAGGAAGCATTTTCATTGTCAATCTCCTTATAGATCTGCTCCATATTCTTCCATGTGCACTTGACATTGACCTCCACTTTGTTTGAAAATGTGCGAAGCAATTCGGTGAATTCACCATACCTGCGATTTAGCAAGTTCCTGATTTCATCAGGTGTTGCAGCAATTATGCCGAAACGGAGGGGCAGAATACTGCTGAATTCTTTCATAACCTCCTCAATCACCTTCTGATGCGCCAGGATATTTTCCGGATTTACAACAAACTTGTTTAAAGAATGATCACTGACAACCATGCACAGACCTTCAAAACCAATAGTCGTGACAAGGTCTCCGCGGCCACCTACGCCAATAGGGCCAAAATTGCAATCGTACTGAGAAGCGATAATGCAATAAATATATTTCCCGTCCCTTTGCATGTTATTCTTTGATTTTTAGAAAAAATGAATTTTTAGTTACTGTCTCCATCTGTAACGAGAATTGATCATCCTTTGACACTGGCTTCACGGCGTTGACATAATCCAGCATTGTCTGGTATGCTTTATTGATCCGGCTAAAATTATCGGCGCTCTCACTGCTACTATTCGTGTCGGGATGAAACATTTTGGCTTTATCCAGGTAGGCTTGTTTAATCAATTTTTCTGATGTTGAATTCTCCAGCCCAAGCTCCTCCTTCGCTGAATCAATATCATCAAAGCATAGTTCTTTGATTTCCATCGTAAAAAAGCTGTAACAGGGCAGTGGCCCGACCATTTTAAAATTGATCATTCCATTCAGCGATCCATCCAATTCGTCTAAGGCTTGTTCGAGTAAAATAGCCTGATCATGATTTTCTAAAAAGGCGCTATTGAAAACCATTTCATCATTCATCACCTCATGTTGTCTTGTTGACAAGCTAAAAGGGGCAAGGATGCTGAAAATCTTATTGGCATATTCAGCCTTTTTTTCATCGATAATGCTCTTAACTAAAGATCCCAGACTAACCTGATCTGACTGCGTAATATTCTTTTTATCGGCGACGATTTTTGCTTTCATTTCCAAAACTTTTGGACTGACAGCTATTTCGGCGATAATCAGACTAAAATCTGACCACATTGCCACGATGTCTATTTCGACGAGGTTTGCCGTTTTCGACAAGGTCGCAAGGATTAGATCATATCCATTTTCAATGATCCGGACCACCTCATTGACATTGTTGGCAAAAGTGCCAAAACGCATGGGTACAATCATGTTAAAACCCATGTTCATAATGTTTTCGATCGTTTTCTGGTGATCTACCAATAATTTCGCAAGGGGCTCCGTGCTGAGCTGTCTGAAATCAATCACACTGCTATTGGAAACGATTGCAGATACTTTTTCAAATTGCACGGTAAAGACACCTAAACTCGCCAATTTTTGAAGCTTGGATACATCTGAATGATTTGGTATAAATCCGTAGAGGTAAAGACCTTTTGTAATAATGCGGCTATTCATCACTTATTTTTTTATCTGATTTTGTTTAACAACTAGCTGAACTACTTCGTCAAAATGTTTTGATTTAATTGTAATGTCTATATCCGGATCCTCTTCCTGATCCTTCAAGGAATCAATTACTTCGCGGATAGCAATGACGGAAGCTTTTCTGCAAATGAATTCGATGTCTGCGCCGACCATACCTTCCGTGTCGTGTGCCAATTTTTTTAAATCGACTTGCTCATCCAACCTTTTGTTTTTTGTGTGTATCTCGAAAATTTTCTCCCGCGTTTTTTCATCCGGAGTGGGCATCTCAAAGAGTAGGTCAAATCTGCCACTGCGTAATAAGGCTGGATCGATCAGGTCGATCCTGTTAGTTGCGGCAAGAACGACGACACCTTTGAGATCTTCAATGCCATCCATCTCGGTCAGAAACTGACTTATTACGCGATCTGTTACGTTTGCACCCGAACTGTCACTCGACCGCCTTGGGCAAATACTGTCAATTTCATCGAGAAACAAGATTGTCGGAGCAGCCTGTTTGGCTTTCTTAAATAACTCACGCACACCCTTTTCTGACTCCCCGATATATTTGCTCATGACCTGAGGACCTTTGACGGAAATAAAATTCACGCCGCTTTCGCTTGCTACGGCTTTGGCCAGGTAGGTTTTCCCGGTACCCGGACGACCGTAAAGGATAATTCCCTTGGGAGGATTCGTATTGGCTTTTCGGAATAATCCGGCATATTTTAATGGCCATTCGACTGCTTCCTTCAATGCATCTTTAATGTCATTTAATCCGCCCACATCTTCCCATTTAACATCAGGGACTTCCACAAATACCTCGCGAATTGCCGACGGTTCTACCTCTTTCATGGCTTCAAAAAAGTTATCCATTGAAACCTCGAGTTTCATGAGAAGTTCATAAGGTATCTCCGACAGCTCATAATCGATCATTGGAAGAATCTTTCGCAAAGCCGTCATTGCAGCTTCTCTGGCGAGGGCTTCGAGATCAGCTCCGACGAAACCATGCGTAACGGCTGCCAGCTTTTCCAGACTTACCTCAGAAGCAAGCGGCATTCCGCGCGTGTGGATCAGCAAAATTTCGAGACGTCCTTTTTTGTCCGGAATGGCCACAGAAAGTTCGCGGTCGAATCTTCCTGGCCGCCGTAATGCGGGATCAATGGTATTTGGAATATTTGTCGCTCCGATGACAATTATCTTTCCGCGGGATTCCAGTCCGTCCATCAAGGAAAGAAGCTGTGCAACTACCCGCTTTTCAACTTGCTTCTCGCCTCCGAGGTCTTCTCTTTTGGGAGCAATGGCATCTATTTCATCAATAAAAATGATAGCAGGTGCATGAGCTTGAGCTTCAGCAAATACTTTACGCAGACGCTCCTCACTTTCTCCGTAGAACTTACCCATTATCTCAGGACCGGAAATATGAAGGAAATATGCGTCAGTTTCATTTGCAACAGCTCTCACGATAAGCGTTTTCCCGGTTCCGGGAGGACCATAAAGAAATACTCCCTTAGGTGGTTCGACCCCCAAGCGTTCAAAAACCTCGGGATATTTAAGCGGTAGTTCGATCATTTCCCTGATTCTCTGAACCTGATTACCAAGACCTCCAATATCCTCGTAGGATACTTTATGGGATTTTTTCTCCCCCTGTTTTGGCAGGTTCAGATCGATTTTGGTATTTGGATTTATCAACACCACCCCAACAGGGGTTGTATCTGCTACAACATAATCTACCGATCTGGCTCCAAAGAGGTTCGCACGAATTTTGTCGCCCTTTGATACAGGTAATCCATCGATCAGCGAGCCAATGTATCGGCTGTCATTATTCTTTGAGTGAGAGCCGGTAATTGTATCGGGCTGAAGTCTGATCTTAACAGCCGGTTTACACGATGTTGTCTCAATTCTGATTTTTTCATCAATTCCGGCCAGCGTATTTTCGCGGGTAATCCCGTCGATTTGAAGTATTTGCTTTCCACGATCCTCCGCATAACAAGGCATAATCTTAACGGGCGACTTTCTTTTCCCCTCAATCAACACAATGTCGCCAGGCTCCAACCCCAGGGATTTCATATCCAAAGGATCCATCCTCGCAATGGCACGCCCTACATCTTTAACGAGTGCCTCTTTGACCTTGAGAACAACTTTATTTTGTGAAGATTCCATTGTGTGAAACTATTTTTTTATTTTTCGCCTGTCTGAAACAAGACCTTTCGCATTTGGCTTAATCTTGATATTCCTTGTATTTCTCCTGAAAACAGGGGGATTATCACATTATTTAGGTTTGGGTAATCAGCATTCAGTTGTTCAAGATATTTCTTTTGAGCTTCTTTTCTTTCCTGGCAAAAGATGCAACCAACGGATTCCATGACATTGTTGATGATCATTTGTCTCACCATCAGATTAGATTCGGTAAGACTTGAAATCAGTCGACCGGTTTCCAGAACAGCCATTGACTCCGGGATACATACCGGAATAAATTCTGACTGAGCGGAATCGCGCAAAAGATTTTCAATTCTTTTAACCATCTTTTTCAGCTTCAGGAGTAACGCGTCAGTCTTATCCTGCGTGTAGGTTCCAGAGAAACTCGTTACCATAAACCGGTATTTCCATCTCATTTTGCTGGCCACTTTGATCCATTGATCCAACATTGCCGGAGAAGAAATCAGTCGCAGGGCATGACCGGTGGGGGCTGTATCCAGAACGTATTTTTTAAACCTTCCCTCTTCTACTAAATCGATTATTGTCTTAAGACTCATCATTTCGTCGATACCAGGGATCGTAAGCCTCAGAAGATCGTCTATATCTTCAGAATCGAGGTTTGTCGAAGTTTCGAAGAGATTTTTGAGCTCTTCTTCATTCTCCTTTTTAAAATCGGAGTAGGCTTTTTCTGCAACTATTTCGGTTACAAATAGGTTATTGACACCTTTGGCGGGATGAATTCCATCCTCAATTTGTTGTCCAAGGCAGTCGGAAACGGAATGAGCCGGATCGGTTGAAATGAGCAATGTCTCGAAATTTTCAGCTAGCTCGATTGCCGTTGCTGTAGCACAGCTGGTTTTGCCAACGCCTCCCTTCCCACCAAAAAGGATCAATTTCAGATCAGCGTTATCAAGACCCAAGAGTGCCATTTGCTATTTTTTTATTCTGATTTCCAGGATTCCATTATTATATTTCACGGCCATATTCTCCTTTTCCAACTTCATTGGAAGCAGCAGTTCTTTATGATATTTCCTGTTGTTCCTTTCGGCCGAGACATCCAGAATATCTCCGACAAGATCAATTTTTAAATCAGATTCTTCAATTCCGGCCATTTCACAAATGATCACTATTTCATCCTTTTCGTCAAAAAAGTCGGTCATTGGTTCCCTTTCCTCCTCTACTTTTGGGCCCTCAGGAGTTTTTCTAATATTTCCAAAAGTCTCTACAGTGGGCTTTCCTCCGCCCGAAGCGGACTGGATTGTGAAACCGTAAACTCCCTTCATGCCCTTTTTAAGGTGATCAAGATTTATCTCACCTTCTTTGGATATCCCTTTGGCATCCTGAAGCTTACCGGCCAGATCCACCAATTTCTCAATTCCCTTAAAAAACCCACCCAATCCGAGTAGTTCAAAACCAGATTCATTTCCGGGTTTTTTATCCTTTTCTTTATCTTCTTCCATGGTTTGTTTCTTCAGTGATTTTCAAAAAAAGTGATTTGTGCATTAAAGCAATACCTGTTATTTTCAGGAGCTCGTCATATGGAGTTTTAATGCGCTGTACAGAGTATTTTCCCTACCTGACGTTAGCTTCAAGCTTTTCCAGCCGTTCCATCAATGCCTTATTTTGCAATTCCAGTTCATTTTCCCTGGCCTTTGACGAAAGGAACGCGTCATCCTGCCACCAGTTGATTCCCATTTCCATAGCTTTGTCGACAGAGGCCACCAGGAGTCTGATTTTTATTGTCAGAAGGTCGATGTCGGCTATTTGTATTTTAATATCTCCGGCTATCACAATTCCTTTGTCCAGTACCCGTTCAAGAATATCGGCAAGTCCTGTGGTATTAACCGAGTGAGAAATATTTTCGTTCATTAAGACTCTCCTTTTCTAATATTTTAAAGGCATTGTTTTCCACTCTTCCTTTTCGGCCGGTTTTGGCGCTTCAATGGCTTCTTCCTTGCGATTTACGAACTCATTTGACCCAAGAGTTGCGACATAAAATTCTTCGATTTCCTTGAGTCGTTCGGTGAGTATTTCGTTCCTCAGATTTAGTCTTGTTTGTTCATTACGCAATCTGGTACGTTCTTTTTCTAGCATAAAGAGCTTCAGAAAATCGGCATTTTCTTTATTGGCCTCATTATCTTTTCTTAACGTCTGAAGGGTTCGCTGGCTGCGCATTCCCTTTAATGAATTCGAAGTTGGCATACTATCTGCTGTTTTGCATTAATGAAATAGTCCTATTTGTAAATTCCCAAACAGTGTGGTCATAATCCTTGTGACTATTAGCTTGCTGATCTTAGGTTTTACAGGCTATTGAAATCAAAAATTTAACTCATCAACAATAAACTTTATCAGGCATGCTGACAAATAAGTTCTTCAACAATGGTTCTCACACGCTCCTGATTTGTTTTAGATCCTATTCGGCTAGTTTCTGAGGTAAGGATATCCTGACAAATCTTGTGGAACATTTCATTCTCCTTTGAAGGCAGCAATTCGAGAACCGATAATGTTTTAGCAATCATAATTGATCCCCTGATTGTTGGATCGAATTCTGTTTTACCTGATTCGCGAAGACCCCTGACAATTTTTACAATTTTCTCAGTCTCCTCCAGCGGAAGTCCCGATTTTGCCATCGTGATCCTCAATTCTGTAATATAATCAAAGTGATCCAAATCCATCGTCACCATTCTGTCGCGAAGGGCATCCTGGGTACGGTTAACGCCGGCATACTCCTCCGGATTTGAGGTAAAAATGGCGCAGAAATTTGGGTGAACATTGAGATAAGATTCCTCGCCTTTAGTTGCAGGCGTGCTCATCATACGTTCCTGCAAAATAGGGAGCAGAATATTATTTGCTTCCGGGCGGGAGCGTGTAAATTCGTCATAGATCAGGGTAAACCCATGTTTTACGGCAAGGGTTAGGCGGTTATTGACCCATTGTTTGGTCATCTCTTCCTGGTATTTGTGCACAGTATGGATAAACCGGTCGTCAAGTTTTTTGATAGAATAACCACTTTCGCCGCCGATAAGGTCAGAAGTTTTGAATTCGGCATCGCCGTGGATCATGACTACAGGTCTCCCCAGCTTGCTGGCAAGGTGCATGGCAACAGTCGTTTTGCCGGTTCCTGAAGGGCCCCTGAAATGGACGGGAAATCCTGCTTTGATATAAGTTTGCGCGCGGCCGGTAATATCGGCGATATATGGTGTTTCTACGAAATCTGGTAGAGGTGTTGGTTCGAGTACGGTATTCAGGTCATTGCTCATTGTAAACTATTTTTATTGTATCCGGTTCCTTTGCAAACAGTGCAAGGCAGATTGTCTACTGCCCTGCCTGTTCCTTTGCACTTAGTACATTTTACTTCTTCTTTGATGGTATTAACTCCCTTCCCGCCGCACACGATGCATGTAACCCTTGCTCCAAGTGGATTTTTTCCAGTACCGGAACAGAAAACACAATCTTTGAAAGGAGGTATTACCTCAACTGTACAGGATCCGTTACAAACCACGCATGTAGAGATCGGAGCCAGCAGTTCAAAGAAATCTTTACCTGTCCCCTTGCAATAGGGGCACATGATTCTTGTGCTCATGGCGTTTACTTATGGGATAAGGGGTAATAAAAGTTGTCGACTTTTTGTACTAAACCATCGTCCAATAACTTCTTGGTAACGAATCCAATCCTCATTCTGGTATCGCCGAGTGGAACTTCCATATCAGATACCCTTGTTCCGTCTTTATGTTGATTGATATAATTCAGCACTTTTTCTTCCAAGGTCAATTCTTTGGTAGCGACGACCGTATCAGGAGTCTTCTCAAAAGGCTTAGCCGTGAAGTTTTCCTTTTCAAACATGATTTCCTTGACTGCAGCTACTTCGACTTTCGCTGCCGGAGCCTGTTTTTTTGAAGGTTCTGGCTGTGGAGCCTGACCCAGTTTTGCGATTGCATCTGCCAATTTCGCCCATGTTGCAGCCGCTTGTTTTCTATCGGCTGAAAATTCGCTCAGGAATGTATTGACTTGCTTCTGAATATCATGGACCCTCTTCTGAATTCCTGTAAAGGATACGTTAAAATCTTTCAGTCGTTGAGCGTCACTTTTTGACAACTCTTTTCTTGATTTCAGCAAATCAAGCTTAAGGGCCTTAGCCATTTTTTGGTTTTCCTTGCCCATTTCAGCAAGATTTTTGGCGAACTGGTCCAGCAGTGTTTGCGTATAGTTAACACGAGCGGTTAGATTTTCCTTAAGTTCAGCTCTCATCTCCGCTGACATGGTGCTGTGCTCGTTATTGAATTTGACTAATAATTTATCTGTGTTGGCGAAAATTGTGCTAACCTCTTTCTTCACTTTTGTGATTTCTGCGGTTATACCTTTCATCAGATTGTTGAAATCTTTCAAACGTCCGGTATTCCAATTCAACCTTTTGGTATGGTCTTCATCGAGTTCTTTGTGCAGCTCTGTGGCCATTTGGTCATGGTCTGTTGAGAAATTTTTGAGCATGTCGGAAGTTGAAATTTTAATTTCATCAACTTCATTTTGGATTTGGGTAATAGAACCATGGATTCCAGACATCATTTGTTGGAATGAGGCGATCCGCTCTTTTTGTCCCTCGGCTAATGTAGTGCGCAGATTGGCTGCGTTCGCCCTTAAAGTTGCGGCCATTTCCTGATGATCTTTTCTGAAACCTTCCATGGTTTTCTGCACTTCCTTTACGACCTCTGCATTATCTTTCAGTCTCTGCTGAAAATCTGCTGCTCTTTGTTTGTAAGAAGCCAAAATCTCATCGCTGAGATTTTTCATTTCGTTTGCCATTCCCATTTTTAATTTCTCCTATTTTTAAAAGTTTGTTAATTTGCTAATTCCTCTAATAGTTGCTTTTTTACGTTTTTGATGTCCTTGCAAAAAACATGGACATCCTGTTCAAGCAGTTGTTTGAATCTGCCTGTGATTTTTTGGTGAATATGCCGGAACTCGGTGAACTTCATTATGGCACGTTCTTTCCTATGTTGTTGTGATTTGAGTATCGTATCCAGTCTGGTTTTAAATACAGCTATTTTCTCCTTGTAATCATCCTGCTCCAGGCTCTTAATTTCAAGGATGCCGTGACGAAGGAAAAGGACCATTTGCTTTTGGTCTTCGATGTATTGATAGAACTGATATTCTGCCTCTTTCTCTTTCTCGTTTAGAAAAGTGAAGAGCTCATCCATCAGACAATCGTAATCATTTTTGCGTAACGAACCGTTTTTAGCCAGGTTATCGCGCAATAATTTATTTAGCTGTGATCTTTCATTTCTAAGTTCCAGCAGGGATTGCTGAAAATCTTTCAGTAAGTCGTTGGAAGACTCGTTAATCGCTTCAGAAGTGCTGAAAGCCGCTTCGATTTTGAGTATTCGGTCTTCAAAGGAGTTTAATATTGTTTCGATAAAATCGGTTGAGCTATTCTGGGTAATCGTCTCCATCTGAATCCGTTTTTAGTTAGGTTAATCTCAAGATATAGGTGAAGAGTTTCCTTGGCAAATCATGCTGACCATCACGAATGAATGAGGATGCTCCGGCAAGTGAACTCTTTAACTACCAGTAGCTACTTATGCAGCTTTTGCAGTTAAACCAATCGCTTCAGCATATTTCAGGTATGTTTCAACCGATGCGATAACGATTCTTGCTTCGATAGCAAGCAATTCAATACCAACTAATGATACGCGAACCCATGCATCAACTACGACGCCCTTGTCGAGGATACGGTCAATGACTTCAACCAAACTGGATGAGCCAATCGTTTTTTCTACTGCCATTTTGTTAAGATTTAAATTGTTTAGTTTTTGTTCCGCGCTTTGGTTGAGAGGCGGAATTCCTCATTGTTTTCTTAAGTCGAAAAACTTAAGCGGCTTTAGCTGTTAAACCAATAGCTTCGGCATACTTCAAATAAGTTTCAACAGATGCGATAACGATTCTTGCTTCAATAGCAAGCAATTCGATACCAACCAATGATACGCGAACCCATGCATCAACTACGACACCCTTGTCGAGGATACGGTCAATGACTTCAACCAAACTGGATGAGCCAATCGTTTTTTCTACTGCCATTTTGTTAATTATTAATTGTTGATATTAAACCGTACTTTATATGAGGGACGGATTACCTCGTTGTCTGTCTATATTCAAAGGGCATGCCACAAAATCAAATTTGCTCTCCCTTCGATTAGATGAAAAGCTAAGTACCAATCAGAGAGAATAATAAAAATTTCAAAAAAATCGTTCCGGCATAAAATTTTTGAAATTTTGAAATTTTCTGATTTTTCAGATTGCTCAAATTCGTGCAATCGCTCATTTTTGAGCACAAAAAAAGGGAGAAGTTTGCACCTCTCCCTCTCCTGAAATAACAGGATATTTTATTCGTGAACTTCCACAATATAAGTTGCCTGAAACTCTTCTCCGGGAGCTAGTTTAATGATACCTTCCTTGTTTTCAATCTGTTGGTCGGTATTCCATTTGTCGGCCACACCGCACCAAGGTTCAATACAGATGAAATCCCCATTTGTCTTAGCCCAAATTCCCAGGTACGGAAAATCTTCAAATGTCACAGAAAGAGATTGGGTTGATTTGGTACTCCGAAGAGTTACTTTTCTCGACTTCAGATCTTTGAATATCAGGGCATCCTTGCTAAACAGTTCGTGAGTCAACGCGATTTTATTTGAGTTATTAAACACTGGCGCCGTTTCGTCTAAAACAGTTCCATTTTCGTGCAAAAGCCAGGTGGATGAATTTTCCATCGCCTCAAACTCAAGATAATAATCTTCGTACTTTTCATCAGGATGGATGGGGCATTTAAATCCGGGATGGCCTCCCAACGAAAAATACAGCGCGGTGTTCCCAGGATTGGTAACCTTGTGTATCACTTTGACTTTTGTTCCCTCCAGCACAAATTGGATGCTGAAGTCAAAATCAAAGGGGAAAACCCTGAGCGTATCTTTGTTTGCACTCATTCCGAAGGTCAGGGAATCCGCAGTAATTCCCGTTAACAGCAGTTGCGGATTCTCCCGGATAAATCCGTGTTTGGTAAGCATGTATTTTTCACCTTTCCAAAGAAACGTATTATCCTTCAAGCCTCCGACGATAGGAAACAGAATCGGTGCAGTACTGTTCCAGATTGTGGGATCCATGCCCCACATGTATTCGATGCCTGTTTTCACAGATTTTACTGATAGCAGTTCGGCCCCTGGTTGCCGAACCGTGATTTCGAGTTGGGAGTTTTTGGCGTAGTGTCTCATATAAATTTAGTTTTAGTGTATCAATTTGACGGTTTGACAATTCGACGAAGCGAAGATTGGCAGGTTAATTCTTAAGATCAATTCAAAGGTAATCGGAACTTCCCATATCAGCAACCCCTGCTGGCAGAATAGTCGTGTTGGGTAATTATCTCGCGTTTTCCACTGAATTATGGAAGGCTTTTACATCGATCTCACCTGCTTCGGAATAATTCAGGACATTTTCCCGCTTAGCGATCCGGCAAAAATCTGAATAAGTACCATCCTGACGAGCCATAACAGGTGTCCTTTTGCATTTAAGATAGAGCACTGGCAACGAACACATTTCAACGCGTCGGGCAATTTCTTCATTGTCGGCCACCTTTAGGGCTTCCTTAAAAAGATCGCAGGATTTTTGAACAAAGTCGTCCGAGAAGATCGCATCTCCGGGAGTCAGACCAAGATGTATGTGGGTATCCGGCGTGATTCTGTTGTGAAGGAGGTCGAAATATTGTCTAACGAACTTTCCGGCACGACCGTAATATCCATACATGAAATCGTTGATCACATCCTCGGCGTTGCATTCAGGATTCCAAAGTAATTTGGAAATCAGGTAGGCCCGAAGCTCCGAAAATTCGCCCCCTCGACTCTGATAAGCAGCCTGTTCCATGATACCGATAGCGTGGTTGTCGCGGAAGGATTGAATGTTGGATTGCAGTACCCTGAAGTTCGGATAGGGCATCACATAGTGGCCAAAGTTGACTACATAATCCCAAATATACATATGAGGTGCAATTGCAGACCAGCCCTTAAGATCTTCGAGGAACGATTGGTTCTCCGGACATGATTTGAAGTCGTGGGCAAAGCAGCATTCGATGCTGCAGAGGCGAACCACCACATTGTTTCGCGGGCTTATATTTTTGGGAGGCGTGCGGGTATATTGGTAAGCGAGTGTGCCGATAAACTTATCAGGAAACTCCTTCTCCACTGCCTCGGCCACCTGGTTCACAAACCAGATTATCAATCCGGATTCACCTCCCTTATCCTTGGCAATCGCCTGACATTTATCACATTGACATGGGTTATACCAATCGTTTTGAGAAACGTCGTAGATCAGGTATTCCGGACTCTCCCGCATTCGCTTTTTGATGCGCTCGGTCATGATCCGGAGCACATCAGGATTTGTCAGACAGAGCTGAGCCCTTTCGAAAATACGCTTGCCATCGATCAGACTATAATATTCGGGGTGTTTTTTATAAAATTCTGCAGGCGGCATCAAGGGATAAAAAGTGTGAACAGACCAGTAACTTTCCACTCCGCCAGGTTGTTTCCGGTAGCCCATGGCACCATTCATCTTGTTTCGGGTAGCCCAGGTTGGATCGAATGCCTCAAAGTAGAAATTATTCCGGACACGTACCCCGGGGTTTTCGCTATGTTCCAGCCAAACAAATTTGTATGAATCCCTTTTAGGTGTGACACTGACTGTTGGCGTATACCACCTGCACCCCAACTCCCGCTCAAGGAAATCAAAGACACCATACATGGTACCACGTTGTTTCCCTCCGGTAATATAAATGTTTGGCCCGATGTTGAAATAGTTAAAAGACTCATCCGAGGCCGGTGACGACGAAGCATTGACACCTCCTGAATTTCCGGTTACGGATCCGATCGGAGGAGTTACGCCAAGCAAAATCTGAGCTCCGGTGAACCTGGCATCAAAGGAAGTGATTGGCAGTTCAGCCCCACTAATTTCTTTCAGCCAATGCTGCAATTCATTCGCAGCAAACTTTTCAGATTCGGAAGCGTTATCGGCCAGTACGATACGATAATCGGACTTTCCACCGCTGAAAAGCGTATATTCGGTGCGCTTTCCGGCTGTGAATCCAATTTTTCGTTGCAAGGTATTGCCCGTTTTGAGTTGCACCTTGAGAATCGCATTATATGGTTGGAAAATGGGGGAAGCGATTTTGAGCGGACTGCAAAAATTGGAAGATCGCTCTTCCTTTGAGAGTATATTTCCGTGATTATCACTGATCTCGATTTCCAATTTTTGAACCAATGCATTTATGACATCTGTCGAATAGGACGTGACAACACTGGCTTCCCCCATATCGTTAGCCCAAATCTTGAAGAAATCGCCTCTTTCGAGGGCTTCGACCGCCGAGAAAGGGTGAAACCTCAAGGCAAAACCCCATTTGTTACCATGCTGTTCTATCTTTAGAAGGATTGAATTTTTTCCCTTTTTCAAACGCACGGGTATCAGATCCCCGTCAATTTTGACGACGCGTGAGGCGGGATAGTCGAACACCTCGGTGCCGTTTACGAAAAGTCTGGCGCCATCGTTTGAGCCAAGGCCTATTAATTGGATTCCATCTTCTATGGCCTCAACCTCCGTGTAGGCATAAGCAAAAACGGGAAACGATTTGGAGACGGCAGAAACCAGATTTACAATTGAGTCTTTCGATTCGACAGACTTCCAGGTTACTGATCCTTTTGGCAGTCTGACGATATCTCCGGATTTGACTTTGAGATTTCGCTCCCCGCCGAATTTTCCCAGATAGTCGGCATTAAATCCGGGAAGATGCTCGAATGATTTCTCCAAGTCGGTTTGTGGTTGCAAAGGGATCGGTCCAAGAACTAACCAGGATTTAATAAATTTTCCATCAGCAATCGTTTTGGATTGCATCGTTGAAATGCCCTTCCCCTGAAATGAAATAAATAGGAATAAGAGCGGAAACAGTAGTCGTGTGATTTTAGTCATTTTGTTAAATTGTAGTTATCGATCGTAGTTATTCATCGCGCAATGCGAAAAGAAGCTGTATAAAATGCAAGATAAATTTACATTTAAAATTTATTTAAATTCGTACAATTCCACGGCACGGCTAGTGAATAATATAAATTGAAAAACAGCGATATGAAGAGAAGAGATATGATTGGCAAAATTGCAGCAACGGCGGCGCTTTCGGCTACAACTTTTCCTTTTCAGGAAACGATGGCGGCCGGATTTTCGGCTAACGGATTAAAAGGAAATATTCGCCATTCAGTGAGCCAGTGGTGCTACGGAGATATTCCGCTGAATGATTTTGCGAAAGCCTGCAAAGAGATGGGCATCGAGTCCATTGAGCTCTTGCAGGAAAAGGACTGGGCTACAGTGAAATCTTTCGGATTGAAATGCGCTGTCGGCTATGCCACGGATTGGGGAATCCCCAAGGGGTTCAACCGGATTGAAAACCACGACAAGCTTGTTGCCGATTTCGAGGCGATGATACCGAAAGCAGCGGCAGCAGGAGTCCCAAATCTGATCTGCTTCTCGGGTAACAGGGAAGGTCAGAATGACCAGGTCGGCCTGATAAATTGTGCCAAAGGTTTGCGCAGGCTCACTCCGCTCGCAGAGAAGCACGGTGTCACAATTATCATGGAATTGCTCAACAGTTATGGGCACAAAGACTACCAATGTGACAAAACAGCCTGGGGTTCTGCACTTTGCGAGATGGTGGGATCAGATCGATTCAAATTACTGTATGACATTTACCACATGCAAATCATGGAAGGGAATGTGATTGACACGATCCGTAAGTTCAGCAAGTATATCGGACACATACATACCGGTGGCGTACCCGGAAGGCACGAATTGGATGAGACACAGGAACTTTACTATCCTGCCATCATGAAAGCGATCGTCGAAACCGGATACAAAGGATTCGTCGGACAGGAGTTTGTGCCAAGTAATCCAGATAAGCTCGCCGCGCTTAAGAAATGCATCCAGATTTGCGATGTATAAAAGTGGTCAAATCTGGGGGATTTGTTTTCTTCGCAAGCTTTGATAGATGTGTTTAATTGACCCGACTTTCCTGTTTTATGCTTAAATTTGCTATAAATTATCTGCTATGCACACAGTTAAGCTTAATATTGACGACAAAATTTACGATAAAATTCTTTGTTTTCTGAACGAATTTGGAAAAGATGAATTGGAAATTATTGTAGAGGACGTTAATTTTCTTGAGAATAAGAAATACCTTGAAACAGAATTACAGGAAACCAAGGAGGGAAAAGGTAGTTATTACACGATTGAAGAAGTGGAGAAACGACTTGATAAGATTATTGAGAAGCATGAAAATAATCTTTAAAGAATCGTTTGTTAGGCGTCTCGAAAGTCAAATCGAATACATAATTTGTTTCAAATCCTGATCAGGCAAAGAAATTTAAGCTAGATATTTTAAATAGAATAAATCAGATTCCATCAAATCCATTCAAGCACAGAAAATCAATATATTTTGATGACATAACCATTCGAGATTTAACTTTCAAAGGATACACAGTCGTTTTTCGCATAAATGAAGACACGATTGAAGTTTTCGGTTTCGTTAAATACCAAAATTTTCCATTATAAATTTCTCAACATTATTCAATATGAAAAAACTCTTCGTTTTTGTTTCCCTGGCAGTCTTAGTTATTGCCTGCAACCAAGCTCCAAAGTTTACTATCACAGGCAGCATTGACGGACTGCCCGATGGAACCGTCTATCTGAAACAGCGTGTTGCCGGTGAAGCAACCACCTTGGATTCGGCCAAAAGCGTTGCTGGAAAATTTCAGCTTAAAGGTGCCGTGGAGGTGCCGGATATGTACTCGATCGTGCTGGGAGAAAGAAAACAGATTTCCCTTTTTGTTGGCAACAGCGAGATTCAGGTAAAAGGGAAAGCTGATGATTTGAAGAATATCACCATTACCGGATCAGCTGCTCAGGATGAATTGAATGCCCTCGAAGCGAAGGGATCAGACATTAATGCCAAAATGAAGCCCCTGATTGAGAAGTACAATGAGGCAAAAAAGCAGGCCAATCAGGCAGAACAGGCTTCCCTGGAGAAGCAGCTTGATTCTCTGGACAATGCACAGTCGGGTATTTTCAAAAATTTCGTAACCGGAAATCCGAACTCCTTTGTGGCTCCAGTTATTTTACAACGCATCCAATATGGAATGGAAGCCGATGAAATTCAGGGCTATATGTCAAAATTCTCTGCCGATGTTTTGAAAAGTAAGAGCTCCAAGGCTCTGGCTGAAAGAGTCACATTGTTGCAGAGCGTTGCCGTTGGTAAAATGGCTCCTGATTTTGTCCAGAATGATTCCATTGGTAACCCAGTTAAATTGTCTGATATTTATTCCAAACATGAATATACCCTGATCGATTTCTGGGCTTCATGGTGCGGTCCATGTCGCGCAGAGAATCCGAATGTTGTGGCCGTTTGGAAAGACTATAATGCGAAAGGATTTCACGTTATCGGAGTATCCTGCGATAGCGACAAGGCCAAATGGCTTAAGGCAATTGCTACAGACAAACTTACCTGGTCGCAGGTTTCCGATCTCAAAGGTTGGGGAAATGAGGCTGCCAAATTGTATGGAATAAATTCTATCCCTGCCAATTTGTTGCTTGACAAGACTGGCAAGATTATCGGGAAAAATTTAAGAGAGGTAAAACTCCGGGAGAAAATAGCCGAACTGCTAAAATAATGAACGAATTCACATTAACGACTCCTGCCCTGTTATTCTCGGCCATCTCCCTGATTCTGCTGGCTTATACGAATCGGTTTCTGGGATATGCTGCCTTGATAAGGGATCTGCACGCCAAATTTCAGCTTCATAAGGATGAAATTCTTTTGGGGCAGATTGCCAATTTGCGGAGACGCCTCTATCTGACCAAGAACATGCAGATCTTTGGCGTGAGCAGTCTGTTTTTGTGTGTGCTGACGATGTTTCTTATTTATACCGGATATCAGAATGAGGCATTCTGGGTATTTGGAGTGGCCCTCTTATTATTGATAATTTCACTCGGTCTCTCCATTCTTGAAATACAAATATCCGTTAAAGCATTGGATTTGCATTTGAGCAGCATGGAGGAAAATAAATAAATAAAAATGCCTGAGCGCGACGCTCAGGCATTTTTATTTCAGCTTTCCATACTGAATAAACGACTATAATGATTCTCCAGGTGCATTCGCATAGCCTGCGTGAATTGCTCAGCATCACCTTTACTCAATACATCCACCAGGTCTTTGTGCGAAAAAAAATGTTTGTTGCCTATGCTCTTGTTGATTAGTCCGCTGGAATAGGCATAATTAAAGACTGGTAAAAGCATTTTTTGAAATCCGCGTAAGGTTTCATTCCTGGTTATCTCATATAACTTACCATGAAATTGCACTTCGTGGTCAATATCAAACAACGTATCTTTTGATGGTGAAATTTCATCCTTGATAATTTCATAGAGGGCGGCGATATCTTCTTTCGAGGCTCGCTGAACGATAAGGTCGCCCATTCCAACCTCAATGACCAGCCGCATTTCAAAGATATCTTTCAGGGTATTCTGATCCAGCATATTTGGAATCAGTGTCTTTTGCAAAATCTCAGACAAATCCGGACTCTTGATAACTGTCCCTTTGTGCTTTACGGATTCAATCAGACCCATCGTCTTCAGCCGGTTGAGGCTCTCACGAATCACGGTCCGACTGACTCTAAGTGTATTTGCAAGCTCTATCTCTTTGGGTATCAGATCACCTGGATTTAATTTTTTCCGAATAAAAAGATCGATAAGGTAAAATTCCACCTTGTCAACTAAACTACGTGTATCGATTAGGGGTTGGTCCCGAACAAAGTCTTCTGATGTCATTGTTACAAAATTATTAAAAAAAATTTAACTTTTTTTTGGTTTTATTAAAATCTGTTCTATTTTTGTCATGCATTATGTCGTACATAATACGACAAAAATATGAAATCAAACAAGTAAAACAAATTTTATGAGTAGAATTATTGCACAAAAGCTCTATTTGCTGGGATTGGCATTTTTTCTGTCATTCAGCATTGCTATCGCGCAGCGTACGGTGAAAGGCATCGTAAAGGATGTTGCGGATGGCTCTACAACTCCTGGAGTCAATGTGGTTGTGCGCGGTACAACCATAGGGGCGAACACAGATATGGATGGAAAATTCAGTTTGGTTGTACCAGCTGGTGCCAGCGAACTGGTGGTTTCAATGGTTGGTTATCAGACACAGGTAATCAAAATCGGAAATTCCACGATGATCAACATAGCTCTGGTTGCCGAAACCAAGGATATCGATGAAGTTGTTATCGTTGGTTATGGAACGCAGACAAGAAGCAAGGTTACCTCGTCGATTGCAAAGATTGACACAAAATTGCTTAGCACCGGAGTTCGTTCCAATCCCGCGCAGGTTTTGTCGGGAACAGTACCCGGATTGAGAGTATCAACCAGCACCGGCAGACCTGGTTCTCTTCCGACGATTGTCCTGCGTGGAGGCACCAACTTTGATGGTTCTGGAAGTCCGCTCATCATCATGGATGGACAGATTCGCGGCTCCTTGAGCGACATCAATCCTGAGGAAATTGAGAGCATGGAAGTATTAAAAGATGCTTCTGCAACGGCCATTTATGGTGCAAGGGCCAGCAATGGTGTGATCCTGATTACTTCCAAGCGTGGAAAAGCGGGAACTTCTCAAATTTTGGTGAAAGTGAAACATGGTATTAACTACCTGAATGTTCCATACAAATTTACCGATGCTGCTGATTACGTAAAATGGGCACGTCTGGGAGCAGAGCAGGCAATTATCAATGGAACTCTGGCGGCCAGCAATGTTTCCGGCGTTGGTCCAAGAGGAACAGGAAATATGTATAAAGACCCGTCAACGGGTGCCATTCTGGATGGGAATTATGACTCTCGTGCAATCTGGAGTGTGATGCGGCTGGATGCAAACAACCAGGAGCTTCTGAATCAGCCGGGATGGAAACAAATGAAAGACCCCATCAAAACCAATAGTGCAGGAAATTATGATCCCAATGGAACCATCTACGATTTGATTTATAAGGATTTCAACTATGGTGATTATGGTTTGAATAAAACTGCCCTCACGCAAGACTACAATATTGGGTTTACCGGTGGTAATGACAAGGGCAAATATTTTGCCAATCTTGGCTATTATGATGAAGGCGGCCTCTCCCTTGCCACCTTTTATCGCAGATTAAATTTTGCTTTCAACGGTGATTACAAGATGAATGACTGGCTGACTTCCGAGAGCGGACTGCAATATGCCAAAGCGAACTGGAAAAGCGAATCACTCCAGAATGGGGAATCAAAACTATTGGGCGCGTATGCTTTCGGCACCTCCAACTATGCGCGGAACCAATGCCAAACGGCGACTGGATCCTCGGTCGCGATGCTAGCGATGGTAACCCAGCATTCAACATTGATAAATACATCCGGAACAATCAGTCGGACAAGTTCACCATGAATCAGGCATTCAAAATTGATCTTGCCAAAGGGCTATTTGTAAAAGCAAGTGCTATTCTGATGTATGATGAATCATATACTGAGTCATTTAACAAAGATTTCCGCACAGGCATCATGAGTTACACCAATCCGAATACCGGTTGGAACAGAAATCGTGACGCGGCATCCAATTTTGACAGGACGGTCAGGCAGACCTATAACCTGATTGCCAACTATCAAACAACCATCAAAGGAAAGCATAACATCGCGGCCATGATCGGCGGTGAATTCTACGATGCCTATAACAAAGGAGTCTATGCAGGTGGTGCGCTTGCTCCAACAGATGATTTTCAGGATCTTGCCCTGACTCTGAATAATGCAACTTCCCAAACCAGATCAATTGATTCGTGGCACTCCAGGGAAAGAATTATGTCAGGATTCGGCCGGTTCAATTACGACTATGACGGCAAATACCTCTTCACCTTCACGGTGAGACGGGACGGATATTCCAGGTTACTGGGCGACAATCAATACGGTACATTCCCGGCATTCTCAGGCGGTTGGCTTATGCATAAAGAAAAATTCATGGAGTCGACAAAAGATTGGCTATCCTATCTCAAGCTAAGAGCAAGTTGGGGTAAAAACGGCAACGTTGGAGGTATTGGCACCTATGAATTGCAAGGCGCCTATGGCTCACAGACTGCCTATGCGGGCACTATCGGATTTTTGCAAACGGGGATTGCCAATCCCAATCTGAAATGGGAAAAATCAAATACTGTTGAAGTTGGAGCGGATATGGGTTTCCTTAACAACCGAATCTATGCTTCAGTGGCCTATTACAACAGACTGACAAGCGACAAGATCGCAAGTGTATTACTTCCAACTTCCTCTGGCGTATCAAGTGTGCGTACAAATAACGGAAGCATGAAGAATACAGGAGTTGAGATCGAAGTCACAGGAAAAATCATTCAGAAAAAAGATCTGCAGTTTCAGGTAAGCGCCAATGCTTCCAGAAACAAGAATGTTGTGGTGACACTTCCTTACAACGGTAATGAGAATAACAGACAAGGCGGACAGCAGATTTATGATCCGGGAACAGGAAAATTGGCCTGGGTTGGTGGTTATCAGGAAGGACAAGAATGGGGTGAAGTGTTTGGCTTTGTGAGTGAAGGGATTATCAGAAACTCCACAGATCTTGCAAATTACAACAAAGTTGACCTCGCTGCCGGACAAGTATGGTACGGTGGATCGGCAGGTAAAAGAGTTGCCAGCCAGAAAATTATGACACAAAAAGGATTGACTGTTGCAGGCGGATGGATCGCAACCCAGATGGGCGATATGATGTGGAAAGATGTAGACAAAAATGATACAATCGATACACGTGATATGGTTTCACTGGGGCGCCAAATTCCACGCTGGACTGGTGGTATCAACTCAACCCTGACCTATAAGAACTTCACGCTGAATGTTCGCATGGACTATGCATTAGGACATATCCAGATGGATCAGATGCAGTTCTGGGCGCTTGCTTGCGCACAGGGAGAATTTGCTCCGACTACTTACGTGAATGACACCTGGACAGCCAGCAATCCGAATGCCAGTCTACCGAGATATGTTTGGGCCGACCAGCTGAACGCGAAGAACTACGACCGCCCGAGCAGCATGTTCTGGCGAAAATCCGATTACCTGTCGTTCAGGGAGGTATCTCTAAGTTATAAGCTTCCGACTAATCTTCTGAAGAAGGCTAAAATTGCCGGAATGGTTTTAACTGTATCCGGGCAAAACCTGGGCTATATCACCGACAAAATGCTGAATTTCCCGGAACGTTCAGGAAGTCAGAACGGTGCATACATGATTCCGACTCAATTGATCCTTGGTGCAGACATTACATTCTAATAAATTATTACAAAAGGATTATGAAAAAGATTAAATACTTTATCCTTGCGGGTCTCTTTGCTTTGGTCGCCTTTTCCTGCCAAAAGTCGCTTGAACTTGCCCCGGAAGACTATTTTGGAGATGGAAATTTTTGGCAGAATGAGTCTCAGGTCACCAATTTTATGGTTGGTATCCACAAACAACTAAGGGACAACCAATTTATGTTACTTCGATTGGGTGAGATGCGTGGCGGAATTTATAGCAATATAGATCGTCAGAATACTTCTCTGAATGAGTTACCGATTATCGAACAACGGATTGACGAGAACTCAACCGGGGTTACATCCTGGGCCGGATTGTATGGTCCGATTCTGCAGCTAAACCTTTTTATTCAGAAGGTTAGCGAGATTACGTTCTTAACGGATGCCAAAAAGAATTATTTCCTCGGACAAGCCTATGGATTGAGAGCGTTCTACTATTTTCACCTACTTCGCACTTACGGAGGAGTTCCACTCCGATTGGAACCTGAAGTTCTGAATGGAAATACAGACCCTGTGCTTTTGCGTAAAGCCAGATCCACGGAAGCGGAGACCCTCACAACAATAAAAAGCGACCTCACGAAATCTATCGGATTTTTTGGTACAGCAGCAAGTCCGGCTGAAAAAAGTCAGTGGAGCCCTAAAGCCAGTTTGATGCTCAAAGGGGAAGTAATGTTATGGTCGGCGAAAGTTTATGGCACGACTGCGGATTTGGCTGAAGCAAAGTCTGCCCTCAACGCAATATCAGGGAACAGTCTGATGCCAAGCTTTGCTAATGCCTTTGCTTTCGGTCAAAAAAACAATGCTGAAATAATTTTTGCACTTCGTTATCAGGTAGGTGAAGCAGAAATGAGTGGAGTGTCACAATACCTCTACTCGACATTCAATTTTGACAACCTGCATTACAAAGATTCACTTGCCAGCGGTCCGCTGCTCGTTGATCCGTTGGTAATTGCAGCGACTAACTCACAGCAGATTATTCAGCGTTATGGCTACACTTTTGAGTTATTCAAGTCGTATAATATCAAGGATAAGCGTCGTGATGCCACCTTCTACGATTATTACAGAGTAACGAAAGTGCCCTATTCCATTAACATCAGGAATACCGCATTGGTGAAATTCCTTGGTACCATCAATGCCAATAAGCGCTATTTCTCCGATGACTGGCCAATCTACCGCGAGGCAGACAGACTTCTGATGCTGGCTGAGATTGCCAACGCAGAGGGCAGTGACCCATCAAGTTATATCAAGCTTATCCGCGACCGCGCATTTGCCGGCGCAGACCCCACTCCTTTCGTCAATTCGAGCAAGGATAATAATGAACTGGCTATCTTTAGTGAGCGCGTAAAAGAGTTTGTACATGAAGGTAAAACCTGGTACGACCTGCGGAGAATGAAATATGGCTCAGATCCGCTGGTGTTCAAGAGTACTAATCATCCGTATGGTGTGCTTAGCAAGACAACACAATCCTTCATGATCTTGTGGCCTATTGACAAGGCGATCTGGACGAATGATCCAACAGTTAATCAAACGCCCGGATACACAACATCCAAACCGGCCAATTAATTGAAAATCTGAAATTATAGCAGTACATTAGGTGCTTATCACACCTTTTGTACTGCTGTTCATATCTATTTTTCGGAAGCTCAGTTTGCAAGACTTTTAATTTCTATATTTTTCGTCAGCGTGACAAACCATTTTCCATCATGAAGAAATCGACGATGCTATTTTGTCTCCTGCTGCTGTTCGTGCGATGCACTGCCGGTTCACCTGCCGGGATACTTACGGCAAAAATCACAGGGGCACAACTGACACCAAAGGGAAATCCGGTGTTAACCGGAAAGAAGAATGCTTCAGTTTATGAACTGAAAATTGTTTGTGACGAAGGTACTGATCAACCCGAGCTGAGAAATATTTCGGTCAATTTCACAACAGACAGTCAACCTGAATGCATTGCTTCGCTCGAAGTGGCCAATGCGGGAATTCTAAATACGATTTTTGGTGCTTCGCAAAGTGCGGCCTTAAAGACCCCTATTCCGGGTAGCAGGAAACTCATATCCGGTCCGAATTTCTTTGTCCTGAACATCGGAATTAAGTCAGATGCGAGGTTGACTAACAAATTCGAAATTCAAACCATTGAGCTCACCTTCGGGAATGGTCAGATAATGAACGTCGCACCTGAATCAAAATTTTCCTACCGCCCAACGATCTTACTACGGTCAGCGGGGCAGGATCAGGTGAACACGTACCGCATACCCGGATTGGAGACGACAAAAAATGGTACCCTGATTGCCGTTTATGATAACAGATACCTGAATAGCGGTGACCTTCAGGGAGATATTGATGTGGGCATGAGCAGAAGTTCTGATGGTGGTCAAACCTGGGCTGCCATGAGAAGAATTATTGATATGGGGGATTACAACGGTCTGTCGCAGGAGCAAAACGGCGTGGGCGATCCGGCTGTTCTGGTTGACCAGTCGACCAATACGATTTGGGTTGCCGGACTGTGGGTTAGCGGTATTCCGGGTCAGACAGCCTGGAACGGATCTAAACCCGGACTCAAACCCGGCGTGACGGGGCAGTTTGTATTGGTAAAAAGTGAAGACGACGGATTGACATGGTCGCAGCCGATAAACATCACTGAACAATGTAAAAATCCCGAGTGGAACCTGTTTTTTCAGGGACCCGGAAAAGGAATTAGCCTGGCAGACGGGACGCTCGTCTTTCCTGCCCAGTACAAGGATGCACAAGCGATGCCCTATTCTACAATTGTTTACAGCAAAGATCATGGTAAGATATGGTCGGTTGGGAAAGGGGCAAAATCCAACACCACAGAAGCCCAGGTGGTACAGCTAAGCGACGGCAGTCTGATGCTAAATATGCGTGATAACCGAAACGTTTCGGATAAAAGCGATCAGAATGGCCGTGCTGTGGCTATCACCAAAGATCTGGGACAGACCTGGATCGTTCATGCCTCCTCCAACTCGGCATTACAGGAATCAAATTGCATGGCCAGCCTGATATCGGCGAAAATTACGGTGAATGGAATACCAAAAGATGCATTGTTTTTTTCCAACCCCAATACCAAAACCGGAAGAGCTCATATGACCATTAAGGCAAGTCTGGACCAGGGAGTTACCTGGCCATCCGAATACCAGATAGAACTCAACAGCGCAGACTCTTATGGATACTCCTGTCTGACGATGGTGAATGAAAATACCCTGGGAATTCTATTCGAAGGAACAAAGGATCTCTATTTCCAGGAGGTCAAAATCAGCGAGATACTGAAATAAAAGATTTACAAATGAGACTGATTTGCGCATGGTTGGTTCTGCTAATTTTCCTGCCCTGGAATTCGTTTGGGGAAGGAAGACCTGCATTATTGCCGGCGCCTCAGCATGTAACCTGGAACAATCAGATTTTTCCGCTTTCGGAGAGTCTGACCCTTGATATTGATCCTTTCTTCGACAAAAAATTTTCCGATATAATTCCCCGGGTACTAGGTAATAATCAATCGCACGAGGTTTCCAGTAAAAAGAAAAAATACACAATCAGCGTAAAACGGGCAAATGCAATTTCGAACAATCCCTATTCAGAAGAGGAGGCATACTCCATCAGGATCGATTCAAAGTCTGTTTTAATTTCTGCTACTTCTAATCACGGTGTGTTCAATGCGATCCAAACGCTGAGGCAACTCAGGAAAAATCGGGGTACCAAAAGCTTTCTGAGTGGTTGTGAAATTGAGGACTGGCCAGCATTCCACATCCGCGGATTCATGCATGACACCGGCAGGAGTTACATCGAATTTGATGAATTAAAGAAAGAGATAGAGCTCCTTTCGCACTATAAAATCAACACTTTTCACTGGCATCTTACGGAAAATCTGGCCTGGAGAATTCAGAGCAAAGTGATTCCCTCCTTGACGGAAGCCTCTAACATGGAGCGGCATCCTGGTAAGTTTTATACGCAACCGGAAGCAAAAGAGCTGGTTAAATTCTGCAAAGAGCGGTTCGTGACACTTATTCCGGAAATTGATATGCCCGGCCATAGTGCAGCCTTCGTTCGAGCCACCGGATTTGATATGCAGTCGCCCGAAGGCAAGCCGCTTGTAAAAAAATTGCTGGCCGAAATGTGCGACCTATTTGACGTGCCGACCATCCATATTGGCACGGATGAGGTTAAGATCCGCGACAAGGATTTTGTTGTGGAGATGGCGCAACTGATAAGGAATCATGGCAAACAGCCAATGGGTTGGATACCAGGATCGGATCTAGGATCAGATGCCCTTTATCAAATGTGGACAGGAAAATCAAAACCTGCAAAAGGGAGAAAGGTTGTCGATTCGCGCTATTACTATATCAACCACACCGATCTGTTCGCCGATCTCGCCAGTATTTATGACCTGGCAATCTGTGACACAGTTTCAGGAAACGCAGAACATGACGGAGGCATTATGTGCATATGGAACGACCGCATTTCTTCATCAACCAAGCAATTATTACAGCAAAATGCGTTTTATCCCATGATGCTCACTTTCGCCGAGAAACTATGGGCTGGCGGCGGAACGTTGAAGTCGGATTGGAGTGTTGGCAACGGTTTCAGGAATCCCGAAGTGTTCGAAAAATTTAAAAATTTCGAGGCGCGATTGCTTGAGCATAGGCGCGATAATTTTTCTGAATTGCCCTTCCCATATGTTCGCCAGACCAATGTTAGCTGGAAAATTTCAGATCCGTTCCCCAATACAGGAGATCTGGGCAAGCAGTTTCCTCCCGAAAAAGGGTGGTCTGATTCATTTGATTATGAAGGTAAAAAGTATGGAACCCGTACGGCATCTGGAGCTGCAATTTACTTCCGGCATTATTGGGGAAATCTTCCATCCTTCTATTCCAATCCTCAAAAAAATTCGACCGCCTATGCCTTTACGCAGGTATATTCACCTAAAGAACAACGTGTTGGGATGCTAATTGGATTTCACAATTTCGGCAGATCCGAAAAGGATGCTACGCCACCATCCGGGAAGTGGGATTACAAGGAGAGTGCTATCTGGCTGAATGACAAACTCATTACGCCTCCCGAATGGAAAAATCCCGGAACGACGCCAACCAGTTACGAAATACCTTATTCTGACGAGAATTTTGAGTTGCGCGAGCCGACACCCGTTTCGCTGAACGCCGGATGGAATAAGCTGTTGGTAAAGGTTCCGGTGGGTGAATTCAGCTCAAAATATTCCCGTTTGGTAAAATGGATGTTCACCGCTGTGATTGTCACGCCGGATGGAAAAGAAGCCGTAAAAGATTTAGTCTATTCTCCCGATCAAAAGAGAAAGAATTCGCTTACCCTTGCCCGGCCATTTATGGATCACATGGTACTTCAGCGGAACAAGCCAATTCCTGTCTGGGGAACTGCTCAGGCCAACCAATTGATTACTGTCGAAATTGGAACCCAAAAAAAATCGATCAAATCGGCATATGACGGGACGTGGAAGGTCATTTTGGAACCAATGGTACCCGGGAAAGTTTTGACAATGAAAGTCTCGACCCAAGAGGATGACCCAATCATAATTGATGACATTGTTGTCGGCGATGTGTGGCTCTGTTCCGGGCAATCCAATATGGAATTTACGCTCCGACAAAGTGCAGGAGGGAAAGAAGCGGTCGAAGCATCCAGTCATCACGAAATCAGGCTTTTCAACCTTTCGGGGATAGTCAGGCCGGACAATACCGCATGGGATACGACGGCACTCGGACGCCTCAATAAATTCGAATTTTTCGAAGGAAAATGGGAGAAATGTTCTCCTGAGACGAGTTCGGGTTTCTCTGCCATAGGTTATTATTTCGGAAAAGAAATTGCGCAGCAGACAGCAGTCCCGGTAGGGTTAATAGAAGTTGCCGTTGGCGGGGCGCCGGCCGAGGCCTTTGTTGACCGTTCCTCGCTGGCAACAAATCCGAAACTTGCGAAAACATTGGGAAATTGGCGAAAGAATGAACTTATTATGGATTGGTGCAGGGAGCGAGCAGAAAAAAATCTTGCAAATGCGACAAATCCACAACAGCATCATCCGTTTGAGCCGGCTTACATTTTTGAATCGGCAATCACCAAACTGGCAGGATTTCCAATAAAAGGAGTCATTTGGTACCAGGGCGAATCGAATGCCCACAATGCGAAACTGTTCGAGAACCTCTTTCCGGCTCTGATTTCATCGTGGCGAAAAGCCTGGAATGAACCTAATCTTCCTTTTTATTTTGCTCAATTGTCAAGCATCGACAGACCAGAATGGCCGGAGTTTCGGGACGCGCAACGCAAACTTGCACAAAAAATTACGGCTTGCGGCATGGTCGTTACCTCGGATCTGGGTGATTCCTTAAATGTGCATCCCATTCGAAAACAGGAGATTGGACATCGGTTTGCACTGCAGACACTGCGAAAAACGTACGGGCAGTCAGTAATGGCGGATGGACCGCTACCGCTGAAAGCAGTTAAATCGGGCAAAGCTGAGGTGGAAATAATCTTTAATCCAAATCAAAAACTACATACTACGGACACAAAACCGATCAGTGAACTGGAAGCAGCCGGATCTGATTCGGCTTTTTATCCCATACACGGAGAATTGAAGAATAACAAAATACTAATTAATACGGTAGGACGGGAAATCAATCTGGTCAGGTACGCCTGGAAGCCCTTTTCCCGCGGCAATTTAGTCAACGTGAGCGGATTACCCGCTTCGACATTTTGCCTGACCGTTAAATAACAAATAGATATGACAAAGTTTGAAGGACTTATTGCAGCGCCATTTGCTCCCATGAATAAACAGGGAGAGGTGATTTATGACAAAATCGAAAGTTATTACGACTTTCTCGACAGGAATAAGGTGGTTGGCGCCTTTATTAATGGCTCTACTGGTGAAGGAGTATCTCTTTCGCAAACAGAGAAAATGAAGATTGTGGAAGGATGGACGAAGCGCGCCAAGGAAAAGAATACGGTAAAAGTAATTAGTTTGGTTGGCGGAACCTCCTATGTCGAATGCATTGAAAATGCCATTCATGCTCGGGAGTGCGGCGTCTATGCTATTGCACTGCTGGCTCCCTTCTACTTTAAACCGGCCACTGCGAAACAATTGGCGGAATTTGTATCCAAGGTAGCCGAAAGTGTTCCGGATCTTCCTGTTTACTTTTACCATATCCCGGTTCTCTCGGGATGCAACGTTCCTATGCTCGATTTCCTGAAAGAGGCTTCCTCTTTTATTCCGAATCTGGTTGGAATTAAATATACGCATGAGGATTTCATGGATTTCCTAAGTTGCACCCATTTTATGGATGGCAAATATGAAATGATGTGGGGTCGTGATGAAAATATGCTGTCTGCGCTGATTCTTGGGACGCGGAGCGCTGTTGGCAGTACCTTCAATTATGCTGCACCTGTTTACCTCCAGATGATTGAAGCATTCGACCGGGGTGAATTTGTTACGGCGCGCAAACTTCAGCAGCAGTCGATCGATATGATCATGTTGCTCGGAAAGTATGGCGGGATAGCAACTGGAAAAGCATACATGCGGTACGTCGGTTTCGACTGCGGCGAATTCCGTTCCCCTGTCAGGAACATGGGTGAGAACAAATTTGCGAAATTCGAAGAAGATGTCAGATCCTTGCAAATGGAAGATCTGTTCTCAAAGCTTTAGATCCTGAAAATTATATCTCATGGAAAAGGATTTTAAGAAACTGGCATTTCAGTACAAGAATGAACTTCTTGACAATGTTATCCCATTCTGGATGAACCATTCTCTTGACAAGGAATATGGTGGATTTTTTACCTGCCTCGATCAGAAAGGAAATGTTTTCGATACCGATAAATTCATTTGGTTGCAAGGACGGGAGGTCTGGATGTTTTCATCTTTGTACAACAAGGTTGAGAAGCGCCCGGAATGGCTCGAAATGGCATTGCACGGAGCCAGATTTTTAATAGAACACGGACGCAACGCGGAGGGAGCATGGTATTTTTCGTTAAATAGACAGGGTCAACCGTTGGTCGAAGCCTACAATATTTTCTCAGATTGCTTTGCCACGATGGCATTCGGACAACTCTCCATAGCTACCGGAAACGAGGAGTATGCACAAATTGCCAGGCAGACATTCGATAACATACTTCTACGGAGCGAAAATCCAAAAGGAAAATACAACAAGACCATCGGAGAGACTCGTCCGCTGAAAGGATTCTCGCTTCCGATGATCCTCTGCAACCTCTCGCTCGAGATTGAACACCTATTGCCGAAAGAAATAGTGGAGAAGACCATCGAAAAATGCATCCATGAAGTTATGGAAGTCTTTTACGATGAAAAAAGCGGACTGATCCTGGAAAACGTACACCCTGACGGTAGCTTCTGTGATTCCTTTGAAGGCCGACTGCTAAATCCGGGTCATGCCATTGAGGCCATGTGGTTCATTATGGACCTGTCTGTCAGACTAAAAAGGGTCGAACTTGCTGAAAAGGCAACAGAAATTATTTTGCGTACTCTGCAACATAGTTGGGACACGAATAATGGTGGTATCTACTATTTTCTGGACATTAAAGGTTATCCTCCTCAACAACTGGAGTGGGATCAGAAACTCTGGTGGGTTCATATCGAGACACTAATCAGCCTGATTAAAGGCTATGAACTTACCGGAAACCAGCAATGTTTAACCTGGTTCGAAAAAGTGCACGATTACACATGGTCGCATTTCCCGGATCCTGATAATGGAGAATGGTTCGGCTATCTTAACCGACACGGAGAAGTGCTGTTACCTTTAAAAGGTGGAAAATGGAAGGGATGCTTTCACGTGCCGCGCGGACTTTACCAAATATGGAAAACACTGGAAAAATGTGAAAATGGGGGAATATGAAAATGTGAAAATACTAAGAAAATGTGCAAATGAGCAAATATGGAAATGTGAAAATGGGGTTTTGTGGCAAAACAAAGATTGCATCAACGATTAGACAAAAAATCATATAATTAATGCATCAAATGCCCATTCAATTTGCACATTTTCATATTTCCGTATTTGCACATTGATTGACCCATTTTCCTTATTTGCACATTGTTTTTCGTATTTTCACATTTTCATATTAATTTCCTATGACTAACGAACGCTACAAAAAAATGTACCCATGGGTAGTGGTAGCACTGCTCTGGGTGGTTGCCCTTCTGAATTACATGGATCGCCAAATGCTGTCGACCATGAAAGTTGCCATGATGGGCGACATCCATGAGCTTGAAAAAGCAGAAAATTTCGGCAGACTGATGGCCATTTTCCTTTGGATTTATGCCCTTATGAGTCCAATGGCCGGACTTATTGCCGACCGTGTAAATCGTAAATGGCTGATCGTTGGAAGCTTAAGTGTTTGGTCGGCCGTTACTTTAGCCATGGGCTATTCCAGCAGCTTCGACCAACTCTATGCGCTCCGGGCACTCATGGGAGTGAGTGAAGCGCTATATATCCCCGCTGGTTTGGCACTGATTGCGGATTACCATCGTGGCAACACCCGTTCTCTGGCAGTCGGAATCCATCTTTCCGGACTCTATCTTGGTCAGGCATTGGGTGGCTTTGGCGCCACGGTAGCCCACGAATATTCGTGGCAACAGGCTTTTCATCTTTTCGGATTGATCGGAATCGCATATAGTTTTGTGTTGATATTCTTTCTGAAAGACCATCGCACGAAAGTTCATGGCGCACCAAAAATGAAATTTGCCGACGGACTCGCTTCCGTTAAGAACAGTCTGGGAATGTTGTTCGGAACCATGAGCTTCTGGATTGTAATGTTCTATTTTACCGCTCCAAGCTTCCCCGGATGGGCGGTAAAAAATTGGATGCCTACCCTCTTCTCGTCTACGCTCGGAATCGACATGTCGATTGCCGGACCAATGGCGACGATAACCATTGCCGGATCATCGTTGATTAGCGTCATTCTGGGAGGCATTCTTGCGGATCGCTGGATCAAAACAAATATCAAAGGTCGGATCTATACCGGTGTCATCGGCTTGAGTATGATGGTTCCTGCGCTAGTATTTCTGGGCTATGGTACCGGATATTTTGGGGTGATTGGTGGCGCTATCCTTTTCGGTTTGGGATTTGGAATGTTTGATGCCAACAGCATGCCGATTCTTTGTCAGTTTGTTTCCCCGCGTCACCGGGCTGCAGGTTACGGACTCATGAACATGGCCGGTATCTCTGCCGGAGCGGTGGTCACCATATTTCTGGGGAAATCGACCGACACCGGTCGCCTTGGACCGGATGTGGCAATGCTGGCCATACCAGTTGTCATCGCCATTGTTATGCAATTAACGTTATTAAAGCCTAAATTTACCGACAAGTTGGAAGACTGATAAAATCTCCAAAAATTTTCGATTTTCGATTTTCGATTCAGCAACAGGATCAAATGATTTATCTTTCAAAATTTTATACCATGAAAAAATTAATTTTTATTGCATTTCTGCTTATTTCTATTTGTTCGGTCGGTCAGACATCAAAATTCAGTACCTATTATGAGCAACGCAAATCGCTGTTTGAGATACTTCCGGACACGAAAAATGAGATAATCTTTTTGGGGAACAGCATTACCGACGGTTCGGAATGGTCGGAGCTTCTGGAAAATCCACGTGCAAAGAACCGGGGCATCAGTGGAGATACAAGTGAAGGTGTTCTTAATCGTTTATATCAGGTTACCAGGGTTGAACCTGCAAAAGTATTTTTGCTGATCGGCATAAATGATTTGTCGAAGAATATTTCTCCAGACACGATCTACGTGAATATCTGCAAGATTGTATCGATTATCCGCACAAAATCGCCTAAAACGCAAGTCTATCTGCAGAGTATTTTCCCCGTAAACAATACCTTCAAAACATTTGCCACGCACACCAGCAGAACTCCGCAGGTAAAGGAGATCAATGAAAAACTCAAAAATATTTGTCCAAAGCTGGGTGCCACTTACGTGGATGTGTTTAGCGAACTTAAAAATCCAAACGACGATTTGCTCAATCCGATGTACACCAACGATGGTCTGCACCTCCTGGGCGCAGGATACGTAGCCTGGATGAAGGTGATTAGGAAATATCTTTAAAAGTGGAAAGTTGAAAGTTGAAAGTTGAAAGTTGCGAGTTGCGAGAGGTGGTGAGTCACGTTTTTTGATTCTTTGAGAGATAATTCAGATTATTCCGCGCCGTTAGGTGCGGAATGTAGGTAGAATAAATGCCGCAAAACGAACCGCCCGCCCCGATGGGGGCGGAACTCTCATCGCAATCGTAATATTCTACCGAGCTCATGCCCCATCCGGGGCAATCAATTTGGGAAGATGATTATTTGACGGGCTTTCTTGCTTCTTAGAATGTTTGCCAACATTGCGACCCCGTGTTCTGTAAAGGCCAAAGGTAAAGCAGTATTAGGTCTCTTTACGGGGTATGTCATCACAAAATGTGATGACATACCCTGCAATTCTGCTGATATAAGTTGAAACATAAAATCCTAGGCAAAAAAAGGAGGAATCGCTCCCTCCTTTTTCACTTATCACTTTTCACTTGTTAATGTAGTTCACTATCCAATCCCCAACTGCTGAAGTAGAGAGCGCTTTGGATTTATCGTCGGTCAAATCCTCGGTAACGGCACCGGCTTCCAGTGATGCTTCAACAGCTTTCCTGATAAGGGCTGCTTCTTCATTTAAGGAGTAAGCATATTCGAACAGCATGGCAGCCGAAAGAATTGTGGCACATGGATTTGCAATATTTTTACCCGCAGCCTGCGGATACGAACCGTGGATGGGTTCAAAAACGGATGTGTGAACTCCGATAGAGGCAGAAGGAAGCATCCCAAGCGAACCGGCAATTACGCTGGCCTCATCGGTGAGGATATCTCCAAACATATTCTCGGTCACCATCACATCGAAGCGTTTTGGCCATTGAATAAGTTGCATCGCCGCGTTATCGACGAACATATATTCTACCTCGACTTCAGGGTACTGCGGTTCCATCTCTTTGGAGATCTGTCTCCATAACCGCGAAGTAGCCAGGACGTTGGCCTTATCCACAACGGTAAGTCTCTTTTTGCGTTTCATGGCAAACTCGAACGACAATTTCAAAATGCGTTCTACTTCCATTCTGGTGTAGATACAAGTGTCGTAAGCAGTATCGCCGTTCTCGCTGCGTCCTTGCGGCTGACCGAAATATAGTCCGCCGGTAAGCTCCCGGATAGCCACAAAATCGGCTCCTTCGATGCGTTCAGTCTTTAGGGGGGATTTCTCCAGCAATGATGGGAAAGTTATCAACGGACGGATGTTCGCATATAATCCCAATTTTTTGCGCATTGCCAGCAAGCCTTGCTCCGGACGTACTTTAGCCGATGGATCATTGTCGAAACGGGGATGGCCGATAGCTCCAAAAAGAACCGCGTCCGACCGCATGCAGAGTTCGTGAGTTGATTCGGGATACGGATCACCCGTGGCATCAATCGCAACGGCACCCACTAAACCAGCCTCAGTATGCAGTTCGTGTCCAAATTTCTTAGCAACAGCCTCAGTCACCCTCAAGGCCTGATTAACAATTTCCGGTCCGATTCCATCTCCGGCTAAAACTGCGATATTCAAATTCATAAAAATCCTTTTTTTTATAAAGTTATACTAATTTTCGATTTGGGATTTTGGATTTTGGAAGTATGGAACTCCCGAAATTTGCATTTTGTTCAATCTTAAATTTTGCATTGTAATTGGCATTTCAAATTTGGGGATATGCTAATTTTGCCTGAGGCGCAATTCGAAAATCCAAAATCCAAGATCCTCAATAGATCTGTCCGTCACTCTCAATAATATTCAACATCTTGATAGTCGCCTTGATTGCGGCGGCTGTCTGATCGGGGTCTAACCCGCGTGTTTTAAATTCCCGCTCACCCATATCCCAGGTAATCAAGGTCTCAACTAATGCATCCGTTTTACCACCCGGAGGGATGGTTACGGTATAGTCTACCAGCGACGGAAATTGCTTATGTTGTTTGTGATAGATATGACGCAGAGCGTTCATAAAGGCATCATACTGTCCATCGCCTGAGCCGGCCTCTTCGTACAACTCGCCATTCATTTCTATGCTTACGGTAGCCATTGGCCGAAGTCCTAATGCATGAGAGATGGCGTAGTTCTTTAATGTGATCTTCTCGAAGATCGACTCACTTTTCAGTACATCAGACAGGATATAAGGCAGATCCTCCGACGTAACCGATTCTTTTTTATCGGCCAGTTCGATCACCTTATCCGTTACCCTTTTCAGATTTTCAGCATCGAGCCGAATGCCCATATCCTCCAGATTCTTCAAAATATTCGCCTTGCCGGAGGTTTTGCCCAATGCATATTTCCGGGTACGGCCGAATCGCTCGGGAAGCAAGTCGTTGTAATACAGGTTATCCTTGTTGTCACCATCCGCGTGGATTCCGCTACACTGGGTAAAGACGTTCTCCCCAATAATCGGTTTATTACCGGAAATACGAATGCCAGAAAATGTTTCTACCAGACGACTCACCATATTAAGCTTCTGCTCGTTGATCGAGTTGGTCATTTTAAGATGGTCGTTCATTAATGCTACGACACTCGACAATGGGGCATTCCCAGCCCGCTCGCCCAATCCGTTGATTGTCGTGTGGATCGTCCTGATTCCCGCCCGCAAAGCCGAATCGACGTTGGCAACAGCCAGGTCATAATCGTTGTGGGCATGGAAATCAAAATGCAGCATTGGAAAATTACGAATCATGGTGCTGCAGAACTGAAAAGTTTCGGTAGGATTAAGAATTCCCAACGTATCCGGAAGCATGATTCGCCTTATTGGCTGATCTTTCAAGCCGTCCAGCATAAAATCAACGTATTCGGGCGAATTGCGCATCCCGTTGGACCAATCCTCCAGATAAAGGTTGACGAAAATATTCATCTCCCGGGCTAGGGCAATCGACTTTTTAATGTCCGCCAGATGCTGCTCCGGGCTCTTCTTCAACTGTTGCGTAACATGCCGCAGAGATCCTTTGCCCAAAAGATTGATAACTTTTCCGCCTGCCTTGGCTATCCATTCAAGCGAAGTCGTGCCGTCAACAAAACCAAGAATCTCAATCTTGTCGTGATAGACTGTGCCATTGGCCCATTCCATCACTTTTTTGGCGCCAAGCATCTCACCCTCGGAGACTCTGGCAGAAGCGATCTCGAGATAATCGACCTTGACCTCTTCAAGCAGAATCTTCGCAATGTTAAGCTTTTCCGTATCAGAAAACGACACGCCCGAGGTCTGTTCACCATCCCTCAGGGTCGTATCCATGATGTATACTTTATCTTTCATTCGTAGTAGTTAAAAATGAAAAGTGAAAAGAGGAAAGCGAAAAATGGCCAAAGTTTGTCCGCATTTTTCACTTTTACCTTTTCATTTTTCATTTAATTCAAACGCTTCAATCTCTTTCTTTAGGCTTAACAGATAATCAATATCGTCGTATCCTTTCAATAAGCATTCCTTTTTGTATGGATTGATATCGAAAGTCACTTTTGTGGAACGGCTGAGATTGCTTAGTGTCTGATTTTCAAGATCAACTTCGAAAGTCGCAGTTGGATCAGCGTCAATGGTAGCAAACATCTCAGTCAGAAAATCTTCAGGCACCTGAACTGGTAGCAGTCCGTTGTTTAGGACGTTCCCCTTGAAAATGTCGGCAAAGAAGCTGGAAATGACCACTCTGAATCCATAGTCATAGACAGACCAGGCGGCATGTTCGCGGCTCGAGCCACTCCCGAAATTTTTACCGGCAACCAGAATCTTGCCCGAATATTTTGGATTATTCAAAACGAAATCCGGATTGGGAGAACCATCCTTCAGATATCTCCAATCGCGAAACAGATTGTCGCCAAAACCTTTGCGCTCAACGGCTTTCAGAAACCTGGCCGGAATAATCTGATCAGTATCCACATTCTCAATCGGAAGCGGCACTGCAGAACTCACTATTTTTATAAACTTTTCAATCATGTCTTTTCAAATGTGGAAATGCGTAAATGTGAAAATTGAGGGCTCAATCCATGTAGGAATTTGACAATTCCCAATTTGCACATTAATTAAATATTCAATCTCTTGGATCCGAAATCACCCCATTAATAGCTGCGGCTGCCGCCATCAGCGGACTGGCAAGCATGGTGCGGGCACCCGGCCCCTGCCGGCCTTCAAAGTTCCGGTTGGAGGTGGATACCGCGTATTTCCCTTCCGGAATTTTGTCATCGTTCATCGCAAGGCATGCCGAACATCCTGGTTGACGGAGCGCAAAGCCCGCTGATTCCATGATTTCGACCAATCCCTCTTCGCGGATTTGTTTCTCTACCTGTTTGGAACCGGGAACAATCCAGGCGGTAACCCAAGAAGCTTTCTTTTTCCCTTTGATATAGTTGGCAAACATCCTGAAGTCTTCGATTCGGCCGTTGGTACAACTTCCGATAAAGACATAATCAATTTTTTTACCCTTGAGCTTTTCGCCAGGATGAAATCCCATATATTCCAATGATTTTAAGAATGTTGCACGATCGCTGCCGGTGAGATCATCCCCGGTAGGGATTGAACCTTCAACGCCAACTCCCATTCCAGGATTTGTGCCATAGGTGATCATCGGCGTGATATCCGCTGCATCATAGGTGTATTCGGTATCAAAAACGGCATCATCATCTGTTTTAAGCTTTTTCCATTCTGCCAGTTTCTTGTCCCAATCGGCGCCTTTAGGAGCCTCTTCACGGCCCTTCAGGTAGACAAATGTGGTCTCGTCAGGTGCGATCATTCCGCCACGTGCGCCACATTCGATACTCATATTGCACAGGGTCATCCTGGCTTCCATGGAGAGCGCACGAATTGCAGAACCTGCAAATTCGATAAAATGCCCGGTGCCACCCGAAGTGCTGATTTTCGAAATCACGTAAAGGGCAATGTCCTTCGAGGTAACGTTCTGCGCCAAAGTACCTTCCACATTGATACGCATCTTTTTAGGCTTCGGCTGGAGAATACACTGACTTGCAAAAACCATTTCCACTTCACTGGTGCCAATGCCGAATGCAATGCTTCCAAAAGCACCGTGCGTGGAAGTATGGCTGTCGCCGCACACGATAGTCATGCCGGGCTGAGTAATGCCAAGCTCCGGGCCGATGATATGAACGATGCCATGCCATTTATGACTCAGACCATACATTGGGATATTGTGCCGTTCGCAATTGGCCGTAAGTGTTTCAACCTGCTTGCGCGAGAGCTCCTCCCGAATTGGCAGATGCTGCTCTATAGTTGGAACATTGTGATCGGGAGTCGCCACTGTATTTTGCGGACGAAAGACCTTCAATCCGCGGCTTTCTAATCCGGAGAATGCTACCGGACTGGTAACTTCGTGGATGAAATGCTTGTCGATATAAAGCACGGATGGTCCGCCTTCAATTTTGTTGACCACATGGGCATCCCAAATTTTATCAAATAACGTTGTTGACTTCATTAAAATTTCGATTTTCGATTTTTGATTATGATTGGTGCTGAGCAAGATATACGTCTCAATTCCTACCTAAATCCGGTGGTTACTGAGTCTGGCACAGGACTAATCCGTCATTTATCTTCTTTTACGTGATTCGCAAGCTCACTGTTACCAATCTTATTGATGGCATCCAAAAATGCTTCAACGGATGCGGTAATAATATCCGTGTTTGCACCGAAACCGTTGAAAATATTGCCGTCATGCTCTACTTGCATGTGCACTTTCCCGATGTCGTCGCTCCCTTTGTTGATTGCCTGGATCAAAAATTCCTGCAATGTTACCTTTCGGTGGATGATGGACTTGACGGCTTTGATCGCCGCATCAACGGGTCCGTTACCGGATTCAGTAGCGGCAAATTTTTCACCTGCAATATCCAGTCGTAAGGTGGCCATTGGCACCAGGTTCTTGCCGGTCACAACCTGCAAAAATTCAAGTTTGATACGACGCTCATTGTTTCCGCGTTCGCCAACCAATACCAGCAGATCATCCTCTTTGATATCCTTTTTCTTATCAGCCAACAAGAGGAACTCCTGATAAACCTCATCAAGTTTCTCTTTCTCCAATTTTATTCCCAACATATCGAGGTGATGCGTCAGGGCAGCTCTCCCGCTTCTGGCGGTAAGCACGATTGAAGATTCGCTGATTCCAACCTCGACCGGGTCGATGATTTCGTAATTCTCGCGATTTTTAAGAACTCCGTCCTGATGGATACCGCTCGAATGGGCGAATGCATTTCTTCCGACGATCGCCTTATTAGGCTGAACCGGCATATTCATGAGACTGGATACAAGTTTACTGGTCTTGTAAATATTTTTCGTATTGATGTTCGTATGCAAATCCAGCTCCTTGTGAGAACGAAGAATCATCACCACCTCTTCAAGGGATGTGTTTCCGGCCCGTTCACCTATTCCGTTGATTGTTACCTCCACCTGGCGGGCTCCGTTCATCACACCCGCAATGGTATTGGCCGTTGCCATACCTAAATCGTTGTGGCAATGGGTTGAGATAATCGCTTTGTGCACATTCGGCACATTTTCCATCAGGAATTTTATCTTCTCACCAAATTCTGAAGGAAGGCAATATCCGGTAGTATCCGGAATATTCACCACGGTCGCGCCTGCTTTTATCACCGCCTCAACGACCCTTGCCAGATAAACATTATCTGAACGACCGGCATCTTCAGCATAGAATTCAACATCTTCAACAAACCTTTTCGCATATTTCACAGCTCTTACCGCGCGATCCAGAATCTCATCCGGATTAGAGTTAAGCTTCGAAACAATATGATAAGGTGATGTACCAATACCAGTATGAATTCTTCCGCGTTTAGCAAACTTCAGCGACTCGGCAGCCACTTCAATATCCTTTTCAACTGCCCTTGTCAAGGCGCAAATAGTTGGCCAGGTCACCGCCTTAGAGATTTCGACGACCGACTTAAAATCGCCCGGACTCGAAATCGGGAACCCCGCTTCGATGACATCAACGCCCAGTTGCTCCAGTACCTTGGCTACCTCGATTTTTTCGATGGTATTCAACTGGCATCCGGGCACCTGTTCGCCGTCGCGCAGCGTGGTGTCAAAAATATATACTCGATTGTCCATAACTTAAAAAGTTGAGAGTGAAAAGTTGAGAGTTAAGAGTGAAAACTGATTTTTACTCTCAACTCCCAACCAATTAATTGTTTTCAGGGCGTAACTTGCGAACAGCCGAACCGGCCACCCACATCTCTGATTCACGCAATTCTTTCAGTTCACCTTCCAGCTTAACGCGATAGTCTTCCTTGCTGTTCGAATCAATTGAACGTTGTGCCTCGTTTCCAGCAGCAACTTCCTTGTACAGCTCTTCAAACACCGGCTTGGAAGCATCTCTGAATTTCTTCCACCAATCCAAAGCACCTCGTTGTGCTGTGGTTGAGCAGTTTGCATACATCCAGTCCATACCGTTTTCTGCTACCAGCGGCATCAGACTTTGGGTCAATTCTTCAACAGTTTCGTTGAAAGCTTCTGATGGAGAGTGGCCATTTGAACGCAAAACTTCATATTGTGCAGCAAAAATTCCCTGGATTGCTCCCATCAATGTACCACGTTCGCCAGTCAGGTCGGAATATACCTCCTTCTTGAAAGTTGTTTCGAACAAGTATCCTGAACCTACTCCGATACCAAGCGCTACGACTCTGTCCCAAGCCTTTCCGGTAGCATCCTGGAAAATCGCATAACTGGAATTGAGTCCGCGCCCCTGTAAAAACATTCTGCGAAGGCTGGTTCCGGAGCCTTTTGGTGCAACCAGAATTACATCAACATCGGATGGTGGAATTATACCGGTACGTTCTTTATACGTTATACCAAAACCGTGAGAGAAATAGAGGGCTTTCCCAGCGGTAAGATGTTTTTTGATGGTTGGCCACAACGTAATCTGACCTGCGTCTGAAAGCAGAAACTGAATGATCGTCCCTTTTTCGCAAGCCTCTTCAATTTCGAAAAGCGTTTCTCCGGGTACCCAGCCATCCGCGACAGCTTTGTCCCAGGTCTTGGAAGCCTTCCGCTGACCGATAATTACATTGAAACCGTTATCACGGAGGTTGAGTGATTGCCCCGGTCCCTGAACACCATATCCGATAATCGCAATAGTGTCATTCTTCAGCACTTCCTGTGCTTTTGCCAATGGAAACTCTTCGCGGGTTACCACATTCTCTTCTGTTCCTCCAAAAATAATTTTAGCCATTTTAATGTTGTTTTGTTTAACGTTATACTATAAATTTATTTGATCTTTCTGTTTTAATCACTTGACAAGCAAACTCCCGCCTTCTCCTATTCCGTGCTCCTTGTTACTTTCTCCTTTTTCCACGCCCTATGCCCGTTGCCACATGCCCTCTGTGACAGGGCGGTCGCGACCGAACCCTACAGCTCTATGCTCCTTGCTCCCTTTTCCCTACTTTATCTTCGCCTCAATCTTGGCAAAAAGGGCATCTCTCTCACGCAAAAACTCAGATAGTCTTTCAATCGGTGAGCGGGTGATAGCAATCCGACCCGACCGGATAAACTGCAAAACTCCGAATTGATTCAATCCGTTGAAAAGCGCCTGTGTTTCCTCTTTATGCCCGGTCTTCTCAATAACGGTATATTCTTTGGTAATCTCGAGAATACGCGCATTGTGCTTACGAACCATTTTCTCGATCATATCGCTTTCGACCAATGCCGCTGTGGAAACTTTGTACAGGGCTATCTCCTGAAAGATCATCTCATCGTTGGTATGGTAAAAGGCTTTTAAGACCTCAATCTGCTTTTCAATCTGCCGGACGATATTGACAACCTTTTCCTTCTCTTCGTTCACCACGATGGTAAATTTGGAGATCCCTGCTATCGCTGATTCCGATACGGTCAAACTCTCGATATTAACTTTTCGTCTGGTGAAGATGATGGTTATCCGGTTTAATAAACCAATGTGGTTTTCACTGTAAGCGCTGATAATATATTCTTGCTTCATGTTTTTTTTTGTGAGTTGGTTTTTATAATTCGTCCGAACCAAGCAGGCAATTTGATACTGTCGCACCCGCCGGAACCATCGGAAAGATATTGTCTTCCTGTTCAATTTTTACTTCAAGCAGATAAGGGCCTTTATCGGCAAGCATCGCTTTCATTGCCGGCTCGAGATCTTTTCTGTCAGATACTACAGCGCCTGAGATTCCATAAGCGGCTGCAAGTTTTACGAAATCCGGACTCGTAATTTCTGTGAATGAATATCTTTTCTCGAAGAACAACTCCTGCCACTGGCGTACCATACCCAAAAAATCGTTGTTCAGAATCACAATTTTCACTGGCAATTTTTCCTGCGCGATGGTACCTAGCTCCTGAATTGTCATCTGTATTCCGCCATCGCCGACAAAGAGTATCACCTCCTTCTCCGGCGCACCGAATTTCGCACCGATTGCAGCTGGTAAGCCGAATCCCATGGTTCCCAATCCGCCAGAAGTAACCCACGACCGGGTCTGATCGAACCTGGCGTATCTCGCCGCAGCCATCTGGTTTTGACCCACGTCCGTTACAACCACAGCTTTATTATGAGCCAGGTTAGTAGACATGCGAACAACTTCCCCCATAGTCAACCCGGGTTTTGTAGGATGAAGATCGTTGACAATAACCTTTTCCTCCTCCTTCTTCCGTGCACTTCGGAATTCATTTACCCAGTCAGTGTGCTCATTTTCCTCGACCAAAGTCGTCAATAACCGAAGCGTATGCCTGGCGTCTCCCAGAATGGCCACTTCCGTTTTTATATTTTTGTCAATCTCGGCAGCATCGATTTCGATGTGAATCACCTTAGCCTGTTTAGCATAAGTCTTAATATTTCCCGTGACACGATCATCAAAACGCATCCCTATGGCAATCAACACGTCACACTCATTGGTTTTAATATTCGGAGCGTAGTTTCCATGCATACCAAGCATTCCCATATTTAAAGGATGATCGCTGTCGAGCGCAGAAATGCCTAATAAAGTTGAAGCCGCCGGAATGCCCGTCTTCTCGATGAAGTGCTTCAACTCTTTTTCCGCTCCGGAGAGTAGAATCCCCTGACCGAAAATCAGAAAAGGCTTTTTGGATGAATTGATTAAATCTGCCGCATTTTTCAGGTGAATTTTGTCGGTAGGATATTCCGGAACATACGACCTAATCTTGGTACATTTTTTATACGAAAAATCGAATTTACTGAACTGGGCATCCTTGGTAATATCGAGTAAAACCGGTCCCGGACGACCTGTAGAAGCAATGTAAAATGCTTTGGCTATGGCTTCCGGAATCTCATCAGCCGAGGTTATCTGAAAATTCCATTTCGTAATTGGCATTGAGATACCTATCACATCCGATTCCTGAAAGGCATCCGTTCCAAGTAAGCCGGAAGTCACCTGACCGGTAATGCACACAAGCGGAGTCGAATCGATCATCGCATCGGCAATACCGGTAATCAGATTGGTCGCTCCCGGTCCTGAAGTGGCGAAGCAGACACCCACTTTGCCCGAAACACGGGCATATCCCTGGGCAGCATGCACGGCACCTTGTTCGTGACGAACCAATACGTGTTTAACAGCGTGGCTAAAGTCGTAAAGAGCATCGTAGATTGGCATAATTGCTCCACCCGGATACCCGAAGATCGTGTCAACGCCTTCAGCAACCAACGATCGAACCATTGCCTCCGAACCAGTCATCTCTTTTGCCTCTTTCAGTTTAGTTTTATCATTTTTAGCTATCATACTTTAATCTTTTATGTAGTAAGCAGTAATATCGTAGAATCTAATAATCATTTCCTCAATGACGTATCACAACGGCATTTCTCATCTTTCATGTTTCAATCAATTATCCGAATCGCTCCTTTGTCGGCCGAAGTCACATTTTGAGCATAAGCCCTTAGCGCTTTGCTTACTTCCCGTAAGCGAGCAGCAGGTTTGTATGCATCTTTACCCCTGGCCTCTTCCTGAGATTTCCGAAGCGCGATCTCCTCCCCGCTCACCAGCCATTCTATTTTCCTTGCGGGAATATCAATCAGAATTTTGTCCCCGTCCTGTACCAGAGCAATCTCTCCGCCGGCAGCAGCTTCGGGCGAGACATGGCCTATAGATAGTCCGGATGTTCCTCCGGAGAAGCGACCGTCGGTCAGTAAGGCACAAACTTTATCCAGTTTCCTGGATTTTAGATAAGAGGTTGGATAAAGCATCTCCTGCATCCCCGGACCGCCTTTGGGTCCTTCATACCGGATGATGACTACATCACCCGCTTTTACTTTCCCTTCGAGAATCCCCGTGCAAGAATCCTCCTGGGATTCAAAAACACGGGCTGTCCCCTCAAAATGATACACGGAAGCATCTACGCCGGCTGTTTTCACGATACATCCGTTACGGGCAATATTTCCGTACAAAACAGCCAAACCACCCTCTTTTGAGAATGCGTAATCCACTTCACGGATACATCCATTCTGACGATCCAAATCCAGTTCGGTGTAATATTTTTCCTGTGAACCCATCACCAGATTGCGACCGATTCTGCCGGGAGCAGAAGCATACCATTTTGGTGCTTCCGAACCTTCGCCAACTCTGCGTAAATCCCATTTTTCGATGGCTGCGGCCAGAGTTGGCTCATCCACCCGTGACACATCAAGGTTCAGCAATCCCTTCCTTTCCAATTCCCCCAAAATACCCATGATACCACCAGCACGGTTTACATCCTGAATATGGTAGGCAGAACTTGGAGCTACTTTACAGATGCATGGTACTTTGCGGGAAAGTTCATCCATATCTTTCATGGTAAAATCTACTCCAGCCTCATGCGCCACAGCCAAAAGGTGCAGAACAGTATTGGTCGATCCGCCCATGGCAATATCCAACGTCATGGCATTCATGAAAGCATCCCGGGTAGCAATCGAGCGAGGCAAAACAGTCTCGTCGCCATCCAGATAATAGGCGTTGGTGATCTCAACAATCCGTTTGGCCGCCTTTTCGAAAAGTCGCAATCTATTGGCGTGAGTGGCAACGATAGTTCCGTTTCCTGGTAAGGACAGACCTAAGGCTTCGGTCAGACAGTTCATCGAATTGGCGGTGAACATACCGGAGCATGATCCGCACGTCGGACAAGCATCCATCTCCACCTCAGAAAGCAGGGTCTCATCTACCGAGTCATCGGCGCCCATCACCATGGCATCTACAAGATCGTATTCCTTACCACGGATTTCGCCAGCCTCCATCGGACCGCCCGAAACAAATATTGTTGGTACGTTCAACCGCATGGAAGCCATTAACATACCAGGAGTAATTTTATCACAGTTGGAGATGCAAATCATGGCATCCGCCTGATGCGCATTCACCATATATTCAACACTGTCGGCAATCAAATCGCGGGATGGGAGCGAATATAACATTCCATTATGCCCCATGGCGATCCCGTCGTCAATGGCAATCGTGTTGAATTCTGCGGCAAAACAGCCTTCCGCTTCCACCAGTCTTTTCACCATTTGCCCGACTTCGTGCAGATGCGCATGACCCGGAACAAACTGGGTAAACGAGTTGACAATAGCGATAATCGGCTTACCGAAATGTGATTCTTTCATACCGTTAGCCCGCCACAAACTTCTGGCTCCCGCCATTTTTCGACCCTGAGTCGATTGATTACTTCTTAACCCTTTTTGCATAATCTTTTTCTTAAAAAAAAACCTTTCTCGGTTTGTTGAGAAAGGTTCTATTCTATTTTGTCATCACAAAGACTTAACCTCCTCAACCAGCACAGACGAGAATTAGAATAACCACGAGGAGGAGGACGTCAAAGGATATCATTGTAACTATTTTAATCTTTTATACTTCAGTTTATTTCTTTTGTTTCGAATGATTGCAAATTTATCTCAATCATTAAATTTCTGTTGCAAAAGTATCAATAAAAAATTCTCTGCAAAATAAAATTGTAAGCAATTTAGGTTAAATTATTAATAAATTAAAGTTATTACCTCGTTTTAGTTATGACTTGTGAATTATGGAATATTTCACCCAAAAATTCAAAATTCATTTTATCCTTCTTTCTAATTCCGAGAGAAATTACCCAAAGGGTAGATTCTCCAGTATGACTCAGCAATTTACATCACTTCTTACAATAGAAGCTGGCCTATTTCTTTCCACCCGGATACCCGGATATGAGATTTTGGGTCTTTCCCGAGATTATGCGGCTGAGTAAATAATAGCGTCTTTCCACCGAAATTGTCGAGGTTCTTAAAATGATCATCAATCATGATATCTCCCAGCAGGATGTCCTTTCTTCCACAGAGTATCACCTGCTCCCACCCTATAAATGGGAAGTGCCGCTCGATCCATCGCATCTTTTCGGTCAGGCTGGGAGGAAATTCGGTGGCAGAAGATATAATGAAAACCTCATATTTTTCATTCAATGCTCTGACTGTTTCGACACTCTCTTCAACCGGCCGTGCATTGCGGAAGAAACATTTCGAATGTACATATTTATCGTGATTCACAAAGGCCTCCCGTTCAATTACCCCGGCCAAATCGTCAAGTTTCAACGTAATGCCCAGGTCTCTTTTTACGTACCTGATAAATTGAGCATAGACATTTGCCAGCACGCCATCCATATCTATAAGTAATCTTTCCATCGTTTCATTATCACTTTTCATTGTAAAACGACAAAAGTATAGATTCCAGCAATTGGGATACTTCGGGAGACTTGAGATCAAAATTATTTAGCAGGATGGCAAATAACAAGACTCTGCCGCTTTTAGTCTTCATTGTACCCGCTACACTTCTGACTCTGGACATCGACCCTGTTTTGGCATGCACATTCTTTTCCAGCGGGGTATCCTTAAAGGAATTTTTCAATGTGCCGTCCACGCCCGCAACAGGCAGTGAATTAAGGAAAAACTCCCAATTCTTGCTATTATAAATGTACTTCATCGTCTCTACCATTGTTTGAGCAGTAAGCGCATTGCTTCTGGAGAGTCCACTGCCATCTGTCGGAAAAAATCCAAAAGAACAGATTCCTTTGTCGACACAAAACTGCTGATATGCCTCAATTCCTTTCGCAAGTGTCGGTTCGCCCAACTTTCTTCGTGCCACTTCCCGAAGGATATGTTCCGCGTATAGATTTAGACTTTCCTTGTTTAACGGGACGATTAAATCTTTTAACGGAGGAGATTGCCAGGTAGCGATCAAGGTACGTTTTGTCCCGTCGTTCACAACCTGTTTGGTAAAACTACCGGATAGCGGGACACCACTTTCCTGCAATTTTTTGAGAAATACCTGCGCCGCGACAACGGAAGGGTCGGGCATGGCAGCCTTGACCACAAAGTCGGTTTGATCCACCGGTATTGTTCCCTCAATTGATTGATGCCATAAACCTGGGGCGCCATAAACGATCGTATTATCACCTGCTTTGGTGGATGAAACCACTTTGTTATCCAGCGATAAAGCGCTCATTTCAGGAATTATCGATTTGATTTTCGCCGGATGATCAACTAATTTGGATGATTCAAAGTGGATTTCATACTGGTTGTCCCCGAAAGACAAGGCGGAAACTCCTGCGCCATAATAATTTCCAATGTCGTCCCACGCCCAGCCTCCTGGTATGCTTTTCTGGTCCAAGGCAGAAAGATCAATGAGGAGGTTGCCCTGAATTTTTTTTATGCCGCAGTTTTTAAGTTGCTTAATCCAGTATCCGAAGCAATCCTGGTAACGATCGCTAAAATAAGCGGAGTAAAACGCCGGATCACACCCCCCTTTAAGTAGTATATTCCCCGTAAGGATTCCTGTTTTGGCATCCAGGCTACCCGAATAATACACAGAAGTTGCAAATGTGAAATCTGGGCCCAAAAGATCGAGCGCCACCGCCGTTGTGTAAAGTTTCATTACAGAAGCCGTGGAAAGGCTCTTCTGCTCACTTTCACAAACGACTGTGCCTGTTTTGGCATCAACAGCATAGATACTGTAGGAGGTGTTTTTTAAACTTCCGGCAGTAAAGAACTGATCGACCTTACTTTTTTGCGCAAATCCTGAATAGATTGTCAATAGTAGCAGGGAAAGGACAATGAACCTCATAGTATTATTTTCTCGTGGTAGAAATATCAGAACCAATAGCCCAAAGATAAGAAAGGAAGCACATCTTTGTCCTTATTTGAAAAGCTCAGATTTAATTCCAGAGGCCCCACCACACTGTTATAGGCTACGTTCATACCAAATCCGAAGATTGTCTTCTGGTTGGACAGAAAGATATTATCCATGCTGTACATGCCAAAATCCCCGGAAGCAGAGACATAAATCTTCTCCCACATCCTCAGCCTGGCTTCCAGTCGGCCGACGCCAACACTTCTGGTCATTAGCTCAGACCTTTTTAACCCATTGAACGGAATGTTGTTATCAAAATAGTCGGTCTGCTGCACGCCTCCAAGATAGCTGTGGTGGAAAAAAGATTCATTGCCGCCCAATATCATTCGGCTGTTGATAGAATAAAGCAGCGTTATCCGGTCTGAAACGGACCTGGCCCTTTTGAACAGGAAATCACAGATAAGAATTGGATCAAAATTGCCGCTATTGAGAATAAGTTTAGCACCGCCACTGACATTTGTGCCCCTTGTAGGAAAGTATATTTTGTTTAATCTGTTGTGCTCTATTTTTGAAAAAGCATTGAAATAGGTTTTGTTTCTGATATTATAACCGGTGGTATCTCCAATGGCAGATCCCTTGTGGAACGCATCCATTGATGCTCCAAGGGTAAATCTGGTGGCATCAGTTATGAACGAATGAGAAGCTAACTGCAGATTTACGAGCGACATTTCTATCTCAGCGACTTTTTTCTCATTGGAATATCTGTAAATCCGATCCTGAACATACATGACTTTGGAGAAGAAACCGGGCTTCCACCCCCTGTCGATCGAATAGTGAGCAGCAAACATCGGGTACTGAGACAGTTTTGCATCCATTGAAAGCCTTGACCCAAAGAAATTTTGGTTTCGCAGGGTAATATTGATAAGCATTGACGACCTATAATCGGAGTCATAATGAATACCTGCGTGGATCTTATTATTCTTTCGCTCTTTAACTTCAATCTTCAGTGTTTTGGTTTTGTTCCCGACCAACTGGTAATTGACAAACTCATAGTTCCCGGTAGAATAAAGTCTGGAGATTCCGTTCCGCAAATGCTCCAATGTTACACGCTCATCATATTTAATACCGACCTGTCCAAGATAGAAAGCGATCTTAGCGCGATCTGTTCCTGTTACCTCGATATTACTTATTACCAAGGTTGTATCATTGCGAATAGGCTGATGGGCCACCCTATTCACCGGTGTCCAATGCAATGAATCTCTCAGATGGATTAACTTTGGCAACACCTTTCGCGCAGCTTCTTCTCCACGTTTAATCAAAACTTCTGCAGCTTCAGTACTAAAGCTTGCAACATTATACCCTGTGATATTCGGCCGGATATGGATATTCACGTGCTTCAGGTTTTGAGTAACACTCTTTTTATCCAGGAAGTTCATCATCTGCGCAATAACATCCGGGATGTCTTTCAAATCCTCGGCGCTGGTCTTGCTATGCATCAAGTCGACACCAATTATGAAATTGGCACCCATCTCGCGACAGCGGTCGACCGGAAAATTATTTACCACTCCACCATCGACTAGCATTTTCCCATCGATATCGATAGATGAAAAGGCCGCCGGAACCGACATGCTGGCACGGATTGCTTTGGGAAGTGAGCCCTTGTTTAAGACTACCTCCTCCCCATTTGTCAAATCAGTGGCAATACAAAGGAATGGAATGGGCAATCTCGAAAAATCATAAACATCATGATATCCCAAAGTAAGATAGGATAACAACTCCATGGCATTTTGGCCGTTCAAAACACCGTTGGAAAGCGCCAGTTTTTTCTGTTCAAATGGAAAGCTTACTGCATACCTGGCTTCGTCCGCCCTGTCAAAGGGAGGAGCCAGTTCAGATTTATATTCATTGCTTAGTAATTTTGACCAATCCTGACTAAGGACAATTTTTTCAATTGTGGCAGCATTATATCCACATGCGTATAAACCACCAATTATGCTTCCTATACTTGTTCCTGCGATATAATCGACCGGAATATGCGCCTCCTCCAAAACTTTCAATACACCGATATGGGTAAAACCTTTGGCTCCGCCTCCTCCCAGAACCAATCCAATTTTATTCGGATTGGTTTGCTCCTGACCGAACAGCCCAATGCTTAGAAAAGCAAAAAAAATTGTGACGATGAAATTTTTCATGTCATTAGGATCAAATCAAGGTTATTACTGCACGCAGGCGTCCTTTACTTACAAAGAATACAATCTCAATGGATTAGGATACGCAAATTTCTATTTTCGGTCGCAAATTTCCATGCGGACATAGTTAAAATAACAATTTGTTAAAGATGTACCCCAACGTAATAAATTTCATGCTGTACCAATAGGGGTAATTCGCTTCTTGTCTGTCATAGCGTTAGATGCGTCTCAAAAATCATTTCAATAAAAGAAGCTTACCCTTCTCAAATGAAATACCAAGGAGCAGCCCTCGCACAAAGCGAAAATGCATATTTACAAATTACGGTACAAAATATTAACAATCATAATTTTAACTAAATTATTTTCCAATGAAAACAAAATTTAACAGTGAGATTATCAACATTTTTCGCCTGTCTTTGCTATTGTTGATAATTATGTATTGCAGCAACACAGTGAAAGCATCCGGATTCGCGCCAAACAAGCAGGACACGCTTAACTATGTGCAATATAAAGGAACAGTTGTCGAAATGGATACAAGAAAGTCGTTAGGCTTTGCCACCCTGACGCTTGAGGGTTCAAATTTATCCACAGTTGCGAACAGCGACGGAGAGTTTGCGTTCAAGGTGCCTGTCAACGCAACCAGCGGCAATGTAATCGTCTCCTATCTGGGTCACAAGGACAGAATAATCAAACTCTCTCTCTTGAAACCTGAAAAGAACAGAATCGAGCTTGAACTACTATCTGTGACGCTTACCACGATCAATATTCATCCAAAAGACCCGGATATGCTGATGCGCACGATTTTAAGCAAGCGTCTGGACAATTACAATCAGGAACAAAACAAAATGATTGTCTTCTATCGGGAAACGATCAAGAAGAACAAGACGTATGTTTCGCTGTCTGAAGCAGTACTAGATGTTTACAAACAACCTTGTCTTTCGTCCAAATCAGATCAGATTGAACTTTCTAAAGGAAGAAAGAATACGGATTACACCAAATTGGATACCGTAACATTTAAGATGCAAGGCGGTCCATACACCTCGCTAATGCTTGATATCATGAAAAATCCGGAGTTAATTTTCACCGAAGATATGAGCGGAAATTATCAATTTACCATTGAGAACGTATCCAAGATCGGCGATCGACTCATGTATATAATTGACTTCAAGCAACTCCCGCACATTGAGGAGCCACTCTACTACGGCAAGTTGTATGTCGACACCGAATCACTCGCAATAATCAGCGCAACTTTCAGTCTGAATATTACAAATAAAGCATTGGCGTCAGATTATTTCATTCGCAAAAAACCGGTCGGAGCGAAAGTTTATCCCACAGAAGCTAACTATCAGGTCAACTACCGCGAAAAAAATGGCAAATGGATTTTTGGCTATTCACGAGCCGAACTTGTATTCAAAATAGAATGGAAAAGAAAGCTCTTTAACACCCATTATTCCAGCAGCATAGAAATGGCTGTTACCGATTGGGAAAAAAGTCCGGTAAAAAATGCTAAACCTCAGGAAAAACTAAAACAGAATGTTGTGATGATGGATGAGGTTACAGGCTTTGCTGATCCAGAATTTTGGGGAGTCTACAATGTAATAGAGCCGGAAAAATCTATCGATCAGGCTATCAGAAAAATTCAGAGAAAGATAAAAAGAGATTAAACCATGATAACACTACTCAATTCACTGTTTATTTCGGCATTAATTGTCGTGATTTCCTCACTAGTTTCATTTCTTACAACAATTTTGAAATAGCAACGTGATTTTTACATTAACAATTTGTTTGGTTTATCCGGCCTATATAATTTTTGAAGCAGGTTAACTATCTTTACACGATTTTTTTAAAAAACTAAAAATTTGGCTAACCTTCGGGTACCGAATAAATTGTATCACATAAATTTCACACAAAATGTTAATCAGTAAAGTCGTCGGAAGAGAAATTCTTGATTCACGCGGAAATCCAACCGTAGAAGTAGAAGTAACCCTTGAGAGCGGTTTTGTAGGCCGTGCTGCTGTACCATCCGGAGCATCTACCGGAGAAAATGAGGCAATTGAGCTTCGCGACGGGGATAAGAAAAGATATCTTGGTAAAGGCGTATTGAAAGCCGTTGCCAATGTAAACACCGTCATTGCTGAAGCTGTTGTAGGTATGAGCGCTCTGAATCAGGTAGCTTTAGATCACGCGCTTATCGCACTCGACGGAACTAAAACAAAATCCAAACTTGGAGCAAACGCCATTCTTGGTGTCTCACTGGCAACAGCCAAGGCTGCCGCCGCATATCTTGAGATGCCACTCTACCGTTATATCGGAGGTGTTAACGCCAGGACATTGCCAGTTCCAATGATGAACATTATCAACGGTGGTTCTCACTCCGACGCGCCAATCGCATTCCAGGAATTCATGATTCGTCCTATTGGCGCATCTTCTTTCCGCGAAGCTTTACGCATGGGTGCCGAGGTATTCCACAGTTTGAAAAAAGTATTACACGATCGTAACCTCAGCACCGCTGTGGGTGACGAAGGCGGTTTTGCTCCCAAACTGGATGGTACAGAAGATGCATTAAACAGCATCATCCTGGCCATCAAAAATGCTGGTTACAAACCAGGTCGCGCAGAAGATGGAGGCGAGATCTCTATCGGACTCGACTGTGCTGCTTCAGAATTCTACAAAGACGGCATCTACAACTACGCAAAATTCGAAGGTGCTAATGGCGCAAAACGTAACAGCAAAGAGCAAGTCGAATTTTTAGCTTCTCTGGTTGCCAATTATCCAATCGATTCTATCGAAGACGGATGTTCAGAGAATGACTGGGACGGTTGGGTTCTGCAAACAGAAGTACTTGGCGACAAATGCCAACTGGTTGGTGACGACTTGTTTGTAACAAATGTTGAGTATCTGAAAAAAGGAATCGAACTTGGTGCAGCCAACTCTATCCTTATCAAAGTGAACCAAATCGGTACTTTAACCGAAACACTCGATGCTATCGAAATGGCTCATCGTGCAGGATATACCAGCGTTACCTCACACCGTTCAGGAGAAACTGAAGACGCAACGATTGCTGATATTTCAGTGGCTACCAACAGCGGACAGATTAAGACCGGTTCATTGAGCCGTTCAGACAGGATGGCTAAATACAACCAGCTTCTTCGCATCGAAGAGGAACTGGGAGCAACAGCTGTGTACGGCTACAAAAAAATTGTAAAGGCGTAAGCGATCTTTCAACTATATTAAAAAGCCGTCTCACAAGGTTTAATTGACCTTTTGAGACGGCTTTTTTTTGGTACGAAATCGATATAATAAATGCTTGAATGGGGTGCTTGCCTTGTCAAGACCACGCATAAGGGATTATCACTTTGAAAAATTGAAAATTGTCATTGCTGAATGAACTCGTAGTCATTCGAAAATCAAATTTGTGAGTCCATTTGGTAAAATTCTATTAATGGGTTAAATTGTGGTAAGGATGTATCCCCGCTTGACCCTTCGACAAGCTCAGGGACCGGCGGTGCCGGGCAGATGCTGGTGGTGCTCTTCGCCCCTTGCCCTAGGCTCTCTGCCCTATGCCCTTCGACAGGCTCAGGGACCGGTGTGTACTTTATGACCAGGTATTACCACTTCGACAAGCTCAGTGGAATCAGGCTTTGGTGATGACTAACAGTTTAAATAGTACAGATTATGCTAATGGAAGCTTATCTTTATATTTTGCGCTGCTCAGATGGAAGCTATTACGTAGGAAGTACAACTGATTTGAGTCGTAGAATTATTGAACACCAAAATGGAGTAGGCGCCAATTTTACAAGTAAACATTTGCCTGTAAAAGTTGTCTATTATGAAGAGTTTGATAGAATTGAGGATGCATTTCGCCGAGAGAAACAACTTCAAGGCTGGAGCAGAAAAAAGAAAGAAGCTTTAATTCAGAAAAACAAAGAGCTTTTAATCAAACTGTCTAAAAACTATACACAATTAGGAGTTCCAAAAAAATTATGAAAGTCGAACCCCGGCTCTGAGCCTGTCGAAGAGCACCATTAGCATCTGCCCGGTACCACCCGTCCCTGAGCCTGTCGAAGGGCGAAGGGCGAAGGGCAAGGATTACCGGTTATCCACCTTCTCCGGATATAAATCGACATTCATTAACCGGTACTCCGCCATTTGGACAAATTTCGTACCTGGCTTACCATAATTGCAATATGGGTCAATGCTGATCCCTCCACGCGGAGTAAATTTGCCCCACACTTCAATGTATCGCGGATCCATCAACCGAATCAGGTCTTTCATGATGATATTAACGCAGTCCTCGTGAAAGTCTCCGTGGTTACGGAAACTGAAGAGATACAGCTTTAAGCTTTTGCTTTCAACCATCTTCATATCAGGAATATAGCTAATATACAACGATGCAAAATCTGGCTGACCGGTGATCGGACACAGAGTCGTAAACTCCGGACAATTGAATTTCACCCTGTAATCGTTCTCGGGATGCTGATTATCAAAAACCTCCAGCAAGGATGGGTCATATTCAAAATGGTAAACATTTCCAGCCCTGCCCAAGTGCGTCAATCCCTTTTTATCTCTTTGTGCCATATTATAAAATTTGTTGTAGATCAATATCATGCATCACGATACGTCGCAGAATTTGTTGTAAACCAACTTGACGCATCGCGATGCGTCACTACTATATATCCCCGATTTTAAACGGATTATAGGAAACTCCCACATCGAACGTGTCGACATTATCAACATGCTTAATCCTTTTTACTACCCAAATTGTGACCGGCAGAAGCACAATTTCGAAAAGTGTTTTGATGACGGCCTGCGTTAAAATCATCATCGGCAACTGGCTCAGCGGAATGATTCCGGCAAATGCCACGGTAATAAAAATTGCTGAATCTGCTCCTTCCCCAAAAAGTGTCGATAGGATCGCCCTGAAAGAGAAATTTCTACCTTTCGTCAAAATTTTTACACGACTCATCACATAGGCATTAATAAATGACCCAACCAGATAAGCCATCAGACTGGCAATTGCAATTCGGGGAGTACTGCTCAACACATTGGCAAATGCCTCCTGATTCTGCCAAAATGGAGCAGCCGGCCAATGTACACTCAATGTGTAAAAAAGAACGGCGAATAGGTTCATCAGGAAACCCGTCCATATGATTAACCTGGCTTTTCGATATCCCCAAACCTCCGCAACTACATCATTAATAATGTAGGAAATCGGGAAGATCATGACGCCGGCAGGAACATACCAGGAGCCGATGGCAATTATTTTGGAAGAAATAAGGTTGGAAATCAGTAGGCAGGATGTGAAGAGAACGCCTGCCAAAAAAAAGGCGATACTAACTTTTTGTTTCATTTTACTTGTTTTTTACGTGGTGTTCAAGCACACGGATAATTCGGGGCAAAAGTACGTACAAAAAGGGGAAAGTCTTAAATTTTAATCTATTTTTAGAAAAAATTTATAACGGTAGGGATATGTGCCATTTATCATCCTATTAAACAAATATTTATTTTAAATGAATGCACTTTTAGGAATCATTTTTCACTCAATCGGCGGATTTGCCTCGGGGAGTTTTTACATGCCTTTCAAAAAAGTAAAAGGCTGGGCTTGGGAAAGTTATTGGATTATCGGAGGACTCTTTTCCTGGTTAATATTACCTCCTGTCGCAGCCTACTATACCGTACCCGGATTCGCGCATATCATCAGCTCAACCGCTACTAACATCCTTGGAATTACCTACTTGATGGGTTTACTTTGGGGCATTGGCGGACTAACATACGGTCTTGGTGTCAGATACCTCGGAATGTCGCTGGGAAACTCGGTTATCCTGGGTTTCTGCTCCGCATTTGGCGCTTTGGTTCCGTCTATCTATTATACCATAAATCCGACTCCCGGAAAAATTTCATTCGTTCACATGCTCGGAGATCCGGGAGGTCAGCTAGTGCTTCTGGGAGTAGTGGTTTGCCTTACCGGAATCGCCATTTCAGGTAATGCAGGCTGGAAAAAAGAGAAAGAACTTTCTCCGGAAGAAACCAAAGCCAGCGTTCAGGAATTCAGCCTCGTAAAGGGTTTGATCATTGCCACCGTTTCCGGAATCCTCAGTTCTTTCATGAATTTCGGCATCGAGGCCGGAAAACCAATGGCGGAAGAAGCTGTTAAAGCCGGATTCAATCCGCTTTTTCAAAATAACGTCGCATACGTCGTTATTCTCTGGGGCGGATTGACGACCAACCTCATATGGACCACCATCCTCAACTTGAAAAACAAAACATACGGCAACTTCGTCGATATAAAAAAACCGTTGCTTGGTAATTATTTCTTCGCCGCATTGGCAGGTACTACCTGGTATCTGCAGTTCTTTTTCTACGGTATGGGCGAAAGCAAGCTTGGCAATGGAGCCAGTTCATGGATATTGCATATGTCGACCATAATCCTGACAGCCAACATGTGGGGACTCTACAACAAAGAGTGGAAAGGTGTTTCGGCAAAGACTTTCCGCACATTTGTTGTGGGAATAGCGGTAATCCTGCTATCTGTTGTGATTGTCGGCCTCGGAAATTCAATTTAATTTTGACCAACGAATTCTGAATGTTACTAACTTTAAGTACGCTAAGCACTTCAGATACTTTTAGTACTTCAATTTTAAAATTAACATAAGATAATACCATATGAGCAAAGAGATGATACAAAGGTCTTACGCCATTGCAAAAGAAATCTATTCTTCCATTGGCGTTGACACAGATCAGGTACTGGAAAAGATGAATGAACTTCGGATCAGCCTCCACTGCTGGCAAACAGACGATGTAGGTGGTTTCGAAACTCCCGATGCAACCCTTAGCGGCGGAGGAATCCAGGCGACTGGTAATTATCCTGGCAAAGCAACCAACATCGAACAAGCCAGACAGGATCTTGAAAAAGTTCTTTCACTCCTGCCGGGAAAACAACGGCTTAATCTTCATGCCATTTATGGAGATTTTGGCGGAGAGATGGTTGATCGTGATCAAATCGAAGTAAAACACTTCCAGAGCTGGATCGACTGGTGCAAAAAAATGGGCATCGGAATGGATTTTAATGCCTCCTTTTTCTCGCATCCCAGGGCTGCCGACGGGTTTACGCTATCCAGTAAAAATGAAGAAAACCGGAAATTTTGGGTTGAACACCTCAAACGCTGCCGTGCAATCTCTGCTGAGATTGGCAAACAACTAGGTACCCCATGTGTCCATAACACCTGGATTCCGGACGGGTCAAAAGATACTCCAATTGATCGCAACGGTCACAGGGCACTGCTAAAGAAATCACTTGACGAGGCCATGGCCGTGGACTATCCAAAGAGTCATATGAAAGACGCTGTCGAAAGCAAACTTTTCGGCATCGGTGCAGAATCTATGACCGTGGGATCTCACGACTTTTATCTCGGCTATGCTATTGCCAACAACAAGTTGATCTGCCTGGACAACGGTCACTTTCATCCGACGGAGCAAGTGGGCGATAAAATTTCTGCCTGCCTGCAGTTTCTGGACGAGGTACTGCTGCATGTTACCCGTCCCATTCGCTGGGATTCAGACCACGTAGTAATCCTCAACGACGATCTTCAATTAATTGCACACGAAATAGTTCGCAACAACTTCCAGAGCCGCGTCAATATTGGACTCGATTTCTTTGATGCTTCAATAAACCGGATCGGCGCATATGTCATCGGCACGCGTGCCACCCAGAAGGCATTTTTGATCGCCCTGCTCGAGCCGACTAAACTTCTTCTCGAACTGGAGGAAAATGGTCAGAATTTTGAACGGCTTGCTTATCTGGAAGAACAGAAAACGTTGCCGATCGGCGCGGTTTGGGCCTATTATTTGATGCAATCCGGTGTTGCCGTTGGACCCGATTATGTAAAGGAAATTCAGCAGTACGAGAAAGAGGTGCTCTCCAAAAGATAATAATACAGGCATCAGTCACCCCGATTGTCCGGAAGAAGACGAATTTCTCAGGAGCTTCTTTCGGAAGAATGAATAAAATGGAATAGAAAGACTTTGGACAATAGTATGAGTGATAATTTACATGACCTGGTAGCGGTCTCACGCTTATTCGGCGCTGATCCTGCCTATGTTATAGCCGGAGGAGGCAATACTTCCTATAAAAACGAGGAGAAAATCTGGATTAAAGCGAGCGGAATTTCTCTTGCCACGATAGATGAAACAGGATTCGTCTCGCTTTCGCGCGAAAAGCTTAAGCTGATCTCACAAAAAAAATACAGCGAGAATCCGCTCCTGCGGGAAAACGAAGTGAAAGCAGATTTGCATGAGGCCATCGTTTCCCCTAAAAATTTAAGACCTTCGGTCGAGACATCCCTGCACGAACTGATAAGCTATAAATATGTCGTTCACACACATCCCACGAAAGTGAACGGTGTGATGTGCTCACTGCAAGCCGAAGAAATATGCAAAGAGATGTTTGGCGATAGGGCGCTCTTCGTACCTTACACTGATCCGGGCTATATCCTTTTCAAAAAAGTTGCGGAGGGAATTGAAAAATTCACGAGCTCGTTTGGCTTCGAACCTAAACTTATCTTTCTTGAAAATCATGGTGTCTTTGTTGGTGCAGATACAACGGCGGAGATAGAAGCAATCTATCAGGAGATTATGACCGTTATTGAAAGAAGGCTGAGAGAACAACTTCCTGGGAAAGAAGCAACTGAATTTCAATCTATTTTGGTTGATCAGGTAGAAAACTTGCACCCGGGTTTCACTGGATTTAAAGCGATCGGTATAACAAGTAACCTGATTGACCTGTATATCAAAGATGAAATATCATTCGAAAAAGCGTGTAAATCTTTTACGCCGGATGATATAGTTTATTGTAAAGCTCATTATCTTTATATTCCGAAACAAGAAAACGAGCCAAAAATTCTGTTGGCAGCACAGGAAAAAATTGCGGCCTATTTCGCGAAATATGGATACCTCCCTAAAGTATTGGCGTTACAGAATAAGGGCGTTATTGGTGTTGAAGAGAGCCTGAAATCGGTTCAAAATGTCCTGGATGTGTACGAAAACATACTGAAAATCAGCTTTTTCTCAGAGAATTTTGGCGGTCCAAAATTTCTGAATGATGAGCAGATTGCCTTTATTGATAACTGGGAAGTAGAAAATTATCGAAGGAAAATAGCGAAGTCGTAACGTAATCAATTGCTAACTAAAATATCGTCGTATGTCAATCAAGAAAATAATTCCTGCACTCATTCTGTTAGCCTTTGTCGTCTATCTGATCGCAGGCTACAACGGGCCGGAAATTGGAATTTCTACCACTATCGACAAGAGTAACATTCAAAAATTCTGGAAGACTAAAGAAGTTTTGATAAAAGATGACCAGCTCCTACTCTCTAAAAATTTGGCATCAATTACCTCCAAATTCAGAATTCGTGACTTTGAACTTTCACTGAAAATGAAGACCACGGATGGCGCTGTTGGTCAGCTAAACTTCGCTACGGCAAAGAGCTACGATGAAGAAAACTTTCGGGGATATACAGTTATGATCAACAATAGCGATTATAGTACCGGATCAGCCCAGAAAACAGGTAGTTTGAAGAAAATTCGCAATAACTTCATTCGAACAGCCAATGACAATGAATGGTTCAATCTGACTGTTTCTGTTATCGGAAACAATATCAAGGTTGCAATTGATGGAAAAATAATAAGCGAATACACTGAACCACAAAATGCCAAACGGATTGAAAACCTGCGTGGAATGGTTCTTTCCAGAAGCTTTATCTCGCTGAGAAAAATCAGTGATACGGGTGAATTGGCGATCGCCGAAATGAAAATCAAACCACTGGCAGAAACTGAAACTCATGGTAACCCACCTTTAAAAACGGATTCACTAACGGATTTGATCGACAGTTTAAATCAGCGCGAATTTCCTCTCATTGATTTCCATGTGCATCTTAAGGGTGGTTTGACGATGGATCAGGCTTGCCAGCATGCAAGATCAAGTGGCTTTAACTATGGTGTTGCAGCAAATTGCGGACTTAAATTTCCTGTCACCAACGATTCTACACTTAATAGCTACCTAACCAGTATTCAAAAAGAACCAGTTTATAAGGCCATGCAATGTGAAGGCCGTGAGTGGGTTACACTATTTTCGCCAGCCGCTGTTTCTGGATTCGACTACATTTTCACGGATGCCATGACCTGGACAGACCACAGGGGCCGTAGATTGCGTCTGTGGATGCCTGCGGAAACGTTTGTGGATAATGACCAGCAATTTATGGATATGCTGGTAGGTAAAATAGAATCGATTATGGATCAGGAACCGGTAGATATTTATGTCAATCCCACTTTTCTTCCGGCTCAGCTCACCGCGCGGTACGATGAACTGTGGACCAAAGAGCGGATTGACAGAGTGGTTAGCGTATTGCTGAAAAACCAGGTAGCCCTGGAGATCAATGCCAGATACAGAATTCCAAGCATCGCATTTCTTAAAAGGGCCAAGGATGCGGGTATAAAATTTTCATTCGGAACCAACAACGTTAAGAATGACGACCTGAACCGTATGGAATATTGTTTACAGGTAATCAAAGCATTGCATCTGACCTCCGAAGATATTTTCCAACCAAAGCCGCAGGCGGAGAGGAAAATTTTGAAGAAAGGTCTTCCGGCAAAAATCACAGGATAAAACAATTTTAGATTTTCAATTTTGGATTTTGGAGTGGCGCTCCGAGCAAAATTGCTTGAATGTTGATCAAAGTATTATTCCAAAATCGAAAATCCAAAATCGAAAATTAATTATTACCAAATACAAAATACGATGTTTACAAAAGAGGTTTATATTCAACGAAGGGCGGTTCTACGTCAAAAAATGGGTTCCGGACTAATCCTCATCCCCGGAAACCAGGATTCCCCGATGAATTACCCTGAGAACACCTATCATTTCAGACAGGACAGTACTTTCCTATATTTCTTCGGATTAGATCTGCCGGGAATGTTCGGCGTAATCGATGTCGACAATACCCACGACATACTGTATGCCAACGATGTTGACATCGAGGACATCATCTGGATGGGACCTCAAAAATCTGTGGCAGAACAAGCCTTCGTCGTTGGGGTGGATGTGACGGCGCCACTCGAAAAACTAGTTCAAACCATCGACCGCGCAATTAAAAGCGGCCGGAGAATTCATTTTACGCCGCCATATCGCGCTGATAACCAAATACAACTAGGCAGACTTCTTGGTTCTGAAACGTACAAGTTAAAACAATATGCCTCACTGGCTTTGATCCAGGCTTGCGTTGCCATGAGATCCGTAAAAGAAGCGGTCGAAATTGAAGAGATTGAGCGTGCTTGTGCCATCGGGTATGAGATGCATGTTACAGCAATGAAAATGGCGCAACCCGGCATTACCGAACAGCAGATTGCCGGATTGATCGAGGGGATTGCCCTATCCAAAGGAACCGGAACTTCTTTCCCAACCATCCTCACACAAAACGGAGAAACGCTGCACAATCATAACCACTCATTTGTTTTGGAGGCCGGACGGCTCATGATCGTTGACTCAGGCGCTGAATCAAATGCTCATTATGCTTCCGATTTTACCCGGACTATCCCGGTAGGTGGAAAATTTAGCGCTAAACAACTTGATATTTACAATATTGTTTTGGCTGCTAATAATAAGGCCTATTCGCTCACAAAACCGGGCGTTACATACCAATCAGTTCATCTTCAAACTGCTACCGTAATTGCATCCGGACTAAAGGAACTTGGATTAATGAAAGGCGATACAGCCGAAGCTGTAGCTAACGGCGCTCATGCCTTGTTTTTCCCTCACGGACTGGGTCATATGATGGGTTTGGATGTTCATGACATGGAGGATTATGGACAGATCCATGTTGGTTATGATGAGGAAATCCGGCCAATTGATCAGTTTGGAACTGCCTATCTTCGGCTGGGCAGGCGATTACAACCCGGATTTGTAATCACCAATGAACCAGGAATTTATTTCATACCGGCACTCATCGAAAAGTGGGAGAAAGAGCAACTGAATAAAGACTTTATCAACTTCGACAAAGTGAGGGAGTATATAGGATTTGGCGGTATCCGTCTCGAAGATGATATGCTGGTAACCGAAACAGGCGTAAGACTGTTGGGCAAACGAATCCCGATCAATCCTGAAGAAGTTGAAGCCGTTGTAAAGACGACTTGAACCTCCCATTGATCTCCGCGATAACGCCAAAATCAGTTAAGGCGAGCCTTATTTTTCGCCCAGGCAGATTTTGTACTTCTGCATTTTACGGGCCAGCGCCATTCGCTGTATACCAAGTGCATATGCTGCAGCATTTTGATTGTTGTTATGTTTTTCCAGTGCCAACCGTATCAGTGCTGCCTCGTTTTCTTCCAGATTCAATTTGGGAGCCTCCTTCGTTTTGTTTGCTGATGACCCGTTATGAACGGGAAAATCCTTAGCGCACAAGGAGATACCCTTGCTCAATATGATGGCGCGTTCTGTCATATTTTTCAATTCCCTGACATTCCCTGGAAAGGCGTAATTTTTCAACGCCGGAACTACATCTCCATCTATTTGCGGAGTCGGTTTATTTAATTTCTTCGAAAAATCCTCCGCAAAATAATGCAGGAGAGGTTCGATGTCTTCCGGTCTTTCTCGCAATGGCGGAATATGGATATGAATTGTATTAAGCCGATGGATTAGATCCAATCTGAACTTTTTCTCCTCCACCAACTTATCAAGAAGGTGATTCGTGGCGGAAATGATGCGAAAATCTGTTTCAATTGTCGTTGTCTCACCCACACGGGTAATCTTCTTTTCCTCGATAGCCCGCAACATCTTTGCCTGCAAATTCAATGGCATATCGGCTATCTCATCCAGAAAGAGCGTACCCTGATCGCTGGTTTCAAAAAATCCTTTCCTGTCGACCAGGGCGCCGGTAAAAGACCCCTTCTTATGTCCGAAGAACTCGCTCTCCATCAGGGAGTCAGTGACAGCGCTGCTGTTAACAGCACAAAAAATGTTCGACTTACGGATGCTATTATAATGTATTATCCTGGCTACATTTTCTTTCCCCGTTCCGCTTTCTCCGGTTATTAGCACGTTCGTATCCGGAAAATTGGAAGCAGTTAGCGCCATATCCAATACCTCCTTCAATTGTGGACTTTTTCCTATAAAATGTCGTTCGATGCGTTCCTCCAGACTCTTTGAAATCAAAGAATTCTTCTCCTCCAATTTTACCAGCTTCTTTTGAAGGATCAAGAATTTCTGGGTTCGTTCAATGGATACCCGGATATCGTTATGCCGGAAGGGTTTACGCAAATAATCAATTGCACCTAACTTCATCGCTTCAATTACGGTATCCATATCACCATGTGCTGAAATCATGATGACTTCCAGATTGGGGTACTTGGTTTTGACCTCTTTTAAAATATCCAACCCATTTTCGGAACCCAGCCGAATATCCAGGATAAGTAGGTCTATCAGTTGCTTTTTTAGAATTGAAAAACCCTGTTTACCCGTATTGGCTTCAAAGGCCTGAAACCCGGATTCCTCTAGAAATTCAGACAATTCTTCGGTTAATCGTTTTTCATCATCCAGCACCAGGACGTTAAGTTTACTCATTTTTCTGCTTTATTAAACTTCTAGGTTTGGTCTCTTCATTTGATTTGTTTAGCGGTATCGAGATTTTGAAAATGCTTCCGGTAAAAGGATTGCTCTCAATATCAATGGTTCCATTCATCTCCTTGATAATCCCGAAGGATATTGAAAGACCAAGGCCAGTTCCCTTTCCTGTTTCCTTTGTTGTATAAAAAGGAAGCATAATTCGATCGATAATGTCAGATTCGATACCACTTCCGTTGTCTCTGACCTCCACGTAAATCTTATCGAAATTTTGATACGTAATAATCGTAATTATCTTTTCCAGATCACCCTTCGATTTCTTCGCCTTTTCTTCAAGTGCGTCTTTCGCATTGGTAAGCAGGTTCAAAATCACTTGCTCAAACCGGTAGGTATTGCCAATGATCGGCACAAGCTTCTTGTCTAGTCTCTCGATTATCTTGATATTCTGATTTTTAAATTGCTCCGAAATCAGCGAAATAGCATTTTTGATACTGTCGTTGAGACTAAAAGAGGTGGCAATATAATTGTCCTGGTCTCTCGAAAATGCCCTGACGTGGTTGATTATCCGCTCGATTCTGACAATATCTTCAAAAATCTTGCCCGACTTATCCCTGAAATAGGACTCGTCCAGGATTTTCAATTTTTCAATCCTGTTGAATATGTTATCAATTCCCAACGAGATTGAGAGCAACGGCTGATTGATTTCATGAGCCATAGCAGAAGCCATCTCACCAAGACTGATCATTCTCTCTGACCGGATAAGCTGACGCTCGATTTTCTTACGTTGCGAAATATCCCGGATAACCGCCATGTAGGATTTCGGCTCACCATTCAATTCCTGGATAAGCGTTGTACTAAGCTCGCACATTATTCTGGAGCTATTTTTCCTTGAAAGAATGATCTCCACATTTTGGACAAGACCTTCAATCAGTGTTCTATGCAGCACTTCCCTGAATTTTTTCAATTCCTCCTGTGGAATAAAATTGAAAAAATGGATTCCCACGAAGTCCTTTTTATTTTCAGTTCCCAAAATCTCATGTGTAATATCGGAAACTTCCGTGATGATCCCGTTGGTATCCATGATGATAATGCCTTCGGGGGATGCATTAAGAAGCGTTCTGTACATGCTCTCGGAAGCTTTCAGGGCAATTTCGGTTTGTTTTTGCTCGGTCAGATCCTGAAGTATGCCTAGTTGAGCAAATACTTGTCCATGCTTATCGGTCTGAGCCTCACCCTTTGTATATACCCACCGGATACTTCCGTCTGTCCGGACTATCCGATATTCCAGTGGACTTGGAATCCCTTTGTGCAAATTTTCGGCGAGCGTATTCTCGACTTTTTCCCTGTCTTCAGGGTATATTGCAGAAACGAAAGCGTGAAGCATATTTTCATCCGGACCGGCTCTTTCAATTCCAAAGATTTTATACAATTCATCCGACCAGAGTACTACGCCAGTGCCCAGATTCATTTGCCAGCTACCCACCTTTGAGATTTCCTGGCTCTTTTTGAGTATACTGAGTGAGTCATTAAGTTTAGCCTCAATATTCTTCCGCTTTGAGATATCAATCATCACCGTGAGGAAATATGACTGTCCGCGACTGCGTATCACCTCCCCTGAGAAAATTCCATCGAGTATCTCCCCATTTTTATGGCGAACCTGCAGCTCCAGATTTAAAATAGAGCCTTTGGCAGCCAGTCTGGCCGCCGCCTCCGTATGTTGATCAGGAAATGGGAAGATTCCAAGTTCCGCTGTTGACTTCCCAATTATCTCTTCTCTCGTATAACCAAGCCTCTTTAAGAAAGCATTATTGACATCAACAAATTTTTGATCCGAAATGGTAGAAAGGGCCATCAACGCAGGGTTGTTTCGGAAAAGATGTTCAAATCGCTGTTGCGCTTCCTGCTCTATACTAAGGTCCTTTAAAAACCCAAAAATGCAATCAACATTATTCCATCGCCCTATCCATACCCGCATTTCTGCCGGAATTAGCACCTTGCTTTTTGATTTAACAGATAGGGAACAGCCGGCTATTTCACCCTTCAGACTAGCATTGAATGATTCCTCCGCTTCAATTCGCTTATCATCCTGAATAAGATCGAGCACTTTCATCTCCTTCAACTCATCCAGGCTGTAGCCAGATTTTTCGCTTAATGCAGGATTGGAAAAAAGAATGTTGCCATCAGGCGAGGCAACAAAAATCAGGTCGTCGATGGTCTCAAAAAATGCCCGGAAGTTGCTTTCACTTTCTATCAGGGTCTGATTAATTCGGGCCAGCTCAATTGAAGCCTTCTCAAGTTCAAGGTGATCTGTGAGTATAATTTGCTTCTGTCGGAATAATTCCAAAAATATCCTGACTTTGCTTAAAAGGATGGTGCGTCGAACCGGCTTTCGTATAAAATCAACTGCTCCGGACTCGTAATATTTTTCCTGTTCCCTTTCATTGTCGGTAAGTCCGGTGATAAAAATGATTGGGACGATATCCCTCGTACTATCATTCTGAATGGCCTTTGCCAGTTCTGCCCCGTTCATTCCAGACATTTGAATGTCCAATAAAGCCAAAGCAATCTCTTTGTTCTCGATTTTTACCAACGCCTCCTCTCCTGAAAGAGCTAAAATCAAATTTACCTCCAGAATTTTCAGGATCGATTGTAGCAAAAATAAATTGGCTTCATCATCATCAACGACCAGAATATTTGGCCTTTCGAAAGTTCCCATTTCTAAGATAATACTAATAGTTCCTACTACCCCGCATTTTTCGAATGCGAGATTTACTTCTTTTTTTAAGAAGAACCGATAGCAAAAATTAGTAAGGGTAACTGTACGATCAGAACTGTCTATTAAACAAAAACTTAGGTGTCCGGTAAAAAATTATCCATATCTATCCATAACTTCATGCAATTTTTCTTTACTGATTGGTTTCACAATCACTTCCGAACAACCAGCTTTTATAGCGATGTCTATCTCCTCCTGGGAGGAACAGGCAGTCTGCGCAATAATACTTAAATCAGGGAATAAGGCCTTCAACCTCTGGGTAGCTTCAACACCTTCCATAACGGGCATTTTAAGATCCATCAGAACAAGGTCGTACAAATTTCTTGACGCCATATCTATTGCATCTTTCCCATTTACTGCAAAGTCAACACTTTTCGATTCATTCTTAAGAATCACTTTAAGATACCTTGCATTGTCCGGTTCATCTTCGACGACCAGAATAGCAAGATCCCTTGTGGCTCTCCTGACCTGTTTCCCTGAGGGTTTATTAACTCCATCAAGATTGGCTTTTTCAAGAGGAATTGTAAAATGGAAGCGGGAGCCACTTCCCGGAATTGAAGAGACGCCAATGTTCCCCCCCATCAGTTTAACTAATTCCTGCGATATGTTTAATCCCAGACCTGTTCCTCTGATCGCCAGGGATATTGCCTGCTCTCCGCGATAGAACGCTTCGAAAACCATCGCCTGCTCGTAATCCGGAATTCCCAGTCCGGAATCTCTAACGAAAAACTCAATTTTGTTGGCTTTGATATCAAAACCAATTTCAATATACCCTTTGAAAGTATACTTTAATGCGTTGGATACCAGATTACTTAATACCTGCCTGATTTTAGCAAAATCACCGGTAACAGTTAACTGTCTGTATTGCTGCGGGACTGACTCAAGAAGCACCAACCCCCTATCGACCTGTGGCATGTCGTACATCCTTTTGACTTCTGAAACCAGCTCAGCCGGATTGAACATGCTTTTAAGCAGCGGCATTTTTTCACTTTGCAACCGGGAAAGAAACATGACTTCATCGATTAGCGAAAGCAGCTGATGTGAACTATTATTTATGATCTCAGCAAATGAAATCTTTTCATCTGCATCGGCTTCCTTCATTAAATCCGAAAATCCCATTATTGCATTCATGGGCGTTCTGATTTCATGACTCATATTATTCAGAAGCGCCGATTTGAGCCTGTTATTCTCTTCTGCCTTTTCTTTTGCCTGCAGCAGTTCATCCCTGCTTCTTCGCATATCCGAAATGTCCAGTGCTACACCGATCAGCGCAATCAATTTTCCATTCTCATCTTTGATAACAGAGGATGAGAGCAGAATCGGGAACATGGTTCCGTCCTTTCTTTTATTCATGATTTCGCCTCTCCAGCCACCCTCTATCGTTTTAGGGAGTATTGCCCGAATCTGCATATTCTCCATTTCGGGAGGACGAACTATATTGATATTTTTCCCAATAAGCTCTTCCTCAAGGTAGCCGTACGTTTGGAGGAAAGATTCATTGACATAAATTATGCGGTCATTCATGTCTGTAATTGAGACACATTCGCTGATACTTTCGAGGGAATGAGCAAGGAGTTTGACTTTCCGTTCTATCTCTTTCTTATCCGTTATATCCTGAAATATCTCCAACATGGCCTTTTTACCCTGATACATCATACCGGTATGGCTAATCTGGAATGTTCGTCCGCCCAAGACGCCTGATGTTTCGTACAATTCCGTCTTACCGATGTTAAGACCACCACGTAAGGGACATTCTGTACACTGCGTTTTATCATCCCGGTATATGCTCCAGCATTTTGAACCAACGGCTTCTCCTGATGAAAGCTTCTTCAAATTTTCACTAATGAAAAGGATATTGCCGTCTTCGTCGACAATATCCATTCCAAAGGGTATGGTATTGAGCAGTGAGTTATTGAGTGCGTAACTTTCGTGCAGAGACTCCTCTGCTCTTTTCTGATCCGAAACATCCTGGATGATACCGAAAAGAATTCTGTTAGAACGATCAAAAACGGCGACAGAACGGATATCCTTAATTGTACCGGTATCAGCGGATTTTATTCTGAACTCTACATTGTATGGTTCATCATGTTTGAGCAGATTCTCCAGAGCAAGATCCAGAATAGGTCTGTATTCTGGCAGGGGAACGTTTCGTACGAACTCAAAATCCATTTTCCCCATTTCAACTCCATAGATTTTTGCAGCTCCCTCGGAGCCAATCATCAAATTCGTATTAAGATGATATTCCCAGTTTCCAGACTTAGAAGTTAATTCAGCTCTATTCAATCGGGATTCGCTATCCTCAAGCTTCTTTTGTATTTTTTTCCTATCAGTGATATCGATGGTGTAGCCTGCCAGTAACTTTTTATCGCTTTGCTCTATTGGAAATTTTATAGTCGAATAATTGCGACCGTGCAAGTCCTCATCAACATGAATTATTTTTCCCTCTGAAACAACAGTCCAGTCATCTTCTGTTATTTTTTGGGCAAAATGTGAAGGAAATAGCTCCTCCATTGTTTTACCGATCATCTCGCTGCCGGTGACACCAACCATCTCAGAGAAATTTTCACTGGCATGCACGACTCTGCTCTCTCCCTTTTTAACTTCCTTTATATAAGCATGAATTGGGGAATTGTGAATGAACATCGAAAGAAGTTCGTTACTCTCCTCCAGCGCTTTTTCTGCATCCTTTCGTTTACTGATTTCCCGTGTACTGGTTCTAAAACCTATTGACTGCCCATTTTCATCATAAATGGGACGCCAGGAAACGGCAGCCCAAAACTTAGACCCGTCCTTACGAAGTATTCGAACCTCCAGGTTATCTCCGCTCTTACCATTTCGCGCTTCCTGAAACTTTTCGAAAATTTTTGGCTGATCCTCTACCGCAAAAAACATGGCTAAATCATCGGCCGCAAGGTAATCTTCTGGCGTAAACCCTGTAAGTTCTATTGAAAACGGGTTCATCCACAACAACTTGCCTTCCGGACTAAACCATGCCTCCCAACTTGCAGCATAATTGGCAATCGCCTCGAACTTCTTTTCACTTTGTGCAAGAGCCTCATTAACGGATTTCAAAGCTTGTCCGGACCGTATCCCCTCAAGGTTTTTTATGGCCAGACCCGCCAGGATTTCAGTAAAAGTCTTTAAGGCAGACAGATATCTGTCCAGTTGTTCCCTTGACCAAACAGGAACTCTGGAGACGGCATCGAGGTATGCATCCTCATCAAACCCATATTTTTTTGCTCTCTCCCTGAAATACGCCAAATCAGGCTGCTCAAGAAACAACTGACCGGTAAAAAAATTACCCAGATGCTTTCCGTCGATCACAATCGGAATTGCATTGTCGATTAATCCGTGCGGGCATTTATAGCTAACCGCCGGATTGGCTTCATGAAGATGATCAACGATATATTGGTCGCTTTTGATGCATTCTTTTTCTGTCAAAGGGTGAACCCGGTGGAATTTTGTGCAAATATCCTGCCAGGCTGTGGCAGTGAGAATATTCCCCTCCAGATCAATCAAAGCCGAAGGGAAGGAATAAATTTCGTTTAGATTATCTTGTAAGGTTTGGATTAACTGTATGTCGATCAAATCTTTCAACTTATATTCCATAGAGCCTCTGTAGTTATTCTAAATTATTGTTTGCCAGCATAATCCAAAAGATAGACATTCAGACCTAAACTTTCAACAATGAAGACATTATTATGATCATAAATTGGGTTCTTCCTGATAACGATTAATCCCACGAAAAGTTCAAACGCCCAGCTAAATAAATTTGAATATTTCTGATTTTTCTCTACCTTCATCGTATCGTACAAATATTTGTTTATTTAACTCTCAACAAAAGGAGGTTCAAATGATTAGATCAATCTTTGTTCTGCTGATTTTAGCCACTGCTTTATGCGCGAAATCTCAAAACTGGAAATTAGTCGACAGCGGAGTCGGCCTTATCATATCGGATGAAAATTACGACAAACAACTACGTGTCGTTGAGCGCAATACTGTTTGGGATGCGAAGGAGTTATACGAAAATGGGGCGCAAGCTGGAAAATTCCGCGGTAATCAGCTTTTTGCAGCCTGGCTTGCCGGACCACCGACCAGTAGCTATGTGAACAATTATGGCACGCCAGTTTGGATGTATAAAGTAAAAATCACCTACCCGGATGGAAAGACATCAGAACAGGGACCCGGTGGTTTCTATCAGCCTGGCTTTACCTATATAAATATTAATACCGGAGGTTATACAGAAGGAAATTGGAAAATAGAATGGTTTATCGTCCATCGGGACACACAAGAAACCCGGCTGGTTGCGACGAACGAATTCAAGACAACCTATGGGAAGGCGGCACAGCCGGCAGTTGCCGGATGGAAGGCCAAAGATATTGGAATTGGAATATACGACCAGACCGAGTATGATAAAGTGCTGAAAGTTATAAAACGTGGCGATAACTGGTCACAAAAACAGCTCTATGATGATGGCTATTTTGCCAATCGCGATAAGGTTTTTGGCACCTGGATTGAAGGTCCGCCGGTCAACACATTCCTCGACAAATATGGCGTTCCACTTTGGATGGCAAAATTTGAGGTAACTTATCCGAATGGCAACCGTCAGGTATTTGGCCCATACGGATTTTATTCGCCGGGTCACATTACCCTGTTCATCAACGCGAGTGGAAATTTAATAGGCAAATGGAAAATCGATTACTTCCTTGTTAGCCACGAAACATTGGAAAGTAAAAAAATCGACACACGGGAGTTTACCATCAATCAATAACCGCATTATTCTAGTGATAGCGCCCTGAAACAGGCGCTATCACCAGACCTCAATATCCTGAGTACAGCTGATTAAACAACAATTTGAAAGTGCTGTACGTTTGAGCTCTGAAGGTTATTTCAGGACCGAATGCGCACAATTTTCCGGAGCCAATTTTCGCTTCAAAAGCTGCCACTCCGTCCATCAGGTATTCCTGTCCAAATGCCCAACCGCTTCGCAATGGCTGTGTCGAATTGAACCATGCAACCGGCGACACCTTGTTGTTCACCGACGCCTCCGGGCTAATCCTGAAAACCGGACTAGAATCGAAGAAAACATCGGCTTCGGACTGCATACCCCAATTTGTCGTTAGGGTCGAATCGGTTTTTACGCGTAAAATACTCCCGGGAATGTAAAATTTGTCGGAGGATAATGGAACGGGTTTCCCCTTCACCATTTCAGTCAGGGCATTTTTAACCGGAAGTTTTAAATGATAGGCCAGATTTGTGCTCCGACCAATGGTAACGACTGTTCCCCCGGCTTCAATGAACTTTTTAAGCTCAACGACAGAGGTATCTGCTGTGATTTTCCCGTACTGGTATCTGTATTCAGAAGGGATGTCGGTGATTTTGGTTGTATCCCTTGGCCCCTGATAATCGGACGAATTGACTGATGGAATCGCGCCACTTACAAAAACAATGACGTCAAATTTTTTGCGAAGGTTCCCCTTGTCGATCTCCTGAGCATAGAGTAGTTTAAAGTCGAAATGATGCTGTTCCAATATCCACCTTAACCAACCGGAGGAGATTGACCCTCCATACATATCCCAGAGCGCGATGCGCAAGGGCGCTATTTTATCCGTCAACGAGGACGGACGACTTGAGACCGGTGTCACACGAAGTCCCAGATCGACACTGGCCTTTTCCAACAGAAGTTTAGCCTTCCCTCCGGCTGGAATGTAAAATGAGCCCGCTGCCGCTTCCTGATTCTTGCCGGATTGACTCTTTATCCGATAAACATTTACACCCGCGCGCAACAAGTCGTTAACAGCTACGAATGAGATATCACACCTTGAATCAATCACGTACCCCGAAGCAGATGCGGAAGCTCTAAATCCTCCTCCTGGCGACTGCACCTCACCGTACGGAATTTCCTGAAACGGTCCGTCGAAAGAGTTCAATATTCTGGCAAACTTAAAGCCCATGGAGAATGCTGGAGTCCATCCGGCGATATCGTATGGTTTAACCGGTGGCCCTCCGGGATACAAAAAATCATTCGGATGATCCTGTGGTTCAAACATATCCAAAATGTGCGGACGGAAAGCCTGATTCGTCTTAACGACTAACGAGCCAGCGGGATAGCTTTTTCCCTCAACGCTGAATTGCGCAGTTGCCTTCAGAACACCTATCCCCGATTGAATCAAGGCATTAACGAACTTGACAGCAGTTGGAAAATCCGGCTGATCTGCAGCAATAATGTATCCACGGGGATCGCGCAATTTGGCATCCTTAAAAACGGTGTTGTAGTACTTTTGCGGTATCGTATCAACTCTTTCCCTCGTGGAGGCACTTGTGGAATCTGCTCCCCTCTTGTTTCTCTGTTCACTTCTATATGCATTGGTTATTGCATCAATTCGTTTGGGATAGAGTGTCCAGTTATCGCGGTTGCCGGCTTCAATCGAACTGGCACCCATGCTATAGATATTGTAGAGCAAATGTTCGCGGTTCCTGGCTGCGTAATCAAGAATTGCATAGTTTAATGAAACCGAATAATCGATAGACTTCCTGAAGACCCATTTTTGCGGCATTACCGGAAACGGTGTATTCCCATTTGGAATAAGTCTGGAAGGAACCAATGGTATTGACGACGGAGTCGGATTTCCGATAATTTCAGTCAGCAGACCAATTATATTATGAAAATAAGAGGTTGTGCGCAATCCTCCGTTATACCATGTCGAAAAAACGGAACCTCCACGCTCCGTATATCCGGGCTTTCCCTCCACATTTAATCGGTTTATCATGGCGGCGCCAACGGCATCAATCCCGGTAATAACCAATGGATTAAATAAATAATTAAACGGATCCCGGTAAGGAGGTCCGGCAACGACTGATCCGGCTGGTCCGGCCTGATGGTGATTATAAATGATCTGGGGCATCCATTCCACATAAAGTTGTCTGCTGATATTTTTGGATTCCTTCATATTCATCATGTAGAAATCCCGGTTGTTGTCGTGACCCACATATTTCTGGTACAATCTTGGGAGCTGGGAATACGACCGCTTTAAGGTATCCGGATTGCTCATATACCAGTTAGACACAATCTCCTGTCCGTCCGGATTGGCATGTGCCAGCAAAATAATTACATCATCCAAAATTCGGAGCGTTTCCGGATCATTTTTGCTAACCAACTGCCAGAGCGTTTCAATGAGCTGATGCGTACCAACAGTCTCCGTGGCATGAAGTCCGCCGTCAATCCAGACAACCGCCTTACCTTCTGCCGACAGCTTTTCTGCTTCCGGTTTTGAAATAGTAGCCGCACGAGCCAATTTTTGAGCTATCTCCTGATAATGAGTTAAATTCTTAATGTTTTTGGGAGAAGAAACCACCATCATGTATTGAGTTCGTCCTTCTTCTGTAAGTCCCATATTCACAAGCTTTACACGATCTGAGCCGGCAGCAATTGCCTTGAAATAGTCTTCCGTTTGAGTATACGTGGCCAATTTATAATTATCCCCGATAGAAAACCCAAAATGTTCTTTGGGTGATGGGAGTTTTTGGGCAAACGAAAAGGATAGGGAAACTGACAAAATCAGGAAAGTGATGATAATTTTTGGGCTCATACCAGCTGTTTGAATGTTGGAAACAAATGTTAATTAAGGGTTTTCGAATTTAGCAAAATATCAATTGGTGACAAAAATTAAATTTGGGATAGGCTGTTAATAATCGCGGCTCTTGCTAACTTTACAGAAACGAACTAATTTTCCGTTGAGCAGATTTTTAGAAGAATATTTCGAGCAATCCGCACTTCATAACCCGGACACTGTTGCCATCGAACAAGGTGACAAATGCTATTCTTATGCAGAAGCGGATGCTCTTGCAAACAGATTCGCCCATTACCTGACAGAAGCCGGTGTGGCACCTGAAGAGAAAGTTGTTCTGCTTTTACCGCGTTGTGCTGAAGTATATATCATGATGCTTGGAGTGCTGAAGGCAGGCGGGGCATATATCCCACTCGATCCTGAAATCCCTGGCGAAAGAGTTAATTTCATCATGGAAGATTCAGGTGCTAAGATGTTGGTAACCTCGGATGAGATTTTGGAGCGTATCTCTTCCAGTCTCCTGCCGCATCCGATGTTCAATACTGACACACAACTTCTTACACTCGAGGATTATTCAGGCACCAAACCATCCGTGCAGAACCGCACACCTAATGATCTTTGTTATATCATATATACATCAGGAACAACCGGAAGGCCAAAGGGTGTGCTGCTGGAACATCGCAATGTGGTAAATTATATCCGCGGGGCACAGATCATTTATCCGATAGATTCCACCTACCGCGCTTTGCAGGGGTTTTCTGTTTCTTTCGATGCATCCGTGGAAGAAATCTGGGTGCCCTTTTCTGTGGGCGCCACGCTGGTGGTGGGAACGTATGAAATTATGCGATCCGGAGATCAGTTTGCATCCTTGCTTAATCGGCTTAACATCACATTTCTCTCGTGTGCCCCGACTTTGCTGTCGATGGTAAAGGAAGATATTCCCGGATTGAAAATTTTAATCTTTGGAGGTGAGGTGTGTTCCTCGGATCTTGCTCACCGATGGTGTAGGCCGAATCGCATGGTATATAACACCTACGGCCCGACTGAGGCAACCGTAATTGCAACTTATTCTATTCTGAATTCGGCGGATGTTGTGACCATAGGCAAAGCAATGCCGGGTTACGACGTGCTGATCGTAAACGAAAATTTTGAGGCTGTACAGAATGGTGAAGAGGGCGAGATCCTTCTTGGAGGTGAGAGTATAGCCAGAGGATATCTTAACAGGCCTGACCTAACCTCGCAGAAATTCATCGAAACGGATCGGTATAAAGGGGTGATGGAACGATATTACCGTACGGGGGATATCGCCAAATATGCTTCCAATGGTGAAATTAACTATGTGGGACGGATCGACGCGCAGGTAAAAGTTCGCGGATTCAGGGTAGAGCTTGCGGAAATCGAAGGTTTGCTCCTGCAGTGCGCAGGAATACAGGCTGCTGCTGTCTCTCTGGATGCCGCGTCACAACAATTGGCAGCTTTCGTGGTGGTTGAAAAGAATAGTGAAATCAACAGAGAAGAAATCGCCGCTGAACTGCGTTCCAGGTTACCTTATTATATGATCCCGTCTACACTGGATGTGCTTACTTCACTACCGATGACTACCAGTCAGAAGATAGACCGGGCTCGTCTTCCGAAACCAAGTACGCCTCTCTCATTTTCGGAGAAGAGAGAGCTTATTCCTCCCACAACCGAACTGGAAAAGGCACTTGTTGATGTAATCGCAGAAAATATTCACCGGGAGGATATCTCAATGGATGATGATTTTTTCCAGGATTTAGGCGGACACTCCCTTTTAGCCGCACTGGTTTCATCTGAATTGCGCAAGAATTCGATGTTCGAAAACCTCTCCGTGGTGGATTTCTACAAAAATCCCATTCTGTCTGATCTGGCAGTAGCATTGGAGAAGAAACGACCAAAAAAAGGGAAGCAACCCGAAGCAAACCGCGATATTCATACCCCATCCGCATTAAGCTATTATACCTGCTCGCTGTTTCAAGGTATTTCGATGTTCTTTATAGCTCTGATATTCGGTATCGAATGGCTGGGACCATTCTTCGTTTATTCCTATTTCTATCAGGCAGATTATAGTCTGGTTGATTCGCTGCTAATGATGTTGGTGACCTATTTTTCGCTTTTGCCGACGATTACCATATTCGCGCTTGTCTTTAAATGGCTGGCAATTGGAAAGATCAAACCCGGCAGATACAAGCTTTGGGGAGGCTATTATTTCCGGTTCTGGCTGGCCGACAAGCTGGTTAACATATCACCGGTCTCCTATTTTACTGGCACACCGATTATTAATGTCTTCCTCCGAATGCTTGGAGCAAAAATTGGCAAGAATTGTTATATAAATACTTCCGCCATTTCTGCCTTCGACCTGTTGGATATAGGCAACAATGTGAGCATCTGCACAGATACACACCTTAAAGGATTCACTATTTCTGACGGTTATTTGCAAATTGGCAGAATTGATATTGCCGACGATTGCTTTATTGGCACCAGATGTTGTCTGGCACACAACACTGCCATGGAACAAAATTCTTCCATTGAAGATCTGACCCTAGTACCCGAGGGCGTTGTCGTTCCTAAGAATGAAAATTGGGGAGGTTCCCCGGCTTCGAAATTGGGAATCAACCAAAAGCAGGAGGGTGTTCCTCCCTGGTCGAAGCGCAACTTTTTTTACACAATCAGCGTATTCCTGATTCCATTAATTACCATGATCGCTTATTTCCCAGGCATGATGGTAATAACGCATTTTGATTATACCAATGAAGAAGCCTGGTATAATTTACTGCCACATATTTTTTTGGTTGGGATCCTGTTTATCGTGATTTTAGTCATGATAATCACGATACTAAAGTGGGTCCTGCTTGGAAATATTAAAGAGGGAGTCTACCGTGTTAACAGTAATTTTTATCACCGAAAATGGTTTTTCGATCAGTTGATGAAGTTGAGCCTTCAGGTACTGGGAACCGTTTACACCACGCTGTATTTACAGATATGGTTTAAGATGCTGGGCGTGAAAATGGGTAAGCGGGTGGAGATTTCGACAGTTGAATTTATTTCTCCCGACCTGCTGGTAACCGGCGATGAATGCTTTCTTGCCGACTCTGTATCTGTCGGAGCATCCTCCGTTCGAAACGGCTACATCACCATTGCAAAAACATATATCGGAAACCGCACCTTTGTGGGAAACAGCGCAGTAATTAGTCCGAATACTGTTCTGGGCAATGATGTATTGGTCGGAGTATTGTCCAAAGTCAGTGAGAAGGATTTGCCCGCTAAAGATGGCACGTCCTGGTTTGGATCGCCCGCTGTATATCTGCCGAAACGGGATATCAACCGCGAATTTTCTGCCGAGAGAACCTACAAACCCTCCAGAAAGTTATTCTTCCTGCGGTACTGCATAGAATTTTTTCGGGTAACGCTTCCGGCTATTATGTTCCTTACCATGGCCTCGCTAATCTCTAACATTACCTCCTATTTGCAGGTCGAAAGAGATCTTTTTGAACTATTTATCCTCTTTCCTTTCCTCTATCTGGGGGCGGGAATACTCGGAATGTTTATAACGATCCTCTTTAAATGGATCATCATCGGTCGTTACACGCCAGCCAACAAACCGCTGTGGAGCAATTATGTATGGAGAAGTGAACTGGTGACCGGCTTCTACGAAAATTTCCTTGTCCTGTTTTTTCTGAATATGTTAACCGGAACACCCTTCATCAAGTATCCATTACGAATGTTGGGGTGCAAAATTGGAAGCAGGACTTGTATATTTACAACTCAGATTACCGAATTTGACCTCGTAAAATTAGGCGACTATTCGACGGTAAATGATAACTGTACATTGCAGACTCACCTTTTCGAAGACCGGGTTATGAAAATGTCGTATGTCGATATTGGAAAAGGGTGCAGCGTTGGAGGAATGTCTGTAGTGCTATACGATTCGAAAATGGAGGATGGCTCTGTACTTGAACCTCTTTCCGTATTAATGAAAAGTGAGACGTTACCGGCGAATACAATCTTTATAGGTGCACCTGCTCAAAAACTTAATTGATAGATTATTATGGCGCTTCCCCATTATGCTTTTATCGATATCCTGATAAGTCTGGTGTTGGCATTTATCATGTTTGGGGTAGGATTATCCCTTACCTCAACCAGCTTTAAGAATGTGTTCTTTTTCCCAAAGGCGCTGGTTACCGGTTTGTCATCTCAGATAATTATTCTTCCAATCATAGCTTTCACAATCTCCTATCTTTCAAACTTACCATTGGCTTTTAAAGTCGGACTGATAATTCTTTCCACCTGTCCGGGAGGAACGGTATCCGGTTTTATCACCTATTTCTTCAAAGGCAATGCCGCCTTGTCAATAACCTTTACTTCTATTAATAGCATCATAACCTTATTTACGATTCCGTTTATCGTCAATCTCAGCCTAGAGTTCTACTATGGACAGGGGACAGAAATTCAGCTCTCCTACCTGGAAACCATTATTCAAATATTTTCGGTGACGATATTTCCGGCAATTCTCGGAGTTTTGGTAAGATCATGCTATCCGGCTTTTGCCATAAAAACGCAACGGCCGTTGAAATTGGTCCTGCTCGTCGCACTTGGCGTCGTGTTTGTCATTAAATTCTTTGCCACGGAACAAAGTGGCGGTTCGGGGGTTACGGTGACCGAAGTATTCACGATTCTTCCCTTCGCCCTTTTGCAGAATGGACTTTCCATGTTATGGGGATACCGTTTTGGTAAATTCAACAAACTCGGAGAAAGAAATTCCTACACGATTGGTATTGAGGCTGCGGTTCAGAATACAACGCTTGCATTCCTGGTAGCCGGGACACTCCTGCATAATCAGGACATGGTTAAACCGTCACTTATTTATGCCCTATTTTCATTTTGGACAGCCATAACCTACACATTCATAATCAAAAGAACAAATCGGCTCGGTCTGTTTGACGAATTCAGATCGTAGCGAAAATTAAGCGGCCGAACGTTTCCACTTGGTACCAAAAGACCACCGATCCAACTTTGTAAAGTTTGATCGGTGGTCTTTTAGCATATGGAGGCATCAGTAGTGGATTTAATTTTGTAGGGGATTCACCTACAAAATTATCAGACTTTTGACCACCTCGTTTCTCTGAACCCCTTACCAGTCGCCCGCGGCCGCCAAGGTAAATTTGCTATACAAACTACAGAACAACAGTAGTAAAAAAGAGTAGCAACAATTCAATAGTACGACCATGAACGCCGAGCAATTTACCAAATGGTTACAAAAAGAAGCCGAAACCCTTTTTTATCAGGACTCAACTCCCGAAGCATTTATGAATAAGGTCAAACCATTGATCGAAGAGCTCACAAAAACAACCGCCGCAGAAAATTTTTCAGAAAGAGATCTGCATGAGATACTCATGGGTAAGAAATCTCAAAAAAGTGCAACCCATGCACCACAAAACAGCTATTTTGACATCGTGGATCTTGCCTTGTACAGGGCGAATTAAGAAGAATTAGAATCCGTATTTTAGGTTTCACAATTTTGCCCACTTTCCCATTCTTACCGTGGCAAGCTGAACCAGCACCACGCCCATTTCTGCTGAAGATAGTTTATCCGTTTTAGGTAATGCCGTGTGCTTTACGAACATTACATTTTTTGTACATTCGCGACTTGACAATCAAGCAATGAACAAAAAATTTTGGAGCTCCGCGCTAATCCTATTTCTACTTTTACACGCTGCCGCTTTTGCAGAAGGCGCATTATTCACTGGAATCCCTGGCAATAAGAAGGTTAATCTGCCACTCAAAAAAACAATCAATCAGGATTATAAAATACATGCCAGGCACTTTGACGGAAACATCAAATTAGATGGAATTATAGACGAAAAGGCATGGCTGAAAGCCGACTCTGCGAAAAATTTCTGCATGGTGCTCCCTTACGACACCGGACATAGCGCGGCGCAGTCGGTAGTCAAAGTGCTCTATGACGACAAAGCCTTTTATCTGGCCATGATTTTTCATGATACCCTACCAGGAAAGCGCCCCGTGGAATCGCTGCGCAGGGATTTCACGTTTGTGAACAATGACAATTTTCTCTTCTTTATTGATCCGTTCAACGATCAGACTACCGGATATTCTTTTGGGGTAAATGCAGCCGGAGCCATGTGGGACGGCACCATGAGCGGAGGTGCGGCATCGAGTATGGTGTGGGATTGCAAATGGGAGGTCAAAACAAAGAACTATCCCGACAGGTGGACTGCCGAATTTCGTATTCCTTTTAAATCAATTCGTTACAAACGCGACGTCGATCAATGGAATATAAATTTTTCCCGTCTGGACTTAAAACGAAACGAAAAATCGTCCTGGGCGCCCATGCCCCGGCAATTTCCAACTGCCTCCCTCGCCTATGCGGGAAGAATTCTATGGGAAACGCCACCGCCAAAATCGGGTCTGAAACTTTCGCTTATACCATATATTTACGGAAGTGCATCCCGGAACTTCGAAAAAAAGGAGGAGACGATATACAGGAAAGATTTTGGGTTTGATGCAAAAGTGGGTCTTACCACCTCTCTCAATCTCGACCTGACCTACAATCCGGATTTTTCGCAGGCCGAGGTGGATGACCAGGTTACAAATCTGGAACGTTTTGAACTCTATTTCCCCGAGAAAAGGCAGTTTTTTCTGGAAAACAGCGACCTGTTCGGCAATTTTGGTACGTCTGGTACGCGACCGTTCTTCTCTCGCCGGATTGGGTTGGATTCTCCTGTAAACGGCGGCGCCAGATTAAGCGGAAGACTGGGCCAGGACTGGCGTATCGGAATGATGGACATGCAGACAGGCAGCGAAGGAGACTTTCTTTCCCGAAATTTTTTCGTCACTTCCATCCAGAAAAAGGTTTTCTCCAGATCGAATATCGCTGCAATATTCGTAAACAAGCAACAAATGAATATTCCGGCAGCGTGGAGTGGCAATAGCTACAACAGAATCGCCGGACTAGAATACAATCTTGCCAGCAGTAACAACTTCTGGAATGCAAAGCTTTTTGCCCAAAAATCCTTTACCCCCAATTCCATTTCATCGGAAGAATATTCGCAAGGACTCAATGTAATCTATTCCCGAAAATCGTACATGCTCGAGCTGACTCAAATATATGTTGGAAAGGATTTTAATGCAGAAACAGGATATGTTCCCCGTAAGGATTATCTCCGAATTAATCCAAGAATCACTACGAAATTTTATCCCAAACAGGGTACCATCGAAAATCACGGACTGGTCGTCGAAGGTGATAATTATTACCTGCCAGGAAACGGCCAATTAACGGATCGCAAGTATGGTTTAACCTACCTTTTCAATTTTAAAAACAGAATACACCTGGAGTTCAAATCCAATTTATGGTACGTCCTTTTGCGTCAAAATTTTGACCCTACGAACCAGGGAAAGAACTTTCTTCAAACAGGCACAGGATACAACTGGGGAGATTTTTCATTCCTGTTCAACTCCGACAACCGCACGATTTTTAAATACGATTTTTCCGCTGGTTACGGTGGCTACTTCAACGGCAACCGATGGTTTGTGCAGGGAGCCTTCAATTACAGATTTCAACCGTATGGTTATATCTCATTAATATATAGTTACAACAAACTGCTTCTCCCGGATCCATGGACTCATACCGGATTCTGGATGGTGGGACCAAAATTGGATGTCACCTTTACCGATAAATTATTCTTCACAACCTACGTCCAGTACAACCAGCAGGTCGACAATCTGAATATTAATGCCCGGTTTCAATGGCGCTACAAACCCGTTTCGGATATTTTCCTGGTCTACACCGATAACTATTTCCCCGATAGCCGGAATGTCAAGAATCGGGCAATTGTGCTAAAAATGACTTACTGGTTCAATTGAAAAGTGGGGAGTGAAGAGTGAAAAGTGGAGAGTAATTAATGAAAAAAATAAAATGATGAAGGCGAAAAAAATTTTCGGACTGACAATGCTGCTCTTTGCACTTTCTTTTGCCCTTTCAGCCCAACCGCGGCAAATTCAGGTGAACGAACATTGGAAAGCCAAAAGGGCAATTGATGAATTTGCCGATGGCACACAGATTTCCGCCCCCGGATTTCAATCGGCAGGATGGATGGATGCAGTCGTTCCGGGTACCATCCTGACCACTCTTTTGCATAACAAACAAATACCGGATCCATTTTTCGGTTTGAACAATACAAAAATCGCAGATGTCTACAACACTGGTCGCGATTACTATACCTATTGGTTCAGCACGGAATTTGAACTGCCGGCAACTTCTCCGAACGAGCAGGTATGGCTCAATTTCAGAGGTATCAACTATTTTGCAGAGATTTACCTCAACGGAAAGAGAGTAAACACAGCCACTCATCAGGGGATGTATCTGCGTGAAAAATACCTCGTCACATCCCTGCTTCTCACTGGAAAAAAGAACAAGCTGGTTGTTTGGGTGGCTCCTCCGGATCCGGTCGGGAATCCGAACAATGGTCAGGGTGGCGATGGCACAATAGCCCGAAATGTCACCATGCAATGCACCGCTGGATGGGACTGGATCTGCCCGATACCAGATCGCAATACCGGCATCTGGGATCAGGTTTCCCTCGAAATTACCGGCAGCGTGGATCTGAAGAATCCCTATATCGAAACGCGTGTGCCTGGCGTTCGGGTACCGGGTGGAAAACAAAATCCTGCATTCTTGCTTGCATCTGCCGACTTGAAGAACTCCTCCAATACTCTGGTTAAAGGAGTCGCTACAGTGGAAATCGACGGTCAAAAAATTGTCCAGAATGTGCTCCTCCAGCCCAATGAGGAAAAAACCGTTTCCTTCCGGGAAATCGAACTAAAAAACCCGCGATTGTGGTGGCCTAATGGCGTAGGAGATCATCCGCTGTACCCCGTCGAAATTGATTTCACTACCGCTGACGGCACGCTTTCTGACAGTGAAACTATCCCGGTAGGAATCCGGGAAACCGGCCATGAGTTTGATCAAAAACTGAGATCACAACTATTTTCTGTTAACGGACAAAAACTGTTCATGAAAGGTGGTAACTGGATTGCTTCCGACGCAATGCTCCGCTTTACTCCGGAACGCTATGATGCAGAAGTGCGAATGCATGCGGGCATGAATATGAACATGATACGCGTCTGGGGTGGTGGGCTCACAGAAAGACCGGAGTTTTATGAGGCTTGCGACAAATATGGGATTCTGGTATGGCAGGATCTCTGGATTTCTGGCGATTGTAACGGAGAATGGTTTGATCCGGCAAAAAAAGATTCGCAGGAACGGCGCAAAGCCTATCCCGACAACCACAACCTCTTCCTGACATCTGTCGCCGATCAAGTCAGGATGCTTCGGAACCACCCGAGTCTCTTCCTCTGGTGTGGCGGCAATGAGACCTATCCTCCAAAAGACATTCTGGAGGCCTTACAGCAGGATATTTTCCCGAAAATGGATCCGAAACGCTTCTTTCTGGATCAATCGCTTTCGCCAAAATTGATGATGAACGAAAGAGGAGGAACGGGTGATGGTCCGTACGGTATTCTCGAACCGGTTGATATGTTTACGAAAAGATCCTTCCCATTCAATCCTGAGATTGGCTCCATTGGCATTCCAAATTTTGACGGGTTAAAAAAAGTCATTCCGACGGAAGAAATGAGGGTTCCAAATTCCCCAAATGGTTCCGGTTCATGGGCGTATCACAAATACCACTCTCTGAAAGATTTCCCAGATCGCTATGGAAAAGTTAAGGGCGTGGAAGATTATTGCAGGAAAGCCCAGATCGTCAGCTATGAGCAGTACCGCTCGTTGCAGGAGGCATTCAATTACAAAATGTGGGACTGGTATGCTGGGATGCTTGTTTGGAAAAACCAAAATCCGTGGACTGCCTTACGGGGTTCATTTTACGATTATTACCTGGATTACCAGGGGGGCTACTTCGGGTACAAACATGGAGCGGCGCCTTTGCATATCCAGCTGAATCTCAATGATTCTGCCGTTTGTGTCGTAAATCAGACTGTCAGCAAAATAGATAAATATACAGCAACCATTCAAATGTACGATCTGCATGGGGGTATGATCTCAGAAAAAAAAGAGAGCGTTTCAATGGACGCTCAAAGCACAAAATTGCTGAACAAAGTTATTCTTCCAGCTACCACAAGCGGAATCTCCTTCCTGAAACTATCGCTTTTCGATGGTGCTAATTTGATGGTGGATGAAAATTTATATTGGCTGACAACCAAACCCAAATCGTATGAAGCCTTAAGCGAGCTGGCGACCGTCAAGCTGAGCGCTACCGCGGAAAAATCCGACGCCGGAACTTCCTATATCACCGTCAGTAATCCCGGCAAGGAAACGGCCTTCTTTATCCGCTTGAAAGTGGTGAATGCCGCAGGGGAATTGATTTTGCCCGTATTTTTGGATGAAAATTATTTCACTTTGCTGCCTGGCGAATCCCGTAAAGTAAAACTGGATGCTAAAGACGCCTTCAGGAATAAATCAGAAGTTCTAAAACTGAGTCTCGAAGGTTGGAATATAGAGCCATCCTTACTAAATTTATGACCAAATTCACCCCCTAATTTTTCACTTTTAACTCTTCATTTTTCACTTTTAACTCTTTACTTACCAATCATGAAATTATCCAGACGCAATTTTGTGCAAACCAGCACACTGGCAATGGCCGGAACACTTACCTCTGTGAATTCGTTCGCATCTGTCGCTTCCGAAAACCAATATGTCTCCAAGCGACCGATTCCGGCAAAACGAAAATTCATCTCAGAAGCTGTCGAAAAAGCCATTGTGCAAGTCAAAGGGAAAATTAAAGATCCAAAATTGGCCTGGATGTTCGAAAACTGCTATCCGAACACCCTGGATACGACTGTCACCTACTCCGAGAAAAACGGACAACCGGATACATTTGTTATTACCGGAGATATCAATGCCATGTGGCTTCGCGACAGTACAGCTCAGGTATGGCCGTATCTTCCGCTGATTAATGAAGATGAAAAACTGAAAAAGATGATTGCCGGACTGGTGCGCCGTCAGACAGAATGCATCCTGATTGATCCATTTGCGAATGCCTTTAACAATGGTCCGGGGAAAAGCGAATGGCTTACTGATCTTACCGACATGAAGCCCGAATTGCACGAACGCAAATGGGAAATCGATTCGCTCTGCTTTCCCGTGAGACTGGCTTATCATTATTGGAAGAGTTCCGGCGATAGCTCGGTATTCACCGAAAATTGGCGTGGAGCTGCCAAATCGATCATCCGCACCTTCAAAGACCAGCAGAAGAAAACTGGCAAAGGCAGTTACTCCTTCATGCGCAAAACGGAAAAAGCCAGCGATACGCAATTCGGAAACGGTTACGGCCTTCCGGTGAAACCGATAGGATTGATTTGTTCTGCTTTCCGCCCATCCGACGATGCCACATTTTTCCAGTTCCTGATTCCGTCAAACTATTTTGCAGTAGTCTCCCTAAAACAGATAAGTGAAATTTCTTCTAAGGTTTTGAAGGATGAAAAGCTGGCGACGGAAGCATCGGCTCTTGCCGCTGAGGTCGAATCCGCACTTAAAAAATATGGCATTGCTACACATACAACTGCAGGAAAAATTATTTCATACGAGGTTGACGGCTATGGCAATAACCTGTTTATGGATGATAGCAATATCCCAAGTCTGTTGACACTGCCCTATCTCGGCACTATCCCGGCAACGGATCCTTTGTATCAAAATACGCGCAAATTTGTCCTGAGCGATGCCAACCCTTGGTTTTTCAAGGGCAAAGCCGCCGAGGGATGTGGCGGTCCTCACGTGAACGGCGGATATGATTACATCTGGCCAATGAGCATCATCATGCGGGCTATGACTTCCTCCGACGATGCCGAAATCGCCAAATGCCTGAAATGGCTCGTTGAAACGGACGCGGGAACGGGATTCATGCACGAAGCATTCCTGAAAGATGATCCAAAAACCTTCTCCCGCTCCTGGTTTGCCTGGGCAAATACCCTTTTCGGAGAGTTAATTCTCAAGATTTATCACGAACGTCCAAATCTCTTAACCACACTTTACTAACATGAAGAAATTAGCGTGCCTGCTGTTATTTATTGGTCTGATAGCCGGTTGTCGGCAGGAAAAACCACTGATAACCGATTCGGCCAGACTTCAGGACATCGAGAAGATGCTAAAGGTTCAAAAAGAGCTTACGGCAAATTCACTCATGCCCGTTTGGACAATCCTCGATAAGCCCTCTTCCAAAAACGAAGAACAGGCATTGCGATTCTTGTATGCTTATATGCCGCTAAGTGACCTGGCGGATAATAAACCCGGATTCGTGCTGGCAAATGTTCGGCAGAGTTTGCTTGCCAGAAGCGAGATGAAATGGGGAAATCAAATCCCGGAAGAGGAATTTCTTCATTTCGTCCTTCCGCTTCGTGTCAACAATGAAAATCTGGATTCCTTCAGACTCGTCTATTACGAGGAAATAAAAGCCAGAGTGAAAGGCCTTTCAATGAAAGATGCCGCTCTCGAAGTCAACCACTGGTGCCACGAAAAGGTGAACTACCGTGGAACGGATTCCAGAACGAGTGCACCGATGGCCACCATCAGCAAAACCTTTGGCCGCTGCGGGGAAGAGTCGACCTTTACAGTTACCGCCATGCGTACCGCAGGAATTCCCGCCCGACAGGTTTACACCCCCCGTTGGGCTCATACTGACGATAATCACGCGTGGGTTGAAGTCTGGATTGACGGTGGGTGGCACTATATGGGTGCCTGCGAACCGGACGCAGACCTGGACATGGGTTGGTTCAGCGAGCCTTCCCAACGTACCATGCTCGTGCATACCCGCACGTATGGACGATATTTCGGGCCGGAGGAGGTGATCAACGCGGAAGATCGTTATTCAGAATTAAACCTCACTGCGACCTACGCCAAAACTAAAAGGGTAACTGTCAAAGTCGTGGATGCAAATGGCAAGTCAATCGAAGGCGCCAAAGTTGAATTCAAACTTTATAATTATGCCGAGTTTTACCCAATTACGGCCACCAATACGGACAAGGACGGAGTAGTAAAATTCACCACCGGACTAGGCAACTTATTGGTTTGGGCTTCGAAAGAAGGGAAATTCGCATACAAAGACATGGTTGTATCCAATACTGATACGATGCATCTGGTACTCGCAAACACGCAGGTTGAGCCCCACACTGAAATTTTCGACCTTGTCCCTCCCGGCACCTACAAGGCAATCAAGACAGCAAGCGAACAATTGAAGAAAGTCAACGACCGGCGACTCGCTTACGAAGACTCCTTGCGCAACCGAACGATGGCTACTTTCAGGGATTCATCTTGGATCCGAATGTTTGCGAAAAAACATGAAATGAATGAAGATTCTGTGATGCGGGTGTTCAGACTGAGCTACGGTAATTGGAATGAAATAACTTCTTACCTGGAAAGTACGAATCAAAAATCCCGCAAATTCCTCTTTCCGCTAACATCCGGTGTTTCTGCCAAAGATCTGAGCGATACAAAATCTTCCGTCCTGACCGACCATCTGCAACAAACGCTGGCTACCGCGAAACCGGAAGAGATGGCTTCTGATTTGTTTGCCAGGTATGTCCTTGCTCCCCGGATAGACATCGAAATACTCTCCCCCTGGCGAAGTTTTCTGCGGAAGAGTCTAGGTGAAGACCTGGCCGACGCCTCGCGCAAGGATATAAATGCGCTGATCGGCTGGATCAATACCAATATCCATATCGATCCGATTGCCAACAAACACTCACGGGCGCCGCTGACGCCGATCGGAGTCTACAATCTGCGTACTTCAGATCCACTGTCAAGGGATATTTTCTTTGTGGCCGCTTGCCGTACCTTTGGAATACCGGCCCGTCTGAATCCGGAAACACATATTCCGGAATATAACACAAACGGAACCTGGCAACGTGCGATCTTCGGCAAACAATTGGTGCAACCAGAAATGGGAAAACTGGTATTGAAGGATATTGGTAATACAATTTCTCCTCAGTATTCACTTCATTTCACGATTGCCAAAATTCAGGATGGCGTCTGCAATACGCTCGAATTTGATGAAGGACAGAAGATTTCGGATTTCCCGAATCCTGTTTTATTAGATGCAGGCCATTATTTACTGGTAACCGGAAGACGTCTTTCGGATGCCTCCGTGCTAAGTTCTCTCACATTTTTTGATATTTCCAAAGAGAAGACCACAACGCTGGAGGTGCAGTTACGAAACGAAGCGAGTACACTGAAACCTGTTGGCTTGATTGAACCCGGAAAAATCCACCTGCTGTATCCCGTAAAAAACCAGCCAGCGACGTTGGCTGATTTGATGCAGAAAGAGAGTTCAGTGATTGTACTTCTTGATCCAGACAGCGAACCATCGAAGCATATTCTCAATGATTTAGCGCCATACATCAACCAGTTTAATCAATGGAAGGGACGATTTGTATTCGTAAATTGTGCAGAGAAAAGCAAGAAGAATGATACTTTCCAAAATTATAAACTCCCCGCAAGATCCGTTTTCTCCGCTGATACAAACAATGAACTTGCACAAGTCCTGACAACCATCCAAAATCGGGAGGCGAAAAGCAACTTGCCGTGTGTCATTTTCTGTAAAGCGTCCGGCGATGTGATGATGATTTCATCCGGCTACAAGATTGGGATTGGCGAACAGTTGATGCAGGTAATTAAAAAGTCGGATCAAAAAGGTGACTCCAGAAATCAGCCAAGTTGCACAACTCCCTGATAAAAAGCTATTTAGAATCAATCTATTTAACATAGCAAATTAACAGTCTTTGCTCATCATACCAAATTTTTCTGTTTTATGGTTTTTTAACACAATATATTTGGAGATGAGCCACTTCGCCTTTAACTTTGTGGTACATTTTTTTCATAAGTTTAGGTTAGTTAGGTTAGTTAGTTTGGTTAGTTTTAGTAAAAGGATGGAGCCGCCCGGTTCCGTCCTTTTCGATTTTTAGCCCTGTTCCATGCCCTATGCGACAGGGCGGTCGCGACCGCCCCCTACACGCATCTTTTTCCCTTTTCCGTGCTCCCTTTTCCATGCTCCTATTTTCTTAATACCTTTTTTACAATTTATTAACTTCAAATATTTTGGTGATACCAATTTCGGGCTTATGTTTGCAGTACATTTTTTTTCATAAGTTTAGGTTTAGTTAGTTTGGTTAGTTTTAGTAAAAGGATGGAGCCGCCCGGTTCCGTCCTTTTCAATTTTTAGCCTGTTCCCTTTCCATGCTCTATGCCCTGTGCTCCCTGCTTCCTTTTCCTTGCTCCTTTTTCCCTTCTCCGTCTCTATGCTCCATGCCCGCTGTGACAGGGCGGTCGCGACCGCCCCCTACACGCATCTTTTTCCCTGTTCCGTGATCCTTGCCCTATGCCCCCATTTTCTTAATACCTTTTTTACAATTTATTAACTTCAAATATTTTGGTGAGACCAATTACAGGTGTATGTTTGTAGTACATTTTTTTTCATAAGTTTAGGTTTAGTTAGTTTGGTTAGTTTTAGTAAAAGGATGGAGCCGCCCGGTTCCGTCCTTTTCAATTTTTAGCCTGTTCCCTTTCCATGCTCTATGCTCCCCGCTCCTTTTTCCTGCTCCTTTTTCCCTTCTCCGGCCCTATGCTCCATGCCCTCTGTGACCGGGCGGTCGCGACCGCCCCCTACACGCATCTTTTTCCCTGTTCCTTGTTCCCTTTTCCATGCCCCATGCTCTATGCTCTCTGCCCTCTGCTCACTCAAACAGCTGTATCAACTCCTCTTTCCCAAGAATGGCAAATGGATCATTCCTGTTAATAAATTCGTTGGCCAGGGCGGCCTTTTTTTCCTGAAGCAGCTGTATCCTTTCCTCAATACTCTTTTCCGAAATAAAACGGTAAACGAAAACCTTCTTCTCTTGTCCGATGCGGTGAGCCCGGCTGATGGCCTGCATTTCCGATGCCGGGTTCCACCATGGATCAATGATGAAGATATAGTCAGCTGCCGTAAGGTTTAACCCGACCCCTCCGGCCTTCAATGAAATTAGAAAGATATTCTTGTCCTTATCCGACTGAAACGTTTCGATCACTGACTTGCGATCCGTCGTCTGTCCGGTTAACCGGCAAAATCCCCAATTCATGCGTTTGCAAGCCTCGTCCAGCAGATTCAGATGTTTGACGAAGGATGAAAATACCAGAATCTTGTGTTTCTCCGCCACCAGAATTTCAAGCATGGAAAGAATCTCATTGAATTTGCCTGATTCGAGATCGGATGAGGGGTCAATTAACCGGGGATGAATTGCGATCTGCCGCAGACGCGTCAAGGCCTGTAAAACAACGAAAGTGGTGTTCCGCGGTTCAAGCTCATGGATATTTTGAAGGAGATAATTCCTGACAGCCGATTTCTCGGTTTCGTACAATTCCATTTGCCCGGGAGTCATGGAAATTGTCAGCATTTCTTCCATCACAGGAGGAAGATCGGCCTCGACCTGCTCCTTCGTGCGGCGCAGGATGAACGGCTCAATCAGTTTATTCAATCTGGCCGAAGCGTCTGAATCGTGCTCCTTCTCGATCGGCAAAAGGTAATTCTCCCGGAAAAATTTGAAACTGCCCAACTGGCCGGGATTAAGAAAGTTCATCTGTGACCAGAGATCGGAAAGTGAATTCTCGATTGGAGTACCCGTAAGCGAAAGACGGTGCATCGATCGGAGGGAAGAAACCGCCTGATAACTCTTCGACTCTGAATTTTTAATGTTCTGACTTTCATCGAGTATCAGGTAGAAAAAAGTATGCTTCGATAATACTTCAGTGTCATTCCGGACAGTTCCATACGTGGTAAGAATGATGTCGCAATGATGAACAAGCTGCGCCAGATCGACCTTCTCGCGCCTTTTTACCCCGGAATAGGTGAATTGCTTCAGTGAGGGAGCAAATTTTCTGATCTCGTTTTCCCAGTTATGGATCAACGATACAGGCAATACTATCAAACTGGCAGGTTGGTGCTCCTCCTTGCTTTTTCCTTCGCCGCCAAACATCAAAAACTGTCCGTCCGAACCGATGGATGGAAAAGAAAAGGTGGGACCGCTTCTTTTCAGCCTCATCAAAAGTACCAGCGTTTGCAGTGTCTTTCCCAGTCCCATATCATCGGCCAGGCAACCGTTCATTCTGCTCTGCCATAGATGATAAAGCCAGTTATATCCATCATGCTGATAATTTCTAAGCTGCGCCTTCAGAAGGGCCGGTATTTCCTGAGCCTGAACCTTCCTATCGCACAGTTTCTTAATTTCCTGCTGAATATCCGGAGTTCCAAAGGGTATCTCCCCATTGAGCAGCATGAAATGGAAAGGCTTCAAAACGATATGATGTGCTTCGGCCTTTCCCAGAGAAAGTATTTCGCCATATTGGGCAAACCAACTCTCCGGAAGGATGAACAGTTCTCCGTTGGGAAGTTTGTATTCCCTAATCTTGTTCATTATAAGTCGCTTGAATCGAATAAAGGGAATGTTCCACTCGCCAACATGGACAATCATTTCAAGATCGAACCAGTCTATCTTCTTTTCTACTGAAATTTGCAAATCGTGGCTCCCAAGATAATATTCATGTGGCAACCCGGTTTGGGTGACCTGTATATCAGCCTCATTCAATTTTTCCCTATTCGCCGACAGCCAGGCTATTTCCTCAAAGACTTCATTGCTCCGGAATGAATTTTCAGCAGTAGCCAGTATTAATCCGTCCATTGACCCATGGAGTCCGTTTTCGAGCAGAAACTTGAGTTTATCTTTCTCCCAGGCGAGGTCTCTGGCAAATGCCTCAAAAATATACTGATCGTTCTCTTTGTGCAGAATGACGATCCGAAATTCACCCTCTTTCAATCTCAGCCTTACTCCGTTATATGTAAAATAGAGCACAAATACAGGCAGATCATTCAGGTCTTTCTCCAACGAAAGTACGGCACCTTTCACGGGTGCAGTTTCGCGGATTTCGAACCCTGTGAAGTGCACCTCCTGAGATCTAATTGCGTTGAGAATAAAGGTTTCGAAATAGCGATCCTCTATCTTTTTCGGGATAGAGATAAATTCCTTTTCCCGAAATGGAATGATCTTCGCCGCAGAGATATTGTCGAAGAAGTAAATCTTATTTTGATAATAGATGCGGCAGGGGTCATTAACCAGAATTTCAATATTCCGTTTGAGTAAAGAAATGTATTCCTTGCCGTTTCGCAGTGTCAGGTAATAACGTGTCTCGTCTGCCAACCTATCAAAATTAAATACGGTACTGGTGTCCTGGTAACAAAGTGATATCAGATCCTCCTCATACAGATTTGAATATTTTTCGCGCTTCTGGTAAACAGGAATCTCACAATCTTTAAGCAATTCGAGTATCTCAGCCAGTGTCGCCTCAATAAAGTCGAACACTTTTAGCCTCATCTCTTCCTTCCTGATAAGATTTTGAAAGTCGCTGGAAAGCTTATCAGGAAAATATTTTCGCATCAATTTCTCATCGCTGTATCTTTCAGCAATCTTCACAATCCTGATCTGCTCTGAAGATAAGTGCGTAGTAGGGTCGGTGAGATCGTGCTGCTTCACTTTCCGAAGCAATCTTAAAAATGGCTCTCCAGGAACCTGCTCAGCAAAAAATGGAATAAGCAAATTCCCGAAATTTCGGTGTTTGGTAAGAGCTATTACAAAAATCTGCATTAATTGATTCAATTTGAAGGTGTTAATTTAATTTCAACCTCCAACACGTTTTACTTTATAGCCATCAGCGATAAGCAAGGCCATTGCCCGATCCCTGAAATCGCCCTGAATAAGTATCTCACCATCTTTTACAGAACCGCCTACACCGAACTTCGATTTCAGCTTTTTACCAAGATCAGTCAGGTCATCTTCTGTACCAACAAATCCGGTTACCAGCGTAACAACTTTGCCGGCGCGTTGCTTCTTATCGAGCATTACTTTCAGGTTCTGTTTTGAAGGAATGAGCGTTTCCTGTTCACCATCTTCCGAGCTAAATTTATAATCAAAACTCTCAGAGGTGGAATAGACGACCCCTTCTCTGTTTTTGCGTTGCTGATTTTGTGGTTTCATGTGATTATAGAAAAAGTTTGCTGTAATTTACGACTTGGCTCCAAGGCGAAAACTCCTGAAATTTTGCAAACTGCAAAGATACAAGTTTGATTATTGAGTAGAATGCTTATTTAATAATATTTTAAACTGTGAAGTAATTTCACCAATTTGCCGTTAAGGCTTAAATCAATCAATTGAAATAACTACTTTTGGACGTTTTTTCAATTTTTAAATGGTATGAACAAAATAGTAGAAAAGGAATATTTCTCAGATAAGGTAATCCGCTTTGTAGTAGAGAATCCGAAGATTGCACGTTCCAGAAAAGCAGGCAACTTTGTCATTCTTAAAATCGGAGAAAAAGGCGAGCGATTCCCGCTTACCATCGCCGATGCCGACCCGGTTAAAGGCACCATTACATTGGTTGTGCAGATTGTCGGAGTCAGTTCCGCAAAATTAGCTGCGCTGGAAGTTGGCGAAAGCATCACCGATTTGGTTGGCCCATTAGGCAAACCTACCGAGATTCATAAAAAAGGTACCATTCTTGCCTGCGGCGGCGGAGTTGGAGTTGCTCCATTACTTCCTATCGTCGAGGCTTTCAAAAAAGCTGGTAACAGGGTTGTTTCCGTTATTGCAGCCAGAAGCAAAGATCTTATCATCCTTGAGGATCAAATCAGACAATGGTCGGATGAGGTGATTGTCATGACCGACGATGGTTCCTACGGCCGACAAGGTCTGATCACAGCCGGAATGGAAGAAGTAATTCAACGTGAGAAAATTGATGAATGCATCGTGATCGGCCCGGCAATCATGATGAAATTTGCATCCTTGACTACTAAGAAATATAGCATTCCAACGCAGGCCAGCTTGAATTCAATCATGGTGGACGGAACCGGGATGTGCGGTGCGTGCAGGGTTACAGTCGGCGGAAAAACCCGCTTTACCTGTGTCGACGGACCAGAATTCGATGCACACGAAATAAATTTCGATGAGATGCTGATGCGCCTGGGTGGTTACCGTGCAGAAGAGGTTGTTGCCAACAATAGTTATTTTCAAAAATCGTGATATAAAGATGTCGTTAGAGCCAGAATACCTTAAAAGCGAACGCGCACAGGAGTGGAGAGCCGCTTTGCGTTCCAAGACGAAGAACAAAGAAAGAACAGCTATTGAAAGGGTTCACATGCCTGAGCAAGCTCCCGAAATCAGGGTAAAATATCAGGATCGCGAAGTGAATCTCGGCATTACTCCCGAGCAAGCTGCACTGGAAGCCTCCCGTTGCATGGATTGTGTAACACCAACCTGTATAGAAGGATGCCCCGTGAATATCAACATCCCAAAATTCATAAAACTCATTGAAAACGGAGATGTTCTGGGTGCCGCAGCAACCCTGAAGGAGACAAACGCTTTACCTGCAGTATGCGGAAGAGTTTGTCCTCAGGAAAAACAGTGCGAATCAAGATGCTTCTATCTCGAGAAAATGAATTTGCCCTCCGTGGCAATTGGCCACCTGGAGCGATTTGCCGCTGACTTTGAGCGGGCATCCGGAACTGCTAATGTACCGGTTATTGCTCAACCTAACGGAATTAAAGTGGCCACGGTGGGTTCAGGACCTGCGGCTCTTGCATTTGCTGGTGATATGGTGAAAAGCGGGTATGACGTGACTGTCTTCGAAGCTTTGCACGAAATTGGCGGTGTATTAAAATATGGTATTCCCGAATTCAGACTTCCCAACTCAATCGTAGATTTCGAATTGGAGAATTTGAAGAAAATGGGCGTAAAATTTGAAACCAACTTCATCGTTGGCCGAACAGCCAGCTTCGATGATCTTCGTGAAGAAGGCTTCAAGGGATTCTTCCTCGGTAGTGGAGCAGGTCTCCCACGATTTATGGATATCCCTGGCGAAAACTACAACGGAATTCTCTCTTCCAACGAATATCTCACCCGCGTTAACCTGATGGGCGCCAACTCCGACGCGAGTGATACACCTGTTATAAAAGGTAAAAGAGTGGCCGTTATCGGTGGAGGAAATACTGCCATGGACTCTGTGCGCACCGCACTGCGACTAGGCGCTGAAAGGGCAATGATCATTTATCGTCGTTCTGAAGCAGAAATGCCCGCTCGTATTGAGGAGGTAAAACATGCCAAAGAAGAGGGCGTCGAATTTATGAATCTGTGCAATCCGTTAGAATATTTCGCTGATGAGAAAGGTATGGTTAACAAAATGCTCCTCAACAGGATGGGACTTGGCGAACCGGATGCCTCAGGCAGAAGAAGGCCTGTACCAATCGAAGGATCAGAGTTCGAGCTTGAAGTTGATCTGGTGATTGTGGCCGTTGGCGTTTCGCCGAATCCGCTCGTACCTTCCTGTCTGCCCGATCTCAAAATCTCCAAGTGGGGAACTATCGTGGTAGAAGAAGATAAAATGCAATCTTCCATTGAAGAGATGTTTGCCGGTGGCGACATCGTTCGTGGGGGTGCAACCGTAATCCTTGCGATGGGCGATGGACGAAAAGCTGCCGAGAATATGCATATCTATCTTCAGAATAAATTATCCAATCCTACTAATATCAATTGACATGGCGGATTTAAGTATAAAATATCTGGGACTCGACCTAAAAAGCCCGGTGATTGCCGGCAGCTCCAGCCTGACAAATACAATCGAACACCTTAAAGCCATTGAAAAAGCTGGTGCCGGTGCAGTGGTTTTGAAATCAGTCTTCGAAGAGGAGATTTATCTTGAGTATGCCCATGAGTTCGACAAATTGGGACCCATGGACAATAACCTTGAATTTCTGGATTATTACGACCTGGAAATTAAGAAAGAAAATCTGAAACACTATCTTCAGTTAATTACTGATGCCAAAGCACAGCTCTCTATCCCGGTAATAGCAAGCATCAACTGCATAACTTCTCAGGAGTGGGGTTTCTTCGCCAAGAAAATTGAAGCTGCAGGAGCAGATGCATTGGAGTTGAATATGTTTTTGTCTCCGACTGATCTTGCTCATTCCAGTCAGGACAATGAAACTACCTACTTCGATATTATTACCAGGGTAACGCAAAAAATCAGTATCCCAGTTGCCGTCAAAATCAGCCCATTTTTCTCTAACCTGGGAGGAATGATCCGGGATATTTCTTTTTCAGGAGTTAAAGGGATTGTGTTATTCAACCGATTCTATTCTCCTGACATCGACATCACCAAAGAGATCATTCATGGCGCAAACGTGTTAAGTCACGAATCCGATTACCTCCTCACACTACGGTGGCTTGCGATGATGTCGAACCGCGTGAATTGCGACCTTGCCTCATCAACAGGTGTTCATTCATGGGAAACTGCCGTTAAAATGATTCTTGCCGGCGGCAATGCGGTTCAGGTTGTGTCTGCTCTCTACGACAAAGGCTTTGGATTCATTGAGGAAATCAATCAAAAGATGGCCGAATGGATGACAGAGCATAATTACGAAAAAATTGACGACTTTAGAGGAAAATTAAGTCTGGACAATGCTGTAAATCCTTCCGAATTTGAGCGGGTCCAGTTCATGAAAAATTTTGGTGAGTACAAATCCGGTCACTAAATCGGCATTGATGTCAGCGAAAATTTCCATAATAAAAGGACGGTCAGGAAGTTTATTACATACCAGCTTCTTGTCCGCCCTTTTGTTTTTTTGTTTCATATTCCCGGTCGCCAGTCAGGAGACGAAGCCGCTGGAAAGGGTTGTTATTGGCGACTTCCGCTACATTCTTCACACCGTTCAAAAGAAAGAGACACTTTACTCCATAGCCAAACAATATGACTGCACGCAGGAGGAGGTGCTTTCAAACAACAAAAACATTGAGGGGGTTATCAAAAAAGGAATGGTTCTTAAGATTCCGGATCACACCTGGCAAAAACCCAAGACGGTAAAAATCGATGAAAACAAGATTATCAGGCACACCGTTATCAGTGGAGACAACTATTACCAACTAAAAATCAAGTACGGAGCCGAGGAAGATGAACTCCTGAAACTCAATCCCGATTTAAAAGACGGGTTGAAAGCAGGGATGGTCATTCTGGTGCCAAAAAAATCGCCTGAAGAAGTTTCTGCCTCGGATAACCCGGGCAACGAGGCCGCAGCCAAAAATATTCTGCCGCCGCTGAAAATGAAGGGCAACGATAAAACGCTGAATATCGGACTTTACCTGCCAATATCTGCATCTGTTGCCGACAGTTTGAAGCCTTCAGCCAGGTCGCTCAGTTTTCTTGCTTTTTACCAGGGGGCATTACTGGCAGCCGACCAAAAGATAAAATCAGGATTAAAAGCAAAGTTGTACGTCTACGATACCGAGAAGATGGCATCAACCATCGAGGGTCTGGTTAAAAAGCCCGAGTTTCTATCCCTCGACTTGCTGATAGGGCCGGTCTATCCGGAGAACCAACGAGTTGTTTCAGAGTTAAGTGCTAAAAACCGAATTCCGATGGTATCCCCTCTTTCGCCTGAAGATAAATATACCAGAACCAACCCGTATTATTTTCAGATTAATCCTGTCAGAAAATTACGGTTTGAAGCTACGGCCGAATACATTTTTAAGGAGTTTAGAAAAGAAAGGATCCTGTTTTTAGAGACAGGGAATGGCAGTAGTGAGACGAAACTCATTCGTGAACAATTACTGAAAAAGAACGCCTCTCAGGGTGGGTCAAAGGCCAAGATCGAAAGCTATAATATATGGTCGCAGGGAATCGAAGGACTGGAATCTCAGCTCCAAGCGGATAGGCCAAATATCTTCGTCATGGCTGAACTGAATGAAGTGAATGTTAGCATTGCCATGAACAGAATGGCTCTCTTGTCGAAAAAATTTCCGATTATCATGGTAGGTATTCAGGAGTTCACCAGAATGCAAAGTATCGAACTTGAAAACCTGCACAACATAAATCTGCGCTATCTCTCCAACTCCTTCATTGATTACAGCAATCCTGCTGTCACAACATTCGTTGAAAATTTCAGAACCGAGTTTGGCACCGAACCCTCACTTTTTGCCTTCCAGGGATATGATGTCCTTACCTACTTCCTAAATTCGCTTCAGAAGTCAGGAAATCTCTCCCGCGGACTTCCTCCTGATGCAGGCAAAGGAATGTTGATGGAGGCATATCATTTTGCAAAAGTCTCAGATTTTGGAGGATATACCAACGACTGCTTCACGGTAGTTGAGTACTCCAATACATTCGATGTAAGATCGCTTGGCGTTTTCCCAGCTAACTAAGACACAAAAAAAGGCTCCTTTTCAGAAGCCTTTTTAAACAGTATTTTTGTCTTTCTATTTGTGATCAACAGAAAACATGTGGATGATCAGGTCAACAACTTTGTTTGAATAACCCCACTCATTGTCATACCAGGAAACTACCTTAACGAAATTGTCGTTCAGACCGATACCTGCACCAGCATCAAAGATTGAAGTGCGTGGATCAGTAACGAAATCAGTTGAAACTACGTCGTCTTCAGTATATCCAAGGATACCTTTCAACTCACCTTCTGAAGCAGCTTTCATAGCAGCACAGATAGCTTTGTAAGGAGCTGGTTTCTCAAGACGGCAGGTAAGGTCAACAACTGATACGTCAGGAGTTGGTACACGGAATGCCATACCTGTAAGTTTACCATTCATTTCAGGAATTACTTTACCAACAGCTTTAGCGGCACCTGTAGACGATGGGATAATGTTTTGAGCTGCACCACGGCCACCTCTCCAATCCTTTGCGGATGGGCTGTCAACAGTCTTTTGAGTTGCTGTTGTAGCGTGAACAGTTGTCATCAAACCTTCGATGATTCCGAAATTATCATTCAATACCTTTACAATCGGAGCAAGGCAATTGGTTGTACATGAAGCATTAGAAACGAAGTTCATGTCGGAAGTATATTTACCTTGATTTACACCCATTACAAACATTGGGGTATCATCTTTGGAAGGAGCAGACATGATAACTTTCTTTGCACCAGCGTTAAGGTGAGCCTGGCATTTTTCCTTATCCAGGAATAATCCGGTAGATTCAACAACATATTCAGCTCCAACCTCGTTCCATTTCAAATCAGCAGGATTTCTTTCTGAAGTGACACGGATTTTGTGGCCGTTAACTACAAGAAAACCGTCCTCAACAGAAACAGTTCCTTTGAAACGACCATGAGTTGAGTCGTATTTCAACATGTAAGCCATGTAATTTACGTCGATGAGGTCGTTGATTCCAACAATTTCTACCTCATTTTTTTCAACAGCGGCACGAAAAACCAAACGGCCAATTCGCCCGAAACCGTTAATACCAACTTTAATCTTTGACATAATCTATTCGTTTTGAGAATTATAGAAGTATAAAACACCTTTTATAAAAATGCATAGCAAAGGTAGGTATATAAATTCATTATCTTAATCAATCGGGAAGGGATAAAGCTCTCTTTTTACAAATTGTTAACGTTAAAGAGAAGTGAATGAGGAAATCAACGTCTCATCCAGACAGTCGACCGTTTTGCCGGCTTGGGTTTAACCGTACAATCACAGCTCTTGCACTGCGCAAACAGAAAGAGCACAACAACCAACAAAGAACATAAAACCAGAAATTTTTTCATCTTGAGAAAATCAACGCTTTTTTATCCAATAATTCGTTTGTTTGGCTGGTTTGGGTTTATAAGTACACTCGTTACTTTTGCACTGTGCAAATAGGAAGGCTACTGCAACCAGTAGAGAAAAAATAACTAACGATTTTTTCATCTTGGATATTTCAGTTAAAATAGTTTGGAAATTCTACGTGATAATGTCCTATTTGAGCCGATGACGAGAATTGAACTCGTGACCCCTTCCTTACCAAGGAAGTACTCTACCCCTGAGCTACATCGGCAAAATCAGAGCGGGAGACGGGACTCAAACCCGCGACCCTCAGCTTGGAAGGCTAATGCTCTATCAACTGAGCTACTCCCGCAATGTTTTGGATAAAAATATTGCTGAACAAATCAATGATCAGCAATAAACGTAAGTGGGGAAAGCAGGATTCGAACCTACGAAGGCGTACGCCAGCAGATTTACAGTCTGCCCCAGTTGGCCACTTTGGTATTTCCCCAAAAATTGTATTTTAAGAACGAGCCGAATGTCAGATTCGAACTGACGACCCCGAGATTACAAATCACGTGCTCTGGCCAACTGAGCTAATTCGGCAAGTGGGTAAGCTACCTACATCGCACCGCTACAACCATCTACCCTTGCTGTCTTCCGACCCTGGGGGAGTTCGACAGGAACTGATCGTGCAGGACTTACCCGCCGCAAAAGTAGGAAAAAATCGTTTTGTACCAAACAAAAAAAATCTTCAGGACATTTATTTTGCAAAAAATTACTCACCTTTTTAATTTACAGCTACTTATAAAATAAAAAAAATGACTGCATTTTTTTGAATGGGGAGGTTTTACTAAATTTAGAATATATTTGTTCATTATTTGGATTCAAAACTCATTTTATATGGAACACGAACACCGCTCTCTCAACTATTTTTCCATGATGCACGGACTCTATTTGGGTCTGGCGCTTATTCTGAATTTACTCATCTTTTATATTCTTGGAGTTCCCTTTTCCGATATTTCGGGTTATCTGAGCTATGCCATCATCATTTCGGGAATTGGATTCGCCATGTGGACCTTTGCCAAGCTGAATACTGAAGAAGGTCTCCCCTATTCCAGAGCCCTCGGACTTGGAACATTGGTCGCCGTGTTCGGTTCTGTGTTGTTTGCGTTCTTTAATTATATCCTATACAAATACATCGAGCCGGGATTACTGGATAAACTATTGGCTACCATGGAAGCTAAATTTTTGGCCCAGGGTTATTCGGACGATACAGTTGAGAAAATATTAGGCGCCCAGAAAAACCTGATGACACCAGGGATATTGTCCTTTGGCCAAATTTTCAGTCTTACTTTAATGGGCTTCCTCTTTTCATTGGTTTTGGCTATCTTTTTCAAAAAAGAACCTGCCGATCCATTCTTTGGTGTAGATCAGGAAGAGGACGAAGAGGAATAGTCGATTCTAAATAACTCAATTTCCACGTATGGATATCTCCGTTGTTGTTCCCTTGTATAACGAGGCTGAATCATTGCCCGAACTAAATGCCTGGATTGATCGCGTTATGAAAGCCGCATCTTTTTCCTATGAGATATGGTTTATTGACGATGGAAGCAACGACGGGTCGTGGAAATGGATTGAAGAACAATCAAAGGTTTCCTCCACCGTTAAGGGTGTCCGGTTCAGACGCAACTATGGGAAATCCGCTGCCCTGCATACCGGATTTGAAGAGGCTACCGGCGATGTCGTAATTACCATGGATGCCGATCTTCAGGATAGCCCTGACGAAATACCCGCCCTTTACAGGATGATAAAAGAAGAGGGGTACGATCTGGTTTCAGGATGGAAGAAGAAAAGGTTTGATCCATTATCGAAAAGACTACCCAGCAAATTATATAATGCCACAGCCAGCCGGGTTACCGGAATCAAATTACACGATTTTAACTGCGGTTTAAAGGCCTATCGGAACGAGGTGGTGAAAAGCATCGAAGTGTATGGCGAGATGCATCGTTATATCCCCTATATGGCCAAACAGGCAGGCTTTTCAGCTATCGGGGAGATGGTTGTGCAGCATCAGGCGCGTAAATACGGCACCACGAAATTCGGATTGAGCCGCTTCATATTCGGGTACCTCGATTTGATGTCTATCTCGTTTATTTCCCGGTTTGGAAAACGGCCGATGCACTTGTTCGGAACACTGGGATCCCTGATGTTTCTACTAGGCTTCTTAGCCGTATCATGGCTGGGCGGATACAAAATCTACCAACAGTTTAACGGGATACTGATCGAGCGTGTGACTCAGAGTCCATATTTTTATCTGGCACTCACTTCAATGATCTTAGGTACTCAGCTTTTTCTGGCTGGATTCCTGGGCGAGCTCGTATCCAGAACATCCTCCGATCGGAATCATTACCTTGTCGACAAGAAAACATAAGATAATTTGAAAATGTGAAAATGTGAAAATGTGGAAATTTCCTCATTTGCACATTTTCACATTTGCATATTTGCACATTATCACCATGGAATTTTCAGTGCTAAAAGATATCGTCATCATTTTTGCACTTTCTTCGCTGGTAAACTTCCTGTTTACCAAGATTAAAGTTCCGACTATCATTGGCTATCTTTTGACGGGAGTAATCGTCGGACCAAAATTACTGGGTATCATCAAGGCACCACAGGAAATTGAACTGATGGCCGAAATCGGGGTCGTTCTCCTGCTTTTTATGATCGGGATGGAGTTTTCCCTCAACCATCTCTTTAAGATACGACGAAGGGTATTCTTGGGCGGATTCCTGCAGCTCTCCCTAACAACCTTGTTTACCACCATTCTCATTAATGCCTATGCCCTGGACTGGAAAGCATCCCTGTTCATCGGATTTTTGACAGCCTTAAGCAGTACGGCGGTTGTGCTAAAAATCCTCCAGGATCGTTCGGAAATAACCTCAAACTATGGAAGAACAGTGCTGGGTATCCTGATATTTCAGGATATTGTACTGGTTCCATTAATGCTTTTCACTCCATTCTTAAGTGGAGGAGAAATAGACTACAAAGGACAACTTTCACTCCTCGCGCTAAAGTCGGTCCTGATCATCGGATTTTTGTATGTTGGCAATCGCTGGATAATGCCCCGCCTGCTGCATCTCATCGCCATGACCCGCAACCAGGAGTTATTCATGATGATCGTGTTGCTGATATGCCTGTCTGTTGCACTTCTGACTTATCAAATGGGTATGCCGCTTGCCTTTGGCGCCTTCCTTGCGGGATTGATGATTTCCGAGTCGGAATACAGCCACAACGCTTTCGGAAATCTCATCACCTTCCGGGACACCTTTACCAGCTTCTTTTTTGTCTCCATAGGGATGCTCCTCGACCTTTCCTTCGTTAGCGGGCATCTTGCCATTGTAATCGCAGCAGTAATAGCAGTGATTACCTTGAAATTTATTGTGGGGAGCTTAACGGCATTTTTGCTGGGACACACGTTCAGGGGTACCGTCCTGGTAGGTATTGCCCTGAGTCAGGTTGGGGAATTTTCGTTCATTTTAGCAAAGCTTGGAAAAGATTTCACCATTCTGGACGACTTCTACTACCAGATTTTCCTGGCAGTGGCCATAATTACGATGTCCATCTCACCGTTCTTCATCATGCTCGGATCTCGAATTACAAAAGTCTTGTTGCGAATACCCTTCCCGAAATGGGTGATCGAAGGACTCTTCCCCTTGAAACAAATTGAGATTCCCGATCTGCAAAATCATCTCGTTCTTATCGGGAAAGATTCGAGGGCGCTCAATCTTTCGAAGATGGCCATGCACCATAATCTTCCCTATGTATCCATCATTTTCGATCCGGAGATAGCCAGAAAAAGGCAGGAGAAAGGAGAAACAGTGGTCTATGGAGACGCCTTCAACCTTCCGATTCTGGAAAAAGCTCACGTGGCAAGCGCCCACGTGGTGGTGATATCTATCGGAAAATTAGATATTCTGAAGATTATTATTGGTAAAGTCAGGCAGCTAAACAAACACGCCTCTATTGTTGTCAGAACGCGTCATATTGAAGACATTGAGGCATTATACAAGATTGGTGCAACGCAGGTTATTCCGGAGGAGTTTGAGACTGCAATCGATCTTTTTGAGCGGGTGATGGCCAATTTTCTTTTACCCAGAAACGAAATTGATCTGACCATTGACCGAATCCGAAACGACCATTACGGAATCTTTTTGGAAGAGAACGGGGGCAGTAAATTCAATATCTCCAAAGATATACCAGACATTGAGATAATCCCGCTGGAAGTAATGAAAGATTCCGCTATCATTGGGAAGTCGCTGGTGGAAAGTCAGCTGAGGCAAAACTTCGGCATTACGCTGGTTGCCCTCAAACGTGATCAAAAGGTACTCGATCACCCAAAACCTTCCCTGATATTCTGCCAGGGAGACGTGGCCTATGTTCTGGGCAAATCAGAACAGATCTCCAAAGCCGGAGAATTGTTTATGACCGCGAAGCAAGGATAGTGTTTGCGACAAGTTCGGCAGGGTCTTTCGAAAGATCGAAGACAACGACATCCCCAACATTCCATTTCCGGATGATTTTCTGCACAAGCGCTTGCCGCACAACCCAAAGCTGAGGCACAGATTCGCTGGAAATTAATTGCTCAATGGCTCCGGCCCAACCTTGGTTCTTCACCTCCAGCGGACCGATTTCATCGATAACTACTAATGGGCAACCTTCAAGATGTTTCGGATCAAGTATTCGATTTCCAAACTGTAGCGCCTCCGGATTAAAATAATAACGACCTGCCACTTGCCAGCCCTCCTGATAGGTGGTGCTGCCCAATAGAATGGAATCTGCTGATTTTAGATCGACCAGCGTAAATCCGGACCGAATTTTTTCCTTCTCGTTACCAACAGCGATGAATCCGCCAGGAAAGAAGCCCTGCTGCCTGATCAGGTCTACCACCGTCATCAAAAATGTTGTTTTCCCCGCTTCCCACATCACCCGTCAGAATGAAGATGGGTGGCTGTTTTTTTTGCTCCTCCTGAAAGAGTTCTATCAAATTCCGGGCGTTGCTCAAAAGATGAGACAGGAGGCTCGACGGATTGAGAATACTCAGCTTAGAGCGGGACAATGACGTGAGCAGGTCGGGAAGCACACCAAATGCTAATCTGAGAGACTGGTATAAATCAGCCAAACCCTGTTTGTAGAGAACAGTTTTTACCAGTGGGTTTTTTAGTTCTACACTGATGGCTGCGAATCCGATGATTAACAGAAAGGCTCTGAAAACCATTACTGATCCGATTACCCACCCGCTTTCTCCATTCGAAGTCTCACCGGCAAAGAGATCCAAAACCAAAACAGAACTAAATACGATAAACAGAAATTGTAACCAGACAGATACCTTTCTCAGGCGACGAAGTGAACCGGGATACCTGTAAATGCAAAAACTGGTATAAATTAGTGCGATGACACCAGCGGCGAGATAATCACTCAGGTTGAGCAACCACAATACGCCAGTCATCGATACCAGATGTACAAGAATAAGAAGGGTCGAATAACTTTGTCTCTCCTGGATTCCTAACAACACATTATCATTTCTGATTTTAAATGCGTGCCCAACTTCGCCGGAGCCCTCTCTTTTTTTAAAATTGGTTCCAACCCAAAATCCGGATAGCGACGCGAAAACCCCAAAAGAGAAATATACACCAGCCAAAATCCAGATCAGATCCATCGGCTGAGCGTTCGGTATCTTCAGCTGTTTGGCTGCATAATGGTAAAGAGAGTCGAGGATTCTGACAAAATCGAATCCGTATAAAATCAGCAGTGTAAAAAACTTGTGGATAATCGCGCTGATAGCAGTAATGCCGCCTCCAACAATCATACCCACCATATTCCGGCCTAACAGCATTAACATCAGTTCGAACAATAACGACTCCGTGATGATACCGACCATTGGTCCGATAATAATTGCGCTGGGCGAAATTGATTTCATCAACGCACAGATAATCCCGGCCCGCCAAATCAGTCCGCCCTCATTCCAAAGTCTGGTAAATGCTGAAAGAAGAAATATTGCAAAGAGTGTAAGAATTGTTCCCGAAAATGGAATCTGGAGATTGTGCAAAAAACTACCGGCCACGATTTCTACCGAAGCCCATAAACTCCCGATTACGGAAGCCTTTAGCCAGATTGGATTGAGCGGGGAATGTCTGATTACTTCCATGCAGGGGAGAAACAATTTCGATTAAAAAGCCACAATAGTAAGCATTATTTTTATGCACGAAAAAGCCCGTGAAGATAATCCACAGGCTTTTTCAATTTTACGCCGGAAAGCTGAGGTTCTGGCAATTATTTTCCACCGAAGTGATATCCCAAACCAATTGCAAATCCAAGGTTATGCTTTTTGTAGGTTTCGAAATAGCTGCCTACATCGGGATCTTTCAATAATTTGTTGGCGTTATCATAATTTGTGACAAGCATACCAAGATCGATCGTCAGGTTGGCCATTGGTTTCAGTTCAAAACCACCACCAAACGTGTTCGAATTGCTATAATAGCTAAAATCGCTGTTAAACTGCTGATATACCCCCATTTGTGTATGAAGGTATCCCAAACTTACGGCAAAAGCCTTGCATATCTGGTACTGACCACCGAC
>CAXXHH010000004.1:0-6490 GCA_963663005.2 Prolixibacteraceae bacterium
AAAGGAGAAGAATCAGTTCCGCATTGAATTGTTTTATCTTCCGGAAAACTGGTAAAAGACGGAGATGTCACATCATCAAAATTCAAAATAAATTTCTGCGGAAGTGATATGCATCCACTCGCATTCTTTAGTGAAAGGACAAACTGATAATTTCCTTTTGGAATGCCTGAAGGAAGTGATATCGTCAAAGGCGACGCATTAAATGGTGCATCCACAATGGGGACAAATCCGGCCAAAGCAGGTGTGCCGACAGAGATACTATAGGAAACCGGACTGCCGGAAACGGAAAGATAGCTTATTGAAGTACTTCCGGCATCAGGACAAATAGCCGACAAACTACCTAGACTGACGGAAGGAAGTGACGAAAGAGGGGGTTCGGTAATCGTTATTGATGAGGTTCCAGTACTCGCACCGTCATCGGCCAGCACAGAATAAGCACCAGCCGGCAGATCGGTGAAGAGTCCGGTGGTGTTGGTCGCCGCTCCCGGATTTAAAGTAAAATTGACAGTCCCGCCAGATCCACCGGAAACGCTGGCAACGATTGTTCCATTGTTCATTCCATTGCACGTAACGTTTGTGGCGGACAACGTCACAGTAAGCGCATTGGCTGCAAAAGAATTTTGTGAAATAGTAGCAAGAAAAACGAGTGGGAAAGCAACTAAACGGAGATTTCGATGAATACGAAAGGCTACATTACCATACTTACCATGACATGTCATTAGCTGCCTGACGTTCAAAATAACCAGAGCAACCGGAAATAGCTTTACGAAGATCACTGATGCTGACCTTCTTATTGATTCGAATAACATGAATGGCGTATTTAAGGGAAATATCCAATATCTAGTTAATACCTAAATCAACAAAATCGTAACCTTATGGAATAAATTTTATGGCTAAAATTTTTTTAATTATTTCATTGAAGATACCAGATTTTACTGACTTTTCTATGTTAAACAAATAAAAAGGAAAAATTCCCTAAATCCAGCTGCTTTAGCGCAGAAATTCAAAGAAAATAGGAGGGGAAATGACAATTTTATAATTGTGATTATGTTAATTACAAAAAGTCAGTTTTGATGTATTCATCAATCCAAATGGGAGCCATATAACCTTTCAATTATATGACCACATATATTATTGTTAAATAAAATAGTAGTTTAAACTCGTTTTAAATTAACCAAGGGATTTAAACGTCGGATTCCAGAGAGGTGCGAACAGATCACAGATATCTCAAAAGGTTGTATTTCAGCGGCTCCAACTTTGACCTGTACCCTACTGGCATGAAGCCCGCAAACCTGGGCAATTGATATCAAATCACCTTCGAAACCGTCCTACTTCTTAATCTTATAAAGATCTTCAATTTTAACCACCTCAACCGCTGTGGAGTCCTTCAAAGTCTTGGATATTAACCCATAAGGTGCAATTATAACTTCGTCCCCAACTTTTAATCCATCCAGAATTTCGATGCGGGTATTATCCTGAATACCTGCTTTGACATTAACTCTTCGAACCAGCTTGTTTTTTACAAGAAAGACCACTTCCTTTTGCTCCGGCTCTTTAGGTGTAACCTCCTTCGAATTAGGATCATTGGTTCCTTCCTTTTCCAGCTGATCACTCACTTTTTTAACTGTCCCGTCATCCCCTCTGGTTGTGACTGCCTGAATAGGCACAGAAATAATTCCCTTTCGGGTATCAGTTTGAATCTCAACAGTAGCAGACATCCCCGGCAAGAACGGAAATTTCAACGTATCTTTTTCAATCAAATCCTGGTAAGACTTTGCCAACAATAGAATTTTTACACTGAAATTAGTAACCTGATCTACAGTAGTTCCGGTAACATTAGCGGAACTGGCAATTTCAGTAACTATCCCCTTGAATTTTCGTTTCAAATAGGCATCAATTTCAACGATCGCAGTATCATTTTTCTGAACTTTGACAATATCATTTTCGTTCACCTCTACTTTCACCTCCATCGTAGCCAGGTCAGCAACTGTCATTAATTCTGTTCCGGCAAATTGATTGGTTCCTACAACCTTTTCTCCCTTCTCTACATTCAGCTTAGCTACAGTCCCGTCAATCGGGGAGAAAATTTTCGTTTTGGTTAGATTTTCTGCCGATTCCCGCACACTGGATTCAGCACTTTTTACAGAATAACGGGCTGCCTGAACCTCAGACAACGCAACTTTCCATCCCGCTTCTACAGTCTCAAATTCTGATTTCGGAATAGTCTTTTTCTCGAGCAGCAGTTTTGCACGTTGGTAATTCAATTCTTTTTCAATCAATTGTGCTTCTGCCTGAGCAAGCCTTGCCTTCTGGGTATTCAGAGTGGCCTCAATCCTGCTAAGACTTGACTGGTAAATATCCGGTTTGATAACAACAAGCAAGTCTCCCTTTTTAACTTTATTCCCTTCTTTAACAGGAAGTTCTATAATTTCCCCTGGTACTTCCGGACTAATTTTCACTTCTATTTGCGGTTTCAATTTGCCATTGGCGGTAATGACCTCTGTTATATCACGGATCTCAACCTTTTCAGTAGCCACTTTCAGGGTCACATCCTTTCCGAACCAACCCATTTTCTTACCGACAACCAATAGGATAATGACAACAATTACAAGTCCTACAATTAAGGACAACCTACTATTTTTCTTCTTCATCACTTAATGATTAACACATTATTTTCAAACTGACCGCTCTAAACCCTAATTTTTAATCAACAAAACCCAAAAATCAGGTTCCTCCAGAAAACATGAGGAAAGTATTGAAAGCGATCATAAAAATAGCATAATTTTGTGTGTGGATTACAACTGTTTTGAAATCAAATTCTCGAATTCATTAAAAAACATTCAGTTATGTACGGAAAGATCAAAGAACACCTGCAAAACGAGCTTCAATCTATCCGCGAAGGCGGACTTTATAAAAATGAACGGCTGATTACATCGCCACAAGATGCAGTTATTCGTCTCGCATCAGGACAGGAGGTTCTAAATTTTTGCGCTAACAATTACCTTGGTCTTTCAAATCATCCAGCGTTGATAGAGGCAGCTGCAGAGGGTCTCAAATCCCATGGATATGGGATGTCTTCCGTCCGTTTTATTTGTGGGACAACTGATTTACACAAGACTTTGGAACAAAAAATCGCTGCCTTCTTTGGAACGGAGGATACAATCTTGTATGCGGCCTGCTTTGACGCGAACGGAGGAATTTTTGAACCATTGTTCTCAGAAGAAGACGCCATCATTTCGGATTCATTGAACCACGCGTCAATTATTGATGGTGTCAGGTTAAGCAAGGCAAAAAGATTTCGGTATAACAATGCCGACATGAAGGACCTCGAGGCACAACTAATACTGGCAAAGGAATCCCGGTTCAGGATTATTGTTACCGACGGTGTATTCTCTATGGATGGAAATGTTGCTCCAATGGATCAAATCAATATTCTGGCAAAAAAATACGATGCTGTCATAATGGTTGATGAGTGTCATTCAGCTGGTGTAGTGGGAGATACAGGACGTGGAGTAACTGAATTATTTAATATCAGAGGAGAAGTTGATATAATTACGGGAACCCTGGGCAAAGCCTTTGGCGGAGCACTTGGCGGTTTTACTACCGGAAGAAAAGAGATCATTGAACTACTTAGACAAAGATCCAGGCCCTATCTTTTTTCAAATTCTTTGCCACCTGCTGTCGTTAATGCCGGTATCAAAATGTTTGAGATGATGGAAGAAACATCTGAATTACAAAAGCGCCTTCATGAAAATACGGCCTACTTCATGTCAAAAATGATTGCAGCTGGTTTCGATATAAAACCGAGCAAATCAGCCATATGTGCAGTAATGTTGTACGATGCTAAACTCTCTCAGGATTTTGCTTCCAAGCTTTTGGAAGAAGGCATTTATGTTACCGGGTTCTATTATCCGGTGGTACCCCAGGGACAGGCACGAATAAGGGTTCAGCTCTCCGCTGCTCATCAGGCGGCCCATCTGGATACCGCAATTTTAGCCTTTACCAAAGTTGGAAAAACATTGGGAATTATCTGATAAAGACGCATAATAATAATCGGGACAGACATCATCTTTCCCGATTTTTTTTCATCCCATTTTGTGTTTAAATAAAATTAATTTTACCGACTTAAAATCGGGGAGGTTTTTCTCTATGAAAGGGGATGAACTGTTCTCATATATTGAACCCTTATATATCGTAATCAGATAATGAAAAAGATTTTCGTAGGCTTATTTGCTTTTATTCTGTCCCTCTCCCTGCAGGTAAAAGCAGATGAAGGAATGTGGCTGCCCTCTCTTGTAGGAAAATTAAACATAGACAAGATGCAGTCTATGGGGTTGAAATTAAGTGCCGAACAGATTTACAGTATTAATAATTCAAGCCTTAAAGACGCTGTAGTTGCCATGGATCGCGGATCCTGCACTGCCGAAGTTGTATCCTCCGATGGACTCTTACTTACAAATCATCATTGCGGTTTTGGAGAAATTCAGAAGCACAGCTCCGTAGAACACGACTATCTAAAAGATGGATTTTGGGCTAAGAGTCGCGATCAGGAGCTGGAAAATCCAGGCAAAAGCGTCACCTTTCTGATCCGAATGGAGGATGTAACCGAAAAGGTTTTAAGTGGAATCACGGATACAACATCCTCTGCTTCCCGGTTGGAAAAAATGATGAAAGCCATTTCTGCTATTGAAAAGGAAGCAAAAGGAAATACGCAATACGAGACAAGGGTAAGACCATTGTCCGAGGCAAACATCTTCTACTTGTTCGTAACTGAAACCTTCAGGGACATCAGACTGGTTGGGACGCCACCGCAATCTATCGGTAAATTTGGCGGTGAAGCAGATAACTGGATGTGGCCCCGTCATACCGGCGATTTTTCGATGTTCCGGATCTATTGTTCTCCGGACGGGAAACCAGCAGACTATGCCAAGGAAAATGTGCCATATCATCCCAAACATTTCCTTCCGGTTTCCTTAAAAGGAGTTCAAATGAATGACTTTGCCCTGATTCTGGGCTACCCGGGAAGGACGAACCGCTACCTCACCTCATTTGGCTTGAAAAATACAATGGATGTAGTTAATGACATTCGGATAAAGACAAGAGGAGCCAAACTAGACATCATCAGGGATTATATGGCCAAAGGCGAAAAAAACAGAATCCAGTATGCATCTAAGTTTGCAGGGAGTTCAAACTACTATAAATATTCCATCGGACAGAACATGGGTCTGACAAATTTAAATGTCATCGGCAAAAAATTAGCGATCGAAAAGGAATTTTCATCTTGGGTCAATGCAGATGCATCACGGAAATCAAAGTATGGTGGCGCACTCGACAAAATAGCTAATTCTTATCAATCTGTTGATGAAAAGATTGCTTCAGAATATTTGCGCGAAGCTCTCTTTCCACGTGATCTGCAATCTGATGGTCCTGAAATTTTCAGATTTTCATCGGATGTCATATACCTTGATGAGGTACTCCAGGGTGGAGACGAGGAAAAAATCAAAGTTGTAGCGGGAAGGTTAAGGGATAATCTGGACAGATTTTACAAGGATTATAATGCAGATACTGACAAAAAAATCACTGCAGCGCTGACAAAAATGTATGCAGAAAATGTCAATTCCAAGTATCATCCATCTTTTTTCGGCGACATCTCTAAAAAATTCAAAGGTGATTTCTCCGCTTATGCCGAATATATTTTCAAAAAGAGTATATTCCCGGATCAGCAAAAAATGGAGGCTTTCCTAAAAAATCCCTCGAAGAAAGTCCTTGACAAAGACCCCGTTTACCGGGATATGCTGTCAATCATCGAAGTAGCAAGAGTAATCGGTGAAGATGTTAGAAATTCGACTTCCGGATTGGAAGAAGGCAGAAAACTATTTGTTGCCGGCCTGAACGAAATGAACAGTGGCAAAAATTCATATCCGGACGCAAACTCTTCTATGCGTTTAACTTACGGTAAAGTTGGGGATTACAATCCAAGAGATGGAGTCCATTATAGTTACTTCACTACACTGAAAGGCTATTCCGAAAAGGGAATTGCCGGTGATGCCGATTTCGATTTTCCTCAGCGGCTGGTTGATATGTATCATGCCGGAGACTACGGAAGATATGCCGATCAAGATGGAACTCTTCATACCTGCTTTACGACAAACAACGATATTACAGGTGGCAATTCAGGAAGTCCGGTTATGAACGCCAAAGGTGAACTGATTGGAATTGCTTTTGACGGTAACTGGGAAGCAATGAGTGGAGACATTGCCTATGAAGAAGATCTGCAGAAATGTATCAATGTGGATATTCGTTTTGTTCTGTGGATCATCGATAAATTTGCCGGCGCAAAACACCTCGTTGATGAAATGACTATTGTCCGATAACAAATAAATCTCAGTTGCATCTAATTTTGTCTTTAATGACCAGATGCAAAGGGAGATTAGTAAAGGCAATAGTCGCGCGTATATTTTCGCTTAGTGCAAAAGTTGAGCACGGTTTT
>CAXXHH010000005.1:0-7585 GCA_963663005.2 Prolixibacteraceae bacterium
AAAAATGGATTGATCGAGACCGCTGTATGCCGCCTGAAGCATTGGGTCAATGCTTTGATCATTGAAAACGGTGAATTCTTCGATCCTCTCAATGCCCTCAATACCCATATTCTGAGTGATTTCCACGGCATTGGTGCTCCATGGGGTAATCATCTCCTTTCTCGGCCCAACAAAGTTTCCATCCAGACGTTCGGCGCGAATCCATTCTGCCTCTCCAAATAACCAGATTAATTTATCAATATCAACTTGATTCAATGAAGCTTGCGTACCGACAGCCAATATTTTGCCGGATTCTTTGAAGAAGAGGATCATGGGTAAGATTTAATGAATAATATGTCTGCGAAGATAGGCAGAAGTGAATTACAAATTAAAAATTGCAGATTAAAAATTGGTTAAGATTTGAATATTAGCGACTTTTCGTTAAGCTGGCAATCTAGCAAACCCATAAGAAATAAACTACCTAATATTCGTCAATTCTCAGGGCTTCCATTCCGTCACTTTGATCAAATTGGGGAAAGCCTGGGGTTTAAAAATAGACTGGTTGTAAAACACGCGTAAGCATTCCTGAATGCCTTCTGTTACACTCGGATGTGGATGAATACTTTGCAGCACTTCCTGGACACGGATATCAGCATTTATCAGATATGCGATAGAAACGATGAATGCAGAAGCCTGGGGTCCGGCAGCCCGCATTCCTAAAATGCGGTCAGTTCCATCATTGCTAACCATAATTTTTACGAAGCCACTGGTATTTCTCATCGCAATAGTCCTATTTACCAACTCATTGGAATAATAGGCGGCTTTATACGGAATTCCTTTGGCTCCGAAGCATTTTTTCATTGGCGCCAACAGCAGCCAGTTCAGGTTTAAAAAACATCAGAGTTGGCATATGAGAATAATCCAAAATAAAATTGGTTTTTCCAAAAATTGCCTCCACAATATATCGTCCTTGTTCCTCTGCAACACCGTACAGCGCCTTTTGCCCAGTCACATCACCGGCAGCGAAAATGGTACAATCACCCAGGTTTGAGAGTGCGCAGGCCTCATTAATCTTGAGGTACCCCTTATTCGTTGTTTCAATTCCGGCATTTTCGAGGGAGAGACCGGCGGTATTCGGATCACGGCCAATCGAAATGAGGATGATATCAACTTCAACCACGGTGCTATGCCCGTCATCATAATCCAGGACGATCTCGAGGTAGTCACTTTTCTTTCTTACTGTGCGAAGGGTAGCCAGCCTGTGAATAATCACCCCATTCTTTTCTAGATTCTTTCGAGACAAAGTCGCTAACATCATCATCCTCAAATGGAATAACTCTATGTGTGCGGTCGAGCAGATGTACTTCAGTTTGCTTGAAATTCGAGAAAATAGTTGCGAATTCACATCCGATAATACCAGAACCGATGATCATCATTCTTTCAGGAAAGCTTTTCAGGTTGAGAATTCCGTCAGAATCAAGAATTTGCTTTTGGTCAATCACTAAATCGGGGTGGGGACGAGGGATTGATCCGGTGGCAATGATAATATATTCGGCTGTGATGATTTCAATTCCTTCTGACCCTCTTAATTTCCAGGGTATGACGATCAAGGAACCTCGCAAAACCCTTGCTTATAAGTGAGCCTGCCCGGATGTTTTTCGTCCGTCGAAAATGTCTCTATTTGAGAAAGAATTTGATTTTGTTTTGTCTTTGCTGCCTGCAAGACTGTCTTTTTCACCATATTATAATCAACCTGCAATCCGGAAGCCCGATAGCCTCTGTCAACGGCGGCTGCCACAGCATAATCCGCAGATAGTTCCCACATTGTTTTGGAAGTCAGGGGTCCATTCATGATTCCATTTCCACCTAAATGGCCGGCTTCAATGATGCAAACACTTTTCCCAAAGTCCAGGGCGCGCATTGTAGCAGCTAAGCCTCCAGGACCACTTCCGATAACTGCAAGATCAAATTGGTTCATAAAGTAAGTTCGATTCAAGTGACATTTACTACTCAAATTAAAGCAAAAAAAATGAGATCGGGTGCTTGAAATTTGAAACCTCCACTTTCTTTTGGCACATTAAAGTCAAGTTTACATTAATTTTCAAGTAAAGTTAAAGATCAAAATTCTGACCAATTTTTATAAATACTAAATTCGTGGCCATTAAAATAAATCCGTAAAGTATTATAAATGAATCAAATTAGGTTTACTACTGCCAGCGATGCAGTAAAAGTAATTAAATCAGGCGACAGAGTACATCTGAGCAGTGTAGCCGTAACTCCGCATAAATTAATTAAGGCCATGGTCGATCGGGGCAGAGCGGGTGAAATCTATAATATTTCTATTCAACATATTCATATTGAGGGACCTGTAGAATATGCGAACCCGGAATTTGAAGGAATTTTCAATTCGGAGCAATTCTTTGTTGGAGCAAATCTGCGCAAGCAAACACAGGCTGGATTCGCAGATTATATTCCGGTTTTTTTGAGTGAAACACAAAAATTAATTAGGGAAGGATACGTAAAAGTTAATGTAGCCATGATTATGGTTTCATCGCCGGATAAGCATGGGTTCGTTTCGCTTGGCACTTCTGTCGACGCCACGTTGGCCGCTGTCGAATGTGCTGACAAAGTGATTGCGTTGGTAAACCCCAACGTGCCAAGAACATGGGGGGATGCCATGATTCCTGTCAGCATGATAGATATTTTTGTGGAGGACGATTCGCCAATATATGCGCACAGCATAGATCCGTTGTCTGCAATGGAAATAGCCATTGGAAAAAATGTGGCCACACTTGTTGATGATGGTGCATGCCTGCAAATGGGTATTGGTGGTATCCCGAATGCCGTTCTGGCACAACTTGGAAATCACAAGGATTTGGGAGTGCACACCGAGATGTTTTCAGACGGAATTTTGCCATTAGTTGAAAAGGGTGTCGTAACCGGCAGAAAGAAAAATTTTGATAAGGGCAAAATGGTTGCCTCATTTTTGATGGGCTCCAAAGCACTCTATGATTTCGTCGACGACAATCCAATGGTTGCGATGATGGATGTTGCCCACACAAATAATGTAGCCGTTATCAGGAAATTAGACCAGGTAACAGCAATCAATGCCGCATTGGCAATCGACCTTACCGGACAGGTTTGCGCCGATTCTATTGGAATTAAACATTATTCGGGTGTCGGAGGACAAATTGACTTCATCCGTGGTGCAGGCCACTCAAAACATGGGAAACCGATTATTGCTATGCCATCCGTGACCGAAAAAGGACTATCTAAAATCTCTCCGACACTGATTGAAGGATCGGGCGTTGTTTCCACCAGGGCAAATATACACTGGGTGGTCACAGAACAAGGAATTGTAAACCTTTACGGAAAAACAATGCAGGAGCGGGCAAAACTACTGATATCAATTGCTCATCCTGATCATCGTGAGATGTTGGATAAAGCGGCATTTGAGCGCTACGGCTCGCACTTCAGATTTATCCCGAAAGAATTTAATCAATAATAAAATCTACTATGAGCGTATCAAAAATTGAGCACATCGGCATTGCCGTTGAAAAATTGGAAACTGCTATTCCATACTATGAAACTCTGCTTGGCACAAAGTGTTATGCTATTGAGGAGGTCACCGACCAAAAGGTGAAGACGGCATTTTTCCAGGTAGGAGAGACTAAAATTGAATTGTTGGAATCCATGGATCCCGAAGGACCAATCGGGAAATTCCTTGAAAATAAGGGACCCGGGATTCACCACATAGCTTTTGCCGTTGAAAATGTGGATGAGGCACTTAAAGAGGCCGAAGGCTCCGGTATCCGTTTGATTGATAAGCAAAGTCGGAAGGGTGCTGAGGGGTTAAATATCGGCTTTTTACATCCGAAATCAACTTTCGGGGTCTTAACCGAATTCTGCAGTAAATGAATAAATGAAAAATGGAGAAAGAAATTTCTCCATTTTTCATTTATAGGTGTTTTCGGACTGCATGTGAAAAGCCATTTTCGTGGTGGGGGAGTGATATCAGAAATTTTTCCTTTAGCTCATCGGGCGAATTGTGTACAACGTACGATAAATGCGTAAAATCGAGCATTTCAAGGTCATTAAAGTCGTTGCCGATGCTGAATGTCTCTTTGCGGTGAATTCCCTTTAAATGGCAAATTTCGGCTATTCCATGGGCTTTTGATATTCCTTTGGGATAGATTTCCATCCAAAGCCAGTTTTCATCGATAGGGGAAGTGGTTCTGATGATGCTAATTTCGTCGAAATACGCCAATAATTCCGCTTTCACTTCATCAAACCGACTGTTTTTTTTGGGAAAGAAAAGCAATATCTGCGAAGAACTGTATTTCGCATCCGGAACGATTTCTTCCGCTCTACCCAACTTTGAATGATAGTCGATATAACGGTCAATTTCAGGACATTCATGGTTTTTCCACCAGAAAAAATTATGGTTGTCGGGAAACTGATCAGAAACCTTAAAGTTGTATTCCTTATCAATTAAATAGTGAATCAATTGACTGGTAACGGTTTCGGGAAAATTGATTGCTCGGATTATTTCCTGTTTTTGCCAATCAATAATACACCCACCCGAAGAACATATTACGTAATCGAAAGGATGTTCAGGAGTTAATGCTTTGCGGAGCTTAAACGGATTTCTTCCGGTAGCGGCAACTCTGCAAATACCCAGCTCCCCAAGCAAGTTTAGTGTTTCAATATCTTCTTTACTAATTGATTGGTCATGTTGAAGTAAAGTGCCGTCGAGGTCGGTAACCACCATTTTTAGCTCGCTCATCTTATTATATTATTGAACGACAAAGTTCGCCAAAGTTTTGAATAAGCGTATTAACAGTAGGTTAAAAAATCCAAATTCAATATTTGAAAATTCTTACTATTTTTGCCATTGATCAAAAAATAGTATCATATGTTGAAAGGAATCTTGGCAATTTCCGGGCAACCGGGATTATTTAAAGTATTATCTGAAGGAAAAAATGGCGTGATCGTTGAATCATTGCTGACAGGGAAAAAGCAAACTGCATTTGCGAGTGCAAAAATGAGTACCCTGGAAGATATAGCAATCTACACGACCAGTGAAGATTTTCCGCTTAAAGCAGTATTTAAAAAGATCGCTGATCTGGAAAATGGCGGCCCTGCATTACAATCAAACTCCAAGCCCGAGGAGCTGAAAAAATATTTCGAAAAGGTTTTGCCTGACTTTGACAGAGAAAGGGTTTATGTTTCGGACATCAAGAAAGTATTAACCTGGTATAACTTATTGCACGAGAAAGAATTACTGAATTTTGAGGCAGATGCTCCTGCCGGTGAAGCAGAAATTTCGGCAGAAGAAGTATAACCAAAAAATTGAGCATAAAGAAAGCGCCCGAATATCTCAATCCGGGCGCTTTCTTTATGCTTGTGAGCCAAAATCTATAATCCCAGCAGTATCTCTTCAGCATCTTTGCCGCTAAAAAGCATACGAACAGGATTTTCGACCATCTCCTTAATTTTGACCAGAAATCCAACAGAATCCTTGCCATCAATAATGCGGTGATCGTATGAAAGAGCAATGTACATCATTGGCCTTATCTCGACTTTCCCGTTAATAGCGACTGGCCGGTCTTTGATAGCGTGTAATCCTAAAATAGCGCTCTGAGGCGGATTAATAATTGGAGTAGACATCATCGATCCGAAAACCCCACCATTGGTTATCGTAAAAGTTCCCCCTGTCATCTCTTGAACCGTTAGCCGTTTATCTCGCGCCTTTTCAGCCAAATTTTTGATAGCTCCCTCTATCTGGGCAATATCCATTGTCTCGACATTCCTGATAATTGGTACCATCAGACCTTTGGGACTGGAAACTGCAATGCCTATATCGTGGTATTTGGGGGTGATAATATCATCGCCATCAATCATTGAATTAACCGATGGATGCTGTAAAAGTGCCAAACTAACAGCTTTTGCAAAGAATGCGTTGAAACCTAACTTAAAACCATTCTTTTCTGTAAACACTTTTTGATAATGGTTTCTAAGCTCCATCACACTGCTCATATCTACCTCATTGAATGTGGTTAACATAGCAGTTTCATTCTTAACTGCGACCAGCCGCTGACTCAATTTACGCCTCAGAGGTGTCATCGCAACGCGCTCTTCAGTACGGTCAACAGCTGCCGGTTTTGCCACCGGAATGGCATAGGCATTGACGATTTGTTCCATATCCGTTCGCGTCAGTCTTTTGATACCCTCCAGTACTTCATCGACAGACAAATTTGCCTGTTCCATGACAGCTTTCGCGGTAGGAGTCATCTTTATAGAAATGTCAGAATCTTTTTGAGCTGGAGCGATTTCAGCAACACTAATTTTGCTTTCAGATTTCTCTACAACAGCACTTTTAGTAGGTTTTGATACTGTTTCTGGTGCAACTACAGGTACGGTTTCATCCGGTACAGCCGCCTTATCCGTATCAATCGTGCACGCCACGCTCCCCACAGCAACACGATCACCCTCCTTGGCCATGATCGAAAGTTGTCCGGATGCAGTGGCAATCAGGGATAAAGTGGCTTTATCTGATTCGACTTCAGCAACCTCCTGATTTTTAGCAACAACCGAACCATCAGCAACTAACCATTTACCAATTTCGACTTCCGAAATGGACTCACCAGGCGAAGGAATCTTGATTTCTAGTATCATACATTAAATAATATTACATTTCTCTTTGTAAACTGCACGTTCCAGCGCAGCAGCTTGGAATTCTTCGAAAACCTGTGTTACTATTCGTTGAATAGGTTAGCACAGGGTATAATTGCATTACCCGACTCAGGAACCAAATACTGAATCCATGATCCTTTCCAGTCTTCTTTTGTGCTTCTCTACTAAACCTGCGGCCGGACTGGCACTCTCCGGTCTGCTGACAAGCTCAAGATTCAGTTCTGGAAACTTCCTGAATAAGTATGGCCAAACGCCCATATTTGCAGGCTCATCCTGAACCCATAAAAATCTCTTTGCTTGATGGTTATGGAAGATTATATCACGTACTTCTTCTGCTGGAAAGGGAGATATCTGCTCAATTCTGTGAATCGCCACATTCATTTTTCCGAGCTTTTCACGTCTTTCCAGCATCTCAAAATAGATTTTCCCATACGTAAAGACTACTACCTCAGCGGCTCCCCTTTTTACTTCTTTGTCGGGGATCACCGTCTCAAATCCTCCCTTTGTAAGCTGGTCGAGCGATGAAACTACTTTTGGGTGGCGTAACAGACTTTTGGGAGTGAAGACAACCATTGGTATCCTTACATCGCCTAATACCTGTCTCCGCAACAAATGGAAGAGATTGGCGGGGGTTGTCGGAACAACAACATGCAAGTTATAATTGCTGCAAAGGGATAAATACCGCTCAATTCTGGCACTCGAATGTTCTGGTCCCTGTCCTTCATATCCATGTGGTAAATAAAGGACCAACCCATTCATAATTCCCCATTTTTCACCTGCTGAGGAAATATATTGATCATAAATTACTTGTGCGACATTTGCAAAGTCTCCAAATTGGCCCTCCCAGATTGTCAATCCATTCGGATAGGCCATCGAATAGCCATATTCAAAGCCCATTACCCCGTATTCG
>CAXXHH010000006.1:0-21125 GCA_963663005.2 Prolixibacteraceae bacterium
CTGCACTTGATTTCTCAACCTCATTGATGGCGTTGATAGCGGCATTAAGATCTGCGGCTCCTCCACCAAGCACTTTAGCTGACCACAATTTCACGTCTGCAAGCAGAGCATATACGGATGGTTTGGAAAATCTGTATTTGTCAACAAAATCCGCTTCAGGAAAGAGTTCTAGCGCCTTACTAATATCCGCATTGATTTGGGTAAACACATCAGCTACCGGACTTCTTGGATAGAGTGGTTCATTTTCATTCTCAACAGACTTTAATACCAGCGGAACATCGCCCCATATTTTCGAGAGGTAGAAGTAAATTGTAGCTCTCATCGCATAGGTTTCAGCCTTGATACGATTTTTGTTGGCTGAATTCAGGAACGGGAATGCCTCTATTTTCTCCAACAGAAGATTGCAATGGCCAATTGTTCCATAAAACGAGGTCCAGTCGACGGTATTACCCGGAGTGATACTCTGTGCCCAATAGGAAGAAAATCGTGCATTGTATCCTTGTTTCCACATTTCACTGCGGTCTTCACCCATGGCCATATCATCCATGTGGCTGCGGTATCTGGCGTATATACCAGTCAGGTAAGGATTGAAATCACCTTCATTCTGCCAGTAATTCTGGCCTGTAATGGACGACCTGATGGTACTGTCCAATAGCTTATCGCAAGAGATTGGAATGAGGGCGAAAAAGACCAGACAATATTTTAAAATTTTAGTTTTCATAATCGATGTTTAGAAATTTTTCAAAATTCGAAAGCAAGATTTGTTAGAATTGAATGGTTGCACCTAAGGTAAATTGCCTTGGACGGGGATAACCTCCCTCGTCATATCCTTTATATTGCTCTGGATTAAATCCTTTATAAGCAGTAAGATAGCCGATGTTATAAATTCCGCCATTAAGAGCTATATTGCTCACAGACAAAATCTTACATATTTTTCCAGGTAAGTTGTATGACAATGAAACTTCTCTGAACGCCAGAAAATCACCTTTCGAATAATAAATTGAGTTATCAACACCATAGGAATTATCAATACCAACGCCTGAGTATCCGGTTTGAGAACTAATAAACCTCAGGTGATTCCTAAAACCGATATCATAGTCGGCAAAACTAAACCTGGCATACTTTTTACCTGTGTCACCTTGCTTCTGCCAAATATCATTACCCAGCGCTTCGCGCGGAGCACCTTCATTGGATGAACGTCCCTGACCAAGTGAACGGCCTAGTTCTCCATCATTGATTACATGTCCCATGGCGTAATCCATGGATATACGGAGAACAAAACCCTTATATTTAAAGGTATTTTGTAATCCTCCAATCTTGTCAGGCACACGATAACCCATAAAAACCAAGTCTTTCTCATTGATCAGGTTATCTCCATTTATGTCGGCCCAGTTTACATCTCCCCCGTGTTTAACTTTACCTAGATTCGCGGCCGGAACCATCATATCCTTTATTGGCGAAGCGGCGGCTTCCGCATCGGTTGCGAATATGCCGTTAGATTTCCATGCCCATAAACCTAATGGCCGTTCGCCTTCAGCATAACCACCTACTTCGATGTCCTTTCCTGAGACTGGATCATAGATTTTTCCTCCATTGATACGATTCTTATCCCTGCCATTCGTTGGCAAAGAGACAACAACCTGGTTGTTATAGGCGAAAGTAAAATTAGCGTTCCAGGTCAAGCCATTAACTTCCAGAACTTTGGCATCCAATCCAATTTCAATACCACTATTTCGTAATGATCCGACATTGTATTTGATGCTGCTAAAACCTGTCTCGGCAGGAAGAGGCAAATCGGCCAGTCTATTTTTCGTCAGCTTATTGTAAAAATCGAGTGTCAAATTCAGTCTGCTGTTAAAAAAACTGACATCTGCACCGGCGTCAAAAGCCACTGTCGATTCCCAGAGAAGATTCGGATTTGGGATATTACTCCTGGTCAAGCCGGAATTTGTTGCATACAAACTCGCACCATACACACCATACGTGTCATTTATAGACAAATTTGATAAACCCGTTTCTCCCCAACTGGTTCTAAGTTTCAATTGGTTCATTAACTTTGATTTCCAGAATTTTTCATTGCTAACATTCCATCCTGCCGACAGGGAGGGGAAAGTAGCGTAGCGGTTTTCAGGCGCAAAATTCGAGAAACCATCACGGCGCAAGGATGCTGCGAAAAGGTATTTATTGTCGAAATCATAACTTGCCTGTCCGAAGAAACTGGCACTCTTGCTTTCACTAAACGATGAAGAAGCGCCGAAATTAGGAGAGACTACCCCGTTGATAATTGTTGAAGCAGGATCTCCGGTAATTGTGGATATATAATCAGTTGCAGACCTTTGTGATGATGCGATTACCTGGAAAAACCGGTTTCTGGTAAAGTTAAAACCAACAAGTGCCATCACATTGTGCTTGGATCCAAGAGTCTGGTTGAATTGAAGCACATGGTCGGTCATTACCTGGGTCGATTGATCCTCCCGACTTTGCTTGTCGCGCGGATTTGGCTGCTGCGCATAGAATTTTTCAAAATACAACCTGCTATAATTATTTGTATTCAACGAAACGGATGGGCGGTAATGCAATTTTGGGATAATCGCATAATCGGCCGACAACCGAAGGATCAGCTGAGCCGTATTGACATTGTCATCCTGATAGTATAGTTGATGTAACCGGTTTCTGGGATTGTTGCTTTCACCCAGATTTGGGGTACCGTCGTCATTATACAAACGATTTAGCGAAGGAACACGAACGCCTCTTACCAGGTCTCTTTCTATGTTATCACTGTATTTGTTGTTATTCCACAAGTAAGAGACATTCAGATTCAGGCTAACCTTGTCATTCAATTTATACCCTGAATTTGCCAGAGCGCTTAACCTTTTAAATCCTGTGCCTAAAAATATACCACCCTGATCCACGTAACCCAATGAAACATTATAATTGGCAACGTCGGAGCTTCCGCTTGCACCAAAATTATAATTATTGGTTTGAGCTGTTTTCCAAACAACATCCTGATAATGGCTGTCTTTAAAGATAATAGTCTTACCGGGAGTAACCGGATCCTCCATCGTTTCATACCCTTGCGCCAGCAAATTATCAACATATGCCTGACCTTCTACTGCAACCAGGTTATCAAGGTATGCAGGAGTGAATTTGAAGACTCCGTAAGTCCCTTTAGTAGTATAAGTAGGTACTGTTGCCGAGTTGCCTGTTGTATAGAGATAGGTGTTGACATTGTAATTGTCGATTCCTCTGGTCATAGTGTTTCTGGCTAATATCAGATACTCCTTGGCGCTCATGTAGTTATAATCACGCGCCTGCGTTTCAACGCCGTGCTGATATCTAAAAGTAAACTTCGCTTTTCCGGCGCCTTTTCCTGTTTTTGTCTTAATTACAATAACACCATTTGAACCACGGGCGCCGTAAATTGCGGTAGAGGCAGCATCCTTCATGACCTGAATAGACTCAATGTCGTCCGGGTTGACATCATTCAAACTTCTGAAAATACCATCAATTATGACCAAAGGATCACTGGAATCGCGATTTGAAATGTCGCTACCTCCCTGTGTTGTTCCGTATGGCCTCAACGTGGTTCCTCCGCGAATTACAATATTGGCTCCGGCTCCCGGCTGACCGGTTAACACGGGAATAGATACCCCCGCCATCTTACCTTGTAATGCCTGAACAGGATTCGCAGACGGAAGGTTACGTAATTCTTCCTGTCCTACTTTTGAAATAGCGCTGGTCACTTTTTTTGTAGACTGACTGCTATATCCAATGGCGACAACCTCTTCAAGACCGATAGTCTCGTCCTGAAGGGTAACATTAATTTTTGTACGCTGACCGATGGCAATTTTCTGACTCGTCATTCCTACAAAAGAGAAAATCAAGGTTGATTTCTTAGCAACTTTTATAGAATAATAGCCCTCATTTGTAGTTATTGCACCATTGGTCGTGCCCTCTTCAACGACAGTGACACCAGGCAATACCTTACCCTGTTGATCTATAACGGATCCGGTGACTGTCACATTTCCTTCCTGCGCTTTCAGAATGCCTCCTGAAAAAACAAACAGAAACAAAACAAATAACAGATAACCAAACCGGGATTGTTGGCTTCCATAATAAAACTTTTTCTTCATCTTTGTAAAATTGTTTGGTTAATACTAAACTTGCTTTTATTGTTAAGGATGGGGAACTCGCACTTTCCCATCCTTTTTATATATGTTTGGTTGCTGAATTTTCCAGACCTGACAGATTTACATATTGTCAAAAAATCCTATTTCATCTAATTCAATCTTGTATTTTTTCAACTCATCTGCGGAAAAATTATGCGCCGGCGCCCGTAACGAACCGCAATCCAGTCCCACAAATTTCATGATAGGTTTTCCCCCGATCACTCCGCCGCCATAACGAATTAGTATATCGATAAATTTTACCGATTTGGCCTGATATTCTCTGGCTTCCTCCAGATTTCCCTCTTGAAAGGCCTTCATCAACTTCAGATAGACGGGGGCCAGATAATTAAACGTACTTCCAACTGCTCCCTTGGCGCCAAGACTTAATCCGCACAATAGTTCTTCATCAAAACCATGAAGAATGTCCCACTTCCCGTTATCTGCCCTTAAACACTGAAACATTTCCATCATATTCCGGTGGGTAAACTTGATTCCGGCAAGATTTGGGATAACCGCCTTTGCCTTTTCCAAAAACTCCGGCATTGAAAGTGTGACATTCGATACCGAAGGAATATGGTAATAGTAAAATGGAATATTTGGCGCTCCCGAAGCAACACCGGCACAAAAAGATACCAAATCATCTACCGTTGAAGGTTTCAAAAACATGGGCCCCATGCAACCGACGGCATAAGCTCCGGCATCTTGCGCATGCACGGCAAGAGCATTCGATTGCTTTAATGACGTTGTACCCACATGTACAATCACCTTAAAATCATTACTTTGATGATCAATCCATTTTTCTGTTACCGCCATACGTTCTTCGGAGGTCATCAACATTCCCTCACCGGTGGTGCCGCATACAAACGCGCCCTTAACGCCATCCGTTTTCAGTTTATCTGCATATTGTTTCACCATTCCTAAATTTAATGCTCCGTTCTCATCCATTGGAGTAAATGGTGCTGCCACCAGTCCTGTCAATTTTTGCATCTTGTAATTATTAAACATTAATTATTTTTCAGTTCGAACCTTAATTCTATAAATATCCGGAGTCCTGATTCCCGGTTTAATTTCGCCGCAGACAACCAGAGCGCCATCCCCATATGGAATAACATTGGTGGTTACCGGACAGAAAGAGGAAAATTCGCCGACTTGTGAAATTGTTCCCTTTATCGCATTGAATTGCAACAACCTACGGTCGAATCCTTTGTGGGTATTGTAAAATGTAAGTAGCTCATCTTTCAATTGTTCTGAGCGTATTTTATTTGCATTCGCTAACGCATCGGATAGCTGAGCCTTTAGCCCTACCTCTTTCAGAAAGGTAGAATCGGGAGCGCCACCAACAAAGACAATATCATTCAACCCATGTCGGAAAGCCGATCCGGCCATAAGCTGGAATTTTGTTTGAGGTGAAGTTTGAACGGCTTCCCATATCCGAAGCTCCGGATCATAAAACATGCCGTCAGTAAATACGACAGGCTTATCAGGATTGCAGAAATTCCGTCCGCTAAACAGGTAAACACATTCTTTGGTTCCATTCGATTGGACAGCAGATACGCTCAAAATTCTGGACATTCCCGGGAAGGAAGGTAATTTCTCCCATTTAAAATCAGGCTTATCGATAGCCGACAAATCAAGCCGAAAAAAATGACTTACCGAATCCGAACCGTTGGGAACAGAAGTTCCGCCCATTAAATAAACTTTGTTGCCCGCTGATGCAGCGGTGCCAAAACTTACGGGAACCGGCAGATCCGGAAAGTCTTCAATTTTAAGATCTTTCGATACTTCATCCCATTTAATCAGAAACACTTTTGAGGAACATCGTTCCGGACCATTCCCCCCAATACATAAAATTCCTTCCGGCAGGGTTACGGACGACCCATAAGCCAAAGGCTCCGGCAATGAAGCAGTAACTGGAATCGATTGAAGAGTGTCTTCCCCAATCTCGAAGCAATAAATAGTTCTGTAAAAGATCTTCGTGCCGCCTTCCCATGGTTTTCTATCCGGGAAATTATTGCCTCCTGCGACAATAAGCTTGCTATTCACAATTCCGGAAAATGCTCCTGCCAAACCGGGATTTTTAGACATGCCGTCTGACGCGGGTAATTCTCCGATCTTTTGAACTTCGAACCGAGACAATTTTGCAATTGTTTTGGGACTTTCCCTGCAACTGGTCATCATGAGAATTAAGATGATTGATAGGACAAATAATTTCAGCCTCATATTATTTTTTATGAGAAATAAAATCCATATATGGCTGCAGGTGAATCTTTATGGCATTCCTGTAGCTCTCCATATCCCTGTTTTTTATACAGGTGAAAAGATCCTGGTGCGTAATTATTTTCCCCTCACTCAACAAAAACTCATTCACGGGAGCAAAATAACTGTCGTAGTTTGCCTTTGCGAACAGAAATACAGGATAAATGATTTTCTGGAACTGGATGAGGAAATTATTGCCGGAAATCTCATAGATGCATGTGTGAAATTCCTTCTCCTGTTCGACGGTTAAATGATATTTTAGCGCCTCCTGCGTACGGACGATTCCCTCCAGCTTGTTTACTTTTTCATCCGTCAGGTTCATAAACAAAAATTCCGTCAAACCGATTTCGAGTACAATCCGCATTCCCATCATATCGGTTATCGCCTGTTCACTTAAGAGGTACGGTTCGATGACCTTTTCAAAACTCGACAGCAAGGAGGGTTCCTGAATAACAATTCCGGTCTTCGTCCGTGATTGGATAATGCCCAACATTTTCAGTCTGCTCAAGGCTTCCCGCAATACATTCCGGCTAATTCCCAATTCATCTGCCAGAATTAACTCGTTGGGCAGAGTGTCTCCCGGCACTAATTTTCGCGACTTAATATACTTAAGGATAGACACTTCCACTTTATCTACAAGTGAATTCGTCTGACTGTCAATTTTCTTGAAACTCATATGCTATGATTTTACCTACAAATTCTATTATACTATTGTAGTATTTGTAGGACAAATATAGACATAGAATTAAAATCAGCTCACATTTTGTTTATGTTATACAGCACGTATTTGATTTTACCCGGGAATCGGATTAGTCTATTGTCCTGGAATTTCTTTGTGATCCATTTTGCAAATCCGCTTAATCACTCTGAATTCAAGCAATTCAATGTCGGGACTAATAAAACCTGGCTTAACGGGTTCGGTGCGCATTAAATCAGTGCTTAAATATTTTTTGTTGCTGTCGGAAAAAGTAGTAACGACAACTTTCTCTCCTCCAATCTCATTCTGCACCTTTACTGCACCCAAAAAATTGGCGCCCGATGAAATGCCAACGGCCAAACCTAACTCCGATGCCAGTCGCTGAGCCAGAATTATGGAGTCCCCATCATTTACCATAACCACTTCATCCAATTTATCCAACTGCACGATAGCGGGAATAAACTCATCCGAGATACCCTGAATCCGATGGCTACCAACTTTATGGCCGGTTGAAAGTGTCGGAGATTCTGTTGGCTCGAGCGGATAGATCTTAATAGCCGGATTCATCGATTTCAGGAATCTTCCAACTCCCATGATCGTTCCTCCCGTACCAACTCCGGCGACAAAAGCATCGGGAACGATTCCATTATCATTGAGTTGCCACCAAATTTCCCTTCCTGTAGTGGTTTGATGCGCTTCTATGTTCCACTCATTGGCAAACTGACATGGCAAAAACACGTCAGAACGACTGGCTGCAATTTCCTGCGTTTTACGAATGCTCCCAAGAAATCCACCCTCAGCCATTGAAATCGGAATGATCTCAGCGCCTAAACTTCGGATGATATCAACCCTTTCCTTGCTCATCCAATCGGGCATTATAATCATGACTTTGTGCCCAAGAGCCTTTCCGATGGCAGAAAAGGAGATTCCTGTGTTTCCACTGGTGGCTTCAATGATGGTATCACCCGGCTTAATTGCACCTGTTTCATAGGCTTTCTGCAAAATATGAAGAGCCATGCGGTCTTTGATACTTCCGGTCAGATTGAAGTGCTCACTCTTAGCGTATATAACCCTTTCCTCCCCCTTGTAGCGATAACGGATCACAAGCATTGGGGAATTACCTACAATTCGCCACAATTCACAGAATCTATCTGCCTTGCAGGGATCTGATAAATCTAGATTTTGCATTGATTCACAAGTTGTTTGTTTGATATACTGTGGTTACAGTTGACACCCCCTAATTAACATGATTTATTTTTTATTCCCAATGATTCATTCACGCATTTATAAACCAATTTCGAAGCGCAGGTGTAGATGCGCCGTTTTGGCTTACTTCCGACAGAAAAATACACCAAATTAATAACCTAAAAATGTCACGTGCATCTTGTAATTTTCGAATGCTTTAGATACTTATTACTATCTTCGTCTAAGAATATATAACATAACTTTCACTAAACATGGATCTATTTTCAGCACAAGAAGTCTCTAAATCCTATTCAAATTTCAAAGCGCTTTCCGAAGTTTCCATTTCCGTTCCCGAGGGAACCGTATTTGGATTGCTTGGTCCCAACGGGGCAGGAAAGACAACATTGATCCGTATCATCAATCAGATCACCGCTCCCGATAGCGGATCTATTTGGTTTGAAGGTCGTAAGATGAAGGAGGACGATATTTACAACATTGGATACCTTCCCGAAGAACGTGGTTTGTATAAAAAGATGAAAGTCGGCGAGCAGGCGCTCTATCTGGGAATGCTAAAAGGTCTTTCGCGCAGGGATGCCATGAAGGAACTCAAAATGTGGTTCGAAAAATTTGAAATTATCTCATGGTGGGATAAAAAAGTGATGGAGCTCTCTAAGGGTATGCAACAAAAGGTCCAGTTCATTTGTACTGTCCTGCACAAGCCAAAGTTGATGATCTTCGATGAGCCTTTTAGCGGTTTCGACCCTATCAACTCCGAAATAATGAAACAGGAGATTTTGAGGATGAAAAAGGAGGGTGCCACCATCATCTTTTCTACCCACAACATGGAGTCTGTTGAAGAATTGTGCGATCATATTGCCTTGATCAATAAGTCTAAAAAAATACTTGACGGACCTACTCTCAACATCCGCGAGCAGTATAAATCAAACATCTTTGATGTCGCCTACAAAGGTGATTTCGCTCAAATTGAGAAAAAATTTGACTCTAAATATTCTATCCTCTCACACGATGAAACCGGCCGGACGAATACACTTAAGATCCAGTTTCTGAACGGTAGCAACTCCGGTAGCCTGATCAAAGATTTAGTAGAACATGTTGAAATAGTATCATTTAACGAATTGATACCCAGCATGAATGATGTGTTCATCAAAGTAGTAAAACAAAACTCTTAATCAAACCACCATATGAGCAAAATAGGATTAATTCTTTCAAGAGAATATAGCACGAGAGTTAGGAAGAAGTCATTCATTATCATGACTGTTTTAATGCCAGCTTTGATGGCCGCACTGTTTTTGCTTCCTGCTTATTTTATGTCGCAGGATGATACAAAAGAGCGGAGTATCGCCGTTTATGATGGCTCCACCATTCTTTTAGGACAATTGGAAAGCAATAAATACACCAAGTTTCAATTCATTGAAAAGGCGGATTATGAAAAGATCAAAGACAACCTTAAGCAAACCTCATTTTATGCCTTGCTTGTTGTTCAGCCCAATGTATTAAATACCAACACAGTTCAATTGGTTTCCGCCAGCAATATTCCTTTCGACCTTAGAAACCAGATTCAGGGTAAGATAAAGGCCGTCATTGAAAAGGAGAAAATGGCTGAGGTTATCAAACAAACGGCTATTCCTGATCTGGAGGCCCGGATCAAGGCAACGAAAACGTCTATCAATATAGATACCATTAAACTTGGTGAGAGCGGTGAAGCGAAAAAGAGTTCTACCGAGATCGGCATGATTCTGGGTTACCTCCTGGGGTTCGTAATCTATATGTTTATTCTGCTGTATGGCCAGATGGTTATGCAAGGGGTCATGGAGGAGAAACAAAGTCGTATCGTGGAAGTCATTATATCGAGCGTAAAACCGTTTGATTTGATGATGGGAAAAATCATCGGTATCGCGCTGGTCGGACTGACACAATTGGCCATTTGGATCGTTCTTGGATTCGCGATAATTACCAGCGCTCAGGGATTAATGCCTTCGGCTCAAAAAGCCGGGAGTGCTCAGGAAATAATGGCACAGTCATCGCAAATAGCAGGGCAGGCAGCTACTCCCGCACAAATGGATAAGATGCAGGAAATTCTGTCGTCTCTGGGATCTGTCAATTTCCCATTGATCATTGGCTGTTTTATCTTCTTCTTTATTGGCGGCTATTTGTTGTACAGTTCGTTGTTTGCCGCAGTGGGTTCTGCCGTTGATGCCGCCGAAGATGCGCAACAGTTTATGATGCCTATCATGATGCCTATCATTCTGGCGATTATTGTTATGATGAGCGCCATAAAAAATCCGGAAGGGGCAACTGCGTTCTGGTTTAGTATAGTCCCCTTTACCTCTCCGGTTGTTATGATGGCCAGAATTCCATTCGGGGTACCGGTATGGCAGCTCGCATTATCAATGTCCTTACTCATCTTAACATTCGTGATTATGGTCTGGGCCGCAGGGAAAATCTACCGGACCGGCATTCTGATGTACGGCAAAAAAACATCCTGGAAGGAGTTAGGAAAATGGCTGACCTACCGATCATAAACGCTGTAATAGACTTAGGTACAAATACCTTTAACCTTTTGATCGCTGAAATCTCTGAGCCTGGCTCCTTCAGGGTACTGCACGAAGAGCGTATCGCGGTGAAAATGGGACGGGGAGGTATCCACAAAGAAAAATTGCTTCCTGAAGCAATGGAGAGAGGGTTGACCGCCCTCTCTCTTCATGAAATCAATATCCGCAAATTTGGCGTATCAAATCTTCGTCTTATCGGTACTTCCGCCATTCGGGGAGCGGCGAACCGCTTGGAATTTATTGAAATGGTTCGGAAAAAGCTCGGATGGGACTTGGAAGTAATCGATGGAAACAAGGAAGCTGAGTATATCTTTAAAGGAACTATCAACTCGCTTCCGCCGGTGCAGGGAAACTATTTGGTAGTGGATATTGGCGGAGGAAGTAACGAATTTATTCTCGCAAATGGCGACCAAATCCTCTGGAAAAAAAGCATTAATATTGGTATTGCCAGAGTTTTGGAACTCTTCCCAATGTCAGATCCTCCTACCCTGCCGGAGATCGCAGAGGTAGAAAACTGGTTCAATTCACACCTGACTCCGCTGAAGGATATCTGCCTTCAATATAAGCCGCAGGTAATGGTGGGCTGCTCTGGAGCATTCGACACGCTGATGGATATCCTTGAGGAGAAAGAACCTGATGCCACATTCCGAAAAGCGTCTGTCTTTCCGCTGACAGATTTTTACCGCATTCACAAAGAACTGATCTCGGTAAACCGGGAAAGCCGTTGCCGGATACCTGGTGTCGATAAAAACAGAGTGGAGATGATAATCATCGCCACAATATTTATTAATTTCATCCTGCGGGAGTTGAACATTCCTGAACTAATCCATACTCATTTCTCACTGAAGGAGGGTGTTATGTTCGAAATGGTAAGCCAATGACCGCTAATTTGTCCTGCGATGTATAAAATACTGGTAATAGACGACGAAAAAAGTATTCGCAATACCTTGAAAGATATCCTCGGATTTGAGGGTTATCAGGTCGAAATTGCGGAAAATGGAATCGTAGGAATTGAACTTGTGAAGTCGGCCGATTTTGATATCATATTGTGCGACATCAAAATGCCGGATATGGACGGCATCGAAGCGCTGGAGCAGATTATGAGGCTTAAACCGGAATCCACGGTAGTGATGATTTCCGGTCATGGAACAATCGATACAGCGGTCGAAGCAATTAAAAAAGGCGCTTTCGATTTTATCGAGAAGCCGCTCGATTTAAACCGACTGCTCATTACGCTGCGAAATGCCTGCGATAAAACAGCGCTCGTGAAGGAGACAAAATTTTTGAAGCAGAAGGTTAACAGAAAGTTCGAGATTATTGGAGAATCACCGGCTATCCGAAAAGTATTGGAAATGTGCGATCGTGTCGCACCAACCGAGGCAAAGGTCTTGATAACCGGAGCAAATGGAACAGGCAAAGAATTGATAGCAAGACGACTGCACGAATATTCTTCCCGTTCTGAAAATCCATTTGTTGAAGTAAATTGCGCCGCTATTCCATCCGAACTCATCGAAAGCGAGCTCTTTGGTCATGAAAAGGGTGCTTTTACTTCTGCAATCAAACAGCGGAAAGGCAAATTTGAACAGGCCGATGGTGGTACTTTGTTTTTGGATGAAATCGGCGATATGAGCCTTTCAGCCCAGGCAAAGGTCTTAAGGGCTTTACAGGAAAACATCATCACGCGAGTGGGAAGCGATAGGCCGGTAGAGGTAAATGTGCGCGTGATTGCCGCAACAAACAAGGATTTGCAGGAAGAGATCAGGAATGGAAATTTTAGGGAAGACCTGTATCACCGGCTAAGTGTCATACTCATTCATGTGCCGACTCTCGACCAGCGCAAAGAAGATATTCCGCTGCTGGCGCATTTCTTTATCGATCAATTGTGTGCCGAATATGGTCAGCCACCAAAGGAAATTACTCCGGGAGCCTTGGAAATGCTGGCTAACCTTTCGTGGAGCGGCAATATACGCGAATTTCATAATGTAATTGAGCGGCTAATCATCCTGGGCGGAAGGATAATAACAGACGAGGATATCGCAAATTTCGTATGAGCCTGGTGTCGAATTACGGTACCACGATATTCAATGACAACGGATCAATCGATATGGTAATCGGTTCAGTATTATAGACGGGTTCACCATCTACATGAAAATTAAGATTGCCGCCATTTATGGTGATATTTTTCGCTTTGAAATAGGTACAATAGCCTGAGCGATCAATGGATTTCGTAAATAATCTGAACCCCAAACCCAAAGCGCTAAAAAAGCCAAATGGCTTCAGTGCACAAAAATCCAATGAGCCATCGGTTATACTTGCCTTGGGGGCGATGAAGGCATTATTGCCGTACTGGGCAGTATTTGCCAGAGTCAAAACGAAAGCTGTGTAATTTGCAGAAGCTCCGTCTGTCTGGACTTCATATGTTGATGAACGGTAACGAAAAAACTCCTTCATGACTTCCCTGACATACGATATAGGACCGCGCCTGGTCGCTTTGGCGAAGCAGCGGGCAATATGATCGTCAAATCCCAATCCGCAAACATTCATAAATCTGCGACCATTTATTATTCCGGTATCTATCTTCGTTGGATGACCGTTTAAAAGTTGAATTACTGCCTTTTCCGGATTCATAGACAGACCCAGTTCCCTGCCTAGCGCATTACCCGACCCTGCAGGTATTAATCCCATAATTCCAGTCGTGCCAGCCAGCGCGGAGGCCACTTCATTCATAGTTCCGTCCCCGCCGACGGCCACGAAAATGTCGAATTTGTCGAATTTTTTCTCAATGATTTTCTTCGCGTCGCCACGGCAGCGAGTGAAGAGTATTTTATAGTGCACGTTTTTCTGCTGACAGGCATTCTGTATGATGTGCAAAAAATCCCTTCTGTCTCCTACTCCAGCTACCGGATTCAAAAGAAAAAGATATCGCAGGGCTTTCGTCTTTTTTGAGGCAATTTTTTTCATTTTCCGACTGACATAGTGACTTTTTTGCGTCCGTAAAGATAAAAAAAGGACATAAATAGTTCGCAAAGATAATCCTTGCCAACTAACTAACATTTTTTTAAAAATAAAATTGCACATTTTTAACCCTTTCATAACAAAGTCTGATTTTTTTGATCGATATCAGGAAACAAATTCTCATATATTTCTAATTATCAATTATATAAGCGATTACAGTTATTAACAATTGTTCATAACTGTGGTTGAAATTAGGTTTGTAGAAAAGTGCTAAAAAACTTGCAAACCGGGTATCAATTGTTGTACATTTGATTCATCAGGTCAGCCATAAAGGGTCACTCAAAAATGGTGGAAGAGGCCAAAAGTTCTTAACTGAGTTGGAAGCCAAATCGTACGGATCGCAAGATCTGCATCACGGATGAGTCGGAGTTTGGGTTAACAAGGAGCAATCCAGAGTTGCCCGGGCCACCAAAAAGTGCTGAGTGTTCTTTTCAGTGTTGTAGCAAGAAAGTTGAAAATCGGATGGTTCGCAAGTTCCTGAAAATTTTCTGAGGAAATCCCCCCTCGCAAGAGAGAGCTCGTAAGAGTAGTTCGCAGGAACTGGAAAGTACTTCGGGTAGTTGTTGATTGAAAGGTTGATAGTTTTCCCGACTTGAAGCAGCCACTCCATCAGGGAATCCGCAAGGTAACCGTGAGGAGATTCCGAAACAGAAACCGCAAGGAGACTGGGAACGGAAGCCCAATCTGGCACCGCCGTCAAAAGCGATCAGAAAGGGAGGTAGCCGAAGAAGCCGAATCGGAACGCAAGTTTCGAACGCGCATCGAACGGCCGGCAAGAAAAAGCCACTGAGCGTTCTTTAGGTAGTGAAGTTTAGAGTGTAAAACAGATGGTGACGCAAGTCGCTAGAAGTTTTCGAAGGAAAGTATGTGTCGCAAGACGCGTATCAGTACCCTGAAAGCCGGACATCGCAAGATGAATCAGCACGAAGGACTTTAAGCAGCTCCCTTCCCGGAAGGATTCCGCGAGGAACCCGAAAGGAGAGCCGAAAGTTACAACTGTAACAGGTTGTGATGGAAGGTAAGGGTCGAAAAGCAGAACACGACGCGAAAGCAGCGTGAACGCCGGAAGACCAGCCGTAATAACCGTAGCCTGGCACCGCGACAAGTTCGCTTGTCAAGGTAGAATGGGGACAAATTCAAAAGATTTGTTCCCATTTGTGCTTTTATAAAGATCCATCGCCAACTCCCTTTGCGGATCAATAGATATCCCCAATCTCGCCAGTAGCAAAAAAAAAGCCGCATCAGCCTGAGGGCTGATGCGGCTTTCAAACATTTCATTTTGTTTCTTATCGATATTATCTTATCACAACCGGTATAACTAAAAATCGACTTTAAATTATAAGAGGCCGCCCCTAAAGACAGCCTCTTAAACCTATTTGTGATAAAGGAAGCCCTTTTGAAGCTTACTTAAGAACAATGGATATTATCCCTGAATCTGTGTTTCCTGAAAAAACAACGGTTATAGCGTCACCAACATTTATCAAATGTGCTTCCGTTAAGGTATAAGTTACTGACGTTTTAAAATCACTCCCAACCGTAATGTTTTTTTCGGTGCCAGCTACTGGCAGAAGTTGTTTGGCACCAGTTGTGCTTCCACTAGGTACCTGCTGTTGCAAAACAGTAGCCTTCATAACATCTCCGGATTTTGCATTGGGAAAATAGCCAAGGACGGTGAAAGATGTCATTGCTTTGGTAACAGGATCTGCAGTTACCTTCGAAATTTTAGTGATGTAAACATTCCCGTTACTGTCATAAGGGATGTCGTAATAAGGTTGTTTCGTACAACCCATCATTATCGCTAGTACAGCAATGAATGAAAGTGTTATAATAATTTTTGCTTTCATATTTTTCTCAAATAAATAATTATAAAATGCAATACTTATTTTTGTTTAGGTAAATACCCACTATTCTGTGTCGCCAACCCGTTTCTGGCAATTTCATTACCAGGAATAGGTGATAATAAATGCATTGGAGCAAAAGCATAGTTGAAAATTGCAGGCTGATGACCAATAAAATTCTGAATACCTGTAATATCACCATTGCCATATACAACGCATTTTCTCGTGCGACGTTGATCCCATAGCATCTTATTTTCAAATATCAGTTCCCATGCTCTTTCGGCCAAAATGTCCTTAAGTGTGAGGGTAGCTGCAGATAATGGGGCAAGTTTAGCTCTGGTTCTGACTTCGTTGATACCTTTTACAATGTCGTTATCCGATACCGTCTGGCCTAATTGTCTTAACGCCCAGTTTACTTCAGTGAGATTCAACAGAATTTCTCCATAACGGTAATGTGACCAGTTCAGACCGGAACCATCTGTCGATTTAACAGAAGCAGCAACGTATTGCTTGTAGATATGTGGAACATCAAAACGAACTGTATCTTTCACATTGGCATATTTAGTATCCCATGAGAAGAAAAACTGACGGTCTTTTTTCCGTAAGTCATTATTAGAATAGGACTTGTAATATCCTACCCATGGAATAAATGTGCCGTTTTCTTCTTTTGGTGAAATCGCACTTAGCAAAGGAAGAGATGGTTGGATTAAACCATTACCCCTGAGTGTCGCATTATATTGCACCTGAAATATTGCTTCTCCCTTATTGTTCATTGCGGGATCGCGCAAATTATCATAGGTTCCCAATGTATATACACCACCATACAGCGCGTTAAGTTGTGTTTGTGCCTTTTTCAAGAATTCAACACCACCGGCAACCGGATAAGTCTGCATTGTCCAGGCTGCTGTCCCGCACCAGTCTTTTTCCGGACTGGAAGCTACTTCCTGATAAGGATAACCTGCAACGGTCATATATACATCTGCCAGTATTGCCCGGGCTACATCCTGCGTAACGCGACCAATTGCGGATCTACCTGCTGGGAGATTGGCAACTGCGAATTCAAGGTCAGGAATAATTATCTTATCATAAATTGTTTTCAGACTGGTACGAGGTAACTGTGTTGCCCACACATCTGTTATTGGTTCTGTTAGAAGAACAGCATCACCCCAGTAGCGCACAATACAGAAATAATAGAATGCCCTTAAGGCACGTACTTCACCCAAAGCTTTATTAAGGTCAACATCACTCATCTTAATCAATGGAAGTTGTTTGATAGAGAGGTTACAGTCTTGTACACCTGAATACCAATATAACCAAGGATTGTTGTAATCGTCGAGTAAGCTACCTGTTACCTGATTGGTACTAAACTTATCGAACTGAACGTGCGGCTCTGTTGTGTATGCCCCGCCAGTTGGGTACTCAAGTGTGGAGGGAATATTGTTTCCCCAGTCTCCCGCACCACTAGTCCAGTCTTGCAACCGTCTATAAGGTCCAACCGTAAAAGGCTCTTTAAATTCTATACCTGTTAGATTTGCGGCAGTGGTAAGTTGTCCTGTAGGCACTTCCTTCAGAAATTCCGTGCAACCACCAAGCGCCATCAAGAATATCACCACAATCATAGTGAATCTTAATGCAACACTGTTTTTTATTTTATAGTTCATGATATTAAATTTTTACAATTAGAAAGTAACATTAACACCCAAGCTAAAGGTTGTAGGAACCGGATGCATATATTTATCAATATTTGGAACCCTTCCATTAATTTTCTGTATAGCACTACCTTCTGGGTCATAACCTGGAAGTTTAACTGCGGTTATCAAAAAGAAATTATCTGCAGTAGCATATACTCTCAATTTGCTTAAACCACCCAGGTTACCATGGAAAGTATAACCCAGTGAAGCCGACTGGCCCCTAATGTATCCTGCGTTCCAAATCATATGGGTGTCAGGGTATGAGTCATAGCGTGCACCGGCATTACCAGCGCGAACCTGAGCTATCATTGTAGTCTGATGATCAGGACGCCATCCATCCATAACTGTGTTCATCATACCATTTACAAATTGACGGTCTTCTGCAGACTCATGCACGATAGCTTTGTCAACTCCGCCTACAAACATAATGTCGATGCTTGCATCAAAGTTTTTATATGTAAATGTGTTGTTCAGACCACCATAGAATTTCGGATATGCGTGACCAATAACTTTACCGTCAGTAAGTAGCTCAATTTTACCATCATTATTTGTATCCTCAAATTTGAGATCTCCGGGCACTCTGCCATAACGCGCTGCCTCCACTGCTTCCTTTGTGCCCCAGGTTCCCATTCGGTTCAATCCGAAGAATGTACCAATTGGTTCTCCAATTCTATAAACGCTGGTTCCGTTACCTGCACCTGTGTCCGTGTAAATGTCGGCACCAGTAGGGCCAAGTTCCGTAATTTCATTTTTATTGGTTGCAAGTGTGAAGAGAGTCTCCCATGAGAAATTTTTCTTTTGGAAGTTGACCGTGCTCAATGTGAACTCGAGGCCGGTGTTTTTAACCGAACCATAGTTTACCCAAGCATTACCTGTTGTTGTAGATTGAGGTACTGGAAGATTAAACAACATATCCTTAGTTGTTTTTTGGTAAACATCTAATGTTATGTTAATTCTATTCTTAAGCAAGCCAAGATCTATCCCTGCATCGTACTGTGTTGTAGTTTCCCATTTCAGGTTATCGTTACCTGTAGAACCCGGATAAAGACCGGCATTGTAGCCATTTGCCAGTAAAACATTGGTCGTACTAATATACGTTTGTGTTATAAAATTACCAATTTCCTGGTTACCTGTTTGTCCGGCACTTAAACGCAGTTTAAGGTTAGATATTGTTTTGTTGTTAGCTACAAAATTCTCTTTGGAAATTCTCCATGCTGCACCAACAGAAGGGAAAAAACCGTATTTGTTGTTTGTTCCGAACTTTGATGAACCGTCGATACGCCCGGTAGCTGTCAACATATACTTTTCCTTGAAGTTATAAATAGCACGGGCAAAATAAGAATTTAATGCACCCCTGGTCATGCTGGAGCCTACTGTAGGTGGATTGCTACCCGCTCCTAAATTATTCCATTGGTAAAAATTTGAAGAGAATTTGGATGCCGATGCAGTTAAATAGTCATAGGTATTTTCAGACCATGAAAGCCCAAGCAAACCTGTTATTTGATGATTACCTATTTTTTTATTGTAGTTGAAATAGTTTTCGGTTTGCCAGTATTTCCATAATTCATGGTAACCATTTGCATCTGAATTACGTCTGCCCTGATAATCTCCACTATACCATCTACTCGTAAGATTCCTGTTATCTACAGAGAGGTTCGTTTTAAAACTCAAGTCTGGCGTAATTTGTGCATTTAATTCCACTGCTCCGGTAAATTCGTCTTGCAGGTAATAGCCTTCGTCTTGATTTAGCATAAAATTTGAACCTGGCCTATTCTCACCAACATTAAAGTCCCTGGCAGTAGGAAATGTTCCTGCATAAGTTCCATATATTGCTGGATCATTAGGATACTGACCTGCTGGCAAAATAGAAAAATATTCCGAGGTATTTCTCATCAAATCACTACTCATCCGGTCGCTTTTACTTTTTGCGTACGAAATGTTGGCGCTCAATTTGAGCCATGATGAAAGTTCAGTGTCAATGGTCACCCTGGCATTTAACCGGTCGTTATACGATTCTTTCAAAAGACTTTCCTCGTTATTTTTACCTACAGTTAAAGAGTATTTTCCTTTTTCCGTTCCGCCGCTTACTTCAAGATGGTGTTTATGTGAAAAAGCGGTTCTGAAAATTACATCTTCCAACAATGTGTTAAATCTTGGTTTATAGTAGTTTCCATCGTTACCCATAAAATTAAGACCAGGTAAATAAGAGTCTTTTGCAACCTTTTCGAACAAATAAGGCATATCAGACCATGATAATCCTGCTGTATTTGGGCCGCGAAAATCCTTTGTTGTTACCAGGTTTCCATACTTAGGCGTATTGTTAAATGCCTGTTCGTAGAGATACATAAACTGGTCGGCATTTACCGCGTCATTTCTTCTTGTCTTGATTCCAACTGAAGCTGAACCATCGTAGTTGACTTTTACCTGGCCTGAGGCTCCACGTCTGGTTGTTATGATAATAACACCGTTTGCTCCACGTGTACCATATATAGCAGTAGCCGACGCATCTTTTAAAACATCCATAGATGCAATATCCTGAGGATCGAGGTTTTGTAAGGCATTGATCACACCAACAACTCCATCCACAACAAACAGAGGATCAGCACTGGTATTAATGGAGTTTGTACCCCTGATTCGAATTTGAGGCCTACCACCCGGATCACCGGCAGCCTGCTTAATTACCTGAACACCCGCGATTTTGTTCTGCAGGGCCTGTCCAACGTTTGTAACCGGCCTGTCAACCAGTTTTTCCGGTGTTACACTGGAAACGGAACCGGTAACGTCACTTTTTTTCATAGTACCATAACCAATGGCGACTACTTCACCAATACTTGTGGTTGTTTCCTGGAGCGTAACATTGTATTTCAATTTTGAATCGATAGCTACCTCTTCCGGATTCATTCCAACAAAAGTAAATACCAGGGTTTTGGCGTTTGCAGGTATCGATAAGGTGTAATTGCCATCCGTATCAGATATTACTCCAATCGTAGTGCCCTTTACAACGATAGATACACCAGGGAGTGCGGCTCCGGTAGCATCAGTAACTTTACCGGTAATCTTTTTGGTTGCCTGCTGTGCTGCGACTTTGGTACTCGCGTCACTGGCGACCGCCACATTCTGGGATAAAATTCCCAGCAACAGGAAAAGGGTTAATTTTATGATCCTTAAAGCTTTAGCAGAATCATAAAACGAATACCCATTAAGGTTAGTCCATTTTTTTTTCATCCTTTTGCAAATGTTAATAATTCATATTAAAAATTGATTGTTGGAGGGCAATTTGTTGCTGAGACATCTTGCCCCAATTTTTTGTAACACAAATAGTTACAGATTAGTTAGCATTAATAATTCCCTAGATTTTCACCATATTTCATTTTATCGTTTAGTTAGTACTTGTTACATTTTTCTCAAATTATCTAGCATTGTATACTATCATTCGCCAAATTACCCTGAAAAAATTCCACTAAAACCTGATGAGAACAAGGATAGGTTAGTACCCTTACGGAATAATTAATATGAACCCTAACAGAATTCTCCCATTAGCAGTAATACTTATTTAAGAAGTGTGGATTCCGGGTCTAAAAAATTTATGAAATGTGTCAGTTAGCTCTATCCAAAGTTAATAACAATTTTTAACATTCAAAGTATTTTTGGAAAAGAATTAATAAAAATTCTAATGGGTAAAAAAAACGCAACAATTTGAA
>CAXXHH010000007.1:0-6037 GCA_963663005.2 Prolixibacteraceae bacterium
CGGTATGGGAACGGTAAGAGTCTCCGAAAAATAAGCCTCCGGCCGGCGGCGGATGGTTCGTCCCCAGCCGTCCACTTCATAAATCCAACCCGCATCATTTGGCAGGCTCCTGGCCCGGGATGGAAAGGTGGTTTCATCGGGAACCCAAATTTCCACGTCCGTCAGGTTCTCCGGAGGGCCAAATCGGGCTTGCCAGGAGGGAGGATATTCCCAAAAGCTGTCAAAGCGGGGAATCCGTTCCGGTATCCGGAAGGCGCAGGCGGTCAGAACCAGTTCCTGAGAATTCATTCATCCCCTCCACTTAAACAACAAGATTTTCGGTGGACGAGTGCGGTGGGAAGAACAATCCGTTGCGGCACAAAGGGCCGTGCCTCGCCATCCAGCCGCATCTGAAGCAGCCTTGCTCCTTGCGAGCCCATCTCGTAAGCCTGCTGGTGAACCACCGAAAGCGGTGGATTTAATAAAGGCGCCCAAGGTGTATCGTCGAAACCGATTACGGCCAGGTCCCTGGGAATCCCCAGCCCTTTCTCCCGAATGGCCTGCATGGCTCCAATCGTCATCAGGTGACTCGAGACAAGCACCCCATCCGGCCGGCGATTCACCGGGAGAGACAACAGGTCATTGGCTCGCTGGTAGCCTTCCTGTTGGCCGCGTCCACCGATGGAGATCAAGGGTGTCATCGACCGGCAGGCCGCTCTCCTCCAGGGCTTGTTTGTACCCCTTCAGCCGGCTCTGACCGGTGGTCAGGCTTAAGGGGAGGTTGATCAGACCGATCCGTTTATGCCCGGTTTCGATCAGGTGACGGGCTGCCTGGTAGGCTCCGCCCGAATCGTCCGAAACCACCGAATCCAACGGAAGGTCTTCCACAAACCGGTCCAGCATGACCAGTGGGATCTGGACCTGGGAGAGAAAATCGGAAAGGATCCCGCGGCTGTTGCCGCAAGGGGCCAGGAGGATCCCATCCACCCTTTTTTCTTGCAGGTTGCGCAGGGACGGCCTGCATTACCTCGACCTGCTCATCGGTGTCGTACAGGATGGTGCTGTAGCCGGCCGAACGGGCGACGTCGGGCTGCCCCTCGGGCGATGGTCGCCCAAACCGGACTGAGAATATTGGGCAACACCAACCCAATCGTCATGGTGCAGTTGGTTTTCAAGCTTGCGGGCGATGAAATCGGGAACGTAGTGCATCTCCTCGATGGCAGCCAGAACGCGTTCCTTTAGATCCGGTGCCACAAACCGGCTGCCGCTAAGCACGGCCGAAAACGGTCGCCCTTGAAACCCCCACCCGGGTGGCAATATCTTGCTGGGTAATCCTTGAACGGAGTGTTTCTTTCGAATCGGCCAATGATCTTTTCCTGCGGAGGCATTTACGTTAGAGGTTAATAGAAGATTCCAGAAATACATGGATAGAATACGTACACGAGTAGCTACTCGTGTACGTATTCTATCCCAAGGTAAATTTTTTGTCAAGAATTAAGATTTTTAAAATGGGGTTCGTGTGGGCGCGGGGAGGCTCGAACTCTCGACCGCCTGTCCCCCCCCCCTCCGGGGATACGGATGTGTTTAATAAAATGAACCGCCATCTCTGGCGGCTCTCAAGCAGGCATCCGCCCGCATAACGAAACCCCGTCTATGGGGTTCGTGTGGGCGCGGGGAGGCTCGAACTCTCGACCGCCTGTCCCCCCCTCCGGGGATACGGATGTGTTTAAAAAATGAACCGCCATCTCTGGCGGCTCTCAAGCAGGCATCCGCCTGCATAACGAAACCCCGTCTATGGGGCTCGTGTGGGCGCGGGGAGGCTCGAACTCTCGACCGCCTGTCCCCCCCTCCGGGGATACGGATGTGTTTAAAAAATGAACCGCCATCTCTGGCGGCTCTCAAGCAGGCATCCGCCTGCATAACGAAACCCCGTCTATGGGGCTCGTGTGGGCGCGGGGAGGCTCGAACTCTCGACCTTACGGATGTGAACCGTACGCTCTGACCAGCTGAGCTACGCGCCCCTGTCTTGCATGGGGATTATAGCAGAGCAATGGGGGTTTGACAAGCAGACCTAGCCAAACCGGCCTTCGATATAGTGCTGGGTGCGCTGGTCTTTGGGATGGGAAAATATATTATCACCCTTGCCAAATTCAACCAGCTCTCCCTGGAGGAAGAAAGCGGCATAATCCGCAATCCGGGCAGCCTGCTGGGTGTTGTGGGGAGCCACGATGAGGGTGTACTGTTGTTTTAATTCCTGAAGGGACAATTCGATCTTGGCCGTGGCAATTGGATCGAGAGCCGAGGTCGGCTCATCCATCAGAATCACTTCCGGCTTAAGCGCCAGAACGCGGGCCAGGCATAAGCGCTGCTGCTGGCCGCCTGAAATGGCATTGGCCGGATCGGCCAACCGGTCTTTGACCTCATCCCAAAGCATCGCCTGTTTTAAGGCATTCTCGACCGCATCATCCAGATAGGCTTTTCGCCGTTCACCGGCCATCTCCACCCCATAACTGACGTTCTTATAAATCGTCAATGGCAGAGGGATCGGCCGGGCAAAGACGATCCCCACTTTACGCCTCAGGTTGATCACATCGATTTTCGTATCCAAAATATTTTGGCCGTTAAATAGAACCTTTCCGGAATGACTGGTCACATCGGTCAGATCGTTCAGGCGGTTGAGCACCCGCAGCAGGGTGGATTTTCCACCCCCGGCCGGACCGAACAAAACCGTGACCGCGTTCGATGGAATGGTCAAATTGATATCCTTCAGGCTCTCTGCGCCGTCCGAATACATCAGGCTGAGGTGTTCGATGATGATTTTATCCATACCTTACCACTGCCTCCGGGCGCGCGCCCTGGATCGGATGACGGAAGCGATCAGATTCATTCCCAACACGAAAACCAGCAGCACGCAAACCGTCCCATATTGGATCTCGATCGGCATCCCCGGCACCTGGGTGGAGATGACAAAGATATGGTAAGGCAAGGCCATGGTTGGGTCGAGGGGTGAATTGGGCAGGGTTGGCAGAAAGAAAGCCGCTCCGGTAAATAGGATAGGGGCTGTTTCCCCGGCTGCTCGTTCCAGGCCTAATATGACCCCGGTCAGAATGCCAGGTAAAGCTTCCGGCAAAATCACCTTGCGGATCGTTTGCCAGGAACTGGCTCCCAAGGACAAACTGACCACCCGAAAAGAATAGGGGACTGCCCGTAACGCTTCCTCGGCGGTGCTGATGATTACCGGGAGGGTCATGATCGAAAGGGTTAAAGAGGCAGCCAGGATACTGGTGCCAAACTTAAGAAAAATGACAAACAAGCCCAAACCGAACAATCCATACACCACCGACGGCACCCCTGCTAAATTGATAATTGCAATCCGAATCAAGCGGGTCCAACGATTATCCTTTGCGTATTCTGCCAGGTAGATTGCAGCAGCCACCCCTAAGGGAACCGAAAAAAATGGCGGTTCCAATGGTCAGGTAACAAGTTCCAATGATCGCCGGGAGAATTCCCCCTGAACGCATCCCATTGGTAGGCATTTGAGAAATAAAATCCCAGGAAATTGCCGGGAACCCTTTAACAACGATAAAAATAATAACAACGATGATCGGTAAGATCGTCAAGGCAGCCATACCGGTAAAGAGGCCAAAACCCAGACGCTGCTTGAGCCGGTTATCCCAGAAGTTTCCGAAATTGTTGGCAGTCTTCATGATAATAGTTTCTCGGCGCGTTTGAGTTGGCGTGAGCCGATGATCGAGGCGGTAATGTTTACCAGCAGAGAGATGAGAAAGAGAACAATTCCAATAAAGAATAACACCTGGTAATGGACGCTGCCGGTGGCTACCTCACCCATTTCTGAGGCGATCGTGGCGGTCATCGTACGGACCGGAGAAAATAAAGCCATCCATCCATCCGCCATCACCGGAGCATTACCGGTAACCATCATTACGGTCATCGTCTCCCCCATCGCCCGTCCCAAACCGAGCATGATAGCGGTTAAGACCCCGCTCCGGGCAGCCGGCAAGGTGACCCCCCAGATGGTTTGCCAGCGCGATGCCCCCAGGGCAAGTGAAGCCTCGCGATAGGACCGGGGAACGGTGTTTAAAGCATCTTCAGCGATTGAGACAACGGTTGGGATCGCAATTCCACCTAAGAGCAAGGACCCCGTGAAAGCGGTCAGCCCGGTGGGTAAATTTAAGAACCTGCGGAGGAAGGGAGCCAGAACCAGGATACCCAGAAATCCCAACACCACCGAGGGCAGACCGGCTAATATTTCCACCAGAGGTTTTAAGAGATCTCCAACCCACTTTGGCGCGATTTCTGAAATAAAAACCGCCGTAGCAACCCCGAAAGGAACGGCTATCAAAGCGGCCCCCAGGGTCACAATCAAGGAACCGGATAACAAAGGCCAAATTCCGTAATACCCTTCGATGGGATACCAAATGACATTAAATAGGCTTTTGAAGGGCACGTTGACAAGCGCTGGCAATCCTTCCCTGAGAAGGAACAGGAGGATCATTCCGATAAACAGGATCGTTGAATATCCTGCAAATTGGATCAGGCGGGTGATTAATTTTTCGGTCCAGGCTTTTGATTGAATCATGGGCTTGTAGGGGTCACGTCAGACATCAAAATGGGTACAAATCCTAAATTAGCCACTATTTTCTGGGCGTCGGCAGAGACAATCCAATCCAGATACTCTTTTACAATCCCGGTAGGCTCATGGCCGGTATACATATAAAGGTCACGCGCGACCGGATAAGTGCCCGAATTTACTGTTTCCGCCGAAGGCAGAATAAACGGATCATCGGCGGTGGGAGCTACGGCAAGCACTTTCACATCCGGGGTGATATACCCTAACCCATCATAACCAATTGCATTGGGATTATCGGTTACTTCAGCAATGATCCCCTCAGAAGAAGGCAATAAAAGCGTGGTGGGTGAGAAGATCGATTTATCCGTCTTCGATCCCAGCCGGACAACCGTCTCCAGAAAATAAACATGGGTTCCCGAATTTGATTCCCGAGAAAGGCGTACAATCGGCCGGTCTTCTCCGCCTACTTCATTCCAGTTGTTTATTTCCCCTTTATAGATGGCTGAGATCTGCTCCAGGGTTTAATTGGTCCACCGGATTGGATGGATTGACGATCACCGCGATCGCATCCCGAGCCACAACGAACTCGACTGGATCCAATCCATTGGCCTTCGCCTGGGCTAATTCGTCCGCCGAAATCTGGCGAGAGGCATTAGCAATATCCAAGGTACCATTGATCATAGACGCAATCCCTGTCCCTGAGCCACCTCCGGTGACAGAAATGCTGATATCCGGGTGGATAACCTGGTAAGCCTCAGCCCAAGCCAGCGCCAAATTGACCAGGGTATCCGAACCTTTATTCTGAATGTAGGCTGACGAAGATGAATTTCCCACACTCTCAGGATTGGAGGAACACCCAAAAAGGCTCGTTCCTATCACCAGGCCGAGAGTCAAAACGACAAGAATTTTTCGATTGAGAAATTTCCCTTTCATCAAGCGTGATTATAGCCGATTTTCCGGTTTGGCCTGGAAATTTTAAACTTGAGGTTTAGGTTAACTTTCAGAGCGGCCGATATCCCTATCGATTCCTCCCCCCCAAGGCGGTATAATTCTTAGGCTTCGCTGCCGGCTTTGTTGAAAATAGCTAAACCAATCTTCGGTTAGAATTTGTTTGAAACAAAAATAAATCTCACCGTTTCATTTTTTGACTTAAAGGATGTTTGAATCTTATGGATATTGGCACGATCCAATCCGTCGACATTGATAACCAGATGCGCACCGCCTACCTGGATTACGCGATGAGTGTAATCGTGGCCCGGGCGCTTCCGGATGCAAAAGATGGGCTTAAACCTGTTCACCGGCGTATTTTATATGCCATGCACGATATGGGCATTCGCTCGAATACTGCTTTCAAAAAATCTGCCCGTATTGTCGGAGAAGTATTGGGTAAATATCATCCCCATGGGGGATATGGCTGTCTATGACGCTATGGCCCGGATGGCTCAGGATTTCTCCATGCGTTACCTT
>CAXXHH010000008.1:0-335616 GCA_963663005.2 Prolixibacteraceae bacterium
CCGACTGCGAATCCGGATAGTTGATACCCTTTTTTGCTCCGGCTGGTCTGCTTTCAACCACTTGAGTACTCAAAACATGAAAATAGACAGAATCAGTGATTGTCTTTGCTGAGGAAATAGCTTTGGCTTTAATCCAGTAATCGCCCGCGGCAAGATTGAAGTTATACGCGATACTTGTTCCAGTAACGGATTGTATTTTTTGGTTGTTCAGGTACAGTTCCAGATCAGCCGCAGTGGTTGCAGTTGCTGAAAAAGGAATAGTTGTGTTTAGGCTGAAAAATCTGATTCTTACTTGGTTGCTGGATAACGAAATTCAATCCAGCTGCATAGACATCCAGGTATATATCCTTGTTCCCGGTATCTTTCCCTTGCAGGTAATCACTGCCTACAATCACGCTGCTTCGAAAAAACCATGGCAATTTTCAAAATCACCTCCCCGGCAGGAACGGCAAAATATTGTCTGATATCCGGGCGTAATATTCAATTGATATTGGTTTGAACCCGTGCGGATCATCTTTGCCTTAGCGACATTGGTACCCCAGGCGGCAACCACATACTTCCAGTCGCTGCCTGAACTACTTTTATCCGTTATCACTCCGATATGTGCATAGACGTCACCCGTGTAATCTTTCAGTCCCCCGCTACCCTTCGTCGCATCAAAGTGATAGCAACAGATTGCCCTTCATTAGGCAATGCCGGAATCGACGTGACGACCTGGGAAAATCCCATTCGAGATAAAAGCAGGAGGGAAATCAGTAAAACGAGGGTTCTCATGAGAAAACGTTTAAGGATAAAACGGAATGTTGAAATTAGGCAAAATCGATTTTAAATCAAAAGAGCCGCCTGTTACAAGCAGCTCTTTCGATTTATTTATTAATACTTATTGGATTGAACCTGCGCCTGTTTGAAATTCAGCGAAACGGTATGAGATCCGGCAGTCACGCCTACACGAGTCTGATCGTTGCCTGTACCGCGGAATTCAATTTTGCTATTCAGAACGATAAATTCTGATTGCCACCAATCGGTAAACCAAGGGTGCCAAGCATACATTCTGACGTCATCGGCTGCCAGTGTCTTCGTAATTTTTATTACGCTATTGGCATTGTCGACAGTCATTAATCCAGCAGGATTACTGGTATCCCATGAGCCGATCGTATTACCCATGAGGTAAACCTTTGGATCAGCAATTGCAATTTTGTTTGCAGTTAAATCTACTACAACCATATAATATCCAGCAGTTCCAGGCACCGGAATATTGTCACCGCCTTTGTTGAACACGCCGCCAACAGCGCTACCGGTACTACCAAAGTCATTGATCCAGTCTCTCTGTGGAGCGAATTTAAATCCGCCCTGAAGCATTCAACCAAACGATTTTTCCAGAATAGGTTCGGGTGACTGTTAACAGGCACCATTGGAAGATTAATATCTGCCCAGGTCCAACCGCCAACTCCGTCACCAATCATAAACAATGCAGATGGGAAGGCTGCTTCGATTTTATAAGTCATCTTGCCTAAATCAACTGTTACCTTGTATTTACCTGAAGTAGCAGGTGTTGCAATAGCATCAGGGTCTGAGCCACTACCAAGATTTACCGCCTAATGTACCTGCAGCAGCTCCGGAAGCTTGTCCCCACTGTGGTTGCCAACTACCTAATTTAAGGATAAATTTCAGATTTTTGGATGCCGTCAAATCCAGGGTACCAACATAAACACCTGCGGTGGATGATTGATCAACCTTTATTGCAGCGTTGTTATCCCAGCTTGCCGTTGTACCATCACCCAAAGCATAAATTGCCAGCGGGAATGTCATAAATTGCACATCCGGTCCGTAGCCTGTTCCGGCTGAATTCGTTGCGTAAGCACGGACATGGTATAAGGTAGCCACATTCAATTTGGTAATTGCGCTGGTAAATGCAACCTTGCCAGTACCATCGCTGGTCTTGCTATCAGCAATAGTCGGATTAGCATTTGTGCTCCAGCAAACACCCTTAGCCGTGATCGCATCGCCGCCATCGAGTGTAATGTTACCTCCAGCTGTTGCGCCGTCGGCTACAACGTTTGTAATTGCATTGGTGGTCAGCGTAGGAACGGCGACCAGCGTTGTGAATGAAACCTCATTGCCATAAGCTGTTCCAATTTTATTGGTTGCGTAAGCCCGTACATAATAGGTCGTTTTACCGAGTAGATTAGTCAGACTGCTTGCATAAACACCGCTACCTGTTGCGTCAGAAGTTTTGCTGTCGGCAACTGTTGGAGCTGTCTTTGTACTCCAGCATACGCCACGAGCAGTAACCGCTTCACCACCATTATCGGTAATATTACCGCCACCGGTAGCCGTTGTACCGGCAATGGCAGAAATCGCTGTAGTTGTAAGCTTTGGAATTACGGATAAGGTAGTGAAGGTAATTTCGTCTCCGTAAATTGTTCCGTCAGCACCCACTGCATAAGCCCTGGCGTAATACTTGGTGGCATATTTCAGTCCGCCAACCTTCACGCTAAAGGCTGCATTTGTATTCTGTCCGCTAAAAATAACTTTCGAATTTGCTGTCGTCGGACCGGTTGCAGTATTGTAACAAACGCCCTTTTCACTAAATCCGTCGCCGGCTGCCACTACAAAGCCAACAATAGTAGCAGAGTCTGATCTCAGGTTCAGCGACTGAGAGGTAGCCAATGTCTGGGGTAACCTGACATTCGATATTTCCTTGGTACAGGCTGCAAAAAAGAGTGATGCAGTGACAAGGACGGCCATTATTCTGTATAACGTTTTTCTTTTCATCTGTTTATATTTTAGAAGATCAATTGGTTGGTGTTAATACAACCTTCATCGGACTCGTTTCCAGATACAACTTGATGTTATACTTGCCCGGAGCAACGTTGTCGATATTCTGGCTATCAGTTTTGCCATCATTCTGATACAAATTGTTCAAATCATGACCGGCAGGATTATAGGCCACGTTTACCGCGGCCCAACTATTGTGGGTCCGGAATTTGAATCCCCCTGCTGTAATAGTCTTGGTAATATTCCAGGTATGATCTGTGAAGTTGTAAACCATCTTTGTATCGTCGCTCCAACCACCAACAGCATCTCCAATAATACCTATCGTGACGTCGGCGACTGTCATTACCATCTTGCCCGTATTGATATCGGCAGTAACATTATAGGCACCGGCGGCCAGATTGATAGCTGGTCCGTTTTCGGTTAAGGCACATGAAACGGCGCCTGCATCCAATACACCACCGTATTTTTTGCCGTCATCTTTGTTGGTAAATTGGAATGGGGTACCATCCGTATAGATCCATCCGGTATAAACCTTATTATCGGCTCCGGAAACAACGCCCTGCAATTTCCCTGCAACGGTGAATGAAAGTGTTGGAGGACCATAAAGAGTCACGTCTGCGTTTTTAACGGCAGAATTGTAGACAAATGAAGTAGTTCCACTACTGACAGATAGTACCGCTCTGATCCTGAAATCGATGGATGAAACCTGGTCGGCAGGGAATTTGGTTAACAATAGACCATCCAGATCAGCAACTGAAATTTTCATTGAGAGATCCTGCTTATCGCTGGCAACCTGAATCGCATCGACAAAATTGTTGCCTTTCGCACAAGCTTCAAGGTAATATGTTGCAGATGCCTGGAAACCCGGATCAACCGGAGTACCAACAAATTCAAGTATGCTTACACCGTTGGCTCTCTTCAGAGTCAGGCCAGGTACAGTCTGAAGTACCGGCGCAATCGGGCTGTCTGATAAAATAGCCTTTGTTCCTTCCTTCTCGCAAGAAAACAAAAGTCCGATCAGCCCAATGAAAGTCAGATATATAAATATTTTTTTATTCATTGTAAAAAAATTTAGAAGTTTAATTATAACCAGGATTTTGTTTTAATGTAGGATTCGCTCCTAAATCGTTCGAAGGAATAGGATAAAGATCGCGGAAGGTTTCAGTTGAAGCGCCTGCGGCAACTTTTCCTTTCCAGGGCCATAAGTAGGCACCGCCTGTGAATTTGCCAAAACGGATGAGGTCGGTACGACGGGTGCCTTCCCAATAAAGTTCACGGGCACGTTCATCGAGGATGAAATCCAGCGTAAGCTGACCGGCAGTAATATTACCATTGGTATTTCCATAAGCTCTCTGGCGTAATGCGTTTACATACCCAAGGGCTGTTGTAGCATTTCCAGTTGTAGCGCCTCTGAGAACACCTTCCGCGTACATCAGGTAGATATCAGCGAGACGGAATACAGGATAATCCGTGTCTACGAAATCAGGATGTGCGTGTGGGGCAGCCGCTCCGGTGGATGTAAGGTTTGAGTACTTTGTGATTGCCCAACCATCTGTAAATTGACCAATATCATTGATCTCGAATTTCTGTCCGTCAGACCAGAACATTGCGCGTTTATCTGTTGCACCGCTGGGATCAGCAAATTTGTTCACCAGCGCTTTTGTTGTGCGGATACCTCCCCAACCGCCACCGACACCAAATTTTGCAGGCGACATAGTTCCGCCGATTTGTGCGTGGATGAGGTAGGTCATACCGCCATATGACTGGGTATGCTGACCGTCATTCGTAATTGGGAAAATCATCTCGCTGGAAAGATTATTGTCGGCCGTAAAATTGTTGGCGTAGTTGGAAGCTAACGTATAACCGGCTCCGATAACCTTGGCACAATAAGTGACACATTCAGCGCTCTTATCCTGGCCGATATACACTTTTGCATTCAGATAAAGTTTGGCAAGAAGAGACCATGCAGCGGCCTGATCCGCTCTGGCATATTCGAATTTTGGAGCACCCAGGACAGTTTCGATGGCCTTGAGCTCAGATTCGATGTACGTAAATAAAGCGGCACGCGTTGTCTGTTTTGGGAAAAATGCTCCAGGAGCATCAGCTTCGGTAACAAATGGCGGATTGCCGAACAGATCGATTGCATGTGAGTAAGCCAATGCGCGAATAAATCTTGCTTCTGCATTGTACTTGATAAGATCTGCATCTGTTTTGCCAGTGGTTGCGCGGATGTATTCGTTACACAGCGCTACGGTGTACATTATCCGGGAGTAGATGGCCGAGATAAACACATCGTTAGGAGCCCATGTTTGCCAGTGGAAGTCTTTGATTGAGGCATCATTCCAAGCCATGACGGCTTCATCGGTAGATAATTCCTGAGCATTCCAGTATTGACGGAGATAATTGGAGAAACCTTCATCAATACCTGCAATATCTGCCTGTCCGGACGGGCCTTGCTGTCCGCTGAGCGCGAAAGTTGCATATAGTTTAGCTAATCCCTGTTTGTAGGCAGCAGGACTATCGTATACTGTTAATGATGTTACGATATTCGGATCTTTCGGCGTAACATTCAAGTCTTTGACACAAGATGCAGCCATCAGTGCGGCAAAAACAACGGCTAGTGATTTTATTTTAGAAATTTTCATGTCGTATTCTTAATAATAAGTTAGAATGTAAGATTTACGCCAAGTACAAATACTCTCGGACGAGGATAGAAATTATTGTCTATACCACCATTTACCTCAGGATCCAATCCTTTGTATTTGGTAATGGTAAAGACATTTTGTACGGTAAGACTTACCCTTGCACTGTAGAATTTTTCGAAATTGTATCCTACACTCATGTTGTCCATTTTAAAGAAGGAAGCATTCTCAACATAAAAATCAGAGAAGTACTGCGTGTTTGTAAACTTCGCATTGTTAACCTGTTTTGGGATGTTGTTGAAAAATCCCGACTGGTTGTAAACGGTAGAATACAGTGCTCCTGAGGCCACGTTGTTGTAAACATAGTTACCAATGTTTGCTCTGCCGGAGAATGAAAAGTCCATTTGTTTGTAAGCTATCCGTGAGTTGATACCGATCGTATAATCGGGAGCCGGTTTCTTGTAGTGGTATTTGTTGAGGTTGTTGCTGGTAACAGTACCGCCAGTACCTGAACGATCCACATAAAGTCCTTCGATCGGCATTCCGTTAGATCCGTAAACCTGTTGGAATACATAAAATGAGTTTGAAGGGAATCCAACGCGTTGATTCTGGATGAAGTTACCAACACCGCCACCGATCAAACCAACATCAACACCCGTATAATTCGGATCGTCGGTTTTTGTCAGTTTTGTGATCTTATTTTCATTGTAAGCAGCATTGAAACCGACGCTCCAATTCAAATCTTTTGAAGTAATGATCTGTCCGTTCAAGGATAATTCGATCCCTTTATTTTCAAGATTACCAACGTTGGTTGTGAGGAAGTTGGAGAAGTTGCTACCGGCTGCAATAGGAATGAAGTTCAACAAATCTTTGGTTTCACGTTTGTATGCATCGATAGACCCAGTAATTCTGTTTTTCAAAAATCCGAAGTCCAAACCAATGTTCAAAGTAGAAGTCTGCTCCCATTTAATATTAGCATCGTATGGATTAGGACGCAATGTATTGTAGAATGTGTTTCCTAACTGATATTGTGCCGTTGAAGTGCTACCGCGATAAACAGGCAGATATGGGAAATCGTTACCAATATCCTGCTGACCGGTTATACCCCAGCCCAATCTTAATTTCAAATCGGAAACAGCAGCGACATTTTTAAGGAATGATTCATCTTTGATTTTCCACGCAAGTGCGGCTGCAGGGAATAGACCCCATCTGTTAGCCTCAGCAAATCTTGAAGAACCGTCGTCACGAATAGTCATTGTTAACAGATAACGTTCCATGAAGGTATAGTTCAAACGACCAAAGAAGGAAATCAGATAATTTTCATTGATGAAAGATGTGTTATTATCAGATATCTGGGTACCGTCGCCATTACTGGAGAAGGAAGTTCCGTCTTTGTAAAAATGCTGCCAGGAATAACCGGCTGTCGCATCAATTTTGCTGTTTGCTGATTTTATGTCCTTCACATAATTCAGATAGAAATCTAAAAGCTTGGACTTCCCTGTTTGTGAATAGGTACTTATGCGCCCAATTCCGTTTCTGTAAGTAAATGCAGCATCATTGGAGGCATTGTTGTGCCCTTTTGTTGTAAAATAGTCATATCCAACATTAAGATTGGCTCTTAAATCGGGTAAGAAATGGAATTTATAATCTAACTGAACGTTACCAAGAGCGCGTTTCACGTCTGATTTATTATCAGTTTGATTTAACAGGGCGACCGGGTTTGCAACACCAATCGGGTTTGGACTTCCGTTAGGATTCATGGTACCATCTGGTAATACATCCGAAAGGTTAACCCATGTATTGTAACCACCAAATTTGGTATTGCCATTCATGACGGGTTGAGTTGGATCGTACGCTACGGCAGAACCAACGGCACCCTGATCACCAAAATTTTGCTTGGTGTAACTTCCTTTGATATTCACGCTAACCTTAAGGTGGTTATCCAGGAAAGCAGGATCCAGGCCGATTGCAAGAGTAGAACGTTCCATATTGGTTGTTTTCAGAATACCGTTCTGATTTGTGTAACCAACAGATGCGCGGTAAGGCATCGTTTTGATACCGCCACTCATGCTTACGTTATGGTCGTGCGCAAAGGCTGCCTGATAGATCTCCTTTTGCCAGTTTGTATTTTGATTTCCCAGTCGGCCAAGGCTGCCCATGCTTAATCCAACCGCACTTTTTTTCGCCAGATCCAATGCCAATGCCCTGAACTCATCGCCTGACATAACATCCATATAGGTTGGCATCGTATTCACAGACATGGTGCCATTGTATTCAATTTTCATCGGTTTACCTGTTGATCCCTTTTTGGTCGTAATCAAGATTACACCGTTGGAAGCCCTGGAACCATAGATTGCCGTGGCAGAAGCATCTTTCAAAACTGTAAAAGTTTCGATATCATTCGGGTTAATTGTTGATAACGGATTAGCTAACCCGGATATCCCTGAATTACTTACCGGAAAACCGTCTATAATAATTAACGGATCATTACTGGCTGACATGGAGGAACCTCCTCTGATTCGGATAGTTGATCCGCTACCTGGTGCACCACCGGAAGAAGTAATCACAGTTCCGGCGCTTTTACCAACGATCAGATCCTGAGGAGAAGTGATTCCGCCTTTAGCAAAATCTTTGGAGCTAACAGTGCTTACTGCACCGGTAGCATCATTTTTCTTTACCGTACCGTAACCGATTACGACCACCTCGTCTAATCCTTGTGTTTGCGGACTGAGCGCAATGTTAACGGTCGACTGTTGTCCGACTACGATAGTTTGTGCTACATAACCGACAAAAGAGAATACCAGTTTTTGTCCTGGTTTTACTTTGAGGGTATATTTACCATCAAAATCTGTTGCAACTCCAAGGGTTGTGCCTTCCACCTGGACGGTCACACCGATGAGCGCTTCTTTGCTTGTAGCATCGGAAACTTTTCCGGAAATGGTTTTTTCCTGAGCGTAAGTGGTCATCGACAACAACGCGAATAAGAAAAACCAAAGCATCTTCATCTTTGCTAATTCAAATTTCATTCGATTGATCATTTTAGTTAATTAATGAATGTTAAAAGTTCTCATGGAGCCCGCAAAACATGTTTTTTGCGACTTGCGAATTTTTGTACTTGCCTGCTTCATGCGAATTACATTATTGGTTCATAAATCATGGTTGAAGATTTTAATGCCTAAAGCAGCATTTAAATCATAAGAACGTTGAAAATCAATTTGTTTAGTGCCCAAAACCATATTTTAACCATTTCAGTGGTGCAAATAAATATAATTTAACAATCATTTAACCCTCTAAGTTTGCGTGTTAGAGAAAAAACTTATCGCAAACGTTTGCGGTTACGTTTGCGTCAAACATGTTCTACAACATGTTTTATAATCTATTGCATTTTTTTAAGAAATGGCTCGCTCTCCAGGCATTCGGGGAAGCTCTGATTATCCGAATTTTTATTAACTTGCAGCTAGGAAAAAAACCAACTAACGTTTGTCTTAAATGAGTAGTCCCATAACGATAAAAGACATCGCTAAAGCGCTCAATATCTCTGCCTCAACAGTATCCAGGGCACTAAAAGATCATCCGGATATCAGTAGAGAAACGAAGGATGCAGTCAATAATCTTGCCGCAAAGCTTAAATACAAACCCAATGCGGTTGCGTTGTCACTTAAGAATAGCCGCACGAATACCATTGGTGTAATCATACCTGAAGTTGTCCATTATTTCTTCTCCTCCGTGATAAGTGGCATCGAAGATATCGCGTACGAATCGGGCTATAATGTTATGGTTTGTCAATCCAACGAAAGATACGAGCGCGAAATTATCAATGCGCAGGCCCTGGAATCAAACCGGGTTGAAGGATTGTTGGTTTCCCTTTCGAAAGAGACTCATGATTTGACGCACCTTCAGAACCTGCAGGAAAAAGGGATCCCTATCGTTTTTTTCGATCGTGCACCGGAAGACATTGAGGTGGATCGTGTCATTATCGACGACCGGAAAGCCGCGTATAATGCCACCTGCCATCTTATTGATACCGGATGCAAACGAATAGCCCACCTTGCCACTCAGCAAACCCTGGGAATTGGTATCAGGAGGTTTGAGGGATACAAACAAGCGCTGGAAGATCACGGAATTCCCTTCCGGGAAGACTTTGTAGTCATCGCTGATTCATTTGAACTCGCCGGTGATGCAACGCGAAATCTTATGCACCTTCCGACTCCGCCGGATGCGATATTCGCCGTAAACGATATGACGGCAGTGGGCGTGATGAAAACATTGCAACGCATGTCGATTGCGGTACCGCAAAAAGTCGCCATAATTGGATTTTCGGCCGGCTTCTTCTCTGATATTACCACACCGACGCTTAGCTCTGTCGATCAACACGGATATGAAATGGGAGTTGAAGCCGCCAAATTGCTACTCGACCGCATAGAAAAGCCAACTGACGACCAACATAAAACACACTTTATCGAGACCGATCTGGTTATTCGTGAATCGACCAAGCGAAAAAGGTAAAGCAAGAATTTTGTAAAAAAAATGAAATAGTTGTTGTTTATAAAATTCTTTTTATACGTTTGTACACGAAAATCATTTGTTTCGTCTCCAAAAATTCATGTCCATCCGGGCATGAGATCCCATTTTTACCATTTCAGTGAGATCTTTTGTTAATCGATAAGGTCTAGGGTTATTCTGTTTAATCGGCGTATTTTTATGCCGATATACCTTTTAACCACAGACTTTAAAAACCAAATTTTCACTATGGCAAAAAAACCTATGCTATCGTTTTGGCAAATCTGGAATATGAGTTTCGGATTCATGGGAGTACAAATAGGCTACTCCCTACAAAACGGAAACACAAGCAGGATCCTCTCTGCACTTGGCTCCGATGTGGGCCACCTGAACTATTTCTGGCTGGCGGCGCCAATTGCAGGATTAATCGTACAGCCAATCATTGGTCTCTCCAGCGACAAAACCTGGACCCGCCTGGGTCGGAGGATTCCATTTATCCTTGCGGGAGCAATCGTTTCTGCTCTGGCGATGTTTTTTATGCCAAATTCCGAATTCTTCGCACACCTGGTTCCACCCTTGTTTTTTGGCGCGGCGATGTTGTTGTTGATGGATACCTCCTTCAATGTTACCATGCAGCCATTCAGATCCCTCGTTGGCGATATGGTGTCTGAAGAACAGCGAAATATCGGCTTTTCGATTCAGGCATTTCTTATTAATGCAGGCGCTGTGGTTGGATCCATACTCCCTTTCCTGCTGACATGGTTAGGCGTTTCCAACGTCCCTGCCGCGGGAGAGAAAGTGGCGCCGACCGTTGTCTGGGCCTTCTATTTTGGCGGGGGGGCTTTGCTTCTGACCGTATTATGGACCGCCTTTACCACCAAAGAATATTCGCCGAAAGAATATGCCAAATACAATAACCTCGAAAGCACGGACAAGGAGAGAACCTCTTTCATTTCCCTGCTGAAAGAAATACCGGGAACAATGTTGCAACTGGCTTTCGTGCAGTTCTTTTCCTGGTTTGCACTATTTATGATGTGGGTATATACAACTCCCGCAATTGCACAAAATGTATGGAATACCTTGCCTGAAGACGGCACCTCAGCCGGATTCAATGAAGCCGGAAACTGGGTCGGCGTAATTTTCGCGGGATATAGCATCTTTGGCGCATTGTTCTCCCTGGTAATGGCAAAATTTGCCACCCGATTCGGGAGGAAGCCCATTTATTTCACCTCGTTGTTACTTGGCGGAATCGGACTTCTCTCCATGGTATTCATCAAGAATCAATATGGACTTATCGGTTCAATGGTTGGTGTCGGAATTGCATGGGCGGCTATCCTGGCGATGCCTTACGCCATGCTCTCAGCCTCCCTTCCACCAGCTAAAATGGGTGTTTACATGGGGATTTTCAATGCAACTATCACCATTCCGCAAATTACTGCCGGACTATTAGGCAGTATAATTCTGACGCTGCTGGGAGGCCATGCGGTCTACATGTTGGGATTGGCAGGAGCGAGTATGCTTCTGGCAGGTATATCAGTATTATTCATAAAAGAACACAAAGAAGCATAAAAGAGCAGAGCCTGTTATGAGTATGAAAATCAAAGCTTGTCTGTTTGATTTGGACGGTGTAATTGTCGACACTGCCAAATATCACTTTATCGCCTGGAAAGAGATGGCGTCGGAGTTGGGCTTTGACTTCTCTGAACAGGAAAATGAGCTCCTGAAAGGGGTTAGCAGGATGCGATCCCTGGATATTTTACTTGGATTAGGAAAAATCGAAAAGTCGGCCGAGGAGAAGCTTCTGTTGGCCGATACGAAGAATAAACGCTACCTCGAGTACGTCAATCAAATGACGGAAGATGAAATATTACCGGGAGTTTCCCGGTTTCTGGATGACCTGCGTAGCAACGCAATGCTCATCGCACTTGGCTCTGCCAGTAAAAATGCCCCGTTGATTCTGGAAAGGATTCACCTTTCGGAGAAATTCGACGCCATCGTTGATGGAAATTCTGTTTCTAAAGCGAAACCAGATCCTGAAGTCTTTTTGAGATGCGCTCAACTGCTGAAGGTTGAGCCGAAAGAGTGTCTGGTTTTTGAAGACGCCCAGGCAGGGATTGATGCCGCTCTTAATGGCGGAATGCACGTCATCGGAGTCGGCTCGTCTGACAATTTATCCTATGCTGACTACATTATACCCGGTTTCAGAAAAATGGATTTTGAATTATTGTCAAAATGGTTCATATAAATACGCCGGATGTATGGCGCCCCTTTGCGGTCGCCGGAACAGAAGGCAGGAGAACGAAGCTCTTTGATCGCAAAGCTTTTGTCTCCATTGTAATGTGTTATTAAATGAGCAACAAATGAAATCCTCATGAGCAACTGCTCACCAAAGAAGGTGTTTATTGCCTTGAGGGTTCCATACGGCAAATGAAAAACAAATAATACGCTGATGAAGTCTTACATCGTTCACGACGGATGGAAAATCATTGAGGATGGGTTTCATCCGGAACACAATAAAATCTCGGAGAGCCTGATGAGCCTTGGTAATGGGCGAATGGGGCACCGAGCCAATTTTGAAGAGAAATACACGGGTCTTACCCTGCCGGGAAGCTACGTGGCAGGCGTCTATTATCCCGACAAAACAAGGGTTGGCTGGTGGAAAAACGGCTATCCTGAATACTTTGCCAAAGTACTCAACGCGGCGAACTGGATCGGCATAGATATTTGGATCGGGAATATCGTTCTGGATCTCCATCAATGTAAGATCCTCCATTTCCGACGGGAACTGGATATGAGGAACAGCCTGCTCGATCGTACATTCACGGCCGAACTCGCCGATGGAAAGCAGGTCAAAGTGACGGCACAACGGTTTGTCAGCATCAGCCAAACCGAAATCGGAGCCATCCGATATACCATTGAAGCGTTGAATTTCTCAGAAAAAATAACCGTCTCTCCTTACATCGATTTCGATATCGTCAACGTCGATTCCAATTACGATGAAAAATTTTGGGATGAGGTCTGCAAATCGGTTGCGCAAGGAGAGGGATATATAACCGCTGAAGTGCGGAAGACCTTCTTTCAGGTCTGTACCGGGATGAAATTTAAACTGATCAAAAACGGGAAAGTACTACCCTTTCATGCCGATCTCGAGGAACGTCAAAAATTCGTCTCCAACATCGTTGCTGTAGAGATGAATCAGGGAGACCGGCTCACAGTTGAAAAATACGGCGTAAATCTATCCTCTGAAAATTGCGAAAAGAGTAAGTTGAATGAAGTTGCCGCTCAGCATCTGGACGATGCATTCGTGATTGGCTATGATCGGCTGTTGAAGAACCATTCCGAATTATGGCACAAGAAATGGGAAACCAGCGATATTTTGGTGAAAGGTGATCTGGCGGCTCAACAGGGCATCCGATTCAACATATTCCAACTGCAGCAAACCTACTCCGGTGAAGATGAAAGGCTAAATATCGGACCAAAAGGATTTACCGGCGAGAAATACGGCGGATCTACCTACTGGGATACGGAAGCCTATTGCATTCCGTTTTACCTTGCAACAGCGCCTCAGCAAGTGGCCCGAAACCTCCTGTCGTACCGCCACAAACATCTCCAAAAGGCTATTGAAAACGGAGCAAAGCTTGGGTTCAATCATGGCGCCGCCCTCTATCCGATGGTGACGATGAATGGGGAAGAGTGCCATAACGAATGGGAAATCACGTTCGAGGAGGTGCACCGCAACGGCGCCATTGCCTTTGCCATTTATGACTATCTCCGGTACACCGGGGATAAAGAATACCTCATGCCGAGAGGTTTTGAGGTTCTTCTGGGAATATCCCGCTTTTGGGCACAGCGTGTCAACTGGTCGGAAGCCAAACAAAAATATGTAATGCTGGGCGTGACAGGCCCTAATGAATATGAGAACAATGTAAACAACAACTATCATACCAACCGGATCGCTCAGTGGACCTTAAAATATACCATGCAGGTTATTGAGATGCTGAAAAAAGAACATCCTGAAGCATATGAAGATTTAAAGAAAAAATGGAATTTCACCGAGGAAGCAGAGACGTTGGTTTGGAAAGACATTGTGGAGAAGATCTACTTTGCGTATGATCCTTCACTCGATATTTTCTTACAACAGGACGGCTTTCTGGATAAGGAACTAATCCCGGCTGCCGATCTTCCGAAGAATGAACGCCCGTTAAACCAAAATTGGTCGTGGGACCGCATCCTGCGCTCACCCTACATCAAGCAGGCAGACACGCTCCAGAGTTTTTTCCTTTTCGAGAAGGAATACGATATAGCAACCATCAAACGCCACTTCGATTTTTATGAGCCGCTGACGGTGCACGAATCGTCGTTGTCGCCCTGCATCCACACCATTCTGGCTGCATTAATCGGCTATCCCGAAAAGGCGTACGAACTATATCTGCGCACAGCCAGACTGGACCTCGACGACTACAACAACGACACGGAGGACGGATGCCACATCACTTCAATGGGGGGCACCTGGATGTCTTTTGTGCAAGGATTTGGGGGTATGAGGATCAAAAACGATCGCCTCTGCTTCGCTCCTATCCTTCCGGAAAAATGGGAAGGCTATTCTTTCCGCATCAATTTCAGGGGCGCTACGATTAAAATTGAGGTGAATCAGCACTCCGTAATTTTCGAGAACCATTCGTCCCGAAAAATCGCAATTGAGGTATACGGGAAAGAGCAGGTTATCTCTCCCAACAGCCAATTGAACTCAGAACTTATCCAACAGAAAAAGTGAAAAGTGAAAAATATAAAATGAAAAATATAAAATGAAAAGAAACATCGCATTTTTTGTGCAAACAGCTCTGCTTGTTCTCTTTTGCACGGCAACATATGCAAAACAAGCAGTCAAACCTTCGCTGGAGCGCGTGGAGCCCTCATTTTGGTGGGTCGGTTTTAAGAATCCCAACCTTCAGTTATTGGTTCACGGAGACCAGATTTCTACGACCAAACCCGTTATCAGCTATCCGGGCGTTTCGCTCGAATCGGTGGTTTCCGTGGAGAATCCGAATTATCTCTTCCTAAATCTAAAACTGGCTACAAATGCCCTGCCGGGAAAGTTTGTCATTCAGTTTATGCTGAATGGGAAAGAGGTGCAATCGTACGCGTATGAGCTCAAGGCGCGTGAAGCGAATTCTGCCAACCGCATTGGATTCAACAGCTCAGACGTGCTCTACCTTATCATGCCCGACCGGTTTGCCAATGGCGATCCGTCGAACGACTCAAATCCTGCAATGGCCGATAAGCTGAATCAGGCTAATCAGTACGGTCGTCATGGAGGTGATATTAAGGGAATGCGCGATCACCTTGATTACGTCGCAGATCAGGGATATACAGCACTTTGGCTTAATCCGGTACTCGAAAATGATATGCCGGAGGCCTCCTATCACGGATATGCCACGACCGATTTTTACCGTGTCGACAGACGTTTCGGCAGCAACGAAGACTACAGACAGTTGGGCGTTGAGGCGCAGAAGAAAGGTATTAAGATGATCATGGATATGATTTTTAACCATTGTGGTACCGGACACTGGTGGATGAAAGATCTTCCCACCAAAGACTGGCTCAATGCTGATTCCAAAACAATTACCAATCACCGCAAGTCTGTACAGCAGGATCCCTATGGCGCACAACGCGACAAAGATGAATTCCATGACGGATGGTTTGTCTCCGCAATGCCCGATCTGAATCAACGTAATCCGTTCATGGCCAGATATCTGATACAGAACTCCATCTGGTGGATCGAGTACGTCGGACTCGCAGGCATCCGTATGGACACTTACCCATACCCTGATCCGGCGATGATGGCCGAATGGACCAGGGAAGTGATGGATGAATATCCGCATTTCAACATCGTGGGAGAAGAATGGAATACCAATCAGGTTCAGGTATCATACTGGCAAAGAGGGAAGGTTAATCCGGATGGTTACCGCTCCTGGATGCCTAGTTTGATGGACTTCCCGTTGCAGGATGGCATCGTCAGGGCATTCTCCGAAAAGGAGGGCTGGAGCGAAGGCATCAACAGGTTATACGATGTGCTGGCACTTGATTTCCTTTATCCCGATCCGCAGAGCCTGGTCGTTTTTGCCGACAACCACGACACAGAACGATTCTTTACCGCAATCCACGAAGACTTTAGCAAATACAAAATGGCGATGGCCTACCTGATGACAATCCGTGGGATTCCTCAGATCTACTATGGCAGCGATATCCTGATGACTGGCCGAAAAAGCGATGGTGATGGTACGTTGCGCAAAAATTTCCCGGGCGGATGGGCCGGCGATAAAATCAACGGATTTACCGGCGAAGGATTAACCCCTCAGCAAAAGGAAGCACAGCAATACCTGAAAAAACTGATCACCTGGCGCAAGGGCAAAGAGGTGATTCATACCGGCAAAATGCTGCACTACCTGCCAAAAGAAGGCGTCTATGCTTTCTTCCGTTACAATGAGAAAGAGAACATCATGGTAATTTTTAACAACAGTGCCGATGAGAAACCGTTCAAAACTTCCCATTACAGCCAGGGACTTAAAGGAGCAACCAAAGGCTTTGAGGTAATCTCAGGGAAATCGGTGGATGACCTGACGGCGTTAAAAATACCGGCTCACTCAGCGATGATTTTGGAGCTAAAATAATACGCCAATCCTATGCAATGATGCACTCCGACTATTCGTACCGGAGTGCATCTACTGGATTTCGTACGGCAACTTTCAGCACGTGGTAACTGATCGTGCCGAATGCAACAAAAGCTACCAGGCCAAACGCCAGCAGGAATTCGTCTATTGACAATGGCTCTTTGTACGCTCCCGGCATGGTTTTGTAAATGTACCAAGCTGCCGGACAGGCTACCAACGAAGAGAATCCCAATAATCCGATTACTTCGGTTGAAAGCTGTTTATAGATTGCCCCAACCGAACTGCCGAGAACTTTCCGGATTCCAATTTCTTTCGTGCGGCGTTTCGTAGTAAATATGATCAGTCCGAACAATCCCATTGAGGAGATAATGAGCGTCACGATGGCAAAAAAGAAGAAAATCCGTTTCATTGATTGCCAAAAGGAGATGGCTCCATCCAGAAAGAATATCACCTTAAAGTCCTTGAATTCAAATGGATCATTTGGAAATACCGCTTCCAGTTCACTGGTTACCAATCTTCTGGCATTCTGCTGATTACCTGGCGTAAATCGCACGGTAAGAAGTTTTGTGCCAGAAAGTTCATTCTGTGCGAGAAACATCACATAGGTTGGAATAGGGTTGTGCACCGAATATGGATGGAAATCTTTCACAACCCCGATCACAGGATAGGGCTTTCCAAAAAGAAATAGCTGCTTCCCTATCGGATCCTTCCACCGAAAAACCTTGAGCGCAGTTTCATTAATGATACATCCCTTGTTATCCGATGGGTACTCTTTGGAAAAATTCCGACCGTAAACCAATTTCAAATTATAGGTGGGGATAAAATCATAATTGACATAATTACGACTCACCATCTCTTTTTCATCGGGAGCTGCCCCTTCCCACGAAACGTATCCTCCGATATTACCCTGAAACGGAATGGTGCTCGAAAAAGAGGCATCCACAATCTCAGGATGTCTTAGCAATCTTTGTCTGATAGTCTCAAAATCAATATTTTCCTTTGCATTCACCTCTGAGAAAATGATGTTCTTGTTGTCAAATCCCAAATCCTTATTCAGGATGAAATTAACATGACGATAGAGAATAAAGCTCACAATCAGCATAAACAGCGAAATGGAAAACTGAGTCGTGGTGAGTATCTTTTTCAAGCTTATCGACCTTCCTGTACCAGCAAAAACTTTCCCCTTCAATACTTTTACCGGATTATATGCCGCCAGTACAAACGACGGATACAAGCCCGAAAGTATGCCAGAAAGGAGCGCTACCAAAAGTACGATCCAGATCAATTGCCAATTATTCAGGATTGAAAATTCGACGTCCTTCTGAAGAATGGTACTCATCAACGGAGAAAGTCCCTGTGCCAGAAGCATACCAAGAAGCATGGCAAGAAATGTAATGAATATGGTTTCTGCGAGAAACTGCGATGCGATCGCCTGTCTGGAAAACCCGACCACTTTTTTAATACCTATTTCACAAGCCCTGCGTGTGGAATTCGCTAACGACAAATTCACATAGTTTACACAGGAAAGTATCAAAACCAGAATTCCTGCCAACGACAGCACAGATAGACCGACATACATGTCTGACTGTTTGTTGGGTGAAAAATGATGTTTGGAAAGCGGATGCAGGTATGGGCTGGATTTCTCATAGTTCTTCACATTTTTAAATGCATCCTTGATTTTTGCCTCAACCGATCTGGGGTCCGTTCCCTTTTTCAGGAGCACATAATTATCATTGTCGATGTAGGTCCAATCGTCCCGAAATCCCTTTCTGGCGGCCAATATTTCATAGGTGCTCAACGAAATAAGGAAAGTAGGCCGAAGACTGGAGTTGTCTGGAAAATCGGCATAAACGGCTGAAACGGTGAGTGGAAAACGCTTCCCTACCACCACCTGTTTGCCAACCGAACCTCCATTGGGAAACAGCTTCTTTTCAAATGTCTCTGAAAGAGCGATTGTATTGGGTTCTACGAGTGCATTTCGTTCGGATCCGGCTTTAAGCTGAATGGTGAAAATATCAAAGATGGAGTTTTCGCTGAAATAACCGCCCTTTTCGTAGAGCTGTCCGCCATCCGGCAAGGTAAAAAACTGACCGCCTCCCTGTCCGCCGGAGATTTCCCGCATCAACAGTACTTGTTCAACTTCAGGCTGATCAGCCATCAAATGATACCGAAAAGCTGCAGGACTGAAGGTGCAATAATTCGTTGGGTATGAATCTTCCTGTTTTGTCTGAACCCTATAGATCCGTTCGAAATTCTTATTGAACTTGTCATAACTGAACTCGTAGCTTACCACCATGCCCAATAAAATGAAGGTAGTAAAACCGACCGAGAGATTAGCCAGGTTGATCATGGAGAATATCTTGTCACGTAAGATATTTCTGTGTAGGGTCGTCAAAAAATGTTTAATCATATTCTGGTGATTTATTCTGTTGTTCCCAAAAAAATATTCAGAAATCATGCCAGAAATATATCAATTTATTATTCAGATACTTACGATCTATATTTAATATTTATGTGTCAATTTATTTGACAGTTTTAACTTCATTTATGACAAATTTTTTAACCATCATTCGTACTGCAAAACCTTAGAAAGATTCATTCTGAAAACCAGAACGGAGAGTAAAAATACGACAGAAAAGATTACCATTGCCATCGCCATTATCGGACCAACGAAAAACCACATATTCAGGTCAATATGGTGGTTGTAGGTTTTCAGGAACCAGTGGTCATAGCCGTACCAGGAAAGTGGGGCTGCCAGACAGATGGCGATCAAAAACTGGACAGTTAGCTGTTTGGAGAGTAAACCTGTGACATCCTTGACCTCGGCTCCCAGAGCCTTCCGGATACCCAGTTCTTTTCGGCTTTGATTAATTGTAATGAGGATCAGTCCGATTATTCCGACGATTGCAATGAGAATTGCCAATATGGAGAAGATCGAAAAAACGGCGCCAAAAGTCTTGTCGGGTCTCAGATCCAAAAGCATTTTGCTGTCAAGTAAAAAGAATTCAAACGGCTGACCCGGAAAAATGGATTCGAAATGTGACGCAAGTTTTGAAACGAGTGTTGCAACAGTGCCCTGATGAACATTGCTCAGCCTGAATGTCAAATATGTTTTAGGAGCATCGTTCAGGAGAATCACGGTAGGAACAGGTTCTGTTTTGATGGATTTGAAGTAAAAATCATCCACAACACCAATGATCATAAATTCCTGATCCGCACCTTTCACCATAATTTTGTTAACGGCCTCCTCCGGATTTGCATACCCCATCCGTTCCATAGCCAATTTGTTTACCAGGATGGTTCTTTGCTGATACGTCTCCTCCTTCCTGAAATTTCTGCCGGCAAGCAATTTAATTTGGTAGAAATCCACAAACCGGGTGTCGGTGTTAATCGCAAAATAGGCTTTCACATCGTTTGCATCATAACCTTTGCGTCGCCCTCCGAAAAAATTATTGATTTCTTGTCCGGGAATATCCGAAGTAAAAGTAAAATCCGCTATTTCAGGAAACTCCATTGCCTTGTCCCTGAAGCTAGTCAGTTTGTTCATACGGATTTCCGGGGTATCAGCGATACGCGGTGCTCTGACAACCAGACTGGATGAATAATTGACCCCCATCTCTTTTTTCATCAGGTAGGAGGCCTGCCGAAAAGTTACCAGGGTGCCTATCAGCAAGACAACGGAGATGATAAACTGAATCGTGATGAGACCTTTCCGGAAGAGCACTCCCTGAATCGAATTTTTAAATTTCCCTTTCAAGACCGTTACCGGTTGATAGGAGGAGAGTACCAAAGCGGGGTAAACGCTGGAAAGTAGTATCCCAGAAAGAAAAACCAGTAACCCGGTCCTGATAAATCCGGCGTGAAGGAACAAGTTGAAATCAGCTATTCCGGTAACTTCCCTGAATAGTGGATTGATCAATGCGTAAAGCCCCAAAGTTACTGACAGGCAAATAAGGTTGAACAGTAATGCTTCGGAGAGGAACTGTCCGATCAGTCCGATTCGGGTGGCGCCATTGATTTTTTTGATCCCAATTTCGCGGGCACGTTCCATGGATTGAGCCGTGACGAGGTTGATGTAGTTAATCCAGGCTACCAAAAGCAGGAAGATGGCAAAACCGAAAAGAATATTGGTCGTTTTAGGGTTTCCGGGAGGCTCGGTTTCGTATTCGATGTTCGATTGCAAATGGATATCGCATATTGGCTGGAGATAATATTCATCCCTGGTCTGACTTGCATTCAAGGCCGTCAGGTAGTTTTTTGCTATCATATCACGGAAAGCCCTGTCGCAGAATTCTTTGTAATCCACTCCTTTGGCTAACTGCAGGTAGGTATGAAAGGAGTCGCCTTTCCAGTTGGTATTTAGATTCTGCCGGGTATTGACAAAAGTTGGCAAGGAGAAGAGAAAGTCTGTCTGCAGGTGTGAATTGGCCGGAATATTTTTGTAAACGGCGGTGACTGTGTATTTTTCCGTGTTGTTAACTGTCAGAATTTTCCCTACGGGATTTCCTTTCCCGAAATACTTTTCTGCGGCCTTTTGAGAGATTGCCACCGTATTGGGTTCTGCCAGACAATTGGCGCTACCTTCCAAAAGTGGCAGGGTAAACATCCTGAACAATGAAGTGGTTGCGTAGTACGATTTCGTCTCGTTGAACGAGATTTGATCCCCTGCCAGACTTTCGCATCCAACGGTAATGTTGTATTTCCTGACCAACACTGCCCAGTCTTCCACTTCGCTGTAATTCTCTTTCATCCAGGCACCGGTCGGATAAAAGGAATTGGCCGTTTTCCACTGAAGTTTCCCGTACTGGTACCTGTCGTATGCCACCCGGCAAACCCTGGAGCCCTTTTCGTGGTAACTGTCGAAACTCCGTTCGTAAAAAACATATTCAAGGATGAAGAGCGAACTCAAGAGACCAAGCGTAAGGCCAAACAAATTTATTGCCGAAATGAGTTTGTGCTTTTTCAGGTTACGGAAGAAGATTTTCAGGTAGTTAATTAACATTTGGATAGTTATAAGTTCAATAGATGCCTAAATATCGTATTTTATTTTGCGATTTACCTCTAATCACCACCCCTAAATCCCCTGAAGGAGACCTGGGCGCGCTGATCATAGGTGGCGTATATTTCTTCACTTTATCTTCTTTCTAATTTAATTTCATCCATCATCTCTAATCCGTGAGTTCCACGAATCTAAATCCCACTCAGGGGTTTGGGGTGAAAAAAAGCCACTATTCATAGCGCAACGCATCGACAGGGTTTCGGGATGCCGCCCGCCACGACTGGCTTCCTACTGTCATAAGTGCTATAAAATAGGCAATCAGCGGTCCTACCAAGAAAGCCCACAAAGGCATTGAGGTATGAAAGAAGAATCTTCCCAGGAAAATATTCCCCAGAAGGAATGCAATTGGCATGGCGATGATGAATGCAATTACAACCCATTTAGAATAATTTGCAAGCAATAAACGCATTATAGACCAAATGGTTGCTCCATTTGCTTTCCGTATTCCAATCTCTTTGGTCCGACTTTCGACCGTGAATGAGGCCAAACCAAATAATCCCAGACAAGCGAGAAGAATGGCAATTACAGATGCCAAACCGACTAAATTTGCCGGAACTTTCAATTCAGAAAAATCCGTTATATCCTTTAACAGGCAAGGTTGAAACGAACTTTCCGGTTCGTAATTTTTGTAGATTCTCCGCATTTTCTCAGTGAGGGAAGAATACGAAATAGATGAGAATTTGACCAGAATCGTTTGCCTGTCATCCGGTTTTATCCGGATAATAGTTGGTACGTACGGCCCGGCGAGATCAAGCGTATGAAAATCTTTGAACGTACCGATGATGGTTCCTTTTTCACCCTCCAGGGAAAGCACGCTGCCAATTGGATTCTTATTTTTCATGACAGTCGCAGCGACATCGTTGATCAGGTAGTTTACGGAATCAGTTGAAAAGGAAGGGTTAAAATATCTTCCGGCAATCATGTTCACTTCCACGGTTTTGTTGTAATCAAAATCTGTATTGATGCACCAAAAATGCAATTTCTCTGCCGGATCTTTTCCGTCCCATGAAACCTCGTTCGAAACTCTGCAACTGCGTGTGGGAATGCAGTTCGTATAGCTTACCGCATCAACTCCGGGTATTCCAAGTAATTCTGACTTAAAGCTTGCTGCGTGGGCTTGAATATTTTTGGAATTATCGAGAACAATCAGTTTTTCCTGGTCAATACCAAGATTAAAATTCCGCATGTAGCTATCCTGCGTTTTTATAACCATCATGCTAATAATTAATACAATTGGAATGATGAACTGAAAAATGATTAATCCCTGCCGGAAAACACTATAACTGTGACTGGTAACTACTCTGCCTTTCAAAACGTTGACTGGATTTGAAGAGGCAAGGTACAAAGCAGGAAATAGTCCGGATACCAGTCCGGTAAATATGCTTATCAGGATAAAAAAAGCAATGATATACCACTCGAAGAACCTGAGTTGAATGTCCGTCCCAAACATGGTATTAAAACCGGTTATCAGGAGCTGCACCACTAAGATTGCGCTTAGCAAACTCACAAGCGTAAGAATGTAGGTTTCCCCTAAAAACTGAAAAACAATGGAAGATTTTTTTGATCCGATAACCTTTTTGATGCCTGCCTCTCTGAAGCGCCTGATATTTAGTGCAATTGACAGGTTGATAAAATTAAAGCATGCTATTAGCAGAATGGCAAACCCAATGGTGCCAACGATGACAACATTTTGCATCTCCCGCCAGACACGTTTGCCGGCGGCGTACGAATAAAGGATCTTTTCCTGAAGAGGAAACAAAAAGAGCTCCTGGTTTAGTGTCGTTTCCTGATTCTTTATCAGATTTTTGATTTTGTTGTCTACGACTTCCCTGCTAACATTATTTCTCAACGCGACCCAAATCTGATTAGCTGCCGATCCGGTATCGCTGGCCCACAAATTAGTAGTCAGAAATTTTGAAAACGAGATGATATAATCGAATTGGAGTAAAGACTGGCTTGGCACCTTTTGCAGTATACCCGTAATTTTAAAGGCCTCCTCTCTATCGCCGTCCTTTAGGATCAGTGTTTTACCAAGACAATCGCTGCTTTCGAAAAACTTCTTTGCCATACGCTCGGTTATGACAATTGTATTGGCCTCAGCGAGTGCAGTTTTTGCATCACCCTGTATCAATGGGAAAGTGAACAAATCAAAAAAATCGTGGTCGGCATAAATGCCATTCTCAGTAAATTTCTTTTCTCCAAGCGAAAATGAATATTCCCGGTTTACCACACGTGACATTGCCTCAATTTCGGGTACCTGGGCTTTCAGGACATCCGTTAGCGAAGCCGAGAGATAATCTTTCGGAAACCTGGCACCATTAAAATAGGTCACATAGGCATTGACCTCATATAATCGCTTGTAATTCTGGTGAAATCTGTCATAATTAAAGGCATTTTGAATCTGAAGCAAAGCAATAATTGAGCAGGTAAGTCCGAACGTAAGGCACAGAAAATTGAGCAGGCTGTACGTCTTATTCCTCCATAAATAGCGCAATGAAATGCGAAAAAAATTCTGGTACATATCTTAGATTTATTGTTGGTTCCAACATTTATTTCCCAGTGGTTAAAACCCATGGCTATTGAAATATCGCCGCGATGCGGTTAAACTCCTTTTAATTGCGATTACCTCATTTTAAACATCCTGTTAATCCTTAAATCCTGAGCATCCTGATTCAGGCAACTTACTCATATCGCAGCGCCTCCACAGGGTTTCTTGTTGCCGCCTTCCAGCTTTGCCAACTGACCGTCAGTAGTGCGATTCCCAAAGCCAGTAACCCAGCTAAGGCGAAAATCCACCAGCTAAGGGTGGTTTTGTAAGCAAAATTTTCGAGCCAGAGATGCATGGCGAAGTATGCAAGAGGTACAGCAATGAAAAAGGCAATGGCCACCCATTTTACGATATCTTTGTTGAGCATAATCACCACTTCTGAAATTTTCGCCCCATTCACTTTCCGGACACCGATTTCTTTGGTGCGCTTAATTATTCTGAATGTTGTTAACCCATAAAGCCCTAAAAACCCGATTAATAAAGCTATCACTGAAAAAAAACTAAATAGCTTTCTGAAGGCAATATCTTTTTTGTACTGCTGGTCGAAAAAAATGTCTAAAAAGAAATAGTCAAATGGGTTTCCGGCAAATGTTGATTTGTATTCAGACTCAATTAATGTGATGGACTTTTCAAAATTTCCGGGGTTCAGCCTGACTAGCATGTAATTATAGGTATTCTCGAATGGCATGGTATAAAGAATCATCGGCTCGGGCAAAATATGTAATGACTGCTGATGGAAACTCTGTGTGACGCCAATTATCGTGCATTCATGCCCATTCCAGATTGCTTTTTTAGATATGGCATCAACCGGATCTTTCAATCCAAATTCCTTTACCCCTTCTTCATTAATAATGACTGATTGGTTATCTGTATCCCGATTCCCGGAGAAATTTCTCCCGGCAATCAATTTTATCCCATAAAAATCCAGGTAATTCGGCATCACACGCCCTACACGGAAGTAGGTATCATGGTTTTCTTCACCCTTTAAGGCAGGCCCCCCATTACCTGAACCAAATCGTTGTCCGGGGATATTAACCGAAGCCGTAACATCAACAATTTCAGGGTACCGGGTTAGGTTTTGCCTGAAGGTTTCCAACAGACCTCCTTTTTCGTCATTAAAACCAATTCGTGGGGCATTCAGCACCAGCACCTGCTCTTTTTGAAACCCCAAATCGACCGAATGGACATATTTAAGTTGCTGATTGACAACGATGACCCCAACCATTAGTCCGATGATGATGATGAATTGAAAAATGACCAGCCCGTTGCGGAACGAAAATCGGGAACTACGGACACTACTGGCTGATTGAATTTTTAAGGGATTATGCGAAGACAATACCAGTGATGTAAAAATTCCAGGCAGGAATACTGTAATAGCCAATGTGACGATGACAACCATCCAAAAACCTTTGCTTTGCCGAAAAGAAAAAGAAAATCCCATGGCATTCGTAAACCAAGCATAAACCAAAAATACCATTACCCCTGCCAGTAGGATAGCCAGCATATTGAAAAGAACCGATTCGGTAAAGAACTGGTAGAGCAATTGCAATTTCCCTGCACCATTTGTTTTTCTAACCCCAATTTCCTTATAACGTTCAGCCGCTTTTGCAGTGGTAAGGTTGATGTAATTAATTCCTGCAATACACAAGACCAAAATGGCTATCAGGCTTAAAAAGTAAACGATGCGGTTATCACCAAACTTAAACGCTTCGGGTTTTGAGGTAAAATCGGTCGTTTTCAAATAGGCATCCCCGACCGGCTGGAGTTTCCACTCGCATTTGGCCTGATTGACCGCCCTGTTTTCTTTCAGGTATGCTACTGTTAATTTCGATTCAACATCTCGCGGATTCGAACCCTCTTTTAATAGAAGGTAAGTAAAAAATGAATGGTTCTCCCAGGCATTTTTACCCATGATCCAATTAAGCGAGCTTAAAGAAAAGAGCAAGCTGAACCGCAGATGGGTGTTTTCAGGAATATCCTTAAAAACGCCGGTTATTCTGCACGAATATTGGCCGTCAACTTTGAGTTGCTCTCCCACCGGATTTGCATTCCCAAAAAGTTTTGATGCAATTGTCTGTGAGATGACCACACTTCCAGGTTCAACCAAAACTGTTTTCGGGTCCCCCTGAATCAGTGGAAATGAGAAAAGATCGAAAAACGAACTATCAGCATAGTAATATTGTTGTACTGAATATGGTTCGGCTTCTTTTTCTCCTGGAGGCTTTGAAATGATCACCTGAGCGCGTGTTAAAAGACGCACAGCGTTTTTTACTTCAGGAATTTCTGCCACGGCAACTGGTCCTTGTGGGGAATAGCTGAATGGACTTTTATAGGCTTTAAGGCTTTTTTGGTTGGTCACAACAACGCGATAAAGATTATCACCATACTGGTGAAAGTTATCGTAACTTTTCTCGTAATACACATACGAATAAATTAGAAATGAAGCGGCCATCCCAACAGATAAACCGAAAACCACCACCAATGAATATTTCTTCTGATTAAGAATATACCGAACTGCTTGTTTTATATTCGTCCAAATCATTTTCCAAAGTGTTATTTTGTGTTACGAATTATCCATTCAGTTTAAACTTCTACAAATTCTACTCATACCGCAGTGCTTCCACGGGGTTTTTTGTTGCCGCTTTCCAGCTTTGCCAACTAACAGTAAGCAAGGCTATTCCAAGCGCTATCAAACCGGCTAATGCAAAAAGCCACCAGCTCAATTCGGTTTTGTACGCGAAGCTTTCGAGCCATTTGCTCATGACAAAATATGAGATGGGTGTGGCTACGACAAAAGCGATGGCTACCCATTTCACAAAGTCGAGGTTGAGCATGGTCATCACTTCGCGGATCCGGGCTCCGTTCACTTTGCGGATGCCTATTTCTTTGGTCTTGCTGAGAACTATTTGCTTTGACAGAGCATAGAGACCAGAACATAAGATGAGAAAGGCAACAATTACAAAATAGGATAGCAACGTTAACATCCTGCGTTCATTTCTGTAGATAGAAATAAACTCGTCTGAAAAAAATTGGTATTCGAATGGAAAATCGGGATTAAATTTTTCGTAAACCTTCTTTATGGAATTAAGCACACTTGTCTTGTCGGCAGCGCTATCGTATTTAACATACAGGCTGCGTCCGCTACCCTTGTAAAGAATTAACAAAGGCCTTATTGAATGTGCAAAATGCCTGCTGTGAAAATTATTGGTTACCCCTATAATTTCGTAATCTTTTCCCTTTAGTTGCAAGTGCTGGCCTATGGGCTCCGTCATATTCATAATCTTTGCGGCTTCTTCATTTATCACTACCTGATTCACACTTGAACTTCCTTCGGAAAAATAATTTCCCTGAACCAGTTTAATGCCGAATGTCTTTAAAAAATCGTCGTCAGCCTGAATCTGGGCAATCGAATGCTTTTCGCCCGGCTTACTCCCTGCCCAGCTCCATCCGGGAATTTCAATTCCGGAACCTAACAATGGCGAATTATTTGAAATAGCTTCAACCATTGGATTACTGAGTATCTCCTGTTTCGCCGCCGCATATTTTTGGTCTACATTCCCTTTTAATTGAATGTGTACTATATTTTCTTGTCGGAAGCCAAGATCTTTCTGAAAAATGTAGTTCAACTGCTTATTAATTAGCAAGGTTGAACTTAACAGGATAATCGACAGGGTGAATTGCAGAGCAATCAGATATTTTCTGAAGCTTGCCTTATTTGAAATTCTCCGTTGGTTTATGGCATCAACTGGTTTGACCCCGGCAATGAATATCCCCGGAAGTATCCCGGAGATAATGCCAATGAAAAGAATCAAAAGAATCAGAAAAACGAGGATGAAATAATTATCGTGTATTGCTGGTATGTTGCTACCAGAAAATGAATTGAATGCGGGTTGAAATGTCTCGATCAGAATTAAGGTGAGAAATAGCGAACAAAAAACTAAAATAAGGGATTCGGCCAAAAATGTAAATGCCAGTCTTATTTTTGTCGCTCCTATTATTTTTCTTACGCCCGCCTCTTTAATCCGGTTCGAGAATAAAACGCCCATCAGACTGACAAAATTCATAATTGCAATAAGCAAGATGAAGATACCGGCAATAGCAAATATATATACGTACTGAACATCTCCCGGATGGTAAACAAATAGCTGGAAATCGCTATGGAAATGCATTTCTTCTAAAGGATGCAAATACCAGTCTATCTTAAAGTTAAGCTTATCTCCTTTGTAAAACTGGGCGATTTTTTCGTTCAGCTTCGACCTTTCTATTTTGTTGGGCAGGAGAATAAAAGTGGAGACCCCAAAAGAAAACCAATTATCAGTGGGAGAAACGGAAAGAGGTATAAGAAAATCGAATTGTAACGAGGAATTATCGGGAATATTTCTGTAAACCCCGCTAACCTGATAGGGTTTGGTATTTTCGTTATTGACAACGAAGGTGATTGTTTGGTTTACAGGATCTTGATTCCCAAAAAATTTGGAAGCTAAACGCTGAGAAATAACAATCGAGTTCGGTTTGTCACGGATGCTCCCGGCATCGCCTTGAACGAAGTCAACAGTAAAAATATCAAAGAATGAAGGTTCTACAGCCAGACCTTGTTCCAGGAATTCTTTATCGCCCCATTTCAGGTACCTTCCACCAAATTGTTTTGCAAACCGGGTACTTTGCGCTACTTCAGAAAAATTATCTTTTAAAAAGGGACTCAATGGTGTCGGGGTTTCCATTATGAAGTCGGACTTGCCGTCAGCATATTTCCACTCCGAGGCAACCAGGTATATGTTCTTGTAATTTTTTTGAAACTTGTCAAAAGTTACTTCATCATACACCCACATAAAAATGAAAACCGATGAAAATAGCGAAATTGTCAATCCGAGCAAATTCACCAACGAGGTATATTTATACTTCCACAGGTTTCTGAAACTAATTTTTATCGATCTCATAGTGTTGGATTTAGTTATTTCCATTTCGTCTTTGACTATCCATTATTCGTACCTCAACGCCTCTACCGGGTTTCTTGTTGCGGCTTTCCAGCTTTGCCAGCTCACTGTTAGCAAGGCGATTCCCAACGCCAATAGACCGGCCAGAGCGAAGATCCACCAACTTAGGTTGGTTTTGTAGGCAAAGTTTTCGAGCCAACGGTGCATGGTGAATGCGGCGATAGGAATAGATAATATGGAGGCAAAAACCACCCATTTCACAAAATCTGAATTCAGTAGCAGCATTATCTCGGATACCTTTGCCCCGTTTACCTTGCGGATACCAATCTCTTTGATTCGCCTGTTGATAGAAAACAGGGTCATTCCTAAAATACCCAGAACAGAAATGACAATAGCCAAGATTGAGAAGGCAATCGTGATATTTCTGAGGCGAATCTCCTGCTGATATTTCTCTTTCAGCATATCATCAAAAAAACTGTAGGAGAACCCTCTCTGGTCGCGGTATTTTTGATAGGTATCAGCAATAAATTTTATTGTTGCCGCCCTGTTTAGGGGTGCAATTTTCACATTCAACGTCATGATGTTCTGCGGATCGTTTACCATCATAACCGGGCCAATCGGGAAGTATAACGGACGGAAGTGAAAATCCTTAACAACTCCGACTATGACATTATTCCCGATACGCTGCCCAATGGGATCGGCGAATCCCATCAACTTTTCGGCAGTCCGGTTGATTACAACAGGAATTATCATGGTAGGGTCTGCTCCATCCTTTTGCCTCTTTCCCGATTTTTCCAGCTCCTTCCAGTAGGCACTATAATCCATTTGCAGGAATTGCCCTTTTAAGACTTCGAGTTGGTATGTCTTTGCAAAATCTTCATCTACCCACAGCAGAGACATTTTAATGCTATCAGTCTGACCTTGCTTATTCACTGGAAGAATGGTGCTCCATTTGAAATCTATTGGTGCATACACGCTTGCAGAAACACTTAACACTGAGGGATTTTGCTTTAACTCTTGCTTGAATTCTTTATTGTTGTACCATAATCCGGTTGGCACGACAACAATATTCTGATGGTTCAATCCAAGATCTTTGGTCCGGACATAATTTAGTTGTTTGACAAAAACTGAAGTGGCAATGATAAAAAAGATGGCAATACCAAACTGCACCATAACCAGCATGCGAATAAATCCGGTACGCGATCCGGAGATACTCCCACCTCTGAAAATCCCGGTAGGGTTTATTGAAGAAAGGAAAACAGAAGGGTATAAACCTGCAAAAACCCCTGTTAAAATAGCGATAAACAACAAATTGAAAAGTAACTTTACCGACAAGCCAAACTGCAGTTCCTGCCCTGATATTTGATTAAACCAAGGAAGTAGCAACCCAATTAAGCATATTGCGGCAAGGGTGGCCGCGAAAGATTGAAAGATTGATTCACCCATAAATTGGCGCATGATATGGGTCCGGCCAGCGCCATTTACTTTTTTAATTCCTATTTCGGTTGAGCGTTCGGATGCCCTTGCGACCGATAGAACTGAAAAATTGAAGGAAGCCATCAGAATAATCAGCAGTGCTAATCCTGAAAAGATCCAAACGTATTTGTAACTGCCGATATTTTTATCGTAAATACTCGGCTCATAATCCGAATGTAGATGGATATCAGTTAATGGCTGAAACAATAGCTTGTCTGTTTTATTCGAATAGCGGCTGATATGGTTGGAGATACGATCTAAAAAAACCTTGTCAATGGCAGCATTTTCCCGTAGCTTAATGTAAACGAGCACATGGCCTTTATCACTCCAATTGCTAGCATATTGGGTTACCCTTGCGTTTATTTCTGGAAGAATATACCCAAATTCGATGTGCGACTGTTTGGGAATCCGAACCACGCCACTTACAGTATAAACCGCCCTCGCGTATTTATCGCTTACAATAGTCTTTCCCAATGCAGGATTATTTCCAAAAAGCTTTTTAGCGACAACTTCAGAAAGAATGATTCCTGACGGATTCTTGATAGCGTCAAATGCCTCACCTTCCACGAAAACAAATCCGTTGAAGATGGAGAAAAAATCATTGTTGACCCAGAGTTCGCGGGCTTCAACCTTTTCTCCTCCTTCTTCTCTCTGGAGAGGCGAGTCTTCTGAACTGTAACTCAAAAAAGTGGCATATTCGATTTGCGGATAATCCTTTTTTAGTGTAATGGGTACCGGACGATAACATCCTGCCGATTTCACCACTTCATTACCTTGCTTTGACAATGTGAGCACACGATAGATCCGCTCGTAATTCAGATGTGATTTGTCATATTGCAGCTCGTTGAACACCCAAAGATAAATTAACAATCCGGCAGCAATACCCAATGTGAAACCCGAAAAGGTGATAAGCGAGTTGACTGGCCTTTTGCTAAAGTTCCGAAAACTAATTTTGAGTTGACTCTTCATTACAGGATGGTTCTATTTTACAATCATCAAAATGTCGTCCTGATCTGTTACGGATGCCGCCAGTCGTTTCAAGCTCTCTTTCTTTTCTGCGGAAGCAGTAGACTTCTGAAATCGACTATTTTCGACCTGTGCCTTCAAGTCGCTGCCCTTCAACGAAATCAACAGCTCCCCATTGTTGCCAACCATATAAGCCGACGGCCAGACCTGACATCCTCCATCAATATCATTTTCCAGGATGGGTGCTTCATAATCGGTCGGATCAGATTTGATGATTTGTATCTGTCCGCTCTTCTTTGAAAAGAGTGCGTGATAGATTTTTACTTTTCTATCCTTACGGGTGTTAGGACAATCGTAATTATCTTTTGTAAATGTCAAAAAGATATAATTCCTGGTATCCGCCCACTCCTGCGGAATAATTTTGCCTTCCAGGCTTGCTTCCGGATCGACACCTTCCTGCTTGCTAACCTTGTACTTCCCCAAACCTAGAACATAGACCGGTAATATCCGGTTGGGAGGAACTACCTGAAAAATGGTGTCATTGAAGTCGGTTCTGAAGAAATAGGTTCCATTCATTTCATAGCGAATTCCATCGTCCGTTCCGCGCATCATAGATTTGGTGTAGTTTTTCAAAATTTCCAGTTTGGTAAATGTTGCTAAAGTATCTCCCTGCTTATTGAAGATTTCCAACATAGATGCCGACCTTGATCTGGATAGGTAGGTGTTTCGGTCGGGAGAAAAAATACCTAAACTACTATACATTCCTTCAGGGCTCTGACTCCACATTCCCTGGTGTTTTCGTGGCGGAGGGGGAGTAGTGTTTCCGTGATTCATGTCGATTAACACTTTCCCAAGGCCAGTAATATTGCCTTGTTTTTCAGGATTGAAAACAATGTTGGTAGTTGGCTGATCCTGGGCGCAATCATACTCCATAATGTATCGCTGTCCTGTGATGTTGTTACTATAAATGTAAAACAAGCTGTTGCCACGTCCCCAAACCGATGTACCGCCACCAACTAAGGTATAGTCCATCCAAAACTTTAATCTGTTGACTTTAGGATCAAACTCAACCCCATTTAATTGGTTTTTGACAATTGTGCGGATAAACTTCCCCTCTCTGGAATAAAGATGAGTTCCATAGATATTAAGGGCAACGATATAGTTGTTCATTAAGTAGATCTTGTATTTCACATCGCGTGGAAGATCCGGATCTGGCACTGGTTCCAGGCGTATGTACCTGATATCGGAAGCCACGCCCGAGAGTTTAACATCCCTGACATTGTCAAGGCTTCCGGCAATATCGATTACGATTGGAGGCTTTTGGGGATCTACACTCCGATCTTCCTTGAATCGAAATCCTTTGGGCAACTTGGCCAACGAATCGGCCAGAAGTTTCTCCTTCACTACCCGCAATTGCTCCTGGCGGGCAAGTTGTTCTTCCTCAGACAAAATCTGTTGGGTCAATGCCTTTTCGTTGTTCTTCAACTTGTTAGAATGGCATGAATTCCCGAGTAAAAACATTGCTAATAGCAAAGCGATCACGTAAACTATTCTCATCTTTTTAATATAAATTTTACACCAGTCATTTTTTCAATTCAAATTTGTATCATAAAACCTCAGCCTTGTCCCACTTTTCCTATCTATTCATATCGCAGTGCATCCACCGGGTTTCTTGTTGCGGCTTTCCAGCTTTGCCAGCTTACCGTCAGCAAGGCGATTCCGAATGCCATCAACCCACCCAGAGCAAAAATCAACCAGGAGATAGTCGTACGGTTTTCGATTCCCTGTAACAACCGCGAAACGACGAGCCAGGCAACCGGACTGGCAATAACAAAAGCAATTATGACCAATCGCAAAAAAGTACTGTCTAACATCCACACAATTTCAGAAATACGTGCTCCATTCACTTTCCGAATTCCAATTTCTTTGATTTTCGATTGGATGGTGTGATAGGCCAACGCAACAAGACCAATAACGGCCAGCAACAGTGAAATAAAGCTGCCAAAATTAAAGGCGCTGTTTATCTGTTTGATTTCGTTGATGTAGCTATCCATCTCGACATTGGTAAAGCTGTATTCGAAAGGAAATTCAGGAGAAAATTTCTCGATTGTTTTCTCGATTTTTGAAATTGTTCCACTTATATCGCCCTGCCTTATACTCACAAACAGGTACTTTGTAAAACCCTGATTCTCCGGATGTGCCGACAATATCATCGGTTTAACCCTGTTGAATAGGTAGTTATTCTGAAAATCTTTCACAACACCAATGATGATATTCTGTTTTCCCCAGAAGTTAATCGATTTCCCAATCGGATTTTCATAACCAAACTGCTTTGCCGCCGATTCGTTTATAATTACGCCTTTCAGATTTTCCTGTCTCTCTCTCGTAAATTCATCTCCCATGGCCATTTTCATGTGGAAAGTCTGCGTGAACCCTTCGGAAACAATCACAAAACCAAACGATTCATCATGTTGCTGGTTTTTGTCGTCAGTCCATATCACACCCGAATTATTCGGTACACCTGCTGGCATCGACGAAGCCGCACAAACATCCTTAACCGACGGCATTTGCTTCAATTCGTCCGTCAGATTTTGAAAGTTCTGCTTCAGTTTGTTGTTGAAGGGTATTTGCATAACCTGTTCATTGTCGAACCCCAGCGGCAAATCTTTCATGAAACGATATTGCCTGCCAACCATTAACGTTATGATAATTAGCATAATGGAAATAGCAAACTGGAGTGTAATAACTACATTTTTACTTTGCACTCCTGAAGTGATTTTTCTGCCTTTGTGGAAAAGAGATAGAGGCCTGATTCCTGACAAAATAAACGAAGGATAAAAACCTGAAAGAAATGTCACTGTGAGCCAAAGCAATACACTGCCCGAAATAAACAAACTTCTATTATCCTTTAGAAATGGAAGGACATCTGAACCTATTAGTTTTTGAATCACTGGGATTCCGGCAAAAGTGAGAACAATGCCCAATAGTACAGCCACAAGACAAATCAACGCCGTTTCGAGCATAAACTGTCTGCGAATAAAGTTCACACTTGCGCCCGAAATTTTCTTTAGCGCAATCTCCGATGTCCGCTTTTGAACCATCGAAGTTGACATATTAACGTAGTTCATAATGCTGACAATGAGTACCACTAAACTTATGAATATCAGCAAATAGAGCGGGTTTTTATTGTAATATAGGCGACGATCTGTGATGGGCAAAACAGAAAGCGTCAACTGTTCAGGATTACGAATTTGTTTAGGGGCAATTACGGTGTAAAAACGTGCAATTTTAGTATTGAAATCCTTGTAATTAACTGACTTATTTAATTTAAACAAAGGCTGCCCGTTGCTGTTCCAACCATCGAGCTCCGATTTCGAACGTAAAGTTGTGATTGGCGCCACCATCGCGAAATTGAAAGTCACATACAGCGGAATGTCGACCACCCCGGTAACACTGAAAACGTGCTCTGAATTCAATGTCAATGCTTTACCCAACGCGGGTTGGTCGCCAAAATATTTTTTGGCCGTTTCTTTCGAGAGGACAATCGAATTCGGCTCTTTCAGGGCATTTGCCGCATTACCTTCAATAAACGGATATTGAACAATCCTGAAAAGATCGTTGTCGGCCAGGTAAAACCCAGGTTCATTGAAACTTACAATATCTTTACTTTCTGAACCCTGGTACGACACAATGCAATTGCTGAATGAGCTGAAATTCTCGGTTCGTGCAAAATATTCAATTTCGGGGAAATGCGTTGCAAGCATTGGCGGAATGGCGTAACTGATGGTCGTATTGCCTAATTGAGAATCAAGACTTTTTTGCACCAGATAGAATATTCTCTCCTTATCCGGAATTTTGCTGTTGTACGAAAGTTCCTTAAACGCATGTGCAAAAACGAGTATGGCACAGGCAAACCCCACCGCCAAACCTGAAATATTAAGGACTGTAAATCCTTTGTTCTTTTTCAGGTAACGAAACGTATTCACTGTAAAATTCCACAACATGGCATTACATTTAAATAGTTTTTAGTTCAGCGTTATAAAATTGTCAGAACTATGTTTCATCCGACTGATATGATGTACCATGATTTTTTGTTTTTATAATCATGGTAAATCAGTTTAATCACAAAAATCATGGTTCAGACACTTATTCATACCTCAGTGCCTCCACCGGATTTCTTGTTGCGGCTTTCCAGCTTTGCCAGCTTACTGTCAGAAGCGCAATTCCGAGTGCTATCAAACCGGATAGTACAAAGATCCACCAACTCAGGTCGGTCTTATAGGCAAAGCTTTCGAGCCATTTGTGCATGACGAAGTATGCTATGGGTGTGGCAATTACAAAAGCGATGGCCACCCATTTTACGAAGTCGTTGTTGAGCATCACCATCACTTCAGCAACTCTGGCGCCGTTCACTTTGCGGATGCCAATTTCTTTGATGCGTCGCTGGCAGGCAAAGAGCGACATGGCCAAAATTCCCATACAGCAAATCACAATGGCGCATCCGGCAAACAACGAAAAAGTCCGTCTGAATTGCAGTTCAGATTGGTATAGGTTTTCGACAGCCTGGTCGAAAAAGCTGATTTCGACGGGAAATACCGGAGAAATACCGGAAGCCGTGGTTTTTATTTTTTCAATTGTATTGTGCAAAGTCTGGAAATCTGTAGTTTTGAGGCTAACTAGACAATAGGAGCCATCTGGCTTATTTTGGATAACCAATGAGCCAATGGGTTGGTTGAACGATTTATAATGAAAATCCTTCACAACCCCGATAATCTCTGAAAGTCCGGCGTCAGTAGTTATTCTTCCCACAACGAGTTTTATCCCAATCGGATTTTCGAGTTTATGATTGCGGACGAAAGTTTCGTTTACCACCAACTTATTGTTATCCGTAGTCAGGTCGTTGGAGAAAAAACGACCCTGAGTAAGTTGAAGCCCAGTCATTTCCATAAAAGCAGCATCGGAATTGAATGTATCAAAATCATATTGTTTCTTTTCTCCTTCACCGCCCTGATTGGTTTTAAAATGCGACATATCGCTGCCCGGGAAATATTGCGAAAACGAGATTTGATTTACTAGCGGATTTTCCTGAAGGAGCTTTTTCAGGACTTCCTTTTTACTGTTCAGTTGTGGGGTCAGTTTTATCCCTACTATATTCTCCTGATTGAACCCCAGGTTGCCGCTGCCAAAATCGACCTGTTTCTGAACCAATACGGTAAAGGCAATCAGGACAATGGCAATTACAAATTGGGTGGTGACCAAAATTCCCCGGACAACAGAGTTTGAATGTCCCGTTTCAATCGTTTTTTTCAGATTATCAGTGGCTTTCGACGACGAAATCCGCAGTGCCGGAATAATACTAAAAACCATGCTCAAAACGAAAGTCCCAACCACCGCAACAATCAGGAATGAAGGCTTATAGAGTAAAAATGGATTGAATTGTATTCCGGTATATTGACGAATAAAAGGGAAAAAGAGCAAAACGAAAAGTATGGCTAGAAAAAGCGACATCAGGAACAAAATAAAAGCTTCGGAAAGGGTATTTCGAAGAATGGCTGTTCGTCCGGCACCAATAACTTTGAGTACCCCGGTCTGTTTGATTTTTTCGAGCCACTGCGATGATGAAATGTTTATAAAGTTGACCAATGCGATGATCAGTACCAATGCAGCGACCAAAACGAGGATCATTACTTTTCGCTTATCGCCTGAGATCAGGTAAGTTTTTCCGAATATTTTGATCGGGCTAAAATAAAGTTTTTCGAGAGGGATCAGTTTTCCGCCGGATTGATCTTTTGGTTGATCCTCAGGATAAAGCGAACTGATTGCCTTTGCAGTTTTAACGGGGTCGCATTCCTTTTTAAGCAAGATAAATGTCTGAAAAATCTGCCATCCCCATTCTTTAAATTCATCACCGTTGGGATTTACAATTTTACGGGTTTCCATATTGGCTAGTGAGCTGAACGAAAGAATCGTATTGGCTTGCGGCTCTTCGATAACAGCCGATACCGTCAAAAACTTGTCGTTGTTAATTCTCACTGTTTTGCCAAGCGCAGGTTCTTCTCCAAAAAGTTGCTTGGCAAAATGTTTGGTCAAAACAATTGTCATGGGTTCTTTCAGCGCGGTTTCCAGATTTCCCTCAGCAGCCCGATAGGTGAAGAGGCTAAAAAAATTGGTGTCGGCAAAAACCATATCCGAAGTAATAGGATCGCGATCGCCAGCCTGAAAAGCCGGAGCTTGCCACATTGTTGCCATCCTTACTGCGGCTTCCACATCCGGGACACTCAGGTCAATTTGATCTTTCAGCACCGCGGGAGAATAAACCATGTTATTCATTTTACTGAACAGATAAACCCGGTCGCCGTTTTTGTGGTAATTGTCGGTGGTCAGTTCGCTGTACGAATAAACTGACAGGATGATGACCAAAGCCAGGCTTACTGCCAACCCCAACAGGTTAATCAGGTTGGTTGCCGGTTTCCGTACGAAATTTCGATAGGTTGATTTAAAAATGTTGTACATGGCAGTGAACTCGTCGGGTGTTTGTTTTCAGTGTTATACTCTCTATTTTAAGTTGTTTTTATTCATACCGCAGTGCCTCCACCGGATTTCTTGTTGCGGCTTTCCAGCTTTGCCAGCTTACTGTCAGCAAGGCGATTCCCAACGCCAATAAACCTGCAAGACCAAAAATCCACCAACTCAGGTCGGTCTTATAGGCAAAGCCTTCGAGCCATTTGTGCATGACGAAGTATGCTATGGGCAAGGCAATTACAAAGGCAATGGCCACCCATTTTACGAAGTCGTTGTTGAGCATCACCATCACTTCAGCAACTCTGGCGCCGTTCACTTTGCGGATACCAATTTCCTTGATGCGTCGCTGGCAAGCAAACAAGGACATAGCCAAAATGCCCATACAGCAAATGACAATGGCGCATCCGGCAAACAACGAAAAAGTCCGTCTGAATTGCAGTTCAGATTCATACATATGTTGCACAGCCTGGTCGAAAAAGGCAACAGCAACAGGGTATGATGGCGAAAGGCTCTTACCTTTGGCCTCAATATCCTGAACCGTTTGCTTCAACGCACCGTAGTTGCCGGTTTGCATGCTTATCAGGCAATAGGTCGAAAAGGGTTCGTTGCGGATGGCCAACGGAAGTATTGGTTTGTTATAGGATTGATAGTGAAAGTCCCTGACAACACCCACAATTTCGAAGACAATTCCATTCATACTCAGAAATTTGGTTCCAAGCGGATTGGAAAGCTTGTTCTCACGGATAAAGCATTCATTAATAACCACTTTGTTAGCATCCGTGGAGAAATCGTCCGAAAATAGACGCCCCTGAATGAGTTCCAATCCGGCCGTTTTAAAGAAGCTGGCATCGGCATTGAACGTGTCATAGGAAACTGGCTTTTCTTCTCCCTGGCCGGTCGTCTTGGTTTCCCAGTGCGATATTATTTCGCCCGGAAAATATTGCGCATAAGAAATTTGTTTGACGTTTGGGTTTTGGGCAATCAGCTTTTTCAGCACATCCTTTTTTGCCATAAGTTCAGGCGTTAGCTTTATACCTGCAATGTTTTCCTGATTCATCCCCAGGTTGTTGCTGCCAAAATCAACTTGCTTCTGGACAAGCATCGTGAAAGCAATCAAAACAATGGCGATGGCAAACTGGGTTGTTACCAAAATGCTGTTGAAGGTTTGTTTTCTCGCCCGTTTGCTTATTCCCTTTTTCAGGTTGTCGATGGCTTTTGATCCGGAAAGCTGAAGTGCCGGAATTAGACTGAACAAAAGACTCAGTAGTAACGCTCCGGCTATCGAAACAACCATAAAGTTGAACGAGAAAATAAGCGATAGCCGGAATTGAATACCGGTGTATTCGCTGAAGCGCGGTACCAATAATGCAATGAGCAATACTGAAACCATTACAGAAATTAGAAAGACTAAAAACGTTTCGGTAATTACCCTGAAAAATATGTTCCACCGGCTGGCTCCTGCAATTTTTAGCGTTCCGATTTGGTGCACCCGTTCAACCCATTGAGACGACGAGATGTTAACGAAATTGACCAGTGCAATAATCAGGACAAGCGCAGCCACCAACAAAAGGATCATCACTTTTGTCCGGTCGCCACAATGCAGATACCTGGCGTTGAACAACGAAAACTGGGTAAAATATAATTTATTGAATGGTGTAAGTTTAGCTTCCGATTTTTTTGTCTTCATATCCGGCGGAAACAATGCTGCAATTTTTGGCGCTACCGCCTCGGGATTTGTACCTTCCTTCAACAAAACAAATGTCTGGAAAAGACAAAATGGCCATACTTTAAACTCAGCTTCGTTAGGCATAACCAGTTGGCGTGTGGCCATGGAAGTCAACGCACTGAACGACAGGCTAGAGTTGGCTGTAGGTTCAGCAATTACGGCTTTAACTGTAAGAGTCTTCCCGTTATTCAGCTTTACGATTTTACCGATGGCGCTTTGGCTTCCAAATAATTTTCCGGCCAGTGTTTTGGTAATAACCAATGTGAGCGGTTCGGTAAGTGCTACTTCCGGATTTCCTTCTACAGCCTTGTAACTGAAGAAGGTGAAGAACGATGGGTCGGCAAAAAGCAAATCAGAGGAAATGGGCTCTTGGTTTTCCACCTGAAAAACAGGAGCTTCCCAGGTTCCGGCAAGACGCAGCGTCGATTCAACCTCAGGAATATTCTGGTCGATATTTTCTTTTAAGACACCCGGAGTGTAGATGCGGGGCAGGTTTCCCGAATCGGAATAAAGGTAAACCCGACTCCCGTTTTTGTGAAACTGGTCGGTAGTAAGTTCGCTGTAGGTATAAATCGCCAACACGATAACCATGCTGAGACTCAGTGCGAGTCCGCCGAGGTTGATCAGGCTGGTAACCGGCTTCCGGACAAAATTTCGGTATGTGGATTTGAGTGTGTTTTGCATAGCTGGATTTTTAAAAATTATGCTTTGGAACCGACATCTTTCCTGATGTACCCATCCTCCAGCCGGATAATCCGTTTGCCATATTCGGCAAATTTTTCATTATGGGTCACCTGGATGATGGTCATTCCTTCACTATTCAATTGCTGCAGGGTATTCATGATCATTTCGCCCTGAGATACATGCAGGTTTCCGGTAGGCTCGTCGGCCAGTAGAAGTTTGGGCTTGCCAATAATGGCGCGGGCGATTCCAACCAGTTGTTGTTGCCCTCCCGAAAGCTGCTGCGGGAAAAGATCCTTCTTTGCAACCATGTTGAAACGGTCGAGCAAGTCGGCCACCATTGCCTGACGGTCTTTACTTTTTACCCCTTTGTAAATCAGCGGAGTCTCAATATTCTCATATACAGTCATCTCTTCAATCAGATGATAAGCCTGAAAAATGAAGCTCATGAAATTGCGGTGGTAATCCACTTTTGTTTTCTCTTTCAGGTCGAGTACCGATTTGTCGTAAAGCAAATATTCTCCGGCTGAAGGTTGATCGAGCAGGCCGATGATGTTTAGCAGCGTCGATTTCCCCGAGCCGCTGGGACCCATAATGCTCAGAAATTCACCCTCTTTCACTTCGAGGTTAATTGCTTTCAGTACGAAAGTCCGCTGATACTTTGAGTCGTAATACTTGTCGATGTTCTCTAACTTTATCATTTTATACGTTTTACGTTTAATTTGTCATTTATTTGTCCGTGCCCACTCTTCCGGCCTCCGGTCTCCGTTTTCCATGCCCCCTGCTTCCTCCTACTCATACCGCAGCGCCTCCACCGGATTTCTTGTCGCCGCTTTCCAGCTTTGCCAGCTAATGGTTATCATGGCAATTGTGATTGTAATCATTCCTCCCAGGAGGTAAATCCATACGCTAATTTCAGTGCGAAAGGCATAATTTTGCAACCAGTTCCTCATTACCAGATAAGAAAGCGGCGTAGAAACTGAAAATGCGATCAGAATCAATACGCTAATTTCTTTTGAAAAGAGCATGATAATTTTTCCGGTTTGAGCACCAAGTACTTTGCGGACTCCTACTTCTTTAGTCTTTTTAGATACAGTGAACGACGCCAGTGCCCAAAGTCCGAGGACTGAAATAAAGAAGGCCAGCAAAGTGAATATGCCGACGATCTTTCCGAAACGTTTGTCTGTCTTGTATTGTGTATCAAAAAAGCTATCGAGAGGAAAGTAATCAAAACTGGCCTCGGGAAAATAGGATTGCCAACGACTCCTGACCAAATTCAACACTGTCTCGTACGCATCCCCGCCCGATCTTATGGCGATGAACCGCGGTCTGACCCACCCAAGCCGGCCATTCATAACGAACATAACCGGTGTATATGCATTACTTAGCCCCCGCTGGTGCCAGTTTTTCACAACACCGATAATCGTTACCGGCAATGCTTCTGCCTCAAGCATCACTTTTTTACCAATTGCGGCTTCCGGATTTGGGATGCCTAATGTTTCCAAAGAGGCTTCATTAATCAGCAATTGATCCCGTTCATTGCCAAATCCTTTCTCAAAGGAGCGACCAGCAATCAGTTTAAATCCAAATGTTTCAATAAAATTATAATCAACAGTAAGCATTTCGTACAGGCGGCTCTGATCCGAATTATTACCCTGCAACTGATTGGATGCAAAAAATGCCACTTCCATGCCGGGTACAGCTCCTGCCAATGTTACCGACTTGATCGTATTCTCCTGTTTCAGGTTCTCCACAAACAGACTTACCTGATTATTGAGTCCGCTTCGGAGCACCGGATATTTTACGACAATGGTCTGGTTGATGCGGACGCCTAAATCTTGTTCCTGCATGAATTTTATCTGGCGATACACAACAAAGGCGCCACATATCAGGAACAGCGCAGAAGCAAATTGGAAGACTACCAAAATCTGCCTGGTGGTTCCTGCCGATCCCGAATTGAAGTAATTCCCCTTTACGATCACTGCCGGTTCAACACGATTCATAACGAACGCGGGATAGAATCCTGAAAGAACTATGCCCGCCAGCATGAAGGCAAAGAGCGAAATCCAGAAAATAGGTTGCTTAAAAATGAAGAGGCCTGCGTTTTCTCCGATAATCTGATTAAATACGGGCTGAAACAGCAATACTAAAACAACTGCTACTACTATCGCAACCAGATTAACTAAAAATGATTCGATTAAATATTGATTTACCAACTGAAATCCTGAAGAGCCGACGATCTTCCGGATACCTACCTCTTTTGCCCGTTCCATTGCGCGGGCAGTAGTCAGATTTATATAATTTATCCAGGCGGTAAGAAGAATCACCAAAGCAATAATTATCAAGGTTATCAATGATTTTCCGTTCCCCTTAAGCTCTTTTTCGTATTGCTTTTGCGGAGTAAGATGAATCTTGGCCAATGGAACGAGCGTTACAGCCCATTTTTTGCTTTTAAGTGCGGGTTTTGTCTTGTATTTTTCGGCCATTGCCGGAAACTGGTCCTCAATTTCAGCAGGATTCTTCCCCGGCGAAAGGAGCAGGTAGGTGTAGGCTTCATGCAAATACCAAAATTCTTTGGTCCACTCCGGCAGTGTTTCATACGAGATGAGATAATTAAACCGGATGTGTGAGTTGGCGGGGAAATCCTCCAGTACTCCGGTTACCTCATAATCAGCGAAATTACTCCCTGTTGCAAAGGTTAACATCTTGCCAAGTGGACTTTCATCCCGAAAGAAACGCTTAGCGACATTTTCTGTAATTACAACGGTTTTGGGTCGCTTCAACTGATCATTGACAGCACCGAGTTTTAATTTGTAATCGAAAACGGTGAAGAATGAAGATCCGGTATAGGCAATTCCTGTCTCCCTGCTTCGCTCATTCTTATACGAAACAACCTGTTCTGTATTATGAATCCCAATCCTCACATAATCCTCAATACCTGTCATTTCCTTGCTGATCGCACTGCCATATCCAAATGTACTGGTAGCCCAATCATCCGTAAGCTGCTCTCCTTCATAGAAGCGACTTTCCACCCTGTAAATGCGATCCTTTTTCAGGTGCATCCGGTCGAAACTAAATTCGAAACTCACATAGTTGAAAATTAAAACCGACACAGAAAGTCCGATTGCCAGCCCAAGCACATTGATAATTGAGAAAACCTTGCTTTTTGCCTGGTTCCGGAGAGCTATTTTCAGATAGTGTCGAAACATATTTAGATATTATTCATTAGCCGTTTATTCTATTTAAAAGTCAATCAGGTGCGCCATCTTCCGGTTTCAGTCAACTTACTCATACCTCAACGCATCCACCGGATTTCTTGTCGCTGCTTTCCAGCTTTGCCAACTAACGGTAAGCAGAGCAATTCCCAAAGCTAACACTCCGGAAAGGGCAAAAACCCACCAGCTCAGCGAGGTTCGGTAAGCAAAACTTTCGAGCCATCGGTGCATCATGTACCACGCAATAGGTGTGGCAATTGCAAAGGCAATGGCGACCCATTTTACAAAGTCTTTATTAAGCATGATCATAACTTCAGCGATTTGGGCACCATTTACTTTTCGGACGCCGATTTCTTTTAAACGCTGTTCCGAAGCGTAGGCAGCCAGCCCGAATAAGCCCAGGCAGGAAATGAGAATGCCGATTCCGGCGAAATATTTTGATAGGGCAGAAACACGTTCCTCTGCCTCATATAATTTTTGGTAAGCGACATCCAGAAACTGGTATTCGAAGGTATATCCGGGGTTGAACCGTGCATAGAGATTTTTAAGTTCGGCCAAGGTTTGTTTCTCTTGTCCGGCTTTCAACTTAACCATCATCGCTAATGTTTTTCCCGGATCGTACGTAATGATCAATGGATTAACCTTTTCATGAAGCGATTGAAAATGAAAGTTTTTTACCACACCAACAATCTGTTTTTGTTTGCCCCAGAAATTCACGGTCTGTCCAATCGGGTTTTTAAGCCCCATTGCATCAATTGCAGCCTCGTTCATGATCAGCTTACTATTTTCGTCGCCGAACTTATCGGAATAACTTCGCCCTTCGGCCAATTCAATTCCGAGGGTCTCGATCAGGTTCAAGCCAACCCGCATGACCTCAAAATTAATATTGGCTGCAGGATCTTTCCCTTCCCAGTTAACACCATAAGTAGTTGAAGGACTGCCTACCAGGCGGCTAGAAATATCCGACGCCTTGACAACCCCGGGGATTTTTTCGGCCTCGGCAATAAACGCCTCAAATTTTTGGGCCACGTTGCCTTCTTTGCCGAAATAAACAACATGATCTTTTTGATACCCCAGATTTTTGTTCTGAATAAATTGAACCTGCCGGTAAACCACCATCATTGAAGCAATCAGCACAACCGAGATTCCGAACTGGAAAACAACCAAACCTTTGCGCGCCCATATTTCTCCTGAAGAACGGCTGGGTTTGCCTTTCAGAACAGATAATGGGCTAAATCCGGAAAGATAAAGCGCCGGATAAATTCCGGTTAAAATTCCGGTAATCAAACAAATAACAAGGATAGATGAAACAAAATTGGCGCTAAGTACCAGTTGAAGGTGTTTTCCGGTTATCAGGTTGAACTGTGGAATGAAGAGCCAAACCAGGAATATGGAAGTAACCATTGCCAGGAATGTTAAAACAATGGCTTCACCGGTAAATTGGGCAATCAGCGCCTTTCGTCCGCTGCCAATAACTTTCCGTACGCCAATTTCCCTGAACCTTTTGGAGGCTTTGGCCGTTGCCAGATTGATGAAATTAATCCCGGCGATGAGCAGAATAAAAATTGCAATCAGGGCAAACAACCTCACATATTCGATTCGCCCTCCGGATTGGACTCCATTGGTGTAGTTGCCATGTAAATACTGGTTTGAATAGGGAACTGCAAACAGGCTCACATTTGATCCGGCATTTTTTGCTTTGATAAAGCCCGAAATCTGGTTATTCAGCTTCGTTACATCGGCGCCTTCGTTTAATACCAAAAAAGTTTGAGGCGCATGGTTTCCCCAATTAATTTTTCGACCCACGGCTTCTGACAAATTGATCCAGGCATTGTAAGACAAAACAAAGTCGAACTGAGAAGTCGAATTAGCGGGAGTTCCTTCAAAAATTCCGGATACAACTGCTTGTTTTTTGTTATTTAGAATCTCCCATTCAACCGTTTTCCCAATCACATTTTCGGTTGTTTTAAAAAGAGACAGGGCCAATTTTTGGGAAATAACAATTGAGTTGTTTTCGGCAAGTACCTGTTCCGGATTACCCTGAGTAAGGTTGTATGAAAAAATCCTGAAAAAATTGGGTTCAGCAAACTGCCCAGCCGCTTTTACCAGATCGTTACCGCCAGCCGACACCGTGAATTTTCCAAACATGCCGGAAGGTGTTACCGAAGCGGCATACTTTACTTCGGGCAATTCGGCAGCAAGCGTCCGGGCCAGCATATCCGGGGTCCATTCCTGGGTTAAAGTACCCTCCGCCATTGTTTGATTTTCCAGAACCTGGTATAATTGCTTGTCGGTTTTATGAAATTTATCCACTTTCATTTCGTCAGATACCCACATGAAAATAAGGATCGCACAAGCAAAACCGGTGGCTAACCCAATGAGGTTAATGAAGAATGAACCGCTGTTTCTTCTGAAATTCCTGAATATTAATCGGATCTGGTAATTGATCATGGCTTACAAATTTGAATACTTAAATGTTTTGTTAGTCAGGGTTTCACTTCATTTGTCCCTACCCACTCTTCCGTGCTCCATGCTCCTTGCTCCCTGCCTTCTCCTACTCGTACCGCAACGCCTCCACCGGATTCCTGGTCGCTGCTTTCCAGCTTTGCCAGCTAACTGTAAGCAGGGCAATTCCCAATGCCAAAACTCCGGAAAGGGCAAAAACCCACCAGCTGAGGATTGTTTTGTAGGCAAAGTTTTCGAGCCAGGTGGACATGGCATACCAGGCGATCGGAGTTGCCAGCACAAAGGCGATAGCGACCCATTTGATAAAACTTTTGTTCAGCAGGAACAGTATTTCATGCACAGTTGCACCATTTACCTTCCGGATGCCTATTTCCTTTATTCTCCGCTCATTCCTGCTCAGCGACAAGCCCAGAATTCCAAATACGCACAGGATAATAGTCATGGCAGCAAACAGCAGGAAGAGGTTCATAGCTTTGTGTTCTGACTCGTAATACATGGCAATTCTGTCACTCAGGAAGGTATACTCAAATTCCTGGTCGGGCATTATTTTGTTCCATACCGCTTTAATCTGATCAATATCGCCCGGGCTTATTGCAGTTTTACCTGCTCCTGAATCCGCCATTTTTATATTCATGATGAATGCTCTGTTCGGTGAATACATCATTACACAAGGCCTGATTTTATCGTGCAAAGATCCGGAATAGAAATTTTCAACGACCCCCTTGATAGTAGCCGGCCTCCTGCTGATTCCCTGAATGTAAGCACCCAGAGCCTCCTCAACAGTTTTGAATCCGATTTCTGATGTAAATTTCCGGTTGACAATTATATTTAACGCTGTATCCGCGGAGGCAAAATTTTCCCCGGCAAGCATTTTAAATGAATAGACCCGGATGAAAGATGTATCAATGGATTTCATTTCACAATCAATGTTGACCATTTCATTGTTTCTGAACAGCCTGGCATTTCCAAAACTTGTTGTTTGGGCGGGAGTTATGTCACTAAAGCTTACCCCTTTAATTTTGGGATTCATTGAATATTCTCCAGCCAGGGCGGATAGTTTTGATCCGGAACCTCCCGGCAACCTGACAACCATGATGTTTTTGGTGTCATAACCCAAATCCTTGTTATTGATAAAATAGATCTGTTTAACTATCATCAAAGTCGCAATTATGACGGCCTGCGCAACAATAAATTGCAGAATGACACTCCATTTGCCAAACACATTTTCCTTACCGGAATAGCCCGGATCGCTTTTCTTTAACAAAGAGGATAATGAACTCAGGTTCAAATTATAATAGGAGAATACCACGGATAAAATACCTCCTGCAAAAAACAGTAACAGCAAGAACAATATAGCGAACCAACCAATTTCAGGGGAAAAACCCTGTGGGATATCTAAAAAGGAGTAGAAATTTTTTATGATGACAAAAGTCGTTAAAATACTGATAATCAAAGCACAAAAAGTAACCAGCAGTGATTCTGTAAAAAACTGGATAAAAATAGACCCCGGTTTGCTTCCAAGTACTAATTTCAGGGCTATCTGCTTTTTTTGTTTGATGGTATCCGCCAGGAAAAAATTGCTGTAATTGAAAAATGCTATCAGGAATATAAAAATGCCAACAAGCGAAATAGCCAGCATTAACCCGCCGCTAACAGTGTGTTGATTATAATTCCCATACTGGCTATCTTTATGAACCTGGCTCAATGGCTGCAATTTAAACAGCCTTCTCTCCACATATTCATCGTGCCGGTGCAAGGCATGCACAGCTTTTAACTGTTTTTCAACTTCTGCCACCTCGTTTTTATTGTTCAGAACAACATAGCAGTTAAATACATCAGATAACCCATCCCAATTGGTGAATGCATTTCCGGCAATTTTCTCAGAAAAAGTCACCAGGGATAAAATGATTTTAAACGGGAAATCGGTGTTTTGAGGCAGATCACTGATAACCCCGGCAACCGTGAACCTTTGGCCAAGGACGGCCATCTCCTGCCCTATTGGTTCCAGTCCGGGGAAAAGCCGGCTGGCCATTTCACTGGTAATAACGGCCGTGAAAGGCTTCTCCAATACTTGTTTACCTTCCCCTTTCAACCAGGACAGACCCTTGCCCCCAAAGTCAAAAACATCGAAAAAAGAGGGCTCAGTGAAGACTACCCCGTCATCAAGTGAAAAAATTTTATCTTTCGTACTTCCGCCGGTTGGAATACCAATCTTCTGTCCGGACAAATAAAACATTGAAACCACACCTTTGAGCCCAGGTATGGATTTTTTTATTTCTCCGGGAAACGGGAAATAGACCCCTGTTCGGTATTCAAATCCTCCGCTTAAATACTCCAATCCGGAAGTTACCCTCACAATCCGGTAGGTATTTTTGCTTTGGGTATGGTAGCTGTCATAACTCAGCTCGTGGTTAACCTTAACGTAAATCACCAGGCTACTCGTCAACCCTATTACAAGGCCGATAAAAATCAGGAGATTCAGTTTGTAATTCTGAACTATTCTCCTGAATGCTATTTTTAAGTTCTGTAGAATCATGCTTTATATATTTAGCAATCTGTTATATAAATCTATTTTCTACATTTTCGTCGTTCCATCCAATCCAGTCCGATTCAATTGCAGTCATTTGCATATTCCAGTTTCTTTGCCCAGGCTCTTTTGGCCCCTGCGCTATACCATCATCTCACCCATCTGCTTTTTCACTTCTTCGGTAATCACCTGTCCATCGAAGAGATTTATCACCCGGTGTGCAAATTCAGAATCATGCATGGAGTGTGTCACCATCACAATAGTGGTTCCCTCGCGGTTGAGATCGGTCAGCAGATTCATCACTTCCAGTCCGTTTTTAGAGTCCAGATTACCTGTCGGCTCATCGGCAAGAATCAGTTTGGGATTAGCCACGACAGCTCGTGCAATTGCCACGCGTTGCTGCTGACCACCTGAAAGCTGTTGCGGAAAATGTTTCTTCCGATGACCAATTTTCATCCGTTCCAACACTTTTTCGACCATCTCCTTGCGCTCTTTAGCCGTCAACTTCAGGTAAATCAGCGGTAGCTCAACGTTTTCGTATACATTGAGTTCGTCAATCAGGTTAAAACTCTGAAACACGAATCCGATATTGCCTTTTCGAAGTAGTGTCCGGTTTCGCTCTTTGAAGCCGCCTACTTCACTACCATCAAAATAATATTCACCGGACGTTGGATTGTCCAGTAATCCGATAATGTTTAGCAAGGTCGACTTGCCACACCCGGAAGGCCCCATAATGGCCACAAATTCGCCCTTCTGAATGTGAAGGTTCACTTGGTTCAATGCACTCGTCTCGATCTCTTCCGTGCGGAATACTTTGTTGAGATTAACTGTTTTGATCATAATAATTGAATTGCAGAGGGCATGGGGCAGAGTACACTTGGCTCCCAGGCTCCCGTTGGTTAATATTTATTTTATCTGATATTCCCTTTTCCTTTCCCGCGATGCAAGGCCGTCAGAAATCCTGCCTTACCAGGATTATTTATCTCATATTCCCTTTCCCATTCCCCCGGTTGAAACCGGGGGCTAATCAGTTTCCCCATTTCTTTTTTCACTCTCCACTTTTCACTTTCCACTCTCCACTTTCCCCTACTTCAGCACAATTTTATCATTCGTCCCGAACACTTCATATCCGGACGTAATCACCTTCTCACCAGCCTGCAACCCTTCAAGAACCTCGTAATATTGCGGATTTTGTTTGCCTATTTTGATGGTTCGTTTGCTGGCTTCCGTGCCGGCGCTGTTCAGGACGAAAATCCACTGTCCGCCGGTTGCCTGGAAGAAGCCTCCGCGAGGCACCATGAGCGCCTTCTGCGATTCCCCCAGCTGGAGTTTAACATGGTAGGTCTGGCCCGTCCGCACATTTTCTGGTGTCTGGCCTTCGAAAACCAGGTCGATTTTGAATTGACCATCCCGTACATCGGGATATACTTTTTTCACGACCAGATTAAAATTCGTCCCGTTGCGATCCAATGTCGCAGTAAGTCCACGAATGATGCGATCTATATAATGCTCGTCTATTTTTGCGTTTACTTTGAAGTTGTTCAGCACATTGATCTGACCGATTCGCTGACCGCTGTTAATCGACTGACCGATTTCGGCCTCCAGCATCCCCAGCTGACCGTCAACAGGCGCCTTAACTTTCAGATCGTCGAGACGTTGATGGACCAGATCCAGCATCTGCCTCATTTTTCCAAGATCACCTTCCAGCGTCATCATGGAGGTAGCCCGCAGCATAGAGTCATTTTTTGCCTTCAGCTTATTGATTGTCAGGAGATTTACTTCATAGTCGTAATCTTCCTTCGCCTGCATGAAATCCTCCTTTGAGATCAAAGCATCTTTATACAGTGCTTCATATTGGTTGAAAGTTCTTCGCTTGCGGGTAACCTTAAACTCGCTATCGAGGATATTGCGCTTGGATTGTATCAATTCCGTTTCAAAGCTGATCCGCGTACTGCGCAGGTAATTCTCCTTCTCGGCCAATGCCGCTTCACTGTTCAGAATCGTCTGATACAGCTGACGATTTTCCAACCGCAGAATCACGTCTCCTTTTTTCACCATCGAACCTTCCTCAATGAAGCGTTCCTCAACTGATCCGCCCTCAACGGCATCCAGAAATATGGTGGTAATAGGCTCCACCTGACCAATCACCGTGATGTAATCATTGAAAATTCCATCCTCGACATTGCTGATTGTCACCTTGTCCTTTTCGGCCCTAAAAACGGATGAATGATCCCCAAAGAGTATCTTCAGGATTAAAAATCCAATTGCCAATATTCCGAGCCCCCAGAAAATATGCTTCTTCTGTATCCCCTTTTTCTTCTCGATAACCCTATCCATTCCCATAATAAATCGATTTTCAATTTTGGAATTTCGATTTTGGATTTGGTCCTCGTCGAAATTCTTTCGTAAATTATTCTTCTGCTTTCAACTTCTTCCTATAACCTATTCCCAAAACCGCTTACCCTTGTAAAAATCCAATATCCTTGCCTTAACAGCATAGGTCAGTTTGGCGTGTAACACCTGCGCACCGGTGTTGGCCAACCTGTTTTTAATGGTATACAACTCGATGGCATTTACCATTCCCTGATCAAATTTTTTCTGCGTAGCCTGAAAGATCAGGTTATCTGCTTCAAGCTGCTTTTCCGCTTGCTGAAGCTCTTTCCAGGAAGCCGTTAGCTCGTTATAATTGCCTTCCATCTCGTACTGCAGGGTTTGCATGGCCAGTTTCAGCCTGATCTGCGCCTGATCAGAAGCTATCCGTGCACTCTGAACATTAGACCGTATCGAATTTTTACTGAAGATCGGAATATTCAAGGTCGCTCCTACAAATTGCCGCTGATTATTGCTGATCTGATCCCTGAAGGCAATAACTTTGGCGTTTGCATCCTTGTTTGTCTCATAAAATCCGGTGTTGTACGCAGCTTGAAGCGTGATGGATGGGGTATATCCTGCCTTGCTCATATGAACACTCTTCACGCTGGCCTTCCATTCGCGGTCATATAATTGGATGTACGGCGACCACGCTGCATGTTGCCGGTATAGCTCACTGACGGAGGTACCCAGATCGGCCAGTCCCGGTTCCGTAACCGGAATGGTAAGCAAAATTTCCTTTTCGGGAGGAAGGTTCATCACCTTCTTCAGACTGATCCATGAAGAAGCCAGGTTGTTCGCCGTTTGGATGCAGAAGAGCGCTTCCTTCTCAAAATTTGCTTTTACTTCCAATAAATCGGTCGGAGATTTTAATCCGGTATCCACTAGTATCTGTGTCTTCCTGACATTCAAAGCCGAGATAGCTTTCTGATCCTCGGCAATCGTTTTCAATTCTTCGAAATAGATCACATTAAAAAAAGCATTCATAACCGAAAAAGCCAAATCATCGGCTATATTCTGGCGATTATTCTCCGTGGCTTCTTTCTTAAATTCCCGGTAGCGAATCTGATTCTGCAACATGAAACCGCGAAAAATTTCGACCGATGCACCCAAAAAATAAGAGTTGTTGAAAAACGAGGTGTTAACAATCCCGTTCGTATTTGGGTCGACCGATCTTCCGTAATTCATTCCGGCATCCGACCCTGCAGCTATTCCGGGCAACATACTCCACTTCGACTGCCGGTAACTTATTTCGGCCAGCTGTTTATTCATCCCCGCATCCTGCAACTGCAGGTTATTTTTCATAGCAAAACTGATGCATTCATTGAGTGTCCACTTCTCCTGCGCAGGTAGTATCAAACTACCAATTAGCGGGATAATTATCAAAAATAGTCTAATTCGGAAATTCATCTTCGAAACATTTTCATTGGTCTATGCCAAAATAGTGCCAAAATAGAATAGTATCTGATTATCAATACATTTAATGCTGATACCATCATCTGCAGGTAAAATTAATTGACAATTATTTGTAAAATTATTTTACACTTTGTAAGTTTAATTTCTCACTTACTATAACTTTGATAAAAAAAATGGCAAAAGGAAATATTCTGATTGTCGACGACAACAAGAGCATTTTAAGTGCACTGGAGATCCTACTCGCTCCAGAATTTCAAACGATCACTACCCTCTCCGATCCAAACCAGATTCCAACCGAAATCCGCAGGAAAGATTACAATCTGGTTCTTCTTGATATGAATTTCAAAGCCGGAATCAATACCGGAAATGAGGGCATTTACTGGCTGGGACGAATAAAGGAGAGTAACCCGGAAATCTCCGTTGTGATGATTACCGCCTATGGCGATGTGGAGTTGACTGTCAAAGCGCTCAAGCTGGGAGCCACCGATTTTTTTCTGAAACCCTGGGACAACAACAAACTATTGGCCACGCTAAAATCGGCCATTCAATTAAATTGGTCAAAGAAAGAGGTTAGTCTGTTGAAAGAAAAGGAGAAGGGATTAAAAAACGAGATCAATCGCGACCAAAAGTTCATCATTGGCTCCTCCCCCCAACTGATTCAAATGCTGAACCTGGTACGCAAAGTCGCCAAGACAGATGCCAACGTTCTGATTACCGGTGAAAATGGTACCGGAAAAGAGCTCATTGCCCAGGAGATACACCGGATTTCGGAACGTTCCCAGGAGGTACTGGTAAGCGTCGATATGGGTGCTATCACTGAAACGCTTTTCGAAAGCGAACTTTTCGGGCATGTGAAAGGCGCCTTTACTGATGCCAGAGAAAGTCGCCCCGGAAAATTTGAAATAGCAGATAAAGGCACACTCTTTCTGGACGAAATAGGGAATCTGTCGTTTCATCTTCAGGCCAAACTGCTGGCTGCAATCCAGAACAGACAGATTTCACGTATTGGGTCTAACCAGCTGGTTCCTTTCGACATTCGGCTAATATGTGCCACAAACAAAAATCTGGAAGCAATGGTTCAGGAAGGAGTCTTCCGCGAAGATTTGCTGTACCGGATTAATACCATCCAGATCGAGGTGCCGCCACTTAGAGATCGCGGAAACGACGTGCTGGTGCTGGCAGAGTTTTTCCTGAAAAAGTACGCCTCAAAGTATAACAAACCAAGTTTGCGGATCAATCAACTTGCCCAGGAAAAACTGCTGAAATATCCGTGGCCCGGGAACATTCGGGAGTTGCAGCATACGATTGAAAAGGCCGTCATCCTGAGCGAAGGGAGTGTATTAAAACCGGAAGATTTTTTCATGCGAACCCTTACGATGGGGAAATCGGTCAAAACGGAACTTACGCTCGGCGACATGGAAAAAAGGATGATCAGCAACGCCATAGAGAAACACAACGGAAATCTGAGCGCCGCTGCCGAACAACTTGGCATTACGAGGCAGACACTGTACAATAAAATCAAAAAAACCGGGCAATGATTGGTCGAAATCTATACTTTCAACTGGTTTTCAGGGTTCTCCTGATGAGTGTCATTGCCATGGCGGCAGGGTATTGCATCGCGGTAAATGGCTCGTTCGCATTCGTCATCATTAGCCTGGCTTGCGAAATCCTCATAATCGTCAACCTGGTGAAATACCTCAATTCGACAAACAGAAAACTAAGCTATTTTTTCGAATCTGTACAAAATGAAGATTCAACCCTTTTGTTTCCAACCAATGAATCCAACCGCACCATTCAGGAATTATTTCAGGGACTGACCAAAGTAAACAGTCAAATCCAGCAATTAAAGATTGAAAGCAGGCAACAGGAACAATATTTTCAAACTTTGCTCGAAAATGTGGCCACCGGAATTGTAACATTTAACAGTAAAGGGTTTGTCCTGCATGCGAATAGCGCCGTAAAAAAAATCGTAGGACTTCACATCCTCACACATATCAACCAACTGGAAAAGGATTAATGTCAAACTTTTTCAGGCAATTCGGAACATCAAACCATTCGAACAAAAACTGGTTTCTGTTACCACTGAAAAGGGGATAATCCAGCTGTCGCTCAAATCAACTTCCATAAAGGTGAAAGAAGAGGAGCTGATGCTTGTCTCGGTACAGGATATACGGAATGAACTTGATGAGAAAGAGCTGGATTCCTGGATGAAACTCATCAGGGTACTGATGCATGAAATCATGAATTCCATCGCTCCAATCACCTCACTTTCAGAGAGTCTGTGCAAATTTTACCTTGACAATGGTACTCCCGTCCTTCCGAAAGATGTCGATGAGGCAACTATTCACTCTACCATCAAGGGACTCAATGTGATCAAGGAGCAAGGCAATGGATTGATGGCATTTGTGGAGTCTTACCGAAAACTGACACGTCTCACAAAACCCGACAGGAAAAGATTCCCCATGGTCGATCTTCTCGAAAGAATGAAGATCCTATACGCAACACTGGAATTTAGCAATAACGTAAAACTCTCTGTTTCAATAAATCCTGCCGAGATGGAACTGTTTGCCGATGAAAATCAGATAGCACAGGTGCTGCTCAATCTGCTGAAGAATGCCCTGCAGGCAACTGGTAACAATCCGGATGGAAGAATCAGAATTGAGGCAATGCTCAACAATGATCTTCTCCCCGAAATAAAAATTGTGGATAACGGTAACGGAATTCCGGAGGAAATTCTGGATCAGATTTTTGTGCCCTTTTTCACTACAAGGGAAAATGGATCAGGCATCGGCCTCAGCCTATCCCGCCAAATTATGCAGCTTCACGGCGGAAGCCTGCAGGTTCATTCGACTCCCGGTAAGGAAACCTGTTTTAGTATGAAATTCATTTCATGATTCTGTGGCATGAAATAATCGGGGAATATCTTTCCTAACCAATTATCTACCAGCATCGTGGCAGAATAATAAGTGGGTCCCATCGAAAAATATACCACTTTCATCCACGTAGGTGCATGAATGCAATCACAAATTGGCAGGCCGACATAGGTTCCCGTCATCGTATTACGGATCTCCAGAACATGATACGCAATCGTCTCAAACAAAATAAGTAGGAACCAAAAAATTGGAACGAAAAGCAAAAACTTGAACCTCTTTTTTGTCAGATTCAGATAATTATAGACCTCGCTTAGCCCGAACAGACAAAGAGTCCAGGCCATGAGTGGCAACAGATTCATCCCGAAAATAACATGGTAAACGTATTTGTATCCGTAGTAATCTTTAGCGTAATGTACCCAAATCAAGGCAACTACAGTCGCCAGAAACAGATGCATGACGGCAAAAAACCTCCGGGTAACCACCATGTAGATGAGAATAAAAAACCAGGAATACATCAATACAAGATCGGCATCGCCTTTAAAAATGGAGAACGACGATAGGATGCAGAATGCAATGGTGAGGTCTGCAACAAGCATTCCTAACTTCGATCTTCTAAAAAAAAATAAATCCATGCCAAAATAGTGTTGATCAACGAATCAAATATAAATGAAATACCAATATGAATATGTTCAAACCGAAAATGAATATCTGGGTATTCCATACGGCAATTAAAAAACAAATTACCTACGTATGAATAGTTTGTAATTATTTTAATTTTGAACTTTAATCTTACTATGTTAAGTATTGGAAGGCGCCTGTACACTTTTTCAGGCGAATAAAATTTGGTATAAATCGCATGATGAAGACAAAAATTGGATTGATGGGGATTGGCCTCGACACGTATTGGGCGCAATTCGATGGTTTGCTCGAAAACCTGACAGCATACCAAAAAGTGATTCACAAAAATATTGCTGACTTTGGCGCGGAGGTTGTCGATGCCGGAATGGTCGATAATCCGGTGAGAGCCAGAGAAGCTGCCTCCTTTTTGGCCGGACAGGAAATTGAATTGCTTTTTATCTATATCTCGACCTATGCCCTCTCCTCAACCGTTTTGCCTGTCGCCCAAAAGGTAAAAGTTCCCGTGATCCTGCTGAATCTTCAGCCTGTCGCTGCCCTCGATTATGCCTCTTTCAATAGTCTCAATGATCGTGGCAAAATGACCGGGTTATGGCTCGAGAACTGCCAGGCCTGTTCAGTACCCGAAATTGCCGGCGTTTTTAACCGTTCGGGAATCAAATATGACATCGTAACCGGATACCTGAAAGAGGATGCTTCCTGGAAAGAAATAGAAGAATTTGTGCGGACTGCTGGCGTTGCTGCACGGCTGCGGGTAAACCGGCTCGGCATTCTCGGCCATTATTATGGTGGCATGCTCGATGTCTATACCGATCTCACCAAACAATCTGCCGTCTTTGGAACCCATATCGAAATGCTTGAAATGTGCGAACTAAAGAAATTGCGCGATGAAGTTACGGCAGGAGAAGTTGCCACTAAAATTACTGAGTTTCGGGACATATTCGAGGTGGCTTCAGAATGCGAACCCGGAGAAATAGACCGCGCAGCCCGCACCTCTGTTGCGCTCGATAAATTGATCGAGGCGCACGGGTTGGGATCTATGGCCTATTATTATGAAGGCGCCGCAGGAAACGAATATGAAAATATTGTCACTTCCGTGATCGCCGGAAACACCCTCCTGACCGGCAAGAATATTCCTGTTGCCGGAGAGTGTGAAGTTAAAAACGCCCAGGCCATGAAGATAATGGCAGAACTTGGTGCAGGCGGTTCCTTCTCCGAATTTTACCTGATGGATTTCAACGATGACGTTGTTATGTTGGGGCACGACGGTCCCGCCCATTTTGCGATCGCCGAAGGTCGTGTCAAGCTCGTGCCTCTTCCACTGTACCACGGCAAGCCCGGCAAAGGACTCTCCATTCAGATGAGCGTCAAACAGGGCCCTGTCACCCTGCTCTCTGTCGTGGAAGAAAAAGAGGGCATCTTCTTCCTCGTCGCCGAAGGCGAGTCTGTCGCAGGACCAACCCTGCAGATCGGCAATACCAATAGCCGCTATCGCTTTGCCCCCGGAGCCAAGGCATTTATGAACCAATGGTCCAAACAGGGACCGGCACACCACTGCGCCATCGGCGTCGGGCACCATGCCTCCGCAATAGAAAAATTGGGGATGATTATTGGGGTTGAGGTTGTGAGGGTTTGTTGACGGACTGCAAGACTGGGAGACTATGAGACTGAGGGACTATGGGACTGGATTCCGGTCCCTGAGCTTGTCGAAGGGCGCGTGTTTCGGTTTGTGAGGCTACGGTCCCTGAGCTTGTCGAAGGGGGAATTGTGCTTCGGGGTCCCGCGTTCGAATCTGTTTGGATTTTCCCGGAGGGAAAAAAAAGGTCGGTAGAAAGCATAATGTCCCCGCATTGGTTTTGTCCCGTCCGGGACAAAAGATTCGTTCGTTATCCATTATTCTACCTACGTTCGGTTCCTGACGGAACCCAAAAATGAACTCTACAGCCTTCCCCTTCGACAAGCTCAGAGGCCGATAGTTGGAAATCGGGAGAGTTAAAAAATTTGGAATTTGGCCTGCGTCTGATAGTCCCTCAGTCCCATAGTCTAATAGTCCCATAGTCCCCCAGTCTCATAGTCTAATAGTCTAATAGTCTAAAAGTCCGACTCATTCAAGCACTCCAAAATCAACATCCGGCGCTTTTGCGGGATTCGTCGATAATTCAAAGATCGAATTTAGTACCGTCGAAACATTGAAAAATCCGCCGTTCCGGAGATAAAAACCACTCCCTTCGGTTCCGCCTGCGTAATCCAGCCGATAGCCTCTTTTGGCTATGTCATCCCCCGAGAAACGTGCTTTCGTAATTGGGTACCACTGTCCGTTTTTATCCCTGCACCACTGATTGGTATACAGCCCTTTTCTGGTAAGATAGCCGTTTCTGTCATTGAAGTTCTCCAGAAATGAGTGAAGTCTCGTTAAATAGTGATCCGTTTTTGGTCTGCTAAAGCTGGCGATAAGCTGCCATTTAGCCGATTCAGGAGCGTAAAACCATGCAGTGAAAACAGTTTTTCCATTGCCGTCAGGCTTCCCTTTTAACAAAAAACGGTAGGTCGTTCCGGCCTTCCATGGATAACGGAAATAACTTTGTCCGCCAGAACCTTCATTGCCAAATTCACCCGTGTGAACCCCTTCGCCCTTGCCCAACATAGCGATTTTATCCGTTTCCGGGATATCGCCGGGATGATCCGTTTTGAAAGGACTCCACACTGAAAACAGGACTCTCCGCTCCTGCAGACTATTCACCTGCATCCCAAAATAACCTTCGCCAAAACCGTCTGCCATAAAATAAGATCCTACCGGATCCATCCCGGCTGGAACCGTCAGCTCATTGTAAAAATATTCGATATCCACCCCTTTGGGCAGTTCATAATTCAGATGCACCGACGGACCACGTCGCCCCCAATAGAAGCGATTATCCTGATTATCTTTGACATAGGCAAGCGTTAATCCAGTCGTTAACGAATGAACTTCAAGATCTGAGAGCTCCCCGTAAGTATCCCCATCCTTCTTAATACCCCGAAATTCGACCTTCGCATAGCCACCATCCAGTTTTACCCGACCAATTTTCACTTTGTGAGGCTCCGCACCAGAAACTTTCAAAGCAAATTTCTTCCCTGCAACTTGCACCTCAATACGGGATTCCCCCTCCGGAACACTCAGATTTACGGACAAATCAACCAGGCAAGGTCTGTCCGTATTGAAAAAATACAATCTCTTTTCATCCGGCGACTGCCACAGATCCCGGTTCTCACGATTCTCATCCGACTGGCTTATCCGGTAGCTATTTCCACCTGCCGGGATAGTCCAATTCTCAAGGCTCTGGAGGAACTCCCGGATCGCCTGAATATCTTGCTGTGGATTGTCCTGCATTGACGTGTGACCGGCGTTCTTCATTAATACATGTTTTGCGCCGGGAACCAAACTCTGGTAATATTGAACAGTGGAAGGCCTTGCCTCATCAAATTCCCCGGAAGTAAACAGGGTTGGAACCTTAATTTTCCCGAGACTACCCGTCCGGTCATAACCTTTAAGCGTACCTGTGGCCGTGAACTCGTTTGGTCCCCACATGTGTTCATAAACCTTGACATTCATCCCTTTGGTACAACTATCGAGGTCGGCAGAGGAGGTACGCGAGACGAATTTTTTATAGTACATGTCCATTACCGCTAGATACTCAGGAGTGCTGAAATTTCGGTTCTTCAAGCTCTCCTTCAAAATATTTTGAGCCGTATCCGGTAAGGTTGAAATGAGTGTTTCAGCATCCTTCGACCACATTTTCGCGCTGAGGCAAGGTCCGCTAAAAATAATCGCCTTGACATTTTCCGGGTACTTCAGGTAATAATCCATCCCAAGCATGGTTCCCCACGAGGCGCCATAAAGGTAGAATTCCTTCAATCCTAAGCTCTTGCGCAATTGCTCGAGTTGCTCCACATAGTGATCAACCGTCATAAGCGACGTATCGGTTAAGGTATCCGAACGACCGCAACCCAACTGATCGTAGAAAATCACCGGTCTGTCTTTCCCTAATTCAGCCAAAGGATTAAGGTAGTAGGACGGGCATCCTGGTCCGCCGTGAAGCATCAAGAGTGGTGTTTTATCTCCCTCCCCGACTATTCTGTACCAGACTTTTCCACCGGTAACCTGAATAAAGCCTTCGCCTGGTCTCAGCTTTTTTACCGGCTGAAACGCCGACAAGACAAAGGCCAAACAAATAATCAGCACTGTTTTCATTCGGATTGAATTAGAAATTTAAAGATAGCAATCAACGGATTCAATCACTATTAACAACCAAATAATTTCAATCCGGAAGAAGTAACGATCCTCTGCCAGCATTACTGAACAATGTACTTTGAATTGTAGCAAGCTTCCTCAACCATCATATACAGCTGTTCGGGAATGGTCGTTTCATTCTTGGTATTCCACGCATTCGTGAACGAAACAACCGTAATATCCGTGTTTGGATCTGACGACATTCTCGAAAGAAAACCCTCATGGGAGCCATTATGACCCCACCCAAGGTTCTCCGCAGAGAAAATTCCACAGGCATAGGTGCCCGCATCGGCCGGTGTTTTTGGGACAGCCAACAAAACATTATTGACCCAAAAAGACTTTAACACACCCTCTCCACGCAACAACGTCCGCAGGAAACGGGCAAGATTTTCCGGTGTGGTAATTATGCTTCCCTCCGCTACATTGGCAGATATATTTGATTTTGTACACTCAACTACCTCCGGCTTATAGTAATATCCCTTCGCAAACGGTGCAGGCAACAACTGATCACTCCCGCTGAAAGGCATGGAGGTGTCTGTCAAACCCATGGGTTTGATGATTCTTTCTGTGACAAACTGGGAATAACTTAGTCCGGAAACCCGCTCAATGATCTTCCCTAAGATCGAGTAGCCTGTGTTGGAGTAATGATGCGACTGACCCGGGGCAAAATAGTACATCCTGCAGGTCGCTACTGCACCGACCAACTCGTCGAAAGAGAAGGTATGACCAGGATCTGCCCCCTGAATATATTCGATATAATTCCCGCCCTTGTATGGAACCTTGGCGGAGACTGTATCCGGTACGGCCTCGTTTGAAATATCATATACCCCCGCATTATGCTGAAGCAGCAACCGAATGGTGATCTGATCCCGGAAGGGTATATTGTAGTTAGCCGTTAAAGGCACATAGGTCATGTTCGTACCCGGAATCAGATCCGTAATTTTGGCATCAATATTCAATTTCCCCTCTTGAGCCAACAAGATTATAGCCGTGGAGGTAAAAGTTTTCGTATTACTGGCGGCACGGAAATGGATTTTTTCGGTAACGCCTTCGCCTAAACCGGACGAAACAAAAAAGGAGCCATTCTTTGAGATAACCTTCAAGGCCAGACCACCGGGATAGCCAGGATACTTTACTTTATAGTCCGACAGCGTCTTATCTACCATGGCTTGCAGATTTCGTTGAATCTGCGGATTGGCAAATGTTTCATATTCATTGGATTTTGAACAGGATGAAGCAGTCAACACTATCAAATAGATTATCAGGATAGCATAGATATTGCGTGCCATAAGATATTAGGTTTTAGTTTGCATTTCCAAATTACGGTATTCTAACAATTAATCTATTGGAAAGTTCAAGTCAGATATCCGAACAATTCGGCGCTTGCAAACGTTTGATAAGATCACTTTTACCTATCTCAGGAAATAATCTAAAAATGTAATAATTACATTTTTTAATATCTTTGACTGAACAATTCAACACTATTTTACATATTCACTAAATTTTAATCCTTATCAAGATGGCTTATTCCAACATTACTACTAAACTGGGTTGGTTACCCGATTGGCCCGACTTCAGAGACAAGACCCATGAAGATGATCAGGTGTCAGTGCGCCTGGCCGGACTCGGTCAGAAAGATTCGATCAAAAAAATGAAAACCCGTTTGGCTCCTGCGGATAAAGGCGCTGCAGTCTTGCCTGCCTCAGCGAATTTGACGGAATGGTTTCTTCCTGTCGTAAATCAGGGAAATCTCAACTCCTGCACAGCAAATGCCGCCGTTAGCCTCGTTGAATATTTCGAAATGCGTGCCTTTGGCAAATCCACTCCTCCATCCAGACTATTCCTATACAAAACGGCACGCAACTTATTGCATACCACTGGTGATCACGGGGCATTTTTGCGAACAATGATGGGCGCCATGGTTCTCTTTGGCGCTCCGCCAGAAGAGTATTGGCCGTACGATGAATCAAAATTCGATTCGGAACCAACCCCATTCTGCTATGCTTTTGCACAAAACTATCAGGCACTGACCTACTATCGACTCGATCCACCAGGGACAGCTCCTGCTGATCTGCTGCTAAGTATCAAGAAGAGTCTGGTCTCCGGACTGCCTCTGATGTTTGGCTTTACAGTATATCAATCTATCTCTCAGGCTGACACGAGTAAGGGAAAGATCCCATTTCCGGAAAGAGCAGACAAAATCGATGGCGGTCATGCGGTGGTTGCCGTTGGATACGACGACACCATCAAAATTAAACATACGGCTAAAGGCGCCAAAGAATCAACGGGCGCTATCCTGATAAGGAATTCGTGGGGAGCCGATTGGGGCGAAAACGGTTATGGTTGGTTGCCGTACGACTACGTCTTGTATGGCCTGGCCATCGACTGGTGGTCGCTACTCAAAAATGAATGGGTCGACACCGGTAATTTCCAGAAATAACACAGACAGTAGAGGCGTTGCGTGCAGCGTCTCTACTGCATATTGTTTTCCTTGGTGGAAAGTAATCCGCAGGCAGCATAAATATCCTGTCCACGCGATGCCCGAACCGAGGTGAAGAGTCCCTTGTCGTTGAGCTGATTTTTGAAATGGAGGATAGTTTCTTCATCAGGACTCACCAGCGGCGTTCCAGGGACGGGATGAAACCGGATCAGATTAATCCGGCATTTAATACCATTCAGTAACCTGGAAAGCTCTTTTACATGCAGTGGCGTATCATTCACACCTTTAAAGAGAATATATTCAAAGGAAACCCTTCTCTGACCACTAAAATCCCATTTCCGAAGCTCCTCAACGACTTCGCGAATCGGATAGGCTATTTGCACAGGCATCAGGCTTTTGCGCTGTTCATCGAAAGGAGTGTGCAGGCTTATTGCCAAATGCGCCTCGCTCTCCTCCAGAAAACGTTTCATCGCCGGAACAATCCCGATCGATGAAACAGTTATGCGTCTCGGACTCATCGCGTAGCCCCAGTCGGAAGTCAGGATTTCAATACTTTTGAGCACCTCTTCCAGGTTATCGAACGGTTCGCCCATCCCCATATAAACGATGTTTGTGACAGATTCAGCCTCTTCAATGCTGCGAATCTGGTTCACTATCTCACCGGCCGACAGTTGCCCCTGAAATCCCTGCTTGGCTGTCATGCAGAAAAGACACCCCATTTTGCACCCTACCTGCGAAGAGACGCAGACCGTTATACGATCATCGTCGGGGATCATCGCCGTCTCGATAAACTTATGGTTGAAAGTGCTAAACAGGTATTTCTTTGTGCCATCGGCGCTCACCTGTACTTTTGTCGGTTGTACAGTGCCTAAATCGTAATTGTCGGCCAACAGCTCCCTCGCTTTTTTCGATAAGTTACTCATCTCATCAATAGAACCGATTGATTTTTTGTACAACCAGTCAGCGATTTGTTTAGCCGTGAAACCGGGTAATCCCAATTTTGCTGTGAGTAAAATCAATTCGCTTAGCGTCTTACCAAAAAGCGATTCCTTAGTAGCTTCCATCGTTTAGAAATATATTTCGGCATAAATCTGACCGTACGGAACTCCTTTCTGGATCAGCAGATCCCTGACTTCCACCACCATCAATGCCTGTCCGCAAAGATAGTACTTATCCTCTTTGGGCAGTTCATCCAGACTTTGCAAATATTCCGTTATCCTACCGGGAAAGTGAACTCCGGTCGTCTCCCGGCTACAGCATCGAATATACCCGCTTCCTAACACTTCCTCCAGATAATCAGTAAAATAGAATTGATTGGCATAACTCACGCCATGAATAAGCTTCTTATTTTTGACGTTTCCGGAACGTATCATACTGTAAAACGGAGCGATTCCGGTACCCGTCGAAATCCAAAAAGATGGTGACTCATCACAGGAAAAACTTCCATACGGTTTCGAAACAAAAATGGACTCTCCCGGCTTCATCACCGCCAGCTGCGGGGTCAATACGCCCTCCGGCTTGACATTGTACAGGACGGATAGATCATCATCCGTATTCCCGCTACAGATACTGTAAATACGCGGTGGCTCATGCAAATCTACCGCAATCTTGACCACCTGACCGGGAATAAATCCACCCGTCCTCTTCCACGAAATAACGAAGACATTTGGTGATATCTCCACATTTCCGGTAATTTTTACCGCCTGTAATTCAGGCATATTTTGTTTGTGATCTGTTGTATGCATTATGTTTTTCGATTTCTATTATTATAGGAACTCCTGGCATTCGCCGCTATGCTGAACGGGGACGCATCACGATGCGTCCTTACGGTGGTACTCCCGACAGTTGCCTCGGTGCCGAACGAGGATGCATCACGATGCGTCCCTACAGAGCACTACCGACGGTTACTGCTACGCCAACCCAACCTTTAACGAAAACCATGCAAGAAAGTTCAACCTATTGGTGAATTCTATCAATTTGACTACCAAATTATTACCATGAAGGTAACAAATTTTAATTACGTATCTGCCATATTTTGGGTAACTTTGCGCGAATTCCGAAGTATAAACAGCTTCATTCTGTGTGCTATGATCAAAAAAATCATCGACGGTATCAGGTGGGTATTCGTGCAGTTGTTATTGCTTCCTGTTTACTTTTACAGAGGAGCGATTTCCCCTTTAACCCCGGCCTCCTGCCGGCATATTCCCACCTGCTCGCAGTACGCAATTGAAGCAGTGAAGATTCACGGACCGATCAAAGGTTTTTTTCTGGCAACAAATAGAATTCTTCATTGTCACCCGTGGGGCACCAGCGGATACGATCCGGTCCCGCCAAAGAAATGAGGGAGACTGGGGGACTATGGGACTGGGAGACTGTATATTGAAAAAAAGATTAAAATGAGAAATACCATATTGATTTTTTTACTGGGTTTGGCATTGTTTTCCTGCAGCACAACGCCAAAAAATAAAGAGAAAATTGTCTTTGCCAGTATTCTGCCGTTGCAATATTTTACGGATCAGATTACCGGAAATCTATACTCCTCAGAAGTAATGGTTCCGCCGGGGGTGGGTCCTGAGACCTATAATCCCACGCCGCGCCAGATGGGAGACATGGCTCATGCTGGGGCATTCTTTGCCAACGGCTTTCTCGGGTTCGAAGAGGCCTATCTGGATAAATTCCAATCCATCAATCCAAATCTTGTTTTTATCAACACCTCAACGGGAGTGGATCTGATTCATGCCGAGGGACACAATCATGGAGACCACCAGCACGAAAAAGGGGTCGACCCACATACCTGGTCATCCCCGGAGGGAGCAAGAATTATTGCTAAAAATATCTTCGACGGCATGGTGAAGATCGACCCGGCCAACAAGGATCATTTTCTGGCAAATCTCAACCGGCTGCTAACCAGAATCGACAGTGTCGACAAGGTCGTAACAGCGATTCTTGCAGATATTCCATCCCGGAAATTCATGGTCTTTCATCCGGCACTTGGGTATTTTGCCCGCGAATATCATCTCGAACAGCTTTCCATTGAATTTGAGGGCAAGATTCCTACCCCTAAGCATATTCAAAATATTGTTATCGAGGCCAAGGCTCAAAAAATTGCCAACATCATGATTCAAAAGGAATTTGATGTGGAGAATGCGGAGATAATAGCCAGGGAAACCGGCAGCAAGGTTATTCAGATAGATCCGCTATCCTACGATTGGCCCAACGAAATGATTTCCCTGGCGCGCAAAATGGCCGGAGCAAAATAGCGATCCGGCACGCGATTATTTCTTAAATTTGTGCACAATATGACGCCTGAAAATCTTTCCAATAGTATCCCCCTGATCGATATCCGAAACATCACTGTCGGTTATGAGGAGAACATCATTCTCACAGATGTTTCACTCACTATCCACGATAGTGATTTCATTGGCGTTATTGGGCCGAATGGCGGTGGTAAAACCACCCTGCTAAAGGCAATTCTGGGATTGTTAACACCAGTAAGAGGGGAGGTCGTTTTCCACGATTGTATGACGGAGGGAAATCATCACCGGATCGGTTACCTGCCTCAGATAAACAATATTGACCGGAAATTTCCTATCTCGGTTGAGGAAGTGGTTAAGTCCGGACTTATGTCCAGAAAGAAGATCATCAAACGATACGACAAGAAAGATTTGGAATATGCCTCAACACTCATGGAGCAAATGGGCATTTTTGAGATACGGGATAAGGCCATCGGTGAACTTTCCGGCGGACAAATACAACGTGCCCTGCTCTGCCGGGCATTGGTAAATCAGCCAAAGCTGTTGGTTCTGGATGAGCCAAATACCTACGTGGACAATCGTTTTGAAAAAGAACTCTACGAAAAACTTCGCAGGTTGAATGAAAATATTGCGATTTTACTCGTTTCCCATGATTTGGGAACTATTTCTACCTATGTGAAATCGATTGCCTGTGTTAACCACTCTTTGCATTTCCATCCCGGGAATAAGATCACGCCCGAACTGATGGAAGCCTATGAGTGTCCGATTCAGATCATTACGCACGGGAAAATTCCGCATACTGTCTTACACCAACACGAGCAATGATGGAAAATCTGATTTCCCTCCTGTCGATGAATTTTTTCCGCAATGCATTGCTGGCCTCGCTGCTTGCGAGCATTACCTGTGGAATCATCGGCACGTATATCGTATCGCGACGGATTGTTTTTATCAGCGGAGGCATCACACATGCCTCTTTTGGCGGAATCGGAATGGGCTATTATCTTGGTTTTGATCCGATTCTTGGGGCGGTAATTTTCGGCATCTTCTCTGCGTTGGGTATTGAATTCTTTACCAGAAAAGCCGATCTCAGGGAAGACTCCGCCATCGCAATGCTTTGGGCACTTGGAATGGCCCTTGGGATCATCTTTATCTTTCTTACCCCAGGCTATGCACCAAACCTGATGAGCTATCTCTTTGGAAACATCCTGACAGTCTCCGTCTCCGAGCTTCTCTTTCTGACGTTGCTCATGGTCGGAATTGCCGCATTTTTTATCCTGTTTTACCGGATGATCCTTTTCATTTCGTTCGATGAAGAGTACGCCCTTACGAATAATACGCCGGTACGGCTTTTTAATATCATCCTGATCTGTCTTGTGGCCCTGACTATTGTTTTAAACATCAGGGTGGTGGGAATTATTTTGGTAATGTCGTTACTCACTATCCCACAGGCCATTTCAAATCTGTTTACACGCCATTTTCACAGCATGATCTTCCTTTCCATTATCTTTGGATTCGTCGGGTCGCTGTCCGGACTGATCTTCTCGTACATCTACGATATCCCGTCGGGCGCTGCCATCATTTTTGCCCTCGTGCTGATGTATGGAGCGGCCAAAATGTATTTTGTAACCAGGAAAGCGCTTACCAAAACGCAACACCAGATTTAATTTTCCCCTGGTAACAATCTGTAAATTAAAATATTGGATGTTTTACACGGAATGCTACCAAATTTCCTGTAAATGACTACTTTTGTTAAAAATTTTTAACAGATGAAACTTGACAGAATTTTTAGTTTCCTTGTACCGAAAGACCGCAAATTTTTCCCCTTGTTTAATGATGCTGCGGATAACCTTGTTCTGGCTTCAGAGCTGTTAATCAAACTAGTCAGGGAACGTGATTTGACCCACAGACTTGAATATATGAAGCAAATCAGGGATGTCGAACATATTGGTGACGATATTACCAGAAATCTGCTTAACGAACTGAATGGCACATTTATCACCCCGTTCGACCGGGAAGATATACATGAGCTGATCAACAACATGGATGATATTGTGGATTATATTCATGCCGCATCCAAGAGGATTCACTTTTACAAAGTATCCAATTTCCCGGAAGAATTTATCTGGATCGCTGATCGGATTCACTCTGCCAACAAAGAGATTCAGAATGTATTACGTAGCGTGCGTTCAGTAAACGACTTTAAAGATTATGCACAGTGCTGCGAAAAAATCAGTGAGTATGAAAGTCAGGTCGATGATATTTACCAGGAATATCTTTCCAATCTTTTTGAACAGGAAATCAATGCCATCGACCTTATCAAAAAGAGAGATATCCTGACAACTCTGGAAAAAGCGATTGACAAATGCGATGACGTAGGTAATCTATTCTCTTCCCTTATCGTTAAAATGGGATAATCCTGGTGGAAATTTTCCCGGGCATTTCCCGTTTGTCACAATTTTTCTGTATGCATCAAAGTAAAATTAATACTCACGTAGAATGAGCTTTACTCTTCTCATAGTCATCATCGTTTTGGCGTTTCTTTTCGATTTCATCAACGGTTTTCACGATGCTGCGAATTCGATTGCCACGATTGTCTCGACCAAAGTATTGTCTCCATTGCAAGCTGTGCTGTGGGCTGCATTTTTTAATTTTCTGGCATATGCCGTTTTTGAACTCAAAATAGCCGACACGATCGCAAAAGTAGTCGATACCAATGCAATCAACCTTCAGGTAATTCTTGCCGGTGTTGTTGCGGCCATATTATGGAATCTGTTAACCTGGTACCTCGGAATCCCTTCCAGCTCATCTCACACCCTGATCGGAGGGTTCGCCGGAGCTGCTGTGGCTCATGCCGGATGGACCGTTGTAAAATCCAGCGTAATATTAAAAATTGCCTCCTTTATTTTCCTGGCACCAATTCTTGGCATGACATTCTCCTATATCTATTCCATTTTCCTGCTGAATCTTTTTAAGAATGCCAATCCAAATGTCGTTAATAAATTCTTCAGAAAATTTCAGCTGGTCTCTTCTGCCCTTTTGAGCTTAGGTCATGGCGGAAATGACGCTCAGAAAGTAATGGGATTAATTGCTGCCACACTAATGGTTTATTTCAAAGGAGTGGATCCGGCATCGATACCCGAATGGGCACATATCACGTTGGTTGGCGGAAAGATTCACGCTATTCCCCACTGGATTGTACTCGGTTGTTATGTCGCAATCAGTGCCGGGACCATATCGGGTGGCTGGAAGATTGTCAAAACAATGGGTACCAAGATCACCAAACTTACCTCCTTCGAGGCGATAGCCGCCGACTCGGCTGGCGCCACTTTACTCTTTGGAACCGATGCTTTCGGAATTCCTGTCAGCACGACCCACACTATTACTGGTGCAATCATGGGTACCGGTTTGCCCAAAAGGATTACTGCGGTAAAATGGGGAGTCACAATCAATCTGCTATATGCCTGGATACTGACGATACCCGTTTCGATGGCTATTGCTGCATTAGTCTATTACGTATTTAAATTTGCAGGATTGTGATAACGAGCCATGAGAATCCTCAGATCATATACGCCAAGTAAACTATCGCTGATTGCGTCCCTTGTCACGACGCTCTTTACTGCGCTGCTGATCACGCTCAATCATTTCTTTGGACACGCGATTCTTCTGTTCATTCTGATTCCTGTTATTTTTTTACTCTCCTTTTTTACCACCAGCTATATTCTCAATTACCTGATCAACGATAAGATCACTCCCATTTACAAAACGATCAGCGGAAATCCGGGTAAAGACAAACGAAAAAGACGCGACCGCCAAAAGGATATCCTCGCTGAAGTTGAGCACGATGTGAAGATATGGGCCGATGATAAAATGGCGGAAATTGAGCGCCTCAGGGATCTGGAAAAATACCGTAAAGATTTTGTTGGAAATGTATCCCACGAATTAAAGACTCCAATCTTTAATATTCAGGGTTATATCCTGACCCTTCTGGATGGCGGACTGGAAGATCCGGAAATTAACCGGCTCTACCTCGAACGCACAGAGAAGAGTATAGACAGAATGATCAATGTTGTAGAGGATTTGGAGTCTATCACAAAACTGGAATCCGGCGAGCTAAAGCTTAATCCGGAAGTCTTCGATATCGGTAAACTGGTGGAAGAGGTCTTCGAACTCGAGCTGAGGGAAGCAACAGAACGGAGCATTACCATGCACCTGAACCTCACCACCGGTAAACCTTATGTTGTGAAGGCTGATAAAAAGCGCATCTTTGAAGCGATGCGTAACCTTATCGGGAACGCGATTAAATATGGCCGCAAAGAAGGAAATGTCAGAGTCGGATTTTACGACATGAACAATTTACTCCTGATTGAAGTTAGTGACGATGGAATCGGAATAGATAAAAAAGACCTGCCCCGAATATTCGAGCGGTTCTACCGGGTCGACAAGAGTCGCTCCAGAATGCAGGGGGGCACCGGCCTCGGACTATCAATTGTCAAGCACATTATAGAAGCACACAAGCAGAAAATTCACGTTAAAAGTACCCCGGAAACCGGAACGACCTTCACTTTCGCCCTTGAAAAAGGGAAGCTTCCCAAATGAAATGAAAAATGAATAGTGAAAAACTTAAAATGATTCATAATTATCTTAATTTTAAAATTTAGTTAGATTCATAGATTGTTTAACCTTGATTTTTCATTTTTCATTTTTCATTTTTCATTTTTCATTTAAAATAATATGACAGAAAAGGAAAGTGCTCCACGAATACTTCTGGTGGACGACGAAGAAGATATTCTCGAATTTGTTAGTTACAATCTCGAAAGAGAAGGCTTTAAAGTCTTTACCGGCAGAAACGGAAGGGAAGCCATTCAAATGGTTACAAAAGTTAAGCCGGATCTGGTCATATTGGATGTAATGATGCCAGAAATGGATGGTATCGCAGCTTGTGAAGAAATTAGAAAGCTTCCCGGGTGCCGTGACGTGGTAATCGCTTTTCTCACAGCCCGAGGGGAAGATTATTCCCAGATTGCCGGTTTTGATGCCGGAGCCGACGACTATATCACCAAACCAATTCGCCCTAAGGTGCTGATAAGCAGAGTAAAAGCCCTGTTAAAAAGAACAGGCACAGCTGCTGCAGATGTCCAGGAGCAGGAAAAAGTGCTGCATATCGGCAACCTCATCATAGACAAAGAAAAATTCACCTTAAAAGTAGATGACACAGAAATGATGCTTCCCCGAAAGGAATTTGAACTGTTGTCGCTACTCGTTTCCAAGCCTGATAAAGTTTTTCTGCGGGATGAAATCTACAAAGCGGTTTGGGGTGATAACGTCATCGTTGGAGATAGAACCATCGACGTGCACATTCGCAAGCTTCGCGAAAAGATTGGCAACGACCATATCAGAACACTCAAAGGAATTGGATATAAATTTGTAGTCTAGCCCTTTAAAGCTCCTTGCGCATTCTGGCAACCGGAATGTCGAGCTGTTCACGGTATTTGGCTACGGTACGCCTTGCAATATTGTACCCTTTGTCTTTCAGAATACTAGCCAACTCATCGTCGGTAACGGGCTTTTGTTTGTTCTCATTTCCGATACATTCTTTCAGGATCGACTTGATTTCGCGGGTTGAAACCTCCTCGCCGTCTTCTTTCTGCATCGACTCCGAGAAGAAATATTTCAGGGAGTAAATGCCGAAATGAGTCTGAATGAATTTACTGTTTGAGACGCGGGAAATAGTGGATATATCCAATCCTGTCATGTCGGCAATATCCTTTAAAATCATCGGTCTCAGCTTGGTTTCATCGCCTTCCACAAAAAATTCGCGCTGAAACTGCAGCATTGCATTCATCACCAACATCAGTGTCTCCTGCCGTTGTTTAATGGCATCAATGAACCATTTTGCCGAATCAATTTTCTGTTTGACAAACAGCAAGGCATCCTTTTGATCGCTGGTCATCCCCTTTCCGCTGTCGCGGAAACCTCGAAGCATGTTGGTATAATAGTTGCTGATATTCAGTTCCGGGACATTTCGCTGGTTCAGGCTGAGCACCATCTCGTCATTGACGATCTCCAAAATAAAATCCGGAATAATCGTTTGGTTGCCCCTACTAAGATTGTTGCTGTATGAGCTTCCGGGTTTCGGATTCAATTTAAGGATTTCGTCCAGGGCATCCCGTAGGTCGTCTTCCTCGATATTGAACTTGCGCTGGATCTTCTCGTAATGCTTTTTTGTGAACTCTTCGAACATCTCATCCAAAATCCGATAGGCTGTTCTGATCTCTTCGCGTCCCAGTCCCTTCCTGGCAAGCTGAATCATCAGGCATTCCCGCAAATCCCGGGCACCTACGCCTGCAGGATCCAGGTCCTGAATCATCCGCAGTATCCTGGCAAGGTTCTTCTCGTCCGTCAGAATATTCCGGGCAAAAGCCACGTCATCGACAATGGCATCCAACTCGCGACGCAGATATCCGTCTTCATCAATATTTCCGATTATTTGTTCTGCAAGTATGGTGTCCTGCTCATTGAGCATGACCATCGCAATCTGTTCCTGCAAATATTCGTGAAAAGAGGAGGCCTCGGAATATGGAATATCCAGGCTCTTCTCGTCCTTCGAATAATTATTGGCCTCGTATTTGTAAGAAGGATAATCCTCTTCGTTGAGGTAATCGTCGACCGAAAATTCTTCATTATCGCTGTCTTCTTTCGTCTTCAGATCGGCCGGAATTTCCTCTTCACCCTTTCCGAACTCATTCTCTTCCAACTCCAGAACAGGATTCTCCTCCAACTCCTTTTTAATGCGCTGCTCCAACTGAAGCATAGGCAGCTCCAACAGCTTGATTACCTGAATCTGCTGTGGTGAAAGCTTTTGAAGCAGCCGTTGCTGGAGTGAGAGATTTTGCATTTTTCAACTAAAACTCACAGTTCTTTGGCGTTCTGGCAAATGGGATAACGTCGCGGATATTTCCCATGCCGGTAACAAAAAGCATCAGCCTTTCGAAACCAAGACCAAATCCGGCATGTGGACAACCGCCAAAACGACGTGTATCCAGGTACCATTCCATATCTTCCTTCGGAATATTCATCTCTTCCATTCTGCTTTCAAGCACATCAAGGCGCTCTTCACGCTGCGATCCGCCAATGATCTCGCCAATCTGAGGAAAGAGAACGTCCATAGCGGCAACAGTTTGTTTGTTGTCGTCCAGTCGCATGTAAAATGCCTTTATTTCTTTTGGGTAGTTGGTCAGGATAACCGGCTTCTTGAATTCCTGTTCTACCAGATAACGCTCATGCTCGCTCTGCAGATCGGTACCATAACCACCTACCGGATATTGAAATTTTCCTTTTTTGTTTGGTTTTGAATTCCGAAGAATCTCAATTGCCTCGGTATAAGTCAACCGGATAAAATCATTGTCGGCAACAAACCTCAATTTCTCGATGAGTTCCATGGAACGCTGGTCGGCAGGTTTTACCTTCTCCTCCTCCGTAAGTCGGCTGCTCAGGAACAGCAGGTCATCCATGCAATGATCCAATGCATAATTAATGAGGTATTTGAGGAAATCTTCGGCAAGATCCATATTGTCGTTCAGGTCGCAAAAAGCGACCTCAGGCTCAATCATCCAAAACTCGGCAAGGTGCCGCGAAGTGTTTGAATTTTCGGCGCGGAACGTCGGACCGAACGTATAAATTTTGGAAAGCGCCATGGCAAAAAGTTCCCCCTCCAGCTGTCCGGAAACGGTCAGGTTAGCCGCTTTCCCGAAGAAGTCCTGCGAAAAATCAACTTTACCCACCTCATTCAATGGCGCATCAACGGCAGGCAGCGTGGTCACTCTGAACATTTCGCCGGCACCTTCAGCATCGGAGCTGGTGATAATGGGAGTATGCACATTGAAAAATCCGCGGTCATTAAAAAACGAATGTATCGCGAAAATCATCGCATGCCGTATCCGGAATATTGCACTGAAGGTGGCTGTCCTCGGACGAAGATGAGCCACTTCTCTCAAAAATTCCAGCGTATGACGCTTAGGCTGGATAGGATATTTGTCTGGGTCGGATAAACCGATGACCTCAATTTTCTCTGCTTTCAACTCAACGGATTGTCCGGAGCCTGAAGATGCAACCAACGTACCCGTAACGCCAATGGCGGCTCCAGTATTAATATTTTTGAAGAATTCTTCGCCAAACAGCTCAACCTCAGCAACTACCTGTAAGTTGTGAATTGTAGATCCATCGTTAAGAGCAATGAAATTAACATTTTTACTTCCACGACGGGTACGAACCCATCCTTTAACTGTTATGGCGGCGCCAACCTGGCCAACCTTTAGAATTTCTGCAATCTGAATCTTTTTCATTTTATCCTGCCCTTCCTGATGAATCGGTGTGTAATACTTTATATTATTGATATTTGTTACAAAATTACACTTTTTGCCTTCTGTTCAAACCACCTGACGCATAACTTTTTCATTGACTCAAAAGATGTACGCAACATTTTCATTTGCGGGTGGTAGCGATGGGTAAACACGCATACGCATGACAAGGACGCATCACGAAGGGTATCATGAATACCATTAAGAGGACGCATCACGATGCGTCCCTACAAATCTCTCATCTCTTTTCTTCCTACCTTTGTCAAAAATCCGATACAAATGTCTATCACTAATTGGAATGATTTATGCGAACACCTGAGCGATCAATTTGACATTGATGTTGATTTGAACGGTGTCTTGTTCCTGGTAGGTATCCGCGAACGCGGACTAACCATTCAACCCTTCTCAAAAGAAGAGAAATTGAGCCTGATCAATCTTGGCAGCTGCACGCTTTATCAGGAGATGGGACTTATCGAAAAAACCGGAACCGACGAGCAGGGATGGCCGATTTTTGCCCAAAAAACCCTTGCTCCCGTTATTCCGGAAGAACGAAAAATCAAGGTTCTGCAGGATTGCGCTGTGCGGTATTTTAGGAAAATATACGGAAGCGAATAATGAAAAGTGAAAAGTGAAAAATGGAATTCAGGAGTGATTTTTTGCGGTTTTTATCGATGAGACAAGCATAGCCAGGAGTTCATTACAACATGCCTTGAGCAATAAAAAATCCTCTCCTGATATTAAATTGGTATCAAATAAAACCATTAGCCAATATTTTGATTCATTCGCCTCTTTCAATGCTACCGTAAGCTTGTTTATAAAATCAGCCCTGCTGGCAGCAAATTCAGACTCGCGTATCAATGCTCCAATAGAGGTCCCTGACCGTTCTAATTGCTTACTCAACACATATTCCCTTTTTTCGGAGATCAGTGACCGGCTGAGTCCAACTACCTTAACCGCAAATAGATAACTTTTTTCCTTAAGAGGGCTATTGGGTCTTTCTTCTATCATGATTGAGCATTGTTGTATGTGCTTTCAACAAGTTAACCCAATAATCCCAAAATTAAAAACCACTATCCCAAATTTTTCACTATCCTCTTTTCACTTTTCATTTTCCTCCTTTCATTTTCCACTTTTCAGCAAATCTTCTATCTCGTTCAGTTCTTCCCTGGAAAAATAGAGGTTCTTCTGCGCTACCAAATTATCAGCTAACTGTTTTACAGAGCTTGCTCCGATCAGGACGGAGGTGACCCGCCGATCTTTCAGCAGCCAGGCAATTGCCATTTGAGCCAATGACTGGCCGCGCCGGATAGCAATTTCGTTCAGTTTCTTCACCTTTTCAAGCGCAGGAGCAACCTGTTCCGGTCTTAAAAAGCCCCACGATTTTGAGGCTCTCGAACCTTCCGGAATCTCGTTCAGATACCTGTCTGTCAGTAATCCCTGGGCTAGAGGCGAGAAGGCGATCACTCCGATGCCTTCTTTCTCAACTACATCCAACAACGCTTCTTCCACCCACCGCTCAAACATTGAATACTTTGGCTGGTGGATCAAACAGGGCGTTCCGAGTCTTCGAAGGATTTCAGAAGCTTCACGGGTCTTATCTGCTGGATAATTGGAGATGCCCGCATACAACGCCTTCCCCGATTTTACAGCATGATCGAGTGCCATCATCGTCTCTTCCAGCGGCGTATTTGGATCCGGACGATGTGAATAAAAAATATCCACATAATCGACCTGCATCCGTTTCAGACTTTGATCCAGACTTGAAAGCAGATATTTGCGTGATCCCCATTCGCCGTAAGGACCGGGCCACATCAGGTAACCAGCCTTCGTTGAGAGTATAAGTTCATCCCGGTAGGGTTTGAAATCCTTCTGAAAAATCATTCCAAAATTCTCTTCGGCAGAGCCGGGAGGCGGACCATAATTATTTGCCAGGTCGAAATGTGTAATTCCGTTGTCGAAGGCAAAACGAAGCATGCTCCGGCTATTTTCGAAATAGTCGACACCGCCAAAATTATGCCACAGCCCTAAGGAGATTACCGGCAGTTTCAATCCGCTGCGACCACAGCGCCTATATTCACACAAGTCGTTATAACGATCGGAAGAAGCTAAATAGTCCATGATTATTGTTTGAATGATTTAGTGTAAAATTAATAAAATTGGTTCTCCTAAATTCTGAAGCCACCTATTCTTGAGGTCATTTTTATTTTTATATTTGTTTACTTGATTGCAGTGAATAACCACGCTATAATTTAAACATAAACAATTAATTCAATGGAACAGAAGACAAGCAGTAATTTACAGGTAGGAATGATTTTTATGGCCTCGATCTTTTTTATTTTCGGGTTCATTACAAATTTCAATATCGCCATGAAGGATCAGGTGCAATTGGCCTTTGCACTCACGAACTTCGAGGCTCAGCTGGTTAATTTTTCTTTTTTTATCGCTTATGCCGTATTTAGTTTTCTTTGCGGTTGGATCATAAAAAAGATTGGTTACAAAAACGGTGTAATTGCCGGACTGGTGTTGGTTGCTGTAGGTAGTTATATGTTTTTTCCTGCTGTCTCCGCTCTATCCTATCCATTATTTCTGATGGCTGTTTTTGTAATGGCTACCGGTGTTGTGTTCCTGCAAACTGCTGCCAACCCATATGTTGCAGCGTTAGGTCCTCAAGAGACTGCTCCGGCACGTTTGAATCTTACTCAGGCACTTAATGGCGTGGCTTGTACAATTGCCCCATTCCTGGCCGGTATTTTGGTTCTTGCTCCTGCAGTTCTGGCAATGAAAGGTGGCGCCAGCCCAGCCGATGCCGCGAAATTTGTTCAGATGCCATTCGTTATTATCGGCTCAATTGTTGTCTTAATAGCAATTGGTATCGCTTTCATAAAACTTCCTGAAATAAAGGGAGATAATACTATTTCTTCAAATTCAGTTTTCAAAAAACCACAGGTTTGGTTGGGTGCACTTGCTATTTTCTGTTATGTTGGTGCAGAAGTTGGTACAGCATCACAAATTGCACCTTATTTAAAGAGCGATGGTATTTTACCCGATTTGGCTGTTAAATTATCCGCGATTTACTGGGGTGGCTCAATGGTTGGACGTTTCTTCGGTTCTATTCTGCTGAGCAATCTTCCTAAGGCAAAAAGCTTACAATATTCTGCCTATGTAATGATATTCGCATTCTTGGTGGGTTGGTTCATTACCTCTGCTGCCGTTACTGATGGTCAGTTTGTATTTATCTCACAACCACTGAACGGACTTATCTTCCTGGGTATTGCTGTTGTAAACTTCTTCCTGATGTTGTTGGGCAAGGGAAAAGCGAATGTAGCTCTTGGAATTTTTGGTACAGTGAACGTTCTGTTGATACTTGCCGCTGTGATGCTACCTGCAACACTTGGTATGTGGTGTCTGCTTTCAATCGGATTCTTCAACTCCATCATGTTCCCGAATATCTTTGCATTGTCTGTTAATGACCTGGATCCATCTGAAATGCCTCTCGCATCCGGGATCATTAATACGCTGATCGCTGGTGGAGCCATTATTCCGCTGCTTATCGGTGGATTGACTGACGCTTTCAGCCCGCGCGCTGCTCTGCTGATTCCAATTCTTTGCTACGCATACATTACTTTCTTTGCTTTAAAAGGAAGCAAAATTAGATAGAAGAAGTAAGATATAAGACATGAGATATGTTAGCCGCGAGGTGCGCAAAGTGAAGATCCTGTGCGGTTTCACTTTGCGATCTTGCGGTTAATCTTTTATAGTAAAATCATTATGAAGCAAGTTGCCATAGGAATTGACATTGGTGGTACTAATACCGCAATTGGAGTTGTTGATCGTGAAGGGAACGTCTTGTACGAAAAGCAACCGCAATTACCGACTCCGCAGAAAAGGGAAAATCCGAATATGAAGCTGGACAGGTCTGAAGAGCTCTGTACAAACTTTGTTACGGAACTGGCCGAAGAGGTTCGGGTCGCCATCGCAACTGTCAAAAACATCAATCCCGAAATTGACGTTTTGGGAATTGGCATTGGCGCTCCAAATGCCAATTATTACCGTGGCACCATTGAGGTTCCTGCAAATCTGCCCTTCGTTGGAGTCGTTCAGTTTACGGATCTGCTCCAGGCTAAATTACCCGAAATCGGCATCGTCAAAATTACAAATGATGCCAACGCCGCAGCTCTCGGCGAGCTGATATATGGCGGGGGAATTGGCATGAGCAATTTTGTTATGATAACCCTTGGCACGGGCTTGGGAAGCGGAATCATCGTTAATGGCGATCTGGTTTATGGTCGGGATGGCTTTGCTGGAGAGATCGGACACACCACCACCGTGCCGGATGGTCGTATGTGCGGCTGTGGCGGGAAGGGACACCTCGAGGGCTATTGTTCCGCAACTGGCATCAAGAGAAATGTGTTTGAAATCCTGGCTAAAAACAACAACAGCGAAAGTCCGCTGGCCAATGTTCCGTTCAACGAAATGACTGCTAAAATGGTCTATGACGCTGCGGAAAATAGCGATCCTGTTGCACTGGAGGTTTTTGAATATACGGGCGAATTACTTGGACGAAGCTTTGCCGATACCGTTCATTATCTCAGTCCGGAGGCGATTTTCCTTTTCGGGGGAGCCGCTGCCGCCGGAGACTATATTTTCAAGCCAACAAAAGAAAGCATGGAACGTCACTTATTGCCAGTCTACCGCAATAAAGTGCAAATTCTACCCTCCAAATTAAAGGCAGGTTCGGCGGCGATAGTCGGAGCAAGTGCTTTGGTTTGGAAAGAGCTGGATAAAATCAAAAAATGATAAACCCGGAAGTACTTTGAAGTTAGTGAGGAATGAAAAGACTAATCATTGTTCGGCATGCCAAGACTGTACAACACGGTTACGATCAGGATTTCGACCGGACTCTGACCGACCGTGGAATAGAAAATGCCGAAAAAATATCGCTCGAATTAGCCAAAAATGGTGTACTTCCTGATCTGATCATCTCGAGTCCGGCCGTTCGCACTACCCAAACTACCCGAATCTATGCCGATACTTTTGGCTATCCTGCCGGGAAAGTCAGGTATGAAAAGAAACTCTACTCCGGCATGCTAACCAACTCCTTCTCCCAAATGTTGCAGGAATTGGATGATCAGCACACTACCGTGATGATCGTAGGGCACAACCCTACCATTTACTACTTCATTGATTTTCTCCTGCCCGGATTTTCGCTGGACGTTCCCACCTGCTCCACGGTTGTCATTGAATTTGATATCAGCCGATGGGAAGAGCTGAAAGAACGATCAGGCAGGATGACCCATCGCTGGATTCCCGATCTGCTCTGAGACTCCACTGTTGTTCGAAAATTACCTGATAGTAAGCCTGTTCTCCACCATCCTGTTGTTGTACTGCTGAAGAAAGGCCTTAAACCGTTGGAAATGGGCATCCCTTATCGTATCCTGACTTCCCGCCAGGTTGGTCTTATAAAACGGATCTGTCTTATAACGATAGGCGGCCAAGAGTGATTTTCCATCAGATTGCAGCAAATAATCGCCCTCCATAAACTGAAAATAGCCATCATTATAGTTCACGACGAACGGATTTTCTTTTTGCTGTAACCTATCGCTTCCAAATGCAAAATAAGGTGCATCATATTTCAGGTATCCCATTACCGTTGGGAAAATATCAATTTGTTGCATCAGAGTCGAATCCATTCCAACAAAATTACTGTTTGGGTGGTGAAAAATCACCGGAACAGAGAAGCACCCGGTTGAGGTGATGTACTCTTTGTGATCATTCGAAGGAAGCGAGTGATCTGCTGTTATAACGAAAAGTGTGTTCTTGTACCAAGGCTGCTTTGAAGCTTCTCTGAAAAAGTTCTTCAATGAATAGTCGCTGTATTCGATGCATTTGTATAGCGGATTGGGCCCGCCTTTGAAAACGTCTGTATATTTTGTGGGAAGAATGTATGGATGATGGGATGACAGCGTAAAAACGGAGGCAATAAACGGCTCTTTCAACTGACCAAAATTATGGGCACAATAGTTTAGGAACAACTCATCCGGAATTCCCCAATATCCGTCAAAATCTTCGCTGTGTCCATATTCATTTTCGCCGAAATAGCGTTTGATGGAAAGCATGTTTGTAATTGCATTAAAGCCCATCGATCCGTTTGGTGCCCCGTGAAAAAATCCGGCGTCGTACCCTTTGTTCTTCAGAGTTGCCGCAAGTCCGTCCATGGCGTTTAATGAGTAACGGGAAAGGATAAAGGGCTGAACAAGCGATGGGATTCCGGCAATCACGGAAGGAATTGCATCAATTGATTTGGTGCCGTTTGCAAACGAATATTTCCAGGTATAACTCTGGTGAATTAACGAATCCAAAAATGGGGTATACCCTTTGTAATGTCCACCTTCCAGATCCGTATTTAAAGAACCGACCACCTCCTTGGTAAAACTCTCAAGAATGAGAACAACCACGTTCATGGGCTTAAAGCTTCCTGCCGGGTATCCCGGATGGATAGGCGAATAGATTCTCTCCGCCTCTTTCTCGTCGAAGAACTTAACCTCTTCAAACGTCTTGGCGTTGATCGTCTGCATGATCGAAAATGGTGTGTTCAGCGCAATGGCCGCTTCGACTGGCTTCCTGACTTTTTCAAGTCCGTTGCTAATTGTTATGGGGCGGGTAGTACCGGTGAATCCACCTCGCATTCCGGCAACTGTCAGTCCGGCGAATAACAGCATTGTAACGGTTGACAAGGCATAAAAAGCACCATTTGAGCGAATCAGACTACTTCTTCGGTGATCCATATAGATCCACCGCAGAAATAGCAACATCAGTATAAAAATCACCACCAGATACCAGTATTGAGCCAGTCCGACCAATATAACTTTCCACAGGTGAGACTCATTTTTAAACTCCGAAAAAATGCTGAAATCCGTTCTGCGCAAGATGTACCTGAAATAAACGACATCTGTGAAATTGGCAATAAGTCCTATTGAATTGGTGACTAAAAAAAAGATTCGGGTATATTTCCGGTAACTATCGTCGTACTTTACCTCAAAAGGCACCAGCATTAGCAACAGGTAAAGACTGTTTATATAGAGAACTGCGGAAAGGTCGAATTTCAATCCGGAAATCATAAGCTCCCCAAGATGATCCAGCGGAATTTCAGGGAAATAGCTGATATTAAGCAGGTAAAAGAGCAGACGTTGGACAGAGAAAAGAAACAGAACCATGGTCAACCGCCACACGACCATCACCGGGGCGCTTTGAACTTTTTCGCTAAATAGCTTCATACGACACTTCGATTTTAAACATTTCTACGCAGAACTTGCTTCGGGACATTCATTTTTCGTTGTCTATTTTCCCAATTAAGGCAACTAATTTAGGGCGAACGCCTTTAAAGAGCAAATTCTGCAATTTTCTTTGTAAAGATAATCATATGTTCAATGACCTCAGGTTTAGCCAGAAATGAATTATCTTTGATCTAACTCTTATCCATAATTCTTTCCAATTAAATCGGCACAAAATGAAAAAAGTTGTTCAACTATCCATTCTGATTATCGTTGCCCTGGTAATTTGTTATGCTGAAATGCCGGTAATTGCGTATGGATTTCTGGGATTACCACTGCTGATCGGAGCCCTTACCGTATTCTATATCATTCTGAATCTAAGGGTAATTCCGCAAGTAACCAACGAAATGCAGGCGATTAAATTGCTGACGTCAATGGCTGTTCCCAAATGGATATTGATCGCTTTACTCTTCTACGTGACGGCGGTACCTTTTTTCACCTCCTGGTCTCTTTTTCGATGGAACGATTATCGGGAAATGATCGGTACTGTGGAAATTGGAGAAAATCTATCCAACCATATGGCGCCAATTTCTATCGATAAGATTCGCGTGGTTGATGAATCATTGGCCAATCTGCTGGGAGATAAGGTTTTGGGAGCTCAGCCTGCGCTTGGTAGTCAGGTACGGTTAGGAAACTTTGTCATTCAAAAGGTTCGCAATGATCTTTATTGGGTCGCTCCTTTACTTCATTCCGGCTTTTTCAAATGGAATAAAAACAAGGAAGGCACCAATGGCTATGTGATGGTCAATGCCTGTAACGAAAGGGATGTAAAACTGGTACAGGAGGTAAAAGGACAGAAAGTGCGTATTAAATATCAACCAGAGGCATACTTTAACGACTTCCTTGAAAGACATTTGTATCTGAGTGGATATTACAATACCGGACTTACCGACTATAGTTTCGAAATTGATGACGACGGAGTGCCGTACTGGGTCGTTACCAAATACAAAAAGACCATTGGGTTTTATGGGGATAACGCAGTAAGCGTGGTTGTGGTCAACACAGAAACTGGTAAATGTACTGAGTATCCGATAGAGCAGGCGCCGGCGTGGATCGACAGGATTCAACCTGACAGATTTATTGCCGAACAACTAAACGACTGGGGTAATTTTGTGAAAGGGTTTTGGAATTTCTCCAACGAAAATAAATTGCAGATTACCCAGGGTCTCTCTTTGGTGTATGGCGAAGACAATAAATCGTATTGGTATACCGGACTCACTTCGGTAGGAGCCGATGAAGCGACTGTCGGTTTTGTTCTTGTCGATACCAGATCTAAAAAGGCTGTCTGGTATAAACAGAGTGGGGCCACAGAGCGGGCTGCCCAAAATTCTGCTATCGGGAAAGTGCAGGAAAAACGGTTTACCTCTTCGCTCCCCATACCTTATAATATCAATAACATTCCAACCTATATGATGACGTTAAAAGACAACGGCGGACTGGTAAAAATGTTTGCGATGGTGGCTATTGAGGACTACACAATCGTTGGAGTGGGCAACACGCTGGTCGAAACTTTGATGGCCTATAAAAATGCCTACAACATGGCCGGCAATAAAATCAATCCGAAAAATGTGACGAAGAAGATGGTTCTGAAGACGACGATAAACCGGATTCAGTCTGACATCAAGAACGGGAATAGCTTTTACTATTTCACGGTTAACGGAATGAACAACATTTTCATCGGCTCTTCCCAGATTTCCAATGAGATGCCCGTAACCCAGGCTGGTGACAGCATTCAGATCAGCTTCGATAATGATACAAGTGGTTTAATCGATATCTCTGCGTTCAAGAATACCAGTTTGGGGAAGAAATAAATTTGACCAATTGAAATAAGTTGAAGTAATCTATGAGAATATATTTTATCAAAAAGCCCTGTCCGACCTGTAAAACGAAGATTGGACTTGGACTATTTTCCGACAGGGGAAAAATTTTACGTTGCTCAAATTGTAAAGATCTATTGATAGATAATCCCAAAACCAATTATATTTTGCTTCTGCTAATTGGTGTAGGAATGAGCCTCAGCCTGGCTTTCACTCATTTTTTCGGAGCAAGTGTATGGAGGGATATTCTGATTCTTGTCGCCTTCTGTGCTCTCTTTTTGTGTTTCATCCAGCTGAAAGTTGTTAAAAAGGATCTCGTTATTAAGAACAAGCAAACGAATGAAATTTCCTACATCGACCAGAGCGATTGGGAAGAAATCGTAGAAAATGCAAAAGGGAAGGAATTAAACTTTGAAATAATCGAAAAGCTGTAACCTCCCACCAAGGGTTAGAACTCCAGGTAAAAAGATCCCCCTCTCGCACCCTAGGTCAAAACCCAGGGTGACAAGATTGGCCGTGCCGATGGCACTGGATGAAGTCTGCAAGCCATGGCTACCAGCGCGAAACGGAACTACCGCTAAATCAATTCCCAACTCTTTCCCACAATGCCGTAGGCATGACTTCTCTTGTAACTCCGGGTTTTAACCCGGGGGGCGGGAGTGTGGGATGTGGAGGTAAAGCACTCCTCTCCCTGAGTGCCATCGGCACGGGAGGTAGGAACCCAAAATAGTGTGATATGGCCTGTGGCAATGATGCTTGAATGTTTGTGTTTGATTAAATGAGATCACAAATCAGTATCCTACCAGTTGTTCATTTTGCCAACCTTTCGCTTTTCTGGATTCTTTGGGTTAATTTTATGGTAAAGGGATCGCAAGATCATCAAAAACACTCCAATCATGGCAAATTCTTATCACCAGATGTACATCCAGACTGTCTTCGCTGTGAAATACCGCGAAGCCGTCATTGAGAAATCATGGAAAGGTAATTTGTTGGGTGTAATCGGCAACCTTATCAACGAAACCGGTTGTAGAACTATACTGGTGAATGGAGTAGAAGACCACGTCCACTGCTTCATTGGGCTGATCCCATCTGTTTCTATTTCTGCCGTGATGCAAAATGTAAAGGCAAAATCGTCAAAATGGATCAACGAGAACGGTCTCGTAAGTCACCGGTTCGAATGGCAGCCTGGGTTTGGATCGTTCTCTTATAGTCGTTCTCACATTCATCGTGTGTTCAGATACATCCAGAATCAGGAGAATCATCATAGAGTGCAACCTTTCAGAGCGGAGTATATTGATATGCTGATTAAGTTCGGGGTAGTACATGATGAGCGGTACATTTTTCAGGATTTGGTGTGAGCTACTGATCCTGATATCCGCCGTGCCTACGGCACTTATGCCCGCATGGCGGTACTCTCTCTGCCTAGGTTAAAACCCAGGCTTACAAGATTGGCCGTGCCGATGGCACTGGATGAAGCCTGTAAGCCTTGGCTGCCAGCTAGAAATCTATCATCGCCTTCATCACGCCGTCGCGATAATCCGTGACCAAATCAAACGCTTCCTTCGTTTTGGAAAGTGGAAAACGATGCGTCGGCATTTCGCTGACATCAATCCTGCCATCTCCCATCATCTCAAGCGTCTCATCCAGTGTATTATTCTGCCTTCTGACGTTTTGGACGCAAATCTCTTTGTGTCGCATCGGATCAACCGGGAAACTCCAGCTGTCGAATTCCGGGATACCGATTATCATCAGTTTACCTCCTGGTTTCAACAATTCAACAGCTTGATTTATTGCTTCCTGCTTGCCGCAGCACTCAAATACAACATCCAAAAGCAACGGTTCTTTTCCTACGACCTGACCGACAATATCCTCACAATTTGCATTTCCCACCCAGGTAGCATCGCATAACTTCGCAATTTTCAACCTTTCATCGACCAGATCAGTCACATATATTTTCCCGGCTCCTTTGGCCTTGGCAGCAAGGAGTACGCTCATCCCGATAGGGCCGAAACCAAGAATGCCAATGGTGGCATCTTTCATGGGAATCGACTGATTGACTGCATACAAACCTATTGCCATTGGCTCGCTAATGGCCGCATCCGTATAGGTAAGATTGTCTGCAATCGGAAAACAGCTGTGTTCCGGCATAACAATATATTCGGCAAGACAGCCGTCTGCCTGCCCCGGACAGCCTAAAAAGCGCAGTTTTCTGCAGGTATGCGGACGACCAACTTTACATTGATCACACTCTCCGCAAGGCATAGCCGGTTCAATCGCGATCCTGTCGCCAGGCTTTACCCTGGTTACAGCCGAACCAACTTCGACCACTTCGCCAGCTCCTTCATGCCCTACCGGGAAAGGATATTGCACAATCTGACTACCTATTCTCCCCTTGGTGTAATAGTGAACATCTGATCCGCATACGCCAACTACCTTCATTTTTATAAGCACCTCTTTATCAGAGGCAATCTCCGGCATCGGAAGTTCCAGCACCTCCATCTGCCTGATTCCGGTTAACGCTACTGCTTTCATCCTGTTATTTGTTTTTTACTGTTTTTAGTCCGATCGTGGCCGTTTCCAAGCCGCTACTCTCCACCTTTAATGTCATACTGCCAGGTTTTTCTGTTGACTGAACCACAGCAGTCAGCATGCCATGAAACGCATGCATTTGCGGCAGGTGAAATTGTTCCAGGTTGGTTGGATCTCCATTGGCTACCGCACGATAACCGCCCTGGCCAGTTACGGAAAACTTAAGCAGATTGTCGCCGTCAGGACAAAGGTTTCCGTTTGCATCAACTACCTTAACCAATACAAATGCCAGCTCCTTCCCGTCTGCAAGGATGGTCGTACGATCAGCAGCAAGCTCGATATGATGAGGCTTCCCGGCAGTCCGGACTTCCTTCGTCGCCACGGCCTTGCCATTTTTATCATAGGCAACAACCTTCAACGTGCCTGGTTCATATTTAACATCGTTCCACATTAAACGATAACGCGTCTGATTTGAATCGTTGGATTTAGTCTGTTTTCCCATGCTCTTGCCATTAATAAAGAGCTCGGCTGATGGATAGTTGGTGTAGCAAAACACCGGGGTGATCTGGCCTTCACGCCCCGGCCAAGTCCAATGCGGCAACAAGTGAAGTGTCTCCTTCCCTGCATTCCAGCGACTGCGGTAAAGGTAAAACCGGTCTTTGGGTATCCCCGCCAGATCGCAAATGCCAAAATAGGAGCTGTGCGCCCGCATACTTTCGTCGTACGGAGTTGGCTCGCCCAAATAGTCGAAGCCGGTCCACACAAACTCGCCCATCATGTAACTCAGGTCGTCCTGTTTGACAAACTCATCATCAGGAACCTGCGACCAATTGCAGGCGCTAAAATCGTAAGAGGAACATTGGGCATCCTCATATGTCTTCATCTTATCAAAAACTACCGGGAATTTATACACCCCACGGCTACTGATGGTTGAAGCCGTTTCCGACCCATAAATCAGTCTTTGTGGAAATTTAGCGAATGCCCTTTCGTAACGCATTGGTTTGTAGTTAAATCCGGGCACATCCAACACCGGAGCTACAAAATTCTTTAAATCCTCACCCAAACGGTCCATTCCAGCTGTCACGAGTCGGGATGGATCTTCGCGATGACAAATATTTTGTAAAAACTCGGCGCGCTTTCCGCCATCCGGATCCCCTTGTTCTCCAATTTCATTCCCAATACTCCACAAGACGATGGACGGATGGTTACGATCCCGATGCAGCAAGTTGACCATATCCTTTTCGGCCCATTCATCAAAAAACAGATGGTAACCATTGGATACCTTGGCCCGTTTCCACTCATCAAAAGATTCGTCAATTACCATGAAGCCCATCTCATCGCACAAATTCAGCAACTCCGGAGCGGGAGGATTATGCGAAGTACGAATGGCATTGCAGCCCATATCCTTTAGAATTGCCAACTCGCGACGCAACGCAGAAATATTGACGGCGGTTCCAATCGGTCCCTGGTCGTGGTGAAGACAGACCCCGTTGAAGATACGCTTTTCTCCGTTTAAGAAGAATCCCTGACCAGGCTCAAATTTGACCGACCGAATCCCAAACCGGGTAGTATAAATGTCTTTGAGTTCCTTATCCTGGAAAATTTTTGTGACGGCCGAATACATGACCGGCGACTCAGGCGACCAAAGATTTGGCTGCACTACCTGAATCGATTGCTCAAAAGGCTGATGATCAAAATTCGTTTTCTCTGAGACAGTGCTCCCAACGGATTTCCCACTTGCATCAAAAATCTCCGTCTCGACCTTCAGATTAGCCGCCGTCCGGGCTTCAACGGCAGTTTTAAGATTTACTGTGGCTGATTTAGAAGTGACATTCGGTGTGGTAAGGTAAGTTCCCCATACCGGAATATGGGTCTCTTCAGTGACGATTAGGTGAACATTCCGATATAGCCCAGCTCCAGGATACCAACGGGATTGCTTCTCCATATTTTCTAGCCGGACGGCTAAAATGTTCTCTTTGGGGCCTTTTAGAAAAGGAGTAATATCGAAATGAAAGGAGCTATAACCATATGGCCAGTTTCCAACTTGCTGTCCGTTGACGAATACCTGGGCATGACTCATGGCGCCGTCAAACAGCAATGTCACTTTTTTGCCCGCTTTTAATTCCGGCACATCAAATTTAAGCCGGTACCAACCTATTCCTACAAAAGGTAGAGAGCCAGTCCTGCCCGCCTTCATCGACTCCTTTGTTTCGTTATTTTGCGTTATTTTTGAGATATAGGCATCAATATGCAGGTCAAAAGGACCGTAAATCGCCCAGTCGTGCGGAACCGTAACGGATTCCCATTTAGAATCATTAAAATTAATCTGACTTGCATCCCCATTATCACCTTTGGTAAACTTCCAGTTTTTTTCCATGAGAATCTCATGCCTCCCGCCAAAAACGGAAGTGGCAATAATTGTCAAGAATAGAAAGACAAATAGCCTAACGTGCAAAGTGTTCATTTTGGTAAAATTAAATATTCATTTATATTTCCCGGGGTTTAATATTCCACATCAAATTTCACTTTTTTGCGGGATTCTCCCAGGGAATTGCCCCAGAAAGGGTGATGTGTCGAGTTAATTTGGTGAAAAGTGTACGATAATCAGCACCCTCATTTTTTTTCATGGGCTGTTTCTCGTATGGATCCCTGCCGACATTAAAAAACTGCACCTCCTGAAACGGGCTATTCTGAACAATCTTATATTGTTGATAACGTGCAGAATAATAGATTAAACCACCATACTGCGGCCCACCTTCACGTCGCATGAAAAAAACAGTCCGGTCGTCAGTAATCTGGCTTTCCCCCCGCAAAGTCGGAAGCAGGCTAATTCCGTCTACAGGATGTTCCAACTTGACCCCTGCAACTTCACAGATAGTTGGGAAGAGATCCATCAGCAGCATCATGTTGTCGCTCACTTGTCCAGGTTTGATCACATTTTTCCAGAGGATGCCTCCCGGAATCCGGATGCCGCCCTCGTACAAATCCTGCTTACCTCCCCGGTAGGGACCGTTGTTTGCTCCGTAGTTCAATTCCCCGCCGTTATCGGAGACAAATATGACCATCGTATTTTCAATCTGACCCGATTTTTCCAACTGATCCAAAACCCGTCCGACATTGAAGTCAAGATGCTCGATCAGCGCAACAATTTTTGCCCGCTTTTCCGACATACCTGATTCACGCGCCTTGACTTTCTCCAGCCACTCTTTGGGTGGCTGAATGGGAGCATGTGGAGCGTTGTAAGCCAGGTACAGGAAAAAAGGATCCTTCTTTTTCTCCTGCCGTTTCAAGTATTCAAGGGCCCAGTTCGTAAATATTTCAGTCGCGTGACCTGTCGGGGAAACTACATTTTCATTTATTCGCATGTAATTCTTTTCATCCCGAATATGGGTGTAATAATCCTCCATCATATCTCCCAAAAATCCGTAGAACTCCTCAAAGCCCCTCTTGTTCGGCAGATTTGGCGCTTCCAGTCCAAGATGCCACTTCCCCACGATAGCCGTATGGTATCCGGCCCTTTTAAGTTTTTTGGGAAGCAATGTTGCGTTGGGCGACAAGTATCCCCACGAGTTATCCTCATAAGTCCGGATAACTCCCGGAACCCCCACCAGATCGGGGTAACATCCAGTTAAGAGAGCTGCCCTGCTTGGGGAACTGACTGTACTGTTGGCATAGCAATTGCTAAATTTGATACCCTGGTTAAAGATCCGGTCGATGTTCGGCGTCTTTAAATCTGTTGCACCCTGGCAAGAGAGATCGCCGTAACCAAGGTCATCGGCCAGAATCAGCAGGATATTGGGTTTGGGAGCTTCCTTGCTCCATGCGCTGAAACTACATAAAAGCGTTGCAGCTGCCAGACAGACCTTTAGATTTTCGTTCATAACGTTGCTATTTGTTCAATCCTCTTCCGTCTTTGAAAGTTAATTCACAATCCTGCCAGGCTCCCTCCTGTTCTTGCCCGGTTTTTGCATGAGATCATCGCCCAGGTCTTCTCTGGCAGTATCGGCCAGTTTCTTAAGTTCGGCCACCACTTCCGGATAGAGATCCTTCACATCATACTGCTCTCCCGGATCGCGGCGCATATCGAAAAGTGCCTCTTCAAATTGAAAATTTTCGTTGGTTCCTCCGGGGAAACCATCCTTCCCGGGTGCAAATCCATGGTATGTACGCCCGGGATGGGCAAATACCAGTTTCCAGTTTCCCGCACGGACTCCTTCCAGGCTATTTTTCCGATAATAATAAAGAAATGACTCCCGTGGGTTCGCGGTAGCGTCGCCCAGTAAAAGGGGCAACACATTGACTCCATCGATTTTTTTGGCAGGAAGTTCTGCATTGGCAATGGCGGCAAACGTTGGCAGCAGATCAATCGTGGAGGCAAGTTTATTGCAGATAGTACCTTCCTGAATGTGACCAGGCCATCTCATGATGCAGGGTTCCCGCTGTCCCCCTTCTGTGCTGGAGCCTTTACCTTCGCGCAATCCTCCGGCCGAACCTGCATGATTGCCAAAGTTGAGCCATGGACCATTGTCGGACGTGAAGACAACAAGCGTATTTTTTGTCAAACCATTCTTCTCCAAAGCCTTCAAGACTTCACCAACCGACCAGTCGATCTCCTCAATCACATCACCGAACAATCCCTGTTGGCTCTTACCCTTGAATTTCGCCGAAACAGCAAGAGGAACGTGGCACATGGAATGAGCCATGTAAAGAAAAAATGGATCTTTCTTGCTCTGATTGATGAAACGGACAGCCCTTTCGGTATATAAAGTTGTTAGCTCAGATTGATCCTCCAGCGTTTCAATTTCCCTGATTTTCTCATTCCCATCAATCAGCGGCAGTACAGGATATCTGGCCTTGTTTGAATTGGGCGCAGCTGGCTGTCCATCGTAATTTACCGGCCACATATCGTTCGAATAAGGCAATCCCAGATATTCATCGAAACCCTGCTGCAGCGGCAGGAATTCTTTCACGTGACCAAGATGCCATTTCCCGATTGCTGCTGTCTTATAATGTTGCTTTTTCAGAACCTCCGCTATTGTCTCTTCGTTGGGATTCAATCCGATTTTACTGTCAGGCATCAGGGCTCCGGAGATTCCCACACGGTTGGGATAACAACCGGTCATGATTCCGGCCCGGGAGGCACTGCACACCGCCTGAGCCGAGACAAAGTTGGTAAAACGGACCCCTTGAGAGGCCATCTTGTCCAAATTTGGCGTGGTGTAACCCGTCGCCCCATAACAGCCAAGGTCACCGTAGCCCATGTCATCGATAAAAATCAGAACGATGTTGACAGGTTTGGGTACCGGGTTACCGAATGCCGGGAAGCAGGCAGCAGCTGCAGCCAATGCAGATGAATAACGTAAAATTTGGTTCATGGGTACTGATTTATTTTTAAGTTGCTACATGGAATAGTCACATATTCAGTGATAATTGATATGGAAGCTTTCATTTGGATATGTCGTGCGACTGGAATTTGGAAGTTTCAGGTAAAGCTATGCAAAACTGCGAATCACTCCTACAAGTTAGGGTATAAAAAAAGCCACCCTCGACTACTGGATGGCTTTTTTATGTTTGAAAGGAATGTTATCTAATCTTGGAGCCCTTTTGAGCGAAGAAGATCAAATAGGTATAGTACAGGAACATGCAGCTTACGGCTATCACAACAGAACCGGTGATAGATTTAATTGCTCCCATAAGAGGCATCAAAATTGCGGCACCAATTACGGAAGTTGCAATAACACCTGATGCTACTTTTGCGTGCGGTCCTAAATCTTCCAGAGCAAGATTATAAATTACCGGCCACATAATTGAGTGGAATAAACCTGTACCCAGGAACAGCCACATGGCGATAACGGGAGCGCCAGCTCCAAGAATGAAGGAAGCAGCCAATAAGGCAGCACCACCGAACGCACAAAGCGTCAGAATCTGTCCGGCTTTGTATTTCTGCAGAATGAATATTCCAATGATACGACCAACCATCAGTCCACCCCAATAAAATTTCAACATGTCAATTGCGGAGATGTTCTCAATTTTTAAGTGCGCGACGTAGTCAGGGAAAAAGCTTGAAATTCCGATTTCGATTCCCATATAGAAGAAGATCGCCAGAGATCCAAGCCATACATGAACATATTTGAAAGCGCTGGATTTGTATTTCTTGGCATCACCTTTCTCGCTGACCTCATCCTCTTTAATTTCAGGTAATTTGAGAAAAAACATGATAGCAAGAATAGCCAGGGTAACGACACCAATCATCAGGAAAGGCCCTTTAACAATGGCGAGGATATCCGAATTCGCCATCTTGGAACCGGCTTCAATCTTTGGGGTAACCAATAATACTGAAACAAAAATTGGCGCAATAACTGTAGCTACTGAATTCAGCGCATTCGTTAAGGTCAGTCGGCTCGCTGCTGTTTCGGGACTACCCATCGCATTAACATAAGGACCGGCAACAACTTGAAGAATAACAACTCCAATAGCAAATACCGATACTGCACTTAAAAAGCCGTAATAGCCCATCCCCACTCCGGGGATACAGAGAAAAAATCCAAGTGCGATGAGGGCCAGCCCCATCAGAACACCATTTTTATAACCGATCTTCATCAGCATTAAGCCAACGGGAACCGAAAGGATGTAAGCTCCATAGAAAAAAGTGTTGGGAAGCTGTTTTTGAACATCATCCAATCCGAAAGCATTCTTGAGAAAATCGATCGTCGAATTATTCATGGTAGTGATGAATCCAAACAGAAAAAAGAGGGATGCCATCACGATCAGGGGGAACAAATATTTATTCCCTGTTTCAGTTTTTGTCATTGTCTATGGTTTATGAGTGTTTAGTTAAAATAATTTCTTCCCGCCATCACCGATCTCGGCGACATAGAACACAGGCTTCAATCCGGTTTTTTCCTGGTAATTTTTACCGACTTGCGCGATGAAAGTATCCACGGCTTCATCCTTTACCAAACTAACCGTGCATCCGCCGAAACCACCACCAGTCATACGTGTACCGATCACTCCGTCAATCTTACGGCCTTCTTCAACCATGGTATCCAATTCGAAACCGGTTACTTCATAATCATCGCGAAGTGAATCGTGAGACCCGTTCATTAACTCACCAAACTTAACGAGATTATTGGCTCGCAGTTCTTTAACAGCATCTTCTGTCCGTTTGATTTCACTCACAACGTGGCGAGCCCTGTTGCGAACCGTGACATTTTCAATTTTGTCTTCAACCTTCAGGAAATCTTCCCAGGAAAGTTCTCCAAGTGCAGAAATATTCTTGTATGGTTGGATAGCCTTCACAGCCGCCTTGCATTCCGCAACTCTCTCGTTGTACTTTCCGGAGTCTAGTTTGTGCGGACTATTTGTATTACTGATAACAATTTTAACGCCATTCAAAATAACAGGAACCAGGTCATATGATAAAGTATCGCAATTGAGGAAAACGGCGTGATCCTTTTTGCCCATGGCGGAAACAAACTGATCCATAATACCACAATTTACAAGAGCAAATTCATGTTCTGCCTTTTGACCCATTAGTGCCAATTCCACCTTGTCGATGCCAAATCCATACTGATCGTTAATAACAACGCCGGTTACCACTTCGAGTGCAGCAGAAGAAGAAAGTCCTGCCCCTGTCGGCACATCTCCATAAAAAAGCATATCCGCTCCTGAATCAAAAGTCAGACCTTTTTTCATGAATTGGGCAAACACGCCGATTGGATAATTTACCCACTCTTTGCCAATTGCCTTGTTCAAATCTTCCAACTTCACTTCGGCCTCGAAGGGCATGTTCGTAGAGGCAAATCTTACCGTTTTACGATCAGTCTTCCTGATAAGACAATAGATTCCAAAACTAAGCGCGCAGGGAAAAACAAAGCCGCCATTATAGTCGGTATGTTCACCAATTAAGTTCACACGACCCGGAGAGAAATAACCATTGATCTCACCTGCGCCAAATTTTTCAACAAATTTTTCTTTTAATTGTTCGATTGTCATATTTTTCAAAATTTAAATTATTAACTGGTAGGTACTGGTAGGCAAATGTATGTTATTTTGGTTTCAATCAGAGAGGTCGTGATATGTTTTATAGCATTATTTTTGCGAATGACATGCGTAAGATTTATTAGAGAGACTTTCGAAGAATGAGTCTGGAAGGATTCCGGAGTCTTATTCGCCTTTGTTGGCTGACCATATTTGCCAGATCCTTCCCCATCTGAATAAAGTTGGTAGAAATTGTGGTAATTCCGGATCCAACTACCTCTTTTAGCATTGTATCGTTGAAAGACACTAAACCAATATCTTTCCCAAGTTCAAGGGATTTATCGGCGGCACTTTTAACAATTTTGACAAGATTCCTGTCGGAGACCACAAAGTAGGATTCGCCAGGTTGAATTAAGCGTTTCTCAAGGGAACGAACTATTTCTGATTCAATCTTCCAGTCCTGGCAAAATCTCAGGAATCCGGTAACTCTTTCCTCCGGCTCTTTTCCTCCGGGATATACCATGATAAGTTTATTGTATTTGAGTAACAGCTCCTTCCCAACGGTCATCGCATCATACACATCCTGCTCAAAATCCTGATAAATAACCGGGTAGTCACTCAAATCTGGTTTCAACCGATCCAGAATATAAACTTTATCGGAAGGAAGTTGTTTGATAATTTCTTTTGAATGATCGAAGACAGCCGGCATGATGATATAGGCATCATATTTCCCGGAAGCATTGTTGATCAAATCCCTGTAGACATTGAAATTGAAATGGTGAAAATAGATATCCACATTGATACGGTTGTCCAGATGTTCAAGAAAGGAGGTGTAAAGGTCTTCTTTAAAGACATTCAACTCGTCAAAAAGGAGAAAAATCTGCTTATCGTAATTGAGATCAGTGCGATCGATATAGTACCCTTTCCCGGGAACGGAAGTGACCATTCCCTTGGATTTTAGCTCATTGAAAGCCAGTAAAACGGTATCACGGGAAAGAGAAAATTTTTCACACAACTGATTGACAGAGGGTAATCGATCTCCCTTTTGGATAATTTCCTGCTCAATGGCCAGGCAAACGGAATTAATCAGTTGGCGGTATTTGGGAATTGCCGCTGTTTCGTCAACATTAAAGATGGAAATATGATTCACTGGCCCGGATTTTGAGCCTCTAAGATATTTAAATTATTTTCATTGTACCGCAAAAATTTCCGGTGAAGCAATCTCGTCGCTCAAGACTTCTATCTCTCTTCTCCGTTCTCCCTGCTCTGTGCCCCATGCTTTTTGCCCCATTCTCTGTGCTTTTTGCCAAAAGATAAGCCCCGGCTCAAATTCATGAACCGGGGCTTGGTGTAAGGTCGGCGGCGACCTACTCTCCCACTTTCGCAGTACCATTGGCGCTGACGGGCTTAACTTCTCTGTTCGGAATGGGAAGAGGTGGAACCCCGTCGCTATTGCCACCTTAATGACGTTAACGATCGCTTTGCTTGGACATTTCGTTTCGTTGTTCAGACGCACACCGTGCGTCTCTACGATTCTGTCCGCGCAAATAAATCTCAATATTTTAACATGTGGAAGAAACTACTCCTTTAAAAAAAACTCTGGTCAAAATCATTCTCGCCCAGTAGAAAGCTTCGGGTAATTAGTACTGCTCGGCTTTGACATTACTGCCTTTACACCTGCAGCCTATCAACGTTGTCGTCTTCAACGACCCTTCATGGAGACCTAATCTTGAGGGGGGCTTCGCGCTTAGATGCTTTCAGCGCTTATCCCTGCCACACGTAGCTACCCAGCGGTGCTCCTGGCGGAACAACTGGTACACCAGCGGTATGTCCAACGCGGTCCTCTCGTACTAGTGTCAGCTCCTCTCAAGTCTCCTACGCCCACAACAGATAGGGACCGAACTGTCTCACGACGTTCTGAACCCAGCTCGCGTGCCACTTTAATCGGCGAACAGCCGAACCCTTGGGACCTTCTCCAGCCCCAGGATGTGACGAGCCGACATCGAGGTGCCAAACCGCTCCGTCGATATGAGCTCTTGGGAGCGATCAGCCTGTTATCCCCGGAGTACCTTTTATCCTTTGAGCGATGGCCCTTCCATACGGAACCACCGGATCACTATGCCCAACTTTCGTCCCTGATCGACTCGTTTGTCTCACAGTCAAGCACCCTTATGCCATTACACTCTTCTGGCGGTTACCAATCGCCATGAGGGTACCTTTGGGAGCCTCCGTTACGCTTTTGGAGGCGACCACCCCAGTCAAACTACCCACCACACAATGTCTCCCGTTTCCGGGATTAGGCCCCAGGCAAGCAAAGGGACGTATTTCAAGGATGGCTCCACAAGTCCTAGCGAACCCATTTCATAGCCTCCGTCCTATCCTACACATCACTTACCCAGAACCAACGTGAAGTTGCAGTAAAGGTTCACGGGGTCTTTCCGTCCCGTTGCGGGTAAGCGGCATCTTCACCGCTACTACAATTTCACCGAGCTCATGGCTGAGACAGTATCCAGATCGTTACACCATTCGTGCAGGTCGGAACTTACCCGACAAGGAATTTCGCTACCTTAGGACCGTTATAGTTACGGCCGCCGTTTACCGGGGCTTCAATTCAAGCCTTCTCCGAAGATAAGCTCCCCTCTTAACCTTCCGGCACCGGGCAGGTGTCAGGCCTTATACATCATCTTACGATTTAGCAAAGCCCTGTGTTTTTGTTAAACAGTCGCCTGGACCAATTTTCTGCGACCACATCTCTGTGGTGACCCTTCTCCCTAAGTTACGGGTCGATTTTGCCTAGTTCCTTAGCCATGATTCACTCGAGCGCCTCAGGATTCTCTCCTTGACTACCTGTGTCGGTTTGCGGTACGGGTCTCATATACCTGAAGCTTAGCAGATTTTCTTGGAAGCTTTCAACATCACTATCCGGTTGCCCGAAGGCTCCCGGTACTGTCAGGATCGACTCTACTGGCGGATTTGCCTACCAGTATCAACGCCTACCCCCTTTAACGTACTATTCCGTCAGTACGCGGATGTATCATAACTCCGTCCCTGCATCGCAGTATACAAAAGTATGGAAATATTAATCCATTATCCATCGGTTCAGCCTCACGGCTTGCCCTTAGGCCCCGACTAACCCTGATCCGATTAGCGTTGATCAGGAAACCTTAGTCTATCGGCGAGGGGGTTTCTCTCCCCCTTTATCGTTACTTATGCCTACATTTGCTTTTCCAATCGCTCCACGACCCCTCACGAGACCGCTTCGACGCCATTGGAATGCTCCCCTACCAGTGATAATTTCTTATCAATCCATAGCTTCGGTGGTATGTTTGATGCCCGATTATTATCCATGCCCGATCGCTCGACTAGTGAGCTGTTACGCACTCTTTAAATGAATGGCTGCTTCCAAGCCAACATCCTAGCTGTCTCTGCAATCAGACCTCGTTAATTCAACTTAACATACACTTGGGGACCTTAGCTGATGGTCCGGATTCTTTTCCTCTCGGACACGGACCTTAGCACCCGCGCCCTCACTCCCGGTGAGCATCTTACAGCATTCGGAGTTTGTCTGGAGTTGATAGGCGGTGAAGCCCTCGCATCCAATCAGTAGCTCTACCTCTGCAAGACTCTTAACCGAGGCTGCACCTAAATGCATTTCGGGGAGTACGAGCTATTTCCCAGTTTGATTAGCCTTTCACCCCTACCCACAGCTCATCCAAGAACTTTTCAACGTTCCCTGGTTCGGTCCTCCAGTGAGTGTTACCTCACCTTCAACCTGGCCATGGGTAGATCACAAGGTTTCGCGTCTACCCCCACTGACTAAAGCGCCCTATTCAGACTCGCTTTCGCTTCGGCTCCACCCATCTTTGGGCTTAACCTCGCCAGTGAGGAGTAACTCGTAGGCTCATTATGCAAAAGGCACGCCGTCACCCAACGTATGGGCTCCGACCGCTTGTAGGCGCACGGTTTCAGGTACTATTTCACCCCCCTGTTCGGGGTACTTTTCACCTTTCCCTCACGGTACTGGTTCACTATCGGTCTCTCAGTAGTATTTAGCCTTGCCGGATGGTCCCGGCAGTTTCAGACAGGATTTCACGTGTCCCGCCCTACTCAGGGTTCTGCTAACTCTTTAATCAATTACGTGTACGGGACTTTCACCCCCTATGGTTAAACTTTCCAGAAAAATTCTACTTCTTGATTAAATCATATATCGCAGCCCTACAACCCCGACAATGCCGAAACATTGCCGGTTTGGGCTATTCCCCGTTCGATCGCCACTACTAAGGGAATCACTATTGTTTTCTTTTCCTCCGCTTACTTAGATGTTTCAGTTCAGCGGGTTCGCCTCCCGTATAACGGGATACCTTATTGCTAAGGTGGGTTGCCCCATTCGGAAATCTGCGGATTAACAGTTATTTGCACCTCCCCACAGCTTATCGCAGCTTATCACGTCCTTCTTCGCCTCTGAGAGCCAAGGCATCCTCCGTACGCCCTTATTTACTTTCTTACTGTTTTAAGCTTCTTGAAGCTTCCCTTTCAGTATCGCTACCTCAAGTACACTCCCGAATAACTCTCCCAGCGTCTCTTTCTCTCTTTCGTTTCTTCCATCATGTCAATGAACTTTACCCTCGCTATACTTCGGGTACGTAGATCCGCAGGGAATCGAACCCCTTTCTTTCTTACTTGCCACCAGGCCGGTCTTTTGTCTGTCTTTTTGCTTACTAAAATCAACCTCTAACGCGCTCTTTCCTGCGTAAGGCCAACTTCATCCCGTCTTCGTAGTCCCGCCCAGAGTTGAACTGGGGACCTCTACATTATCAGTGTAGCGCTCTAACCAACTGAGCTACGAGACTGTAATTGCTTTGTTTTTTAAAAAAAAGGCAGAAGAGAGTTCATCCAGTATGCTTCCGTTTTATACAACGTACTTTTCAAGCCCCTGGCCTCCAGAAAGGAGGTGTTCCAGCCACACCTTCCGGTACGGCTACCTTGTTACGACTTAACCCTAGTCACCAATTTTACCCTAGGCCGCTCCTCGCGGTCACAGACTTCAGGTACCCTCGGCTCCCATGGTTTGACGGGCGGTGTGTACAAGGCCCGGGAACGTATTCACCGCGCCATGGCTGATGCGCGATTACTAGCGAATCCAGCTTCACGGAGTCGGGTTGCAGACTCCGATCCGAACTGAGACCGACTTTTCCGGATTAGCTCCCAATCGCTTGGTCGCTGCCCTCTGTATCGGCCATTGTAACACGTGTGTAGCCCTGGACATAAGGGCCGTGCTGATTTGACGTCATCCCCACCTTCCTCACACCTTACGGTGGCAGTCTGACTAGAGTCCTCAGCTTGACCTGTTAGCAACTAATCATAAGGGTTGCGCTCGTTATGGGACTTAACCCGACACCTCACGGCACGAGCTGACGACAACCATGCAGCACCTTGTAGAGCGTCCTTGCGGAAAACCAAATTTCTTCGGCAGTCACTCCACATTTAAGCCCAGGTAAGGTTCCTCGCGTATCATCGAATTAAACCACATGTTCCTCCGCTTGTGCGGGCCCCCGTCAATTCCTTTGAGTTTCACTCTTGCGAGCGTACTCCCCAGGTGGATAACTTAACGCTTTCGCTAAGCCGCTGACTGTGTATCGCCAACAGCGAGTTATCATCGTTTACGGCGTGGACTACCAGGGTATCTAATCCTGTTTGATCCCCACGCTTTCGTGCATCAGCGTCAGTAAACCGCTAGTAAGCTGCCTACGCAATCGGTGTTCTGTGTAATATCTAAGCATTTCACCGCTACACTACACATTCCGCCTACCTCATGGTTACTCAAGTCTCACAGTTTCAATGGCAGGTCTACAGTTGAGCTGCAGATTTTCACCACTGACTTATAAGACCGCCTACGCACCCTTTAAACCCAATAAATCCGGATAACGCTTGCACCCTCCGTATTACCGCGGCTGCTGGCACGGAGTTAGCCGGTGCTTATTCATGCAGTACCGTCACCTCAATACACGTATCAAGCGTTCTTCCTGCACAAAAGCAGTTTACAACCCATAGGGCCGTCTTCCTGCACGCGGGATGGCTGGTTCAGGCTCGCGCCCATTGACCAATATTCCTCACTGCTGCCTCCCGTAGGAGTCTGGTCCGTGTCTCAGTACCAGTGTGGGGGACCTTCCTCTCAGAACCCCTAGACATCGTAGCCTTGGTAGGCCGTTACCCTACCAACTAGCTAATGTCACGCATGCCCATCCTTTACCGCCTCAGCTTTTATCAAAATACCATGCGGTACCTTAATAGTATGGAGTATTAATCCGCCTTTCAGCGGGCTATCCTCCTGTAAAGGGCAGGTTGCATACGCGTTACTCACCCGTGCGCCGGTCTCTCAGTATTGCTACTAATACCCCTCGACTTGCATGTGTTAAGCCTCCCGCTAGCGTTCATCCTGAGCCAGGATCAAACTCTCCGTTGTATAGAAAATTTTAAATATAATCCAGAACCTCAGGCTTTACTTCTTTTCCCTCGTATGAACATCTCCCCTTCAACTCAAAAACCAATCAGGTTACCCTGCTCAGCCCCTTCATCTCAGAAAAAATGTACCGGGATACTAGTTTCTCTCTCTTCTAACCTTTCTTAATATTTTTCAATGAACTTTTGCTCTTTCTTAGCTTTTACTTCTTTTCCCCTAAATCCAGCATTCCAAGCAACCTGTCTTTCCAGTCTCTCTTCCGCCGGTTTGGGAGTGCAAATGTAATCCCTTTTTTTATCCTATACAAACCTTTTTAAAGGTTTTTTTGAAAAAATATTCAGAACCACTCCAGTCTTTCGACATACTCACAAGAAGCATCTTAAAGCATTTTTATGAACTCCGCCCTAATCACACCTAACTTCTTACAACCAGATGCCCTCAAAACGTGGGTGCAAAGATACTGTTCTTTTATTCACTCAAACATTTTTGAGTTTTTTTTTCGAAAAAAATCGACGTGAAATTTAATTTTCTGTAATTCAATTATTTACACAACACTATTACCGCATCTTGTGAAGCTTGAGCGTCATATTTCAGCTTTTTTGTCCTTCAAATCCGGGATTCGAGACCCGTATTGGCACCGAAAACCGATAAAAAGCATGTTAAAACCGTTTTCTTGACCTCATCAAAATCGAGACAAATACCCAGTTCTTTTCCCATGGAAGTAACTCCCTTGTCGACAAGACCGCAAGGATTGATGTATCGAAAGTAGTCCAAATCGGTATTTACGTTCAATGCAAAACCGTGCATTGTAACAAAACGGGAACTTTTAACCCCAATAGCGCAAATTTTTCGGGCTGTCGGCAACCCAACATCCAACCACACCCCCGTGGATTTTGGATCACGCGTGGCAGTAATATTATATCGGGCAAGAGCTAGTATAATGGTCTCCTCTATACTATATATATATGACCTGAGTCCCATACCAAAATTTTCAAGATCCACTATCGGATAGCCAACGAGCTGTCCCGGACCGTGAAAAGTGATATCTCCACCCCGGTTGGTCTTGTAAAAACTTACCTGCTTATCCGCAAGCTGACCACTGCTCAACAAAAGATTGTGAATCTCACCACTCTTCCCCAGCGTATAAACAGGTGGATGTTCGACGAAAAGAAGATAACCTGGTGTGGGCTTTTGTGCCTCCTTCGACAGACCCTGGTTAACCAGCTTTTGATCTATGATCTCCTTCATCAGTATCTCCTGCTTCTCCCATGTTATACCATATTCCTGGAGTCCCAGATCTATATATTGAATCGTATTCATTAAAGTGGTTTTGATAGAATATGTTTCTCCGCGTGGTAAGAAGAACGCACCAGTGGTGCACTCTCCACTATACTAAACCCCCTTGCCAACCCTTCTCTCCTGAAAGCTGAAAACTGGTCAGGGTGGAGATATTCCACCACCTCAAGATGTTTCCTGGTTGGCTGCAGATATTGACCTATAGTCATTATCTCACATCCGACTCTTCTCAGATCGTCCATGCATTGAATCACTTCGTCGTAGGTTTCACCCAGACCTACCATAATTCCAGACTTCGAAACAACTCCCAAGGAACCAATTGTGCCAATCACTTTCAAGCTTGTTAAGTATTTCGCCCTACTCCTGACTAAGGGTGTCAGCCTTTCCACGGTCTCCAGATTGTGGGATATTATGTCTGGCTTTTCTGATGCCACAATGGCAATCAACTCTTCCTTACCGTCAAAATCTGGTATCAATACTTCAATCGTGGTATCCGGATTTGCCCTTTTTACCTCACGGATGGTGGCCGCCCAATGCGCAGCTCCCCCGTCCGGTAAATCATCCCGGTCGACAGAGGTGATCACCACATGCTTTAGACCCATCAACCGGATAGATTCTGCAACTTTTTCAGGCTCTCCGGCATCCGGCAGGAGTGGTTTCCCCGAAAGGGTGGCGCAAAATTTACAGGACCTGGTACAAATCTCCCCCAATATCATAAAGGTAGCTGTTCCGGCACCCCAGCATTCACCCATATTCGGGCATTTCCCGCTTGAGCAAATGGTATGAAGCTGATGGCCTTCAACGATCCGCTTCGTTTCTCTGTATGTAGCTCCGGTTGGAAGTTTTATCTTCAACCAATCGGGCTTTTGTCGTCGTTCCATATAACTATAGTATGTGCCTGCAAAGATAAGGCAGATAAAGGCATTTTAGATTTTGGATTTTAGATTTTAGATTGTTGAACTCCGAAAGTTTGCATTTTTTGTATTTCTGATTCCGAACTACTGATTGATCCCGAAGTATTCCAAAATCTAAATTCCAAAATTTCTTACTGAATGGAAAGGCAAGTACTTTGAAGTAATATAAATATTTACATTTGATCCGCTCAAAAATTAAACATACATGACATTAGCAACTGTTTTTAAAAAATTCCCGTCCAACTTTTGGTACGCAAATGCAATGGAGTTATTCGAGCGATGGGCATTTTATGGGTTTTACATGCTCTTTGCACTCTATCTTACCGGATCCACGGATCAGGGAGGACTCGGTTTTAGTCAGACTCAAAAAGGATTGATGATGGGAATAGGCACTGCTATTCTCTATTTTTTGCCGCTTATCACGGGTGCAATTGCAGACAGGATCGGTTACCGGAAAACACTTTTTATCGCATATAGTCTATACACAATGGCGTTTTTAACGATGCCTTTGTTCCGTTCCTATTCAGCAGTATTTCTTCTTTATCTTTTCCTGGCTGTTGGAGCGGCGCTCTTCAAGCCTATTATTTCAGCAACAATAGCCAAAACGACGACTAGTGAAACATCCTCCATCGGATTTGGCATCTTTTATATGATGGTAAATATTGGGGCATTCGTTGGCCCTTTCGTGACCAGCTTCTTTCGAAAGTTTTCATGGGAATACGTATTCTATGCTTCGGCAGCCGTGATCGCCTTCAATTTCATCCTTCTAATCTTTCTATTTAAGGATCCGGAGAACGAAAACAAAGGAAAACAAAGACTTAGTCTCGCAAATGAGCTCAAAAGAATATTCGGCAATATTATAGAGGCGCTATCAGATTGGCGATTCCTGCTCTTCCTTGTCATAATCGCTGGCTTCTGGACCATGTATTACCAACTATTTCTTTCTCTCCCTGTATTCATTGATCAATGGGGAAACACACATCCTGTCTATAATTTTCTCAATTCCTTCTGGCCCTGGCTGGCTGGCAAAGTGGGAACCGCAGAAGGCACTATCCCGGCAGAATTAATGGTGAACGTCGATGCCGGCTTTATAATCCTGTTTCAGATCATCGTCTCATCAATAGCCATGCGCTACAAACCGTTGAAGGTAATGACAACAGGGATTCTCATTGCATCTGTTGCAATGGGGTTGTGCTTTTCCATTCAAAACGGACTGCTGATGATCCTCTTTCTGATGCTGTTTTCCTTCGGCGAAATGTCCAGCTCACCCAAGATAACAGAATATATCGGACGAATTGCTCCTGCAAACAAAACAGCCCTTTACATGGGATGTTCCTTCATTCCAGTTGCAATAGGCTCCTTCTTCGGCGGCATTGTCTCCGGTAGTGTTTATCAGTCTATGTCAGATAAAATATCCCTGGCAAAACTTGAAGTGGTTTCCCAAAATCTTCAGATACCTGCAATCAGCGAACATTTTTCGCAAAATGATTACCTTTATGCTGCAGCCCAAAAATTAGGATTGAATAACGAGCAGTTCACACAGCTTTTATGGGATAAATATCATCCTTCCTCAATTTGGATTGTAATATCCTCTATCGGAATCGCAGCCGCAATCCTGCTTTTCCTGTACGATCGTTTTATCAGTATTAACAATACTACTAATGCGTGATTTTCTTACCATGATATTCAGTCAGATAATCCGGTTCAACAAAAAATTGATCTGTATTATAATTGTGGTTCTTATCTCTTCCAATTTATTCTCACAAGAGGAATCAGGAATTTTTACCAGTGACGAGCCCTTCAATCCCAAATCTACCGGAAAGCTCTTCCTGGCGTTCGACAACCTGAATTTCTTCAAAAACAACGAATATAAAAGCAATTATGTAAACGGTTACACGCTTACGGGTGCATGGATCCGTCCTAAGTTGATTTTTTATCCTGATGAAAAATTGCGTATTGAATTAGGCGGACAAATTCTGACATACAGCGGTCGGGAAGACTATAAACTATACCCTTGGTTTTCCGTTTTATACAAACCGTCTGAGAATATCTCCTTCCGTATGGGAAATCTGAGCAACGACCAAAATCATGGTTTGTCGGTTCCGGTGATGGATACTGAGCATTTTCTAAACGGCCAACCAGAATCTGGGATTCAGGCTAAATTCCGAAATGACTGGTTCAATGCAGAATCATGGATCGACTGGCAAAAGATGATCTTTCAGGGAGATCCTTTCAAAGAAAAATTTGTATTCGGTTTTGTTTCAGGGATAAGATTATTCGAGCGCGACAATTTAGAGCTTTCAATGCCAATTACATTTAATGGTCTCCATGAAGGGGGAGAAATTGATGCGGCACCTGGCCTGGCAAAAACGCATATAGCAGTCAGCGAGGGGATTACTCTAATCAAGAAGCTCCAGGGATCGCATGTCCAATCCTGGTTTGCCCAGGCACAAATATTTCAATCTACCTACCCCGAAGGTGAGACGACCATGCCGTCCAAAAATGGTTCTGCGACTTACTTCCGTACAGGCTTGGTCTCGACTTGCGGAAAAATCACCGCAGGCTACTGGCGTGGCTCCCGCTTTTTTACCCCGCTAGGCATGCCTCTTTTCCAAAATGCTGCGCTGAACCAGCCGAATTATGCCGAACTTAACAAGCTATGGACCCTCTCTTATCTATATGACCGCAAAATATTCGGTCAAAGTAAATTTGGCTTTATGATGGATTTGTTTTACAATCCTGCCACGCAAAAAATTTCCAACGCCGCTGCATTATACCTGATGATCAATTTTTCTGTATTGTTCAGAAAAAACGCCATTTGAGGTTACTTAACCCACTAGTCACCTCTTTATCTGTTGATTTTGTACAACTTATTTTTTTGAAGCAGTTGTAGTTTTAAAAAAAAACTCTACTTTTGCAGTCCCGATTTTATCCTAATTTGTCGTTGTACGAATTGGAATTGGTATCAACCTTAGCAAAACTTATCGAATAGTGGAATTCGGTAAACTGATACAGAGAAGATTCGACAGGTGAACCGGCAAAAATTGGATTGTATCACATTATAAATTGAACCGAAAGTGGACACTTTAAGTTACAAAACCGTATCGCTCAATAAAGCAACGGTACAAAAAGAATGGGTAGTGGTAGATGCCACAGACCAGATTCTGGGTAGATTGTCAAGTAAGATTGCTATGGTACTCAGGGGTAAACACAAACCAGGCTACACTCCTCACGTTGACTGTGGTGACAATGTCATTGTTATCAATGCGGAGAAAGTTCGTTTGACTGGTAACAAGTTGAAAGGCAAAGTTTACATCCGTCACACGGGATATCCCGGCGGACAGCGTTTTCAAACTGCTGAAGAGTTGTTGGCAAAACACCCTGCCCGTATGGTTGAAAAAGCCGTAAAGGGAATGTTACCCAAGAATAGTCTTGGCGCCGCCCTATTTACCAATTTGCATGTATATGTTGGAGCTGAACACGATAATATCGCACAGCAGCCAAAAGTTATTAACCTTGACAATATTAGATAAGTATCATGGAAGTTATTAACGCTCTAGGCAGAAGAAAAACTGCTGTTGCCCGTGTTTATCTTACTGAAGGCAAAGGAAATATTACCATCAACAAGAGAGAATTGAACGAATACTTCCCGGTAGGAACATTGCAATATGTTGTTCAGCAGCCACTGAATCTTTGTGAAGTTGCCGGTCAATATGACATCAAAGTAAATCTGGACGGTGGTGGTCTGACAGGTCAGGCCGAAGCATTGCGACTTGGCATTTCTCGTGCTCTGTTACAGGTTAGCGCTGATTTTCGCCCAAAATTGAAAGCAGCCGGATTTTTGACTCGCGATCCTCGCGAAGTTGAACGTAAAAAACCAGGACAACCAAAAGCACGCAAGAGATTCCAATTCTCAAAACGTTAATCGATTTTGTATATTCTATTTTTTAAAAACAAGTTTAGAATCTAAATTTTCCGGACTCCGATTATGGACTACCGGAAGATTGACTGAACAGAAAGTAAACAAATTATTATGCCAAGAACAGAATTTAAGCAGTTGCTGGATGCAGGCGTCCATTTTGGACACCTGAAACGTAAGTGGAACCCAAGCATGGCTCCGTATATCTTCATGGAGAAGAACGGGATCCATATCATCGACCTGCAAAAAACAATAGTTAAAATTGACGAAGCTGCCGATGCACTCAAACAAATCGCCCGTTCAGGCCGCAAGGTTATGTTCGTAGCGACGAAAAAACAGGCAAAAACAATTGTTGCCGAGAAAGTATCCGCAGTAAACATGCCTTATGTTGTAGAACGCTGGCCAGGTGGTATGCTTACCAACTTCCCAACGATCCGCAAAGCGGTAAAGAAAATGTCAACAATTGACAAGATGATCAAAGATTCAAGCTGGGACAATCTTTCCAAGCGTGAAAAACTGCAGATCACCCGTCAGAGAGCCAAACTGGAGAAAATCCTTGGTTCAATTGTCGACCTTACCCGCTTACCAGCAGCGCTTTTCATCATCGACGTGATGAAAGAAAAAATTGCTGTACGTGAAGCACAACGTCTGAGCATCCCAATCTTCGGAATGGTTGATACCAACTCTGATCCAAATGGCATTGATTTTGTTATTCCAGCCAATGATGACGCTTCACAATCTATCGATCTGATCGTAGGTATTATGTGCGACGCTATCAAAGACGGATTGTCTGACCGCAAAGTAGAACGCGAAAAAGACGAGACAGATGAGAAACCACTTTCAACTCTCAGAAAAGGTCGTAAAGCAGTTGCCAAAATCATTGTCGAAGACGATGAAGACCTGGAAGCTGATGAGAAAGAAGAGATTCTGGATGAAGAACTCGATTCAATTTTGAATGACGAGGATCTTGTAGAGGAAGATGAAGACGAAGATATCGTCGAAGAGGTAAAGTAATTAAGAAATTCCAAATATTATTCTGAAATGGAAATTAGTACTGCTGATGTAGTAAAGTTGCGCAAAGCAACTGGTGCAGGAATGATGGATTGTAAAAATGCGCTAACTGAGGCCGAAGGTAATTTTGACCGCGCGGTTGAAATTATTCGCGAAAAAGGAAAACTCGTTGCAAGCAAACGTGCCGACAGAGAATCTTCTGAAGGTGTTGTACTGGCTAAAGTTTCTGCCGACAAGACATTTGGCGCAATCATTTCGCTGAATTGCGAAACGGATTTTGTTGCTAAAAACGAAAACTTCGTTGCCCTTACCAATAAATTTATTGAAGAAGCACTTGTTAATAAAAGTGCTAATTTAGAGGCAGTTAAAGCACTTGTTCTTGATGGTCGTACAATCGGCGAACAAGTAATGGAGCAAACTGGCGTCATTGGTGAGAAAATTGAATTGCCATTTTACGAGTGCATTGCTGCAGCATGTGTCGTTCCTTATATCCACCCAGGTAACAAACTCGCTACACTTGTTGGTTTCAATAAGGTAGTCGATGTTCAGGTTGGTAAAGACGTTGCCATGCAAATTGCAGCTATGAGCCCTGTTGCCATCGACAATGATGATGTAGCACCAGAGATTGTTGAGCAAGAACTAAAGATTGCCAAAGAAAAATTCCGTTTGGAAGGCAAACCAGAGAACATGCTTGACAAAATCGCTCAAGGCGCGTTAAACAAGTTCTTTAAAGAAAGTACCCTGTTAAATCAGGACTTCGTTAAGGACAACAAGATGACTATCCGTCAATATCTTGGAAGCATCGATAAAGACCTTAAAGTTATTGAGATCAAGCGTTTTACATTAAACGTATAATCACAGCATTGAACAGATAATTAAGCCTCCGATCGGAGGCTTTTTTTGTTCAGTACAATTGCCAAACCCTTCATTTGATTGAAGCGCAGCGATTTGTAATCCTATTTTTTTAATATAAATTTGTGTAGAAACGAACACGAGCCAAAGCTCACTAAATTACAGACATGATAAAATACAACAGGGTAGTTTTAAAACTCTCAGGAGAATCACTTCTCGGAAAACTACAACATGGCATTGATCCGGAGGTTCTTTCTGATTATGCTCTCCAAATCAAAGAAATCATATCTATCGGCATAGAAGTCGGAATTGTTATTGGTGGTGGTAATATTTTCAGGGGATTAAGTGGTACCACGAAAGGATTCGACCGGTGCAAAGGCGACCAAATGGGAATGCTGGCCACCGTCGTAAATAGCCTGGCTCTTGCTTCCGCATTAGAATCCATCCAAATTAAAGCAAGGGTACTTACCGCCATTGCCATGCAACCAATCGGTGAGTTTTACACCAAAGAATTAGCCATCAAAGCTCTTGAAAAAGGAGAAGTAGCCATTTTTGCTGCCGGAACCGGCAACCCGTTCTTTACTACCGATACTGCGGGTTCTCTGCGGGCTATCGAAGTCGGTGCAGATGTTATGCTCAAAGGAACAAGAGTGGATGGCATTTACACGGCGGATCCGGAAAAGGATCCGGAAGCAGTGAAATTCGACAAAATCACGTATGACGAAATTTATTCCAAAGGTCTAAGAATTATGGACTTGACTGCCACAACGCTTTGTAAAGAAAATAATCTTCCGATCATCGTATTCAACATGGACAAAAAAGGTAATCTTCTTAAAGTAGTTCATGGAGAACCTGTAGGCACATATGTTTACAATGATTAGTTTTTGAATCTTACAATTTATACTTTTATCCTGTTAAAGTTGAAAATATACGCTGTATGAACGAGGAAATTCAAATGTTAATGGATGAAACCATCGAAAGGATGGAACACGCATTGGCCCATCTCGATCACGAATTGGCTCATATCCGGGCTGGCAAGGCCTCTCCAAGGATGATAGAGGGAGTGCAGGTTGACTATTATGGTTCAATGACACCCATAACTCAGGTCTCAAATATCAGCACTCCGGATGCCCGGACGATTGCGATCCAGCCTTGGGAAAAAAAGATGATCCATACGATCGAACGCGCAATTATTAATTCCAACCTTGGATTCAACCCGGAAAATAACGGGGAGATTATTCGTATAAATGTGCCCGTTCCAACGGAGGAGCGCAGGAGAAACCTGGTAAAAGATGCTCACAAAGAGAGCGAAATTGCAAAGGTTAGTGTCCGCTCTGCCCGGAAAGATGGCAACGACTTCCTTAAGAAGCTTTTAAAGGGAAAAGAGATATCCGAAGACGAAGAAAAGACAGCTGTCGAATTGATCCAGGTTCACACAGACACCTACACCAAAAAGATTGACGCGATGCTTCAGGCAAAGGAGAAAGAAATATTGACGATTTGAGATATTACCATCATCTGCCCCAAAAGAGAAAAGACGCTATTCGCGTCTTTTCTCTTTTGGGGCAGATGATGCCTTATGTGGGGAGGATCTCAAAAACAGCAGTGACTAAATTGGAGTCTACTGCTTTTTGATCAATAACCAAATATCGTTGTAGTTCGAAAACTTAGCCCGTACATCGGCTATCCTGGCTCTGGCTGCACTCTCTTCAGCATAGTTGTTTCCACACACGCGGAACATCCCATTTTCATTTATCAGAATTACGGGTTTAAAACCTTCAGATGTCAGTGTTGCTTTCAGTCTTTGCGCGTTTTCAAGAACAGAGAAACTACCGAGAATAACAAAGTATTTGTTGTCTCCATAATCGGCGGTTTCGCCTTTCGCTGCAGAGATTCGTTCCTCTTTAGATGAAATGGCAGCAGGTTTTGTGGCTTTAGGAGCCGAAGATTGTGTGACTGGAGCCGCGGTTTCCTTCGCTACGGGTTGTGGCTTAGGGGCTATTTTTTGAGTCTTGCAACCGACCAAAGAGATTACTAACAGTACAAGTAGGAAACTGAGATTTTTCATGTTATCAAGTATTAAATTCGCATTGTATCGCTCGGATCACCTCAAAATATTCAACATTCTATAATCCGATTAGGCTTCGGCTAAAATAAGAATATTTTTTAACGAATATCTGAATAAATTGCAGAAATAACTAGCTGAAACCATCCTCAGAAAAACTCGTAATGCTTTCATGGATATGTTTAAAGAATTTAATATATTTACCTCTGGTGCTTTACGATAATTCTACGCCAAATTTGTCCTTCCGGATGAAGGCATTCTGAACTCTTAAACTCTTACTACAATGCAGAAACGTACTGACCCATTGATATTTATTGTTGAAGATAATCCGGTTTACAATAAACTGATTGTCAATTACTTGAATTCTAAGAAATTTAATCGGATTGAAAGTTTCTTAAGTGGCGAAGAGTGTCTGAAGAAAATTCATCTGAAGCCGGATATTATCATTCAGGATTATCTTTTGGAAGGAATTGACGGAATTGAGGTACTCAAGGCCACAAAAAAAATTCATCCTCATACAGAATTTATTTTTCTTTCAGGACAAGACAGCGTGGATGTTGCCATTAATACCATGAAACTTGGAGCCTATGATTACATTGTCAAGGATCAGATGGCTTTGAAAAAAATGGCAGATAAAATCACCAAAATACTTGCCATACAAACGCTCGTTAAGAACAACAAACGCTACAAAACAGGTATAGCCTTATTCTTTGTGGCTCTGGGGGCAATTATTCTAATCTTGTTAGCACTGTCATTCATTTACCCCGACAAGTTCCACCTTTGGCGTAATTGATTTTAAATATTTACAAAAAAAGCCGTTTCAATCTGAGTTGAAACGGCTTTTTTGTATAATGCCTTGTACTATTTCTTTACTTGCTTTGTAATCGGAACAGGTCGAAGAATGGCGGCATATTCAGTGGGTTTTGAAAGTACTGATTTAGCCTTATCAATATCCAAATCATCCCTGAATGAAGCAATGACGGCCCCCTTCTGATAATAGTAACGCGTAACGATCTCGTCTGCCAGGACACTGCTGACTTCCTTCCGGAATTTTTTCAGATCTGAATCAACATCTTTCGTCAATTTTTTCCCTAAAGCCTCAAACTCCACCTTCGTGTCGTCATAAGCCCTTTCCTTTTTCGCAGTTTCTATCAGTCCTTTCAAAATTTGCTCACTGCGCGATTCGTAGGTGAATGGTTTTGACTTGATGAAGGTGTGAAAATCGTCAAAGATTTCATCACTGATAACGAATTGTTCAGGTGGAGCAATCGAAGGATGAGTTGCAGCATATTTCGTCGCGAAATCAAAAATCATATTTTCCTGAATTAATTTATAGGCAAGATCGCAAAGCGTGTCCTGATCCAATTTAACATCCGGAATAATACCACCGCCATCAAAAACTTTTCGCCCTTTTTTTGTTGCAAATTCATGGATCAGCGAATCCGGAATATTTCCCACACTACCGTCTTTGTTACGATGAGAATAATCCAGAGCCTGAATACATCGTCCGCTTGGAATATAGTATTTTGCCGTGGTAACTTTCAATTTCGTATTATAACTAAGGTCTCTGGTCGTCTGGACAAGCCCTTTGCCAAAAGTTCTCTTGCCCATTATCACCGCTCTGTCGAGATCCTGAAGCGCACCCGAAACAATTTCAGAAGCAGAGGCAGACCCTCTGTTTACCAGAACTACCAGCGGCATGACCGTATCTATTGGTTGTTCGGTGGCCCGATAAGTCTTGTCCCACTGAGCCACTTTCCCCCTCGTACTCACTACCTCTTCACCATGCTTAACGAAAAGGTTGACCATTTTTACAGCTTCCCCCAATAATCCGCCGGGATTTGACCGTAAGTCTATTACCATGGAAGATGCACCCTTCTTGTCGCGCAATTCCAAAAATGATTCTTTGATCCGGTCTGCACAACCGTCTGTAAAGCTGGAAAGCCGGATATATCCTGTCTTCGAATCCAGCATTCCATAATAGGTAACCGGATCAATCTTGATTTCTTCCCGGATCAACTCAACTTCGAATGGCTTTTTAGAATCCGGTCTGAGCATTTTTAACTTTAACGCCTTCTTTGCCGGACCTTTCAGTCGGGAGGATACGTCTTCTACCGTGGATTTGTTCACAGGCTTACCGTCAAGTTCAACGAATATGTCACCCGCTTTCAAACCGGCTTTTTGTGCAGGGAAACCTTCGTACGGCTCTGCGACCACGATATTGTCACCTCTTTTGCTAATTAATGCGCCAATGCCTCCATATTCCCCGGTGGTCATGAACTTGAAATCGTCCATTTCCTCCTCCGGTATAAAAGTTGTATAAGGATCGAGTGATTCCAGCATATCATTTATCCCGGTCTTGATCAGTTTCTCCGGTTTAACATCGTCAACATAAAAAAGATTCAGTTCACGAAACAACGAGTAGAAAATATCCAGGCTCTTCGATATCTCAAAATTTCTCTGATCTACCTTGAAACCCCAAAATGACAATCCCATTATGGCAACGACCGACAAAGCCAAAGCGGCTTTCAAAATACGGTTTGTCTTCATTTATTATTCAGTATTACTTTATTATTGATTCTGTCCGAGCGGGTAAAGGTAATAAAACGTCTTTGATTCATTCCAATTAGTAAAAAATGAAAAGTGAAAAATGATAAATGAATGTCTCTATTTGTATACTTTTGCCGAATAAATTCTGAATATTGGAAAAAGGATTAGTTATTCGATCTACGGGAAGCTGGTACACCGTCAAAAATGATACTGGCGAAATAATTGACTGCCGCATCAAGGGCAAGTTACGAATGAAAGGGGCTCGCACGACGAATCCAGTTTCTGTTGGAGATCGGATTCTTTATCAAATTCAGGATGATGAAACAACGCCTAGTGGCCAAAGTGGTGTAATATATGAGATTGAGCCCCGGAAAAATTACATTATCAGGAAATCCACCAATTTATCGAAAGAAAGCCAAATCATTGCTGCCAATGTTGATCAGCTTTTTCTGATTGTAACTGTCAACTATCCCGTAACCCTCACCGGGTTCATAGATCGGTATCTTATCTCCGCAGAAGCGTACCGGATCCCGGCCGGAATCGTGTTTAACAAGATTGATTTGTATGATGAAGCCGATATGGCCAGGCTTGAAGAGTTGGTGTACATTTATCAGGGTATTGGATACAAATGCTATCAGGTGTCCGCAAAGGAAAATCAGAATATTGACCAGCTTCTTGAACAACTTGAGGGAAAGACAACACTCTTCTCGGGCCATTCTGGTGTAGGAAAGTCTTCCTTGCTGAATTGCCTAAATCCGTCGCTTAAACTCAAAACGAACGAAATATCAGATCATCATCAGCAAGGAAAACATACTACAACGTTTGCAGAAATGCATCTTCTCTCCGAAAATAGCTACCTGATTGACACTCCGGGAATAAGAGGTTTTGGCGTTATAGATATGGAGAAAACCGAGATTTCACATTATTTCCCGGAGATATTCAAATTGCTGGATAAATGCCGCTTTTTCAATTGTACGCACATGCATGAACCCGGATGTGCGGTAAAAGAAGCCGTGAACAAAGGTGAAATTTCAACATCCAGATATGAGTCCTATCTTTCTATTATGGAAGAAGACGATGCGAAGTATAGGGCGGCATTTTAGGAAGCAAAGGCCGCATGCTAGCGGAAAACGAAAGTCGTGATTTTACGTAATAACGTGTAAATACAATCATGAAAAAAACAGAACCTCATATCTTGGTTATTTTTGGCGCGTCGGGCGACTTAACCAAAAGAAAACTTATCCCTGCCCTCTTTGAATTGCACCAACAACAGCTGCTCCCGGAGAATTTCGCTGTTCTTGGCGTTTCCAGAACTGCCATTTCAGACCAGCAGTTCAGGGAAAAAATGAATGAATTTTTGCCTTCTGCAAATGATCTGGACAAGTCTAAATTTCTGAACTCTATCTTTTATCTTGCCATCGAAACATCGAATGCGGGAGATTATCCAGGACTTAAACGAAAATTGAAAGAATTGGGTGACGAGTTGTCTATACCTGCGAATTATATTTTCTATTTATCAACTCCACCACAACTGTATCAGGTAATCCCACAGATATTAGCAGAGACAGGGCTAACCGACGGCGTAGATGGCTTTAAGCGACTGATCATCGAGAAGCCTTTTGGAACAGATCTTCAATCAGCCCGGGAGCTGAACAAAAATTTGCTGACCCATTTTTCAGAAGAACAGTTGTACCGTATCGATCATTATCTGGGTAAGGAGACTGTCCAGAATATGTTAGTAACGCGCTTCTCGAATGGTATTTTCGAGCCAATTTGGAACCAGAATTTTATCCATCATGTAGAAATTACCTCAGCCGAAACACTCGGAGTTGAAGACCGCGGAGGATATTATGACCATGCGGGGGCTATGCGCGATATGGTTCAGAATCATCTGATGCAATTAGTCAGTCTTGTTGCGATGGAACCTCCCGTCGTGATTGAGGCAAACGCTATCCGGAACGAAATGCTCAAAGTATTTCAATCCATGCGGCCAATCAGCGAAGCAGACGTGGCAAGTCACGTTATTCGCGGTCAATATACTCAATCCCATGTCGGCCTCGAGCCTGTTAAAGGATATCGGGACGAAAATGGCGTAGATCCGCAATCCAGAACAGAAACCTTCGTTGCCCTGAAATTTTTCATCGACAATTTCAGGTGGGCGGGCGTTCCATTTTACATCCGATCCGGAAAAAAAATGCCAACCCGGGTAACCGAGGTTGTTATCTATTTCAAACGCACTCCGCATCACCTGTTCGAATACCAGTCTGACATTGAGCCCGTAAACAACCAGTTAATTCTTCGCATTCAACCAGACGAGGGGGTATTGCTAAAAATTGGAATGAAAGTTCCCGGGGCAGGATTCAGGGTACAAAACATGAACATGGATTTTCACTACAACGAACTCTCCAATGTCTATCTGCCATCGGCATATAGCAGATTACTACTTGATTGCATGCAGGGCGATGCAACCCTCTATTCGCGCAGCGATGCCGTCGAAAAGGCTTGGGCAAACGTGCAACCTATTCTTGATGCATGGCAAAATAACCCGGATATTCCGATTTACGGCTATCCAGCCGGCACATGGGGGCCAGAATTGGCAGATAATTTGATTGAAGACGGCACCTGGCGCAGACCGTGTAAAAATTTGGCGAACGATGGAGAATATTGCGAATTGTAATTTAACAATATATGAAAGCCCTGAATCATTGGCAGATAAATTCAGTGATCTGTTGATGCATTGGATATCGCTTTCCGGCGAAAACCGATTTCATTTAGCTATTTCAGGAGGCTCCACCCCCAATTTGCTATTTAAAGCCTTGGCCTCAAAATACGCGGACTCGGTTTTATGGGAGAAGGCGCATTTCTGGTGGGTTGACGAAAGAATGGTCTCTCCTGATAATCCGGAGAGTAATTTTGGCGTTGCCAATCAATTGCTTTTTTCAAAGATTGCTATACCTGAGAATAATATCCATCGCATCAAAGGTGAAAATGACCCTTTGCGGGAAGCTGAAAATTATTCCGATCAAATGACTGATTCACTGAGAGTTCAGTCTGGCAGACCACTCCTCGACCTTGTAATTTTGGGGATAGGTGAAGATGGCCATACCGCTTCAATTTTTCCAAATCAGATGGGATTAATGAAATCTGATAAAATCTGTGAAGTAGCCTACCATCCTGTTACCAATCAATGCCGGGTAACATTAACGGGAAGTCAGATAAACAATGCCTCCAGGATCTGCTTTTTGGTGACCGGTGCAAACAAGGCGGAGCGTATGTCGGAGATTTTCTCGAATGATGACAAGGCAAATGCTCTTCCTGCCTTCCATATCCGGCCGTTGCACGGTGAACTTGCGTGGCATTCCGATGAATCCGCTGCAAAATTACTTACTCAAAACAATTCGTATGCCCAAAAATAGAAAAGCCGGACATCTGATCATGTTTGCAGTGACGCTGATCTTCGGGATTAATATACCGCTCACCAAGTCATTGTTATCTGCTTCTTTTTCGCCGGAAGGCCTGACTCTGGCAAGGATACTTTTCGCAACTTCGGCCTTTTGGCTCGTTTCCGTCTTCCTGCCCAAAGAGAAGATTCCATTAAAGGATCATGGGTTTTTCCTCCTGGGATCATTCTGCGGTGTTTCGCTGAACCAGGGACTCTTCGTCATTGGCCTGAATATGACTTCCCCCATCGATGCATCGATTATCATCACAAGCGGTCCTCTTTTCGCCATGATTTTTGCCGCAATCATTCTGAAAGAACCCATATCATTGTTAAAAGTATCCGGAATCTTTGTAGGTGCTTCCGGAGCGATCCTGCTGGTTTATTCCGGCCATCACGCTACCACAGTGCATGCCAGTAATCTGACTGGTAATCTGATGATCTTCTGCAGCGCCATGATCTACGCCTTTTACCTGGTATTCACAAAGCCACTCACCCAACGCTATTCTCCGGTAACAATAATGAAATGGATGTTTTTGTATGCCTCTTTATTTGTGACTCCCTTATATTACAACGAATTAATTTCCTCATCCGTTTTTTTCGCATCCAAGCGCTATTTCTGTTCTTCAAGTTATGTACACGCTCATTATGGCGACCTTTCTTGCCTACCTGCTTATCCCGATGGCACAGGTACGGATCAGGCCAACAACGATCAGCATGTACAATAATTTTCAACCTCTGATAGCTTCGCTCGTAGCCATTTCGGTCGGAATGGATCATTTTTCTTTCGCCAAAGCCATTTCCGCAATACTAATCTTTTCAGGCGTTTATCTGGTTACGCGAAGCAAGGCCAAACCGGAAGTCATTACAGACGTTGGTACGAATGAGCCGCTGATTCCTGAACCTATTGCCGTAAATCGGAACTCAAACTTAGCGTGGAAAGAAGTCCATGACGAAAGTAGGATGGAAAGTGAAAAATCATGAAAATTGTGATTAAAAAACAAAAAGCAATAAACAGACACAATTGTTTCAATATGTAATTTAAATTACTATTTTTGCATCAGAATAAAAGCAATTTCAATGATTTCGAACAATGCACTCTATTTTTGGTTTTATTACCCAATCTTACAAAAGGAGATCGGCGAGTAGGGCATTGTTTTAAAGCAAACGATAACATACAAAAAGGTCTCCCAGGGGAGGCCTTTTTTGATTTGGTAAAGTTCATAAAAAACAAATTATATACGCATGAAATACCCACGAGAATATATTCACACCAACCGAAAATGATTATCTGGGTATTCCATTTGGCCATTAAAAAACAAAATATAAACAAATGAAATTAACAATAGTGGGATTGGGTTTGATTGGGGGGGTCAATGGCGATCGACTTAAGGAAATGCCACTTCGCGACTGAAATTATTGGCATTGACAATCGACCTGAACACGCTGCAGAAGCAAAAAAAATTGGCCTCATCGACCGTATTGCTGATTTGGAAAGCGGAATAAAAGAGGCCGACCTTATCTTGCTGGCACTGCCTGTGGATCAAATCATTACGCTGCTGCCAGTTGTGCTCGACCTTATTTCACCCTCTTCCACGGTAGTGGATGTTGGCTCAGCAAAAAGAGAGATTGTCGCTTCTGCAGTAAATCACCCCCTTCGAGGCAATTTTGTCGCTTCGCACCCGATGGCCGGAACGGAAAATAGCGGACCAAGTGCCGCGATCGCCGGACTATTCGCCGGTAAGCTGACTATTATCTGCGATCATGAGCAATCCCGTCCTCAGCATCTTGCGCTGGTGGAAAAGATGTACCAGGCGCTTGGCATGTCAACGGCTTATATGAGCAGCGATGAGCAGGATCACACGACTGCCTTCGTTTCGCACTTGCCGCACGCGGCTGCTTTTGCCCTGGCCAATGCGGTGCTAGCCAAAGAGGAACGTAACATCATCTTCGATTTGGCCTCCGGTGGATTTCAATCTACCGTCAGGTTGGCAAAAAGTTCTCCTGAGATGTGGACTCCGATCTTTCTGCAAAACAGGGATTATGTGGTGGAAGCCGTAACCACCTATATTCATCATCTGAAAGAATTTAAGGATGCGCTAAAGAACAACGATGAAGAACAACTGTTTAATCTGATTCGTGAAGCAAATAAAATACGTACCGTATTAAGCGGAGAGAGTACCTCCATGACCAAAAATGAAGAGACAATAGTAAAATTATACACCAAAAAATAGTAATCCCATGGTAACAAATTTAAAAGTAATGCCTATCAGCCACTGGTTGCCAAAAATTGACAATCCGTTGCTAATCAGTGGTCCATGCAGTCTTGAATCTGAAGAGCAAGCGCTGACCACTGCCCGTGAATTAGCCAAAGATAAACGTGTTTTTGTCTACCGCGGAGGAATATGGAAACCACGTACCCGACCGGGAATGTTCGAAGGGGTTGGTTCTATCGGCCTCGAGTGGTTAAAACTGGTCAAACAGGAGACCGGATTATTGACAGGCACCGAAGTAGCAAATGCACAACATGTTGAAGAGTGCCTGAAAGCTGGCGTAGACGTAATGTGGATTGGCGCAAGATCTACTGCTTCACCATTTGTCGTTCAAGAGATTGCGGACGTGCTCAAAGGCACGGATCAGATCATCATGGTAAAAAATCCGGTTAATCCGGATGTGCAATTATGGGTTGGGGCATTGGAGCGCCTGAACCAGGCTGGATTAAAAAATCTGGTGGCCATTCACAGAGGATTTACACCTTTCAGCGACACCAAATACCGTAACTACCCGAACTGGAAAACAGTCATCGAGTTAAAACGACTGCTACCAAATCTCCCAATCATCTGTGATCCAAGTCATATTGCAGGCAAAAGAGAATATCTGTTTGAAATTTCGCAAAAAGCCTTTGACATAGGATTAGATGGGTTGATGCTTGAATCGCACATAGATCCCTCGTGCGCACTGAGCGACAAAGACCAACAAGTTACGCCGGCTGATCTGGGTAAAATTCTTGACAAACTGGTCATCAGATACTCAAGCTCCAATGATCCGCAGTTTGAAAATAAACTGGAATTATTGCGCGGCCGCATTGATGGAATCGATCATGAAATTATGGAGATTCTGGCTCAACGGATGAGCATCGTCCAACAAATTGGACTTTACAAAAAAGAGAATAAAGTAACGGCCTTGCAGATTAACCGTTGGGCCGAAATCATGGAAGACAGGGCAAGATTGGCGGAGAAACTTAATCTGGATGATGCCTTTATCAAATCATTATTCCAATTAATCCATGAAGATTCAGTCAGACAGCAGTCAGACATCATGGATAACGATTGATAGAAAGTAGGATTTTAAGAGCGTTATTCAACCGAATTTTCGGTCAGTTCGCCGTTTATTTTAAGGAGCACTTTCGTAATCGCCGGATATATTTTGGCGTACGGAAGTTCCTCTTTACCGATGTAGATAATTGTTAAGGCGATCCGTTTGTTGGCCTGGATCAGCGTGCCGTACAATAAGGTCTTCTGTAACCGATATGATTCGCGCAACAGCCGTTTTATCCGGTTGCGGTCGACTGCGCGCTTAAAAAGGCGCTTGGGGACCGAAAATGCTACTTGTGCAGGTGATTCAAAAGGGAGGATGTCATATCTTTTCCAGACGATCTTAAGCGGATAGCACAAAAAATTACTTCCTGAGAGAAACAAATCTCCCATCAATTTTCGACTACATAACTTCTCTTCTTTCCGAAAAGTATTAGAAACTTGGTGGATCAAATTCCTACTTGTTGTTTTTGTTGAATTCCAATATGTATTTATCCAGGGCAGATGTCATTGACGGAGTCTCGGGGAGTGGCGCTTCGATGTCAACATTTAGACCGGCATCTCTGACTGCCTTTGCTGTTGCGGCGCCAAAAGTGGCAATTTTAGTCTCATTCTGCTTAAACTCCGGGAAATTGAAAAACAAGGATTTGATGTCTGATGGGCTAAAAAATACCAGAACATCGTAGTTGACATCCTTTAGATCAGACAGATCGCTGCAAACGGTGCGGTACATAACCGCCGGCTTGAAATTGAGTCCGGCAGCATTCATTTTCTCCGGTACCTCATCTTTGTGTATGTCAGAAAGCGGAATTAAAAAACTCTCTTCTTTATGTTTTAGTAATACCTCGAGCAATTCCGCAAACTTACCGGGAGCATAGAATATTTTACGTTTCCTGTAAACTATGTACTTCTGTAAATAATGGGCGGTGGCTTCGGAGATACAAAAATATTTCATTGTATCAGGAATGACAACTCTCATCTCCTGTGCCATCCTAAAAAAGTGATCAATGGCTGTACGACTATTAAAAATCACTGCCGAAAAATCCAAAATATTGATGCGCTCTTTTCTGAAATCTTTCGCAGAAACTCCTTCAACGTGTATAAAAGGTCGAAAATCTATCTTCAAACTGTTCTTTACAGCCAACTCATTATACGGCGAATTTTGAAAATTCGGCTCTGGCTGAGTAACTAATATTTTCTTGATTTTCAATTCTTTATCTTTTATTTATTTGTAATCATTTCCAATATCACTGGCCCGTCGCCAATTTAATAACCAGAAGAATTGGAAGAATTTCAAGGGTGCAAAGGTACAAAATCAAATAGAATATTGAAATACCCACCCGAACAGCAAAATAAATACTTCTAATAAGCGACATCAGATAGAAAAGTGCAATCAACACGGGAACAATAAAAAGGGAAAATGCTCCAAAAGCGGGTACCATTGAATGAATTGTTGATACCGGCAACAAAATCAAACCTAGTATATTATTGTATAGCATCATGTTAAATACCAGCTCTCCGGTGGTCTCCCGTTGAGAAAAAACGGATCCAAGGATTTTGTAGATCAGGATTTTGACCATAAAATAGGCATTCACCACTACCAGTACAATCAAGTACAGCTCTATTCCGGAGAAGCCCATTAATGAAACGCCATTGTCTTTGGCAATCAGATATATAGGAAATGGGAGAAATAGGTAAAAGATGACGTTCAATCGGAATAAACCAAAATTATTGTTGTATCCCTGCTCGCGGTAAAGCCGCGAAGCGATTGAAAAATTAAAGACACTTTGAAATACCTGAACCATGTATTTTGAAAAGCCAAAACGCAATGAGGCAAAAAATGTCCAGCCTATCAATATCAGAAAGAATGTCCAGTCCTGACCAGTCGCAACCATCTGTTTCCCAACGAAACCATATGGCTTTCCAGGCTGTTCTGACATGGTGACTCTTGCCGTAAGGGTATCTGCTTGAACCGGAGTAAAGCTCCAAAAATTCAAGGTATCCCCTTCAGTCAGATACACCCCAGGATTACCCGTATAAATATTGGCATTCATATCCCGGACTGCACCTGTGGGCGCAATCTCTATCGTAGGAGAAACATTTGCCCGGGTGGTGGCGGTGGATTTCTTTTCAACTACCTCCTTTACTTTCTTGCCGGACATCATTTGATGATACCTCTCAGCTGCCTGAATAATCTTCTGCTCTTCAGTAAGCTCCTTAACAACCTTGGGGGATTCTTTGGTCGTTTGAACTGCTTTTTTTGTGCTCTTTTGCGGATGCCCAACGGCGCCTTTACGAGGGGACTGCCCAGTTTTGGTCTTCGAAACAGTCAAAAGAGAGGTGGTGGAAAGCAGCATTGCACGATTTGATATTGATGCGGCAAAGATAACAAAAAGAGATGGAAACAGTAAATTGTTCATCTATTCAATATCTTTGCAAAATGGAAAGTAAACTTCTACCGGATATCTATTTTGCTCCTCTGCAGGAATCAACTGATTTTGTTTATCGCAGGGCACATGCCATCCATTTTGGTGGCGTCGACAAATATTTTTCGCCGTACATGCTTGTACAAAAAGATGGTGGCTTGAAGAAATCGCATCTGCGGGATACGTTACCTGAAAATTGTAGCGGGTATAATTTAGTTCCACAGATTATGGCGGGTAATGCTGCCGATTTCGTCTTCCTTGCGAAGCATTTGATCGATTCCGGATACAATGAGATAAACTGGAACCTGGGATGTCCCTATCCTATGGTAACCAACAAAGGCATGGGATCCGGACTGCTACCGCATCCCGACAAGATCAGGGAAATATTAGATTCTGCATTGCCTCAGCTGGATTGCAGGGTTTCCGTTAAGTTGAGAGCCGGACTGGTTTCGAACGAAGAGATTTTTCAGGTGCTACAGGTTCTGAACGATTTCCCACTTTTAGAAGTTATATTCCATCCGCGGATTGCGAAACAGCTTTACAATGGCTCACCGGATTGGGAACTCTTTAAGCAGGTTTCGGAACTGATAAAACATCCGATTGTATACAATGGAGATATCTCTACGCCCGAAGAATTGGGAAATGCCCAGAACACATTTACCTCTGTTTCTTCCTGGATGATTGGAAGAGGTTTGCTTAAAAATCCATTCCTTGCCCTCGAAATTAAGGGAGTTCAACTTCCTGGTAAGGGTGAGAAAATCGCATTGCTGGAACGATTTCACGAGGAAATTTTCGGGAATTATGCAACAATGCTAAGCGGGCAAGGCCATCTGATTACCCGCATGATTAAGTTCTGGGAATATTTCTGCTTCCTCTTCCCAAATCCACACAAGGCTTTTAAAAGGGTGAAAAAGGCCACAAGTCAGACGAAATATGAAGTTGCCGTGAGGGAGAATTTTGTTCAGCTAGCGACAGATTATTAGGGCGTAACCACAGATTACACGGATTACGCAGATTAAATAGATTCTATTTCCAAATCGGGTGTCCACGCAACGACTATTTCTCTGACTCGTCCTGATGCTTGTTTACAGTCCCCTAGTCTCAAAGTCTCCCAGTCCCCCAGACAGAGAGCTCCGTGCTCCATTCCTTCCATTCCCCTTTTTCCCTTCTTCAATGCGCGAGCAACCAGTTTTCGGCAGCATCCATCTCTACTTCGAGTGGGACAACCAATTCAACGGCATGTTCCATCTCTTCTTTTACAATCCTTTTCACCACATCCGTTTCGGATTTAAGCAAGTCGAAATTCAATTCGTCATGTACCTGCAAATTCATTTTGGAAGCGATGTTTTCTGCATCAAACCTTCTCTGAATCCGTACCATGGCAATTTTAATGATATCAGCGGCCGAACCCTGAATAGGTGCATTTATTGCATTCCGCTCAGCGAAACCACGAACGGCAGCATTCTCCGAGGTAATATCTTTCAGGTAACGTCTTCGCCCCATTATCGTTTCGACATAACCCCTCTTGCGGGCCAGTAGAATCTGATCGTCCATATATTGCTTTACCTGCGGAAAGTTGATAAAATAATCGTCGATCAGTTGTTTTGCCTCACTTCTGGGGATATTCAGGCGTTGTGCAAGTCCGAAAGGAGAAATTCCGTAGATGATACCAAAATTTGCAGTCTTCGCTTTCCTCCGCATATCAGACGATACTTCCTCGAGTGGAATATTATAGATTTTAGCCGCAGTTGTAGCGTGAATATCCTCACCCTGCGCAAAAGCCTCAATCATCACTTTATCGCCCGAAAGTGCCTGCCATAATTCGCAGTTCAATCTGAGAGTAGTCGGCAGAGAGAAAGAGATGATTTTCGTCGCTCGGAACGAATGCCTTACGGATTTCACGACCATTTTCGTCGCGAATGGGGATATTTTGCAAATTTGGATTGTTGGAACTCAGTCGCCCGGTAACGGCCACAGTCTGATTATAAGATGTATGAATCTTGCCTGTCCTGGCATTAATCAGTTTGGGCAAAGATTCTACGTACGTGGAAAGAAGCTTTTTTAGTCCGCGATGCTCCAAAACCTTGCTAATTATAGGATGGCGATCCTGCAAGGTAACCAAGACCTCCTCGTTAGTAGAATATTGTTTCGTTTTGGTTTTCTTGGCCTTCGGATCTAGTAACAGCTTATCGAAAAGGATATATCCCAATTGTCTGGGAGATGAGATATTGAATGATTCGCCCGCCATTTCAGTGATCTCGCTCTCGAGCTGAATGATTTGCTCGCGCAGGATTACCGCATATTGATCCAGGGCTTTTACATCGATTTTCATACCGGAAAGCTCCATTTCAATAAGCACCTTCAAAAGCGGCATCTCTACTTCTTCGAAAAGTCTTGTCACATTTCCAGCTTCTAACTCTTTTGCAAGCAGCGGCTTAAGTTGCAGGGTAAAATCTGCATCTTCGCAGGCATATTCCTTCACTACTTCCAAATCGACAGAACGCATCGTGGTCTGATATTTCCCCTTACCTATCAGTTCGGAAGTGGCAATTTTTTTGTATCCCAGATATATCTCGCTTAAAAAATCGAGGTTGTGCCTCAGCTCGGGTTGAATCAGGTAATGAGCGACCATCGTGTCGAAAATCGGACCATGCAGTTTAATGCCGTACCCTGAAAGCACCAAAGCGTCAAATTTAATATTCTGGCCAACCTTAGTTATTGTCTCACTGTCGAAAAGGGGTTTGAATGCGGCGACGATTTTTTCGGCCGTTTTCCTGTCTGCAGGAACAGGAATATAGTATGCCTCCCCTTTCTTATAGCAGACAGAAATTCCAACCAGTTGATCTGCCAGAGGATCCAGTCCTGTTGTTTCGGTATCAAAACAAAATTCCTTTTGATTTGAAAGATCTTTGATCAGTGCGGCTAGGGCCTCCTCTCCTTCTACAAGGTGGTACTTATGGTCGTAGGTATGAATTTGATCGAGATTAGAAGGAGATGCTGCAACCGTTTCATCGGCAAAGTCGAAGAGGGAACCCTGTTTACTTACCGGCTTAGGAACAACAACTTCCTTTTTTGGAAATTTGGAAAGCATATTCCGAAATTCCAGCTCAGTGAATAGTTCGTTAAGTACCTGATGATCCGGCTCCTGTCTTACTAATTCATCGGGCGAATGGTTCAACGGTACATCAAGTACTATTTCAGCTAATTTTCGTGAGAGACGAACCTGCGCTTCAAAGTTGACGAGGCTCTCTTTCTGCTTGCCCTTCAGCTGATCGATGGCATCATAAACGCCCTCAATACCTCCATATTGGGCAATTAACAGAGTCGCTCCCTTGGGACCGATGCCCGGGCATCCAGGAATATTATCGGATGAGTCGCCCATCAGTCCCAGAAGGTCGATAACCTGCTCTGGCCTGCTTATCTGAAAATTTTCGCATACCTGTTCGACACCCCAGATTTCCATTTCATTGCCCATCCTCTTGGGCTTGTACATAAATATATTGGAGGAAACCAGTTGGGCATAGTCCTTATCCGGAGTGACCATATATATCTGGAAGTCCTCCTTCTCGGCGGTTTTGGCCATGGTTCCGATTACGTCATCCGCCTCGTAGCCTACACATTCCAGCGTGGGAATCCGATAGGCATCAATCATTCGTCGGATATATGGGATGGCGGTTCTGATAGCTTCAGGCATGGCCTCCCGTGTGGCTTTATATGCATCAAAAAGTTCATGCCGGAAAGTTGGACCATGCAGATCGAAGGCTACAGCCAGGTGTGTCGGCTGTTCCAATTTCAGAATCTGTTCGAGCGTATTAACAAATCCGAACACGGCCGAAGTGTTCATTCCTTTGGAGTTTACCCTCGGATTATTGATAAAGGCAAAATAGGAACGATATATAAGTGCGTAGGCATCAATCAAAAATAGCTTCTTCATGGGACGAAATTTATGTAAACAAATCTACTAAAAAGAGGAGAGCCGGCAAATTGTCTTGCCGGCTCTCCCAAATACGTTCATCAATTGCTAGTTTTGACACTGGCATCCTTCAATGCATTTGAGGATACCGCTAAGTCCGGAGTGTTTCAAAAAGTAATAGGTATTTTTTCCGTCGCGTGTAGATGCCAATACGCCTTTTGATTTCAGGATACCAAGATGATGCGATGTAGCCGACTGCTCTATTCCAAGTCTCTCATATATTTCAGTAACGGTCAATTTTTGATCGCCTTCCAGGAAACTGACGATCGTAATTCGCATCGGATGAGCTATTGCTTTTAGCATTTCTGCAGCATTAGTCAACTTTTCTAACGTTTGCTCAGTTGGGTTCATAAGGTATGTCGGAAAGAAAAATTTGTGATTTACTAATACAAATATATAGATAACATATAGTTAATCAATAGAACAAATTGTTAAAATGTTTAATTTAGAACAGATACAAACAATCTCTCCATCGTCGAAAAAATATTACTTTTGGCAATAGATATAGCTAATAGCATGGCATCAAAAAATGAAATTATTGCACCGGTTGAAGCCGAATTAAAGTATTTCGAACCGTATTTCAAAAAATCGACTAAAAGTTCCATTCCACTCCTCGATACGGTTTTGAATTATATACTTCGGCGGAAAGGAAAACAGATGCGACCAATTCTTGTTTTTTTGTCGGCCAAACTCAATGGAACGTTTAATGACCGCACCTACCATGCTGCCTTGACAATTGAATTACTGCACACGGCTACCCTGGTGCACGACGATGTGGTGGATGAATCATACCAACGGCGCGGTTTTTTTTCAGTGAATGCTATCTGGAAAAATAAGATTGCTGTTTTAGTCGGGGATTTCATTCTTGCAAAGGGGATGCTTTGGTCGATCGAGCATAAAGACTACGATATCCTGAATTTTATTTCTGCCGCGGTACGAGATATGAGCGAGGGAGAGATTCTTCAAATCCAGAAAGCCAGAAAACTGGATATCACCGAAGAAGTGTACTTTGAGATTATCCGCAAGAAGACCGCATCGTTGATGGCCACCAGTGCCGCAGTCGGAACCTGTTCCGTCACCGAAGATCCCGAAATCATTGAGCGGATGAGATTATTTGGTGAATATGCCGGAATTGCATTTCAGATAAAAGACGACTTGTTCGATTTTCAAAAATCGAATCTTGTTGGTAAACCTACCGGGAATGATCTAAACGAAAAGAAGATCACCCTCCCGCTAATCTTCGCTTTAAATCAGGGAAGCGCTGAAGAAAAAAAGAATATTCTGAATATTGTCCGGAAAAAGAGCAAAACATCTGCCGACCTGACTAATGTCACAAAGTATATATCCGCCAAGGGAGGGTTTGATTACGCGGAAAAAGTGATGCTCAGCTATCATCAGAAAGCGATTGAACAACTTGCCGGTTATCCTGATTCCGAATACAAAAAAGCACTAATCTCTTTTGTTGGTTATATCACAACAAGAGAAAGTTAATTGGTTGGAATAAAGTTCGATGGTTACGTAAATACCAACAGTCCGAGGTCTTTTCAACCGAGGTGTGCCAGCATTACCACATAATTTTTACCGTATTTTTTTGCACATTTCGGACAGGTGGTGTACCAGATATAGGTTTTAGCATCCTTGTTACCCATTTTTTCCAGTACTTGTCCGAAATCCTTCATCCAGTTATGGACTTCTTTGAATGGACCTTCATACACTTTACTATAAAACTTTCCGGTAAAAATTTGATTTTCAAGATTTGAAACAATTTTATCAACGGAAATATAAAGATCCATATTCCATTTCGAAGTATGATCAGACAGGCAAATACCTTCAGACCAATCGGCTCCGGCTGCTCTGATCTTCTGATCCATTTTCTTCATTATACCACCAAAATTGAGTGGCATGTAAAAAAACGTACGAACACAGCCTTTGGCAAACACTTTGTCGTGCCATTCGAAATTTTTATCGTCCCATGGATTCGGATCGAATTCCGGGCAACAAATTTGATCGGTAGTTGTACTCATGACAAACGAATTATAGGGTTAAAAAAGAACGAGACGTAAGAAATGAGCGATGAGTTTGTCCACTAAAAGTACGAAATTTTCTCTTCCGTTATACTAGTTAACAAATTATTAGCTAACCGACTGGCTCCAATTCTGAAGAGTTGGGGACGCAACCATTCCTCACCCAGAATATCCCTGACAATGGCCATATAGTAGAGTGCATCACCACTTTCAACGATGCCTCCTGCTGCCTTGAACCCAATTTTTTTCCCGGTTTTGAGATAAAACTCTTTTATGGCAGTGCACATAACCCAAGCTGCTTCAGGAGTGGCGGCGGGCTCCATTTTCCCGGTCGACGTCTTAATAAAATCGGCTCCCGCCTGCATCGCAAGGATGGATGCTTTCCAAATATTTTCTGCGCTCTTCAATGCTCCTGTCTCAAGAATAACTTTCAAATGAGCCTTTCCACAGCTGACTTTCACCCTTGAAATTTCATTCACTACTTCTGAATAATTGCCCTCGAGGAAGGTACCGATAGAGATAACGATATCAATCTCATTTGCTCCTCTGGAGACCGCCATCGCCGTTTCAAGGTCTTTCACTTCGATAAATGTCATCGAGGACGGGAACCCTGCAGAAACGGCGGCAATGGCCACTTTCGGGTCTTTCAGATTGTCACGGACAACCTTAACCAGCGTGGGATACACACATATTGCGGCAACATTTGGAACTTCAATAAAATGTCGGGGGAAGAGCGATACTTTGTCGGCGAATAATTTGCCCCTCGCCTGAGTGTCATCTGAACCAAGGGTGGTTAAATCGATGCAGGAGAAGGCCAGTTTCATCTCTTCTTTGTCAAAGACCTTATTCAATTTTGATTTGATTGCGGTCAGCGCGTTTTGAACTTCTTCCGGTTGGAAAATTCGGTCGATGTCTATTTGTAATTCGTCCATATGTATTGAAATTAAATTCTTATGATAGATTTTCAAACAGGTTACCTACACTCGGCACAAACCCGGATTTACTCTTTATTTTTTGAATCAATAATTATGGTAACTGGCCCGTCATTCAGCAATCCGACTTTCATCATCGCACCAAACACGCCGGTTTTAACCTCTTTCCCAAGTTGGTCTGACACCTTCCTGACGAAAAGATTATACAATGGAATCGCTATTTCCGGTGGAGCGGCGCGAATATATGACGGACGGTTACCTTTTTTCGTAGAGGCATGCAAAGTAAACTGGCTCACAATCAGAATCTCCCCATTAATTTCGACTACAGACCTGTTCATGACCCCGTTATCATCAGCAAAAATCCTCAGATTACATAGTTTAGAGGTTATCCAGTCGAGGTCATCTTGTGTGTCGAGACTTTCGAATCCGGCCAGAACGAGTAGACCATTGCCGATCGAAGAATATTCTTCATTCTCGATGGAAACAGATGCACTTGAGACACGCTGGATCACAATCCTCATAGTAGGAAAGTTTGGAGTTTGGAGTTTAGAGTTTGGAATTGCGGAGGAGCAACACTCGTAACTTCTTCGAAATAGCTAGTTGTTGTCTAACCATTTTCGGAGTCCCGTTCTCCCAACTTCAAACTCCAAACTCTAAACTTCTTTATTAACTATTCTTCAACTGACCATCCTTATCGCTTCAGCCAGCAGCCAATACCTGGCAGCTTTACCAATAAACATAAAAAGCATCGTCAGCTTGGGTGAGATTCGAAAAAATCCAAGTCCAAGAATCAAAACATCCCCAATAACCGGTACAAAAGAGAGAATCCCAATGATAGGACCGTACTTTTGCAACTTCGGCAAAATGGCATGAATCTTCTCCATTTTTACCTTCCCATATTTTTCGATCCACTCAATTCTACCGAGATAGCCAAGATAGAAGATGGAAATTCCCCCCAACGTATTTCCGGCGGTAGCCACAACGATACAGGATAAGCTGTTCACTCCGGCCAGAACGAGAACCGACATAACCGCTTCCGAATTAAATGGGAGGATTGATCCCGAGAGGAACCCGGCTATGAAAAGACCGAAAAGACCGTAGTGCTGGAGGAAATCTACCATGAAGAAGTACTTTAAATACTTAGAATACCCGGAGTACTTTAAGTGAGCGGGACTCCAAGTAGCGAGCATCGAAATCAGACATTTTTATGACGTCATGACTCAAATGTCACCTACACTCCTACTCCAAGTACTTTAAATACTTAGAATACCTGGAGTACTTAAAGTGAGTGGGACTCCCAGTAGTGAGCACCGAAATCAGACATTTTTATACTATCATGACTCCAATGTCACCTACACTCCTACTCTAAGTACTTTAAGTATTCCAAGTACTCAAGGTACTTTTCTTATGATAGGGCAGCTACAGCTGAACCGATGAGGTTGGCGTTGTGAATTTCATTTACCTTCACCTTAACCTCTTTATGATCTAGTTCTTCCAAAATCGTCTTAAGATATTTGGACACCATCTTGTTGTATGCCCTGCACCCTTTAACTTTGCTCCAGAAGAGACTTCCTTCCGCCGTCAGGCAGACTTTCTTAATAGTCGGATCGTGCGAAACCATAACGCAAACCAATCCGGCGAGAGATGCCGCAACCAGTTTAGCCGAGCGTTTATAAATTCTGCGGGCTGCACGGATGTGTTTCTTCTTGTGCTTATCCGGTTTGCTGATCAGATCGGTGAGCGCCCTTGCATCAAACGACTCATCGAAACCATCCTCAGGGAAGAGAGCCGTAAAAATTTTTCCCAGGTACATACCTGATATCGCCTTTTCGAAACGCTGTGCACCCTGTGTTCCGGAAACTGCATCAAGCTGATCATCGATTGCTGTCAAATATTTTGGGTGGTAGTTTCCGGACTCCAGGTTGATTGGTGTAAGTCCCTGCCAGTTTAATTCTTTGTCGAGCTTGCCAATCCGGTCTGAATGAATAAAGGTAGCCATATTGGTACCAGTACCAACGATCAACCCAATGTAAGCATCGAAAGAGCTGTCTGACAAACCGGCAAAAAGACTGGCAACTGTATCGTTAATTACTTTTACAGCAGTAAATTGCGGTTCTCCCTGCTCATTTAAAAACTCTTTCAGCGGTTTGCCAATCGGTTGTTCGATCATTTCTTTAATATCGACACCTTTAGTCCAGCGGAGCAATTTGGCATCCCCGTCCGGTAGACATTCAGCCGGATAAGAGAAGCAATACCCGATAGGAGATTTTTCAGGCATCTTAAGATCTTTAAGGAAAGAAGCCTGCTCAGCAAAAAGTTGTTTAGCAGTATAGCCCTTGGTTTTCATTACGCTCAGATCTTTACTCCAACCATCTTTAGGATAAATCTCGGTATTACCGTCGTTAAAGCTAACCACGGCAGCGCGATAGTTAGTTCCTCCTAAATCCAAAACCGTTGCCTGACCTTCAACTCCCAATGTTTTTGGTTTGATGTAGGTTGGAATACATTGAATTTCAGTGTTTGGGTTGTTTAATCCATTTTCCACTTTTTGCTGAAGATCAATTGCAATCTCTTTCAGCTGAACAGTCGACAACTTAAAAATATTTTCCTTCATCTTTTAAATATTGTTTGGTGATAACTTTCGCTACAGAAACTGGCAGGAGGCAGAATTTGCTGATCTATGGCTGCTTCCGGAGTAATTCTGATTTGTTTCAAAAGTAGAATTTTATTTTTTCTAAATCGAGAGGTTAATCTTTTTTAACTGCCTCGGAATAGAAAAAAATGAAGAACCCGTTCATTTTGTCTATTTTTGTCTAAAATTAAGTGTATCACCATGGAACAATTTACAACCCGACAAAATAAAATAGGCAGACTCATTCAAAAAGAGCTGAGTGAGTTTTTACGCCGAGAGGCGCTAACGCTGGCAAAAGGCAAGATGGTTTCGGTAACTGCCGTTCGGGTAACCAAAGATATGTCGCTGGCAAGATGCTATTTAAGTATCTTCCCTTCCGAAGGATCAGCAGAAGTACTGGCCGACATTAAACTGCACAAGGGGCATCTGCGAGGTGAACTTGGTCATGCAGTTCGCTTCCAGCTGAGACATGTTCCGGAACTTGAATTTTTCATCGACGACAGTCTGGACTATATCGAAAAAATTGATAACCTGCTTAAGTAAGTTTATTAAAAAGCCTGCTTATGCACTACGATCCAATCAAACGCCAACTTGGCAACATCTTTAACCGATCAACGTTTTTGCGGAAACTATTTTATCGGCTGTTAGATTTGCTTTTGCTGAGAGCCTGGCATGTTAAAAAAGCGCTCGTTGAGTTCAAAGAATCGTCACCCGACAAGCAAATAGCGATTTTGGATGCCGGGTCAGGCTTCGGGCAATATTGTTACCGAATGTCTCGCTTGTTTCCGGGGGCAAAAATTTTAGGGGTAGACGTTAAGCAGGAGCAGATAGACGACTGCAATTACTTCTTTCATCAGATAGGAAAGGAAGGACTCGTTACATTTGAAATAGCCGATTTGACTAGTTACAGGACAATTGACAGGTATAATCTAATCCTTTCGGTGGATGTGATGGAGCACATATTAGAAGACGAACAGGTGTTTGCAAACTTTAGCGCATCCCTGAAAAAAGGAGGATTGTTGCTGATTTCGACCCCATCAGACCAGGGTGGATCCGATTCGGATCATCATGAAGAAGACGGCGTTCACGGCTTTATCGAAGAACATGTCAGAGACGGATACAATAAAGAGGATATTGCAGAAAAGTTATTGAAAGCAGGATTTTCCAGAACAGAAATTTCATATACCTACGGAAGATATGGATCAGTAGCCTGGAAATTGTCGATGAAATATCCGATTCAGATGCTTGGCATTTCAAGAATTTTTTACATCATCCTTCCCTTCTACTACTTGCTACTATTCCCTTTCTGTGCATTATTGAACTATCTGGATACAAATAGCATTAACAAAACGGGTACAGGATTGCTGGTGAAGGCTTATAAGTGAAGAATTAAAAGTGAAAAGTGAAAAACTCCAAGGCATTCTTCACTCTTCATTTTTCACTTCTCACTTCTCATTCATCCTATTTATTAAATTTTCAGACTCTTGAACTTTTCGTACTACATAGCCAAACGTTATCTCTTCTCCAGAAAAAAGACGAATATGATCAATCTGATCTCGGCTATTTCTGTGGTAGGATTGATGATTGGTACGATGGGACTGATTATTGGGTTATCTGGCTTCAATGGTTTCGATTCTTTAATAAAATCACTCTTCTCCTCCTTTGATCCTGAAATCCGGATCACGGTAAAAGAAGGAAAGAGCTTCTCAACTTCCGGTGCAGAATTCGATCAGCTCAAACGAATGCCGCAGGTGGCTTATTATTCTGAAATAGTGGAAGATAACGCCCTTCTAAGCTACTATGACCGCCGGGTATTTGCCACGCTTAAGGGAGTAAGTGAAGAGTATCGCCAATTCTCGGGTGTCGATACAATGATTATACAGGGAGAATTCAAGTTGAGAGATGCAACTAATAACTACGCGGTTCCGGGTGAAATTATTGCGTCAAATCTGGCCATAGGTGTCGATCAGATGGAGCCGATCAACGTGTATGTTCCCAAAAGAGGGCGGGAGTCGATGGCTTTGCCCAGCGGAAACTTTATCCATAAAATGATTTACCCTTCGGGGATTTTTTCGATCCAGCAGGAAATAGATGCCAAATACATGATCGTACCGATCGATTTTGCCCGTGAAATTTTCGAAATGCCAGTCAATGTCAGCGCCATTGAACTGAAGCTAAAAGAGGGATTCTCTGAAAAAGAGGCAAAAACTGCCATTGCTTCCTTGCTTGGAAATGGGTACGACGTCAAAAATCGCTATCAGCAGCACGATTACCTGTACAAGACAATGCTGAGTGAAAAGTATGCAACCTATCTGATTCTCATACTGATATTGGTAATTGCTTCGTTTAACATCGTCGGCTCACTTACCATGCTAATCCTGGACAAGAAAGAAGATATTGCCATCCTGCAGAGTATGGGAGCCGATAAGAGGATGATACGCAACATTTTTTTATTCGAAGGGTGGCTGATTTCGCTTATTGGAGCAATCGTTGGTACCCTTGCCGGACTAGGGTTGTGTTGGGCTCAGATTACTTACGGATTTGTAAAACTATCTGACGGGGCGACTTCTTCCTTCGTAATTGACGCCTATCCAATGAAAATTGTTTCCACCGATCTGATTTTGGTGTTTGTTTCGGTCTCCTTAATCGGATTTTTAGCTGCCTGGTACCCGGTGAGGCATATTTCTGTGAAGCTTTTCGGAGATGAAGTGCATTAAAGATGCCGGAATTTAGCTACTCTTAGTTCCATTATTGGTAGATTTATTCTAAATAACAATTTTGAATAAATCATTAAAATGCAATAATTGAGACCATTGACGCTCATTAATTATCAATAATAAAATTTATGTATTATTATTTGGAATTCGGGCATTCTCCGTTTTATATTTGTTTTTATTAAAACTAAATAAAAATAGTCGAACGAAATCCAATTCGTAACCAACTACAGCTCCCAGGCATTGGGTTTTTAATGCAACCCCAAATGCGATTATTGTTTTCTTCCTCACATAAAAAATTAAATAATTAGTTAAAAACTATTTCGTTATGAAAAATGGTTTAATGGTATTGTTATTGCTTTTAGTATGCAATAGTAATCTTTGGTCTCAAGGCAAGCACCTGAACATCCCGCTAATTGGTGACGATGCACCAACTTTTACCGCTGAAACAACGGAGGGAACGATTGAATTTCCTAAAGATTTCGGCAACAAATGGAAAATTATTTTTAGTCATCCCCGGGATTTCACTCCTGTCTGTTCGTCGGAAATTCTTGAATTGGCTCAAATGCAGAATGATTTTAATCAACTAGGAGTCAAATTGTTAATTGTATCCACGGATGAATTGCAACGGCACCAGGCTTGGAAATCAGCGCTTGAAGATCTTTCATACAAGAATAAGCAGGCCGTCAAAATCAAATTCCCTTTGGCAGACGACAATTCCTTGCAGATTTCCAAGAAATACGGAATGCTTCATGAGCCCACAAGTACCACAAAAGATGTGCGTGGTGTATTTATCATAAATCCAAGTGATAAGATTGAAGCAATCTTTTTCTACCCAATGAATATCGGGAGAAACATGGATGAGATAAAACGCACTGTAATAGCGCTGCAGGCAGCCGGGAAAGGGAAAAATCATCTGTTAACTCCTGCAAACTGGCAGGCGGGAGACGATTTGATGGTTCCGCAATTCCCGTATACAGAAAAGCAGCTGCAGGATAATCCAAATTTGAAAGACGCTTATTACAATGTGGGTTCGTTTATGTGGTTCAAAAAAGTTAGTCCGCCGCTAACCGGTCTGTAATCATTCATGGGATAGCCATGATACGTATTATCGATCAGATTGGTATTACGAAAATCGTGACTGTTCCACCCATATATCTCCAAATAAGCCGGCTCGATGGCAACTGAGGGCCGGCTTATTTTTTTAGTTCTATTTTAAAGCAAGCCGATGTTTTAAGCATGGAAGTTTCAGAACAGGTAATTGAAAGTGCACCTTCCATTTGCTTCCAGTTAACTTTCTTGCCTGAGCCAAGTAGTCTGACAGATTTCACAGTTGCCGCATTCGTTCCAAGTGACTTGATTTCTAAATTTGTGCCTGTTTCCGGAACGGTCATACAAAAGGCATAAAGGGCTCCATCCTTCCCTTGGGTAAACCTGAAATCGTCGGATTCGAAAATATATTCAGCCTGCTTTTTGCCAATGTTACCTGTAGGCAATGATCGGATTTTCCCATCCTTTTGCACTTTCCCTTCGCCAAATTTGATCCAGGCTTTGCTACCATAGATGCCATCACCATTAATTTTCATCCATTTGCCAACATCTTCCAGCATCTTCACACAGGCAGGCTCCAAAGAGCCATCTGGACGAATAGGAATGCTTACGGCATAACAACCATCCCGCGAAACACATTCCAGCAGGAAGCGGATAATCGCATCCGCGCTATACACAAAGTCCGGCGCATAATACCAATCCCCCAGCGCATTTTCTCCGATCCATGCCTGATCCGTTTTAATATCTTTTGGATAGTTCCCCTCAAAAGTTGTGACAACACCCTTTGCACCCGCCGGATGAAACTTAACAATGCTGAAGACATCCGCATTCCCATGCCGACTTACGGCCCGATTATAGTACGACGCAATAACACGCTGAACGGCATCACATTTATAACCGGTGCCCGATTTCAATCCGCTGAAAGGCTGTGTAGAGTTTCCGTCAGTATAAATGAAGTCAGGATTATATTTCTGAATTGCATCCAAAATTCGAAGCCCCCAGTTGGTAGCGTACCATTTTGCGTAATCCAGATGGCGGGTAAATATTCCTTTATCCGGTGCATACCTTGAAACACCAATACCTTTATATTCCCGCAAATTTATCCCGTAAAGCATACGCGGATCATATCCCTCCCACCATTGACCCTTTCCTTCTGCCAGCGTCAATTTACCATCGTAGGGAATGCCTGCGTACTTTCCGGTGGTATCACTTCGAAAAGCAGATTCGTACCACCACCAGGTATATTCGTGGTGGAAGGCTACACCGTAATGCATCCCGGCCTTCTTCAGTGCATTTGACCATTCGGCCAGCAAATCGCGTTTTGGTCCGATGTTAACCGAGTTCCATGGTTGATAGCGCGAATCCCAAAGGTCAAAATTATCATGATGAACACCTTGCACGAAGGCAAATCTGGCACCGGCATGATGGTACAGGTTTACCAATCCGGAAGGGTCGAGCTTTGTCGGATTCCAGGTATGAAGTATATCCTTGTACCCGAAGCCAGGTTGTGACGGGTGACCAAAATCGCGTATATGGTTTGCATAGGCAGGCTCTCCCGCAACGTACATACGGCGGGCATACCAGTCGCCGCTCATGCCGGATGCCTGTGGGCCAAAATGCACCCAGATGCCGAATTTTGCTTCGCGCAGCCATGACGGATAATCTGAATAATTCTGACTGATAGACTCCCAGGTAGGCAAAAATGGCCCGGTTGTCATCGGGAAATCCATTTTCACCTCCTGAAAACCGACCGGGTCACCCATTGGTATTGAACCGGGTCGCTCAGGCTCAGGAACGAGCGGAATAGGTGTTGGGGCAGGAAGGTCACCAAGATCATCCTTCAGCCGAGCGGATTTCTTTTCATGATGCCGCTTTTGAATAAGTGCCCTCCTACTTTGCGAAGTAATAGAAACTGAGGGGAGCATTCCCTCCTGAACCGGACCCGAATCTCGGGATTGACCGGAGAGGCCTGCAAGAATAAAAAACAGTAATATAACCGATTTTTTAACGGCTTCCATAAACTGCCTGTTGGGGTTATCGTTCTCTGATTGGTTGATTGGGAGATAAGTCATATAAACCGTCTGAAACCAAATTTTTTTCCCTAAGATATTTCAAATTTTCTTTATTCCGTTGTATGAAGAACATAGTGCATTTGACTAATTTGACATTTCGCAGTACTATTGAAACATAAAAGTCGTAACTTTCGTGTTGAAAAATGATGTATTTATTTCCTTTGCCCTATTTTTTTGAAGCAATAGCATCGAATTACGTGGTCGGATGGCAGGAAATTGAAATTAACCAGATAGTAGAATCAGAGGTGGAGGTTCTCCAACTAATCGGCTTAACCGAACGGTGGACATATGTATAAAGAGTGTGACAAGGAGTATTGGCAAATTGTATGGAATCGCTATAGACGTGGCGATCAGGAAGCTTTTGCCATTTTGTACAATAAGCACATTGATCATCTGTACCATTATGGCACAAAACTCTGCAAAGATTCAGACGCTGTAAAGGATTCGCTTCAGGAACTCTTTCTGGAACTTTTCCTCAACCGTGAAAGAATAAAAACCACGCCTGAAAATTTGAAATTTTACCTGATGCTTGCCTTAAAAAGGAATCTGGTTCGAAAATTGAAAGCAGGCAAGCTAGCGACACATTACCCCGAGAAATCACTGGAATTTGAACCGGAATACAACATTGAATTTAAGATTATCGAGCAAGAGAGTGAAAAGGAGATTCACAATACCTTAATGAATGCACTCAAAAAACTACCATCGAAACAAAAGGAGGCCATCTACCTTAGATTCAACGAATCCCTTGAATATACTGAGATTGCGAACATTTTGGAAATAACTGTCGAATCGGTCAGAAAACAGGTGCACCGCGCGGTCAAAACGATCAGGGAGATAATTAGAACTAAACCAAATACAAATTAGCTTCTATTTGTTAAAAAAAGTAAAAAAATCTGTCCACGTTTTGCACTTTGTTTCCCCTTTAGGGTGAACTTGTGACCAAGAAATGGATCGCCTAAACAAATACATTGAAAATAAGAATTTTATTCTCTGGGTTTTCTGTCCTGACAATGATTTAGAGGCATGGTGGGCTCAATTTGAGACGGATCACCCGGAAGAGAAAAGCAACATTCTGCTCGCCAGAAAAGTGTTGCTTAAATTCCGTACGAATCATATTGAACTTTCGGAGGAGGAAAAAATCCAGCTATTTGTAAGGGTATTGCAACAAGTTGAGGAGAAACAGCGTGAGCGGAAAACCCGGAATCTCATTACTGAGCTTGTTAAATACGCTGCAGTGGCACTCCTGTTCTTTTCCGTCGGTGGGTATATCTTTTATCAGGAAGGGCAAAAACAAGTACAGATTAGTCCGCAATTTTTTTCACAAAAAATAACCGAACCAGTTCCATCGGGAGCCGCCAAGTTAATACGATCCAACGGAGAGAATATTCTGCTGAAAGAGGATAAATCCATTTTAAAATATTCAGCTGACGGAAAATTGGTGGTTAATAACGACACTATTAAGGCGAAGGCTGTGACCGCTGCTCAGAAGAACGCGCTAAACCAATTGATAATTCCTTATGGCAAATCATCAGAAATACTTTTGTCAGATGGGACCAAAGTTTTCCTTAACGCAGGCAGCCGGTTTGTTTATCCCGAAAATTTCCAGGGCAAATTGCGCGAAGTATTTTTGGCGGGAGAAGCGTTTTTTGAAGTAAAAAAAGATGCTGAACATCCTTTCATTGTGCAGATCAATGATTTAAAGGTGAAGGTTCTGGGGACAAAATTCAACGTTTCGGCATATCCCACTGACAAAGTTGTAGAGACTGTTTTGACAGAAGGAAAGGTAGTCCTGGAGAAAAACAATTCCGGCGTATTTGATAAAGAGATTGAGCTCTTACCTAACCAGCTTGCATCTTTTGACAGAACCTCCAGGGAAACCGATATCAGGGTGGTAGACACGAACAATTATGTTATGTGGACCGAGGGTATATTGAAGTTTGAAGGTACTGATCTCAGCAGAATTGTTAAACGTTTGGAGCGGTTTTACAATATCCGCTTTCAATTCAGGGAACCCTTGCTTGGAGGCGTTCGCATAACAGGAAAGCTACAATTAAAAGAGGATCGCGATGAAGTGGTAGAACGTGTTGCCAGGGCGGCATCCGTGAAAATTATTAAAAATGGGGAAGATTTTTATGAGATTGTAAGATAAAAAACCGGAAGGTGTTCCAGCACCCCCCGGTTTCGATTGTGTTAAATATTTTTTAGTGTATCATTTAACGGAACAAATTTATGAAAAAAAAACGTGAAGTCCTGTTCCCGCTAGGGGACGAGATGCGATTAAAAATTAGAAAGATGAAACTAACCGTTCTTATGATTTTTCTAGTTATGGTCTCATTTGGAAAGGGGTTTTCCCAGATGACACTGACGCTTCACTTCAACAAAGCCAACATTCATGAGGTGTTGGCGAGCATTGAGCAAAAAACGGATTACATCTTTCTCTACAAGGACAACATCATCGATGAGTCAAAAAAAATCACTGTCAATTTTGATGATGCGAAATTTGAAGAGGTGCTCAAGCCAATCTGTGATCAAAGCAATGTGGACTATGAGGTACGTGACCTCCAGATTATTCTGAAAGAAAGGGCAGCTCTTCCTGGCTCCACCGAACAGCAGCCTCAGAAGAAAGCGCTGACGGGCAAAGTGACAGACGAGAAAGGGCAGTCCATACCCGGAGCTTCCGTGGTAGTAAAGGGAACTACAATCGGTTCGATAACAGACGCTGATGGTAATTTCAGTTTACAGGTGCCTGCCAATGCAAGGACACTTGCGGTATCTTTTGTGGGAATGAAGAGCCTTGAGGTTGAAATTGGAAATAAAACAAATTTCAATGTGACGCTCGGGGAAGAGACCATTGGAATTGAGGAAATTGTGGCGGTAGGTTATGGTACCCAGAGTAAAAAGACTCTTTCGGGCGCTGTCAGTAGTATGAATAACAAGACACTTACCACAACGATAACACCGATGATTTCGAATGCTGTTGTTGGTAAAGTAGCCGGTATCACTTCCCGTTTGACAGACGGAAGGCCCGGTGGCGGTACAGCTCTGTCGGTCAGGAACTATGGTACTCCACTGTACATTATAGATGGTGTTCCAAGAGCGGAAGTCGACTTTAATGCCCTGGATTCTGAGAATGTTGAAAGTATCTCCGTTCTGAAAGATGCCTCCGCATCAATTTATGGTCTTTTAGCTGCAAACGGAGTAGTACTTGTGACTACCAAGTTGGGTAAGATCAGTGAAAAACCGATTATTAAGATTGATGGTTACTACGGATTTCAGACTTTTACCCGTTTCCCTCATCCACCGGATGCTTATACGTATATGGTTGGTCAGGCCGAATCTGCACAAAACCAGAATCTCTCTACTACCATTACTGCAGCCATCCTGCAAAAATGGAAAGAGGGAACTTTCGATCCTGCAACAGGAGCCGATTACAGATCTATGAATTATTATGATGAGGTTGTTGGAAAGAATTTTCCTGCACCGCAAAAGTCGCTCAATGTAAGCGCACAAGGAGCAACCGACAGGTCAAGCTACTATGTCTCCATGGGCGAAACGAAACAGGATGCTCCAATCAAAGGTTTCTATTACAACAGGATGAGCCTTCAGACAAATCTCGAAGCAAGACTTGCCAAGGGATTAAAAATCGGTTCACAGATCAGCGCCCGCAAGGAAAAGAATCGCTCTGCCGGTTTGCCGGGGTGGGACGATTATGCTAACGTATTCCTTGCCATCATTAGAAACTGGCCTACAGAAAGACCATATGCCAACGACAATCCTGATTATCTGAACAATACCCATAGTATCAACATTAATCCTGGAACCTACAAGGAATCTATTACTGGTTTTGGAGATATTAACAACCGGGTATTTAATGGTAATCTTTATGCTGAGTATGAATTTTCATTCGGTCTGAAAGCAAAGTTAACAGCCGCATATGGATTCAGGGATACGCACAATGAGTTTTTTGAGTATACCTATAATGCATATACGTACGACTATTTGAACAAGACCTATAATATTGTACCGGGTGGAGGAAACCAAAACCCCTTCAGAGCCTCACAAAGGACACAAACTGAAGACAATTTTGGTCAATTTCAGTTGAACTACAGCAAGAAATTTGGGAAAAACAGTATTGCTGCTGTAGCCGCTTTCGAACGGTCAAACAGTAACAATAATTATCTGCTTACCAACAGTATCCCTCCAAGTAACTTTATCCTTCCTCAGTTTTTTGCCAATGTTAATGGACTTACCAATACATTTAACTACTCTGCAAGAGCAAGTTACATTGGTAAATTCAATTATAACTATGATGAAAAGTATCTGGTTGAAGTACTTGGACGTTATGACGGTTCTTACCTGTATGCCCCGGAAAATAGGTGGGGTCTGTTCCCCGGAGTATCCGTTGGATGGAGAGTCTCCAAGGAGGCATTTTTCAGTCCGCTCAGCAATATATTCTCAGACTTGAAACTTCGCGCCTCTTATGGAACAAGCGGAAGTGAGACCGGCGTAACAGCATTCGGTTATCTCAATGGATTTGACTGGGACAAAAGCAATTACATTTTTAATGGAACAACCTATACCGGTGCAGCGCCGAGAGGTCTGCCCGTTACTAACCTATCGTGGCTGGTAAACAAGAATAAGAATGTCGGTATCGACTTTACACTTCTAAACGGAAAGATCAACGGTCAGGTAGATGTATTTGAGAGAAAGGTTACAGGCATACCTGCTGCCAAATATGACGTTCTGCTGCCAAGTGAAGTAGGCTATACCCTCCCAGCTGAGAACCTGAATGTTACGGCCAACAGAGGTATTGAGGCTATGGTTAGCTACAATGGTAAAATCGGTGGCGAGACCGGAGTCAACTATTCTGTTGCAGCCAATGCTACCTTGTCCAGGATGAGAAATATCTCAACCTATAAACCAAGATTTGGTAATTCATGGGACGAGTACAGAAATTCAACGGAAGACCGATGGAGTAATATCCAATGGGGTTATCATATCATCGGGCAATTCCAGAGCCAGCAAGAGATTGATGACTATCCCGTTAACGTGGACGGTTCAGGTAACAGAACCCTGCTCCCCGGTGACCTCATCTATCAGGATACCAACGGCGACAAGATAATCAATGCATTAGATATGAGGCCTATCGGATACTCAAATACGACACCGAGTTATAATACATTGACTGCCTTACAGACAATCTCACAATCGGCGCTGCCCTATATGAGCTTTGGACTAAACAGTTCTTTTGACTACAAAGGGTTTGACCTTCAGATAGATTTTGCTGGAGCTACGATGCAGAGTTTTATCCGGAATAACGATATCAAGATGCCGTTCTTCACGAATGGAGCAGGTACAGACTGGCTTATCGGAGACCGTTGGCACCATGCTGACCCATTCGATGCTACATCACCCTGGATCGCCGGAAAGAATCCTCCAACAAGAGGAAACAACACAACGCATTCCAACTTCAACAGAACGAATGATTTCTATCTTACAAACATCACCTATCTGCGTTTGAGAAACCTTCAGCTGGGATATACCATTCCCGAGAAATACCTTGCAAAATTGAAGATTACCAAACTTAGAGTTTATACCAATGTTTCGTCGCTCTTTTCACTCGACAACATGAAACAATTCGATTTGGATCCGGAAGTCACAGCTGCCAATGGTATGGTATTTCCGCAGACCAGAGCGTTTAATTTTGGTTTTGTTTTAACCCTATAAAAGATGACAGACATGAAAAATATATTTAAATTCATAATTATTCTCATCTTCACCGTCTTTGTCACCGGTTGCGCGAAGAAATGGCTGGAAGACCCTAAATCCACTACCATATTGCTTCCAGAGCAGGTTTGGAACGACCCTGCGATGATAACGAGCCTTTTGGCAAATTATTATGACAGATTACCCGTACACTCTCAAATAGATAATGGCTGGGGAAATTTTGCCGCTTACGATGAAGGAATGGCTCCTGGTAGCGCCGACCTCAACACCGATAATGATAATATTCTTAGTTACGGTTATGGAAGATGGTCTCTTTGGGATTACGGTTACGTCAGAGATATCAATCTTGCATTGGAAGGTATCTCAAAATTTTCGACAGTTTTCTCTCCGGCTGCAAAAAGCCAGTACAGGGCAGAATTCAGATTCCTGAGAGCTTTTGATTATTTCGAGATGGTTAAAAGGATGGGTGGAGTTCCAATCATTAAGGAACAACTGATCTACGATTACAGCGGTGATGCCACTGCTTTAAGAAAACCGCGGAATACAGAAGAAGAAGTGTACGACTTTATTGCCAGCGAACTTGATGCAGTGAAAGACAGTATCGGCAATGCAGGAAGTAAAGACAGAGCCAACAAGTATGCTGTTCTTGCTCTTAAATGCCGTGCAATGTTGTATGCCGCTTCTATTGCTAAATACAACAATCAGTTACCTGTTCCGATCGCTTTACCAGGTGGAATTGTTGGTATGCCAGCTTCAAAAGCCAACGTTTACTATCAGGCAGCTCTTAACGCAGCAAAGGAAATTATCAACAGTAATGTGTACCAGTTGTACAACAAAAACACAAACCTGGGTGAGAATTTCTATGAGGCACTTACCAAGAAAGTCAACAACCCTGAGATGATTATGGTGAAGGACTTTAATATTCTTAAAGTAAAGAAGCATAACTTCTCATACCAGAATATTTGCCGCACCATGCGCGAAGACAACCTGTCATCCTCTTGCGTAGTGCCTTCACTCAACCTGGTAGAAGATTATGAATACCTTGATGGAACTCCGGGCGCACTGAAAGGTGTTGGAGATGGCACTGTTGCAGGACAGGCGAACTGGATTTATTACAATAATCTGAGCGACATCTTTAACAACAAAGACGCCAGGTTATATGGAACTATCGTATATCCGGGTACTTCCTTTAAAGGGGTTGATGTCCAAATGCAGGCTGGTGTTTATGTTTGGAATACTTCCACAAACAGATACGACCGTTTTGAGTCTTCCAACTTTGGTCAGCTCTATACAGACGGGAAACTTCAAACCGGAAATGGTGGTCCAATGCGTACTACCCAGGAAGTTTCATGTACAGGATTCTATATGAAGAAATTCATCGATCCCGCCACTTTATCAAGTGCACGGGGTGTTGGATCTGATATTGCATGGCCAAGGTTCAGATATGCTGAGGTGCTTTTGAATGCAGCCGAAGCAGCCTTCGAACTTGGCGATATCACCTCCGCTTTGAATTATGTAAATCAAGTAAGGGCAAGAGCCGGATTCCCAGCTAACAGCCTGACTGCAAGTAAGCTTAACCTTGCCGAACTTCAAAATGAGCGCAGAGTCGAATTAGCTTTTGAAGATCACAGGACATGGGATTTAGCACGGTGGAGAATAGCCCACACAGTGTGGAACGGACAAGCTTCAAATCCAAAGGCAGTATTGTATGCGCTTTATCCATATCGCGTCATAAATTCTGTGGATCCTTCCAAAAATGGCAAGTATGTATTTGATAAATTCGTTGCACCAAAATTTGTTGCGCCACGTTTCTTTCAAATGGGAAACTATTATTCCTCGATCAACCAAACTGTGCTTGACAATAATCCACTGATAATTAAAAATCCATTCCATTAATCCTCGACTATGAAAAGCAAAGTAATATATCTGGCGATAATTGCATTAGTCCTGATTTTAACAGGATGTAAATATGACAATTTTGAAGCTCCGCAATCTACTCTTACCGGCAGTGTTGTATATAACAATGTTCCGGTTGGAGTAAGGTCTGGAGCCACCGAACTCGAGTTATGGCAGTATGGCTTCAAGTTGCGTTCCAAGATTCCGGTTTACATAGCACAAGACGGAACTTTCAGTGCCAAACTTTTTGACGGGAACTATAAACTCGTTCGATTGGCAGGCGCCCCCTGGGCTTCTCAAACTGATAGTATTGATGTTAAGGTTTCCGGGAATACCGTAATCAGTGTACCTGTGACGCCATTTGGTACCATCACCGGCGCAACCTTTGCATATACTAAATCGGATGTCACGATGACTGCCAACTGTACTGTAACAAAAGTAGGAACAGCTGCCATTACGAGTCTTACGCTCTATGTTGGTGTTACGAGCATTATTGATGCAAATAATAACACTGTCTCGACCACGCTGCCTGCTGCATCACTTACTGATCTTACAACTCCAAAAACAGTAAAGGTTGCTCTGACGAACGTAAGTCCGACTTTCCTGTCTAACAGATCCTATGTTTATGTCAGGTTGGGTCTGCTTACCGCAGGAAGCGCTGAACGAATCTATACCCAAGTTCAGAAAATTCAACTGCAATAAGGTTAATAATGAAAGAAAAGGCACCGGCGACTCAACGTTCTGGTGCTTTTTCTTTTTAATGCACTAAATTCCTCCTAATGAAAAAATTATTCGGCCTTCTCTTTTTGGCTTTAATCGCTCAATTCACGGTTCAAAGTCAAACCACCAAAATTTTTACGCCCACTGCGACAAACAGTCTCAGGGCTCCCGCTTATCCTCTGATTACCATGGACCCGTACATTTGTACCTGGTCTTTTACCGACAATTTATATGATGATGTTCCAAAACATTGGACAAAAGCCAAACGCTCACTGACGGGCGCCATACGGGTGGACGGAGTCACCTACCGGTTCATGGGAATGGAAGAGATCCCCACTTTGCCTGTCGTATATACAGGTGATATTGAAAACTGGAACACCCGTTTTACAGAAGAACAACCAGCAGAAGGATGGGATAAACCTTCCTTTAATGATACGCAGTGGAAAGAAGGAAAGGGTCCCTTTGCCTCCCGGATGATGCCTCCTGGAACCAGGTGGAGATCAAAGGATATTTGGATCCGTCGTGAATTCACAATTGCGGAAGATCTTTTGGCATCTGACCTATTGCTCAAATATTCGTACGATGATTTTGCGGAAATTAGTATAAATGGAATTCCGGTCGTAAAGACAGAAAATTTGGGAAAAGTTAATCAGTTTATACCGCTGACTGACGAGGTGAAAAAATCGATGAAATCCGGAAAGAATATTCTGACAGCACATGCGCACAATGATGCAGGACCAGGAATAATGGATTTCGGAATAGTGAAGAAATCGGGTGCGAAAATTAACTTTGAACAGACCGCCGTTCAGAAATCGGTCGAGGTTCTCCCAACACAAACCTGGTATAACTTTGATTGTGGTCCGGTGAATCTGGACGTGATTTTTACCAGTCCTTTCCTTACCGACAATCTTTATGTACTCTCCCGCCCGGTAAACTACATCTCCTGGCAAGCAAAATCAACCGATTCTAAGTCCCACTCTGTCCAAGTATATATTGAAGCTACTCCGGATTGGGCAGTTAATACGATAAGTCAATCTATTAAGAGTGAGCGTTTTTCTGAAAATGGAATGACCTTTTTGAAGACCGGGACTGTCGATCAGCCTGTGCTCGGAAAAAAAGGTGATGATCTACGGATCGATTGGGGATATCTTTATCTGGCAAGCAAAGAGAGTAAAGCAACTACGATGTCTGTAGGTGAACCCGCCGCCCTTAAAGCTGAATTCATGAGTAAGGGCACGCTTTCAAACAGCTTCGATAATACCCTCCCGGAGAAAATGTACCTGAAAATGACTGCGCTATCCTTCGTGAACGATCTTGGTAAAGTCGCAGGCAAGAAAGTTGGTGGCTATGTGATGCTTGGATACGACGATATCTCTTCCATTCAATATTTTGGCGAAAATCTGCTGGCATACTGGAGAAAGGGCGGCACAGTCGATATCAAACAAGCCTTCTCTATGGCAGCAAATGAGTATGTTTCAATCATGGATAAATGCGCCGCTTTCAACAAAGAAATGATGGCCGACGCCGTTAAAGCCGGCGGAAAAAAATATGCAGAATTGTGTGCACTTGCTTATCGGCAGTCGATTGCAGCTCATAAGCTTGTAATTACCAAAGACGGAGTGCTTCTGTTCCTTTCCAAAGAGAATACCAGCAACGGCTGTATCAACACTGTGGACGTAACTTATCCTTCTGCACCGCTGTACCTCATTTACAATCTGGACATGATGAAGGGGATGTTAAACGGAATATTCTACTTCAGCGAAAGTGGAAAATGGACAAAACCGTTTGCAGCTCACGACATTGGAACATATCCGCTGGCTAACGGACAAGTTTATGGCGAAGGTATGCCTGTTGAGGAGTCCGGCAATATGTTAATTCTTGCTACCGCCATTTCGATGATGGAAGGCAATGCCAAATATGCCGAAAAACACTGGGAGGTACTTTCTACCTGGGCTAACTATCTGTTAGAAAACGGACTGGATCCTGCAAACCAACTTTGTACCGATGATTTTGCGGGACACCTTGCCCACAATGCCAATCTTTCTGTAAAAGCCATCCTGGGGATAGCCGGATATGGAAAAATGGCTGAGATACTTGGGAAAAAAGATATCGCTGCCAATTATACCGAAAAGGCAAAAGCGATGGCAATCGAGTGGATGAAGATGGGAAAAGAGGGAGATCATTACAAACTTGCATTCGACCAGGCCGGTACCTGGAGCCAGAAATACAATCTGGTTTGGAACAAGATCCTTAAATTGAACATTTTCCCTCAGGAGGTAGCCGACACTGAAATAAATTACTATCTCACAAAACAAAATGCTTACGGATTACCTCTCGATAGCCGCAAAACATATACAAAAAACGATTGGATCCTTTGGACCGCAACATTAGCCAACGATGCAACCAAATTTAATCAAATCGTAGATCCTGTATGGAAATTCGCGAATGAAACTCAATCGAGAGTGCCGCTTTTTGATTGGCATGAAACTCCGGACGGAAAATTAGTTGGATTCATTGCCAGATCCGTTGTAGGTGGATACTTCATGAAGATGTTGGAACAAAAGATCAACACTTCTGTCTTAAAAAAGTGATTTTCAATTAATTTACTCGCTTATGATATACCCACATGCATTTTTCGCAAAATCGAAAATGGATGTGGGTATTTCATTTGGATCGTAAACAACAAAATGTTGACAAATGAAAAAAGTATATACACTCATAGTACTTTCAGGGATATTTTTGTTCTTAAGTTGCAGCAACGAGAAAAAAGGAGTCTGGAAAATCTCCGACAATCCAATACTTACGGAGTGGGCTGCTAAAGTCGATCCTGCAAAACCTTGGCCAGAATATCCCAGGCCGGATATGGCCAGAAAAAACTGGATTAATCTAAATGGCCTTTGGGATTATGCTATCACCTCCAAAGACGTGAAGCCAGAGAAATGGGATGGTCAGATTCTAGTTCCTTATCCCGTCGAATCTACACTTTCCGGCGTAAAGAAACGCGTTTCCGAAACCCAAAGCCTTTGGTACAAGACCTCCTTTACGGTACCAAAAGAGTGGAAAGATGGCCAGGTGCTGCTCAACTTTGAAGCTTCAGACTGGGAAACCAGAATCTGGGTTGACGGCAAAGAGGCCGGAATCCACAAGGGCGGTTATGATCCATTCTCGTTTGAAATTTCCTCCCTTATAAATGGGGAGACCAATCACGAACTTCTGGTTAGCGTTTGGGATCCAACGGATAAAGGCCCACAGCCCCGTGGAAAGCAGGTTTCTAATCCGAACGGAATCTGGTATACACCCACAACAGGCATCTGGCAGACGGTTTGGCTTGAGCCGGTTTCAAAATCTCACATTGCGTCATTTCGTTTAGTACCGGATATCGATGCAAGCACGATGTCTGTCAATGTAAATGCTGAAAATGCCGCATCCGGAACCGTAGATGTGACTGTTAGCGATAAAGGCAAAACCGTTGCAACAGGAACTGGCAAGCCGGGATCTGCGATAATCCTGAAAATTGAGAATCCTGTGCTATGGACGCTCGAAAATCCATTTTTGTATGATGTAGCAATTACCTTGAAAGATGGTGATAAAGTTACCGACGAAATTACCTCAGTAGCCGGTATGCGAAAAATCTCCATTGGCAAAGCGCCGGATGGCTTTACCCGGATATTATTCAACAACAAATTTGTCTTCCAAAAAGGAACGCTTGATCAGGGATTCTGGCCGGATGGTTTATATACACCACCGACTGAAGAGGCCATGATATATGATCTCAAAATGACTTTGAAAATGGGCTTCAATATGTTGCGGAAACACGTCAAGGTTGAGAACAGAAGGTTCTACAACTGGTGCGATAAAATGGGGATCCTCGTATGGCAGGATATGCCTAGCGGTGACCAAAATATCAGGGGCGACATGCCTGATATCACGAAGGATCCTGTGTTTGTAAAACAATTCGAAACGGAGTGGACCAGAATCATTGAGACCAGATTCAATCACCCTTCTATAATCATGTGGATCCCTTTCAACGAGGGATGGGGACAGTTTGAGACCGTTAGAATTACGAATCTGACGAAAGATTTTGATCCGTCAAGACTCGCAAACAATGCTTCCGGCTGGACTGATCGCGGTGCCGGCGATGTAAATGACGTTCACCATTACCCTGCTCCTGCATGCCCTCCGGCTGAGGAGAAGAGAGCCGTTGTAAATGGCGAATTCGGTGGATTAGGATTTCCTGTTAAGGGGCATATGTGGGAACAGCAAAACTGGGGGTATAAGACCTACGAAGACACTACCCAACTCTTAACCGCCTATGAAGTTTTCAGCGACCAGGTTTTCAGGTTTGAAAAAGCGAACGGATTGAGTGCCACTATTTATACCCAAACAACGGATGTTGAAACAGAGACCAACGGATTGATGACCTACGACAGGAAGATCGATAAGATGGGGGCAGCCAATGTTGCTAAAGCGAACATGGGAGTTACACCTCCAATTTTGGGCAATCCGATTCCTGCCTTTATCGGTGAATTCACGGCTACCCTTTCATGCCACAATCCGGGAGCGAAAATTTACTATACCCTTGATGGATCTGCACCAGGAGAAAACTCGACTGTTTACGCAGGCCCGTTTAAAGTCAAAGAATCTTGTGTAATAAAGACATTCGCTCAATATGATCAGGGTAAAAAAAGCAGCACCATCGCTTATAAATTGACTAAAAAAGAAATTATTCCTGCCACTGCCAAGGGAAAGTATAAGCCCGGACTAAAAGTTGGTATCTATGAAGGTCTATTTACGCTCCTGCCCGATTTCACTAAGCTGACACCCATCAAGGTAACCGAAGCTGCTACTATCTCTACAAGAGTCACTGAGTTGACCAAGAATTTTGCACTGACTTTTGACGGATATATTTTGATTCCTGAAGATGGTGTTTACGGACTGAATATCAACTCTGATGATGGCAGTAAGATGATCCTCGATGATAATAATATTCTCTTAAACGACGGACTGCGTACCAGGGCTGCCGAAAAAGGCGACTATTATGCCCTCGGAAAAGGATATCACAAATTGCATATCGAGTATTTTCTCGAGACTGCCAGAAGGCCTTCTTTGCGATTTTCGGTTGAAGCTCCCGGAAAGGTCAGGAGTGACGTTCCTGCCGAATGGCTATTCAACTAAGAATTTGACTTTAAAAAATTACATCATAATCTGAAACAAGTCTAATTGGGTCTACCAATGAAAAATTCAGTATTAGTTATACTTTTCTTACTATCCTTCTCACTACAGACTAATTCTGTAGTGGGACAGGATTGGAAACCTGTCCCGGGGAATATAATGACGCCCTGGGCGAATGAAGTGAATCCTGAAAATGTCTGGAAAGAATATCCTCGTCCGCAAATGGTCAGGAAGGAGTGGAAAAATCTGAACGGATTATGGGATTTTGCACTTACCAACGGAACAAGTAACAGACCTTTGCTATCATTTACCAGAAAAATCCTGGTGCCTTTTAGTGTCGAATCTGCGCTTTCAGGGATTAAAGAAACCGTAACCGGATTTCACGAAATGAAGTACAGGCGCTTTTTCACAATTCCTGAAAGCTGGAAAGGAAAACGAATCCTTCTTCATTTTGAGGCCGTTGATTACATTTCCAAGCTTTGGATTGATGGGAAATTTGTTGGCGAACACAAAGGCGGATACGATGCTTTTCAATATGACGTGACTGATTTTCTGAATGCGGGTGAATCGCATGAAATTAATATGGTTGTCTGGGATCCGTCCAATACCGGCACCCAAACCATTGGAAAACAGACGTTGATTGGATTGTCAAAGGGAAATTATACACCCACCAGCGGCATCTGGCAGAGTGTCTGGATGGAGCCGGTGCAGGATGTTTCACTGAAGAATCTGAAGATCCTTCCGGATATTGATAATGGAACAGTTTCAGTAGGAGTCGGATTAAAAGGATGGGGTTTCAACCATCAATTCAAAGTTCAGGCTTTCGACAATGGAAAAGAAATTGCATCCGGGTCAAGTACCCCGGACAAACCAGTTATCCTGAAAATCAATAATGCGAAACTGTGGAGCCCCGATTCTCCTGCGCTTTACGATCTAAAGGTGAGCCTTTTGGATGGCGGTAAAGTTATTGATGAAGTCGATAGCTACTTCGGAATGCGCAAAATTTCTATGGCGCGTGATAAAGCAGGATTCATGAAAATCCATCTGAACAACAAAGAAATTTTTCAGCTCGGACCACTGGATCAAGGATATTGGCCGGATGGGATTTTGACACCGCCTTCAGATGCAGCGGTCAAATTTGATGTGGAGTATCTTAAAAAAATCGGTTGCAACATGGACCGGGTTCACATCAAGGTGCAGCCTGACAGGTTTTACTACTATTGCGACAAGCTTGGAATCCTGGTATGGCAGGATATGATCAGTCCGGCCGGTAGTCTGCTCCGTTCAGAAATTGGTGGCTCGAAGGCATGGGAAGCCGAGTGGGAAACGATTATTGATCAGTTGTATAGCCATCCTTCCATCATTCAGTGGACAGTGTTCAACGAATCATGGGGACAATTTGATACAGAACGAATTACGGACTGGACAAAGAAGAAAGATCCTTCCAGATTGGTTTCGAATGCCAGCGGCTGGGTCGACAGGAATGTTGGCGACATTCGCGATTTTCATGATTACACCGTTTATCCGTCCATGGGCTGGATACCTAAAAATTATCCGAGAGCGATGGTGCTTGGGGAAGGTGGTGGACATGAGCTTACTGTTAAGGATCATATGTGGACACCAACACTTTCCATTCCGGAAAGAATCGACAGAGCCGGAGACCTGATCAGAGAGGTGATGACCTCGCCCGAGGTTCTCGACGAAAGGTACAGCCTCTGGGTTGACAACCTCTCCTCGCTAAGAAAATATGGACTAAATGCAGTGGTATTTACCCAAATCAGCGATGTCGAAAATGAGGTAAACGGATGGCTGACATACGACCGGAAAGTTAGTAAAATACCGATCGAAAGGTTGGCGGAAATTCATGGTAAATTATTTAAACCATTAACCGAAAAGGGTCGGTTTATTATCCCACTCTCCATGAATTCACCTCAAAAGTGGATGTATTCAACTGTAGAACCATCCGCCGAATGGTATAAAAAAGACAATAAGGCAAAGTGGACTGGCGGTAACGGGCCTTTTGGAAAGGTTCAGATGAATACCCCGGAAGTAAATTCCATCTGGGACACGAAGAGCCTGTTTCTGGAAAAGGATTTTAATCTGTCGACACTTCCGGCGAAACTCGCTATCGTAACCTACAATCATGGTGTGACCGATGTGTACATTAATGGAGAGCTTGCAATTCAGATTAATAATTTGAGACGATGGGATACCGAAATCAAGGTTAGTGAAGTTGCACTTCCTGTCAAGGCTTCCAAGCTTCTCAAAAAAGGATCTAACCACATTGCGTTGAAGTATGAATTTGGCGCCATCAACCAATACAGCTCTTTCAGTACACAGGCTCCAACCGTGAACTATTTTGACTTTGGCCTTTTGGAATACTGACAATTTTAACAGAATTGTTTTTCGTGTCACTCCGGAGGAGGAGGCATTTTTAATGAAAATTCCGGAGGAATAACCTAAAAATAAAACGATTATGACGCGAAGAGAGGTTATAAAAGGAGTTTTGGAAGGAGAAAAACCTCCCTATACTCCCTGGTCTTTTAAATTTACCCAGGAAGCCAGGAAAATGATAGAGGGTCATTTTCACACAGATGATCTGGATGAGGTACTTTATAACCACATATTACTTCTTGGAAATGACTATGGTTTTTTTGACCAGGTAGGAGAAAACTTATACAGGGATGTTTTTGGAGCAGTGTGGGACAGAAGCATCGACAAGGATATTGGCAATATCTCAACTATTCTGCTGGATTCTCCGACGATGAAAAATTATACGTTGCCCAATCCGTTGGATCAGCGTTTTTTCTCTGACATAGAATCTTCCATCAAGGCAAAACCGGACATGTTCAGGCTTTTCCAGATTGGATTTTCACTGTATGAACGTGCCTGGACCCTTCGTGGAATCGAGAACCTGTTGATGGATTTTTTAGTCAATCCTGAATTTGTCCACGAACTTTTTACCGCTATTGCCGATTATAACATCGCTCAATTAAACGAGGCCATGAAATACGACATTGATGCCGTATACTTTGGCGATGATTGGGGGCAGCAGGTCGGATTAATAATGGGGTATGATACCTGGAGAGAATTCATCTATCCTCAACTGAAAAGAATGTATCAGGCAGTACACGACGGAGGGAAATATGTTTTTATCCACTCCTGCGGGGATGTTGGGGAACTCTTTGATGACCTGATCGATATCGGACTAAATTGCTTTAATCCGTTTCAACCGGAGGTGATGAATGTATTTGACTTAATGGATAAATACCGTCACAGACTTACATTCCATGGCGGGCTATCCATGCAGAGGACGCTCCCCTTTGGAACTCCTGAGGAGGTAAGAAGTGAATCCGAGAAATTGATTCGGGCTGGTCTGGAAGGATCGTATATTTTTTCGCCATCCCACAATGTTGAAGGAGATACATCCCTTGAAAATATGCTCACTTTTATAGAAGTGGCGAACGCACAAATTGGCAGAAAACTACGCTGAATAACACTAAAACTCGTACTATTTTAAAAACTGTTCAGGCATGAGAAAATTATTTTTGTTTCTATATTTTTCCGTCTCGACAATGGTACTATTTGGTCAGGGACAACAATGGAGCGAAGAAAAGGCAGCCAACTGGTACAAATCTCAACCTTGGTTCTGCGGGATAAACTATATCCCATCTGATGCAATAAATTATACGGCCATGTGGGATAAGACCAGTTATAACCCAAAACTCATTGATAAAGAGTTGGCTTTGGCACAGAGTGTCGGACTGAATTGCGCACGTGTTGTGCTGCAATATGCTGTTTACGCCGACGATCCGAAATATTTCCTCAAAACCCTCGATAATTTCTTGTCCATCTGCGACAAACACGGAATTAAAGTCATTCCAGCTTTTTTTGACGATTGTTCTTTTGGGGCAAACAACGATCCGGTTATTGGAAAGCAACCGGAACCACTGATTGGATGGTATGCGTGGGCATGGTCGCCATCTCCGGGGCATACCATGGTTATTGATGTTCGTACACACCCTTTACTCGAAAAATATGTAAAGGATGTCGTTTCTAAATTCAAGAATGACACCCGGATTTTCGCCTGGGATCTTTACAATGAGCCAACCAATTCCAATCTGAAAGAGAGAAGCCTTCCACTGGTAAGAAGTGTCATCGCCTGGACGAGGGAAATTAATCCGGTGCAGCCATTGACCATCGCCACCTGGAATGAAAACAAGGAGCTGAACGATATCATTTTTGCTAATTCCGATATTATTACCTTCCATTGCTACAATACGAAGGAAGAGACAGCTGCCTACATCAAGCGTCTCAAGGTGCACAATCGCCCGATTATCTGCAGTGAATGGATGAACCGTCCGCGGAAATCGACTGTTGAGGATATTTTACCACTGTTTAAAGAGCAAAATGTTGGGAACATCTTATGGGGACTGGTAAACGGAAAGACACAGACGGAACTTCCGTGGGGGTTCAGACCGGAAAAACTTCCGTATACCGGTGTTTGGCAACACGATCTTTTTACAAAAGAGTTTAGTCCGTATAAACAGGAAGAGATATCTTTGATAAAAAAATTAACGCATAATGATTAAATCGGCCTTTTCGCTAATTCTTCTCTTGTTTATAGCGGGCTTTCTACAAGCCCAAAATCAATTTTCGAAATATGTAAACCCATTTTTGGGTACGGCTACTTTATGGGACAGCATCGACGTTGGATACAAGCCGACTCACCGAACCTGGGGTGCGGAAGTCTTTCCTGGCTCTTCGGTTCCAAATGCCATGGTTCAGCTGACCCCGGTAACCAAATTCCATAGTGGATCAGGCTATCAATACGAGGATACCGTGATATACGGTTTTGCGCATACCAGCAAAGGCCACTGGAATCTGTGCCACATCCCTCTGCTACCGGCCACCGGAACAATATCTCCCGACGATTATTGCAGTACTTACAGCCATAAAAATGAATCGGCACATCCCGGATATTATCAGGTTTTTTTGGAGCGTTATGGAATAAATGCTGAATTGACTTCCTCCTTGCGCAGTGCCTTTCATAAGTACACTTTCAAGCAAGGCGCCGCTAAAAAACTGATAGCAGACCTTTCCGTTTCGAATGAAAGGGTAAAAGCCTGGGAAATTAAGCAGGACGGCGATAAGGTTTTCAAGGGCTTTCAGCAAACCGGCGAAAAAATGTATTTCTACGCAACATCGAATCTCACGATAAGTAAGATTGAATCCATAAAAAAGGAGGCAAAAGAAATATCCGTTGTCAGTTTTGTCGATTCTCCGGAGCCACTCGAATTAAAGATCGGATTCTCTTTTGTGAGCATCGAAAATGCAAAGATGAACCTGGAGAAAGAAATTCTCGGGAAAACATTTTCTCAGGTGAGGAATGAAGCAAATGATACCTGGGAAAATCTGCTTTCGAAAATAAAAGTAACTGGTGGAACGGAAAGGCAAAAAGGTCTCTTCTACTCCTGCCTGTACCGATCATTTTTATGGCCGGCATTGAGAAGCGACATAAACGGAGATTTTACAGATCAGAAAGGCAATGTTGTAAATAAAGGCTTCAATTATTATACCGAGCCTTCCCTGTGGGATGACTATCGTAACAAGCTGGTTTTGCTGGGAATGTTGACGCCCAAGGTTTCTGAGGATGTGATTAAATCCCTGATTGATAAAGGAGAAAAGACAGGATTTATGCCTACATTTTTCCACGGAGACCATGCTGCACCGTATATTGCCGGAACCTATATGCGCGGTATTCGCGGGTTTGATGTAAAAAGCGCTTATAACCTGCTATTGCGTAATGCTACATTGGAGAACAGATCCAGGCCGTACATAAAAGAGTACATGGAGAAAGGCTACATCCCTGAACAGGATATTCCCAATCCGAAAATTGAAACCAAAGCAACTGCCGGTGTTACAAAGACATTGGAATATGCTTATGATGATTATGCTGTTGCGTTATTAGCCAAAGAATTAAACGACACATCCAGCTACCGGATGCTGATGGGCAGAACCGGTAATTACAAAAATATGTTTGATGCTTCGACGGGTCTGATGAGAGGGCGACTGGCAAACGGTGAATGGATTAAGAATTTTGATCCTGAATTTCCATATTACGAATACATGTACCGTGAAGCTAATGCCTGGCAATCTTCATTCTTTGCCCCTCATGATGTGAAAGGGTTGATAGGTCTTTACAAAAGTCCCGGTGATTTTGAGAAAAAGCTTGATGACCTTTTTTCTATTCCCTGGAAAGGCGTAGAAGCGTACAACATTTCTGGTTTCATCGGTCAGTATTGCCACGGCAATCAGCCAGATCACAGCTTCCCATTCCTCTATTATTTTGTAGGAAAGCAGGAAAAATCGCAGGTTATGCTGGATAGCATCATGAACCATTTTTACGACATGGGCAAAGAAAAACTGTCCTATTCCGGCATGGATGACGCAGGTGAGAATTCATCCTGGTATGTGCTTACCGCGATGGGGCTATATACCTTTTCGCCGGCTGATCCAGAATATCTCGTTTCTGTACCTCTTTTCAATAAAGTGGATTTCACGCTTGGAGCGAAGAACTTTACGATAACTAAAAAGAATTCGGGAAGAAAGATCAGCGGCATCACCGTAGATGGTCAAAAATTAAAGAGCTACTTTGTGACTCATGATGCGCTGAAAAGTGGTGCGAAGATTGTTATTTCAACTCAATAAGGACAGAACAATCTGAATAAAACGAGGAGGCCGTCTCAAATGAAAAGTTTTGGGACGGCCTCTTTGTTTTATCTAAGGAGTTTCATTCCGAAGCCCGGCGCCGAGGAGGGAATCAGTTTCCCCTTTTCAAGATGGTAATCTCCGAAATCGACATCATCCGAGATACAGGTGACTCCTTCAATTGTAACCGTATTCCCGTAGGCGGCAGCCAAATGAGACACTGCATTTGTTTTCAACTCTGATCCCCATGCATGCGGAGAAGCAAAAACCTTCAGTTTAATTAGCTCAGGCATCAATTTTCGCCATCCGGTATATCCAATATCTTGAATATCTGAAAGATGAACGTCTATTAACTTCATCTCCTCTAATTTTCGCATAAAGGCCTGGTCGGCAGCGGCTTCACCATCAGCCAGAAGTGTTTTCCTGCCTGTATCCTTCAAGATCGCTCTCAGTTTGGTATAATCTTCGACAGTTTCGCGAAAGGGTTCCTCAATCCAAAATAGTTTGATCCCTTCGATCCCTTTCAGATATTCTGAAAATTCAGTGATGTTGTATCCATCATTTCCATCTACCAGAATATCGCAATCGGGAAATGCCTTTGACACCATTTTGGTGACCTCAATATCACGCTGAATACCGGCGGCCTTAGGCATCCATTTATTTCCTCTTCCAATTTTCAACTTAAACTGGCGGTAACCGAGATCATAGTCGAACTGGCATTCTTTCATAATTAGGTCAACTCCCATGACTTTGTTATAGAATGGCGTAAGATCATCAAAATAGATCATTCCGCTATAGCAAAGTGTTGTTTGAGGTTTAGCTGAACCCATCAATTCATAAACTGGTTTATTCAGAATCTTTCCGGCCAGATCGTGCAGAGCGATATCGCAATACGCGCAAACAGGGTCTATGAGACCATCTTTCACAGAGAAAACATCCGAGACCTTCTTGCCGATCAGATATTCAGAAATCTCTTTTTCAGTATGTCTAGAAACAACCACTCCCCAACCGGTTGCACCTTTGTTGGTTGTCAACTCGCATATTGTTTCGTCGTATCCCCAGCCGTGGTTTCCCTTAATGGCATTCTTGCTGACAAAACGAGGGTAATTAATGCGCACCTTCTTAACGGCGATCTTTTCAATACTGTGATATTCCAACTCCTTGTCGTTCGAAATGTCACTGGCGGCAAACCCCGTTAAAGGATTAGAGGCCATACAAGCAGCCGCTGCGCCGGAAATTGTTTGAATAAAATTACGTCTTTCCATATTTTTCTGAATAGTTAAATAATGATCCTGACCTTCGCTCCACTAATCGACCTGACCGGACGGGAGATTCAATTTCTGACCAGCCGGTATCGGTTTACCAAAATCCGGTGTCCCGTCCTGATTCCATTTGAACGGTTGCATCCTCACATCGCGCTCCCACCCGGGAGTGGTATTCTTTTTTGAATGATATATAATCCAGTCTTCCGAATTATCGGGCGACTTAACAAAAGAGCAATGTCCAACTCCAAAGACCTCAGAAGTTCCCTGAAATACGGGTCCTTTTTTAGACCAGTTGGCCGGATCCAACAAATTTCCGGCAGGATTGATGAGTTGAAGCATTCCCAGTCGGTACTCTACCAGCCACGACTCGCGACACGAATAGATGACAAAGACCTTCTCACCGTTCTTCAGAATTTCTGGTCCCTCGTTCAGGTTCAGCGGGCCACCAGTTTCCCAACTTTCGACCGGAGCTGAAAGCAAAGCTCGGTGACCAGTCATTGTATAAGGGTTTTTCATTTCTGAGATGTACAGTTGCTGCATCGTTTTATCTGTCGCTTCCTGTTTGATCCATCCTGACCAGATTGCATAGAGTTTGTTTTTGTGTTCCAGAATAGTCATGTCTATCGCCCATACGTTGGAAGTCGGATCGCCCGGATTATCTCCGGTATACAAGACACCCATATCTTCGTACTCGCTGAAAACATCATCCGTTTTAGAACGCAAGACTCCCGTTCGCTGATGAATAAACGGAGGTCCTGACTCGCCCGCAGCATAATAAACATACCACAATCCCTGAATGAAATGAATTTCCGGAGCCCAGATGCAGGATCTATTCCAACCGGTAGCTGGTGCCTGCCATATTTTTTTTGCCTCGCCCCGCTTGGTCAGCTGCCTGGATTTAGAAAGGTAAATTGAATTCCTTGCTGAATAACAATAAATATAATCATCCTTTTGCTTTACCATCCAGGGATCTGCACCATTCCAAACCGGATTGGCAAATGTCGGTTTCTCTTTGACATCCTGGTTGGAATCCTTTTCGCTACATCTTGCGGTAGAAACAATGGAAAGCACGAAAACCACCAACGGGAATAACTTCATCATTTTTGCCTTTGCTTATTGTTGGTTCTGACTTTTATTTATTCAGCGAATTACAGACCTCTTTGTTCACTTTTCGGATTTGGGCTTCATTTAATTTGATCACCTTCCGGTCGTACGTCATTAATCCGTTGATTTCCATCTCAACATCAGTCGTTTGCGTATAAACGGCAGCCGAGTAGCCGAAAGGAATCAGCTGCTTCAACTTTTCAGCCATATCGATGAATGCTTTTGTGGCTTCGTCAGACGTTTTGTATTGTACATAACCCCAGTTACGACCCGTTTCCCAGAGATGCTCCTGTACGGCGAGGCCGATTCCGCCATATTCGCCCAATACATTGCTCCGTTTTGAATCGTATAGTCCCATTGCAGGCTCAGGATAGTTGTGCATATCGAGCATATCCCCAACATCATAATGGTTTCCGCCACTGGCTGGATTTACCAATCTGGAAGGATCATAATTTTTGGTCCATTCTGCAATCTCAGGAGTTTTAAACTGTCCCCATGCTTCGTTAAAAGGAACCCAGGTCACAACGCAGGGACTCGAAATGGCGAAGTTCATGATCTCGCGCCATTCGTTGCGATAGTTTTCTTCCGACTGCGCGCTACGCTGAAACTCCTGCCCATTGAAATAATTACGTTGCTGCCATTGCGGATTACGATCGCCGCTAGGCATATCCTGCCAAACAAGTATCCCCTCGCGATCGCAATGGTAATACCACCTTGCAGGTTCAACTTTCACGTGCTTGCGAATCATGTTAAAGCCAAAGTCTTTGGTCTTCTTAATATCATACAATAATGCCTCATCCGTTGGAGCAGTATACAATCCGTCTGGCCACCAACCCTGATCGAGCGGGCCAAACTGGAAATAATCCTTGTTGTTTAGCTGAAGCCTGACAATTCCGTTATCCCCACGTTTGGTAGAGATTTTACGCATCCCGAAATAACTTTTCAACTTATCGCCGGCAACGCCATTACGAAGAATGGCAACTTCCATATCATACAAAAAGGGTGATTCGGGGCTCCAGAGTTTAGTCTGTGGAATGGCAATTGAAACTTCTTGTCCGGCGGCAGCTTTGCCCGTACCGATCACTTTCCCATTTTCCAGCACCTTCACTTCGATGACATCGGTTGGTAAAGCACCTTGCGTTGCTGCCAGAATGGAGACATTGTTTCCATCGATGTTCGGAATCGTTTTGAGATGAGAAATATAGGCCTGATCTACCGGCTCGAGCCAAACAGTTTGCCAGATTCCGGTTACGGCAGTATACATGATTCCACCCGGATTATTGACCTGTTTGCCACGGGGTTGAAATCCGTTGTTGGTTGGATCCCATACCCTCACTACCAGTTTTTGAGATTTATCCTTGGATAAAAAGGCTGTGATATCAAAGCTGAAAGGAGTGTAGCCACCTTGGTGCGAGCCGATTTTAATATCATTTAACCATACGTCCGCTTTCCAGTCGACCGCTCCAAAATTGAGCAATACCTTCTTATTCTTCCATGCGGCGGGTACGGCAAAGGTTCTGCTGTACCATAGTTCGTTGTTGTCGCCCACTTTTTTCTGCACACCTGAAAGAGCAGATTCCACTGCGAAAGGAACGAGGATTTTCCCGTCGAACTTTTCCGGACAATTATTTCCCTTTGGAATAATTGCATAATCCCATTGTCCGTTGAGGTTTTGCCATTGGTCGCGAACCATCTGTGGTCGCGGATATTCTGACAACGGATTTGTAGCATCAACCTTTTCAGCCCATTGGGTCTTAATTTTGTCGCCGGCAGGTTTCCATGCCTGTGCATTAGCCAGATTTAACGATCCGACCAGTAAGCCCACAAATAAAAATTTTCTCATGAATAAAATTTGATTTCTTCGTTAAAATTTCAGAATACGAATCGATGAATTCCCGGAATGGCTTTCCTATTTTTTACCCGGTTTTCAATTTGGGTAACCCATCAGGTTCGTTTGGTAATTGCAGTTAAAAATAGTATTTTTTCCTAACAGAATAGTTGAAGAATCCCTATAAAGTATATGTTTAAAAGGCATTTTATTCAATTGAAAAATTGTAAATTGGCTCCGACTATAAATCCTGATTCTACTAATTCATTTTTAAATAAAATACGATGAGACTTACCAAATTATTTCTTGCCCTATCCGCTGCGAGCCTGATTTTCGTCAGCTGCGGAACGAAAAAAGTGGAAACAAAATCCAGCTTCACGCTGAAAAAAGAGGACTTCCAAAAAACTGTCGACGGTAAACAGACGAACCTCTACTTCCTTAAAAACGGCAATATTGAAGCAGCGATTACCAACTATGGGGGTCGGGTTGTTGGCCTTTGCACACCCGACAAAACCGGTAAAATGGCTGATGTGGTCTTAGGATTCAGCAGCATTGACGGCTACTTGAAGGCCAAGGAAGTTTTTCACGGCGCACTGATTGGACGCGTTGGCAACCGGATTGCTAAAGGTAAATTCACACTGGACGGAAAAGAATACACGCTTCCTTTGAATAATGGCGTCAATCACCTGCACGGCGGTAAAGGTGGATTTCACACAGTTGTCTGGGATGTAAAGAGCGTTAACGATTCAGCCATTGTGTTGCATTACATGTCGAAAGACGGCGAAATGGGGTATCCTGGAAATTTAGATGCCGAAGTTGAATATCTGCTGACTTCGAAAAACGAACTGGTAATCAGCTACAAGGCAACTACCGACAAGAGTACTCCGGTTAACCTTACCAATCATGCTTTCTGGAATCTCGCCGGCGAAGGAAATGGCACCATAAACGACCACATACTTACAGTTAATGCAGATGCCTATACTCCGGTTGATTCTACCCTGATACCGATGGCAGGCAATGCACCTGTTGAAGGAACTCCCTTTGATTTCCGCCAGGGGAAAGCCATTGGCACTGATTTGCCAAAGCAGGCAGAGAATGTTCAGTTGAAAAACGGATTGGGTTATGATCACAACTTTGCCCTGAATAAACCTCAAGCCGGAGAGATGACGTTGGCCGCCACTATGGTTGAACCAGTAAGCGGCCGCAAAATGGAAATATTTACCGTTGAACCGGCTCTTCAATTTTATGGAGGAAATTTCATGGATGGATCCGATAAAGGAAAGAGCGGATTAAGCTATAAATTCCGTGAATCATTTGCCCTGGAAACACAACATTTTCCTGATTCACCAAACAACACCCTCTTCCCTTCTATTATCTTAAAACCGGGAGAAGTGTACCAGACTCACAGCATTTATCGTTTTGGAATTTCCCAATAAAATAGCTTAGACGTTGAACCTGCTGAGATTTGAAACTTCGTCCAAAATCAAAAAATGACCCCGGCTCTATAAATCGAATGAGCGAAATTTAAACAGTTTCTTAACAAATTCTAAAATAGATTAAAAAAAGAAATTTCTATATTTGATCCATTGCACAAGGACTAATGGAACGAGGCCAACCGCACATAGTATATAATTTCAAAGATGATAAAAAAGCCTTCAAAAAATTTTTTGAGGGCTTTTATCCTTCTATATGCGTTTTTGCCAAAAAATACCTGCAAGATTCTGATCTCGCGGAGGATCTGGCCCAGGAAGCATTCATTGAATTTTGGAAGATAAAGGATCAGTTTACCGATATCCATTCCATCAAGGGGTTTATCTATACGGTAACAAGAAATAAATGTCTGAATGCAATTAAACAACGTTCGATCCGGGAACAAATACTTAATGAGACCATTTTTTCGGATGACTATTTCTATGAATTAATAGTGGAAGAAGAGACTTACAGCTTTATACATCTGGCTGTCAATAAACTAGCGGCTCAAAGTCGTAAAATTGTTTTGCTTAGCATGGAAGGAATTAAGAATCAAGAGATTGCAGACTTCTTGAATATCTCCCTTAATACCGTAAAGACCCTGAAAAAAAATGCTTACAAAGAATTGCGGGTCAATCTGAAAGACTATGCTTTTGCCATGATGGTGATTGGCCACTTTCTAAAATAAATCTCGCTGCGAGAATTTTTTCAGGACATTTTTTAACATTTTTTTCGAAAAATTTCGCTTTCCATTCACCCGTTTCAGACTCTCGTTTGTTAATAAACTAAAAGAACTATCTGCCTGAAAAGCCATAGGGTTTCAAAGAAGCGGTAATCCTCTTTAAGTCAAACCATTCTTACTGATAATTATGGAAAAAATTAATTCATTAATCGACATTTCGGCTCTTATCGCACGTGAGATGAGTGGCCAGTTGAGTCAGGAGGAAAAAGAATCCTTAGATAATTGGCTGAAAAGTTCGCCAAAAAATGAATTATTGTATCAAAAAATCGTTGACCGTACAAATTTCTCCAAACAAAATGAGCTGTACGACAGAGTAAATGTCAAAAAGGCGTGGAACAACATCTCAGTTCATTTGGATACCAGTTCTGGAAAAAGATCGTTACGACGCTTCTTTATGTATGCCGCTGCCGTTATGTTACCGTTTTTCATGGTGGCGACTGCTTATTGGTACTTTAACGGTAAAACTGTAAATCAATTCTCGGCATCAGCTATTTCTCCCGGCACACCAAATGCAGTCTTAATAATGGCGAACGGTGCGAACGTTAACCTGCAAAGTGGTAAGGACGAAAAGCTGCTCGAAAATGATGGCACCATCATCCAAAATAAAAGCGCCGAATTGAGTTACCCGGTCAACATGCCGGCAAAGTCAAAAGAAGAAAAGCTCAATACACTAATAATCCCGAAAGGAGGGGAATACCGCTTAGTCCTGTCGGATGGCACGCGCATATTCCTGAATTCAATGAGTAAACTGGTATTTCCTGTGAAGTTCACTGGAAATTTGCGTGAAGTTACACTAGAGGGTGAAGCCTTTTTTGAAGTGACAAAAGATCCGTCAAAACCATTTATCGTATCAACGAAAGGGTTAAAAGTGGAGGTTTTGGGCACTTCCTTCAATATTAAATCATATCCGGATGAGAATCAATCTTACACCACTTTGGTGGAAGGTAAAGTAAAACTCAATTCAGGTAATCAGCTTTCTGAGATCAATTATTTAACACCAAATCAACAGGCAGTCTACAATCCATCTTCGGAAACCATTGCCATTCAAGAGGTTGACGCAAATCAAGTAGTTCAGTGGACGCAGGGAAGGTATACGTTTTCCAATCAGAGTCTGGATGAAATCATGAAAACATTATCCAGATGGTATGACTTCACATATAAATACGAAGATGAAGGATTACGTTCCATCCGGTTTGAAGGTGGACTTAACAAATATGAGCGCATTGATCCAATTTTGGATATCATCTATAAAACGGGAAAAGTTCAGATTACAGTGAAGGGAAACGAAGTGTTATTCTCAAAAATTTAATGAAAAAAATACAGGAGATGCCGTTAACATCTCCTGCTAAAACATTTCTGGTGGTACAGAAATATTAATTACTAATCTTAGATGTAAAATTATGAAGAAAAAGCATTTAAATGCAAATCCTTACCGGAAGAGCATATTAAAAATCATTCGAGTGATGAAATTAGCGACAATTATTCTCCTGGTAGGGTTCATGCAGGTCTCCGCCAACATTTATTCGCAGACGGCGAACATCAAGCTGTCTGTTAAAGAAGTAGCTTTAAGCGAAGTAATTAAAGAGATCCAGAAACAGACGGAATTTACATTTTTCTTTAGTCCGGATGATGTTAATGGGATCATTGTTAACGAAGTAGAAGTCGAAAAAGCCAGTCTGGAAAAAGTTCTTGACTCCTGTCTGAAAGGCACAAACCTGGAGTATGAGATAACACACAAAGCAGTAGTCCTCAAAAAAGCAAAAGATAAGGATGCTGAAAAGGCGCTTTCTAACTCTTCTTCTTCGCAGCAACCTAAAAAAAAGACGGTCACCGGTAAAGTAACAGACGAGAAAGGTCAGACTTTGCCGGGTGCATCAGTCATAATAAAAGGGACTACGAATGGTGTCATTACCGGAAACAATGGTAATTTTTCTCTGGCCAATGTGCCCGAAAATGCCATTATTCAGTTTTCGTTCGTAGGGATGAAAACACAAGAGTTTCCAGTAGCAGGCAAAACCACTTTCAACGTGGCCATGGTTGATGAGACCGTTGGACTTGAGGATGTGGTAGTAGTTGGTTACGGTACACAAAAGAAAGTAACCGTTGTTGGAGCGATCACAGCGATCAGCACCAGAGATCTGAGACAAAGTCCGACGACAAATATTTCGAATGCTTTGGCCGGTAGGTTACCCGGACTTATTGTAAACCAGTTTTCAGGTGGTGAGCCAGGTGTTGACCAGAGTACAGTTTTCGTACGTGGTATGTCAACACTGGGAAATCAAAACCCAATCGTCCTTGTTGACGGTATCGAACGTGATTTCCAATATTTGAACCCTGAAGAGGTTGAATCCTTTACAATTTTGAAAGATGCATCTGCAACAGCCGTTTATGGTGTCCGCGGAGCAAACGGCGTTATCCTTGTTACAACCAGAAGGGGTAAACAAATGGATAGAGCCAATGTAACATTTAAGGCATCAACAGGTGTATCCTCTCCTGTGAAATTTCCTGAATACCTTGGATCTGCCGACTATGCACAGCTTTACAACGAAGCTAACCTAAATGATAACCCACTTACCACGAAGGCTCTTTTTACCAAAGCCCAAATTGATAATTACAGGATCGCCAAAGGAGATAATTCCGACGGTTTAGGTTATAACATGAATCTGTTCGATTATGCTTTCAAGCCAAGTATGCAACAAGATTACAGCTTGAATATTCAGGGTGGTACGAAAAATGTAAGATACTTTGTTTTGGTTGGTTACATGAATCAAAATGGTAACTATACCCATACAAACGACGGACCAAAAAACACCAATGCGGTATTTAACAAATACAATTTCAGATCAAACATTGACATCAACATCACGAATGATTTCTATGTGAAATTGAACTTGGGTGGTCGTATTCAGAACAGGATTGCACCGGGTACCACTGCTGCAAGACTTATTACGATTGCAAATACACAGCCTTCCATCTACCCGGTTATTAACGAAAGAAACGATAATCCGGCGAATGCGCTTTATAATTCAAAACATCCTGAAGGACTCCTTTTCGGAACTGCTCTGTATCGCTACAACATCCTGGGAGAACTTGCTTATTCAGGATTTATCAATGAATACAAAACTTTTATGGATGGAAGTTTTGCAATGGGTCACAAACTTGATTTCATTACAAAAGGTTTGACTTTTGAAGCTCAATTTTCTTATGATATTCAAGCCGGTAATACTGTTGACAGACAGATTCCTCACGAATCTGAAGGATACAGGGAATACGGCGGTTATGCTACTTTCTATCCAAAAGATGGTGTTGACGTTTTGATGAATGGGGGTCACTATGCAGGAGCTTATGTTTCTCCTCGCCGTGTAGATAACAACACTATGAATAACAGTATCAACACTGCTACACCTGCACCTCAACGCAAAAACGATATCCAGGCTACTTTAAATTATTCCAGATCATTCGGAAAACACTCAGTCTCTGCACTGTTGCTGTCACGTCAGTCTGTAAGGGTATTGAACAACGATATCGCCTATGCAACTCAAGGAACATCCTTCCGTACTACCTACAACTATGACGAAAAATATCTCTTCGAAGTAAACGCGGCCTACAACGGTTCTGAGAACTTTGCAAAGGGACATAAATATGGTTTGTTCCCAGCTGCGGCTATTGGATGGGTACTTAGTAACGAAGATTTCCTGAAGAAAAATAGAATAATCAATTACCTGAAGGTCAGGGGCTCATTTGGAATCGTTGGTAATGACCAGTTACCTGGAGCACGTTTTGGTTACATGCAGTTCTTCACAGTGAACTCCGATACGTACAATTTAGGTATGGATCTTGTTTCCGGAGTCCCTGCTAACGTTTACGAAGGTGCTTTGGCTAACCCGCTGTTGACCTGGGAAAAATCAAAGAAAACGAACGTTGGTATTGATTTAAGAATGTTGAAAAGCAGATTGAATCTTTCGGCTGATATGTTCTACGAACGTCGTAATGACATCTTGCTTATCCCTGGACAAAACTATTCCAAAAATATTTCTGCTGTTGTGGGTATGAGTGCTCCTCAGGTTAATATGGGAATCGTTGACAACAAAGGTTTTGACCTTGAACTTGGCTGGAACGACAAAATTGGAAAAGACTTCTCTTATTATGTCAAAACCAACTTTTCATTTGCCCGCAATAAGATCAAATTCTGGAACGAGGTTGACCATATTGCACCAGACGGAAAACGCGTTGATTCTGCTTACCGCACAGGTACACGCATTGGCGAACAATTCCTTTATCAGTTCGACCATTTCGTAAAAGACCAGGCAGAAGCCGACAAGTTAAATACAGCAGTATATCAGCCATGGGGTAAATTGATCCCTGGTGATGTTGTGTACAAAGATCAAAATGGTGATGGCAAAATTACAGACCAGGAAGACCGCGTTGCAATGGGAAATCCACGTAACCCGGGAATTCAGTTCGGTTTGCCTGTTGGCGTTTCTTACAAAGGATTTGACGCAAGCTTCCTGTTCCAGGGTGCTACCCAAACCAGCATAGAACTTACTGATGCTGCTTCATGGGACTTCCCAACTTACGGTCAGGATATCATTGGTAGGGTTAAACCTTTGCATTTAGATCGTTGGACTCCTGCTACTGCTGCAACAGCAACTTATCCTGTATTGCACTACGGCCCATATCCAAATAACAAGAATTCACAAAGCTCACTCTTTTTGGCAGACGCTTCTTACGTCCGACTAAAAACTGTTGAGGTAGGTTATTCTATCCCTTCCAGCGTTTTGAAGAAAATTGGTTTTACAAAGACTCGTTTTTATCTTCAAGGCCTGAACCTGTTAACCTGGGATAAACTAAAGAAATACGATGTTGACCCTGAAACAAATACAGGAGGCGACTGGTATCCTATTCAACGTGTTATAAGCTTTGGAGTTGAAGTAATATTTTAATTGATTGAATTATGAAAAACAAAAGATATCTTTCTAAAGCAGTACTTTTTGGTATTGCATTATCATTCTTCATGTCGTGCTCGAAGGTACTTGACAGGGTTCCTGACAGTCAGATTACAGAAGAAATCGCCTTCGCCTCATGGGATAAGGTGAATGGCATGGCCAATAAATTGTATCGGGACATGCGTGATCGTGACAAAGGAATTGTTACACTACAGGATTTTTCCATGTCCGGAATTACAGACGAATGCAAGGGAACCAAAGTAGAAACAGCTATTCCCGACCAGTTTAATTTTGGATCTTTCGGACCTTCAATCGGAATGGCCGGTACCACGGGTGGCAAAAACATCTCTATCTACTGGGGAGATTATTATAACTCAATTCGTAAATGCAATGTATTTCTTGCAGGTGTCGAAAAATACAAATCTCCAGACAACCCGCTTCAACCCGGTGACTTGAAAAATCGCGTGGCAGAAGCCCGCTTTATCCGCGCTTACCTTCATTTCCTTTGCTCTCGCTGGTATGGTGACGTTGTTTACATGGACTACGTAGCAGACCTTGCAGGTAACTTAAAATTCGAGCGCCAATCTTGGCCTGATTTTGTAAAGAAAATTCTAATCGACCTTAATTATGCTGCCGATAACCTACCAGTTCGTCACTTAGACATCGAATACGGTCGGGCAGACAAAGGCGCCGCACTTGCATTAAAAGCGATTATCCTTTACATGAATGCCAGTCCAATGTATAATGGTGGCAAATTACCTGGAAATGATACACGCGTTGGTAAGTCAGCTTACGCATCATACGACAAGGAAAAATGGAAATTAGCAGCCGATGCAGCAAAAGCGGTTTTGGATCTTCAAAATGCCGGTGCACCTCGCTACTTCCTCTATACTGGTAAAGGCAATACCTACCAGGCTGAAAGCAACAACATGGTTTATGCACGGATCAAACAGATTTATATTGACGTAGCATCGATTCAGAATGAGTGGATTCTTATTATGCCGAACAATAAGGCAGAATCATGGCAGGGTGACCACATTCCTCCATCCTATGGTGGTGCTGCCAGGTTACAACCACTGCAGGAGCAGGTTGATGAATATGAATTTGTTGGTAATGACGGATACGGGTATGCAACATACGATCCTCAGGCTAAAGCCAAGGGTTTTGATGAAAACCAACCATTCGTTAACCGTGATCCACGTTTCTATTCTGATATTATGTACCATGGTTGTACTTACCAAAATAAGATCATCAATACAGCTACCGGAACAGATAAAATCGGCGCACAAAATGCGACTTTTACCGGATACTATTTGCGTAAATTCTTCCACGAAGATTGGAAACGAAGCGGCAGCTGGCCATTGCATTTCCCTATGATTCGCCTTCCTGAAATTCAGTTGATCTACGCTGAAGCAATGAATAAATATTATGGCCCTTCTACAGAAGTTTACAATGTTCTTAATACACTGCGTGCCCGTTCATTTATGGCTCCGGTTCCTCCCGGACTAAACGCAGCCGAACTGCATAAATATATCCAAAGAGAGCGTCGCGTTGAGCTTTTCTATGAAAACAAACGCTACTTCTATGCACGTTGGAATTTGGAACCGGATTCGGATGTTGAACTTGCACAGGAAGCAGCAGCGAAAGCCTCTTCCACTCCGGATAACGTATGGCCTTACCCAAGAACTCAGCGTGTTGCACACGGACTTATGCCGGTTGCTGATCCAGCTGGTAAGTATGTGGTTGGCGGCGTTGCATACAAATTACAACGATTCAAACTGGAAGATCGTGTCTTTACTTCCAAAAACTACTTCTGGCCATTAATTCAAAGTGAATTAACCAACGTTCCGTCTTTAATACAAAGTCCAAACTGGTGATAATTCAGATTTAGCATAGTTCCACGAGAGACTGACAAGTAAAATTAGTCAGTCTCTCTTTTTTTAACTCACCGGGAATGGAGGGAAAAAAGTGTAGTTGTCCCATTTAAAATCCTGGTAAACTGTACTCTGCTAATGATATTTGTAATTAACTTTACCATAGATACTACTTTGGGAAACATCAATAATTAATAAACTAAAAATGAAGCACCGTTTATTTCTTCTCATTGCCATAGGAATCCTTTTCCCGGCAATATTGTTTGCTCAGCAGCTCGATAAAAGGGAAAAATACGATATCTCTAAAGATAAAGTATTGTATACCATCGGGTATGCGCATCTCGACACGGAGTGGAACTGGGAATATCCAACCACTATTAACGAGTACATTAGGAATACGATGGAGGACAATTTCAAGTTGCTCGAAAAGTATCCAGATTATGTATTCAACTTCACTGGTTCACGCCGGTACAACATGATGAAAGAGTATTATCCTGAATCCTATAAACGGGTCAAGGATTATATTAAACAGGGAAGATGGTTTATTTCCGGTTCATCTGTGGATGAAGGTGAAGCAAATATCTCATCATCCGAATCCGTTTTACGTCAGGTTCTTTATGGCAACCTCTATTTTAACCGGGAGTTCAACAAAGTCAGTTACGACTACATGCTTCCCGACTGCTTTGGATTTGTTTCCACACTTCCTTCTGTATGGAGCCACGCCGGCTTGCTGGGCTTTTCAACTCAAAAGCTGACATGGCGTTCTACCAATGGCGTGCCATTTAATGTTGGCGTTTGGGAAGGTCCGGACGGAAAAGGTTTGTTGGCTGCTTTAAATGCAACAAGCTATTCAGGTGGAGTCGAAGAAAGACTCGATAAGAATAAAGAATGGACGGCTCGCATGCAGAATAATATCAACAGATATGGCGTCTCATTCGATTTCCGATATTACGGAACAGGAGATGTCGGTGGCGCCCCACGTGAAAGAGATGTAATCAATGCCGTGAACAGCATTAAGCATACTGACAGTAACTTCAAAGTCATTTTGACCGCATCTGATCAGATTTTTAAAGATATTACGCCCGAACTTCGCGAGAAGCTTCCAACCTATTCAGGTGATTTACTGCTTACCGAGCACAGCGCCGGATCCATGACTTCACAGTCGTTCATGAAACGCGCCAACAGAAAGAACGAACAATTGGCCAAATCGGCTGAACAACTTGCTTCTGCTGCTGATTGGTTTGGTGGCGCCGCCTATCCAATGACAAAATTGAATAATTCCTGGGATCTGGTTCTTGGAAGCCAATTCCACGACATTCTTCCTGGTACGAGCACCGTTCTGGCCTATAATTATGCCTGGAACGACGAATTTATTGCGATGAACGGATTTTCTGAAGTCATCAAAAATTCGGTAAGTGCACTGGCTCACGGACTAAATACACAGGTTACCGGGAAAGCCGTAGTCGTTTATAATCCGGTCGCTATTAGTCGCGAGGACGTGGTAACAGCAGAACTTGCCTACCAGAAATTGCCAGTCAACATCGCTGTTTATGATAAGAACGGCTCCGTTGTTCCATCCCAGATTGTCTCTTCAAAAGATGGCAAACTCAAAGTTATTTTCCTTGCCAAGCTTCCATCTGTAGGACTTTCAGTCTTTGATGTACGCGAAGTTCCTGCTGCCGCAGCTGCAACCTCAACTTTAGCGGTTAAGGATCAAACTATCGAGAACAGCTATTTTACCGTTAAGATTGATGCAAATGGAGACATATCAAGCATTTACGATAAATTAGCTTCGAAAGAAGTGCTTTCAAAACCAGCTTCTTTGCAATTTCAGCAAGAGCGCCCATCGCAGTGGCCAGCCTGGAACATGGACTGGAACGACCGCAAAAATCCTCCTATCGACTTTATGAATAAAGAGGTAACTGTCAAAATCGTTGAGCAGGGACCGGTTCGCGTTGCATTGGAAGTGACTAAAAAAGGACAGAATTCAGCAATCACACAAATCATCAGTCTGGCAGCCGGTGAAGCTGGAAAACGGATCGATGTAACCAATAAAATCGACTGGCAGTCTAAAGAAGTTTGCTTGAAAGCAGCCTTCCCAACAACTGTATCCAATGAAGTTGCCACTTATGGCCTGAATACAGCCGCCATTCAGCGTACCAACAACAACGAGGTTAAATTTGAAGTACCTGGAAGACAGTGGATCGATCTTACCGACCGTCCAAATAACTACGGAGTTTCAATTCTGGAAGACTGTAAATATGGATCAGACAAACCGGACGATAAGACCCTGCGTTTGACTTTGATGTACACTCCAAAAGCAAATTCATATGTTTATCAGGGATCACAGGATTGGGGTATTCATGATGTGAAGTACTCCATTTATGCACACTCTGGCGACTGGGTTTACGCTGGAACACCATGGCAGGGCAGTTTCCTGAATGCTCCGCTTGTTGCATTTGAAACGTCCAAACATGATGGCGCTATTGGAAAAGAAATCTCGTTGCTGAAAATCAATTCAAGCAAAGTAGATGTGATGGCTTTCAAGAAAGCTGAAGAAAGCGGTTATTACATCGTTCGTTTTAACGAATTATATGGCAAAGATGCGAAAGGAATTACCGTGAACTTTCCTGGTAAGATCGTAGACGCATATGAGGTGAATGGTCAGGAGCAAAAAATTGGAACTGCAAATTTCAGCAATGGTAGTTTGAATTTTGACATGACAAAATTCCTGATCCGCAGTTTCGCTGTTAAACTTGAACAACCAGCAGTTGCGCTGGCAAAACCAGTTCAGAAAAGTGTTGAAATTCCTTTCAACGAAGATGCCATCAGTTTTGATACGAACCGTGCCGATGGCTCGATGATTAATGGCCTTACGCTTCCTGCAGAATTAGTTCCGGCATCTATTGTAAGCGAAGACATTACCTTCAAAACTGGAAACAGTGCCGACGGTCAGAAAAATATCGTCAGCGCTATGGGACAGAAAATCAATCTGCCTGACGGAGATTTCAACAAAGTATATATTCTGGCTGCTGCCACAGAGGATACCAAGGATAATATCAAAATTGGAAGCCGCTCTGCCAGCTTTAACGTTCAGGACTGGACCGGTTGGATTGGACAACATTATGGCCGTAAACTTTATTTCAACGACCTGAAGGTTGCCGAAATTACTAGTCCGTATTCAAAACGCGACAATATTGCCTGGTACTCCAACCACCGTCATTCGGCCAAGGCCAACGACGCTTACCAATACAGTTACCTGTATAAATATGAGTTCAATTTACCAAAGGGAACGAAATCGGTAACGCTGCCTAACAACAGCAAGATCAAGATTTTCGCGATCACGGTAGCTAAAAACAGCAATGACGACGTCGCTCCGCTGCAGCCGCTTTACGATGATTTCAAGGATAGCAAACCTGCCCAGTTGAGAACGAAGGAGTATGTTACCCCGGAACTTAAGCAATTGAAGTATGCTCAAAAACCACTCTTTGTAGCAGATCCTGATCAGCGCACACTGAGCAATCCAAGATTCAAAGCATATTTGAAAAGCATCGGAATGGATAGTGTTGTTACCAAAACTCTTCCATCAACTTCCGATTACGCGGATTTAAAATCTGGAAATAAAGTAAGCGCTGTGTACTATGCAACCGGAAAATCGTCTAAAGGCAAGGATTTCCAAAATGTCAAGATGGATCTTTCCCATATCATCGATTCACAAAATGGTAAACTCAACGATACCATCTGGTTCGACAATGGAGAAGGAAGATACGTATTCGATTTACAGAAATCCGTTTCTTTAGACAAGCTCAACCTTTATTTCGACCAGTTCAGAGCCCGTGGTGGTCAGGTTTTCAGCATGTGGATTGCTGAAAATCCATCAGAAGTCACAGGCGATCCAAAGGCCGCAGGTTGGAAATACATTGGTGTTTTTGGCGCCGGTGGCAGAGGCGGAATGGGCGCTTCAGGAACTTCACTGCAATTTGAAGAACCAGTGAAGGGCCGTTACCTTCTCTTCCTGACGGATGGTAAATGGCATGGAAATGATTATATAAAGCAGGTGGACGTGTTTGTGAAATAGTTGCAACACATTCCCAACAGAAATTTAACCGCCGAGAATGCAAAGAAAGTGTCAGGCGAATAATTACAGATAGCTGAATTCAGCCGAATGTAAATTAGGGCCTTTTGCGATAACACTTTGCAGACTCCGCGGTTAAATTATTTTTATCCCGGTTTATGCACAAATTAATAAAGTCAGAATGAAAAAAACAATCCTACTATTGATCATCTTCGCTTTGATGGGTCCCTTGGCCACTCAAGCCAACCCACAAGGATCCGATGATTCTGCGGGCACTCTTCAGACGTTGAAAAAAGGCAGATTTACCCTGAACTTTGAATGCAAAACCCCCGGGTTTGACGAGGCAATCAACAAGAAACTTATTGAAACCTATTTCAAGGTATATCCAACTCTGGTAAAGAAATACAACAAAAAATCCACAAAAACTGTGACGTTCATAATTGACCCAAACTACAACGGTGTTGCGGGAACATCTAATGGACGGGTTGTTTTTAGTGCGAAATACATGACAGCCCACCCGGGCGATATCGATATTGTGACCCACGAGACAATGCATATTGTTCAATCGTATGGCAACAGAAGTGGTATGCCGGGATGGCTCACAGAAGGAATTGCCGATTACATCCGCTATGCCTACGGAGTAGATAACAAAGGTGCGGGCTGGAGTCTGCCGAAATTTTCAGAAAAACAGAGCTACAAGAATAGCTACAGAATTACAGCACGGTTCCTGGCGTGGCTGGAAGCATCCGGAAACAAAGGCATTGTGAAAAAATTGGATTTGGCAGGACGTGATAAGACATACGATAATGGTGAACTATGGAAAAAGCTAACCGGGAAAACGATCGACGAATTGTGGGCTGATTATGCGAAAAATCCCACGATCGCGAATGTGAACTGATCGTCACCCGACTCATACTAAAGAGGCTGTCTCAAAAGAAATATTTAACCGCAATGTACGCAAAGCAGGCGCAGAGAGCGCAGAGTTAAAAATCGTTATTTTAAAACTTTGCGATCTCCGCGGTTTTTCTCCGCGAACTCCGTGGTTAAACTTTTTGAATCTTTTGAGACAGCCTCTTTTTTTAGCTATTGTTGCAATTATTCGGGGTATAATCCCAGAGGCTCACCAAACTCCTTTCCCCTCACCTTGCCCCCCCCTTTTTTAATCATACTTACCCACCTTAAAATTTTATTAGCTATTATTGTACTGACTACAACTTAATTCCATGGATACAGAATTTGATCAGGAAATTCAGGTTTGGATCTCAGAACTGAAGAAGGGCAATGCAAAAGCCTTTGATCATCTCTTTGGCATCTATTCTAAGCGTCTCTATTATTTTTCGTTGGGGTATCTGAAGTCTAAAGAAGAGGCCGAAGAAGTAGTTCAGGAAGTCTTTTTTAAGATCTGGCAAGCCAGAGAATCCCTCAAGCCAGAACTTTCTTTCAAGGCGTATATATTCAAAATTGCGTATCACCTGATCATCGAAGCTTTCCAAAAAGCAACCCTGAATCAGGCGTACCGTCACGAACTGGTCGCTGTCGCGCGGGATTATGACAACGACCTGGATCTCCGCACCGACTATAATTCACTGCTTGAATTGGTCGATACAATCGTCATGGATCTGCCTCCCCGGCAAAAAGAAATATTTATCAGACGGAGAAAAGAGGGATTATCCGTTAATGAAACGGCCGAATTACTTAAAATAGCACCAAAAACAGTCGAAAATCACCTGAATGAAGCCCTTAAAACCATCAAAAAGGGGTTGATGAAAGATAAAATTGCAGGAATGTTGTTTTTTGCTATGTTTATAAAAAACTAACTATCAGACAGTAACATATACGAGAAAATTTATTTCCTCTCCGACTGGGTGGAAAGCCATTCTCAACCATATTACCTGTTGAATTGTTGCCCATCGGCAGACTTATAGAAGTCGGGGCATTTTCTAAAACTAAATTACAACCAATTCTGTCTAAACAAATCGAATGGATTCGAATCTGCTCAAGAGATATTTTTCCAATACCTACTCACGGAAAGAATTCCTGTTAGTGCAGGATGAGTTCAAAAAGGGTGCCGATAATCCCGCTCTGGCGGATGGCCTCAGTGAACAATGGTCGACATTTGACGAAAATGTGCTTCCGGAAGTTCGTCTCAATCCCGTGCTTGACAAAATACATCACAGAATTAATCTGGAAGGGAATGACCGTACTAGAACATTTTCGCTTTCGCGAATTGCCCAGAAAATAGCCGCGATCCTTTTCCTGCCTCTCCTGCTGGCGTCAATCCTGTTTTATAGCAATCAACAGAAGAAAGAATACGCCAACACTTCATGGGCCGAGATTGAGTGCCCGATGGGTGTACGCACCAAATTCCATTTGCCTGACGGATCATCCGGGTACCTGAACAGTGGTTCGAGTCTCAAATATCCAATCGCATTTGCAAACAACAGGGTGGTAGCGTTGAAAGGAGAAGGTTTCTTTGATGTCCGTCATAACAAGAATTCACCATTTCATGTGAAAACGCAAAATCTTGATATCAAAGTGCTTGGAACCACTTTTAACGTCAGCGCATATGCGGAGGACATTCAGGAAGAGATTGTTCTGCAAAGCGGAAACATTGATGTTTCGGATTCCCTGGGGAAAAAAATTGCCTCGCTTGTGCCGGAGCAGGAGTTTATCCTCAACAAGGAGACTTCCGGCTTTAAATTGAATAATGTTGTCTCCGAACAATTCACTTCGTGGAAAGAGGGAAAACTAATTTTCCGAAATGAACATATTGAAGATATGGCAATCCGCCTTAGTCGTTGGTACAATACCGAAGTAATTATCGACAAGAGGAATAGCCGGATTAATACATACACCTACCATGGAACCTTTATAAACGAACAACTGGAAGATGTGCTTAAACTCCTATCGATCACATCCCCAATTACATATGTTCAAATGAAGAGAGTACCAGACAGTGACGGAAACTATCCAAGAAAAAAAATAATATTAAGTATTAACCCAAAAAAAGTTAGCGAATTTGAATAGAAAAGCCTGATAAAAAAACAGGAAAGCGGTTGCGACGCTCTCCTGTTCAATCAAAACTTGTGACAAAATTTTATTGTTTTAATCACTAATCAAACAAATGTATGAAAAAAAACCAAAAACCCGATGAACAATCAGGAGGTATCCTTATTAAAACTCTGAGAATTATGCGACTAAGTATTTTCTTTTTGTTTCTTTTTGTTGGACAAACGTGGGCGATTTCGAGCTATTCGCAACAAACCCGCTTGTCTATCAACATGAAAAATGCCCGAGTTCTGGATGTTCTGGATGAAATTGAAAAACAAAGCGAATTCTTTTTCTTTTTCAGCGAGAAGCATATTAACACCGAAAGACGCGTTGACATTAGTGTTGACAACAGTAAAATTGAAGAAATCCTTCATGATCTCTTTTTAAATACGGATGTCAGTTACAAAATTCTGGACAGGCAAATTGTATTGACCACTCAAAAAGGTGATTCGAAGTCTGATCAGCCGCAGCGCACAATAACCGGTAAGGTAAGCGATTCGTCAGGAGCCTCACTACCCGGCGCTTCGGTAGTTGTCAAGGGTACGACGCAGGGAATAATAACCGATATGAATGGAAAATATTCTATTCCTGGGGTCCCTGAAAATGCTATTCTCCAGTTCTCTTTCGTCGGAATGAAGACGGCAGAAGTTGCTGTAACCGGAAAGAAAACAATTGATGTTATTCTTGCGGACGAGACGATCGGGATTGAAGAAGTGGTAGCCGTCGGATATGGTACACAGAAAAAATCGGATCTAACCGGCTCCGTCTCATCCTTTAATACCAAGGCGTTGCAGGATCACCCTCAACCCAATATCATTCAGAATCTGCAAGGTACGGTTGCCGGATTAAACATCGCGATTACCGGTTCCAACGCTGAAGGTTCTGCAACAGCCACCACGATCCGCGGAACAAATTCTATCACAGCGTCCAATAAACCACTTATTATTTTGGACGGAATTCCCTTCTCGGGAAGTTGGTCTGAGCTTAATCCGAACGACATTCAGGCAATTGAAATTTTGAAAGACGCCTCATCTGCAGCAATTTATGGTGCCAGAGGTTCGAATGGGGTAATGCTTATCACCACAAAAAAGGGTAAGAAAGAGCAAATGGTTGTTTCATACGACGGGTTCATGTCGATGGATGAAGCGATCAATATCCCTAAGCTGATGGATGGCGAGACATTTTACAAATACAAGGTGGAGGCGCTCAAAGCGGCTAATACAACTACCCCGACCCCTGCCAATCCGGAACCCTGGATGGGAGCTATCACAGCAACCGAGGATCGGATGCATAAAGCAGGACTTTCCACCGACTGGTTAAAATTATCACTCCGCAATGGTTTCAAACAGCAGCATAATGCCTCCTTCCGTGGTTCTGTCGGGAAGACATCGTACTATGTATCCCTGAATTATACTGATTCTAAGGGTGTTTCGCTGAACGACAAATTTAACCGGGTTGGATTTCGTATCAACTTCGAGCAAGAGCTGACACCCTGGTTGAAATTCAACACAAACACACAATTCGGTCGTTACGACAGAAGCGGCAAAGGACCAGAATTCAGTAAAGCCTTCCTGATGAATCCTTTATCGGAAGCCTATGATTCCAATGGCAACCTGAAACTCTCCTCGTGGGAAGATTCGAGTGTCGCTTATGCAAGAAATCCGCTGAGCTCAATCAACGAACGCAATAGCGATATATCTCAAAAGCTGATCACCAACAATGTTTTCGACGTGACACTCCCGTTCATTAAGGGACTCACCTATAAACTGAATACGGGATATACCACGGAAATTCAAAAAGTTCAGAATTATCAGGGGCGTGACACGTATGAAGGGCTTAATGCGAACGGCATTTTGGCCAACAGCAGCGACAATTCATCCGATTGGATCATTGAAAATATTCTAAGTTACATCCGGAACTTCGGAAAGCACTCACTGTTTATCACCGGACTATATTCTGCTCAGAGCACTGTAAGCGAGTCGAATAGTGTTACTGGTCTCAATTTCGGTAATGATGTAATGTATTATTATCAGGTTGCAAAAGCCGGAATATTATCGGGCACAGCCAATTACACAAAATCGAATCACATCTCTCAGATGATGCGTGTGAATTACGGTTACGATGGACGTTATCTGCTTACCGTGACAACCCGCCGCGACGGATATTCCGCCTTTGGCGAGAACTCAAAATTCGGACTATTCCCGTCTGTCGCTTTGGGCTGGAATGTTTCCAATGAAAAGTTCTTTAAAGGAACATCCCTAAGTAACATCCTGACGAATTTTAAGTATCGGTTTTCATGGGGTAAGAACGGTAATGAAGCGGTATCAGCCTATGTTACTTTGCCAAACTTAAGCTCCGACAACTATCTGGCAGATGCCAAAACACCTCTTTATGGCTACTATCCTTCCAGATTGGCATCGCCAAATCTGGGATGGGAAACGACCCGTTCAGTCAATACCGGTTTTGATTTCGGATTTTTAAAAGACAGAGTGCGCGGTACTTTTGACATATATTGGTCAAATACCTCCGACCTACTCTTAAGCCGCACAATACCTTCCATCAACGGAACAAATTCGCTGATCGGAAATATCGGTAAGACAAAAAACCAGGGAGTTGAATTGCAAATTTCCTCCAGAAATATCCAAAACAAAAAATTCAGCTGGACTACAGACTTTTCCTTTTCACACTATAAGACGGAGATCGTAAATGTCGGTTTGTTTGATGCAGCCGGTAATGCCACCGATGATATAGCCTCACAATGGTTTGTCGGACAACCTGTTACGGTTAACTACGATTACAAAATCACCGGAATCTGGCAAATCACGGACGCAGCCAATCCGACGGGAAAACAGAATCCTGATTTCCAATATTCTGTCCCCGGCTATGTAAAATACGATCGTCTGAGCGCAAGCGGCGATATTACTCCTGCCGACAAACAAATTATCGGCTCCAGAATCCCAAAATTCACGGCAGGGATGAACAATACCTTCAAATACGCAAATTTCTCGCTGAGCGTATTTCTCAATTCATCTTATGGAATCACCGCACGAAACTCGTTGAAAGATGTTGGCAACGTCTCCTGGAGAGAAAATCAACTGGATAAAGAATACTGGACTCCAACAAATCCGATTAATACATATCCTAAGAACGACCTCAACGGTTCCGTGAATCCACTAAGGGCTGGATTCTACGAGAAAGCAGACTTCCTGAGAATTCAGGATGTGTCGCTGGCCTACCGTTTTTCTGATAATATCACGAGACGGGTAAAGATGCAACGGTTAGAACTTTATCTGAATATCAATAACCTGGCCACCTTCACCAACTGGTCTGGTTTGGATCCCGAATTCATTGGAAGTCAAAGATCGACACCGAAGACACGTTCATTTTTACTTGGATTAAGATTTGATTTATAACAATAAAGCGAAGTTTACGATGAAAAAATTTACATATACTTTCTTTTTACTCATCGCAACCTTTATGTTTGGTTGTAACGAGAAGAATTTTCTGAAAGAAGAGCCGCGCGATGATATCTATGCAGAAAATCTGCTAAATAGCTACTCAGGATTCCAAAGTATGGAGACAGCCTTAAGAGCCTTAATGCGGGAAGAGTTTTGCCGCGTGGATAACTTAGGCCGCTACGGTTCCTCTACCCTTCCAATTGTGCGACATGCGATGTGGGGATGCGGTACGGATAATTCATGGAGTAACAATACGCACTCTTCCTTCCGGTTTATGTACTATCCAAGTTTGATAAAACAGACTGATTTGGATTGTATGATGTTGACTTTTGAATGGTTGTATAAAATTGTCAGCGCCTCAAATATGGTCATCAATCGTGCAGAAGATGCCACAATAAATTGGGAAGGCGGAAATGCCGTGGCCAACACAACGAACAAAGAAACCTCCATTGCAAAGGCGCGTTTCACCAGAGCCTGGGCTTATCGTCATCTCACCTATTCATTTGGAGCTGTCCCACTATCCACGACAGAAATAAACGGATTGACGTACCGCACGGACTGGGATCGTACACCGGTTGCTGAAATCCGCAAGGTGATGGAAGAAGATTTGTTGTATGCCATCAGCAAGCTTCCGCTCAGGACGACAAATAATACTACCATTTCTGGAGCCGTTGCCCGCCACTACCTGGGTGAGCTATATCTTGCAATGGGCGACCCCACCAAGGCTGAAGAAGTGCTCAGACCATTGGTTACCGGAACAGAATATTCATTGATGACCGCTCGTTTTGGCAGCAATGCTTCACAACCCGGATGTGCCTTCATTGATGTATTCCGCTCTCCACTCTATTCGAGCGGCAACAAGGAAGTGCTGTTTGCATTTCTCAATACTCAGCCTGAAAATGCCTCAACTGGTTCTGCTCCGGTTTACATGAAGAGTACGTGGAAAAACTACTACTCGAACGACGCAGACATCAAAAAGAGCAATCTTTCGGCTCCTGAGGTCGTAAGCGGTGTAATCAACAGCATCAAAATGTTGTGGCTGGTAAACGGTGGTAAAGGTGCAGCCCGTGCCTCTGCTTCACTCGGAGCAATTCGTCTGTACAATTATAAAAATCAGGGTACTGTCGACGATCGTGTCTCCAACAATTCCATGGTTTGGAAAATTTACGAGAAAAATGCAGCCGGAGCAATTGTCGAGTATCTGAAAAGTGGCAAGAGCGTGATCGACACTACCGTTTCCGCGGGGATGATCGACGACAGCAAAACGACTATCCAGAACTACAAATGGCCTTCCACCAAAAAATGGGATTACATTCAGACTGTTGCAGCCAACGGTGATGCCGATGAATCCTATAATGATCAGGTTTACCTCAGGCTCTCAGACACCTATTTGCTCTACGCCGAAGCGCTATTTAAACTAAAAAATGCCTCTGCCGTGGATTGGATCAACAAGGTACGCACCAGGTCTCAAGCCGTGGCTCTCACAGCCAATGATTTGAACACACTCGGTCTCGACCTGATTTTGGATGAGAGAAGCCGCGAGCTCCTTTCTGAAGAAGAGCGCCGTCATACCTTGATTCGCGTTAGCCAGGAAAATGGAGGCGACGAAAGAGCCGTTAACAACTATTTCAAAAAACGCGTAAGAGCCTATAATGAAATTTGCGGTCGACCGGCGCGAGGAATGAATGATGCCACAGTTCCGGTCTTGTTCCCTATCCCACAAATCTTTATTGATTCAAATACAGGGAAGACCATCGCTCAAAATCCAGGATATTAATGCAAATATGGTAGAGACGTTGCCCGCGACGTCTCTACCTAAAATTTGAACTATGACGAATGTAGCCGCCGCAATCTCGCTGGTGTTCATTGTTGTGACCGCAATTTTCCTTTACAAAAAGCACAATCCACAAGGAGTTCTAATAATTTCGGGTGTATTGATGTTCTTTTGCGCCATCCTTTTTGGTACAAAAGCGCTTGAGTTGACGAAACCCACCGGGACAACTTTTTTCAATCTATTTAAGGCTGTTGATGAGGGATTTACCAGCAACCTGGCACGTGCAGGTTTCATGATAATGACGATTGGCGGGTATGTTGCCTACATGAATAAGATCAAGGCTACCAATGCGCTGGTTTATGTGTCCATGAAACCGCTCGGATTTTTCCGGAAATATCCCTATTTGGCATCCACCATAACGATCGTCATCGGCCAGATGCTATTTATTACAACTCCTTCTGCCGTTGGAATCGGTCTTTTGTTGGTTGCATCCATCTATCCGGTATTGGTAAATCTTGGCGTCAGCAGACTCACGGCTTTATCTGTTATCTCTGCCTCAACAATTTTTGACCAGGGACCAGGTTCCGCCAATACTCTGCTTGCTTCACAATTAATAGGGAAAACCAATGTCTTCTATTTTTTAAACTATCAGATTCCACTGGTGATTCCGACGACAATCTTTGTGATGGTTCTTTACTATTTTAATAACCGGTACTTCGATAATAAGGACAGATTAAAAGGGAAAATAGTGGACGAGCCTGTGCTGGCAAGTGATTTTAAGGCAGATGTTCCGCTGATTTTTGCGATTCTGCCTGTACTGCCATTGATCATGCTGATCTTTTTTTCGCCATACCTTAAAATTTTTGACCCACCAATAACGCTGGATACTACCACAGCCATGATGGCCTCGCTGTTCGTCTCGCTGTTGTTTCTTGGTGTCTATAAACGAAGTCTGACTGCCATTTTTGAATCCATGACAGCTATCTGGAAAGGGATGGGAGAAGTCTTCGGTAGCGTGGTGACCCTGATTGTTGCGGCAGAGATATTCTCCAAAGGGCTGATCAATCTTGGATTCATCGATTCATTGGTGGATGTATCAACGCACATCGGGCTGACAGGCATCGGAATTGCCGTATTCATCACAATACTGTTGTTTTTTGCTGCGATGCTGATGGGAAGCGGAAATGCTGCCTTCTTTTCATTTGGGCCGCTGGCGCCAAAAATTGCCGAACAATTTGGCATGTCTGCAGTCTCAATGGTGCTACCCATGCAGTTATGTTCCAGCATGGGACGAGCGACCTCCCCTATTGCCGGGATCATTGTCGCCATTTCGGGTGTCGCGGGGGTCTCACCCATTGATCTGGCCAAAAGAAATACCATTCCGTTACTCGGAGGGATGCTGTTTTTGATATCATATCATTTTATAACCTGTCCGGCATGAAGGTCAATACGAATGTGATATACAACAAGTTAATAAGGGTATATTTGTTGTATATTGAACTCCGGGTTGTTCAGAATGACTAAATACAAAACTTTATACCAAATAAAATATGCTAAAGCTTCTTAGAAACTGCCAGGTATATGCCCCTGAAAAGATCGGGAAAAAAGATATCCTGGTGGCAGGCGAAAAAATAGTCCGGATTGGAGATCGAATCAATCTTTCCGGGGTAGATTTTGAAGAGTTTGATTTTGAAGGACGGATTCTCACTCCTGGATTTATCGATCAGCATGTGCATATTACGGGCGGTGGCGGACAAGAAGGATATTCTTCGATGGTTCCCGAGGTGCAGATGAGCGAACTGATTGCTTGTGGCACGACCACCGTTTTGGGAATGCTTGGTACAGATGGTTTTGTGAAGGAATTGACGACACTTTATGCCAAATGCAAGGCGCTCGACATGGACGGTATTACCGCCTTTATGCTTACGAGCTATTATGGACTGCCGGAGAAAACGATCCTCTCCTGCGTTGCCGACGATATGATTTTTCTCGATAAAGTGATCGGCTGCAAGCTGGCTATCAGCGACGACCGGAGCTCCTTCCCGACCGAATTAGAGATACTGCGGTTAATCAATCAGGTGAGGTTAGGTGGCTTTACTTCCGGTAAAACCGGGATTCTTCATTTACACATTGGTGCGCTTGAGACTGGCATTGAGGTGCTTATTGAGATAGCACAAAAATATCCAACGCTGATTCAGTATATCTCGCCCACGCATGTTATCCGGACACAACCCCTCTTCGAGCAGGCAATCCGCTTTGCCAAACTGGGCGGAATGATTGATGTCTCGACAGGAGGAACCCAATTTGATGCACCCTACAAATGTGTGATGCAGGCAATTCAGGAAGGTGTCTCCGTCCATTCGATGACATTTTCGAGCGACGGGCGCGGAGGTGTGCGCCGTGTAGATCCCGTAACCGGGGAAATCACGTATCGACCGGCACCTCTTCACCGGAATTTTAGCGAGATGGTGAAACTGGTAAAAGAGGGAGGGCTACCACTGGAAGATGCACTCTGTCTGATAACCTCCAGTCCGGCGAAGAATTTGAAGTTAAAACACAAGGGCTTTGTCAAAGAAGGATACGATGCAGATTTTTGCCTGCTCGACAATGATTTAAACCTTACGGAAGTCTTTTCACGAGGAACCTTGATGATGAAAGATTCCACTGTAATCAAACGAGGCAAGTACGAAATTTGATCCTTATTCAACTATGTTACAAACGACAAGGCTTTATATCATCCTGACATTCACATTATTATTTTCGGGAAACCTTACTTCTTCCGGACAATCTGCCAAAAAAGAAATTCTGTTTAAACACGGCTTTGGCATGGTTAATTATGCGGAATATGAACCGTTTAAGGAAAAACCAATCGACATTTTTTATTATATTCCTGAAGAAGGCGACATAAAAACGATGCCCGTCCTATTAGCGATGCATGGCGCCGCCCGGGATGCAAAGGAATTGATCCAAGCCATGTCGGCAGAGGCAAAAGCAAAAAAGGTTATGGTGTTTGCACCACGCTTCGATCTGAAATTATACCCGATAAGTGATTACCAGGAGGTGGGAATTATGACTGCCGACAAACAGCTGAAAAAGGAGAGTGAGCGTACCACGGCTCTAGTCGACAAAATTTTCGAATTCATTCTCGCTCATTCAGAATCCAATGCACAAAAATTTGATATTTACGGTCATTCAGCCGGAGGACAGTTTGTGCACCGTTTTATGCTTTTTTGCGACAGTCGGTATGTAAATCGTGCAATGGCCGGAAGTCCAGGGTTTTACACGCTTCCCGATACGACGATCAGCTATCCCTACGGACTGAAATCCACCCCTTTCGCCAATGAAAAAGCGATTCGTGCCTTCCTGGCAAAGAATATTACGCTTCACCTGGGAACCAAAGATACTCTCAGGGAAACCTTTCTGAAGACGACACCGGAAGCCGAGAAACAAGGCAGAAACAGATACGAACGCGGCGAATATTTCTATCGGTATCTTCAGCAGATCGCGGCAGAAAACAAATGGAAATTTAACTGGACTAAAGTCGTTACACCAGATGTGCCCCACGACTCCCGACTAATGGGGAAAATTGGTCTGAATTATTTGTACAAATAAAAACTACCGGAATGACTAAATATTTTATTGCACTACTGTTTTTGCTTCTTTACTCAGGGTTGTCTGCTCAGAAACAACCCGATAAAATGACTGTAAAATTCTTCCCGGATCCTTCATTTGCGATACCGACACCCGGCAATCAGAAGCCATTCGATCAGGGATTATGTACCTATGGGGAAATGATGACCTTTCTTCGGTCGCAGGTAAACGCTCATTCGGATAAAGTCCGGATGGAAATAGTGGGTAAAACACCTGGTGGTAAAGAGATTCCAATTCTATATTTTGGAAACGGGGCGAATCCTAAAAAAATGAAGGTGTGGATGCAAGGGGGCATTCATGGTAATGAGCCCGGTGGCACCGAAGGACTTTTCATGTTAATTAATCACTTACTGAATACGCCGGGAGGCTCACTCCTGCTGGCGAAGATTGATTTAGCCATTCTGCCTGTAGCCAATTTGGACGGCTACATCGCCCAGAAACGCACTTCGGCGGATGGTTTTGATTTAAACCGCGACCAATCCAAATTTGCCGATCGGGTCAGTCCCATTATTAAAAGAACTTTTATTGGTTGGAATGCGGAAGCATCCTTTGATTTTCATGAATATACTCCGATCCGAAAAGAGTATGATGAAATATTAAAAGCTCCTGCCGCGGGTTATTATGATGTTCTTTTTCTGCCTTCAGGAAACCTGAATGCCCCGAAGTGTATCCGCAAAATGTCTACCGACCTGTTTGAGGCAAACGCCGAAAAAGCCCTTGACCAGGCGGGATACTCTCATAATTTCTACTTCACAGCCAAAGTTGAACCGGACGGCGTAGTACTTGCAAAAGGAGGGAATAGTCCACGGTCAAGCTCCTCATCCTATGCACTTTCCAATTCTATTTCCATTTTGGTAGAGATTCGCGGCATAGGTTTGGGTCGTACTTCCTTTGCCAGACGCACAAACAGCAGCTTTATTGTAGCTAAAAGTTTTCTCGAGACAGCGGCAACGAATCTCAAAGCCGTTAAAAAGACAGTCCAACTTGCAATCAAGCAAACGCTGAGGCGAGAGAATGAAGTGATCGTCACGGCCGATGAAACGCTGGTAAATTATCCGGTAAAATTCATCGATGTTAAGTCGAATGAGATAGTTACGAAGGATATGAAAACCTACGACGGACTGCTGGCTGTTCCAACTCTTACCAGGAAACGTCCGGTGGCCTATATCCTGACGCCCGATTGCAAAGCCGAAGTTGAAATCCTGCGCATTTTGGGAATCAAAATCCAGGTAAGTGAAAATGATATTACACTTCCGGTTACGGGATATACCGTGGCCAGTTATAAAAGTGAACCCGAAGAATGGGAAGGGATCCATCCTGTGACGGTTCAGACCAAATTGGCTCCGGTAACCAGGGCATTTCCGGCTGGCAGCTTCATCGTCCGGCTGGATCAAAAAAATGCCAATTATATTGGTACACTGATTGAACCCGAATCCGAAAACAGTTTTGTATATTCGGCATTGACTATAACAGCCCCCGGAAAGGAACTTCCTTACTACAGGATGGAAAAAGGGAAATTGCCGCAAGTGGTACAAAAAAACGATTGAACTGACTTTCACTGATGAGAAAAATATACAAGGGTCTCTATTTTCAGGTTATTGTTGCGATCATTCTGGGGGTAATTCTGGGCGTTTACCAGCCTGCATTTGCCGAATCCTTAAAACCATTGGGGGACGGTTTCATCAAGCTGGTCAAGATGATGATCGCTCCCATCATCTTTGCAACCATCGTAACCGGGATTGCTGGAATGCAGGATACGAAAAAAGTTGGAAGGGTGGGTCTGAAAGCAATCGTCTATTTCGAAGTAATTTCGACTATCGCACTCATTATCGGCCTAGTAGTGGTGAACTTATTTCAGCCCGGTTCGGGGATGCATATCGATCCCGCCTCGTTAGATCAGGCCGCTGTAGCAAAATATGTTAAGGCACCATCCGGCGGACATGGGGTGGTAGACTTTTTCATGAATATCATCCCGGAGAATATCGTCAGCGCATTGTCCGAAGGGAATATTCTTCAGGTCTTGTTCTTTTCAGTACTGTTTGGATTTGCACTTTCCAAAGTTGGTGAAAAGGCAACGCCAATTTTACGTGGAATTAAATCGCTGGAAGCCGGACTATTCGGCATCATAAAAATTATCATGAAAGTTGCCCCCATCGGCGCTTTCGGAGCCATGAGTTTCACCATCGGCAAGTACGGATTAGGTTCGCTGGCCTCGCTGGGTCAACTTATGCTTTCCTTCTACACCACCTGTATCTTATTCGTTTTTATTGTGCTGGGCACGGTTATGAAATTAACCGGATATAGTCTTTTCCGTTTGCTCGGTGTGATTAAAGAGGAAATTTTGATCGTATTGGGGACATCCTCTTCCGAGGCAGCCCTACCGGGACTGATGGAGAAAATGGAAAAAATTGGCTGCTCCCGATCTGTCGTCGGACTGGTTGTGCCAACCGGCTATTCCTTTAATCTGGACGGAACCTCTATCTACCTGACGATGGCTGCCGTTTTCCTGGCTCAGGCTACCGGCACTCCGCTGGATTTATCTCATCAGGTGACTTTGCTGCTCGTTTTACTGATCACCTCCAAAGGCGCCGCAGGAGTAACAGGAAGCGGCTTTATCACCCTTGCGGCCGTGCTGCCAATCGTTGGCACGGTACCTGTTGCCGCTCTTGCCCTCATCCTCGGCATCGACCGATTCATGAGCGAAGCACGCGCAATCACCAATCTGATAGGCAATTCCGTCGCAACCGTCGTCGTTGCCAAATGGGAAAACGAAATTGACACCGATTTATCGAAACGAACAATCGGGTAAATTTGTTATATTGTAGAAACGCAATAACTTCATCCTACAGTTTCAGCCAGGAAATACCCTTGCTCATTTTCGCCGTTTCAAAACGATCGGATGGGTTTTGGCTTCGCTGATCTTCGATACTAATTGGCCGTAAAAAACAAATTACATTCAAATGAGACACAAAAGCTATTTGATTTTCGCAGTTGCTACACTGATTCTGATGAATCTAAGTTTGGGCGGTTTTTCTCAAGATGCGATCAAAGAAAAACCTCAGGGGCACATAAAGCTGACCCTCAATGCCTATTCGTTCAACGATGCACTCCTGGCAAAACCGGCTCCCGGGAAACCCGCATTTACGTTGTTGGACCTGCTGGACTGGTGTGCCGTTCAGAACATCGAGGCAATCGACCTGACGGGCTATTATTTCCCGGGCTACCCCGAAGTCCCTTCAGATGAATATATCTACGAAGTCAAACGGAAAGCCTATAAATTGGGCGTTGAAATCAGCGGAACAGGCATCCGCAATAACTTTGCCTCACCCGACCCGGCAGTCAGGAAGGCAGATGTCGAACTTGCGAAAAAATGGATCATCGTGGCCGCGAAGTTGGGAGCCCCTGTAATCCGGCTTTTTGCCGGAGCTGTCCCGGCCGGTTATGAAAACAAATGGGATGAAGTTGCAGGCTGGATGATCGAATGTTTCAAAGAGTGCGCCGCATTCGGTGAAAAGCATGGCGTCATCATCGGTATTCAGAACCACGGAGATATGCTCTGGACGGCCGATCAGTGCATCAAAGTTTATAAGGCAGTCAATTCAAAATGGGCAGGCATCATTCTGGACACGGGTAATTTTAAGGTTCCAGACCCATACACCGATATTGAAACAATCATTCCCTATACGGTAAACTGGCAGGTAAAGACAAGTGTATTTGGGAATGCCAGCAGTGTTAAGACTGACATTCCCAGATTGATGAAGATCATTAAAAGGAGCGGCTACCGCGGTTACATTCCGATCGAAACACTGAAGATGAAAGATCAGCCTTACGATCCGTTCGTTCTCGTTCCTGCCTTCCTCAAAGAGCTGAAAGCAAGTATTAATTAAGCGCCACTTTCACCGTTTTTGTCACATTTCCAACCGTGACGTATAACACGTAGATACCACGTGGAAAACTTTGAACGTCGATCTGCTGAAGTTCATTTTCAGTAAACTGGCTGGTATAAACCTGCGCCCCGTTGATATTTGAAAGTTTTACGGATACAATTTGATTACCTGAGCCGGGTACGTTGAGATACAACGTGGTCTTAACCGGATTTGGATAGCAGGAAAGTATCAAATCCGCTGGTTCATCCACTTTCGCACTAACGTCAGAAAGTACCGCACTTTTTGTGGCTGAACTCAGCGTGGTAAAATAGTCACTTACGCTTAGGCTAGTTCCTCCATTCTTGCAAGTTGTTTTGATTCTGTAATAATATTTAGTATTAGGAATCAGTTCATTCCGTTCGTAAGAAGTTGAAGGAATAGTCAGTTTCCTGGAAAGCCAGGAGGTCGATGTCGCACTCAAAATTTCAAGGGTAGCGGCAGTAATCTCTGCAGGAAGGGTATAATTTACGACTACAGATGTCGCACCTAGTTTGCTGATCGATAATCCGGTGGCTGGAACACAATTCGCTACTACTGGTGGGGTTGCCGTTGTAGTGGCAGCCGTCGTTGCAAATTCACCAACTGATGAATAAAGTACAGCGCCTCCGTTGGCACATACCGTTTTGATCCGGTATTTGTATTTTGTGGCTGGAACCAAATCGCCGCGTTCCGTAACCGTGGATGGAATGGTGATGGCTTTAGTCATCCAAACCGTAGCATCGGTTATTGAGGTGGAAGCCAGAACAACTTCAAGTGTGGCGCTGCTGATGCCAGAAGGAAGTACGTACACAACTTTCACTGCATTTGCTCCTGCAGTGGCTGAGAGTCCGGTGGCTGCGGTGCAGGTTGGCGTGGCGGCCGTTGTGGTGAAATCACCAACTGATGAATAAAGTACAGCTCCTCCGTTAGCACATACCGTCTTGATCCGGTATTTGTATTTCGTGGATGGAAGCAAATCTCCACGCTCCGTAACCGTGGATGGAACTGTGATGGCTTTGGTCATCCAAACTGTGGCATCGGTTATTGAGGCGGAGGCTAGAACAACTTCAAGCGTGGCGCTGCTGATTCCCGAAGGAAGCACGTACACAACTTTCACTGCATTCGCTCCAGCAGTTGCTGAAAGTCCGGTGGCTGCGGTGCAGGTTGGCGTTGTTGCTGCTGTCGTGGCAAATTCACCTATTGATGAATAGAGTACAGCTCCTCCGTTGGTACATACCGTTTTGATCCGGTATTTGTATTTCGTGGATGGAAGCAAATCGCCGCGCTCCGTAACCGTGGATGGAATGGTGATGGCCTTTGTCATCCAAACTGTGGCATCGGTTATTGAGGTTGAAGCCAAAACAACTTCAAGCGTGGCGCTGCTGATTCCAGAAGGAAGAGTATAGCCAATCTTTACCGTATTAGCTGCCGCAGTTGCTGAGAGTCCGGTAGCTGCGGTGCAGGTTGGCGTGGCGGCCGTCGTGGTGAAATCGCCAACTGATGAATAAAGTACAGCGCCTCCGTTGGCACATACCGTCTTGATCCGGTATTTGTATTTCGTGGATGGAAGCAAATCTCCGCGCTCCGTAACCGTGGATGGAATGGTGATGGCTTTAGTCATCCAAACTGTGGCATCGGTTATTGAGGTCGAAGCCAATACAACTTCAAGTGTGGCGCTGCTGATTCCCGAAGGAAGCACGTGCACAACTTTTACTGAATTCGCTCCAGCGGTTGCTGAGAGTCCGGTGGCTGCAGTGCAGGTTGGCGTGGCGGCTGTGGTGGTGAAATCACCTACTGATGAATAAAGTACAGCGCCTCCGTTGGCACATACCGTTTTGATCCGGTATTTGTATTTTGTGGCTGGAACCAAATCGCCGCGTTCCGTAACCGTGGATGGAATGGTGATGGCTTTAGTCATCCAAACCGTAGCATCGGTTATTGAGGTGGAAGCCAGAACAACTTCAAGTGTGGCGCTGCTGATGCCAGAAGGAAGTACGTACACAACTTTCACTGCATTTGCTCCTGCAGTGGCTGAGAGTCCGGTGGCTGCGGTGCAGGTTGGCGTGGCGGCCGTTGTGGTGAAATCACCAACTGATGAATAAAGTACAGCTCCTCCGTTAGCACATACCGTCTTGATCCGGTATTTGTATTTCGTGGATGGAAGCAAATCTCCACGCTCCGTAACCGTGGATGGAACTGTGATGGCTTTGGTCATCCAAACTGTGGCATCGGTTATTGAGGCGGAGGCTAGAACAACTTCAAGCGTGGCGCTGCTGATTCCCGAAGGAAGCACGTACACAACTTTCACTGCATTCGCTCCAGCAGTTGCTGAAAGTCCGGTGGCTGCGGTGCAGGTTGGCGTTGTTGCTGCTGTCGTGGCAAATTCACCTATTGATGAATAGAGTACAGCTCCTCCGTTGGTACATACCGTTTTGATCCGGTATTTGTATTTCGTGGATGGAAGCAAATCGCCGCGCTCCGTTGCCGTGGATGGAACTGTGATGGCTTTGGTCATCCAAACCGTAGCATCGGTTATTGAAGCGGAAGCTAAAACAACTTCAAGCGTGGCGCTGCTGATTCCCGAAGGAAGTACGTACACAACTTTTACTGTATTCGCTCCAGCGGTTGCTGAGAGTCCGGTGGCAGCTGTGCAGGTCTCGGCAGCCTGTGCCTTTTGACCAGTGAATAAGATTACTGCTAAAAATAACAAGATTGTTCGATACGCTAATGCCGAAAAATTAAGGGAAATTCTACCGTTAGCTGACATAGTTTTTTGTATTAAATGTTACACACTTTTTTTCTTCAGGATATTTGGGAAACCCTTCGAATACATCTTTCTCGAATCCCAACTGTCAATTCAAAAATTGAACCATAATGGTCGAAAAATTGTATTTTCTTCATCTTTTATTTTACATAACGAATTAAAAATAAAAGAGTTGTGAATTTAAAAACTTTTATTCAATCGTTTGCGGTTCGAATAGAAATATTCGACAATTTAGAATGAATATAAGCTAATGTGAAGTGTTGGGGCGTGCCATCCCCTCTGACGGAAATACATCACAGATCAAGCTTTAATTTGATCCAATATTTATATGTCTCATTTTTAATGGGTTCTATCTACCGAACCTCTGATCCGTTGTCAACTCCCTCAGCTGGAGTAACAAAGACCAACTTTCCGTCGCCATTTTCGGCCATCAGGATCATCCCTTGCGATTCGATGCCTTTCAGGTTTTTGGGAGCCAGATTTACCAGAATGGATACCCGCTGACCCACTATTTGCGCCGGTTCGTATTGTTCTGCGATGCCGGATACAACGGTTCGCTGATCGATTCCCGTGTCTATCGTCAGCTTCAATAATTTTTTGGTTTTTGCCACTTTTTCTGCGGCGATGATTGTCCCGATACGGATGTCCATTTTAGCGAAATCGTCATATTCGATGTTGGCCTTTGCCGGCGCAACCGTTTTTTCGGCCGATTCGTTCGCCATTTTAGTAGCTAGCAGCTTTTCAACCTGACGTTGAATTGCATCATCTTCAATCTTCTCAAACAGAAGTTCCGGTGTATTTACCCTATCTCCGGCCTTGAGCAGATCGGTCTTCCCAAGATTGTTCCACTGCAATTTCTCCAAATTCAGGAATTTGCGTAGCTTATTCATGGTAAATGGCAGAAACGGCTCAAATACGATGGTAAGATTGGCCGTTATTTGCAGGCACACATGCATAATGGTTTTGACTCTCTCCGGATTGGTTTTGAACACAATCCATGGCTCCATGTCGGCTAGATACTTATTGCCCAAACGAGCCATCTCCATGGCAAGCCTCAACGCTTCGCGGAAATGGAACGTATCCAGCGCCTTCTCAATTTCGACTTTAAGAGTACCGAGTGTGGCAAGCGCTTCCTCGTCCTGAGGCTCAAACTTCCCGGCCTCCGGGACAAATCCGTCGTAATATTTATTGGTCAGAACCACCACCCTGTTCACGAAATTACCAAGGATGGCCACCAATTCACTGTTATTTCTGGTCTGAAAATCTTTCCATGTAAAGTCATTATCTTTCGTCTCGGGGGCGTTTGCCGTCAGGGTATATTTCAGCACATCCTCCTTGCCGGGAAACTCTTCCAGGTATTCGTGCAACCAAACAGCCCAATTGCGGGACGTGGATATTTTATCGCCTTCCAGGTTAAGAAATTCGTTGGCAGGCACATTATCCGGCAAAATATAGGAACCTTCGGCCTTCAGAATCACCGGAAAAATTATGCAATGGAAGACAATATTGTCTTTCCCAATAAAATGAAGCATCCTGGTTTCAGGATCTTTCCAATATTTTTGCCAATCCGGGGTCAACTCTTTTGTGGCCGAGATATAGCCAATTGGCGCGTCAAACCAAACATAGAGCACCTTACCTTCGGCACCTTTAACCGGCACCGGAATACCCCAATCCAGATCCCGTGTAACGGCGCGGGGATTTAGTCCGCCATCAATCCACGACTTACACTGTCCGTAAACATTGGGTTTCCATTCTTTGTGACCCTCAAGAATCCATTCCTTCAGCCAGGGTTCGTATTTGTCGAGCGGCAGATACCAATGCTTGGTCTCCTTCATCACCGGAACATTGCCGCTGAGCATCGACTTGGGGTTGATCAGATCAGTGGCATTCAAGGAAGTTCCGCAACTTTCACACTGGTCGCCATAGGCTTTTTCGAAGCCACATTTTGGGCAGGTACCAGTGATATACCGGTCGGCCAGGAATTGATTCGCTTCCTGATCAAAAAATTGTTCGGAAGTTTGTTCGATGAACTCTCCCTTTTCATACAACGTTTGAAAAATCTCAGACGCCGTTTCGTGATGAATCTTCGAGCTGGTGCGGGAATAGACATCAAAAGATATGCCGAATTTTTCGAACGAGTCTTTGATCATTCCATGGTATTTATCCACTATAGCCTGCGGAGTGGTTCCCTCCTTTTTAGCCTTCAGGGTAATTGGGACGCCATGTTCATCGGATCCGCCGATAAATAGAACTTCCTCTCCTTTGAGCCGGAGGTAACGGGCATAAATATCTGCAGGGACATACACGCCTGCCAGGTGACCAATATGTACCGGACCATTGGCATAAGGCAATGCGGAGGTGATCAATGTTCTTTTAAAATCGCTCATTCGTTGATAATCTTTTCTTCAATTAATTTGCAAAGATAGAAAATAGGGCTTATTTGGCGACCATTCTACCAAGGTGAAAAGCAATTTTACTTCATACCCCCAGTATAATTGAGGGCTCAATATGGAGAATTTTACTGATATTTCGGGCGATTTTTAAGGTTGGTTCACTTTTGCCATTTAGATACTCACTCACCCTGGAAGGAGAAACCCCAATTTTTTTTGCAAATGTGCGTTGCGACATCGACTCTTGTTCCAATCTCATCTTTACAACATCCGCAAGCGACGGGTTTTCAATCGGAAAATGTTTCTCCTCATATTCGATCACAATATCGGACATAATTTTCAACTCAATGGCTTTACGGTCGTACTGAGGAGTTTCGTCAGTCACCATCGGCAAAAGTTCTTCTATTCTTTCAAGCGCTGTGTTGTAAACAGCCTCATCTATAATTTTTTCCATGTCTTACGTGAACTTAAATTGTTATGCTGTCAATTTTATCATATTCAGCATGCGTTCCTACAAACCTTATGTAAATATATTCGTGTACAAACTGTATGACTACAACCAATCTATAATCATTTCCTTTTATATTGAATATATATCGTTGTTTGCCAATACTATCCACACTGTTGAAATCCTTCTTTATATCCGCAAAGCACTTCCATTTGGCATTTTTTGCCGTTCTGTACCAACTCTCCATGGATACTCTGGCTTCCTTATTTTTTTGATAAAATTCGAATAGCCGTCTATGAGAAACAATGTTCATTAAATTTTGGAATATGGCACAAATATAGTCATTAATTTTGGAATACGAAACGCCCTGCTTATTTTTGACTTTTGTCCAACTTTTGGAATGAAGAATAGAAACGACTCAAAAAGGAACACTATATTTGTTTTTCTGTGGTAGGAAAAATTTCAATACTATAATCCAACAAAAGCATGAGCATTTTTGACAGCATCATTCTGGCTATCATCGAAGGACTTACAGAGTTCCTCCCGATCTCCTCAACCGGGCACATGATTATGGGCCAGACGCTATTAAAGATTGACGGTGACTTCGTAAAAACATTTGAAATATCGATTCAGCTCGGAGCTATAATGGCAATCGTATTGCTGTACGCCAAAAGATTCCTGCAAAGTTTTACCATATATTTAAAGCTGGGGGTCGCATTTATTCCTACCGGGATTGTCGGATTCCTGGCATACAAAACCATTAAGATGTATCTCTTTAATCCATATGTTGTCGGTGTCGCACTGGTGATTGGAGGTATTATCCTGGTATTGATTGATAAAAAAGTGGTTGCGAAAGAGAGCAAGACCCTCGATCTTGATTCCATAACCTACAAGCGTTCGTTCTTTATCGGACTGATCCAATGTATTTCCATGATTCCAGGCGTTTCGAGAGCGGCGGCGACCATCATCGGAGGCGTTTTCAACGGACTCGATAAAAAACAGGCCATGGAGTTTTCTTTCCTTTTGGCAGTACCAACCATGTTTGCCGCTACCGGTTACGACCTGATGAAAACTCCCATAGCTTTCACTTCTCAGGAAATCACACTTCTTGGAATTGGGCTGTTAATCGCGTTTATCTCGGCCTGGGCAGCCGTAAAGGTTTTTATAAAACTTGTTGAAAACTACGGATTTAAATACTTTGGATATTACCGAATTGCGATCGGTCTACTTTTCCTGCTCTTTATCCGATTCTAGAGAGCCTTTTCTCCAGAGGATTCAAGTGATTACAGGGAAAGATGATCGCTAAATCCATCGTGCCGGCTAAACGTATTGATGAATAACTACTACGACATGAGAATCCAATTAACTATCTTGCTTTGGCTATGTCTCTTGCCATTCTTTTCCGAGGCACAGGAACTACCGTTCAGGGGTGCAAAAATTTCGGTTGCTCCTGAACTGCAAAAAACCATGATGCAGGGTGGCCGGCTGATTCTTCGCATTTCCCGGCAGAATACAAAAGATTCCCGTTCAAAATCTGAGCTGATAGTGGGCATTACCCCTCAAAACTGGGATGGAACCGAAACCTACAAACTGGATGCCGGCGATAAGAATATCCTTTGCGCCGGACTCGATAAATGGTCTGCTCAGAAGAATGAAATGGTCTGGTTTCGGGCTACCTACAAGCAAAATATTGATGACGGTCTCGAAAACGTACCCGGAAATCTGGTCAGCAACACAGACTCAATAGTGCTAAATTCCTCTTCGGAATTGAAACTAACGCTCAGCAAAGAAATACCCAAACCTGAAATCATTAGCCACAAATTTGTCAGGACAGTGGTGCTTCAGAGCAATTGCCTGACCCGGTTCTCCGGACATACCCGATATTTGAAAGCCTCCATTTTGCTTCCTTCCGGCTATTTTGACAATCCTGGAAAATCCTATCCCATCTGTTACCGGGCACCCGGATTAAATGGAAGATTCACTGCCGTCAACGGACTGCTTAACGACAAAGAGTTCCACGATTGGTGGTTTTCCGGCAGCGCCCCGCAAATTATATACGTTTTTCTTGATTCTCAGGGCCCATATGGAGATACCTACCAGGTTGATTCTGAAAATAATGGCCCTTGCGGGAAGGCGCTGACAGAAGAGTTAATCCCGGAAATAGAGAAAATGGTACGGTACGATCCCGCATCGCATAAGCGCTATCTTACCGGATATTCCACCGGGGGGTGGGTAGCGCTCGGACTGCAGATTTTTTATCCGGATTTTTTCGATGGCGCGTGGTCGTATAGTCCGGATCCGGTCGATTTTGAGCATTATGGCCTGATCAATATTTACAGCGATGAAACGATTTTTTACAATCGCTTCGGCTATCTGCAACCGGGAAAAAGAACGATTTACGGAGAACCGACCTTTTCTATGAAGGAGTGGATTACCGGAGAAAATATTGTGAGCAAAACCGGCGACTACCGGATTTCCGGCGGACAGTTTGGCGCCTACAATGCGGTGTTTGGTCCGGCAGGCAAAGACGGACTTCCAACCTTGATGTTCGATCCTTTTACCGGCAAAATTGATCATACCATTGCCAAACAATGGGAAAAATATGACCTGAAGAAAGTGCTGGAGAAAGAGTGGACGACCCTCGGTCCAAAGCTTCAGGGTAAAATATGGATCTGGACCGGCGATATGGATGGCTTATATTCCAATGTGGCTACCCGGTTTCTCAAGATGTATCTCGACAAAACCGAGAATCCCAAATCGGACGCCAAAATCTCATTTACACCGATGGCAGGACACTGTCAGGAATGGAGCGACGAAGCAGTTTTAACCCTGATCGGAGAAAGATAAACTGCCTGAATTATACGCTTCAGGCGATAGCCAAAAAAGCCTGTCCCAGGTCTCTCTCAATTCTAATCTCTTATCTCTGCTTTTCTTCGTACCGGAAGATATTCAATTGACAAAAGTGTTAAATTTATAGCCCGTGTAATTTACCATAATCGTCAACCATTTATGAAAAAATTCTTTCTCTTTACGGTATTTGCTTTATTGACTCTCTTCACTGTGAATGGTCAATCGCAAGTCCAGCAATTCCCGTTCCGTGACACCCGTCTGTCGACGGATAAACGAATTGATGATTTATTAAGCAGGCTCACTCTGGAGGAAAAAGTGACCCAGATGATGGACAAAACGCCGGCCATTGAGCGTTTAGGCATTCCTGTTTACAATTGGTGGAACGAAGCCCTTCACGGCGTAGCCCGTACCGGACTGGCGACTGTCTTTCCGCAGGCGATCGCTCTGGCAGCCTCTTTCGATGAAAAATCGATGTTGGAAACCTTTTCTGTCATCAGCGACGAGGCGCGTGCCAAATACCATAATTATCAGAAAGACAAATTATATGACAGGTACAAAGGACTTACCTTCTGGACTCCCAATATCAATATTTTTCGCGATCCGCGCTGGGGCAGAGGAATGGAAACCTATGGGGAAGATCCCTACCTGACCGCCAGAATGGGACTTGCAGCCGTAAAAGGTTTGCAAGGCGACGATCCAAAATATTTCAAGAGCTTTGCCTGCGCCAAGCACTTTGCCGTGCACAGCGGTCCGGAATCGAACCGGCACAGTTACAATGCGAAGGTCTCCGAGCGGGACTTGTGGCAAACCTATCTTCCTGCGTTTGAAGCGCTGGTTAAGGAAGGAAATGTTCAGCAGGTGATGTGCGCTTACAACCGCTTCGAAGATAAACCCTGCTGCGGAAGTGATAAACTCCTGGTAAATATCCTCCGGAATGATTGGGGTTACAAAGGTATCGTCGTGTCTGACTGTGGCGCTATCGACGATTTCTGGAGAAAAGATCCCAGAACCCCGCGTCATGACACCCACCCGGATGCGCCCACCGCATCCGCGGATGCGGTACTTAACGGCACGGATGTCGAATGCGGAAGCAGCTACAAAAGTTTGATTGACGCGGTACAAAAAGGACTGATCAAAGAAAGTCAGCTGGATGTTTCGCTTCGCAGATTGTTCAAAGGCAGATTTGACCTGGGGATGTTTGATCCGGACGAAATGGTTAAATGGTCAAAAATTCCTTTCAGCGTTGTGGATTGCCAGCAGCACAAAGATCTGGCGTTGAAAATGGCAAAAGAAAGCATAGTTCTGCTGAAGAATAAAAATAATACGTTGCCCCTAAGCAAAAAGCTCAAAACCGTTGCCGTTATGGGTCCGAATGCAAACGACTCCATTATGTTATGGGCAAATTACAATGGATTTCCGTCCAAAACTACCACCATCCTTCAAGGTATTAAAGATAAATTGCCGAACGCCTCAGTCCTTTACGAAAAGGGATGCAGGCATACTGGCGAGGCAAACATGGATAGCATGAATATCTCCGTTTCCAAAGTTAAGAACGCGGATGTCATCATTTTCGTTGGCGGAATTTCTCCACGCCTCGAGGGAGAAGAAATGAGAGTTACCGTTGACGGTTTCAAAGGAGGCGACCGCACAAATATTGAAATACCGGCTGTGCAGAAAGAGATGATCAAGATCCTCAAGGCAACCGGAAAACCCATTGTTTATGTGCTTTGTGCAGGTAGCGCCATTGCCTTAAACTGGGAAGAGGCTAATGTGGATGCGATTCTTAATGCCTGGTATGGTGGTGAAGCGGCTGGTACCGCTGTTGCGGATGTCTTATTCGGAGATTACAATCCGGCCGGCCGACTGCCAGTTACATTCTACAAGAGTATCGACCAGCTTCCCGATTTTGAAGACTATTCAATGAAGGGACGCACCTATCGTTACATGACTCAGGAGCCTTTGTACCCGTTTGGATTCGGACTCAGTTATACCAATTTCACGTACAAAGCGGCCAGCCTTTCCAAGGCTGTCATCTGCAAAACGGATAACGTGACTCTTTCCGTCGAAGTTCAAAATACCGGGAAACGTCCGGGTGATGAGGTTGTGCAGGTGTATCTTCGCAATCCGAACGATCCGGCCGGACCGCTAAAGGCACTGAAGGGCTTCAAAAGAGTATCTCTGAAAGCCGGTGAAACACAGAAAGTAAGCTTTGTATTGGCTTCCGACGCATTTAACTCGTTCAATGATGGAACTCAAAAATTTGAGGTGCTTCCTGGTAAGTATGAATTGCTTTACGGAGGTAGCTCTGCCGACAAAATGCTCAAAAAAACTGTGCTCGAAATCACCAACTAAACTTTGCCTGTAATGAAATTTAAATTTTGGATAGTATCAATTGTACTCGTTTTTGTATCAGTCGCTGGCATTTGTCAGCCGGATATTAAACCCAACAAAGTAGTTCCGTCTTCTAAACAGGTCAGTTATCAGGCGATGGAAGTGGTCGGATTCATCCACTTTAACATGAATACCTTTACCGACAAAGAGTGGGGATATGGAGATGAGTCGCCGGCATTGTTTGATCCCAAAAAGCTGGATACCGAACAGTGGGTCAAAGCGGCCAAGGACGGGGGTTTCAAAGAGTTGATTTTGACAGCCAAGCACCACGACGGATTTTGTCTCTGGCCAAGCGCTTTCACTGAACATTCCATCAAAAACAGTCCGTATAAAAATGGGAAAGGTGATATCGTGAAAGAGTTTACAGACGCCTGTGCCAAATATGGTATCAAAGCCGGATTGTATCTCTCTCCGTGGGACCGGAACCATGCCGGTTACGGTACACCCGCTTACATCACCTACTACAAAAACCAGCTGAAAGAGCTAATGACCAATTACGGAAAGATCTCCGAAGTCTGGTTTGATGGAGCAAATGGAGGCGATGGTTATTATGGAGGAGCCAAAGAGGTTCGTAAAATCGACAAGAAAAGTTACTATCCATGGAAAGATATTCAGGAGATTGTGTACAAAATTCAACCAGAGGCGTCCATTTTTTCGGATGCAGGGCCTGACATTCACTGGATTGGTAATGAGCGTGGTATCGCTGGTGAGACATTCTGGAGTATGCTGGACAGAACCAAGGTGGCAGTTGGCGATGCCGACTCCGACTACCTGAACACAGGCGATTTATACGGTACTTCCTGGGTGGTGGGTCAGTGCGACGTCTCTATCAGAAAGGGATGGTTCTTTCATACTACCGACGATGAAACAGTGAAGACACCTTCTCAGCTGGTCGACTTATATTATCGTTCGGTTGGCCGAAATGCCGTTTTTCTGCTCAATCTTCCCCCTAACCGCGATGGACTTTTTGCCGAAAAAGACGTGGCATCCCTGAAAAAATTTAAGGAGATTCTGGACAAAACATTCAAGGAAAATTTGGCTGCCAATGCAAAAGTTACCGCTTCAACTACCTTTTCTGGTGCGGCAACTTTTAGTCCGGCAAACTGTACCGACAACGATGCAGCCAGTTATTGGGCGGCAGCCAGCGATCAAAGGAAGGCTTCCCTGGAGATGGCGATCGACAGCACCAAAAAATTCGATCGCATTTTATTGCAGGAACCGGTTCGCCTCGGACAACGGATTGTCTCATTTGATATCCAACTTTTGTGTTCAAAGGGGTGGCAGACGATTGCCAGCGGCACCAGTATCGGCTATAAACGGTTGTTGAGAATTACCCCCATCGCGGGTAGCAAAATAAGAATCAATATCCGGGACGCCAACAATACGCCAGCCATTTCAAATTTTGGATTGTATAAAGCAGCCGGAGGTGATACCGTTTTGTAGTCTGGATTTACCATTGGATAATCAATCATCTTACCTCTTCCGTCATGAATAGTCGCCGGATCATTTTCTCTTTCCTGCTGGTAATCGCCCTGTTCAGAAATACCACCGCCTCGCCAATTTTGTCTGATAATGAAGAAATTGTTGCCAGAAACTATTTCTATCAGGGACTTACAGGTTACCAACAATCGCTCTTCGAGGGGTTTATTTTAGCCGAATTTCCTACCGGGAAAACCGTGGAGCAGATTTTGACCAACAGCACAGGTACACGGAACATGACCCGGTTGGCGCAAGCGCTTTTGTTCAGAAATAAGCCGGACGACAAAGAGAATGCCTCTAAAATTCTGAAATGGATTTTGAAAAATCAGCATACAGACGAAAAAAGCGAAAATTTCGGGATGTGGAAAACGAGTCCGGCAGATGACCGGCTCGACAAAAATTGGAGAGAATTCATTGGCTGCGACCTCATCCTGATCTATCAGAATTACAAACATCTGCTGTCTGCCCAACTGCTCGCCGACATCAAAAGCGGATTGATCAGGGCAGCGAAGGGAGCCCTGAAAAGGGATGTCGGGGCAGACTATACCAATATCTCTGTCATGAGCGCTTTTCTGATGGACTTTACCGGAAACGAGTTCAAAATTGAGGAGCTTAAAAAGGGTGGATTCAGGAAAGCAGTCGATATTTATAACCTCTACAATCGCCATCAGACTTTCAGCGAATACAATTCGCCAACCTACTACGGAGTTACCCTCATCGGACTTGCCTTCTGGCGCGAGCTCGGATCCGAAAAGATCAAAAAAATGGGGATAGAGCTCGAAGATTCAATGTGGCATGAGATCGCAAGCAACTATCACCCGGTCCTTAAGAATATGGTTGGTCCCTATTTTAGAGGCTACGGTATGGATATGAAAAAATATGTTGCGATCACCGGGATATGGATAGCCCTGGCGCTGGACAATGAGAAAATTGCCCCATTGCCCCGCGGGAAAGGTGCAAAAGAGGGCGAAATGAGCAACATCTCTCCTATCCTGCACCTTGGACTAAACATTCCAAGACCGGCTTTGCTGCAATTGCAGGAGTTCTATTCCGGACAATTAATTGACAGACTCATCCCCGGGAAACTTGCCGGCGACACGCTGAAGCGGGTAACCGCTGTGGTAAATTCAACCTGGATGATGGGCGGATTATGGGGAAACCAGCGAAACTGGAATCAAATTAAGTCAGGCACAATTCATTGGAATAATGCGAACAATGAAACTGAGTGGGTGTTAGTCCCCGGAGATGGTAAAACAAATGTCAGGGTTACCAAAACCAGCATGAGTATTTTCAACTCCACCACAAAAAACAGTGACTTCTCGATTTATGTATACGCCAAAGATTTGTCGGACGACAATTTTTCGGCGCAATCATGGAAATTTCCCAAAATGACACTGAACATTCAATCCAGTCTGACGAGATCGTATCGGAAAATTACCGATTCAAACGTGCTGAATGAAGAATGCGCCATCTCAGAAGAATACCCCGCTGTCATGAAAATTACCTTTCAAATACCACCATCCTGGAATTTGAAAGACCCGTTGCTTGAAATTGTTCCCATCAAATAAATCCGGGGAAAAGTCGTAATAGTTCGATTTTTAAACAGTTTATAAAAATTTGAAATATATTCGTGACAAATTAACTCTATCAAAATCAAACCTATGTTCAGAACAATCGCATTTCTATTGTTAATCACATTAGCAGTAGCTTCCTGCACTACTCCAAAGGAAACCAAAACTGAAGATTACACCCAATTTGTTAATCCGTTCGTTGGAGCGGCCGAAAACGGTCATTGCTTTCCGGGAGCCTGCGTTCCCTTTGGACTCATTCAGGCCGGACCCGAAACTGGCAATTGCACCTGGGCCTATTGTTCCGGATATCAGTCTACAGATTCCACGATTAACGGATTTTCCCAGACGCGTCTGAATGGTACCGGATGCCCGGATTTAGGCGATCTGCTTATGCTTCCGTTTGCCGGAAATCCGGTACGCGAACATTACCGCAGCAGTTTCAAAAGAGGCCAGGACAAAGCCACACCGGGATATTATTCCGTGGTGCTTTCCGATTTCGACATAAAGGCAGAAATGACGGCCTCTGAACACACAGCCATTCACCGCTATACATTTCAGAAGAATGAGCCTTCTCACGTTTTGATCGATTTTCAGAGTGGAATGGTCTTCAATGAACAGATGTTGCACAAGCATGTTCTGGAATCAACTGTAAATTTCGAAAGCAGCACCGTGATAACCGGCTCGACCCGTACCTCGGTCTGGCTCGACCGCACCTACTATTTCGTCATTGAATTCAGCAAACCAATTACCGGGAAAACTGAACTTCCGAAGCAGGATGCAGCCGAGAAAGCCGCGCGCTATGTCTTCGATTTTGCTGTTCAGCCGGGCGAAGAGCTGATGGTCAAAGTTGCTATTTCTTCAACGAGCATTGAAGGCGCTAAGAAGAACCTCGTTGCCGAGATACCAAAATGGGAATTCGAAAAGGTACGCGAAGCCGGTATGGCAAAATGGAACAATTTACTTTCGCGGGTACAAATTGAAGGCACAAAAGATCAGAAGGATATCTTTTATACCTCTATGTACCACCTGTTTATACAGCCCAACAACATTGCCGACGTTTCTGACCCAACGTTTTATTCTACCCTCTCGATCTGGGATACCTATCGGGCAGCTCATCCTCTTTATTCGATTTTAAGTCCGGAACGCGTGGATGGTTTCGTCAATTCCATGCTTCATCAGTATGATCAGCAGGGCTTTCTACCTATCTGGGCATTGTGGGGAAAAGAGACTTATTGCATGATTGGAAATCACGCCGTACCCGTTATCGTGGATGCGTACCTGAAGGGATTCCGCGGTTTCGATGCAGAAAGGGCATTTCAGGCAGTCAAGAGTTCGCTGACAAAAAATCACCGGAATTCGGATTGGAGGCTCTACGATAAATTTGGATATTATCCATTCGACAGGGTCAAGGATGAATCTGTTTCGCGTACCCTGGAATCCGTTTATGACGACTATTGCGCCGCTCAATTTGCCAAAGCTTTAAACAAACAGGAGGATTTTGAGTTCTTCACCAAACGTTCAAACTACTACAAAAATCTGTTCGACGCTCAAACCAAGCTGATGCGTGGAAAAGATTCGTTGGGAAATTGGAGAACTCCGTTTAACTCGTTTGCGCTTTCGCAAGCAAGTGCTTCGGGCGGAGACTATACAGAAGGCAATGCATGGCAATATACCTGGCATATTCAGCACGATATTCCCGGATTGATCGGGTTGATGGGAGGAGAGGAGTATTTTAACGTCAAACTGGATTCGCTGTTCGAAATGTCTCCCAAAAAAGAGGCGAACGGTTTTGTGGCGGATGTGACCGGATTGATCGGACAATATGCCCATGGGAATGAACCGAGTCACCACGTTGCCTATCTGTACGCCCTTGCCGGCAAGCCGTGGAAAACGCAGAAACTGGTGCGCCAGATCTGCCGCACCCAGTACAAAAATGAAATTAACGGATTGTGCGGCAACGACGACTGCGGACAAATGTCGGCTTGGTTAATCTTTTCCAACATGGGATTCTATCCGGTTAATCCATGCGGCGGGGAATATGTCCTGGGTGCACCTCAGGTGAAAAAGATTTCGATATCACTTCCGGAGGCAAAATCATTCACCGTTGAAGCAATCGATCTTTCCGATGCGAACATGTATGTACAATCCGTTGAGCTGAACGGCGTCAAATATGAAAAGAATACAATTTCGCATGCGGATATTATCAAAGGCGGAAACCTGAAATTCTATATGGGCAGTGAGCCGAAGAAATAGCAGGAAGAAAATTCACTTTTAATATACCACAGTATGAAACATATTTTCTCATTGACTTTCCTTTTGCTGATCAGCATTTTGGGGAATGCGAAGACAAATGATTCAAGCCTGAAAACCTTCCCTCCGGGGAAGTCTCCAATCGAAATCGGATCCCGCATAGCAAACAAATTTCTGAAAACACCACATTCCAGATATGGCAATACGCACCCCGTCGATCCTCCGACACAAATAACCTATCCGGATGTATGCGCCTGGTTAGGTGGCATGTGGTTCGCAGAAGCGACAAAAGACCAGCCGTTGTTTAATCGTTTCGAGTCTAGGTTCGCACCTCTTTTCGCCACGGAAAAATCCATGCAACCCAAACCCAATCATGTTGATAACAATGTGTTCGGAGCTGTTCCGTTGGAATTGTACCTGAAAACTAAAGAGCAAAAATATCTGGATCTGGGAATATTGTATGCTGATACCCAGTGGACACTTCCTCAGGATGCTAAAAAGGAACAAAAAGAGTGGGCCGATCAGGGTTATTCCTGGCAAACCCGAATCTGGATTGACGATATGTTCATGATTACAGCCGTTCAGGCTCAAGCTTTCCGGGCTACCGGCGACAAAAAATACATCGATCGTGCGGCCAGGGAAATGGTGCTTTACCTGGATAAAATCCAACTCGAAAACGGTCTTTTTTACCACTCTCCGGAAGCGCACTTTAGCTGGGGACGTGGCAACGGCTGGATGGCGGCAGGAATGGCGGAGATACTTCGCAGTCTGCCGAAGAACAATCCCGATCGGGCACGAATTATGGCGGGCTATCACAAGATGATGGCAGCTTTGCTAAAGTTTCAGGAACCCGATGGGATGTGGAAGCAGATCATCGACGATCCGGCAGCATGGAAGGAAACTTCGGGCACAGCGATGTTTACCTATGCCATGATTACAGGCGTCAAGCAAGGCTGGCTTAGACAAAAAAACATATGGAGCAGCCGCAAGGAAAGGTTGGCTGGCATTGACCGGCTACATCAATTCGGACGATGAATTAACGGAAGTTTGCGAAGGAACCAACATCAAAAATGACCACGACTATTACCTGCAGCGCAAGCGGATCGTTGGAGATCTTCACGGACAAGCGCCACTGCTTTGGTGTGCAACTGCCCTGCTGAGGTAGATAATTGTAACTGGCAGGTGCTCAGAAAGGAGTATTTCAAAACTTGAGAGTACTTGCCCCTATTCCGCTGCGACCACTTTCTTCAGCCATACTTCGGCCAACGCGGGCCCAGGTTTCTGCGGCAATGTTGCCGGCTCTCAAACCGTACCCGTGGCCGCCCGTGGCCAAAAAATGCAATTCGACAGGAACCTTTGCATCCCTCAAGGCGCCTGCCATAACGAGCGCACTGTTGCCATAATTATCATCCGCGGTAGCAAACAGAAACATGGTGGGAGTATCTTTATTAACCAACAACTCCGGCGTCAAAGATCGGTTCGGTCCCAGATCCAGGTAGGCAGGGTAAATGGGAAGGGCAAAGTCGGGGCGGCAGGATAACGAGTCTGAAGCGTCTACCGGGGTATAGCTTTTTTTTGCGTAAAGCGTTGCCGCCCTGGCCGACAAACTTCCGCCTGCCGAAAAGCCCATGACTCCTATTTTGTTCGGTTTCAACCCGTATTCACCTGCATGACTCCGGACGAGCCGGATAGCCCGCTGTACGTCCATCAGCGCACCTTCCTGCTTTTTAGGCACCCGGTACTGAAGCACAAATGCCGTGAAGCCCAAACTGTTCAGCCAAGTGGCAATCTCGGTTCCTTCTTTGTCAAAAGCGAGAATATTGTAGGCTCCTCCCGGGCAAATAATTATTCCGGCTCCATTACTTTTCCCTTGTGAAGGTTTAAATACAAGATATGCCGGATTCGTCACGTCGGTGAGCCGAATTACATTACCATCCTTATTTGGCGACTGCACCGCATCATGTTTCGCATCAGTCTCGCCCGGCACCTTATCCGGCCAAAGATAAACCGGAGCAGAATTCTGGCAGTAACCACCAGCCGAAATCAAAATCATGACAATAAGTAAGGATAGCTTTTTCATTTTATTGAGCTTAACAGTGAATTGATGTTCAAAGATATTCTATAAATACTTTCCAAGAAAACTTGCAATGGCATAAAACGGCAAAGAGATTATCGGATTTTCTTTTCGATAAGGCGCTTGTGATATTTTAAGTGCGGTATCACTTTGAAATTTGTTAATAAACAGATGCATACTCTTCAGACTTCCGGTCGAACCTGATTTTACTTCAATAGGAACAATACGAGCGTCTTTTTCAAGCAAGTAATCAAGCTCCGCCGAACTGTTCTTTGTGTCTCTACCCCAATAATACAATTCAGCTCTGGTGTAGGGAGATTGACATGCAACTAATTCTTGTCCGGCAAATTGCTCAGCCACTGAGCCTTTAAAGATAGCCGTGAAATCCTTCTCCCGGGCTGTTTCCGAATAAATCCCGTTGATAGCATGAAGGAGTCCAATATCCAGAAAAAGTTCTTTGAAGATAGATTCATGTGCCCCAGCCGCCAATGGAATACCTGCCCCGCTAGTTTGTCTGATTCGGGTAATAATTCCGGCTGTCTCAAGCAATTCCAACGCTTCTTTTAGTTCCCTGGATTTTACATACCGATCCACCTGAGCGTAAACAAATTTTTGTCCCACCATTGAAGGAACGGCATTAAACACTTTGCGTAGATGGACATGTTTTGAAATCCTTGAATATTTAGCAAAATCATCTATGTAAGTATCTAAAATAGAGCGCTGTATCCTTTGATACTTGACAATATTGCGTGTCAAAACATATTCCTTGACCACGGCAGGCATACCTCCAATCATAAAGTATTTCCTGACATATTCGTTAAGTTTGGCATGCAGTCCCTCTGGTAGTTTCTCCAGATTACTGAACTTCAAAATATGGCTCCTTAATTCAGTCTCCCCCATCGCATCGAGAAATTCTCCAAACGAAAGTGGGTAAAGATAAAGGTATTGTATCCTACCAACCGGCATTCTGAAATTTTCTGAAGAGAGTACAAATTCAAGCAATGAGCCCGCTCCTATTACATGTATTCCAGGTAATTCTTCATAGAAATAGCGCAAGGAAACTATTGCATTTGGGCACTCCTGAATTTCATCAAGAAAGATCAACGTCTTACCCGGAATCACCCTTTGTGAGGTAAACAGGCTAATTTTCTCCTTTATCTCGTCGGGGATGAGCGTATTAAAAATTTCCTTAAACTCGGGATTCCGTTCAAAATTGATGTATACAAAATGCTCAAATTCGCTTTTGCCAAATTCACTGACTATATATGTTTTCCCGGTTTGTCTTGCCCCTCTGATAAGCAAAGGCCGCCTATCGACGGCATCTTTCTATTCAACCAAAGTATTATAAAAATCACGATTCATGATATATATCTATTAAACAGAATCTTAAAATATAAAATTGGATATTTTCCAAGGGTGTTTTTGTGTTTTTTTGGACATTTTCCAAGGGTGTTGCACTTGCCTAAAATTCTGGCGGACTACCCAATGCCAAATAATTTTTTCCGGTTACCCAAATATTCGTAATTTCACTTCCAAACAATTCATCCGAATACCAATTCCAAATGAAAACCCCAAATCCCTATTTGCTTTTGTTACTCACAACACCTGTTCTGGCTTTTGGCCAGAGTAAAAGTGAGAAGAAACCAAAATCTGAAAACAGGCTTCCGAATATCGTTTATATCCTAACGGATGATTTGGGATACGGAGATGTCTCCGCGTACAACCCGGAGGCAAAAACGAGCACCCCAAATATCGACAGACTGGCGGCTCAGGGAATTCGTTTCACCGATGCTCATTCTCCGTCTGCGGTGAGCACGCCCACACGGTATGGAATCCTGACCGGTCGCTACAGCTGGCGCACGCCAATGAAATCGGGTGTTTTGAACGGATACAGCAATCCGTTGATAGAGAAAGGCCGCACCACTGTGGCTTCATTTTTGAAAAGTAACGGTTATGCTACCGGAGTGGTTGGGAAATGGCACCTCGGACTCGAGTGGGTAAAAAATGACTCCGGAAGCGATCCATCGAAAAAGGCAGCGGTGCTCGAAAACGTCGATCCGTCCAAAATAAACTTCGCGCTGCCGCCAACTGATGGTCCGCTGAATCACGGTTTTGACTATTCCTTTATCCTTCCGGCTTCGCTGGATATGCCCCCTTATTGCTACCTCGAAAACGACAAACTGATAGCTCCTCTCTCCGGTGAGACACCTGGCAGCGATCCCAATAATGGAACTACGGGAGCATTCTGGAGAAAAGGACTTATGGCGGAAGGGTTTGACTTCTCTCTCGTGACGCCAACATTCACTCAAAAAGCGATTTCCTTTATTAAATGGCAATCTGTCTCCGGAAAACCGTTTTTCCTCTATCTGCCATTTCCATCTCCTCACACACCGTGGCTGCCCCTAAAGAAATTTCAGGGAAGCTCCAAAGCTGGTGAATACGGCGATTTTGTTAATATGGTCGACGCGGAAGTTGGCAAAGTTTTGAAAACAATCAGTGATTTAGGCCTCGATGACAACACCATCGTCTTTTTTGCAAGCGACAATGGTCCTTTCTGGAGACCCAATTTCATTGAACAATTCAACCATCGTGCGGCATCCATCTATCGCGGAATGAAAGCCGATGCCTTCGAAGGTGGTCACCGGATTCCGTTTATCGTAAAATGGCCCGGAAAGATAAAACCGAACACAGAATGTGCGGAACCCATTATGTTGGTTAATTTACTCTCGACCTGTTCCGACATCGTTCATAAAAAACTGACCGACAATGAAGGTGAAGACAGCTTCAGCATTCTGCCACTCCTCCTGGGAAATGAAAAAGAATACGTCCGTCCTGAAGCCCTGATCCAGCACTCCTCCAGAGGCCTATTTGTTGTTCGGCAAGGCGACTGGAAACTAATCCTCGGACTCGGTTCCGGCGGATTCTCCAAACCCGAAACGGTGCAGCCAAAAGAGGGCGAAGCTCCCGGACAACTTTACAACCTGAAGGATGATATCGCCGAAACGAATAACGTCTACCTGAAGTTTCCTGCCAAAGTTGAGGAATTAAGCAAAATCCTAAAAAAATATCAGGATTCAGGCCGAAGCCGCTAGGGGAAAGTTGAGAGTGGAAAGTGGCACCGTAGGGACACGTCGTGACGTGTCCATGTTTGCGAAAGTTGAATATTAAGAATGAAAAGTTAAAAGTGGAAAGTTAAAATTAGAAGAGGATGAAAAGGTTAAATAGGTTCATTGTAATTGCTTTAGTGCTGGTTTCAGCTTTATCTGTCGTGGCTCAAAAAGCTGCCAGACCCGTCGATTTAGTCTATCCGCAACTCGACAGCGAAAATTCCCGCTGGATATTCTTCTCATCGGCCAGTCGCCCGTTCGGGATGGTTAACCTGAGTCCGGACAACAGAATCAACGGCGATTGGGGAAGCGGATACCATCACGAGGTGGATACAATCCGTGGGTTCAGCCATCTGCACGAATGGCAAATTTCCGGTCTTCTGGTGATGCCGGTAACATTGACGGCCGACAACAAATCGACCGTATTCACAGATTTCTCATCGAAATTTTCGCATGCTACCGAAACGATAAAACCCGGATATCACTCGCTCGTGCTGGATCGTTATTTGGTAAAAGCAGAGATTACCGCTACATCCAGAGTTGGATTTCACAGGTATCAATTTCCGGAAAATTCAAATCCTGCCATCCTTTTTTACCTCAACGGCGAACTCGGTCCGTGTATCAATAAGTCAGGCACCCTCGAAAAATCTGACCCCCGCACCCTGAAAGGCAGCTTAATCAATGCCGCCACACGCCGCCGACCGAAAGATTTCAATGTATTCTTTCAAGTCGACTTCAATGCCGACATCAAGAGCATCGAAAAAGATTCGAAAACAGGGAATTATCTTATCGCATTCGATCTGCCAGCAGACAAATCGATATTGATGAAAGCAGCGCTTTCCTATACCTCTGAGGCAAATGCCGGCATCAACATGCAAGCCGAACTGCCCCACTGGGATTTCGACAAGACAGTGAATGAGTCATTGGATGAATGGAACCGGATGTTAGGTAGAATCCAGGTGGAAGGCGGAACCAATGAACAACAAAGACGCTTTTACACGGATCTTTATCACTCCATTCTCGGTCGCAGAACGATCAGCGATTCAAACGGCGCGTACCCGGATAACACCGGAAGCAAATTTCAGGTGAAGCAAATTCCATGCGACACAAAGGGAAAGCCCCTTTTCAATCAATACAATTCTGATGCTTTCTGGGGAGCCCAGTGGACATTGAACACCCTGTGGGATCTGGTATATCCCGAAATTGCAGAGGAATTTGTTCATTCTCTGATGCAGTATTACAAAGATGGAGGGATGATCCCACGCGGTCCGGCCGGTGGCAATTATTCCTTCGTCATGACCGGCGCTTCTACCACCCCATTTATCGTGAGCGCCTTCCAGAAAGGGCTCGTTAAAGGCAATCTTGAAGAAATTTATGTCGCCTTGAAAAAGAATCACATGCTGGGCGGCATCATGGAAAGAGCTGGTTATGAGTTTAAAACCAGTGTCGGTGGCGGACTAAAATACTACATCGAAAAGGGTTACGTTCCCTATCCTATTCCTGAAAAAAATGACGGTTTTCACCAGGATGGAGCCGGGATGACCCTCGAATATGCTTACCAGGATTGGACTCTTGCCCAAATGGCAAAGGCGCTCGGACACACAGAAGATTTCAACTATTTCATTAATCGCTCGAACAACTACAAAAATCTCTTCGATCCGGAAACGGGCTGGATCCGTCCAAAGAACTTAGCAGGAAAATGGAAGACACCGTTCGATCCATATCAGGTTAACAACGGATTCATCGAAGCGAACAGCGCGCAGTCGACCTGGTTTGTGCCACAAGATCTGCCCGGACTTGCAAAATTGATGGGAGGCAACGAAGCTGCAGTCAAAAAACTGACCCAGTCGTTCACCGAAGCCCAGGAACTTGGATTCACTTCCGGCAAATCACACGAGAAGGAGCTTCAGGAAAAATACAGCCGTATCCCGATCAATTACGGAAACGAACCTTCCATTCAGACGGCTTTCGTTTTCAATCTCCTTGGCAGACCGGATCTTTCGCAATATTGGTCGCGCGAGGTTGTCAACGCAGCTTTCAGCGGACTGTCACCATCAACTGGATATAATGGCGACGAAGACCAGGGGCTCATGGGAACACTGGCGGTATTGTACAAGATCGGACTGTTTCAGATGAATGGCGGCACAGAGGCCAATCCGCAGTATCAGCTTGGCAGTCCGCTGTTTGATAAAATTACCATCCAGCTCAATCCAAAGTACTATCCTGGTAAGTCGTTGACGATAAAAACTGTCGGCAACAGCGACAAAAACAGGTATATTCTTTCGGCCAACCTGAATGGGAAGAAAGTCAGTACCTCATCCCTCAGCCACCAGAATCTGGTGAATGGCGGCGAGTTGACGCTACAAATGGGCGCCAATCCCGGAAATAAGAAATAAAAATTCTGTGGGTATAGAAAAGGCAGAATTGAGATTAACAGATCATTAATCTCAATTTTGTCTCAGCCTGGCAATCCTTACCTCCAGCGATTTTTGATGCTCTTCATCGGTTGAATTAGGATCTTTCATGGAAAGAAACAGCTCGCAGGGGAGTTCTTTGCATGCGCCACAACTCTTGTATCCTTTGTTATTTACGGAGCAGTCGTACATGGGGCATACTCCATTAGTGGTCATTTCTTTCGCCCAAAACGGGGATCCTTTCACGTGAATGCATCCGGTACAGGTTTTGTTGAAAAATTCACATTCCTCACAATTTAGTCCACAGGCAGAAATTGTCATAGCTTTTGTTGTTTGTCCATTGTTTTGTAATTGCCGAAAGGAATCGAAGATCAGCCAAGCCGATTCCCAACTGTACATTTTCGGTTGGGGCGAAAGCTGGTCATAGGATTTCAACTTATAATGCAATTTACAATTTTGTTGATTACTTTCGAAGGAGATGTTCCGAAATATTTTAGGTATTTCCCCATAGTGAAAACTAATGGAAAAGTTTTGTCCCCTGGCTGAAATTAAATAAACTAACACATACGCTTTATGGAAACAAATCGTCGTAAATTTCTAGGTTCTGCCCTGACGTGCGGACTGGCTGCTACACTGCCTGCCACATCCTTTGGGTCAAACCAATCATCCGCATCATTAAATCCGAACTATACAAAGTTGGATGAAATCCTTAATCAGCCAGTGTTTCGAAAGAAATTCTTTCCGGATCCCGTGATTATCGAGACGTTGGAATTGCTGCGATACAAAGGCAGTTTCATTTGCAGGGTTAGATCGAAGGATGGGGCGGAAGGATATTCTGTGGGGCATGGCAGTCAGCTACGAGTCCAATATCCGATTTTTACAAATTTACTTCAGCCATTTTTTATCGGCAAGGATGCGCGTGAACTGGATCTGATACTGGAACGGGTGTATGTATACAAATTAAATTTCCGGCTTAGCGGGATGGCGCTTGGCGTCCCGTTGGCGACTATCGAATTCGCTATTTTAGATATGATGGGCCGCATCGCCAAAAAACCGATTGGGGAGCTGATTGGTGATATCCACCATCCCCGGGTGGCCGTTTACCAGGCAACGGAATACCGCGAAAAATCGGTCGCCGAATCAATGGAGTTGATTACCAGGGATGTGAATGAATACAAAACCAAGGCGCTAAAGATAAAAGTCGGCGGACTAATGTTCGGCACCGAGGATCTGTATGCAAAAGGTCCGCTGAGAAGAACTGAAGAGATCGTTCCGCTGGTGCGTAAAACCTTTGGTGATAAGATGACACTATACGCCGATTCAAACGGTTTCTATTCGGTGGAAGAAGCCATCCGCGTAGGTCATTTGCTGGAAAACTACAAATTTGAATTTTTTGAAGAGCCCATACCTTTCGACTGGTACGAAGAGACAAAACAAGTGGCCGATGCGCTTACAATTCCGATTGCCGGCGGAGAACAGGAATATAGTCTGCATGGTTTTCGGTGGTTACTGGCTAACGACGGACTACAAATTGTTCAGCCGGATTTCTACTATTTCGGCGGAATGATACGTTCCATGAAAGTGGCTCTTATGGCAAATGCGATGGGGAAAAAATGTACTCCGCACATGTCGGGAGGTGATCTCGGATTTCTGTATATGATCCATTTTGTTTCGGCACTGCCGAATGCGCTGCCACACCACGAATTCAAAGGACTAAAAACAGATATTAAATATTCTTGCAAAAGCTCACCGATGCTAGTCGAAGAGGGTGCGATCAAAGTCCCTACCGGACCAGGTTCCGGAATAGAACTTGATCCGGATTTTGTAAAGAATTTTCAGGTAGTGAAAAGTTAACGCTCACCTAATTCTTAATCACTCCATGGTGCCCCATCAAAATATATTTGAACGATTTAAGGTCGGGCAAGGCCTTTAGCGATTCAATCTGCAATGGGGTATCCATGTTAAATTTTTCCACAAAATGCTCCGCTTTACCATTAACCACGACGAGATTATCGCCGGTAACCAGATAGTCATTGTTTACCACAAAACAGACCGAGCCTGGTGTATGACCTGGCGTATGAATTATCCTGATTTTTAGTCCGTCGACTGTCAGGGTATCATTGCTGTTGAAAAGAATATAGGGACCGTATTTCCACTTCGTTTTAAATGGCCCCATTTTGGCCGTCGTGCCATTAATCATTTGCTCCTCATCCTTGTGCATATAGATCTTCGGATTTTTGAAAATTCCGATTGAACCTATATGATCCCCATCAGTATGAGTAAGCAGTATCGCCGAAATTTGTTCGGGCGCAATACCAATCTTCTTCAGCTCTTCGCGGAAAGAGCTTTCACCAAATCCGGCATCAAACATCAGATAACTCTGCTTCCCCTTAAAAATGAATGCATTGACAAATTTATCCTTTACACTGAAAACCGAATCGTTGATAGCGGCAGTCTCGGCCGGGGTCATACTTTTGGTGGCAGAAATGAAGTTGATCAAAAAGACGGCACTGCCGATAACAACCAGTCCAATTAAAATTCCGAAACCCCACAATGAATATTTTACTAATTTTTTCATTTTGATGTTCAAAAAAGGTCAAGACTAAAAATACAAAAAATTTGTGGCAAGATTCCCCTACCTGAGTTTCACATCCAGCACAATGATCTCTGACTTCCCGACAGTTCGAACAGGAGGTCCCCACAACCGAATGCCACTCGTGACAAAAAAGTGTGTGTGATCGATTTTCTCATATCCCCAGGTAAGTCTGTACATCGTCCGGAGTATCAGATTGAGCGGAAATAATTGTCCATTGTGCGTATGACCGGATAACGAAATATCCACGGTAGTTTTGGATATCTGCTCCAGTTCGGTAGGGCGATGGTCCATCAGAATGACCGGCAATGAATCATTGACAGAATGCATCAGCTCTTCGACAGATTTTCTTTCTCTGTAGCGGCTATCCAGTCTTCCGGCAAGATTAAATGAACCGTCAACTACCAGCGTGGAGTCTAGCAGCAGTTTCATCCCTGCTTTTGCAAAAAAGCGACCTCTTTTCGGTCCGCCGTAAAACTCATGATTTCCAAGAATCGCATAACTGCCATACTTTGGCTGAATTTTTTTGAGGATATTTTCAAAGTCAGTCATGTTTCCGTCATCCTTATCCCCTTCGATGATGTCGCCGCCAAAAAGCATCAAATCCGGTTGGATCGTTTCGATTTTCTGCCTGAATTGCTCCACATAATCAGCCTCCACAGTCTGTTTAAGATGAAAATCTGCCACAAAGGCAATTTTCAGATGGTCAATTTTTGATGACCTCCGCGGAATCTCCAGCTGGTATTCTGAAATGCGGATCGTATTCAAATTGATAGCCCCCGCAACTACTATGCCCGTGGCTAAAAGTACGATGCCTGTCATGCCGTAGACTTTGAATTTAAGACTCTCCCGTACGGAGACAGGTACAACCTTCACGAATCTGTTGACAAGCAACAAACAATCAAAGAGCAAAACGGAAAGAAACAGATAGAGGTAAAAAGGGAGCATATACCCCGAAACCGTAATCAGCATTCGGGTCAGGAAACCTGGATTCGGTCCGGAAATAAGGTTGACAAACGGATAAAGTAAGGCAACCACCAGAAATACTAACGTGAAATATTTCCTATATCCTTTGTTGATAAAAAGCTTACTGAGACGGAAATAAGCATACACATTGGGAATCAGATATGCGAGGGCAAGAAGTAGATGAAACATAAAATGAAATTCAAATTTTGAGCGTAAATCAGGCTCGTTTATAGGTTATTGACTTCTACGAAAAGTTATGTTCAGTTGTTCCGGGTGGCGGTTCAAATTGCATGTAAATTTTATTCGGTGATCCGGGAAAAATAAATAATTTTATCCAACGTTAAAACCAACTAATCATGTTAAAAAAGATGCTTTCTGCAGTTGTAATCCTGCTTTTAGTTACCGGATTACTTGCAGCAAAAGAAAAAGCTGTCTCCCTGAAAAAATTCAAGCAAACCGACATTGGAAATCCTGCCTTAAAAGGCTCATCGCAAGTTCAGGATAAAGGTATCCAAATTATTGCCGGAGGTGCAGATGTCTGGGGTGTAAAAGACGAATTTCATTTTTCCTGGCTGGAACAATCCGGCGATTTTGATCTGGTCGCCCGGGTCGAAAGCCTTACCGCGCCCCACATGTACACCAAAGCTGGTTTAATGGCACGCGAAGAACTGACAGACAATTGCCGCCACATCTTTTTTCAGGTATTCCCGGATAACAAACCGCGCAATAAAAATAACGGAGGATATGAATTTCAATTCCGGCAAGCAAAAGCCGGCGAGATGAAAGCGATCTATCCGGCAAAATTCGATGGGACACCCGAATTTCCTGCCAATTACCCAAATACCTGGATTCGTTTGAAACGTGCGGGAAATCTCTTCACAGGATTCTACAGTGCAGACGGTAAAACCTGGAAAATCTATACTTCCTATTCCCTCGAACTTCCGCACAAAATTTATCTCGGATTAGCCGTTACCTCGCATAACACCAAAAGCACGGCTACATCGGTATTCAAGGATATTTCTTTTCTAAAATGAGGACGATAAAAACTGTGTTTTGGGGATTGGCGCAAATAGCCGGTCTCTCCGCTTTTGCCGAAAAACCGAACATCATTTACATTTTGGCTGATGATCTTGGTTACGGCGATCTCAGCTGCTACGGACAGAAGCATTTTCAGACACCAAATATAGACCGGATGGCTAAAGAGGGAATGCTCTTTACCCAGCATTATGCCGGATGTACCGTCAGCGCTCCTTCCCGCTCCTCCCTCATGACCGGTCTGAATACCGGCCATACTCCTATTCGTGGAAACAAAGAAGCTACCGAGGAAGGCCAATGGCCACTTCCTGGTTCGACTGTCACCATACCCAAGCTACTCAAGGAAGCTGGTTATGTGACGGGAGGATTCGGGAAATGGGGACTTGGTTATCCGGGCTCGGAAGGTGATCCGAACAATCAGGGGTTCGACGAGTTTTACGGGTTTAACTGCCAGCGGATGGCCCATAACTATTATCCCGATCATCTTTGGGATAATCAGAAAAAGGTGATGCTGGAGGAAAACACCGGCGATAAATTTGGTCAATACGCTCCTGAGCTGATACACCAGCGCGCCATACAATTTATGGAGAAAAACAGGAACAGACCCTTCTTCATGTTTTATCCAACCACGATCCCGCATGCCGAATTGATGGTGCCGAAGAAGTATATGGATAAGTTTAGGGGAAAATTCCTGCCCGAACATTCATTCAAAGGAGCCGTACCCGGCGATAAAGGATTCAGAGTCGGATCGTATGGGACGCAACCTGAATCTCACGCCGCATTTGCTGCCATGGTTACTCTTCTCGATGAAAAAGTCGGTGAGCTGTTTGCCAAGCTAAAAGAGCTCGGATTGGATAAAAATACGATCGTGCTTTTCAGTTCCGACAATGGTCCGCATTTGGAAGGTGGCGCCGATCCCGATTATTTTGATAGCAATGGTCCATTCAAAGGCTACAAACGCGACCTGTATGAAGGAGGTATTCGCGAGCCCATGATTGCCTGGTGGCCCGGGAAGATTAAAGCCGGATCAACCTCCGACCTTATTTCTGCCTTCTGGGACGTGATGCCAACTTTGACGGATATTGCCGGCGTTAAATCACCGGAAAAACTGGACGGAATTTCTTTCCTTCCAACCCTTCTTGGTGAAAAAGGCCAGAAACAGCACGAAACGATGTACTGGGAATTTCATGAGCAAAATGGCAGACAAGCGATTCGCAAAGGATCATGGAAACTGGTAAAATACAACGTGCTGATTCCTCAGAAGACGACTACCGAACTTTTCGACCTGAGCAAGGATCCTGGCGAAGAAAACGACCTGGCAAACAAATATCCCAACATCGTTAAGGAACTCTCTACGTTGATCGCAGGATCGAGAATTCCGTCAGACGTGTATAAATTTCAGCAGCAAACGGTGATTCAATAACCAAAATTCATTTTTATTATTTGTGCACTCATGAAAAAAGGTATAGTTTTTCTACTCTTGCTCACCATTTCGATTCAGTCAGCATTCTCGCAAAAGATTGTCAGCCAGGATCAAAGGATGCAGTGGTGGCGTGAGGCTCGTTTTGGTATGTTTATCCATTGGGGACTCTATTGCATTCCCGCCGGCGAATGGAAAGGAACTGAATATCCTCAGATCGGCGAATGGATCATGAAAAATGCAAAAATTCCGGTGCAGGAATACCGTGAATTAGCAAAGCAATTTAACCCTGTGAAATTTAATGCCAAAGAGTTCGTGGCAACGGCAAAGAATGCTGGAATGAAATATATCACCATCACCTCCAAGCACCACGACGGTTTTGCGATGTTCAAATCGAATGCCTCCAAATACAATATTGTGGATGCGACACCTTATGGCAAAGATCTCATTAAAGCATTGGCAGAAGAATGTAAGTTACAAGGGCTGAAATTGTGTTTCTACTATTCTCAGTCGCGCGACTGGAACGAACCAAACGGTCTGGATAACGAATGGGATTTCCCAAAGGAACGCAACTTTCAATATTACCTCGATGCGAAAGTTAAACCTCAGCTGACAGAATTACTACTGAATTATGGGCCAATCGGACTGATCTGGTTTGATACGCCAATGACCATTTCGAAAGAGCAGGCTCAAAGCCTGAAAGACCTGGTTCGCAGTCTGCAACCTGAATGCATCATCAGCGGCCGATTGGGCGGCGGAGTGGAGACAGATTACATGTCGACAGGTGATAATGTGATCCCTGCAACCGTCGTGCCCGGCGATTGGGAAGTGCCCGCAACCCTCAACAACACGTGGGGTTTCAAGAAGAACGACCACGAATGGAAATCTCCCGAAGCGCTTACCCGATTGCTCTTCGATATCGCCGCAAAGGGTGGAAACTACCTGCTCAATGTTGGACCTACCTCTGAAGGAGTTATCCCGAAAGAATCAGTAGATATTCTGGCAAAAGTTGGCGACTGGATGAAAATCAACCAGGATGCCATCTATGGGACACAAGCCAGTCCTTACAAAATTGAGTTCAAATGGGGTAACATCACCCAAAAAGCCGGAAAACTATATCTCGGAATTTTCAACTGGCCAGAGAAAGATTTCTATCTCGAAGGATTGAAAACGAAAGTAAAGAAGATCTATCTGCTTGCCGACAAGCAACAAAAAGCTTTGCCTTTTAAAGAGATTTTCGATCCAAAAACAGATCATCACAGGATAAAAATTCAACTTCCAAAACAAGCGCCCGACAAAATCGTTTCGGTGGTTGTCATCGAAATAGATGGTGCCGCAGAAGTTGAATCGGCTATCTGCCAACAGGCAAATAAAACCATCCTGCTACCCGGAATAGTGGCAACAGCTCAAAAAGAGGGCAAGCCGGCTAATCTTAAATTCACCGCACGAGGCGGAGGCGCCGACTGGATGGATAGCGCCGTCACGCTTACCTGGAGTTTCAAAGTCGAGAAGGCAGGAAGCTACAAGGTCGACATCATCACCACCGAAACAGGCTCGCACGGAACACCCGTTTGGCAGGGTGGACAAAGTATCAAAATTAAATGCGCAGGCCAGGAGATTTCGTCAACAATCAAAGACGAAAGCAGGGAATACAACCAACGCAGCCAATACTGGAAACTGATTCATTCGGGTGCTGGCAAGATAAAATTTGAAAAGCCCGGCACCTATGAACTGACACTGAGCCAACAAAATGTTACCGAAAACAAGATCGGATTTACCTTCAAAGAAATTAATCTTACCAATAATTAAGTCATGCAAATCAATTATTTAAAAATCTATGCTCTGTTTTTCCTGCTCATGTTGTCGGCAGCAGGAATGGCAGAAGTTACCCTCCCGCTGTTTTTTAACAACAACATGGTTCTTCAGCAAGGAATTACCATCCCTGTCTGGGGCTGGGCAAAACCGGGAGAAAAAGTCACGGTAACTCTGGATAAAAATGTCGTCAGTACCCGGACTGCCAAAACCGGTAAATGGCGCGTGAACCTCCCAAAGATGAATTACGGCGGCCCATACGTCCTGACCATCAAGGGGAAAAATCTGGTTACCATAGAGAATGTTCTTATTGGCGAGGTTTGGGTATGCTCCGGCCAGTCAAACATGGAGTTCAAGGTATCTACCACGAAAAATGCCGAGGCCGAAATAGCTGCCGCCAACTATCCGGATATCCGATTGTTTACTGTCAAAAAAAGAGTCTCACAGCTTCCGCAGGATAAGCTCGATGAGGGATCATGGTCATTGTGCTCGCCGCAGACCGTTCCAGGGTTTTCGGCCGTAGGCTATTTCTTCGGAAGAAATTTGTACGAAAACCTGAAGGTTCCTATTGGCTTAATTCATACTTCATGGGGCGGCACTGTTGCCGAAACCTGGACGAGCGCCGAGACGATCTCGACGGATCCCGATTTTTCAGAATTGCTTCAAAAGCTGAAGACAGTTGACATGGCCACCGCAAAGGTTGCCCCCAATAACTACCCCACGCTGTTGTATAACGGAATGGTCAATCCATTGGTTCCTTATGCCATCAAAGGTGTAATCTGGTATCAGGGCGAATCAAACGCCTCCCGCGCCCAGCAATACAAAAGAGTCTTCTCAAACATGATCAAAGACTGGCGCACAAAATGGAATCAGGGAAATTTCCCCTTCCTTTTCGTGCAGCTTGCCAACTACAAAAAGCCGGTTACGGTACCTTCCAACAGTGAATGGGCCGAATTACGCGAAACCCAAACGCAGACGCTGCAACTCGAGAACACCGGAATGGCGACCATCATCGACGCCGGAATGGCAGACAATATTCATCCGACAGACAAGCAAGTTGTAGGTTATCGTCTTTCGTTGGCTGCTCGTAAAGTGGCATATGGAGAATCGCTGGTTTACACAGGTCCGACCTACCGCGAAAAGAAAATCGACGGAAACAAAATTTATGTAACTTTCGATAATGTTGGCAAGGGTCTAAAGGTGAATAATTTATACGGATACGTCAACGGGTTCAGCATTGCCGCTGATAATGGGGAATTCAAGTGGGCCAAGGCATCGGTGGTAAATCAGAATACAATCGTGGTCTCCAGTGAGTCGGTAGAAAAACCCTCTGATGTCAGATACGGATGGGCAGACAACCCCGACGATCTGAACCTGTACAACGCAGAAAATCTGCCTGCAAATCCGTTTAGAACGGACAAAAGACCGGGAATAACAAAATAAAAAAAGATCAGCCAATTTTGATTTTACTTTTTTGGCTGATAACTGTCTATTAATTACTTTAGACGACAAGATTTGAACAAACTATATAGAATTAATAACCCCCGTAATGGGAATAAATTTAAAACCATGAAGAGAAACATTTTTTTGACCATCACTTTGATTGCAGCCATGTTAATCGCTGCTCCCGCCTTTTCTCAAAAGGTGAATGAACTGACTAAAAAAGAGAAAAAAGAAGGCTGGACACTTTTATTCAATGGAAAAAATTTCGATGGCTGGAGACAGTGCAACGGAACCGTCATGCCCACCAACTGGGTTATTGAAGATGATGCGATGAAAGTCTTCACAGCACCCGACAAAAAACCCGGACAAGGTTCTAACGGTGACATCCTGTATCCTGGAAAGAAATACAAAAATTTCGAACTCACGATCGACTGGAAAGCAAGCAAAGAAGCTAACTCAGGAATTTTCTACAACGTGAGAGAAGTTCCGGGCAAACCAATCTATTATGCTGCTCCTGAGATTCAAGTTCTCGACAATGTTGATGCTGGCGATAATAAACTGGCGAATCACCTTGCAGGTTCATTGTATGACATTCTTCCATGTGATCCAAAAACAGTAAATCCTGCCGGTCAGTGGAATACTTGCAAAGTTACCCTGAAAGATGGTGTTTGTGTACATTATATGAACGGCAAAGAGGTTGTTAAATACACCTTGTGGACTCCTGAATGGGATGCAATGGTAGCCAAGAGCAAATTCAAATCATTCCCAGGCTGGACTGAAGGAATTGCGAAAGAAGGCTTCATCGGTCTGCAGGATCACGGATACGCTGTTTGGTTCCGTAACATCAAAATTCGCGAGCTCTAGAAATCAGCTCTTTTTGACCCTAACACAAAATGCCTCAAATAGTAATTTATTTGGGGCATTTTTTCAGGAATAAAAACATATCCATCATGCATCTTCGTAATTTTTTGATCTTTTCATCCCTGGCACTCGTTTCCTGCTCCACAAACCCTGCAAATAAACCTCAACCCAAAGTGGAGAAAACGGATCCTGTCAAAAGTTCGGAATCCATTCAGACTGTCACAAAACGGGAAATGGTTTCGTTTGAAGGCGGCGCTTTCACCATGGGGTCTTCGGATGGACCGAATCAGGAGCAGCCTGCCCATCGTGTCGAAGTCAAGCCATTCAGCATCGACAAATATCCCGTCACGGTTGCTGATTTCCGCAGATTCATCGAGGCAACGGGTCACAAGACCGACGCCGAGAAATTTGGAGATTCAGGCGTTTTCGATTTCGCCACTTCGGCCTGGACGCTAAAACCCGGGGCTACCTGGCAATATCCGATGGGAAAAAATACTGCCCGTGCGGAGGACAACTTACCCGTCACGCAGGTTAGCTGGTATGATGCAAATGCCTATGCCGCGTGGGAAGGAAAGCGACTACCGTCGGAAGCCGAATGGGAATTTGCAGCCCGCTGCGGAGGTTCAGGCACCAGCCGCTTTAGCTGGGGCGACAACCTGGTCGTGAATGGGAAATATCAGGCCAACGTCTGGCAAGGAACCGATGTCTCGGCAAAACAGGGTGACGATGGATTTGTACTCACATCACCGGTAGGATATTATGGATTGACGAAATGCGGCCTGGCCGATATGGGCGGAAACGTATGGAACTGGTGCGCTGATGTTTATAAGCTCTATCCCGGAAATAACGCTCCCTTTCAGGAAAATCCGGATTTGAAAGTTATTCGCGGAGGTTCTTTCTTTTTCGACCAAAACGGTGAAAAGAGCTATACAGTCAGCGGGAGGGCATTCAATACACAGGAAACCTCGCTTTTTAATACCGGATTCAGATGCGCAAAAGATGGAAAATAATAATTTTTAGGTCATTATGCCCTGAATAAAATATTTTTCTAAATTTGGCGGTCATTATTGAGTAAATCTCCTTAAAACAACAACTAAACAATGATCAAAACGGCTTGAAAAGCAGATCCTTTTCCTGCGGGCTGGGATCAGAACAGTTCAGAATGGATTTTTCTTTAAATGACGAAAAAATTTGTACTCCATATGTATTTCTTTTTTAATAAGATAACGGTCAGAAAAATAATTTTCAGGATGAAATTTAGCAATTTGTTCAATGGTAAAAAATCCAAATTTTGGTTGGTTGGCTTAGGTATTTTGCTCTGTGCTTTCTTTATTTTTTCCTTCAATCTGGTTTCAAATTATACCTCCTCAGACAAATATTGTGTCTCCTGCCATATTCATCCTGTTCAGGATCAGAACTGGCGACTATCCGAGCACTACAATAATAAATCGGGTTTTGTGACTCACTGCGTGGAGTGTCACCTTCCTCCCAAAGGTCACGGATACATTCCGGCGAAAGCCTGGCACGGCGCCAAGGACATCTACGGAAAACTTTTTAAAGACAGTGCCTCGTTCGACTGGGAAGCAAAGAAATCGCTCGAAAATGCAAAAAAATACGTCTACGAATCATCCTGTATCAAGTGCCATCAAAACCTTTTCCCTGCTACTCTTTCTGTGAATGGCAGCAATGCCCACCTGCAATATATCAACAGCAAGGATATTCCAAAACCAAATTGTATCAACTGCCACCTCAACGTCGGACATTACGACAAGAACAATCTCCACGCCCACAATGCCAGTTTTGGAGTAACCGAAACAGTGGCTAAAGAGCTTTTCTCCGAACCGGCCAAAGTTGACAAATTCGAAAATTTTGCCGAGAAAGTACCTGGAACGACCCTTTCGTTCGATATGGTAGCAATTCCCGAAGGAACATTTGAGATGGGAAGTCCTGAAAATGAGGAGCTGCGCAAGCCCGACGAAGGACCTGTACGCAAAGTCCACCTTACAAAATTCTGGATGGGCAAAGCTGAAGTTAGCTGGGAAGAATACCTCGAATTTTTCAAGGCAACTGCCTCTCAGGGTCGCAAAGAAGCCGTCGCTGTTCAGCCAGTTACCGATGCGATAACCGGCCCGACTCCGCCATGGGGAGCCCCCGATCAAGGCTGGGGAAAGGGAACACGCCCTGCCATTACTATGTCGTGGAAAGCGGCAAGCACCTATTGCCTTTGGCTTTCCAAAAAAACCGGAAAGAAATACCGCCTGCCTACGGAGGCTGAATGGGAATATGCCTGCCGCGGCGGTTCAAAGGATCCTTACTTCTTCCCGGGAAATCCGAAGAAATTTACCTCTGCGGGTATGATGAAGAAAATTTTTGGTCCGGACACCACCATGATAAACTCATATGTTATCTACAAGGTGAACAGTCAGTCGAAAACGCGTGAACCCGGTTCCGTAAAAGCAAATCCGTTCGGATTGAAAAATATGCTGGGCAACGTTGCGGAGTTTTGCTCCGACTTTTATGCCCCAAACAGTTATAAAACCGCATCAGGCGATCTGCTCAACAACCCTACCGGTCCGGAGAATGGACAGGAACATGTGATCCGCGGCGGTTCATTCAAGAGCGATGCCAAGGATGTCAGAAGCGCCGCGCGCGATTTCACCAAAACAAAGGCGTGGCTGATGACTGACCCACAGATGCCGAAGAGTATCTGGTGGTATTCGGATAGTAATGACGTTGGTTTCAGAGTTGTTTGTGAGGCCGACTCTACTCTTTCAGGAAAGTGAAAATTGAATAGCGATACGAGAAAAAAAATGGAAAAGAAAAATATCGACAGAAGAAAATTTTTGGGAGCCGGTGTCCTTGCCGGAGTATCGGTTATTGGCGCCAATGCGCTGCTCTCATCATGCAAACAAGAAGCTACTAACGCCTCCCTCGGACTTCCACCCATCTTGAAAGGTGCGCCAAAAGGGAAAAAGCTTCGTGCCGGATTGGTTGGTGCCGGAAACCGGGGTACCGGGGCGGCTATTAACTTTATCAGCGCTGGTCCTGATCTCGAAATCATCGCAGTTTGCGATGTCTTTCAAGACAAAATTGATGCTTTCCGCGAGCGTTTCAAATCTTTCAATTTGGAAATCCCGGAGAAGAACTGTTTCGCCGGATTCGATGGATACAAAAAAATGATGGCTCTGGAAGATTTGGATGTTGTTCTGTTGGCAACCCCTCCCCGCTTTCGCCCCGAACATTTTCTGGAAGCTATCCAAAATAAAAAACATGTCTTCATGGAGAAACCGGCCGCCGTCGACCCTGTCGGTATCCGGTCGGTGATTGCTACCGCGAAAAAAGCTGAAGCGCTTGGACTATGTGTCGTTACAGGCACCCAGCGCCGGCACCAGGAAGATTATATTGAGACCTATAAACGGGTTCAGGCCGGCGCAATAGGAAGGCTCACATCCGCTAAAGCATTCTGGAACCAGGAGCATGTCTGGTTTCGTACCCGCGAAGAGGGGTGGGACGATATGACCTACATGATGCGCAACTGGAACAATTTCTGCTGGCTATGCGGCGATCATATCCTCGATACGCACGTTCACAACATTGATGTGGTGAATTGGTTCATGGGTAAGACTCCTATCCGCGCAATCGGCAACGGTGGTCGTCACCGCCGCGTTACGGGCGACCAGTACGACTATTTCAATATCGACTTCGATTATGGCAATGGCGTCAGCTCTCACAGCTACTGCCGCCAGATCGACAGTTGCGCCAATGGAACCGGCGAGCTGGTAATGGGTACCGAAGGCTATACCAACTGCGTTAACACCATCTGGGATCTTAACGGAAAAATAAAATGGCAGTTCGAATATCCCAAAGATGAAAATGGGAATACCATGAGTCAACTCAAAATACCTGCCTACGTTCAGGAGCACATGCACCTGGTTCATGCCATCCGAAAAAACGAGTACGTGAACCAGGCCGAACAGACAGCCCTTTCCACCCTCACCGCGATTATGGGCAGAACAGCGGCCTACACCGGACAAATGGTGACCTGGGAGGAAATAATGAAATCGGATATGCAACTCGGACCAAAAGAAATGGTATTCGGTCCGGTGGATATGAAATTCGATGTACCACTTCCCGGCACCCCTCCAAACGTCTAAAACTATTTTTTGGCGGTGTGAGTGCACCCCAATCCAAAATCCAAAATTGAAAATCCAAAATTTTTCTTTTTCTCCTTCCACTTTTCACTTAAAACTTTTCACTTAATTAAAAAAAATGATTACTAACTCAAACAGAAGGGCTTTTTTGAAAAAATCAGCGGTTGCTTCTGTGGGAACGATGATTCTTCCACAGATCATTCCCTCTACCGCTTTGGGCATGGGTGGCAGGTTAGCTCCAAGCAACCGGCTCGTCATGGGACAAATCGGTACCGGATCTCAGGGTAAAAGCAACATGCGCGACTTCCTCAAACTGAACAAAGAAGTACAGTTTGTAGCCGTTTGTGACGTGGATGCCAACAACTTACAACAGGCGAAAGAGCTGGCAAACAAGGCCTATGCCGACAACGGATGCCGCACTTATGTCGATTTTCGCGAATTCCTTGACAAAGAGAAACTGGATGCCGTCTCCATTGCGCTACCAGACCATTGGCACGGAATTATCTATTCCGCCGCTGCTGAAAAGAAGGTACATGTCTATGGCGAAAAACCAATCTGCCGCACAATTCGTGATGGCCAAACTATCGTGAAAGCCGTACAAAAAAACAATATCATCTGGCAAACGGGAAGCTGGCAAAGATCGAACGCCAATTTCCATAGAGGCGCCGAGCTGGCTATCAATGGCCGAATCGGTAAGATTCACCTGATCGAAGCCGGACTTCCAAACGGAGGAAAAGGAATTGGTACACCTCCGATACAGGAAATTCCGAAAGAACTGAATTGGGATATGTGGTTAGGACCTGCTCCCAAAGTTGCTTACCGCGGTGTTAGTCACTGGAACTGGCGATGGATCCTTGAATATTCCGGCGGACAACTAACCGACTGGGCCGGCCACCATATAGACATCGCAAACTGGGGCGCCGGACTAGAGCATACCGGACCCGTCGAAATTGTTGGCGAAGGTGTTTACCCAAGAGAAGGTATTTACAATGTTCCCGTCGAGTACGACTTCCTGTGCACCTATGCCAACGGAATCAAAATGAGGGTGGCAAATGAGGCACGCTTCGAAAAAGGATCCGGTACCACCTGGTACGGAGATAAAGGCTGGATACACGTCAATCGTGGTAACGTGCTGGAAGCTTCCGATCCGAAGATCCTGAAGGAAGTAATCGGCGCCAAAGAAATCCAACTGATAAAGAGCGACAACCACTGGCAAAATTTTGTCGACAACGTCCGCGCAGGTTCAAAAAAGACCATCGCCCCGATTGAAGTTGCTTATCGTGCCATCTCTGTCGCGCTCTTAGGTGAAATCGCCATGCAGACCGGTCAAAAAATCAAGTGGGATCCTAAGAAGGAAGAAATCATCGGCAACCCAATGGCAGCCCGTTTGCTCGATCGTCCCTATCGTCAACCATGGCAATTACCAACTATTTAATCCAAGCACATGAAAAAAATTTATACCGTATTCCTGCTGCTGGCAGCATTTTTCTTCCTCTCAACAGGTCAGGTTCAGGCTGCTAATTACAAGGCATTGATCGTTACCGGTCAAAGCAATCACTACTGGGAAGGTTCGTATCCAATCCTGCAAGAGTTGCTGATTCAGACCAACCTGTTTACCGTCGATGTAGTTAAAACACCTGCCAAAGGTGGGGATATGTCGGCCTTTCAACCGGATTTCAAGAAATACAACATCGTGGTAATAGATTATAATGGCGAGTCCTGGTCAGAAAAAACGAAAACAGCATTTCTGGATTTCGTGAATAATGGCGGAGGAGTGGTCATTTACCATGAAGCCGACAACTCATTTGCCGACTGGAAAGAGTACAATAAAATCATCGGTATTGGTGGGTGGAATGGCCGCTCTGCCAAGGATGGCCCTTATGTTTATTATAAGAGGAATAAATTGGTTATTGATTCGGTATCGACCGGCCCGACTGGCTCACACGGACCTCAGCATGAATATGTTGTAAGAACCAGAAATGCCGAACATCCAATCATGAAAGGACTTCCGACCTCCTGGATTCACGGGAAAGATGAACTTTACAGCACCCTTCGCGGGCCTGCTAAAAACATGGATATTCTGGCTACAGCTTACGCGGATACTTCCAAAAAGGGAACCGGCAGGGACGAACCCATGCTGATGACCCTCCAATATGGCAAAGGAAGAATTTTCCACACCGCGCTGGGTCATGTCGGTAAAGACGAGACACATCCTGCCACTGAATGCGTCGGATTCATCGTGACTTTCCAACGCGGCGCCGAATGGGTCGCTTCAGGTAAGGTAACCCAGCAAATACCACTCGATTTCCCAAATATGGCAGGTTCCGTGTTGAGGCCTGATTATAAAGAAACAACGCTGGCTGATGATATCGAAAAAATTTCCACCTACACCATTGACAGAAGTACCCGCTTTTTCACTGATCTTCAGGGAAGAATCCGCAGAGTCAGCGGAAATCCTGCCGCCTTGCTGGATATTGAAAAGAAGATGGTCAAAGTCTTGCAAGACAACGACGCTACCGTGGAAGGTAAGAAACTCCTTCTGAAAGAACTCGCCTGGATGGGTTCTAACTACTGCGTTCCTGCTGTTCAGGATCTGCTTAAAAATGCCGATCTGAAGGAAGCCGCTGCGTTTACCCTCGAGAGAATGAAAGGCCCCCGCAAAATCTGATCGTACTATCAGTAGTTTGCTAGTTAGAATTTTGTAATTTAGGCGTCTGTACACCACGTAACACAATGGTGTACAGACGCCTTTCTCTCACGAAAACAGGATTGTTACCAAAATGATAGTCCGGTCGTTCGTTGGGAATTCGCAATCATTTTTCGATCTTTTTGACGTGTGCCCTGGCTCTTACCCGTTAACTCGTAATTCCTAATTCGTAATTAAATGTTTTCCCTCGTCATCCCAGTCTTTAACGAAGAACAGTTAATCGATGATCTGGTCTCCCGGGTTGTGGCATCGGTAAATTTATTTGCCGTCGACTATGAGCTACTCTTCATTGACGACGGAAGTACCGACAGAACCGTTGAAAAACTCCTAAAGCACAGACTCACAAACAAGAAAATAAAGATTGTATCCCTGTCGAAAAATTTCGGACACCAGGCTGCCTTCACGGCCGGACTGGAACTATCCACCGGAGACATTGTTGCCATGATGGACGGAGACCTGCAGGATCCGCCGGAACTGCTGGAAAAGATGTACCGGAAAATCCGGGAGGAAGGTTACGACATCGTTAGCGGAAAAAGAACCGGAACAAAAGGACGCACCCAGCGTACCTTTTATACCCTTCTTTTTCATGTGGTTTTCAAATACATGGCCGGACTCGAAAATATGGAGAATGCCGGGAATTTTTCCATGATGACGCGCGAAGCAGTTCAGGCACTCCTTTCCATGAAAGAAAAAGTTCGCTATATGCCCGGACTACGCTCATTCATCGGTTTTAATCAGGGAAGTGTTGAATACATCCGGGAAGACCGGTTTCAGGGCGAACCCAAAATGAGCTTGTCCAAACTCTTTGCGCTGGCCAACGATGCCATCTTTTCTTTTTCCCGGTTTCCCATCCGGCTCTGCCTATATCTTGGCATCCTGGGCACCGTAGTCTTCATGTCGGCCGGCATCTACGTTCTGGTCGACAAAATTCTTGGTCTCGCCATAATCGGATGGTCTTCCACTCTTCTAAGCATCTATTTCCTGGGCTCAATTCAGCTGATCTTCCTGGGAATCGTCGGAGAATATGTTTTCCGTATCTACAAAGAATCTCAAAACCGGCCGATCTATTTTATCCGAAAAATCCATGAAGATCCTTCCAATCCGTGAGGGAATAACGGGTAAATCCCTATTCAACCTCGCCGCCTTCCTGCTGCTGATCTTCATACTCTTCAGCGCCAATAAGGCCGGCATCTCCGGCGACGAGGAGGTTCACTACAATCAGTCAGTCAGTGTTTACAACTATTTCTCCTCCCTGGGTGTCAATAACAGTGCGCTGAATACGCCTGTCACCCATCTTAAATACTACGGACAATCGTTCGACAACATAACCACCATCCTGATACGTTGGTTCGGAATTGAAGATATCTACAGTTTCAGACATCTGATGAACAGCTTTGCCGCCTGGTTGACAATTCTGCTCTCCGCGCTTCTTGCTGTTTGGCTTTCCGGGTACGAGGCCGGATTTCTTACCCTCATTCTATTCGCGTTATCTCCTACTTTTCTGGGTCACGCACAGAATAATCTGAAGGATATCCCATTTGCGCTTGCTTACATTGCGGGCTCTCTTTACATGCTAAAATGGCTCTTCGCTAAAAAACCATCTCTGGTTAATTCGTTGCTTCTCATCTTCTCAATCGCATTTTGCATCGGCATTCGTCCGGGCGGACTGGTTTTAATCTGTTATCTCCTGCTTTTTTTCCTGATCAAAGAGGTAATTGCCTTCCGAAAAAATGCAAGATATAACACGGCATTCCTTCGCAACAAATTGATATCCATCGGATTCATTATTTTCCTTTCCTATCTCCTGGGAATCCTTCTTTGGCCATTCGTACTAAAATACCCGGTCACCGGTTTTTGGGAATCCTACAAAGTTATGACCCAGTTTCCGACAACTGTCCGGCAAATTTTTGAAGGCAGATTCGAATGGTCCGATTTCATGCCATGGTACTATCTTCCCAAACTGATGCTCATCACAATCCCACTCGTGGTCTGGGCCGGAATCCTTTGTTTTATCTCCCTTCCGGGGAAAGCCCTAAAGAAAGAGTGGTTAAAATATACCTTTTTGTTGTTCACAATCCTCTTCCCAATCCTGTTTGTAATTTATGAACGATCCAACCTGTACGGCTCCTGGCGACATTTTCTATTTATCTATCCTGGAATCGTTGTCCTTTCTGCCACAGGAATCTGGAATCTTCTGCGGTTTTTTAAGTCTGCCGTAAAAAAGGGAATAATTCTCCTGATAGTTTTTCTACTTGCCCTGCATCCTATCGATTTCATGGCACGAAATTATCCCTACTATTACCTCTATTACAATCAATTAGTCGGCGGACTGAAAGGTGCATACGGCAAGTACGAAACGGATTATTACTACCATTCCGTCCGGGAAGGATCAGAATGGCTGATTGGATATTTGAAGCAGAACAATCCGTCCGACAGTCTGAAAATTGGCTCCAATTTTCCGGCAGATTGGTTCTTCCGAAAGGAGAAAAACCTCTCTTCCACATATTTCATGTATAGCGAGAGAAGCCAGCATGACTGGGATTTTTACATCGTTGCCAACAGTTACATCTCGCCAACTCTTCTTAAAAATGGAAACTGGCCTCCTAAAAATGCGATCAAAATAATTAAAGCAGACGGAATCCCGATCTGTGCAATTTTAAAAAGAGAAAACAAGGATGATCTTCTTGGATTCCAGGCATATAATCGAAACTCGCTGCAAGAAGCCACAAAATTCTTTGAAGATGCCATTAGAAAGGGGTGTCAGGATGAAATAATCTTTTATAATTTTGCGTCGGTATGCTACAAATCGGGTGACAAAGAAAAAGCAACCACTTTATTGCAGAAGGGGTTGGAAATTAATCCGGATTGTGAACGTATTCTGATGCTTCAGGCAAACATTTTTGCTGAAGTGAAAAAGTTTGATCAGGCTGCAGAATTATACCAAAAGGTGATACGGGTAAACCGGAAATATTTTGACGCTTATCCTGCGCTGGCAAAGATTTGGATAAATCAGGGCGAGCTAAAAAAAGCCCGGAAGCTGCTGAAGGATTGTTTGATGATGAGCCCCAAAAATAAGGCGGCCATTCTTGCTTTGGCCGACAGTTACAGAAAGAGCGATCCCGATGTAGCAAAAAAGTATGAAGAATTAGCCCTTCAACTTCCAACTGATTGAAATTTGGAAAGTTTAGATTTTAAATATTTTACCGGAATCAAATAAATTAATAGAAATGAAAAAGTACATCGTTCGTTTGACACTGGCAGGAATCCTGCTCATGAACATCGCCGCTCTCTCAATGGCTCAACTGCCAAAAGCGGATAAGGACACCGTAAATGCGGATAAAGCTGCAAAACCTGTTTTCTATCAGGCAACTGAAGAGGAAAATTCATCAAAGGGAAATAACTCCACACTTATTGGTGTTGTTGTTGGTGTAATTGTTGCAGGTGGCATCGTTTTGCTTCGTAGAAAGAAAAAGCAATAGTTACTCCAGGCTCTGATCGTCAATGTTACTTTGTCGATTATTCCAGGTACAAACTTTTTTTACTTCTGGGCAGCGCTTCTCCGATAATCGCAGATTCGGGTAAGCCTGCCTTTGTTTTTAACTGCTCCAACAGTTCAGTTGCCCTTTCGGCAGGCACCGCCATCAGCAAACCGCCCGATGTCTGTGCATCACAACACAACATTTTCCGTTCATAGGCCAAGTTTGAACCAAAACTGGTACTTCCCCTTACAAACTCCAGATTTCTGAAGGCAGCGCCGGGAATACAGCCATCTTCAAGCAATGTTATTGACTCCGGGAAATGAGGTAAACTACCGGAATAAATCCTCAGCGTCACGTTACTTGCGTCTGCCATCCGCATTGCATGCCCCAAAAGGCCAAATCCTGTAATATCCGTTGCTCCTTTCAGGTTGAACATTTGCATCGCCTCTGCCCCACTCTTATTCAATTGCTTCATACAATCCAATGCCTTGCGCACTGTCAGTTCATCTGTCATCTTACTTCGTTGTCCGGCCAGAATCACGCCCGTTCCAAGTGGTTTTGTCAGAATCAGAACATCGCCTGCTCTGACACCCGAGTTAGTGATTAACCTATCGGGATGAACAGTTCCAACAACTGCCAGTCCGAATTTTGGGGGAAAGTCCTCTATCGTGTGACCGCCCAGAACCAACGCCCCCGCTTCAACAACCTTGTCGTGCCCTCCCTGCAAAATGGCTCCAAAAATAGAAAGTGGAATTTTCGAGGCCGAAAACATCATAAGGTTTAAGGCCAGAAGCGGCGTGCCTCCCATTGCATAAACATCACTAAGGGCATTAGCAGCAGCAATCTGCCCAAACTCATATCCGTCACTACAAACAGGAGGGAAGAAATCGGTAGTATAGATCAGAGCTGTCTCATCGTTAAGCTTATAAACACCTGCATCATCATGGGTTTCAATGCCTACCATCAGATTGGGATGCTCCACTTTTGGCAACTTCGCAAGGATCTCCCCCAACTGAACAGGCGACAGCTTGGCGGAACAACCACCCTGCTCAACAGTCGATAACAAATCAAAATCAATCATAGGTCACAAAAGTAGGAAATTAACTCCTTCGCGGACCACAGATTACACAAATTACACAGATCGGGGATTTTGAAAATTGACAATTTGTTCTTTCGTTTCGTGCATTTGCCTTAACTTGGAGTAAGAGATTTTATAATGCAAAATTTGAAGAATGGAAGAAGACTATCTATATCGAGATGAGAGTTATTTAATTATTGGCTGTTGCATGGAGGTGCATAAACAACTTGGTTGTGGATTCAAGGAGGCGGTTTATCAGGAGGCTCTGGAAATGGAACTTATCAATAAGGGTATATTTTTCGAACGAGAAAAGAGATTAAAAATTTATTACAAAGGAACCCTGCTACGAAAAAAATATTATTCGGATTTTATATGCTTTGATAAAATTATCGTGGAACTCAAGGCTGTTAAAGAGTTTACCGATATTCATAAGGCACAATTATTCAACTATTTGAAAGCCTCTGAGCATCGACTGGGACTATTGATTAATTTTGGATCAACTTCCCTACAGTATAAACGATTTATTTTCTGACAATTTTCAACCTTTAGTCCTACAAGAATAATCTGTGTAATTCGTGTAATCTGTGGTAAGATAGGGATCCATTTACTGTAATCTCGTCACCACCATCCCTTTCTCGCCTGCAAATATTTCCAGTTTGTCGCCTGTCTCTTTCGTGGTTTCCAAACACATTCCACATTCAGTCGAATAAGGCTTTGGTACCGGAATTACCCTCACATCCAGCTTGTTCTCCACACACCATCGCTCCGCCAAAATTACCTGACGGATATTCTGGAACAAAAAGATCTGTCTATCTCCCGGCATCATGTATTGCTTTGGACAAATAATTCAATTCTTCCGGTGTGTGGTAAGGCGATAATGAAAACCGGCAATCCCCGGTAGGGAAAGACCCAAGATGACGATGGGCAAGGGGTGCACAGTGCAATCCGGCCCTGCATTCTATTCCCCAATCTTCATAGAATCTGAGCGCCAGATCCGATCCGCTCAGCGACTTATGAATGACGGAAAATAACTTCCCCTGATTCGCAAAATCTGCCGCACTGCGTACTACGTAGTTTGGATTCTGCCTGACCTCTTCCAACAAAGCTGCAAAATCGTCGCGGGAATGTTTGGAGACCGGCCTGTTTTTTAGCGCAGCATTTAAGCCATGAATGCCTGTGATATTTGGCGTTCCTGCTTCAAACCTGTCTGGAGCAAAGGTGGGCATTGTGAGTGAATCAGAGCCACTGCCAGTGCCGCCAAACAGCAGTGGTTCAACCATCTCCGGATGCCTGATAAATGCCCCCCCGGTTCCGGTTGGTCCCAGCAAAGACTTATGTCCGGTGAAGGCGAGAAAGTCGATACCCCAACTATCCACTTCTACCGGATGCTGGCCAAGCGACTGGCTTGCATCCACCAGCAATGGAATATCCCCGATTGCCTGCTTGATTTCCCCGGGAGACTGTGCCATCCCATTCACATTACTCATGTGGCAAACCGCCACCAAAATAGTATTCGGACGTATCTTTGAGGCAATATCTTTAATCTTGATCCGGCCATCCGGCTCGCTATCCAAAAGCTCCCATTCAATCAATCCCATCTTCCGAAGATGCTCCAGCGGTCTGGCAATGGCATTGTGCTCCATGGCAGAGGTTAAAACATGCCCTCCCTTTTTGCAAATGCCCTGAAGCATCAGGTTCAAAGCGGTGGTGGCATTGGCAGTGAAGATTATCTTTCCCCCATCCGAAGCGCCCATCATTTCAGCCAGCAGGTCGCGACACTCTTCCACCAGTTTCGTCGATTGTAAAATTCGTGGATAAGCAGACCGACCATACGTCCCGCCTGTCTCATTCAAATGTTTAGCCATCGCCTCCGCTACCGCTGAAGGTTTGGGAAAACTTGTCGCACAATTATCAAAGTATAAATTCATTTCCTAATAATGTAATTGCTGTCTAGTATGCTTATAGCTTATGTAAATTGGCCATTAGCTCAAAAGAAACCCAACCATCACGACCCCGAAATCTGCATACTCATCAACCCCAATCGAAAATCCAAAATCGAAAATCGAAAATTCCTCTTCTTATGGTTTCACGACATGCCCCGTCCTGGCCATGGTCTCGGTAATCGTAAACATATTCGAGATTTTTCCAACCGATAGTTGTTCCTTCAGACCGTAAAAATCGATACAGGTTCCGCAGACCAAAATCTCAACGCCACTCTCCGCAAGGGTCTGCAAGGAGGTGATAACTCCCGAATCTTTGATGGTCAATTTAACTCCTGAGTTATAAAACAGCAGATGTGTGGGCAATATCGGCTGTTCATTTAAGGCATTCAAAAATCCCTTCATCAGGATTGTACCAAGCTGGGGATCGCCCTCCCCCATCTTGTCGCTGCTGACAACAACCACATATGCCGACGAACATATACCCGGATCAATGCTGCAAGAATCTGCCTCATCACTACTTTTAACCTTTTGATTTACAACCTCAATCCGAAAAATTCCGTTCTCTTCGACACCTATCGGCTCAAGCGACTGATCCTTCAGATAGGTCATAATATTTTGATAGGCAGTCTGGTTGTCGCACTCAATTTTTAGGGTCTCTCCCGGCAAACAACTCCTTAGAGCCTTCCTTGTCAAAATCAGCGGCTGTGGGCATAACAGCCCCTTTCCATCTACTTCGTGCATGTTATATCTTTTAGTATTTGATTCTCACCTTGCCAAAATCCAACTTCTGAAACGGAAAATTCAACAAGCTCCCTCGCAACCTGAGCCGGATCGAACGAGGTCGGCACAAAAGGAACCATCTTTGTCTCCCTGCGTGCCATGCTGAAATCATACGATTTATCATAATAGGCCAGGGTAATATCCACCACCTTGTGATAATCACCTGCCTGAAGGGCCTCCAGCGTATCTTTGGTGTCTTTGCCTCCGAGTCTTTTGCTTATCTTTTCGACGCTATTCTGAAGCTCCTCTATAGGAAAACAGGCATAATCGCGCACCAACCTTTCGATCCGGTCAGACTTTGGCGGATCAATTCGTAATGTCGGGCAGCTGTTCATCTGAGAGAAAAGCTCATCAAGTATAAAAACCCGTCCGATTGTCTGACTCTCTCCTTCCACCCAGATCGGCTTGGACAAATCAAAAGCTAAAATCTGCTCGATTATCAAATTGGTGAATTGCTCTGTTCCGGGTTGCGGCGGCTGACCGATTCCTCCGAAACTCGAACCCCGGTGATTGGCCAATCCTTCCAGATCCAACACCTGATGACCTAATCCTGCAATTTCATGAAGTATCTCTGTTTTTCCTGAACCCGTTGGGCCACTGAGCATGATGAGTTTCAATCCATCCGCAATCAGCTGCCTTCCAAAGGCACGGTAAGCCTTATATCCACCCTCCAGTACGAACACTTCCCTGCCGGCTGTTTGAAGCAACCAGGCCATACTCCCGCTCCGCATTCCACCTCGCCAGCAATAAAGGAAAAGTGCCCCATCGTATTCTTTCGCCCGGACAACAAAGTCCTTCAACTTTGGACCAACAAACTCCAACCCCTTTTGTACGGCAAGATCACGACCCTTTTGTTTGTAAATTGTGCCAACAACCACCCGCTCTTCATCGCTAAAAAGTGGGAACGATATTGCCCCCGGCAAATGACCATCCTTGTACTCAGCAGGCGTACGAATATCCAGAACGGTTTTTCCCTTCATCTGTTGTATAAAATCATTCGCTTTGAGTACAGTCATCGTTGCCAATTTATTGCACAAATTTAACCCAAATTGCAATGATCCCGACCTCCTTAATGGAAATTCCAAAATCCAAAATTTAAAATCTAAAATTCTTTTGTAGCTTTGAATGTTCCACAACTACTAGTAACACACTACATGAAGAAAAATCATTTAATTCTCTCCATTCTATTGGTGGGGATCGCCTTTGGCACTGCCTGGGCTATCCGCGGCCAGTTTGGCCATGAACCCGGTGCCGCTTTTGCCGGGATTATTGGCGGTTCTGCTCTTTTGCTTGTTGCAAAACGCAAAGAGTGGTATACCAAAATGCTCCCCGTTATTGCCAGCTCCGCTATAGGCTGGGGTGCAACGGGCATGATCAGCTACGGGATGGTCGTTGGGTATTGCAGGGCCGCCGACTGCCTCAACGCAACCTATGGCTTTCTATCGCTATTTGTCATCGGCGGACTATTCGGTCTGATTGGCGGCGGACTTGTCGGTCTTTCACTAAACTCCAACTCTGTTAACCGGGTAAAATGGCCTTCCCTGATGGCCGAAATGGCTGCCGGCGGACTAATATCCTATTTCTTCCTGATTGAACAGGCAGAATTGCTTATGACTCCTCCCCGATCCGAAGCATGGGCAGTATGCCTCGGTGCAGGCGCTGCCATGGTGTGGCACATGGCACGCAATAACTATTCTTCGGCTATGCGCGTGGCTTTCTATTCAATGCTCGGAGGAGGTTTCGGGTTTGCTTTCGGAAATTTTCTGCAAATCCACCGGCAATATTCTCGGAATACATTTCAATATGTGGAATGTGATGGAATATAATATCGGATTTTGGGGTGGTTCAGGAATGGCATATGGGGTCTTCACTTCCCAATGGCCAACCGAAAATGTGGCACCCAGGAAGTACGAAAACAGTCTTTCACTAATGCTCATCCTCCTGATAATCCCTTTGCTTGTCTGGAAAGATGCCTTTCAGGTAACTGATCTCTTGAAGAGTAACTTCCTCGAAAATCAGGAACCCAAAGCGCTTTTTATATCCGTATTAACGCTTGCAATATTGTTCGTAATGAACATTATTGTCCGCTTCAGACTCACCGGAAAACCAAAATTTGACTCGAAAGATGTCATGACCCTGTTCCTGAGTGCTTTCGGCACATACATCATCTGGAGCTACCTGATTACCGGTTTGCTAATGGGGAATTTCAGATCTGAACAACCCTTGTACGTCCTGAACCTCGGGCTTTTTGTATGGCTCATGAACAAGTCAGAAACTCCCTTCTACGAATCTCAACAAAAGGATTTTTTGCCAAAAGACAAATGGCTGCTCTGTTTTTCGCTCATAATTGCAGGAATTATTATACTTTCGCTCATATCCAGCTTGATCTACGGGGGTATTCCCGGAGGTAACCTGAGATTCCCAATTAAGCCATGAAATACCCATGAGCCATATTCGCACCAACCGAAAATGAATTATTGGGTATTCCATCAGACCTTAAAAAGCAAAATTATATGCTGATGAAAAAATATTTCTTCGTTGTACTCATTTTAGCAGGCGCTTTGTCTGCCAGCGCTAAAGAAAAAAAGAGCAATCCGGCGATCATTGAAAAGGGCGCTGTTGTTACCAAGGCCGGCGGTGGATACTCATTCACCGAAGGTCCATCAACCGCCCCAGACGGCCGGGTTTTTTTTACCGATCAACCCGACGATAAAATTGAGATCTGGAGCGAAAATGGTGCCATCTCTACATTTTCCCAATCGTCTGAAAGGTCTAACGGAACAGAATTTAACGAGAAGGGTGAACTCGTCACTTGCGCAGATTTACACAACCGCCTCCTGGTTTTTTCAATGGATGGAACACACCGGATTCTTACGGAAACGTACAACGGAAACCAGCTCAATGGTCCCAATGACTTGTGGATTGCTCCCAACGGCGGCATCTATTTCTCCGACCCATACTATGCCCGCAACTATTGGGAGCCCGGTCACAAGGAGATTCAGGATACCCGTGGCGTCTACTACCTGAATCCTGAGGGAAAAGTTATCAGGGTCATTCAGGATTATAAACAGCCAAATGGTTTAGTCGGTACCCCGGATGGAAAAACTTTGTACGTAAGCGATATCAACGACCGGAAAATTTGGAAATACTCAATCAATCCCGATGGCACATTAAGCAACAAAAGCCTATTTGCACCTGAAGGTTCTGACGGCATGACCATTGATAAACGAGGGAACGTTTACCTGACGAATAGTTGCGTTTCCGTCTTTAATGCAAAGGGCGAAAGCATTGCTAAAATTACAGTTCCGGAGCAGCCATCCAATCTTTGCTTCGGCGGTAAAAAGAGGAATATTCTCTTCATAACTGCCCGTACCTCTGTCTATACTTTAAAAATGAGGGTCAGTGGCCGCTAAATGGGTTTCTCAACAGGAGGCCTGACAACAGTTTTTGTTTTGGAAATCTTACCGTAATAGTCTTCCAAAATATTGGAAACCATTGGTCTGAAAAAATGCCAGAAGAATGGATCGCGGTCGATGTAGTTGAACTTATTGAAGTTGAATTGATGCAACCAGGATACGCCTAAAAATTTGGCACTTTCAACATACATCGGATTATCGCAGAAATCTCCCGCAAAATAATAATAGTTTTTATCCCGATTTTCTATCACACAAGGGAACACCTCCGGTATCCCATTTTCAACCATTAACTTTTTCCCTGCAGCATTGGGGTAAATTTTATACTTCGAGACAATCCTGTTGGATTCTCCCGATTCCAAAATATCAAACCAATATGGATAAGTGGTCTCCTGGGGGATGGAATATTTTTCCTGCCCGTATTGTGACGTGTAAATCCAGGGTACCTCTTCTGCCAGCGTATTATCCATCTCAAGTACGACAATTCGTTCGCTCTCGTGAACGAACAAAATCCCTGGCTGGTGAAAGTCCCACGGTTTGCCATATTGCTTTTTATAAAGCCGCTTTGCCCAAATGGGGATATCCTGGTTGATGATGGTATCTAACGGATCATAATACCGCCCCACCCAACCGGTCCACTTAACATCCAACAATCTCTCCGCATCAGCCCGCACGGCACGGGTCGTTGGACTGGCCAAAAAGTTAAACTCCGCCAAAATAAGTTTACCCGAATCCTTCATCCGCTGTAGCAGGATAATGTCATTTTTATTCAGTCCGCCGTATATCTTTGCCGACCTTTCATTGACAAGCGAATCGCCGTACCACTCGTTGGTATATACACCATAAGTATCGGTATAGTACACCATATCAAGACTATCCGCAACCTGGAGCACTTCCTGATCCGAAAATTTTAAAAAATCCTTTGTAACGAATTTGAAATCTTTGAGGGGAAAAAATCCTTTGTAATTAACATCGGGCTGGTTAACCTGATTGTAGGTAGTGTATTTATTATGGATCAACAGCCAGCTCAGGGATTTGTGCTCATCCCGATCCTGGTAAGGGACAGTCATGTCGTAAATCAGAATCTTCAATGGCTTGGTTTCTCTCATCAACCAAAAGAAATAACTGACCAACGGAATCAGAAATGGCAGACTAAAGATCAACAGAATTCTATATTTTCTTTTCATCATTTACATTTTTTGCAAGGATAAAAGGGAGATCGGCTTGCCAATCTCCCTCCTGATTCTATCTTTCGTCAGCCGGATTCCGGTTAACGCACTTCTGCCTTCTTAAATGCTTTCCCTTATTTAATGTAGGTCGCAGCAGCCATGAAGTCATAACTCTTTTGAACGCTAACAAGCGGTTCAAAATTGTAACGCTCTACTTCAACGAAATAATCTTTTATCCCAATGGCATAACCTTCTTCAAAAATTGCTTTGAAGTCGAGTAATCCGCTTTCCCCAATTTCCTTTTCATCCTTGATATGTAAAAGAGGGAACCGCTTTGGATATTTTTTCATATAATCAACCGGTGAATATCCACCTTTCATCACCCAATATACATCCATCTCAAAACAAACGGTTTTGGGATCTGTATTGGCGATCATGAAATCATAGATAATCTTATCATCGATTTTTGTGAACTCATGGTTGTGGTTATGGAAACCGAACTGCATGCCGGAAGCCGCTGTTAACTTACCAACCTCATTGAAATAATCCATCTGGACTTTCAGTTCATCCAGTTTGTCAGGCCATTTCATTCCGGGTTTAATCATATATTTCATGCCAGTTTTTGCGTGGTCTTCAATGGCTTTTTTCCACCACTCCATAACAGAATCATGTGTTTCTTTGGTGTAATTTGGCCCTCCGAGGTGACAACTATTGAGTCTCATACCCAAATCTTTGACACGTTTTGTGAACTCATCGGGTAACATTCCGTAAATTTTACCATCTCCGTAAGATGCCGTCTCCAGAGAATAATATCCCATGTCAGCGACCTTTTTCAGCGTTCCGGCAGCGTCTTTATTCATATCGTCACGCACGGAATACAGCTGAAGTCCTACCTTTTTTTTCTTTTTCCCTGCCGGGATGGCTGCAGACACCAGATTTGTACTCATCACCCCTCCGGCAACTATCAGAGAAGTGGCTTTTAAGAAATCTCTTCTGTTCGTCATTGCTATATTGTTTATTGGTTTTTGTTGAATCGTAAAAATAGTTTTTATTTTTCTCCTTAACAACAAAAGACCACTCCCTTTGTAGGAAGTGGCCCCGTTTACTAACCAAGTTCAATTCGTCCGATATAAAAATTCGCTACTCATAAGACGCCGTCTTTCCTTAATTGTTACACCTGTTCTGCTGTTTTTTTTTCTCAAGCAAGAACTATCTGTTCTATTTAGCTGAGGGTCTGATATTTTTTGCACATAAAATAAAAATTTTCGATGCAAAAAATAATCTGGTAACTATCTTTACATCGCAAAGGATTCATAACTATTAAACTATTAACATGAAGAAGTTTTTTAAATACCTGGGCGCCGTTCTATTGGTGCTTGTGGTGGTATTATTCGTCTGGTTCGGATCAAACCTTAAAGACCAGTACCCGGATTATAATCTGGATTTGAAAATCCTGAACAATCCATCCTCCCAACTCAAGGCCGGTTTCGCTGCCTTGCCAATAACTGCGACTGTTCCCGATCGCTGGGATGATAAAAACAAAAATGCCGAATTCGATAAAGGCGAAACCTTTACCGACGGTAACGGCAATGGCAAATTCGATCCGGTCTGGATCGCAGGATTCGGCAATAATAAACCGGCGAACGGGATTCACGACGACCAGTGGGCTCGCGCGATGGTAATTGATGACGGAAAAACCCGCCTTGCTGTCGTCGTACTGGATGCAATTGGTTTCATGAACAATGATGTCATCGATGTCAGAGGCCGGATATCAAAGGACGCAGGTATCACTTATGCCATCATCTCATCAACGCATACCCACGAAGCAGCGGATCTCCTCGGACTCTGGGGCAAAAGTCCATTCAAGAGTGGTATCGATCCGGCGCATATGGAATATGTCAAAAATCAGGCTGTCAAGGCCATAGAAACCGCTGCCAGGAATATTCGTCCAGCGCGTTTGTCGGTCTCTCAGAATCTTACCGGCGCTGCCCCGCTGGTGATCGACACAAGAATGCCTGAAGTATTCGATTCCGGACTGCGCCTAATTCAGGTTCTGGATAAAGAAACCAATAAAACTTTGGGTACGCTGATCAATTGGGGCGATCATCCGGAAACGCTTTGGAGCGACAACCTGCTTTTGACTTCCGACTTTCCCCATTTCGTGCGCGAAGGAATCGAGAAAGGGGTATTCAACAAAGACAGCTTAATGAAGCCCGGTGTCGGCGGTGTAGCCGTTTATGCCAGTGGCGCCGTTGGCGGATTGATGACAACGCATCCGCGTCTCGCCGTGAAAGATCCATTCTCCGGTGAGGAATTCAAGGCGCCAACTTTCGAAAAAGCCACAGCTCAGGGCAAACAATTGGCCAACCTGGCGCTGAGCGCAATGAGTAAACCAGAAGAGGTGATAGATTCGGCCTCCATTTCCATTATCGCGAAAACCTTGCCAATTCCCTTGGAAAATACCATGTTCAAACTGGCCGCCATGTTGGGAATCATGAAAAGGGGAACTACTGGCTGGATGAAAATGAAATCGGAGCTGTCTGTCGTGAAAATAGGGCCTATCTCAATTGTAACGATTCCCGGAGAATTATATCCCGAGATTTTGAATGGCGGCGTAGAAGCTCCTGCAGGTCAGGATTATGCTATCGCACCAGTTGAAGTTCCCGCCATCAGGGACATGATGCCGGGTAAATACAAATTCATGTTCGGCCTGGCAAATGACGAAATAGGCTATATCATTCCGAAAAGCCAATGGGACGAAAAAGCTCCATATACCTACGGAAAAGATGGTCACCCATACGGGGAAGTCAACTCCCTGGGACCAGAAACCGCTCCCATCATCCACAAAAATATTAAGTCCATGCTGGAAGAGTTAAAATAATTACCAGCATCAAACAGAGATGCGTCAGTCTTGAAAAATTAACTTCTCAAGCTGATGCATCGCCTTTATGACCACATCAGCGCCCGAATTCCATAGAATTTCATCGGCAAGTATTCCGGTGTTAACACCTATCGTGAAAATTCCGGCAGCCTTGGCCGACTCGACTCCCAACGGGGCGTTTTCTATGACAATTACCTCATTTGCTGCGAAGCCAGATTTTTTCAAGGCCATCAGGTAGGGTTCCGGATTGGGTTTCCCAAATTTTACATCTTTCGCCGATACGATCCTATCCTTTCGCACCAATCCGGCAAAATCAACACATAACCCATCCAACAGCTGATCTTGCGCAGATCCGGTAACAACCCAAATAGCAATATCATTACTTTTTGCCAGTTCCATTACACCCGCGGTACCTTTTATTGGGAGCGCATTTGGCATCGATTCAAAGATTTCACTTTTCCTGGCATAAATACGGGAGATCTCTTCATCTGTGGCCTCTCTCCCCAATTTCAATTGAAAGAACATCTGAACCGTGGAAGAGCCTGTGCGACCCTCATTCATATATACCTGTTCCAATGGGAAATCCAATCCAAGATCGGCAAAAGCCTGATTCCATGCCACTGCATGATGTCCCATAGAATCGTAAATCACCCCGTCCATATCAAAAAAAATGGCTTTGATAGTTTCAAAGCCATTTGTCAATCGCCTATTATCCATTCATTTAATTTGTTAATCACCCCACTTCCAAAATCGAAAATCCAAAGTCCAAAATTGCATATTTTTCCTTTATAATTTTCCGGAAAGTGCGTCAAGCAACGGCAACATATTTTTTTTATCTGAAAATCCACTCGCTCCAACAAGATAATTACCCTTCCACCTCAGCGAAACACTTCCGTTGAAAGGATCTTTGAACAAGAAATCGCCTTCCGCAGGCTTCTTAATCTTTGCTTCGGCGTACGAGGCATATTTTATAATGATTTGCTCTACTTCAGCACGATCGGCTCTCTCCAGAACAAAGAGCGTGATCTCCTCTCCTCCTGAACTGTATTTAGCCCTGACGGCAGAACCCATGAAGCCCAATCCCATGAACTCAGTCGGAATGTACTGACAAGTATTCGGAATCAAATTCTCTTTAGGGAACATCCCAACAATTTTAGGATATTCAGGCTTATCACACAATGTCCGGGAAAACTCCAGCGCCACGGCTTTTAACGAAAATCCGGGTACTTGCTCCAGCTTCATGCCATTCATCTTGACATAATACTTGCCGGCAACAAAATTGAAGGTCGATGCATCGCCATAACCCTCCAACCCAACCGGTGTGGTCTGCGCCTTGGCTGATTTTTCGATGCTGTAAATCCCATAGGCATGCAATGGATCGCCGTGATCGTATACCTCGATAGTCAACTCCGAACCATTGTTGCTCCAACTGGCAACCTGCAACGACTCAAAACCATAACTAAGGTAAAATTCGGAAGCGCCATCAATATGTTCGTACAAATTCTCTTTATTGAAGGTCAATTTCTTGCCATCAGCCTTCCAGGCGGCAAGCTCAGGGAATTTCAACTCCTCAGACCTGGCCCCGAATGAAATTAACAGCAAGCCGATAAACAGAATTTTTTTCATACCAGGAAGTTTGAAGGCACCATTTTAATCCGGGCTATATCCGTAATCCGCTCACGCACATCAAATCCGTTCGGACACGCCACAGAACAACCCTCACAAGAATCACACGGGTTAACCGGAAGGTTCAATTTCGCAACAGTGGTTTGTGCCTTCGCCGGGAAAGAGTACCCGTAATTGTACATGTATGATCGCATCAGATCCGGAATTGGCAGATTTTGGGGGCATTGACCCGAACAGGTCAGACATCCGTGGCAGTAAAGACCAGGGTCATTCATCGCCAACTGCAGATCGCCCCTTTCCTGATCTTCAAGTTGATAATTCTGCGCAACTTGCCAATTCTCTTTCAGCATCTCAAAGTTCGTGATTCCAGGTATGCAGGTGTGAATTAATGGATTTGAAACCACCCATTTCAACGCTGCCTTACAATTAACCGGCTTCTTCTTATCCTTATCCAGGAAGCCTCCGGCCATGCCCTTCATCCCAATGATGCCAAGTCCGGCGTCATTAGCACGTTGTAACGCCTTTTGTAATTCAGGATCGTCTTTCAAACGGAAATTGTATGAAGTAAGTACCACATCGTAAAATTTACTGTCTGCGGCAGCATTCAGGACTTCCGGCATGTTGGTGTGGGTAGAGCATCCTATGAATTTTGCTTTTCCACTCTCTTTGGCGCGCTTTAACGCTTCCAGATATCGGGGATCAAGCAAATAGGTTCGGTCACTGGCGGCATGGAGATATAAAATATCCACGTAACTCATTTGCAGTCGTTTCAAACTGTCTTCAAATTTCTCCAAAAACTGCTCAGTGGAATACCCTTCCTTCGGGGGATGTATCTTTGTGGATATGATAACTTTGTCTCTCGGAATATCTTTAAAGTAATTGCCAACCATCTCCTCATTCCGGCCATCCTGGTAACCGCTTGCAGTATCAAAATGACGGATACCAATTTCGTACGCCGCTTTGAGAATGTTGGGATTGTCGGCCCGCATTACTCCCATACTGACAATTGGAACCTCAATCCCGGTATTACCAAGGGTTCTGTATATGATCTTTTTCTTCTTCTTATCTTTTTTCTTCTTCTCTTTTGCTGGCTGAGCCTGAAAAGCTTGCGCCGTCATGCCAACTGCTGCCGTGGCTCCCAAAAACAGGAAGTTTCTACGATTTAAGGTTGAGTTTGCCATAATCTGTCCGTTTTTAATTCTTAATTGGGGATGAAAGAAGTGGTCTACCTAAACAGTTCGAAAATTAATAAATATTTCTTTCCCATCATCGGCAATTAGGCCTCTCCTTCCTTCAATTCACCTTGTTGCCCGGAAAATTCATACCTTTACATCGTTATTTGTCCTTAGAACCCGGAAGTGGTAAACTTCTGCTTTATAGATAACTGGTTCGGAGTGAACTCAAAGCATTTATATGGAAAAGAAATTCGACGTCATCATAGTGGGAGCCGGACCTGCAGGCATTTTTACTGCATATGAATTACTAAAAGAAAGGAAAAATTGCAGTATTCTCATGCTCGAGAAGGGCAGGGATATCTACCAAAGAAAATGCCCTAAACATTCTAACGGCGGAACCTGCGTAAATTGTAAACCTTGCTCCATCACCACCGGATGGGCGGGCGCGGGAGCATTTTCTGATGGGAAACTCTCTCTTTCGCACGAAGTTGGTGGCACTCTCACCGATTATATTGGCGTTGAAGCCACCATGGAAATGATTCGTTATACCGACGATATCTATCTGAAATTCGGTGCAGATACCGGAATTCACGGACTTACCGAAACTCCTTCTATGCGCGAAGTGGTTAGAAAATCAATCGAGGCAAACCTGAAACTGGTGAAATGCCCGGTGAGGCATCTGGGTACCGAAAAAACACAGGCTCTCTACCGCTCACTCTTCGAACATCTCAAAAACAATGGGGTAGAAGTGCAGTTTAATGCGCCGGTTACAGAATTTCTAATCGAAAATCACCAGGTATCTGGTGTCAAAACTTCGGGCAAAACATTTTTAGGACGGCATGTCGTTCTGGCCATAGGCCGCGACGGATCCGACTGGCTCATGCAGCAATGCGCTGCAAAACAAATCCCAACCGAAGTGGGAATTGTCGATATTGGTGTCCGGTTGGAATGCCGTAACGAAGTAATGAAGGAGATAAATGATAATTTTTATGAGGCAAAACTGATCCATTACACCCGCACGTTCGACGATAAAGTACGCACTTTTTGCTCCAATCCGGGGGGCTTCGTCTCATCAGAATATTATGACAATAATCTCGCTGTCGTAAACGGACACAGCTACAAAGATCTGAAGAGTGAGAATACAAATTTTGCACTCCTGGTCTCCCAAAAATTTACTGAGCCTTTTAATTCTCCAATCGAATACGGCCGTCATATCGCCAGATTGGCAAACATGCTTACCCGAAATAAAATTCTGGTTCAACGTTTTGGCGATCTGATCCGCGGCAGACGTACCACCTCCGACAGACTCTTTCGTAACAATATCGTACCGACTCTGAAGGACGCTGTTCCCGGCGACCTTAGCCTGGTTCTGCCCCACAGGATACTCTTTGATATCATCGAAATGATCAAGTCTCTCGACAAGGTGAGCCCTGGTTTGGCAAGCGATGAAACGCTTCTTTATGGTGTCGAAGTGAAATTCTATTCCAACATCGTTAAAGTGGATAAGACTTTCCGAAGCCCAGCCGTCACAAATCTATACTTCGGCGGAGACGGCGCCGGAATCACCCGCGGACTAATGCAAGCTTCTGTCAATGGCGTGCTGATTGCCCGCGAAATAGCAAGAAACCTAACTACCCAGGAATGATGAAAAAAGATATCCGCAAAGTACTGGAAGAGCGAATCCTCGTGCTGGATGGCGCGATGGGAACAATGATACAACGGTATAAATTTTCTGAGGAAGATTTCCGCGGTGAGCGTTTTAAGAATTGGAGCTCTTCCCTGAAAGGTAACAATGATTTGCTTACCCTTACCAGACCTGAGGCAATTCATAAAATTCATGTTGCATTCCTCGAAGCTGGCGCCGACATTATTGAGACAAATACATTTAACGCAACCTCAATTTCACAAAGTGACTACGGTACTCAGGATTTTGTCAAAGAAATAAACAGGGAAGCAGCAAAAAATGCAGCCCTCGCAGCAGCTGAATTTTCCACGCCCGAAAAACCCAGATATGTTGCCGGCTCAATCGGCCCGACAAACAAAACGTGCTCAATGTCTCCCGATGTGAACGATCCCGGATTCAGAGCCATTTCGTTTGATGAATTAAAATTTTCATACCGCGAACAAATCGAAGGACTCCTGGATGGTGGCGTCGACCTGCTCCTCGTCGAAACAATTTTTGACACCCTGAACTGTAAAGTTGCCTTAGTCGCAATCAACGAAATATTTGAGGAAAGAGGAATGAAGATTCCTGTAATGATCTCAGGAACAATCACCGACAAAAGCGGCCGCACACTCTCAGGCCAGACAATCGAAGCTTTTCTCAACTCTGTCTCTCACATAGACCTGCTCACAATCGGCTTAAACTGCTCATTCGGAGCAAAAGATATGCGCCCATACCTGGAGGAACTTAGCAGGAAAGCTCCCTATTATGTGAGTGTTTACCCGAACGCCGGACTGCCAAACCAATTCGGCGAATACGATGAATCGCCTGAGGACATGAGCCATCAGGTTGCCGAATTTACGGACAACAGAACAGTCAATATCATCGGAGGCTGCTGTGGCACTACCCCTGAACATATCCGTGAACTGGCAAAATTGGCCGCAAATTCCAAGCCGCATCTGAAGGCAAAACCCGAAAAGGCAACGCGTCTTAGCGGATTGGAACCGCTTACAATCAACAAGCTTTCCAACTTCGTCAACATAGGTGAGCGCTGCAACGTTGCCGGTTCCATCAAATTTGCGCGGCTCATCCGGGATGGCAAATATGACGAGGCGCTTTCCGTAGCACGAGAGATGGTAGAAGGTGGTGCTCAAATCATTGACATCAACATGGATGATGCCATGCTTGATGCGAAAAAAGAAATGGTCAGATTCCTAAACCTGATCGCTGCTGAACCGGACATTTCACGGTTGCCAATAATGATCGACTCATCCAAATGGGAGGTCATTGAAGCCGGACTTCAATGCATCCAGGGTAAATCTATCGTCAATTCCATCAGCTTGAAAGAAGGGGAGGAGCCTTTTATCCGCAACGCCAGAAAAATTAGGGATTACGGCGCAGCCGTTGTGGTGATGGCCTTCGACGAGGAGGGACAGGCAACTTCCTACGAACAAAGAATCGCCATCTGCAAAAGAGCCTACCACATATTGGTCGATCAGGTGCATTTCCCTGCTGAAGATATCATCTTCGATCCGAATATTCTTACAATTGGTACCGGATTGGAAGAGCATAACAACTACGCGGTCGACTTTTTCAGAACAACTGCCTGGATCAAAGATCACCTGCCTTATGCAAAAGTAAGCGGTGGAATTTCCAACGTCTCCTTCTCCTTCAGAGGCAACAACAATATCCGGGAAGCCATTCATTCGGTGTTCCTCTTCCATGCAATTAAGGCTGGCCTCGATATGGGTATCGTTAACCCGGGAATGTTGCAGATTTATGACGAAATTCCTACTGAACTCCTCCAACTTGTTGAGGATCTAGTCTTAAACAGAAGGCCAGATGCCACCGAGCGACTCCTTGAATTTTCGGAAAAAAATAAATTTAAAGACGAAAAGCAGGAGGTAATCGAGGCATGGAGAGAACTTCCGCTGACTGAAAGAGTCGAACACGCAATGATCAAAGGAATCGCAGACTTTATCGAAAACGACGTTCGCGAACTGATGCCTATGTACGATTCTCCGCTCAATATCATCGAGGGTCCACTAATGGATGGCATGAATAAAGTTGGCGATCTTTTCGGTGCTGGAAAAATGTTTCTCCCGCAGGTAATCAAATCTGCAAGAGTGATGAAAAAAGCAGTTGCCTGGCTGCAACCCTTTATCGAGGAGGAGAAAAAACGGAATCCCCTTAAAGTCGACATTCGCAAAAAAGTGCTGCTGGCGACCGTAAAGGGTGATGTCCACGATATTGGCAAAAATATTGTCGGCGTTGTCCTCGCTTGCAATAACTACGAGGTGATTGACCTTGGCGTTATGGTTCCCTGCGAGACAATCCTCGATACTGCCGCTAAAGAACAGGTAGACATTATCGGATTAAGCGGATTGATCACTCCGTCCCTTGAGGAGATGGTTCATGTGGCAAAAGAGATGGAAAAGCGGGCCATTGACAAACCTTTATTGATCGGTGGTGCTACGACATCAAAAATACACACCGCGGTCAAAATAGCCCCGGAATACAGCAAAACAACCCTGTATGTGAAGGATGCCTCCAGGTCAGTCCAGGTTGTTGCCGAACTTTTATCAGGCTCTCCCGAATTTTTAAAGTCCACCCTGAAGGAATATGCCGAAATTAGGAAAGTACATAGTGCTAAAAAACCCAAAGAATACTGGACTTTACAGGAAGCCCGGGATAGAAAATACAAGACCGACTTCCTCAAATATCCGGTGTCTAAACCAAACTTTACTGGTGTAAAGCACTTTAACGACTATCCTCTCGAAGACCTGAGGAAATACATCGACTGGACTTTCTTCTTCCTGGTTTGGGAATTCAAAGGCAAATACCCTGCCATTCTGCAGGATCCAGACAAAGGTGAAGCCGCTCGTCAGCTTTTCGAGGAGGCGAACCAGTTTTTGGACGAGATAATCGAAAAAAAATTGATTCGAGCCAACGGTGTCGTCGGGATCTGGCCAGCTAACAGCGCAGTGGACGATATAGAACTTTATTCCGATGAATCAAGGTCTGAGGTCTTAGGAACGTTCTATCAATTGCGCCAACAGGAGAAAAAACAGGGCGCAACCGCACAATTTTGCCTGAGCGACTTCATCGCTCCCAAAGAATCCGGCATCCAGGATTATTGCGGGGCATTTGTTGTCACCGCAGGATTAGGCGTTTCGGAATTAGTGCGGCAGTATAAGAGCGAAAACAACGATTTTAAAGCAATCATGCTGGAGGCTTTGTCTGACAGACTCGCGGAGGCCTTTGCCGAAAGGTTGCACGAAATCGTACGAATTGAAACGTGGGGCTATAGCAAATATGAGTCTCTCACGACTGCCGAACTAATCGCCTTGAAATATCAGGGAATTCGCCCGGCACCGGGCTATCCTGCCTGTCCTGAACATTCCGAAAAAGAGACCATATTTAATCTGTTGAAAGCTCAGGAAATTTCCGGTATATCGCTAACTGAAAATTACTCCATGTTTCCCAACGCTTCGGTTTGCGGCGTATATTTCGCACACCCCGAATCGAGGTACTTTGGTGTTGAAAAAATTGGTGCAGATCAGGTCGAAGATTATGCCGACAGAAAGCAGGTTGCCGCCGAATTTGTTGAGAAATACATTCCCTCCAACCTCAACTACGAACCAAAAAAAAGGGGATGACCTTAACAATCATCCCCTCTTTCTCCAAAACCGTAAAATAGCGCTAGTTACTACCAGCTACCAATTTAAATTTTAAGGAGAAATCATCATAGATCAGTTTATCTCCAAGACCTTCAAAGAAACTGCCTGAACCATATTTAATTCCATATTTGGCGCGGTTTACAACCATTTCTCCGGTAGCTGTAACTTGTCCGGATGCTTCATTGACTTCTGCGTCAAATTCAACCGGATTCGTAACACCTTTTATCGTCAGGTCTCCGGTAAAATGATACTGATTTCCCTGTTTCGCTTCAACTTTTTTGAGCTCCAGCGTAGATTGCGGGAATTTCTCTACACCAAAAAAGTCGTCCGACTTTAAATGTCCTTCTAATTTCCCCTTCATCGGACTGTCACCTAAATCTTTATCAGCAAGAGTGGCCATATCAACCGATACTTTTCCACCGGTAATTTTCTTCTTCTCAACAGTCAGACTACCAGCGCCAAATGAAATTGTTCCACTATGCTGACCTGTTACTTTTTTTGCAAGCCACTCAATAGAACTTGCATTTGAATCGACTTTATAGTCCTTCGAAAAAGCAGCTAAACAGAATGTTAGCAGAAACGAGCTTAAAATGAATTTGGAAACCACTCCCGATATTCCAAACATGCTTTTGTTGTTTTTAAAATTTTGAATCATGACGTTACATATTTTTGGTAACGTTTACGCACACGGAAAATTTATGTTTCAAAATTGGGCAATAGTGTGATCCGTACTTAAATTGTATATTTGTGCCATCAATTATATCTTCAACTTTATTTTATAGAATGAAGAACAACAATAACTTAACAGAAGATGTCAGCTTGACAGGTTTTCGTTTTTTTCAGTCTCTTTCCGAAGATGAGATGAAAAGTCTTAACAACGAAAAAGTTTGTAGCGCTTACAAAAAGGGAGTCGTCTTATATAAAGAGGGGAGTCGCCTGACGGGTTTTTACTGCATCACCAAGGGAATTGTAAAAATATATAAAACAGGCATAGACGGTAAGGAACAGATAATCCGTTTTGCAAAAAAAGGTGATATCATCGCCTATCGATCCTTGTTGAGTCAGGAGTCTGCCTGTACTTCAGCCAAGACGATCGAAGAGGCAACCCTATGCCATATTCCTTACAAAACTTTGCTTAGCCTGATCGAAAGAAATTGGAAATTTTCCCTGGCTATGCTAAAAATCGTATGCGCCGAACTTAAGGAAGCCAACGATTACATCACTGATATTGCCCAAAAAACAGTCAGAGAACGCCTCGCAGAGGTACTTTTGCTGCTCAAACAAGAGTTTGACCTTGACGCTGAAAAAACATTGCAGATTTCACTTACCAGAGAAGAACTGGCTAACATGGTCGGTACGGCAACTGAATCAATAATTCGACTCCTTTCAGAGTTTAAACAGGACAAACTGATTGACCTACAGGGTCGTAAGATAAAGATTATCAATATTCATGCGCTCACGAAAGTGGCCAACCTGACGAAATATTGATCTTTTTTACATACTGAGCCATTTTTCCGGATCCAGCTTGCTGTTTTCATACCAAAGCTGAAACTTAAGAACGGTCCTGTTATCGTCTTCCTTATCCGTAAAGACAGTGCCTAACTCCTGCTTCGTATCCACCTTTTGTCCAACCTGCACCGAAACGCTCGAAAGATTTGAATAGACGGTCAGGTAGCTGCCATGCCTCAATATAATAGCCCAGTTGCCGCTTAATGCGAGAACCTTGGTCACCTCACCCTTGAATACTGCCCGGGCCTTGGATCCTGATTGTGTGGTAATATCTATACCGGAATTTCGTTTGATCACATGCTTCAAAACCAAATCGGGATGCTCGCCAAAATGATCCGTTATCAACCCCTTTTGCAACGGCCAGGGCAGCTTCCCCTTATTTTGGGAAAAATTATCCGATAAATTTTTCCTTTCGGGTGATGGCTTCACACCAGGCTCTTTTGCAGCCTTAAGCGCAAGTTTCCGTGCTTCCTCGGCAATAATTTTTTCAATCTCCTGCTCCAGCCTTGAAGCAATTTTCTGCTGACTTTCAAGCTTTTTCCTTAAATCTTTGTCCTTCTTCTGCAAGGCAGAATAATATTCCTTTTGCTCAGCTTTTTGCCTGGCATACGTATCCGACTGACTAATTCTGGAGGACAATAATTGTTGCTTATTCATTTTCTTCGAGCTCAAATCCTCCATTAATACCCCCAACTGCTCCTTCAATTTGGTGATCTCGCTCGCCTGGGTTCTCCGGTAGTCTGCGTACTGTCTCAGATAGATAAAGCGCTTATAGGCCTGGTTGAAATCATCCGCCGAGAGAAAAAATAATAGCTGGTTGTTCTGATCCTGATTTCTTCGGGCATAGCGAATCATTCCAGCATATCTGTTTTTTACCAACTCTAAATCAGCGCTTAATGAATCCAAATTTCGGGATGTCCGCACAATTGTGGAGTCGAGATAACCCAATTCGTAATTTATGTTGGAAATAAGACTCTCCTGAAGGCGAATTTTACGCTCCAGAATGGTTAGCCTGTTTATAGAAGTTTTAGTATTTTGATCCGTCTCTTTTAATAAATGGTTGATATACTCGATTTCCTGACTTGTCTTCTCTTTTTCCTTCTTTAATTCATTAATTGATTGTCCTTTAGAATAGGAAAATGCAATCAGAAAAATCAGCAGGACGAATATTTTTTTTTCAAATTCAACCATCATTACACCCTCAGTTTGGATTTAAATCTTTCTTCAACTCTTCCCTTTTGTACTTAGGAGGGATCGTAAAAACAAAATCAGTTTCATCATCTAATGAAACCTTCGATAATTCCACATGCAGGTCAATTTTTTTCTTACCCGACACCGCAACATGAATAATCCCAGGAAACCATTTCACTCCCAACGCCTTAAATTCCGAGAATTCTATTGTAATAATACGGTCCGATTCAATATCGTGATAAACCTCTTTCCTTACTACAAACAAATCAGGATCAATATAAATATCCTGCTTAACCAAATTCTGCTCATCATTTCTTTGTTTAAAGCGCTCAAGCCTATCTTCGTTGGCCGTAATCTTCCTATACTTCCGAGCCCTGATCGACGAAAGTTTGTACATGTTATCCTCTATCGCCAACACGTAATCCTTAAATTGGTTTTCTGACTGATCCTGTTTAACAGATTGAATATGATTACTTAATATCGCCTGGATCGTCGGAAAATCAATATCGCTACTTAATAAATCACCAATATTTTGAATAGCCCCAGACATCACCATTTTACCAATGTGATAGACGACCCGGAAAGAATCATTATCCAACTCGAGTTTTCCTACCGGGATAATCAGATTCTGAGCAGAAACCTGAATAACACTGTCTCTCTTTATCTTATAATTTCCCTTGACTGAATTAACATTTCCATCAATATTAATTGTCACATTTACTTTCCTGACAGACAACGTGTTGTATTTAAACTCATTGTCATACACCATTCGAACCACCCGCCTGACACTCATGGGCTTAATTTTCTTCTCTATGACAACCTTTTCAACATGCTTACATCCTGACAAAAGCAAAATGAATAAGCTGATATAAATAAGCGGTATAAACTTTAACTTCATGATTTTATTCTTCGGCTGACTCAATGTACGTAATTTTTTTGATTTTCGTAGGTAATACCTTCGATTTATTCCCCATCTTCAAAGACCTTTCCCATTGCTGAACTGCTTTATCCTTTTCATTGAGAAAGAATAAAATGTCTCCATAGTGTTCTACTAATACCGGACTTTCCTCCTTGCTGTTCGATAGGGCTGATTCCATATAAAATTTGGCCAACTGATAATCTTTCTTCTTAAAAAGTACCCACGCATAGGTATCAAGGTAAGTAGCATTGTTGGGATTATTTTTCACCACACCGTTGCTAAGCTTCTCTGCAACATCCAATTTTAGTGATCTTAATGACAAATAGTAGGCATAATTATTCATCGCAAGATAATTCTGAGGATCAATCTCAACGACTTTGTCAAACCAGCTATAGGCCTTCTCATATTCCTTTTGCTTATAATAGGCTTCGGCCCGATAAGTGTATACCTGAGATAAAATTTGAGAATTTTTACCGGAATTGGCTTCAGCCGAATCGAGCACAGCAAAGACATCAGCATAATTTCCCTGTTGAATCAAGGCCACTGCATCCAAAATGTACAGCACCGGTTGCTCAGGAAAATACTTGATCGCAACCCTACTGTCTTTTCCTAAAGATTTCCAATCCAGCAAATCATTATCGATGTACAGTAATCGCTCCCAATACGTGTAATTTCCCTTGTTGATTTCTACCACCAGTCGCAACTGTTCTCTGGCTTCATTGAACAACTTCTTCCCAAGATAATATTCCGCAAGTAACGCTCTTGGGCGCTCATCGTCTATATGCTTGTCGATAAGAATGTTAATCAATTCTAACTGTTGCCTTTCCGTTAGGTGTCTGTCCTCGGATTGAGAATGAAGCAAGTACATCTGAATTTTGGTCTCCAATTCCAGACTCGAATTTTCGAAACCTGCTTTTAATTGGTCATAGGCCTTTGTAGAATCGCCTGCCGCCTGATAGTAATTTGAAAGCGAAAAATGAATAAATCCATCCGTCGGCTTTAGCTGCAAAACTTTATTGTAATTCTCAAGCGATTTATCCATAATACTGTCAGCCAAATACATATCGGCCAATAATCCATAATATTTGGACTCCCCCTGATTTTTAGCTATAAGATTTTCAATTTCCCTGTAGGCTTCCTTCTTTTTCCCTTGTTTTAGGTAGATTGATTGCCTTCCCAATGCTATTGGCTCAATAAGCCCATATTTTTTCTCGAGCTCATCATAACAGGCAAATGCCTCCTCCTGCTTCCCCGCCATATTGAACATTTCCGCCCGATACATTGGATAGTCCGTATTATCAGGTGATAATGTGGCTAAAACACCAAAAGTAGCAGCAGCCTTTTCGTACAGCTTATTCTGTTGATAAATTTTTGCTAACAGAATTCGATAATACTGATTCTGAGGATCTAACGAAACAGCTTTCTCCAACATCATCATAGCACTCTGAAAATCACTTCTGACAAGATGTATATTCGCAATCTCGTATAATGCCGCCGAAGAAACAGGATCCATTTCTAAACAACGGGAAAAGATCTTTATCGCTTCATCAACATTTCCAATTGTCCTTTGCTTAATCCCTTCAATAAACAGGTATTGAAACTGCTGTTTTTGATCCTCCGTCAGCAAGGATCGACTCTGAATCTCCACCTCAGGTACAGCTTTCTTAACCGTTTGCTGAGGCGCCTTGCAGGAAGTAAAAATACAAATGCAGGGAACGACTACCCAAATAATATAAATTGTTTTGTTCATTGTCTGTTTTTTAAGCATCTTTTAATGCTTTCCTGTATGACCAAATCCTCCTTCACCACGCTCACTCTGATCCAATTCAACTACTTCATTCCATTCAATTTGCTCGTAGGAGGAAATAATCATTTGTGCAATCCGCTCACCATTATTGATAATGAAGTCTTCCTGAGAAAAATTAATCAGGATGATCTTAATCTCTCCCCTGTAATCTGCATCAATAGTGCCCGGTGAATTAAGTACCGTCACCCCCTTATTAATAGCCAAACCACTTCTGGGTCGAATCTGAGCTTCATAGCCTTCCGGTAGCTGTATAAAAAGCCCAGTCGGGACTAACTTTCGTTCAAAAGGCCTTAGAACCAGTGGTTCAGCCAAGTTGGCCCGGAGATCCATTCCGGCAGATTGGTTGGTTCCGTAATGAGGAATACTATTTTTAGAGCTATTAACTATTTTGACTTTCATGTGCTTGTAATTTCTGTTTTTTAACGGCTAAATAGAATCGAAGATCTGCGAAACTAATACCCACAATAGCCTGCAATAATTTCATCCATCACTACTTAGTTACTTTAGGCGGCTAATATAAGAAATACCCATAAGAGTATGTTCAAACCAACCAAAAATGAATATGTGGGTGTTCCATGCGGCAGTTAAAAAAACAAAATTTATACGCATGAAACATATTAAACTGTTCGATTAACATCTAAACGCTTTGGCAATAACCTCATCAAATCAGTCTTTTCGGTACGCCAGATATAAAATATAAATAGTGCAAACAGGATGGTTTTTACACTGTATTTTAAAAATAGACCATTAAAAACAATATTCATTTCGATTATATAGAGAGATATCGCAACTAAAAAATATGATCCGATTTTTTTTAGATCATACTTTACGGGGAAATATTTCTGTCCAAAGTAATAGGAAATGAGCGTTGTAAGTAGGGAGGAAGCGAAAAAGGCCATAGCTGAAGCCATATAACCTATTCGGGGAATAAACAAAATGTTGATAAACAATGTAATTATGCCTCCGACAATGGAAAAAATTGCCCCGTACCGCGTCTGATCCGTTAACTTATACCAAAGTGATTGAGTGTAGAAGATTCCCATAAAAAGATTCCCCATTAACAACCACGGAACAATTTTTATACCAACCGGATCATGATAACCTAACTTTGAAGACCCGATGAAATATTTCAGGATGTCTACATAAAACAATACACCAACAAAAATTAGAAGTCCAAAAATGACAAAATAGTTCATTATAACACTGTAAACTTTTTTGGATTCCTCCCCCTTATAATGAGCAAATAAAAAGGGCTCAAATGAATACCGGAACGCCTGAACAAATAGAGTCATTAGTATAGCTAATTTACCGTTTGCCGAGTACACTCCCAATTCAGACATTGGGTCCTTACCATTTGAAATGAGTTCAGGTATCAGTATTTTGTCAATATTCAGTGTAACCATGCCTGCAATCCCGACGACAAGGATGGGCCAGCCATAATTCAACATTTCTTTCAGCTTTTCAGTCTTGAATACAATCTTCCTAATCCCCAAATCCGGCAAGAAGAGCAACAAAGTAACAACCGAGGCAATCATATAGGATAAGAAGGCATATCCGATGCCAATCTCCGGATTATAGAAATAGTGAAGAAACGAGTCAGGATTATTCGCCAATACTCTCGGACAAAGAAGAATCCAGAATAAATTCAGGAAAATATTTATTCCAATATTTATCATCTTAAAGGCAGCAAATTTGATAGGCCTTTGTTGTAGTCGCAGCCGGGCAAAGGGAATTGCCGTTACAGCGTCTAGGGCAACAGTAATTCCCATCCAGATTATATAAAGATGCTGATCCGGATACCCTATCCAACCGGATATTTGTCCGGAAAATAAGGAAATCCCTAAAACAAAAAGGAGCGAAGTGAAAGAAAGAGAGGCAAACGAAGTACCAAAAATCTCATTTGGCCGCTCACTCTTACTGGCGAAGCGGAAATAAGAAGTCTCCATTCCATAAGTAAGAATGACCTGAAAAATTGCGACGTAGGCCAATAAATTACTTAAAATCCCATACTCTCCTGTTGGAAAAGTATAGCCATAAATGGGCGTCAGCATTAAATTTAAGAATCTGCCGACGATACTTGACACACCATAAATCATGGTATCTCCTGCCAATTTTTTTAGTGCACTCAAGCCAGAAAAATTAATTCTTGTTGACGCAAAGATAATTGAAGAATATAAAAGAAACTCAAAACAATAAAATTGAATTTCTTAATCTTATAATTTCTTCTTTAACAATATAAGTCTTGCACTTTGTCCAAAATAAGATTCTAAATTTGACAAAATTTTCTTACCAAAATTTCTCTTTCATGAAGCGGTTCACGTTATCTCTGGTTCCATTATTCTTTGTATTGATAATCTTGATGAATTGTGCCCAATCAAGCAGCCATTCCAGACGACCTGTAACTTCCTTTCAATTGGAACCCAAAAAGAAAAGTTACACGCTTGGCGAAGAAATTGTGATTAGCTTGAATACTAAACTGAAAGATGGGTCAATCGAAAAAATTGAAATTTCGGTGGATGGAAAACCAGTTCAGACTTCAAATAAATTAACCAATTCGATCATCTATAAAACTGTTGATTTTGGAGTTGGTAAACATATTGTCAAAGTATCTGCGGTAAAAACGGATGGTCAGTCAGGCGATAATTACGAGGAAATTTTCGTCACATCAAACCTTAAGCCCGTTCAATATTCGTACCAGATCATCTCCGTATTTCCGCATACCACGACGCATTTTACGCAAGGACTGGAATTTCACAACAATATTCTTTACGAGGGAACCGGACAAGAGGGAACCTCAGCAATTTATCAGCTCGATCTGAAATCAGGAAAAACACTCAAGGAAACAAAACTTGAAAATCAATATTTTGGAGAAGGTATTACGATACTTAACGACAAAATATATGAATTGACCTATAAAAATCAAATTGGATTTGTATATGATCTGGCAACTTTCAAATTGCTAAACACCTGGAAATATAAATCAAAAGAAGGGTGGGGGTTAACCAACGATGGCCACTCACTGATAATGAGTGACGGCACCGAAAACATCTATTTTATTAACCCTGACACCTACCAGGAAGAGAGAAAAATTCAGGTCTGTAATGAATATAATATCGTAAAGAACCTAAATGAACTAGAGTACATTAAAGGTGAAATTTGGGCTAATATTTGGACTACGGATAATTTAGTTATCATTGATCCAAAAACAGGAAAAATTACTGGAGAAATCGATTTAAGCGGATTGTCAGGTACTATCGTACAGAACCAGCGGGAACAAATAGACGTGCTTAACGGAATTGCATGGAATCCAGTAACCGACAAAATTTACGTTACAGGCAAACTTTGGCCTAAGGCGTTTGAAATTAAATTAATCAGAAAATAATCAAAATAGGGATCCAGTACTAAAATCAAGTCTGTTCTTTCCTAAATGACTATATGCCAATTCGGTAACCTCTCGTCCCCTCGGAGTTCGTTTTATAAATCCTTCTTTGATAAGAAAAGGTTCATATACCTCTTCTATGGTTCCTGAATCCTCTCCAACAGCCGTTGCAATAGTCGAAATTCCAACTGGTCCTCCCTTAAATTTATCAATTATTGTTGACAAGATTTTATTATCCATCTCATCCAGACCGTATCTGTCAATATTGAGTGCCTCAAGAGAGTATTTGGTAATTTCCAAATCAATTTTCCCATTTCCTTTTACCATGGCAAAGTCCCGAACTCTCCTCAACAGTGAATTAACAATCCTTGGGGTTCCCCGACTCCTTCTCGCAATTTCAAAGGCTGCATCATCATTAATTATGACATCGAGAATTCTTGCAGAACGCTTCACTATACCTGTTAATATGTTTATATCATAATATTCTAAATGGCAGGTAATACCAAATCTTGCGCGAAGCGGTCTTGTTAATAAACCACTCCTTGTGGTAGCTCCAATTAAGGTAAACGGATTTAACTCCAGTTGAATTGAGCGGGCACTTGGCCCCTTATCTATTAATATATCAATTCGAAAATCTTCCATTGCAGAATAAAGATATTCCTCTACAATTGGACTCAGCCGATGAATTTCATCGATGAAAAGAACATCATTTTTCTCAAGATTTGTAAGGAGCCCAGCCAAATCGCCTGGTTTATCCAATACAGGACCTGAGGTCAATTTTAATTTAACTCCCAATTCATTCGCTATGATATTGGATAATGTCGTTTTTCCCAGCCCTGGAGGACCATGCAACAGCACATGATCCAGGGACTCGCCACGCATAATTGCCGCCTGAACAAAAACTTGAATATTATCAATAATTTTTGTCTGTCCTGCAAAATCATTAAACTTTAGTGGCCTTAACTGATTATCTAATTCCCTTTCAACCGGATCACTATTTGCATCTCTCAAGTCAATAAATTCCCCCATTCCTGTGAAAAAATTACAGTAAAAATTAATTGATATAATTAAATACTCTTGTCAAATGATTCAATAATTTCTACAAACTTAAACGCATTAAACGGTTTTTCCATTAAATGATCCATGCCATTTTCAACGCACTTTTGAAAATCATTGTTTAACGTATTTGCAGTAAACGCTATTATTGGTGTATAACCTCTGGATTTATCATAATTTTCAATTTTTCTAATCTCTCTTGAGGATTCAAAACCATCCATAACCGGCATCATTAAATCCATCAAAACAACATCAAAATGTTCCTTCTTGAAAATTTCAACCCCTTCCAATCCATTATTTGCCACCGTAACTACACAATTCAGTTTTGACAAATTTATTGTTAATAGTTTTTGATTCAGGAGATTATCCTCTACTAACAAAATTTTTAAGTTCTTCTTAAGTTTAAAATCAGATATCATCAGTCTTTTTTAAGTTTTCTCTTAATTAGAAAATTTTCGGTCTAATTTTGAGCTCATTCCTAAAGTAAGGATTTTAGAAATGAACAATAAGTAATATTATTTAATTTAATGTTTATTCTTTAAAGAAACTTTATTTTATTATATGCTGTTCATGATGTTAATAAATACCAAAAAAATGTCTTAAATGCGCTGCGTTAAAAAGATACTCAAACTTTATTAACTTTATAATTTATTGAAAAACTGGAATCTATAATCTTATTAACAAGATGTCAATTTTGAGTATAAACTCGAGTATAAATTGTGAAAGTATCTGTTTATAGTTTAATTTCTTTTGATTTTAATTAGATAAAATTTGATTTTGACTATTTCTAATACGCTTTATTTATTTATGACAGAGAATTTCTTTTAAAATATCTGCAATTTATTAAAACTTATTAACGTTTTTTCAGTATTGTTATTAAAACAAAAATTGTCGTCATGTTGAAAATTGCTGTAGCATCTGATCATGCTGGTTTTGATCTTAAAAGTGCAATTATTTTGCATCTTAAGAAAGAGAATTTTGAAATTGTTGATTTTGGATGTAATTCGAATGAGAGCTGCGATTATCCTGATTATGCGCACCCTCTGGCTGTAGCTGTTGAAAATGACTCTGAAATGATTGGATTCGTCTGTTGTGGTTCAGGTAACGGTATTAATATGACTGTTAATAAGCATCAGGGTATTAGGTCTGCTATTTGTTGGAACAAGGAAGTCGCCTTTTTGGCTAGGTCGCATAATAACGCAAATATTTGTTCTTTACCTGCTCGTTTTATATCTCAAAATGAGGCATTTGAAATAATTGAAACCTTTCTTTCGACAGATTTTGAATTCGGTAGGCATTTAGTAAGGATTAATAAAATACCTATTCAAAGTATCTAGTATTAAATTATATGAATGGCTGGTTTATATATTCACATTCCCTTTTGTAGCGAGAAATGCGTTTATTGTGACTTTTATTCAGGTAATCAATTATACCTCATTGATAAGTATGTAGAGGCATTATGCTGTGAAATAGAATTGCGTTCTGATTATCTCGAAAAGGAGATATTTGACACAGTTTACTTAGGCGGAGGAACTCCTTCGTTACTTTCTGAAGTTCATTTACATAAAATTTTTGAGGCGATTCATAAATTTTTAAGGGCGGGTAATAATCCGGAAATTACAATCGAATGTAATCCTGAGAATATTACTGAGCACTACGTAAATCAGTTGAACGGTTTGGGAATAAATAGGATAAGTTTGGGAATTCAGTTTCTATTCGATGATATTCTTTCCAAATTTAATCGAAAGCATAATAAAGAATTGATATTTAAGTCTTTAGATATTATTTCGAACTCTGTTATTAAGAATTTGTCAATAGATTTAATTTACGCTGTTCAAGGTATTGATGATAATTCTTTGTTGTCCTCTTTAAATCAGCTTATTAAGTATGATATCAAGCACGTGTCTGCATATAATCTTACGTTAGGGAAGAATTCGAAGCTGTATTGGAAAATAGCGAGCGGCGAGTACACTGAGTCCAAAGAGGATGTATTCATTTCTCAATATAATATTATACATGATTTTTTGACCTTTTCCGGTTTTTCTCAATATGAAATTAGTAATTATGCTAAGCCTGGTTTTATTTCACAACATAACTTGGCTTATTGGAATCAAGTTCCATATTTGGGAGTCGGTGTTTCTGCTCATAGTTATAATGGAACATCCCGGCAGTGGAATCACACTAATATTAGAAAATATGTGCGGGAGTTAGAGTATGCGCCACCTAAGGTTGATTTCGAAATTGAGTATTTAGATGGAGTTCAATTATATAACGAATATGTTATCCTTAAGTTGAGAACTTTTCAAGGATTATCTTTTGATTATATACGGCGGAATTTCGGAGCTAATATTGGTGTACATTTTGAGAGAGCCGTTCAAATGCTTATGAGTCGCGATCATTTTGAAATGAATGGTGGTAGTATATTTCCAAAGGAGAGCGACTTATTGATAGCTGATTATCTTGCTAAGATGTTAATGATCTAGTTTTATTTAGTATGAGTATAAATTTTTTTTGTGAAGAGGTGAATTTGCCTGAGTGTAGCTACGAAGTTATTTCTAAGGTTATCAAGAGTGAACTGAGGTTAAAAAAATTGAAGTTGGGGCAGATAAACTATATTTTTTGTAGTGATGAATATTTGCTCGAATTAAACAAAAAGTTTCTGGATCACGATTATTATACAGATGTTATTACGTTCGATTATTCGGAGATCCCTAGAATAAGCGGAGACGTATTTATTAGTGTTGATATGGTCTTAAATAATTCTGTTATTTTTGGTCAATTATTTGAACAGGAATTGCTTCGCGTTATTTCTCATGGCTTTCTTCATTTACTTGGATACAAGGATAAGGAATTGGAAGACATTGAAACCATGAGGGCGATGGAGTCGAGGATGATTAATCGAATAAACTTGTTGTAGATTTTTTCATTGTTAAATTTTGTGCATGTCTGGTTATTTGGAATATAATGTGATTGTTGTTGGAGCCGGTCATGCAGGTTGTGAGGCTGCTTTAGCTGCAGCAAATTTGGGTTCGTCGGTTTTGTTAATTACGATGGATTTAAATCGGGTTGCGCAGATGAGTTGTAACCCTGCGGTTGGGGGAATTGCAAAAGGGCAAATTGTGCGGGAGATTGATGCTCTGGGTGGGATGATGGGTAAAATTACTGATTTGAGCTCACTTCAGTTCAGAATGTTAAACCGTTCGAAAGGACCGGCAATGTGGAGTCCCAGGGCACAGTGTGATAAAATCAAATTCTCAGAGAATTGGAGAATTGAGCTCCAGCGGAATAAAAATATTAGTTTTTGGCAGGGAACAGTGTCAGAATTGATTATTGAGAATAATTCGGTTCGAGGGGTGGTCACTGAAATCGGTCAGAGGTTTTATGCAAATTCAGTGGTTTTGACTAACGGCACCTTTCTAAACGGGTTGCTTCATTTTGGGCAAAGTAAAGTTGATGGCGGACGAATATCTGAGCCGGCTTCTTTCGGGATAACCGATCAGCTGAAACGACTTGGCTTTTTAAGCGGTCGGATGAAAACGGGTACACCCCCAAGAATTGATAAAAGAACAATTGATTTTGATAGATTGGAAGAACAGCTCGGTGATCCAGTTGGGAAATTTAGTTTCTTTCATTCTTGCGATCAAAAGCTTCCAGTTATAAATTGCCATATTACCTATACAAATGAACTTGTTCATAAGGAGCTTGAGAAGGGGTTTAAGTTTTCTCCGATGTTTGATGGCACAATCAAAAGCTTGGGTCCCAGATATTGTCCTAGTATTGAAACGAAGCTCATAATTTTTAATGATAAAAATTCACATCAGTTATATTTAGAGCCTGAAGGTGTTGATTCAATAGAATATTATTTGAATGGATTTTCTACATCGCTGCCTGTTGATGTCCAGAGGAGTGCTATCAAGTTTATTCCAGGTTTGGAAAATGCCAGGATTATTAGGCCTGGTTACGCAATTGAATATGATTTTTTTGATCCTACTCAATTGAGTCATTCATTGGAATCAAAACTTGCGTCAAATCTTTTTCTGGCCGGACAAATTAACGGTACTACAGGCTATGAGGAGGCAGGGGCTCAAGGATTAATAGCGGGAATCAACGCACATCGTAAATCTAATGATCTCCAGCCCCTTGTCTTGGAGCGGAATCAGGCCTATATCGGTGTTTTGATTGACGATCTTGTTACTAAAGGTGTAGACGAGCCTTACCGTATGTTTACTAGCCGTGCTGAACATCGGTTAATTTTAAGACAAGATAATGCCGATGAAAGACTCTCGAAGATAGGTTACGATATTGGTTTATTACCCAAAGATTTGTTTGAGCGCTTTCAAAATAAGTCTTTATTGGTTTCAGACTTGATAGAAAAGGTGAAAGATATTTCGTTACGACCCGAACAGATTAATGATTATCTTTTAAAAAAGGAATCAGCGCCAATCAGACAAAAGACGAAATTTCATAGTTTGATTAGCCGTCCCCAGGTTTCTTTGTCAGAAATTCTGGAAGAGTACCCGTTGATTTTAAAATTGCTAGGCATTATTCCTGAGGACCTGTTTCCGGAGGTAATTGAGTCCGTAGAGATTCACATTAAGTATGCTGGTTATATAGGCAGGGAATTTTCTGTTGCGGAGAAGCTGAAAAGGCTGGAGAATATAAAAATTGAGAATAGATTTGATTACAATACTATTCCGTCTTTGTCAACGGAAGCTAGAGAGAAGTTAACCAGGATTAAACCTTTGACTATAGGGCAGGCGAGTAGAATTCCTGGCATCTCCCCGAATGATATAAATGTGTTATTAATATTGCTTGGAAGATAACGTTCCACGTGGAACATATATAAATATTGAATGAATATTACAATAGAAGAAGTTAAAAGATCGATTCGTAACGTCCCAAATTTTCCTAAGGAAGGGATTCAGTTTAAGGATGTTTCTACAGCATTTAAAGACAAGAAAATTTTTAAATATATAGTAGGAGAGATACGAGATTATTATTCAGATTTCGGAATTACCAAAGTTGTTGGTATAGAATCCAGAGGTTTCATAGTTGGTAGTTCGTTGGCTGTTGAATTGCATGCTGGCTTCATCCCAATTAGGAAGCCAGGCAAACTACCCGCAAATACATTTAATCAGTCGTATGAGCTCGAATATGGGTCAGATTCATTGGAAATTCACACGGATGCTTTAGATAAGGACGATGTGGTACTTATTCATGACGACCTTTTGGCTACCGGCGGAACCGTGAATGCGGCTGTTGACTTGGTGAAAAAATTCGGTATTACGAAAATCTATGCCAATTTCTTTGTGGAGCTAGATTTTTTGAATGGGAGAGAACGTATTCGCGAGGGTGTACCTGTATGGTCACTAATTCATTATTGATATTTTGTGAAAAAGGAGCATTCTATACAAATTCTTGACGCAGTAAAACAACTCCCTCCGAATCCAGGAGTATATCAGTTTTTTAACTCTGAAGACAAAATCATCTATGTAGGCAAGGCTAAAAATCTAAAGAAGCGTGTAACTTCTTATTTTAAAAATAATCTCGACAATAGAAAGACTGAAATTTTAGTAAATCAGATTTGCAAAATCAGGCATGTTGTCGTCGATCATGAGGAGGATGCACTTATTCTTGAGAACAGTTTAATTAAGAAATATCAGCCTAAATACAATATTCTCTTAAAAGACGACAAGACTTTTCCATGGATATGTGTAAAGAATGAACCTTTCCCTCGAATATTTTATACACGCAAAATTTTTAAGGATGGCTCGAATTATTTTGGTCCATACACCTCGGTGTTTATGGCCAGGACTATTCTAGAAGTTATAAAGCAGATTTTTCCGATTCGCAATTGCAAATTGGCTCTGAATAAAGCGAATATAGAATCGCATAAATTTAAGAAATGTTTAGAATTTCAGATTGGGAACTGCAAAGCACCGTGTGAAATGTACTATTCCAAAAGCGAGTACGATGCCGATATACAAAATGCCAAGGCGATTTTGAGTGGAACTTTGACTCCAGTTTTCAATTTTCTAAAGGGGGAAATGAATTTGGCTTCAGAAAGATATGATTTTGAAAAGGCGAATGAATATAAAAATAAGATTCAAATTTTAGAGAATTACAAAAGTAAATCACTGGTTTGCAGCGCCTCTCTTACGAATTTGGATGTATTCTCTATTCATGAAGATGAAAAGAATGCTTACGTCAACTACTTTAGGATTATCGACGGATCAGTTGTGAATACCTATATTCTGGAGGTCAGAAAGAAAGGTAATGAGACGAAGGAAGATATTCTATCGTTTTGTATTATTGAAATTAGGAAGTTGTTTAATTCTAAATCAAATGAGATTATTCTTCCTTTCTCTTTAGATTTTGCTCCTGCGAATTGCAGGATTACAATCCCACAGATAGGTGAAAAGAAAAAAATATTGGAACTATGCGAGCGAAACGGACGATTATTTATGCTTGAAAGATCAAAAAATGAATCTGTAAAATCTCCTGTTTCGAAAAAGCAAAGGCTACTTGAGGTGATTAAAAAGGATCTGCAATTGGATAACCTTCCGCATATTATCGAATGTTTTGACAATTCAAATATAATGGGCGACTTTCCGGTTTCGTCATGTGTCGTATTTAAGGATTGCCAACCATTGAAATCTCATTACAGGCACTTCAATATAAAATCAGTGGAAGGGCCAAACGATTTTGCGTCGATGCAAGAGGTAATTGAGCGTAGATATAGCAGACAATTAAGTGAAGGTAATCAACTACCAGATTTAATTGTTGTTGATGGGGGAAAGGGTCAACTTTCTTCGGCATATTCTGTTCTGGCTAAATTGGGTTTGGAAAACAAAATCCCTATAATCGGAATCGCAAAACGACTGGAGGAGCTTTATTTTCCCAACGATCCTGTACAGCTTTATTTGGATAAGAAATCCGAAACGCTTAAGGTGCTTCAACAATTGCGGGACGAAGCCCATAGATTTGGAATTACGTTTCACAGGAATAAACGTTCGCAAGATTTTATCAAATCTTCTTTAACGGACATTCCGGGAGTTGGGGATTCAACGCTCGAAAAGCTGCTAACTAATTTTAAATCAGTAGAAAGAGTAAAAATGGCGAGTCGGGAAGAGTTGGAACGGGTGGTTGGCAAGGATAAATCCAATAAGATATTAGCCTATTTTTCAGCTGGTAGAAGTTAAAATAATGAGGCGAAAAGACGTCTTTCAAGCAAAGTTTTAGATCCTGAGTTAAACCACTCAAGCAATGCTTTATAATTATGAGCTGTACCAATCATAGAATTGATAGCTAATAAAATATGTTCTTCTATCTCATTTGTTAGTTCAATATTTAATGATAAAATTATTCCTTTTTCAATTTCTAAAGTATAAGCTATAGTTTTGTCGTTAATACCGAACGAATTTCGATAAATATATTTTGGTGAGTAGTTATATATCCAATCAGTTGTAGAATATTTTTCGCTGGAGATCTTTCCAATTTCCCCCTTTTCTTGTTCAGTGAGAGTATAGACTTGTATTTTTTGTTTAAACTCTTGCTGCAAGTAGTCTGTATATTTACTAGTTAACAGGTGAACCGTCAATTCTGGTTTTACTTCCACGAGATTCATCACTTTTGAGCGAACAGAAGGAATTGATTTATCCCTGAATCTTTCCGCATTTCCTGCCAAGGAAGTCGAAAGTTGGTTGAGATCGCAATTAACTAGTAATGTGTTGTGTGCTAATTGCCTGTTTTTGAAGATGTGCATTGCACTTCCAGACACCTTTTTGCCCTTGAGCATAAAGTCATTTCTTTCCGATAGCGATACGTCGATCCCAATGAAATGGAGGAAGTCAAATATTGATTGCGTGATTTCCTTGTAACTTACGCTTTCAACGGATTTATTTGAACGTAAAAAGCTGAAATTCAAGTTTCCTTCGTCGTGAAAAACGGTTCCCCCTCCTGATAATCGCCTGGCTATTAATATATTACTTTCCTCAATATAGCTTGCATTGATTTCCTTTTGCACGATTTGATGTTTACCAACAACAACGGTTGGTTTGTTTACGTAAAGGAAAATATAATCTGAATCACTGTTTTTTAATAGAAATTCTTCGGTAGCAAGATTCCAGTACGGATTATTGGTTGAGGATAGTAATAGATTCATTTTTTTACGCTTTCTCCGATAAGCATTGGATTCGTATACTTTATCTTATGATCCAGTTCAAAATCATACAGCGTAAGAATTCTTAACCTGTAATAGGCTAGCCAATAGGTTGCCAAAGAATTGATGTAGTCTAATTTGGCAGTAACCCTTTCGGAAGAAGCAATATTCATATCGGTGATCGTAATTTCACCATTTTGAAATTTTTTCAAGGCGATAATGTATCCATTTGCAGCAACTTTATCTGCCTCCTCTGCTGTTTTTAACTGGTCCTTCAACAATCCGAATTGTTCAACCTGAACAATAACACCTCTGTCAAAATCTTCAAATGACTGTTTTACATCGAAGCTAACAAGATCCCGATTTGATTCAGCCATTTTTACTGAAGAGGCGGCTTTTCCCCAGTCAAGTATCGGAACACTAAACGTCAGCTGTAACATTCTTTGATTCAATGGATTAGAATATATTCCAGCAAAATTTTCGGCACTATTGGATAGACCGTAATTCCCGGACAAGGTAGCATTTAAACCGCTACTTCGCTTTGCCTGAGTGAGTTGACTCTCTGCAGAAATGAGTCTTCTCTGATAATACACCTGCTCCGATCGATTTTCTCTGGCTTCCTTTAATGCTTTCTGCGAGTCGATATCAAAAAGGGTGATTAAAAGTGGCATTTGAAGTTCGATTTTCTCCTTCTGGTCCAATCCAATATATGACTTCAATGAGAAATCAGCATTCTTCAAATCCATTTTTGCAGAATTCATGGACTTCTGTGCATTTAAGACGGATAATTCTATTCTTGAAAAATCATTATCTGAAATTTGTCCAAGCTTCTTCTTGATTTTTGCAATCTTTAGATTATCAGAGCTGTTATCATATGAATTTTTGGCCAAATTGTAATTCGTTTGAATTCTCAGGTAATTGAAGAAATAGGAAGTTGCGTTATAGGCAATACCCTCAATCGTTTGGATGAAATTTTTCTGAGATTCATCGTAAATCATCGGTTCTAAAATTTTTGTCCATTTCATCCAGTTGTAAGCAAAGATGGGCTGGTTAAAACCTATCGAAAATGGACTGCCCGAGTACCGGGTATTTTCTTTATTATAATCCTGAACCCGGCTGAAAGTTGTGGATGCATAGATTTGGGTGCCAGTCAGTGGTATGTATTGATTAAGATACAAATTTGAATTTATTGACAAATTTGAAACTTGCTTAAATTCAATACTTCCATCTGGTTGGGTAACAGGTATCGTCGATTGCGCATAATTGGGAAGTGTTCCGTTTAAAATAAGGTTAGGAAGGAATTGCTTGGAAAAATTTCTATATCTCCAATAGTAACTAACGTGCTGATTCTGTGCATATTTAAGTGCTGAAGACTGTGAGATTGCTAAATCCACAATATTTCTGAGGCTAAGACTTAATTTTAGGGAATCATTTCTCACACTACCTTCCTGGGCAGAAAGCCTGGAAATTGCCATCAGGCAAGAAAAGGCTAAAAGCAGTTTTATGGGAGATTTATAAACCATAAATTATTCTTTTACAGCTATTTCGTTGATATTTTTAAATAGATGATATCCAGAGTTTGGCACTATTATCGTGTCACCTTCAGATACGCCATCAATTATTTCTACAAACTCAGGACTTGTAAATCCTGTCGTTACCCGATGCTTAAAGGCTTTGCCTTCCTTGTAAACAAAAAGATATTCTGGTTTTCCTTTTTCAAATTGGGGAATATTTCTAATTCGCAATGCATTGTCCTTGTAATTTTTGGCTATCCAGATTTCCAGATTTTGATGGGGCATAAGTTTCGGATGCGAGTTTTCTTCCAGGTGGACATTGAAAAGTACTTTGCCATTCTCCACAATAGGAGAAACAATCCCAATATTCCCAAGCAATTTAACATCTTCGAATACTGCATAAATACGGGTTCCAGTCTTGACAAAATCCGCCATCTTTTCTTCAATTGAACCAGAAATTTTATAAGAAGATAAGTCAGAGATCCGAACTAAAACCTGATCCTTGCTAACTTTTTCTCCTGTTTTATTTCCAATCGACAATACAATACCAGATGAATTAGATTTTACGTTCATCTGTTCCATAGCAGAGATTTTCTCCTTCAGCTCTTTTTCCTGAATTTCAATGCCTAAAAGCAATCCCTCCTCTTCTGCCCGAAGTTGTTTGAGACGAATGCTGTTCTTTTCCTTCGTGGTTAAAAGATCCTTTTCCGCAAGCGCTATTTCCTGTTTAGTTTTTTCAATTTTTGCAGGAGATATTCCCCCAACTTCTATCAATTGTTCCTCATCAGAAAGTTGTGATTTTAAGCTGGTAATATTTAATTTCTTGACATCTTCGCTATACTTTAAATCGATTTTAGTTGAAGTTTCAGCAAGATTATTCTTCTCGAGACTGTTTCTCTTGAGAGCTAATTGATCCTTAATATTCTCAATTTCCAACTTTATTTGCTGGTCGTCCAGTATTAGAATTACATCTCCGGGCTGAACGTTACTTCCTGGTTCCTTAATGATTTTTTTTATGGTACTGGGATAAACACATCGTATAAGTACCTCGCTTTCAGGTTCAACAATACCAGATGTTTTGATTGGATCAATTACTTTACCCCTTTCAATTTTCAATATGACACATTCATTTTTCTCAATGATGCTTGGTTTATCAGAGCAAAATATGAAACTTATGATCATAAAAAATGATCCCAAAAGGAATGGGATGTTTTTTTCTTTGATGTACATGGTTATTGGTATTGATCGGATTCTGAAACTCTCGATTATCTGGCAACTATATACCAGCCTGACAACAAAGTTAAGAAATCAACTCAGAGGAAACATAAAATATTCAAAATAATTAATTGGGAATCTTCATGTTAAGGGTCTCGGCGGGAATGACTATTTGAGTTAATCAATTAACAATCAAATGAATATTAATAAGGCAGAAATAAATGTAATCACTACAACGGTCCAACGATAGGAGATATCGTTAATCATGTGCACTATTTTTATACCCATGTAGGCACCAAGCATTACAAATGGGACGGCAAAAAAGTCGACCGTTAATGATTCTCTATTTATGTTATTCCAAACAAAAAATTGTAAAGGGAACTTTGCCATGTTAATAATCGCAAAGAACCAGGCCGTTGTTCCAATGTAGTTTTTCTTAGTAAGATTTAAGGCTAGCAGATAGATCGCAAAAACCGGTCCGGCCACATTGCCAATCATCGTTGCAAATCCTCCAAGAATTCCGAATATTGCTGCAAATAGTGGGTGACCAGAAATATTACTTCTTTTTTGAACCAGGTCATTCCACACCATCAAAACAAGGGAAAATAAGACCGATATGGCGATTATATGCTTAAATTGATGATCATTTACCAATGTGCCAGTCCACAGGGCGACAAATAGCCCCAATAATGCCCATGGGAGCGCTTTTAGCAATGGTTTCCATTCGGCATGACGGTGATAATACAAGACCGCAAATAAATCGGCTGTGATTAAAATTGGCAGCAATACGCCAGTTGACGCTTTCCCCACCGAAGATCATTGCCATCAAAGGAACAACAATCATTGAGACTCCCGGGACGCCGGTCTTGGACATTCCTATCAGGAGTGCGCACATACCGATAAGAGCCCAATATGTCAATGGTAAGGAAGAATAAGCGAACGAACCCTGCATTTCTATATGATTTTCTGATTTGAATTGATTTACCTATTTTTGCAAAAAATTTAAAGATAGATTTTTAACGACAAATTTAGTGGATAATGGCAAGTTTAGCAGATTTTCGTAATGGATTGTGTATCGAATTCAACGATCAGATATTTCAGATTGTGAGCTTTCAGCATGTCAAACCGGGCAAAGGGCCAGCGTTTGTCAGAACAAAGCTGAAGAATATGAAAACGGGGAAGGTAATTGATAACACTTTTTCCGGCGGTACAAAAATTACAACGGTTCGGGTTGAGAGGAGGCCTTATCAATATCTTTACCATGATGAAACCGGCTATAATTTCATGAATGCTGAGACTTTCGAACAGGTGAATATAGACGCTGCGATGGTTGAGAATGCGGATTTAATGAAAGAAGGGATGACGGTTGAAATCACTTATCATGCGGAAACAGAGACTCCTTTAACAGTAGACCTTCCTCCTTTTATCGAATTGGAAATCACCTACGCAGAACCGAGTGAACGAGGAAATACTGCATCTTCGACAGCCCTAAAGGCAGTAACAGTGGAGTCAGGAGCGACAATTTATGTTCCTCTATTTATTAATCAGGGGGATATTATTAAGGTAGATACGCGGGATCGTTCGTATTCTGAGCGAGTAAAGAAATAAATTTCATAAAAAAAACCGGGGAACTTCTTCCCCGGTTTTTTTTTATGAAATTTATTTCTAGATAATTAGCATTGCATCACCATATGTCCCAAAATGATATTTTTCACGGATTGCTTCTTTGTATGCATTCATGAGATAGTCGTAACCGGCAAATGCGCTAACCATCATCAACAGTGTTGAAAGCGGCAGATGAAAATTGGAAATCATGCTATCGGCAACACTGAAATCATAAGGAGGGAAGATAAACTTGTTCGTCCATCCTTCAAATGGTTTAAGCATACCATTTGTTGAAACAGATGTTTCCAAAGTCCTCATCACTGTGGTACCAACTGCACAAACGCGATGTTTCTCTTCTTTGGCAGCGTTAACAATATTAACGGCCTCCTCTTTGATCCAGATTTGCTCTGAATCCATTTTGTGTTTAGTAAGATCTTCCACATCTACACTCCTAAAATTACCCAAGCCGACATGCAAGGTGATTTCAGCAAAATCTACACCCTTAATTTCCAGTCGCTTGAGTAATTCACGACTAAAGTGAAGGCCTGCTGTCGGAGCTGCAACCGCACCTTCGTGCTTTGCAAAGACGGTTTGATATCGCATTGCATCGTCCTCTTCAACTGGCCGATTTATGATTTTCGGCAGAGGAGTTTCTCCCAATTTGAACAAAGTTTCTTTGAATTCGTCATAGGTGCCATCAAACAGGAAACGTAATGTCCGACCTCTGGAGGTTGTATTGTCAATGACTTCAGCAACTAATAAATCATCATCTCCAAAGTATAATTTGTTCCCAATCCTTATCTTTCTGGCGGGATCAACCAATACATCCCAGAGTCGCAATTCGCGATTTAATTCCCTTAACAGGAACACTTCAATTTGGGCTCCGGTTTTTTCTTTGTTACCATAGAGCCTGGCTGGGAAAACCTTCGTATTATTGAAAACCATGACATCCTTGTCATTAAAGTAATCAATAACATCTTTGAAAATTTTGTGCTCAATGTCGCCGGTTTGACGGTTTAAAACAAGTAACCTTGATTCGTCCCGATTCTTCGATGGATGAAGTGAAATCAGTTCATCAGGTAAGTTGTACTTAAATTTCGAAAGCTTCATTGTTGATGACATTTATATGATTTAAATTATTGAATGTATTTTATTCTGAAAATAACCAGTAAGCATTTCTGCCAACTCTTCCAGATTCAAACTTTGTTCTAACGTATATTCTCCTATTCGTGTTCGCTGAAGTCCTGTTAAATATGCACCGCTGTTTAGCTTTACGCCAATATCTCTAGCCAGGGCTCGGATATATGTTCCTTTGCTACAAACAATTCGAAGCTCAAGTTCCGGCATGTCAAAACGCAGTAGTTCAATTTCTTCGATAACGAGCGTTTTAGATTTAAGCTCAATTTCTTTGCCTTTTCTGGCAAATTGATAGGCTCTTTTCCCATTCACTTTTATGGCAGAGTATGCCGGAGGAACCTGTTCTATTGAGCCGACAAACTGAAGAAGAGTTCTTTCTACCAATTCTTTCGAAATGTGCGAAGTCTCAAAATGTTCATTTTCCTCAGTTTCAAGATCATAAGAGGGAGTTGTTGCACCTAATTTTATCGTTGCAATATATTCCTTTTCGTCAGCTTGAATTTCGTCAATTTGCTTAGTTGATTTACCTGAACAGAGCACCATAACACCTGTAGCTTTGGGATCTAAAGTTCCTGCGTGGCCAATTTTTAATTTTTTTATCTTCATCAGTCGGCAAAGCATATTACGAACTTTCTGAACCAAATCAAAGGAGGTCCAGTCAAGAGGCTTATTTAACACCAGGATCTCGCCCTGAATGAAATCAAAATCTTTTGATTCCTTATATCTCATTTAATGAACGGGTAATTTTGGAAAGAGGGTTGGAGCACTTAGTTTTCCGATTTTGGTTTTTTCATGATAGCATAGATTTCAAAAAGAAATCCAAACATCACGACTATCGGAGCTAAAGTGATTCGACGGAAACTAAATATAACATTCTTATCAAATACATTTGGATCTGTACTTTTACCACCTGTCATCAAAGCAAATCCAAAGATGATGATAACCAACCCAATTAGCATTAGCTTCAGATTCTCTTTACCAAGGGCGAACCCAGCCGGGTCCTTTTGTCCGCTATTCTTAACCATTAAACAATGAATTAGTTATTAACCCGCAAAGATAGTTCAATAATAGAGCTGATCAAACTTCATTCGCAAAAATTTATTTACTGCAAAATAGGTCGATAAAGATGTCATAACAAATCCAAAGACGAAAATTCCTGCAACTAGTAAAAAGAGTGATGTAGAATCCTGAAAATCAATAAAATCCTTTAGCTCGGATTGATAGGAAAAGAAAATTAGCAAAAGGAAAATGCAGGCAACAATGGCTCCGTAAATGCCATGCAAAATACTTTTAACAATGAAAGGAAACCTGATAAATGATCTGGTCGCACCTACAAGCTGCATCGAATTAATAAGATATCTCTTGGAGTAGATTGAAAGCCGAATCGTGTTATTGATTAAAGCGATGAAGATGGTAAACATCAGAATGCTCAAAAACAATATAATTATACTCAGTTTTTGAACGTTGGACGTTAATTGTTTTACCAGATTTCTTTGGTAATAGACCTCTTGAACCTCGGGAAATTTCAAAAATTTTGCTTCAATTACAGCCAAACTATCCGGATTGGTATATTGCGCATGCATTTTTACATCCATTGAAGAAAGCAAGGGATTATAACCTAAAAAATCGACGAAGTCTTCACCAAGTTCCTTTTTTAGTTCGTCAGCAGCAGTTTGTTTATCCACGAAACGGGTAGATTTTATATACGGCGTTGCTTCCAGATTCTTCTGTAATTTGAGGATGTCAACCTCTCGTGTACTGTCCTTTAAAATCAGAGTAACCCCTAAATTTTCCATTACGTAGTTAGTGAGACGGTTGGTATTGATCAACAGAAGCCCCAACAGACCAAAGAGGAACAGCACAAGCGAAATACTTAATGTTGTGCTGAAATATGAGCTAAAAAGGGATTTTCTCAATTTTAATTTATCTTTTACCATAGGGAAAAATTAAGTCTCAATTTGTGCTTTTTTTCAAAGTTATATTTTTATACAGCACTAACCCAATAAGCAGTAGCAAAATAAGCGACGAAGCCATAGAAATTTTCTTCCCAACAGCGTATGAAACAGGTTCAAACTTGAAAGTGATATCATAATCACCTTTCTGAAGAACCATGGATCTCAAAACATAATTTGCCTGGAAATGGGGGACTAGTTTATCGCCAATATAAGCATTCCAACCTTTTGGATAGTAAATCTCTGAAAAGACAGCGATTTCGTTGCCATTCCCAGAATAACTGTATACCACCTGATTTGGAGTATATGATTTAAGGGAAAGTTTTGAGGAAGAAACTGGATTTGGTTTTAAATTTTCCAGCAAAGGCAGGAATTTTCTGTCCACGACGATAGTTTTGTTCAGATCTAATTTTTCCAGTGCTGCTATTTCCTGATCTGGATTATCTGCTGGCTGGAAAGAATTGACGATCCAGGCGCTTCCCATCGCTTTTTTATTGACTAACGGAGCAGCTTCCGGATTGTAAATCAGATATTTGGTGTTCAGCATATTAAGCACATTCAATCCGATGAAAATGGAATCAACGCCACTTTCCGATTTCAGTGCGTTTAGTTTTGTTCCAAGTTGTTGAATTTCATTTCCAATATGTCTTTCTATCAATTCCTGATATCTTCTCATTTTGGCGCCATGGTACCCACCAACAGATTGGTGATAATAGGAAGTGCTTGCCTCATTGAAGGGATCAACTGAAAGATTTAGTACCCTGTATTCGCTTTTATCGTTTAAAATCTCTTTATCAGCTTTTGTCAGAGGGTATGGATTTCGTGCCTTTTGTTCCTGTACAAAATTGTCATCATTAAGATATCTCTTGTCTACGCCCCACATATCCACGAGGATAAGAAAACCGATGAGAAATAATGCATATTCGGACTTCAACTTCTTTGCTACAAATACCCACAGAATTAGCGCAGTAGCCAAAATAAAAGCCATTGACCGGAGAGCGTCAGACCGTAAAAACGATTTACGATCGTCGACAAGTCCATTCTGGATCCATGCAGGCATTTGCGAATCACTGGCAGAGATAAAGGATCCAGATAATCCCGGCAGAAGGAAAAAAAGAAAGGAGAGGCCTGCAGTCAAAGCAACGCTCCAGATTAGCGCTTTCTTCCACTGTGCCGGATTAATTTCCTCAGAGAATATTTTGTTCAATCCAATTGATGCCAATAGAGGTATAGTAAAACCGGCAATTACCAGGATCATTGAAACTGTTCTGAACTTGTTATATCCCGGAAAATAATCGAGAAAGAACTCCGTAAGTGGCATAAAGTTACGACCCCAGGACAACATAACAGAGAAAATGGTGGCCGAAATAATCCAGATTCTTAGAGATCCCTTGGTAAGAAATAGCGAAAGAACAAACAAAAACAAAACGATGGCGCCGACGTAAACCGGTCCGGAAGTACCTGGTTGTGTTCCCCAGTATCCTGGAAGTTGTTTGACAATGGAATTTGCGTTTGGTACCTTATTCGTTCGTAATAATTCTGCTGTAGCGGAATTTTGGCCAAAATCAATCATCGAAGCCCCTCCTTTGAAATTTGGAATCAGAAGTGTCATCGTTTCATCAACGCCATAGCTCCAGCCGGTGGCATAGTCTTTGTCCAGCCCGGAAGTCTTATTCGATTTATCCTGAGTAAGTTCAGATGGTCCGCGGAGAGAGAATTTTCCATATTCGTAGGTTGTCCAAAGTCTTTCAGCATTGGCGGCTATTGCCAGAAATGCGAAAAGCACTACAACACCACATCTCTTTAGAAAATCGTTCAGATTTTTTTCTTTAAATGCGAAATAGAACTCTGCGATACCAAATATCAGAATTGTCAGCATGGAATAATACGTTATCTGAAGGTGGTTTGCATAGATCTGCAATGCGAGAAAGAGTGCAAAAAAGGCACTACCCACCAACAAATTTTTCTTCCATGCATGGTAAAGAGCACCAATCATAGGAGCCATAAATCCGATTGCAATTGCTTTTGTATTATGGCCAGCAGTGATAATTATAAAATCATAGGATGAGAATCCGAAAGCAATAGCGCCAATCAGACAGATCCAGGGATTCAGTCCGACCAATAGCAACGCCAGGTAAAACCCTATCAGGTAGAGAAAGACGAAGCTAATCGGCCTCCAGTCGAAAAGTGTAGTTATAGAATAGATTGGAGATAGCAAGGAAGTTGTGGGCAAGCCAATCAGATAAGCGGGCATTCCGCCGAACATCGAATTGGTCCAAAGAGCCAGATCATTATGAGTCTTGTTATAATCCGTGATCTCTTTGGCCATACCCGTAGCGGTATTGGTGTCGTGTTGATTCAGTTTTTTCCCTTCCATCTGAGGAGAAAAGTAAATTGCAGGAAGAATCAGGAAAAGGAAAACAGCGGTCAAATGGGGGAGGGCTTTTTTGAATAATACGTTATCCATGGCTTCAATGTTGATTTTGACCGTAAAAGTACATTTTTTTATACAATGGTTTTTCCTACTTTTGTCCTTATTTGAAAATTCTATCCTATTGGGAATCATCGTTAAACAATCCATCAAAGGGACTATTTATACCTACTTGGGTGTTCTGTTGGGTTTTATTACAACCGCTATTCTTCTGCAGCGCATCTACACACCTGGCGAAAACGGATTGTTAAGGATTTTGGTTGCATATTCATCCCTAATTGCACAATTGGGAACTTTGGGCATCAATGGAGTAACTATCCGATTGTTCCCTTTCTTCAAAACAGCTGACAACAAGCACCATGGCTTTCTTCCTTTTGCCCTATTAGTGGGGTCGGTCGGATTCCTGATTTCGACAATACTACTATTGATATTTAAGCCGTTACTTATAGAGATGAGCATGGAGAAGTCGACCCTTCTGGTAGGCTATGTTAATTATCTGATCGTACTTGTGTTCTTCCAGCTCTTTTTCTCTATCCTTGATATTTATTATTCTTCCTTATTGAACAGTGTTCATGGGACTTTTCTGAGAGAAGTATTTCAGCGGATATTGATAATTGTGATGATTGGCTTTTACTACTTCGGATTGCTCACATTCCACCAGTTTGTTTTGACCTATATTGCTGCAATCTCGATACCAACTTTCTACATCATCTTTACGCTAATAAGGGAGGGTCACTTTGTTCTCAAATTTGATTTTGCGTTTCTGGATAAAAAACTGTTGGCAAATATTGGAGCTGTAGCACTGTTTAGTATACTGAATGGATTTACAGTCATCATGATTCAAAATGTTGATCTGATCATGGTAAACAAGATGCTGGGTATCGAAGCAGCTGGGGTTTACGGAATAGTTTTCTTTTTCGGTATTGTAATTAGCTTGCCTGCCAGGTCAATCTATAAGATCGCCAACGTTACTGCGGCAGAAGCCTGGAAAAATGACGATAGAAAGATGCTGAAAGACATTTACGAGAAAAGCTGTCTGACCCTTTTTATCATAGGGTCGTTTCTTTTTCTTGGAGTTTGGCTTAATATTGACAACATTATGCATATTCTTAAACCGGAATACCATTCAGGGAAGTGGGTGATATTCTTCATTGGCCTGGGCTGCCTGATGGATATGGCTACAGGAGCAAACAGCTCCATTATGGGAACTTCAAGGTACTACAAGATTCAATCCTATTTACTTCTGATACTGGTTGTTATTCTCATTGCTTTTAATTTAATACTCATTCCTTTGTACGGAATAACAGGAGCAGCAATTAGTAGTGCAGCAGCTCTCGGGTTTCTGAATTTGTTCAGATTCTTATTCCTTTATTTCAAATTTGGACTTCAACCGTACAACTCTCGTTTTTTCTCTGTTATACTGCTTGGGGCAGCCGCCTACTTTTTGGCTCGAGTTATTCCCGTCCATTTTCATTATATCATTGATATACTGATTCGTAGTTCAGTCTTTACAGCTTTATTCCTTTTGCCGGTTTATTTTTTGGGCATTTCTTCCGATTTGAACAAAGCTGCAGATAACCTTTTAAGAAGTTTGAAAATAATCAGATAGTATTTAAGATGAGTGATAATCAGCTTGTTTCCATCATATCTCCGACCTATAATCACGAAAAGTATCTTGCCGACTGCATCGAATCTGTTCTTTCTCAGACCTATCCGAACTGGGAAATGATAATCGTTAACGATGGAAGTACGGATGGAACGGCCGAAATTGCGGCTCAATATCAGGCTTCCGATAGCAGAATCAGGTTAGTAAACCAAGAAAATGTTGGTATTTTCAGGTTATCTGAATCATACAACAAGGCACTGGGGATGGCGAATGGAGATTATATTGCCATCCTTGAAGGTGATGACTGCTGGGCTCCGGATAAGCTGGAAAAGCAGGTAAATGCTTTCCAAAAGGATCCTGATGCGGTTCTGTGCTGGAGTATGGCAAGATGCGTTAATTCTGACAAAAGCGTTGTTTATTATTCAGCACCCGATCTTAATGCACCCGATTCAGCCTTTTACATGAATAATCCGACAGGAAATATCCTGAATATCTTCCTTTACAGGAATTGCATTCCGGCATTAACTATCCTGATAAGGAAAGGGGTCCTAAGCAGGGTTGGCGGGTTTAAGCAGGTTTTCAATTTGCCATTGGTGGATCTGCCCACACTTTATGAGCTTGCAATGGTTGGCCACTTTATTTTCATCCCGGAAACCCTTGGCGACTGGCGTAACTATGCAACTCAAATAACAAAAACATATCCCGCCATAATGACGGAGGGTTTTTACAAACTTGCCAAGTCTTTTATTAGTAGCCACGAAATTAGGGCATCCCTTAGAGTGGATGAAAAGGCTCTTGACCGTTATTATTCTTGCCGTATGGTGATTGCCTTTGCCAGGTCAGGTAGATATAAACTGATAAGACGAGAGTATGCTTCGGCAAGGAAGGATTATATAAAAGCGATTTTCGGGCATGGCTTCGTGGAGCCAATATGGAAAATAAGAGCGATAGTTGGGTGGCTCTTTAGTCTTTTCCACCTTGATGTTGAGGGTCTTGCCAGAATTCTCGGAAAAAGATCCTATACGGAAAGTTAGCCAGAATCCTTATTTTCTGGAAAGGTAGAAACAGGCACAATCACCGTCGCTGATTTGGTTAAGCCTTTCTGCCTCTTTAGTGAAATTCCTCATTTGCTTTTTGGGGAACATCGAAAAATCGTCCGAATATGGGATTTCCCGTAAATATTTTTCGCTCGAGGCGAATTGAACAAATGAGGAGTCATATTCAATCAGATCAATTTTAAGTCCGGCTTTTTGAGCGAGCAGATGAATACTGTGAGTCGTATGCAGGAAGAGGTGCCGCGGGGCATCCAGTGCAAACCAGTGAGTTTTATATTTCCGCCATGCATGGCAATTGGCGACTGGAATGCGGACCAGCAGTTTTCCATCAGGCCTTAACAAGTTATAAATTTTCTCAAACACCTTACCCGGATGATCCATATGTTCAAAAGAATGGTGCATCATGATAAAGTCGTATTGGCCAGTCATTTCGAAAAGATCTCTTTTCAGAATTTTGAGTTTATCGGTATTTTGAAGATCCTTCTCCAGAAATGGATCAATTCCAGTCAGGTTTGTAAAACCGCTACGTTGCATGGATAAGATTTTCCGTCCTGATCCAGTCCCAATATCCAGAATTGAAGAGTCGAAATTGAGCAAACCTGGCTTCATCCATGGGAAAGGGTGGGGCAAAAAGGCCGAGATTAAAGCTCCAATCGGATCAAATTTATTCAGATAATGCCGTAAAAGGCTTTTCTTCAGAAAAAGCACCAAAGGACTCAGAGCCAGCCCAAATCGGGGATTCCTGAAGGAGTAATATTCTGCAGGGTAGTACTTTGACAGATTTTGGGGAGTCTCAATTATTTGAAGGCAGTAGCAATTGCTGCATTCCAGATAGTGAAATTCATCAAGCATGTTCAGAAGTCTTTCCTTTGCGACATAGACCCTGTTATTCGTTGTACATCCACAAATTTTGCAAGCGATATTATCTGTCATGATAACCGGAATTTTAGTCAACGGTGTAAAGATATATTTTATTGGAATGACAATTTAGTGGGGTTGTCTCCCGGGATTGCAGATATCTGCCTACATCGAGTTTAGTAAGGCAAGAAGTAATTCTGCACGAAGTCTTTTGGTAAATAATTTTTTTACCTGCATGCGGATTGCATTTTCGTCGGGGTATCCATCTTTCAGGATTCTGTCTTTGATTAGGTTGGCAATTTTTTGAGGATCCCGTTCGACAACCGCACCCACCGATCCAACAACTTCAGGCATCCCGCCTTCATTGGTCACTACAGGGAAAGCGCCGAAATTCATGGCCTCTGCTATAGAAACACCAAATGATTCTGACTGTGATAACTGGCAATAAATTTTAGCGTTCCGGTAAAAGGCGATCAGATCTTCTTGATTTACTCTGTCGTAAAGAGTCATGTTTGCTGGAAGATTTCCAAATTTATGGGCTAGTTTATTCTGGTTAATCCCTACGATTTCGAACCGGAATCCTGGCAGCAATCTGGCTGTTTCCATAAACGTATCGATCCCCTTGAGATAGAATGAGCGGTCGTTTTCGATCAATCCGACAGTGAGAATGGTATCGGTTTTCAATCCCGGGATAATAGCCGAATCCTCAAGAGTCACACAGTTGTACATCATCTTTAGCCGGGAATGAGGGGCGATCACTTTGGCTCTTCTGGCAACATATTCTGACACAGGAAGAATATAAGTGGCCATTCTCATAGAGTTTGCGCAAAACCACCCGCGAAAAGGAGAACAAAAAGCACCATATTTTAATTTATTGATGCGGCAAACATCGTACCCACCGATAACAACAATCACCTTTTTCCGAAAAATCTTCGCAAAAAGGGTTGGTATAAATGAATGATAATCAGCAAACCAGCAATATATCAAATCAAACTTCCAACCGAACAAAAGAAGGAAGAAAATTTGTTTGAAAATTTCCAGCGAATTTCTCAAAACCCCTTTGACTGGTTTAAAATTATACTTTTCAACCAGATGAGCAGATGCCAAAATTTCATAATCAGTCTTTACGAATGACGAAAATGCTGTATAAACAAATAGAATTTCTTTTTTTTGCAATGAATTGTCAATCATAGTGTTCCAAATAGAGATCAAAGAATTTTGGCCAGTTCACCTGTGAGGTTTTTCCGGGTGTATTTTTCGGTATCAATAGTCTCATCCCATTTCAAGCCCTTATTCTCTCGTTCAAAAATTTCAAGGATAAACGATCGCATTTTTTCAGACTCGTTGTAGGAAAAGAGTTTTCCGGCATGGCACTCCTTCAGCTTGTTGTCAACATCTCCTCCAATTGGCCCAATCGCCAGAATTGGCCTCTTTGCAGCCAGGTATTCAAAAAATTTGCCGGTAACAATCCCTTTGTTATCGGGCGTATCCGGAATTGCCATTAGTAAGATGGATGCACCCATCATCTGATTTACAGCTTGATCATGCGGGATATACCCCAATATCTCAATCAAAGAGGCAAGTCCTTTCTGCCGGAAGAGGTTGACAATTTCCTCTGGAACGTTTCCAACGAATCTAATAACAAGATTATCTTTTACTTCTCCGGGAAGCTGACAGACTGCCTCAATAAACTGCTCTATCCTGTAACTCATGGAGACGGTTCCGGTATAGGCAATGGTAAACTTCTGATTTTTTACAGCTGATGATTTTTCAAAATCAGCCTCATCGTAACCGTTCGGAATAACAGCAATTTTCTGTGCAACCTCAGTCGTTTTGTTCATCAGCAGTTTCCCGACTTCCTCGCTCACCGTAATAATCTGATCGGCCCTCCTCAGCACACTTTTCTCAAGATATCGATCCAGTTTATTGGCTAATCCCAAATGATACAGATCCTTGTAATAGTATATATCAGTCCATGGATCCCTGAAATCGGCAATCCATCTAACACCAGTTTTTTCTTTTAACTTTTTTCCAATCAAATGGGTTGAATGTGGTGGACCGGTAGTGACTACGACTTCAATTTGCTCTGAACGAATTAATTCGAGTGCTTTTTTTAGTGCAAACCTGTTCCATCCTCTCCGCGGATCCGGGATAAAAAGGTTTCCGCGAATAAACCTGGATAGTTTTTCGAACGTGGTAATTTTCTTCTGATTCGAAAATCCACCGTACGGAATTTCCTTTTTGTTCGAAAGCTTTCGATAGAGGTTATATGGTTCGAACGTTTTTGTCTTATAAACTGAAAGATTCGGTTCGATCTCTTTTAGCAGAGAAACATCGAGTTGTGCATAGGAAGCCATGTGATCATCAACAGTAAGAATAATGGGCTTGAAGCCAAACTCAGGAAGGAATTTTGAGAATTTCAGCCATCTCTGAACTCCTGCACCTCCACTCGGGGGCCAATAGTACGTGATGATCAGGACTTTTTTCATTCCGGAAGAAGATTTGTCTCTTTTTGCGAATGGAAAATATTCTTTACCGGGATCGTAGCAACGAAATCTTTCAGATAAAAGGGTTCGTAATAGGCAACATCTACAAAATTCTTTGCTATAAAAGCGGCCTCCGCCAGTCCTGCCATGTGTCTTGACGAAGTGAAAATATCATCCAAGAATAGAGCATTTGGGTGCTGAATCATCATTTTACATTTGCCTGAACCATTTCCAAAGAAGAGTATTTTATGACTGGCCAGAAGAGGCAAGAAGGACAGATGATCAATTATATCAGCCTGAATATCCCGAATTCTCTTAAATAGATTGTCATAAATGGCCGCATAAACTTCCATTCTCCTGGCATCTATCATCGGGCAGAATAGAAGTGACTCCTTTTTCTCGATACCTGAAACAGGAGAATTGTATATAACATGATATGCCATGGCATCGAGCGATGGAATGGAGATCAGGGGCAATCCGGCTGCATAACACAACCCCTTTGCTGTAGATACCCCTATCCTTAGTCCGGTATATGAACCTGGTCCTCCGGATACCGCAACTGCATCGAGATCACTAAACGAGTAATTTTTTGATTTCATCACTTCATCAACAAAACCAGTCAGTAGTTGAGAATGATTTTTCCCGCTCTTATCTTCCCGTTCTTCTAAAACTAAGCCGTTGAGAACCAAAGATACTGAACATACTTCGGTGGATGTTTCTATGCAGAGGATTGATGCCATCAATTTTTTCTGCAAATATCCGAAATAATAAGGAATATGTTATTTTTTTAAAAAATATTCAAATAATTAAATCCTTTTCTGTGTTTCTTTGTTATATCATAAGAGGTTATACTAATTTTGAGTTAACGTACTGATTTACAAAGTAGAAATTTTTATTATTTTTTATAATTCTTAATTTATTATGGTTAAAGCTGTAATTATTGACGATGATTTTTCTTCAAGGTATGTCTTGAGAGAGATATTGAAGAAGACTATCGGAGACGTAGAATTATTGGGGGAAGCAGGAAATATTGAGGAGGGAATTCGAATATTAGAGAGCCAAAATCCTGATGTTGTATTTCTTGACATAAGTATGCCGGATGGTTCCGGGTTTGATCTCTTGGACAGGTTAAAGGTGATTGATTTTAAAATTATTTTCATCACAGCTTATACCGAGTATGCCATAAAGGCATTTAAATATTCTGCGTTCGACTATATTGTGAAGCCAATCAATGTCCAGGAGCTCACCAAGGCTATTGCCAGAATTCCCAAAATTAAAAAAGTTAATAGCAAGGTTGCTGTCAATGCCTTAAAGGAAAATCTGTTTCCAACCGTAGAAAGTGGAGCAAAGACAATTGCTTTGCCAGAACTGAATGGCTTTGCAATTATTCCTGTGGAAAAGATTGTACGCTGTGAAGGATTACGAAACTATACCAGAATCATTTTCAAAGAAGATGAAGAAAAGGTAGTGAGCAGGACACTTCTGGAGTTTGAGAACCTACTTACGCCTCTTGGTTTTATCCGAATTCACAGGAGCCATCTCGTGAATTTAGCAAATGTTGTTCGCTATATTAAAGCGAAGGGTGGAAGTGTCGAGCTAAAGACAGGCGAGATGTTGAAGGTTTCGCCAAAATACAAAGACGAACTCCTCAACAGACTGCTGTACAATAAGTTGTAATCTTAGTACTTATAACCACCTCAAAAGCCTAAAGTCCTGACGATTAGGCAATGCCTTGTTTTTGGCATAGATCCTGAGGCCATAGTTGTATATGCCAGGTTTTTTTAGTGTCAATTCAAGCATGTAGTGCGCAAGTCCGTCGTCGGGTTTTTCGATTGAGAAATCATGCTTCTCGACAAAACTCGGACGGTCATTACCAGTGGCAACGATGAGCTCAACACCTATTTCGCTGGAGTTTAATCCTTTTAAATCGAGTGTCACCCTTGATGGATAGGACTTACCCATCTCATAGGTATTCGTAATTCCATCGGAAACCTGGATATTTTTCACCTCAATTTTGTTCCATACATCTAACACCTTGGCTTTCCAGGTTGCCAATTCTTTTGCTTTCAGGAAATTATCAGATTTCAGAAGTGCAGTTCTCTGAGATTGAGGGATATAATAGCGTGTGAAGTAATCCTTCATCATTCTTTTGGTTGTAAATTGGGGAACTACTTCAGCAAAAGTGTTTTTGATAAAGTCGACCCAAAGTACCGGAATGCCTTTGTCGTTTCTGTAAAAGTACGCAGGGACAATTTCATTCTCGAGAATACCATAGATTGCTTCTGAATCCAATTCATCCTGTAATTCAGGTATATCAAACGAATTTTCGAGTGGTAAAGCCCAACCCGCATCTTGTTTATAACCTTCAACCCACCAGCCATCGAGTACAGAAAAGTGTAAGGTTCCGTTCATGACACCTTTTTCACCAGAGGTACCGGAAGCTTCCAATGGACGAGTCGGCGTATTCATCCAGACATCACAACCCTGAACAAGCATTTTGGCAATGTTCATGTCGTAGTTTTGAATAAATAGGATGCGCCCAATAAACTCAGGTCTTTTGGAGATATCGATTATATATTTGATCAGATCCTGACCAGCCTTATCGGCAGGATGAGCCTTTCCTGCAAAAAGAAATTGAACAGGACGATCCGGGTTGTTGATAATTTTAGCCAGACGGTCAAGGTCGCGAAAAAGAAGATGTGCTCTTTTATATGTAGCAAATCGTCTTGCAAAGCCGATGGTGAGTGCCTTGGGGTTCAATTTTGATATTACCTCCGAAATGTATTTGGGATTCTCATTCCGTTGGATGTGGATGTCTGTAAAGCGTCTCTTGATATATTCAATTAGCTGATTGCGCAGCTTTGATTTGGTATCCCATATTAATTTGTCCTGAACCTTATAGATATTTCTCCAGGCTCGCATCTCCCCGCCTTCCTCATACTCATGGATATCTTCAGCCATTTCCTCGGCAGATAAAATCTGGTCGTGGACGGTTTTCCAGTCGGCAGCAGCCCAGGTGGGATAATGAACGCCATTGGTTACATACCCGATGTTTTCGAGCTCTTCAGGCAGGAAGCCACGGTATAGCTCGCTGAGCAATTGTTTGCTGACATCTCCATGCAATTTGCTTACCCCGTTAATCTCCTGAGAAAGGTTTGCGGCAAGAAAACTCATGTTGAATCGCCCTTCGTTGCTGCCGGCTTTGCCAAGTAACATCATTTCTTCCGGCGTAATACCCAGTTGAAGTGCTATCGGATTCATGTAAGCAGCGAAAAGTTCGTCAGGGAAAGAATCATGGCCGGCAGGAACCGGTGTATGTGTTGTGAAGAGTGTTGATGCCCTGACTATCTCTTTGGCTTCAGAATAGGTTAAATTGTATTGATTTTTTATCAGAAAAATCCGTTCTAACCCAATGAACGCAGCATGTCCTTCGTTACAATGATAGATGTCTGATTGAATACCTAACCTCTCCAAGGCGCGAATTCCACCCAGACCAAGAACCATTTCCTGCTTGAGCCGATTTTCATTGTCACCGCCATATAAATGATGGGTAATGTATCTGTCAGAATCCTGGTTGCCTTCATAGTCTGTATCGAGCAGATATAGTTTTAGATTTCCAACATTTACATACCAGACTCTAACATATACTATACGATTTGGCATCTGTACCTCAACGATGATCCATTCACCCTCTGCATCCAATGCGGGTTGAATAGGTAATTTTGAGAAGTGTTCAGGCTCATAATTAGCCAATTGTTCCCCATTTGTGGAAATTACCTGTTTGAAATAGCCGAATCGGTACAGCAATCCGATCGCAGTCATATCTACCTTAGAATCACTTGCTTCTTTAAGATAGTCGCCGGCAAGAACACCCAAACCACCTGAATAAATCTTCAAACTCGAGTGAAGGCCAAATTCCATACTGAAATATGCAATTTTTGGTCCACGTAATTTTTTTCGCTCTTTAATATATTTATTAAACTGATTTTCAACCGATTTCATTCTAAGGATAAATGAATCATCTGCCTTCAATTCTTGAAAACGGTCGTGACTAGTCTCTTCTAAAAGGATGATGGGATTGTGTTCACATTTTTCCCATATCAAAGGATCTATTTCGTTAAAAAGCGATCTTGCGTCATTACTCCAAACCCACCATAAGTTCCGTGAAATGGTCCTCAGGGGGCTAAGCTCAGCAGGTAATGCCGAATCGACAATTATTTTCTTCCAGGTAGGGTTACTATTTTCGGGTTGTCTCAGATTTTTAAAATAAGTCTCTTCCATTCTCTCGATTAAATTTGCACAAAAGCGCACGTAAATCTCGCTCTTGTTATAAGGGTGCAATAATACCAATTTCAGCCTTCATATTTATATAAAAGCCTCAGTATAATAACAAAGAAATTGTATTTATAACATTTTCTTCACATTACGCTTATTTTTTTGGAGCAGTTTTTTTTGGAGTTTTCGTCGCTGCTTCAACTTTTACGGGCGTTTTAGCCTTGGGTTTGGCTGAAATAATGGACGGTTTTCTTAATTTCTTTAGTTCAACTTCAGCGTCATTCAGCTTTTTAGTTTTCTCGTCAATAATCAACCTAAGCCGGGTCAGCTCGGCTTCATTTTCATCTAATGGCACACATTTGTTCAAACGAAGCGAGAAGTCGCTCAGAACATTCATGTAATTAATGAAAGCCTCGTAGGGATTCCCGTATGGGTTAAAAAACTTAACGACCTCACCATCTGAAAAGAATTTGGTGGACATATAGTAAAGATGGTCATTTGACTGTAAATAAAGCCAATCCTTTAATATTTTGGCATCAGTGCATCGTTTTACGCGTTCCTTTAATGCATAAAGATGGTTAAACGCCTCTTTTTGCAGTTCATTCCCTAGCCAGGCCGAAAGATCCCGTTCCTCATCAGCCCACGAGATAGGATGCAGCACATGAACAGCCGATACTGGTTGCAAAACCTTGACAGCTTCGCTAGGTGTGGAGAAGGAAAGTTCTTTGGTTTTTAGGATCGCCTCGGGTAAACTGTCAAGGAACTCAAAGATTCCTGACTTTTTCTTTTGAATTTCTCCAAATGTATCATAGTTCAAAAAGATGTTGACAATCTCTTCCTTTTGTGGAAGGTCGACCAGCCACTGAGTCATTTTTGTAGCAGTCAGTGGATATTCATTCCACGAGGTATTGGAAAATCGGAAAGAGAGGTCGTCACTTAATCTATAGTTACGCATCAACACTTTTTGCCTTGGATTGAGCGCATTACAATAGAGATAATTCGGACTCTTCCATCCAAGTATATGCTTCGCCCCTTCCGTTAGGACCGTTTCAAATCCCATGCGGTAGATGAGGTCTCCCAATTCATCGGAATATATCATCTCTGAATTTCTGAAAACTTTGGGTTTTTGGCCAAAATATTCCTCAATCAGATCATCATGCATTTTAACCTGTCTAGCAAAAAGCTGTTCGTCTACCAATGAAACCAGGGAGTTGGCGAAAGTGCCTGAAAGAAACTCAACAGCTCCTGTAGCGGCCAACTCTTTGAAAGAATCAATCACCTCCGGTGCATAAAGCCTAAACTGATCGAGAGCTACTCCCGAGATCGAGAATGAGACTTTGAATTTGCCTTTTGATTTTTTGATTTGTTTCAAAAGTACGTTATTGGCAGGTAGATAACAGTTATCAGCTATCTTTCGAAGAATGGTTTCATTGGCGTAGTCATCGTAATAATAAGAATCATTTCCAATATCGAAAAATCGGTACTTGCGGTAGCGAAAGGGCTGGTGAATCTGAAAATTTAGGCAGATTGTCTTCATGGTATGACTATTATCGATGTGATTTATCTAATTGCTTTTTTGTAGACTTCACGAACATGCGCTGCGGAATGCTTCCATTGCAGGCTGTCGACTTCAACCCGACCAAATTTTCTGAACATGGCAGAAAGGGCGGGGTATTTTATTATTCCGTAAATTGCATCTGCCATAGCGTTGATATCCCAGAAGTCAACTTTTATGGCGTGTGTTAGAATCTCGGCTACGCCGGATTGTTTTGAGATGATGACCGGTACATCTGTCATCATTGCTTCCAATGGAGAGATGCCGAAAGGCTCAGATACGGAAGGCATTACGTAGACATCACTCATTCTGAACATATCAAACACATCATCACCCCGAAGGAAACCGGTAAAATGAAATCGATCTGAGATCCCTAATCTTGCGGTCCGCCGGATCATTTTTTCCATCATATCCCCGCTGCCAGCCATAACAAATCGTACATTATCAGTCCGTTTAAGAACCTGATAGGCAGCTTCGATAAAATATTCCGGACCCTTCTGCAATGTTATTCGTCCTAAAAAGGTTACAATTTTGTCGTTGATTCCTCTTTTGAAAAATTCGGCATCTCTATTTTCGAGTGGTTCAACTGCATTGTAAACGGTAGTAACCTTGTCTGGATTAACGCCATACTTCTCAATAACAATTTTTTTAGTCAGGTTGCTGACTGTAATAATCTGGTCGGCAACCTCCATGCCTTCGCGTTCAATCCCATAGACCTTGGGGTTAACACTTCCACCGCTTCGGTCGAAATCTGTGGCATGAACATGGATTACCAGAGGTTTACCACTAACACGTTTTGCAGCAATCCCGGCAGGGTATGCCAACCAATCATGTGCGTGAATGACATCAAATTCATATTCACGACCAATATATTCAGCAACAATAGCATAGTTCGCTATTTCTTCGAGCAGATTTGCACCATACTTGCCTGAGAACGGGATTTTCCCCTGCTCATCGGTTTGAACAAAACGCGTTGAGGAAGAGAGACGTTGGCGGGTCATCTGCCAAAACTCTTCAGGATCGGCGTAAGGTACCAGACTAGATTGTACTTCTGTAAGGTCGATATGCTTATCCATATTTTGGACATGCACGTGCTTTCTCTTAATTGTGATTTCGTTAGCCCCAATTATTTTTTCAACAGCTGTATCATCTTCATCTCCGTAGGCTTTGGGAACAACAAAAAGCACCTCTATGTCTTCAAATTGAGCCAACCCTTTGGTCAAGCCGAAACTTGCTGTACCTAATCCACCGCTTATATGAGGAGGAAATTCCCATCCGAACATCAATACCTTCATATCTTTGGTTTAGTTAGCTATTAATTCTGTTGTCGTCAAATTTCTCTATCAGTGCAGAGGCCATAATTACTGCAGCAACATTCCAGGCCTGCGAAATAGCACCTTTGGCCGTATGTGGCGGATTACCTTCATAGGCTTCCGAAATAGTTCCGATGCAGTTTTCAGACATCTCGTTCTTAAAGCCCTCAAGGCAATTTTTTGCAAAAGAGAGTCCGCCGGCTTTATGAACCTCGAGATAGGTCTTAACAAATGGATAAATCAGGTAAGGATAGACCGTCCCCTGGTGAGCCGCCTCTGAAAATTCAATGGCACGTTCGCCTGAACAACCTTTATATGCAGCATCTTCGGGCGTCAACGAACGGATGCCGACCGGCGTTAAAAGTTTGTTTCTGACCGTACTTATGATCGTTTTTTTGTGCGTCCGTGACAGCGGGGAGTAATCCTGGGCAGCTGCAAGGAGCATATTTGGCCTGACAGACCAGTCTTTAAAATCTCCATCGATATAGTCGGCAAGTTGACCATGCTCTTCACACCAGAAATTGGAAAGGAATGATTCAGCGATCAAAGCAGGCAATTCCTTCCATTCTTTTATAAAGACTTTGTCTGAAGCGGCTTGTGCGAGCTCCAAAGCAAAGCAAACGGCATTATACCAATATGCGTTGATCTCGACTGCCAATCCACCGCGCTGGGTAATTGGTACTCCGTTACTATATTCGTCCATCCAGGTGAGGGCAATGCCTGCCTTTTTGGCAGATATTAACCCATTTTCAAGCATATGGATATTGAATTCAGTACCCTTTCGATAGTGATTTAAGATCTCCTTCAGGTAAGAACCGTATTTTTCCCAAATTTCTTTAGCGGATTTGATTTTCACCAACTCTTGTAAGGCATTGAATACCAAAAGTGGTGCATCGGCAGTGTCACAAGAACTCACCTGCCCGGCATATTTGGGTAAAAGACCTTTATTTAAACGTTTAAGGTTGGTCAGTAATACTGCTTCGAAATTGGCTACATCACCCGATTTCAGCAAATTTCCAGGCAGCGCCGTAAGCGTTTGTCGGGTGATTGATTCGTACCAGGGGTAGCCGGCAATGAGGTCAATCCCATCCTTCCTTTCCCATAAAAACTGTTTACCAGAGTTTCGAAGGCAATTGATGAAGGAATTTCTTGGTATGCGAAGTTTTTTCTCGCTTTCGTATCTCTTTAAGAAGGTGGCTGGCTTGTGCTCATTGGTTGAGGCGCAAAAAAAGATTGATTCGCCTTTTTTAATTGAAACTTCAAAGTATCCCGGAACGAAGAGATCCTCCTGAAATTCGTAACCCCTCTCCTGCTCCTTAACGTACTCCACGTTTTTATACCAATCAGGAACGGGAACAAAATCGCACTCTTTCGACAGCTGCATAAAAAAATCCGGATAACCTTCATAAAGGTTCATCTTAATACCATTGGCTACAGGCGTGTATTTTGAGTTGGCATAAAGATTCGCTCTACTTAAGGAGTGAACGTTTCTAAATGCCAGAAATGGTCTGAACCGAAGTTTTGTCGGACTATTAGCTTCTTCCAGCGTATATTTTACCAATAACTGATTTTCGTGGTCGACAAGCAGCCGTGTTCTGGTCAGGATTACTCCACCTACCCGGTAGGTATGTTTTTGAATGGTATCAAATTCAAAATTACGGATATATTTATGGCCTTTGGGCTCGTAAAAATCTCCAGGAAATTTGTGAATTCCAAGATTAAACTGAGCTTCGTGTTGGATAACAGTTTCATCGAGTGTCGAAAGGAGAACGTGTTTTCCTCCATCTAGCTCATCCAATCTTACGACTAACAGTCCATGGTATTTTCGCGTATTACAGCCGGCAAGAGTCGTAGATGAATAGGCTCCTCCACGATTAGTCCTTAAAGTTTCGCGCTCCAGTGAATACGATAAATTGACCAGTTTTTCCTTATCAAAATTCAGATATCCCATAATTTATATACGGTTATAAATTCAAAGTCCGGTAAGGCACTATTAAATACTCCTTAGATTCCTTAAAAATATGCAAAGCTTTTGGTAAAAAAAACTTATGACTTCTTTTTTTGAATGATATCATTTATTAAACCTTCGAAACTAATCGAAGGATAGTCTTTAGCAATTTTCAACGCATCATCATTCAACTTTGAAAGAAGATTCCTATATGCAGTACTTTCAGTCTGGAATGGCTTGTGCATTATTGATTTAACGATCTTTTCAATCCTCTGGATTACCTCCTTACTCTCATTGTCCAGGAAAATGCTATTAAATTTTTCCTGGATAAAGGCATTTGCAGTCTCGCTTAAATGCAGCATATCAGACGCATAAAAGCGGTAATCCCGCAATTCGTCCATCACCAGTTCGTAGGATGGAAAGTAGGTAATCCTCTCTGAACCAAAATGAGATATCAGGTTATCGACTACTAAGAAGAGTCCGGATTTGCTCACCTGATTTTCGTAACTTCCGTCTTTGAAATGGCGTATCGGACTAATTGTGAAAATGATGTTCAGTTGCGGATTGATTGCAAAGGTTCGGTTAAGCAGCTCTATCCACTGGAGCGTCATAGCGTCGACGGATAAACGTTCGCGGACAAACATATTTTCCGGTAGCTTATGACAGTTCGCCACTATCCTACCATTCTGTTTTTCCCGATACACCCAGGACGTCCCAAAAGTAAGGAAAAGATGAGATGTCAATCTTAACTTACTGGTTGCAAGTGTTATCGAATCGTTAATCTTTGAAAGTGTAGTCTCTTTATCAGGATTAGAGAACCTGCTGTGGAAGTAAAAATTATTCCATAATCCGTTGGCAAAAAAAAGATCTGACTCGTTAAATTGTTTAGCTCCCATCAGAAATCCAAGGCATTCTGCAATAGATGCCGGATTATATACTATGCCACAGGGGTTCACCTGAATGGGAAGGTAGTGGCTATGGAGATAAGTCCCAATGTTTTCAGTAAAGCAGGAACCTACCATAAGGGTATGTTGCCGGTAGGAGATCTTTTGGGACACTTTTGGAAGTGAAACTTCCGTTCTAAAGGATATCATACAAATTTATTTATCCATTTTATTGTAAAATCAGTAACCAGATAATTCTGATTCCAAGAATGCAATTGATGAGGCCCGTCTGTCCATTCCTGATAGGTAATTTCTCCAGAAAGACTCCTTGCTAGACTACTGCTAGCCCAAGGAGCCGAAACCTTGTCATTGGATCCATGCATAAACAGCATCGGTATTGTGGATGGCAAACTTGCGGAACCGATTTTCACGGTAGCTCTTTGCACTTCCCTAAAGCAACGAGCAGACATTTTCTTGTGCATCAGCGGGTCACGCTCCCTGGGAGGTTCATTTGTGGCAGGCGGGGCAAAATCTTTTGACTTCAGTCCTGTCTTGATTGTGACCTGCGGCAACAGTGAATCAGCAATCCGAATCGCCAGGCTCTTGAATTTTCCTGGTGGTTGTACTAAAGCCAGCCAGGGAGAAGCGAGTACGGCAAGTTCCGGCAGATTGTGCCCTAAACCCAAGTAGGACAGCACAATTGTCGCACCCATGCTATGCCCATAGAGAATGATTGGAATGGATGGAAAATTCTCTCTGGCTTTTTGCATTAAAAGCGATGTGTCTTCCAGGTATTCGTTGTACCGGTGAATTGTCCCTTGCTTACCGCCCGAACGGCCATGTCCACGCAAATCATATGAGATGACTGCAAAGCCTTCTCTCACAAAAGCATCGAACCAATCATCGTATCTTCGGCAATGTGTACCGTGCCCGTGTACAAACGCAAGGACCGCCTTTGGGGTCAATTCGGGTTGCCACAAAACTGCATAGAGGTCTAAATTGTCAAAGGAGCTCCAAACTTGTTCGTGCATTGTATGAATATTTTCGATTCAGGATCTTTTGCCCAAGTAATATGAGCTGACAAATTTACGTAAATCCGGACACAGGAACTATACGTTCATTTCTGATCGGACAAATGAGCAAGGGTATTTCGTAACCTGGAATACCCTGCATGCTCTACCGCAGTGCCCTTAAAGAGTTCTTTGTATTTGGGCTTTTCCAGCTCCATCCAATCCTCGCGGGTCATGGTGAGAAGCTCTTTTTTGGGACGAAACTCTTCGAGATTCTGTTGTGTTGCTCTTTTATTCCACGGACAAACCTGCTGGCAGATATCGCATCCAACGAGGCGATTTGTGAGTTCGTGAGTCAGAGGTTCGGGAATTGGCTCTTTTGTTTCAATCGTTAGGTAGGAGATACATCTCCGGGCGTCCAGATGTAATGGCGCAATGATTGCTCCGGTCGGGCAACTGTCCATGCATCTGCTACAGGATCCGCAGAGGTTGTTGCCAAAGGGATCATCATATGTTAACTCGAGATCAATGACTAGTTCGCCGATAAAAACAAAACTTCCCATTCCGGGGTTGATCAGAATGGTGTGTTTACCAATCCAACCGAGTCCGGCCTCTTTTGCCAGAGCCTTCTCCAGAAGTGGAGCCGAATCGACAAAGACCCGACCCTGGCAAGGAGACAGATCAGTCTGAATATATTCAAGTAATTTGAAAAGCCTCTCCTTCAGCACATAATGATAATCTTTGCCAAAAGCATATTTGGAGATTATTGGAGCATCCGGATCCTCTTGTTTTTGCTCGGTGTAATAGTTCAGGAGAACTGAGATAACAGATTTGGCTCCTTCCACCAACAAGGAAGGATTTACCCTTTTCTCAAAATGGTTAGCCATGTAGGCCATTGAGCCATGATTGCCCGCTTCGAGCCAATCGCGCAGATGAACGCTATCATTCTCCAACATCCCCGAACGGGTGATTCCACAGGCACCAAATCCCAACTCTAAAGCTTTGGCTTTAATCAATTGGCTGTGGGTTTGGTGATCGGCGCTCATGGGCTATTGTTTCAGAAAATCAAATGCTCCTTTTCTTAAATTAATTCCATACTCCAGGTACGCTTTCAGGCAGGCTAAAAAATTAGCCCAACCTTCTGTATTCTGCATGAGCCATTTTATTCCGGCTTCATCATTTTCCCTGCTTTTTTCCGTAACTTTTACCAACGTGGAATCCAAATCTACAGAATGCAAGTTTATTTCGACCAACAATTCGAGCTGGTCAACGTCCCAATAGTAAGAGATGTATTTATCTTCCTCGACTTTGTTCACGCGAATAGGAAATTCCATATCAAATTCAGGGAAGCGCCACATAATTATCCGGCCATCGGCCATTCTTTCACTTCCTTTCGAGATGAAATAGCCGGCCATCTTTGCCGGATCAGCAATTGCCTCAAATACGTCGTGAATTGGTTTCTGTATTTGAATGGCAGTCTTGATTTCTAAGGATGAATTAGCCATAACTCTTGACCATTAAAGTGAATAATATGAAATTCTGATAGTTAATTACATAAATCCTAATTCCAGCCTAGCCTCTTCAGACATCATGGACTTGTCCCATGCGGGATCAAACGTAATTTCTACCTTACACTCTTCAATACCTTCGATTTTTTTTGTCATGTATTCGACATCGGCAACAATCATGTCTGCGGCAGGACAGCCTGGTGCTGTTAGTGTCATCAGGACGGTGGCTGTATTATCAACTACATCAACATTGTAGACTAAACCAAGGTCATAAATGTTAACTGGGATTTCGGGGTCGAAAACTTCCTTGAGATTTTCGATGATAAGGTCTATTCTTGGATCCATTACTATTTACTGTTTTTGAGATAAAATTTGTTTGTAGGCCAACGCATATAATTTTATTTGTTTGACCATGGCCATCAATCCATTTGATCGGGTAGGCGAGAGATGTTGTCTCAATCCGATTTCGTCAATGAAATATGGCTCAGAATCGAGTATTTCCTGAGGAGTCCTATCGGAAAAGACTTTAAGTAGCAAAGCAACTAATCCTTTAACAATCAATGCGTCGCTCTCAGCTTCGAATACAATATGATCACCTTCCAGTTTTTGCTGAAGCCAAACCCGTGACTGACATCCCCGAATAAGATTCTGATCTATTTTGTAGGCAGCATCGATGGGCTCAAGTTCGTTGCCTAATTCGATCAGATAGGTGTATTTGTCCATCCAGTCTTCATATACGGAGAAATCTTCAATGATTGCCTGTTGTACTTCTTCAATGGTCATGAAAATATTTTTAAAAAAATGGATATTAAAACATTGATCGGATGCGAATTAGTGCATCAACGAAACGATCGATCTCTTCCATTGTGTTGTAAAATGAGAAGGAAGCACGAGTCATTGCCGTAACACCATAATGATCCATGACTGGATCTGCACATAGTCTCCCGGTACGAACTGCGATTCCTAATTGGTCGAGTAATGTTCCAAGATCAAATGGATGAATATTATCCAGTTGGAAACAGATTACTCCCGTTTTTGTGGCAGACTCTCCAAAGATCCTGCAATTTCCCAAGGATTTCAATTTTTCTGTCGCGTAGGTAAGTAACTGATGTTCGTGGTTTGCAATATCGTCGATTCCGATGTTTTGAATGTATTGGATAGCTGTTCCCATGGCAATAGCACCGACATAATGCGGAGTGCCTGCCTCGAATTTATGTGGTAATTCGTTGTAGGTGGTTTTCTCAAAGGTGACTCGATCAATCATTTCGCCACCTCCCAAGAAAGGTGGGATGGCGTCAAGTAAAGCACGTTTTCCATAGAGTACGCCAATCCCGGTAGGACCGTATATTTTGTGACCTGAGAACGCGAAAAAATCACAATCGAGATCCTGTACATCAATTGAAATATGCGGAACACTCTGAGCGCCATCAATTAAAACAGGAATGTTATGATGATGTGCAATCCTGATAAGCTCCTTTACCGGATTAACTGTTCCAAGCGTATTCGAAACATGTGTCAATGCAACAATCTTCGTTTTGTTCGAAATCAGTGACTCAAACAGGTCAATTTTTAGCTCTCCGTTTTCTGCGAATGGTATCACTTTAAGTGTAGCACCATGCCGTTCGCAGGCCATTTGCCAGGGGACAATGTTTGCGTGATGTTCCATTTCAGTGACAACAATCTCATCTCCAGTGCTCAAAAATTTTTCACAAAAAGAACGAGCCACCAAATTTATAGATTCAGTAGTTCCATGTGTGAAGATGATTTCCTCCCGCTCTTTGGCATTTAAAAAATCTTTTACAATGTCACGGGCATTTTCGTAGGCTTCAGTCGTTTTTATTGCATGAAAATGGGTGCCACGATGGATATTGGCATTAGTTTGCACAGAAAATTCCCTGATTTTTTCAATAACTTGTATGGGGCGCTGGGCAGTGGCCGCATTGTCAAAATAGATCCATGGACGATTATTAACAGTTTGATCCAGAATGGGGAAATCTTTTCTACTATCCGATATTGTAACACTCATATTCAGACCTATTTAATGTTTTTGATTTTCAATATTGGAAGACGCATTTTCAGCATCCGCACGACTAAAAATTAGTGAATTTGAATTCCTTTATCAAAATGGATGAATATACATCTGCAACAAATCGAAAATCCCAAATCGAAATTCGAAAATTACCTGATGCACTCCAATTTGCAATCATGGCACCTTGAAACTTCTCCCCGAAGCCTTTTGTTGACCAACTTGTCTATGCTTTGACGTAGCTGCTCAACGCGAATATTGGCAAGGACTTCGTGTGCAAAGGCAAACATTAACATCAGACGTGCCTCCTTTTCACTGATCCCTCTTGTTTGCAAATAGAATAATGCCTCTTCATTTATTTGTCCGACGGTGGCACCATGCGAACATTTCACATCATCATTATCGATTACCAGTTGCGGCTTGGTGTTCATTTTTGCCGCCTTGGTCATTAACACGCTGTTATTTCGCTGGAAAGCTTCCGTTTTTTTCGCACCGGGCATCACATGTATTCTGCCGGTAAAGGCTCCGGTTGAATTATCGTCCAGAACATTTTTGAAAATTTGATTGCTGGTGCAACCCGGTTGGGCGTGCTCAATTGAGGTATAATTGTCACAATGCTGATCTTTGTCGGTCAGGGAAAGTCCATACAATGCAGCTCCCGCATGCTCTCCGTTCAAATCAACAAAAAGATGGTTGCGCGTCAATCCACCATGCAGTGAAATTGTATTCGTGATCAATTGTGAATTCCCCTTTTGACGAACGAAAACTCCGTTAAGATAGGCCGTTCCGTTATGCTGGTTCTGTATTCCATAAATATCCACAACAGCATATTCATCCATGTGAACCTCTGTCAGGTAATTGGTAATGAAACTGTGAACCGCAAGTGTATGATCGCAAAACATCAGCTTCACCTGGGAATTTTTACCCACAAGGATCAGGTTTCGTTGTGTAACATAGAGATCTTCGCCACTTCGCAGGAGATCAATAATCTGAATCGGTTTCTCGATTATGACATTATCCGGGATATAGATAAAAATTCCATCCTGAGCGAATGCACTATTGAGAGCCACCATCGGATCCTTTGAAGAATCTGCAATTTTTCCATAATATGCCTCGACCATTGCGGAATTTTCCGCGAAGGCCCGCTGCATACTTTTGATAATGACACCCTGTGGAAATTGATTCGTCTTGTTCAGATCAAAATACCAACCGTTTACATGAAATAGCACGTGCGTATCGAATTCGGGAACGTCGCATGTGAAAACCTCCTGCATATCAAAGTCGAAGGAAGTCGCACGAAATGCCCGGCTGAAGTTCTCCTGAGCAAACAATTTCGTGAGGTCTGTATATTTGTAATTTTCTACTTTCCTGTCGGGAATCCCCATACGCAGGAATTCTGACATGGCTTTTTGCCGATCCAGTTTGAGAAAATCAGGAACTCCTTCATTGAGAAGGGTACTGTTTTCCAAAAAAAGGTTGGCTATTCGCTGGTGAGTAGAATCTATATTTGTGTTATCTGCCATGGTATTTACTCTCCAAGTTCTTTTTTGATCCAGTCGTAGCCTTTTTCTTCCAGCTCGAGTACCAGCTCTTTCCCGGATGATTTGACAATCTGTCCTTTGTAAAGCACATGCACAAAATCAGGAACAATATAATCGAGCAATCGCTGGTAGTGAGTTACCACGATTGTTGCATTTTCCGGCCTTTTAAGTAAGTTGACACCGTTTGCAACTATCCGCAAGGCATCGATATCGAGTCCACTGTCTGTTTCATCCAGGATGGCAAGTTTTGGCTCGAGCATTGCCATCTGAAAGATCTCATTTTTTTTCTTTTCGCCACCTGAAAATCCTTCATTAACAGATCTGTTTGTGAGCTGAGAATCAATTTGTACCATCTCTTTTTTCTCGCGCATCACCTTAAGGAAATCACCGGCAGAAAGCTCTTTAAGCTGGTGATATTTGCGCGATTCGTTCACGGCAGTTTTCAGGAAATTGATCATGCTTACGCCTGGTATCTCTACCGGATACTGGAAACTCAAGAACAAACCCTCCTTAGCTCTCACATCAGCCGACATAGAGAGAAGATCTTTTCCGTTAAAACTAACCTCTCCTTTTGTGACTACATAATTTGTGTTGCCTGCCAAAACATTGGCAAGGGTGCTTTTCCCGGAGCCGTTTGGTCCCATGATTGCATGAACTTCTCCGGCGTTTATTGTAAGGTTAATACCCCGCAGAATTTCCTTTCCCTCTACGCTGGCATGTAAATCTTTTATAATTAGCATATTAAATATAATTTTTATTGACGGAAAATGTTAATAATTTTTGATTTTCGGGTTATCCCACACTACCTTCCAAACTAATCTGAAGGAGTTTTTGAGCTTCGACGGCGAACTCCATTGGTAATTTATTTATTACCTCACGTGCGTACCCATTGACAATCATACCAATAGCATCCTGTGTAGATATTCCACGCTGGTTACAATAGAAGATTTGATCCTCTCCGATTTTGGAAGTCGTGGCCTCGTGTTCAACTACAGAATTTTGATTTCCGACTTCAATATATGGGAAGGTATGTGCACCACAATGATCTCCCAAAAGGAGGGAGTCGCATTGCGAGTAATTTCTGGCATTTTCCGCTTTTGCGGCAACACGCACCAGTCCGCGGTATGAGTTAGAGCTGAAACCCGCTGAGATTCCTTTCGACACAATAGTGCTCTTGGTGTTTTTACCAAGATGGATCATTTTTGTGCCCGTATCAGCCTGTTGATAATTATTTGTAAGCGCTACCGAATTAAATTCTGCGACAGAATTGTCGCCTGCCAGAATGCAACTCGGATATTTCCAGGTAATTGCAGAACCAGTCTCAACCTGGTTCCAATAGATTTTTGAAGACTCACCCTTGCATAAACCACGTTTAGTGACAAAATTGTAGATTCCCCCTACTCCCTCTTTGTTACCAGGATACCAGTTTTGCACCGTTGAGTATTTTACTTCAGCACGATCCAAAGCGATGATTTCAACTACTGCAGCATGCAACTGATTTTCGTCGCGCATTGGAGCAGTACATCCTTCCAGATAGGAAACATAGCTATCACTATCGGCAATAATAAGTGTCCGCTCAAATTGGCCGGTATTTTTGGCATTGATTCTGAAATAGGTTGATAATTCCATCGGACATCTTACCCCTTTGGGAATGTAGACAAACGAACCGTCAGAAAATACGGCGCAGTTCAGAGCTGCAAAGAAATTATCGTTGGGAGGAACCACCATTCCCAAATATTTTTGAACTAAGTCGGGGTGGTGCTTTACTGCCTCGCTGAAAGAACAGAAAATGATACCCAGTTCCGCCAGGTTCTCTTTGAAAGTAGTCTTTACCGAAACGCTATCCATAACCGCATCGACTGCCACGCCGGCAAGCATTTTTTGCTCTTCGAGCGGAATCCCGAGTTTTGCAAAAGTGCTCAATAATTCAGGATCAACCTGGTCGAGACTCTCGTATTTTGGCTGCGTCCTTGGAGCAGCATAATAGATAATTTCCTGGTAATCAATTTCAGGAATCTTTAGCTGTGCCCAGTCGGGCATTTTCATTGTCAACCATTTGCGATAGGCCTTTAAGCGAAATTCAAGCATAAATTCAGGTTCCTCCTTCTTCGCAGAGATGATCCTGACTACATCCTCGCTTAATCCTTTTGGAATGGCATCCGTTACAATATCCGATACGAATCCGAATCGGTAATCGCGGTCTGTAACTTCGTTTAATAATTTATTTTGATCTTCCATCGCTTTTTTTAGTTCTAATGCTTCCCATCTAAAAGTACTTCGAGTACTTAGAATACTTCAAGTACTTCGAGTTGCCGGGGCATTCATATTTGTGTCGTTAACTCAAAGTACTCCAAACTCTAAGTACTTCAAACTTATATCTCAGGTATACGAATTTTTAATAAGACTGGATACAAATTGGTGCAAAGATATAAAATGCACTACTTTTGACATGTAATTTGGTAATTAAAAATAATGTTAATATGGCAGCGGATAGAGGTAAGGTTTTGGAACTGGCTGATATAGGTGAATTTGGACTAATAAAAAGGATCACTGCTCAGGCGAAAATTAAAAACGAAAGTACCCTGAAGGGAGTTGGGGACGACTGTGCCGTTGTCTATTATCCTACTAAAAGGATGGTGATCACAACGGATTTATTAACAGAGGGAGTCCACTTTAATCTGGTTTATGTTCCCTTAAAACATCTGGGCTACAAAGCTGTTGCAGTAAATATAAGCGATATCTGTGCCATGAACGCTGTTCCTCGTCAGATTACAGTTTCGATGGCAATTTCCTCAAAATTTACGTTGGAAGCTATTGACGAGTTATATTCCGGAATTCACCTGGCCTGCGAACATTATGGCGTCGATCTGGTTGGAGGAGACACCACTACCTCATTAACCGGTCTTACAATCTCAATAACAGCCATTGGCGAGGCAGATGAAGCCGAACTTGTCTACCGAAGCGGCGCCAAACCAACAGATTTGTTGTGTGTTACCGGAGACCTGGGTGGGGCCTATCTTGGACTCCAGCTGCTTGAGCGCGAGAATGAGCTGTTTCGATTAAACCCAACAGTTCAGCCACAGCTTTTTGGGTATGATTATATTTTGGAAAGGCAACTTAAACCCGAGGCCCGGGTCGATATGAGAGAGATTTTTCGGGTACTAAATGTTACTCCTACTTCCATGATAGATATTTCTGATGGTCTGTCTTCTGAGATTTTGCATATCTGTGAAGATTCGGGCGTGGGATGCAGATTATATGAAGAGCGGCTCAGTTTCGACCCTCAAGTTCAGAAAATGGCAGAAGAGATTCATATTAATCCACTTGTGGCAGCCCTGAATGGTGGTGAGGATTATGAACTTCTATTTACCATCCCGCTATCCGATCACGACAAAGTGCGCAATCACCCTGATATTACCGTGATCGGGCATATGACAAAAAAAGAAGAAGGAGCCATGTTGGTTACCGCGGGTGGAATTCAGGAGATTCCGCTCTCCGCCCAGGGGTGGAATCCATTAAAAAATAGTTCCACAGACAAAATATCATAAGGTAGACGAAGGGAGGTAGCTTGCTGCTTCTTTTTGTTTTGTAGAGAATTGAACGTAAAATTTTATTTGAAGATAAGTGTAACGATTTACATAATCGATCGTCTTATCTGAAGTTAGCCGTAAAAGTATAAAGGTTGTAATCATGATAAGCATACAAAATCTGCACAAGTCATACGTCACAGGGAATAATAGTCTCCACGTTTTGAAGGGTTTGAATCTGGAAATAAATGAGGGAGAGTTTGTCTCAATTATGGGTTCCTCGGGTTCAGGTAAGTCTACGTTACTGAATATACTTGGTGTCCTCGACGATTATGATAAAGGGAACTATTTCCTAAGCGGTAAGAAAATTTGGGGATTGAATGAGACTCAGGCGGCCATCACGCGCAACGCCATGATCGGGTTTATTTTTCAGTCATTTAATTTGATCTCATTTAAGAATGCGATGGAAAATGTTGCTCTTCCATTATATTATCAGAAGGTGAACCGGAAGAAGCGAAACCTCATCGCATTGGAATATCTTGACAGACTGGGTCTAAAAGATTGGGCACACCACCTTCCGAGTGAGATGTCTGGTGGACAAAAGCAACGCGTGGCCATTGCCAGAGCATTGATTTCGAATCCCAAGATTATTCTCGCAGACGAACCTACCGGTGCACTTGACTCTCAGACATCTTTGGAGGTTATGGAAATCCTTAAGGAGGTAAATGACCAGGGCATCACGGTGATCATTGTTACACACGAACACGATATTGCCGCTTTGACAAAGAAAATTATCCGCTTGAAAGATGGCGTTATCGGTGAGGTTATCACAAATGGAGATCTTCAGTTGTACCGCGACAGGTTAAAACAGGAATAACTCAGAGCTATGTTTGACGTAGATATTTGGCAAGAGATTTTTAGCACGATTAAGAAAAACAAACTCAGAACATTTCTGACGGGTTTTTCCGTTGCGTGGGGTATATTCATGCTCATGGTTCTTCTGGGGTCAGGAAATGGACTTTCCAACGGAGTGAAAAGCCAGTTTGCTGACAATGCAGTTAATGTGATGTGGATGTGGACAGGCGAAACCTCAATTCCTTACAATGGGCTCAAGGAGGGAAGGGCGGTAAAGTTTACTAATCAGGATTATGACTTTCTTACTACCAAGGAAAAGGATGTCGAGAAAGTTTCATCCAGATATTACCTACCTAATGATATTCTGTACGCCTATGGTAAAGAATATGGATCTTTTGAAACCAGCACCTGTTTCCCATCCCTCAAAGACATGGAGAATATCAATGTCAAAACGGGAAGATTCATCAATGAACTCGACATGCAGGAATTTCGCAAAGTGGTTGTAATTGGTGACGAAATCCGCAAAGCATTATTTAAAGAAGAAGATCCGATAGGGAAGTATATAAAGATTGGCGGAGTTCCTTTTAATGTCATCGGTGTCACCCAAAATAAGAAAAGAGAAGAGAATAATCGCCAGGCTTACATGCCCTTTTCCACGGCACAAAGAATTTTTAACGGCGGGGACAGGGTTCATACATTTACGGTTACTTCAAAAATGGTTCAAACTGCCGAAGAGGCTGATTCTATCACTGAAAAGATCAGGGCAAATATGGCTCAAAGGCATGAGTTTGATCCCAAAGATAAAAGAGCCATGGGTTCGTTCAATATGCTGACTCAATATATTCGTACCATGAAAATTTTCCAGGCGATCAATCTATTTGTATGGATAATTGGAATTGGAACCCTAATCGCTGGAATTGTGGGCGTTAGCAATATAATGTTGATTTTGGTTAAGGAACGTACAAGAGAAATTGGTATCAGAAAGGCGATTGGAGCAACTCCGTTTTCTGTAATTGGATTAGTTCTGCTTGAGTCTGTATTGATAACAACGGTAGCCGGATATATTGGATTGGTTATGGGCGTCGGATTGATGGAGCTGATCAATTTTGGCCTGGAACAAGCTACCGCGGCCGCCGGACCCTCAAACAATGTCTTCTTTTTAAACCCTACCGTGGATTTTAAAACTGCAGTATCGGCTACTATAATTTTGATATTGTCTGGCGCCCTGGCAGGGTACTTGCCCGCCAGAAAAGCAGCCAACGTGACTCCAATTGAGGCGCTACGCGATGAAAATTAAAGGTCTGACTGAGAGTCGATAGACGAAGTTAACCTACTTGAAAAACTGAAGAACGCAAAAATTTATTAAATGTTTGATCTCGACAGGTGGAATGAAATATGGCATGCTCTCGCTAAGAATAAGGTCAGGAGCCTATTGACAGCTTTTGGGGTATTCTGGGGAATATTCATGCTTATCGTAATGGCAGGTGCCAGCAATGGACTGAAAAACGGCATCGTTGAGGGAGTTGCAAAATTTGCTACCAACTCATGTTTCATGTGGTCACAACAGACGGGCGAACCGTTCAAGGGATTTAAGCGGGGTAGGCAATGGAATATGGATTCGGATGACCTCAGCTATATACTCAACAATGTTCCCGAAGTAGAATATATATCGCCCAAGAATTTCGGATCGCGGATGAGCGGAGGTCCCAATACAATTCACGGATTAAAAACTGGCTCATACAATGTGAAAGGCGATTATCCGGAATATATTAAGATAGATCCATACACAATTCTTCAGGGTCGGTGGATAAACGATATGGATATCCTCGAAAAGAGGAAGGTATGTGTGATTGGAGAGAAAGTGTATCAGCAGATGTTTGAAGCCAAAGAGGATCCGCTTGGGCTGTACCTAAAAATCTCCGGAGTTTACTATCAGGTTATCGGTGTTATCAAGCCGGAGACGCAGATAAACATCAACGGACGTGCTGAAGAATCGATTTTCCTCCCCTTTACTACGATGCAGCAGACGTATAATATGGGTAACATGGTTCACTTTTTGGCTCTCACCGCCAAAAAGGGTGTACCTGTGAGTGTTCTGGAAGAGAAAGTGAAGAATATTATCAAGATGCGTCATTCTATTGCTCCATCAGATGTTCAGGCACTCGGCAGTGTCAATATCGAAAAGGAGTTTCAGCAAATGAACGGTCTCTTTATTGCCATAAATATTTTAACATGGATTGTTGGTATTGGTACCCTGATGGCCGGTGTGATCGGTGTCAGTAATATAATGCTGGTGATAGTCAAAGAGCGAACAAAAGAGATCGGAGTTCAGCGTGCTTTGGGTGCTTCGCCAAGAACTATTATCACCCAAATTATGCTTGAAAGTGTGGCGCTCACAACTGTCGCAGGTTACACGGGATTATCGCTTGGGGTTGGTTTGCTGGAGCTGGTTAACAAAGTGATAGAAAGTCAGCCGGTTTCGCAAGACAGGGCATTCTTTAAAAATCCTGAAGTAAGCATTTCTGTCGCACTTGCAGCTTTGGCGATATTGGTTCTTGCCGGACTCTTTGCGGGTTCGATTCCTGCAAAAAGAGCGTTAATGATCAAGCCTATTGAAGCCCTACGTGAGGAATAATTTTTTTGAAATGAGTTTTGTCAGGAATAATATGCGGTGTTTAAAATTAATGAATTGAAATAAATATAGAATAAGAATAAAATAAAAGGTTGCCATGAAAAAATTTTTGAAAATTTTCGGATTAAGTCTTATAGCCATCCTGTTCATAGGTACGCTGGTCTTTTTGTATAAAAAATCGCAGAAAGTTCCCGACAAGTTTGAAATAAAGAACGGTTCTGTTAACAATATTATCAAGAAAACTGTTGCTACCGGGACAGTACAGCCAAGAAAGGAAATCGAAATCAAGCCACAGGTCTCGGGGATCATTGAAAAGGTTTACCTGGAGGCAGGTCAGATGGTTCATAAAGATGATGTGATGGCTCAGATTAACATCATTCCGGATATGGTAACGCTCAATAACGCCGAATCCAGAGTCAAAAGGGCTCAGCTTAATTTTGAGGATGCAAAAGTTGATTTTGAGCGTCAGACAACCTTGTTCGAAAAAAAGGTAATATCCAAAGAGGAGTATCAGAAGGCAAGACTCAGCTACAACTCTTCCAGAGAAGAAGTTGAATCAGCTGAGAATAACCTGGAATTAATCCGGAAAGGTGTGACCAAGAACTCAACCAAAACGACAAACACGCTTATCCGTTCCACGATTGACGGAATGGTACTGGATGTTCCAATTAAAGAGGGATTCTCTGTTATTCAGGCAAATACATTTAATGCAGGAACCACTATTGCAATCGTGGCAGACATGAATGACATGATCTTTTTGGGTAAAGTAGACGAAACAGAGGTTGGAAAGATTAAAGAAGGGATGAATATTGAGCTTACAATTGGAGCCATTGACAACCAGAAATTCAATGCAGTCTTAAAGTACATAGCACCAAAGGGGAAAATTGAGAATGGAGCTATTCAATTCGAGATTAAAGCAGATGTACTGCTTAAGAAAGATCAGTTTATCCGGTCCGGATACAGCGCCAATGCGAATATTGTTCTCGACCGTCGCGACAGCGTTTTGACAATTCCGGAAGGATTGCTGAAATTTGCCCACGACTCTGCTTATGTTGAAGTTGAGAAGGCCTTAGATACCTACGAAAAGAGGTTCGTAAAAACAGGTTTATCTGATGGGATAAATATTGAAATTGTTTCAGGACTTACCAAAGCAGACAAAATCAAAGGCAATCTGATTGATCCTAAGAAGAAGCCGGAAGAAAAAAAGTAGATCAATCCGTGATTAAGAACTAAAAGAGGTAACTTAGTATAAAATTTGAAGATCATGATACGAACCATTTTTACCCTGGCTTATCTGATGTTTGTTGCGCTTTTCGCAACTTTACATGCACAGGAGCTTTGGACACTCGATAAATGCATCAATTATGCACTCGATAACAACATCCGGATTAAACAGAGCCAGCTCAACACCCAATATCAATCGAATAATCTCCAGGGGAAGAAGGATTCAAGAATGCCTAACCTCAACGGTCAGATTTCTCAGAACCAGAACTTTGGACGATCACTAGCTGCCGATAATACCTATAAGGATGTCAATTCTGCTCAGACGGACTTTGGTCTAGGTACTCAGGTGACTATTTTTCAGGGAATGCAGATAAGCAATGCAATTAAGAAAACGGAATTTGACCTGAAGGCGAGCTTTGAAGATTTTGCTAAAGCGAAAGACGACTTATCGCTGAATATTGCTTCTACCTTTTTGGAGATCCTTTTTGCCAAGGAGCTTGTGAGGGTTTCAGAAGATCAAATCGCAATAACTCAACAACAATTGAAGCAATCACAGGAGAAAGTTAATGCCGGTAGTCTTGCCAGCGGTGCTTTACTTGAAATTGAAGCTCAGGCAGCAAGAGAAGAGCTAAACCTGGTAGATGCAAAAAACCAACTTCAGCTGTCTAAACTAAAATTAGCGCAGATGCTGGAACTGTCGTTTTCTGATAAATTTGATGTTGAGATTCCTGCTTTACCGGAGGTGAACGCTCAGGTCTCGGTTCTGTCGGCTCAGGATATTTATCAGACTGCGTTGAAACAAAGGCCGGAGATCAGAGGTGCTCAATATCGTTTGCAAAGCACAGAATACCAGTTAAAAATGGCCCAGGGAATTTTGTACCCGACGGTTTCTTTTTATGCAAACTACTATAGCTTGTACAACAATAAATACACCGACCGTTTGGGGAATAGCATTAATTTCAGTGACCAGCTGAAGAATTATCAACGGAAGGGTCTTGGCATGCAAATGAATATCCCGATTTTTAGCCGGCTCCAGTCTAAGATGCAGATTAATAATGCGAAAATTCAGGTATTGAATACGCAACTCGATTTGGAAGGAACTAAAAAGGTACTCAGACAAGATATTGAAACCGCTCAGACGACCGCCATAACTTCTTTCAATCGTTTTAAATCCACCGAAAAGGCGGTTGCATCAATGAAAGAAGCATTTCGCTATTCGGAGGAGAAATTCAACGTGGGTATGGTAAATGCTGTTGAGTATAATACCGCCAAGACGAATATGGTCAAGGCATCTTCTGATCTGCTACGGGCAAAGTACGAGTTTATATTCAGATCGAAGATTCTCGATTTTTACCGCGGAATCCCAATTACCCTCTAACCTTTACCCGAAGGATCATAGATCAAGGGATAGCTGATCGTCTTTCATTCGGAACGTTTTCCTGTGGTGTTCCGTGATCCCGTATTGGATTATGGCTTTCCTGTGTATTTTGGTTGGATATCCTTTATTTTGATTCCAGCCGTATTCCGGGAAGTCTGCGTGAAGATTCAACATGTAGTCATCACGGTAAGTCTTTGCCAGTACAGACGCAGCGGCAATTGAAAAGAACCGACTGTCACCTTTGACGAAGCAGGTATGAGGAATGTTGCCAAAAGCTTTAAAGCGGTTACCATCTACGATAATGTGCTGTGGCTGAATGGGTAATTTTTCCAATGCCTTGTGCATAGCCAGAATTGAAGCGTTCAGGATGTTGATCTGATCGATCTCTTTCTGGTCACAAATTCCGACAGCCCATGAAATAGCCTCTTTTAGGATGACATCCCGTAAGTTATAGCGTTGTTTCTCCGAAAGTTGTTTTGAGTCATTTAATAATTCGGAAGTAAAATCCTCATTCAGGATCACGGCTGCTGCGAATACCGGTCCAGCCAGGCAGCCTCGGCCGGCCTCGTCGCAACCAGCCTCCAGAATACCTCTTTTATAGCAACTTTCTGGCATTTGTCGTTTCGTTTTAATTCCGAAAGAGCGCCGCGAACCACATAGCCTCATTCTGTTCTCTAAATTCCAGGCTTGTATTCCCCGCCTCTGCTCATCATTTTTACTTTATCAGCGTGAAGCGGAAGCTCACACCTAAATTCGAATTTGTAGTCCGGTATGCATTTGAAATATATGGACTGTTCACTATCCGATCATAAAATAGGCGGACAATAAATATTTCGCTAAGGTTGTAATCGGCCGAGAATTTTATCGATAGCGCGTCCTGTCCGGCTGTTAGCTGGGTATTGGCTTCCACTAGTTTACGCAAAACAGTCTTGTTTTTTCCATACGTAACGTCGGCACGAACATTTAGGTCATTATTCAACGTCTTGGAAGAGCTCTTGGTCTTGATAAAGAGCTTCATGTTTTCAAAACGGTAACCCAGTCCGAGGCTTGCTTCATTATTGTACATTTCAGTAGCCTGATTGTTGGTCAGACTCAAGGTGATATTACGTGATTTTCTGTATTCAAATCTGGTAGTCAGGTTGTTGAGCCAGGTTATGTCTACATCAAACAATGGATTGAAAGTTTCGTTAATGTTGATTGCCGCAACATCCTGAATAGGCATGAAATTATTTTGAGCGTCTCTCACGTAACTAAAGCCATCTTCAACAGTTTGGTATTTCATGTTGGAAAGATACGTTCCAACGTTATAGGTGGATCGGTAATCGTGCATGATGTTCATCGACTTCATGACGCTTTTCAGAATATTGATTTTACTTACAGCACCCGAATATTGAATCCGCCAGTTCGGCAGCATAAATTTCGCAGAAGGGAAGGGTGTCAGCTCCACTTTTTCAACACTTTTTCCGGTATAAGCGGCGAAGAATGCCGGTATCAGAACTTCCTGTGATGTTGGCCCATAACCTTGCGGGAAGTCAGTTTTAGGATCGATTATTCCGGGTCTGTAATTGAAGAATGCATTCGAAATTCTTTCATTATCGAGTCTTCGGGCAATTATGGCCCGGTTACTCTGGAAGTCGTCCCATCCTTTGGATTCCTGAACAAATGCCTTGCCCAATTTTTCGAAAGAGGTACCGATCGTGATGATTGACATGCTAAAGTTTCCGTTGAAGGAATTATTGTAAGAATCCCATCCATTGGCTGCGCTATAAAGGAAAAATTCGGACGTGTTTCTGGAGAATATCCTGTTTGCGGTCAGGTCGATTTTAAGATCCGGAATAGGGACAATTTTAGCACGCAGGTTGAGGCGTGTGTTATGACTCATCGTATATGGCTTGTTTACGATCGTATCTGTCGTGATCCAGTTTTTATTGGCAGCCTGAATACCAAAGTTTTCGTCCTGATGACCCAAAATGAATGGCAAACCTGGCGCCAAAGAGGACTGGCTTCCATCTGAGTAATTATTAATGCCGAAAAAGCTGCTCCCCGGAAGATAGCCGAAAAGCGCTGTTCCACCATTTTCTGCATATGAAATGTTGACATTGTAAAGCATCATAAGGAACCTGGCAGTCAATTCACCTAACTTGAGTGCACTGAATGAATCTTTGTCTTTCTTGGCTGTTATCTCCACGGAAGCTCCATCGCTGTCTGCCAGAGGCGTAACAATTACCCTGTTGTCATTAACGACCTTAACCTGACCGGAAACGGGTTTTCCACCCTTGTCCGTAATTTTTACCTGTACGGAGGATGACGCCAGCTTGTGGAAGAAGGAATAAGGGGCATTCTTTTTTAATTTGAGATTCTGTTCCCGATATACTAGTGGCTTTGCAGTATTTTGATTTGCAGAATAACGTTGCCTGCTGTTCTCCTGGCTTTCTCTTCGTCCTCTGCTGAATTCACCATATTTTTGGTTCACGCCGCGCAGGAAAGGAACTTTATTATACAGCTGAATGAAATCCAATGTCCCGTTAAACTGGGTCGAACGCATGTTGCTGATCGTATTTCCAAGTTGATAGTCACCTCTGGTCACCGGCGCCAAATTCCAGTCATATCCTGCCTGATATGTTAATGAGGCAGAAGTCCACTCTAATAGTGGTATCTTGTTGATAGGCAGGGTATAGGTAAGATTCCATGTGTGATGGTAGTGCGTATTTTTTCCACCTTCAAGTATTGATCTCCAAATTGTATCCCGTCTGGCCTGATAATCGGTTTGATTTTGGCTGGTTAATCTCATCGGATCGCCTATTCTTGAAGCATTGACAGCAGAGAAATCAAGCTTTAGACTTCGTGTCAGATCGAACCTAAAATCATAGTATCTGTTCCAGGTAAAATCTTTCTGATAGGAGATAGGCAGGATGAAATCCGGATTCGTAATATTACGGTACTGAAGCTCACTTTTCATGTCGTTTATATCAGACCGAAAGGAGACTTGCGCCGGAGTCAGACTAAAATTGAAATCCCTGATAAGAGTTAAATATTTCGATTTCAGGAAGGAAAAATTCTTAAATGGATCAATGGATTTTGGCTTGCTGTTGAAATGATAATTCAATAAGACGCGGGTATTCTCTGTCTGCTCGTTCAGGGTGTTGACATCACCATGTTGAAACTGGTTATAAGAATAGGACATTGACAGGTTGGAAAGATCATAAAACCGGCTTTCACCCGACTTATTTTGCTTGTCGATTTGAACATTCGTGAAGTTGATGCTTTTTCTGGAGTTATAGTCCAGAGACATTTTTTTTATCGAATCGCGCTCAGATTTGGTGGCAGCCTGATCCAAGGCGTCTTTTAGTTTAACATCCTTATCAACAGGCGAATACTCAGGCGTGGCTATTGATTTAGAAAAGCTCATAAACATGGGAATTCTCACCCCGGATTCCGGCTTGAAGAATTTTCCAAGTTCGAGATTTGTGGAAATATCATACTCTTTTGTGTCCTCTTTCGCGCGGGTGGACATTTTGGAATCGATATCGCCGAAACCGGATGTCATCATTCTTCCTGCAAAGGAATAGGTTCCCAAGTCAGCAAGATTTCCGGACACCCTTCCGATGGCTGCCCAACCGCCATTTTCTTCAAAATTGGTCAGGCGAAGTTCATTCACCCAAACCTCAGCAGAGCGACTTCCGGTAGTTTTTCCCTTTCTGTTTCCGACACCAATCATCATAACATTGACCTCTGACAAATCCGGGTTACCCTTGATTTTTATTTTATTCTGGTTGTTATTGATTCCCCTGTGAACCTGTTCATAGATATCTCCCATGGTGAGGATTGAGCCTGCGGTGTGCATCTCAGAGTTACGATCCAATTTCAATTTTGGAAGCAGATCCAACGGAATATAGACATGGTTTTCGGCTGGCCACACGATGTATCGATCGCTCTCCTTCCCGTTGTCGTAATATCCGGGAGGCGTCAATTTGAGCGGTATTTCATATTCATAATAGTTGTACTGGAAGTCAGAGCCGATCCGAATGAAGAGAGAAAGCTCGTTGTCCCGTAACGGAAGATTTTCCAGCTTCTCGGCGTGAACTTCCAATTTGAGGTTTTTGTATCTCCTTAAGTCTACAGAGGTTGTTTTGTAGGCTGCCTTCGCCTCTCCCGGTTCCAGTTCAGAGACTTTCATTACCATCGATTGTTCGTTCAACTGGCGGAGTTGGGCATTTGCGGGATCTATAACACGATCAACGCCGGGAGGCAAGATGTAATTGACCGGCTTGCGATTGCTGTTTTCTTCAATGTTAACAGCCGACAGGTCGAACTGAGTCGAGGTGGAGGATGGGCTTCCATCTGAATTAAGTGTTTTGTCGTATCTTCTCCAGTTTGTGCGGACGAGATCGAGGGTTGCAAATCGGAGAACAACCGGTTTTTTCCATCCGTTTACCAACATTCTCATAAAACGAATAGACCTGAAATCATTGATTGAGCCATAGGTCTTGTTAGGTTCGGCGACCGGCACTTTAAACTGGTACCAGGTTATTTCCGACTTCTTTCCGCTCTTGAGAGTCACTGGCGATTTCTTGATATCTGTGATATAATTTTTCCCCAACACCATGTTGGCCCGATCAATTTTCAGATTATACTGAAAATAAGCTTCGTTTTCGTTAAGGGTGTTATCATCGTTAATGTCCTCTACATCAGGTATTGAGGTGGCAGCAGTCGGATAACTTTCAGTTGATTGCTCATTGGTAGGCGAGTTACCCTCCGTATTGCTGAAGAATTTGTATCGCTCCAGCAGGTCTTTCTTCGACTGATCATAATCAGTTCCCCTAAAATAGTGAAAATCATCGGCGGATGGATCCTTATCCACCTGTGAATAGGCCGTCGGATCTACGAGAGGGCTGAGGGAAGCTAAAAATTTCTGATAAAATTGCTTTTCGTCCTTCGAATCAAGACCATCAAGTCCAATATCCTGATAAATTCTAGCTTGCGCCGAATTATCAAACGCCTTAACTAATGACTGTTGCTTCGGCACTCTACCCCAGCTTGTTACATCCATTCCACTGTAATCGCCGGTTGTGGGAAGCCCCTGCTCAAAAGATTTTCTACCGTCGCGTAGTACGTCTTCAGAAACGGATCCCAAATGGAATACCAGATTTCCACCCGGATTTTCATCACCTGCTTTATCTTCGGCAAAAGGATCCATCATCCAGAACTCAATGTATTCAACGTTGGTTGCCTCGAAGTCGCTTGTCTCCAATTTGCGCATGATTCCGCCCCATCTGCTTTCAGGCCGGGCTAGGGAGCCGTCTCTGGATACACCGGATGAAAAGGCCGATGGATTGGTGTCGTAGTTGTACGGGCCTCTTTCTTCCGGATAAAAGGCCAGGTCTAACGTTGGTATATTCGTTGGCTGACCGATCGGATTTTGCCTGTTTGGAAAAATCTCTGCCTGAAATACTTCGCGAACACGCTGATCATCTAATTTTCCCTCCTGAATAAGATATGAAGGAGCTGTGTTTCTCTGCATAAACGGATCAATCACATACCAGGCCAGACGCGCCCTGTTGTACCCGTACGCCAAATCATTTATCAGGTTGCCTTCCGGGAATGATTCATTTCCTTGCGGTGTGCTGGCAAGCGACCAACCTATGAAGGATTTTAGATTAATTGGTGTCACGGTTCCTTCGAAATCATCAAGGTAAACGGCCCCTTCTTTGGAGATGGCTTTTGAATGCCCAGGGAAAAGCCTGGCCCACTCCATCTCAATAGCGATCTTTGATTCCTCTTTGGTCTTGAAAAACGGTAAGGCGTTGACCATCTTCGTGATAAATGGGGATGAGGCACTGTAGGAGCCATTAAACCCCAACATTGTATTGGCAATTGGATCTTCTCCATAGTTGACCTTTTGCGTAAGTGGTTTCTCCATCAAATACATCACGGTGGATCCTATGTTGAAATTCTTGCTTATTTCATAGTTGAGGTGTGTCCCCAACATCGTTTTACGTTGCATACTGAAAAGATCCTGGCTCTCAGTTGAGATGGATATCGGTGTTCCTGATTCCAGAAGTCCTTGATTGATAACCTTTACGCGTCCTTGGGTGTAGTCAACAATATAATCTACATCCTCCTGCAATTGCCTTCCTCCTGCCATAACCTTAACCGATCCCCTGGCAATATTGATGGCATCCAGCGAGATTTCCGAATTGGAGAGTCCTTTATAACTTCCCCGCAAATGATATTTATTTTTTTCAGCGTCCTGTTCAGCAACCGTTCTGGTATTGTCGTAAAGCGACGTGTAAACATACCTCTTGATTGCATTCTGATCGCCTTTGAATTTGTTTTCAAGGTTTGAACCAAATGGCTGAACAACTGGAAAGATGATGCGACCCTTTTGTGCATCAATTGTAATTTTGTCCAGAAAGTCAAAAATGCCGTCAGGATAGGGATCCTTCTGACTGTTCAAATTGTCCAGGTTCATGACACTCAAAAGATTTTTCTCTTTGAGCGGACCATCAGGTAGGTAATTGAGATCCGTTCCAGATGCATCGTTACGGTACAAAACATCTAATTTAAATTCCTCATTTGAAAGTCGTTGGGAACGGATATTGTAAATATTTTTCATCATCAGATCCCAGTTCTTGAACTTAGGATTTAGATTTGTTCCTTTTAACATCTTTAAAACAAGGGTGTTTGGCGCTTCAATACCATCTGTGGAGAATTCACCTACCTGGAATGTTTCCCCATTGGCGGTGTATTGGTAGGCAACCGCAAGAATCTCGTCCGAATTAAGCGCCATGTTTAGAGATAGATATCCGAGTTGGCGGTTGACCGAATATTCCGTAGAATCCAATCGCCGGGCATTTTCAATCTTCTCATAATCTCTGCCGGCAATAAAGTCCCTCTGCGAAAGCGGTTTCAATACTTCGTTTAGCCTGGCAATATCGCGGATATCTGAATAATTGGTTATCAATGTTTTGTACAATCCGTTGATCGTGTTATTCGGGAGTTGGTTAAACGGATAGCTCAGACCGGGTGTCTCACCAAATTCCGGAATAGATTGATTTTGCTTATTCTGCCCAACTTCTCCCAAATCGAGTAAGGCCAGAATATTTCTCGATTCTTGAAAATGGTTCGATTTATTTGTCACCCAAACTTCTATCTTGTTGATAGTTATCGATGTTTTTAATATTGGAAGCTCGGATAATGCCTGGTCATACGAATTGTAAAAATGGTGGCCGAGGAAAAAGTTCCGGTTTGCATCATAATTGGTGGCATTAATCTCGAACTTGGTGCGCTCTGCCCCTCCTTGCGTATTAATCACTTTGGTCTCACCTTTTTGCTGAGAGAATAGCGCGGTGACAGACAACTTACCAAATTGGAGATCAGTTTTAACGCCAAAAAGGTTTGTTCCCCCACGAATCAGAGTACCTGTAAGTGGCATAGAAACATTTCCTGCCTCTACATTTCTTACAATCTCGTCCTCTCCGCCGGTGTAGTTCAGTTTAATCTTGTTTTCAAAATCGAATGTTGCATCGGTGTTATAATTAAACCTCATCTTTAACCGATCGCCAATCTCCCCATCCAGACTAACATTGATCTTCTGGTTGAAGTCGAATGTTGTGTTTCGCTGCATTCTGGTTGGAATAGCCGGATTTTCGATCTTATTACTCTTCAATCCCAAACTCATCTCAACATAACCTTGTGGTCTGATATTCACGACGCTACTACCAAATACTTTATTAAATGCGTCACCTCCGATCTGGAACTGTGGAATGAGCTGCGACCTCCGATCAATTGATTGTTGCGAAATCTTTTTCCTCCAATACCGATCGATGGTTTCTTTCATGTCATTCTGCAGAAACTCATGCAGACTCAGCGATCCGGGTAACCGATATTCTATTTCACCCGCTTTTTCCGTTATCAAATATTGCCCGGTTAAGGGATCATATTGTACCTCTGTTTTAATGTTGGATGGTTTCTTTAGGTAAATGGCAGTACTATCACGCCCGTACAATTGAGAAAATGGATTTCCCTTTTTCTTCGGATGAAGATCAGAAGTCGTTGATTCCTCTGGAATAGTGTCACCCTCATTAGAAAAGATAGCATCAAGACGCCCGCGCAAAGCATTTGCAGATCCATTGGATGCGTTGCTGCGCCAAAATAATGCAAGACATGCGGAGAGCATTATTGCAATAAGGGTCTTGAAAAGTACTTTTTTCAATTTGATCAAAAACTCTTTAACGCCAGCTTTATCAGATTTTCAACAGCTATTGAGGGTTGTTCGGTAAGAACCTGGTCTACTAATTTTTCGACGGCTTTTTTGTTAAAACCAAGCATTTCCAAGGCTGAAATGGCTTCCGAACGAACAGGGCTTTCCCCGGATTTAAATATCAGATCACCAACTGAGGTCTTTCCAATCTTATCTTTCAGGTCTATAATAACCCTTTGAGCAGTTTTTATTCCGATGCCTTTGATATTCTTTAATAAACTAACATTTTCATTCAGAATGGCATGCTGTAGTTCCTCTGGCTTATGTGAGGAGAGCATCATGATGGCTGTATTTGCGCCAATCCCGTTTACCGAGATCAACATTCTGAAAAGCTCCCGCTCTGCATATTCGAAGAACCCGTACAGGATATGAGCATCTTCACGAACTACCTGATGGAGAAACAATTTTGCCTTATCATTGCCATGAAGCTGAGAATAAGTCGTAAGTGAAATGTGGACAAAATAGCCTATTTCACCTGCCTCAATAACGATTCCCGCAGGGGACAAATTGGTCACAGTTCCTTTGATATATTCAAACATATGCTTAACGGTGATTTTTATTGATTATTCTCCGCCTGTCCGGTCAATCTCGTGATGCTTCAGGGGATTTTTGGAAAGCTCCTTGAAGAGTCTTCTGTTTTCAAATACGTCAATCGCAAGATAGATGGCATTTCGGAATGAATCTTCCGACGCTGAACCGGTTCCGGCGATGTCGTATGCAGTTCCATGACCTGGGGATGTTCTTATGATAGGCAGTCCGGCCGTAAAATTGACCCCAGATTCAAAGGCAAGTACCTTGAAGGGGATCAATCCCTGATCATGATACATTGCAAGAATCGCATCAAATTTTTTGTAATCGCCTGATCCAAAGAAACCATCAGCAGGGAAAGGCCCAAGAGCGATAATTCCTTCTTCGGTTGCCTGTTTGATTGCAGGTTTGATAATATCCTGATCCTCAAGCCCGATTACACCATGGTCGCCGGCATGAGGGTTGAGTCCCAAAACGGCGATCCGCGGTTTGCGAATTGAAAAATCTTCCAGCAGTGTCTTGTGAAGGATGCGAATATTAGATAGGATCTTCTCTTTGGTAAGGCTTTGCGGTACTTGCTGCACAGGAATATGACCTGTAACAACTCCGACTTTAAGAAGATCGTTTACCATGAGCATCATGTAATTTTTTGCAGAAAATTCACTCGCAAAAAATTCCGTATGACCCGGAAACTTAAAGTTATCAGACTGAATATTCTCTTTGTTGATTGGAGCAGTCACAATGACATCGATGTCCCCGGATTTCAGATCCTTTACCGCCGCCTGAAGTGCCAGAAGCGCCGCTTCTCCAGCCTCATGCGTGGATTTCCCGAGTTCAACCCTAATTTCCTCGTCAACACAATTGATGATGTTAACCCTTTTCGAATTTGCTTCCCTCGCATGAATTATTTGGTTAAAGCTAAATAATTCGACATCCAACGCTTTCCGATGATAGGCGGCCACTTTGGGAGAACCGTAAACTATTGGGGTACAGCACTCGAGTAATCTACTGTCCGACAAAGTTTTAATTATCACTTCGTAACCGATTCCGTTTATATCGCCATGCGTAATCCCTATTCTTAGTTTGTGTGGTTCCATACAATACAGTTTATTGATTTGAACGTTGTTTCCCGTTCCCTTTATTTCCCAAATTTAAACTTTTATTCATACAATCGGGGAGTCCGTCAGCTAATTTGAACTTGAGCTCAGTCTATCAACAAGTAAGTTGAAAAATTCTGCCAATAACCTGACTCCTGTTCCTGTACCCCCCGCTGATCGATAATGATCTGCAGTTTGCAAAAAGGAAGGGCCGGCTATATCAAGGTGAATCCAGGGGTAATCAACAAATCGTTGCAGGAATTTTCCCGCAGTGATTGCTCCTGCCTCACCACCTCCAATATTTTTCATATCCGCGATACTTGATTTTATCATTTCGTCGTATTCATCCCATAGCGGCAGTTCGACGATTCTTTCATTCACGTGGTCTCCGGCGATTTTTAATGTATTGTACAATTCTCCGCAGTCATTGTGCATACCGGCAATACCATGAATTCCCAAAGTCATAGCGGCTGAACCGGTCAGTGTCGCCAGATCGATAACCAGCATTGGATCGTATTTTTTTGCATAACACAAAGCATCAGCAAGAATAAGCCTGCCTTCTGCATCTGTATTCAATACCTCAACGGTTGCGCCGTTTGAAATTGTGATAACATCCCCAGGCGTAATGGCGTTTCCGCCTGGGCGGTTATCAGTTGCCGGGACCAGAGCTACTAAATGCAGAGGTAATTTGTTTCTGGCGGCAACATTGAGAGCTTCGGCTACAGCAGCCGCACCAGCCATATCCGATTTCATATAGTCCATCGATTTTGGGGTAGGTTTGAGTGTTAGTCCGCCTGTGTCAAAAACGACTCCCTTCCCAACCAGCACAATAGGTTGGTCGTTTAATGCTTTTTCTGGTTTCCATTCTAAAATGGTAAATGTTGGAGGATCAATGCTGCCTTTGTTTACGGCGAGCAATCCACCCATTCCAAGTCTTTCAATTTTTTCTTTATCCAGAACTGCTGCATGTATTCCCAGCTCTTCACTCATCTGGAGAAAAAAAGCACTCAGTTTTTCGGCATTTAGACTGATAACTGGTTCATTAACAAGGTTTCGGGCAGAATATACCGATTCGTTCAGAGTAGAAAGTTCAACCAGTTGTTTTTCTGAAATCAGATCCCCATAAAAGCAGATTTCCTGAAGATTGGTTCTTTGTTTTTCAGCTTTTGAGCTATATTTTAAAAACTGATAGCTCCCGAGAACAATACCCTCGATAAATGCAAGGACACATTTAGCATCATCGATCGCAGAAGTTATCAATACGGATTTAGTTTTCTCCCCTTTGGCCCATTGTGCAGCCTCATTTCCCCTTCTTCTACAGGTCTCCAATGATGTATTTTCTTCTTTTCCCACAAGAGCGTTAACAAGTAGAAGTTTGCTGGTAAATCTGTTAATTTCAATCAAATACTGGTCGTCATTCATTTTGGAGAGAAGGTATGTTCGCTCTTCTTCCTTTAGAGATAATCCGGATAAATCCGACCGACCATTCAATAAAATAATTTGATATGCGTTAAGATTTTCTGAAGTGATTTTCTTTAGTATCATAGTTTTGAATCTAGCGTATAAGAACTTTTAAAATGCCTTTGCCCCAAATTTACTACCTTTAGCCCAATTATTTGACGGTTAACAGGAACAATCGTATTGCTCCTATCAATTACTTAACGAACAAAATTTCAATTTGTTAACTTAAAACAAAAAAATAGAATGTCCGCTACACTATTTCAAAGGGCTTTGAAGCATGAGCCTTTGACGGCCATTGAAGGACTTGAATTGTTCAACCATGCCTCGACACCCGACTTGATTTGGGTTGCCGATTCTCTGAGACAAATCCATAAACCAGGAAAATTCGTGACCTGGATGATCGACAGGAATGTAAATATTACGAATATTTGTATCTCTGGGTGCACCTTCTGCAATTTTCACCGGAAGATTAATGGAGAGGGAACCTACACAACCACCATGGAAGAGTATCACCAAAAGATTGATCAGATGATCCAATTGGGTGGCAATCAGTTATTACTTCAGGGAGGGATGCATCCGCGATATGGATTGAAATTTTATACGGATCTGTTCAGTGATTTGAAGCAGAAATACCCGGATGTAAAACTGCATGCATTGGGTCCACCAGAGGTCGTACACATTGCCAGAAAGGAACGTATGTCGTTCCGGGAAGTCCTCGAAAAACTTATGGAATCCGGACTAGACAGTTTACCTGGTGCCGGCGCAGAAATCTTATGCGATAGGGTGAGGAAGGAAATTTCGCCCGGGAAGGCCTCTGCGGATGATTGGCTTGGAGTCATGAAGGAAGCACATCAATTACATATGCTGACTTCTGCCACTATGATGTTTGGTCATATTGAAACCCCGCTCGAAAGGATGGAGCACCTGGTAAAGTTAAGGAATCTTCAGAGCGAAAAACCAGCTGGAAGCCCGGGTTTTAAAGCCTTTATACCTTGGCCATTCATGTCTGAAGGTACTTTATTAGGTAACAGCAACGAGTTCAAAACCATTCTCCCCATTGATTATATCAGAATGATTGCTTTAAGTAGAATCATGCTGAATAACTTTGAGAATATCCAGGCTTCCTGGCTTACGGTCGGGAAGGAAACCGGGCAATTGGCACTGCATGCCGGCGCCAATGATTTAGGCTCAATCATGATTGAAGAAAATGTTGTCTCGGCAGCTGGGGCCTCCTTTTCCATGGATGCCAGTCAGATGCAAAAATGCATCCTTGATGCCGGGTTTACCCCACAACTTCGTAATCAGGCATATGAATCGATAAATATGCCTTCAGGTGTTCAAACAATGGTTTAGCACTCTGATATTTAATAGTCAAATTGAAATAACATATTTTGTACATTTGCGCTGAAAATTTAAGAAGTAATCGAAATGAGAAAATGGCGTATTGAAGATTCTGCTGAACTCTATAACATAAATGGATGGGGCGTTAATTATTTCTCAATCAATGAGAAGGGACACGTTGTTGTTACCCCGCGCAAAGACGGAGTTCAGGTCGACCTCATGGATCTCGTTGAAGAGTTGCAACTTAGGGATGTTTCTACTCCCGTATTGCTCCGCTTTCCGGATATTTTGGACAGCAGGATTGAAAAGATGGCGAGCTGTTTCAAAATTGCTGCCGAAGAGTATTCCTACAACGCTCAGAATTACATTATCTATCCGATAAAGGTCAATCAAATGAGACCTGTCGTGGAGGAAATCGTCAACCATGGCAAAAAATTCAATATTGGACTGGAAGCCGGATCAAAACCGGAACTTCATGCTGTAATCGCCATAAATACGGACAACGATTCTCTCATTATTTGCAACGGCTACAAGGACGAAGATTATATTGAGCTTGCTTTACTCGCACAAAAGATGGGCAGGCGAATCTATCTCGTAATTGAGAAGCTGAGTGAGATGAAGCTGATCGTTAAAATTGCCAAGCAGTTCAAGATAAAGCCCAATTTGGGTATCCGGATCAAACTTTCCAGCACAGGAAGCGGTAAGTGGGAAGATTCAGGAGGTGATGGAAGTAAGTTTGGACTTACTTCAAGTGAATTGCTTGAAGCGCTTGACTATCTGGATAAAAACAAGATGAAAGATTGCCTTCATTTGGTTCATTTTCATATAGGTAGTCAGGTAAATAAGATTCGAAGAATCAAGTTGGCCATGCGTGAAGCTTCTCAGTTTTATGTCCAGATGCATAAAAATGGGTTCATGGTCGATTACGTCGATATTGGTGGTGGACTAGGTGTCGATTATGACGGTACTAAATCCTCCAGCGAAAGCAGTGTCAACTATAGTATTCAGGAATATGTCAATGACGTAGTTTCCATTCTGGTGGATGTCAGTGAGAAGAATGGTATACCTCATCCCAATATAATTACGGAATCCGGCAGGTCGCTGACGGCTCATCACTCTGTTCTGGTCTTTGAGGTACTAGAATCAACCACGCTACCTCGCTGGGAAGAGGAAGAAGAAGTTAGTCCGGATGATCACGAACTCTTACGGGAGATTTATTCGCTGTGGGATACGCTGAATCAACCAAGAATGTTGGAAACCTGGCATGATGCTCAACAAATCAGAGAAGAAGCATTGGATCGCTTTAGTTTGGGGTTATTGGACATTTCTACCAGAGCCAAGATTGAGCGTCTGTTTTGGTCAATTGCTAAAGAGACCACCCAAATGGTTGCAGGACTTAAGCATGTGCCGGAGGAATTTCTCACTTTGCCAAAACTGTTGTCGGATAAATACTTCTGCAATTTTTCCCTTTTCCAATCACTGCCGGATTCATGGGCAATTGATCAGATTTTCCCAATTATCCCATTAGATCGCCTCGACGAGAAGCCGGATAGAACGGCAACAATTCAGGATATAACCTGTGATTCTGATGGGAAGATCGAAAATTTTATTTCTGCGCGTAATCAATCATATTACTTGCCGGTTCATTCAATAAAGCCCAGAGAGCCATATTATATCGGTGTCTTTTTGGTTGGGGCTTACCAGGAAATTTTGGGTGATCTCCACAATCTCTTCGGAGATACCAACGCTGTTCACGTATCCGTTGATGACAATGGATATTCCATTGACCAGGTAATTGACGGAGAAACGGTGGCCGAAGTGCTGGAATATGTTCAGTATAATCCTAAGAAATTGGTGCGGACTGTTGAGACCTGGGTTACTTCATCTGTTAAGTCAGGAATTATTTCTACCGAAGAGGGTAAAGAATTTTTATCAAATTATCGCTCCGGTTTATACGGATATACCTATCTGGAATAGCTCATTTCTAACATGATAAATGAAGATTTGAAAAGGTATAAGAGACACAATATCAAAGTATTTTGTCTCTTATTTACCTTGGGAATCTTTGTTATGCCCACTCACGGCCAGGTATATCTTCAAAATGTAAAGGGAGTACTCAGGGATATTGAGACCCGTCAGCCCGTTAGTGGCGCAACGTTGAAATTTTTCAATCAATCAACGGAACAGATTGCATTTTCAGACTCCGATGGAAATTTTAGGTTGAGGATCCCTTCCGGAAGGTGGAATCTTCTGATTTCTCACTTGGGGTATAACCCTAAAACGCTCCAAAATATCCAAGTTGGAACCGGAAAGGAGGTGATGCTTGAGATAGCTCTCGATGCGAAGGTTTATGAAACTAAGGAAGTACAGATTTCAGCAGGAAAGCAAACATGGCTGACTCCTTCAAGCGGTTCCAGCGTACGAACCCTGCAGAGCCAGGATGCCACCCGGTTTGCCGGAGGGTATTATGATCCATTGCGGATGGTGGCCAATTTTGCCGGGATTACAAGTGGTAACTCCGACGATAATAACGAAATTGTAATCAGGGGAAACTCCCCGCGAGGGTTGCTTTGGCGCATAGAAGGACTCGAAATTCCAAATCCAAATCATTTGTCCAGCGGAGTAGGGAATAGTGGAGGGGCGTACTCCATGATCTCCACGAATGTTTTGGCAGATTTCGATTTTTACACCGGCGCATTTCCTGCAGAATATGGGAATGCATTATCGGGAGTAATGGATTTAAGACTCAGGAAAGGAAACGCGGATAAGCGTGAAATGGGTGTTCAGCTTAGTGTCGTTGGGGCGGAATTGGCGGCCGAAGGTCCGATAGGAAAACCTGGGAATAACTCCTTCCTTTTCAATATGAGATATGCTAATTTCAATATTCTACAAAAGTATGGCATAATAAGCATTCAGGATCTTAGCATAGTTCCCAGTTCTTTCGACTGGACTCTGAAGATGAATTTTCATGGTAAGAAAATGGGCGATTTGGAATTCTTTTCGATTGGCGGGAATAGTAAAACCGGAAATGAGGCATCACAAAATAAGGCAGATCTTCGCAGCGGAATCAACAACGATGAGTTCACGGAGGAAGATGATCTTGCCGTTTTTGGAATCAAGCATCTGAAGAATTTTAAAGGAGGTAAAACATACTTGCGTACAATTATTGGATTTACAAGAGCTAATTCCAATTGGCATGAAGGAATTGTTGATACAAATATGGTTCACATCCTTAACAAGCAGGACTTATTCATTTCGCCGGTTCTAAGAGCTTCTGTGATGCTGAACAGAAAAGTCGACTCGAAGAATTCTTATCGGATTGGGGTAGAATATCATCGCACTTTTGCCGATATGTTTAGCATACGACGACTGACGACTCAGAAATTTGACACCTTGGTTGATCAGCAATCTCAAAGTTACTATACACAGATGTATTTTCAATGGAAATATAAACCCAACGACATTTTTGAGTTGACGCCGGCGTTACATTCGACGTATACCTCCATCAACAAGGAACGGACATTGGAACCCCGGCTGGGTATGATATTTAACTTAAATGGTAACCAATCAATCAACCTTGGCGCAGGGTTTTATTCGAGGCAAGAGCCTCTGCCCATTTACTATTTCCGGGTTAAAGTCGGAAAAACGTACCGTTCGGAGGTCAACAAAGACATTCGAACCACCAGGGCCTTTCATCTGGTTGCGGGGTATCGTAAATCATTCACTAACGATTTACGAGTTTCACTCGAAGGTTATTTTCAACATTTATATCATGTTCCGGTTAGCATATACACTACGAATACATTCTCGATGGTGAATATTTCGGAAGGCATGCCCGATATAGACCTGAACAGCAGTGGCATCTCTGAAAACACAGGCCTTGAGTTGACTATTGACAAGGCCTTTTCGAAAAATTACTATGTTTTAGGAACTATCTCTCTTTTTGACTCGAAATATATGGCCACGAATACTGGTTGGTATTCAACATATTATAATTCGAATTACGTCTTCAATTGTGTTGGAGGGAAAGAATTCAAAGTTGGAAAGTTTAAGCAGAATACACTAGGGTTTAATCTTAGAAATATTGCCAGAGGAGGTTACCGTTTCACTCCTCCAAATTATGAACAAAGCATCAAGAAGAAGTCCTTAGTGTACGATGTTTCGCAAACTTATAGCAAACATCTGCCATTTTTTGACAGGATGGATGCAGGGGTAAACTTCAGGGTAAACAAAAGAAATTCTGCCTTTAATTTTTCTCTGGATATACAAAATGTACTAAATCGTCACAACGTGTACAGGCGTAATTTTAGTTATGTTAATGGAGCGGTTGTGGAGGTAGACAAAAGACTGATTGGGCTTGTGCCGATAGCAGGTCTTCGTTTCGATTTTTGATATCCTCTGATTTTGGCTTCAAAAAGAAGGGGAAGACCGATCGGTCTCCCCCAAGAGGTACTTATCTGAAATTATGAAAACACTTAGCCACATTTGGAGGAGCCACAATCTGTGCAAATGAGGCAACCCTCCTGATAGATCACATTTTCCGACCCACAACCTTCACATTTAGCGTCTTCACAGGATGTCCCATTAGGAATAAACTTTTTCAACGCGCGAGCAACTCCGTTTTTCCAGGTATTAATTGATTCGACGTCAAATTGTAGACTTGAGATCAGTTCGACAATTTTCTGAATAGGCATACTGTGTCTTAAAACACTGGATATCAATTTGGCATAGTTCCAGAAAATAGGATTGAATTTGAAGGATAACCCTTCAATTGTTGTCTTATATCCGCGATTATTGCAATATTGAAAATCATACCGCGATACCCCATTTTCATCTCTGTTTTTTATAATCCAGCCGCTGGTTACCGAACGGGGGAGTAAGATTCCATCTTCATCATCAGCCAAACCAGTGAAGATTTCGTATGGCTTTCCATCAATCAAGCCAATGAATGCAATCCATTTTTCCTTGTTGTTTTGAAAACGGACGATATCAGCTTCGAGCACTTCAGGACGTTTGGTTGGGAATACTCCCTCCTTCTTCTTGTCCTTTGTTGAAATCAGAACGCCGGATCTGGATCCTTCACGGTAGACAGTTACTCCTTTGCATCCGCTTTCCCATGCCGAGAAAAAGAGCTTTCCGACCAACTCTTCAGTTGCCTCTTCCGGCAGATTGATGGTTACTGAGATTGAGTGATCCACCCATTTTTGAATCTGGCCTTGCATCCTTACTTTAGCCATCCAATCGATATCGTTTGATGTGGCTTTTGCGTATGGAGATTTGCTGACTAATTCATCAATCTCCTCATTACTGTATTTTTTGTTTGTTTTGTAGCCATTGATCTCCATCCATAGTTTAAACTTATGATGGAACACCAGATATTCTTCCCAGGAATCGCCCATTTCATCAACGAAATCAATTCTGGCCTCTTTATCATTCGGATTTACTTTCCTTCTTCTTTTGTAAACCGGCATAAAGACAGGCTCAATTCCGGAGGTTGTCTGGGTCATTAAGCTGGTGGTACCAGTGGGAGCAATAGTGAGAAGGGCGATATTTCGTCGGCCAAATTTCACCATTTCCTCGTAAAGCTCAGGATCGGCCAGCGCCAAGCGCTTAATGTATGGGTTGCCAATTTCTTTCTTTGTGTCATAGATCGGAAATGCACCACGTTCTTTGGCGAGAGAAACAGAACCCCGGTAAGCTTCAATCGCAACGATTTTATGCACTTCTACGGAGAAATCAATTGCATTTTCAGATCCGTACTGCAAACCGAGAGCAGCCAGCATATCGCCTTCGGCGGTAATCCCGATACCAGTTCTTCGGCCATTTACTGCTTTTTCTTTAATTTTTGCCCACAGATTTAATTCAACCTTTTTAATCTCGTCTGCTTCAGGATCGGCCATGATTTTATCGTAAATGGCGTCTATTTTCTCCAGCTCAAGATCGATTATATCATCCATTATACGCTGCGAGAGCCTGACGTGAGAGCGGAAAAGTGGAAAATTGAATTTGGCGTGTTCCGTAAATGGTTGATCGACATACGAATAAAGATTTATTGCGATCAAACGGCAACTGTCATAGGGACATAGCGGAATTTCGCCGCAAGGATTGGTCGAAACGGTACCGTAACCAAGGTCAGCATAACAATCAGGAACGGATTCCCGAATAACTGTGTCCCAGAAAAGAATTCCGGGTTCTGCAGATTTCCAGGCATTGAAAACGATCTTTTGCCAAAGTTTTGTCGCATCTGTTTCTCGGGTATAAACGGGTTCGCTGCTATTAATCGGATATTTCTGATGATAAATGGAGCCGTTGCGAACTGCTTTCATGAATTCATCGTCAATCTTTACCGAGACATTGGCACCAGTCACTTTGCCCTCATCCATTTTTGCATCAATAAATTGCTCAGAGTCAGGATGTTTTATTGAAACAGAAAGCATTAAGGCTCCTCTGCGGCCATCCTGGGCAACTTCACGTGTCGAATTGGAGAAACGTTCCATAAAGGGAACAATTCCGGTAGATGTCAGTGCAGAATTTTTTACCGGCGAACCTTTTGGGCGGATGTGGGAGAGATCATGGCCTACGCCTCCCCGTCTTTTCATTAGTTGCACCTGTTCCTGATCCACCATCATGATGCCGCCGTATGAGTCTGCTCCATTGCCGACCACAAAACAATTTGAGAGTGATCCCGTTTGAAAGTCATTACCAATTCCTGTCATCGGGCCACCTTGCGGGACAATATATTTAAACTCCGCAAAGAGCTCAAAAAGCTCCTTTTCCGAAAGAGGATTGGGATACTTTTTCTCAATTCGGGAAATCTCAGAAGCGAGCCTGTGGTGCAGATCGTCAGGGGTTAGCTCAAACAGATTGCCGTATGAATCTTTCAGTGCATATTTATTGACCCACACTCTGGCAGCTAATTCATCTCCTTTAAAATATTTCAGAGAAGCTTCAAACGCTTCTTCGTTTGAAAAATTCTTGAGATTGGTTGTTTTTTTCTTTGAGGTCACGTCGTTAAGTTCCATAGTTAATAATTCCTTCGAATGAAAATAAAAAGGTCATTTATAAGTTAGATAAACAATGTAAAGGGAATTGATTTTCTTTCGTAAAGATAGACACAAAGTCATTTTTTTGGATACATAATTTGGATATAAAATATAAAAGTTATCAACTTGTAAGTGTTAATTTTCAAATAGTCAATAAGATACAAAATTACATGCATCAAAAAGTTAACAAAAATGTTTTTTTCGGATAATTTTATTGAAAAAAAATGAACAGATGAAAACTATAAAATAGTTCAGTTTTCGAAGAAATAATGGACTATCTGTTCTGTTGCTCCGCGGTTACTTTCAACGTATTGGGAAGCAAAATGGCTCTCATTTGACAACCTTATCGGGTCGGTCAGGTAACTTTCAAAAAGAGTTTTCAGCTCTTCATAATTTGCAATTGAATGAGCCGCATTCAACCTGATCATTTCGACAGCCTCGTGAAATTTGTGGTAATCGGGTCCAAATACGACAGGCATTCCATAGACGGCCGGTTCGAGGATGCTATGGATTCCGGTTGTAAAGCCGCCACCTATAAAAGCGATTTTGGCATAACGATATACAGAAACCAGGTATCCGTAACCATCGACGATCATTACCTCTGCCTCCTCAAGTTGTTTTGGTGTCGATTCTGCAGAATACACAATGTGCGACTTTTGCAATAAATCAATAATTCGTTGAGTTGAGGCGGGATTTACTTCGTGAGGGGCTATGACAAATTTAACCGGGTGCTCGCATTCGTTGACAAATCGGAGAAAAAGTGCTTCATCCTCCGGCCATGTACTTCCGGCAACGATAACTTTATTTCCGCAACAAAAATTCTCCAATTTCTCCAATTCAGCGACATTTCGGGCTATTTGCACAACACGATCCAGTCGGGTATCGCCACTTATCGAAACGTTATTGAAACCGAATTTATTGAGAATCTCAAAAGAGCTTTGATTCTGTACGAAAATATGAGTGTATGCTTTAAGCGCTTTTCTAAACCAGTTAGCCCAGGGTTTGAAAAAGAAATGGGATGGTCTGAAAAGTGCTGAAAATATGTAGGTGGGAATCTCTCTTTTTTTCAGTTCATTTAAGAAATTGAACCAAAATTCGTATTTCACAAAAAAGGCCTTCTCTGGTTTAACGATGTCTAGGAATCGGGAGGCATTCCGCGGAGTATCCAGCGGTAGATAGTATACGTAATCGGCGAGGGGATAGTCCTTCTTAAGTTCGTATCCGGAAGGAGAGAAAAACGTAAGTACTATTTTATAATCCGGAAAATCTTTCTTAACACCTTCAATTACCGGTCTTGCCTGCTCAAACTCACCAAGAGAGGATACATGAAACCAAAGAAGTTTTTCTCCCGGAACCACCTCTTTCTCTATTTTTTCAAAAAGATTTTTTCTTCCGGATAGCCACTTCTTAGCCTTCGGATTTTTGAATGAAACGATCCAGATCAAAAACCGGTAGAAGTAAATACCTATGTTGTATATGACGTGCATTACAAATATTAGCTGGCTATAGACCTTATTTTTAATATATTATGTCGTTTACTCCTCGTCATTCCTGACGAAATCCCTCGTCGATTGACAGATCAGATCCATTTGCAGCCGCAACAGCCAATTGATCGCATCTCTCATTTCCCGGAATGGCAGCATGACCTTTTACCCAAACAAACTTTACCTGATGATGTTTATAAATTTCGTAAAAGCGCATCCAAAGGTCGCTATTTTTC
>CAXXHH010000009.1:0-16879 GCA_963663005.2 Prolixibacteraceae bacterium
TGTGAAGGCAAATCCCGGACTTGCCGCAGTAGCACTGACACCCGATGATGCGTACAACCTGAAGAAGGAAGGCAAACGGGCTATCTATATCGGATTGGAGAACGGATACGCCCTTGCCAATGACATCACCATGGTAAAAAAAGTATTATGATATGGGAGTCAGGTATATAACCCTATGCCATACATCCAACAATGATATTTGCGATTCCTCCACCGACAAGAAAAAGGGAGCAGAACACCATGGTTTGTCAAATTTTGGGAAAGAGGTGATTGCCGAAATGAACAAGATAGGGATGATGATAGATGTTTCACACATTTCGGATGAATCATTGATGGATGTTCTCCGTTTGAGTAAGGTCCCGATCATCGCAAGCCACTCATGTGCCCGTGCAATCTGCGATAACCCGCGCAACTTAACCGATGGCGACTTAAAGGCATTGGCCAAAAACGGCGGAGTCATCCAAATGTGTTTTCTCTCTGACTATGTCAAGAAACCGGATCCCAACCCTAAAAGGGACTCTGCTTTGGCGGAAGTCCGGAAAAAATACAACGACTTTATGGACCTGTCAGATGAAAAATCAAGGGAAGCCTGGAAAGAGTACCGAGAGACAGGAAGAAAATACCCCAACAAACTGGCTTCTGTTAAGGATATGGTCGATCATATCGATCACATCGTAAAGGTTATCGGTGTCGATTATGTTGGCATAGGAACTGATTTTGATGGCGGCGGTGATCTTTCAGGCTGCAGGGATGTGAGTCAAATGGGCAACGTAACCCTCGAACTGGTTAAAAGGGGATACTCCGAAACAGACATCCGAAAAATATGGGGTGGTAATTTTATGCGGGTATTTCGGGAAGTTCAGAAGTCAGCCTCCTTATAATTACCTTCTGCTGACATCCAGCCAGTAAGTTGCATTGGGATCGGCAGCATATATCTTTTTCATGGCCTGCTCTGCCTCTGCCCTGGTCTGGAAACTTTGGGCTGTAAACGCGGTAAAAACTGCTTCCCATGTTGGTAACCTTAGCAGGAAATCCCTGTTTGATCAATTGAGCCGCCAGTTTATCCGCGTTTTCCCTTATCTTGAAACATCCTCCAACCAGGTGGAATCTACCCTTGGATTGTTCGTTCACAACAGTCTGGGCAATATTTTCCTCGGCCGTAGTAGCTTTTGGCTGTATTATTTTCGGAGTCGGATTCATGGCCTTGTCTGAAGTAATATGTTCGGTAATCTGAACAGATTCATTGGCTTCATTAACAGTGCTATTTTCCTCAGGTTTGGGTTCATCCTTCACATTGGCCGATGCCGGGGGCAATTTCAGAATGGGTCGTCGTTGCCGGAGTATCAGTTATCGATAGCGTGGCAGTATTGGTTGTCTGCGGTTTGGATGCAGGCTCTTTTGTGAATAATTTTTGGAATAAAATACAAGGCAGCAAGAATGGGAACTACCAGCGCTAAATATTTTATTACCGAACGGCGCTGAGTCTGCGGTTCTGGTTCTTTGTCCCTGAAAACCGGTTTGGTTGGCTGCGTGGTATTTGGTTTGCCAAGCGGGGGAAAATGAAACGAATCCAATCCAAAGGTATCGGTTCTCAGATTGTCACTTTGCCTGGCCTCGAAAGCAAGGTGATTGTTCTGATCGAAAAAAAGCGTTCCAACATGTTCGAACTCAACCTGCTGTCCATTTTCCAGATTGAACTGGCACTCAGAAACGTATTCAGATACAATTTCTCTGGCTTCCAGGTAACCGACGCCATCCTTCTCACAAATGTAGTTGACAAGCAAACCATCATTTTTCTTCAACTTTCCGTTGAAAATAATCTCTTTCGTGGGAGGATAAAAATGATCCTCCTGCTGATTTAAAACCGATGGTTGATAATTGGCAATAAACCCACCCAGATCCGGGATGATCACGCAATCGTTGGTTTTCAACAACTCATTAATATAGACGGAAAGGTTCATGACAGATTATTTGAACCCCAAATATAAGAATAAATCTTAAATTTGGTATTTTTGACTTTTATCATAAGACTATAACAAGCAAGGGTTATAAAATGTTTTCATAAAAATTAGCGAATGAGGGGAAAAGTTTTGGTGACGGGCGGAACCGGTTTCATTGGTTCACATACGGTTGTTGAATTGCAGAATGCTGGCTTTGAGGTTATCATCATTGATGATCTCAGTAATTCAACGGTGGAAGTAGTAGGTCAAATTGAACAGATTACCGGGATAAGGCCTGAATTCCATCAGCTTGACATGCAAAATTTCGATTTGTTGGAAGCTTTTTTTAAGCAATCAAAAGGTATCAAGGCAGTCATCCATTTTGCTGCATCCAAAGCTGTTGGTGAATCTGTATTGAAACCTTTGATGTATTACCGCAACAACCTGCTTTCGTTGGTTAACCTGTTTGAATGCATGGAGAAACAGAAGGTCGGCTACCTGGTTTTTTCTTCATCCTGTACCGTTTATGGTCAGCCCGACAAACTCCCGGTTACGGAGGAAACACCCAGGAAAACTGCCGAATCGCCCTATGGCAATACCAAAATTGTTTGTGAGGATATTATCAGCGATTATACGAAGGCCAATCAAGAGATCAAGGCTATTGCCCTTCGCTATTTTAATCCCATTGGTGCACATCCTTCCGCCTTGATAGGAGAACTGCCCCGCAGGATTCCCGGGAACCTGGTACCCTTTGTCACCCAGACGGCTGCTGGATTGCGCGACAAGCTTCAGGTTTTCGGCAATGACTACGATACGCCGGATGGCAGTTGTATCAGGGATTACATCAACGTTGTCGATCTGGCCAAGGCCCATGTGATCGCCATTGAGCGATTGCTGAATCATCAAAACGAATCGGATTTCGAGTTTTTTAACATAGGAACCGGCTCCGGGGTCTCGGTTCTCGAATTGGTGCATACTTTTGAGAGGGTTACAGGACAAAAGGTAAATTACAGGATAGTGGGCAGAAGGGCCGGTGACATTGAAAAGATTTATGCAGATACCACCAAAGCCAACAATGTTTTAGGCTGGAAATCTGCCGCAACCCTGGATGAAACGCTTCTTTCGGCCTGGAATTGGGAGAAGAGAATAAGGAATATTGATTAAAATTATACCATGAAGAAAACGATTTTGATAACCGGGGGCGCAGGATTCATCGGTTCGCATGTTGTCAGGCTATTTGTGACAAAATATCCCGATTATCAAATTATCAACCTGGATATGCTCACCTATGCCGGGAATCTCGAAAACCTGAAGGATATCGATACGCTGCCCAATTATACTTTCATCAAAGGAGACATCACTGACAGCGACCTGATCAACCAACTTTTTGAGACTTATCCGATAGAGGGAGTCGTTCACCTGGCGGCGGAGTCACATGTCGACCGATCCATCACGGATCCGGCAGCATTCATCCGGACCAATATCTTCGGGACCTTCAACCTCGTTCATGCAGCCAAGGAGCATTGGAAAGGCCAAATGGAAGGGAAACGGTTCTACCATATCTCTACCGATGAGGTTTATGGTTCTTTGGGAGAGACCGGCTTGTTTACCGAAACTACCCCTTACGATCCGAAAAGCCCTTATTCAGCATCCAAGGCAAGCTCAGATCACCTGGTCAGGGCTTACTTCAATACGTTCCGCCTTCCGGTACTGATCTCCAATTGTTCCAACAATTACGGACCCAACCAGTTCCCCGAGAAATTAATTCCACTTTGCATTCACAACGTGCAGCACAACAAGCCAATTCCGGTTTATGGGAAGGGCGAAAACATCCGGGACTGGCTCTATGTCGAAGATCATGCTTCTGCCATCGACCTGATTTTCCACAAGGGTGTAATCGGTGAGACCTACAACATCGGCGGAAACAATGAATGGACCAACATTGCCCTGATCAGGGTGTTGTGCGATGTAATGGACAAAAAACTGGGAAGGCCGCAAGGCACTTCCCAGCAATTGATATCCTTTGTAAAAGACCGGGCCGGTCACGATTTGAGGTACGCCATCGATTCCACCAAAATTCAACATGAACTGGGATGGAAACCCTCCCTCCAGTTTGAAGAGGGGATAGGAAAAACCGTCGATTGGTATCTTGAAAACGCTGATTGGCTCGAAAATGTCGTTTCAGGGGCGTACGAGAAATACTACGAAAAGCAGTATCATCAGAGGTAAGCCTATTTTTTTACGGCTTTTATTGCTTTTACGGCTACCGGGCCGTCCGGTGTTTCAGCCTTGCCCTCAAGGGTATCACCGACCAATTTAAAATTTACGTTGATCAGGGTTGACTCCAGGTAGATACCTACCATTACCACATCATCCTTGATGGTAACGCTGGAAAAATCCACTTTCTGGCCTTCAATAACCAATTGCCCCTTGAGTTGATCCCCAATCTGGGTGAAAAAAACCTGCCCGGATGTGTAATTCGGTGGTGCCGTAGGGGCTGAATATTCCCATTTCCCGATCAGTTTTTTCTGGTCGACCTGTGCAGCCTGAAGCTGAACAAATGCAGTGAACAAAAGTGTTAACGTTAAAAGTAATCCTTTGATTTTCATTTGTTTATAATTTGTTTTTTAATTGGCCAAATGGAATAGCCAGATAATCATTTTCGGTTGGTATGATCATTGGCTTGTGGCTATTTCATAAAAATAATTTGAATTCGAAAATTGTCATTAATAACCTATCGCATACAAAAATAAATTAATTAAGCAGATCTGATCCATGCTTAATTCAATATTTGTTCCTTCCGTCCCTCCTTCGACCCTTCGACAAGCTCAGGGCAGGCAGCTCAGGGACCGGTTCATCTAAATTGGAGTCCTCAGTTGCCTAGTCAGCTCTTGCCATTTATCCACCTGACTCGTCCCAGTCGTCCCAGTCGTCTTAGTCGTCCACTCGTCGCAGTCAACAAGTCGCCCCTTCTCCCCGTCGTTTTTCATTCTCATTTTCTCAGTGCTCCCAGTCCCTTCGACTCTCCGTCACGACTGATTCACAACGCTCATCAACCGGTTTACATTATCATGAACCTGGGAGGCTTCTTCGCAGCCGATGGTCATGGCATGCACTTTTTTGCTGTTGACCACAAAATTCAGGGAGGCCATCCGCTCTTCTTCCTTGAGCAGTCCTCCGCAACCGAAAATTTTCATTCCCAGTACCCCTTTACCCTTGGATCCTGCTATTTCAAGCAACGACATGATCTTGTCGGGCGAACCATCCATCCTGATTTCCTTGTTGTTGATGCGTGCAAGCACCACATCCGGCCATTCGTGGGAAACACCTGCCCGAAGGGCGCCGAAATCGTGGGCTGAGAATCCCACTTTTTTAATCAGTCCCTTTGATTTGGCTTCACTAAGGTCGTCCATGAACCGTTTTTTATCTTCGGTCCAGTTGGCTTTCGTCATGCAATGGAGCAGGACGATGTCAAGGTAATCAGTGTCCAATTCCTTCCGGATGCGGTCAAGCATTTGATCTACTGGTTGCAGCGGATGCCAGTCGAGGTTATCGGTCCATATCTTGGTCATGACGGTCAGTTTCTCCCTGGGCATCATTTTGATGGCCTCTTTCACGAATGGATGGGAACCGTAGGTGTCTGCGGTGTCCAGGAATCGGATTCCCCTGTCGTAGCCGGCTTGAATGATCAGTTTGAATTTTTCCAGTCCGATGCGGGTTTGGTTAGAGCCATGGTTCCACCCGTTGGTACCTGTTCCCATTGCCATACGCGAAACTTTCAACCCGGTTTTACCCAGATCAACCATGTCGACTTTAACGGGAAGTTTTGGTTCGGCCATCAGGGCGCTAAGGCCGCCGGAAGCCATAAGGGCACCAGTGAGGCCGGTGCCGATGAAATGACGTCGAGTAAATTTTGCCATTTGAAGTGATTTAGATCACTAAAAATAACAATTATTTACTTTAATCCGATATTGGTATAATCTACACTGGTATCCGCATATTTTTCTACAATCTGATCCAGTATTTGAAGTACTTCTTCTATTTCGTTGGCCCGCAGAAGCCGGATACGCATTTCCTTGAAATCTATAAGGTTAGGAAAGTATCTGGCAAAGTGACGGCGCATTTCCAGCACTGCCCTCCTGGGGTCATCTTTCCAGGTTAATGACTGGTTAAGCTGATCTTTCACATTTTCGACCACAAAAGGAACGGTAGGTGGCGGCAGCAATTCACCGGTATTGAGGTAATGGCGTACTTCGGAGAAGATCCAGGGTCTTCCGATTGAACCCCTGCCGATCATCAGGCCATCAACGCCGGATTGTTCCAGAAACGCTTTGGCTTTTTCAGGACCGGTGATATCGCCGTTGCCGATGATGGGAATCTTCATCCTCGGGTTTTTCTTCACATCGGCAATCAGGCTCCAGTCGGCTTCGCCGGTATAGAGCTGGCTGCGGGTGCGGCCATGGATGGCCAATGCCTGTATGCCCACATCCTGCAGCCGTTCAGCCACCTCGACGATCGGCATGTCATCATGGTCCCAGCCCAGCCGGGTTTTGGCAGTAACCGGAAGGCTGACTGCCCTTACCACCTCTTCTGCCATTTTTACCATCTTGGGGATGTCGCGCAGGAGGCCGGCACCTGCTCCCTTTGCGGCAATCTTCTTCATAGGGCAGCCAAAATTGATATCGATGAAATCGGGATTGGCCAATTCTGCAACTTTGGCAGCTCCTGCCATCGAGTCGATGTTGGAGCCATAAATCTGAATGGCCAGCGGCCGGTCGAAGTCGAAGATCGTCATCTTCCTTTTCGTCCTGGCTACATCCCTGATAAGCGCCTCGGAGTTGACGAACTCGGTGTACATCACATCAGCCCCGTATTTTTTGCACAGGTAACGGAAGGATTTGTAAGTCACATCTTCCATGGGAGCAAGAAACAACGGGAGATTTCCCAGGTCAAGATTACCGATCTTCATTCGGGTAAATTATTTAGGGCAAAGATAGCCATTCAGACTGAAAGCGCTGTTTGCAGCCAGTCAGGAAAATATATCTTTGCATTATACAAGTTTAGAATAGTATCCACTTTGTACGTCTTCGTGTCATTGCTTTGTGACAGTTGTGGTTAAATTTTTATACCACCATGGACTCAAAGGATATCTCGAAGGACATGAAGGTCTTTAAAATCAAAATATTAACCGATGAGATTTCTCCGCGACGCAACACCGTTCACCCAGATAATTTTTACACTGGTCGTGATCCTGACACTGGGAATTTTCGTTTCGCTGATTGGGTTCATATACATCTGGCTGTCAATGGGTATCAGCATCGAAGCCATACCTGAACTGCTTACGAAATTGGAGAATCCCGGCAATGTGCAACTTTTAAAGTTTTTCCAGATTCTTCAGACCATCGGCATGTTTATACTTCCACCGCTGGTGATGGCCTATGCGCTCGACGACAAACCCGCCCGTTTTCTGCAGCTGAACCGCAAACCAACCGGAATGATCCTGTTGATTGTCTGTGCCGTTATTTTGGTTGGCGGACCTGTGATTGAGTGGTGTTCACTGCTGAACCAACAATTGGCGCTTCCTTCCTGGCTTGGTTCGCTGGAGGATTGGATGCGCAATTCAGAGGATCAGGCCACTGAAATAACCAAAGCTTTCCTGGAAACCAAAACTGCAGGGGGCTTGATCGGAAACCTGTTCATCGTTGCCATACTCCCTGCAATCGGGGAAGAGCTGCTTTTCCGCGGATTGCTGCAGCAACTGATTAAAAAGATGACAGGCAGCAGCCACTGGGCTATCTGGATCACTGCAGCCCTTTTCAGCGCCTTGCATCTTCAGTTCTTCGGATTCCTGCCGCGGATGCTGCTCGGGGCCCTGTTCGGCTACCTACTCGAATGGACCGGAACACTTTGGCTTCCGATCCTCGCCCATTTTGTCAACAATGCCACCGGTGTAATTACCTACTTTATTACAGGTGAAGGACTGGAGCAGGATCAGCCGGAAACCTCCCTTTTCAATGGCCCGACCTTCTATTGGGCCATTGCGAGCGGTATTGCAATCTGGCTGTTGCTGAGATATGTCTGGTCGAAACGGGTGGAACTGAATACCTTTGGACTGGACGAGTCAGCAAGGGGACGACTGGAACGAGGGGACGACTGAGACGAGTCTAGGAGATGACTTGGCCACTGTAGACTGAAGACTGTGGACTGCTGTATTGATGCACAGGTCCCTGAGCGTAGCCAAGGGGGAAATCAGCGTATTTTCACCACACAGGCACATAGGTCACACTTAGAATCTAATGTGACCTATGTGCCTGTGTGGTGATTTTACTTCATGGCACATTAACATTCACCTGTTTAGTCCGTATAAAACAGTCTGTATAAATACCACAAACATCTATCATTAAAACTACTTGTCATGAAAATAGCAGTTTTGGGAACCGGAATGGTCGGCGAGACCATCGGATCCAAATTAATTGAGTTGGGTCATAGCGTAGTGATGGGTTCGCGGACAGCCAACAATGAAAAGGCGCTGGCATTTGCCGGCAAACACAACGGAAAAGCAACAGCAGGCACCTTTGCCGATGCAGCTGCATCCGGTGAAATCGTCTTTAACTGCACCTCAGGCGGCGCCTCACTTGGGGCGCTCAATCTCGCCGGCGAAAAAAACCTCAGCGGGAAGATCCTCATCGATGTGGCCAATCCGCTCGACTTCAGCAACGGTATGCCGCCAACCCTTTCGGTGGTCAACAACAACTCGCTGGGTGAAGAAATTCAGAAGGCTTTTCCTACGGTCAAAGTGGTAAAAGCACTCAATACCTTGTGGTGCGGTATCATGGTCAATCCCGGGATGATTGGCGGTGGCGACCACAATATTTTTCTATGCGGAAATGATAGAGCGGCCAAGTCTGCCGTCAGGGAGATCCTCCTCTCTTTCGGCTGGGCAGACGGGAATATCGTTGATCTGGGCGACATCACCAAAGCACGCGGAACGGAAATGTTTTTGCCATTGTGGCTGAGTATCTACGGTGCAAAGCAGAGCGGTGCATTTAACATCAAAATAGTATCGTAATTGAATCCGGCGTTGATTTGCCGGGTTATTCTTTACTAAAATTTGATGCAATTAATGAATTGCGACTCCGTCCGATTGCATATCTTTTTGATTTAATGTTTACTTTTATGCATGGTACCTCATTCATTAACCAAAATAAATTGAAGCCATGCAAAAGTTAATCCTTTGCCTGCTTTTTACCGCTTTGGCAGCATCCCTTTCCGCACAGGAAACAAAGAGCATTACCCTTATCCAACCCGATACCAACAGGGGATTGCCGGTGATGAAGGCCCTTTCTCTCAGGGCTTCCGCGACCGATTACGATACCACTGCCCTGAAACTGCAGGATCTCTCAGACCTCGTTTGGGCCGCCAATGGAGTGAACCGTACCGATGCTGGCAAACGGACGGCCCCGTCTGCCATGAATGCCCAGGATGTTGACGTGTATGTCATCATGAAATCCGGAACATACCTCTACGATGCCAAGAAACACCAGCTGGACCTGGTTGCCGAAGGCGATTTGCGCATGCTGGCAGCCGACAGGCAGGAGATTGTGGCTAAAGCCCCGGTCATCTGCCTGCTGGTTTCCGATATCTCCAGGTTCAGGTCCGGAGAAGAGGCTTCACGGCTGGTATGGGCCGCCGAAGATGCCGGAATCGTTTCTCAAAACATTGCCGTTTTTTGTGCCGGGGTCGGTCTCTCAACGAGGCCACGGGGTACCATGAACCAGCAGAAACTCGCGGAAGCATTGAAACTGAAACCTTCGCAGCATTTGATGCTGAATCATCCGGTATCGTACCCAAAGCAGTAGGAAGACCGAGAAACCGGAGGGTTGAATATCCGGGTAAGTGAAACGGGAGAAGGAGAAACGATGCAACTTATTCTAATTGCAGATTGCAAACTGTGGACAGATGACTAACGACTGGAGACTGACGACTGCGGACTGCTATTGGGATAGACCATTGGTGCTTTTTTTTTACACAGGGTAGAACATGATCCATTATTGACTATTTTGGTCCTCCAAAAAAGAGAACGACGATGAATCTCAATTTCCAATTCCACACAAACGGCATTGACTGGAGCCTGGTACCTGAAATTTTACAGGAGGTCGGGATGTCTTATCATTCTGCCGAACGCCATCAACTTGCTTTTGTTAACAGCCATTCGGTTGTATTTGTATGGGACGAAGATCAGCTCGTTGGTTTTGGCCGGGCCATCTCTGACGGCATCCTCCAGGCTTCACTTTACGATGTTGCAGTACGCCCTTCCTACCAGGGCAAGGGTATCGGGAAAACCATCGTCAGTGAACTCGTTCGTCATTGCGCCGGCTGCAACGTTATCCTGTATGCCTCGCCAGGTAAGGAGCGGTTCTATGAAAAACTGGATTTCCGAAGGATGAAAACCGCTATGGCGCTGTTTACGGATGCAGAGAGGAAGCGGGAGCGGGGGTTTACCGAGTGATGCCGGGATATAAGAAGGGAGAAAAATAGCCGGAAATAACCGGTTGGCTCCGATTTTATTCACCTGTCTGCTATCTTCAGTCAGGGTTGCACTCCGTTCTAAAGGCTTCGAATGTTAATTTTATGCTACCAGAGAGGGGTTTTCTCCGAATACCCGAAAAGGGAGATAATTCCCGGAAATAGCAGGTACGATACCTCAGAAATACGAATTCCAACCTCCAGCATGGATATACCTCACATGGCGGCATCAAATGATTGACAATGAAGCATTCCAGAAAATCAATCAGGCTGTTTCAGCGGTCCGTTTTGCAGCTTGACAACTCTTTTTTCTCCTTTGCTTGGTGTGGTTACACCGGTCCTACGGGGGCGGATTCTATGTTAACTTAAGGTTTCCTTTCATTCATTTATGTGTTAAGTATTTGTAAAACAGTAACCTTGTTCATTTTTGACCGTCTAAAGGGTATATTAAGTTCAATTAATTTAGAAAGAGAAAAATGAAGAAGTTAGTAATTATACCGGCAATTGCCATTATCGTATTGGCATCGGTACAATTGATGGCCAAGAGTGCCGGCACCAATGAGGGTGCAAAAAATGTGAAACTGGAAAGCAGCCTGGCCGGATTTAGCGCGGGCAACAACATAAGCCCGACTGCAGTAAAAAGGTTCCAACAGGATTTCGGATCCGTAGCTGATGTGAGATGGGAAAAATCGGGTTCCTATGCCAAGGCAACCTTTAACAGGAATGGAACTACGCTGAGTGCTTGGTACAACAAAGATGCAAAACTGGTCGGTACATCGTCGGCCAGGTCATTCTCTGAGATGCCCGGTAAAGTTCAGGAAAAGATCCAAAGCGCCTACGGCGACTATTATGTAGTCTCGGTGCAGGGTTTTGATTCCGCACGCGGTACAAGGCCAAGCGGTGCGCAAAACTGGTTGGTTGAGCTTTCAAACGGAACCGCCAAAATTATCGTAAAGGTCAATGTTTCGGGAGAGACTGCACTCGTCAAGAAAATCTAAGAATCTTTTGTTTTGAATTCGTGGTGAGGGGCGTTCCGGTTACGGGGGCGCCTTTTTTAGTGACAGCCTGGCGATTCAAAGAGCCAGTCCTCTAAAACCCCCCAAACACCCCCAGCCCAAACAAAGCGAAATCGTATTTGACCGGATCGGACGGATCCATCAGGCGGAGGTAGGCATCCAGTTCATCGAGAGCTTTGGTATCATTCTGGCTGCGGGTGAGCAGTCCCAGCTTCCGGGCAACGTTGCCCGAATGCACATCCAGCGGACAAGAGAGCTGTGAAGGCTTTATCTGCTTCCAGATGCCGAAATCCACCCCGCGGTTGTCGCTGCGAACCATCCATCGCAGGAACATGTTGATCCTCTTTGCGGCAGAGCCTTGCGCCGGATTGGCCACATGCTTCCGGGTACGCTGATCGTGCGGCAGGGCAAAAAAGATGTTTCTGAACTCTTGAATAGCCGGACGGGTGGAGGATTTAGTGCAATTACAGGAAAACACCGGTTCCAGTCCGCCATGGATGGCGTAGATGTTTTTCAGCGATGCTATAAAAATAGGACAGGTCTGTGCTATTGAATGTCCTGTGGACAAAACCTTTAAAACGCAAGAGGTCGGTTGCCCGGTGGTTCATTACAAAATCATAAGGGGTATTGTCCATCAATTCCATCAGTTTGCTGGCATTTTTTAGGATCATGGTCCGGTTTCCCCAGGCAATGGTGGCTGTGAGCAAGCCGGAGATTTCGATGTCCTCCTTCCGGTCAAATCCATGCGGGATGCTCACCGGATCGGTTTCGATGAAATCGACAGTGTTGTACTGAAGCGCCTTCTCATCGAGGAATTCTTTGATTTCTGGAAAGATGTGGTTCAAATCCTTGGCTTGTTATAATGTTGCAACATGGTGAAAATGAGGCTGCCGGGCCCAAAGGGTCCGGCAGCATTGTAGCCCCACCGCGACTCGAACGCGAATCTAAAGTTTAGGAAACTTCCGTTCTATCCCTTGAACTATGAGGCCATTAAAAAGTGCCTGGAGTATTTAGAGTGCCTAAAGTGCCTAAAGTTATGCTGTCAACCAGATTATTTCAAGATTCCAGATTTTGTTTACTGCACAATCACCTGAAAAATCTAAGCTCTATTCTTCTGAGTTCCTTACTCCAAGTACTTTAGGCACTCCAAGCACTCTAAGTATTTTAGGCACTTCTACCTGTTTAGGGTAACCGGCACATTCTTAAGCCGGTAGGCAGCCTCTTCGAGCAATTCGTTGGTCTTGGCAAAGCATATCCGGATCATCTGCATCTTCGTCTTCTCGTGCTGAAAAGCAGAGAATGGAATTGTGGCAACCTGGTATTCTTTGGCCAACTTGAGTACAAAATCCGTATCGACTTCATCTGAGATCTTGCTGTAATCAAGCAACTGGTAGATCGTTGATTTCGTTGGTATCAACTCAAATTTACTGCCGGCGAGCAGTTCAATGAAATAATCCCTTTTACTTTGGTAGAAAGCTCTGATCTCGTTGAAATCCTGTCCATGCTTTAAAAATTCGGCCAACGCATACTGGGGTTGGTGTATTGACACTTAAACCTTGGTATTGCTGTGTTTTCCGGTATTCAGTCATCAGTTTTTCCGGCCCGGCAATGTAACCGATTCCCCAGCCGTTGATGTTAAATGAGGCTCCAAAAGAGGAAACTACAAAGCTCCTGGCAGCAAGCTCCGGAACCGAGGCGGCACTATTGAACTGATGTCCGTCGTAGACAATGTTTCCAAAAGTTTCGTTACTCAGTATCACCAGGCGGGTCCCGTTGGTCATACGTTTGAGCTGATCCAGATCCTCCGGACTGAAGATCTGTCCCATCGGATTTTGCGGATTGTTGATAACGATCATCTTGGTCTTGGTCGTTACAGTCTTCTTCACTTCATCCCAGTCAATCCGGTAATCAGGGTGTTTGAGGGTGATGTAAATCGGACGTCCGCCGGTCATTTCAATCAGCTGGGCATAGGACTCCTGAACTGGTTCAAAAAGGATAACTTCATCTCCTTCCTTGACAAAAGTGGTGATGGCAGTCGACATGGCCTGTCCGGGGCCAGCGGTGATGGTCAGGTCTGTTTCAGCCTGAAATTCAGTTTTGTTCTGTTTGTTGAACAGGTGAACGATAATTTCCCTCAATGACCTGACCCCTTCACTTGGTGAAAAATCATTGTTTCCTGCCCGCATGTACTTGTCAACCAGGTTGATTAAATCTTCCGGGCATGGAAGACCTGACATAGGATCTACAAGGTTCGTTGCCTTGTACTCCTCTGCTAGCTCCGTCATTGTCACGAATGCATTTTTCCTTGTTGCCGGAAGTTTTGTTACTGCCATACTTGATTATTATCCTACACAAAAGTACAGAAAAAAATATGAATGGCAATTCAATCCCCAAATATAGAATGGGTAAAAAATATTTTATTGAATTGGATGGGAGAAAGGTGACAATGAGAAACGGGAAACGGGAAGAGATAGCTGTTTATCAGTGTTATATAAAAAAAGGACAGCCTATCAGTTTGCCTGGTATTTTGAGGATTATAATCTGATCACGAAAATAATTCATGCAGAACATCGAGTGATTTTACCTTAAGATGGATACCCAGATGAAGGGAGAAATAATCGATCATTTTTATTAACAGCAGATTACGCATTGGGGAGGTAAGGGCAACATTTCCAATTTTTTCGTAAGAAGTATTCAAAAATTCCGAAATAAAGCGACTTTCATCGGGATTCAGCCAAGTAGGTGTGTGGGGGTTTATTTTCCGCAAAAATGCCGGAAGCCATATCAAAAAAACTGGCGATCCTCAGACCAATTGTTCCCGGGAGCAAATCCCATGTATTTGGTCAGTTGAATCAAAAACGCCAGGTGAAAATTTGCAGCCCCCTCCCTGAGCAGGTCAAAGATCTGGAATGAATGGTTCAGGAATTGATAGAGTTCGCTTCTGGCCTCCTCCTCTCTTAAAACTTTGTACAGGCAACTCGGCAATAAATATTGCCTGGGAGGATTTGACGATATCAAATGGAACCGTTTGGTAGGGATGGCTTATCTTGAGCTCCCTGGCACGCTGCAGTTCCCTGCCCTGCCGGTGATCGACCTCCATCTCCAGGATGAAAAGTGGCTGCAGTAGGTTGGCTTTATTGGTTGATTTTTTGGCATGGATTCCCTGAAGGATAAAAGTACTCCTCCCGAATGCTTCCGTATAAACCGTTACAATTTTCCCGGAATCACCATATTTGAGGCCATGCAGGACGATGCCTCCCGTTTTGAAATACATGATGTAAAGGAAATGAAAAACTAAAAATGAAAAACGATAAAATGTAAATCATTAATGTATTACCAACAATTTAATGATCTTGGTCTCCTTCGTTTGAGGTGAGCTGCAGAAAATAAGGTAGACACCTGTTGCAACCTTTGATCCTACTGCATTTTGTACATTCCAGACCGCACGGCCGCCCAAAAGAAGTGGTGTGGTAAACAAGCGTTCCTGCAACATCCGTGATCCGCACATCGGTTCCATCTGCCAAACCATCAACGGTGACGTTTCCTGAGAAAGTTTCCCTGACAGGGTTGGGCCAGGCATATGCTGTGTCGAAGCTCTTCCGGCCTGTAGTGGCATCGCTCCTGTAAGAAACTAATCCCCCTGTCTGTTGCAAAGTAAACATCCCCGCTTTTTGGGTCGATGGCAATGGATTGGATCTGGTCGGAGGGCAAAGGAGAATGATTGCTGTCGAAGTGTTGCAGGAGATGGTCCCCCAGTTCGGAGAAAAGAAATACTCCTGACCGGGCAGTCCCGATCCATTTACGGTTTCCGCCATCAACGGCAATGGCCGTTATTTTCTCCTTGGCCAGGATGGGTTTGAAAAGCCCGTCTCCGTCATCCAACGACGGCTGGATGCCGTAAAATTCTCCGGGATCAAATACCTTATCAGGATTGCCATAAACAACAACACCGGTACTGGTTCCAACCCAAAGTTGATTCGAGTTATCTTCGGCGATGGCCGAAATACCGCTGAATTGGGTTATCATTGTTGTTGATGCATTGGAAAAACGGCTTTGCACTGTCACTTTGCGGTACTGGTCGTCTGAAATATCCGCGGTAGCTCCCTTGATTTTATAAGCAAATAATCCCTCGTCGGGAAGGACCACCCATTTGGAATTGGAACCTGTCACCATCATTTCCCCGGTCGGGGAGGCAGAGAAACCCATCCCCGGATAGGGCAGAGGCAGAAAAGACCCGTCGGCCGAACGTGTTCCTAGCCTTGCTTTCCCGGTAGGGTTGGTGTACCAAAGGTTGCCCTGGGTATCAATTGCCAGACCGTTCACCACACATGATCCGCTTATGCCTCCCAAACCTGAGTTTCGCTCGTCGTAATGGGCAGCGACCCTGTTTTTTTGGAAGTAGAACAATCCCGAACCGGCGGAAGAAGCCCAATACTCATCCGGCTTGTCCATGTTGATGACCAATGCTGTAAAGGGTTTCACCGATTTTAGGCCGGGATCGTCGGCCGCCGTGAAATTCTGCCAGATGCCCGCCTGCAGGATCGAAATTCCTGCTTCCTGCATCCCGTTCTCAACCGAAGCAACAGTTGCCGCAAAAATAGCGTCCGGACCTGCTTTAAGTGCAGAAAACTGATCGCTTCCGGGAGAATCAGGCAGGAAATGCTGAAAGGATGAGGTTGCCTTCATTCGGGTAAGGCCAAAACGGTGATCCGCGATCCAAAGATCCCCGTTGCTGCCTGCCAGGGCATCCCGCGGATCTATCCCTGCTGAACTACTTCCGGAGAGATAGCTGTTGATCAGGGTGTTTCCGGTTTTGCCTGTGAGCCATACTTCATTGGCTGAAAGGACAATCAGTCCGGTTGCACAGCTCCTGATCCCCCGGATATTTTTTATTTCGGGAAACTGTTGCTGCCAGTCAGTCCCGTTGAAGGAGAGAATCCTGTCGTTCCCGAGGTCATGGGTGAAAAGCACCCCGTCGGATTGGGCAAAGGAGGAGAAGGCTGCGTCTGATTGCGGCAGGATGGTTTGCAATTGCCAGTTCCGGTAATCCTGAAGGTTTGTGCCCTGCTTTTCCGATTTGAAGATTCCGCGGTTGGTGGCCACCCACCAGCTTCCGCCAAAAGAAGCAAGATCAAATGCACTCCTTGAATCGTTGTTGGGGCCAAGGTACCAAGTTTCGGCTGCTTCAGCTTTTTGTACGTCAATCTTGACAATTCCGAATGCGCAGCATAAATAGGCGAAGTTGCCTTCGCACACGATGCGGTGAATCGTTTTGTCGGGAAGACCGGCCTTCCTGGTAAGGTCTGAAAAGTTAATGATCCGTTCATTTTGCAACAGATCGAGATTGCCGTTTTCGTATCCCACCAGCAGTATATTTGAGTTGGATGAATAGGCAAT
>CAXXHH010000010.1:0-488011 GCA_963663005.2 Prolixibacteraceae bacterium
CGTCATTCGGGTCACCCCTCAAAGGGCGTGTTGCCCAAATCAGTAAGTCGTTGATACTCAACAAATCACTTTTAGTGAATTTTTGGCCTGTAACGTTAAAGATGCGCTTTTGGCAACACGCCCTTGAGATGTGACGCCGTCGACTTGTTCGGCTTTGACCTCGATTTTGAGCCCGCAGTTTAACCACGTTCTCGGATATGCTAACGGGGGGTTATGGCCATCATACGCACCCCTCCTGTCTGACGGACAGAATCATCACGTCCACGAACAAGCGATGCCAGTTCTGCTCTTGTTCCATTTTGGCCTGAGCGTTGGGTTATGCGGTCATGAAGGTCAAATTTGCTCTACTTTTTAAAGGCATCGGAAGGGTGCTTGTAAATCGGCTTCGCAGGCACGAACGCTACAGAATCTTTAGGATCGATGCTAAGTAAATACTCACCGGAAGGAAGTGAAGCCCTGGCGATGTATCTCTTGGCGAATTTACTCTTGTGGTAATCCGCTTTCTCCAGCAGTTGGCGGGCAAGCCCCTTAAGTTCAAGTGCCTCCGTCAACAAATCGGAGTCGGGAGCCATCACGTGGGCAGTGTAATGGCCGCTGTAAACAGTGACACGGACTTGATTGATATTGCCAAAACTGGGGTCATCTGGTTGAAAATCTTCCGCATCGATGTGGGCCATCATCTTGTGACGGAAACCCATCATGGCTTGATGCAGGTTCTTGTGCTCATTCGGCACCACATCTTCCCGTAGGCGCTGAACTCCATGACAACTCGTAAACGGTTTTGCGTAGGTGACGACAATGCCAGTGGTCAAGACGCGGCGGACGGGATCGGGAGGTGTTGTGGCGGACTTTTCGAGAAAATCGAGCGACTGAATGACATGCTTAAAGCAGTGGCGGGCATAATTCCATAACCAGAATTCTTTGCGCTCGTCTAATGATGGGGTGCTCATATTTCGGGTGATAACACCGACGTTAACGGATAAAGAGCAAAAGGTTGTAAGGGCCTCTCTCGCTCGGATAGGCACCCCCCTCGCGCCGGAAGCGGAACCGGTTGAGAGTGCTGATCATGCGTGGGTTATCCTCACGTGTGGTAGCATAAATTCGCTCTTTGCCTGCGAACGGGAGCAACTGCTCAACAAGAACATGAGAAAGCTTCTTCCCGCGCTCTGATTCATCGACAAAAATCCAACCCAACTCCAAACCAAAATCATCGGGCCGCAGGTGTGATTGGGCGTGGTGAAAGACCTTGGCACGATATGTTGGCATGGGCTGCTTCAAAGCCGATATACCTTTCAACGATCCGTCTGTGAGCCTTAGAAACAGGAGCAACGATGCCTTGCGAATACGGTCGGGTAGCTTGCCCGCAGCAACTTCACCCCCCTGTAGGGCCAAAGTCTTAAATTCGTCAAGCTCGTGTCTGCTGCACTCGGCTGGTTTTTTGGTGGAAACATTCATAATACATCCGAAATGGTCTATCTGGTTCATTAGCTTTACTCAAACACGATGGCTGCGCTCCAGGGTTTGAAGGCCCAAGTGGGCGGATCATCCCAGTTGGCGGTTCTTCATATCCACCAAATAAGTCAACCACGAGCGGCTGAAAAATGGAAGAGCCGATTTACGATGACCGGTCGTCACAAGCCGAAGCACCGTGGCTCTGCGCTCCGCCTTCCCTATGGCCCACACTGATCATCACCAACTCACGCTGGCCAATCAGCACCACGCCGCACCTTTCTCGCGGGAAAAGCGCACAATAGGGTTGAAAGCCGCCGATAATCGTGTTAGCACGGACCCATGGGCAATGCTCAGAGCAGGCGCGTTGGGCTCGTCCCCTGGCGGGTGCAAAACCGGGGGAGCGGGATTCCCTAGCTTTGCCCGGTGGCCTCCCCAATCCCGTGCCGATCAAGACCAATTTTTCCAGTGACCATGTTAGAAATCATCTCGATTCCCAGCGGCGAATTTCTCCATCTCCAGCTTCGAGGCCAGATTACCAGCGCCACTGCGCCGGAGCTTGACCAGGCGCTGAATGGCGCTTTAGTGAGGGGTCATCAGTGAGGGAGTGAGGGGTCAAGTGAGGGAGTGAGGGGTCAAGTGAGGGAGTGAGGGGTCAAGTGAGGGAGTGAGGGGTCAAGTGAGGGAGTGAGGGGTCAAGTGAGGGAGTGAGGGGTCAAGTGAGGGAGTGAGGGGTCAAGTGAGGGAGTGAGGGGTCAAGTGAGGGAGTGAGGGGTCAAGTGAGGGAGTGAGGGGTCAAGTGAGGGAGTGAGGGGTCAAGTGAGGGGTAGCCCTCCAATCTGAATTTTGACTGATTATGTTTCTCAATCGAAAATGAGAATTGGGAAAATCCATTTTCATTGTGACATTCATCACAATCGATGATTTTCTCGTTCTTTCTAAATTGACCATTATGATAATCCTTATGGCAATTAATGCACTTTTCATGCGCAACTGGCGCTGTAATACTGACCTTGTGGCATAATTTGCATGCAAGCTGCAGATGTCTTCCCACCAGCGGAAATCCAGTTTTACTGTGGTCAAACTGAGCCCCTGTATTTCTTACTGTTTTGAATGATACCTCTGTATGGCATTCTTTGCAATTCTGACCAAACTTATTTTCATGCGGATCTTTGTGACAATTCACACAATTTTGAAATTGCAAACCAGAAAATTGTTGGAAGCTTTTGCCATTTCTATTGCTCTTGAAGTGACATTTTTCGCACGTCACCTCAGAATGTTTTCCCTTAAGCTGAAACTTTGCTTTGGAATGATCGAATTTTGAGGGAGTTTTGAAAGTATCATAGCTATGACAGTTCAAACAATTTTGTGATAGCGTTTTCTGATGAAAGTCTTCATGGCAAGCGGCGCACTGATCGGATAAACCCAAAAATGTCTCCTTTTTCTTTTTCAGCTCAACATCCTTGATATTTTCATTTTTATGACACTCGAAACATTCCCTTTTCGCGTGCTTACCTTCCAGCTTATAACCAGTATCAGCATGATCAAATTTGTCCTTTTGAAGGTGCACAATGTCAAAATTTCTCCCATAATGGTCGCTATGACAAATGACACAATTCTTACCCTGAACTTTCAAAGAAGAATGGAATCCTTTCGCCTCCTTAATCCTCGCCTGAATTTCTTTGTGGCAATCCAAACACTTGTCGTTAGATACTTTATCACCCAACGTATGACATTGAGTACAATTCGCCATTCCTTCGAGATGGGCGTGAACCTTTGCAAGATCCCCCGGAGAAATTTGCGCCAATCCGTTGAAAGACAGTACCAGCACAGCCAAAATCAAGCATATTTTAAGGTTTGAATTCATCATTGTCTAGCAAATAAGAATAACTGTCAGCATATGCTATTTTTCGTGTTTGAGTATTGCTTCTCCAAATTTTTTTGTGATACGAATGCCAATCTTTTCCAGAAACTGAGTCGGCAACTCACCTCCGGCAAAAATGTATACCAGATCGTTTGCCATGGTAATTTCTTTTTCAATATCAGTCCTAAAAATTTTAACTTGCTTTTCTTCAATTAATTTTAAATTGGAACTAAAAAGCATATTTATCTTCCCTTCGGAGATTGCTTCTTTTATTTTGTCTCCGTTTTTAGGTTTTAACCTGCCAAAAACGTCCGACCTATAGGATAATGTCACTTCATTCCGATCACAGAGAAGAAGTGCCGATTCGATAGCAGAATCCCCTCCGCCAACGACAACGATCTTCTTCCCATTGATTAATTCCGGTTCGAGAAGGCGATATGCAACCTTGAAACTGTCCTCGCCAGGCACATTTAATTTTCGCGGTGTACCTCTCCTTCCTATTACCAGCAGAATTTTTCTAGAGGTATACTCCTCACCGTTTAAGGTCTTTACAAGAAAACTCTTACCTAATGGGGCAATGGATTCGACCTTAGAATTCTCTTTGATATTGATATCATTTTTAGTCAGAACACTGTTCCACAGATCCAGCAGTTCGCTTTTGCTCGTTTCATGAAATTTCACTTTACCATGAAGTGGCAAATCCATAGCAGAAGTCATCACAATTTTGGAACGGGGAAATGTAAATACTGTTCCGCCGAGCGTATCCTGTTCGAGAGTCAGCGCATTTATCTTGTGCTGCTTTGCCGCCAGCGAGGCTGCTATTCCTGCTGGCCCGGCACCGACAATTATGAGATCATATTGCGCTTCAACATTCTTATCAATCTTCTTTATCAAATTCTCAACCGCCTGTTTCCCCTGCTCTACCGAATTTTTAATCAGGCCCATTCCACCCATCTCTCCTGCAATGTATATACCTGGAACATTCGTCTCAAAACTTTGATCAACATGCGGTAAATCAACTCCCCTTTTTTCTGTTCCAATAAATAAGGTGATGGCTTGCACCGGACAAGCATGAAAACAAGCTCCATGTCCAATGCAGTGAGAGGCATTAATAATTGTGGCCTTTCCGTCTTTGATGCCGATAATATCCTTTTCCGGACAAGCACTGATACACGCTCCACTTCTTATACAACTATTTACATCAATTACCGGATGCAACGTAACAGGTTCATGTAACCCCTCTGCCTTTGCAATCGCGATTTTCGCTTCCACAATTTTGGAATCGCGCTTTTGTTTATATAAGTAGATTAATAAGATCACAACAATAAAGACTGCGATTGCAGAATAAATAATCAATTTTTCAATGAAGACATCCATAACTAAAAAATCCATTTATAACCGAACGTTATTGCTACCACTATATGAATTATCATGACTACCAACATGATAAGTGCAAACGGCAAGTGTGCTACATGCCAATATGAAAATAGCTTTTGCATAGTAGCCAGCCTCTGGATTCGCCTTTTTAAGGCCAGCTGATTTTTGAACACATGGACAATTTCCCTTACTTTTTCCCGCGGAATAGCCTGCTGGCTTAGCTCAATCTTTAATCTGCTCAAGGCAGTTCTTTCTTCAGAACTCTTAGCCCAAAAACCAGAATTTTTTCCTTGCTTGCCAGGGATAGTATCAATCAGCTCATAAATGCTTTCGTCCAGAACAACAGACCGTCTCAATTGTTTGTTCATCTCTATTTTCTGTTCCTCTATCTCAATTAAAGTCAATTCCTTACCCTCTATTGACCTGGGAATCTGAAGATAGATATAGCGTCCCGCTATACCGCTTAAAAACACCGCCACCATACTCCAAAAGCTGACGGCAACGATCCCGCCGAATTTAAAAGTAGTGTGAAACAATATCAAAATTGGGCCAAGCGTACATAGAAATATATGAAATTCGAGCCAATGTTTCAGAATACCTACCCTGGAAAATAAGCGCAATCGCTTTCGCAACATATAGGAAAATACTCCAACTATGATGAACGCTGATCCAATAATACCCAAGCCGTGACCAACAATTCCACTTGCCTTAAAAGTTTGATTCAGGCTATGAAAATGTCTCTCCTCAAAAGGAATAGAATAGTAATCGTATCCAAGGTACAAAAGCGTTGCTACTGTTATGGAAACTAGTAAGACCAACACAATGATTACAATCTGATGGATAGTTGAATATTTTAAGCTCATATGTCTACGAATAGTTTAGGAACAAATAAGCAAATTGATAATCCTATTTTGATCATCATTTGCCGCTCGAGTGTTAAGTACTAATTTAGAGTTTATTAATTTAAACTCATTAGCATTAATTTCTCTTTTTTTTGACGTAAATCTAACAGAATGAAATAAAATTTGATAATGAATTCAATAAATGGAAATTCGGATTTAGTATTAAAATAGGGATTTTTTAGGTGCATTTTGTAACTTCATGAGAAACAACAAACCAAGATAAAAAATTCAAAACCATCCAAAATACTATAAAACAAACAGATAAACGATAGCAACATTAAAGAGAAACATTCACTTGGTTCCAATTTGGTTTTATTATAAATAATATTATTTGATATATTTGTAATGATTCCAATTTAAATTTCAACTATCCTGGTTTATCTGCCAGTGCCCTGACGACATGGCTGCTATTTGTTTTTTGCTCAAATATTGATTCGCTGATCAGAAAATATGCGGACTATTTGCCACATTGATTTTTGTTCCCGCTAAACTGGTACATACTAGTTCCAGGGTATTAATTTTATCGATAAGATTGATTTTTTTGAAAAATCAGTTTTATTTGTTTAGGTTTAAACATTAGAACTATTGATTTGAAAATCGGATAATTCAACTGTCGCCGAGTGACAAATATCCACTATGAAAATTTTATTAACAGGAGCAACGGGGTACATTGGGAAGAGAGTTCTTCCGGTTCTTTTAGAGCAAGGACATAATGTAATCTGTTGTGTCCGGGATAAAAATAGATTTCCTGGGAGCGGCATTTACAAACATCCAAACATCACAATTCTGGAAATCGATTTCCTAAAAGATATAAATTCAACGGACGCAATTTCGGATATAGATGTTGCCTATTACCTGATCAATTCGATGGGTAGAAAATCAGAATATGCGGGCAGGCAAGAAAATGATTCTGCGAAAAATTTTATCCGTTTGATGCAGCAGACCAAGGTCAGACAGATCGTTTATCTGGGCAACTTAATCAAAGATGATCCCATAGTGAATTCAAGGCAGATAGAGACCGTTGATTCGATTTTAACCAATGGCGGGATTCCATATACTATATTCAAGACCAATACAATAGTAGGCTCAGGAAGTGCTTCCTTCGAAATCATTCGGGATCTGGTAGAATTACTTCCCATTATGGTTGCTCCCAAATGGTTAAATACCAAAATCCGCCCTATTGCGATCAGGAATGTACATGAATGCATGACCGGCGTATTATTAAGGCCAGAAATGTTTAATAAGGTATATGAGATTGGTGGACCGGAAATATTGACGTATAAAGAGATGCTGCTTCAATTTGCTGAAGTAAGAGGAATAAAACGGCGCATTTATACGGTTCCATTTCAAGCATTGGGTTTTTCTTCCTATTGGCTCACGCTGGTTACTTCCACATCCTTCAAATTGGCGAAATTTCTGGTTGACAGCATGAAAGTGGAGGCAATTCCGGAAGAAAACGATTTGAACCAACAGTTAAATATTAAACTTATCTCGTACAAAGATGCCGTCAAACTTGCATTTCAACGGATAGAGCAAAATAATGTGGTTTCAAGCTGGAAAGATTCGCTGATATCGAGCTACGATGATAACAGTCTGCTTGAACACATCAAAATACCCACTAAGGGATGCTACAAGGATCGGAGAAAAATTGAAATTTCGACCAGTATTGAACAGGTTCTGAGTAACATGTGGGCTATTGGTGGTAAGAGAGGATGGTACTACGGGAATTGGCTCTGGGATATACGGGGATATCTGGACAAGTTATGGGGAGGTGTCGGGTTACGGAGAGGACGTACCAACAGGGATACTCTTCATACAGGCGATACGCTTGACTTTTGGAGGGTACTTGCCGCTGATAAACAGAATATGCGGTTGTTACTATTCGCTGAAATGAAGTTGCCTGGAGAGGCATGGTTGGAATTCAAAATCATTCAAAAAAACGGAAAGTCGTACCTGCAACAAACCGCAACTTTCCGGCCTGTAGGAATTGCAGGAAGGCTTTACTGGTACGCCGAATATCCTTTTCATCTTTTCATTTTTAACGGAATGGCCAAAAACCTCATCCGGTATAAAAACAATTCAGTGACGGAGGATAGTGATTAAAAAATTAAGCATAAATAGAAAAAGAGGCAAATTGCCTCTTTTTCTATTTATGCTTTCTGATAAATTTACTTTTTCTCAGGTGTTTTAGCTGCAGGTTTTTCACCTTGTTTTGCTGGGCAAGCAGCAGCTTCACCAGCTTTGCAGCAGCTAGCTTTTCCTTCTTTGGAGCAAGTTGCAGCACAATCTTTCTTCTCAACTTTTACTGGTGCTTTCTTTGTATCAACAGCAAATGCAGGAGCGATCATAGCTACGGCAAATACAAAAGTCAATGCTAAGGCTAATTTTTTCATGACAAACTGTTTTATTAATTATTTAGTTCAAATTAAATGAAAATTATGATTCGCATTACAAATGTAGTTGTTAATGGTTTGTTAAAAATTTCAATTGATCAATTTTGTTTATAATTTTACTCCATGCGCAAGACCAAAAGATATATTCCTGTGTTCGTCGCTCTTCTTTCAATCCTGATTTTATTGGGATTGCAGGTTAATTGGCTTCTCTATTCCTACAAGATTGAAGAAGCTCTTTTTAGTAAGAGTGTGAGGATTGCACTAAACCAAACCATTTCTACGTTGAGTAAAGATGAGGGAATGTGTCTTTCGATGCAGAAAAGTATCTCATGCGACAGCTCTTTCCGTGCAAGTAGAAATACCACGCCACACGTTTGGAAAAACCTTGACAGCCAAATACGCCAGGAACTGGAGCAATACGATATTGATGTAGCCTTTGAATTGGCCATTTTCAAGGGGAAAGACACCTTAAAAATCAACAATTTGGATCAGTTGGTTGGATCATCCTGTTACCGGCTAAGTTTGGACAATGTGCTGAAAATGTCTGATACAGAGATCGGGGTTATCTTCCCCAACAGATATAATTTTTTCCTGCACAGGATGGGTCTGATGTTTCTGGGTTCGATCCTTTTGATTTTATTGATTGGGGTTTCATTTATGCTTGTAATACAATACTATCTGAAAGAAATCCATCTCTCGAAAAACATTAAAGAAATGGTTAACAATTTGGCTCACGAATTTAAGACACCCATTTCCAGTATTTCACTTGCCGCCAAAATGATAAATCAATCTGAGGCAGTCACAAATAACCTGAAGCTCAAAAGATATACTGAAACAATTCTTGAGGAAAATAAGCGTCTACAACGGCAGTCGGATAGAATCTTAAAATTGGCGGCGATTGAAGAGAATAATATGGAATATAGCTTTCAGGAAGTTGATATTCAGGAAATATTGGATGAAGCAATTCGTTCTATTGATTTCTTAGTGGAGCAAAAAGGGGGGAAAATCACTAAGGATTATGGGAGTGAATCCATACGGATTTTTGGCGACAGAGGTGAGTTAGTGCAGGTAGTCATGAATTTATTGGTAAATGCATACAAATATTCTCATCAGAAGGTTGAAATTACCGTTTCCCTCAGAAAAACAACAAATGGCGCTGTTGTTGAAATAGTAGATAATGGTATCGGCATTCCGAAAAAAGAAAAGAAGAAAATTTTTGATAAATATTACCGCGTTTCGACTGGAAATCAGCATAATGCTAAAGGGTTTGGCATCGGGTTATATTACGTTAAAGAGGTTTTGAAAGTTCACCACGCGACCATCCATGTTGAAAGTGAACCGGGAAAGGGAAGTCGCTTTTCGATCCATTTTCCAAAAAAGAGAGGAGAATCATGGAGCTGAAGACTAAAGTTCTGCTTGTCGAAGATGACGAGAGTCTGGGATTCCTAATGTCCGAATTTTTAGTGTCAAAAGGATTTGATACAACACTTTGCCAGGATGGAATGACAGGATGGAAAACCTACAATTCCCAAATTTTTCATTTTGCAATCCTGGATGTGATGTTACCGGAAATGGATGGCTTCACTCTGGCCAAAAAAATCAAAGAAAAGCAGTCAGACCTCCCTATTATCTTTGTTACGGCGCGCTCAATGAAAGAGGATAAGCTTAAGGGATTCAATCTTGGTGTGGACGATTATATTACAAAGCCATTTGATGAGGATGAACTATTTTGGCGGATACAGGCCATTTTGAACAGAATTGAAAAAAAACAGGAAATTAGGGGTGATAAAGTTCAAATCGGTCGATATTGTTATGAATATCGCAATCAAAGTATTGATCTGGAAAGTGTTCGCAGAAGGCTGACAAAAAGGGAAAATGATGTATTCTTTTTGCTTATTCAGAATATTGGACAGATAGTGAAGAGAGAGGATATTTTAACCTCGATATGGGGAAATAACGACTATTTTTCAGGGAGAAGTTTGGATGTTTATATTTCCAAACTTCGCAAATACCTCCAGGACGATCCATCTATCTGCATTGAAAATATTTCTAAAGTTGGTTTCATGCTTCGGATTAACCAGAAATAACTCAAACGAAAAACGGGCGGCCAATAATGACCGCCCGCTTTTTATTATTGAAGCAATTAACTCAAAAGTATGTTTACTTGCTTATAAACATTTTCCGCGGTGAATCCCAACTGTTCATCAAGAACCTCATATGGGGCAGAGAATCCGAATGAATTCAATCCCCAAACGGCACCTGCATCTCCGACCAATCCTCTTAGCGTAGAAGGAATACCGGCAGTCAAGCCAAATTTAGGCACTCCTGGCGTTAATACCGCGTTCTGGTATTTTTTATCCTGTTCTCTGAAAAGACCTTCAGATGGGGCAGAAACCACGCGTACATTTTTCCCATCCCGTGCCCTAAGCAGCTTAGCTCCTTCTACCAATGTAGCAACTTCCGAGCCAGAAGCGACGAGAATCACATCAGGTTGATTGCACTCTTCCACAACATAGGCGCCCTTTGCCAGCTGTTTGGCCTCTTCAAATCTGCTAGTAAGAGCAGGAAGATCTTTAATATTCTGACGTGAAAGAACCAGTGCGGTAGGAGTAGAAGAATTTTCTAAAGCCAGTTGCCATGCAATAGTTGTTTCATTAGCATCCGCCGGACGTAACACAAGGACGGAATTTTCACCGTCGTGATTCTTAAGTTGTTCCATAAGTCTCAATTGTGCTTCGTGCTCAACTGGCTGATGGGTAGGTCCGTCCTCGCCAACGCGGAAAGCATCGTGGGTCCAAACAAACTTAACAGGGAGCTGCATAAGTGCAGACATCCGTAAAGCCGGCTTCATATAATCTGAGAATACAAAGAATGTTGCACAAACCGGGATAATTCCGCCGTGAAGAGCCATTCCATTCATTACGCATCCCATAGTGAGCTCACTAACACCAGCTTGCAGAAAAGCGCCTGTGAAGTCCCCTTTCGTGAATGCGTGGCTATTATTCAAGAATCCGTCAGTTTTATCCGAGTTGGAAAGGTCTGCCGAAGAAACAACCATATTTTCGACTTCTTTTGCGAAAGCGGCCAATACTGTTGCAGAGGCATTTCGGGTGGCAGCACCAGCCTTTTGAGAAATTTTTGAATAATCAAAATCCGGCGTTTCACCTGATAAGAATTTTTCCAATTTTAACGCTAATTCCGGATTAGCAGTCGCCCATTCATCCTCCTCGTCGTTTCTTTCATCTGCCCATTTAAGCAGATATTCTTTGCGCTTTTGGTACAAATCAGCAACCTCTGGAAAAATAGCAAACGGATTCTCAGGATCGCCCCCTAAATTAGCGATCGTTTTTTTGAAAGATGCACCTGCGTGGGTTAAAGGCTGTCCATGTGTCGAGCACTGACGCTCAAAATTGGATCCATCCTCCTTAACAGCCCCCTTACCCATAATTGTTTTACCAATGATGAGCGTAGGACGACTTTTCTCGATAATTGCAGCATTTAATGCGTTACGAATCTCGTCGGCATCATTCCCATTAATTGAAAGGACGTTCCATCCCCAGGCAATGTATTTTGAGGCAGTATCTTCGCTGGTCACAGAACTGGTTCCTGTTGATAATTGAATATCATTAGAATCGTAAAACATGATCAGATTATTCAGTCCAAGGTGACCGGCCAGGCGCCCTGCTCCCTGAGATATCTCTTCCTGAACGCCACCGTCAGAAATGAATGTAAATGTCTTGTGCGCCATCCACTCGCCGAAACGTGCTACCAAAAAGCGTTCTGCAATAGCAGCACCAACAGCCATTGCATGACCCTGTCCAAGTGGTCCGGAGGTATTTTCTATTCCTCTATCGGTATCAACTTCGGGATGACCAGGTGTTACCGAACCCCATTGGCGGAAGTTCTTCAGATCTTCGATAGAAAATAATCCGGCAAGTGACAATACGGAATAGAGCATTGGTGACATGTGACCGGGATCAAGAAAGAATCTGTCACGAAATGGCCAGTTCATATCGGCAGGATCATATTTCAAAAACTCAGAGTAGAGTATATTGATAAAATCAGACCCACCCATAGCACCACCGGGATGGCCTGAATTGGATTTTTCAACCATGGCAGCAGAGAGGATCCGAATATTGTCTGCTGCTTTGTTGACAATGATATTGTTCATTTTATGAAATTAAGTTTTGATATTATTTCGAAGGCAAGATCCGAACCATCAGGACACCGTCAATGGCTTCAATTTTCTGACGAACACAGTCCGGAGCTTCAATACAATCGGTATCGATGATATTATAGGCAACTTCATTCTTATTGCGGTTCAGCATGTTAGCAATATTAATGTTGTCTTGCGCCAAAATTGAGGTAATCTGACTCACCATATTTGGAATATTCCGATTGGCAATAATAATTCTTGCACAGTTAGACCGATCCATTACAGCCTTTGGAAAATTTACAGAGTTACGAATGTTTCCATTTTCAAGGAAATCGATCAGCTGATTGGCTGCCATAATTGCACAATTGACTTCAGACTCGTTTGTTGACGCGCCCAGGTGAGGAATTGGAATTATTCCGGGGACGTTCAGTACGGAGGCATCTGGAAAATCGGTTACGTAACAAGCGACTTTCTTGCGCTCAATACCAGCAATTATGTCGGCGTTAACGACTAATTCACCTCGTGCAAAGTTCATAATTTTTACACCGTCTTTCATAAGTGCAATCTTATCAGAGTTAATGAACCCACGGGTGGCGTCCATTAGCGGGACATGCAACGTAATAAAATCGGCCTGCGCCACACAACCTTCAATACTCTCTGACCGCACAATGCTTTGATCAAGCTTCCATGCATTATCAACAGTAATAAACGGATCAAAACCAATCACTTTCATCCCGAGGGACTTTGCAACATTCGCTACCAGTACACCGATATCACCAAGTCCGATAATAGCCAGAGTCTTCCCTTTTAATTCAATCCCGCCGTAGGCAGCTTTTCCCTTTTCGACTAAAGCAGGAACCTTATCGCTCTCAGCTTTCAGAGTCTGAGCCCACGCGATCCCGCCAATAACGTCTCTGGATGCCAATAACATTCCGGCAATAACCAATTCTTTAACTCCATTAGCATTAGCTCCAGGTGTATTAAATACAACAATCCCCTTATCAGTACAACGATCGATGGGAATATTATTGACACCTGCTCCTGCCCTTGCAACAGCCTTTAGTGAAGCCGGCAATTCCATTTCGTGCATCGAGAAACTTCTCAGAAGCATTGCATCCGGAGCTGAAATTTCGTTAGCAATTTCATATTTTGATGTTGGAAAAACCTGAAGACCTTCCTGGTCAATCTTGTTCAGCGTTTGAATCTTTAGCATCTTTTTAAATTTTAGTTAAGATGATTAATTGTGACAAATATCATAAAAATTAGCACATTATAGATGGCTGCCAGCACTATTTTAACGTTAAATTCAAATACCCTAAAAATTTTAAAAGCCACACCTACCCTAAATAATGGGCAATATTGAATTTAATAAAAGAAGCCGTCCCTGGGTCAGAGACGGCTTCCAAAATTTTTATGCTGATTGATTATTCAATAACCAATGTTTCAGTTCTACGATTTGCTTGGTGTTCAGCTTCAGTACATTTAACACCGTCTTTACATTTGTTGACGAGTTGAGTTTCACCGAAAGCCTGAGCGTTTACTCTGGAGGCACTAATTCCTTTAGCTGTCAAATAATCCAAAACAGATTTGCCGCGTTTCTCAGAAAGCTTCATGTTATAGCTGGCAGGACCTCTGCTATCTGTATGAGATTTCATTTCCAGATTAACAGTTGGATTGGCTTGCATCTCCTTGCCTAAGCGATCCAATTCAGCTTTTGCTTCAGGATTCAAATTCCATTTATCAAAGGCAAAATAGACTTTGAAAATTTGACCAACACAAGCAGGAGTTACATGCTTTGGTGGAGCTGGAGGAGTTGGTTTTGGCTCTGGCTTTGGCTCTGGTTTTGGCTGAGGTTTTGGTGCTTCAACAACTGGTGCTGGTGGCGCAGGTTTTTTACCCAGAACGAAGTTTAATCCGGCATGAGTGTAGAGATACGATTCCCTAACCTGACCAAGTAAAAATGGTTGACCTAAACCTCCTTGATTGCCACCATCCAGACGGTTGGTATTAACCAGGCTATATTGTGTACCAAGATCAAGTTTTACATTATCAGCCAAACGGAAGACAAGACCAGCACCAACAGGAACGGTAAAATATCTCCATGACTTCTGCGTTGTAGCATCACTCATATCTTTACCAACTACATTAGTAGCTCCGATACCCAATTTGGTGTACCAATAGAACTTCCTGTCAAATTTTTCCTTTGAGAAAAGATTCGACATATTCCAAACCGTGTTAAGATCAAGTTCATTAACACTGGTTTTGAAGGCTTTAGGAACTACTGCCTTGAGCGTTGAGATGTCAAGAGAAGTAGATAATTTAGATCCGGCCTTAGGTGTTCCCGTGAGTGAGGTTCCGTTGTATGCAGCTTCCAAGGCAAATACATTTGTGAAATTTTTCCGGACAAATGCTCCGTAGCCTAAATTCAAATCACTCTTAAAATCATTAAAATGATTTAAGAATTGACTTTTACTGACAACGGTAGACCCAGTAAAATTCGATACGCCAGCACTTACGCCAAGCTCCCACTTATTGTATGGTAATTTTTCTCCCTTATCCCCTTTCTCCTGAGCGCAAATAAGGGCAGTGCTCGCGAAAAGAAATACAACAATTAAGCTAAGTTTTTTCATAACCAGAGTTTTTAATGTTGATTGAATATATTTATATTTCTAAATAGTTTATTTTAGACACTACAAATTAACAAAACATTGGAAAGATAAACAACTATTTTTTAAGTTATTTTACAATATTTTAACACAGGAGCACCAAAAATGGAAATCACTGTATTTAATGGCTAATATGTTTGATATCTGAGTGATAAAATATTATTTAAACAATTGCAATATACTAAAATAAAATCGCATTTGAACTCAATAAACCAGTTATTATTGGGTTATTATTAAAATAAATTTGGGAAAACAGTTTGCAACACAATTTACACTGAAGGTTAATAATTGTTTAGTATGATCCATAATTAATTAAGCATCGTAAATTAAATTGGTATGAATATATTTTATGTTTCCGACGCACAGAGAGGTTCGATTAGACTTAATGCGGAGGAATCGCGACACTGCATTAAAGTACTTAGGCTTCGAAAAGATGATCATGTTTATTTGATGAATGGGAAGGGTTCCATATTTGAAGCTGTCATATCGACACCAGATATTAACGCCTGTGTATTAGAAATCATCAGTGAAAATAAGAAAGAGGTTCCCCGTCCCTACCGCCTATCAATTGCAATCGCCCCCACAAAAAACATTGAACGGTTTGAGTGGTTTTTGGAAAAAGCGACGGAAATAGGAATTGACAGAATCATTCCGTTAATATGCCAACACTCTGAAAGAAAGGAGATAAAGACCGACAGGCTTGAGAAGATACTAATTTCGGCCTCGAAACAATCGGGTCAGTTATTCCTGCCCGAACTAACGAATTTGGTTTCGTTTAAAGATTTAATAAAGATGCCTTTCCAGGGTGACAAAATGATTGCCCATTGCGCTGACGGCGAGAAAAAAGAGTTAAAAAATGCTATTTCGCCTGGCAAAGAAACTTTAATACTAATTGGGCCGGAAGGCGATTTTGATTCAACTGAAATTAACTCAGCCATTGAGAAAGGATTTTGTCCGGTCTCAATGGCTGAGTCAAGATTGCGAACTGAGACGGCAGGTATTGTGGCCTGTCACACAGTATGTCTTATTAATCAAAAGTAGCTATTACTTCTTCCCCTGCTCCAACTGTAGGGTTTTGGTAGTAGCATCGCAGACAGAGGTTGGTCCCCAATATTGAATTGGTCCGGGATAAACGTATGATGTTTTGATAGCCCATTCGTCGCGTTTTGCAGCAAAAGTCTTGAATGGAGCTCCATCCATCCGGACAAGAGCTTTTTGTATTACCGGTTTCATGACGCCGTTGCGACGTTCCATGTTCATCATCATTGTAATTGGGACACCACCGGCGATCCAATTATCAGATGATTCGGTTGTATTCCTGACAGATGCCATATACCCGGATTTACCGTCAGCGATAAGAAATGCCGCAGTCTGACCCAGTGAATAGCAATAATCAGCATCAAAATTAGAAGGAACGGCACAACGTCCTTCGTATCCGAAGAAATGGTTTTGCGCTGAGAATTTCACTTTTACAATTCCTGTTTTCTTAAGGTGCGATAATTGTTTTTCGACCATCTCAATCAACAGTTTCTCAGTCTCAATTCTGGAAACCTGAACATTACCGTGAGGATCACGATCCAAAGTAAGTTGTTTGGCAATGCCTTTGGGCAATGATTTGAAAACTTTTGCAGAAGGCTCGTTAAGACGCTGAATTACATAATCCCGTCTGTCGTCATCCGAAACAATTGCATTGAAGGCATCCGCGGAAGCAGAACCTTCGGCAAGAAGCTCATTCAGCTCCTCAATTAAAATTTTCATCTCTGGGATAAACTCAATCAAACCTTCGGGAATTAACGCAACTCCGAAATTTTCATTGTTGGCTGCACGCTTTGAAATTGTGCGTACCAGATCGTCGACTATTTGTTGCAATGTTTGTTCCTTATGGGCCACTTCTTCAGAGATCAGGCAGACATTAGGCTGTGTTTGGAGGGCACATTCCAATCCGATGTGCGAAGCTGAACGACCCATCAATTTGATAAAGTGCCAATATTTTTTTGCGGATGTTGCATCTCTCATGATATTCCCAATCAACTCGGAATAAACTTTGCAAGCGGTATCGAAACCGAAAGAAGTTTCGATCATCTCATTTTTTAAATCGCCGTCGATGGTCTTAGGACATCCGATAACCTGTACTCCACTTTTTTTCTGAAGATAATATTCAGCTAATACACAGGCATTTGTATTGGAGTCATCGCCTCCGATGATTACAATTGCTGAAAGGGAAAGTTTTTTGCAAATGTCGAGCCCTTTATCGTATTGCTCGGTTTCCTCTAATTTTGTCCGGCCGGAACCAATGATATCGAACCCTCCGGTATTTCTAAACTCCTCTACTATTTCGTCTGTGATTTCAATATAATTATGCAGTACTAAACCGCTGGGTCCACCCAAAAATCCATAAAGTCTATTGTTCGGATTGAGCTTTTTCAAGGCATCAAAAACGCCGGAAATTACATTGTGTCCTCCGGGTGCTTGTCCGCCCGACAAAATTACGCCAACATTCAGAATTTTGGCAGGATCCAATCCCTCACCTGCTTCCAGCGTAACGGTTGGCATTCCATATGTGTTTGGAAATAATTTCTTAATATCAGCCTGATCAGCAACTGATTCGGTCTTTTTCCCGAAGACTACTTTCACATTTCCCTGCAATGCTTTTGGCATCTTTGGCGAATACTTCGCCCTTTCGATTTGTAAGGCACTTTTAGTCATAATATAATACTATCAAATTTTGTATAATCGATTGCAAATTAAGAAGACAAAGTTCGAAAATTTATTTCAAACATCCTGAATAATGCAAAAATTGACAATCTTTTAATATTACTCAGAAGAGAAAATTCATTTTGCTTCAGATAAAGTTCCCTCTATTTGAATTGAAAGGATTCCTGTTGAGTGCTAATTACGAAGAAAGTATTTGTAAATTTACCAGCTTGTAATGACGAATAAATAAATCGCTTTTAATGTCCGAAAATACTACTAATCAATATATTGAAATAAAGGGTGCAAAAGTTCACAACCTAAAAAACATCGATATTAAGATTCCCAGGGACAAGCTGGTTGTGATCACCGGTTTGTCAGGTTCAGGGAAATCATCCCTGGCGTTCGATACGTTGTATGCTGAAGGTCAGAGGAGGTACGTTGAATCTCTATCCTCTTATGCCCGTCAATTCTTGGGTAGGATGGATAAGCCAGAAGTCGATTACATAAAGGGGATCCCGCCAGCCATTGCCATTGAGCAGAAGGTGAATACGCGTAATCCCAGATCCACGGTAGGTACTTCTACTGAGATTTACGATTACATTAAGCTACTATATGCACGGGTAGGTAAAACCTTTTCGCCAGTTTCAGGAGTTGAGGTTCAGAGACATGAAGTAGTGGATGTTGTCAGGTATTTAAGTGCATTCCCGGTAGGAACCAAGATAACTATCGTTTCGCCACTTACGATTAAAAGCGGCAGAACGTTGGCCAAAGAAGCAGAATTGCTACTTCAGCAGGGTTTTACCCGATTGGAGCTGGATGGAGAAATAGTCAAAATCAGTGATCTGGAAAAGTATGGACGGTCAGCAAACGAAATTAACGTTTTGATTGACAGAATTCCGGTTTCGGAGGACGAGGATTTTTCGTCCAGAGTAGCCGATTCGGTGCAAACAGCCTTTTTTGAGGGAAAGGGTGAATGTCTGACCCGCGTTGAGCTGCCTGACCGGATCGAATCAAGCAATTTCTCCAATAGATTTGAAGCTGATGGCATTACCTTCGAAGAGCCAACCCTCCATTTGTTTAGCTTTAACAATCCTGTTGGGGCTTGTCCGGTTTGTGAAGGTTATGGAAAAACAATTGGGATCGATGAGGATTTAGTAGTTCCTAATAAATCGTTATCTGTTTTTAGCGATGCGATTGTATGCTGGAAGGGTGAAAAAATGGGAGAATGGAAAGACCAGCTGGTAAAGCATGCGTCCAAGTTTGATTTTCCTATCCATAAACCTTATTATGAGCTTACAAATGAACAGAGGAGACTACTTTGGACCGGGAATTCCCATTTCGAAGGACTGAATGACTTTTTTAAACAGCTGGAGGAACAAACATACAAAATCCAATATCGGGTAATGCTATCCCGTTACAGGGGAAAGACAACCTGTCCGGAATGCGAAGGAACCCGACTAAAAAAGGAGGCAACGTATGTCAAAGTCGGAGGAAAATCTGTTACCGAACTGGTGAACCTTCCGGTTACGGAACTGCAGCTCTATTTTAAAAAACTCGTCTTATCTGATACAGAGCAGGTTGTCGCTGAGCGATTATTAATTGAGATCAACAACCGTATTGAATTTTTATGTGATGTCGGACTTGGATACCTGACCCTTAATCGGCTCTCTTCGACACTGTCCGGAGGAGAATCACAGCGCATTAACCTGGCGACTTCGTTAGGAAGCAGTTTGGTCGGTTCGATGTACATTTTGGACGAACCTTCCATTGGATTACATCCCAGGGATACCAGCAGATTAATAAAAGTGCTGCGAAAACTGCAACAACTAGGAAATAGCGTCGTTGTCGTGGAGCATGATGAAGAGATAATGCGGGCGGCTGACTATTTGATTGATATTGGTCCGTTGGCTGGCCAGCACGGCGGGGAAGTTGTTTTTGAGGGAACTCATGAAGAATTGATACAAAATCCGGTTAGCCAGACTGCAAAATATTTGACCGGTGCGGAGAAAATTGCCGTGCCTGAAAGGCGACGGAAATGGAACAACTTCATTGAGGTTACCGGAGCAAGGGAGAACAATTTGAAAGGATTTGACGTCAAATTCCCATTAAACACCCTCACTGTGGTGACAGGCGTCAGTGGATCCGGAAAATCTTCGCTGGTTAAAAGAATCCTCTTCCCTGCCCTCACCAAATATTATGGTGGTTTTGGCGAGAAGACAGGTGATCATTCAGGGATTTCAGGAGATTTGAATAAAATTACGGCCATTGAATTTGTGGATCAGAATCCTATCGGGAAATCGTCCCGGTCAAATCCGGTCACCTACCTCAAAGTCTATGATGAAATCCGGAAACTTTATGCCGAGCAGCCGGCAGCAAAGATTAATGGCTTCACTCCGTCACATTTTTCATTCAACATTGATGGAGGGCGATGTGAGACCTGTCAGGGCGAGGGTGAAATTAAGGTGGAGATGCAGTTCATGGCTGATATCCAGCTTACATGCGAAAGCTGTAACGGAAAGCGTTTCAAATCTGATGTGCTGGATGTGACCTACCGAAATAAGAATATTTACGAACTTCTGGAGATGACCGTTGATGAAGCGATTGAATTTTTCAACGAGAAGCCAACCGGCAAAAAAATAGCCAAAAAGCTCCAGCCATTAACGGATGTTGGTTTGGGGTATGTTCATCTTGGACAATCTTCAAACACGCTATCAGGTGGTGAGAGCCAGCGGGTTAAGTTAGCCTCCTTTTTGGCTAAAGAAAAAGAGGGTGCGACCTTATTTATTTTTGATGAGCCAACGACAGGACTCCACTTTCATGATATCCGGAAATTATTGGATTCAATGAATTCATTGATTTCCAGAGGCCACTCGATCCTTGTGATTGAACACAATCCGGAGGTGATAAAGGTGGCCGATTGGGTCATCGATCTTGGTCCGGAAGGTGGAGAAAAAGGTGGATACAAATTGTTTGAAGGAACACCCGAAGGATTAGCCGCTTGCGAAAATTCTTTTACCGGCGAGTTCCTCAAAAGCCATCAGATTATTTTTTAAAATGCAGGTAGTGCAAGGATTTTAACTTCTCACTTACTTGTTCAAATAATTTTATCTTTGTCCTACTTGTCATAAGGAAAAATGTTACCAATGGAGAAAATTGACAAACTTAGTCGCTTGAAACAGGCTATAAAGTCAGGCAATCCTGAATTAATTGATCATGCGCTGGATGAAATCAAAAATAATGGAGACGATACTTACATTGCTCCGTTAATTGCATTTGTTCATCAGAATCTGTCGGTGGAAATAAAGGAGAAAATATTTCAGATATTCACCGACTTGAAGCATGAAAAATCAGTAGATCAGCTTGTTTCTGAATTAAAGCAAGAAGAAAATCTTGATATTCTGGAGCGACTGGTTGCTGCTTGCTGGCAAAATGGTTTAAATTACAGCAAGCATTTGTCATTTTTCGTTCAATTAGTCATCGAACAGGAGTTTCAAATTGCGTTTGAGGCATTCACTGTTATTGAAAATATGTATGGGAAAATTGACAGCGACGAGGAAGGGCAACTAATTGAAAAAATCACTGAAAGTCTTCAAAACATTGAAGAGAGGAAGGAATATTTGTTGAAGGGGTTGCTGGAAATCATCCCAAACATTCCACTTGATCAGGATCCGGTTGATTTTTGATCGCAATAAACTATAATGAAATTAAGCAATTATCTAAGTCTCTTCTTATTCACAAATCCTCAGCAGATTGCTAAGCGATGGCTCTTTTCATTCCTGTTTATTTGCGTTGCGCTGTTTTTTTCGATGGAGGCCAAGGCACAAGACCCGCAATTTTCGCAATTCTATTCGAATCCGCTCTATCTTAATCCAGCATTTGCAGGCACTGGAACCTATCCCAGAATTGTCAGCAACTATCGTAACCAGTGGCCAAGCTCAGGCAATACCTTTGTTACCTACAATCTTTCGTATGACCAGTATGTGCTCAAGATGAAGGGCGCTATAGGCTTTCAGACTCTTTACGACCGGGAGGTAAACGGGAATATCAATACGATTCAGAGCTCTTTTGTCTATTGCTACCATGTCAAAGTTACTGACGAACTATTTTTTACCTCTGCACTTCAGGCCGGCGTCATTTTGAAGCAATTCAACACCAAAGATTTGGTTTTTCCAGGTATGATCAATCAGGAAAACGGAATTATTAACGGAGAGTACGCAATTCCTGTTGAGAGTGGACATAAAATTATTCCCGACTTTTCCTTCGGTATGGTTGGTCAGAAAAGAGATGTCTATTTTGGGTTTGCGATCAATCACCTCACTGAGCCAGATCAGTCGATCGTACAAGGAGACAGGGCGGGAAATCTACCAATGAAGTTTACTGTGCATGTTGGTGCGAAGAGTCACGATTATTTCAGAGCCCTATATTCAAAGGGATTTACGCTGTCGCCTAATGCAATCTACCAGCAACAGGGAGTGTTCAAACAGCTGAATCTCGGTTTGTACGTTGAAAAAAAATCACTCACCCTGGGTGCTTGGTTCAGAAATAATCTCTCGGCCAGGCCGGATGCGGTTATTGGTATGATTGGATACGCCACACCGATGTTTCAGATAGGATATAGCTTTGATTATGTGCTTTCGAATGTTTCACTTTACAGCATGGGATCACATGAAATATCCCTCATTTTTTATATAGACAGAAATCAAGGGAAAAGGTTCTATTATAACACGTTAAGGATACCGACGATTTAGCGGAAGAGCAGGCGACAGACCGCAGGAGTGAAAAGAGATATTAAACTAATATACCAGTGTCACTGTTCCTTTCTGGAAATGTGGTTTCCCCAGAAAATCAATAAAATTAAGTAGCCATACATAATTCCCTGCCGGGGCCAGCTTCCCATCCGATAAACTACCATCCCACCCTTTTAGTTCATCTTTTACCTCGAAGATAACTTCGTTCCACCTGCTTACAATACGAAGATGATAACCCGGCCTATTTACTCCGTTGCAATACGGAAAAAACTCCCTGTCAACAACATTTGCGGCATTTGGCGAAAAGGCGTTGGGTGCGTAGATATTCTTCAATTCAATCATTATTGTATCAGCAAATGCATCAGCGCACCCGAACTTGTTGGTAGATTCCAAAAGAACCCTTCGAGGACCTACGACTTTGTAGGTGTGAATAGGATCTTTTGTCTCGGAGAATTCGTTATCACCAAATTTCCAATAATAACTATCCGCACCTGTCGAATGATTGGTAAAAATGGCTACCGGATTTTCATTACTCAAAAGCTTTTGGTTTACAGAAAATTCTGCTTTGGGCTGAGGAAAGACGGTAATAAATCCTGGTTTAAATAAAGTATCCTTGCAACCGGTGGTATTTGAATTGGCAAAAAGGGTGATATTATGCTTTTTATCCGGAACAGCATACGAATGGGTGACTTTTGCCCCAGTTGCAAAATTCCCATCTCCCAGGTTCCAGTTGTAATCCACCTGATCAACATCATCGCCCGCCGTCGCATTCAGAACCACATCGAAAGGAATGCAACCGGCACTATCCTTTGCGGTAAAGTAGAACTTTGGAATACGCTTTAAAAGCAATCCTTTTTTCTCGCTTATACAGCCGTACTTTGAGACGACCTGCAATTTTATCTCAGCCTTTGGTTGCGATTTTAAGTCGAATATTAACGGACCTTTTGAATCATTCGGATTCCTGATAAGCTCGTTGGGTAAGAAAGCCGACAATTCCCAAAAATAATGATCCTTGTCGTCAGCTGAACCGGTGTATAACAAATTCTGAGAACCCAGTTCCAGGCAGGTATTGTCCTTGATTGAAAAATCGACGGTTGGAACTGGGGCAACATAGATTACACTATCTTTTTTCACCGTATTTATGCATTTCTTGTCTGTCGTTGCTGTTACTTCGACAGCGTAATAGCCAGGCTTCAGATAGTTATGCGTTGCATTTTTCCCAATGTGTTCAGATATTCCATCTCCCCAATCCCACAGATAGTCGATGACATTTTCGGTATTTATGGCAGAGAATTTGAATGTTTCCGGTTGGCACAGCAGGGAATCGGTCACAGAAAAGTCGAGGTCGGGAATTACACTTATCTCTTTTATAGCAAAACTATTCGTACATCCATTCTCCCGGACGTACAGATACAAATCACGTTTCGAACGGTCCAGTCCCAATTTGACGTGCATTTGTGTTCTGCCAATATCATTCGCAAGAGTGTCGCTGGCAAAGATCCAGGTAAATCGGGCTTTGTCAATTTCTGCATCACCCAAGTACTTAGCATCCAGACTATAACCATAACAGGTAGTATCATCGACCGATATAATCACGGTAGGTATTTTATGAAAGCCGATTTTGAACGTGGTGTCCGATGTACAAGTATACTGGTCGACAGCGGTAAACGTAAACGGATAGGTATCAAACACCGGAACTGTGGCATTCAGATCCGAAATTGATATAATCGGATTTATGCTTTTCAGAAAATATTTTCCCCTGTCGGCAGTTATGTTCACGGTTGTCTGTTTCGAGCCGCATATCAGGGTGTCCAATTTGCTCAAATCCAGTTTGGGCTTATCTATGAAACCGACCCAAACGGAATCGCTTGCCGGACAATCATATTTATCTTTAACCTGGACGCTATACATCCCGGAGGTCTTTACGATAATTTTTTGCACAGAATCATTTGTAGACCAGCGATAGGAGGCGAAACCAGATCCGGCATCAATCTGAAAAGTCCTGGGTTTGCAAATAGTGGTATCCTTTATCAGCGCCACAACCGGATCGCTCAAATAGGCGTAAATACTGTCCGTCATCGTACATCCATCAGAAGTAGAGGCGGTGACCTTTGAGTAGCCTGCCTTGTCTATAAAAATGGCCTGCGTGGTATCGCCGGTACTCCATAGAAATTTTGAAAAGTGAGATCCGGCATCCAAAATTTTTGGCTGCATCTTACAAAGCAAGACCGTATCCCTAACAAAATGAATATCACCACCCAGATCGAGTTTTATACTTAGGTTGAACCCGACACCATACCCGTACGACTCAACACCACCGTAACCATATACATAGGCGATAAACCCGTTGCCAGACTTGATACTGTTCAGATTATGATTTCCCATTGTAATGGCGACCTGCGCAAAGGCATACTCCGAATTTGAAAGTGGCTGAAAAGCAATTGGTTGACTATCCAGCATAATAAAACTTGAAGATTCAAGTTTTGTCACGACATTGACAAAGAACTTACTGTTAATGTTGGGCGAATCATAGGCTACAAAGGTAACTGCCTCTCTGGTCTGGTCGACCGGACTAACAATTAGCATCAGCGGATCACCGTCCCAGTTATTCTGTGAAACCCCTGCGGGACGGTCAACGACATTAGAAACCATGAATTGTGCCAAAAGGATTGGATAGTCGCTCTCAATCAAAGAAGGCTGATCACTTGTTAGCTGAAATTCATGAAATGCCCCCTTGTTCAGGACAATTGTGTTTCCGTTTCCTATCCGGATCTTTGTATTGTTCTGAGAAGCCATTATCCTGAATACGTCTAACGATCTGCCCTTAAATGGTACCGTGACAAATTTGCGACCCCAGGAACGAACGGGAGGAATCTGTTCATAGAGATGATCCCAGGCAGAATTTGCCCCTATCGGGATCGTCGTAGACCATGATCCAGAATAGAATGCAATTGGTTTGTCGCTTTTGATATAGCTACCCGTTAAATCTCCCTGCCCGGCTAAATTCGCATGATTCATAGACTGAACCTGATAAAGCTCTCCCTTATTCAATGTGATGGTAAAAGGAGTGTCCTTTGGCCGGAGTTGATCCGTTACTTTACTCGGGGTAATGGTTACTTTCGTATTATCTTCGGAAGCCACTACCACAAATTCGCTGTTTTTACCATTTCCCGGAGTTCCTCCTGCCCCTTCGTTGATGTTTGGTTCATAACACATTGCATAATATTCGTTACCAATGGCCTCTACCGGAAAAATTACAGCAGCATCGGCAGAACTCGGACTCCAGTTCATTGCGAAGATATTCATGGGCATATCCGAAACGATATGTAATCCTTTTTGCTCGATGGTTTCTGAACCTAGTGGCTCTACATTTTGCCAGGGTGGTTTATATCTGTAAGGAGAGTTAGGCAGTAATGTGGCCGTAAAATAGGGTGTAGTTGATTTTCCTATGTAAAAACTAAAATGGCAGGTGTAAGTAGAAGTCAGCGTCAATTCCAGATAATGCCCGGTCTGATGGTGCCGGCTTTCCATGAAGCCAAACCAGAAATCCTTTCCTTCCGTTGATTTCAAACAGGCATTCGTAGCGTTTTGGGCACTAAGTATTCCTGATAATGAAAGGAACAAAAGCAAAGTGTTCAGCCATTTAATCATAAAAAATCATAAGAAATCAATGCCAAAAGATATAAAAAAATCAGCTTAAAATACCAGTGTCAACGATCCGTATTGTCGGTGCGCCCGACCAAGGAAATCGGAGCACTCCAATATCCAAATATAGTTACCAGCGGGAGCATAATTACCATTTGACATTTTCCCGTCCCAGGCCTTAATCTCGTTTTTACATTCAAAGACAATATCGTTCCAACGACTGAGAATCGTCAGATGATATCCCTCTTTCCGAATACCTTCGGAGTAGAGTTTAAACTCCCTGTCTATTTCCGTCGGTGCATTTGGCGCAAAGGCATTTGGTGCAAAGAGTTTGCTAAAAGCAACCAGTACACCTTTTGAGGTTGTATCCTGGCAACCAAACTCATTATAAACTGTCTGGACAACTTTCATGTGCCCCATTGTCAGATAACTGTAAATCGGATTTTTTTCTTTCGATGTATTTGTATCTCCAAAGTCCCAGAGAAAATTCACGGCATTGACGCTTTGATCGGTGAAAATAATTTGAGAAGCATCGTTATACACGATATCGTGATCCATGGCAAATCCAGCCTTGGGATTCGGATGAACAACGATAAAACCCGAATTGTACGTGCTGTCGCTGCATCCGGTAATTGACGAATAGGCAGTTAACCGAACATCATGATTCAGATTTGGAAGCTGGTAAATGTGATTCATTTCTGCCATATCTCCTTTTTCGCCGTCACCAAAGGCCCATTTAAAGCTCAAATCATCTATAGGATCATCCGCTTTTGCTTTAAAATCGACTGATAACGGGGCACATCCATCTTTAACAGATGAACTGAATGAAAAAATCGGTCTTCTCTTAACCTCCAATGAACCGGTTGGACTCTTGCAGCCATATTGAGATATCACATACAATGACAAATTTGTCTTAGGCTTTTTGATCAGATCGAATACAAGCGGTCCGGCAGTAGTATCTGGAGACTGGACAATTTCAACAGGATCGAACCCTTTCAAATCCCAGTAATAGGTATCCTTATCATTTGCCGATCCGGTGTACTTCAGCGTATCTTTTCCCGGATTAAGACACATCCCCGGATCAAGTGAAAAGGACACGGTCGGTATTGGTGCTACATACACCATTTTTTCAACGGTAGCCGAATTAGTACACCCTTTGTCTGTCGTAACCGTTAAACGAACGTCATAATATCCTTCTTTGGCATAGGGATGTGTTGCATTTTTTCCTAATCCGATTGGTGTTCCATCTCCCCAATCCCACTCATATTTCACAACCGTTTCCGTATTCGTGGCTGAAAATTCAAAAGGGACAGGCTGGCACTGAAGCTTATTTTTAACGAAAAGTTTTATGTCGGGAATGACCAGAATATCGGAAAGTTTATTGCTACCCGTACAACCGTCTTCGGTGACGTTAAGCACCAAATCCCTTTTCGTCTGGTTAACCCCCAGTGGTATATCTTCCGTACTTTGACCCAACTTGTTGCTGATTGTATCGCCGCCAAAAATCCAGGTAAACCGTGATACGGGAATATTGGAAGTTCCCACGTAGCTTGCCTGCAAATTGTATCCGTAGCAGACTGTTTCGTTGATGGTAAGGTCTACCTTTGGAATTTTATGGACGTAGATATTGATTGTGGTATCCTTCGACGGACAATTAAAGGGATCAGTAACCATTGCCGTAAACTTGTAATCTCCATAGGTCGGAACAGTGATAGTGGTTCCATTGATTTTCTCATTGGTCGCCTGGTTTGTAAGGACGTAGTTGCCAATATCTGTCGACAGGTTTAATTTCACGGTGAACGTTGGACCGCAAAACATCGTATTCAATTTTGAAAGGTCCATTTTGGGATACGGATGAACCACTACCTTAGAAGAATCTATTAGCTTACATCCATTACTTCCGGTTAGTGTCACCGCATAATAACCTTCAGTACCTGTGACTACTGTGCGGCTTTGCGAACCACTGGCCCACAAATAAGATGCATGTAATCCGGGATCGAGCGTTGCTGTTTTGCCGACACAAATATCTTCGATCTTTTTAAGACTGGAAATTGGAGCCGGAAGCACATTAACCTTAAATTTTGCAGTATCCTTGCAGTACTGGTTTGTCGCAGTAACTGTATATTCTGTCGTTACACTCGGCTTTGCAATTGGATTTGAAATAAGCGGATTGGATAATCCGGTTGTGGGACTCCAGGAATATACTGCCTTATCATCCGCAACATTCAATTTAACCGGAATGCCCTCGCAAATTTTGAAACTTCGATCGGTAGCAATTGACGCGAAAGTAATGGTCCCCACAAACAGCTGCAGGCTGGAGGTAAGACTAACTCCCAATTCTCCGGGCATTCCGCCGTATTCGATCAGGTACCCTGCGGGAACATACTCTCCGCTACCTCCCTGATCCGGAAGATCATTCCATCTGAGAGATTCATTAGGTGTATTCTTAAAATAAGTGATATGGGCGTAGCTTTCGTTTCCCCCTGAGTTGTTCGGTTCCCAATTTGCGGGGTTGGGGTTCGCCGGAAGCGGATTAGCCCAGCGATTCCAGTTATGATAGGCACCATTTACCGGTCCGTATGTAGAAGGATTCGTTTTGGCCTGGTATCCGGTTCCTTTCCAAAAGAGAAAGCCTCTGCCTCCGTCGGCATTTCCCTCCGGACCAGTAACCCACCTCCATTCACCCTCAACGGCTCTATCCGAAGCACCAATCCAACCAACACCCTTTGTTTTCTGCTGAATAAAGTCATTTTCACCACTTGAGGTAATGGTCGCCAAATATCCTTCTAAACCATAGTATTTCATTGCTGGCGATGATGCTTCAGCCCTTGCAGCTGACCATGAAATGCCGGGTCTATCAATAAACCGATAGAAATGCTGCGTTTCAGGCAGGAAATCGGCATCTTCCAGTGAGAAGGTAATGTACCTGATTGTAGTGGTCGGCGATTCTGAACTATTTAAATATTGAACCTTCCTGATAGCCTGAATATAATCGTCGATATTCGAACTTCCTGTCAGAGTCAAATATCCATTTCCGCCAGACCACGAGGCAGTGACTGACCCGACGCTGCCTGATAAACGCAGTAAATCCTCGCCAAAGACGTAGCCTTGACTAATCGAAACTTTCATCCCGGTAATCGAGACGGAAGCACTCATGGTAAAATTTGGGGCAACAAATACTGGACTGCTGCAGTAAACTGTCCCGGCTGGCTGTTTGGGGTCAATCGTAATTTGTTGCGACCTGGAAATAAAGGGCAGACACAACATCAAGAAAAAAAAGAGATGATTTGTTTTCAACTGGGGAAATATCTTCATAAAAGAGTTATACAAACTGCCCATAATTTCTTGTTCCAAAAATTTTGCTTCCAATTCTCACAATAGTACTACCTTTTGAAACAGCAATCGGGTAATCGTCAGACATTCCCATAGATATCTCACAAAATTGACTGGTTTGAGCGTAATATTTGCTTTTGAGAAGATTAAAGATTGTCCTGAGTCGTTCAAATTCAGCTTGGATGACCTGTTCATCGTTGGTAAATGTAGCCATGCCCATCACCCCGGAAACGGCAATATTCTTCAAAGAGTTCATTTCCGATGATGATAACATCTCTTCGGCCTCGCTTAACGTCAAGCCAAATTTACTCTCTTCAGAGGCAATATGGAACTCCAACAAAACGCGGACAATCCGGTTGCACTTTTCGGCTTCCTTATTGATGGTGGAGAACAGTTTAAAACTGTCGACGCCATGGATCAAAGAAATAAATGGAACGATCTGCCTGACTTTGTTATTTTGCAGATGACCGATAAAGTGCCATTCAATATCTTTGGGCAATTCGTGCCATTTGGATAGCAATTCCTGTACTTTGTTCTCTCCAAACATCCTTTGGCCTTCGCTATAAGCCTCCATGATTTGATCGGAACTTTTTGTTTTGGAGACAGCAACCAATTTTACTCCGGAAGGAAGCTGACTATGAATTAATTTAAGATTTTCTGCTATCGTCATTGAAAATAAATTGCTTCCAAATTTAGCAAAAAGTGATTCATTTATCTACTTTTACCGGGCATTAAAAAAGTTTGTCATACTTGCGACTCTTACTCCTGGTCATTATGACATCACGGACGATGAGAAAAAATTTAGTACGAATAAAATTTTCATGAAGAGAAGATTTATTATTTGTTGGCTTGGTTTAGTTTTTTTGCTTTTGAGCGTAAAACCTGACTTTTGCTTTGCTCAGGATAGTACTTTTAAAAAGGAATTTTATTTTGGCGTCAAAGAAGGATTTGTGTTCAGCAGAGTGAAATTTAAACCCAATGTTGAGCAAAATTTATACACTGGCAACACGATGGGGTTACTGTTTCGAATGATTTCGGAACCCCATGTTGGCATACAGATGGAATTTAATTACCTGCAAAAGGGTTGGGAAGAAAAGCCGTTAGTTGTTGACGGACAAAGCTACTTCCACAAACTCAACTATTTTGAGATCCCAGTAATGACACATGCCAATCTGGGCAGCAAGGCATTTCGGTTCACTTTTAACGTTGGTCCGTCCGTAGCATTTTTGTTATCAGACAGTCAGGGAATGAAACCCTCCACACCCGGTATTCCAGCTACTCCCGATATCCCCTACTGGGGAAAGCCCATTGATTCAAGTATTGATTTTCTTTTCACCGGAGGTATTGGTTTTGAGTACCATTTCAAACATATAGGGGCATTGTCTGTTGATACCCGTGTATTTTACTCCCTCACGAACCTGTACGATTCGAAAAACTACGGATACGATCCTTCGCAAACAAATGGCATACAAGTAACAGCTGCCTATTTGTTGCCGCTGAGGAAGGTAAAGTAGACCCAATGGCTCGGGTTTGAGGAGCCCATAAAATGTTTGAAGGGTTTGAAATGTCACTAAAATAGCACCATTCAAACCCTTCAAGCTTATTTAATCCTAAAACTATTCCTATCAGTGCAGCTCGTGTACAACCAACCCGGAGCGCAGTTTCGGTTCAAACCACGTCGTTTTGGGTGGCATAATATTCCCTGAATCGGCAATATTGATAAGCTGTTGCATGGAGACCGCATAAAGCGCAAATGCGACTTTCATTTCTCCTGAATCGACTCTCCTTTTCAATTCGCCCAAGCCCCGGATTCCACCAACGAAATCTATTCTTTTATCTGTTCTAAGATCTTTGATACCAAGAATCTTGTCCAGAACCAATGCAGAAAGAATGGTAACATCCAACACACCAATCGGATCGCTGTCGTTGTATCTCCCAGATTTTGCAGTCAGTTTATACCAGAAGCCATCGAGGTACATAGAGAAAATATGGAGAGACTCCGGTTTATATATTTCCGCACCCGTTTTCTCCACATCAAAATCCAGGGAAAGTTTTTTCAGAAGCTCCTCTGAAGTCAATCCATTCAGATCTTTTACAACGCGGTTATAATCGATGATGCGCAATTGATTGTCCGGAAAGTGAACTGCGAGAAAAAAGTTGTATTCTTCCGTCCCGTTGTGAAGCGAATTGTTGGCACGCTTTTCATTACCAACCAAGGCAGCTGCGGCAGTACGATGGTGACCATCTGCAACATATGTGGCGGGAATTGCGGCAAAAAGTTCAACAATCCTGGAGATCGTCTGAGGATCATTTATGAGCCAGAAGTGGTGACCAAATCCGTCGTTTGCCACAAAATCATATTCAGGAGCACGAGATTTAACAATTGACTCAACAATTTCATCAATTGCAGAAACGGCAGGATATGCAAAAAAGACAGGCTCCATGTTTGCATCAGTGACGCGAACGTGTTTCATCCGGTCTTCCTCTTTATCACTGCGGGTGAGTTCGTGCTTCTTAATCACTCCGTTCAGATAATCATCCACGGAAGCGCATCCGACGATACCGTATTGCGTACGACCTTCCATGGTCTGAGCATAAACGTACAGATATTCCTGCTCGTCTTTCTGGAGCCAGCCTTTGGCTTTGAATAGTTCAAAGTTATCCAGCGCCTTTTGGTAAACTTCCGGGCTATGCTCATCAATATCTATAGGTAGATCGATTTCCGGCTTAATAATATGCAACAATGAATAGGGATTGCCTGTGGCTTCCAGACGCGCCTCATCCGAATTGAGTACATCATACGGACGGGAAGCAACCTGAGCCGCAAGTTCCACAGGAGGACGCAGTCCCCTGAAAGGTTTTAGAATGGCCATACTTACTTTTGCTTAGCTTCGAAATCCTGCATTGTTTTTACCAGGGCGGCAACACTCTCGATCGGCATGGCATTATAAATAGAAGCCCTAAAACCGCCAACACTGCGGTGACCTTCAATACCAACGATGTTATTTTCCTTGGCGGCAGCCTGAAAATCTTTTTCCAAATGTTCATTTCCCGGTGTCATAACGAAAGTAACATTCATTCGTGAGCGGTCGGCCGGATCTGGCACGGTGCACTGGAACAACGAATTACGATCAATTTCGTCATAAAGCAGTTTTGCTTTAGCAATATTCTTCGCTTCCATCGCTTTAATGCCACCATTCTCTTTGAGCCAAATTAACGTCTGCAGAGCGGCAAATACCGGCAAACAAGGAGGAGTATTGAACATGGACTCTTTTTCGATATGAGTCTGGTAGTTGATCATAGTAGGAATTGGGCGTCCGGTTTTTCCCAAGACATCTTTGCGAACGATTACCAGTGTGACACCGGCAGGAGCCAGATTTTTCTGAGCACCGGCATAAATAACCGCATATTTGGAAATATCCATCGGGCGACTGAAAATATCAGATGACATATCGGCAACCAATGGAACCGGAGAATCAAGGTCGTAGAGCATCTCCGTACCAAAAATGGTGTTATTCGTGGTAATATGGAGGTAATCCAGGTCAGCAGGAATATCGAAACCCTTCGGAATATAGTTGAAGTTTTTGTCTTTGGAAGAGGCGACTTCCACCACTTCGCCAAAGAATTTTCCTTCTTTAATAGCAGCAGTAGCCCAAACACCTGTATTCATGTATCCGGCTTTTGTCTTCATCAGATTGTAAGGTGCCATATAAAACTGGGTACTTGCACCACCTTGCAAAAACAGCACTTCGTAGCCTTCCGGAACTTCCAGCAATTCCTTAACCAGCGCTATTGCCTGGTCCATTACAGCAACAAATTCTTTGCTGCGGTGCGATACTTCCATTACCGATAAGGTGGTTCCGGCAAAGTTGATAACGGCCTCAGCTGTTTTCTGAATTGTGAATTCGGGAAGTATTGATGGTCCCGCGTAAAAATTATGCTTCTTCATTTGAATCAGTTTATATGGGTTTGACATACTTTCCGGAAGCGGCCGGATAAGTTTAGATATTTAAATTATCAGATATTTAACTACTTATATTTAATAGACTTACGCCCATTCTTACGTGGGTGAAATTAACATTTTAATCATTAAAACATGACAATAGTCAGTTAATTTTAAGTTAAGCCCTCCCAAAATAAGAGATATAGAAACAATCTAAATAAACGGCATCTTCACCACCCTGGCTTTTAGAAGTTTGCCACGAACCTCCAGATAAATCTCACTTCCCGGTTTAGACAAGGCAGTTGGAACGTATCCCATACCGATACCTTTTTCCAAAACGGGAGATTGTGTTCCTGAGGTGACCCTGCCGATTTTATTTCCTTCAGCATCGCAAATGGAATAATCGTGACGTGGAATGCCGCGATCGATCATTTCGAAGCCGCACAAGCGGCTAGCTGTTCCCTGCTTTTTCTGCTGAAGTAAAATATCCTTATCGATAAAATATTTGCTGTCCTTAAACTTCGTAATCCAGGCCAAACCGGCTTCAATGGGCGAGGTCGTGTCGTCAATATCATTTCCATAAAGGCAAAATCCCATTTCGAGTCTCAGCGTATCGCGTGCAGCGAGTCCGATGGGTTTAATCCCAAGATCTTTGCCAGCTTCGAAGATGGCATTCCACATGGATTCTGCGTATTGATTGTAGAAATAGAGTTCGAATCCGCCAGCGCCGGTATATCCGGTGGCAGAAATGATGACATCTTTAACGCCTGCCATTTCACCCACCTGAAACGTGTAATATTTGATAGCGGCGAGATCCACGGTAGTGAGTTTTTGAAGAACTTCTATTGCTTTGGGTCCCTGTACTGCCAACTGGGATATTCCGTCGGATGAATTTTCCAGGATAGCCCCTGAATCATTTTGCGATACCAGCCAGTTCCAGTCTTTTTCAACGTTGGCAGCGTTTACGACCAACAAATATTTCTCCGGTGAGAAATAGTAGACCAGCAAATCATCCACAATTCCGCCTTTGCCGTTCGGGAAACAGGAATATTGGGCTTGCCCCTGTTGAAGAGCCTCTACATCATTCGAAGTAACCTTTTGCAGGAAAGGCAGGGAGGCAGGCCCTTTTACCCAGATTTCGCCCATATGGGAAACATCGAAAACGCCGACACCATTCCGAACCGTCAAATGTTCGTCTTTAATACCTGAATACTCGATAGGCATATCAAATCCGGCAAATTCAGCCATTTTAGCATTGTAGCTAAGATGTATCCTGTGAAAATTAGTCTTAAGCATTGGTCAATCTTTAAAGTATTTTGGAATTATTTTTAAACTTTTCGTTTGAGCCTGTGTTATATCTTTTGAAAATCGTAAATTTCGAATGACAGAAAAAAATCCGGCTGTTTTGCGAATCGCCAGATGCGGGTTACAATCCAACCACATCAGCCGATTTTTACGTTATTTTGAATTGCCAAACTTAAGAATAAATACGTGAGATGCACCTAACAAAACTCATGTTGAAATGATTTTACGGACCAAAAAATTGATTTTATTTTCTATCAATACGAACTAAGTATCACTGATAAAATGGTTTACACAAATTTACAATATCTCAGAACTATCACGGAGAATAACAAGGAAATTATCCGCGAAATGATTGAAATGTTTGTTTTGCAAGTCCCCGATTTTGTTGGGAACCTCAACAGATATTACGAGAATAAACAATTTTCGGCCCTTGGGAAAGAGGCACACAAAGCAAAATCTTCCCTGCAGATCATGGGGATGACAGACCTCGAGGCTGAGATGAAACGATTCCAGATGAAAGCAATCGAGGGAAGCGATACTGAAAGTTACTTAGGCCACATTCGCAGTTTCGAAAACCAGTGTAAAATGGCCATAGAAGAGCTCAAAGAGGAGTTGAAATCATTGTAATTGTCTAATTCCAACATTCCTACTTCGCCTTCATTCCCAGTATTTCTTCGGCGAAAGCAAAGGTTTCTTTTCGTACCTCATTGACGGAGCCCGACACTAAATCACTGCAAATAACATGAGCGCCTGCTTCCGGAAAATTGATCGACCGTTTCACGGCCAGTGGTGTACCAATTTCCTGTATCATTTCTAGTGTTGCCTTCACCTCAACAACTTGATCCTGGTGTTGTTCGTCTTTAAAATAGTAGCCCATAAAAACCGGACATTTAATCTTCCCGACAGTCTCCTTTTTGGCAAGAACATCTACCAGCTGTTGAAGACCTACGATTCCCTCGGCCCTATATTTACAATACCAATATTTACATACCTCGCTTTTGGGATCATCATCCGTGGAACGGAAATCGCCCCCGAGATTCAGTCGGGCAATCTGCAATCCCCACGGCCCGGAGACAATCTTTGCAGTCTTGTTTTTGATCATCCAAAGCGGAGAATAGAGAATCATCGCATGAACCTGATCGGGAAAATCAGCTGCTAATTTCAGCGCCAGTGTGCCGCCCATTGAGCAACCCATGATGATCACCTTTCGCCCGAGTTGATGTGCAATGACCAGCGCTTCCTTGGCCGATTCGTACAACAGATCGGGGGTTAAATCGATGAGCGGATTTTCTGTAACCATGCCATGAGAAGCCAGTCTGGTCAGGAAGGCATTACACCCAAATTTTTTCGGAAAATCTTCATTTAGAGGATAGCCCTCCCGGTGACTGGCCGAAAAGCCGTGCAAATACAAGAGGACATATTCTGTTTGCTGTTTTGTCGAATCATTTGCCCAGATAATTTTGGCTTCACACCCAGGTCGCAGAATGAGGCCAGGCTTATGTTCCATCGCGATTACGTAATTATCAACGCTTCCTTCAATTTTTGGTAAGATGTTATTCATTACCGGCTTTGGTGGCTTCGGTCCGGCGATATAGACAATAAATATCGCTGCAATGATGATGAGGATAATTCTAAATTTCTTCATAGCTTAATAAATGTAGAAATGTCGTATTTCAATTTGCAATTTACCCCAATCCCGATTGGGATTCTATGTGGGTAGAAAATCGACAAATTACGATTATTTCGTCCCGTACGGGACAAAATGGAATCTCTATCATTTGCATTCTACCCACATCTGATGCCTACAGCATATTGAATTCCCAAATTTAAACAGTTTCTTCGTTTATATATCACTATCCGTAAGCGTAGCAACTCCCGCTACTTCATACGCACAACGGCGGTTCTCTTCCTGCCATCCATCAATATATCCAGTGGATGCTGGAAACGAACCCATTTTACAAATCTGCCTTCGCGCACAATTTCCTGCGATGCCAATAACTTCATGTTAACGAATTCTTTCCCATCGATAACAGGTATGGAAAAATAACCAACATTCATGGAGGTTACATTGTGAAAAAAATGTGATCCAAGGGATGCATCCAGCGGAAAATCGGGCAACCCAATTTCGACGATGACTTTTGCATTATTGATGTGAGCCCACCTAACGGGAATCCCTGTAAATTCATCGCGGGTACCCCATCTTCCCGGACCCACCAGCACATACTTACGATCCTCATCGCAAAGAAGTCTGTTGAATTCCAGAATCTCGGCTGCAATTTCTTTGGTTCGGGTTCTATCGAAGCGCTCAATGTCAACATACAGCACATCGTGAATGCCTTTAATCTTTCCATTCCCCATCCCTTTTTGAGAGATCAGGACAAGGTTATTCCGATCGAGTTCATCCAGATCAATTTCCACATCATCCTCACGGCGAATAAGCGGCTTAAGCTGGAGCAGATAAAAAGTAGGCCATCCGTTGTCGCCTTTGTTCAGATCAATTGCAAATTCCATCTCAACGGGCGATCCCATAGCCTGCTGAAAAAGCTTCATCAGAATCAACAATGCATCGGACATTGGCACCTGATTATATTTGAGGAGGTTGGCAAAATCGACCACTCTCGGACCGCGGGTGCCAATTCCGGGCAGAAGGATCTCATTTTCCATATCGTAGGTAGAAACACACTGATCTATCACACCATCTTTCTCGGCAGCGGATACAGGATATTTCCGAATGGCAGCCAATTCTCCTTCGTGATTCATATCAAATTCGGTATGCGTCAGGTCGATAGCATAAAACTCCCGTTGCGTATCCCTAACCTGATCAGAAATGGATCCAATATTCAGCGCCGGATATTTAGGACAGAAACGATATGCCTTTTCTCCACCCGAAACTGCTTGCCCAAGTCCCATGGCTGCGACGGCAAACCCGTCTTCGGGCTGCATGTATGAATGAGGATAATAGTTATAGGATTGCGCGATTCCGCTGATGTCTACATAAAATTTACCGCTATGTTCTTTCCCTACTACCGGCTGAATGATGATAGCCATTTTCTCCTCCTCAATTTTGTAGTTGATGGCCTGAAAATAGGATCTTGCATCGTTGCTAAAGACTGAAGCATAAATCAATTTAATGGCATTCATCAATTGTTCAAAACGGATTTCGGCATCAGGATGGTTGTTGGGAATCAGATAGGTATCGTAAACACCGGAGAAGGGCTGCAGAAGTGAATCTTCGAACAAGCCGGAAGACCGGATGGCCAGCGGCTCTTTGATATGCTGAATATACTGCATCAGCTTGTCTTTCAGGGATACGCTCAGATCGCCTGCCAAAAAAGCATTCTTAATTTTTTCCTGATCGGACGATCGAAATGCAATATCAAACAAATCGTTAGACTCCAGAAATTTGTCAAATTCGATGGCACCGATTATGGCCGTTGCCGGCATACGAATATTAATTCCGCTGAGAATGGCCTTCATATCAATATTCTCAAGGAGGTTGCTCATAAATGCCAAACCCCTGCCCTTTCCTCCCAGAGAGCCCAATCCCATGCGGACAATATACCGGTTCCCGGTGATCAGGCTCGAATCAAAATTGACAATTCGTCCGCGATTTTTCTTTTCACGTACGTCGGCAAAAACTTTCAGGCACAGATCCCTCAATTTCTCTGTGTTGTCAAAATCCTCTGCTTTATATGGAATTAGGCGTTCTGCCATATTGATTTCTCCGCGAGCCATCAGCCACGTAGAGAATCCATTGGCCTGGCCATGATATAACAGCGACTCCATCGGTACTTTTGATACCAGCTCTTCAAATTCATGAAGGTTTCTGGCACAGGCTATTTTGTTGCCTTTCTTATCTTTAAAAATAAAATCCCCAAAACCGAGTTTGGTATTTATAAACTCATGAATGTCGTGCGCCAGTGTTTCAGAATTCTTGGTAATAAAACCTGCACCGATAGTCTCGGCCCTTTTTGCATTTTCGATGTCATGAGATTGCAATAACAAGGGAATCGGGTATTTCAGGCTTTGTTGAGCGTATTTCAGCAATTCTATTCCGGCATCTTCGTCATTGACACCGTCCCGGGCAAATTTTACATCAGAAATTACGCAGAGCAGATTGTCTTTGTAGTCATTGATAATTTGAACCGCCTCTTCGTATGTGCTAACTAAAAGCACTTTGGGCCTGGCTCTGTATTTAAATATTTTGTGCAGCTCGTCCGTTGAATCATCCGAAACCAGTGATTGCGTCTGCGTCATGACGCTGGAGAAGAGCAATGGCAAATAGCGCGAATAATATTTGATCGAATCTTCGACCAGCAAAATAATCCGGACACCACCCAATATTGTATCTCTGGCAACATTTCGCTTGTCTTCGATGTACTTGATCATTGCAATAAACACATTGGAATTTCCATTCCAGACGAATACCCTGTCGATGGCAGGCACCTGAGAGGCAGCACGTTTGAAATACCCTACATCGTTGTTATTGTTGACCAGCAACAGGATTGGAATCCGTGGTTTGTTCTGGTGAATCAGTTCGGCCACTTTAATCGGCATCTCTTTGTCGACGCCAGCCATGATGATGATTAAATCGAAGTGGCGAAGATTTATAGTCGGTACAACATCTTCAGTGGTGTTTACGCTTGTAAATCGGGGAGCTGCATATAGGTTTAGCTGCAAATATTCGCCAAAGATCTTATCAGAAAACTGCCCTTCTCTTTCGATGGAATATGCGTCGTACAAGGTCGCAAAGAGCAATACCTCCTTGACTTTATTGGGCATCAATTCCTGAAAAATATCGCGGTCTGTCTTTCTTCGCTTAAACAGATTAGAAATCGAAATCTTGTCCAGTTTCTCCTTTTCCATGGGGCTTTCAATTAAAAACCGAAAGTTAGGTCATTTAGATGAGAACGAAAAGTGAAAAACGAAAAGTGAAAGATTGAACAAGGAAAACGGAAAAGGGAACAAGGAAAACGAAAAGTGAAAAGTGGAAAGTGGAGAGTGAAAAGTGGAAAATTTTTGTCAGGGGCTACTTGTGATGAAACTTAAATTGATTTGAGTAGATAGTTTTCTGCATCGATATTCCATAATCCGTTGTGATTTTGGCAGATACGAGCCAGTTCTGCAAATAATGGATCCGTTTTTCCCAATTCGGCAAAGTCAGCAATGGGTGTGAGCGGCATCTCAATGTGATTGTATATCAGCTTCTTTCCTCCGGGGATTTCTGGAAGATGCAACGTCGCATCGATTACGGCATTCAACCCTCCAATATGAGTTACCAGTCCGGCGGGATCCAGTCCGGCAGACATCAGCCGTATGGCTTCTTTCATATCGTCTGTATTGCCACCGCTCGTCCCAACCAAATGGGTGTAGGCATAATGTACGTTGTAAAAATTAATTTTCGCGCTGAACTCCGGATTTGAAGGACCTGCGAAGAAATTCAGACAACCGTCAAATGCCAGCAAAGCATCTGCCTGTTCTACTACCGGGGAAACCGGTGCAAAAACGAAGACATCATCGAAACCGACTTCCCCCGTTAGGGACTTAAGCTCCTTTACCGGTTCGGCGTATGCGGATGTGTTGATATATCGAAGATCGATGCCGCGGGAAGCAGCAAAATCGATTGTGTAGAGTGATGCTGCGCGGTCGAGGCGTGATTGCTCGATATCTGTCACAACAAGCAGCGATGGCCTGCGATCGTCACGATTCAATACATAATTGATGGCGGCAAGACCCATCGGACCTACACCTGCCAGGATTGCCATTTTCCCGCCATCAACGACTTCCATCTTATGAATGTAGGAACCTGGCGTTATGTGGTAATTTGCATGCATGGCGCCAATTACGCACGACAAAGGCTCGGCCAGCGATGCAGGATAAAATCCGTCGCCTGAAAATGGCAACAGCGCTCCAAGCTCCATCACCTCGTTCGGAATGATTACATAAGTGGCATCACCGCCAATATGGTGGTACGAATAGCCTGGTGCGCTCAAAACGCCAACCGGTCCGTCGGCATAATTAAGGGCTGGCTGTATCGAGAATTTGTCGCCCGGCTTGAACTGGCTTTTCCATTTGGAACCAATTTCCAGTAGTTCACCGGCAAATTCGTGGCCGATGATGACCGGATTTTCGGCCACATCATTTGGAATACGCTTGTGATCAGTTCCCTGTGAAGCAGCCTTGTAGGATGACATACACAAAGAGTCGCAAACAACTTTGGCTAATATTTCGTTGTCTTTGATTGCGGGAAGTTCAAACTCCTCCAATCTAAGATCTTTTTTTCCGTACAACCGAACTGCTTTTGTTCTCATTTTCAAATTTTTATCAATAAATCAATTTTCGATTTTCGATTTTGGAATATGGAACTTCCAAGATATCCGAAATTAATGTACAAATATTGATCGGGACCTAATCGAAAATCCAAAATCCAAAATTTCTAACTTAGCATAATCTGACCTCCGGTGACCGGAACTGCCTGACCTGTCTCATATTCCTGTTCGATGATGTATAAAATCGCGCGGAAGACATCCATCACACGGCAACCTCTGCCGGCAGGAACTTGCGCTTCGTAGAAAGCCTTCACATCTTCGATGGTTTTTGCACCCTGGACTTTCCCTGCTCTCAAATATTGAACGAATAATCCCTTCTCAGGATCGCTCCATAGGGGGCCTTCAAAGAAATTCCCCGGACAAACGGAGTTAACTTTGATTCGATAGGGCATCAGCTCCATGGCAAACGATTGCGTAAGACCAATGCCTCCGAATTTTCCGCCTGCATAAGCAAAATTTTTGTTGCTGCCTTTTAAGCCGGATTTTGAATTTATTTGGACAATATCTGTAAAGTAATTCTTGCGATACTTCGACTGGATTTTCATCACAGCCGAGCTATATTTTGCGCAAAGAAAATAACCTTTGTAATTAACATCCGTCATGAAGGTGAAGTTCTCCGGCGTCATTTCTTCCAGTCCGCCGGCTCTCAATACTCCTGCATTGCTGATGAATATGTCGAGTCCGCCGAAATATTTCGTGGTAACGGCCACCATATTTTCGACCGAAGCGGCATCAGAGACGTCGACTTTCACGAAAAGTGCACGGTTACCGGATGCATGAGCATTCAGAACAGCAGCCATTTTTTGTCCTTCGTCTTCATTCCAGTCGGCAATAACGACATTTGCCCCTTCATGAAATAATAATTGGGCGATGCCGGCACCAAAGCCCATTGCGGCGCCGGTGACGATAGCGATCCTGGCGGCCAACCGACCGGCAGGTACCGGAAAATCAAATTCTCCATACCCGAATAACTGATCGAGTTTTGCGGCATGAGGAGCCAGAGCCACCAATCCCAATCCCTGGATCAGCACATAATCGGGATAATCAGTCCGGTCTTCCTTCCACATAGAAAGCTTTACCTCCAAATCCGACACTAATTCGGTCGGATCTGTAGTCTCGTCGACCACCAGTATATTTGCATCCTCTGAAATAAATGGAAGCTGCTTGAGCGCTTCAGCATCCTGAATGGTGGAAAAAATTTCCCTGTCATCAAATCTTAAATTCAGAACATCCTCCCTGGAGGCTAACATCCGCAATGCGGGAAGAACCTGTTTTACAACTTTTTCAAGCATACTTATTCATCCGTATATAATTTGTTTTTCATTTACCGTATGGAACCCTCAAGGCAATATACATCATCTTAGATGAGCTTTTGTTCATGAAGGTTTCGTATTTTGATATTCGATTAATGCCTTTCCAAGGGTGATAAAATAATCCTGGCTTTCCGATTTTGGTTTACCACTGATATCCAGATAACCACTTCCTTCGGTCGCTGAGAGAAATTGGTGCGCTGCCACAAGGCAAGCACCCCGATAATTAGTCTCTTTCAAAAATGGTGTTAGCTCTGTTTTTTTACGAGCAAAAAGTTCGATAGGTTCCATGGCCGGCGTATTATGCTCACTTCCAAGGGTAACAACGAATCCTTCCTGTACAAAAAAGCGAATATACTCCTCCAACACCTCAACACTGTTTCTGGTGGTAATAAACTCTACCGACCAGATATTCCTTTCCTTCAAGGTTTTGGAAGCAGCCTCTTTTGAGCCCTCAAATGGTGTAAAATTGCCGCTATTGTCGTCGGCCAGGAACGGATAAGTTGGAATACCACCCTGATTTAGAATCATTTTACATACCATATCCGATTCCAGGAAAGCCTCAGCCGGTTCCGGAATGAACGCCGGTCCGCCAGCCTTTAAAAGATTATTGCGCAGTTCGTTTTCGATGGCGGCCGGAGCATCAAGAGAAGCGACCAGCTCTTTTCCACCAAAAAGTTTTGCATAAAACATCTTTTTCTCTTGGTCAGAAGCGAACAGCGTATCAACCTTTTCCCGAATAGCTTTGGCCAGGTGACGTTCACGAACCATACCCTTGGTCATGCCGGATTTTATCTCTTCAAAACTGAGCGTGAAACCTGCATCGATAGTTTGAAGCAAAACATTCAGTTTCGCACACATCCCGGCTACGTGTTTGTTTGATTCGGCGCGAACGGCAGCCAGGGCAGAAGCATACGGCTCCTCCATTTTAGGCGGGAATGACAAACCCTTGCCCGAAAGATATGTTCTACCTGGATTCCCCGGATCGTTGACTTTCAATCCGGCCAGCTGATCCGCCTTGTTCAGACTAATATATTCGATGTTGAACAACGGGAAAATGCCTCTGGAGGCGCACTCAGTGGCCCATTCAGAATAGCCGTCGGTACTATAAAAATCGTTAATTCCCATCACTTTAATTCTTTCGGCAACTGCCATATTCAGCGCCTGAGGGATATCCCTGAATGCGCTGAAAGAATAGGGCGTATGCAAGTGCGCGTTTACCGGAAAAATTGTACCCTCGCCATTGGCGGTATACCATTCCAGCAACTCTTCCTTAGCAGGAAATTGTTTCCAAAATTCCATATTATGTGTTTTGTTATTCAACCCACTCAGTGTTTATCTCTTCTATAATGTTTTTGTTCCTTATTCATTGCCGTCAGCTAAAGCAGACGGCAATGAATCCTTTAGCTTCGCACAAAAATCTGTTCCCAACTTCTCATCTTCCAACTTCCGATCTCTCAACTCTCATATCTTCTTATCCGTCAGCTAAAGCAGACGGCAGTGAATCCTTTAGCTTCGCACAAGAATCGGCTCTCACACTCCAATCTTCCTCTTCACATATTCTAATTTCCCAATCTTCACATTTAAACTCCCATTTTTGCTCTTCTGACTTGTTCCGCATCAGAGAAATTCTCGCCTGCCACGTGACCTGCCAGCGGCACAATTTTTTCGTGAATGGCGTCAATGAACCAGCTGGCCTGCGGGAAGAATGCCTCTTCCAATTCGTATGCCGGAGTGATCCAGTTGCGTGATCCTACAACCACCGGTGGGGCATCGAGATAATCAAATGCCAATTCGGTGATGTTTCTGGCAAGGTCATTCAGGAAGGATCCACGACTGTTCGCATCACCTGAGATGATGATCCGACCCGTTTTTTTCACTGAATTAACCACCTGTTCGTAATTGAATGGGACGAGCGAACGTGCGTCAATAACTTCCGCCGATAGGCCATATTTCTCCTCCAGAATTTTCGCAGCATCCAGGGCCCGGTATAACGTGGCGCCAATGGTGAGGAAGGTAATATCCTTGCCTGCTCTTTTGATATCCGGTTCGCCCATTGGAATTTCGTAATATCCTTCCGGGACACCGCCGGCATGAAATTGTTCACCGATATCGTACACCCGCTGACTCTCGAAGAATACCACAGGATCGGTGCCCTGCAACGCGCTGTTCATCAAACCCTTGGCATCATATGGCGTAACCGGGAATACGACTTTTAGTCCGGGGATATGCGCAACCAGCGATGTCCAGTCTTGCGAATGTTGTGCACCATATTTGGAACCCACGGAAACCCGCAAAACAACCGGCATCTTCAACACATTTCCGCTCATCGCCTGCCATTTCGGTAATTGATTGAATACCTCATCACCGCAACGGCCCAGGAAGTCGCAATACATAATTTCAGGTATTACACGGCCACCGCACATGGCATAACCGATCGAAGTACCAACGATCGAAGCCTCGGAGATAGGAGAATTAAACAGACGATGGTATGGCAAGGCCTCTGTCAATCCGCGGTAGACAGCAAAAGCGCCACCCCAGTCGCGGTTTTCTTCACCATAAGCGATAAGCGTAGGATCTTTGTAAAACCGATCGATAATTGCTTCAAAAATTCCATCGCGAAGTTGGTACTGTTTCATTTTTGAGAAAGGCTTACCCTCAGCATCGAAGGCGAAACGCTCCTTTTTGGCCAGCTGGGCGACCCGTGCATTCTCTGCCATCGCGTGATTTACTTCCACCGCACGATTTTCCATTGAAACCGTTGGCGTGTTTGAGAAGATCATCTCCCCTATTTGCTCTGGTCTCTTGCGAATATCCATCCGGGGAGAAATTTCAATATCGATTGACAATTTCAACAAATCCACCATCAACGTTTTTATTTCGTTCCAGATTCCGTCAAGTTTCGCTTGATCGGCAACGCCGGCCTCAACCAGGTTTTTGGCAAATGTGTGAATGCAATCCTGATTCTGCCATGCTTCAACTTCTTCTTTTGAACGATAAGAAGAGGCATCGGATGGAGAGTGACCGCTGAAACGGTACGTAAGAACTTCCAGTAAAACCGGACCCTTTTTATCGGCTATGATTTGTAATTTTCTGTTGTAGGCATCGATGATTGCCAAAGGATTATAACCATCCACTCTTTCGGCATGCATCTGATCGGGATTAACGCCAGCGCCAATACGAGCGGCCATGCCATATCCCATGGTTTCACCGGCTGTTTGTCCGCCCATGCCGTACTGATTATTCATTACGTTGAAGATCACTGGCAGTCCACCTTTCATCGTTTCATCCCAAAGTTGGGTAAACTGATCCATCGCCGCGAAGGAAATCCCTTCCCACACCGGACCGCAAGCCATGGAAGCATCACCGATATTGGCGACAACCACGCCTGGTTTGCGGTTCACTTTTTTATACAATGCGGCACCAACGGCGATATCACCGCTTCCGCCTACGATGGCATTATTTGGATAAACGCCAAACGGTGTAAAAAAGGCATGCATACTGCCGCCTAATCCCTTGTTAAAACCAGTTTCACGGGCAAATATCTCGGCCAATGTGCCATAGACCAAAAATTTACGTCCCAACTCTTTCACAGAACCCTTAAAATCCTTCTGAACAATTTTCAAGATCGTTCCATCGAAAAAAGATTCCATTATCTCCATCAGCTTACCATCGTCCAGCTTCTGAATTGCACTAAGTCCTTTGGCCAGGATTTCTCCATGACTCCGGTGAGAGCCAAAAATGAAGTCATCCACCGTGAGGGTATATGCCATACCGACAGCGGAAGCCTCCTGACCAATCGAGAGGTGTGCCGGACCAGGGTGATCGTAAGGAACACCGCTATATTCGCCCGTTGTCTTAATCAGGTTCAACATGGTTTCAAACTCGCGGATTACTACCATATCGTGGTAGATACGGATCAGATCACTATCTGAAAAATTTTTCCGTTCCTCTTTGATTGTCTTTTTGTACTGATTAACCGGAATCGGTTTGAAGGTAATCTCGCCGGCCTTTCTGGCAACACTCGGATCAATAAACTGGACTTTAGGCATTTTATATTAATTTGAAAATTGGAAAATGTGGAAATATGAAAATGATGATTGGTGTTAAATCGAAAATCCGAAATCGAAAATTTAAAATCCAAATATGGTTTCTTTGAAGATTTCTGAAACTGTAGGATGCGGGAATACCACTTCTTCCATTTCTTTGAGAGTCATCTCCATTTCGATGGCCATACAGGCGCCGTAAATCATTTCACTGGATGGATTTCCGAGCATGTGAACGCCCAAAACCTCACCATATTTATCTCCGACCAACACCTTGCACAATCCAGTTCCACCCTCATTTTCGGCAATGAAACGGCCGGCATATGCCATTGGAAGTTTAACAACGCGGTATGCAATATTTTGGGACTTGGCCTTTTCTTCCGTCAGACCAACACCCGAGAATTCCGGATTGGTATAGACAACACCCGGAATGGCATTGTAGCGCATCCTGTCGTTTCTGCCAGTCAGGTTGTTAACCACCACTTCACCTTCGCGACTGGCAGTATGAGCTAACAATGAAAATCCGGTGACATCGCCGGCAGCATAAACATTCGGGACATTTGTCTTCATTTTTTCATCGACTTTGATTCCTCCTCTGTCGAGTTCGACACCCAGGTTTTCGAGACCGAACCCTTTCGTGACAGGCTTGCGGCCAACGCTGACCAATATTTTATCACCGGTGACAGATTCAGTTTTCCCGGCCTTTTCGAATATGACTTCAGTACCTTTCACCTCGATAACTTTGGATGAAAGATGAAATGTGATTCCTTTTTTTGCATAAATCTGGCGCATCATGACACTCATTTCGCTGTCCATGCCGGTCAGAATTTCGTCAAGCATCTCCACGATAGTCACTTTCGTACCAAGTGAATTGAAGAAGCTGGCAAATTCCATCCCGATTACCCCTCCTCCGATCACAACCAGCGAAGCAGGCAACTCCTTCAGCTGAAGAATTTCGCGGTTAGTCAGGATTGTCTCGTTAGGAGTTCCCAATCCGGGAATTGGTGGAACAAAAGCCTCCGAACCGGTACAAATAAGCAGATTCGCGGCTTCAATCTCTTCGTCTCCGGCTTTGATTGAGATACCGGAAGCAGACCGCCCCTGGATGAAGGCCTCCTTTTTGAGAACCTCAACATGGTGCTCTTTCATTTTCAGACCAACACCACCAACCAATTTTCTGACGACCTTTTCTTTCCTGGACATCATTTTTCCAAAATCAAAAGTCACCTCTTTGGCTGAGACACCGTATTTTTCGGCACCAACAGCATTATCATATAATTTAGCGCTATACAAAAGTGTTTTTGTCGGGATACAACCTTCGTTCAGACATACACCGCCCAATTCACCTTTTTCGATCAGAACTACCTTGAGTCCCTTGTGTCCGGCGCGTTCAGCAGCAACATAACCTGCAGGACCGCCACCAATAATTGCGAGATCGTAATTTTTGCTCATCTTGATTTCGTTAAATGTTAAAGTTCAATGGTTAAGTTTTCGATTTCTGTCGCAATTTGTTTCAAAAATCTTGTGGCTTCCCCTCCATCGAGGGCTTGATGGTTGTATGTCAGACTCAATCCAAGGTGTGGCACGAAACCGTATACGCCATCGCCCAGATCTTTTGGACGGGGAACGATGGTATTTACACCCAGTATTGCCGACTGCGGAAGATTAATTACCGGAGTAAACATCTCCACGCCATAATTGCCGAGGTTGGAAACCGTAAAAGTGGCGGCCTCGGATGCAAGAAGTTCCGGATTTACGCTACCCTTTTTGCAGGCGGCAGCAATTTCCTTCATTTGATTTGACAACCCCTGAATTGAAAGATCGTCGGCATTCCGGATTACCGGAACCATCAATCCGCGATCGGTGTCAACGGCAATTCCAAGGTGGATTTTCCTGAAATATTTCATTGAATCATCAAGAAAATGGCTGTTCACCTGGGGATATTTTTTCAGCGCCTTAATTACTGCAAAGCAAATCAGGTCGTTAAGCGTAATATTTGTAGGATAACCCTCATCAACGGCTTTTTTTACCACCTTGCGCAAATGCGAAATTTGTCTGGCATCCGCAGATAAATGGTGAGTCAGCTGTGCCGAATTTTGCAATGAATTATGCATCGCCTTGGCAATCAACTTCCTGATATTGGATAATTTCTTTATTTCGAAATCGTCAGAGGCCGCCGCAGATGGCTGTTTCAGGTCTTTGGCAGTCACTGTGCCACCGAGGCCGCTGCCAGCGCAATCCGCGCAGAGCTGTTCTTCCTCTGCCTTCTTTTTGGCCAGGGGTGTAACTTTTGGCTTCGAAGCGAGGTAAGCAAGAATATCTTGTTCAATGATCCGTCCGTTTGGACCAGTTCCTTTCATGCCGGATGTCTCGACCCCTTCATTCATGGCCAGAATTTTGGCACGTGGAGAGATAAAATTAGAATCACCTGCCTGCGTTATGCTTTTGCTGACAACCTCTGCTTCCACCGCTTTTTTCTCAGCCACGGGCTCAGCAGCCATAGGAGCCACGGCAGAAGCGGGAGCGACTACTGAAGCCGAAGCAACTGTTTCACCGGCATCACCGATCACACACACCTCTTTTAATACAGGAACTTCATCGCCTGATTCATAGAGAAATGACAATATTGTTCCATCCACAGGTGCAAACTCTTCAAATGAAGCCTTGTCCGTTTCATAAGCGAAAAGCAATTCGCCTTTCGCTACTTTATCCCCGATTTTTTTGGGAATTTCAGTCAAAATGCAGCTTTCAACAGACTGCCCCTGCTTGGGCATTATCACAACAGTAGCCATATTACTAATTTTTTACAAAGCTAGTAAATTCAACTTGTAAACACAAGTAATCGTGTTAAATAATTTTTAATTCAAATTTATTTGATCATAACAATCTCAATATTAATATTATGCAAATTTTTAAAATTAAAATCATGTGTTTACAATTTTTACCAAAAAAATTATTTTACCTTTGTAGATCAGAGATATGAAGCTAAAGTGAACAGTGGAAAATTGACAGAATCCGAAATAGCAATGCCACAGCACCGCAAGGTGTATGAGATATTGCGGCAACACATCAGTGACGGTGTGTACGTGGAAGGAGATTTGTTGCCTTCGGAGAACGAATTGTGTGTTCTTCACAAAGTAACACGGCCAACTATTCGAAAAGCGCTGGATCGCCTGGCGAATGAGGGATTTATTGCAAGGCATCAAGGCAAGGGAAGCATCGTAAAAGGTGCGCCAAAAGGAGTTGGAATTCTGGCGATGAAAGGCACAACATCCGCCGTAGGCAAAGAAAACCTGCTTACCAGGATTATCGTTCAGCCTGAAATAAGACCCTGGAGTGAGGCGTTTTCGTTTTCGCTAAGCCGCACCGAGCAGGAATCCGGCTGTATTTACTTGGAACGCCTCCGGCTAGTGAACAACAAACCCGTATTTTTCGATATTACCATGATTCCGAATATCAACTTTCCGCGTTTCACCGGAAGGAATATGGAAAACAAATCACTTTTCGATATACTGCGAAAGAATTACCATTTGGAGGTTAAGGGCGGCGAACAGCGCATTTTGGCAATCCCCGCAGACGAAAGATTACAGAAATATTTTGAAGTACCTGCTGGGCATCCGGTTGTTCAGCTTAACCGAAAAATTGAAACCAACCGCGAGGGAATTTATATATACAGTCAGGTATTCTGCAATACGGACGAGTTCGTACTTAGCGGATGTTTTTAATAAATTTTTCCAAAGTTCGGGACTTTTATATCAAATATTTACAGAATTTGAAACCTTGAAAAAGTTCTCAGTAATTTTTAATCGTTCAGCTCAAATATCGCTTCAATCTCCACAGCACAATTTCCAGGTAATCCGGCAACGCCGAAAGCACTCCTCGCACCCACACCGTTTTCTGAACCAAATACCTCTTCCATTACCTCGCTGCATCCATTGATCACGTAGGGGTGCTTATCGAAGTCGGGTGTGGAATTTACCATACCCAGAATTTTAACTACCCTTTTTACTTTATTCAACGAGCCGAGTTCGTGTCGCAACGTGGCAAGCAGAGCCAATCCGACATTGCGTGCAGCTTGTTTGCCTTCGTCCATCGTATATTCGGCGCCAACCTTTCCCTGAATTAGAGTGCCATCCGGCCGACTGGAAACATGACCGGAGAGATAGGCAATATTTCCAACAATCACCAATGGGCGGTAAAGACCTTTCGGTGCTGAAACGGGAGGCAGCTGCAATTTTAATTCGCTTAGTTTTGCTTCGTAATCCATTTTTCTATTATTTGATTGTTTTTTAACTCCTTGAATTTCGGGACTCTGCCCAAACGCTACCAGCATCAAAATCAGGAACGACAGGGTCACGCATGCTTTTTTCATATCGTTTATCCGGATTAACAATTAACGATGCGGCTCACATTAAATCATTCTGTAACAACAGAATAACCGTAGAAAAAGTAAAAAATACGATCATTGTCGCACTTATCATGATCGTTTCCAACTCGTTAAGATTGAGTTTGTTACGCTGATACGGGTGAACCGGAAACAATCGGCTCTCAATGACTATCAGCAATTTAAAGATACCCCACCCCACCAACGATCCGAGGATGATGCCACCCAGGATATCACCCGGATAATGCACGCCCAAATAAATTCGGGTATAGGACAGGAGGCAGGCCCAGGGAATAATAAATATCGTGTAACCCCTGCTTCGAAAGAGTAGCGCTGAAAAAAACGGCGAATGAAAATGCGTTGGCGGCATGGGCAGAAACGAAACCGTACAACCCACCTTTGGTGAAAAAAACATGTGCCAACGGAGCAACCACAGGGTCGTTAGACGGGCGCAATCTCATTACGGAATGTTTGAACAGTCCGGCGATTTGATCGGAAAGCACAATTATCAGCACCAACGAAACAATAACAGGTACAGACTTCCTGCCATATTTCCGGATGATCACATACAAAGTCACGGCATAAAACAACAACCAGGTTGGTGTGAGCGTAAAGATTGTCATCACATAATCCATCAGATCACTGTGGAAACTATTCAGGTATAAAAACGCTGATTTATCCCATGCAGAAATTGTCTGTATCAAGCCCATGGCATTTTACGAATTTAAAAGTTTCCAGATCTCGTCTTTCAAGGTTATTATTCCATATCCTGACACCGAAGATATGAAAGTATGAGGAATATCTTTGAACTCTTTGCTAATTTCCTGCATCAGCTCTTTATCAAGCATATCGGCCTTCGAAATAGCAACATATCGCTGTTTATCCAGCAATTCAGGATTGAACATATCCAATTCATTGAGCAGAATATCCAGCTCTTTGCGATGGTTTTTACTATCTGCCGGGATTAAGAAAAGGAGGATTGAGTTTCGCTCGATATGTCGAAGAAAGCGCAAACCGAGTCCGCGGCCTTCATGTGCCCCTTCGATAATTCCCGGAATATCGGCCATAACAAAGGAGTGGTCGTCCCGGTAGGAAACGATACCCAGATTTGGAACCAGCGTCGTAAAAGGATAATCAGCAATTTCTGGTTTTGCAGCGGAGACAACCGATAATAGCGTCGATTTACCGGCATTCGGAAAACCAACTAAACCAACATCCGCCAATATTTTTAATTCGAGAATTTTCCAGCCTTCTTCTTCCTCTTCTCCTGGCTGTGCATAGCGCGGAGTCTGATGGGTAGCGCTCTTGAAATTCACATTTCCCAAACCACCTCTGCCACCTTTGACAAGAATATGCGTCTGATCATGCTCTGTGATTTCGAAAAGGACTTCTCCTGATTCAGCATCTTTGGCTACTGTACCGAGTGGTACCTCCAAAATTATGTCTTCACCATCTTTGCCATGACTACGGGAAGCGCCTCCGCTCTCTCCAAATTCGGCGTAGATATGTTTGCGGTATTTCAGGTGGAGAAGCGTCCACATTTGCGAGTTACCACGAAGGATGATATGTCCTCCCCTGCCGCCATCGCCACCATCCGGTCCACCTTTGGCAGCAAATTTTTCTCTGCGAAAGTGTTTAGACCCCGCTCCTCCATGGCCCGAACGACACATGATCTTCACATAATCTACGAAATTTGTTTCTGCCATAGCTGCTTTTATACGTTGCCGCAAAGGTACATACTATCTTGGAGTATCGAAAACGATCGAAATTAAACAATTTTTTGGTTCAAAAGGCTGATTCATTACCTTTGACAATGAAAAAGAGAGATAAGAAGTGAGACTTGAGACATGAGATATAAGACTTGAGATATAGACTTGAGATTGAGTCATTTTTAATTTTCACATTTGCCTATTTTCACATTTACACATTCATTATATGGTTCCAGTCTGGAAAGAAAATTTCAAAATTACCTCCTATCAAGTTGACTTTCAGGAAAAGATTAAGCCCACAAATCTGATGCAATTATTTCAGGAAGCAGCCGGCAACCATGCGCAACATCTGGGCGCGGGCTATGCGACTCTGGTGGAAGAAAAGCTCTTTTGGGCTTTGTCCCGCATCAGAGTTGAGATAGACCAATTGCCGAAATGGGGCGATGATGTTTCTGTCGAGACTTGGCCAAGCAGCTTGGTCGGACCGTTTTTCAGGCGTGATTTCAAATTTTTTAATAAGCAAAATGAGGTGATCTGCCGTGGCGTGTCGGGATGGCTCCTGGTGAACGCGGATACGATGCGGCCGCAGCGGGCAGACAGACTAACCATCGAATTACCATTCAACAAAGACAAATTTGCCCTCGAGGCCTTCCCCGATAGGTTAAGTGGTGCGGCCGAGACTTTGGTTTTCAGTAAAAAAATATTGTACAACGAGATAGATGTTAATAACCACGTAAATAATACGCGGTATCTGGATTGGGTGATGGACTGCTTCGATAGCGAGTTTCATCAATCGCATCAGCTAAAATCTTTTACACTAGAATTTTTAGGCGAGATGCATTGGGGGGATGAGGTCGAATTACTGTCGGGGCAGGAAGGATTGTCTTTTCACATCCAGGCGATGAACAAAGAAACGAAGAAAATTGCTTTCCGGGCAGATGTGGATTGGATCAGCTTTGCTTGAACAATCTCTTAACCAATTTCCCGCGGCGATTAAAAATGCGCATACCTTTTTCGATAATGGTGTTGTCGAAATCGTGAGAGAACATGAGTTCGGTCGTATCATCTGCCGAGGATGTGTAGACCAGTATGAAAGAATATGCATCAAAATGCCGGGCCATCAACCGGGGAATGCTTTCCTGCGCTAGTTTATAAGAGACACCTCCATTTCGGGGAAGCGGGATAATGATCAAATCAGAAGGGGTCAGAAACTGTCCGAGAGAGAGAAATTCATCCCATTGCGAAAATTCCGTATGACTAATTTTAACCGGCGAACGTTGCTGCTGATGGAAAGCGGATACGTGCTCAAAAGTCTGGGGGGTGGATAAAAAGTGGCACGATTTATCGAGCGCTTTCCCCATCCGCAACACTCTGCTCAGCCAATTTGGAAAGCCATATTCCCTATCCGCGAACTTCGGACAAATAATTACAATTTTGGAATAGCTGTTCAGATTGGAATGTATGCTGGCAACCCAAACCGCCTGCTCCGTATTTTCGACAATGTATTTGACATTATTACCAAACAACATCTCAGAAAATTGATTTTTGAGTGCAAATCCGATAATAATTTCTGAAGCAAAAATCTCCTTAGCGACTCTTTTGATGCCGGCTGTGACTTTTTGATCGATCGTAGTAATGATTTCGACTTTCTGGTCGATGGCTGCCGCATGGATGATGGCTTTTTCCAGCATTCTTTTCGCTTCAATCAATTTCGATTTGGCGGTATGATCGTCATCCACAACCGACAAACTTACAATCGGAAAACGATTTTTAGGAAGTTTGATGGCAATAGCGAGATCAATCAATCGCTCCATTGTTGCCGGATTGGAAATTGGCACCAATATTTTCTGCTCCATCACTGGAGTAACGGGCTTTTCAGAGAATTCTTCCTCCTGAATCAAAATCTTCTTTGCAGCATTCTCGGTTACGAAGGAAGCCGCAAGGCAGGTCACCAGGATCAATACGATTGTTCCGTTCAGAACATTCTCGTCAATTATGCCCATTTTGAAACCAACCAGAATTACTGCTAACGTTGCGGCGGCGTGTGAACTGCTCATGCCAAAAATCAGTCTTCGCCACGTTGCCGGAAATTTAAACACATAGGAAGTCATCGCGGCAGCAAGGTATTTTCCAAGCAGAGCTACAATCGTTAATGTACCGGCAATGACCCAGGCGGTGGTGCCCTCCCTGATTACTTGCAGATTAATTAGCATCCCGACACTGATCAAGAAGAAGGGAATAAAAATTGCATTGCCGACAAACTCCAGACGATTCATCAGGGATGAGGTGCGCGGCACAAATTTATTCAGCGCAATACCGGCGGCGAAAGCGCCAATAATGGGTTCCAATCCGGCTACCTCAGACAAAAAAGCAGCAAAGAACACCATGGACAGTACAAAGATAAAATGGGATCGCTTCTCGCCCTCCAGTTTTTTTAGAAACCAGGAGGTCAGCAGGGGTATGAAAAGGAAAACGACCAGCAGAAACAGAAATACGGATATTCCGAATGTATACCAGAAATGGAGGTTTATCTCCCCTTTTACGGAACCGACGATAACGGCAAATAAAACCAGAACAGCCGTGTCTGTCAACATTGTGCCACCAACAGTAATGGCAACGGCTTCGTGACGGGAAATACCCATTCTGCTGACAATTGGGTAGGTAACCAACGTGTGTGTCGAAAACATGCTGGCAACCAGAAGACTGGCGTTAAAATCGAGTCCTATAAAATACCGGCAAACAGGAAATCCCAGCGCCATAGGGATGATAAAGGTGAACAATCCGAAAACCAAACTCTTGTGCTTATTTGTTTTGAACTCCTTCAAATCGAGCTCCAATCCGGCCAAAAACATAATATAAAGCAAACCGATGGTCGAGAAGAGGTCGACAGCTGCATTCTTTTCAATCCATCCCAGTCCGTGAGGACCAATAACCAGTCCGGAGAGAATCAATCCGATGATACCCGGAATCTTCAAGCTTCTCAACAAAATTGGGGCAAGCAGAATGATAAACAGAATCACTGCAAATATTAAAACCGAACTATGAAACGGCTTTTGCAGAAGATCTATCAACCTGTCCAGAATTTGATGCATAGCAATTTTGCTAGAAGTATTGGAGCACCAAATATAGACAAATGTGGAAATCTGGCAATATTTTGGACTGGGGGACTGAGGGAATATGGGACTGGGGGACTATGAGACTGGGGGACTATGAGACTAGGGGACTGGGGGACTATGGGACTGCAGGATTCCGGTTCCTGAGCTTGTCGAAGGGCGGACTTTCGCCTGCGGCGGCTTTATGCTTCGCGTGTTTCGTGTTGCGGAACAACCACTCCCCCAGTCCAATAGTCCCATAGTCTCGGGTCGTGAGATTCCGGTCCCTGAGCTTGTCGAAGGGAGACTGACGGAATTTTCCTACTTTCGTAAAAAAAAGCCATGAACCTCTATCAAGTAGGAGAAATAATTTTAAGATCTGTTGCCGTCTATCTGTTCATCATCTTAGCGATCAGGTTGTTCGGCAAAAAGGAGCTGGCGCAGCTATCCGTCATTGATCTTGTCTTTATTTTGCTAATCAGCAATGCCGTTCAAAATGCCATGGTTGGCAGCGACACGTCTCTCCAGGGAGGGCTTATTGCCGCATTGGCGCTGTTTGCAACAAACTTTGCTTTCAAAAAATTGCTGTTCAAAAACAAGAAATTTAGCGAAATGATTCAGGGCAAGTCGGTGCTGCTTGTTTACGAAGGAAAATTACAATCCGACAACCTGGTTTCGACCGAGATCACTGTTACTGAGATTGAAGCTGCCGCCCGGGAACACGGTGTTGAAAAAATCAGCGAAGTAAAGCTTGCGATTCTGGAAGTGGATGGAAATATCAGCATTGTAAGCAACGATTTCAAAAGCAAGACGACCCATGAGTCGAATCGGACCAAACACAAATTGAAAGGACGGATAAATAATTTCTGATATCGTCAAAAAGGGGGGTAAATGAATTTTTTTAACATATAAAAAACACATTTACCTCAGATAAACCAAGCACTCTAAAGAATACTATTCTTATATTTGCGACCGTCAAAATTCTACAAAAGCCGTATCGCTGTCATTTTGATTGCTTAAAATTGGATATTTTAACATTTCAAAATTAAAATACGGAGTTAAACCGTTTATTATGAATAAGAAGCGCATTTTAATCCTATCGGGGATAGCCATTGCTCTGTTACTAATCATTATCATCAGCCTGACCAGAAAATCCGGTGAAGAAGAAATCACCTGTCAGGTCAAGAAGGGAGCTATTGAGGTTAAGGTTCACACCTCCGGTCAGCTTGAGTCTGAAAAATCCGAAAATATCCTTTTACCGGCGGTTTTATCCACGCAAAATGTACGCGTCTACGAAATTAAGATCACCGATTTAATTGAAGAGGGATCGGTCGTCGATTCCGGCCAGTATATTGCCACGCTCGACCACAAAGTAATTGAGGAAGTCCTCACCACAGCCCGTCTCGAGTTGGAAGCAGCCATGGTAATCGTTGAGGATGCCAAGCTGGATTCAAACCTAAGTCTGAGCAACTACCGTGATTTAATCACTAATTCCAGATCAGATGTTGAGGAGCGCAGGATCGTTCTGGCTGAATCCGTTTATGAATCGCCCTCCGTTATAAAGAAAGCGGAAATGGATGTTAGTAAGGCGGAGCGGAAGCTGGAACAGGATATCAAAGGATTGGCAATGAGGCAACGTCAGCTGAACTCACAAATGGAGAGGCGCAACCTTGACCTCAGAACCAAACAGAAACGGGTGGATGACCTTCTTAAATTATATGACGCACTCATCATAAAAGCGCCCAAGCCCGGGATGGTAATCTATGCCAGAGACCGGTTTGGCATAAAGATCCAGGTAGGATCCGTGCTTACGCCGTGGAGCCCTATCATTGCCACGTTACCCGATATGACAAAAATGATCTCGGAGACCTATATCAACGAGATCGACATTGCCAAAATAAAAGTCGGTCAAAAAGTAACACTGAGCATCGACGCATTTCCTGATAAGGAGTTGAAAGGCGAGGTAATCTCCGTGGCGAATATCGGTCAGCCAATGCCTAAGAGCGACTCGAAAGTATTCCTGGTAAACATCAGGGTATTTGGTAGTGACCCGGACCTAAAACCTGCAATGACAACCGGAAACCTGATTAAGACCGGAGTATATAACGACAAACTGTATGTTCCTTCGGAAGCGGTTTTCGAAACAGACTCGACGAAATTTGTCTATCTGAAAAAGAATAAGCTGGTTAAGCAACTGGTGGATACCGGTGAAGAAAATGAAGACTTTGTAATCATCAACAAAGGTGTTTCCGAAGGCGATGTTTTGGTATTGAATGAACCTGAAAAACAAGAAGATATTGAGACTGTTGGTTGGGATATTTATCAGGAACAGCTGGCAAAGCAAAAAGAACGCAAACCTGAATCGAAACAATCCCGATGAAAATAGGAGCCTATTATACACGTTATTCCTACAATGTCCAGATTGCCATTGAAGCGATTATTGCCAACAAGGTAAAATCATTGCTGACGGCGTTGGGAATTATTTTTGGCGTAGCCGCCGTTATCAGTATGTTGGCAATCGGAAACGGCGCCGAGCAGGAAATTTTGGAACAGATCAAGATGGTTGGGGTAAACAACATCATCGTTACGCCAATTTTGCAGTCTGATCAGGCAAGCGCGAATGATCCGAAAAGCAGCAGTACCACGGAAGGCAACCAGCTGGCAGGTAGCAAGACAAAATTTTCGAAAGGACTTACCCTTTTGGATGCCGCTTCCATTCAGGAAATTATCCCGACAGTTGATGAAGTATGCCCCATCATTACGTTCAATTACACCGCTATCCTGCACGATATCAGTAGTCCTGTGAAACTGGATGCCACCAACAACGCTTATTTCAACCTGTTCAACATCAAACTGGAAAGTGGCACGCTATTTCACGAGCAGCATACCAAAGAAGGATATCCTGTTTGCATCATTGGCTACAACGTTAAAAACATTTTTTTCAATCAGGAATCCCCGATAGGAAAATACATCAAATGCGGACAAATCTGGCTGCAGGTAATCGGTGTGATTGAAAAACGCAGCTTTGTCGGTTCTGGTGGTGGAACCAAGTCGATCAGCAGCACAGATAACAGCATCGTCATTCCTGTAAAGACGATGTTATTGAGATTCCGGAACAGGGCGCTTATCCGGGGAGATCAGGTGAAAATGGCTGGTTCAGGCAGGGATAACAGCTCAAAGAATGAAAATCTAAATCAATTGGATCAGATAATAGTCCGCGTGAAGGAAACACAGCAATTAACTGCCACCGCTAAAATTGTTGGCAATATGTTGTTGCGAAAACACAATGACATTCGTGATTTTGAAGTCAGCATTCCGGAATTATTACTGAAGCAACAGCAAAAGACAAAGAATATTTTCAACATTGTCCTGGGCGCTATCGCCGGAATATCCCTTATTGTAGGTGGTATCGGGATCATGAATATTATGTTGGCGTCCGTCATGGAAAGGATCCGCGAAATTGGCACCAGGCAGGCTATCGGAGCCTCGCGAAAAGACATTGTATTCCAGTTTTTATCTGAATCTACTTTGATTAGTCTGGCCGGAGGATTGATTGGAATTGTGCTTGGGGTGATTTTATCAAAAGTCATCCAAACGGCCTTTGACATAAAAACGATTATATCCCTGTTTTCGATATTTATATCTTTTGGTGTATCCGTTTTCATCGGAATCACTTTTGGATATTTGCCCGCCAAAAAGGCCGCCGACAAGGATCCGGTTGAATCATTAAGACAATAAATTTAGATATGACACGTATTTTTGCAATTATACTGTTGATTGTTTCCTGGAACATTTCCGCCGCTCAGAAAAATTTAATGCGATTGACATTGGAAGAAGCCATTGATCTGGCTTCCAGACAATCGCTTGATGCTTTCAAACAACAGAATATGTACCTTGCCAGCTATTGGGAGTATAAATATTACAGATCGGATAAACTTCCTCAGTTTAGCGTTGGCTCCAGCCCACTTTCGTACAACAATTCAATCAGACAGGATTATATTCCACAGGATCAAAGTTGGTCGTTCAGTCAGCAGAAAAATATTACCTCCAGCGCTTCTTTAAAAATGACACAAAATGTCGGACTTACGGGCGGTAGTTTTTCGGCCAGTTCGGACATCGGAATGGTAAAGAATTTCCTTGGAGATAAATCGACCATGTATTCTTCCAACATGATCGGCGTGGGATACAGACAGAGGCTTAACGGGTATAACAGTCTGCGCTGGAAATCCAAAATCGAGCCTTTGAAATTTGAAACTGCCAAGAAGCAATTCATCCAATCGAAAGAGGATATCGCCGTCAAGACAACAAACAAATTCTTCGTTTTGGTGGATGCCCAGATAGAAATCAATATCTCGAAAACCAATTTAGCAAATGCGGATACGTTATACCAAATCGGAAAAGGTCGCTACCAGGTTGGAACGTTAACCCAGGATGAACTTCTGAATTTCGAGCTAAACCTGATGAATGCCCGTATTTCGCTGACTCGCGCCAACCAGGGACTAATGAGGGCACGTTCGGATCTCAATATTTTCCTCGGACTGGAAAAAGATGCCGTCATTGATTGCGTTTTGCCTAAGTCTGTTTCCAGTTCTTTTCAAATAAATGTGGATGAGGCCATTCAGAAGTCGATGGCAAACAATCCGGACATCCTTTCTCAGGAAAGGCAATTACTCGAACAAGACAGTAATGTAAGATTAGTCAGGGCGCAGAACGGTTTGAGCGCGGATATTAATGCTTCGGCCGGTTTGAACCAAAAGTCGCTGATATTTGCTGATGCGTACCAAAATCCGAACCAATTTCAGAACATTGCCCTTGTGGGTGTCTCGGTGCCGATTGTCGACTGGGGTAAGAGAAAAGGGCAGCTTCAGATGGCGAAATCAAATCGCGAAGTGGTGATTAACACAGTCAAACAGGCCAGAATTGACTTCGAGCAATCGGTTCTGATGAGCGTATTGGAATTCAATTTACAGTCGGAGCAAGTACTCAACTCGGCAAAATCTGACACCATTGCCCAGATGGGTTTTGACGTAACCATGCGCCGGTTTAAGATTGGGAAACTCGATGTTGTCAGGTTAAATAATGCCAGAACCGATTTGGAAAACGCCAAACGGGCATATATTAATTCACTGCGCAAATATTGGGTTTCGTACTACACAATTCGCCAGTTGGCATTATTCGATTTCGAACGCAAAACAGATTTAACTGCTGATTTTGATAAAATTCTGAACCAATGAACCTTTCAAAGTCAAAGAAAATTATCCTCCTTTCGTCAGTACTTTTTGTATTGCTGATTACTGCGATGTGGTTTTTCCGCATCAAGCCAGCTCTGGGATTATACAAAGTTAAAAAGGAAGATTTTGAGGCCGTCATATCCTGCAAAGGAGAGATTCAAAGTGAGAAGGCCGTATTTATTAATATCCCGGACGTATTGGGCGATCGGAAACTGGAAATTTGGGATACCCAGATAAAGGATTTGATACCCGAGGGTTCGATCGTAAAAAAAGGTGACTACGTGGCTCTGCTCGATCAGGGCAGGATCAAACAGCTGAAAGAGGCCAACGAAGAGGCTCTCAAAAGACTGCTGTTCAATTATAACGACGCAAAGATTGACAGCTCTGTAGACCTGGTCGACATGCGCAACAGCATCGAACAATTTGTCTTCGACCTCAAGTATAAAAAAATCGAGATGGAGCAGTCGGTGTACGAATCTCCTGCTTATCAGCGGAAGTCTCAGATGGCTTATGAGCGGGCCTTGCGACAACTGGATGCAAAAATGCGTGCGTACCAAATGACACAGAAAACATTGCGTATTCAGGTATCCCGGGACGAAAAAATGGTGGAGGAACTAACCGCTAAGGATAAAAAATACCAGCTTGCGTTTGATGGCGCACGCATCACTGCGCCTCAGGATGGAATGCTTATTTACGGACGGACATTTGGCAGAGGCGGTAGCCGCAAACTGAACATTGGCTCGTACGTGAGCATGCAAAATCCGATAATAGCCACATTACCTGACTTGTCAGTACTGGTGTCTGAGACCTATGTGGAGGAAATTTATATCGCTAAAATAAAAGTCGGTGACAGTGCCAGAGTTCACATTGATGCGCTGAAAAACCTCGAAAAAGTTGGCGTAATTTCCAATATTTCAAATGTCGGACAAGAAATGACGGGATTTGAATCGAAGGTCTTCAAAGTAAATATCCGGATAGCCAGCGATAACAAACGCATCAAACCGGCTATGACGACCAACAATGAAATTATCATTTCCAGGGAAGAAAATGTTTTGGTCATTCCGCGATCCGCTCTTTTCAATGACGAAACCAAACAATTTGTGTATCTGAAAGAATTTGGCGGCGTGACTGTCCGAAATGTTGAATGCGGAAATCAAAATGAAAAATTCGTAGTAATCAAAAGCGGATTGAAAGAAGGCGATAAAATTTTGTTGAACAAACCTGCAAGCTAATTTCGATTAATCGGGTTGTTCTTCCTTATTCATTTATTTTAATTGATTAGAAAATGAGAATAACAATCCTGGTTCTGGCTATTGTGGTCGCTTCCTGTTCTTCGACAGGCAAGAAATCCGGCGAAGAGGCTATCACCTATAAAAACATAGAAAAGCACATCGCCACACTCTCGTCCGACCGGTTTCTGGGTCGGATGCCAACCTCCTCCACCGAAAAAATGACCATCGATTATATTGCGGGTCAAATGAAGGAAATTGGTCTGGAGCCGGCTAATAACGGAAGCTATTTTCAGGAGGTTCCGATTTTGGCCGTCACATCAAAACAGTCTCCAACACTGGATTTTGAGACTCCGAAAGGCGTGTTGAAATTTCAAAAAATGGTCGACTATGTCTCCTTTTCCAGAAGGGAGGAACCTGAACTATCGCTCGATCAATCGGACCTGGTATTTGCAGGCTTTGGCATCACGGCGCCCGAATACAACCGTGACGATTTTCAGGGAATGGATCTGACCGGCAAAACGATTTTGGTTTTCGTAAACGATCCCGGATTTGGAACTTCCGACGCCTATTTCAAGGGAAATACCATGACCTATTACGGTCGTTGGACCTATAAATTCGAAGAAGCAGCACGACGCGGGGCAAAGGGATGCTTTATTATTCATGAAACAAGACAGGCAGGTTATCCCTGGAAAGTCGTAAGCAACAACGGTGAAACCACCAAGTTATACCTGAAACCGGAGAATGGATACAAAGATCGCTGTGCATTCGAAGGCTGGATTTCAAAATCGGCTGCAGAACAACTCTTCGCATCGTGTGGCATGACCTTTGACGAAGCCAAACAAATCGCCCTGAATAAAGCGTTTAAGCCGCAACCGCTGCCTGTAAAAGTTTCAGCCAAACTTTCCAACAGCTTTGCAACAAAGAGTTCGGCCAATGTCTGCGGACTAATCCGCGGTAGCAAACATCCTGATGAAGTTGTGGTATATACCGCCCACTGGGATCATCTCGGAATAGGCACAGTCGCGAACAATGACAGCATCTACAACGGTGCCACAGATAATGCCAGTGCAGTAGCCTGGATGCTGGAAATTGCAAGAGGTTTTAAATCTGCAAAACCAGTTGAACGTTCTGTGCTGTTTTTATCCGTTACCTGTGAAGAATCCGGTTTGCTCGGATCCGGTTACTATGCCGAACATCCGTTTTTCCCGATGAACAAGACGGTTGCATGCATAAACACTGACGTAATGCTGTTTTTAGGCAAATTTAAGGACGTAATGCTAACCGGCTCAGGTCAGTCGGAACTGGACGAATGGGTAAACCAGGAGGCCTTAAAATGCGGAAGATACCTGGCGCCTGATCCAAACCCGGAAAACGGAATGTTTTTCCGTTCCGATCAATTTCCGTTTGTCAAACAAGGTGTACCTGCGATCTATGCCAAGGGATATGTCGATGCAGAAAAATATGGCAAGGTTGAGACAATGAAGCTTGTGGACAAGTACTGGAAAGAAACCTATCACACGCCAACGGATGAGTTTCATCCTGAAAGAGACGATCTGAGCGGCGTTGTAGAGGACGCCAAACTACTTTACAAAGTGGGAACCAATCTCGCCAATTCAACAGCGTGGCCAGCCTGGAATGCAGATTCCGAGTTTAAGGCCGCAAGAGATTTATCGAGGAAATAAAAGGCAGAGGCCGTCTCAAAAAATCACCAACCATTTTTGGCACCATTACCTTTGGCAATTACACTAAATTGGGAATTCATTGTGCCGTAGGCATCAAATGTGGGTAGAAAGCAGATAAAAGAGAACCCGTTTCGTCCCGGACAGGACGGGATAATCCTAATTTATCGGTTTTCTACCCACATAAAATCCCTAGCGGGATTACGCAATGTAACTTTAACCAGTCTCTTCAAATTTTGAGACTGCTTCTATTTCTTATTTGAACTGATTAAAAAATTCTGAAACCTTTGCATCAGCGGTTGTGCCACCGTGTACCAGTACCCTGTAACGCAACAAGAGTTTCTCCCCCTTTTTCATGAAAGTCTCTTCGCCATTGACAGGCCAGTACATTGGCGTCGGAGAAAAAAATCCGTAGTCACGAGTAAACCAGGGTGAAGGAAACCAGGGATTTGTAGGATGCTGCAGGATCGCGATTCCTTCAATAAAATCGCCTCTTTTCCCATAACAATCCATCCAGGGGGAGCCCTTTCCAAAAGTTGCCTTTTCACCGCTATCACCCTCAGCGTTCACCATTGTACCGCCATTTTTGACGGAAATATCCGCTGCGATGCGGGCGCTAAAAAGGGAGTGATTGGTCTTCTTGATATGAACGTCCATCAACATCTCCATGGTAATCTCCACATCGATCTGCCGGACATTGGCAGAAGGCACCGTGAAAATATATTTTCTGGTGTCTTTCACTGGAGATAATGCCCCTGGTCTGCTCCATATACATTCGTCGGTAACAACGGCGGTATCTCCCCCTTCCTTTAAAATTTCGGCATTCACAGAAATGATGCGTCCACGCTCAAGCCCTTCCTGCCAGTAGTTGCCACCGTTTACCAGGTCACATCCGAAGAAAAGAGAGCTGTGGTGGGGATACTCTCCATTACGCATCGAAGTAACAGATCCGCCCGAAAGCGGACCGTTCACCGGATAAAAAAATGGATATTTCTCATCAGACGAAGTGATGTAGGAGGTAAAAAACTTACCATCGATCGTGACACTGATTTTCGAACCAACTTTCACCGCAGTAATCTTCGCAGCCTTAGCGGCAAAAACGGAGAATGTGCAAACGAATAATGCTATTACAAAAACTTTCCTAAACATAATCAGATTTTAATATTAGTTGTGCCATATGGGAAACGCTGAGACCTGGAGAGTAATTTGTTAGCATCGTCATCATTTACAAATTTCTCCGTATCCGGATTCCACTCCAGTTTCCGGCCTAGTTTCATCGAAATATGCGTAATCAGACATACTGAACATGCTCTGTGCCCCTTCTCAACTGGCGAAATCGGCTCTTTACCGGATTTAATACAATCGAGCCAGTTCTGGTGCTGATTGTCTATTTTATAAAGGTGAATTTCGTTTTCCTTGATCTGTGAGGTCAAGATTTTAGGATTACTAGCTTCCAGCGCTTTACTCTTGGTTTTTGAAACCGGATCGGAAGCTGATGCCGTATAATTTCCTCTTGTAACAAAGATCCATCCTTCGCTCCCTTCGTAGCGCACGCCGTTCGGGAACGCGCCACTGGTGATTTGGGTAATTCCGTTTCTATATTCGGCAACGGCCAGAAAATCTCCATGAACATCCCACAAACCGGATTTTGGGAAAGTCGCCATTGCGTTGATTGTTATCGGCCCCGTTAACTCGGTATCCATACCCCAGGCAGCAGAATCGAAGTGATGCTGACCCCAGCCGGTGATCATTCCGGCTCCGAACTGTTCGCAGCGTAACCATCCCGGACGGTCGGTCATGCTATTTTGCGGGTGAACACGGGTCTCCGTATAATAAACCTGCGGTGTGGATCCCAGCCACATATCGTAATTGAGATTTTTTGGGATGGGCATTTCAGGTGCTTCAGGTCCTCCCGGATCACCTGGTAAGCCAATCTTCACTGTATGCAGCTTGCCTATTCTTCCGTTGCGTACAAGCTCTGCTGCTACCCGAAACTGAGGCATAGCGCGTTGCTGTGTGCCTTGTTGAAAAATGGTCCCCCTTTTCTTAACTATGTCGGCTAACATACGCCCTTCGGCGATGGTCAGGGAAGTCGGTTTTTGCAGATAAACATGTTTGCCGGCAAGTGTCGCTTCGATGGCAGGTTGCGCATGCCAATGATCCGGAGTCGAAATCATCACAGCATCGATATCCTTATTGAGCAGCATTTCACGGTAGTCGCCATAGGTTTTTACGCCAACGGCCGACTGGCTTCCGGTCTTTTTCGCATAAAACCCTTCGATAAACTGCTTTCCTTTTTCGAGGCGATTCGAATCAAGGTCACAAACAGCAATCACGCGAGCTAAATCAATTGGCAACGTCTCGGCCAAATCGTGGGTCATGGCAATGCGGCCAAATCCGATTTGGGCAACATTGATTTTGTTACTCGGGGCGTTGGCACCGAACACGGACGAAGGAACAATTGTAGGGGCAAGGATAAGACCCGTCATCGCGGATGACGAATTTTTCAGAAAATTTCTTCTTTCCATAATTTATAATTTGTCGTTTGGTTGTATAGTAATGAAAAATGAAAAATGAAAAATGAAAAATGAAAAATGAAAAATGAAAAATGAAAAATGAAAAATGAAAAATGAAAAATGAAAAATTTTAGCAATAAAACTACGAATAATCCATTACTGCTGAAATAAATGCCCGAATATTTTCTGTGGGTACGTCCTGCGGGATGCCTCCGCCGCACGACCAGATGATGCGTTGTTTATCGACAGCATCATGCATCATGGAGTGCGTCGCTGCATATACCGCTTCGGGTGTCCCGGCGGCAAGAATATCGCGTGGAGGCAGATTTCCGATCAGCGCAACTTCTGGTCCGGCTAATTCGCGTATCTGACTGATAGGATGATCGAAAGCAAAATTAAAGAGGTCGACGCCCATCTCTTTCAGGAAAGGGGCACAGGTCAACCCGAAGGCGTCGTTGTGGAAAAATCCGATTTTGGAATCAATCGCGCTGAAACATCTCTTGAGATACGGCACTACAAATTCCCTGCATTCCTCTTCTCCGACAAATCCAACAATGTCATCCAGCAAGAGAATCCCGTCGATAGTCGGGAAACAGCTTTTCTGATGACGAATCCAATCCTCAATGAATTTGGTAATCTTATCCAGCAGCTCATGCGCCTTGTCAGGCTCCATGGCCAATAAAAGGAGAAATTCGGTGGTACCCATTAAAAATGTCGCAATGTTGAGCGGCCCCCTGGTGACTGCAAATTTCAACACATGACCCTTTTCATTTATCCTGGGTTCCATCTGCTTTAGCCTGTTAATCATAAAGGGAAGCAACCCATCAGTGGTGACATTCGGTTGTGGCAATCCGGCGATGTCTTCCGGCGAATGAATGACTTTTTCCGCATGTGGCAGATTTTGTGAATGCCACACAGATTTGGCTCCAAAGGCAGACGGTTCTGTACACATACCATATTCAGACCAGAATCCGGGCAGAAAAGTAGTCTCCGGGAAACTGTCAATTGCCTTCATATTGGTTCGAAACCAGGTTTCGTCGGACGAATAATAATCCAGTGTCGTAATGCCGGCCCACCCCGGTAACCACGGACTGTCAATTATGAACCCTATTTCCTTGGTGCTGTTGCTTCTTCCCTCCACAACGGCTAAAAGCGTCTCCCATTGATTGTTTGTCATTCGTCCTGAATATTTTGATTGTAATAGTGTGAATTGTGAACAAACTTAAAAAGATTTTACCGAAACATTGTTACGCAAAAGCTGATCGATTTTGAAAAGGTGGGAGGTTTTTTCCTGCCCCCGCATGGTCTTTCTTCCTAATTCAACTTATATTTGCTAAAATCATACATGCCTGAAGCGTTTTCGCACGAAGCCAAGGGGGCCCTGAGTATTTACATTGGATCATCCGGAAGACTTTGACGGAATATGGATTAACCACTAACATCTTCAAAAATGAAAAGGAAATTATTTACGTTGATGGTCGTAATTGGCCTGAATGCAGCATTTTCGACGACTTTCGCCTCTTTTGCTCCTGCAAAACAAAAACCAATTAACGTATTAATATTCAGTGGATCAGGCATTCACGACTGGAAAAAGACCTCTCCCTTACTTATCCGGATTTTTGACGAAGCAAAGATATTCTCCACAAAACTTACGGAAAGACCGGATACCCTTTCTTACAAAGATCTGAAGGATTTTGACCTGATCGTGAGCAATGCCAGCCAAATGCCTGATTCTATCAAACGCTTTTCGAGTCAATGGGAAACTGATTTTGCCAAATTTATTCATGAAGGTGGTGGCGCGCTTTTCATTCATTCCGGTTCTTCCTCGTTTTACCGATGGGATGAATACCGAAAATTCAGCATTGGCAGATGGGGCAAAAACACCTTCCATGATGCGCCTGTTGTTGCCAAAATTACCGGATTCGATCAGGGACATCCAATTACCCACGGACTCGCAAGTTTCCAGCTAATGGATGAGATTTGGGAAAAGACCGAAATTTGTGAGGGTGCCAAAACGATTGGTTCACTGACAGCAACGAACGCCAAAGATTCGCATCCAATTAACGAGCCAGCTATCTTTGTGAAGCAGACTGGTAAAGGCAGGAGCTTTTTTACTATTCTGGGACACGATGAGCGCGCGCTCGTCAACTCAGGACTTCGTACCCTGATACTGCGTGCCGCCCAATGGTGCGCCGGGAAAGAGGTTACTATCAAACCTCCCATCGAAATGAGCCTTGCAAAAGCGGAAGGGAAACCATTATACAACTGGAGTGAGACCGATACCACATTTGCCCTGCTCAATCACGGTGAAATTGTTTGGCAGTTCAATTACAACGACAGGTTTCAACGCCCTTATTTTCATCCCCTTTCGGTGAATAATACCGTGGTTACCAGCCTCTCCCCTCCCGATCACCCCTGGCATCTGGGATTGTGGTTCTGTTGGAAGTACATCAATCATGTTAATTATTGGGAATACCTGAATGAAAAACGATCCGCCAAGACAGGCTACCGTTCGGAGGGAGCCACCGAAATAGTCAGGAAAGAGATCAAGCGAAATCCGGATTTTTCGGCCGACATCAAATTATGGATCAACTACCATCCCCAGGAGGGAGAAAATGTGATGAGCGAGGAGCGGTATTACCATGTCTCAGTCCCGGCAAAAGACGGCAGTTATGACATTAGTCAGGACTATCAATTTAAAGTACTGGCAGACAGCATTGTGCTGGACAGGACACCACCAGCCATTCGCGGAGGTAGAGTTCAGGGTGGATATGCCGGCATCTCTTGCCGCTTCAGTCAGGATTTTACTGCGCCGGAAATCCGGAACTCCGCTGACAGCGCCCAATGCCTGAAATGCAACTGGCAATATTACGGCTTTCAAAGTCTGACCGGGAAAAAAGTTGGAATTAAGATCGAACTGGATCCCGCCTATAATCTGCCAACCTGCAGATGGTACGTGATCAAAGATGCGCTGGTGCCCTTCTTCTTTTACAGTCCCGGCGTAATCTTCGACAACAAAGTGACTTTCAAACAAGGGGAGAATTTCCGGCTAAAATACCTGATCAGTGTGATTGAGGGTGAAGAGCTTGCTCGTCATTAAATTCGCCCTCCCACCTGGCTATCACGGTAGTGGCAAGACAATTTCCGATGACATTGACTCCGGTTCGGGCCATATCGAGTAGCACATCGATCCCAAGGATTATCATGACGGGTTCGACAGGTAAACCGAATGTCGTCACAGTGCCGAGCAGAATCACAAAAGATGCTCTCGAAACGCCCGCAACGCCTTTACTGGTAAGCATCAGGGTAAGTGCGATGACAAACTGTTTTTCGATGGAAAGCTCGATTCCGGCAGCCTGAGCCACGAATACGGCAGCCAGCGAAAGATATAACGTAGATCCATCAAGGTTAAAGCTGTAACCCGTTGGTATTACAAAAGATACAATTTTTCGGGGTACCCCGAAGGCCTCCATCGACTCCATCGCAGAGGGCAAAGCCGATTCAGAATTCGCTGTGGCAAAAGCAATTGATGCGGGCTTTGACACTGCATTTACGAATTTAAGAACGGGTATCCTGAATAAAAGCGCCACCGGCAACAATACCAGTAGGAGAAATGCTATCAGTGCAACATACAGGGTGACCAACAATTTTAACAACGTAAAAAGTACGTCGGTGCCCATATGGCCTATCGTGAAAGCGATGGATGCAAATACAGCCACCGGCGCAAAATACATGACGATGCCGGTAAATTTGAACATTACCTCAGTCAGACTTGCGGTCAGTTTTAGCATTGGCGTTTTGTACTTCTCCCCAAGCATTGAAAGGGCTATCCCAAATATGATGCTGAAAATTACGATCTGCAGGATGTTTCCTTCCGCGATGGCCTTGGCAATATTCTCCGGAAAAATGTGCAAAATAAACTCTTGAGTGGTCTGCATTTTGGGTGCTGCAACTGCCACATTTCCGGTAATGGCTGAGAGATTGATTCCCACTCCGGCCTTGGAAATATTGATGGCAATCAATCCGATAAAAAGGGCCAAGGTGGACGCAATCTCGAAATAGAGCAGCGATTTCCAGCCCATCCTTCCCACCTGCTTCAAATCGGTATGGCCGGCAATACCATTTACCAGGGTGGCAAACAGCAGCGGAGCAATGATGGTTTTAATCATCCGCAGAAAAATCTCACTCAGAAAGCCCAATGAATTAGCGACGTTTGGTAAATCGAAACCAAACTCTGCTCCAGCCACCAAGCCAAAGAGAATCCAAATGGTAAGCGATTTCTTCTGCCAGGCCAGGAGTCCGAAAGCCAGAATGGTTAACAGTCGGCAAGCCGTCAGCAACGAATCGCCAAAATCGGCAAGTTTCATAAAATGCAAAAATGAGAACAGCGTTGTGACTGTTAAAGTGCTGATTAAAAACCAGGTTACCCAACTCAGTGAATTAGGATTTTTTGCTCGCTTTTCCAAAATTCTTAGCTAATTATCGGTTAATTTTTACCAGTTTGCGGCTAGGGGTCAGAGATTTGTCGTATCAAAATAGTAATGGCAAAACCACAGAACCTTAGCATTCCAAAGATAATTAATCCAAAATAGTAACCCGTGTATAAATTAAAAAAACTATATTTACATCGTGTTACCTTTTACAAGATTCATGTTACTATGTCAGTAAGTCGCTTTGGAATTTCAATAGAACAGCCACTTTTGGAGGCGCTCGACGAATATGTGGGCGACAACCATTTTACGAATCGCTCTCAGGCTATCCGCCACTTAATCAGCAAGAATATTGTTGAAAAAAAGTGGCAGTGCAATAATCGGGTTGCAGGTGCCATTACGTTGTTGTATGATCCCAAAAAAAGGGATATTCTCAATCAGATTGCGACAGAATTGGAGAAATACCAGTCAGAAGTTCTTTCATCACAGCGCTTTATGCTGGAACCCGACAAATGGCTTGAAGTTGTGGCCGTAAAGGGATCTGCCAGTCGGCTTACCGCTTTATCCGATAATTTGATCTCGATTAAAGGGCTCTATCATGGTAAGTTAAGTATGAGCCGTGCTGATTAATTACTACTTAAAGAATTACAAAATGGAAAATAATACTACTCAACTTTCGGAAAAACTGAAGTCACTCGAGGACTGGTTTGCGCAGAGGCAGGGGTCTATCGTGGCGTTCTCCGGCGGTATAGATTCATCGCTGGTGCTTTATCTTGCGCGCAAATTTCAGGGGAAAGCGAATGCCATAGGGGTCATCTCCAATTCGCAAAGCTTGAAAAACAAGGATTTTCTTTTGGCGAAAGATTTTTGCGAACAGTTTGATATACATCTGGAAATCATCGTCACGCAAGAGTTAGACGACGAAAGGTACAACCAGAACCCAATCAACCGTTGTTTCTTTTGCAAGGAGCATCTGTTCCACGACCTGACGGATATCTGCACAAAATATCCCGGTTTTGTGGTACTGAGCGGTACCAATTCGGATGACCTGGGCGATTACCGTCCGGGTATTGATGCGGCCAAAAAATTCGAGGTTCAATCTCCCATGGTTGATTGCAAAATTTCGAAGGAAGATATCAGGCAGATTGCCCGCCATTTTGATCTTCCCAACTGGAATAAACCTGCCAGTCCGTGCCTCAGTTCACGAATTCCGTACAACCAGACCGTGACGGTCTCGAAACTCAGGCAGATTGAAGCCGCCGAGGATATTCTCAACAGTTATGGTTTTGAGGATGTGCGCGTCAGGCATTACGGCCAGTACGGCAAGATTGAGGTTCACAAAGAGGAGCTGGAAAAACTGAGACTTATTCAGGATGAAGTTATTCCAAAAATCACTGCGCTTGGATTCGAAAAATGCGAGATAGACAGCGAAGGATTGGTCTCCGGAAAAATGAACCGCGTTTTGAACAACTAATCATTTGCAGATGAGGATATTATATTATGATTGCTTTGCCGGTATCAGCGGCGATATGAATTTGGGAGCCCTGCTCGATCTTGGCGTTGAAAGAGCATATCTGGAAAGTGAGTTGCAAAAACTCAATATTGACGGTTTTGAGCTCGAAATTAGCAGCGATATCCGTCGCGGAATATCCGGCACGAAGGCTACCGTCGTTATACGGAATCCAGAAAATGAGAAACACCGGCATCTTCATCACGTGGAAGAAATTATCAACCGCAGTACGCTATCGGATACGGTAAAAGCCAATTCGTTAAAGATATTCAGCCTCATCGCTTTCGCGGAAGCTAAAGTCCACAACATTGAAGTTGAAAGGGTTCATTTTCATGAAGTCGGTGCATTGGATTCTATTGCCGACATCGTTGGCGCTGCCATTTGTCTGGACTATTTAAAAGTGGATAAGGTACTCTCCTCTCCCATCCAACTGGGCGGCGGAACGGTAAAATGTGCCCACGGCATCATGCCCGTACCCGCCCCGGCAACGGCTCTCATCGTTGCTGGTATCCCGGTGAAAACCGGACTGGTTCAACACGAAGCTACCACCCCGACAGGCGCAGCAATTCTGGCTGCCACGGTCGATGAATTCACGTCGGAAATTAACTTTCCCATCACCAGGACTGCATACGGAATTGGTCAGCGTGATGTCTCGGAAGTGCCAAATGTTTTGCGGGTTTACCTTTCGGAAACAGCGACCTCCGACGTGAAAGAAGAGACCGCCACTGTACTGGAATGTAACATCGATGATATGAATCCGGAGCGGTACGACTATATCATGGAACAACTGTTCGATTCCGGGGCTGCCGATGCGTGGCTGACACCCATCCTCATGAAAAAATCGCGTCCGGCAAACCAGCTAAGTGTGTTGTGCTCGTCAGACAAAGTGAAAAAAATGAAGGAAGTCATCTTCACCAACAGCACTACCATCGGTTTGCGGGAATACAAAATAAATAAGAGTGTGCTGTCAAGGACTGAAATCCAGGTCCCTACCAAATATGGATCCGTTACCGTGAAACAAAGTGTTTTCGAAGGGAAAATTGTTCGGTCGAAACCTGCGTATGACGAATGCAAAGCGTTGGCAAAATTGAACGCGATCAGCATAGAAGAAATTGAACGCGAGGTAATTAAAAATTTATAGTATGACACTTGCGGATATTTTCGAGAAGTATAAACAGGGTGAACTGGATCTGCCTGAAGCCTTGCAAATGGTATCGAATCACGGTATCGACGAGATGGGTTTTGCCACAATAGATACCGACCGCTTGCATCGTACGGGAATTCCGGAGATGATTTATGGAGCCGGAAAGACCACCGAACAGGTGAAGCAAATTGCAGAGCGGATGTACAAAAATGGTTCGGATGTTCTGGCAAGCCGGATCACTCCCGAAATGGGCGCCGCTATCCTATCTGTAATTCCGGAAGCTAAGTATAATGAACTGGCTCGGACAATCAGCTACAGACATCATGATGTGCAGGACTCCAAAGGATATATTGCCGTTGTTGCTGCTGGCACTTCCGATATGCCCGTAGCCGAGGAAGCCGCCGAAACAGCCCGCTTTCTGGGAAACGAGGTAAAGACAATATACGACGTCGGCGTTGCCGGAATTCACCGGCTTTTCCATAAACTCGATGTTATCAGAGGGGCTCGTGTAATTATCGTGGTAGCCGGAATGGAAGGTGCTTTGGGAAGTGTCATCGGCGGATTAGTTGATAAGCCGGTTATCGGCGTACCTACAAGCGTTGGATACGGTTCCAATTTTCAGGGATTATCAGCATTACTTTCGATGCTTAACAGTTGCGCCAATGGCATCTCGGTTGTAAATATCGACAATGGTTTTGGTGCTGCTTGCCAGGCATCACTCATAAATAAAATGCACTAATATGTTCGAATTAAATGTTCTCATGGTGACTGCCATCTCGTTAGGGTTTGTTCATACCCTTCTGGGACCGGATCACTATCTGCCATTTATCGTTCTGAGTAAGGCTCGCAAATGGTCTCTCTCAAAAACACTCTGGATTACATTCTTTGGCGGACTTGGTCATATCGGAGGCTCGGTCATTTTGGGCATTTCGGGAGTGGCGCTGGGAATTAGCTTAAGTAAACTGGAGCTCGTTGAAGCCACGCGTGGTAATCTGGTAGCCTGGATGCTCATCGTATTTGGCTTTTTCTATACTATTTACGGAGTATTCAGATTCATTCACAACGGCCACCATACGCATTTGCCTAAATTTCTGCTTCCAAAAAAGATCCGCGATTACCGGCATCTTCCAACCACAGAAGCCGATGAGGAAAAGAAAGACTGGACTAAACTGACGCCATGGATTTTATTCCTGATCTTCGTTTTTGGTCCCTGTGAGGTGCTAATCCCGCTGCTTATTTTTCCCGCCTCAGAACACAACTGGTTCGGCGTTTTTGCGGTCTCCGCGATATTCGGACTAACCACCATTGCAACCATGTTGCTGACTGTCTTTGTGGGCTACTCAGGCACTTCGCTTATCCGTTTTAAGCGAGTCGAAAAGTACATGCACATGATTGCCGGATCCGTGATTTTAATCTCCGGTGTTGGAATTCGCTTCTTTGGGTGGTAGTTTTTAATCCCGGCAGAATGCATTCTGCCAAACTTTCCTGCCGTATTCTCGTATAGTCGGAGAGTTATTCTTAAATCCCTTTTATGGACTTCGCCAATTTTTCACTCTTTAATCCCAAAATGGAATACCGCCGTTTCGGCAAAACAAATAAAAATGTGAGTGTTATCACCCTGGGCGGGATGCGCTACAAACATGCAGACGATGAACCCAGGGATCTGATACCCAGGGAAACACTACTGCAATGCAAGGACACCGTTGAAAAGGCATTGGCACAGGGCATCAACCTGATCGAAACAGCTTGGGGATATGGCAAGAGTGAACATGTTTACGGCCGGGTATTAAATGACGAGCTGAAAATAAAACGGGATTCCTACTTCCTGATGACCAAAGGAGCTCCCAAGAGTGCAGTTGAAACCCGGAACATGGTTACGCTTCAACTTAAAGCGCTTAAGACGGATCATTTTGATTTTTATGCATGGCACGGCATCAATAACTTGGAGTTGCTGGAAATTGCCTGCGCCAAGGGCGGCCCCGTGGAGGAGCTGTTAAAACTCAAAAAAGAGGGAGTGATCGGTCATATCGGATTTAGTACGCATGGCCCGCTGGATGTGATCCTGAAAGCTATTAATACGGATCTGTTCGATTTCGTAAACCTGCACTATTACTATTTCTTCCAGCGCAATAAGCCTGCCGTGGAGCTGGCCGCAACGAAAGATATGGGGGTATTTATTATCTCTCCAAACGACAAAGGCGGACAGCTTTTGCGTTCTCCACAGAAACTGATGGATCTGACCGCCCCGCTACATCCTATCCAATGGAATGCGCGCTTTTGTCTCGGTCACCCGGAAATCCATACGCTCACATTCGGACTGCCGGTGACGGCAAAGTTTGAACACCTGAATGGAATCTTCCCTGCCCCGGCCCCCATGTCGCCTGCTGACGCTCAAATTCAAAAGTCACTCGACCACCAACGATCCCTGGTGCCCTATGCCGATTTTGATGCCTACGAAATGGAGAATGATCCCTCCGGATTGAATATCCCTGAGATACTGCGTTTCAGAACACTGTGGAAATGTTATGACATGAAAGATTTTGGATTGTACCGGTACAACATGTTTCAGGAAAAGGGTCACTTTTTCCCGGGGAAGTTTCCGACAGAAGAAAATCTGAAGAAGGTCGATCTTTCAAAATGCCCCGCAGACGTTCCTGTTGTAGATCTTATCCGGGAAACACACCAAAACCTTTACCGTCCGAAATAGTGAAAAGTTGAGAGTGGAAAGTTGAGAGTGAAAAATAAAGCGATTCTTATCTTTCACTTTCCACTATTCACTATTCACTATCGAAATAAGATTGGATAGATCTCCTCCATTTACTTGTAACTTTCCACTCTCAACTTTCACTCTCAACTCTCAACTTTCTTCCGATCCAGATTTTACGGTAAAGTAGAACGTACTTCCTTTCCCAACCTCACTTTCGGCCCAGATGCGGCCACCCTGTCTCTCGACGAAGTCTTTACAAAGCAATAGTCCCAACCCAACACTCTTTTCACCGTTCGTGCCAATCCGGTTGTTGTTCACATCCAGTCGGAAAAGATCCCTAAGTAAGTCCTCATCCATGCCAATTCCAGTATCTTTTACGGAGATCTCGACCTCATCATTTTCGCTTTCCCGGGCAGCAATCGAAATTTTTCCACCGTGAGGCGTAAATTTGACAGCATTGTATATAATATTCCGAAGAATGGATGCAAGCGAGTTCTTATCGGCAAAGACCTTCATATCGGCAGGAATCAGAATGTCCAATGTCAGTAATTTGTCATTTGCGGGAATAAGAATTGTGCTTATCGAATTATTCAGGACCTCTAGCAACAGAAGCTTTTCAGGAGAAAATGGAACCAAACCCCGTTGCATCCTGGCCCATTCCAGCAAGTTCTCGACAAGCTCGAAGAGATTCCCTGACGAATCTTTCATGCTTTCAACCATCGCGTGTAATTCCTCGACAGAAAAATCCTTTATATTTTCTGCCACGGTATCCGTCAAGGAATAGAACGTACTTAATGGTCCGCGGACATCATGGGCAATAATCGAGAAGAACTTATCCTTTTCCGAATTGGCATTTTGCAACTCCTTGTTCTTTTCTTCCAACTCAAGATTCTTGTCTTTTAACTCATGCGTCTGTTCATCAATTCTGTTATTCAGCTGCTTCTTTTGCAGCTCATGCTGAAAGTCTCTCAACCGGACGTAACCATAAATGAGGGAACCGGCCATCAGAATCAGCAAAGCATAGAACCACCAGGTGGCCCACCAGGGTGATCGTATCGAGAATGCATAGCTGGTTTCGGCGCTCCAGAAACCCTCGCTGTTCAAAGCCTTGACTTTAAAAATGTACTTACCCGGACTAAGGTTTCCGTATGAAACTTCCGTCTGATCAGAAAGTGCACTCCATTGAGGATCGAGCCCCACAAGTTGGTACTGATATCTGATTTTCTGTGTCTGTTTTTGTGATATACCGATAAAGCTGAAAGAGAGGAAATTATTGTCGTATGACAGGTCAAGATTTTCTGGTAAAAAGTACCAATTTGAGACACTGCTAAAATTGAAATTACCAACTCGCACACCATTTCCCAGTACAAAACTTGTATCCTTTTTCGCATTTATATCCAGCCAGGGGATATTTTCATTGAAAATCTGAATATTGGTCAATTTGACGTTTGGTGCTACCGTATCTGGTATCTCTTCCTTTGGATTGATGGACGAAAGACGATTGGTAGAGCCTATCCAGATCAAGCCCTCTTTGTCTTCGTAGATTGCACCAAGATTACATCCGATACCCAAAAAGCCATCGTCGTAGGAGTAATTTCTGAAATATAAAGGCTTCGATTTCTCCGTGCCCGTATTAAGTAGACCCAAATTAAGCACATTAGGACCAATGCGGGAGCCTAACCATAAATTTCCCTTTTTATCGTGAAGCAAGCTAGTGATATAATTATTACTCAATTGATTGCCCTTCGAAAATGTAGTAAAATATTTCCCATCGAAACGTACTACCCCTCCGCCCGACGTCCCAAACCAGATGTCCCCGCGATCATCCTGAGTAATACTGGCAACGTTATTAACCGGCAGACCTTCTTTCGCCGTATAGTGTGTGAAAAGTTTTCCATCGTAACGGGTGACACCTCCTCCATCAGTTCCGAACCAAAGAGCTCCACTGCGGTCTTCCAGCATACATAAAATCTTTATGTCGCTGAGTCCGGCCTTGTCGTTATAATTAATGAATTTATTTCCGTCAAATTTCGACACTCCGCCGCCGTAACTTCCAATCCAAATATGCTTGTTCCGGTCTTCCAGAATACACCTAACTGAATTATGACAAAGTCCTTCGGACTGGGTATATTGATAGAAATTTTTTCCATCAAATCTGGTTATTCCTCCACCATCGGTGCCGATCCACATATCCCCGTTAGTGCATTCCAGCAATGCGTAGACATAATCATTCACGGACGTTTCTTTCAGCGGGTATGTGGCAAATTCCTTGCCGTCAAATCTGGAAATTCCTCCACCATAGGAACCAAACCAGAGATAATTCTTTTTATCCTGAATGATAGACAGCACCTTATTTCCGGCAAGTCCCTCGCTATTCGTATAATGCCGGAATAGATCCTTGTTGTAACGAACCAGTCCGCCGTCACGAGTGCCAAACCACAAATTTCCCTGCCTGCCAAACAGCGAGCATCGAACAAAATTGTTGGGCAAGCCGTCCTCCTCAGTATAATTATCGAAAGACTCCCCATCAAATCTGGAAATTCCTCCGCCCGAAGTTCCGAGCCAAAACAATCCGCTGTCATCCTGTACGATACACAAAATCGAATTGCTTTTCAATCCCTGTTTATCCGTATATTGGTAAAAAGTACTGCCGTCGTATCGAATTAATCCCTGGTTATAGGATCCGAGCCAAATATCACCGTTATGGTCTTGCACAATAGATGCAAAATGTGTAATCGGAAAGCCGTCTTTGGCGGTGAGATTTGTAAAGCTGGTACCATCGAAAATGGAAATACCATTTCCGAAAGATCCAATCCATATTTTGCCTTCCTTATCCTGGAAAAGACTCCGAACTTGGTTACTGACCAGACCTTCACTGGTGGTGTAATAGGTAAATGTGTTCCCGTCAAATTTCGCAACACCACCGCCAGATGTTCCAATCCAGTAATTGCCTGACTTATCCTGAATGATGCAGTTGACAATATTATTATTAAGTCCTTCTTTAACAGTATATTGTTCGAATTTTTTTCCATCAAACCGGATGATGCCACCGCCAAAAGTACCAAACCAGAGATTGCATGACATGTCTTCAATCATCGACAAAACGATGTTGTTGTTGTAGATACCATTCGATATACTAAAATGGTAAAGATATTTGCCATCATATCGCGTAACTCCGTCATCGCTGCTAAACCACAGATTGCCACTCTTATCCTGTAACAAACTACGGATCTGATTCGTTTTCAACCCCTGGATAGTTCCATAAGAAGAAAAACCATGAGGGTTCACATCTTTACTCGTAGCATTTTCTGCAATAGCAATTTCCGGGGCATGAGCTTGAAAAGTGATGCCTGTAGCTTTAACCTGCTTTGGACTTGAAAACCCATCCCTGCCCGGCGTACAAACTGTTGGAGAGGCAACACTAAATTTTACCGGCAATTTATTGATTGTGCTACTGCCCTTCTCCCGAACAACAATGGGATTTCGGGCTTTTACAACCTTAGGCTTTCCGGCGACCTTCGTGATTGGAGGACTAATCCGATCATTAGGCACGACAAACCCTTGAACAACAGATTTTTCATTGGCATTTTGCCCTTTAGTTGCCTGCTTCTCCTGCCTGGAGCAGGAAGCAACTAAAATTAACATTATGATTAGGTATAAAAGCGGTTTCAGATTCAGCATGATTCCAATATCTCGGAAAATTCGGAAGGTTAAAAGTAACAGAATTTTGTAGAAACTCAATTTATTATGGCAGAATAATTCTTTGCAAAAAAGTTGTTACTTTGGGAAAAACAGCGGGAATGACCAGTCAGAAACTGAACGCATCTCTTAAGGAAATCAAAACGGAACTAAAGATTCTTCACCCCTCCAAACTTATGGAGGTATGTCTGCGTTTGGCAAAATTCAGAAAGGAAAACAAAGAATTGCTTTCGTATTTATTGTTTGAATCTGAGGATGAAAAGAGCTATATCAAGGACGTCAAAGCGTTGATTGATGAATTGTTTGCAGAGGTCAGGATTAGCAATTCATACCAGGCTAAGAAATCCATTCGCAAAATTCTTGCCATTGCAAACAAACACATCAAATACTCAGGTTCGAAGCAAACAGAGGTTGAAATATTGATTTATTTCTGCAAAAAATTGAAAAAATCAGGGATTCCCCTACATGCAACCAGCGTCCTGGGAAATTTGTTTGCGCGACAAATTCAGAAAATTCATAAATCTTTGGCGACGTTGCACGAAGACCTGCAGTTCGATTACATGGAAGAATTGCGCAGAGAACACTGAGATAAATACCACTGAATTAAGATTTTACCTCTTTGTGGCCTCCTCTGTGTTCCCTGCAGTTCGACTTTTTATACGAAGTTATAGTCTCCCGGAAATTTTAGCGTTTCAATTCTCCGTTAAAAGAATAGATCTTCCCTTTCTCCGTCTGCATTTCGACTACTATATCGCCATAACGAAGCTTGCATTTTTGTCCGGCCTTCGACAAAACAGTCAACTGCTGAAGTTTTCCGCCGCTCCAGTTAAAAGTGAGTTCGAATCCGCCTCTTGCACAGACACCCGAAATTTTTCCGGTTGGAAGTGCGTCCGGCAGGGCTGGAAGGATGTTGATTTCTCCAAGCTGACTCTGTACCAACATCTCAATCATTCCGGCCGGAGCGCCAAAATTACCGTCAATCTGAAATGGTGGATGCGCATCAAACAAATTTGTGTACGACCCTCCACCTCCGGTATAAACCACATCATCGATCTGAACCGGACGGAATAGCAATTTTACCATGTTATATGCGTGATTACCATCCAGAAACCTTGCCCAGAAATTAATTTTCCAGGCAAGACTCCAGCCGGTTCCCTCGTCGCCGCGATAGATGAGCGACTGGCGGGCAGCTTTCATCAGCTCCGGCGTTTGTTGCCAGTTGATTTCATTTCCAGGATAAACGCCCCACAAATGGGAAACATGCCGGTGCTTATTGTTTGGATCATCTTTGTCTTCCATCCATTCCTGCAACTGACCCAATTTTCCAATCTTATTGGGAGCAATCTGCGGCAACATCTCCTTCAGTTTTGCAGCAAACTGCTGATCCGTTCCAAGAATTTCAGCGGCCTCAATGCACGAACGGAACAATGCGCGGATAATCTGGTGATCCATGGTAGGACCGGCAACCAAACCGCCATTCTCGGGGGAATTGGAGGGCGTACTGATCAAATATCCGCTCTTCGGATCCTTAACCAGGAACTGCGTGAAGAATTCTGCGGCGCCTCGCATAAGCGGATACGCCTGATTAGCAAGAAATTTCTTATCCAGCGTAAATAGATAATGTTCCCAAAGATGTCGACTGAGCCAGGCTCCGCCGGATACCCAAATCCCATGGTTGGAAGCGTTAATGGGAGCCGTGCCACGCCATATATCCGTGTTGTGGTGCAATACCCAGCCGGTTGCATTATAATGCTCTTTGGCCACCGTCTTTCCCGTTTCCGCACAATCGGCAAGCATTGCGTAAAGAGGCTCCTGGCATTCAGAAAGATTTGCAATCTCGACCGGCCAATAGTTCATTTCGGTATTTATGTTGACAGTCCATTTACTGTCCCACGGAGGTGTCAGCAAATCGTTCCAAATACCTTGAAGGTTGGCCGGCTGGGCACCCGGACGACTGCTCGAAATCATCAAATAACGACCGTACTGGATATAAAGCGCCAACAACTGCGGATCGTTTGCCTCTTTGGAAAAGGCGATAATGCGTTCGCTCGTAGGACGCCTGGTCATTTCATTTTCGGTAAAACTGATATCGAACCGATTAAAAAGCTTCTGATAATCTGTTATATGACTCTTTCTGACCTGATCATACGTCATCTTTGCTGCCTTTGCCAGTATCGTTGAAGTCTTCTGCTCCGGATTTCCGCTTACATCCATGTAGTTGACATAATTGGTAGCCGCTACCAGATAAATAGTTGCCGTTTTCGCGCCGGAAACGATAAGCTGGTTCTCTTTTGCGGCAATCTGCCCGTCGGAAATAACATTGATGGTTGCGACTCCGCGCAATGCGCCGTCTTTCACCTGAACTTTCAACGTCAGACTTTTACCGTCGGCCTGAACCGATTTGGCTGCATGAAGGGCATCCATGTCGATGGCAAAATTCAACGCCTTGGATTGATCGGCAGTCAGCCTGATAGCAATCACCTGATCAGGGTTGGAAGACAAATACTCCCGGGTAAAGTTCACTCCATTCGACTTGTATGTAACGCGGCAGAGCGCATTCTTCAGATCAAGCTCGCGGTGATAATCTGTAAAAGTCGATTGGTTCGCGAAATGCAGGTTTAAATCTCCAAATGCCTGGTAGATTTTTTGCTTCAACGGAACGCTCATAAATTCGGCCATAGCCAAATCTTCAGCCTCCTTTTGTTTGCCTTCGGTTAGCAGTTGCCTGATCTGTCCCAGGTATTTGTATGCGCCTTTATGCGCATAATCGTTGGGCGAGCCAGTCCACAGGGTCTCTTCATTAAATTGGATACGATCATTTTCGACGCCCCCAAAAATCATGGCACCCAATCGGCCATTGCCAATGGGCAACGCCTCCGTCCATTTCAGTGCTGGTTTGTTGTACCACAATTTCAGATTATTCGCTTCCTCCTTTGCTGTTACCATCTGTGCAGACAGCAGAAGAGCAAAGAATGACAATAGGAGAAATTTGTTCTTCATAAGATTGGTATAGTTTGAAAATAGTTATTTTTTTGAAACACAGAATCTCAACGCAAGTATCAATTTTCCAAACGATTGCATGATCAATTAGTTTTCGGTTACAACTGAGTGAAGATAAGCCGAATTTGGGAAATCCGCGAACCAGCGGCAAAATAAAAAAAGGTTGGCTATCTAAAAATGTCGCACGAACGAATAATGATGGGAAGAACATCGTAAGGACAGGTCGTGACCTGCCCCCCCCTATCCGAACACCAATGCAATCAAAATGATGCAGGGACAGGTCGCGACCTGTCCCTACCCATAATTATATATTTACGATTGTCGCAAATATAAACGAACTTGTAACGAAACCATTCCAAAATACCTAAATAACTGCGACAACAATCGTTACGGCAACGAATTTTGGAAGGAACATTTGAACGGAAATTGCCATGAAAGGACGCAAACTAAACAGGCTACGGGGATTTGATTATTCGTCTGATAATCTATATTTTATTACCTGCTGCGTTCATAACATGGTTTGGTGCTTCGGCGAAATACAATCGGCAAATGTGGATAATGGGATAAATGTCGCACGGACAGGTCGCGACCTGTCCCTACCGCACCCCACCGATCATCGCCCCAATGACACGCATTTCCACAATCCCCGCCAAAAAATGATTTTAAACGAATATGGCGCCATTGCTACACAACAATGGTATTGGTTGGAAAATCAATATCCGTACATTGTTTTGCATGCATTTGTGGTTATGCCGAATCATGTGCACGGAATCATTGAAATCAAACGGGATATCATCGTAGGGACAGGTCGCGACCTGTCCATTCCCATCGACCACCAATGCAACCATAATAATGCACTGACAGGTCGCGACCTGTCCCTACCAAAAATCAAATCATTGTCCGAATTGATGGGCGCATATAAAACCACCATTTCCAAAAAAATTCATTTATTGGGGTATGCCGGATTTGCCTGGAAACGTTCATTTTATGAACACATCATCCGGGATGAAAGATCGTTTGAAACAATTTCGCAATATATCGTGAACAATCCCGTCAAATGGAAGAAGGATAAATTTTTTAATCCATGAACAATAAAATCTCCTTTTTCCACTTTTGGTTCAATAATGGCAAGTACCATAAAATGCCTAATTATTTATGATTCCATTAAAATAATAAATCAAACTATTTTTCGAATCGTCAATATATGCGATTGGATACTCCCTTCCTTTTGGCTTTACCAACCAGGCTTTGGTGAATAGATTTGATTTGTAGCTTGTTCCTGCATTTAAATCATAATATCCAAATTCAGTTTCAAAACAACTATTTATTATTTCGCTAGTTGAATAGTAATGATCCTTACCAACTTGATCGATGAATATATCGATAATCTCTCCAGGCACCATTTGGGGCTTTATGTCCAGGCTTATTGACTTAATCAAATCCCCTGACAAAGAAGAATATCTATTATTTTGACCAAAATGAAAGATCAAATCATTTGTAAAAATCTTTAGGTTATTGATATACTGAAAGCATTTAACATGCTGCTGCCCCAATTCATCCGTCTGAAATTTGTAAAACTGATAATTGGCGTAATTCATTTGATTGTAATCGAATAAAGCCCCAATTGATTTGAGTTCATTATCAGTCAGTAATGCTCTGGAAGGATAGTCTGAGATATCATTAACACAGTAATTATTTTTATTCTTATCCTTTTGGCACGAAATGAAACTAATGAACAGACAAATTCCCAAGATTAGAATTCTGTGCGCCATAATAATTTAATAACAGAAAGTGAATATTTACTTTTTAATCTTTACAGCAAAATCATTGAAACTTGCCAATAAAATTTGATTCTTTAAAAGTTGCGTTTTTAATATCAGCACATAATTGGTCAAGAATCTTGACTAATCCTGCCTCATAACTTTCTGTACCCAGATCATGAGAACGTTTTGTAACCTTCATTTCTCTCTTCTTGACCCATCTGAATTCATAAGATGTCCCATCATATTGCACCTCAGAAGAAAGTGATGTTCTTCTCGGAGTTGTTTTTTCAAATGCAGATATCATTTTCTTTTTGAATTGCTTGCTAACCGGGGTGGAATAAACGTCGCATTTCAAGGGTAAATCCAGGTTCTGCTTTTGCATAAACCTGGTAAATAATTCCTGCCAAAGGTTTTTATCGAGTAACTTCACTTTCAGAAAGAAGTGTTTACCGCTGTCTATCAGGCAAACAGAATAATCGGGATCCACGAAGGAAGGCACGACCAAAAATGCAGCCAGTAATTTTGTTCGAGCTGAATCACTGTTGGATGGTAACAACCAATGCTCTATCTCCGAACTGTAAACCCGCAAAATATCCACACGCCATTTTCTGGATTGTCCATAGCCCGCAAAAGTAAGAGCAAGCAGCAAGAGCACTAAACCACAGGCTCTGGCGTATATAGTCCTATCCTTATTTTCTCCTATATCTCCATTCCATTCCACAATCATAACACTTGTATTTTGGTCTGAATATTGGTATAAACGCTCCAAGAACTAAATAAATAATTGGGGTCAAAATGTTGATGTCTTTGTTTTTCATAATATTATCCGATTGGCAAAACGGGCAATGAGTCTTATCAATGGATTCATCAACATAAATAATTCTAGCCTCTTCCGTTTTGTGTCCTTCATCAAGGATATAACCACCTTGTTTGAGAGTTGCTATTCCATATTCGTAATCCCTTTTCTGAACTAATAGCTTTACTCCACCAATTGCGTTCGACAAAAAATTATCAACCTGTGTCGTCATTTCATCCTGAATCATCGTTTCAATCCCTTCAGATTCGAGGAGCCCCTTTGCCATATGGGCTTCGACTGGATAAGTGAATGTGATTAGTGTCTCCCAATTATTCATAGATCAGATTTATTTAGGTCTTTAAAAATAAGCAAATTATTGGTTAAGAGAACGGTTTAAGTCGCATAAAATCAAAAATATGCAATTCAACTGAATCAAAAACGTCGACTTTCCAGTCTAATTTGAAGGTCTGATAAAATTTAGACAAACTGGATTTGACGGAGTAATTGAAACTCCCGACCTTGGTGTTTTCTCCTACCTTTTTTGGAAATTTGAATCGCCAGCTGACATTCTCCGTCAAAAGTGTTTTCGATTTGTAGCAAACTACTGTAACTGAGGCGCTCATTTCGCTTTTGGTTGACGTCCTGGTTTACGTTAGCGCCATAGAACCCCCTCAAACCAGCACCAAAAAAGAAAATCAGCTAACTACATTTTACTGTAACTAACTGATTTACTGGAGCGGAAAACGAGATTCGAACTCGCGACCCTCAGCTTGGGAAGCTGATGCTCTACCGACTGAGCTACTTCCGCTTTTTAAAATTGTAGTGCAAAATTAAACTATTTTTTTACTTTTTAATGGTGGTTGGACGTTTTTCAGAAAGTCCAGGTGAAACTGGAACCATCGACTCTTGAAGGCGCTGGATTGGATTCGAGTGCATTGACTTTTGCCCCAGGCTTTGCGCTGAGATAGCGGTTCGTAACCAGCGACAGCAGCACAAGATCTCCTCCCTCGAGTTCGATCCATTGAAATGTCTCGTTGACATCGGGTTTTGTATCTTTCAGACTGACAGCTCCCTCACTATCCACTGATATAAATTTTTTGCCATTGACCGCCTGAAGTGCAACCCTTCCGTTACCGCGGTCTAAAATTTTAAACCTGACAGAATTTGCGTCAATAGATTTGGACGAGACCAACTGGTTATTCTCAACGCCGAGTCGCGTACTATCAGATTTATTGGTGAATACAACTGTTTTACCGAATGGCACAGGCCTGACCAGTCCGTTGGGATACCGTTCTTCCACGTTGAAATTATCAAAATCGGCATACCCGCCTTCGACACCGTTCCTATTGTAGTTGAACAGCGCAATCCGCACTCCCTGAAAGGTTTGCACATTATAGCTCATGGTAATTTCGCGTCCGAGCGGATAGAACAACTTGTCGTCGATACTATACCTGAATTGGGCTTTCTCGGTAAGAAAATCTGTTGTGACTCTCAAATACAATTTGGATGCAGTAACGCGAACCTCCGGCAATTTTTTGTTATCCGCCTCATTTTGAATAGTATTATCAAACATGCGAATAAACAGTCCTTCCTTTTCCTTTACGGCTCCAATCCACGCATAGGGATTGTTCAGCAAAGCCAGTCCGGCTTGGTCGCCGGATTTTAGCCCCTCGGTGCGCAGTTCAACCGTTGTGATACTAACCGGTCCGATGGATCGTTGCGTCAACGAATTCCGGGCCCACCAAAAATCTTTTGCAGGAAGAGAGTGCAGTCTGAGGTAACCCGGATTCTCCGTCAGGGACCATTTCGTTTCGACAGGAACATGGTTCCATTGCCAGGCTGGCATCAGCTTGTCTTTCGAAAAATTATCCGCACGATCCATCATAGAAACAATTGGCTGCTGCGGCTTTCCAACATTTGGCTTCGTCCAGGTTCGTGGAGATTTGGTAAGGTTTCCGGGTAACCCAAAATAGGGAAAATCATTTTGCCAGGTCACCGGAGCCAGATTCAGAACCCGTCCAACAGAGTTATGATCCTGCATAGAATATCCCCACCATTCGCCGGTCGGCGTGTCGATGATGCCACCCTGGTGAAGTGTCAATCCAACTTTGGGATCCGAATTTGAAATTTTCATGGGTCGTATCTCGCTATTTCCGGATTGTGTAAAATGTCCCCGTGAAACTCCCATGAAATCATTTTCGGAGATTGGGACGATCTCGTAAGGACCATAAATAGCATCGGCCTTGCCACATAGCATCGGCGTTGTACCTCCCGGGACGGCCCAGATAATGTAATATTTGTTGCGAATTTTATAGAGATGACTGCCTTCTGCATTCACTTTAGCCACCACACGAGTCGTTCCCGGAATGGTATCAGTTAGGTCTGCTGACAGTTGCGCCATTCTGAGAATTCTGGCACCCCAGGTAACATACGGTTTTTGGTCATCGTCGAAGAACACGGAGAGGTCATGCAGGGAACATTTCATCTCTGAATGCTTCCACGGACCGTTAATGTCCTTCGATTCATAAATTTGCGTCATATGCTTGTTCACGTTGGCAAAGATCCGGAAAGTGCCATCATGGTAAGTAAAGGACGGTGCCCAAATTCCCTGGCCGTACATCTGTTTGTTCTCTTCGAGGCGGCAATCCGGTCCCAGATCGAGCCTATCCATCGCGTAACCTATTAATCTCCAGTTGACCAGATCCTTTGAGTGTAATAAAGGCAATCCTGGCATCACGTGGTTCGTCGTGCCCGTGAGATAAAAATCCTCCCCAACCCGGACCATCGTCGGATCAGAAAATTCCTCGAAGAACAAGGGGTTCGTGTAGGTTCCGTTGCCATTATCGGCCTTCCAGGATTGGGCATTTACAGAAAGACAAAAAAACAGCAGCATCTGCAGCAGCAGCCAATTTAACCGGGACGTCTTCATATTTTAGCTATGTCAGGGGTTGCAAAAGTGCCTATTTTCAGCTCTTACATCCTTTCCGGTACCCGTATGCCCAGCAGCGAAAATCCGTTTTTAATAATTTTGGCCACCGTTTGGGCGACAACCAACCGGAAGTCGCGGATTGCATTATCGGGTTCGTTCAAAATGGAATGATCGTGGTAGAAGGAGTTAAATTCCTTAACGAGGTCATACACGTAATTGGCTACAACGGCCGGACTATGTGCCGTACCAGCCTCTTTGACGACATCGGGAAACAAGGAAATTATTTTCAGCAGACTTCGCTCTTTTTCGTTGAGCGTGCCAACTTGTGCAAATTGAGGAACGGAAACTCCCGTTTCATCTGCCTTGCGGAGGATACTCCGAATCCGGGCATAGGTATATTGAATAAACGGTCCGGTGTTGCCATTGAAGTCGATCGATTCCTCCGGATTGAAGGTCATTGTTTTCTTCGGATCCACTTTCAAAATGAAGTATTTCAGGGCTCCCAATGCCACAATATGGTAGATATTTTCCTTCTCGGCCTCAGAATAACCGTCCAGCTTGCCCAGTTCCATGGATACGGCTTTGGCCACATCGACCATGCCGGCTACCAAATCGTCGGCATCGACGACAGTGCCTTCGCGCGACTTCATCCTGCCATTCGGTAATTCGACCATCCCATAGGAGAAATGATACAAATCCTTCCCCCATTTATACCCCAGCTTGTCCAACAGCAACGAAAGAACCTGAAAGTGGTATATTTGCTCATTACCAACCACATAGATCATATGATCAATGGGATAATCGCGGTAGCGAAGTTGTGCGGTACCGATATCCTGAGTTATATAAACCGAGGTGCCGTCTGACCGGAGTAATATTTTTTTGTCGAGACCCTCCTTTTCGAGGTTAGCCCACACTGAAGAGTCGCTTTCCTGTTGGAAAATTCCCTCTTTAACGCCGCGAAGCACTTCGTCCCGGCCTATGGTATAGGTATCCGATTCGTAATAAATCTTATCAAAATCGACACCGAGGGTCTTGTATGTTTCATCAAATCCTGCATAAACCCAGGAGTTCATCATCTTCCAAAGATTGCGGACTTCCGGATCGTTGGCCTCCCATTTAAGTAACATCTCGCGGGTGGCAACAATACTCGGAGCCTCCTCTTTCGCTTGTTCCTCGCTCCTGCCCTTCTCAAGCAATTCTGCAATTTCGCTTTTGTACTGCTGATCAAATTTCACATAATACTCACCAACCAGGTGATCGCCTTTTTTCCCATTTGTCTCCGGCGTTTCCCCGTTACCAAACCGTTGCCAGGCAACCATCGACTTGCAAATATGAACGCCCCGGTCGTTGACGATATTTGTCTTAACAACCTTGTAACCATTGGCTTTCATAACCTCGGCCAGGGAGAATCCCAAAAGGTTGTTGCGGATATGCCCAAGATGGAGCGGCTTGTTTGTGTTGGGCGATGAGTATTCGATCATTACCAGTTCCGACTGGTCGGTAGGCGCCACAAAGCCATATTGCTCGTTCGGAATCGCTTCGTTGAGACGATCAATCCAGTAGCCATTGTCGATTACCAGATTCAAAAACCCTTTCACAACATTGTATGAAGAGATCACTTTCATATTGGCAATCAGGTATTCCCCGATTTCACCCCCGGTAACTTCCGGTGATTTCTTCGACATTTTGAGAAAAGGAAATACCATCACGGTATGGTCGCCCGTAAACTCACTTCTGGTAAGCTGCACCTGAACCTGCGAAGGCTCAACTGCTTGATCGTAGAGAGACTTAATTGCTGCTGCTACGTTTTCTTTTATGATTGGTTCGAGATTCATTAATATCTATATTGTATTCTATTTCCGCTAATCTGCAAATTCTCCTATCTTTTGAGGATTTTGTCGACAATCAAATACCGAAACAATTAAAACAATATTATCATCAATCCTGTAGACAATTTTATAATTATTGCCAACTATGTAACGATACTCATATGGTTTGGAAGCTAGCAAAGTTTCTTGTAAGCCAAGGAATGGGTAGGATTTTAATAGGATTGATTTCTCAACGATTCCTTTAACTATTTTATTAGCAACCTGCTCACCAGCCGCAAAATTATAAAAATCAAATATTAAATGAAGTTGAGTTAACGAAGTGTCAGACCAGAAAATCTTCATTTCCATGAATCGATCTGATCAATTACAGTGCTGGCCTCGGTAACTCTTCCATTTTTATAATCCTCTTCAGCCGCCGCAACTGACTGATTAAGCTCGTTCAATGTCATCGGATGAAATTGCACATCAAGCTTTTTCTTTCTTTCAACCCTTAATACACTTTCCAGCTTGGTCACAAGCTCATCATCTGCAACTCTCAGGAATTCCTGAACAAATTGTATTTTTCTGGCTTGAATGTCCATATATCGAGATTTATTCTACAAAGATAAGCCATATTTTGCAAAACGGTGAATCATATCAAAAATTAACCCGGTGCATCGTGCGGCACCGGGTTAATTTTTGATAGCTTCTATTAAAGCTCTTTGACCCGAATATTCCGGAATTTCACTACTGATCCATGACCCAAAAATCCAATGTGGCCGGTAGATCGCGCAAGTCCTGGATGCTCTTTATGATCCATCGTGCCGTTGCGACTGGCTTTCAGAATATCGCCATCCGTGATGACATTTCCATTCAGGATCACTTTCACGTTGCTTCCGTTAACAATTACCTCTTCGTAGTTCCACTCCCCGGTAGGTTTAAGCGAACCGCGTTTGGCTGGAATTACTCCATAAACAGAGCCATGATATTGATATGGTTGAAGTTGTGAATAAATTGGGGCATCATCATCCAGAATCTGCAATTCCATTCCCACATAAGCAGCATCCCCTTCGAGCGGTGCACGAATTCCCAGTCCGTTGTTGGCGCCCGGGGTAAGCTGAAATTCAAACCTGTAAATAAAGTTGCGGTATTCGCCCTGCGTGAAGAGATTTCCGTGCGACGGACCATTGTCAACATTGAGCACAATCTCACCATTTTTCACCTCGTAATCAACCGTATTGCCAGTCCATCCTTCGAAATTTATGCCATTAAAAAGCGGAACAAATCCTTCTTTCTGTTCTTCGGCGGAAAGCACATAATGGTTATCGCTGATCTCTTTTACATAGATATCGCGGAAAGCCAGATCCGTACCGTGCGCCTGAAGTTCAATGGCATCTTTCGGGAAAATCGGGATGGAACGATCCCAGTAATTTTCAAGCGGAACATTATCGACAACCAGAATGCCGTTCAACGTTACGGTCACCTTCTCGCCCACCATTTTGATATAGAAATGATTCCAGTCGCCAATCGGATTATCAGCAACTTTCAGCGGCGTACTCCTATATTTGGCATTGTTGTAAAGTCCGCCGGAGCCAACCTGAGCTCCAACGTCCACACGCGAGGTATCCCAAATCTGCACCTGAGGCGAACCGCGCAGATAGATACCGCTGTCGCCCTTTTTGGTGATGCGCCAATCCACGATCATCTCGAAATCGCCGTATTGTTTCTCCGAACAAAGATTGTCGCCGGCTCCATTGAAAACGATCGAATTATCCTTCACACTCCAGTTTTTAGTCGCCTTGGCATTGGCCTCAATCTGCTTTGCTGCCAACTCCTTTTCAGTCATTTTGGCCCGCGTAATAGGATTGCCCACCAATCCCTTCCAACCGTCCAGATTTTTTCCATTAAACATGGATACATAACCCTTTTCATCCGGCATTGATGCCAGGTATTTCCGAATCTTTTCCTTGTCGTAATCGGCTTCAGCACCCTTGATCAATCCAATTGACTTCGTCAGGATATTTTTGACAATTTCGCCGGTAAGTCCGACCGTCTTTCCCGAGCCGGGTAAAGCAATCTGCAGCACTGATGCCGCCGCATTGGATTTCAACTCCTTATCGTCCAAATATTTGGATACATACACCAGGGTAAGGAACGTCTTAAGATCGCCCAATTTGTCAATAACCAACAGTTTCTGCTGTTTATCGGTCGCAAGAGGCATTATCTTGCGAAGCTGAAGCAATTTCTGATCGTCCGGCATGGTGGAGCGGGAAACTAAATCGACGAATCCTTTAAAGGCTTTGGTTTGATAATTCGGATTTGTGGAGCAAATCTGATACAAAGCATCGGCGGCATCGGCACTGCTCCATGTCAGCAGGGCACTGAATGCAGTCTCCTTAATTGCCTGATCATCCGAACTAAAGGCGTCAACTACCTTCTTTAAAGCCTCTCTACCCCCTAACCGGGAAAGCACTTCCAGGGTACGACCCGCATCGGCCGTAGCCGTTAATTTTGTAATAAATTGCGCCTTTTCCTGACTGTCAAATTTGCTTGCAGCGCTTACCAGGGAAAGCTGCACGGCCGAAATTTGATCCTTCGCGGAGGCTTTTTTCAACAGTTCCAGTAAGAAAGGTATATCCTCTTCGGAAGACAAATTCTTCAATGCAACAAATGCGTTTCTGGAGATATCGGCATCCGAATCAGAGAGATAGCTGGTCACCTTGCTGAAGCAATGTTTCGCCGCTTTAGCGCCTATCAGGCTTATGATTTCGGCCTTTGCATTTTTCGGGGCGCCATCGAGGGCAGCGCACAAGTTGGCGACGTGGTCAGCATCCAATCTGCGCGACAGGGCTTTCGCGGTAGCGGCAACGTCCAGTCCTTTGATCAGATGATTCTCCAAAGCTGCAACGGCACTGTCTGATTTTATCAACACAATTGCCTCAACAGCAGCAAGTCGTACCTCTACAGATGGATCTGCCAACAATGCTTCAAATGAACCGAGAAGCTCCGGGCAACCTTTGCGACCGAGCATCTCAACAATTTCCGCGCGCTTCTCACCCGAAACTTCTTTCGATTTGGCGAACCACTGACGAGTGGCAGAGATATCGGGCATGGCGGCTGCGAGATTCAGAATCCCGGCACGGTACGCTTTGTTCGCATTTTCAAATTCTTTCAGCAAGAGTGACAATGATTCTAGTCCCCAGAATTTTGCTTTGAGCGCCACAGCGGTCGACCGGAATTGTAACTGATTGACTTCTTTGCAATTAGATAGCAAGTCAGTGATTACTTTATCGCACAGCGCTAAGTCACCCTTTTTCCCCAACTGACCGGCATAAGTTACCAGCGATGAAACGACACCAGTCGGTTCGTACACATATTGAGCCTTGGAGGCTTTTTCTTTCAGAAGATTATAGCTTTCAGGCGAGGCAATCAGGGCTAACGATTCCAAGATTACACGCTGTAATTTTGCATCGGCCGTGGTCATTTTTTTCGTAAGCGCATCGGCAGCGGCTCCAATTTTCAGTCGACCAACGCCCTGAGCAATGGCTAAAGCCTGCAATCCGCTGGCATTATCCAGACTCTTCAGCAGCGCTTCACTGGCTGAAGGAGTGGCGACGGCCAAAAGTACTTTAACCGCAGCATCGCAGAGTTTGTCATCCTGCAGATAGGTAGCCAGCACATCGACCGACTGGTTTGTCGCCACAAAATAGAGTTGAGTGAGATAAAAGGATTGCACATCCTTATCGGTGGCACCCTTAATGGCGCTCAGTAATCCCCGTTCAACCATTTTCTTCTCAGCCTCTTTCCCAAACTGTGAAACATATTTGGCTAAACTGGCAACAATAAATCTGGGTGCCACATCGTCTCCAGTTCCCGGAGGGATGATGCGGGCACAAAAAAGCGCCAAACCCTCTTCTTTCAGGTCGGCCACTTCTGCCATCAGATTGTTCAGTTTAGCATCGTCTTTGGTTGGCACCTGTGCCAGTGCATCGGCAACTTTGGTGTTGATTGTCCGGTTGATCTGTCCAATCCCGCTAAAGCTAACGGAAAGAAGCAGCACCACCGCCATCATCAGTATCGAAAATATCTTCTTCATATCATTTTTTTCAATTACAATTTTTTTGAATTCATTTTTCATTCCCCCTTCGATAGACTGGGGGACTAGAACGCCGGTCCCTGAGCTTGTCGAAGGGCGGGTTTACTCTTTGCCCATTTCGGAAAGAATCATTCTCCCAGTCCCATAGTCTAATAGTCTCATAGTCTAAGTATCCATCACAGAGTCCATGGTGCACGCATCGGTTGATTTATTAACCGATTTGCCGCATCGTCGTCGATAAACTGCTGGGCAACCGGGTCAAAATGCAGAGTCCGGCCTAATTGAAGCGCTATGACTCCCATGTTCACGATGGTAGCCGAGCGATAGCCATTTAGTTCGTTCAGCGCGAATTTCTTTCTGGTTCTGACAGATTCTGTAAAAGTGGTAATCTGTGGTTCAGGATCAGGCAGGGTCTCAATAAATGATTGAAGATTCGGGATATTTGATTTAAATCCTCTGAAAATTTTGCCGTTTGGTCCTTCAATGTATGCAGCATCTTTGTCGCGGTTTTCGCCATCCAGGATGATTTTGCAACCATCGGCATAGGTATATTCTATCCTTCTCCAGGAACCCACTGCATCATAATGTTGCTCCGGAGCATCAATCTCAACCTTCACCGGACTGGTATCATCTTTACCCAAAAGATATTGCACCGGATCGAGATAATGTTGCCCCATATCGCCTAAACCACCGCCATCATAGTCCCAATACCCGCGAAATTTTGCGTGCACACGCTCCGGATTGTATGGTTTGTAAGGCGCAGGACCAAGCCACATATCATAATCCAGTTCTTCAGGAACCGGCATTGGTTTGAGGTTGCGTTCGCCACTCCAGTAAAATTTCCAGTCGTACCCGGTGATGCCACTTACGGTCACTTTCAATGGCCAGCCCAGGATTCCGCTCTTGATAACTTTCTTGAGTGGTTTTACGTCTGTACCCAATCCATAAAAGGTATCTTTAAACCGAAACCATGTATTTAGTCTGAAAATCCTGTCGTATTTATTGATCTCCTCAACAACGCGCATCCCTTCACCGATGGTGCGCGTCATCGGTTTTTCGCACCAGATATCTTTGCCCGCACGGGCAGCCTCAACGGCCATGATGCCGTGCCAGTGCGGCGGAGTTGCGATGTGTACGATGTCAATTTCCGGCTGCAGCAGCAGTTCGCGAAAATCATGAAATGTCTTCACAGGATTTGGAATCATTTGCTTAACCTCTGCGAGGTGCTTCTTATCTACGTCGCAAATGGCAACAACCCTGGTATTTTCGTAACCAATATGTCCGCGCCCCATGCCGCCCACGCCGATAATGGCCTTCGTAAGCTGATCGCTTGGAGCTGTAAAACCGGTGCCTCCAAGAACATGTCTTGGAACTACCATGACGCCTGCTATAGCAAGCGAAGTGTTCAGAAAAGTTCGTCTCTTCATGTTAAATAGTTGTTTATTATGTCAGTTCAAATTCGTTCTTTAATATCCGGCGGCTTGACCGTCTTTTCGTGATTCCGATGCGCCGAAATAGACTTTATTTTTATCGTCCCATCTAATGGCCTGGTAGCCTCCGTAAATTCCGTTTATATATTGGATAACGTGCCCTTTACCAAGAAGTTGTCGGATCGTCTCGTATGGCAATCCGCTTTCAAGATAAATAACACCTCCATCAGTCATTTTCTCACCGGTAGGTTCGCTGGAACCTTCATGACAGATTCGTGGGGCATCTCCAGCTTCCTGCATATTCATGCCAAAATCGATCAGGTTAACCACCATCTGCACGTGTCCCTGGGGCTGCATGGAGCCCCCCATCAGTCCGAAGCTAATAAAAGGCTTGCCATCCTTCGTTATAAAGGCAGGAATGATGGTGTGAAACGGTCGCTTGTGAGGCTCGTACCGGTTCATATGGGTGGAGTCTATGATAAACATCTCGCCCCGATCCTGGAAAATGAATCCGAGTTTTCCGGGAGTCATGCCGGAACCCATTCCACGGTAGTTGCTTTGAATCAACGAAACCATGTTGCCATCTTTATCAGCCGTGGTAAGGTAGATCGTATTTCCCTGTTCGAGGTTTCCGGCAGGATAACTCAATGCTGATCTGTCCGGATTGAAGAGTTTGAGTCGTTCTTCAGCATATTCTTTAGAGATCAGTTTCTGAATTGGGATCTTGTTGAAATCGGGATCGGCATAATATTTAGCCCGGTCTTCGAAGGCCAGTTTCTTCGTCTCGACGAAGGTGTGGATATATTCTGCGCTCCCAAAGCCCATCCTGGCTATGTCGAACTTCTCAAGCATATTGAGCATCTGCAGCACTGCAGTACCCTGACCGTTCGGCGGCAATTCCCATACATCATATCCGCGGTAGTTGGTGGAGATGGGCTCAACCCATTCAGAATTATGGTCGGCAAGGTCACGCATGCTTAGAAATCCGCCCTGTTCCTTCATGTAATCCACCATTTTTTGAGCCATTTCCCCCTTGTAAAACGCATCCCGACCGCCTGCTACAATTTTTTCGAGTGTTGCCGCTAAATATGGATTGTGAAACACTTCTCCTTTGGCCGGAGCTTTCCCGCCAGGCATATAAATCTCTTTAAAGCCGGGATATTTTTGCAGACTTCTTGAATTGGAATTCCAGTAATAGGCTATTGTCTCGGAGACCGGAAATCCCTCTTTGGCATATGTGATAGTTGGCTTCAGGATGTCTGCGATAGGAAGCTTACCGAATTTTTTATGTAGTTCAAACCAACCATCCACACATCCGGGTACGGAAACAGGAAGAGGCCCTTGGGCAGGTATCCTGGTTATTCCGTTCTTTTTGAAGTATTCGTAGGTCAGATTATAGGGCGACCGGCCGCTGGCATTTAACCCGTATAATTTCTTTGTTTTGGCGTCCCAAACGATGGCAAACAGGTCGCCTCCGATACCATTGCTAACCGGCTCAACCAGTCCGAGCATGGCATTGGCAGCAATTGCCGCATCCACCGCATTGCCACCCGCCTTAAGAATATCGAGTGCCACCTGAGTTGCCAGAGGCTGACTCGTGCATGCCATTCCGTGCTGCGCGATGACTTCTGAGCGCGTGGCAAATGTTCGTCCGGTAACACGATCCTGTGCGTCTGTTGTCATCGCCAGGCAAACGCAGATTAACATAAATATTGTATACTTCATGAGTATAGTATTAGTTTTTCGGTGGACTTACGGAGGGTAAATATAAACATTCTTAATACGAAAATAAAGGTTCGAAATCCAGCATTTTAGCTATTTTTGGCTCAAACTTATCATCCCGAAAGAACTCATGCTGACCTGTAACTACAAAGAACTGTATGATCGTCTTGTGCCTACTATTGATCGAAATCGTATCTGGCACGATCCGTTGCATACTCTTGCATACGGGACAGACGCCAGCTTTTACCGGTTAATTCCAAAGATTGTTATCAAAGCAAAAAACGAGGATGAGGTCTCCCTGATTTTGGAAGAGTCGTCAAAACTGATGCTACCCGTGACTTTCAGGGCAGCTGGCACGAGTCTTTCCGGCCAGGCCATTTCCGATTCGGTGTTGATAATTGCGGGCAACCATTGGAAGAGAGCGTCCGTGGAGGATAATGGCGCAGTTATCAGGCTGCAGCCCGGACTCACCGGGAGTGAAGCCAACGCGCTTCTGACAAAATACGGACGAAAAATAGGTCCGGATCCGGCATCCATCAATGCGGCAATGATTGGCGGGATAGCGGCCAACAATGCCAGCGGGATGTGCTGCGGGATTGCCGAAAATTCGTACCAGACATTGCTGAGTATGCGTGTCTTGCTCGAGGATGGTACGATGCTCGACACCAGCGACACAAAAGAATGTGAAGCATTTCGGAAATCACACACCAGTCTGCTCAATCAGATTTCCATCCTGCATGATTTTGTTGTGGAGAATGAGGCGCTTACGAACCGAATCCGGCACAAATTCCGGATGAAAAATACGACAGGTTACAGCCTCAATGCGCTTATCGACTATTCCGACCCTATCGACATATTACAGCATCTGATGATCGGTTCGGAAGGAACGCTCGGATTTATCTCTGAAATTCGGTACCGAACTGTGATCGAGCACCCTTTCAAGGCAAGCTCACTAATGCTCTTTCCTACGATACACGCCGCCTGTAAAGCGGTTATGCTTTTGCAGGATGCCCCGGTGGCAGCCGTTGAATTGATAGACCGGGCCGGATTGAGATCCGTCGAAGAGGAAAAGGGATTGCCTGTCGATCTCAAAAAACTGGACAGCGAAGTCTGTGCCTTGCTCGTCGAAACCAGATCCACCGATTCCGGAATATTAAAGAACCAGATACAGCAGATCATCACCGGAATCGGAAGCATACCGACCGTAGAACCCATCCTTTTCACCGACGATGTAACGGAATGCGCTCATCTCTGGAAAATCAGGAAAGGAATGTTTCCTTCGGTGGGCGCCATGCGAAAAAAAGGAACTACCGTGATCATTGAAGATGTTTCATTCCCGGTAGACAGATTGGCCGACGCAACGCTCGATCTGCAGCAGTTATTTGAAAAATGGGATTACCGGGAGGCGGTGATTTTTGGTCATGCCCTGATGGGAAACCTTCACTTTGTCTTTACGCAGGATTTTGGCTCCGACCAGGAAATTGTACGGTACAAAAGTCTGATGCAGGATGTCGCCGATCTGGTTGTGACAAAATACGATGGCGCGCTCAAAGCAGAGCATGGCACAGGCCGGAATATGGCTCCTTTTGTGGAAATGGAATGGGGCGCGGAGGCGTATCAACTGATGAAACGGATCAAAACCATCTTCGATCCGAACAATTTGCTCAATCCGGGAGTCATCATCAACGACGATCCTCAGGCTCACCTGAAGAATTTGAAACCAATTCCGGCAGCTCACGAGAAGATTGATACCTGTATCGAATGCGGATTCTGTGAGCCAAGTTGTGTCTCTGCAGAACTGACGCTTACTCCCCGACAAAGGATTGTCGTTTACCGCGAAATAGCCAATCTGCGCACAACAGGCAAAGAGCCCCATCTGCTTGCGGCGCTGAACAAATCGTATCGCTACGATGGCAACGAAACCTGCGCAACCGATGGTCTTTGCGCGACAAGCTGTCCGGTGAAGATTGATACAGGCAAACTGATCAAAGCTATCCGACAGGAGGAGATTGGCGGCGGACAACAAAGAGGATTATGGGTAGCGAATCGCATGCATCTGGTAACCGCATTTTTGAGTAGCGGACTATCGATCGTATCCTTCTTCCACAAGATCCTGGGTACTTTCTTTATGACCAATATCTCAAAAGGACTCCGTTGGATCTCCTTCAAAAAAATACCTCTCTGGAACAAATGGATGCCAACCGGAGCAAAGTCGATACGAGCCAATTCTTCAGTCAGGGAATCCGGCACACCAAAAACCGGACTAAAAGTGGTTTATTTCCCATCGTGCATCAATCGGGCCATGGGGCCATCCGGGTACGGCAAGGAAAAACAGCTATCAGAGGTGCTGGTGAAACTGCTGCACAAAGGCGGTTTCGAAATTATCTATCCGGAGAAGCTTTCGGAATTGTGCTGTGGCATGGCCTTCTCCAGCAAGGGATATATCGAAGCCGGACGAAAAAAATCGAACGAATTGGAGGCTGCACTTCTGAAAGCCAGCAATAATGGAGCCTATCCGATCTTGTGCGACATGAGTCCCTGCCTGTTCACCATGCGGGAAAACATGGGAGCTCAAATGAAGCTTTACGAACCGGTAGAATTTATTTTGGAGCATCTGTTGGCAAGACTCACAATTGAACCGCTTAACGAAACGGTGGCCGTCTTTCCGGTGTGCAGCCTGAAGAAGATGGGATTGGAGCAAAAACTGACGGAGCTGGCAAAACTGTGCGCCAGAGAGGTGGTAGTAGCCGAAACCAACTGTTGCGGATTCGCCGGCGACCGCGGATTCTCTTTCCCAGAGCTAAATAAGCATGGATTACGTACCCTGAAAGATCAACTTCCCACATCGGTTCTGAAAGGCTATTCAAATAGTAGAACATGCGAAATCGGCCTCAGCCAGCATTCCGGAATACCGTTCCAATCCATTGTTTATCTGGTGGATCAGGTAAGTAGCGGGAAAGAATCGTAAGAAGAGGGAAATTTTGGATTTTGGATTTCGCGCCAGGATCATTTCATAAAGTGATCTTGATTCCTTAACCGTTTACAGAAGTGCAAAACCCCAATTTAAATCAGCATTTGCAATTGCGTCGAACAATTCTTTTTGAGGTTCTTCGCATTTACATCATTGGGATTCATCTGAAGACTCATATCCACCCACTTAAGACACTCCTTAAAATCAATTCTGGCTCTGTCGTTCAGCTCTTTAAATGCCTTGTCGGCAGAGGACACCTTGCCCGACTTCACCATCGCAGAGGCACTTTTCATGGTTTCCAGAGCTTTATGGTAACATTTATCGCCTTCTTCGCAATAATACGTGCCAAGCATCCCTTTTAAACCACTGGAATTGGGAACTTTTGCCAGTCCTTCTTTCAGTACTTTAAGATAATCAGCATTATTTTTCTGCGCCTTCATGATACAGGCTTTGTATTGATAAGCCATGTCGGTATTTTGCCCGGCCGCCAAACACATCTCAAAGTATTTCAATGACTTAGGCATATCATTCAGGTTGTAGGCGCAAGTGCCCATAGAATAAATCATTGCGTAGTCGGCAGGTTGACCACTGGTTGCCGCCAGCACAGATTCGAATTTTGCCAGTGCCGTTTTGTAATCTTTCATGGCTAAGGCTTTGTTTCCCTCATTTTTCGCGGCGGAGGTTTGCATTGCCTGCACTTTTTGGGCTTTTTGCGCTTTCCTGGTAGGTTCTTTTTGAGCATTCAACAGCGTAAATGCAAAACATAAAAATAAAACAACAAAAAATCGTTTCATCTTTCAAAATTTTAGATTTAACTTCCTCATTTATATCGATGTAAAAGAAATTTCGATATAAATTCTATCAAAGTTAACTAAAATAAATCACGGATTGAACTGATCGATGTGGAAAAATCCAAGAATATTTAGGATTAAATCTACGTACGTTTGGGCAGCCGTCAGATCAGGATTTAGTTGCAAACATTTGCGAAAACAGTTTAGCGCCTTGCCCCAATTCTGATTGTTGTAGTGGATTTCTCCCGCCAGAAAAATGGCCGGACAATTTTCTTCCAAAGCGGGAATACTCAAGAGCTCAAGCGCTTTATCCGAATCCCCCTCTTTCCACAAAATTTGCGCCTCCGCAATTATATTTTCCATGCTCATATCACAACATCCAATCCATAAAAACCGTACGGGCGCATCGCGATGCATCCATACAACCCATTCATCCACAAACCGTACGGACAAATCGCGATTTGTCCATACAGAGGACGCATCGCGATGCGTCCATACCATTCATCCATCCGACCGCGTAACCGAATCTACCCCTTTGATATTTTTCAGCTTTTGCATCAGAAAATCAAGGTGGTGTGTATCGTTTACATAAACGCGCAAGGTGCCTTCGAAAGAGCTGTTTTCGCTGTTAATATTAATCGAACGCATCTGAACGCCAACCTCTTTCGCGATGATGTGGGTTATGTCGTTCATCAGACCGATTCTGTCTGAACCACCAATCCGTACCGTCGCCTGAAATGAGTTTCGTTTGTTAGTAGTCCGCCATTTTGCCTTAATAAGCCGATACGGATATCGCTCAATCATCTGTTTGGCATTCGGACAGGAAATACGGTGAATTTTTATCCCTTCCCGAATCGTGACAAAACCGAAAATATCGTCACCAAAGATTGGATTGCAGCAGGCGGCTAATTTGTAAATAACATTTTTGAGGTCGTTGTCTATCACCAGAAAATCATCACCCGAATCAAACGAGAGTTCCTTCAATTCGGAAGGGGCAAGGATGGCTGACAACCGCTCCTTCGAACTTTGCTCCTCCTGAACACTAATAACCTCCTTGATTCCAAGCGGATCTATCTTACCGATGGAAACCTGATAATATAATTCGGTAGCCAGTTTGAGTTTATAATGCTTCAGCAGATCCCGGATAACCTGATCCGTCAGCTCAATTTTCCAATTCTTAAATTTCCGTTTGAGTATCTCGCGGCCGTTATCTGATTCGCGTTTTTGCTCCTCGTTCAAACTGGCTTTGATGCGGGATTTCGCCTTCGAAGTAACGACGAAATCAAGCCAGTCGAGTTTGGGCTTCTGATTATTGGAAGTTTCGACGATGGGCTGATCTCCGTTCTTCAACTGATATTTCAGCGTTACAAGCTTGCCGTTGACTTTCCCGCCAACACAATGATCGCCGATATGTGAATGAATCTCGTACGCGAAATCGAGCAAGGTGGCGCCTGCCCTAAGCTTAATCAGGTCGCCCTTGGGCGTAAAAACAAAGATCTCGTCGTCGTAGATATTTACCTTGAAATCCTCAATAAAATCTGCCGGACTAAGCAGCGGATTTTCCAATATCTCCCGTATATTTTTTAGCCAGTCGTCCAGTTCCTTTCCGCCAGCCTTTCCCTCTTTGTAACGCCAATGGGAAGCCAGTCCATTTTCGGCCACATCATCCATCCGGTGTGTCCGGATTTGCACTTCAACCCATTTTTTATCGGGGCCAAGCACCGTTGTATGAAGCGATTCATAGCCATTTGACTTGGGAAAAGTGATCCAGTCGCGTAGCCGTTCCGGATTTGAGAGGTACTCTTCCGTTACCACGGAAAACACTTGCCAGCACTCGGCTTTCTCGTTCTCAGGTTTGGAATTAAGGATAATCCGGATCGCAAAAAGGTCATACACTTCGTGAAAATCGACCTCTTGCTTTTTCATCTTGTTCCAGATCGAAAAGATTGATTTTGTACGGGCTTTCATATCAAAATCAAACCCTCGCTTTTTCAGCTTTTTCTCGATCGGTTTTACGAACGCCGAAACGAAATTCGCCCTTTCAACTTTCGTTTCCTGGAGCTTTTCAACGATATGCTTGTAATCGGCCGGATGCAAATATTTCAATGAAAGATCCAATAACTCTGAATTGATTTTATACAAGCCCAAACGATGCGCCAGCGGGGCATACAGATGCCACGAATCGATGGAGGTGCGTTGCTGCAGAGATGGAGGCACATTGTCGAGGTTGCGCATATCCTGTAGCTGATCCGCAATTTTGATAAGGATAACGCGGACATCGCCGGATAATGCCAGCATCAGTCTTCTGAAATTCTCACTCTGAACGGCTATATTCTCAGTATTCAGGGAGTTAATTTTGATGATACCGTCCAAAATTTCGGCTACTCCGGGACGGAAAGACTTTTTGATTTCTGCCGCAGAGAACGGTTGATCAGTCTTATCAAAGACATTGTGCAACAAACAAGCGATCAGCGAATCGGTAGAAAGCCCCAGTTCCACAACAGCGATCCGGGCTACCGAAATGGAGTGATGCAGAATATATTCGCCATTTTCCCATTTCCGGGTGCCGAGGATAGATAGCGCATAATCCATCGCACTATGCACCAGAGGAAAGTCCATTTCAGAAATCTGAACCTTACATTCGGTAATTAATGCGTTGTAACTCTCTTTGATATGTTCAATGCCGGTTGTTTCCATTCTCTAATTTTTTTATGCTCAAATTACCAGCGTCGCCTCCCCGAAAAACTGAGGAAGATGAAAGTCTGGCGTGGCAGACCCGATGACGCTCCAGGAAAGAAAATGCGGTTTTTGGGTTAAATCTCCACACTTGTAAAAATTTGCCCGGAAGGAACTTCCTGGCATCAATCCAAGCAAATCAAGCGGAATTGCCACACCCAATTCCCAATCAAATTCGGTGCCCTCACTCGGCATATTCCCTGTGATTATACCCGGAAAGCGAAGGATTTGTTTCATCACATCTGCCGATACCAATTCTCTGTCTTCTTTACTGCCGATCGCCGACAGGCAGATACCCAAGGAATTAAACTCGAAATTCCGATAGATGCATTCTGCACTTAGCCTGCCGGGATCATTTTCATCCACGTCTGTGGTACAAAAAAATTCGACGCACGAATCCTCCCATACAGCTTGCTGGTCGACCAGCGCCTTCGCCCTGAAGAAATCCCTTTTCACCTCATACAGAAGCCATAACCAGGATTTACTATAACCCAATCTAAGACGTACAGACGGCCGATATGGATAATCCGACCAATTTAATGACTCGATCGCGACCTCAATTCCGGCCTGCTCCATTTTTGATTTTACCCCCTGTATATCAAATGATAATGGATCTTCGACCAGCGGAATTTGTAATTTCTGAATGGAATTAACAGCCATATACAGCGTCTGAAAGATTGAGAGAGTAATATTAATTCAAAATGGCATCAAAAAAAAATGCTATTTTTAGGTTGTATTTAAACAACTAAACATGGTTCGAAAATGGGCAATCCGGCTTGGCTTAATTCTGGGGGTACTTGGCCTTGGATTCTTCATTTTTGTTTTGTGGATTAATCTGGAGGTGACCAAAATAGGTAAGCAATACTCCTATAATTCAATTAGTAACATCCCGCATAACCATTGCGCTGTGGTTTTGGGAACCAATAAATACATCAGCGCCGGCAAGGTAAATCTCTATTATACATACAGAATTCAGTCGGCCGTTTTGCTGTACAAAAGCAAGAAGATCGACTATATAATTGTCAGCGGCGACAATAAATACAAGAGTTACAACGAACCTATTTCCATGTTCAATGATTTGGTGGAGGCTGGTATCCCGAAAGACAGGATAATTCTTGATTATGCCGGATTTCGGACCCTCGACTCGGTAGTCCGCTGCTTCATGGTTTTTGGGCAACATCAGTTCACCGTAATATCTCAACCGTTCCATAATCACCGGGCCGTTTTTATCGGACGAAAACGTGGGTTGGAAGTAATTGCCTTCAATGCAGGCGACCAGGTGGGCAGACCTTCCATCAAAGTCATTTTAAGAGAAATAGGCGCCAGAGTTCTACTTTCCTATGATCTCCTAACGGGCACGCAACCCCATTTTTTGGGCGAAAAGATTCAGGTGCCTGAGTAAAATTGTGAATATGAAGTTGAATGAATAAACTTCATATTTATTTGATATTCTGATAATTTTCACTTTTTCTTAGTTGACTACCTTCGCACTGAATTATTACCTGATTTCTTAAATGGAGGAGACTTCGAAAAATATCAAAGAGGCGGAAGCAACGCTCCTGAATATCGGCACGTTGCTGATGAGCTCCGGTGCGAGTACGGGAAGAGTTCGGACAACGGTTAACCGGATCGCTGACGCACTGGGTTACAACATCGAACTATTGATTACCAACCGTTCGCTGATGTTGAAAGTTATTGACGAGGAGTCTGATCAATTTATTGCAAGTCTCAAACGTACCTCACCGCACGGTGTCAATTTTCGAATTGTTTCCGGTATAAGCCGAATGAGCTGGAGAGTCGTTGAAGAAAAATGGAATATTCCCCAAATCAATGCTGAGATCGACCGACTGGTGGCCCTTCCCCATTATCCAAGATTACTGGTTTTGTCAGCCGTGGCTTTGGCTGGCAGCTCATTTTGCGCGCTTTTCGGCGGCAAAGGCGTAGAATTACTGGTGGCATTCGTTGCCACATTTGTCGGACTGTTTGTGCGTCAGGAAGCGCTTAAAAAGAGGTTCAATCCTTTTGTGGCCATATTCTTTGCTGCATTTGCGGCCTCAATCTTATCAGGACTCTCCGTGAAACTTGGCATTGGCAGTTCTCCTGATCTTGCTTTTGCCACCTCCGTACTTTTTCTGGTTCCAGGAGTACCGCTGATCAACTCCTTCACGGATATGATCGATGGCAACGTCCTGAACGGAATTGTGCGCGGAATACACGGATTAATTATCGCGCTGGCCATCGCCCTGGGATTACTCGGCGCCAAATTTTTATTAAATATCTGACCGGATGGATTATATCGCACTCCTGGAAAAAGGTTTTTGGGCCGGATTTGCGGCACTGGGATTTGCCGTTTTGTTCAATGTACCCCAACGGACACTGATTATTATTTGGGGACTGGGCGCTCTTGGCGGATTAACGAAATTTTTTCTTTTGAACCTGGACGTAAGCATCGCGCTCGCTTCTTTGGCCGGTGCCACTGTAATCGGAGTCTTAAGTGTCTATGCCGCGCATAACAAACAGTCACCGCCACTTGTCTTCTCCACGCCCGCAGTAATACCAATGGTTCCCGGCGCCTTTGCCTACCGGATGATGCTCGGATGCATGGAACTGGCCGGAACGTCAGCCAACTCAGAAACATATTTAAAAACGCTGGCCGAAACTACCAACAACGGTTTGAAAGCATTTTTTATACTGATTGCATTATCTGCGGGCGTTGCCATCCCCATGCTGATCACTAGAAAGGACACTTTTAAGCGGATAAAGAGCAGCGAAGAGGAGTAGTCTCAACTGTTCCTAACATCAATATACGCTCCAAAATGATGCACTTCTGAGGGTGGCGTGAGCGGCAAAAATCCGCTTACAATCTTTTTATCTTCCATTATCAACGGCCTTTCTGCCTCCATTTTCTGACAAAAAGAGTGAAAATTGACCGACTTTGAATAAAACAGCTGCATAAACCCAGACGAATCTGCAGCAAGATACTCCCTGATTTTCAAAGCGATGGCTCCCATCGTGAATCGGCCGTTTATTTCGATCATCGGATGAAACTTCAGCGTACCCCTGGATGTTCTGCTAATCAGGGCATCCACTCCGATCCATCCTTCGTACTGTGTGGCATAACTGCTGTCTGACAGGGCATTTAGCAACATTGAAACAACTTCAGAATTATGCTCAGCCAAAAAACTGCCTGCTTCGGTGGTTTCATCCACACTGTCTGTCAGGAGATTTCGGATATACCGTCCCTTTTGATCCGTTTCAAAAATGGTACGCCCCACATAACTTATCTTGCCGGCATATGAAGTAAACTGATAGGAAAGATCCATCACCTTCGTTAACCAGGGCTCAACACTGACAAAATTTTGCTGGTTTAACATGCCGGAAAGAATTTCATCATTCTTTTTCTTGCTGTCAATGTTGGGGAAAAGCAACAATCCCCTACCAGACGAACTCCACGGCGTCTTTACCACAGTTCTGACTCTCCCGCTAACCTCCTTGTAAATCTGTTCGAGCGAACAACAGACGACAGGCAAATCAGAATATTCCGGCAACCAATCTGTCGAATGCTTTTGTAATATACTATCTAACAAATCAATGGCTGTTAAGCGACTGTATAGCTTTTGGTGAACATCCTGCCACTTCCCTACCGGTGATTGTTGAAAATCAGCGCTGAAGGAAGGCAACACATTTCTAAAAAGCTGATAAACGGCGGGGCTCCATCCCCAGGGAGCGAGTTTGGATTTTGGACTGGTGATCCAATCCGCACTTTTCAGAGCCTCATCAAGATTCAGAATTTCGGGTAACCTGAAACCGATTTCATACAGTCTGGCGCGAAATTCATTGCCTGTGGATCCTTGAACCAATACCTGATCCTTTTCTTCGCCCAGCCAGGCCGGAAGGAAGCCCAGGTCATATTCAAATTTTCTTAGCCTGGCTGTTGGCGTATAATAGGGCGAGCCATTCGCAATCGCCGGCTCGCATGTAGGGTTGAAATAAAAAATATCGGGAGGCATGAGATTGAAAATGAGAATTTTTTGTAAAAAACGAAAAGTGAAAAGCTAAAAGTGAAAAATGAAGAGTGGCTAACTACAAGTGAGAAACTTATTGACAAAAAACATAATAAATTGTTTATCAGGATGTTATTTTTTGAAATTTTTCACTTTTCACTTTTAATTTTTCACTCATTCTTTCTATTTCCCACTCTCAAATATAAAAAGATCTTGCTAATTTTACGATCTGAAGCAATTAACAATCGTACTATGAAGACGCCTAAATTTTTGATTTGCAGTGATCCGCTTAATGAAGAGTCGGCAGAGATGATTCTTCACGCCAATCGTCCAAGGTTTTTGGCACAAGTGACTCCCATTGCATTCACAGATATTGAAAACAGACCGGAGAAACCTTTTGCCGATGCGCTATACGTAAACACGGATGGTGAAATGGAAATCTACCGAATTGGAATAGTCGAGGTTTACGACCGCGCCGAAGAGGACGACGTACTGGATGAGCTTTTCCCTGCTACGGATTATTTCTGCAACTATCTGCAAATGATGGAGAAGGAAGAAGGAGTAAGACCTGGCTTTCCTGTGAAAGATTTCAGTCAGGAGTTGCCCGGATTAAAAATCCTGCATGCACCCGATCTGTGGACAGTCGTGTACAACGGCGTCGTGGCCGAATTCGGCACGGAGGATGAGATGGATGATTTTCTCGAAAATGAACTTTCAATCGACCCGGATATGTTGGATAAGGGAGTAATAAACCAATTCAGCTAATTTTGGATTTTGGAATAAGGCAGGCGAGATTTGTGTTCTTTATTAGCGAAAATTTTTAGTCAAATTGAGTAAATATAAGATTGCCGCAGATCGAAAATCCAAAATCCAAAATTTCCTCATTCCATCTTTGTTCTCCTCCCAAAATAGTACTTGGAGAGTGGGAATCCAATAACGGAGAGTAAAATAATCAAGGTTCCGGCGTAAAAGCCTGCGGTCATTCTTTCTGATTCCCCGAAAATAAAGAATGCCATTACGATCCCGTACACTGGTTCCAGGTTTATGGTAAGGCTGACAGTAAATGCCGATAAGTGTTGCATCACATCGACCTGGATCGTGTGTGCGTAGGCTGTGCAGACAGTTCCAAGCAAAATCAAGTAGAACAGATCCGAAAACGTTGGTATCAATATTGGCAGCGTGGTTCCTCGTCCGGATATGGCCAAGACAATTGTCAGGGTAATTACACCGCCTATCATCTCGTAAAAACTGATCTGAACGGCGCGGTAATTTGCAATCAGACTTTTATTGATGACAGTGAACAATCCGGCCAGAACGGAGGAAATCAAGGCAACAACGATCCCCAGTGCATACCGGGTCTCAAATCTAAAGATGAGGTAAATTCCTCCGATAATGATCACACCGATCAGCACTTCAAAATAATTGATCCGCTTTTTCTGAAAAAATGGCTCCAGAAAACTCGTAAACAGCGTCATTGTGGCAAATACACCGAGCGCTACGGAGACATTGGAGAGTTTGATTGCTCCAAAGAACGTAACCCAGTGGATGGCGATGATCATCCCGACTCCGAAAAACTGAAACAACACCTTCCGCGGTACTGCAAAATCTATTCGCTTAATTTTCAGGTAAATATAAAAAGAGATGACTGCAATTATCATGCGGTACCACACTAGTTCCAAAGCCGGAAGCTCGATCAATTTTCCAAAAATGGCCGTAAATCCGTAGATAAAAACAATCAGATGCAGCTTCAGATAGGTGGCGAAAAGTTCCTTTTTCAATGTGACAAAATTTTGTCTAAAAGTAACAATGATAAGGATAAGAAGCTATATTTGTAACCACTTCAATTAGACCATTTTCGGGTGAAAACAAATTTTAACGCCTTATGATTTTAGACAGTATTGATAATGCAGCTCGTTACACCTGCCTCGGAACGGGAATTGCAGAAGCATTCCGCTACATTCAAAATAATGATCTTTCCGCTGTTGAGCCGGGCAAGTATGAGATTGATAATGACCGCCTTGTGATGCTGATTAATGAATATCAAAGCACTAACCTGGATGAGTGTAAACTGGAAGGCCATCGCAAATATATCGATCTGCAATATTGGATAAATGGTTCAGAATTGATGGGGCATGAAATTTTGGGTAACCAGCCGGTGCTGGAGGAATATGACGCTCAAAATGACGTAGCGTTTTATACGTGTCTCGCGTCTTTTTCAAGACTTTTGCCGGGCATGTTCGTCATCTATTTCCCCTCTGATCTTCATACGGCGGTAACTGATCCGCTTTCTAAAGCTAAGGTAAAAAAGGTAGTGTTTAAGATAGCGTGCCTCTGATTTCTTCCTGTCGAAATCTGAAATCGCCCTTGACTGCATCAAAATAAAGCCTGGGATTATTCGGAAACAAGGCATCAAAGAATCCACCGGAGGCTAGCTCTTCCGGACTTCCTTCCACAACCTGGTCATTTAACATTAACCAGATCCGGTCTGCCATGGAAATGGCTGTATTCAGGTCGTGGGTCGAAAAAATTACGCATTTCCCCTCTTCCACCGCCAGTCGTTTCAGGATACTGACCAATTCATATTTGTTGGAGATATCTAAAAATGCTGTCGGCTCATCCAAGACTACAATCTTCGTATCCTGAGCCAACGCCCTGGCTATCATAGCTCTTTGACGTTCGCCATCCGAAATTCGATTTATAAACCGATCCTCGTACCCCGAAAGTCCGACTTGCCGAATCGCGTCATTTACAATGCTTTCATCGCTTTCTGTCAATTGGCCAAACCAGTTGGTATATGGAAACCGTCCTAAACCAACCATTTCTTTGACGGTAAGATTAGCCACCCTGACTATCTCGGTAGAAACATAACTCATCTCCCTCGCCAGTTCGTTGGCACTGTATTCGGAAACTGGTTTCTGATGAATCATCAGCTCACCGGCGAGCGGCAACTGAAATCCGGCGATCGTTTTCAATAGGGTACTTTTGCCGATGCCATTCCCGCCGATAAGTGCAACCACTTCCCCACCTATCGCACGGAGCGAAAGCTCTTTCTTGACCATCACCGCGTCATTCGACCGTTCGTGGTAACCTATCGATACATTCTTACATTCGACAAAAAAATCACTCATAACAATGCTAAAATAATGTGGAAATGTGAAAATATGAAAATGTGGAAATGAAAGGGTATTTGTTCATTTGGCCAATTGAATCATAATTCAATAAACCACCTCCATTAATTCTCATTTTTTCCATACTTATTCTCTTTGTTGCGTTTTTCATCTGCACATTTGCAAATTGTTTTTCATTTGCACATTTGCATATTTTCAAATTGCTCCAATCCTTTTCTGCCTGAAAATAATCCAAATCACCACCGGTATTCCTAATAAGGCAGTAATTGAATTAATTGGCAGCGTCGTTTCATACCCGGGAAGCTGCGAAATAAGGTCGCCGATAAGCATCACAACCGCTCCGAGTAACATTGTGGCCGGTATTAACCGACTGTGCAGCGGTGAGCGAAAGAATTTTCGTGCCAGGTGCGGAACAATAATACCCACAAAACCGATCGGTCCGCAGAAGGCCGTTATACTACCGGCCAAAATTGAAGTGGATACGAAGACCAGCACGTAGGCGAAGCGCAGATTCATTCCCATACTCCGGGCGTAATTCTCCCCAAGTAAAAACGCATCCAGAAATTTCGCCGATAGCAGGGAAACCGTCAAGCCTACCAGCACCCCGGGAACAAGCACCGCCAGTTGATCGCGCGTTGTGCTGCCAAGGCTTCCCATGGTCCAGACGATAAACGATTTGAGAGACGACTCACTGCTGAAATATTGTAAAACGCTAACAACGGAGAGGATTGCACTTGAAATGAGTATGCCCAGAATCAGAACCGTCATCATATCCCGAAGCCTGGAAGCAATCAGGACAATCAGCAACATCATGCAACCTGCTCCAAGCCAGGCGGCCAGGACAATTCCCCAGGAACCTGCCATCGAAAAAAGTAACGCCCCTTTGAATACCCATCCTGCGGAGAGGACAAACAGGGCTACTCCCAGACTGGCTCCCGAGCTAATGCCCAAAATATCCGGACCGGCAATAGGATTCCGAAAAACTGTCTGCATCTGCAAGCCGGCCACAGAAAGTGCCGCGCCGGCCATCACGGCAGTTATCGCCTTTGGAATCCTAAATTGATAAAGGATGGCCGCAATTTGAGGATCTGCCGATGAAGGGCTGAATAATGCTGTCAAAGATTGTGACAAAGAAATGCGAACAGATCCAAAAAGCAGGTCAAGCAGGAAAACAACAGCAAGAGCCAACAGGAGAAGCACAAAATGCACACTCCCGCTTTTATTTATTCCATTTTCGTTCACTTCACTTTTGGCACCCATTTATATCCTAATTTTTATAAATAATGGACGCATCACGATGCGTCCTTACGCACTATTATAATCATTGTTCGCAAACAACGGACGCGCCACGACGCGATCCACATCCGATTTTCGCATCGATGGACGCATCACGATGCGTCCCAGCGCGGTATTGCATTCGTTTTTCGCGAACGGTGGACGTGTCACGACGTTGTTTTACGTGCATTTTTCGCAAACAATGGACGTGTCACGACACGTCCCTACGGGTTCAACTTTCAACTTTTCACTTTGCACTCTCAACTTTCCTGTAGTAGTACAACTCCCTGCCGGTCAACATATCCGGATGAAACAGCTGCACCAGATCGGATAGTATCAAATCCGGATGCATGACTCCGCTCTCCCAGTAATCGTTACCTCCTGCCGGTGTTGACCGCAGATTATTGTTATAAACCTGCATCTTTTTCACGGATGGTAAATCAGAAAACCGAGGATCGAAGGCCAGCAATCCCTCCATATTATTGACTGAACCGCAGTTGATCCAAAAATCGGCCTTAGCCGCTTTTAAAAAGACTTCCTCCAAAGATACTGGAAATGCCTCCTTAGAAAGATTGTCGCTCCATAAAAATTTTCCGCCTGCATCTGAAATCAATACCGCCAGGTTGGACTGGCCGCCTGCTATCCACCAGGTATCTTTAAATGGTAGTCCGGTCAGCACAGTCGGTCTCACCGCCACGTTTGCAACGCTTGCCCTGATCTTGTCGTACTGACTCTTTATCTTTTCATATTGTGCATTCGCCTGATCTTCTTTGTCGTAAAATGCTCCAAAAAATTTGATCCATTCGGCCTTGGCCAGCGGAGACTGCTCAAGATATTCACCTACAAGAACCACCGGAATCCCTAAATCATGCAGCTTATTTATCTGTGTATTAATTTCGGAGCCAACACCATAGGCAAAAACGACATCCGGTTTAAGCTGAACAATCATTTCGTAATTGAGTCCTCGGTCATATCCGACTTCCCGGATACGGGTTTCAGCAATTCCCTGCCGCACTTCATTGTTGGAGATGTAAGCGCTTCCTGAAATTCCTCTCAGCGAGGGTATTTCTCCCAACGCATCTAAAAAGCCGATGTGAGTAGTCGAAAGACAAATTACATTTTGCAGGGGCGTGTAGAGAATCTGCTGGTCTTTTATTTCCGCGGGAACAGGCTTCCCTCTCTCAACAAGGTAATAGTCAAATTGAGTATTATTTGATTTCTGCCAGGGATCGATGACTATCAGCTTTTGAAAGGTACCGAAATTCTGAATGGTAAAACCCGTCGCTTCAATAGCCAGCTTCTGTTCACCCGACTTAGTAGCCGGTTTCTTTTTGGGGTCGGTGAGGCAGCTACAGAAACAGCACAAAACAAGGATGGAAATAAGAATTCTGTTCTGCATACGGAAGATTTTGATGCAAAGATGGGAAAAAAAGACTATCTACTCCTGATTACTTTTGCTTTCAGCACCTCACGTTTCGAAATCGTTTCAACAGAAATAAAATAAACGGATGAATCCAACATACTACAGTTGAGCTCCATAGGTTCGATCGTTAACATCCGCTGCGTTTCAGATATTTTGCGTCCAAGCAGGTCATAAAATATCACCTTGCCAAACTCTTCCAATCCCGTATTAACCAGATATAAAATGCTAAGAGAGGCATCCGTCGGATAATACAGTTTAAACTGGCCGTTTGCGGATGGTGTTGGTATCGGTGTAGTCTGAGAAAAAGTCGTATTACAGCCATAGGAGTTGATCAAAAGTGAACTCTTTACGTTGATTTCGGGCACCCAATAAAACGGCTCCCAATCCTGATCAATTTTGCACAATGCCTGGTTGAGGTCATTACTTGCACGAGTTGTTGAATGATAAACGGCAACTGTATCGGTCGTGTTTGAATAATTTACGGTATATCCGATGAAATACTTACCGGAAATCGTAAGTGGCTGATCCAGTGCAATGAAATTCATCGCCTGGGCCTTTATCGACTTAATCGGCATTTTTATCGATTTCAGGATCGTACCGGGCATGCCGGTATTTGCATTGAAATCGTAAATCTGAAAATCGACAACGCTGTTGCTGTTGTTAGCACTCGTAATGGCTTTCGCAAAACCAACAGAAAAGGCTGAGAGAGTCGTTTTCTCAGTAAGATTAAATGCCTGGGCATATTCTGTTATCCGATAAGAGTTGTGGCCAGAGATATATCCCTTACCATCAATTACTTTGGCAGCCTCATACCGTTCTCCGGAAACCACATCTGAAAACTGATCACAGGTGGCGCCGGAAGCATAAGGATCCATCGCTTCGATCTTTGGTGTTCCTGAATTCGTCGGATCAAGCCACTTTTTCAATTGCTTGGTCGCTGTTGAAAAATAATTCCACTGGTAGGCTAACATGACGTAATAGTCATTTAAAGAGCTTTCGCAGGTCGCAAATCCTCCCTGAAGCGTGCCTATCATTAGGTTGGCTTCGTTAAACAGCGGTCCACCGGACGAACCTGGTTCTGTCGTTCCAATGTCCCATTTTTTGATCCACCAATAGCTGTTCGTTACACCAGTATGCGTATCATACGTGCCAATTACAGGGGGATCATTATCGACCGAAACCTTTTTGACATCGCCCTTTGGATGATGCACAGATCTTGTCAAAGGCGGTATTGTTTTACTGTTATCCCAACCTGCATAATAGGGTCTGTATTCAGCCGGTGGAATCATCTCCAGCTCCACAAGGGCAAAGTCCAGGGAATCCGATCTGGCACGCAAAATTGAACCCGTCATCGTCTGATCTACAAATCCGTTCGTACTTCCATTCTGTCCGCAATACGGACTCTCATAATTGAACGAAAATACCGTTTGCTGCGCATCTGTGGCCTTCGTGATGCAATGGCCGGCAGTAATCAGATAGGGCGTTTTATCCCTTTTAGCGTTGTTAACGAGCGTGCCGGTGCAAAGATCCGTTCCGGCAATAACCAGTTGCACAACTGCCTGTTTTTCCTTTTTTAGAACCTTTGCGTCGTTGCAGTAAACATCCATGTTACATGTTCCGGCTTCACCTAACGGTCGATTGCCGATAGCATTCTTGTAATCATGGTTAACTTTCGAAATATGCAACTCTCCGGGCGCCGAAACGGTCACCGGTTCATCATATTCGACGATTATCTCATCCCCGGGCAACGGAAAAATCGGCAACATGCCTGAGGATTGTTCATTGTTGGCATTAAATGCACCCCGCAAAATCTGATGATCCGGAGAATAGATAAATATCGACGCGCCGGTCGGCAAAATAGCCCGGTCGAAAAGAATGTTGAGTGAATACGCACCGGCCGACCGGATCGCGACCCTCCAAATATTCATACCGTCTGCTTTGTCCCAAACACCTGCATTGGATGGACTGATATCCACATCGAAGCTTTTGGCGAAAGTGTATTTTTTGTAGGGATCTTTCGATTGCAAATCTTTTGCCTGAAGCTCAAAGTTGTTGACCGGAGACATCTCCACTACCGGAAGTTGAATCTTCAGCGCCTTCAAGGTATTAAATGATGCAGGAGACCCCCCGTAGGATACCTGACCCTTGCTATTTAAAGACAAAATGGTGGTCAAAAAAAGGAGAAGTAGTAGGGTATGTTTAGACATTTAAGGTAGTTGGCAGCAATCGAAGCTTCAAATAAATAGTGTATATTTCAATTAATCAACCATATAAATAACTGAAAAAATAAAAGAATTACGTCTCGATTAAGTATGATTGATTTCCCAAATATATAATTTATCGCGAAACGATCAACCCGGACGGCTAATTGAAAAATTTATCGGCAAAATCCATGAAACATTTCCAGTCGAATGGCTTTACATCGTGCTTTCCGGGACGGATATGGTAGCCGATTGTACCCATCACCGGACTTTCCAGTGCAGGCATTTCCTTACCAGGAAAGCCCTTTTTTCCCAGCAGGATATACACTGGGGAAGCAGCGACGCAAGCCAGGAAAGAGCCCTTTGGGTCTCCCCAACGATCATCTTCAGCCGTCGACACATATACCGGTCGGGGTGCTATCAGCGCTAAAATTTCGTGCTGGTCAAAGGGAAGAGTCTCTTCCTTGTCGTTAAATTTCTTGAAATTACCGCAAAACCAATGCGGAAATGCAATATTTGTCCGGGTGATAGTCTCCCCATATTTCCGCAGTGAGAGTGCTGCGCCACCACTACCCGATTCATTGGAGATTACAATTGCAAAACGCGGATCCATTACCCCTGCCCATAAAGCAGTTTTTCCTAATCGCGAGTGACCGAAGACGACAACTTTCTTGCTGTCGACAGCATCAATTTTTTCAAGAACATCCATGGCACGGGATAATCCCCAGGCCCAGGCTGCTATACTTCCCCAGGACGAGCCATCGCGCGAAGCCGCGAAAAGTGCGTGAACCCCATTCTTAAAACCATCGTCAAAGTCGGGATCCACATCTCCGTAATACATGGTTGCCACTCCATACCCCTTTTTAACAAGCTCATTTACAGACCACGAAGCAGCATCCGTTCCTCTGGCTGCCTCGGTGGAATGATTATCGGTAATCCCTAAAGCAGGATTATTCCGCACCCAGGAAGAGGCAATCTGAATACCCGGCTCTTTCGAAACGGTGTGATTACCGCTGAAATTATAACCCAGAAAAACCGGAGATTTCTTTGCCGACTTTGGCAAAAATAGAAGCAGATTCAATACAATATTTCGATCCTCATGACTTAGAACCAGTCTAATTTCTCTTCTAACCGCTATTCCATTGCAGGAATTTTCATCTTTTGAAATATCAGTATATGAACTAGTTACCTTGCCTTCCGGAACTTTTCCATACATTTCATTTTCGAAAACCGATAAAATTTCGGTCCGTCTGGCAGCCCAATCTTTCTTTGATTTTACCGGTTTGCCGTTATTGAAAACCAGTGGATCTGGCAACGTGTACGCCGGCACCTTTGATTCGTCATAGTTTGCAACGAACGCCTGTGCGAATAATTCGCAGGAAAGCAGCAGCAGGAAGGCAGATAATAGAATGACTCTCATTTGCTCGGATATTTGATTCGGTTTCTTCGCCGTATTCAGCCCATCTTGTCGTATTCTCTCGGCTCGAGTTCGCCTCTGGCAACCATCAATGCATTCATTGCCAAAGCCTTAAGCTCATCCTGACCAGCATAGACCGAAACCGGCGCGATGAATTCTACCCTTTCGCGAATCAGCGACATCATCCGGCGGTCAAAGGCAATACCTCCTGTAATCAGGATACCATCGACTTTGCCCTTCAAAACGGTAGCCATTTCACCGATATATTTTGAAATCTGATAGGCCATTGCCTCATGATAAAAAGTGGCCTTTTCATCCCCTTTCCGGACAGCCAGTTCCACCTCCCTGGCATCATTTGTTCCGAGATAAGCGACTAATCCGCCGTTACCCGAAATCATCGACATCACATCCTGATATGAATGTTTGCCGCTGTAACAGAGCTTAACGAGGTCTCCCACCGGCAACGAGCCGCTTCTTTCTGGTGAAAAAGGACCTTCACCATCCAGTGCATTATTGACATCGATTACCCGGCCATGCTGATGCACGCCGACAGAAATGCCACCGCCCAGATGTACCACAATCAAATCCAGTTCTTCGTACGACCGGCCAACTTTCATGGCATGCTGGCGGGCAACGGCTTTCTGGTTCAAAGCATGAAAAATGGATCTGCGCGTAAACATTGGATGACCCGAAACACGGGCGATTCCATCCATTTCGTCGGTCACAACAGGATCGGCAATGAGCGCTATCATACCCGGATGCTCCTGAGCAATGTCGTACGCAATCATCGATCCCAGGTTGGAGGCATGAACCCCCATAACACCCTCTCTGCAATGCTGAACCATCAGAGCATTGACAAGGTAAACACCCGATTCCAGCGGGTATGTTAATCCGCCGCGACCAATCACCACATGAATATCCTCCAGCATCAGTCCTTCCACAGCTAACTGTTGCAGAATACACTCTCTCCTGAATGTATATTGATCGGTAATAGATTGATAGTTTGAAAGATCCGTGTTCGAATGGTGGATCGACTTTAGATAAATGCAAATAGAATTTTCGTAGATGGCGATTTTCGTGGTGGTAGAACCCGGATTAATCACCAATATTCTGACAAGATCTGAACTGTCCATGAAGTAAATTTTTTAGGATACAAGAGATGCGAGGGCTATCGAATACTGTTTTGTCAGGGTAGAATCACCGCGCGACGTAAGCACAACCGGAACCCTTGCCCCAACCAGCATCGCGGCAGATTCGGCCTTGGCCAGCTTCATATTTGTTTTGTAGAATACATTTCCCGTGTCGAGGTTTGGAAATAGAAGACAATCGGCGTCTCCTGCCACGTCACCCTTTATTCCTTTGATTTTTGCCGATTCCGGGTCAATGGCAATATCAAGCGCCAGCGGACCGTCAATATCACAACCAGTGATCTGTCCTCTTTTCCCCATCATTGATAAGAGTGCCGCATCTTTTGACGACTCGAGCGTTGCAATCAACTGCTCACTAGGCGCAATAACGGCAACTTTGGGGAAGGAAATGCCAAGGGAATTGGCTGTCCGAACCAGGTAGCGTATTAATTGAATCTTTTGGTTGAAGTCTGGCTGAGGCAAAACGGCCACGTCACTGACAAGCAATAATTTATGATAATTCGGATTTTGAATCACAGTAACATGACTCAATACATTTCCTGGTTCCATCAAACCCTTTTCCTTGTCCAGGATCGCTCTGATAAACTTATCTGTCGAGATAAGTCCTTTCATCAGAATTTCACCTTCATTCTGACGAATCATCTGAACTGCCAAAGCTGCTGCCAAAAAATCGTCTGGCTGATCGATCACGTGAAAAAGCGAGATGTCAAAACCTAGGGAGGTGCAAATCTCTGCAATGATTTTTTTGTTCCCGATCAGCACCGCTTTGATAAGTCCGCTTTCAACGGCATTATAGGCAGCTTCAATGGAGTGGCTGTCGTTAGCGCTGACCACAAGTAAGGTTCGTTTGGGTCGTTGAAGAACGGTAGAAAATAAATCTTCTAAATTCTTTATCATCAAAGGCTCATTTTAGTCTGTAGTTTGATGCAAAGATACGATGAAAAAATATGAAAATGTGCAAATGTGTAAATGAGCAAATGCCCCTTCATTTTCACATTTACACATCTTCAAATTTTCAAATTGCTTCTATTATTCTCTGCGTGTCGACAGCAATCATCAATTCCTCGTTGGTAGGAACCACCATCACTTTGACTTTGGCGGACTTTTTACTTATGATCGCCTCTTTGCTCCTCAAACCACTATTGATCTGCTCATCCAATTCTACACCCAAAAATTCAAGGCCTTCACAAATACCGGTTCTGTTGGTATCTGAATTTTCTCCTACGCCACCCGTAAAAATGAGTAAATCGACACCACCCATTGCGGCGGCGTATGCGCCAATATACTTTTTCACCCGGTAATCAAACATCTTGATAGCCAGCAACGCGCGCTCATCGCCTTTGGTTGCAGCTTCCCTGATCTCCCGCATATCGCTGGAAGTGCCGCTGATACCCAGCAATCCAGAATGTTTATTAAAAAGAATTGACGCCGATTTTGTACCAATCTTCTCTTTGTCCATGATATAGGTGACTGCTCCCATATCAATATCCCCCGAACGGGAACCCATCACCAACCCTTCAATCGGGGTAAATCCCATGGAGGTATCAATTGAAATTCCATCCTTTATTGCACAGACGGACGCTCCATTACCCAGGTGACAAGTAATTATCTTCAAGTTTTTGATATCTTCTCCCACAATTTCGCAGGCTCTGTCTGAGACATACCTGTGACTCGTGCCGTGAAATCCGTACCGGCGGATACCATATTTTTTGTACAATGCATAAGGTATGGCATACATGAAGGCGTGCTTAGGCATCTTGGTATGAAATGCAGTGTCAAATACCGCTACCTGCGGAATTGATGGAATCAAAGCCTGAATTCCATAGATACCCTTGAGATTTGGCGGATTATGCAGTGGCGCCAGTTCAGTATATTTTTCCAATGCCTGAATTACCTCTTCATTTACGAGTTTACTTTCGGTGAAAAATTCGCCGCCATGAACCACGCGGTGTCCAACGGCGCTAATCTCCTGCAAATTTTTGACGCATCCGTGCTTGGCGCTCGACAGGACTCCAAGGATATATTCGATCCCAATCTTATGATCCATTATCTCCCCTTCAAACATTACTTTCTGCCCATCCTGCTTTTCATGCTTCAAAAAGGAACCTTTCATTCCAATTTTTTCAACTATACCCTTGGCAATTAGTTCATTATTCGCCAGGGAGAAAAATTGATATTTTATTGAGGAGCTGCCGCAATTCAGTACTAAAATTTTCATTCGTTTCTTATTTATATTCTTTCTGAAGTTAATGGAGTAGATCCCACGATGTTGCCCTTTTCATCGTATTTATAAAATCCACAGCAAACGTGTTTGCCGAATCTTTTGGCTCTGTTTAATTTTTTGATAACGGGGGAAGGCATATACATTGGATCACCGAACTCGGAGTAGAGATTCTCCATCCAGCGGTTAATTTTATCAATACCAAGTACATCTGCCAGTTCAAACGGACCGAAACGCATTCCAAATCCGATCTTCCACACAGTGTCTATATTATTTAAAGTACCTACTCCTTCCATCAATACTTCGCACGCTTCGTTAAGCAAAGCAGTATAGAGACGGATCGAAATCAGTCCGGCAGACTCTTCTACAGGAATCGCCTGTCTGTTTACCATTTTTACAAAAGTCAGGACCCTCTCATAAACCTCATCAGAAGTGTACAAACCCTTTACAACTTCAACAATCTTTGCTTCAGGTGATTGCACAAAGAAGTGCAGACTTACGCATCTGTCGCGGTGCTGCAATTCAGATGCAAGCTCCGTTACGATAATTGTCGTGGAATTTGTTGCGATGATACAGTCCGGACTAACAACTTTTTCGATCTTTCGGAAAACCTCTTTTCGTTCGGTAATCTTCCGGGCGCTCGACTCTGCCCGAATCGCTTCAATAACGAAATCACATTCTCTTAAATCCTGGTAATCAAGACTTCCTTTGATACGCGATAGGATCAGTTTCTTCTCGCCCTGCGTCATTCCCCAGTTCTCAATACGCTTGTCCAGCACCTTTGACAGTTGTTGGTAAGCGAAATCAATTTTCTCCTGTGTCAGTTCGATAAAGATCACCTCGATGCCGTACGCGCTGGCGATCCGGGCGATATTTTGGCCATCCTTTCCGCAGCCAACTACCCCGATCTTCGAGAACAAGGTATGCTTTTGCTCCTTTTTGCTGAGACCAAAATCCTCAATAGCCTCAATAATCATCTCATCACTCATAATATTTTCAATCTTAATGGTTTACTCTCCACTTTCAATTTTCAATTTTTGCAAACGCGGACGCGTCACGACGCGGTATTATTTCATTTTTTGCAAACAGGGACGCGTCACGACGCGTCCCTACGGTTCAACTTTCAACTTTTCACTTTCCACTCTCAACTTTCTTCTCCCCTGCCTGATTCGCAGTTATCGCCACCATATTAACGATATCGCTAACAGAACAACCGCGGGAAAGGTCGTTGATCGGAGCGGCCATTCCCTGAAGAATAGGGCCTATTGCTTCGGCTCCGGCAAGTCTTTGCACAAGCTTGTAGCCGATATTTCCGGATTCAAGTCCCGGGAAGACCAGCACGTTGGCCTTACCTGCAACTTTGCTGCCGGGAGACTTCAGCTGTCCTACTTCAGGAACCAATGCGGCATCCAATTGCATCTCGCCATCGATCATCAGCTCAGGGTTCATGGCGGCGGCCAACCGAGTGGCTTCTGCAACCTTATTTACAAGCTCATGCTGAGCACTTCCTTTGGTTGAGAAAGAAAGCATTGCCACACGCGGTTCAATATTTGCAATTTTTTTGGCGGTAGCAGCTGTAGTGACAGCAATTTCAGCCAGCTGGGAAGCATTAGGATCTGGCATCACAGCGCAATCAGCAAAAACAAGCATGCCATTATCCCCAATATTTTTATCTTTAAAGATCATGAAAAACAGACCTGAAACAACGGTTACGCCAGGTAATGTCTTGACATATTGAAAAGCAGGCCGTAACACATCGCCGGTAGCGTTAATAGCGCCGGCAACCTCACCATCGGCATCACCTGCCTTTATCATCATAACTCCGAAGCAAAGAGGATCATTCAGTTGTTCAAAAGCCTTTTCAATCGTCAGACCCTTGCTTTTACGTAGTTCAACCATTATTTCGGCATAACGTTGCCTGTTGCTGTCTGTTAATGGATCGACAATTCCGGCTCCCGAAATAGAGATTCCTTCCTTCTGAGCCTTCTCTTCGATGACCGACCGATTGCCCAACAGCGTTATTCGGGCTATTTTCTCATTCAAAATTTGTTCAGCTGCCTTGAGAGTTCTGAGCTCGCTGCCCTCCGGTAAAACAATGTGATTCTGAAGCCGCACAGCGTTTTCCTTGATCATTTTCAGCAAATCCATAGGTACGATATTAAATTTTCGAACTAATCCTTTTAAAAGTGCAAAATTAAGGAAACTAATGAGAGAAGCTTCTTAAAAAAGTAGAAAAAATCAAAATATCGAAACAGATATAAAATTATGATTATTTTTATAATTGCTCATTAAACTGCATCCTTTTGTCTGGCATAATGAATCGAAACTGAGGCTCTAAAAACACCTTATTATCAATACTATGAAGGCACGCATAGTCCTTATTTCCATGATTCTTTGCATTTCCGGATTTACATATGCGAGAGAATTGTCGAAAGATTTTAAAGTTGCTTTTTTGCAATCTACGAACGCCATCAATTTCCGTAATGAATTATCGGGAAACTATTTATATTCTTCCAAAAGAGCGACAATTGTCGACCCGGAGACACCGCAAATCCATTTTAGAAATGAAAGCGCCACTTTCGGGCGAAAAGCATTGCGCGGATCAGCATTGTGTTTTGGCATAGAGACGATCAGTACTGCAGTCCTGTTCCTTGAACCGGAAAGCGTTAGTCAGTGGGATATGTCTGAGGCGCTCAAATGGAATCATATCAAAGATCAATATATTAAGTCGTACACGCTTCCTCCCGTGATAGACAAAGACATTCTACTGATCAATTATGTTGGACATCCCTACCAGGGAGCCTATTATTACAATGCCGTCAGATCGCAAAATGCAACGAAATGGCAATCTGCTTTATTCTGTCTGGCCCACACGTTACTCTGGGAATATGGTCTGGAAGCCGGTTTTGAGCAGCCCAGCATTCAGGATTTGCTGGTCACGCCAACAACCGGCGTTATCCTTGGGGAATTAATTCACAGAGCTACTTTAAGAATGGGAAAAAATGGCTATTCATGGTACGAAAAGACATTAATTTGCCTGCTAAATCCGATGTTTGCGCTGAACAATGGTTTCAATTCAACTTGTTCGAAAATTCAAATTCTTCCGTAAATTAGTGTTAAATAGTTTTTTTTGTAATTTAACCAACTTAAAGAAACCTTAACTAAATTGCCGGTGACGACATTTTATTTTAATCCGTACGCCTTAATATCGCTTATTTCCTTCCTGGTAATGATGCTGTTAGGATTTACCCTTTATTTCAAATACTATACCGCGCAAACAAAATTCGTCATCCTTCTTTTCCTGGCAAATGCTATTTACTCTTTGTTTTATAGTCTTGAGATTTCATTTAAGACATTTGAAGAGATTCATTGGGCCTACCGACTGGAGTATTTTGGCATTTCTTTTCTATCCACCTATTTTATGCTTTTTGCGCTTCATTATTCCGGCAGAAGCAGATGGATCACCACAAAAATCAAAATTCTGCTCTTTACAATTCCTGTCATTACGCTCCTGATGGTATTTACAAATGAATATCATCATCTATTTTATACCGAAGAGCACATAAGTACAGAAGGCCCGTTCCCCGCCTTTACATTCAAACCTAATATTTGGTATTTCGTTCAGCAAGCGTACGTTATCATCCTGATGACATTATCCTTTGTATTCCTTGGCAAAATGCTGAAGCGAACCGCAATGATCTATCGCAATCAGCTCCTGTTGCTGCTGTTGGCCACCTTATTTCCATTTTGGGGATATCTGGCATACCAGCTGCGTATGGTTCCATTCGGCATTGATCCGGTTTCGTTCACTTTTACCCTAACGGGGATTGTCATATATATTGCTTTGGCGCGCTTCAGGCTTTTTGACCTGATGCCATTTGCCCGATCCAAATTGTTCGAAATTATCCAGGACGGGGTATTGATCTTTGATTTGAATGATCGTTTGGCTGATTTCAACAAGACGGTATCAAAGCAATTGAAAATCAGCAAAAAAGATCTGGGAAAAACCATGCAGGAACTGCTTGAACCATGGCCTGAGATACTTCAATTTGTTGAGTACTATAACACAGGAAAGCTTGAGCTCAAACTCAACATTGATGGAAAAGTAGTATTCTATGAGGTAAATTTGCTCGTTCTTGAAAATTCAAATAATGTCAGACAGGGGAAGCTGGTGATATTAAATGACGTTACGGACTTAATTAATACCGTAAGAGAGCGAAATTATGCTGCTTCGAAGCTGGATGCAGTAATCTCGGCCATGCCGGATATGATGTTTGTAATCGACAACAAAGGAGTAATCGCCGACTTTTTTGCCTCGGACACGGAACAACTGTTTTTGAATAAGGAGGAAGTACTGGGTGCCTCACTTCAACAACTTTTTAATCAGGAAGAATCTGATATTCTGATGGGTATGTTGAACCAATGTCTTCAGTCCGATCAATTGTCGACCTTCCAGTATGAGATGAATTTTCCTGGGATTCTGAAACATTATGAGGCGCGAATCAGCAGGATGGACGAAAACCATGTTCTCGTAATCATTCGCGATGTCTCGGAATCCAATGAAATGAAGAAGGATCTCATCTATCAATCCGGTTTTCAGAAGATACTTATGCAACTGGCTTCCAGGTTTATCTATATCCCGGAAACAGACAATGACCTTATTATCAACGATTCGTTGAGACAGATTGGCGAATATGCCAAAGTTGACAGATGTTACATCGTTAGCTATAACTTTGAGAATGAGACCATGACCTATACGCATGAATGGTGTAGTCCCGGTACTTCTTCGCTAAAGGAAAGCAGTGGGCCAGTCTCGATTTCGCCATACCTCGATTGGGCTACCTGGCACAAAAAAGGTGAACCAAAAATGGTTGTGAATTTAAGAAAACTTGACCCAACGGATCCTGTCCGGATTCGACTTGAATCTATTGGCATCAAGTCAATCATCACCATTCCGATGTTATCGCAAAAGAATTGCCTTGGATTCGTGGGATTTGACTCAAAAACTGATAAAAGGGTCTGGAACGATTCGGAGGTCTCGCTGATGAAGATTTTCACAGGGATGCTGGCTAGTTTACAGGAGAAAATTCTCATCGAGCAATCCTTGAAAGAGGCCCGAATCAAGGCCGAAGCCAGCAACAGGTTAAAGACGGCCTTTATGAACAATATCTCTCATGAAATCAGAACACCTCTGAATGGTATCATCGGCTTTGGAGAGATTATTGCGAATGAGCAATTGACTCTGGATGAGAAAAATAAATTTCTCACCGTAGTCCAGGAAAGCAGCGAACGGTTGATTCAGACTATCGACGATTATATTGATATCTCGATGCTTGTAACCGGTAACCAGGAGACGGTCATAAAAAATTTCGTGGTAGCAAATCTGATAGAAGAGGTGGTTGAAGAGTTTTCTGAAGCGGGAAATTTGAAAAATTTGACTATCGCCTCGCAAATACCCGACGAGCAACAATTTCAGACCATCAGCTCGGACTACGACCTGATTCACAAGGTATTTAGTCATTTGGTGGGTAATTCTATTAAATTTACTGAAAAAGGAAATATTGTAGTTGGGTTTGGCCGCGAAGGTGCGGATATCCTCTTTTTTGTGAAAGATACCGGTATCGGCATATCGGAACAAGCACAAGAGTTTGTTTTTGACTCCTTTATGCAGGAAGACTTTTCTTCCACAAGGATGTACGAAGGCAGCGGACTAGGTTTATCGATTGTAAAGGGGATCGTTACGCTGCTGGGTGGAACGATCACGTTATCTTCCACGAAAGGAATTGGAACGATTTTCTACTTTTCCTTACCGATAGACCCCTCCAAATGAATATTTTAAATTTAATTTGATGTTAAATTGGAATTAATTAAGTGATGGGAATTTTAAATAGTATAGAAGGAAACGAAATCTTTAAGGACCTCTTCGAACACTCGGTCGTTGGGATGTCAATCACCTCCATCGATGGAAGGCTTAATGCCAATTCTGCATTTTGTTCTATGATCGGCTATTCGATGGAGGAATTAAGAGGTAAAAAATGGGCCGATTATACTCATCCCGATGATGTTGCTTACAACAATGCCATCATTGATGCTATTCTTGCCGACGGAAAAAAATCGACCAGATGGGAAAAAAGATACATTCATAAAGACGGATCAATAATTTGGGCTGATATTCACACCTTTCTGCTTCGTGATGAAAATGACAATCCGATCCATTTTATCACGACCGTCAATGATATATCCGCCAGAAAAAAAGCAGATGAAGAGATCGTCTTAAAAAACGAGAGCCTTCAGCAAAGTATTGCGGAAAAGGATAAGTTTTTTGCAATCCTTGCGCACGATCTACGCAGTCCGCTCAGCTCATTCCTGGGATTAGCTGAAGTTATGGCAGAAGATATCAATACCATGTCTATGCCTGAAATAGAGGAAATTACTAAATCGCTGCACCAGTCTGCAACCAACCTTTTCCAACTCCTGGAGAACCTCCTCGAATGGTCAACACTGAAAAAAGGCAATTTTGAATGTCGTCCTGAAAAAATTTCGCTTAACAGGCTTATCCAACGAAGTATGGATCCGGTCCTGGAATCTGCAAAACGCAAAAACATCGTGCTTGCCTTAAATTTGGAGCAGACCTATTTCGTTGAATGTGATTTGAAGATGACCGAAACAGTTTTCAGAAACCTGATTTCCAATGCATTAAAATATACTGAGCAGGGAGGAATTATTTCCATGTCGGCCAAAGCGCTTCCGAATGCGCTGATACAGGTGTCGATATCTGATACAGGAATAGGTATGAGCAGGGAGATTATCGACAAACTCTTTCTTTTAAATGAGCAAATTACCAGAAAAGGTACTGAAGGTGAATCGAGCTCTGGACTAGGATTACTCATTTGCAAAGAGTTTGTGGAAAAACAAGGTGGTAAAATATGGGCTGAGAGTGAAGTGGGTAAGGGAAGTACATTTCATTTTACGCTCAAACAGATTGAATAGCTATGGAACTGCCTAACATACTAATTGTTGACGATTCAAAAGAGATGCTCGCCTACATGGGGATCGTTCTCAAGCCCACAAAAGCCAATATTATATCGGCCAACTCGGGTCTGAAGGCGCTCGAGCTGATCAAGGATCAGGAGCTTGCCCTCGCCATTCTGGATGTTCAGATGCCGGAAATGAACGGTTACACGCTCGCCCTGAAAATTAACGAAAATAGAATCGGCGCCATCGTCCCGATCATATTTCTTACAGCAGTTTACCAGGATCAGGTCGAAATTCTGAAGGGCTATCAATCCGGCGCGGTTGATTACATCTTCAAGCCCGTTAATAGAGGAATCCTGCTAAGTAAGATAAATGTCTTCCTTGAATTATATAATCAGAAGAAAAATCTCCCGGAAGACCTTAGCATACTGAAAGAATTTGAGGATAATCTCTCAAAGACAAATGCCGACCTTCTCGATAGTGAGGAGAGGTTCAGGAGCTTTATCGAACATGCCCCCGATGGCGTATTCATCATGAACAAAGAGGGTAAATACCTCGATATGAACCAGGCGGTAAGTGATATTACGGGATATCCGAAGGAGAGACTTCTGGAGATGACGGTCTATGACCTGTTTACCGACGCCTGTAAGGAGAGATGGAATACTTTTTTGAAGCAATTTTTCAATACCGGTACTGCGAATGCTGATCTCCCTTTCCTTCATCAGAATGGCAAGACGAGGTGGTGCAGTCTGCACGGCGTCAAGTTAAGCGATGGACAGTATCTCTGCTTCTGCAAGGACATCACCCAAAATAAAGCAGCGGCGGATGCGCTGATGAAATCTGAAGAAAAATACCGTACGCTGCTGAATGCATCCCCCGAGGGTATAATCATCGTAGATCCGAAAGGAATTATTACCGATGTGTCGGAAATCGGTATTGAACTTTATGGCTCTGATTCGAAGGATGAGATGCTTGGAAAGCATATTTACAGGTTTGTACCCCGCGGACTGAAAGAAAGATTCAGGGATATATACAGCAAAACGCTTGAAGAGGGACTCGTCCAGAGTGCCGAACTGGAATTGACGAATAAATTTGGGGTACCCTACACCGGAGAAATAAGTACCACCCTCATACAGGGAAAGGAGGGCGAATCGATAGCCTTTATGATTGTGATTCACGACATTACCCATCGGAAGAAGTTGGAGCGTCAAATGATTCACAACGATCGCATGTCAACGCTTGGGGAGATGGCCACCGGAATCGCTCATGAGATCAATCAGCCATTGAACACACTCTCCATCCTGTTCGACAACATGTTGCTTGCCGCCTCGAAAGAAGACTCCTTACCTAAAAGCTATTTGGAAAAGAAAACTGAGAAAATTTACGACAACATTTTCCGCATCAAAAATATAATCGATCACGTGCGGGTATTTTCCCGTAGTCAGGACGATGCGATATTCTCAATGTTTGATACAAAAGAGAGCATACAGAATGCCATTTCGATGATTTCTGAACAGTTCAGAAACAAAATGATTGAACTGGAAGTATCTTTCACCGAGCCGCTCGCCCTAGCTTATGGAAACACGTATCAATTTGAACAGGTGGTACTTAACCTTCTCATTAACGCAAAAGATGCCCTCGAAGAAAGGGAAGAATGTGCAGGACGCAAGATCGAGAAAAAGATTGGAATCAAGCTTTATGAGAATTACAAACAGCTGATTCTAAAGGTTAAAGATAATGGTATAGGTATCAAACAGGAAGATTTAGAAAAAATAATGTTGCCTTTCTACACAACAAAAGAAGCTGGAAAAGGTACAGGTTTAGGACTTTCTATTACTTTTGGTATAATAAAAGAGATGAAAGGGGAAATTTCCTTTCAAAGCGAAGTAAACAAGGGCACTACCGTGACAATAAAATTACCGGTGACGGGGAGGTAGAGAACCGGAGGATTTTTGGACTTGGGGACTAGGAGACTGAGGGACTGTCAAGGTTCCTGCCACTGAGTTTGTCGAAGGGCGTTGGATGTTGCGGGACTCCGGTCCCTGAGCTCGTCGAAGGGCGGGATTCAGGAAGAACAACTCTCCCAGTCCCATAGTCTTATCGTCTCAGGCTTCCGGTCCCTGAGCCTGTCGAAGGGTCGAAGGGTCGAAGGCGAGACTGGTTGATTTGGATTTTTGGTAAATAGTACTATTGCACTGAATAACAATGGAAAAGGACAAAATCAGAGTTCTGCTGCTCGATGACGAGAAACACTTCACGGAAGAGTTGGCTGAGTTTTTAGACCTCTCAGGGCATCAGGTATTTGAAGCCAATACAGTAAGCGATGGCCTGGCCATGCTTTCCAAACACACGCTTGATTTGCTTATTCTTGATATTCGTTTACCTGGGGCTGACGGACTGGATATTCTGCAGCAGGTAAAAATTGACTACCCGTTGCTCGAAGTCATAATTGTCTCCGGACATGGCGACATGGATACTGTTATTAAGGCCATGCGATTGGGAGCGTTCGACTATTTGCGCAAACCTTTCCGGCACATTGATATCCAGATTGCGATCGAACGCACCCGGAAATACCTGTTGCTTCAACGACGTCTCACGATAGCTGAAGAGCGAAATTCGTTGATATCCAAGGCTCTTGAAGATAAAATCAATCGCAAGTTTATTGGTATCTCACCCCAAATTGTTGCTGTGAACGAACAAGCAGAAGTTGCAGCGCAATATTCTGATACCAATGTATTGATTACGGGTGAGAGTGGAACGGGCAAAGAGAACATTGCCCGGATCATCCATTATTCAGGAAAACGCAGAGACCAGATTTTTTGCGCGGTCAACAGCAGTTCCATAACCGATTCGCTGCTCGAGAGCGAATTTTTCGGGCACAAAAAGGGATCATTTACAGGTGCAATTGCCGACAAGAAAGGATTTTTTGAAATCAGCGATCAGGGCACCCTGTTTTTGGACGAGATTGCCGATATGCCGCTAAATCTTCAGGCGAAGATCCTTCGTTCCATCGAAGAGAAAACCTTCACCAGAGTTGGCGATACGATGCCGATACATTCGGACTTCCGGATTATTTCGGCTACCAACTTCGATCTGGATCAGATGGTTGATGAAAAGAGATTCCGGCTGGATTTGCTTCACCGTCTGAATACCATTCATATTCACATACCACCTTTACGTGAACGCAAGCAGGATATTGAACCCCTGCTCACCCAGTTCGTATCCGAATTTTCCTCACGCATGGGTAAAGTAATCCCGGAGATACCAAAGGATGTTATCGACGCGCTTAAAGCCTATCCTTTCCCTGGAAATGTGCGGGAGCTGCGCAATATCACCGAAAGAGCCATCATTTTCTGCAAGGGAGATAAACTCTCTGTCAATGACTTTGTTATGAAGAACAGCCATTCACCTGCGCAGACTCAGACTGCAGATTCAGCTGCTTTCGCTCCGGGTGAAGCCGACCTCATCCGTGAAAAGCTCAAAAGCCACAACTACAACCAGACCGAAACCGCCGCAGCCCTCGGCATCACCCGCGACTCCCTGATTCGCAAGATGAAAAAATACAATATATCTGTCTCACGGGTCGGACTGTAATACCCAAAAGTTCCCACTAGTTTCGCTCACAGCGTGATAAGGAAGACACTAGCAGGAGAAATTGGACAGGATTGCCAAAGGCTAAAGTAGCGCGCGAAGCGTAAAACCAACTAATTCCTTTTGTACAAAAAGCTGTCTGAGCGAAGCCGAAGGCGGAGTGAGTTCTTTTTGTCAAGTCCTTTTTGGTTACTTTTTGTGACGACAAAAAGTAACACCGCAACCCGCACACCTGTCCGCACATCTGTATCCAATCACCCGCACAAACACCCCGCTCCCGCCAACCAATCTCCTTTCAAAAATTTAATTTTTGATTTTTTTAAATATTTTTTATGCACTTATATGCTTGATTATAAGGATTTAATACAAACATCCTCAATCTGTGCGATCTCAAAATATATTTATGGCACGCCCTTTGATGTATACCCTTCGCATCCACAAAGGGTGCCGTGAAAATTCGAAGAAATGGAAGAAATAGTACAAAGCTTTATCAACTCTCAACCCAATGGGGTTAAGATTGCGGAGATGGAAGAATCTCTTCGCCAGAGCAGGCTTCGTCTGGGTTACGTCACCCGCAAACTTTTGAATGAAGGTAAAGTCGTGAAGGTGGAAAATAAATATTACCCCGCGATCAATCAGATGGCTGGAACAGAAAAATAAAAATTAGAAATAAAATAAATAAAGTAAAAAAAAACAAAAAAGTAAAAAAACAAAAATTATGAAGAAGTTAGGAATTTTATTGGTCGCATTGGTTGGGTTTGGAATTAGTTCTTTTGGACAAAATAGTGCTACTGTTTCTACACAGACTGCTAATGCAAAAATTATCAAGCCATTAACCCTTGCGGTAGGTGCTCAGGGTTTGGAATTCGGGATTATTTCTGTTGGAACTGGTGGTGATATTACAGTTTCTTCAGCTGACGTTGTCTCTTCATCCGGGGTTGTTCGTTATACTGCTACAGGGGCTGTTACTCCAAAAGCTGCAACGTTTACCATAAATGGGGAAAACGCATTAACATATTCAGTAACTCTACCGGGCAACACTGACATTGAGTTAAAAACAGGTGCAGGTGTTGCGGCTAATGATAAAATGGCCTTGTCAAATTGGGAATCGACACATCCAGCTTTGGATGGAACTGCTAAAACGTTATCGGTAGGAGCGAAACTAACTGTTTCAGCTACTCAAAATTCGGGTACTTATACGGCAACGTTCCCTGTGACAGTAACTTACAACTAAAACCCCATAGACCCGCAAGAATTTATGTAATTTTTGCGGGTGCTTTTATCTTGGTTAAATTGCGTTTAGTTTATCATTCTTAAATAGTTGCTTTATCAAAACCTTCATCTACATAGTAATTGTTTTCTTGGCTTTACAGATATCAGGCATAGCTGCAAAAGCTCAAGTGATTCCAACTACTCCTACCATTAGCGCTGAAGGCGGGGCGGTTGCTTACGCAGAGATTACCTGCTATGTGATTGCACCTATCGGGATTACAAAAGTTAAGGACATGTATTTTGGAACGATCGTTTCGGGAAACTCAGGCTCAGTTGTATTGCCTCCTAATGGAGAGAGTCCTGTAACAACTGGAAATGTATCGTTAAAATCAGCACAAACAGTCATTTCCGCGGCCGCCTTTGAGGTCAATGATGGGTTGGGAAGTTCACCTACCACACAGCGTTATTTTTCAGGGTATTCGATTACCTTGCCAACTACCGATATCACATTGGTTAATGAGGAAGGAAAAACCATGCGCGTGAGTGATTTCACGAGTACACCTTCTGCAACAGGATTTGGCACATTTACCAATGGTACAGGATCACTTACGGTCGGAGCCACGTTGTATGTCAGCGCATCACAGGGTATCGGGAAATATACTTCTACAAGTCCATTCCCTGTAACTGTAAACTTTTATTAAAGGCACTTAAAATATTTTAATTGAACAAAGAACCCTGTTAATACTTATATTTAGCGGGGTTTTTTGATTCAATTGCATGAATTGATTATTGACTCCTTTTTATTGAGACTGTTTGAACTCCACTCATATTTTCGGAGGGATTACCTCGAAACCTAAAAAATAAAAAGACTCTCTTTGTGGTATGATTATCTCCATTGTGTTGTTTCTAATCTCAGATTTTAAATAGTTTTTAGTAAAAATATTGAATCGTTCTATTTATAAATTTGGTGGAATTTAGTATTATTGTATGAATTAGAATTTTCCAATTAACTAATCAAAATAAATACTTTGAACGAACAACCCAATATTCTGATCGTCGACGATATACCCTCCAACCTCACCTACCTTAAAATCATTCTAAAGGGAATCGATGCAAATCTGATTGAGGCTGAATCTGGTTTGGAGGCATTGCAAAAGATTGAGGGAATTCCTCTTTCACTCGCTATATTGGACGTGCAGATGGCAGGTATGAATGGGTATGAGCTGGCTGTGAAGATTAATGAAAACAGGCTCACCGACAGCGTTCCGATCATTTTTCTGACTGCCGCCTTTCCCAACAACGATCAAATCCTTACCGGATATGAAGCGGGCGCAGTTGATTACATTATCAAACCCCTCAACCGAAAAGTATTAACCAGTAAGGTCAATATTTTCCTTCAACTTTTCCGGCAGAAACAGACAATTATCGAAAGTCGGGAGGAGCTGAAAAAATCCGAAATTGATCTACAGAAAGCAAAAGATCAGCTTGAACAGCTCAACTATCATATCATCAATGCTCGCGAGGAAGAAAGAGCCGCCATATCACTTTTAATCCACGATGAATTAGGCCAGGCGCTGACAGCCCTTAAGATTGATATTAGCTGGATACACAAGAATTTAGATAATGAAGTCGCTCCAATGAAACTTGAGCGGATGATTGGTGCGACCAATGATATAATACGAAAAGTGCAGCGCATTTCCTCTGAATTGCACCCCAAATTATTGACAGATCTGGGATTGGCCGATGCAATCGAATGGTACTGCGGTGAAATGAGGGAACGGACAGGACTCCGGTTTGAACTTTCGCTCGAGGAGGCGGAGCGCAATGTTTTTAAAACAGATCTGGCTCTCTTCCGGATTTTGCAGGAAGCGCTAACCAATGTAGTCAGGCATGCCAAAGCCACCGTTGTTGAAATCGAAATCAAACGCGATCAAAGTGGCACATCCATGGTAATTTCCGATAATGGCATAGGAACAAAACTGGGCATACTTGAAAGTTCTACCTCGATGGGGCTCTTTGGGATGCGCGAAAGAGCGAAACAATGCAACGGGAGCCTGGTTCTGGAGCCAAATAGTCCTTCCGGAACAAGTGTGAAAGTATTTTTACCAAGCGTAAATCCACTATAAATGAAGATATTAATTGCCGACGATCATGCAATCGTGCGCGAGGGAGTCAAACAGATTGTCAAAACATTACCCGAAGTAAGACAGATTGATGAAGCATCTGATGGCAAAGAGGCGTTGTCTAAATTGACCAAAACAAATTATGACTTGGCCATCCTGGATATATCGATGCCCGAAATGACTGGTCTGGACGTGCTTCAAAACCTGAAAAACAACAACATACAAACCCGGGTACTGATGCTGAGTTTTCATCCACAGGAACAGTACGCCGTCAGGGCGTTCAAACTGGGGGCTTCGGGATACCTCTCCAAGGACAGTGCCTTTGACGAACTGGCTATGGCAATAAGAAAGATTTCGCAAGGCGGGAAATATGTTTCAGCGGCTTTCGCCGAGAAACTGCTCTTTAACGAAGTGAGCAGCACGAATATGGCATTGCATGAGTCGCTTTCAGAGCGGGAGTTTCAGGTGATGATAATGTTGGCCAAAGGCCGATCCGTCACGGAAATTGCCACTGAAATTTTCATTTCGGATAAAACTGTGGCTACCTACCGGGCTCGCATTATGGAGAAAATGCAGATGAAAAAAAATGCGGAACTTACAATTTATGCCCTACGAAATAAGTTAATTGAATAATGCAAAAAAAATATATATATTTGCCCCAAACGCAACAAATTCAACGTTTTCGAACAAGGCTCTTCCAATTTATGCTACTATGTTAAAGTCAAAATGCGCTTTTCCTAAATTTCTGAGTGTACTTAGTGTACTCGTCGTAAGTCTGTTTGCGACTTGCTCCCTCCATGCTCAGGGCGATCTAATGGTATTTCCTAAGAGGCTTATTTTTGAGGGTTCGATAAAAACCAGTGAATTAAATTTGGCTAACATCGGCAGTGATACAGCGCGTTATAATATTTCATTCATTCAATACAAAATGAATGATGACGGATCATTTAAGGAAATTACAACACCTGAAGATGGACAGCTTTTTGCAGATAAATTTTTAAGGTACTATCCAAGGAGTGTCGTGCTGGCTCCTAATGAGTCACAGGTAATTAAAATTCAATTAAACCGGGCAAGCAACATGGCCCCTGGCGAATACCGATCCCATTTCTACTTCAGGGCAATACCAAATGTTAAACCCCTGGGAGAAGAAGTTAAGAAAGATACAACAGTTGCGGTAAGATTGATTCCTATTTTCGGAATCACTATTCCGACGATTATAAGAGTCGGAGAATCAAATAGTAAGGTTACGCTTTCGGACTTGAGCTTTTCTATTAAAAATGATACTATACCCGCTCTGAGCATGAAATTTAACCGGACAGGTAATATGTCTGTTTATGGAGATGTATCTGTAACTCATATTTCGACAAGTGGGAAAAAAACGGAAGTAGGCAGGGCAAATGGAATTGCTGTATATACCCCAAATGCGGTTCGTCAATTCATTGTTTCCTTGCTAAGGAAAAAAGATGTTGACTTCCGGTCAGGTACACTTCATGTAGAGTACAATGCCCCCTCAGATGCTAAACCCCAGAAATTTGCTGAAGCAGATTTGCAATTAAAATAACTCTCCCCGCACACTTGTTCGCACCCTTGTTCTGTTCCTGCTACTAAATATTCGCTCAGTTGCGATATAAAGAAGTAATCTTACCCAACGATTATTTTTTTAACAACTGGTAAACAGATTATTACGCTAACCATAAGCCATATTTCATTTTCGTGACACCAATCTTGGCACATTAATTGATATTATATGGTATTAATTATATTTCGCTAAATCGCCTGTTTTTCGGTTAATGCCGGGAAATGTGGTGATGGTGGTATATTTTTAAGGTATTTTGAGTATTTTTACGTTAAGCAAAATCAATTGCATAAATGCGGTTACATCCTCTAAAAATGTCCGTTTTTTTTGGCCTACCATTGAAGAATCGGGTTATTAGCCTGGCGTTGATGATATTATTTTCGACAATGGGCATGGAAGTAAGTGCCGCTACCTATTACTCAAGAGCTACTGGAAACTGGATAGGTGGAACAGTTTGGTCAACGACACCCACAGGTACGGCATCAGTTGCTACTATCCTATCAACTGACGATGTAGTCATTCAAGCAGGAAACACAATTACCGTAAATGGGGCTGCCACATGTGCAAGTCTGACATTCAACACTTTAGCATCCACTAGCGGGGTCACTATTTCAGGAACTAACTCACTTACTGTCAGTGGCGCTGTTACAATGAATGCAAAGACAGGGGCAACCACAACCACTTTAGCAGTAGGAACCGGCACTTTAAGTGCCGGAAGTATCACCATTTCTGGCGCAAATACCGCAACCTGGATAAATACAATAACAATATCCACCGGTTCGTTAACTTGTGATGGCGATTTCATATTCAATAGTGGTTCGCAAGCTGCCAGTGCGGTATTTGGCATAACGAATTCTGGAGCCATCATAACGATTAATGGCAATATTTCTACGACTGCTGCTACCAATGGAAGGTTGACCCTCGCAAATCCGACCAATATTAGCTTGGGTGGGAACTACACATTTTCAGGCACGCTCTCCAGTACTACTCGTTTGAGGTTGACGCTTAATGGCACAATAGATCAGACAGTTAACGGCACAAATACCTTTTCAAGCCTGATTGTAGATAAGGTCTCTGGCGTTGCTTCCATTGGGAAGGCAACTTCTGCTACTACATTCACTTTGACAAATGGAATTTTTGATCCGGCCTCTTTTTTATTGACTTCGACTACAGGCAATTTCACCGCAGGCACGCTGAGAGTTGGTGCAGCCACATGGGGAGGAAACTATAGTATTGCCATTACTGAGCCGCTGGCTGGTACAATTGAGTATGATGCCAATGGAGCCCAGACCGTAAATAACGTTTCGTATGGAGGAAATTTGGCCATTTTAGGTTCAGGAACCAAAACGTGGACTATAACGAATAATAGGACAATTGGTGGAAGTCTGACAGTCGGAGCCGGTTCTGAACTAGCCACTTCCGGTAATTTTACGATTGGAGTAAGTGGAAATACGAGCCTTGATGGAACGCTCACCTTGGGAGGAACAGCAGCAAAAACTTTTACAGGAAACGTTACTGTTAACGCCGGAGGAATCTGGAATGAAACTGGTGCCGCTGCGATCAATTTTGCAGGGGATTTGACTAACAATGCCTCCTCGCCTACTGATTTTACTGCCAATAGTGGAACACATACCTTTACGGGAGCCAGCCACATTATTTCCGGAGTTCAAGAAACTATCATTCCAAAAGTTGCAATCACAGGCACTTATCAAAACAATAGTACACTAACAATAAATACAGCCTTATCCGGTAGTGGAAGTTTGACGCAGGGTCCTAATTCAACGCTCAATATCGGAGGACCAACCACTACTGCCATAACAATTACCAATTTTGATGCAAGTTCTAATACCCCTAACACGGTTAATTACACAAATGCCGGAGCACAAACCCTGGATAATGTTAATTACTACAATCTTGGACTTTCAGGGGGAGGTATTAAGACGCTAAATTCAGCTATCACTGCTGTTAATGGTACATTTACAGTAGGTGGTAACGCAAGCGCAACAGCATTGGTGGGTATGTCTTTTGGAAACGTCGTCCTTAACAGCGGAACCTTTGTCGGTGGTGCGTTTACCCATACCGTTTCAGGAAACTGGACAGACAATGGTGGGACGTTTACAAATACAGGGACTACCATCAATTTGAATGGAACAACCCAGGTAATCGGGGGGACTTCAAGTTCTGCATTTGATATTTTGGCGATAAATAGTGGTGTTAACGTCAATTTAAGTACAGGACTTTCTCATACAACCAACACCCTTTCCCTTAATGGAGCAGGTGTTATTGATGGAACATGGGGAAGTAGTAGTTCCGCAGCAACTTATCAGAATGATACATATTTTGCTGCAACTAACGGAATTGTAACGGTAAGTACATCCTCGTGCACCGGTCCAACAGCATACTCTGTAACAGGAGGTGGCGCTTACTGTACAGGAGGATCGGGAGTTGCCGTTGGCCTTTCAAATTCTCAGTCGGGAGTGAATTACCAGTTATTATTGGGCGGTAATCCTGATGGAGCAACTGTTCCGGGTACCGGAGGAGCTATCTCATTTGGAATTAAGACAGCTGTAGGTACTTATACTGTAAGGGCTACTCAACCTGTCACGCATTGTACGGCTGTAATGAACGGCAATGCTGTTGTGACTATAAATTCCTTACCAACGGTGAGCATCACGGGCAGTAATTCAATCTGTATCGGATCAACAACCACGCTATCTCCCACCACCGGCGGAACGTGGGTCAGCAGTGATGGTGGGTTGGCATCTGTGACGAATGCCGGAGTTGTCACTGGAGCGGCAGCCGGAAGTCCGACTTTTACGTTCACTGCTACTGCGACCGGTTGCAGTAGTACTACCGCAGCTGTAACTGTCAACCCAATTCTTCCCGCAAGTATCAGTATTTCAGCCTCCTCGAACCTCATATGCTCAGGCACCAATGTCACGTTTACTGCAACCCCAACCAATGGAGGAACGACACCTGTGTATCAGTGGAAGCTCAACGGAGGAAATGTTGGAACCAATTCCACTACCTACACAAACGCTGCTCTAGCAAATAATGATGTTGTTACCTGTGTAATGACCTCTAATGCAACTCCTTGCCTGACTGGTTCGCCCGCGACATCCAATACGGTAACTATTACCATCTTAGCCGGAGGAACATGGACTGGAGCAATTGATACCGATTGGAATAATGCCGGAAACTGGTCTTGCGGCAGCATTCCGACGGCGCTCACAGACGTTACCATTCCAAATGTCACAAATAAACCGGTGATTGGGGCAGCAGCTTTGTGCCGGGATATAACAATCAACGCAGGTTCCTCGCTGACTATTACTGGTTCTAACGCGTTAACTGTAAGTGGAAATTGGACAAACAACGGAACTTTTACCGCAAATTCAAGCACCGTAAATTTCAATGGCGGTGGACAGACAATAACTGGTACCTCCGTTTTCAACAATGTTATAGTTAGTGGTAATGGCGCCAAAACCATCACTACCGCCAATTTTACAGTAGGCGGCATTCTCTCAATGGAGGAAACCGGAACTCTTTCTGCAGCTCCCACCTACGGAGCCTCTGCCACATTGCAGTACAACACGGTCACAGCAAGAACATCGGGTGCAGAGTGGCTCAACTCTTTCGTTGCAACCGGTGGCGTTGTAATTTCAAATACAGGCGCAATAACTGCAAATGCAGCGAAGGTATTCAATACATCAGTAAAACTTACTGTCAACGCTGCTGCTGCATTAAATATGGCGAACCTTTTATTGACACTGGGTGGCGATCTGATCAATAACAATGGAACAATCACTGGTTCGGGCGGGGTAACAATCAACGGAAATGGAACACAAAGCATTGGTTCTTTCACCAATACCGGGACCGTTTCCATGCTAAAAGGCGGCGGGACTGCCACACTTACCGATAATATAAATGGTGGCGCCCTCACAATAAATGGAACCGGTGGAACGTTAAACCTGGGAACCGGGTTAACACATACCATTTCAGGAATCTGGACCAGAACAGCGGGTACACTCAACGGAGGCTCGAGTTTACTCAATATCGGAGGTAATGTTAGCGGAACCGGTGGCACCTTTACGGCAAATGCAGGCACTGTAAATTACACCGGAGCAGCCCAGACAGCCGCTGTTGTGACCTATAACAATCTTACGGTCTCCGGTTCTCTTGCGAAGACATTTGCAACCAACCCTACAGTCAATGGAATTCTTTCGTTGGAAGGGACTGCATCAGTAGTAGTTACTGCTGGTACTGGGGTAGTGACATATGGTACTAACGCTACCCTCCAGTACAATAAACCTGGAGCTTATACGGCAACAACGGAGGAATGGCTTGGGACTTTCGCTGCAACCGGTGGCGTAATTATTGCAAACACGGGAGCCATCACCATGGGTGGTGCAAAAATTTTCAATGCGGGTATTCCGTTAACTATTAACGCCGGAGCAACTCTTACCCCCGGCGCCAATCTTCTGACTCTGGGTGGTGATTTTCACAATTCGGGAACCTTAACAAGCGGTTCAGGAGGAGTGACTATCACAGGGGCAGCCGCGACACAAAGTATCGATGGATTTACAACAACAGGCGCGTTAACGTTTTCTAAAACAACGGGCACAGCAACATTAATGGGTAATGTGAATTCCGCGTCTCTTACAATTCCAACGACAGCCTCCAGTTCCACACTAGCTATTAATCCAAGCGTTACAGTTGCTGTTTCCGGGGCGCTGACCTTTAATCTTCCTGCTACTGCTGCCGTAACAATTGCAATTGGAGACGGGAGCCTGTCTTGCGCATCAATTTCCCTCGCAGGTGCTACCGGAGGTGTTAGAACCACTACCCTATCCATAGCTACTGGTACTTTAAATGTTGCCGGCAATATTACTTCTGCCGGGGTAGATTCTAAAATCACCGTTACCGGCGCTGGTACCATAAATGCAGGCGGCACCTTTCTGAGCGGCACGATTGGCACCTTCACTGCCGGAACTGGTACAGTTAATTATAATTCAGCTTCTGCCCAAACAATTGGCGCATACACCTACAACAACGTAATACTGTCTGGCGGTGGCTCTAAAACTTTTACGGCCACAACAACAATTAACGGCAATCTTTCCATCGCAACAGGAACAAATAATAACGTGCTCGGAGCTGGCTTGTCACATCCAGCCAACTCATTGACTTTAGGGGGAATTGGTCAGGTAGCTGGCACATGGGGAGGAACCGGATCCGGTGCAACCAATATTAATTCAACCTACTTTACAGCTACAACTGGAAAAATTAATGTTAGCACTGTTTCTTATAGTCCACCTACCGCAATTTCTGCTACTCCATCACAGATTAATTTTGGCGATGCCGGAACTATCTCGCTTGCCGCTTCAGGTGGTGGAGGTGGCGGTGCAACCCTCACCTGGTATGCTGGCGGTTGCGGATCAGGAACCGCGATTGGAACCGGGAGTCCGGTATCGGTCAATAAGCCTTCCATAACAACAACCTATTATGCTCGATGGGAGAATGGAGGAAATTATTCCACTTGCCTGAGTACAACTGTCACGGTAGTAACGACATTATATTCGTATCAATCTGGCGACTGGAATACAGCAAACTCATGGACTACAGATCCATCAGGCACCTCTCGCGTTAATCCTGCAGTGCCCAGCCCGCTTGACAATGTGGTTATTCTGAATGGGCGTTCTATCACTGTTGCTCAAAATTCAAAATCGGTTAACTCATTAGAAATCAGACTTGGCGGAACGCTGGATTTGGTTGCAACCACAGGGCATAATTTTGGAACCGTTACTGGTCAGGGTGTACTAAGACTTTCATCAAACGTCTTCCCGGGAGGTACCTATTCCGGATTTGTTGCCTCATCCGGAGGGACTGTGGAATATTATGACATTACGGGTCAAAGTATCAGCAATACCCAGTTAACCTACAATAAGCTTATTATATCCAACTACTCATCTTCGGCGAATTCGGTATTTATTGATAACAATGTCAACAACATCACTTATACTGTTAACGGATCTTTCGATCTTAGGAACTATGGGGCAGGAAGCCTGACTTTTAGCTTTGGAAATCCCGTTGCATCGGACAATCTTATTAACATGACCGTTTCCGGCAACTTCACCGTTGCTGCTGGTTGTTATATCCGGGTAAACAACTTTGCCACTGCTCATACGCTGGCGAGTTCAGATGCGGCTGGTGTTGCGAACCCAATTCACAGCTTGTATCTCTACGGAGATCTGCTTAATAATGGGTCAATACGCTTTACAGGATTGCCTTCACCCATAAATTCGACTTATTATACTTTGGCAACAACTGCCTTTGGGTCAAATTATGGCGATGTTCAGGTCTTCTTTGAGGGAGCTTCCAACAATGCAGTGACTTGTAACGGCACAACCGATTTCTTTAGGCTTATCGTTGAAAAAGGTTCTGATCAAACCTATACGTTGGATGTTACTTCTTCGGGCACTGGAAACTTTGGTCTTTACGGCCCTAACAATCAAGGAAATAGCAATTTTGCTGGACTGGGGTATTTATACAAGGCCCTGTTTATCCATTATGGTACGCTAAAACTTAGCTCAAATATTGATATTCCATCTATCACGGAAGGGGGACAGGATTTCGTACTTTTGCCAACAGCCTGCCTGTGGGTGAATGGAGCCAATGTATCCTCAACGGTAAGCGGGATCAATGGAACTAGTTATCAGGCGGCTACCTTTTACGGAAATTTGAGAATCAGTGCCGGTCAATTTTCGACCGCTGATGCGGCCGGTATTGTATTGGGTAATTTGGGCATTCCGGAAATCAATATAGAAGGAACTGGCACCCTGGATGTCAGCCAGGTATGGAACAATGCAGGTGCGACCAATCTCATAAGCTATATCCAGTCCGGCGGAACGGCCAACTTTAGGTTACTTGGAGAGAACCATGCAAGTTCAATGTTTACGTTGGATAATATCAACACGGTATTTAACATGAGCGGGGGTACTATCAACTTCATCAACAATACCTTTTCTGATGGCAACACAAATTATCAGATCCTTAATATTCAGGTACAAGCGGGAAATTATTCGGTTACAGGTGGTACTATCAATCTGAACCTTCCTAGCTCTGCCACTGTTTATACTGCCAATTCCACAGTTCCATTTTATAATGTGAACATTTCCAGGAGAACCGGAGTAGGCAACGTATCTGTTCAATGGAATACGCCTGGTTCAAGTCTGAGTATTTTAAATGATTTATCAATAGGTAGTAATACCTCTTTAGACCTGAATACCAGTTCAATCGATCTGAAAGTTGGCCGAAATTTCACTCTGGCTGCTGCCGGCACCTATACTCCCGGAAACAATACGACAACATTAAATGGTAACGCCGGACAAACATTCACCAATGCCGGGACAATAACCTCCGGTTTGAATAATTTTACGCTGGCAAACGCAAGCAATACAAGCATTACCAACGATCTGACAGTCAGAGGAAATCTAATAATCGGCAGTGGCTGCTTCCTGGATGATCAGGGATATACGATTTCTGTGGCAGGAAATGTCACTAACTCAGGAACTCATACCAGTCAGGCGAACGGTAGTATTCTTCTTAATGGCTCAGCAACGCAGACAATTGGAGGATCGGGAAGCGGCGTTTTCGGTAATCTTGCCCTGAATAAATCATCCGGAGCTGCTTCATTTACTTCCAATCAATCAATCAACGGCAATCTTAGGCTGGCTAATGGCATCCTTGATATCAACCTGTACAACCTGAAATTTTCAACCACCAGTGCAGTCTATGATGTTTTATCGGGCGCTCCTGCCCCAACAACTTTTGGAGATACCAGAATGATTATGACTTCGGGCGAAGTAAGTGATGGTGGTGTTACCAGGACTTTTAGTGCCACAGGTACATTTCTGTATCCTTTAGGAACCTCCTCTGGCTATCACCCGGCAACTATCGATTTCTCTCAGGCACCCACCCACTGGGGTGATATAACGGTGAAACCTGTCGCGAAAATTCATCCCTCGGTTACAGGCACAGATGCACTAAAGTATTATTGGAAGGTGATAAGCAGTTCGATAACGGGAATTCAGCCAGGTTCGGTATCCAAAATTTTCCAATACATTACATCAGATCCCGGCCCCTCTATTGACACCTACATTACTGGTATCTATAACCCCTTTGCCTGGGTGAAAGGAGCTAATTTACAAGTCGATAAGATAAATAAGAAGATCTATTTCCCGGCCATCCAAGTAGTTGACGGTGAATATACCGCAGGCGTATCTTCTTCATTCGGGGACGTAAAAGTTTATTATAGCCGGCAAACTGGTGATTGGGCGGATATAAATACCTGGTCTACCATTAGTAACACCGGAGCCGTTGCCGGTACTCTACCTACCATCGCAGATTTAGTAGTAATCGGTGACGGCGGAAGTAACAATCATACTGTCACAATATCTTCAGGAAGCAAAAGTGTGAGCGGATTACAACTCAGCTATGGATCCACTCTGGATTTACAGACTAACACGGGTCATGTTTTCGGTTCCGTCACAGATGCACCTTCCGGTTTTGGAACATTGAGGATCAGTTCTGCAGCGGCTTCTGCAGCTTTTCCATCCGGCGACTTTGGAGACTTTCTAGGTGCAACCGGTGGTACCGTCGATTATTATACCGCCACTGGATCCAGTGTTGCTTTTACGATGCCAACACAATATTTAGTTGATTCTAATCCTATAACTATTACAGGTTATTATAACCTGATTCTTTCTCCTGCCGCGGGCAAGAAAGTTACAATGCCTAATACCGATCTTTTGGTATACAAAGATATTAACGTTACAGGGGCAAGCGGAACCGATATAGCTCAATTTAATAATCTTGGCGTTTCACGTACCCTGACTGTCAATGGCAACCTGATTGTCAACAGTGGAAATCTGCAATATACGAATGGCGCAAGTACCTCCCAAAATGTAGTTGTTGTCGGCAACGTGACTGTTGCCACAGGTGCAATATTTAATGTTGCAGCAAACCTCGCAGCAACGAATACCTTATCTATTCAGGGGAATTTAACGAATAACGGAACGTTCAATATGCTCGCCGGTGCCTCTCAGGTTTGTAATGTGACGTTCACGGGAGCGGCGAATACACAAATAAATGGCTCTACGACAGGTGGAACCAACTTCAACGTTCTTACGATCAATAAGGGAACGGACAGAACCTCTATATTAGAATCTACCGTGAATATGCTAAACCTAAACACCGGATTAGCCGCGGCAATGGTTTTGAATAACGGAACGTTCAAGTTATCAAATTCAAGTGTAAACATAACGCTTTCTACCACCAGCCCATTCACCATCCCAACTACAGGTTGCATATCTGCAAACCTGGGAACCATCAATATTGGTACAGCAAACAACAATAATGCAGACTTGTTGCTGCACGGTCGATTGGAAGTAATTAATGCAGGTATTGTAAAAATCGGAAGCGGACTCGGTTCTAACAATGACCTCGAATATTCGGCATCCGGCTTCCCCGAACTTGTTGTCTCAGGAGGAACTTTGACTGTAGATGGGCAGATCAGAAGAAATACATCTAATACCCTCGGATCATTGATTTTCACTCAATCTGGTGGTACCATTACTGTAAAAGGCAAAGCATTCGACAATACCAGAGGAATGTTTGAGGTACTTAACACCGGAAGTCAATTTAATATAACGGGTGGAAGCCTGATCATTGAAAACGCGGGCAGTGTTACGTTTGCCGATGTCTTTCTCGAACCCGGAAGTTATACGGTGAACAATAACAACTCCGGACACACTTTGACATTCGGAAATACTTCTACCCCGGCCGCTCAGACCTTTAAACTTAACTCAACGGCTCCGGTATGGAACCTAACGGTGGATGGTACAACTAACAGCAAAACGGTAAGCCTTGCAGTTAATGCCCTCACAATTCTAAAAGACCTGACCATCAACGGTACTGGAGGAATTTTCAAGGCCAACGAATTGGCTGTAACTATCGGTGGAAGTCTCGTCAACAACAACACATCTTCCGGAACCGGAGCCAATGTGGGCGGATACCAGGCCGGAGCAGCGGGAAGCGCACAAAACACTACGTTCAATGGAACAGGAAGCATAACTGGTACGAATTCCAATCTGACCAATTTTGCTAATCTGATTATCGGTTCGCTGACAACAACACCATCTATAACCCTGGCGACTAACTCGAACATCAGAGTAAACAATGCATTGACACTAACTTCGGGTACACTTGCTGACGCAGGCAACACCATTACGGCAATGGGTAACATCACAACCTCCGCTACCCATTCCAGTCCGTTATCATCAGTCGCCGGAGGTATCCTGATGGCGAACACCAGCAAGCAGGTTATTACATCCACGGGAAGCGGAAATTTAGGTCGACTGACAGTTAATAACGCTGCTGGTGTTGACGTAATCGGCAACATGACAATCACCGGTCAGTTGACCCTGACCTCGGGCTTGCTGTATATAAATGACTACAAACTTACCATGGATGTTAATTCATCATTTGGTGGCACCTTTGATGTCAATCGCATGGTTGTTATGAACGGCGTTGTGAGCGACAAAGGTGTTCAGAAAAATTTCGCGGGAACTGCCAGTAATTTCGTTTTCCCGGTTGGTTCATCCGGTAAATACAGACCGGCAACATTCAGTTTCACAACAGCGAATTCCGGATCTATCACGATAACTCCTGTAAATCAGGCGCATCCTGCGGATGATGCTTCTTCAACCACGGACCAACTGAATTATTACTGGAAAATGACTTTAGTAGGGTTGTCGGGAGCTACTGCAATCACGCAGCTCTATCAATATGGATTAGCCGAAGTAACCGGGACAGAGTCCAGCTATATTGCGGCTCGTTTCTCAAATTCTGCATGGACACCATACACTACAGCTGAAATAAACGCAACCAACCACACAATAACTATTAATGATTTATTCTCGGGTGAATACACTGCGGGCCAATCTGTCAACTTTGGAATCATTCCGAAGCTATACAGCATAAAAAGTGGCAATTGGAATGACGGCACTGTATGGGCACAGGATTCACCGTTAAATTCGACCTGCAATTGCTTTCCAAATGGTAATCCGGTTTACATCATGCCTGGCCACACTGTCACGATGAATATCGATGGCGCTTCCGCTACCTCTGTGGATATTAAAGGAATCTTTGACTTAAAGCAGTCTGCATATCATAGCCTTGGAGCAATTACAGACGAAGCAGGTACCGGAAAAGGTGGAGGAAAGTTGAGGGTCGAAGGAACTCCCGCCGGAATGTTTCTGTTTGCTGCCGGAAACTATGATCTTTTCATGGAATCTTCCGGCACAACTGTTGAACTTTATGGAAGTATTGATTCACGGATGCCGCTAAATCCAGGTAACATAACAAAGCCCTATCAGAATCTGATTTTATCGGGCACAGGAGTTAAGAAAATGAGTGCTGAAACGCTAAAAATTCTTGGAAATCTGACTATCAGCGCCGGAACGAAACTGAATGACGTGGATTTTAACAAGGAACTTTATATACTTGGTAACTGGACTGATCAAAATACGACTCCTGCCACCGGTGGTTTCGTAGCTGGTCTTGGATTGGTAAGTTTCGAGGGTAGCAACCCTCAGACTTTGACTACCAATTCGGGAGTGACTGAAAATTTCTATGATTTTCAAATAAATAATGCGGCCGGAGTTACAATATCAGGAAAAGCGCAAATCAATAATACACTTAACTTGATTAATGGCGCCATCACAACAACCTCAAGCAATACGTTAACGATTGCCAATGCCAGTCCGACCGCTGTTACTGGCGGATCTGTATCCTCTTATGTCAATGGTCCTCTTCGCAAACAGATTAGCAATGGCTCCTATTTTACGTATCCTGTCGGAAAGAAAAGTCCATCCCCCAGATACGGACAAGTTTATCTTGCAGGTGTTGTAACCGCAGGCATTTGGGAAGCTGAGTATTATAACGGAAGTCCGGAACCTCCTTACACCAGAAGTTCGATGCTTTCCCCAATAGTGAGTGTAAGTGATAACGAATATTGGCGAATCAACGGAGTTACCTCCGGGAGTGCCAATGTTACACTCAGGTGGGACGCTGGTAGTCTATTACCAACCGACCATTCCAAAACACGGGTAACCGAGTGGAATTCCACCAGATGGGAAAACAGAGGAAATAGTGTGGTTGATAATGGTACGACCGGAACCGTAACAACGGATAGCCCGATTTCACTGGCTTCTGATCACATTCTTACCATAGGAAGTGGAAGTTTGCCTTTGCCGACAGCAACGATCTCCAGTCTGTCGCCATCCGCAATATGTAACAATGGCATTGCATCTACAACGCTCACTATTGCTCTGACCGGAGTTGCACCATGGTCGCTGACTTACAAGGTCGGAACTGTTTCAACAACGTTGAATAACATTGCTTCATCCCCTGTTACCATCGCCCTAAATTCAAATTCATCCGGCATTACGCAGCCCATAGTCTCCGGCACGCCATTTAATATTAATGTCACTTACATAAATGACGCAAATGGGACTGCCGGAACTCCGGATCCAACCACTTTTGTCCTTACCGTGAATCCAAATCCGGATAATTCCATCTCTGGGAGAAATCTGGTTGCGACGAATGAGTCTACCTCATATACAACTCCAGCCGATGCTGCTTCCTATTCCTGGACCTTGCCAGCAGGAGGAACCCTCACCAATGCAACCTCAAATACCTGTACCGTTCAATGGGCGGGAGTAGCCGGCACGCATACACTCAGTCTGTCTAAGACATCCAGTGCAGGTTGTACTGTTACCAATAGTCTTTCGGTTACCATCAGTACACTCCCTACCCCCAATATCACAGGAAATCAAAAAGCATGCGCTCATTCTGTGGAGACCTATTCAACCCCAAATAATACGCTGCATTCGTATACATGGGGAGTGACGGCGAACGGCACTATAACTTCTGGTGCGGGCACTAACAGCATTCAGATTACCTGGAATGGTACTGTTTCTAACAATAATGTTGTGTCATTGCGGGAATATGTAACCGCTACACCTTCGATCTTTACCGATGTTACAAAAATTGTCGATATAGGAATTCAGCCTACCGATATACCTCAATTTACCGCCCCAAGCGACTCTGTATGTACCGGAAATCCCGCAAATTTCGTCGTTCTTCTCTCTGAGGCCAATGTACGCTATCAACTCAGAGATATCAATGGTGTAAACTCCGGACCTTTTGTGGATGGAACCGGTGCTAACATATCACTGATTGGGGATCAAATGCTGGCAGAAACGACGTACAAGATTTATGCTTATACCCTCGCTCCGTTCAACTGTTATGCATGGTTGAAGACTCCTAGTCTGACTACAACCGTAAAGGTTAAACCCAAAGGACAATGGTACGGAAAAACAAGTTCTGATTGGAATACTGGTGTTAACTGGTCGTGCGGAGTACCTGACCTGACCACCAATGTGCTGGTCGCTGACAAAAAATCGCCAGCGCCATACTATTTTCCAACCGTTGCAGTTGCATCAACAGGAACGGTAAAAGATTTGACTATTCAGCCAGGCGCGACTGTAACTGTCAATGGAGCCTTGCAAATTGCAGGTACCATATACAATACAGGCGCATTAACCGCAACGAATGGCACAATAGAGATGAAAGGCAGTGCTTCTCAGTCTATACCATCCGGTACTTTTACAGCCAACAAGATTAACAATTTGACCATCAATAACTCCGCCGGAGTAACTTTGGGAGGGGCACTAGACATAACCGGGATCGTGACGGCTACCCTTGGAACGTTTGCGACCAACAATAATCTTACCCTTATATCCAATTCCTCCCAGACCGCCTTAATTTCCGGATCCGGAAGCGGCTCTGTAACAGGAAATGTTACCATGCAGCGATACCTTGGTTCCGGATTATTGGGTTATAAATACTTGAGCACGCCACTGGGCGGAATTTCTGATACCCATTATTCATCCTATTTAAGCAGTACCCCTGGTAATTTTCCGAAGTTCTATTCGTATAATGAAAATCCCGCAGTGGATAAGTCAGGCTGGACTGTCTTCTCCGGAGCGCTTTCTCCTATGGTTGGTTATGCCGTAAATATGGGGACGAGAGGGGCTACTACAATAAGTTTAACTGGAACTGCTAACACAGGCACCTATAGTGCAAGCTTGCAGAACAATAACAAAACATACACACAAGGATTTAATCTGGTCGGTAATCCATATCCTTCTCCTATCGACTGGAAAGCGGCTACAGGTTGGACAAAAACAAACATTGATGATGCCATATACTTCTTCAATGCAAGCGGTGATGAGTATTCCGGGGAATACAGCAGTGTTTTAGGAGGAATAGCTTCTGGTAATGCATCAAACATTATTCCATCCATGCAAGGATTCTTTGTCCACGTAACTAGCGGAAGTTACCCTGTGAACGCAACGCTTGGAATGACCAACAGCGTTCGAACCAATGATCTGAATCCTTCATTTAAAGCGGCTGTAATCGATCCAAGAACGATTCTGCGATTCGCAGCAACTTTCGATGAGTCTGCAGCTAGGCCGGACAATTTCGTGCTCTATTTTGATCCGATAGCCTCTTTGCAGTTTGATAAAAATGCTGATGCATTGAAATTGATGAATACGAATATGTTTATGCCCAATCTGTACGGTATCACGACTGATGCTAAACAAGTACAGATAAGCGGAATACCGCAGCCTACTGACTCGCTGACAATAGTTCCGGTTGGATTAACAACGCTTAAGGATGGTTGGATCAATTTCTCCGCAACTGATATTTCCAAGCTGCCGACAACGATGAATGTCTATATAAATGACAAAGAACTTAAAACGACTCAGGATCTGCGCAAATTACCGGCTTACCGGTTCTACCTGAAAAAAGGTGAATACAACCAACGTTTTGAGATACTGTTCGCTAAATCCGGAAAAATCGTTGGATCAACGAATACCTCCCTGTCTGAAAAACTTTTTGCGATTTCGCAACTGAATGGTGCCGTAATTGTTAAAGTAAATATACCTGATAACGAATCTGCAAAGCTGTACGTTTCCAATATGCTGGGACAGGTAATTCTCGAAAAAGAGGTTACCCATCTTCAGATCGTAGATATCAGCATTGGGGTTCAGAGTGGCGTATATGTAGTAACGATGACGACCGGAACACGGTCGCAGTCGGAGAAAACGCTGATACGCAAAAAATAATGTCAAATTAAAGCTAAATTGCCGAATGAAATATTGGCTGATAATAATGATCATTTTGGGGTTTGCAACAAGCTTCAATCAAAAATTGAAGGGACAGGAAAAACCTCCGAAACCGATCAAGGTTACTGTAAATCTTGCCCAGGGAATTGAATTTGGGTCTTTTGTCCATGGGGAATCTGGTGGAACTGTTTCAATTACTCCTGCAGGTGTAAGATCAGCAACCGGAAATATAATATTAATTAATCAAGGAGCCTCTCCTTCACCAGCAATTTTCTTAGTGGAAGGAAACAAGGGAACCTTAATTACAATTACTCTGCCAGCTTCAGCAACCCTTACAGGCAGTAATGGAGGTTCTTTACTTCTAAATTTTGGAAATCCTAATTCTCCAGATATTACTTCTTGTGGTTCACCATTTATTTTGACCGCCGAATCGCCCTTCACTTTGGAAGTAAGAATTGGGGGCACTTTAACAATAGGGAGTTCAATTGCAAATCCACCCGGAACATATGGTGGTAATTTTGCGGTCACATTCAACCAACAGTGATTAATAATGTAACGTAAATTTGAAGAAACTTACCCTCAAAGATTATTAACCACTTTGTTTCATTTATCCTTTTAAATTATACACTTTCATTATGTTATCAACTACACAAAGTTGATAAATATATCCATTGTGCATATCGCGAAGGGTTTACAAAAAATATTAACCAATATCTTCGCATTAGGGTGAATTAGGTAAAGTCAGATAGGTATTGTAAGTATTGTCTTCTAATCTATACTCATGATTTGAATTAATTGAATCGACATAAATTATTGTTAATAAAGTATTTAAAAAATTTCTAAGTATAATAGGCTCTTGTGTAAAAATATCCGCAGGTGAATAAATTGTATAAAAGTTGTTAAGAAGAATTTTTGGCATTCTCTGTACCCGAAGTTTTAAAAAACGTTGGCTCTTACTGCCTCATAATTGGTGGATAGGGATAGCTATTTTCTTGCCTATTTTTTTCTCAACAACACATACAAGTGCCCAAGAAGAACCTGCTTATGACGAAATAACAATCTTTTTCCAGGTACAAAATATTGGAACTTTTGAGGTGCCTGCTCTTGTACGAAATCAAGAAATTTTATTGCCAATAACGGACATTTTCGATTTTTTGAAAATTAAAACTTCCTATTCTTCAAGCTTGGACACCATTTCTGGCTTTTTCTTAAGTCCCCAGGCGACTTATCAAATAGACAGATTAAATAAAATCATAACATATGAAGGGAAAAAATTTTCTCTTAAAACCAATGATATTATTCGAACCGACACTAACCTCTATTTGCTTTCGAAATATTTTGGAGAAATATTTGGCCTCGATTGTAAATTTAATGTTCGAACGCTATCAGTCAATCTAACCACAAAACTTGAGTTACCAGTCATTCGAGAATTAAGACTTGAACAAATGCGCAAAAATATTGTCAAGTTCAAGGGAGAAACTAAAGTAGACACCGCAATAGGAAGAAATCGCTCCGCTTTCAACTTCGGTATGGCCAACTGGTCCATTATTTCTAATCAACAGATCGGATCAAAAACAGATACTCGACTAAATCTTGCCCTAGGTTCCGTTATTGCAGGGGGTGAAGCATACGTCAACTTGACTCACAATGTAAATAGTCCTTTTTCGGAAAAGCAGCAAACGTACTATTGGCGACTGGTTAATAATAGTCAAAGTCTTCTTCGACAAACTACTGTAGGTAAAATTTCCACGAATTCTATCTCCACCATATATAATCCGGTTGTCGGTATGCGATTCACAAACACGCCAACGACCTATCGGAGATCTTTTGGATCTTATCCAATTAGTGATTACACTAATCCAGGATGGATGGTAGAACTTTACGTAAACAATTCGTTAGTGGATTACAAAAAAGCGGATGCCTCAGGCTTCTTTAATTTTCAGGTGCCATTGGTTTATGGTAATACTGCAATAAAACTAAAATTTTATGGTCCCTGGGGTGAGGAGCAATCCAAAGAACAGCAAATTACCATCCCTTTCAACTTTTTACCGCCTAAAGAATTTGAGTATACAATCAGTGCGGGTTTGGTGGAGGATAGTCTTCAATCAATATTTTCAAAAGTGTCGCTAAATTATGGTTTATCCCGTTCTATCTCAATTGGTGCAGGTTTAGAGTATCTCACATCCGTTACATCAGGAAATAAAATGCCATATTTTAGCATAGCTACCAGACCATTTTCAAATATTCTGCTTTCTGGTGAATACGTATATGGAGTCAGAGGGAAAGGTATCTTTAGCTACCAACTTCCCAATAATGTGCAGCTTGAACTTAATTATAGTAAGTACCATCCCGGCCAAAAAGCAATAAACTTCAACTACCTTGAAGAGCGCAAGGCGATGCTGACTCTTCCATTTAAGGGTAGTAATTTCTATATGTATAATCGATTCACATACAACCAGATTATTCTTCCTGGCACAGGCTATTCATCGTCCGAATGGTTGATATCCGGAAATTTGTCCGGCGTAGGACTAAACCTTAGCAATTATGCATTGTTTACCAAAACCAGTGACCCACTGTACTATAGTAATCTTTCTCTCTCGATCAGATTAAAAAGAGGACTTCTTATCTTGCCTCAAGCACAATACGAATACAGCAAACATGAGCTGATTTCCGCAAAAGCGAGTATTGAAAAACCAGTTATGAAAAATGGCTATTTTTCGTTTTCAGTTGAAAACAACTTCAAAAGTAATAGCTTTAGTTTACAGGCTGGAATCCGCTATGATTTACCCTTTACCCAAACTGCATTAATCGTAAGACAGACAAATAACCTGATTAATTTAATGGAAATGGCGAGAGGTAGCCTGATTTTTGATCCAAAAACAGGTTATTCGGAAGCAAATAATAGGGTAAGTGTAGGTAGGGGTGGGATCGTATTCGCACCTTTTCTGGATCTTAATTGCAATGGGAAAAGAGAAAAGGATGAACCAAGAGCGTATGGCTTAAATATCCGTATAAGTGGCGGAAATGCGAAACAAAATGATAGGGATACCACAATACGCGTGGTGGATCTTGAGCCGTACACCAAATATTATGTCGAACTCGACGCCAACAGTTTTGACAATCTCACCTGGAAGATAAAAAACAGGAGTCTAAGTGTGTATATTGAACCGAACACCTTCAAACTCGTGGAAATACCTGTTTCCGTGGTCGGTGAAGTTTCCGGTATGGTTTTCAAACAAAAAGGTGAAAATCAGGATGGACTAGGTCGGATTATCGTTAACATATTCAATAGTAAATCTCAATTGGCAGGAAAAACACTTAGCGAACCGGATGGCTATTACAGTTTCCTTGGGTTAGCCCCGGGAAAATATGAAGCAAGAGTTGATACTGTTCAATTGGGGAAAATTCATATGTTAGCCTCTCCCACAAAGCACGCCTTTAATATAAAGGAGAATCGGGAAGGTGATATTGTCGAGGGACTGGATTTCTCATTAAAAAGCACGCTTCCTGAGGTAATTGATTCGACCTATATAGAAGTACCAAAAATCGCAGAAGCAGAACAGGTTCCCGCTGAAAAGCCCGCAGATAAACCAGCGATACAACCTGCGGCTAAATCTGAAGTCAAGCCACCTGCACAACCTGCAACTAAATCTGAGGCTAAGCCAGTTGTGCAACCCGAGGCTAAACCTGAGGCCATGCCGGCTGTGCAACCTTCGATCGCGACATCGAAACCATCTGGTGTAACAACTCCAGGAATAAAGGATCAATATACCGCTACGGAAACAGACCAGATCTATTTGCAAACCGGCGCTTTCAGAAGCAGAAACAACGCCCAGAAAATGGCAAATTTGCAGTCTTCTGCTATAAAGCACGATGTTGAACTTGTTCTGGAAGATGGCTGGTACAAGGTTCGGTTTGGCGGCTTTAAAGACCAGAATGAGGCTGATGTCTGCAAACAAGCAATTATTGCCAGCGGTTTGGTTGAGGCAAATCAAATCTCTGAGATTCATCACACGCGCACCGGATATACCAAAAAAGCCTCTTCACAGCCCGTAGCTCTACCGCCTGCAACACCAGTCAAAACTCAGGATAAAGGGCAGACAGAGCCAGCTAAGGCTCCGGCAGCGGCTTTGCCGACAAATGCTCCCGTCAATGTAATAAAGTCTCCACCCGACACAACGAATACGTCCGTTCTAAAAATACCTAACAAACAAAGTGTTACCGCCCCGAATGGTGTAAAAGAAATAGTTGCAACTCCCACTGGAGACTTTAAATCAGATAATATCCTGAAAAGGCAATATTTCGTTCAAATTGGAGCATTTCTCAATCCCAAAAATTCGACACGTTTAATAAAAACTGTCTCAAAATTGATCCAATATCCTGCCGGAATAGTCTATCGTGAAGAATTCTATAAAGTCAGATTCGGTCCTTTCCTCACTCAGGAGGAACTAAACGATTGCATTAGGTTGGTTGTAAATGCCGGCATCTTACAGAAAAATCTCTTGAAAATCTTTTACGAGGAGATAGGCTCTACTCCTGAAGCAGATAAACTGGCATCAATGAAGGGAGGGTTCGTCCAGGTAGGTGCTTTCAAGGACAAAGCAAACGCTGCCCGCTTCTTCAAAAAAATGTCTTCCGAATATCCTTTCCCAATTTTAATAACCGAAGTCGATGGATATCACAAAGTAAGGTTCGGTCCATTTAAGTCCTCCACTGATACAAAAAAATGCCGCAAGGCTTTAGAGGCTAATAAAATTGATTGTTTTATGCTTAATTACTAAATTAAGTAAAGACTATAAAATTCATAATTATCAAATACTTATAAAAACAAACGCCTAAGGTAATTGTGTACCTCAGGCGTTTACTTTTCTGGTGCGACGAATTACTTCCTTCCCTTCCTTTGCAACTCCATCAAGGGTCGGTAGCCAATCAAAATTATCCCCTCGTCTTTCACTAATTGGCGAATATCCTTATCTGAAGTGAAACACGCGGCTTCCTGTGACCGCTTTTCCGCAGTGCCCGTTATTGCTTTCAACTCATCACTCATTTTGGAGGCATGGATAAAAATCTCCGTCACACCTGGTTTCAGATTTTTGATGACATTAGTCCAGAATGGCTTAACTTCTTTGTAATTCTCCATCTCTTCGTAGATAAAATAATCTGTGAAGATGATTCCCTGCCTGATAAGTTCTTCCCGCATTTTTGGCTGATTGAATTTCAACATAGTCGTTTGGGAGGGCATCCGCAACGGCAGATTAAACTCCATGGCCAACTGAACATATGCCTTGACGAATTCAGGCGAATATTGCATCGTTCCCATGTGCGAGTCTATATGGGTTACGGGGACACCCAGCGCCAGTGCTTTCTTTATCTGAGCCCGCCCTTCAATCAACGCCTCCTCCGGCTTTGCGTGTGCATAGACCTCTTCCACACTTCGCCATAGAAATCCTTCAGGATCACAAAGTCCTTTCACCTGATCTGCAGGCGCTACAGGTCCCCAGCGATAAAAACGCCACTCAGCCGTATGAGTGAGATGTACCCCGAAATCCTTTTCAGGATGACTCTTCGCATAGTCGGCAATTGCGCCAGCCCACGGACAAGGAGTCATAATTGTACCCGATGTAATCATTCCATTTTCCATTCCATCAATGACTGCAAGGTTAGCCGAGTTGCACATGCCTACATCATCGCAATTGACAATTAATAGCTTGTCAGTAGGTTTGTAACCAAGTCGCTCGCTCAGTAATTTAGTCTGTCCTGCGGAATGAAAAGGCAAAACCAGTCCGAGGATCGTGATTAACGAGAAAAATAAATGTTTGTTCTTAGCAGTTTTCATAGTAGTAGTTTTAATAAATCATTTGTATTCCAGTTATTCCTTAGGTACTTTCAGCCTATCTCCGGTACCTTGAATCATAATTCGCTCCCATTCCTTTCCGTAACCAGGATGTGATGGTTTTTTCGGAACATTCTTCCCATTCCCATTGTCCTGCAATTGCTCTCCTTCTGATACTTTAAGATTACCATCCTGATATTTCATGAAGAGATAGCGATAAAACAGCTTCCAGTCAGAAACGAGCTTATCCGCTGTCTTCGCCGAAAAGTTAGTCAGGAATTCAGTTGCTGCCTTCGGATCCCGCTTATAAAATTCAATTGCTTGCCTGTCTGTCCCTGCAATTTCTGCTATGAACTGACTCTCTAGCCTGGACTGTTTCTGCTCAATTTCAGGGTGAATCATGTTATAACGGGTATATGCCCAATTGTTCGTCTGACTGAAAGTCCAATAAGCCGACGTTTCAGACCATGTAATCATCGATCCGTTTCCAATGGCATACGAGTTCGGTATTCGGTTTATCTTGCAATAAAAGGGCGCATATACGCATCCATCGGCATCATCCACGCCAAACCAGAAGATACCGCCGACATATTCGGGCATTTTTCCGCGCGACTGAGCCACAAAACTATATCCAGTCTGCTGCGTCGCAACCGCTCTTTCGCACAGATACATCACACTGTCTACTTCAAATTCCATGGGGCGCCAACGATAGGGCAATTTGAAAGGACCGGCCCCCTGGTCATTGCGCATGTCCAACGGAGTTCCTTCGTAATGATCGCGCATCCGGCTCATCAACTCAGAAAGTGAAATTAAAGAATCTGGCTTAATCCATAATGGTAACCGATTAGATACGAAATTATTAGGATTAGGTTGTTGATCTAATAGTTTAGGTTCATGCAAAAATTGACCCATGGCATATTTTGTATACAATTCAGAATCCCGGATTCCTTTTGAAACATTTCTAAAAAAAGACCAAACTCTTGCATCACAGAATCTTGCACCGCCGAACTTCAACGGATTGTACACATCAGAAAAGCTGAAAGCCTTATCATTTCCAGTATAAAATCCATATTTTTTTGCAAAACTTATTACATCGGCCGAATGATACACCGTCTGCTTTAAATCGTTGAAATTGTTGGTCTTCTGAAAGGGGAAAGTCGTAATGCGTGCCTGATTCGCATGACCACTGACATATCCGTCCGGAATCAATCTGGCAACCCATACTGCGCCTTTTTCATACTTCCCCTTGCCTATTAATTCCATGATCCAGGCCTCATTAGCATCCGAGATGGAAAATGATTCGCCACTTGTGGCATAGCCATATTCCGATACAAGTTCGGTCATCACCCGGATCATCTCTCTGGCGCTCTTTGAACGCTGCAGGCCAATCCGCATAAGCGACCCGTAATCCAGAATTGCACCAGGCTGACTGCTTAGGGAATCGAGTCCACCAAAGGTTGTCTCTCCAATAGCAACCTGATTCTCATTCATAAACTGCACAACGGAATAGGTATGTGAAACTTCCGGGATTGTCCCCAACAATTTACCATTCTCATAGTGAAATATTTCGCACAGACTTCCCTCCTTGTGATCCCCAGCGGGGTAAAAAGCAATTGCGCCATAGCGCGTATGCGAATCCGCAGCATAAGTGATCATCACCGATCCGTCTTTACTGGCACCCTTAGTGACGATAAAATTGGTACATGACAAAGCAGGTAACGTGTTCATTACTAAGCAGAACACCAAATTTAAAAATATAAAATACTTCATTTATAGATATTTAGATCACGAATTTAACAACTATTACCGGCTTTCAAAAGAGTCCTAAACATTTTCAATTCACCCGTGAACAGATCAAAAAAAAACCTATTTTCGCGACATTCATTCCGATTGGAACAAGCACCTGTAAATGAACAACATTAAAATTATATTCGTCCTGCTCCTCTCTGGCATTGCCAGCACCCGTGTTTCAAAAGCCGCGGATAAAACCGCTGGCATTTGGACGGAAATGGCCGCTTCCAAAAAGGTTCACTCCTTTGTTTTTGGGCTTACAAGCGAAGTATTGACCAGAGAGAACAGTAGCACCCTCGAACGGGTGGGTGTCGGTTTAAAAGCAGACTATTCGCTACTTAAATGGATGAATGCCGGCGTGGGTTATTCCTTGATGGATTTTAAAAAAACGGGCTATTTCGAATTGAAAGATCGGTTTTATATGCAACTTGAACCATTATGGAAATTTTCAAATTTCATATGCAGTCTAAGGGAAAGGCTTCAGGTTACTGTGACGCCCAGCGCAAAAACCAATGTGCCGGATTCATACTACTGGCGGAACAGACTTGAGATATTTTACAAGAAAAATCCATGGAAAGTGGAACCGATCCTGGATATGGAAACCTGGTATCACTTCGGGGAATACAGACGTAGTATAACAGAAGGTTACCGTATTTCAATGGGTGCCAATATCCATCCCGATGCTCATCAGAAGGTAAAAGTATACGGAATGCTAACGGATGGTACCATAATTAGCCAGTATATATTCGGGGTATCCTACGAATTTAGACTATGAAGAGGCATTCCCGGATTTAAACATTTGGTTTAATAAATCCTGCTTATACGACTCTGATACTGGGATCTTGTGAGATCCAATATGAATCAAATTTCCCTCAATATGATTTATTCTTTGTAAGCTTACCAGGATTGTCCGATGTACTTTCTGAAACGGAAATCCCGTCAGTTTTTCCTCCCAGCTTTTTAAGGTTCCATGTACCACGAGCTTTTTATCCGTACAATAAAGGGACACATAATCACCGCAAGACTCTACGAATAATATATCTTCAACACTTATCTGGTAGATTCGGCGGTCGGATTTTACTGGTATCTTGGTTTGCAACGTTGGCAAAATCCTGGTATTCATCCGGTCCTTCGCCTTGTTAACTGCCTTACTGAAGCGTTCAAAGGAGAATGGTTTAAGCAGAAAATCAACGATCTCGAGATCAAATCCCTCAATCGCGTATTCCGGGTAGGCAGTGGTAAAAATAACCATGGGGGGACGAACCAACGAACGCAGGAAACTGACTCCTGACATTTCCGGCAGATTAATATCCAAAAACATCAGATCGACCGTGGCGCGATCCAGATAGGACTGGGCAGAAAATGCATCCGGGAAAGTGCCACAGCAGTTTAAGCCGGGACTTAGGGCGATATTGCGTTCCAGAATGGATTGCGCGGCGGGTTCATCCTCAATAATAATGCAATTTATTGTTGTCATTTAAAAATATCGCCTATGAGAATATAGATTCTTATTCACAATTCCAGATCCATTCGTACGCTGTAAATCCCTCCTATTTCCTCAAAATGAAGGGAATGCCTGCCTGAATACAACAAATTTAATCGTTTTTCGACATTATTGATACCAATTCCTCCATTCACCTCATTTTCGCTCATTTCCCGCAGCGCGACAGCATTTTTGGTAGTAAAGTGCAAGTGGCTTCCTTTGAGTCCAATATTCATTTCAATTTTTCCGGGCTCCTTGCCGATACCATGCTTGAAACAGTTCTCAGCCAATGGCAGCAGTAACAAAGGTGCAATCTGCTTGTCACCAAAATCACCGGTAATAGTCAGTTCTACAGTCGTTTTTTCCGGATTTATCCTGGCCTTCTGAAGTTCGACATATGTCCTGATTATTTCCACCTCTTTATCCAATGGAATAAACTCACTTGTGGTATCGTATAGCACATAACGTAGAAAATCAGATAATTGCAAAATTATATCCTTCGTTCTCTCGTCCTTGTTTATCGCCATTGAATAGATGGTATTCAGGTTATTGAAAAGAAAATGAGGATTGATTTGAGCCTTTAGGGCAGAGAGTTCATTTTGCGCCTTATCTCGGTTAGCAATCAGTAGCACAGCATATTGCCAAACCAAAAAAACCAATGTAGCAAAAAGCAAATAGCCTCCAACTATTATAATCAGTTCCCAAATTTTAAAATAGGAAACAAAATACAAGCCAGGGAAAATCTTGTCTATAATAAAATCGAAGATTGCAAAATTCGCGATAGCAGTGCAAATCGTCAGGACTCCAACAGCCAAAATATATGAGCCAAATTGACTTACTTTCAGGTACCTGTTAATTAAAATATACAAATTAAAGTATACGGCGGCGGCTATTGTAAGGTGAAAGACAACCACATACATGAACCCGGAAAGGAAAAATTCAGTAAATAGTGAAATATCATCCCGATTGGCAACAGGATGCAGAAATTCGAAAAAAAGATATACTACCGGAATGAAAAAGAGAACCGTCACCGAGATTTTCAGCCATTTCTTTGCTTTTCCAATAAACCAAACGAATGGCAAAAGGCAATACAAATAAAAGAGCGTGTATAATAAAACCAAGTCAGGCCAATAGTCTTGCAACCCCTTGATTACTCCTGAAGATTCTACCCCCGGATTAAACACAATATTCCATATATTTATTGACAATATCCAAAATAACAGGTGTATAACAACGATCAATTGATCTTTATATTTAATTATTTTCATGATTTTCGATTTAATATTTTAGTAGTCTGATGCAGTCGCAGATCGTCTATTTTTCGATTTTATGGTTCTATTATCAGTTTAAATGAGTATTTATACTACAATGATTTACAGATAAATATTAATTAATCCTGTTCATTTTTAGCATAGCCGGCTGGTTTTCCCAATCAATGAATCGTGACTCCGACGAATACCGGTCAATCATTCCCGTTAATTGCTCCGAACTACCTGAAAGGAGCAAACGGCCTTTATCGCCAGCCCATCTGTAACTGACCCTCACCCGCTTCTTTTCGATCATTTCTTTCATCGTGTCGGCTCCAAGCCACGAAAGCACCGGTTTGCCATTGCGAATTTCAATCCTTGCCAGCGTGTGTATTGTAAAATAGCTTTCTGATGCAAACCGGCTATTCTCCAAACCGCTGTTTTCAATAGGCATAAAGTCCGCATACAGTGCCTTATTAACCTTAAACAGAACCATTTTAAAATGGTGGGTGGTAGAATCCGAGCTCGGATTGATAAGAAGTACATGGTAAAAATTCAAGGCTCGAAATGCCACTGAATCCTTACCCAGCTTGGTTTTAATGGTCTCCCTGACAATTCTTCGTTCGATTTTCCATACCGAGGTGGTATCTGCCTTTTTCCAGATATCGCTGTTATCCACCTTCGTGGAGTCTTTTCTGGGATGAATAGACTGCACGCTCCATCTGCCTTCCATTTCGGGTACCAGGGTGATACTTTTTTCGAGATAGAACGGATTTAAGGAACAGATCATAAAAAAATCAGAACATCCAGTGATTAACAGGATTATTCCGATTAAGATAAGCACTCTTGGTCGCTTCATATTCGCTGAATTTTAAATTTCAGAACTAAGATAGTCGTGATTTATCCTTCAGCTATTTTATTTCGATCAAAGTCCGGAAAATTTCGATGAAATGGTCAAGAGTGCCATTTCTATTTACTTCTTTCCAGTTCCCTTAGATTTTCCAATTTCTTCATTTGCAGGAAGCTGTAAATATCGCCAAGATGCTCTTTAACCCTTTTATTACCAAATTCATATACCTTTTGAACCAGTCCATCGAGAAAATCGCGATCATGGGAGACCAGAATCAAGGTACCATCAAAATCCTGAAGGGCACTTTTCAATATCTCTTTAGTTCTCATATCCAGGTGATTGGTAGGCTCGTCCAGAATAAGCAAATTCACCGGCTCCAACAATAACTTTACCATGGCCAGCCTGGTACGCTCTCCACCGGAAAGGATTTTCACCTTTTTGTGAATATCGTCACCTCCAAACATGAATGCCCCAAGCAAGTCTTTGATTTTTGTGCGGATATCCCCCACTGCGACGTCATCAATCGTCTGAAAAACAGTCAGCTCTTCGTCAAGCAAAGATGCCTGATTTTGAGCAAAATAACCAATCATGGTATTGTGTCCCAAAGAAAGCTTTCCCTGAAAGTCAATTTCATTCATTATAGCCTTCACTAGCGTGGATTTCCCTTCTCCATTTTTTCCGACAAAGGCAATCTTCTCTCCTCTTTCGAGTGTTAGCGAGGCGTTGGCAAAAACCAGGTGCGATCCATAGCTTTTGGACAGATCCTCAACAATAACCGGATAATTTCCCGATCGTGGCGAAGGAGGGAATTTCAGCCTGAGCGCCGAACTATCCACCTCATCAACCTCCACCAGCTCCAATTTTTCGAGCATCTTCACTCGCGACTGCACCTGAAGTGTTTTGGAATAAGTCCCCTTGAACCGCTCAATAAATTCGGTGGTTTCCGCAATCATTTTCTGCTGCTCGTCGAAGGCCTTTTGCTGTTGATCGCGGCGTTCTTTGCGGAGCTCGATGTATTTGGAGTAATTTACTTTGTAGTCGTATATGCGCCCCATTGTCACCTCAATTGTGCGCGTGGTAATGTTATCAATAAAAGCGCGGTCGTGCGAAATGACCATTACCGCTTTGGCGCTGTTGATCAGAAATTCCTCCAACCATTGCACTGATTCAATATCCATATGGTTCGTTGGTTCATCGAGCAGGATAAGGTCAGGCTTTTGCAGGAGTATTTTTGCGAGTTCAATGCGCATTCTCCATCCACCGCTGAATTCGCTGGTTGGACGTGCAAAATCCTCACGGACAAAACCCAGTCCAAGCAGTATTTTCTCAACTTCTGCATCAAAATTGATCTCCTCAATCGAATAATATTGCTCGCTCAGAGTCGAAACTCTCTCAATTATTTCCGCATAACTATCTGATTCGTAATCTGTGCGTATCGTCAACTCCTCATTCAAAGCGGTAATTTCCTTTTCCATTTCATGGATTCGGGCAAATGCCTGGGCGGCTTCATCGAAAACGGTTCGGTTGTCTTCTGTCAGCAAATGCTGTGGCAAATAGGCAATGACTGCATCTTTTGGCGCCGATATTCTCCCTTTGCTGGCAGACTTTACGCCGGCCATAATTTTCAAAAGGGTTGATTTGCCGGCACCATTCTTACCCATCAGCGCGATTCTGTCTTTGTCGTTAACTACAAAGGAGATATCTGAAAATAAAGTTGATCCGCCAAATTCAACCGTTAGACCGTCTACTGAAATCATGCCCGTTACATTTTTTTGAAGGCGCAAAGATATTGTAAAAATGACTTACTTTGGAAAACCAATTCGGAGGTAAATTCTATTTCAGGATATTATGAGTAACCAGAAAAGGACTGCATTGACTGAGGGGATTATTTATCAATCACTTATCGAGGATTTACACACGGGTTTTATCGTACAGGCTCCGGATTCGAGTGTACTATATTCCAACCCTGCTGCTTCAAATCTTTTGGGATTAACGCAAGAGCAAATTTGCGGAAAAGTGGCTATTGATCACACATGGCACTTTCTGGGAGAAGACGGGTCTCCGCTTGCGACTAACGAATTTCCGGCACAGAAGGTCATATCAACACTACAGGCAATTGAAAATTATGTGATTGGCGTACGCAGGGCAAATCAGGAAGCGCTTACATGGATTTTGGTGAATGCCATACCAGGATTCGATGATGACGGGCAATTGAATCAGGTTGTTGTCACCTTTGTGGATATCTCGGAGCGCAAACAAGCTGAGTTTGAAATTAATATTCTGCATGAAATTGTCCGCGGAGTGGTTCATACAAATGATCTGAACGATCTTTTAACGCTAATCCACAAATCCCTTTCGAAGATTCTATATGCAGAAAACTGCTTTTTTGCACTTTACAATCCCGGCACGGGACTCTTTAACTTTCCCTACTTTGTAGATAAATTTGATGATGTACCTGAGCCTCAGGCGATGAAGAAAAGCTGCACAATGTATGTTTTTCAAACCGGAATTTCTGTTCTGATTACGCCAGAGGTATTTACCCGACTGAAAGAAAACAACGAAATAGAGCTGGTTGGGTCGCCATCCCCTTCATGGATAGGCGTTCCGTTGCAAACTTCGTCCGGAACAATCGGAGTTTTGGTGCTTCAACATTATGAGCAGGAGAATATCTACAACGAGCGGCATCTCAAATTTTTGGATTCCATTGCCAGTCAAGTTGCAAACGTCATTGAGCGTAAACGGGCGGAAGATGAGCTTGAAAAATCCTTTTCGCTTATTGCAGCGACACTCGAATCAACGGCTGACGGGATACTCGTCGTAAACAGGAATGGTAAGATTACCCAATTCAACAAGAAATTTCTTGAACTCTGGAAAATTCCTGATCACATTGTTGCTACAAAAAACGATGAAATGTTTTTAACATATGTACTTGATCAGCTGATAGATCCCGTGGCATTTATTGCTAAAATTGAAGATTTATACCAAAACGAGGAAGAAATTTCGTACGATATCATTGAGTTTAAGGACGGCCGTACTTTTGAGCGCTATTCCCAGGCGCAACAATTCAAAGGGAAAAGTGTAGGACGGGTCTGGAGTTTTCGGAATGTGACAGAACAGCGCAAGACGATGGTTGCTCTTCAAGAGAGTGAAGCTCGTCTTCGTGAAATAAATGCTACCAAAGACAAATTTTTCTCAATAATCAGTCATGACCTTAAAAGCCCGTTTAATGGAATACTTGGATTCAGTGGCCTGCTTGTAGATCAGATTGAAAAAAGGGATTACGAGGGTATTGGAGAATATGCCGCAATCATTCAGCAATCCTCTCAGAGAGCCATGGAACTATTGACAAATCTGATTGAATGGTCCCGATCGCAGTCAGGACGTTTGGAATTCAATCCGGAATATATTGAGATCGGCAGGCTTATCAATGATGTATTGGAATTGGCTAATGTCTCGGCTCTTCAAAAATCTGTGAGTCTCACAAAAGAGGTCGCTCAACACATCACGGTGTTTGTTGATAAAGGAATGATTTCAAGCGTATTAAGAAATATAATCTCGAATGCTATAAAGTTTACGCATCCCGGAGGAAGAATCGTTCTAACAGCAGAACTTTTGGGACAGGAGTTGAAAATCTCAGTTATTGACACAGGAGTAGGCATAGAAAATAAAAATCTACACAAACTCTTCCGAATCGATGAAAGTTATTCAGTTCCCGGAACGCAAAATGAGCGGGGTACCGGATTGGGACTAATTTTATGCAAAGAATTTATCGATATACACCGCGGCCGGATCTGGGTTGAAAGCGAACCGGGAAAAGGGAGCACATTCAGTTTTACAATTCCTAAGTATTGATTCCGCTATTTCGTTGGGGTTAAAGTTTAACTCATTGTTTCCTTTTCAATTACTTCTCCATATCGCGAATATTTCTCATACAAAGCTTTGTATTTCTGAACATTAACCGGATTTGGAATATATTCGGTTTCGAATCCCCCTCCCATTGCCTTTTGCGCATCAGAGATCGTTGGATATAGTTTCCCAACTACAGCTGCCGCCATCGCTGAGCCCAGGGCACAAGCCTGCTCACTGCGCGCAACCAGAATCGGCTTATTTATGACATCAGCCACAACCTGCATCACAAAAGGTGATTTTTTTGCCACTCCGCCTAATGCGATAACTCCCTCTATTGGAATTCCTTCTCCAATAAAACGATCGATAATTTTTTTGGATCCGAATGCTGTTGCCTCAACCAATGCGCGGAATATTCCTGGGGCATTGGAACCAAGGTTCAATCCAAAGATAGCACCTTTCAGCAACTGGTTGGCATCTGGCGTCCGGCGACCATTTAACCAGTCGAGCGCCACAATTCCCATTTCTCCGATCTCAATTTTTTCAGCTTCCCGGGTCAACCATGGAATCATGTTTTCAGCAATTTCCTCAATCAAGGCCGATTTGGCGGCATTATCCACACTTACTGATTGATTGATCAATTCTTCCACCGGTCCCATAAGCATCGTTTTAAACCAGGCGTATACATCGCCAAAGGCAGATTGGCCAGCTTCCAAACCAAGCATTCCGGGAACCACCGAACCGTCGACCTGCCCGCAAATGCCTCTGACAAATTTTTCGCCTACCTCGTCAGAAGGGGCAATCAGGATATCGCATGTCGAAGTTCCCATAATTTTACTGAGATAATATGGCTTTATCTCTCCTCCCAATGCGCCAATATGTGCATCAAACGAACCTACTCCAACGGAAACAGCTTCGCTCAAGCCAAGGCGTCCGGCCCATTCGGCCGTCAGATTCCCCGCCTTAACCTCGCAGGTATATGTTTCGGAATATAATCTGGATCTCAGTCCTGACAATACCGGATCCAATTTTTGAAGAAATTCCTCGGAAGGTAAACCTTCAAATTGCGCGTGCCACATGGCTTTATGTCCGGCAGCACAGCGACTTCTTTTCATTACCACAGGATCCGTAATTCCTGTCAGCAATGCAGGAATCCAGTCACAATGTTCGACCCACGAATAGGCGGCAGTCCGAACAGATGCATCTTCGCGAAGTACATGCAGAATTTTCGCCCAAAACCACTCTGACGAATAGATGCCACCTTCAAACTTCGTATAATCAACACCACCCCAACTTCTTGCTAATGAGTTAATTTCCTCGGCTTCTTTTGTAGCTGTATGGTCTTTCCACAAAACAAACATCGCATTGGGATTTTCGGCAAACTCCGGGATAAGCGCAAGCGGCGTACCGTTTTTGTCTACCGCGACAGGTGTTGAGCCCGTGGTGTCGATAGAAATTGCAACCACATTCTCTGCTGTTCCGGCTGGAGCTTTGGCAATCGCCTCAACAATGGTTTTCTCAATACCTTCCAGATAATCAAGCGGATGCTGACGGAATCGATTATTTAGCGGATCACAGTATTTTCCGGCTTTCCAACGCGGATAGTAATAAACACTGTGTGAGATCTCTTTCCCATTGGCAGTATCTACCAAAACAGTGCGAACTGAATCTGTACCGTAATCAACACCTAACGTAAACTTTGACATATCTTTAATCTTTTAACGAATAATGAAAAGTGAATATCGAAAAATGCGAAAATATGGAAATGGCGAATACTTCTATCTTATGTCTTATGTCTTAACTCTCAACTTTCGAAAATACGGACGCATCACGATGTGTCCGTATGGGTGCCACTTTCAGGACACATCGCGATGTGTCCCTACGGGTGCCACTTTCGACTTTTAACTCTTAACTTTCCTATCCTGCCCATAATACGCATTCTTGCCGTGTTTGCGGTTAAAATGTTTATCTAGCAAATATTGACTGATCGGATTTTCATTGCCCAACTGCGCGGTATACAAGGCCATCCGAGCTACTTCCTCCAGCACGACTGCATTGTATACGGCTTTGTCGGCAGTGGTGCCCCAGGCAAATGGTCCGTGGTTTCCTACCAACACTCCGGGTGTATGAAGCGGATCGAGGTCTTTGAAAGTCTCCACAATTACCAAACCCGTCTCCAGTTCGTATCCACGGGCAACTTCCTCCTGCGAAAGGATCCGTGTACACGGAATTTCACCATAAAAATGGTCGGCATGCGTTGTCCCCATTGCGGGGATTGCTTTCAACGCCTGAGCCCAGGCAACGGCGTGTGTCGAATGCGTGTGCACGATGCCACCAATCCCGGGAAAGGCCTTATATAACTCGATGTGCGTCAGCGTATCAGAGGAAGGTTTGAATTTTCCTTCGACTACCTCCCCCTTTAAGTTAACAACCACCATATCTTCCGCCTTCATTTCGTCGTAGGAGACACCGCTGGGTTTTATGACCAGAAGATTTGCAGAACGATCTATACCACTTACGTTGCCCCATGTGTATAGAACCAGTTTTTGCCTCACCAATTCCAGATTGGCATCAAATACGGATTTTTTCAGATCTTCGAGCATGGTAAAGAATTTGAAAGTTGAGAGTTAAAAGTTAAAAGTGGCATCCGTAGGGACACATCGTGATGTGTCCAGAGTTTAGAATTTTAGTCCGGCAGACATCTGATAGAAGACTTCATTCCATTTTAACTCTTTTCTGAACTCCGTCAGATTGGTTTCATTTCCAATGTGAAGGTACTCTATTCCGGCCATATCGCAGAAATCCTCCATATATCTCGCGTCAATCGCCATGCTGAATGCTGTATGGTGTGCCCCACCGGCATAAATCCAGGCTCCGGCGCCCGTCTTCAGGTCTGGCTGAGGTACCCACAGCGCGCGGGCGACGGGCAGATTAGGAAGGTCGGCATCCGGCACAACACAGTCGACCGAATTGACAATCATTCTGAAACGATTGCCCATATCCACCAGGCTTGTATTGATTGCCGCGCCGGCAGGTACGTTAAAAACCAATCTTGCAGGAGCATCTTTGCCACCGATGCCCAATGGGTGAACTTCCAGGTTTGCCTTGCCTTCTGCAATAGATGGGCAAATTTCAAGCATGTGAGCACCAAGCACTTTCATCCCACTTGGATTTAAGTGGTATGTATAATCCTCCATGAATGAGCATCCACCTTTTAGTCCTTTGCCCATAACCTTGCAGGCACGGACCATGGCGGCATGTTTCCAGTCGCCTTCCGCGCCAAAACCGTATCCAGCTGCCATCAAGCGTTGAGATGCCAGTCCGGGAAGCTGCTTTAAGCCGTGCAGATCCTCAAACGTTGTGGTAAACGCGCCAAAATTTCCCTTTTCCAGAAAACTGCCAATTGCGAGTTCGAGACGAGCCTGGTAGCGAACATTTTCCTCAAATTTTCCACCTTTTTTCGCTTCAAGGTCCAGTTTATAGATAGTGTCGTACTCTTTAACCAAGGCATCGATTGCCGATTCGGACACTTCATTCACAATTTTCACCAGATCTCCGATTCCGTAACCGTTTACTGATACTCCAAACTGAATCTGGGCGGCGACTTTATCACCTTCTGTAACAGCCACTTCTCGCATATTATCCCCAAATCTGGCAATTTTCAAATTTTGCATATCATACCATCCGGCCGCAGCGCGTGTCCATATGGCAATGCTTTCGACCACATCCGCATCCTGCCAGTGCCCCACAACCACCTTACGGTTGATTCGCATGCGGGTCATGATAAAGCCATGCTCACGGTCGCCGTGAGCCGACTGATTGAGGTTCATGAAGTCCATGTCGATCTCACTCCAGGGGAGGTCGCGATTGAACTGTGTATGCAAGTGGAGAATAGGCTTTTGTAGCTTTTTCAATCCGTTAATCCACATTTTAGATGGAGAAAATGTGTGACACCAGGTTATCAATCCGATACATGCGGGAGCTGAATTAGCCTCAATGCACAGCGCTGTGATGCTATCCGGATTTACCAATACCGGTTTAAAAACAATGGTTACGGGTATTTCGGCGGCTTCATTAAAAGCTTTTGCTATCGTTTTTGAATTTTCCGCAACCTGTTTCAATGTTTCAGGTCCGTACAAATGTTGGCTACCTGTTACAAACCAAACCTCCAGATCTTTAAATGCTTTCATTATTAGAATTTTAAGTAATTTATTTTCAGATTGGGATATTGAAAAATAGTCCCTTTTTACACGATTCCATGTATTTTTCCTCCTTAAACTGGTAAAGCCAGGCTCCCTTTCGGGAATTTCCTTTGTCCTTCTCGTCCAGCTTTTCCAATAAATCCATTTTCAATATATTCTTCCTAAAATTTCGATTGTCGAATTTCTGTAAATATATTGCTTCGTAAAGAGATTGAAGTTCCGGGATGGTGAATTTATGTGGCAAAAGCTCGAAACCGATCGGTTTGTTTTGAGCCTCGATTTTCAACTGTTGCAAGGCAATCTCCACCATGCTGTTATGATCGAAGATTAAACCAGGAAGTTGGCTAATCGGACACCATTTGGCATGACTCAATTCCACCCGCGATGGATCCAGATCCTGTACTTTGATGAGCGCATAATAGGGAGTTGAAAAAACACGGGTTCTCGAATCACGTTCTATCTCACTCTGCGTAATCAACTGATTAAGATAGATATTGCTGAGCCCTGTCAATTCAAACAAGACCCGATTCGCAGCCTTATCCAATGTCTCATCCGGTCGAACGAATCCTCCCATTAACGACCATCTACCCTTTTCAGGCTCAAGAATTCTATTAATTATCAACAACTTAAGCTCAGAGTCCTCAAACCCGAAAATGATACAGTCTACCGCCATATAATACTGATGCTCTCCCGGATAGATTTCGGAAGCGGCAGAAGAAGGCACTTGAAGCTCATTCTCAGTCATAGGTATATCGTGAACTCAGTTTTGAAAAAATATTACCAGAAATAGGCATAAAAAGCGATACATACCAGCACGACAACGGCGGAAGTGGCGATATCCCAAGCAGACCAGCTATTTTTCGTTTCTGCAATTTGTTCAGGCGATTGAGAGAAATAGGTTAATCCCTGGAGTTGTTGTTCCCCTGCTTTCGGCGTGAACATACTAACAACCACCATTATCGCCATTGTAAAGAAGAACAGGAACAGGCAGAAATGCAGCCAATTGATGTTCAGAAGCATTCCGAAAAGTGAATCCGGGGCGATCGAACTTTTGAAGATCATCAGCGTTAGCCGGAACATTCCGATAAAGAAACCTGCAAGTAATCCCCATTCACCTGCTTTGGGCGTAATTTTCCTATTAAATACGCCCAAAAGGAATACTGCAGCAATAGCCGGGGCGATAAGCGATTGCACATTTTGCAAATACTCGTACAAAACGCTTCCGAGGCTCCTCATAATAGGTATCCAGACCAATCCGAGTACAACCACCGCAATGGTTGCCAGACGGCCGACCCAAACCAATTTATGTTCAGTGGCTTCCGGTCTGTAATTTTTATAGAAATCGATGGTAAAGAGCGTAGCTGAGGAATTGAAATGCGCTGCCAGCGAGGTCATCAATGCCGCGATAAATCCAACTACCACAATGCCTTTGACACCGGCAGGAAGCAGATTGGTAACCATGCTCCCGTAGGCTTTGTCGTTTGTATCAAAATCAAATCCGGCAACGCCCTTGGCTTTTAATGCTGCAGCGATCATTCCCGGAATTAAAAACATGAAAACAGGTAAAATTTTCAGAAACCCAGCCAGGATTGTTCCTTTTCTGGCATGATTGAGATCTTTGGCGGCAAGCGCACGCTGAACAATATGCTGGTCGGTACACCAGTACCAGAAACCAATGATCGCGGCGCCAAAAAATACGCCGATACCTGGAAATTTGTCGTACCAGGGATCTCCTTTTGAGTGAATCAGGTGAATATTATTTCCGGCATATTTAACCGTTTCATTCCATCCATCAAGAATGGCGCCCCCTCCTACTTTCAGCAAACCAAGAATTAATATGGTGATTGCGCCGACGATAAGGATTGGGGTCTGAATAACAGAAATCGTCATGATACCTTTCATGCCACCCAAAACAGTGAAAACCCCGGTCAGAAGCACTAATCCGATTGCACCGTACCAAAAATCGATTCCCAGAACAGATTCAAGAAAAATACCTCCGGTAAAAGCGGTCACAGAAACCTTGGTGAGCACATAACTGATTAACGTGATGATCGATAATGTGGAGCTTGTATTCTTGTTATACCGTTTTAGCAAAAATTCGGGCATGGTAAAGACCTTACTATGCGCATAAAATGGGACGAATACCCATCCGAGCACCAGAATCATCCAACCCTGCATTTCCCAATGCGCCATTGCCATTCCGCTTTCGGCGCCGGCACCGGCCAAACCAACTAAATGCTCCGAGCCAATATTGGCAGCAAAAATGGCAGCACCAACCGCCAGCCATGTCTCACTTCGCCCCGAAAGAAAATAGTCACTCGTGTCGTCTTTCTTGTGTTTGACCACCCAAATAACAATGCCGACAAGGCAAAACAGGAATACAACAATGATAATCCAGTCTAAGAATGTCATTTGACTTAATTTTTTAGGAATAAATAATTAGTTTGTTTGCTAAAAACAGGCGCTTTTGCCCCCCCGTTTTGACATCACTAATATACAATAAAAAATAATAAACGTAAATTTTACGCTTATTATTTTTGGTATGAATCATTTTAAGCACATTAAATGGCCTTGGAATTGGTAACAGAGAATAATCCGTTTTGGGGTTTTAAACCTTTACCTATTGCATACGTATATCGTAACAATCAGGAAATCTCGATAAAAAGAAAACGAATATCCAGGTAATGGCTTCGCCGATCTTCGATTCCATCCGGCCAATAAAAAAAATATAAACAGATGAATTTATATTCTGCAGACTATAAGCTCGCCGACGTAATAAATAAAAACTACAGTTTGCTACCGGTGATCAACCGACTGGGGATAAAACTCGGCGTTGGAGACAAGACTATCAAAGAAATTTGCCGCGAACAAGTTGTGAACCAAGAATTTTTCCTGGATATTATCAACATTTTCCACAACGAGAACTACTTCCCCAAAAAGCAACTACTTGATTATCCGATAAATCTCGTTACAAATTATCTTTCCAAAACGCATCAATATTATATAGAATTTATACTTGCGGATATTGAACGAAATCTGAAAATACTGGCAGATCAGGATAGAAATGAACATTCGCACATTGTCATGCTCCAAACTTTCTATGTGAAGTTTAAAGATTCGTTCATTCAGCATACAAGGCATGAAGAACAAATGATTTTCCCCTACGCTTGTATGCTTGATGATATTTCAAATTCAAAAATTGAAAAATTACCGGATCAATATATTGGCATTGAAGGCTTTGACTTTGATCACGAACATTCGCTTATCGACGAAAAAATGTCTGATCTGAAGAATATCATCATAAAATATCTGCCTCCCTTTTATAATCCCATAATTATGAATGCGTTGCTGCATACACTTTTCCTTTTTGAAAAGGACTTGAAAAACCATGCGCAGATTGAGGACAAAATACTTATCCCCAAAATCAACTACTTAAAACAGCAAGTTACCCGGAAAAATGAGTAAAAAGGATACTACCATAATCGTTTCTACTCCAGATCTCTTAGCGATTGGCCTATCAGAAATTATTTATAGAAATAGTTCCTGTACGCTGATTGTTTCGAACGACTTGACCAGTATTTCTAATCTTTCCGGTAATATTCTGCTGATAACGACGCACGAAACCTACAGGAGAAACAAAGCAAATTTTGATGGTTTGCTTCCTCCTAAATCCAATTTAAAGTATTTACCTTTTGAGATGGATTTGCATCCTGTTAATGATGACTCTTCGTTGAATGTCTATGACAATGAGAAGCAGATCAACCTCAAAATTAAAAACGCGCTGTTATCATTTGAGCAACTGGAAACGGAAAAAAGCAATGAGCTATCACGTCGCGAAAAAGAAGTTCTGCTGTTGGTGGCAAGAGGCTTGTCAAATAAGGAGATAGCAGATAAACTTTCGGTGAGCACTCATACGGTTATTTCGCACAGAAAAAATATATCTGAAAAAATAGGAATTAAGACTGCTTCCGGGATGGCAATGTATGCAGTTTTTAAAAAAATCATCGATATTGATGATATTCAGCTCTCCGAACTAATATAAAATACCTACTAATTGGGATTTCGCAGGAGTCTCAGCCTCCCTTCCTTTGTTCTCATAATTTTAATCTATGTAAAATATGAGAACTTCACAAAAAAGCAGATTACTACTATCGTTACTTCTATTCTCCGGAATCACATCCTTTTCGCAAGACAGGCTCTTTACTTACACGTATCAAAGCGGCGTATTGAACAAAGGGCAAAGGGAGATTGAGATTTGGAATACTCTTCGTGCCGGGAAAGGAGACTATTTTTTACGTTTAGACCACAGAACAGAATTTGAAATAGGATTAGGTAAAAATCTGCAAACCGCATTTTATTTGAATCTCACCACCAAGACCGGTACAAACGCCGATCAGGCTATTCATGCGCTGGAAACAAAAAATGAAATAGGCTTTTCAAATGAATGGAAATTAAAAATTCTTGATCCGGTAGCAAATCCGGTTGGCTTAGCCTTGTACGGCGAATATGGGATCAGCAGTAATGAGCTGGAATTTGAAGGGAAAGTCATTGTCGACAAGAAAATAAATAATTTCACAATTGCGGCCAACGGCGTTTATGAAATGGAACTGGCACCAGAAATCGTTAGCAATGAAACAGTATGGGAAAAGGAGAAAAAAGCGGATTTAAATCTTGCCTTTGCCTACTCGTTCAATTCCAAATTTCATTTAACGCAGGAAAACAGTTTCAACAATGTGTTTGCTGACAATAAATTAGAACACAGCGCCCTCTATTCCGGTATTGGATTTTCGTATAACCAGGAAAATTTCTGGATTAACTTCACAGCTATGCCTCAAATTACTTCATTTAAAGGAACTACGAGTGGACGGCTGGACTTAAACGAGTTTGAAAAAGCACAATTCCGTTTACTCTTCTCCTATGCATTCTAGACTTTTAGCACTATCATTTCTGGCAATCCTCTTAGTATGTGCGGCTTGCTCCACTGCCTTATATCTTCCGAATACAGGGAATGTTGTATCAGGTACAAACATTAGTCAGCTAAAAATGGGTCGGCAGCTCTACATCTCTAAATGTAGCAGCTGCCACACGCTACTGCTGCCTGAAAAACATTCTCCGGAGGAGTGGCAAAATTGGATGGACAAGATGAGTGACCGGGCTAAAGTTTCTTCAAGCGAGAAAACAGTCATTCTAAAATATCTGACAAAAGGAAACTAGTTGACAGGTTCATTTTCCTTCAATCTCTTTATTTCCTTCTTCAGCTTAATAATCTGCATCGACTGAAAAAATATGACAATGCAAAAACATATTATTTGGAAATACAAAGCCATAACGACAGTACTATTTAACTGCATCGTTCTGATAAAAAAGAGATTTTCCATTAGTTGGTTCCGGGTTAGTGCTTAATATCGTTCAAAATAGAGCGGGAGGTCTCCAATTTGAATATGAATATATTCTATTTGTTCCGATTTAATATTTCTAATACTACACTGTTGTCAGCATAAACCTGCCAATGTTTAATTTTTTCATCGACAACTATCGCTTTCCAGGAAGCTGGGATTTTCCAGTGATTCGTATTGTCTACATTTTTATTGTTGGATATATAAGTTCCACTGGCATAGCCCAGAAGGACGACAATTGAGTCATTTTGAAGTGTATCTGTAATCTCGATTTTATAATCCGGAAATAGATCAAAGTATGCGGTCCAGGCACTCTTCATGTTGTCATTGCCAACCATTTTGTTACCACGTGAATCAACAAAAACATGGTCAGTACTCATCAGGTTGTAAAGTCCATCGATGTCTGCACTGTTTATCGATTCGATAAAATCCAGAACAACTTTTAAATCCATTTTAGTCCATATTTAGGATTGACTTTTATCCGATATGAAAAACAAAGAAAGTACAATCAAAATGTCAAATTTCGAGCAAGATTAATGCTTAAAAATGAGCAAGTTGAATTATTTTCATCCGCCACCTTGGTTGCCGTTAGTTTATCTGGCAATTGATTTCTTTATCAGCAGGGTATATCTTATGGTAGAATCTGGTTTATAAATTGGCATTGGGAAATTACCTTCGGGATACAGGCATGGCATATTGTCTTGTGATTGAAGAGCCTTGATCCTGACATTGGATAATTGACCAAACCGAATATCCTTATCCGCCGAGTTCGGATCAAGTAGGTACTTATGCTTTTCAGGGGTCTTAAATAGTTGATTGATGGCCAAAGTATCAAGATGCAAATGCATCTTTCCGTTGTTCGGGAACCCAAATTTCACTACCGTTGTGTCAATTTGAAGTAGTCTTTCTGATTGTGAAAATGTCGGAAGATAATATCCGACTATCAAAACCATGATTAAGAATATCTTTCTCATAATCGCTAATTTTTATGTGATAGACTGTCCCACATCTTATTGTCGCACCGTGATTACCCGCCGACACGCCCTTTAAGTATACGTCAGAAAGGTATTTCCGGTCGAATGACTACGTAAAGGTAAAGAAGTTTTTCCGAAATTGTAAACTGCACTTTTCCCTACTTCGACATTTTTCGTAACCAGGCTCTCGCCGGTTCATCGTACAATTTTAAGCTTGCATAAGCCAACGCGATAGCTCCTGAAAATGTGAGCAGTGCATATGGCAAAGCCTGCAATAATGTAACGCCCTTGTGATTGCTTACCCATGCTACATAAAAATAGACGAGCACATAATGCGTTATGTAAATTGGGTAAGAAAGATTACCAAGAAACTTGCAAATTTTATCCTCCGTTTTATTGTGCACCACCCCACTGGCACCAATATAAACAATTAGCGGAAAGACAATGATGATGCAAATTGCTTCATACAAACCATTCATCCAAAGATGTTCTGTGCCGCCAATTCTTGGCATAAACAAAACGACCGCTACCAGCAGACTACACCATAAGAACGCATTCTTTATGTAGGTAGGCCGGAATATCCTTGATAAAAGTAACCCAGCAAAAAACGGGAATAAGGTACGCGTTATCCCAACGCGCATATGTTCATAATTTAGTGTCCAGCCACCGGTAACATCCCCGTTTGCGGTAGTTACGGCAAAATGCAAAAGCACCGCACCTGTTAGCGCCACAAAACAGGCCAATGCCTTGTTCGATAATTTCCGTAGACCCAGTGCGTAAAGGATATTGGCTATGTATTCAAAGAATAATGACCAGCTGACACTATTGAGCGGATGCATTTCCTGCCAGCCGCGAATATCCATTGAAAGTGGTATGGGTAAAATCGTATATCCGATCAGCATTACGAGGATCAGCTTCCAAACTGGAACAGTATGAATAAGCGGCCATATTGTTGAATCTGTAAAATAGAAGCCGATGGCGCCGAGTGTCATTCCCAAAACAACGAGTGGTTGCAACCGTTCGAACCTGCGCCGAAGAAAGCCGCCGATGGTTAATTTGCCCCATCTGTCGTCATACGCATATCCAATTACAAAGCCTGATAGGAGAAAGAAAAAATCAACTGCCAAATAACCATGGTTTACAACATTGTTAAAGCGGCTGGAGGCAAGCGGTTCGGCCAGGTGAAAGAATACTACGATAATGGCTGCTACGCCCCTAAGTCCATCTAATATTTTATAATGCGGTTTTGTGTCAAGTTTGGTATTGTTCATGCTGGTGCTATCTTTCTATCTACATATGCTCGTGCCTAATGTCACGGAAATTCTTACAGGACGCGATTTGAAACACAAAATTCTACATATTACTCCAGAAATTCTTTGCCGTTTAACGCCAGAATCAGTTCATCGGCTTTATTAACAACTTTTCGGACTATTCCTTTTGAGTCAATAATTATGTGCGTTGGGTACGAACTTACGTTTAATTCTTTCGTTATGAATTTCGACTGGTCGGCTACAACAGCATAGTTGAATTTTTTTTGAGATAAGAATTGAATCAATTTTTCTTTTGAATCCGTCGCTAGACTTATAAAGACAATATCTTTCCGATTTCGATAAGTCTCCACTAGTTTATTCAATTCAGGAAATTCTGCAACACAAGCGTGGCAGGTAATGAACCAGCATTTGAGAACAACAATTTTCCCTTTCGTATTTTCATTATTGTATTCAGTGCCATCTAAATCAAAAAACTGAAATTTCGGAAAAGCTTTACCTTCCGCTTTAAAATGAATATAGTTAGTGCTGGAACTTCTTATAATTTGCTGCCTTATTTGGCTATTCGAGCCTTCATCCAGTTTGAAAAGTTTGTAATAGACAAGGCTATCCTTCGAGTTTAGTTTTAATGGAATATAGTCTCCCGTAATCAGTTTTTTGAAGAAATCCTCTTTACTTATTCGGTTTGACAAATTGTCGATGGCAATAAAATTGGAAGATAATATGATATTGTTTTCGTGATATGCCCACCATGTAATAAAATCTTTTTCCAGGTTTTTGAAGTTGACGTTCGGCTGGCCAAAATCGGGCTTTTCTGAACAAGCCATCATTGATAAAATCGAAATGGAAAATGTCAGCAAAATGATTTTTTTCATGATTCTATCTTTTTATCCAATTACTTGCCACTAACGTAGGAAGTTTTATTCATTTTTACTCTCAATTTGTTTCCATTTATCCTTGACATTCTTTTCTCCATCGAAATAGTCTGCCTGCGAGTCTTTACTATATATCTCACGTGATGGCGCTATAAATATTTTGTCCGAATCGGGATATTCAGCAACGTCAAAACCAATAAATGTCCTTATATCCAAGAAAATACAGGTCTCATTCGTGTGATTATATAATTGATGTGCTCCGGTTTCCCCTTTTTCAAAAAAAATCAAATCACCCGGGGTTACAATTTCTAATCCATTTGGAGTTCTCAATGTTGCAGAGCCGGAAAGTATCATAAAGAGCTCCTCTGCGTATCTGTGAAAATGGTAAGGCGCAGAATATTGGTCCGGATTTAATTGTCTTAAATCAAAGTTCAGATTTTCCGGATTTAGTCCTTTTTTAATCCTTGACAAATCTGTGAATATTCGATAGTTATCAATCCTATTCGGATTTTCCTCAAATTCTCTTTGGTCTGCTTTTAAAATCGTTGCCATATCATCAAGTTTTTATTTGTCCGTACTAAAAATATTACTTTTTAGGTTTATTCGAAGCAAAGCACGAAATTACATCTTCACTGAAATATGGTTCCTGACAAGCCCAAAACATATAGTTGACTTTAAGAAAATCCTTAGCAAAAGCGTGGAGTATTGGCACGATGTTTTCCCTTTCGTTAACAATCTTGTCATTTCCTGTCTCTCCAATGTAGTTTCCATCCTGTATCGCAATTCCAAGAGGAACAGTAAATTCGCCTTCGTGCATCATAGCTATCGTATGATTAAGCTGGGCCTTTCGCTTATACAACAAATCGGGGCCTCCCAAACCTACTCCAATTTGTTGTCCATACTGATATATCGAACGCAAATAACCTTTATCGTCATTAGGAAGCCGTTCTCCAGGCATAAAATTGGCATATTGCATGGTGGTCGATTTTGGGAAAGCATTTTTTAGTGCGAGCATATTAATTTTCAAACTCTCAACGTAGCGCTCTGGTGTGAAGGTGCTATCAGTTTTACCAGAGACACCGATAGCACTTTCCTGAAAATTTATGCCTTCTACTTTTCCATCAAATTCTTTCCCCAAGGCTTGTAATAAAAGCGACCAACGATTTTGAATCTTGGAATTCCATCGCTTAGCAACCCATCCCTCTTGTTCTCCCTGATCATTGAATTGCCGTGTAGCACCTCCATTGTACTCATCCGTTAATAAATAGGCCGGAATTCCTACATACTTTCGACTAAAAGTAGCGTCTTGTAGTTGGATAAACAATTTCTTTCCAAATGCCGATAGATAATTGTAATCATCCCAAATGATGGAGAAATCATACTTCCCCTTTTCGGGTTCAATCTGGTTCCAGGAATACATAATTTGAGCACCGTCAAATCGGGGTACCTTTAAAAATGGATGATTGTGAATGAGCTCACGTTCCCGGGCAAAATACACGAAATGCTTAATACTATCTGGTTTTAAGGGACATGCCGCATTTAAATATTTCTTATATGCATCAATATAACGATTGCCAGGATTATCACTTTGTCCAAAGAGATTGACTGCAACGCAACATCCCAGCACTAAGAACGACAAGTACTTTTTCATGATCTATTTTTATTTATTCCTGCTATTTTGTCCAGTGCTTTGGTACATGGGTAGACATACATGCATTGACGGTTTTCGAAGCAAGTCGTCATACAAGATCATTAAAATTCAACTATTTGAAATAGTTGGAACAACAGCTCTGATTGGGAAATACTCGTACTTATTTATTTTCCCTGCCGGGTCGTTTGCTATAAATTCATTTAGCTCCTGCTCGTTGTCAACTCCTACGACGCCAAGTCCGTAGATACCCTTAGGATCCATTACCGGTCCGAAAGCATAGACTTTACCAAGTTTTAATTTTTCTGTCCAGTAAGCGACGTGTTGGATCATGATCGCTCTTTCCTCTTCGGTCATTGTCATCGCAAAGTCGGGTCTCGAAGGTAGTAAGTGGAGTACGTAAAATTGTTTATTCATATTATTTATAATTCACTAATAATCAAATATTTTACATTCTGTTTCGTATCCTAAATCAAAGGCAATTGGTTAATCATCTTTACATTTATAATGAAATTGCGCTAATCCGGTATCAAATTTATGGATGTCCACAAGTTCCAATTTTTGTTCGTGTCGTCCATCTTTAAAAAGTCGTGTTCCGTTACCGATTAAAATTGGAATTACGGAAATAATAAACTCATCAATTAGATTTTGTTTTAGAAGTTCGTTTACAATTTCTGCCCCTCCGTCAATGAAGATGTTTTTCCCTTGTTCACCTTTAAGCCTATGAATGAGTTCTTGAATGTCTCCTGTATAAAAGTTTGTCTTTGCTATGGCTGGTCGTGGTTTCCGTGTAATGATGTATGAATCTTTGTCAGTATGAGGAAAATCCGCCACCTGGGTCATTACCCAGTCATAAGTCCTTCGGCCGAGTATCACGGTATCCACCGATCTTAAAAAATCAGCATAACCATAATCCTCGCCGTCTTTCTGCACAATTGACAAAAAACTCAAATCGTCATTTGGCCCGGCAATATAGCCGTCCAAACTTACCGCTATGTATAAGATTACTTTCCTGTCGCTTTTCATTTTTCAAGTCAAAAATTACTTTTTTTTCGATTTTAAATAATCTTCTCTGATTTTTACGAGATCGATTTTCGAGCTATCGGATAAAAGTGCTCTCAAAATTTCCATTGGCACTTCTTCCTCACTCGTGAAGTTGATGCAACCTTTTTGAAAACTGGCTTTAGGCATCAACTCTTTGTATTTTGAATGCAACGTCGGATTGCAATAAATGGGCAATATGTGAAGTGAAATCTGCTTTTTTCCACTCGAAAGTCCATATTTGAAAGTGCCTGGTGCATTATATAAGATCATTTCCTTTCCCATCATTTTTCCAATTTGAGCGCTAACGGTTTTGTCTGCATCTACAATTGCAAAATGAATTTTTGACAAAATTGATTGTCGTTCAATTTCTTGCTGTGATATGAATTCTTCGATTGTCATGTTGAATATATTAATGCTAATATGCTTGTCTGCGGCTTCTCATTGGTACGCGCTGATGCGGATTTCTTGCGATTTAACTTGCGTAGAACTTTGGGTTATATATCTTTTTCCATCACCTGCCAAAAGTTTCAGTTGGGTAGCGGCACTAACCAACCCGCTATTTTCTTCCTCCCAAACAGTCCGCACTTCGCGGCCGTCAAAAAAACGTATAGATATTTTTGTATTACACATAATTTGAAAGTCACCTATACTGTCACTTTATAATTTTCTGTCTAAAGGTATGTTATTTATATCTTGTAGTTGCTGTCAGCAGTGTTGCGTTACAATGACCGCCAACCGTTGGCATTTTTATTTAGAATCTAGCAAGTCATTCAAATTCATTATTTTACTGCCATTTTTTTCGTAATAATTCAGCATTTCATTAATTTTCCTTTTATCATAACTCGTAATACAATCTGATAAGACTGTAACCTTGTAGTTTTCCTTACACAGATTAAATACGGTTGATTTCACGCAGGCAATGGCGTCTGCTCCTGTAATGTAAAATTCGCTTATTTCATTTTTCTTGATAAAGTCAGCAAAATCTTCGCTGGTCAATGCATTGCCTTTGGTTTTTTCAAAAATGTTTTTGGAAACCAATTTCATGTCCGAAACTAATTCAGACCCACGAGTATTAGGTTTGAAAGTCCTTGTGCCGTCAGATAAGTTGTAATGCCTTATGTAAACGACATGAATTTCATTTTCCACTGCCCAATCTATTGACCGATTAACATTGTCAATGATTTCTTTGTAGTTTTTGGTAATGTCATTTTGAATGTCAATTACCACTAAAGATTTTTTCTGCATGGGATTTCCTTCATTTATTTTTCAATGCCATTTATAATTTGTTTTTTCTAATGGGTCAATATTTTTAAACTCATTGAAATCTTTCTGCTTGTTTTCCTCCCACCAATCGAAGTAAGCTTGAGCGGCAATTTCATAAGCCTCACTATCATATTCTAAATACGACCAATCTTCTTTTTTCTGCAAAATAGGATTTTGAGAAGGGAATCGTCCAATAAGATATTTACTTTTTATAGATACAGCTCGGATTGATTCAATTGTCCATAAAACATAAACACCTAATTTACAATCTGGTCCCCACAGTGAGGAAATCCAATTGTGAGGAAAATCTGTTATTATTTGAGTTTCATTTCTGTATTTAAGAAGTGCTGGAATGTCATTATAAGTGAACGCCGGCAACTCTAGCGAGTCGTATTGATTTGTCTTTAATAATTCAATATACCTTTCAACATCAAGATTCCTATTTTCCTCGGGTTTATCCTTGTTGCAACTAATTAGTCCTGTCAACAAAAGCATTACGATTAAGAATTTAAAGGTTTTCATAATTTATCCTTTTAAATTATTGATTCATAATAAGATGCTTAAGATGTCAAATGGTTGCGTCTCCACTTAAGCTTGGGCATAACGTAGGAAGCTACACGCAGGAGCGGACTGCGGGCGATTTAGCTAACACTGATCTTCGATTCCTGTCAAGCCGAAAAGCTCAAGAGCGGAAAGATGCACACCGAAAACCACGGTTGCCGGATTTGCCGGGCGGCTGAAGTTACCACCCGGTTTTACATTTAATCATAATGAAATCTGCATTTCGCAATTAGAACCTCATTCTCTTTTACTTGATAAATTAGTCTGTGTTCGTCATTAATCCTTCGGGACCAAAATCCTTTATATTTAAATTTTAGAGGTTCTGGTTTTCCAATGCCCGAAAAAGGATTTCGTGAGATGTCTTTTAACAAGTCATTTATCCTTTTCAGAATTTTTTTGTCCGTCTTTTGCCAATAGAGGTAATCTTCCCAAGACTCGTCTACAAATGTAAATTTCATACGTAATAATTTGTTTTCATTTGTCGTATGGAACCCTCAATAAAATAAGCATCTTCTTTGGTGTGCCTTTGCTCATGACGGTTTCATTGGTCTAGCAAGTCTTTTTGAAATGAACTACCAGCTTTCAATTTTTCTATCGCAGAATCGAGTCTCATTTCATTCTTTTTTGAAGATAATTCATGTTGAGTCGCATTTAGTGAGTTGTATTCATCAAGAGACATAACCACCACTCCGGAATCCTTACCTCTATTGATTATTAAGGTTTCGAAGTTTGACGTAACATTGTCAAGATATTTCTTAATATCCTTCCTGAAATCTGAAAGTGTTGTAGTCAGCATATTTTAAAATTTTATTTGTACAATTAATTGTACAAATATATGTACATTTATTTGAAAAACAACTTTTGCTAAGGTCGTTTTAACTGCGTGTGTAACGTAGAAAAGCTACACGCGGGGGCGGATTACGGGCGATTTAGCTTACGCTAATCTTAGATTCCTTTCAAACCGAAAAACTGCCTGAGCGGAAAGATGCCCACCGAAAACCACGGTTGCCGCACTTGACGGGTAGCTGATGTTAGCGCCAGGTGTTTATTTAAGCAATAACTATTACTCCAATTCTCTTTAGTAATTCATCATATTGATCAATATCATTTCCCTCGATTTTCTTTCGAATATAAGCAGCTGTCTTTTTCACTTCTGGGACATCAACTGTAATCATACTTCTCACAAAAAGTCCGACTAAATGAGATTAATCATTCTTAATCCTTTCAGTTATTGCCGAAACTTGTCTACTATCTCCAAAAAATCTCGCTATTTGTCTTCATGCCCAATAGCATTCGGATATTTATACAAACGAAAAGCTTCAAGTAATTTTCTAATATTATTAACAAAATTTGATGCTGTGTTTTATTTAATGTGTAATATCATCATATTCGTAATTAAGCACCTCTATGTGTTTTACTTCAATTTTCGATATGTACCTGCTTCTAGGCATTCTTGATTGTTTGCCAGAATTGCCTCAAAATAATTGATCTAGGATTATTGACATTAATAATTGCTTTTTTTATAGGATATCCTTTTTCATCTTCTTCAATCTTAGAATACTTTCTAATCTCATTACTTAGTGTTAATTCACTGTTCACAGAACCAATAAACTTTATCATCCGGTTTACACTCTTATCGTTTACATCGGCGCAAATTGGCAGCCTTACTTGAGAAATAAAGTCAAAATCAGGATATACATAGTCACTAGTCTCCTGTGCTATGAGAATTATTACTATTCCAATTGACCTTAATTCACGAAGCATATCTTCAATAATCGGACGTGCAGATTTTTTCTGTAAAAAATTTTGAGCCTCATCAATAACAATGATGTGTTTTAATTCTTTGATGTTCTGATTTATATCGGTATTACCAGATGATTTGAACTTATTGAAAAGGTATTTCAACTGATTAAAAGTGACAAATTGTTTTATCTGCTTACTTACATCACTAGGCATTGAGACATAAGTACTCTTGTTAAAAAGACTATAGATTGAATTTTCATCATAAATGCCTGAACTAATTATTTGCTGCAATACGCTTGTCGTTGTGTTATCTCTTTCATTATTTCTTTCCAAAACTTTATCCATCAACTCTGACAATAAAGGAGCTCTATTGTTATCATTTATAAACTCTTGAATTGATCGGATTAGACTGGCTGATTGTACTTGTTTTATTTCGGGAAAGAATGTTTGAAAATCATTTGCAAAGGCCAATATGTTGTTTTGATTTTCAAAATCAATATTTGTTAATGGACTGAATGGAAATCCCTTATTGTGTTCCACTTTTAAGAAAGAACAATTTGTGCTTTTTAAAAATGAATCCAAGCTTTCTTTTGTATCGGTACCTTTAAAATCGAAAAAGGTGAAAGGTAGTTCACAGTTTGTGTTTTTTGAGATTTGATATAAAATATCGAGGATTAATTGAGATTTACCAGAACCATTTTGACCAGCTATCGCAATATTTCTGCTACTCCATTCTGTTTCATCATTGATTCTAATTACGATATCTGAACCATCGTCGTGCTTTCCGATACTAAAAGATACGGGATTCTTGTATTTATTAATTAACAGTTCTGAAATACCTTCTTTTTTTGAATTCGAATTATCAATATAAACAAAGTCTGACCTTAAAGACAAACCATTTTTGACTAATTTCATTAAGAAATCAATGTGATAACCGCTTGTTAAGTCTTTATTTTGCAATTCACTTACAATTAATGACAACCCGTGTTCAAGATGAATTTTAAATAGTTTTGAAAAATCATCTTCAGATAGTGAAGATTCATAGTGTTTATCCAAAACAGCTTTAAAGATTGGATAGTTTGATTTTCCGTCAATTATGGAACCAAACAATCCTTTGTCATCTCTAAAATCTTTTCCATCTGAACTAGGCACAATGTCATCAGACAAATCAAAATGCTTGTTTAATTGAAGGCTATAAGCAAATGCTAAACGAGGGACAACACCTTCGGAGTTAAATTTATAGATAGACTTAATTTTATCAATAAGCTCATCACTGTGTTTGCTAATTTTTATTCTCATAGCTTTGGAAATAACCAGGTTTGAAATTTGATTTTTTGTTTTCGTTTAAAATCAGATAAGATTTTGAAACTTTTGAACTTATCGAATTGAAACGACGAGGTGTAATTTCATTGTTTGTGGCCAGTAAGACAACTTGGCTTGATAAATCGGGATAATAGTTGTTCAAAATGTTTTCGATATGCTCATGGTCTAACCTTCCTAATGGAGTATCTATGAAGATTGGAAATTTCTGAATGGATTCGCTCAATATTGCTTTGATCAAGCACGAAATATATATCTGCTTTTCTCCAGTCGAAAAGCTTTCTTTGGGTATTTCTTTCCCATCGGAATCGAGAATGGAAACTTTTAAGCCTTTTCCATCGGGCAAAATATCAATTCTTGCATCATTAATAAAAGCTGAATCTTCGGTTTGCATTTTATGCATGAGTCTCTGTAATTCAGTTAATAACCTATTTGCTAATGCTTCCTTTTTATTACGCTTCTGATTATCAATGAATGTTTGTAATGAGTCAATATATTTCTTTGCCTTTTGAGTTTTGTTTTGAATTATCTGATTGCCGCTGCTTTTTTGGAGTAGAATAGTGTATTGCTGATTAAGTCTTATATTATCCTTTTCGACTTTATCTTTTTGAATCTCTAAGGCACCATTCTCTGCAATTATTTTATCTTTTTTCCTTTCTGATTCATCTTTTTTGGTAATAGTATCAAGGACCAATTCATCTTCTAAATCTGAATCAAGAATCTTTAATTGTTTTTCTTTGTCTGAAATTGACACCTGAACAGCATTGAAATCAGAAATTGTTGTTTCAAATAATTCCTTTGATTGTTGTTTTAAAAGTTGAGAAGTTTTAATAATCAGTTCTCTGTCTGCATTATTCAAATCAAGTTCAAAATCAAGATCATTTTCTGATTCAGAAATCTCAAAGAGTTCATTTAATAAACCCTGAGCCTTATTTGAATAGAAAATTTTGTTTTTAAATGTCATTGAGCCGTCTTCTGGTTCAGGAGGTTTATTAAATAGTTGCTCGATAAAGTCATCAAGTTTTCTTTTTACTTCACCCAGTGTTTCATTATCGGCTTTAGACTGGCCTTGTAATTCTATTTGTTCTATAACCTCCTCAATTTTTCCACTAAGAATGGCTAATGGGACAAGTTCACTTAGATCATTAAACTGCTTTTCTACTATATCCTTCTTTCTTATTAATAATGTGATTTCGTTATAAAGTTCCTCTCGATTAATCGATGAAGTTTCTTTTTTACTATTTTGATTCAAAAAGATTTGATACACTTTTATTTTTTCTTTTAAAACCTTTATCTCATTTTCGTTTAGCGCAGATTTTAACTCAATATCTTCTATTTTCCCATTATTTAATTTTATTGCTTGCTCGGTATTATCAATTTGCTCTCGGAGGTTTGAGCTAGCACCTTCTTTTTTAAGATTATTGATATAGATATTCAAATCATCCTTTAAATTCTCGAAGAGATCTAATCCCAAAAGTTTACCCAAGGCATCATTTAAAACATTACCTTCATCTCTAGTGGATAATTCGGCCCAAGAAGAAATCTTTTCAGCATCAAAGAATACGAATTTGGCAGCTTCAAGAGGTATTAGATAATCATTAATGAAACTTACTTTATCCTCTAACTCGGGAAATAGCTCATCTCCTTCAGTATTTAAAATTGAAAGTGTTTCTTCTATTTTTTGAGTATTGAAAACCCGCTTTATTAACAAGCGATTATCCCTAACTTTTAAATTTGCAGGATATTCAATTTCTTCAAACTGAATCTGAACAGAAAACTCAGAGTTACCTTCTTCTTTTGACAACCAATTAAGTGATTGTTTTTTAAACTTCTCATAATTTGAATCCTTCTGGATTTCACGTTTAAAACCTTCATCTATTTGGCTAATTTTCTCACCGTAAAGACACCAAACTATTGATATAAGAAAATTCGTTTTCCCATATCCGTTTTTGCCCCCAACTAATATTATATTTTTACTACCATCTGTTTCTAAATCAATGGTAACATTGCCATAATATTGTCTGAAATTAGTTAAAACGATACTACTTATTTTCATTGTCTAATGCTTTTTCGATTTCTGAATCTATTGTTTGTTGAATATAGTGATTCCGCTTTTGAAGCTTCTTAACTCTTTCAGACTGGATGAGCTTTTCCATTGAATGATATTCAATTCCGTTCGAAGTACAAATTGATTGTAAGTCAGCAATTTGCTTGTCTTTAATCGTTGAAATATTTTTCATTATATTCAAAATTTAGTTCATTTAATAACTGTACTTTATAATCTTCAAGGGAGCCATTTAAAAGCCTTTTCCGATTCTGGTAACAGAATTGATAAAGTGTTTTCTCCGATTCAAAACCACGTGCTTGAGGCCAACGAGTTGGGTGTATTTCTCTGAATTCTTTTAATTTGTTATAGTTATCAAGCCATTTATCTGTTAACGTATGTTTTTCAAAGGGGAATCTTATCGACTCTAATTTCTCAATTTGATCTTCTGATAGTTCACTATTACTGAGACCTTTTAATATTGAATTACAAAACCTGTATAGTCTCATTTCATTATCAGCAATATGATCAGATGATTTTGGCCATCTGTTATATGTCAATAAGAACGATTTCAATTCACTGAAAAAACCATCCCAGCTTACTTGTTTTTCAGAGGAGAAGCTGAAATTGATTGCTTGCAATGCTTCAATTTGTGATTCATATAAAGTTCCACTTTCCAGTTTTTTATTACATGAATAACAAAAGGAATATAATTTTCTGTTTTCTGATGGTTTTGGATAGTAATTATTTTCTTGAAGATGTTTTTTCAATTCATTGTATGAGTTCCACCATGTAATAGGAATATATTTGTCATGACTTGCTGATATGATGCTCTTTTGCTTTTGAATAAAGGTTCTCTCTCGTTTTATGAAATCTGTTTTCTTTGCTCTTGGAGGCTTATTACTATTTAAATATGGTGTTATCAGGTTTATTAATAAGTTCGTTTTTTGCTCATCAAGATTATTCCTCTTTATTTCTCTGGTTTGTATGTTCATGAAACGATAAAGCCTTGCCTCTTTTCCATCTTGGTTCGAATAGGGCAGTCTTCCAAATTCGTTTATGAAGCTTTTAAGTAATAAAAAATTCTCATCCCATGTTTTTCGATCAATCTTCTCCTTGGCCAATTTAGAAAATTCATTGCTATACAACTTAGAAACCAACCCAATGTTATTATTATTAAAAAAAATGAAACGCCTATTTTCTGCTGATTTCAAATTGTATAATAAGTTTTTAGAAGTAATATCTTCTCTGTAATTTGAAACATATTTTAAAATTTCATCAATATGTTTGGGCTCATCAAATTGTTCTAAATATTCTTCTGAAATATCGTGCATGGTTCCTCCTTTTACGATATCCTCATCCTCCCACTTTTTCAATCCATAAGTACTACTTCTCCCAAAATAAATTAGGTTCGGGTCTCTCTGGCAAGAACCTCTTAACGCTTCTGCACTTTTGGTAATATCTGGAGATATTTGTGTTAACTGTTTGTAAATTTCATATAGTGATAGAGGAGTCTTCCTCTCATCCAAAATATCATAGACATAATCTACAACTTGTTTAAACGTATTTCTTTTAAAAATTATATTGTCATCGGAATCTAAGCTTATTTGAAATTCATTAAAAAGTATGTGTTCAGAAATTTGGATGATTTCTGGAGATACATAGAGACAATGATTCTTCTGAAATTTTTGCAAATATGTTTCAAAATGGAAACAGTAATCTTCCTCAATTCTATCTTTTAGCCTTCGATCAATGTCATTAATAAATTCATCGAAATTAATAGAATCTACGATCTCTCTTTTGACTAAATAATTACAATTCCAATCATGAACAAATCGACTGTTTATTAACCTCTCTAAAACTATTATTCGCTCATTGCCAATCAATATGTGAGAGTTTGCAAGAAGAATTGAAAATACCTTATTTATAAAATGGAGATTAAAGGTGTTATTTTCTTTTTGATTGATCACAGATATTAACTCTTCAGGAATAGTTATCAAATCTGAATAAACATCAATTCCATATAAGTTTAAAGCATCAAATTCGAAGCCTTTTATGAAAAGCAAGGTTGAATTCAAATCATCAAAAACAGTATTTCTTAATTGTCTGGTTCGTTCTTTTGTTATGCCCAATTTATCAGCCAATTCTTTTAACGAAAAGGGATTATCGTTATGAAGATAATTCATCCCTTTCTCAAAAATCATTTTTTCTCTTTTGTCAAACAATATTTCGTATTTAATCAATACTTTACATGTCTTGAAAAGCGGTAACCCTTTAGAGCTGTCATAGTCTCTCCAGATCTCAGCTATAATTGGTGGCGTTAAACAAAATCGGCCAATCAGCAAAGAATTAAACAGCTCAATGGCCAATTCATCTTCATTCTCAAATATTGATACTATATCTATTTGCTCCTTAATGTTATCAAAAAAAGCAATTAATTCCTTTTCCGTTTTTTCTCCAACGTTTTTTATATTTTTTATTTGAAAATATTCATCGGCCAAGCTTAATGACAACTCTTTAATATTGAAATTTGTATTGAAATATTTTTCAAGAGCATTGTAACTTCTGACAGACAATTCTCTTGCTCGAGATTCAATAATATTATTTAATATTTTCTTTTGTCTGGCTGTTAATCTCTCAATCTTTTGAAGAATTGGATTCTCGTCTGGTATTTCTATTGGTTTAGGGAACAAGGCAAAATCAAAATTTTCATATTTCTTGCACAAACTGATTAATTCCATGTTCGAGCCTTGACCACAATTTCTTAAATGTATAAACGTGTGATTCTCTTCATGGTAATATTCAAGTATATTTTTTAAATCAGTTAGCCCATAATTTAAACATATTGTTTGAGTTCTAACAGTCAATTCCTCAGTCTTTATCAATTCCTCTAATCTAAAATTTATATAATTATTTTCCATTTTACAAAGAATTAGATTAACGCACTAGTGCGAGGGCAAAAAAGCAGTCTTTTGCATGCCTTTGGATTGAGCATTGGCTTGTTGGGGCTTGCAAATGTGCTGCAATGTGCGTGGACTCTTGATCGGTGCGTTCCCTAATGCACCCAAATGGCGCAATGCGCGTGGGGCAAAAAAAATAAAACCCCTTGCAGAAAGGTTCCAAAAAGCAATAATCCAAGCTGTCTATTATTTGTTGTCATAGTCAAGTTAGTGGTAAAGTGTCAAAAAGCGGCGTTTGGCTTGCATCTAACTAGTATGTATCGGATGGTTTACAGTACTTTTATGGTGATTGATCGATTTCAATTGGTGGTATTTTTTTAATCCTCAACGGAATAATTAGAATTAGGTCATGTCGAAGGTAACATCTATTTTCTAAAAAATAAGACTTTTTGGTGCATATTTTCTGTTTTTTATTCCAAAAATACCAAGTGCTAAATTATCCAACGGACGAATGATCTTAGTGACTGCTGTCGGGGTTATGTGGGATTAATGATCAAATAATAATCCCAGAGGGATTTAAGGTTTATAGAAACAGCGACGGTTAGATGGGTTCGACCCCGGCGGGGTCGCACATACGGGGGAATGCAATGTTCTACAAACCTTTGACCTCTGCGAGGTCGAATTGTCATTTGATCAATCGTGAAGCTGATGCCGATAGAGCCTCTCCATTTACGTCGTGCACGTATTTACATTTGAACCATTCTAAATAAGGCTAGGGAATGGCTCTTGGGGGCGTATTATGTTGATCAAATGACATTTCAGGTGGAGTAAAGACCGCAAGCCAAAATTTTCTTTAACCAAATTTGGTGAGAATGTACGATATGAACACATCCATTCGACCATCCCAGTGCCATCGGCACGTCCAGTCTCGTGACGCCGGGTTTTAACCCGGCGATTTTGAGCCACACAGCACACACATGCTAACTGAGTGCCGTAGGTACGATTGCAGCCAGTCGTACCTACGGCACTCCTCACGGTCTCCGCTCCCCCACCCGCACCGGGTTAAAACCCAGTGTTGAAAGATCGGTCATGCCTGACGGCATTGGAGGGATATCAAACTACAGAAATTGAGGCATTCAGTTGTAAAATCTGGGTTACATCCTGGTTTACATGAAGCCTTGAAAATCGCCTAAAAACAAAAAAATCAGCTAATCACAAAACTTGCAACTAACTGATTTTCAGTGACCCGGCTTGGGATCGAACCAAGAACCTACAGCTTAGAAGGCTGTTGCTCTATCCATTGAGCTACCGGGCCGGCCTTAATAGGGTGCGAAATTAACAAAAATCCCTGAATCGAAAACGGTTCAGGGATTTTTATTACGGTAAAATGGGTTAAACCATGTAAATATTGTGTTCGGCACATTGCTGTAACATGTCGTCGGGCCATAAACTGGCCTGGACTTCGCCGATATGGGCTTTGCGCAGGAAATACATGCAAAGTCTGGACTGCCCTATCCCACCTCCGATGGACAATGGCAGTTCATCCTTCAATAAACGTTTGTGGAACAATAATTCTTTGCGGTTATTTGCTCCCGCGATGGCCAACTGCTTAAGCATCGCCTCTTTATCGACCCGGATGCCCATGGAGGAAATTTCAAACGGCTGTTGCAAAACGGGATTCCAGATAAGGATATCGCCATTCAACCCTTCATACCCTCCGGCATTTTTGGTTGTCCAGTCGTCATAGTCGGGCGCACGGCCATCATGAATCTCCCCATTGCTCAATTTTCCACCTATGCCGATGATAAATACGGCGCCGTGGGCCTTTGTTATCTCATATTCCCGCTCTTTTGGGGTCAATTTTGGATAACGCTGCAACAACTCCTCTGAATAGATAAAGGTGATCTCCTCGGGAAGCAGTGGCTTGATGGAAGGGTAGTTTTCGTAAACGACAAATTCCGTCCGTAGCAGGACTGCATAAATCTGGTTAACGATTTTCTTCAGGAAATCGATGTCGCGCTGCTTGGCTGTAATGACTTTTTCCCAATCCCACTGGTCGACATAAAGGGAGTGGATATTTGTCAATTCCTCATCTGGCCGGATGGCGTTCATATCGGTATAAATACCATAACCCACCGGGATTCCGTATTGTGCGAGCATCATCCGCTTCCATTTTGCCAGTGAATGAACGACTTCCGCTTTGGCATCGTTCATCTCTTTCACGGCGAAAGTTACGGGGCGTTCGATGCCATTCAGGTCGTCGTTGATGCCGGTGCCTTTCATGACAAAAAGCGGGGCTGTGACCCTGCGTAAACGCAATTCGGAGGAGAGATTCTCCTGAAAAAAGTCTTTAATCAGCTTGATTGCCTTTTCTGTCTGCTTTAAATCAAGCTTTGCTTTATAGTTTTCCGGGAAAAAAAGTTTCATCTGTTTATATTTATGCTAATTAATTGCCTGATGAGTACCCATATAATTACTTTCTGTTGATGCAAAAAATGCCCATGGGTATTTTATTTTTCTAATCTATTGAATGTTTTTTGCAATAATACGAACTAAAGGAGATTAAAAAAACTACAAATTGAAGGTTGTGGGATTTATTTTTTGAAGGAGGGATTGTTTGGGGGATTTTACGTGTTTTACTTAGAAATTGTTCAAATTTGAAATTCAATATGCCGTAGGCATCAGATGTGGGTAGAGGATAAATGATAGAGAGTTCGTTTCGTCCCGTCCGGGACGAAATAATTATAGTTTATTGATTTTCTACCAACATAAAATCCCTAACGGGATTAAGAAATATGATTTTGGGTCGAGCAGGAAGTCCTATAACTATTTGCTTACCGGGGCGTTGCCCCATGACCAAATACCAAGAGTGGGTCGAGCAGGATGTCTTCCGTATTTGCTTCCCGGGGCGTTGCCCCGGACCCTAATAACTTTTTTGGCTTGACCCAAAAAAGTTATCAAAAAAAGTCAAGGCTGCACCCGCTTCGCTCGAAAAAACTACGCTTGACGGCTAAAAATTTTAAAACTCGCCTTCGGCTCAGACAGTAAAATTTTTTTACGCCGGCTTCGCTTGTTTTTCGGCTCACCGGCTGAGGCCGGTCAAGCGCTATCAATGTTTGTGGTAATGGTGGTTAATGATGCAAAAAATGGTTGGTAAAAGCCTTGGAAACTCACGCTAGATAAGGCTTTCAATTATACTAATTCAATTTATAATATAAGGAATAATTCGACCCGAAAATCTTAAAACAATTTGCTTTCTGGAGGATTGCCCTGAATCCAAATACCAAGAATGGGTTGAGCAAGATGTCTTAAAATAATTGTATCCCGGGGGCGTTGCCCCGGACCCTAATAACTTTTTTGGCTTGACCCAAAAAAGTTATCAAAAAAAGTCAAGGCTGCACCCGCTTCGCTCGAAAAAGCTACGCTTGACGGCTAAAAATTTTAAAACTCGCCTTCGGCTCAGACAGTAAAATTTTTTTACGCCGTCTTCACTTGTTTTTCGGCTCACCGGATGAGGCCGGTCAAGCGCTATCAATGTTTGTGGTAATGGTGGTTAATGATGCAAAAAATGGTTGGTAAAAAACTTTGGAAAGTCTCGCCTGATATGGCCTTCAATAATTCCAATTCAAATCGTAATGCAAGGAATAAGTTGACCTGGATATCCTAAAATAACCTGATTCTCGGGGCGTTGCCCCATGACCAAATACCAAGAGTGGGTCGAGCAGGATGTCTTCAGTATTTGCTTACCGGGGCGTTGCCCCGGACCCTAATAACTTTTTTGGCTTGACCCAAAAAAGTTATCAAAAAAGGTCAAGGCTGCACCCGGTTCGCTCGAAAAAGCTACGCTTGTCGGCTAAAAATTTTAAAACTCGCCTTCGGCTCAGACAGTAAAATTTTTTTACGCCGTCTGCACTTGTTTTTCGGCTCACCGGCTGAGGCCCGTCAAGCGCTATCAACATTTGTTTTACAGCCTGGTCGAAACAAATATCATTACCAAAAATTACTGGGCGAAGTACATATAGACCGCGAAGGATGCCAGCCAGTGGGTGCCGAGATAGTTTTCGGAAATGACGTGGGGCAACGCATCTTTGGCGTGTTCATTGCCAATACGCCGTAACTCCTTTGCCATGACGCTGCCGGCTGGAAGTGCTTTCGCCAGGTTGAACATGCACCAGGCGCGACTGAGGTTCAGTCCGTCGAGATGGACGCCTGTCGGGTCTGCTCTGTCGGCCACCACAGCAGGATGTTGCAGGGAGGCTGGAATGGCGGGCAGAAAAGCGGTAAACCACTTCTGGAACTCCTCCTTACTCAAGACTCTGCGCATCAGGTCTGCCTCAATCAGGGAGGGTGAGAAAAAGTCGTCGCCTTCCGGTTCCCAGGAGGCAGGAATATTTTTGTCCTTCAGGTAATAGAAACGACTCCGCTCTACCAGGAGCTTTTCAAATTCCTTGTCGCCCATGAGTCGGGCATAATCCAATGCGAATCCGATCCCGAAAGCGGTATTGGCGTGTACTCCCCTTCTCAACGGGTAGTACAATCCCGGCAGGTATGTCTTGTAGTTTTGAACCACCTGCAGCGCCAACGGTTTAACTATTCCGTACCACTTCTCCCCCAGCGGATTATCCCAGGTGGCCAGCTCCGTTGTTAATTTAAGAAGCCAGCTCCAGCCATATGGCCGCTCATAGCTAATTCGACCGGTCGCTTTCAGATAGGCAACCTCAACGGCAATATTTGCGGGCGTTAAGGAGAGGTCGATCGACTTAATGATAGAATCCCGGGCCGGTAGATCCGGATATTCCTTGAGCAATTTGACCAGCAACCAGTGACCATGAACCGAAGAATGCCAATCATAACATCCATAAAATGAAGGATGTAATTGAGAAGGAGTACCCACATCCTTGTCTGACTGCATGCTGTGGCTGATATTGTTGGCATATTCGGTATGAATGCATTTGAACGCGAGCCGGGCCAGTCGACCAGCTTGCTCGCGATCCGGTTTCTGACCAACCTGCGAATAACCTGCCGCAGCGCAGAGGAGCAGGATGGCAAAGAGGAATCCAATTTTTTTCATCATTCGTTTGTTAGGTAGTGAGAACCAAATTCTACTCAATGTTGATTATCAGTCCGTCGGTCGCGGGGGCAATTCCATCTGGCAGGATTCTGACTAAATCCGCATGCAGACCCATTTCGTGGCTCATGTGCGTCAGGTATGTCTGGCGGGGAGCGATCGTCTTCACAATTTCGAGAGCCTGTTCCAGGTTAAGGTGGGAGATGTGAGTGGCTTTTCTCAAAGAACAAATAATTAGCACCTCTAAATCTTTCAGTTTCTCCAGTTCCCAGGGTTCGATGCGATTGAAATCTGTGAGATAGGCGAATTTTCCAAAACGGAAACCGTAGACGGGCAGTTTGTGATGGAACAGCCGAATGGGAATCACTTCGATATCGTTAATTTTGAAAGGCTTGCCATCGATGGGAATGAGGTCCATTTGCGGCGTTCCGGGATATTTTATTTCCGCGAAAGCGTAATTAAAGATGGTCATCAGATTATCGGCCACCCTTTTTTCGCAATAGATATCCATTGGGGCCTTCCGAACCCAATTGAAACTGCGGATGTCATCCAGTCCGAAAATATGATCGGCGTGTTCGTGCGTGAGCAGGACAGCATCCAGATTCTTCACGCCGTGCCTTAACATTTGCTGTCTGAAATCCGGTCCGGCATCGACCAGGAGACTGGTATTGCCGACTTCAACCAAAACTGCGCACCGTAACCGATTGTCACGCGGGTCTACAGATCTGCAAACCTCGCAGTTGCAAGCTATGACAGGAATCCCTTGTGATGTGCCTGTTCCCAGGACGGTTACTCTCATACGTATTCGAATTATGATCTGTCAGATAAATCGTTTACCAGTTTTTAAAAGAATAAGTGCCTCTCTCCAACTGTTTCGCCCCTCTCACGAGCTTTGCAGGAGAAAAATCGCAGGCCGTTTGTTAATATCGGGAATGGATTTTTTCCAGTTGGCAATTGTTTTTGTTACCACGAATTCGCTATCCAGGGTCAAATCCACGGCAATACAGAGTCTGGTATGTTCGTTGCAGGTGGCAAGCAAATCTTTCAGGAGTTTTGTGTTGCGGTAAGGCGCTTCAATGAATATTTGAGTTTGCTTTTCTTTGGCAGAATACCTCTCGACGTCGCGGATGGCAGCATATCGTTCGACTGGCTTAATCGGAAGATAGCCGATAAATGCAAAATTCTGGCCATTCATACCCGAAGCCATGAGCGACAATAGGATGGACGATGGTCCGACGAGCGGCACAACCCTGATACCCTTTTCGTGCGCAATTTTAACCAGATCGGCACCCGGATCGGCTACTCCGGGACATCCGGCTTCGGACAAAATCCCAATATCGAAACCCTGTCTGATTGGATCGAGAAGTAGCTCCAGTCCCATTTTCTGAGAATGTTCGTTCAGCTCCTTGAAATCCAGATCATCAATGACAATCTCAGGCACCATTTTTTTGAGATGGCGGCGTGCGGTGCGGGTATTTTCCACCACAAAATAGCGAAGGGAACGCACTACCGAAGTGATTTCGGCAGGCAGGACTTTTTCGACCGGAGTCTCGCCCAGCGTGGTTGGAATCAGGTAAAGGTTTGCCATATAAGGAGGTGAAATTAGCGATTACAGATTGAATAATATCGATCCGCGAATATCACTTTTTTGATCTTATTTCCCGGACGATGGCAATAGCATCCTTAATTTTTTGTTCGATAAATCCATAATTGCCAGCCGCGATGACCTCCGGCGGAGTTAACTGCGAGCCTAATCCAACGCAGGCGACACCGGCGTTAAACCAAGCCTCGAGGTTTTCCCGGTCGGGAGTAACACCACCAGAAGGCATGATGCTGGTCCACGGACAAGGCGCCAGAATTGCCTTCACGAACGAAGGACCACCGACTTCCTTACCAGGAAATATCTTGACGATTTCGCAGCCCAGTTCCTCGGCCATGTTGATCTCTGAAAGTGTTCCGCATCCCGGCATCCAGGCTATTTTGCGACGATTGCAGACTTTAGCCATTTCCGGATTCAGGCTGGGAGAAACGATAAAATTTGCACCCAATTGAATATAGAGAGCGGCAGTTGCACCATCGACAACGGATCCGACGCCCATGATCATCTCGGGACATTCGGCGCTGCACCATTTATTGACTTCCGCGAAAACTTCGTGGGCAAAATCACCTCTGTTTGTGAACTCAAAAACCCGTGCCCCACCGGCATAGCAAGCCTTCACAACGTTCTTCACGATAGTGGAATCTTTATGGTAATACAACGGAACTATTCCGGTTCCCAGAAGTGTATTGAGAACATTTAACCTTTTAAAACGTGCCATAGCATGAAAAGTGAAAAATTTAAGAGCGAAAAGTACCTAAATTATCTTGAAACTCTGCCGGAAGAATCGCCGCCCATCAGTTTTTCAACTTCGGAAACAGAGACCCTGTTATAATCGCCATAGATTGTGTGTTTCAGGCACGAAGCAGCGACAGCAAAATCCAATGCTGACTGAAGATCTTCCCGGTAGGTAATCAGACCATAGATTAATCCGCCCATGAACGAATCTCCGCCGCCCACGCGATCCACGATGTGTGTGATTTGATAGGTAGCCGCTTTGAAGAGGGTTTTTCCGTCATATAGCACCCCGCTCCACGAGTTATGGCTGGCATTTACCGAACCGCGAAGAGTGGTGATCACCTTTTTGCAGCGCGGAAATTGTGCCATTACCTTTTGTGAAACAGATAGATAGGCATCCGCCTCAACATGACCGGCAGTAACATCGACACCATCCGGATGGATATTCAGCGCCATAGCAGCATCCTCTTCGTTACCGAGAATTACATCGCATCCGGCAACCAGCAACGGCATCACCTCATGAGCCTGCTTGCCGTATTTCCAAAGATTTTTCCGGTAGTTGAGATCCGTGGAAACGGTAATACCCAGTCTGTTTGCCGCCTGAATCGCTTCCAGGCAGACATCGGCGGCACCCTGAGAGATAGCCGGCGTGATGCCCGTCCAATGAAACCAGGTGGCGCCGGCGAAAATTTTCTCCCAGTCGACCATACCCGATTTTATGTCGGCAATCGAGGACCCTGCGCGATCATATATGACTTTGCTGGCCCGGCTCACGGCGCCGGCTTCCAGAAAATAGATGCCCATGCGCTCGCCGCCACGAATAATTTCGGACGTGTCTACCCCGAAGCCACGCAATTCTCGAATACAGGCATCGGCTATATCATTCTTGGGTAATCTGGTAATAAACTGGGTGGCAATGCCGTAATTGGCCAGGGAAACAGCTACGTTAGCCTCTCCCCCACCAAAAGTGGCGCTAAGATTGCCTGATTGTCCGAACCGCTCAAAACCTGGAGTGGCTAACCGTAACATGATTTCGCCAAAAGTGATTACTTTTTCCATAGACTATTATTTTTCTTATTCAGGAAGTTCGTTTTCGCCTTTCACGTATCCAAAGTTGGCCAGGATTCCACCGTCCACATAAAGGACATGACCGTTTACGAAGTCGCTTGCTTTGGAAGCCAGGAAGAGGGCGGCATTACCGACATCTTCGGGTTCGCCCCAACGACCTGCAGGAGTACGGGTCATTACCAAATCATTGAACGGATGACCATTTAACCGGATATCCGCAGTCTGAGCCGTGGCAATATAACCGGGACCAATGCCGTTAATCTGAACATTGTATTTGGCCCATTCGCAGCACATGTTAGCTGTTAAAAGTTTCAGTCCGCCTTTAGCTGCGGCATATGCTGAGACTGAATTACGGCCATAGACGCTCATCATGGAACACATGTTGATAATCTTTCCGAACCGGCGGCTTATCATTCCGGGAGCCACGCGTTTAGCGATGATCAGCGGTGCTACCAAGTCAATATCCAGCACCTGCTTAAAATCGCTGACGGCCATATTTAAGATCGGAATACGCTTAATGATTCCGGCATTATTTACCAGAATATCAACCGGTCCGACTTCATTTTCGATTAGCGTAATGCCCTTGTCGACGGCATCCTCGTTAGTCACATCAAAATTTAGGGTAAAGACATCCAAGCCAACTTTTGCGTATTCAAGTTTGCAGGCGGCAAGTTTTTCGTCTGACAGATCGTTGACGCAAATTTTTGCACCAGCCGCGCCCAATGTTTTGGCTATGGCCATCCCGATACCATGTGTTCCGCCTGTGATTAAGGCCACTTTCCCGGATAAATCAAAAAGATCATTCATGAGCATATAATTTTTTGTTGATTATTTAAAAAGCGAGTTTGGAGTTTGGAATTTGGAGTTTGGAGTGAGGCTCCATCGAATGTTGACCTTCGTTGCAAAGGATTAAGATTGAAATGCAAAAATTAGCTTGCAGCGCACTTCAAACTCCAAATTCCAAACTCCAAACTTTACCTAAGCTGGTTTGGCTGAACGACATCCATATCTGAATAATCGAGATTTTCGCCGGCCATGCCCCAAATAAAGATATAGTTGCTTGTACCGGCGGCGGAATGGATTGACCAGTTTGGAGAAATGACAGCCTGTTCGTTGCTCATCCAGATGTGTCTGGTCTCCTGTGGTTGACCCATAAAATGGCATACGGCCTGACCTTCGGGTACATTAAAATAGAAATAGACCTCCATTCTGCGGCTGTGGGTGTGAGCCGGCATGGTATTCCAAACGCTACCCGGACGCAGTTCGGTCATTCCCATCTGCAATTGACACGTTTCGATGACCTTGCTGATCAGCAACTGATTGATTTGCCTTTCGTTGGATGTCTGTTGCGAACCCATCTGGAGCACGTTGGCATCTTTCAGGGTAATATGACGCGTTGGAAGTTCTTTGTGAGCAGGAGTAGAATTGAGGTAAAAGCGAGCCGGTTCCGCTGCATTTTCCGACGTGAAGACAATTTTTTCGGATCCCTTGCCTATGTAAAGCGCCTCTTTAAAATCCATCAGATATGGTGTTCCATCTACAGTAACAATACCTTTTCCGCCAACATTAATGATACCCAGCTCGCGTCTGTAGCAGAAAAATGGCGCCTTCAACGCATCAACGGTAGTTAATTCGAGGGCAGTGTTTACGGGCACCGCTCCTCCCGCGATATATCTGTCGTAATGGGAATAGACCAGATGAATCTGACCGGCTTCCATTACTTTTTCGATCAGAAAATGTTCCCTGAGTTGTTCCGTGTCATACCGCTTAACATCGGAAGGATGTGAAGCGAAACGTTCTTCAAAATGTATCATGATGTGAATAATTAGTGAGTATGCTTTCGATAAAGAATTTTTTGTTTGGAGTACATAAAGTTAAAAAAAAGCCGGAATATTTACTCCGGGAAAATGAAGTATCCGAATCACTTTAAGCACTTTTCCGATACAAATATACGGAGTAATTGAGAATTGCGCAATCGATTGCATAATTATTTTAAAAATGTAGAATAAAAAAATAATTATGCACATCTTTGTAGTAAATACAGTCGAATTCATGCACAAAAAATCAGAGCCGACCATACATGATATTGCCAGAGAGTTACAAATCTCGGCCTCTACCGTTTCCAGAGCTTTGCAAAATAACCCGCGTATCAGTCTGAAAACCAGAGAAAAAATATTCACAATAGCCGAATCGATGGGATACAGGCCTAATACACTCGCCTCTAATCTGCGCACTAAAAAATCGAATACCATTGGGATTGTTGTTCCACTTATAAACCGCTATTTCTTCTCTGCCGTTATCAGCGGCGTGGAAGATATTGCTTCGCAGTCGGGGTATACGGTAGTGATCTCACAGTCCAACGACCTTGCAAACAAAGAAATTTCAATTGTGCAGTCCATGTTTGCCAACCGGGTTGACGGACTTATTATTTCCATAGCCATGGAAAGCACCACCTTTGAGCACCTCAAGATGTTCACAAAGAAGAATATTCCGCTTATCTTCTTCGATAGAGCTGTTCCCGAAATCGATACCAATAAGATTGTCGTGGATGATTATATGGGGGGATTCAGGGTTACTCAACATTTAATAGATCAGGGATATAAGCGAATCGGGCATATGGCCGGACCGCAGAATTTGCTCACCTATTATGACCGAAAAAACGGATACATTGATGCCCTGAAGAAGAATGGAATTCCATATGATGAAAGTCTGGTTGTCGTTAACAAGCTTCGGAGTGAAGACGGGGTCGCGGCTGCACAATACATGTTTAGTCTACCAAATCCACCTGATGCCATTTTTTGCGGCAACGACACTACGGCGCTTAGCACGATGATCTATTTGCGCGACCAGGGAATCAGAATACCTGAAGATATTGGGATAGTCGGATTCAGCAACGAGCCCTATTCGAAAGTCGTTTCGCCATCAATAACTACGATTGCCCAGCCCGGATTTCTGATGGGGCAAAAGGCTGCAGAACTGATTTTGAGCCAGATTGAGCACCGGGAAAAGAGTTACAGGACGTTGGTTATGCCAACCGAATTGATTGTGCGGGAGTCTTCGCAGCGGATAAAACCCTGATGCTTGTGCCGTTTGGATTTCGAAAATAACGGTTCCGAAAATGCGGAATACGGACGATTGGCATTGCACCAAAGGATGGGGCGGTTACGACATTGCACCAAAGAGAGGGGCGGTCACGACCGCCCCCTACGCGCGCATCATTCCACATTCAATTCGCCGGGCTTCACCTCTTTTTCGACTACCAACTGTTTTTCTTTGTTGGTTATACCGGAATTTTTCAGGCTGATCTTTTGCGTCAGTGAACCAGACAGGCGAATTATAGTACCTGCATTGGATGGAGTTTTTAGTCCGTCGATGCTGAAATTTTTCGTGTTGCGGATATCCATAACCGGAAATTTCTTCGTTTTAATGGACAAATCCTTTATCTTCACTCCCGTTGCGTCGACGCAAATCAAACCATAATCGGCATCCATCTGGATGTGCTCTAATTGGACATTCTCAAGATTCAGCTCGGGAAGTCCCTGCAGGTAGATACCCTGAAAGGCGCCTTTGCAATTGACATTTTTGATAAAAATATTCTTGAATTGCGGAGTCTCCTCATTGACGGGTAAAAGTTTGGGCGCCTGACCATCTATGCCATCGGCCATCTCTTCGGCGACCGACCTTCCGCTATAAAAAAGATTAAACGATATAGCCTGGGATGGAATATTTATCATCTCTATGTCGGAGATGAAGATGTTCTCGACAACCCCTCCCCTGCCACGGTTGCTTTTAAAACGCAAACCTACATCCGTTCCAAGAAATGTACAATTCGAAACGTGCATGTTGCGAACGCCACCCGACATTTCGCTTCCCACAGTGACACCACCATGACCATGATATACAATACAATCCCGTATGATCAGATTTTCGGTCGGGATGCCCCTGTCGCGGCCTTCCTTATCCTTGCCTGATTTGATACAGATTGCATCATCCCCGCAATCAAAGTTGCTGTCGTACAGCAGAACGTTTTTGCATGATTCAATATCAATACCATCGCCGTTTTGAGAAAACCACGGATTTTTGATGGTAGCGTTCCGGACGGTCAGATCTTCGCAGAGCAGCGGATGAATACACCACGCCGGAGAATTTTGAAAAGTGGGGCCATCCAGCAGTACTTTCTTGCAGGAAATAAGACTTACCATTACCGGCCTGAGGAAATCCCGTATTTGTTCAAATTCTTCTTTGGTTTTGAGATTTCTCGGAATGTTCATCCCGGAAATTTTCTCCCCTTTTACAAACTGTTCGGAGGGATACCAGGTGTTACCCTTTTCGTTCACAATTCCGCCGGATTGAACAAGCTTCTTCCATTGCGACTCCGTTAGTTTTTCCTTCTTGACAGCTCTCCAAACTTCGCCCGTTCCGTCGAAAATACCCTTTCCAGTGATGGCAATATTTTCGAGATTTCTTCCATTAATGGGAGAACTGCAGCGGTAGGTATTTGATCCTTCAAAATTGGTAGTTACCAGCGGATAGAGACTTTTATCCGGGGTAAAAATCACTAATGCACCTGATTCGGAATATAATTCAATGTTGCTTTTCAAGGTAATCGGACCCGTGAGCCAGGTACCCCGGGGGATCACTACGCGACCGCCGCCCTTTTTGGAAACAGCATCGATAGCGCTGCTAAAGGCATTTGTACATAGAATCTGGCCGCCACTTTTCGCACCAAAATCGAGGATCGAAACAGAATAGGCGGGTATGGCAGGTTCAGCAACTTTCGCCATTTTAAATTCGATTCCCTGGTACAAATCCCTGACGGGGTCAGACTTGCTTTTTGTTTGTCCATTTGAATTAACAACAAAAAGGGTTGTTGTCAATAGTAACAGAACGGATCTCAATGTCTTCATACTTATATCTGTTTGTTTAGTTTTCAATGAAATTAGTCTGGCAAAGCTCCATTTTCAAAAGTATTTATATCGTTGGATTATTTAGCAATCCTGAACCAGTCAATATCCGCTGAACCTGAATCGTTAATGACTCCGTTACGAAGTGCATACAAACCAACCTTGGCTCCAATCCATCTTCCCTCTCTAACCGTAAATTGAGTACCTATCGGAGAAAACTCGGAACCATCGGAACTGAAGCTAAAGGAACATTCGGCGCCCTTCCTGACTTGTACCCTAAAATATACCGTTGATGAGGCAGTTGTTTTGGGCTCAGAGAGCTCCTCCTTGTTCCCCTTATCCGCCTGTTTGCATGTGGCAGTCCGAACCACAAGATTACCACCTTCACGCTTGAAAAACAGCTTGCCGTAATCCATACCCATTACAATCAGACCGACTTCCTCACCATCGAAACGCGCATCAAAAGTGAGCTTTGTTGTGACAGTAAATTCCTGAGCCGGAAATTTCTGCAACAGGAGGTTGGAAACATTCCACATATTGACGGCATCAGCAGGCTTTGGGATACAATTCAACCTGTAGAATCCAAGATTTCCGGAAGGAAAACCCCAGACAGTCTGGTAATTGGCATGCCATTGCCATTGTAGTCCTAAGTCGCCTGAATTGAACTCATCGCTCTCGTCTGGCGTCATGACCGGATATGCCTTTCCAACGTTAGGCTTTTTATATGTTCTCACCGGATTCCCTGTGCCTTCACCCGTTAGATCTGTACCAATGACCGGCCAATCGTTTACCCATTTCATGGGATTGAGGTGAACCACGCGGCCATAGGCTTTGAGATCCTGAAAATTTAGAAACCAGTTTTCGCCCATTTTTGTATCCACCCAGGCACCCTGATGAGGCCCGTTGATATCGGTCTTGCCCTGTGCCATCACCGTTTTGTCTTCATAAGGACCGAAGATATTTTTCGAGCGAAGTACCATTTGCCATCCGGGAGCAACTCCGCCGGCAGGCGCAAAAATGTAATAGTAACCGTTGCGTTTGTAAAATTTAGGACCTTCCACGGTAGGATGATTTTTATGTCCGTCGAAGATCATGAAGCTGTTTCCCTGCAATTTTGTTCCATCCGCATTCATCCCGGAAACCATCAGAACGCTTTTGACGCCGGCGCGACTTCCGGCGAAGGCATAAACCAGGTATGCTTTCCCATCGTCGTCCCAGAGTGGCGAAGGATCAATCAATCCTTTTCCCGCCTGCACCAACAGCGGTTCCGACCACGGTCCGCGGGGATTGGCAGCCTTTACCATGTAAATGCCGTAATCCGGATCAGGATAATAAATATAAAATTCGTTCTTGTGGTACCGTATGCATGGCGCCCACACACCGCCACCGTGCTGCACAGTGGCAAACACATCGTAAGGAGGTTGTTTTGGCAGGGCATGACCAATCAATTCCCAATTCACCAAATCGCGTGAATGAAGGATTGGCAATCCCGGAACACAATTAAATGACGAAGCCGTCATGTAATAATCCTCTCCCACCCGAACAGCATCAGGATCAGAATAATCGGCGTACAACACCGGATTGGTGTAGGTTCCATCGCCGTTATCCGATACCCAAACCTTGGAAATCCCATTTGTTTTTTGAGCAGACGAAGTGGCGTAAAAAACAGTGAGCGAGGCGCATAATGTCAGGCAAGTAAAATGCTTCATCTTCATAAGACTATTGTAATTCAATATTATACCATCTTTCTCCGGCAGGAGATTCCCACCCTAAAGAAACAAAAATTTGTTCCTTCGTAAATTTTTTGGCTGTACTTTCTGTCAATTTCTTCGACCAAGCTACCCGTTTATTTAAGACTGCGCCCGGGCCAGAGTTGTGATATTCGGCAAATTCGGCCGTTTTCTCATTTTCGGCTTTCGACCAATTATCCCATCCTTCGGGGCGGATAAATGATCCCATTTCGCAATTCAGAAAGGCAACTTTCGCAAAGCCTCTCCAGGGACGACCCAGAAAAACCTTATCTACCCCCGCGGCGGCAGTTAATTTACAATCCTGAAAAACGAATCCGAATGGTTTGCCCTCGGTTGTACTGGCGGCCGTAATGAATGAGTTGCCTTTGCTATGAATTGTACACTTTTCGAAAAGAATAGTAGCCTCACCGAAGATGAAGTCGGTCGTACCTTCGATGTAACAGTTGTAGAAATATTGTCGGGCAAATCTTCCGGCACCATAGAAAGTATCCTGATTCCCGATGATCCGGCAGTTACGAAACTGACCCCGATCACCCTCTGCGTGAAGCGCTACCGCCTGTCCAACCGGACCGGCAGTGTTTTCCACCGTAATATTTTCGAGGATGAAATCATTAGCCTCAACCTTCATGGTATAAGTATAAAAAGTACTGTTTCGCCCACGGTTGATGCGGTTAAAATAGTCGTCGTAGGTGATAATGGTTTTCTCTGCACTCTCACCGATGATAGAGAGTTTTGTATTGCAGGAAGGAACCACGATTTTCTCTTTGTAAGTACCATTTTTGACGTAAATAGTAACCCGCTTATCCGGGAATGCTTTGCTGGCATCGATGGCTTTTTGAATGGAGGTAAAATCGGCCGAGCCATCCTGGGAAACCGTAACCAAATCTTTCTGTTTGAGAATTTTATCCAAAAAATTCACCATATATCCAGCGGTCTGACTGAACCAAGGGCGAAACAACCAGAAAGGATGCGGGGTATTTGAAATGGTGTGAATTTCTGAGTAGATTTTTTGCTCATTCAGAATAGTGACCATTTGATCGCGCCCCGCATGAAACCTAGGAATGATGCTGTTAAGGAACATAATGGGCGGGGTATTTTTTCCTGCATAGGCCAAAGGTGAAGCTTCTGCCCACTTTTCGGGAGCCTGCTTATAAGTCTCTCCGATCCAGTATGCGCCTGCAGAGCGCTTTTGCGGATCGGTATCCTTACCACTTTCGTTCGGATCAGTAAAATCCAGAACACCATCTATATCAATGATCGCCTGAATTTTGGTTGAAAATGCGCCGTTCCCCTCCTCGCCTTCGAATTTTTTTAATTCCGGTGTCGTGCCGATTAATGCGGCCAGGTGACCTCCGGACGAACAGCCGGAAAGTGCAATCCAGTCGGGGTCGATATTAAGTTTTGCTGCATTTGCCCGCAGATAGCGAATCGCAGCCTTGATGTCAAAGATTGCTGCAGGGTACAAAGCTTCGGGCGAAAGTCGGTACTCGACGGTAGCAGTTACGTAGCCGTGTGCCGCGATATTTTGAACCAGCGGGTTATCCATCCCCTTGGATCCCGATCTCCAACCTCCACCGTGAATATGCAGCAAAGCAGGATATTTACCGGGTTTTGCCGGACTAAAAATGTCCAGATGCAAGTCTCGTTTCCCGTACGGCGTATTGGGCAAAGTCGCATAAACCACATTGAGTTGCGCTTTGACACCTTCCGGCAGTTGAGTCGACACCATTTTAGCATCCGGGAAATCCTTTTGTAACTTTATTAGTGCACTATAGGGAGTGAATGAGGTATCGCGCGGTATTATTGCCCATTTCTTCAGCCATTCAGGATATTTATCCAATGCCTGCTGGGGAGCGTAGGTATACCAACCGTATCCGCTGCGACGTTCGCGGCTCACTTCGGCCATCGAATAGAGTAATTTGCTGTTGCGATCGGAAAAAAGCGGTCTTTCCGTATCAATTTCATAAAATCTCGTCCAGATTGGGGGCGCAGTAGAATCTGTTACCACGATTCTGTCAATCTTATTTATTTTATACGGAGTCACTTCTGGCGGAGCCGGAATCGTCTTTACTTTCGTATTCAAAATCTTCGAATCATCGAACCATTTGATAGCGCTCTGGACTGCTGAAATAATTCTTGTATCGGGATTTTCAATGCTCATCAGCATGAAAACGATCGAGACACTTTCGCCATTGCATATACTAGGCATCTCGTAAGCCCTTGCCCAGGCTGGCTTCAGCGTAATCTCGTCGTACTGCTGACACCATGCCGTTAATCGTCCTTTACTGATAATCTGGCATTTCAGGATACATTCCAACCCTTTGTCGTAAGCCTGCTGAATTCTTTTCCGAAGCTCTTTTCCGACAAATGAAAACATCGGATCGTTGTCATTGACCTTCTTCAATGTTGACATCACACCCAGAAAAGCTCCATCATTGAACGTTATATGGCTGCTGTAATTATTTTTCTCCAATGGAAAATATTGCGGCCATCCTCCATTAGGATACTGGGCTGAAAGAATGAAACCGATCCCTTTCAGGCAGGCATTCTTGTATTTCTCGATGGAAGTTTGGGTATAAACCTGAGCCAGATATTCGACATGGGTATAGGTAGTTGAGTTGTCGAAGGTGGTATGATCCATCTCTTTGGTCTTTACCAAGCTGTCAATCTGGTCGCTTGTCAGGATGGCCTGCATATCGTAATTCTTTGGCCAACCACCGTTATTTCGCTGATAGAGAATGATATTATCCGCAATTTTGGTGATTTCGGACTCCGAATAAGTTGGCTGATTAGCCTTCGGCTGGATAATATTACTCTTATCGTAGATGCCGTACCAATGGCCTCTGCTGTCGGAAAACTGGCTCATATCAATTGGAACCAAAGCCTTCGCCGACGATTTATGTTGGGCATCCAGGCTACTGGACAACAGAATCAACGCCAAAAAGAGGGGCAGTCGCTTGAAGAAAACAGAAAGTAGTGCCATGATGGTTTTGTTTGAATATATAGCGGCTGTTTTGCCTTTATAATACCTTGTAAATAAAATTATTGAATTTAGCTTTTCCTTTCCCAAATGCAAATAGTCCGGCTCGCAGGCTTAGAAACTGACCAAAAACATTGTGGTTATAACCTGTAATATCCAGGCTGCGCTCTACACGATTCCAGGTTTTGCCATCCGGACTGAAGTAAAAACTTACCTCGTTATCATCGTTCAGAATTCTGAGAAACCCATGTTTCCCCAGCAAATTTTTCTCCCTGATTTTAGGATTTTTTTGAACAAAAACGCCAAATTTTTCTGTATCAACGGCTATACGAACATTGGCAATTTCGTTATAATAGAGACAAAGTCCGGCAGTAACCTCCTCGTCGATGGTATATTCGACCTGAATCTCGTATTTATGATCTGCAGCATTTACCAGTAACGGAGAACTATCCTCAAAAGAACTGCCTTCCGCTTTAAGCTCCAATTCGCCGTTTGTCAGCGCAATGCGTTCGGGATTATAGCGTTTAAAAAATTGCCATTGCAAACCCAATTTGTCACCGTCAAAATCATCAGACAAGCCTTTATCGGCTGCGGATTTCGTTCCGGTAGGCAGTTTGATGGCATCGTCGCTTTTGACTTTCCCGGGTACCTTGAACCAATTGTCTTTGGTCCATTCGATTGGCAGCATCAGCGCCTGTCTGCCAAGAATATGATATCCCTTTTCATAGGCATGATACAATATCCAGTAATTCCCGTTAACATCATCCACAAGGGTTCCGTGCCCCTGGTTCCACCAGCGCTCATCCCTGCTTTGCGTGTGCACGATCGGATTAAAGGGGGAATTTTCCCATGGTCCGTACGGTGATTTTGCGCGGGCGGTGACCACCATGTGGGAAGTCGCCGGACCGGCAGTACCGCCCTCGGCCACCGTCAGATAGAAATATCCATCCCGGACGGTCGATTTTGGCGATTCCAGGCAAAAACACTCGGTACTCCAGCTTTTAGGAAACTCCCAGCCATTGTAAATTTCTTTCGGTTCACCAACGGTGGAAAGTCCGTCGGCCGATAATTGAACGATTGATCCCTTTGAAAGGTAGAGGTAACGGGTACCGTCGACGCCAACCACATGACCCGGATCAATGTATCCACGCAGTTTCAGATCGATCGGCGCGCTCCAGGGACCTTTCGGCGATTGCGCTGTGACCACCCAGTTTGTTCCCCCGGCGGGAAAATAGATGTAGTAGGTATCTTTGTGTTTGATCAGATCCGGCGCCCATACTGAACCAACATTTTGATGCAAAGCATGGCAAACCTTTTCCCAATGGATGAGGTCGGTGGAGTGCAGAATCAATAATCCGGGATAGTAGTCGAATGAAGAGGTGGTGAGATAATAATCCTTTCCCACTCGCAGCACAGACGGATCGGGGTTGTCTCCGGGCAAAACCGGATTATGAAAGGTGTTGGTACCCGCATCTGTAGGTTTCTGGGCGGAAACAAATGAAAATCCGGAGGAGATTGCCACCGCTATTAAAGCCACCGCGCGAATAAAATTTACTGTCTTCATATTATTGAAAATTGCTCAAATTCTTAAAATCATTTTTTTGTACGGGAAAGCCAGGCAACTACCGGACCATCACCGGGAGCATCAACAGAATTGACAGTCCCGCCTTTGACCTTGGTTTCGAATGATTTTATTTCACCGGTTGAAGGATTGATCCAATTCAAGTTGTACTGATTCTGATCGTTCGCTAAATCGATGGTCACCTTACCCGATTCAGAAAAGATGATATATCCGGTTCCTTCTTTGCCCAAAACGTACTGTTTTGACGCTGAAGCTTTCATGGTAATGGTTTTCATTTCGGCGGCATCCAGGAAAAATTGCTCGTTTTTTATTTCTGGAATTGATGCCAGCGATCCGCCTCCCATGAATAAAGCCCAATCGGCAAATTTCGCTCCCCGCCTCGACCAGAGGATACCCTTATCAGGATATTTTAAGTGGAAATCGTGCACGGCGCGATAGATTTGATCGAAAGATGTCTCACCAACTTCAATGAGCCGTTCGTACTGCCGGCCGGCCAGACTCACGCCGCCTACTGGTGCGTACAAACTTCCATCGCTACGGTACTGCCATTGAACAACGTCGATCATATCAACGAGATAAGAGCGTTTTGGGTCGGACAGAATTGCGTCCTGAACCTCTTTTGTTCCGGGCAGCATCACCAATACCCGTTTGTTATTCTCTTTTTCCCAGGCGCCGATGACGTCCAGCCAGAATTCGACGAATTTCACCGGACCGGTATATTCAATTCCGAGGTGATGGATGATGTTTGTGTTATTCTTAAAATTATCGAGACTCTTCCGAATATACGCTTTGTGGTATTTTTTCAGGACAAGATTCGTTGTGTCGTAAAACGCTTCGGCCATAAACACGCGCTTATCGCCCGAATAAGGAGGATTTTCGACGAAGCCTGGGTTATTAATGTTGTTGGCGGTACGCCAGGGATAATCCGCCCAGTGCGCGCCTTCCTCAATAATATTGTGCTGCAGATAATGCTCCTGCAATAACATGAGACCGTTTTGGTCGGCCAAATCCGTAAATTTTCTGAGGCGCAGCCAATACCAGGTATTCCATTTTGTCAGATCATATTTGCTCAGGCGGTCAAACGCCTCTCCTTGTCCACTGCGACTGAAAGGCTGTTCATAAAACGGAGCCCACACGTCGGCATCAGCCCGGCGGGTACGTGCATGGTCGTCCCGTCTGCGTTCGTACCACAGCGCAGGAAAACTTTGCATGGCCACCACGTGATTTTTGACCATATCGGAAACCAGTGTATCAAGGTCGTCGGTTAATCCGCGGCCAATCCTGCCGGGAACAAAACGCACCAAATTTGCGGCCGGCCTCGCCAATTCGGACGGACGGGTTGAACCTCTCCACATCGAAGTACGATCCTTTCTGCCTGTAACAACCTTACCATCCCGCACAATCCATCCGTTTTTAAGCGTTATCGCCGGCAAATTCTTTACTTCTTTTTTTATTGACTTGAATCCCGTTTCTTCCGACTTCAATGCATGCGAAATATCCTGATTTATTGGATATTTAGCGATCATCTGGTCGATCCATCCATCCATGGTCACATCCGGGGTTTTGGATCGTTGGCTCATCTGAGCCGCAGTTTCGATCGTTGGGGCGGTCGTTTCAGGTGAATTATAAACCATTATCTTATCCGCCTCCGAAGATTTCTTATCCGTCCGAGCTTCCAGCTGAGCATAATAGAGGCTCTCCGGTTTCACAAAAGTATGCTGCAATTCGTGGTGACCGTCGCCATAACCCTGAGCCCAGCTGGCATACGCCCAGTTGTTGGCAGTAGGAGGAGCAGGCAGGTGAATCTGAGCGGCCCGGCATTGCCAGCAAAGTGAATTGGCGGCACTCCAGCCACCACCCTGGCCGTCAACATCCCGGTAGGCTAGACTGATAATACCCCCGTCGATTGTCATTTTATCGAACAAAACCCCATTTGCCCAGCCACCAATTGCGCCACTAAAATTGTATGGCATGTACGAATAACACTGAACGAAGGCGTTCGGTCCGGAGGCGGTGTAGCCCACCGAAAAGGCATGGTAACCAAATTCGGCAAAACAGCGCTGAAATAACACCTGCTGACCCATATTTTGGAAAGAGTAACGCCGGTAATTGCCAATTTCGCCGACAGGAGACAGTGATTTACAATCCTCCACCGTAATCCGCGAGGCAGTTTCCCACACAGCGACGGCAGAGCTGACAAAATGTTCGGCAACGACTCTCCGTACCCAGGAATCGCAAACATTATCCATGGTAATAGCCATCCAACGGTGATTTTCATCCTTGACATTAGAGGCATCGTAGGTCGAATTGCAGCGCAGATTTTCTACCCCAACATTTTTAATGCGGCCATCCCAGCTATATTTTGACACGTTTCCACCGCCATACTGCGGATCCAGCACATTGGTTAATGGAACATCAATCGTAATGGATTCGGGCGTTACAGCGATCACTTTTCGGTTCCAGTTCAGATCAAAATCGCCCGGAGTCCAGTTTGTAAGGGTATAATCGACGTAGAGACCGATCTTGTCTGTACCGATTTTTTCGAGCCACTCTTTGGTCGAAGGCCGATTGACTCTTACCAGGTCTCCAACCTTAAACGAATGGCCATTTTTAAAAGTGAGCTTGGTTGTATTCAGTGGAAAATAGCTATCCGACAATTGATTGGGAGCCTCAAATTTGCAATTATTAATTCCTGTAATCCGGATCAGGGTTTCCCTGTCGGTTCCCGTTCCGATCAAAACAGTTCCCTCATTTTGACAACCGCTGCCGCGTAGAACGACTCCCGAATTGCGGATGGTGAGTCCGCCGGCAATTTTAAAAGTCCCCTTCCCCAGCAAAACGGCCCCTCTGAAACCATTTTTATCCAGTGGCAATGAAGAGACATAATCGATGGCATTTTGAATACGTTCGGTGGCATCGCCGGAAGTTGCACTAACGATCACTTTGACGGCAACATCCGGTATTGACGTATCTGAAGCCATGTAACCACAAAAGGAGAAATCGGGAATTCGATCACCGTTTGCCTCCGTTTTGAAGATTAATTTCCCATCCTCCGTGATGTGTATCGGAGAATTTGGCGTGGTTTTAAAATGCGCTATTGCACTCAGCTTAAACAGCAAAAGCAGCACAAAAAGAATGGCCCACCTATAAATTATTCGCTTCATGTTTAATTTTTAATCCACAAACACTATTCGCCCCTTTCCTGCTTTCCCTGCCAGGTCTTTTAAATCGTACTGTTTCAAAACCCCCGGAATAACATTCGTGAAGGCATCCTGTTGCATTGGATTTTGCAGAAATTCGAAATACGATCTCATCGAACGTGATATTTCAGTCAGCGCAATCCGGTTATCCAAAAATGCAGCATGGATTGCCACCGGACCATATGAACCGTTTGCCGACAATCTAATCTCATGACCTGCAAATCTTGAGTCGGTTGAGACGAAATCCACCAACGACATGATATCAATGACTCTTTGTCCGACAATGGTTTTTCCTATATGCAGACTAATCATGGCATTACGGTATTCGCGGTTCCGGTATTTAACATCATTCAGAGATGACGGATCGGCAGTTTCGCCATAGCCACGCAATTCGGCTACAACCAGAATATCTCCCTGATTGACATAATTGAGCAACGTGGCTTCATCATTCAAAACGGCATCTTTGCCCGCTTCATTGAGGTAAAGAACAACCTTCCCGGCCGGAGCCACTTTTTCAGGCACCACAACCACGCAAGGCACGGGCATTTCGCCTTTGCGGATGAGCTGGTATTTGTATTGATTATAAGTTCTTCCGGGGATTATTCCGGTTGGCTCGGCAACCGTTTTTTCCTTTGGCATACTGATACCCAGGAGATCGAGCACTTTTTGCTTTATAATATCATTGTTTTGCTGCAAAAATTTTGTCCGGTCGGCGGTCAGCTGGTTCGCCCGGTTCAGGTTGGACTGTGGAATTGAGACAGCATCCGCGAAAGCGGTATTGACCTGACCCGTTGAAGTGCATTGCATATCGTCATCAGGAACCCTGACCAGCTGATTTTCCTGAACCGGCGTCGGATCTTTGCAAAGCCAGGTACGAAACCAGGTTGCCAACTCCTCGCGCTTCGCTTTTGGCATTCCGTGACCACTTTCGGCGGTAAACAATTTCACGGCATCTTTTGCCCCAAGAGCCTCGTACTGTTTTTGCAGTTCGCGGTATCCCTGGATGGCGCCCCAATAATCGACAAAATCGTACAGTCCGGACATGATCAAGACGGGCTTCGGAGCAAACATTGTTACCCAATCTGCAATCTCAATATGAGCGCTTCCCTCGCCCGGAATATGCTGACAACCGTCGGAGGGTCCGCTGAGCTCCAGCACCCGCTCCCGCTGAGAAAAATAGCTGCAAATGCATGCAACTTTCAGTCGGTCTTCCATCCCGATAAGGTAAGCAGTCTGGGTTCCACCACCTGAACTACCGTATGCTGCGAGACGATTTTTATCGATATCCGTGCGGGTTTCCAGGTAGTCGATAGCACGGTGATTATCCCAATATTCGTAGGCAGCCAGACTACTGCCCAACAAATTGCAACCAACATTCAGCAACGTATGTTCTGTGGTGGCTCCGCGGGTAGAAGGCTTGCCATTTTCATCCAAAAACTGAACCCGCTCGCCTTGTCCGATGGGGTCGACAACCAAGACTGCAATACCATTCAGTGCCATTAAAACGGCTTCCTGCGATCCTAACTTGCCGTTGATACCATGGCCAGCCAATTCGAGCGAGGCAGGAAACGGGCCATTGCCTTCCGGAAGATATAGATTGGCGGTGACATACCGTTTGGGAAGACTTTCAAAGACGACTTTCTCGACACGAAATCCTTTTTCCTGCGTAGTTTTCAACACTTTTGAATTTATTGGCTGCTTATCAGGAAAGTCCCCCAGAATTGTTTTGTAACGCTTTCTCAGCTCATCGCGATAGCGCAACATATCGCTTTTGGAGCGAACAGCCAGAGCCAGGTCGGACTGCCGGTCGGCATATTGCTGGTGAACATCACGCATCAGATATGAATTATAGGCGAGATTATTTCGCCAGGCAAGCACATTAGGCGAGTTCTGACCAAATATAGAGAATGCCCAAAAAGCCAGGAAGCAACCGATTAGTACTTTTTTTGCCATCTTAATAATTCAATAAGCGTTATTTTTCACTTTTTAGCAGGTATCTCAGTTGTCTTAGCCGAGCGGATATAATTGATCAGAAAATTCATGTTCCGGATATAGTCGCCAGTGGAGATATATTCTTTTTCGGACGGATCGCGGTAAGGCGACGTATCCGTCTCGTCCCCGACATTTGTCGAGGCATATTGATCGGTAGGCTCTTGCTTCTGGCCATCGCCAATGTACGGATTGCTGATTGAAGCATGCTTCACCATCCAGCGGCCTTCCTTGTCGAGCGAATTAATAATCTCTTTCACCATGTCCTCCTTCGGTGTAAATTTGAACGCATCCTTGTTCAGATCGTAAAAATGTTGCGGTGTACCTTCCGCCTTAAATTCTTCGGCTTTCAATGGAGAGTCTTTTGTTACCTCCTCGGGCGAAAGGGCTGAAAGTCGGGCGTATTCCGCCTTTAGTTCGTCAAGCGGGATCCTGCGTTTTCCGCCATAATGTGACAAGAGATGGTCGCTGTTGTAATCCGTGTAATAATATCCGTATTTAACATTAGAGCCCTTGCGGTGAACGTAAATAGCCTTATTGGTACCGATTTCCACGAAAGTCGGATGAGTTAGTCCGCGATCCGTCTCGGCGGCAGGCAATTTTGTCGCCTCCAACCATTTTATGGCATCCGGAACCCTCGAAAGAAATTTCCTGTCGCCAGTAAGTTGATAAAACTTCAGCAACAGCATTGCGTTTGTACAGGTCGGTGCGGGCATAAATGCCGCAGGTTCGTACGTGCGGGCGCCTGCCGTCTCAAGCGCCATATTGAGCTGAAAGCCCCAGGCGCCGCAAGCGTCCTGCGAAGTCAGGTAGAAATTCATTCCACGCCTGATAGGATCAAGAAAACGCTCCTCACCCAGCACCTGATAGCACTGGATCAGAAAATGGATATTTTCCCAAATTACGTCATCGTTGAAAGTAAAATACGACGTATAATCGGGGTGCCCCTGTTTGTTAAAATCATATTTCAGCGGATAGCGTTGCGGCCATCCACCAATAGGATATTGGCTTTTCAGGATAAAGTCGATCGCCTTATCCAAGGCCGGTTTGTAAGCCGGATCCAGCTTTTCGACGTAAATTCTCAACAGAAAACGGGCTGCATCAGAGGTGATATCGTCGTCGAAGGTTGAATTTCCGTAATAATGTTGAAATTCCTCCAAACGCCAGCCATTTTTTCCAATGGTATTATACCACTGTTTCAGGGAGCGGTCGCCGGCAAAATCGATCATGTAGTTCCATCCACCCTCGTGACTTTGTCCCCAGATGATAGCTGCTGCAGCTTTTGCCGCGGCCTGATAATAAAATTCATTTCCGGTGGTTTTATAGGCATCCATAAAAAGGTGCCCCATGCTCACCGTACCCGGATGCTGAAGCCAGATCATCGTTTTGTACGCCTCCATTTCTCCCCATCTGCGCGAAAAATCAGGCATGTAGTACCAAACATATCCGCCATTGGTTGCAGCTTTTTCGACCATGAATTGTGTTGCCCGAAGCATGGTTTGCTCGGCCTCTTTCGAAAGATTCTTGCTTTGCGCCCGACTCTGAAAGGAAGATGAAAGCAACAGGGTGACAAAACTGACAGTCAACAACAGGTGTCTCATGAGGATTTTTCTAATTCAATATTTGATAAAATCTATTGGCTTTAGTGCCTTGGGGGTGATTCGGATGCTATATATTGCACCTTTAAACCAGGATAATTGGTTCTGACGAACTCCCAAAGAGGTTTTACCACCTGCAAATGTCCTGAATTTGATCCTGCTCTCCAGCTCCTTTTTGCCATTGACAAAAGTCTGCTGATAATCTTGTTCAACCACAAAAGCAACATGAGCCCACTGATCCAAAGGATGGGTCAAGGTTGGTTCGATTAACGTTTTTTGCTCGTCGCCGGATTTAAAGAAGGCATCCAGGTACCAGTCTGAATCGTTTGACCGCAATTCCATCATGACACGACTTCCCCTTACCTCTCCGCCATGAAAATAGCGTTGTTCAAAATTACCTCCTTTCGCCGGGCAAAGCAATATTTCGATGGTAAACTCTGTCAAGCCGGTGAGCGGCATCATGTCCAAAAAAATACCATCGGTGGAACCATTGAATTGTACCGCATTACCATACTTGCAAGCTACGATTTCAGGCTTACCGAGAATACTGATTCCACTTCCGCCTGCCCGAAGCAGATCGCTTACTATCCATTCGGTCGTTTTGGCGTTTGCCGCAACGAGCTCCTTCCCGGTAGGTTTACCAAAAGAGACCAGAGAGAATATGAGGAAGATCAGCGTAAAAAGTCGCAGGATATTCATGGTAAAACCGGTTTAAATTGTCACCAAGTACAAAGCTTTGCCGAGTCCGGGAATTAAATAACCCGTCCGGAATTGGACGGGTTATTCCTACTAGTACAAATCTAACTCAACTCAAATTATTTATTAGGCAATCCGTAACCATTTGTTACATTTCCTTTCGATTGGTCGATAACTGTCAGAGGCAGTGGGTGGAAATAACGAGGTGCATTTGTCTCGCGACCTACAACGCCGTCCAGAACGGCCGCATTCAACATCGCTTTGGCATTTGCATCATTCCAAACGGTAATACCCCAGTTCACTCTGGTGTAACCATCGGCCACCAGTGCTTTAGCTTCTGCACCAGCAGGGTCGATGTAGTTGTACAATCCTTTGATAGCCAAATTCCTGGCAGTTGTGGTATAGGCTGCAATCCCCCAATTGTAAATACCTCTCCAACCCGGATAAAGTGCAGGATCAGATTCAACCGGACTTTGAGTAACTGTTGCTACATTGCCGCCAACCTGGACAAATTTCGTCCAAACATAGTTGGATATAGTTCTGCCGCTTGGGAAGGTATAGAATCCGTTAGCCTGAAGTCCGGCTGTCATATCTGCCATCTCCTTGCGGATAGCAATGGCTCTTTCATTGAACTTACCTGAACGAATCATGTCCCAGCGAATAGCGCCTTCGCCTAAAAGTTCCAATTTGCGCTCATTGTAGATAGCATCCAACAATGCATCGCCAGTCAAACTGGAGATATTTTTGCTCGTGTTACCAAAAGCTCTTGTACGAATTTGGTTTACCAACGTAACCGCACCCGCGGCATCAGTACCAGCAACGGCTTTCGCTTCGGCAAGCAAAAGCATCACATCAGCCATTCTCAGAATAACATAGTTGATACCTGAGGAACGGAATGTTGCATTGGGGTATAAAGGTACGTCTCCCCTATTTTTGTCCCATTTGTTGGTACTTGGACCACCGCCGCCGATACGTGTACCTACGCCGAGTGGAATCAAATTCTCTTGTCCGGTTGCTGCATTACTACCAGTTACAACCATACTTACGTCGCGACGCATATCACCGTTTTCGTAGCCATTGTAGAAGAATGAAGGAATAATACGGATAGCTGCAAACGTATTTAAGTAAGAGTTGACAGAGCTGTTTGAGCCTGGACGAGCCATACTGTATCCGTATTCGCTATTTCCAATAGCCGGTACGCAACCGATTTCGAAGAGAGATTCCTGACTAATCCGCCTGGAGTTCACTTCTTGCCAATGTTTTTGGAAAGGATTATTGACTGACCTTGTATCGGTTGTGATCAACTTGGCAGATCCGCTTTGAGTGGTAACAGCTGCATTCAGGTATGTTTCAGCCACCTTGACGTAATCAATATAATCTGAACGACGTGCATATACACATGTTCCATCATCTGCACCTTTATTTACAAACTGAACGGAACCGTACAAACCCTTGATATCGGTACGGATGGTTTGCCAGCTTCCGGCATGAAGAGCAATCTCGCCAATCAGCGCATTTGCAAATGTGCGGCTGATTCTTTCTGCCGTTATTCCACCTTGTCCAAGGACGAACATTTTACCTTCAACAGCTTTAACATCGGCAAGAATTTTATCCATTATTTCGAAGCGTGATGTCAGGGTATAGGTTGTCACTACCTGATTTTCATAACCATAAGGAACATCGCCAAAGTGGCGTACCAACTCCCAGGCTAAATAAGCCCTCAGGGTTTTGGCTTCTCCATAAAGTTGTGTCCAGGCTGTAGCAACACTACCTTTTGCATCAGCTTGATATTCAGCTTTTGCTCCTATCAAATCGGCAATACGGGTAGCGCGTGCAAGTGCTACGTTTAAACTATTGTATAGACCCATATCAGTATTTACAGTAGTTGCACCCGGTTGCAATCTTGCGATGACATTGTTGACCGATGGATATTCGCTCATGTATTCAGCATCCGAACCCAGTGGATCCTGCCAGTTGTAGTTTCCTCCGGCAGCAGCATTCTGACGATATTCGGCGTAAACCCACGATAGTGCTTTAAAAGCCTCGCTTGGACTCGACATAACAAAGTTATCGTCTGACTGGCCTGCATTCGTAACATCCAAATAGTCTTTGCACCCCGAAAACATAGCCGGTAATAGTGCCAGAAATATATAGATTACTATTTTTTTCATGATTGTTTTTCTTTAAAGATGATTTCCGATTATTCGATTTAGAAAGTAACATTTAGGCCAATCACAAACTGACGGGCACGTGGATAGGTACCCCAATCAAGTCCGGGAGTCGGATAACGGGATTTATTTACATTTTGATCCGTATTAACATCAGGATCAAGTCCGGAGTAACCTGTCAGGGTAAATGCATTATAGACAGATCCGTAGATGCGCATGTTGCTAACCTTTACTTTGTTCAGCACCAGTTTTGGCAATGTATAGCCCAAGGTCAACGTGTTTAGACGCAGGTATGAACCATCTTCGATACCAATATCGGAAACATAGCCTTGTTGTAGGAAGGTCGATGGTACAGTCGCGTTGGCGTTGGCAGCATTCAACTGGTCAGGCGTAACAAGTTTTACTAAACTTCCGTTCTGAATTTGGTAGTTTGTATAGGAATCTTTCACGACAGAAAGCTTATTTCCGTATAGACCACCACCTTTGTTACCGTTAAACAGCGTAGCCAATTTATTGGCATTGTAGACATCATTGCCGTAGCTCCAGTTAAAATACATGCCAAGATCGAAGTTCTTGTATGCGGCGTTAATGTTGAAACCGCCAGTGTTCTTTGGATTCATATTTCCAATTTCGACCATATCCTTGTCGTCAATCACGCCATCCTTAACATTATCCACAAATTTTGGCAAACCAGGATATGCCTGCTGAGAACCGGGAACCAGACCAGCACGATAGGAGACAAATGATTTTGAAAGATCAGCAACACCTGCTTTTAGCGTGTAAACACCTGTTCCTGCGTTGAAATCGAAATCTTCCGGAGTATAATAACCTTTACCATCCCTTTGATAACCCATTACGATACCAACAGGTTTACCCACCAACAATTTATAGTCGGCATTTGGAATTCCGGACTGCAGGAATGAAGTTCCATAGGCGCTTTGCATCCCGTCAGCGAGTTTATCAATATTGCCTTTGTTGATGTTGATATTTGCACTTGCCGTAATATTCCAATCCTTGTTCCTCAAAATCGTGCCTGTCAATGAGATTTCAATCCCTTTGTTGCTGGTTTGTCCAATATTGGCATAACTGGTCGTAAAACCCGTGATAGATGGAATGTCGGTCAGCATTAACAAATCCTTCGTGCTATTTTGGTAAACATCGACAGTACCAGTCAGAGCATGCTTAAACAGTGAGAAGTCAAGACCGATATTACGTGTAATGGTAGTTTCCCATTTCAAATCGCGGTTGGCCAACTGAGCAGTTGCCAGGTCATACGAAGGCTGAAGCGTTCTGTTCAGGCCATATTGCCAGCGGGTGTCGGTTGTGGCTGCCCATAATTGAGACCACTGGTCGGCACTGATGGCGTCATTTCCTACCTCACCATACGATACACGAAGTTTCAAGTCATCGAGACCCTTGATATTTTTCATAAAAGACTCTTCAGACATACGCCAGGCAATTGAACCTGCCGGGAAATATCCCCAACGATGTTCCGGGGAGAAATTGGAAGAACCGTCAGCGCGGAAGGTAGCGGCAAGCATATACTTGTCTTTGAGCGAGTAATTTGCCCTTCCGAAATATGACTGAAGACGATTTGGTGTACTCACACCCGTAGCAACTACCAGGTTTGCACCGTATTGCGAGATCATCGCAAAAGCATTATCCATTGTAAAATTCGCAGGATATTTTTGTCCTGATATACGCATGCTGGTTCCACCCGAATTGGTTATTTCCTGACCTACCAGGAAGTTAAGCCGGTGTATCTCTTTCAATTTTAATTCATACGCCAGGGTATTGGCCCATCGTAAAGACTTAGCTTCATTCTTTCTAAAATCAGCATCGCCGGCAAATTGAAGTGTTCCATCGCTGTTTTTGTAGTTTACTTCATTGCCACTGGCAGGGGTCGGACCTCTCCAGATTTTATTTTGCGTATAATTGCGGGCAAGCGTCAATTCAGAGTGGTAGTTTAAACCCTTGATAATTTTCCAATTCAAACCGGTCGTACTGCGAATCGATTGAGTTAACAACAGGTTTTGACGGTCTTTGATCACATTGACCGGGTTGTACATGTCATCCATGACAAACATCTCTTCTCCCATGGAGGCATCACCAAGGTACGTCTGATCACCTTTAATATCACTCTTAGCCATTGGACGGAAACGGTATGAACCGGAGAGGGATGAACCGTAACCGCTTGTTGTACTTTCATTACCCATTGAACTTTTATCCGTATACTGCAAGTCCAGGTTAAAATCCAGTTTGTTACCTATTTTTTGATCCAATTTTAAGGATGCCACTGTTCTTTTGGAGAAGGAGTTCAGTTTCATCCCATCTTCATCGAGGTAGCCCAATCCTAAAATGATTTTTGTTTTGTCTGTTCCGCCTGTGATAGTCAGGTCATGGTTCTGTGAGAATGAACTAAAATAGACATCCTTCTGCACGTCGTATTGGTTCACATTTTTGTATGCGTCTAAACCTGCAGAGTTAGTGCCAGTGTATGCACCTATTCCGAACAATTTCTGGAATGGTGTGGTATAAGTTGATCCAAAATAGGTGTCAAGCAGTCCCCATTTGAACGATAAATAATCGTATGGATTTAAAGTACTAAGATATCCGGTTGGGGTGTTAAATTTTCCATAACCGCTGTAACTAACAGTCACATCGCCGGATTTTCCCCTTTTGGTTGTAACAAGAATAACCCCGTTGGCACCGCGTGCACCAAAAATAGCAGTAGAGGAGGCGTCTTTCAGCACGTCAATGCTTTCAACCATCTCGGAAGGGACGTCACTGATGTTACCAGGAACACCGTCGATCAAAACAAGTGGGTCGTTACTTTGTGAGATAGAACCACCACCACGAACACGTATCGAAATAGTCGCATCTGGTCGTCCATCCTGAGAAATAACGTTCACACCCGCAAGTCGTCCCTGGAGTGCTTGCGCCACGTTGGCAACAGGAATTGCTGCGATTTGCTTACCGGAAACAGACGCAACAGAACCTGTTACATCGCGTTTTTTAACGGTACCATAACCAATGGCAACAACCTCTTCAATTTGCAGGGTGCTGCTGGTCATTTGTACGTTAATCACTTTCTGTCCGTTAATTTTGACCTCTTTCCCATCATAACCGATAAAGGAGAAAGAGAGCACGTCTTTAGCTAAATCACCGGGAGTGATGGTATACTGACCATCCATGTTGGTGATCACACCGTTTGTTGTTCCTTTCACAACAACGTTTACGCCTGGCATTGGAGAGTTTGTTTCATCTACTACCACGCCTGTAACTTTCTGGGCGAAAAGCTGCGCACCAATAAAAATTACAAACATTGCCAAAAGGCTAACCTTTCTAAGAAAATTCTGCTTCATTTTCATCATAGAGAATTGTTACGTTTGTTTAACTATTAGAATATTTATTTTGTTGTATACTCGAGAGAAGCCATGATAAAAGGACCGACGCCTTTCGGGTCGTTGTCCCTAACCGGCTCAGAAATGTAATATTTGTATGTGCCATCACGGTAGGGATTTCCACCAAGTCCGGCTACAGAGCAGCATTTCGTCAGACTAATGGTTCCGTTTTCGTTTTGCTTAATCAGATTTTCGAGCAATCCTTTGTATGCTTTCTCCCCGATGGCTTTGTATTCGTTGCCGATATACCCTTTACGGGATGCTTTTAACAAGGCATAAGCGAACATGGAAGAACCGGTAGCCTCCAGATAGTTACCTTCTTTACCACCCTGATCTATAACCTGATACCAAAGACCGGTTTTTTGGTCCTGATGCTTTTTGATGCCGGCTACCACCTGATTTAATATGGCTAACACCTTTATCCTGCCGGGATGCGATGCCGGAAGAAAATCGAGAACATCAACCAGAGCCATTGCATACCAACCCTCTGCCCTACTCCAGAAATTTGGAGAACAGCCTGTTTCAGGATTGGCCCACTTCTGTTGTTTGCTTTCATCCCATCCATGGTAGTTTAATCCGGATTTCGAATCATAGGTATGTTTATGAACCGTAACAAACTGATTCACTACATCATCAAAAATTGCCGGTTCGTTGAAAGTCTTCGCATATTGCGCATAGAAAGGAGCGCCCATGTACAATCCGTCAAGCCACATCTGATTTGGGTACCGCTGTTTATGCCAGAAACCACCTTCCGAAGTGCGAGGCTGTGCCTTCAGTTGTTCACGAAGAAAAATGATCGCCTTCCGGTATCTTTCATCCTTCGTTTTTTCATACAGATCAAAAAGAAATTTCCCGGAATTCATGCAGTCGATATTATGCTCATCCGTTTTGTACCCTGATATCTCACCATTGGCATCGATCAGTTTATCCGCATAAAGTTTCGCATAATTGTAAAAGGCCTCATTTTTGTTTTGATTCCAAACCATTAGCATGGATTGCGCAATCAATCCCTGGGTGTAATTCCAGATAGGTTTTGGATTAAAATCGACAGTCCAGGGCTCCGGAAACTGTTTAATTTCAGATTCGGCCATCTTATTAGCCATCTCCAGTCCTGATTTATTCAGCGTTTGAGCCTGCAAGACGCCCACACTAAATACCAAAAAAACCAACTGGAGGAGTGTCCAATTTTTTTTCATTTTTCAATTATTGTTTGTCAGTTCCAAAAGGCGCTACCCGCAATCACAAAATGGAGATAATCAAAAAAGTCAGTATGACCGTCAAAATGATGGTCATACTTATAATTATCCAGTTAACTCTTTTAATTTTCCTATTTATCTCTTCCATTTTTTTTCTGCTGGCAAGCGATGTAAAGTTACTATCGCGCCCCCGTCCGGGGCTCAAAATTCATATCAGAAAGGAGGGTCTGGAATACCAGAAGCGGGTTATACGTACCAAATATCGGGTGAATTCAGTATATGAAATTTATTGAAATATCTATACAAAACTGATTATGTGCAACATACCAATTTTCTGAACTAATTTGGAATTAGTCGTCAGTGCAAACGTTTGCGAGAAAATGTCAGGAGTGTTTTTCTGTGTATTCTGAGGCGCTCATGTTGAATTCCTGGCGGAAACATTTCCTAAAATGAGACAAATCCTTAAACCCGACGGCATAGGCAACCTCCGATACATTCATCTTTTTTTGGATCAGCAACTGCGCTGCTCTTTTCAATCTGATATTCCGCACGAATTCTTTAACGGTCATTTCGGTCAGCGCATTGAGTTTTCGGTAGAGCTGCATACGGCTTACCCCAATCTCCGCGGCAAAACGATCAATATCCAAATCGGGATCTGAGATATTGTTCTCTACCACATCAATTGCCTTTTGCAGGAAGCGCTCATCCGGCGAACTAAGCAAAACATTTCTTGGTTGCAGCATCATCTCACCCGAATATTTTTGCTTAAGCGACTGCCGCACAGACAGAATATTTTCGACTTTCGTCTGAAGGATCAACAGATCAAATGGTTTCGTGATATAGTCGTCCGCACCCTGACTTAATCCTTCGATCTCATGCTCCCTCGATCCCAAAGCCGTCAGCAGCAAAATCGGGATGTGAGAGGTGCGCTCGTCTTTTCTTATTTTCCGGCAAAACTCAAAACCATCCATATCCGGCATCATCACGTCGCTAATAATAATATTTGGGATGGTTCTGAGAGCAGTATTCCAGCCCTCTACACCATCTTTCGCCTCCAGAATATGATAACCGGACGAGAAGTGTGATTTAATGAAATAGCGTACGTCAGCGTTGTCATCTACCAGCAGCATAATTTTCTGTCCGGCAGCAGCCAGGTCATTTGCCCGCTCTTCTGTGGAGGCTCCCAGCGGGGTCTCACTTGAATTTTCTGCGACAGAAGGACTATCGGGGACTTCGCTGATTTTAAGCTCGTCAAATGGCAGCTGAACGGTGAATTTGGAACTTTTGCCTGGTTTGCTGGTGACAAAAATCTTTCCATTGTGCAGTTTTACCAATTCCTTGGTAAGCGCCAGACCAATCCCAGTGCCTGTTTGTGCTGCGTCGTTATCTACCTGGAAAAACCGGTTGAAAATCTTCTCCAAATTTGACGGCTCAATTCCGATACCCGTATCCTTCACGGTAATCTCGATGACTCTTTTTTCGGACGACTCATGCTGAGACTCCTGATCTTCCGAATCAAAGACCAGCGATATATTTACCACCACTTTACCTCCTTTGGCCGTAAATTTAAAGGCGTTTGACAGAAGATTGTTCATGATTTTGCCAATCTTATCTTCATCGAAATTGGTAACAATCTCCTTTTTCAGCGAGTTGAATTTCAACTCAATGCCCTTTTCTTCTGCAAATTTTTCGAATGTTCCTACCACTCCGGCGATGAAGGAAACCAGGTCGCCTCGCTTGAGAATGAGTTTCAGATTTCCTGACTCCATTTTCCTGAAATCAAGCAATTGGTTGATGAGTTGATGTAACTGATTGGCATTCCTGTACATAACATCCAGATGCCCCTTAATCTCCGACGTCGGAATGGTATTGTTTCTAAGCTTTTCGAGCGGACCAAGAATCAAGGTTAAAGGAGTTCGTATCTCGTGCGAAATATTTGTATAAAACCGCAATTTCATCATGTCGAGCTCATGCAGTTTCTTCGCCTTGATCTTTTCAAATACAAGATTATGCTTTAGCTTTTCCCGATTCTGAAGGAAAGTGATCAACCAGAAAATCAATCCTAGAATCGTTAGGAAAATCAGGATACGAAACCACCAGGTCTGCCATATCGGCGGCAAAACGGTAATTTTCAGTGTCGGTCCGGCATTGCTTTGCTGGCGATCCATGGAAACTGTCTTTACATGGAGGGTATAAGTTCCCGGATTAAGGTTCGTGTAAGTTGCCAGACGCTTATCGGAAGGCTCATTCCAATCCTTATCAAAATTTTCCAGGTAGTAGGAATATTGAATTCCCATGATATTGGCAAAGTCAAACGAGGCAAATTCAACTTCAATGGAGTTCTGTTCGTATTTTAATTCAATATTTTCGGTTTCGGAAATGCATTTTTGAAGGATTCCCTTCTTATCCCGGCTAATCTTCACACTCTTATTTAGGACTTTCAAATCCGTGAAAACAATGGGCGCAAAATAATCGCCCGACTTAATCTTCACAGGATCAAAGATATTGAGACCGGAGATTCCACCAAAAATCAACTCGCCGGACGGCAGTTTGCACGCTGCTCCGTACGTAAACTGATCATTCAGAAATCCATTGTTTGTTGAGAAATTATGAAACCGCTCTTTCTCCGGATCAAATTTGGAAAGGCCATTCGTTGTGCTGATCCACAGAAAATGTTCATTATCTTCCAATATCGCCAACGTCTGATTGTTGGCCAGACCATTCTTTTCGTTGTAATACCTGACAATGCCTTTCTCCTTGGAATACAATGCAATACCGTGGTTTAGGGTCGTAAGCCAAAAGCGCCCTTTTGAATCCTCGAACATAGACCTCGTCGTTTCCTCGAGCGATTGAAACTTCTGATCTTTCGGATTGTAGATAATCAACCTGTCTGTTCCAATCCACAGGCAATGATCACGGTCTTCCACCAACCAATTGACTTGCTGATTGATAACCAGATTATTAAAATGCACAAAATTATTGGTAGCCGGAACATATTTGTCTAAGCCGCTAGTGGTTCCGACCCATATATCATTGTTGCTGTCCTTTAACAACGACCATACCCTGTTGTTTGACAAGCTATTAGGATCAGAAGGATCATTTCTGAAGTGTCTGAAAGTTCCTGTCTGCAGATTATACACATCCAGCCCCCCCATAAATGTACCGATCCAGAGATTATTTTTCCCGTCATCCAGCAAGGCCTTTATGCAAGTACTCGAAAGCGAATTGGGATTATTCCGGATGGGCCCCATGTACCTGAAACGCCCTGTTTGTCTGTTCAGGATGTTAATTCCGCCATTTTCGGTACCGATCCACAGGTCGCCAGCTTTATCCAACCAGAATGCGTAAATTTCACCATTATTCAAATACCGGTTATCGCCAGGTAACGATTTATAGCCCAAAATATTTATTCGTTCTTCGATTAACAGATTTAGTCCCTGGCGTGTGCCGATCCACATATTACCTTTTGCATCTCTTGAAACACAAAGCACTGAATTATTAACCAGACTCTTGGGTTCACGTTCATCGTGAAAATATTTACCTATGGTTCCCTTCTGCCGGTTGTAAAGATACAGTCCGCCACGCGTCCCGATCCAGAGATCGCCATTAAGTGATTTCGAAATTCCCCGAACGGTATTGCTGCGATCATTTTCGGGATCAATGACAATTTGCTGGTCAGTTAAAGTAACCGCATTGACCAGGTATAAACCACTGGCATATGTTCCAATCCAAACGGTGCCGTCGTCATTCGGATATATTTCCCAAATCTCTTCGTTTATTCTTGAACCTCTGAGCGTTATCCGATCCACCACATTATTTGCCGGATCATATCGAACCACGCCTCGGTTTGTTCCGATCCAAAGTTTGCCGGACTGATCCATGCGCATCACCCTGAAGTATTCGGTAAAACCTGGAAGATTAACGGGTTTTATTACGGAAAGATTGTTTTCACTGTCCATTCTGAACAGATTGGATTCGGTGCCAATCCATAAATTACCATGACTATCTCCCAGAATGGACGTCACATAAGCATCTTTCAATAAGGCATTTTTACCGTAGTAAAAGGGATGTTCAAAGTTCTCCTTGTCGCGGTTAAACTTATTGAGTCCGCCGTTTTCGGTACCAATCCACAACTGTCCCTTACTATCTTCGTACATCGTCCGCACCAGATTGCCTTTGAGACTCGTCGAATCATCCGGATCATTTTTAAAAATAGTGAATCGATATCCGTCGAACCGGCAAACTCCCTGAGAGGTGCCAATCCACATCCATCCTTTCTTATCCTGTAAAACGCAGTGAATTTGATTATTCGAAAGACCGTGCTCCTGTGAATAGAAATCAAAATTCAGGTTATTTACAACATCGATGGCCCTGGCTTTTGGTGCAGGAATGAGCGTAAGAGCGGCCAACAGCAAAAGACATCCTGAAAGGAAGATTTTCCCTTCAGAAAAGTGCCGCAAAATTCCCATTTCAGTTATACCTCTACGCCTCATTTGCATTAATTTGCAGAAGGGGCTAAAATACAAATTTTTAACGACGAATTTTTTATCAGACGGGAGAACAGTATGGCCCTTCCGGGAATACGGCAATTTGTTTCTTCGCCCGAACAGCTTTATCCAGATGGGATTGGATCAACCCTTGAATTTCGTCGATAGAAACAGAATGCGGGTTGACGGAAAGCTTCGAAAGTGTTTCCAACGGTATGCCGGTGGTATAAAAATGCAGATTTTGCTGTCCGATCTTCTTCAGTACCCGAATCTGCATTTGAAGCTGCCACTGGTCCTTTATGAATGAGTGGTTCGCCTTAATATCTTCAATAAACTGATCGCTCCTGCCGGAATATTTTTCCATGATCGAGGAATATTCTTTACTCCCGATTCCCTCGACACAACTACCAAAGGAAATCAACTCCCCCATCTCTTTTATTGCAGGAAGGCAATTTACCAGCCCTTTGACACACTGGTAAAATGTTGCATCCAGCGGATATCCGCCACTGGAAGTAACCACCATATCTGCCTGCCGGGATACGGTAGGGCAACATGCCGATTTCACATATTTCACGGCTGCCTGATGCGATGCGAACAATTCGCCTGATACTATGACGTTTATCTTCTTTTTATTATCAAGAATGACGTTAATTGAATAATCCGGCGGACAAAGCCTCGCTACGGAACTGTTTTCCATATTGCACGGATTATCGATCATTACTGAACTGACGGCATTGGGATGGCTCAAAAAATTATATCCATGGAATTTTTGAATCGTTTCGAGATCAACCAATCCCGGACAAATTGCCTTCCTGCCACCAGAGAAACCCGCCATGAAATGTGGTTCCACCAGGCCGGTCACGATGCGGAATCCTGCCTTGACGTAGTGCTTGTTCAGTCGAACTTTCGAGCCCGACCAGCTGCGTTCTTCCAACTCCTCAAGATCCTCAGCTTTACTGCAGTCGTGGTCGATTATCCGATAGTTCTCCACAACATATTCTCCGAACATACGGCAATATTCCTCGCGGGTGGAGGGGCGATGCATGCCTGTGGCAACCAGGATAATAATTTCCTCTTTACCTACGCCCGCTTTCTCGATTTGTGCAATAAATTCCGGCAAAAAATCACCGTACGGAATGGGCCTGGTAATATCAGAAACGACAATTACAACTTTGCCGGATTTCCGTGTTTTAAGAAGCTCTTCCAACGAATGCCCGGATACCGGATTTGCCAGCGACTCCGCCAGTAATTCAGCTGCCGGCTTATCCGTTTTCTTATAGTTCGACTGGTAGATTATGGCATCATCCGGCAGATTAAATGTCAGCATCTCCGTTCCGTGGTGAAATCCGATTTCCATGGTTATCCGTTTTTCAGTTTTTCGTAATCTCCGTTACCTTTTTCCGGCTTTTGATATAAATGATAAATGCGGTCAGCAACGCAACCAGGGCCAGCAGGTACATGTATCCGCGGAAAGGTTCGGCGGCAGCGACCACTTCGTTTTTTGCAAGCATTTGATAGTGAGGAACAATCCAGGTAAACACATAGGCTTGCGCTAAAACAATGCCGCAAATAAGAAGGAGCATGATGAAGCTGTGCTTTACCGTAAAACGGAACAGATCAGACTCTTTGCCGACCAGATTTCCCGCGGCAGCGGCCACTGCAATCGACTGCGGCGAGATCATTTTGCCAACTACTCCACCCGAGGCATTTGCGGCCACCGTTATTACCGGGTCAATCCCGATCGAGGAAGCGGTTGCCGACTGAAGTTTTCCAAACAAGGCGTTTGCCGAAGTATCAGATCCGGTAATAAATACACCAAGCCAACCCAGCACAGGGGCGAAGAATGGGAAAAGAATGCCGGTACTTGCAAGCGTGGAAGCCATGGTAATTGTCATGCCGGAATCGTTCAAAATGTAAGCAAAACCGAGTACCGCAGCAACCGTGACAATGGAAAATTTGAGCTGATTGAGGGTCGCCGCGAAGATTTTTAGTCCATCTTTGAAACGCAGTCCCACCAACGGAATGGCTATCAGCGCCGACAACAAAATTGATGTTCCGGCAGCCGACATATAATTGAACTTAAAAATGTGCGGCAGCGGATTGCTATTCCTATCGAGGATCACATTGTGAAGTCCAGGCACTTCGAACTGCAGCTGACCGATCGAATTAAACACCTGCTTTATGGGCTGCAAACCCCACGCTATTACCATGATTGTTAATACGATAAATGGCGACCAGGCTCTGAGTATCTGTCCGGTAGTGTAATGCACATCGGTGTTGATTGTTGGTTCCTGCTCATTTGGAAAGCGCCAGACGGTTGCGGGCTTCCAAAATTTCAGGCAGATAATCAGGCATACGATAGATCCAATTCCGGCAAAAATATCGGGTAGAGCAGGTCCCATAAAGTTGGATGAGTACGCTTGCATGATTGCGAATGACAAGCCGGATACTAGAATGGCAGGCAATACTTCGATTGTCTTTTTGAATCCTGACATTAAAAACACGATGTAAAACGGCAAAACAACCGACAAGAACGGCAGCGTCCTGCCAATCATTTGGGAGATTGCCAGTTCCGGGATTGACGAAACCTGCGAGGCTACGGTTATCGGAATACCGATGGAGCCAAAGGCAACAGGAGCCGTATTCGCTATCAGGCAAATGCCCGCCGCATACAACGGATTGAAGCCCAAACCTACCAGCATAGCCGCCGTTATGGCAACGGGTGCCCCAAATCCGCAGGTTCCTTCCAGAAAAGAGCCGAAAGAAAATGCGATCAGCAAGGCCTGAATCCGCCTGTCGGACGTAATGGAAGCCATAAAATGCTTGATTATTTCGAATTGACCGCTCTTAACCGTCAGATTGAACAGGAACACAGCCGTGATGATGATCCAGGTAATAGGAAATAAGCCGTACAACACACCATTTGCGGTCGACAATAACGCCAGTTTTACCGGCATTCCGTATATCGCAACGGCAATTACCAAACCAACAAATAATGCTAACAAACTAGCCTTATACCCTTGCATCTTCTTAATAATCAATGCCCAGAAAATAACGAGAATGGGTATGATGGCAACCAATGCCGAAACTAAGCCGTTATTGAAAGGATCAAGTACCTGTTTCCAGTGCTCCATGAAAATTCGGTTTGTTAGTTGGAAGTGTGTTCAAAATCAGTCTGCAAATTAATTAATTCTCCTGATTTTATTTCCATTCGATGGTAAATTGAATAATTAATAATCCAATTTCTGCAATACAAAAAAAAGGGAAACCCCAGTAGCCTGAAGTTTCCCTTTTATAAAATTAGAACCGATTTATCAGATTACATCTGGCATCAGATAAGGCGCTCTATATTCGCGGGTCAGCATGTTGTTGGCATCAACATCACCATCGCCGATGAAACGTTCAGCAACCGGATCAAAATCAAGTTGACGTCCCAAACGATACGAAATATTGCCCAGGTGAGCCAATGAAGAGGCCAAAGCTCCGGTTTGAACCGGACCATTTTGAATGCTCATGTCGCGGGCACGGATTGCGTCGAACCAGTTTTGGAAATGGAGTGTTAATTCCCCTTTTTCAGAACGGCTTGGACCCTTTTCACGCTTCGAGCCAAGGAAAGATTCGTATGTTCCGTATCCATTTACAACCAGGTAACCTTTATCTCCGTAGAAAATATTTCCTACACCTGCGCCATCTTCGAGGTTGGTGTACCAGTTACGTACTTCGAACTGAATGATTTTCTTCTCTTTCGGATAGTGGTAAATAGATGTTTGAACTTCAGGCACCTCTTTGCAATCATCCCACAGGAATTTGCCGCCCATGGAAGTAATTCTTTCAGGTAAGCTATTTACGCCCAATCCCCACATGCAAAGATCGGTCTCGTGAATACCTTGATTACCAACATCACCGTTTCCGTAGTTCCAGTGCCAGTGCCAGTTGTAGTGAACCAAATTCTTGGAGAAAGGACGCATTGGAGCAGGACCGCACCACAAATCATAATTTAATCCGGCAGGAGTTGGGGAGATACCCTTGTTGCCGATATCCGGGCGGGAACGGTAAACGAGTCCTCTGGACATATAAACGCGGCCAATCAAACCATCCTTCAGATGCTGAACAGCTTCGCGGATAGCTACGGAACTGCGGAGTTGAACACCATGCTGCACAATCCTGTTGTATTTGTAAGCAGCTTCAATGAGTTTACGTCCTTCAGCTATATTATGAGTTGCAGGCTTTTCAACATATACATCTTTTCCAGCCTGGCAAGCCCAAATTGACAACAACGCATGCCAATGGTTTGGAACAGCCACTGTAACAGCATCAATTGTTTTGTCTTCCAGCGCCCTGCGGAAATCCTGGTGGATAACTACCTTTTTGCTGTAGTCCTTTTCGAATTCATTCGCGCGAGTCTGTAAAACATCCATATCCGGATCACACAAAGCGGCTACTTCGACGTTTGCTTTTCCGGAAAGGCCCATAACTTCTTCGATGTGAGACTTACCACGGCCGTTAACTCCGCATACAGCAACCCTGATGCGGTCGTTGGCTCCTTTTGCAGAAGCGGGAATGATAACCGGTTTCTTTACCTGACCAACAACTGCTGAAGGTACAACTGCGGCAGCAATGGCTCCGGTAGATGCGGTTTTAAGAAAACTTCTTCTTTGATTTTTTTCTTCTTTTTCCATTTGTAAAAAATTGCGTTAGTTATAAAAATTTGCGTTAGTTATTTAAAATTCTTTGACAGCGTGTTCAGTTCTGCATCCGTCAGATCGCCGCCAATCACAATTTTGTGCTTTAAAACGATGCTCTCGCCCGCTTTAAGTACAACTTTTACTTCAGTAGCACCTTTGTCGACAGCGCGACCAGCAAAATTATTCGTGGCAAAAAGTCCGTAGCCGCGGGCATGCGACCAAGCCGGATAGTTCACATTATTTTTATTGTCAATGATCGCGATCGTAATTACCTCGCCATCTTTTGTCGCACGCAGGGCAACCCAGGGCGAACGTTTGCTCCAAACATTGCCACCCTGAATACCTTCAGCATTCCGGTAAACACCGTTGACCCCCTCATTGTTCATGGCCGCAACTTCTGTCACATTGCCATTGGCATCCAAAAATTTTTCGGGTTTCGTGGATGGTTCTTCAAAAGCCCTGTCCAGACGTAAGCCAATAACGCCTTCCTTGTTTTCAGTAAACGTAACGGGTTGTTTAGCAGTTAATTTAGTTGATCTTTCAATGCTCCTAAAGTTGTCAGAACCTTCAAAAACAAAGGTAGTTTCCTCGTTCAGAAGGACTTTATTTTGGTAATCGACCCATTCAGAGTTCGTTACAAGCGTTCCTTTGGCAGGATTCTGACTTACTATTTTTACGAATTTGATGGTTCCATACTTTGGTTTATCTGCCGGTTTGATGGCAAATGAATTATTCCAGAAATCCAGTCCGTTTACATCGCCAAAATTGAACCATAATCCAACGTGATGGGGATGATCCGTACGCTCAAATGGACGTGGATTCAACGGATAACCGCGCGTAATCAATTTGCCTGAAGCGCTGGCAATCGGATAAAGCGACTGCTTTTCCATATTGTCGGGATAGATATACGCTGTGAAAAATTTTCCGTCAACAAGGACTTCCACTTTTTTGCCGGCGTCGTCTTTCTTAAACTCAATTTTCCCCTTGGGGGCAGCAGTGATACAACCGGCCGAAACCAGTACTGCTAAGATTGAAACTAAAAGTTTTTTCATGTGTTTATGGTTTTGCTTTTTAATGGCCACATTGAATACCCTGATAATCATTTTCGGTTGTTGCGAAAATTTTCTCATGGCTATTTCATGTGTGATTCGATTTTCTTACCAAGTTTATACCTACAATTTTACAATAATTATTTTGTGAAATTCTTGCGCTAAACAACAATTTAGTAAGGATTTCAACTATTTGCCTTTTTTCGAATTCTTCAGCAAATAATCTGTAAGATTTTCAGCGGCTTTCAAATTTTCAAAATCTGCCGGAAGCATCGCATGATCAATATATTCGTTGTATATCCATGGATCACCGATTGCAAGCACTAAGCCTTTCCCAATTTTACTTTCGGCCATGTAGGTTTCCCCGTTTTCGGTAAGAATGGCTTTCGCCGGACTCTTAAGCCTGAAAGATGAAATCTCTTTCATGTAAATTTTCGACACTCCTTTAAATATCGGATGATCAGAGAAGGATGTAAATGCCGCCATATCCCATTTCCGATTCAGCACCGGATGCATGGTCACGTGGTTAAAATGCATGCCAAATTCGGCCGCAAGCATATTCAGGTGCGTAAACTCGCAGTTTGGTGCATCATTTGCCAGAATAATTAAGACTCCTCCGGCATTTACCCAGCTTTTGATGGCCTTAATATCGGCAGGCATGATGTAATTAGGAGATTTGGATTCTGTTGTAGTATCCGGATCAACAATTATATAGACATCCAGCTTGGCTAAATTTTTTGAATCCGCAGCCTGCTCAATGGTTGTCAGGGTTGCACCACGTTTCTTGAAAAGTTCGCCCCATTGTGAATAACCACTGTTCTCAGTATCCGTCCACAAATAGTGAAACGGCACATTTGTATTTGGTTTTACCTCCCGGTTGTACCAATTGTCGAGCCCGACAACCTGGGCAAAAGATGACTGAGCGAAGATGAGCAAGCCGGCAACAAACAGCAGTTTGAACAGCTTTTCGGATACGTAATTTTTCATTTTAGCTTTGATATTTAGTTAATAATCAATTTTTTGATACAAATTTTAATTGTAAATCAAATAAAATAAGACCTGCCATCCTACCCTTTCCGGGCATCTCGTTTCATCTTGCTGATATACTCAGATGGCGTCTGTCCAAGTTGTTTTTTAAAGCACATCGAATAGTATGAATGTGAGTTAAAACCAACTTTAAAACAGATCTCGTCGATGTTTGTCTCTCCATTTTCGATGAGTTTAATCGATTTGCTTATCCTGACAAATTTAATAAACTCGGTGGCAGACTGGTTCGTCAGCGCCTTTAATTTTCTGTGCAATGAACTTCTGCTCAGGTTGAGTTCGGAAGCCAGTGTATCGACGGTGAAACTTACATCAACCATGTGGCTCTCTATTATTTCGCCGGCTCTTTCCAACAATTCCCTGTCGGGTTGGAATTTTTGCATCTCTTCCTGCCATTCGCCCTGCGATTTAGCAAATTTTTCGCGCAATACGGTTCTGGAATCCAGCAAATTTTTTATCCGGTGCAACAATACTCTGTCGTCAAAAGGTTTGATGACATAATCATCGGCTCCCGTTTCGAATCCCTCGAGCTGGTTTTCAACTGATGATAGCGCGGTGAGTAGCATGACTGGTATATGACTTGTGTTGAGATCCGTTTTTAGCCTGCGACAAAATTCGTTCCCATCCATTTCCGGCATCATCACATCGGTAAGCACTAAATCTGCGCCATTTTCCCGGATAAGCCTCAACCCTTCCATTGCATCATCGGCCGTACTCACGAGGTAGTGCTCCAACAGGAGGTTTTTAAGCAACTTCTGCATCTCCTTGTTATCTTCAACTACCAGAATTCTGGTTCCTTTGTCAGATTTGGAATTAGCCGGTTGACTTTCCGATGAGCCAATTCCGTGTGTTTCGAATACTAAAGTCTGGGAAATCGGTTTATGCACTCCTCTTTCTATTTCATTCGGTGTAATTGGAAGGTGAACATAAAAAGTTGCCCCCATGTTTTCGCCGGTATACACCTCAAGCTGCCCGTGGTGCATTAAAACATATTCGCTGCAAAGATGCAAACCAATACCAGTGCCGGTAATCTGTCCGGGAGCCTGATAAAACCGATCAAAAATATTTTCCAAATCGGACGGATCGATTCCGGCACCTTCATTTTTAACGACGATGGTAACCTGATTTCCGGATATCACATCTCCAACAGAATGGTACCAGGGCTCCGTTGGATTAGACGGCTTCCAGTCAGAATTCCGTATTGAAAGTTGAATCCTGCCCTCGGTTTTCGTATATTTTATTGCGTTGGAAAGCAGATTAAAAACCAGCTTATCGATTTTATCCGGTTCGATGGAAATGAAAAGTGAAGAAAAATCGGATTCAAAATTGAACTTGATATTTCGGTCGTTATCCTGCAAAGAGAAGCACTGAAACACTTCCTGGCAAAGCGCAACCAGATCGAAAGGTTGTGGCTGAAAGTCGGTCTTGCCAAGCTCAATTTTGCGAATATCCAGAAACTGGTTCACCAGTCGGAGAAGCCTGTTGGCGTTATTTTCGATCATTCTCACGTGCTCCATTTGATCCTCTTTTCCGGAAATCTTTCTTTTCAGCAGGGATAAAGGCGACAGGATCAACGTAAGAGGTGTCCGGAATTCATGCGAGATATTGGTAAAAAACTGAAGTTTCAGCTGGTGAAGCTTCTCCTCATTTTCCCGCTGGATACGCTCATGAAGGATCGAATTTTTGAGACGGTTCCGAATCCGAAGTTCGCGCTGCACTAAATAAAAAATCAAAAGTATGAGCGCCAAGTAGAGGAAGTATGCGTATCCGGAGCTCCAGACCGGACTATCAATCGTAATTGAAAGTTGCGTTGGCGTATCGCTCCACTTTCCGTCATTATTCGCGGCAAGTACCTCAAAGACGTAATCACCCGGAGGAATTTTAGTAAAAATTGCCTTGTTGTCCTTCTGAATTTCCACCCAAACCGGGTTATATCCATTCAAACGATACTTAAACCGATTTTTCTGCGGCAGCAGGAAATTATTGGCTGCAAATTCGAATCGTAGCGAGTTCTGATTATACTTCAGTTCAAGATGACTCAGGGTAAGCAGGGATTGTTTGATTAAATCAGGGTCACTGACGTGGTTTACAGCCTGATTGTTTATCTCGAGTTTTGTAATATAGGCTTTCGGTGCGATTGGATTTTCCTTCATTAATTTTGGATCGAACCGCGTAAATCCGTTGGATCCGCCAAAAAAAAGCACACCCTTCCTGGTCCGGAATGCCGCACCCGGATTAAACTGATTTCCTTGCAGTCCGTCGGAAAAATCATAGTTTTTGAATTTTCCGGTTACGGGCGAATAGGCCGAAATGCCGTTTTCAGTACTCATCCAGATCAGGCCGGACTCGTCCTCCAAAATTCCATAGACGTCATTTCCCGGCAGGCCATCCTTCTGGGATAATTGCGAAAAAGCGTTGGTATCCAGATTGTACAAATTGACTCCGCCACCGGCAGTACCGATCCAAATATTATGTTTGGAATCCTCCAAAAGCGAGTAGATTACGTTGCTGCTTATCCGGTTGTTTTTATCCTGATTATAAAAAAAGCGTTCAAATTTCTCCGAGCCTTTGACTTTCCTGTTCAGCCCATAATTCGTTCCTACCCAGATATTTCCACGTGAATCGGTCAACAAAGAGCGAACCATATTCGATGAAAGCGATTCGGGATCACTGTTACTGGTTGCGTAATTCTTGACTTGCTTACTCGTAAAATTGTAGTAAAACAATCCCCGCATCGATGAGGCAAACCAAACCCCCTCGTCGGTGGAAATGATTGAGTAAAACTGCTCCTTAAAATCGTCGATCAGTTCAAAATGCTTGTATTCACTGGATCCCAACGACTGATAATATATCCCTGAAGCAAAGGTGCCAATCCAGAGTGTGCCATTTTTATCCACATGAATCGATTTCATATGGTTGACTACCCCGCTTTTGCTGTTAATCCTGACATTTGCAAAATTGCGGTCGTCGAGGTTCAAATAGTTCAGATGACCGTCTTCGGTAGCAACAATGGTATTTCCGTTTCTTGTTTCCTCAAAACCACAAACAACGTTGTCGCTCAATGAATTAACGTAAGACTCGCGCTTGAAATGTTCAAAATTATTGGACCATTCGTTGATGTAACTCAATCCGCCCGACCAGGTGCCAATCCAGATTCCATTTTTGGAATCTTTGTAAATTTGAAAGATACTGTTATTAAGTAGTCCGGGATACTTTTCGTTGTTGATCACTTCGATTGCACCTTGTTCTATCCGTGCTAAACCCTTGAAAGTTCCAATCCAGATTTCATTCTTAAATTTAAAAATCGTCCGGACCCGGGAGCTTGGCAACTTGTTTTTCCCCTGTACATTATCACCATAATGTTCGGTCAGAACGCCATCTTTGGAAAAGAGATCTGCCCCACCCCAGTCGTAGCCGATCCAAATCTGATCACCGTCCTGCAAAATGGTAAATACATTTTCGGTTCTCTCCCTGGCAAAAAAACGTATCTGATTATATGGCGGATCACAATAATAGATTCCACCATTTTGGCCACCTAACCAGATGCGGTTACCACTGCCTTCTGCTATGCGGATTACATCATTGCGTTGCGCGTCTGGCAGCGGGAGATATGTTAATAAGTTGGTTTTAAAATCAATGGAAGCGAACCCTGTATTATCCACCATCCAATAGGTACTGTCTGGCGTCTGTAAAATTTGGGTAACGTTATTTCCACGCAGATCGCCTGCCGCATCATGAAAAGAAAATCGTTTAAACCGTTCGCTCTGATCATCAAAAACGCAGACTCCGTTATTTGTTGAAATCCACATTTCACGCTTCTTGTCGAGGTACAGTGAACGAACCATGTTACCGGGAAGAGAGGTTTTATCCTCGGGAGAATTGATGAACTTAACCTTCTCGACAGAATTGTATCTATAGACACCGCTGTTCGACCCAAACCAGATAAAGCCAAATTTATCTTCCCGGATAGAACTTATTGCATCAAAGGTAAAACCTCCTTCCGGTGATATTTTCGCAATCTTAATATCGTCGGCCGATACCCCGACCGGACTACCAAAATAAGCGCAAGCAGATAAGATCAAGACCAGAAATTTCCGGCAACGGTATGTTGTCATCAGATGCAATTTTCGATTGGCTAAGTTAGTCATTCAACCATTTTTACTAACAAAAATTCTCAATTTTTAACAGATGTTGCAATTATGAAACATCTGTTACATTTTGGCACATAATTGATACAATTTGAGACATAATTAGTCGCAGACATTCCCCGCTGTCTCTAATTTTATAGACGTTCCAAACTGTTATTCGGGACAAACGACTAAACCAGATAAGTGAAAAAAAAATGAACTTCAAGAAAGTCCTCTACACGTTGGCTATCCTGCTGATGTTATTCACGGCATGTTATTCGGGAATAAAAAACGACACTATTCCTGTTGTTTTGATCAAGAGTCAACTCAAACTCCTGGCGACAAATATCCGTGAAGCCAAATCTGCGGCAACAAAAAAAGAGTTGGTAACTGCCCGTAGCCTGGCCAGCGATGGATCTCTGAACCTTATTGCATCGAAAGATTGGTGCAGCGGATTTTACCCCGGAACTTTGTGGTTAGGCTCTACGCTCACCGGAGACAAAGAATTACAGCAATTGGCCGTTGAATACACCTTGCCGCTGGAACAGGAGAAATTTAATGGCAAAACGCATGACATGGGATTTAAGATGATGTCGAGTTTCGGACAGGGATATCGGATTACCAAAGATTCTGTCTATCGCAACATTTTAATCCAGTCGGCCAAAACCCTTGCCAAACGGTTTAATGAAAAAGTCGGAGCGCTTCGTTCATGGGATCATAGCAAAGAAAAATGGGACTATCCCGTGATTATTGATAATATGATGAACCTCGAACTGCTGTTCTGGGCGTCAAAACAAACGGGTGATCAGCAGTATTACAACATTGCCGTAAAGCATGCTGAGACAACCCTCGCTAACCATTTTCGTCCCGATTACAGCTCATGGCACGTAGTCGATTACGATACAATTACCGGCAAAGTACTTAAAAAGACCACGCATCAGGGGTTTTCAGACTCATCAGCCTGGGCACGCGGTCAGGCGTGGGCATTATATGGCTACACGATGTGCTACCGCGAAACCGGAATCATCCGCTTCCTGTATCAGGCCGAAAAGATTGCCGACTTTATACTGAACCACCCGAATCTCCCGGCAGATAAAATTCCGTATTGGGATTTCGATGCACCTGCTGCCCCATCCCGCCCACGAGATGCTTCGGCGGCAGCCATTACAGCCTCAGCACTGTTTGAGTTGGCTCAGTTTTCGCCACCGCAGAAAGATTTTTATATCCATTCGGCTGAGACAATCTTGAAAAATCTCACCAAAGATTACGCGTCTAAACCAGGCCAAAACAAGGGATTCCTTCTTGGTCATTCAACCGGTTCGTTCCCGCAGAATGTAGAAGTCGATGCTCCTATTAATTACGCCGACTATTTCTACGTGGAGGCATTAATCCGACAGGACAATTACAATCAAACCAATATAAAATAAATTAAATCAGGTTATTAACAAATAAAATTAAGTTGTATGTTTTATTAAATTTTCAAATTATGAAAGAAAATCGCGTCTTTATTAGATTATTAATGGTTTTAATACCCTGGCTACTTGCGGGTCTGTCTGTTGTGGCACAGAACACGGTGTATTCCGGAAAGGTCACTGAGCAGGATGGATCTTCAGTTCCCGGAGTATCTGTTGTCGTGAAGGGACAAAGTATTGGAACAACGACAGATATGGAAGGAAAGTTTACAATATCAGTTCCTCCCGGTTCCAAAACATTGGTTTTTTCGTTCATCGGCCTTAAGGCACAAGAGGTTTTGCTTGGAGCGAATAAAACGCTAAGTGTCACGATGCTATCCGAGACTGTAGACGTAGAGGAGGTAGTTGTAGTCGGTTTTGGTACACAGAAAAAGGTAAATCTTACCGGAGCTGTGGCCGCCGTAAAAATTGACGAAAAACTCACAAACCGTGCTTTAACCAACTTGTCTTCGGGTATGTCTGGTCTGGTTCCCGGTCTGGCAGTAACCCAATCCTCCGGTATGGCAGGAAACGACAATGCCAGCATGATCATCCGTGGATTAGGTACAGTGAACTCGTCTTCTCCGCTGGTTGTAGTGGATGGAATGCCCGATGTGGATATCAACAGGATAAATATGAATGATGTTGAAAGCATCTCAGTTCTGAAAGATGCCGCCTCTTCTGCTGTGTACGGTTCCCGTGCGGCAAACGGCGTTATCCTGATCACAACAAAATCAGGTAAGGGAAGCGGTAAAACTTCTCTCAATTTCTCTACTTCTTATGCTGCTACAATGCCTACCAAAGCATATGATTTTATGGCCGACTATCCGCGTGCGCTTACGCTTGAGCAACGCGCAGCAGCAGTAAACACCCTGCGTGCAAACTACCTGTACAAGGATGGCACGATTGATCAGTGGCTGGCTCTGGGCATGATCAATCCGCTTCAATATCCAAATACCGACTGGTGGAAGATTATCATGCGCAACGGTTCTGTAAAGAATTATAACCTGTCTGCTACGGGAAGTAATGACAAATCGAACTTCTTTATTTCTGTTGGCGTGATGGATCAGCAGGGATTGCAGATCAACAACGACAATACGCGCTACAATGCCCGTTTTAACTATGATTACAAAGTCAAGAACAACTTTAATGTAGGGGTTAAATTTGCAGGAAACTGGTCAAAATACACCTATTTCTTTGCACAGGGGTTCACGGATCCTTCTTCTACAAATACAGCTGGTTATGATATGCAATATGCTATTTCCGGGATTACTCCTTATGATCCGGTAACTGGCTATTATGGTGGCGTTATGGCCTACAGCGAAGACCCTCAGGCCTATAACCCATACACCTATTATATCAACAACCTGAACCATCAGAGCCGTCAGGAAGCCAACACCAGCATTTACGGTGAGTGGCAGCCAATCAAAGGTTTATCTGCCCGTTTGGATTATCAGTTGAATTATTACAACCAGTTTGCATGGAGTGCTGCAACGCCGAACCAGGCTTACAACTTCCAGAGACAAGCATTCGGAACACGCGTTTATGTTGGTGCCAATGCAGGCGTAAGCAATTCTACCAACACAGGTTACAAAACCCAGTTAAACGCAAGTCTGAATTACCACAAGACGATCGCCAAAAATCATGACCTTAGCGCAATGTTCGTTTACAGCGAGGAATATTGGTACGATCGTTTTCAATCTTCTTCCAGAAATGACCGTCTTTATCCTTCCCTACATGAGATTGATGCCGCTCTGACAACTATCCAGTCGACAGGTGGTAACTCAAGTACTGAAGGTCTCAAATCATACATCGGTCGTTTGAACTATTCGGCTTATGACAAATATCTGTTCGAAGCCAACTTCCGTTATGACGGCTCTTCTAAATTCCTGCCAGGACATCAATTCGGATTTTTCCCATCGGCCGCTATCGGATGGCGTTTTACTCAGGAAGATTTCCTGAAACAATACACCGAGAAATGGCTCAGCAGCGGTAAATTCCGCGTATCCTACGGTAGTTTGGGTAACAACAGCGGTGTTGGCCGTTACGAACAACAACCCACATTGGACGCAAGTGCCTATATGACCGGCGGTACCATTGTTAATGGTTTTGTTGCGCAAAAAATGACCAACGTCAATCTTTCATGGGAAACAACCACCGTATTAAATGTTGGTTTTGACCTTGGATTTATCAAAAATCACCTTACGACAGAAATCGATTATTACGATCGTCTGACAACCGGAATGAACCAACCTTCATCCATGTCAATCCTTTTGACAGGTGCTTATGATGCTCCCCGCGTTAACATCGGAAACCTGCGCAACCGTGGTATTGAAGCCAACATTACCTGGAAAAACAATATCGGTAAAGTTAATTACATGTTGAATGTCAACGCTTCCTATAACGCAACACAACTTGAAACATGGAGCGGATTCCTCGACAGAGGTTATACATTCCTAAACATGCCTTACCACTTTGTTTACAGTTATGAAGACAAAGGAATTGCCAAAACATGGCAGGATGTTTACAATGCAACGCCACAGGGTGCCTCCCCCGGCGACCTTCTGTTAAAGGATATCAATGGTGATGGCAGAATCGACGGTAATGACCAGGTCGCTCATACTAATATCCAGAGAGACAGGCCGACTACCAACTTCGGTTTTACTGCAAGCGCTCAATGGAACGGTTTCGACATCAATGTTTTGTTGCAAGGTGCCGCAGGTCGTAAAGACTTCTGGTTAAACAACTTCAACACAACCAACATTCCACAGTCACGTTATGCTGCAAGCTGGGTACAGTGGACCAATCCATGGTCAGTATCTAATCCTGACGGTATCTGGCCTCGTTTGGCAGGTCCTGGAAACAATGTTACCACAACCAGTTTCTGGCTAGACAACCTTGCCTATCTTCGCGTGAAAAACGTTCAGATTGGATACAACCTTCCAAAAAGATGGATGTCAAAGTTAAGTGTCGACAATCTGCGCATTTATGCTTCCGCTGAGAACCTTGCTACTTTCACGAAATTCAGAGGACTCGATCCAGAACGAATGGGAAATGCAAGTGATATGTATCCTTTGAACAAATCGTTCTCAATTGGTATAAACCTTGGTTTTTAATAAGCTGAAATTATGAAAAGATTAAATTTCAAAATATTTGTCCCTGTCTGCATTCGCAGGAATGGCATTTTTCGCCAGTTCATGTACGAAAAATCTACTGGAGCAAACACCTACTGTAGATTTACCTTCTTCAGCTTTTTGGAAAACAGAAGCTGATGCAACCACCGCCCTCATGGGTGCCTATTCATCGGTAAGACCACTTTTTGACAGGGATTACTATTTTGACGGTCAGGGTGAATATGTAAGAACCCGCGGAACAAGCACGACAAGTGGCAACCTCCGTTTAGGCGATGCTTACAATGGTGGAAACTACAATCCGAACGGTTATGGAAGCAGTTTCGATAAGATGTACCGTTACCTGTACGGTGGTGTCAACCGCTGTAACTATGTGATTGAAAACGTAAAAGCCATGCTTCCGACAGCCAGCGCCACCTCGGTTCCCGGACTTGAAGCTGTTATCGGTGAAGCCAAGCTTCTTCGTGGAATGGTCTATTTCCGACTGATCTCCATGTGGGGTGACGTTCCTTACTTTACTTATATTGCTTATAAGGATGCAGATGTCGCAACACTGGCAAGAATTCCGATCGCGCAGATCAAGGATTCAATCATGGCCGACTTCACCTATGCATTTGACAAACTTCCTGCTAAGGCTGCTGTTTCAGGTCGTGCTGCAAAGCCCGCTGCTCTGGCTTTCAGAGGTAAACTGCAACTTTATTGGGCATCCTGGAATAAAAACGGATGGCCTGAACTGGATACTTTCAAACCAAGTGCAGTTGCTGCAACTGATGCTTTCAAAGCTGCTGCCGCCGACTTCAACGCTGTAATCAATAATTATGGTCTTACACTCTTCCGCAACGGCGATCCAGGCGATTGGGGAACATTGGGAAATGCAGATGTACTTCCAAATTACTTCTATCTTTTCATGCCTGCTGCCAACAATGATCCGGAGCTCATCATGGCCTTCACCCATGGTGGTACAGGAACCAATCAGGGAGAAGAGCTGATGCGTGATGTTGCAGGTCGTTCTCACGAAGGTTCACAATGCTGGTGTTCTCCAAGGTATGAGATTGCCGACAGGTATCAGTCGACTATTACAGGCGATTTCGCTACTCCGCTGATTCCTACCAATCCAACATCGGCAGGTGCCAGAACAAAACCAAACTCTGCCGTTAATCCGGCCAGTTACCTCAACCGCGACTACCGCATGAAAGCTTCCATCCAATGGGATTATGAAATGAGCGTTGGTCTTGCTTCATTGAAATCTACCGGAATGTGCCCTTTCATCTACAAAACCTGGGCAGGGGCAGTCGTCATCAATGGCGTTTCTTACCTTACATACAACACGGACGGTACAAACTCTGGGTATGTATTCCGCAAATTCCTGCGTAATTATGCCGGTCAGGGACGTAGCGATGGTGATTACAGCTATCCTGTTATGAGACTTTGCTGATGTCTATCTGATGTATGCCGAGGCTACAAATGAAGTGAACGGTCCCGCAGGCTGATGCAATCGCCCTGGTAAATAAAGTTCGTCGTCGTGGTAACTTACCAGCACTTGCTGCTTCCAAAACAGGAGATAAAGCAACATTCTTTTCCGCTATTGAACAAGAGCGTATTGTTGAGCTATTCGCCGAAGGACAACGTTCATTTGACCTCCGCAGATGGAGAGCCATCGAACGGGTTTGGTGCCCACCTTACGGACTTGGCTTATGGCGTATCGATACCAATGGCGCTAATCAACAGCAATATTTTGTGAATACATCTGAGTTGGCTTATCAACAGTGTTATATTTTCAGGATTCCGCCAAGCGAGCGTAACCGCAATCCAAATCTGACTCAGAACAAGCCATGGTTGTAATAATCGCAATGAAATAAAAATTTAAAATTAATACGCAATGAAAAAATATTTAATCACACTCGTAACAATCGTCCTTATCACATTCGCATTTGTTCGATGTGCTAAGAATTTCCCTGTGGACGAAGACGGCTTGCTAATTACAACCAGGGGACAATGTTATGTCGGCAACTTCGAACTGCTCGGCGCTGATTTTCAGACTGTCAGAACAACATCCGCTGTCATTGACACAACTGCGCTGACAATTAATACGATGGTATTGTACGGCACGGGATTTGAAAAATCTGTATCCTCAGTTTTCACTGGTTACGGATGCTAAATTGGATCCTAAAATTACCGGGAAAGTCGATTTCCCTCAGACTTGACAAATCCCAAAAAGTACACGGTAATTTCCGGTAACCGACTCGTGCGGAAAACTTACACAGTCTATATTACAGTTCAACCGAAACCATAAAAAAACAGACTATGCAACGTAAATATTTAAATTTAACAGCAATTCTAGTGGTGTTGATTTTCTTCGCTTCCTGTACGAACGAAGAATACTCCCTGCCGCTGGGAAAAACGGGGTTGAACAATGATTGTATCAAAAGAACCCTTGGTCCCAATATCGTCGGCAATAACATTGAATTTGCCTACGCAATTGCCCTGCCAAAATCAGAAGGTAAGATCGTATCTGCCAAAGTGGACGCTACAATTGCAGGCGCTTCAACGACCTATCTTGAAAACAGGTCATTTTATACCAGTTCAAGCGGTGTCGATACTCCTGTAACCGTAGGATCACCATCTGTGAACACGAATAATTCGACAATGGTTACCTTTACCAAGGACACCTGCGCCGCTACTCTTCGCTATTTTTACACTGTTCCGGAAGCAGCCAGAGGTGGTTCTGTATCCTTCACATTCTCTGCAACGGATAGTCAGGGCAGAACTGTGAAATACGATATGGGACCTTACGCCATAACCAAAATGGATATGAAACTGGATCTGGTAGCAACCGATAACAAGGCAATGTATCTTTCAATTGCAGATATGGCATTGTACGACGCCACAACTGCGGTCGCCAATGCATCAAAGATTGACCTGGTCTATCTCTATCGGAACATTGCCGGCATTACGTTTACACATGCTTTGGTTTCTCCCGCTGCAGGTGCGGAATTCCTGCCGGGAATCACTTTGCCTTCCGGCGTAAATAGTAGTACGAAAATGTCTAAGACTTGGGCCCTCAATGATTTCAATCTTGCACGCCTGCAGTATGGAATCTACATTGATGATGTTGATTTTACAGTTCTCGACTTCACCAATGCCCCCAACTACATCCTCAATCTGAAAGCGCAGGCTGGTACCTGGGTTGAGACTGCCGATGGTAAATACAGAGCTTACATTTATATAAATGCCGTGAATAATACCGCACCAAGCATGACGATAAGTATTAAGCGTTATACAATGAAGTAGAAATAAAATTATATTAGAGAGGTCGTTTATGACGGCCTCTCTTTTTATTTTGGTATCATTTTACGAAATACCCATATGCAGCTTTCACACTAACCAAAAATGATTAACCGGGTATTGGTTGCGCCGATCTTCGATTCTATTTGACCATTAAAAAGCAAAATTATAAACAAATGAAAAAGACAGCATTCAGAATTTTTGTGATGGCTTTTGCCATTTTGCTTTCCGGCAAGGAGCAAATTTTCGCTCAGAAATTTGTTCATCCGGGAATAGATCAGACGGCGGCCGACCTTGCCTACATGAAGAAGCAGGTCGACGCGGGCGCTCAACCCTGGAAAGATGCATTCGAACGACTTAAAACTGCCACAGATCTTCAATTTCAGGTAAATCCGTTTACACACGTTCTCCGCGGACCGTACGGCAAACCCAATATTGGTGGCGACGACCTCTCCAAAGGCTCCAATATGGCCTATAATTGTGCCTTGATGGGCTATCTCACCAACGACAAAGCTTATTCCTCGAAAGCGATAGAAATTATCAATTCCTGGACGCCGGTCATTTGGGATTTTGACTACAACGATGCCAAGCTCTTAGCTGGCTGGACCGGACACATCCTATGCAATGCAGCCGAAATTTTGCGTTATACCAATTCCGGCTGGCAACAACAAGACATTGACCGCTTTACCCAAATGCTGATGACGGTTTACTATCCGTTGATGCGCTTCTACTATCCACAAGCCAATGGAAACTGGGACGGAGCCATAATCCATTCCATTTTGGCCATTGCAATTTTTACCGATAATCACGAAATGTTCGATAACGCCATTGACCATTTTTACCACTCACCGGTCAACGGCAGCATCTTCAAATATATTTACCCAAGCGGTCAGTGCCAGGAGTCGATGCGTGACCAGGGACACGTGCAGCTGGGTCTGGGCGAATTTGCCGGAGCTGCAAAGATTGCTTACACGCAGGGCATTGATTTATTCTCAGCAGCAAACAACAGGATCGCACTCGGCTACGAATATACCGCTCAGTTCCTGATGGGAAAAACACCCCACTGCTACGGAAAAATTTCCGAAAAGGCGAAAAATCTACGCGACGATTACGAATATGTTTACCGCCATTATGCGGCTCAGGGAATCGAACTTCCATACACCAAAATGGCCGCCGACTCAATTCGATCAAAAGCCAACAGAAGTGTCTTAACCGCCTTCCGCGCACCTACCGGGAAAGCCGTAACCAAAAAAGAGAAACCTGCCCCTTCAGCTATTGCCTATCCTGCTGGCGCCTTGGAAAATGCTGTCAGTAAGGCACCGACTAATGCTATCAGGGTCGCTCCGGGTCAATCCATTCAGGATGCACTGGATCAGGCGGCAGGAAAAAATGGTTGGGTAGTGGCAACTGCCGGACTTCACAAGCTTCCGGGTACGTTAAAAATACCGTCAGGCGTAACCCTTTCGGGGGAAGGTCTGGGCACAATTTTACTTCTCGACCCGGCATCCGGTCTGCGCGATGCGATTGTCAATGCAACGGATGATCTTCATGATATCACCATTTGTGACCTGGTGGTGGAAGGCTTAACTGATCCGGATATGGGCACCGACCCAAACAGCAAACGTTCATACCGTGGCGGCTACAACCGTGGCGGAATTATGTTTCTGGGAAAAAATGAAGGCGCCCTGAAAAATCTGACTTTTAAAAACCTGACCATACGAAATTGTACCTATGACGGTATATTTATTACCGGTGCGGAAAAGCTGAATGTCATAGGTTGTGACCTGAATGAAAACGGCGTTAGTGTCGCTCCGGGATCAAGGCTTTTGCATAATATGCACTTGTCGCATTGTGCTGCCGTGAGCATCAAAGACAGCAGAATGGATACTTCCCCGCTAGGGAGTGGAATCGTCCTGAATTACTGTACCAACGTGTCTGTCGCCAATTGCGAAATAGCGCGCAACGGCTGGCATGGAATCTCCGTCACCGAAAGCAAGAATATTGCTTTAACCGGAAATCTGATTGAGGCCAACGATTTTGAAGGCATCAACATTCAATATTTGTATACAGGTTCAGAGAATGTGGTGATAAGCAACAACATCATCCATTACAACCAGGGATTCGGGATCATCGCCTATTCCGGTAAGAATATCAAATCGACCGATAACAAATTTGCAGGTAACGGAAAGGATTTGAAATCTGATGAAAAAATCAGTACTGAGAAATTTATCATTATGCAGTAGGAAAATTAAAATACCATGATCAGGATTGAAGCTTTTTACATACTAATTTTATTCCAGCTGTTGTCTTTTACGGCTTGCGCTCAGGAGAAGCAGAAAGAAAAAACCAACGGAACATTGATTTTTCAATCCGGCTTCGAACCCGATTCGCGGGTCGTGGCTGCTGGCTCTGAGGCAGATATTATTGGCACCGACCACTCGCTGGCAGATCATAACGACTGGGTAAATGATCTGGATAATAATCCGGATATCGGAAATTTCAATCTGCAGTATCAGGGTGGCGATTCAACGATGCGTTATGCGAAAATCATTCCAGAACCGGGAAATCCGTCCAATCACGTCCTGAAATTCTGGCTTGACAAACCAAATGTGGAAGCACAGAAAGGCCGCATCCAGGGAAACCTTTACGGTAACAAAGGGATGAAGGAGTTTTACCAGTCGGAGCGCATGTTCCTGACGAATGATTTCAATACAGTTCGGACCTTTCCCAATACAATAAACTGGCTTACCATTGCCGAATTTTGGAATAACGTTACCTGGAGTCAGACTGTTCCATATGGTTTCCGAATTACGCTTGGTATCGGCAAACCGGTTGCCACAGAAAGTGATCTCTATTTTATTCTGGAAGCGCAAAATTGCGAGCTTTTTGCCGATGGAAGTCAGAAGTACACCACGCTATGGTCTGAAACAAATCGAAAAATTAAAATACCTATCGGCCAGTGGTTTACCATGGAATACTATTACAAAGAGGGCGATGGCGCAAATGGAAAATTTTACCTGACAATTCAGCCGGATGGCGGAACCAGGGAGGTAATTTACGATCTTACTGCCATTACCCATAACTCGAAAGATCCCAATCCGGACGGGGTTACAGATTTTAATCCGATAAAGCTCTATACCTCGAAGGCGTTAATAGATTACATGACTTCCCAAGGCAAGACCCTGCAGATTTATTGGGATGATTTCAAGCTATGGAAGGATAAAAGACCTTAACCATACCGTATGCTGCGATTCATCCTTAATATGTCAGAACACATTAATAATCAATTCACTAAACGATAAGCCATGACACTAATTTTTCGTAAAGCACTGATGATCTTTGCTTTTACTTCTGTCTTCGGTATTTCAACCAGTACGCTGGCCAACAATTCACCCGCATCACCGGAAAATGATGAACCCGTTAAATTAGAAAATCCGTTCACTGTCGGTTATCTTAAATCGCATCTGCGAAATTCTTCACCCAGACTGGTCCTTACTCCGGCGATCGAAAGCAATCTGAAGAAGAAGCTTAAAACCGATCCGGTCGTCAAAAATTATTTTGCTGCTTTGAAGCTGAATGCCGCTTCGATACAGAAGCAGGAGCTGCTGACCCGCAAGATGGAGGGAAGACGCCTGCTGGCCGTGTCACGCGAGATGCTGTACCGCATGAACGTGCTCTGCATGGTTTACAGGATGGAGAAAAATCCGGTTATCCTGAAAAGAATTATCGCCGAAGTGACGGCCGTCTGCAATTTTACCGACTGGAATCCCTCCCACTTCCTGGATGTGGCCGAAATGTCGATGTCCGTGGCCATTGCGCTCGACTGGACCGGCAGGGACTGGCCGGATTCGCTGGTTAAGCTGGCGCACAATTCCCTTATCGAAAAGGGCATTAAGCCAAGCTACGCCGAAAAGGGTATGGGCTGGATTAACGGAACAAATAACTGGAATCAGGTGTGTAACGGCGGGATGATTGCCGCCTCGATCGCTATTGCGGATAAAGATCCTGAATTGGCCGCAAAAACCATAAAACGTTCCCTCGACGGGATGCCATACGCGCTCCAGGAGTACTTCCCGGATGGCGTATATCCGGAAGGATCAACCTATTGGGGATATGGCACCAGCTTTTCTGTGATCACCTCCTCCATGCTTAGCTCCGCCTTCGGCACCGACTACGGATTGGCCAACTACCCCGCTTTCAAGAAAAGCGCCGATTTTAGGTTGTTGAGTATCGCCCCTTCCGGCTGGTATTTCAATTACGCTGATTGTGGCGATAAAAATAACGAAGGAGGAGATATTACACTTGCCTGGTTCGCCGCAAAAACCGGCAATCCAACCTATTTTGAAAAAGAAAAATTTCTGCAATCGCCCGAAAGCCTGGGGAAACTGATGAGGCTTGCCGGCGCAGGACTGGTCTGGCTTTCGGAATTTCAGGCAAAAAACGAGACCATTTTACCCTTGAACTGGAAAGGCGACGGCATGAATCCAATCGTGATCTTCAGAGGGGGCGATAATGATCCGCGCCATTATTATTTTGGCGGAAAAGGCGGGCGAGCCACAAGCAGTCATGGCAACATGGATGCCGGTTCTTTTGTTTTCGAATTGGATGGCGTACGCTGGTCAGTAGATCCCGGAAACCAAGGCTACAACGAAATTGAGCAAACAGGTTTCGATCTTTGGGGAAACTGTCAGGAGTGCCAACGATGGATTCTGCTTACCAAGAACAACTTTGGTCACAGCACCATAACCGTGAATAATGCGCTGTTTGTCAACAATGGTTTTGCCGCCCTGACAGACTTCAAAGACGGACAATCGCCAGAGGCTACATTCAACCTGAAAGCGGTTTACGGTGAAAACCTCAAGAGCGCCACGCGCCGGTTTGCCAAGGAAAACGACCACTCTATCCTGATTGAAGATAAATTTTCGGTGAGCAAATCCACCAAAGAAATCACCTGGCAGATGATGACCACTGCAAATGTGGAAATCGTCAAAGGTGGAGCCATCCTCCGTCAGGATGGAAAAGAGCTAAAATTGAGTAATCTGACATACCCCGAATTAAGCGTTTCCATAATCTCGCTCGATCCTCCTCCTTTTTACCTGGATCGTAAGATTGACGGACTAAAACGGCTGGAAATTCGACTGCCGTCGTATCTGGTGAAAGATGGCGATGGTGTTTTCAGGGTACTGTTATCAGGCAAATAGTCGGCCTAAAACCAGCTCGGTAGCTTACGAAAATGATAAAAAAAACAAATATAAAGGGATGAAACCCTCGTGAGCAAAAGCTCACCAAAGAAAATGCATACTGCATTGAGGGTTCCATACGGCAAATGAAAAACAAATTATTAACGTATGAAAATAATCAGAACAATAGCTGTATCAATACTTTTGATCTTCGCTTTTAATGCCGCACAGGCAAAGATTTCGGATGTGGAACTCCTCCGCCAAAAAGTAAAAGACGAGGTGATGAACCCAACCGTCATTGAAGCCAGTGTGAAAGAGTTGATGGCCACAATCCGTCCGGATGGAACCTGGCCGGGCATTGATTATAAAGATGTTTCAAATACCGGATTTCAGCACAGCAGGCACCTGAGCAATATGGTTGAGCTTAGTCGGGCGTACGAAAAAAAGGGCTCAAAATTAAAAGGCGATCCGAAGCTGAAAAAGGTGATATACTCCGCCCTCGATTACTGGCTGGCCAACGATTTTATCTGCGAAAACTGGTGGTGGAACCAAATCGGCACTCCCACCGCCCTGGTTGGTGTCTTGTTGATTATGGACAAAGACCTGACCAAGGAACAGGTTGCCAAAACACTTCCGATGGTTGGCCGCGCTCATCTGACCGCTACCGGAGCGCGTCCCAGCGGCGACAGGATAAAAATTGCTGGGATACTTGCCAAGACATTGCTTTTTAATCATGATGAGGCACAGTTTAATGAGGTAATCAAGGTTATTGAGGGTGAGATAAAATTCTCCACCGGCAGAGGGATGCAGTACGATTACAGCTTTCACCATCGGGAGGATAACGTCAACAATACGCTCTCATATGGAACCGGTTATGCCGACGCATTTGCCGAATGGGCTGCCTTTGTGGCCGGAACGAAATATCAGTTCTCGGCGCCGTCTCTTCATCAACTGACAGACTATTATCTGGATGGCATTTGCAAAATGATGGTTTACGGTAAATCTGCTGATCCGGGTGGCATGAACCGCGACATTAGTCGTGCCGATGGCAATCATGTTTTTGGCACGTCCACCCCTGCCCGATTGCTGAAAGCGAGCGATTACCGGAAGGCAGAACTGGAGGAGATTATAAAAATCCGGCTTGACCAGGCAAAACCAACTGCCTCGTTTGCATCATTCTTTTGGCATTCTGAATATTTCACCTTCCAACGACCAACATTTTACACTACCGTGCGGATGTACTCCGAACGCGACTATAACATGGAATATCCGTACAATGGAGAGGGTCTGATGAACCATCACCGTGGCGACGGAACCAACTATATTTCCAGAACCGGCGATGAATATACCTTCCTGGCTCCGGTAAACGACTGGCAAAAAATTCCGGGTGCAACGATTGTTCAAAAGCCGGAACTTCCTTCCGAAAAAGAGATTCAGAAAAAAGGACTGACCAATTTCGTGGGAGGCGTGACAAATGGAATGGTCGGAGCCGTTGCCTTCGACTTCAAGAGTGTGCACGATCCGCTGGAAGCGAAGAAATCCTGGTTCTTTTTCGACAAAGAATATGTCTGTTTAGGTGCCGGGATCAATTCCGATTCCAAATTTCCGGTAGCAACAACCCTCAACCAATGTTTACTAAAAACAGATGTCGTGGTACGTTCGAATAACGCTTCTTCCATCCTGAACAAGGGAAAACATGAGCTGAAAGATGTGCAATGGATTCTCCAGGACGGAATTGCCTACCTGTTTCCTCAGGCTGTTACGGTAAATGTCACCAATCAAATGGAAACCGGAAGCTGGTACAAAATCAACCACCAGGCAGATTCGCCGAAAGAAGAGGTCAGCAAAGAGGTGTTTAAAGCGTGGATCGATCATGGTGTAAAACCTGGAAATGCCTCGTATAGCTATATTGTCGTTCCATCGACTAACGAAAAAGAGCTGGTTGCCCAACCCGATCGTCAAATTGCCATTCTCTCAAATACAACTGATCTTCAGGCCGTTCAAAACAGCGCAATCAACTGCAGTGAAATGGTTTTCTATAAGGCTGGACAATTGGCAATCTCGAAAGACCTGAAAATTGGAATTGACAGTCCGGGGCTCGTCCTTCTTAAAACGGATGGCGCAAAATTGAAAGAGATTTCGGTTGCAGACCCTTCCCGAAAACTTAGCAGAATTCATTTAACTGTAACTGAAAAAATCGAAAAAAAAGAGGCTAACTTCACCTCGTTTTGGAATGCCGAAAAAAAATGTAGTGAAATTGCGATCGACCTGCCGCAGACCGTTTATGCAGGCAAAAGCGTAACGATAGCGCTTTAAATCAACATATGTTACGTACGGGCGCATCGAGATGCGCCCTAAAAACCGAATTATGAAAAAATTATTGACCTTACTGTTTGTATTAAGCTTTACCGGATTTTCATTTGCTCAAAAAGAGCTATCAGTTGATGTTGGAAAGTCGGTAAAACATCCACGTATTCTGCTATTAAGCGGAGAGGAAGAGCTGATAAAAAAATCGATTGCCTCCAATCCTATCTGGAAAAATATGCATCAGGCGATTCTGCAATCCTGCGATGAACTGCTGGATAAGCCTCCGGTTGAACGGATACAGATCGGACGGCGCCTTCTCGACAAATCACGTGAAGCGCTGCGCCGGATCTTCCAACTTTCCTACGCATGGCGAATTACTGGCGACGATAAATATTTCATCCGCGCCGAAAAAGAGATGCTTGCCATTTCAAATTTCAGCGACTGGAATCCATCCCACTTTTTGGATGTTGCCGAGATGACCATGGCGGTTGCCATTGGCTACGACTGGTTATACCCGAAACTATCCGATGCTTCAAAGAAGATTATCAGTGAAGCAATTACGTACAAAGGCATCTATCCTTCGCTCGACCCAAAATTCAACTCCTGGCTGGAGGCCACCAATAACTGGAATCAGGTTTGTAATGCAGGCATTACATATGGTGCGCTGGCGGTCTATGAAGATCATCCCCAACTGGCAAAAAACCTGATTGAGCGAGCCGTAAAATCAATTCCGATATGTATGAACGAGTACAAGCCGGATGGCGCTTATCCCGAAGGCTATGGTTACTGGGGATATGGAACTTCGTTCAATGTCATGTTTTTGAGCGCTCTGGAAAAAGTATATTCTTCCGACTTCGGATTGAACAATACGCCCGGATTTCTGCAAACCGGAAAATTTTTCGAAAATATGTCGGGAGTAACACCATTGATTTTCAACTGGGGCGACAGCGGTCAGAGTGGCGGATTGAGTCCTGCGATGTTTTGGCTGGCACAGAAGAATACCGATCTTTCGCAATTGTGGGTAGAGAAAAAATTCCTCGAAAAAGGCGAATATTCGAAGTTTACGGGCGATCGCCTGTTGCCTGCAGTGATGATCTGGGGAAAAGATCTTCCCCTGGACAAGGTAACTGCTCCAAAATCATTGTTCTGGAAGGGTCAGGGTGCCAATCCCGTCTGCATGATGCGGACTTCCTGGAGTGATCCGAATGCAATATTTGTCGGTTTCAAGGCCGGTTCAGCCTCCGTCAACCACGGACATATGGACATTGGCTCTTTTATCATGGAATCAGACGGTTCCAGATGGGCAACCGATTTTGGGATGCAGGATTACGAATCACTCGAATCGAAAGGGATTCAGGTTTTCGGCCGTACCCAGGATGCCCAACGTTGGAGCATATTCAGAATAAACAACCGGGCTCACAACACCCTGACCATAGATAATCAGCTTCAGCTGGTGAAAGGTTATGCCAAGATAGACCAATCGTCTGATAATGCTAACTTTATGTTTGCCAAGAGTGATTTGTCATCGGTTTATGGGAACCAGCTTGCATCTGCCACCCGCGGTGTAGCGATCGTGGATCAAAAATATGTGGTCGTGCAGGACGAATTGGTTGCCGCGAACAAACCGACAACCGTCAGGTGGACAATGTTAACTTCAGCAACGCCAAAGTTAAGTTCTGGCAGTATCTCCTTCAGCAAAGAAGGCCATACGCTACTTTTAAAAGTGAATGCCTCCTCAAAAATTAAGATGAAAACCTGGTCTACAGAGCCAACCACAAATTATGATGCCCCTAATCCTGGCAAAACGTTGGTTGGTTTTGAGATACAGCTCAAGCCCAATCAACGGGAGACTATCCAGGTGCTGCTAATTCCCGGATCCGTAAAAGATCAGAAAATCAAGTTTAACAAAGGTTTGAATAGCTGGTAAGACAAGATCCCATGAAGAATTTGATCCTCCTTGTTGCGGTGGTGCTTGTCGCCTTCTGTGGATGCGCCCAGACGGATGCTGATAAATCCACGCTGATTATCGATGAATCAAAAAATACCGAATCCGTCGTTCAGGTTATACCGATCGACAAGGTTTGGGCTGGACATCCGGTAGGATTCAGTCTGCTGACTCAAAAAAATCGTCAGTATATCGCCTATTACAATGCCAATCGCAATATGGTTGTCGGGCAACGTAACCTGGATGAACCTAAATTTCAGCTTACGATCCTGCCTGCCACAACCCGCGAAACTGCAGGTGGAACAAGCACCGTGCTGGGTTGGGATAGCCACAACAGCGTAACCTTGGGTATTGATTCCAACGGTTATATTCATCTTGCCGGAAACATGCACGTTAACCCGATTACCTATTTTCGAAGTACGAAGCCTGAAGATATTTCAACGCTTCAGCAGATTACATCGATGGTTGGTACGAACGAAAATCGCTGCACCTATCCGCATTTCATGAATACGAGAGAGGGGGAGCTGATTTTTCACTACCGGGATGGTGGCAGCGGTGACGGGAACGAGATTTACAATATTTACAACGTTGGCACCGGACAGTGGTCGCGATTGCTGGATACACCGCTTACCGATGGTCAGGGATTAATGAATGCATACCAGACCCAGCCCACCCTGCTGGCCGACAATTGGTATCATGTGTACTGGGTCTGGCGCGATACGCCTGATTGTTCCACGAATCATGATCTGTCGTACATCAAAAGTCCGGATTTGAAGAACTGGTACAATGCGTTTGGCGAACAAATAAAACTCCCGGTTACCCTGGATGATAAATCGGTTATTGTCGATCCGATACCCGTTAAAGGCGGCATAATCAATCTGGCTGCCAGTCTTTGCTTCGACAAGGATGGATCGCCGCTGATGGCCTATCACAAATACGATGAAAAGGGTAATCTTCAGTTTTACACCGCCAGATTATCGAATAAGAAATGGATTATCAAACAATTAACGAATTGGGATTATCGCTGGGAATTTTCGGGAAATGGCAGCATCAACACAGAAGTCTCTATCGGCGGCTTCCGCAATCGCGGTGACGGCAAATACGAACTTGACTACAGGCACATTAAATACGGCAGCGGTACCTTTCTGCTAAACGAATCGCTCGAAATTTGCGGAGCAGTTCGCAAGCCTGGACTGCCTTCCGAAATAACGAAACTGGAGGGAAATTTCAACGAATTGCAGGTTCGTTCGAGCGGCGATATGGGCAGCAGCGGAGAAACAGGATGCAGGTATCTCCTGAAATGGGAAACACTCCCCGCGAACCGCGATCTGGCCAGACCAGAACCATGGCCGGCACCCAGCCAGCTGTATCTCTATAAACTAAAGCGTACAAAATGAGATTTTCAGGCAAAATAATCCTTCTCCTACTTATCGTCTTTCACTGTTCAACGCTCTCTTCCTGTTCAAAAAAGAGTGACTCTGAGCCTGAAACCGTTACGGAAATTAAACTGGTTGGAATCTTAAGCACCCTACAGAAGTCGCATCCGAGGTTGCTGCTGACCGACACCCGTATTGAGGAGTTGAAAACCCTTAGCAAGACTGATTCTAAGCTGGCAAAATATGCTTCTGACGTTGTTGCACAGGCCGACAAAGATATTTTTAAGGCGCCGATAGAGCATGTTTTGATCGGTCCGCGTTTGCTGGATAAGAGCCGCGAATGTCTGAGCCGGGTCTACAATCTGGCTTTTGCCTATCGGTGGACAGGCAACGAAAAGTATTTCAGCGCGGCCATTTCCAATTTGCGGGTGGTTTGCTCCTTTGCTGACTGGAATCCATCCCATTTTTTGGATGTTGCAGAGATGAGTCATGCCGTCGCCATTGGCTACGATTGGCTGTACAATAAGATGGATCAGCCGATGCGGGACCAGATCAAATCCGGGTTAATCCGGCTTGGCCTTCAGGAAGGAAATAAGGCCTATGCTGCCAATGCCTGGTGGGCCAAATCCGAGTTTAACTGGAATCAGGTTTGCAACAGCGGACTGCTGATTGGTGCGTTGTCTGTGGCCGAAACCGACCCCTCTTTTGCGATGAATATCGTGCCCAAAGCCATCGAAAATCTGCCTTATGCACTCAAATCATACGGTCCGGACGGCGTTTGGAGCGAAGGACCGGGTTACTGGGGTTATGCCACCGACTACACCTGCTATGGCATCGCTGCACTACAGTCGGCTCTGGGCGATACCTTTGGGTTAACACAACTACCGGGGATGAATGTGACGGGTTATTTTCCCATATACTCAGCCGGTCCAACCGGATATATGCTGAATTATGCCGATGCCGGCGAAAAGTCCAAACTGGGCGCCCCGCATCCGGATATGTGGCTTGCCGGAATCTATGCTAACAACCAATTTTCGGACTTCGTCCATACACAACTGGCGAATACCACAGCAAACGTCTATGATGTTATCTGGTACCGCCCAAATGCCAATTCTGCGGCACAAAGAGACCTGGATAAATTTTTCGACGGAAGCGTGCAGCTCTACTTTTCGAGAGGATCTTGGTCGGATGCCAACACCCTGTGGGCGGGTATCAAAGCCGGATACAACAAGGTAAATCATGCGCATCTGGATATTGGAAATTTCGAACTTGATGCCCTTGGAGTGAGATGGGCCAGAGATCTAGGATCGGATGATTACAATCTTCCTGACTATTTCGGAGCGCTGCGCTACACCTATTACCGGCTGAGATCGCTCAGTCATAATGTTCCGTTGTTAAACAATCAGGATCAGCGGGAAGATGCCGTAACAAAGTTTACGAAACATGCAGAAGGAGTTGCTGAACCATTCTGTATTCTCGATTTTACATCTGCCTATAAAGATTTTGCCAATCTGGCGCTACGCGGGATGAAAGTGGTGGAAAATCGTAAATCTGTTCTTATTCAGGATGAATTTACCCTATCAAAATCGGCGGAATTAGCCTGGGGAATGACCACCGATGCAACTATCCAGCTAGTCAACTCAAAACAGGCAGAGTTAACGATCGGTACCCAGAAGTTAACCGCCAGAATTCTTTCTCCGGCAACAGCGAGTTTTACAATTGAATCGGCCCGACAGGCCTTGCCTCAGAAAGAAAATATCGGCGTAAACAGGTTAATGGTACGCATGCAGTCCGCGGCCGGAAGCAGTACAATTGCTATTCTCCTGGCGCCGCAATGGGCAGGAAGTACGAGTACTTACGCCACGGTGGTTCCGCTGGCAAAATGGTAAGGATAATGAAAACAGGTTCATTTTCCCAAAAGGGAAATATGTGCGGTAGAAAGGCAGATATTCCGGATTTGTTTTGCCCCATACGGGGCAAATGATTTGACTATCAACCGTTTTTCTACCGACATTTGGTTCCTATCGGAACCAGAAATGAATTTTGAAGAGCTTATGAAAAAATACAAATACAATACAAAAGGTTAATAAGGTTGAATGTACTGTTGCAATGAATTATCTTATTTTATATGACAAACTCAACTAAAATAATTGGAAAGATGATGCCCTCCTTTAATCCAAAATCCAAAATCCAAAATCCAAAATTTCACCTTCTTCTATTAATCATACTCCTTTTGGGTGCAATTTCTTTCTCTCCCAAAAAAATCACCTGGGTTGCCATTGGCGATTCAATCACCTACCTGAACGAGCACAAAAATGAGACCGGCAACCGTGTCACCGCCGGATACATGACCAGGGTGGTTGAAAAACTGCCCAACATCTCGTACACTAATCAGGGACATAATGGCTGGACTGCAGAAAAAATTGCGGCCAATATCGAGAAACTCGGTCTTGAAAAGGCAGATGTCTACTCCATTTTTCTTGGAACAAACGACTGGTGGCAAGGAAGACCGGTAGGAAGTCTGATGGATTACCTCCAAAATACAGGAAACGCAACGGTTTATGGTTCGTTTAGACTTATTATAAATAAACTTCGCAGCCTCAATCCAGAAGCTAAAATAATTCTCATCACACCCATGCAACGTGTTGATTTTGTATATATTAATGACTACAACAACAATGCCTGGGGCTCCTATCGCGATAAAAACGGGCAATCCCTTTCCCAGTTTGCAGACGCTGTTAAATCAATCGGACAGACTGAGAACATTGAGGTGATAGATTTGTTCAACGAACCAAAGCTTAGAATTGAAAACCTGGTGAAGTATAAAATGGTAAGAGTAAATCCTCCTACCAATGAATATAAAAACTACCCGTACCCACTATTCATAGGTTTGCCTTTTGATCCTTCAAAAGATTTATATCCTTATCCAATCGACGCCATTGATATTACATACGACGGACTTCATCCTTCGGACAAGGGATATGCTATTATAGCCGGATTGCTGGTGAAGATTATGAAGAAATATTAAAATACGGAAGCAACAAACAGAATCAGAAAATGAAACGAGCATGTAATTTACTTACATCCAAGTTAATGAGAATGTTTGACATGCGAGTTCCATACGACAATAAAAAAACAAATTACTCACTTATGAATAAGCGAATACTCGTTGGACTCATATTGATCTTCTTTCTGGCTTCGGCCAACTCGTTTGGAATCGTACCGAAGACGGTAGTTTCCATTCGGGGAGAAAATTTCTATATCAATGGAAAAATTACAATGAAGGGGTGCACGCTTGAGGGGATTTCGCTCGAGGGACTTCTTCCAAATTCAAGGATGGTGCAGGGAATCTTCGATGATCTGAACCCTGAAACCAGCAGTTTGTGGAACTATCCGGATACGAAATTGTGGAGCGCCAACAGGAATACAGCTGAATTTGTGGCCGCAATTCCATCGTGGAGAAAACATGGCTTGTTGGGATTTACATTAAATATCCAGGGTGGAAGTCCGACCGGATACGGCAACAAAGGGTGGATCAATCCCGGTTTTCACAGGGATGGAAAGCCAATGAAGGAATATTTCGACCGGTTGGAACTGATCCTCAATAAGGCAGATGAAACTGGAATGGTTGTGATACTTGGCATCTTCTATTTTGGTCAGGACGAGCGACTAGAAGACGAGAAGGCGGTAAAAAATGCCGTCAATAATACAGTCGACTGGCTATTTTCCAAGGGTTACAGAAATGTCCTGATCGAAATTGACAACGAATGCAATGTTAAATCCTATGAACATGAGATCCTTCAGCCTGAAAGAGTCCATGAACTGATTGAAATGGTCAAAAATAAAAAAGATCCCAAAACCGGATATCGATGTTATGTATCAACCAGTTATGGAGGCAAACATATTCCGCACCCCAACGTGGTAAAATCGGCCGATTTTTTACTCCTTCATGGTAATGGAGTAGAAGACCCCGCAGATATTACCAAAATGGTGGAAGATACGCGCAAAGTCGAGGGCTATCATCCAATGCCGATTCTGTTTAATGAGGACGACCACTACAACTTCGAATCGCCGGTTAACAACCTGAAAAATGCTTTGAAAGCAAGGGCGTCGTGGGGATTCTTTGACTTCAGAAAACGGGGTGAAACCCTTGCAGCCAATGATTCCTCATTTCGGGAAGGCTACCAGAGCGTGCCGGTAGACTGGAGCATCAATTCTGAAAGAAAGAAGCAATTCTTTCAACTGTTGGAAAAAATTGAGAAAAACGAAAAATGAGAAAAAGCACCTATTTCTGTTTGTTAATCCTGATATTAGTCCTGCCCACGAGATTGGGTGCCCAGACCAAAACCAGACTAAATGATGGCTGGAAATTCCTCCGGAGTGATCTGGGAAGTATCTGGGAGGCTGTCAGACCATTCAAAGTTGGAGATCCCGAGGGGGTTCCGCTCTGGGAAAGCGTGACCCTTCCCCACTGTTTCAATGCAAGCGATGCCGTGGATCCTGAAATGAACTATTACCAGGGACCCGGCTGGTATACCAACCTGATTGAGGTAAAAAATTCGTATCAGGAAGGTCGCACCTTGCTGCATTTCGAGGGTGCCGGACAAAAAACCGAAGTCTACGTCTACATGACCAAAGTTGGATCGCACGTTGGCGGATACGATGAATGGAGCGTAGACATCACTGATGCCATCCAGAAATTTCTCGAAAACAAACAGGACGCCGGGCGATTCAAAGGGAAAATCCCGATTTCCATCCGGTGCGACAATTCAAGAGACGTTGAGATGATTCCCTCCGATCTCTCTGATTTTAATCTCTATGGCGGAATATACAGATACCTGAATCTTGTCTGCCTGCCAGCCTGTGCAATTGAAAAGCTCCATGTTAACGCCTCCTTGGATGCCAAAGGTGCAGAAGGAAAAATCGAATTAAATCTTAGATTCCTCAACCACTCTGCGGCAAAAACTGCCGGACTAAAAATCGAAATAAAAGATCCTACCGGGAAGCTGCTGACAGCTAAAACGCTGGAAACAGAAATCTCATCGCAGGAAATAACAATATTATCGCAGACGGTTAAGAGACCTATTCTCTGGTCGCCCGACCAGCCGAATCTCTACTCCTGCGTCATTACCGCAGAAACACCTGCCGGCATACAATCCGTTACCGAAAAAGTTGGCTTCCGAAATTTTGAGTTTGTGGAAAAGGGTCCGTTCAAACTGAATGGCTCGAGGTTATTGCTTCGGGGCACCCATCGCCATGAAGACCATGCCGGTTTAGCCGCCGCAATGACAGAACCGCTCATCCGCCAGGAGATGAAAATGATGAAGGAGATGGGTGTAAACTTCATTCGGCTGGGACATTACCAGCAATCAGAGATCGTGCTGAACCTCTGCGACAGCCTTGGAATAATGGTCTGGGAAGAAATTCCGTGGTGCCGCGGCGGACTTGGAGGTCCGAAATACCAACTGCAGGCAAAAGATATGATGACCAACATGATCTCACAACATCGCAACCATCCGGCGGTGATCATTTGGGGAATCGGTAATGAAAATGACTGGCCGAATGATTTCCCGGAATTCGACAAGGACAAAATACGAACTTTTGCCACCGAACTAAATAACCTTGCCCACAATCTCGATCCTACCCGAATGACCGCCATGCGGCGATGTGAATTCTGCAGGGATATCGTAGACGTTTACTCTCCATCCATCTGGGCAGGCTGGTACAAAGGAATTTATACCGAATATCGGCAGTCGACCGAAACCGAAATACAAAAATCCAAACGTTTTCTTCATGCAGAATGGGGCGGCGACAGTCATGCTGGTCGTCATTCCGAAACGCCGGATAAAGTCTTGCAGCAGGTGAAAACCGGCGTAGGAACCGATGAGGGCAAAGGTGACGCATCACTCTACGGCGGACCTGCCAGAGTTTCAAAAGATGGCGACTGGAGCGAGTCCTATATCTGTAACCTGATCGACTGGCACCTGCGAGAGCAGGAAAATATGCCCAACCTCACTGGATCGGCTTATTGGCCTTTCAAAGATTTTTCAACACCCGTAAGACCCGACAATCCGGTTCCGTACATGAACCAGAAAGGTGTCGTTGAACGGGATCTTACGAAAAAAGAGGCCTATTACGTGTTCCAATCATGGTGGACGCTAGCTCCTATGGCACACATATATGGACACAGCTGGCCTGTTCGATGGGGCGATGCCGGTGAAGAAAAGATGGTAAAAGTGTACTCCAATTGCGAGGAAGCCGAGCTATTTCTCAATGGCAAAAGTTGTGGGGTAAAGAAAAGAAACGGTCAAGATTTTCCGGCCGCCGGACTCAGGTGGAACGTCGTTTATAACAAGGGTATTAATCATTTACGCGTCGAAGCTCGTAAAGGAAAAATTAAAGTTGCCGATGAGATTTCACAGTCATACCAGACCGATAAATGGGGCGCACCAGCAAATATGACACTCCAGAAAATCGATCAGCAAAGCGATATCGCCACCATCGAAGTCAAATTGTTTGATGCGAATAACATTTTGTGCCTCGATGCCCGCAATAAAGTGGAGTTTGGATTGACCGGCGACGGGAAACTAATCGACAACCAGGGCACATCGTCCGGATCAAGAGTCGTGGAGCTTTATAATGGACGAGCAATTATCCGGGTTAAGCTCAACAATGGAAAGAGCGTTGCTGCTGTGAAATCCAGCGGACTAAAAACTACTTTTCTGGAACTTTAAAACTAAAAAATAGATGCGAAAAAAAATTTTACTGGCCATTTTCATCCTATCGGGATGCTTGCTGACTGAGTTCTGCCAGGCACAGAATAAGTTGATTGTGAAAGATCTCTCTTCACTTCAAACTGAAATAAATCAGGCAAAACCAGGCACAACACTTGTTCTGGCAAATGGATCATACACTTCTGAAACTCCGATTATCGTTAACCGGCAAGGAACTCAAGCGCAACCTATCACCATTTCTGCCGAAACAACAGGCGGTGTGGAAATCAATGGAGCTGCCGGATTTGTCATCAGCGGACCCGCCGCCCACATCGTAATTCAAGGCTTCAACTTTACTCACCAGGCGGGGACGACAAAAATTGAAGTTGGGGCCACCTATTGCCGGATTACCCGTAATTGCTTTGAATGCACCGGCAAAGGTGCCTACCTGACGGTCTCCGGCGATGATAACAGGATCGATCACAACACCTTTCAGCACAAGTTTACCGAAGGGCAAATGATCTCTGTGCAGGGGCCCGGTTCCAGCGGGATGGCCCAGCGAACGGTAATTCACCACAACTATTTTTACGATTTTAAGCCTACTTCCAATAATTGTAGCTCCATCCAGGTCGGGTTAAGCGGCAGAAGTCTTTCAGCAGCCAATACGGTGGTGGAATACAATCTTTTCGTGCAAACCCGCGGTGAAAACGAGAACATTTGTAACAAATCGTGCAACAACACCTACCGCTACAACACCTTTGGTGAAGGTTCCAGCGAGTTGTCTTTGCGACATGGCAATAATTGTCAGGTCTATGCCAATTTTTTTCTGGGATCTGAAGGGGTGAGGTTTTACGGTCACAACCACAAAATCTTCAGCAATTTTTTTGAGGGATGTAACCCTGCGGTCAACATCGGCAATGGTGACGGCATCGTGCCAAAAGACAAACTCACTTCGCATGACAGGCCGGACACCTGTTTCGTGGTTTTTAATACTTTGTTGAACAACAAACGGAACATCATCATGCAAGGCAGAAAGGATGGACTAGGTGCTACCTGCATTAGCGTGGCCAACAACATCATCCAGGGGGGCAACGAGGCTTTTAAAATCGATGGCACCATACAAAATCCAACCTGGGCTGGAAACCTGATCTGGCAAACCGCCGACAGCGGCAATATCCCGGCCGAGGGCTATGCCAAATGTGATCCCGCATTGGCAAACGATGGGACAACAGGTTACCACCTGCAGAAAAATAGTATGGCAATTGGCCGTACTTCAGGAAATTATCCTTTTGTTACCATCGACATTGACGGATTTCCGGTTGTTGGGAAAATGAATGCCGGTGCCGATCAGTTTCCCGACAAAAAAATTTACAACCATATCCTTACAACGGGGATGGTGGGACCGCTGGCTCCTTAACCCTTGTATCATTCAAATCTAAAACTCAAATTTCTAAAATATGAAGAAATATATCCTTTCCCTTATGTTGATTCTTTTCCTTCTCCGTTCCGGTACCTGCCAGGAAAGCAAAGAGGCGCGCGACCAACGCATGAAATGGTGGCGGGAAGCAAGATTCGGAATGTTTATTCACTGGGGCCCGTATGCTGTTTGGGGCGGGGTGTACCATGGCCACCAACAGCAAAGAGGAGGCGCCGAGTGGATTATGAACCGGTGCAAAATTCCGGTAGCCGAATATCAGCAAGCTGCTGCGACTTTCAATCCGGTGAATTACGATCCCGAATCCTGGGTACTTTTGGCAAAACAGGCCGGTATGAAATACATTATCATCACGGCAAAACACCACGACGGATTTGCCATGTTTAAATCGGACGCCAGCAAATTTAATATCGCCGACTTCACGCCTTACAAAAAGGATGTGCTCGAAGCCCTGGCAAAAGCCTGCAAAAAGAACAACATGAAACTGGGATTTTATTATTCGCAGGCGCAGGACTGGAATAATCCTGGTGGCGCCGTTGCCCGTAAAGTGGCAAGAGAAGGCTGGGAAAATCCGGATTCCGCAAAAATAGATGCATTCACGGCTGCCAACAAAGGACATTGGGATCCTGCTCAACTGACATCCACCATGGACGAATACATGGAAAAAGTGTCTATCCCGCAGGTTAAAGAGCTGATGACCAAATACGGAGAAGTTTCCGTTCTTTGGTGGGATACACCAACCAACATGACGGATGAATACGCTGTTAAATTACAGGCTCTCCTAAAACTGCAGCCCGGAATTATCACCAACGACCGGTTAAAGCGTCCGAATTTCCCTGGTGACACCGGTACTCCCGAACAAAAAATACCCGGAGCCGATGAAGTGAGCGACAAAGACTGGGAAACCTGCATGACGATGAACGGTACCTGGGGTTTCAGGACAAATGATGACAAGTGGAAATCACCCGAAACATTGATCCGAAACCTTTGCGACATCGCATCCAAAGGTGGCAACTATCTGCTAAATGTCGGTCCGAACGCACTCGGCGAAATTCCGCAACCCAGCATAGAAAGATTAAAGGCTGTTGGTGCGTGGATGAAAATTAATAGCGAGGCAATTTATGCAACGAAAGCCTCCCCGCTAGGGGTTTTACCCTGGGGGCGCTGTACACAAAAGCAACAGGATGGTCAGACAATCCTCTATCTTTCCGTTTTTGAATGGCCAAAAGATGGAAAGCTCATCGTACCCGGATTGACCCAGCCGGTTATTTCAGCTAAAACGTTAGCTGATGGGCAATCCCTGAAAACAAAAAACGGAGCTGACGGATTGGAAATTTCCGTACCGGAAAAAGCGCCGGATGCAGTGGCTTCGGTTATTAAGGTTACCGTCAAAGGAAATATTGCCACCATCTCAGGCGGTGGGAAGAAGAAAATGAAAACCGGCGCGCTAGACTAATTCAATATTAAAAAAGATGCAAACAATTCGAAAATTTGCTGGTATTCTGTGCTTTTTAATACTATCAGCCGGGGCTGAAGCCCAAATCAATTCATTTAAACCGGCTGAAATCTGGCCGGACAATAAAGGTGTCTATATAAATGCGCATGGAGGTGGAATCCTGTTTCACAAGGGACTTTATTATTGGTTTGGTGAGCATAAACTGGAAGGTGGAAAGGGAAATAAAGCCTGGGTAGGAGTTCACTGCTACTCTTCCAAAGATTTATATAACTGGAAGGATGAGGGCATTGCGCTAAAAACCGTTGATGATCCTTCAAGTGAAATTCAAAATGGATGTATCCTGGAAAGGCCAAAAGTCATTTTCAACGAGAAGACAAAAAAATTCGTCATGTGGTTTCACCTCGAAAAACTGGGAACTGGCTATGGTACCGCCTCGAGTGGAATCGCGGTGAGCGATAAGGTAACTGGCCCTTACACTTACCTGAAAAGTGTCAGACCAAACAAGGATCAGTGGCCATCGAACATGAGCGATGCCGAGAAAAAAATTGTGAACGATAAAATTGAAAAACTACGCACAAACGGTCCTGTAAAAGGCGAAAAAGAGGATTCGCTGACTTTCTTCAGCCGAGATTTTTCGAAAGGACAGATGGCGCGCGACATGACCTTGTTCGTTGACGACGACCAAAAAGCATACCATATTTTTGCCTCGGAAGAGAACAGAACAATGCATATTACAAGACTCACCGACGATTATTTAGATTATTCGGATCAGTATGTCAGAATCTTTGTAGAAAGATCGATGGAAGCTCCTACCCTATTTAAGTACAACAAAAAGTACTATTTTATCGGATCCGGATGCACCGGCTGGGCCCCAAATGCAGCGCGTTCCGCGGTAGCAGATAATATATTCGGTCCGTGGAAAGAATTGGGAAACCCTTGTCTGGGCGCCGACTCTGTCAAAACGTTTAACTCCCAGAGCACCCATGTTTTGTCCGTTGCCGGAAAGAAAAATACCTTTATTTTTATGGCAGACAGATGGGTCCCGAAAGATGCGATTGATGGTCGCTACATCTGGCTTCCAATCAATTTCGTAAACGGAAAGCCGGTCATTAAATGGCAGAACGAGTGGAAGTTAAATTGATTTTAGAATCATTCTAAGAAATTTACACACGTTATTTTACCAAGCTAATATCATACGACAAACCTTTACAAAGATGCAAGACCAAACGAAACAAAACCGTCGGGAATTTATTGCAAAATCGACAATCACCACGGCGGGTATATCAATGGGATTCAATGCGATGAGTGCGGAAAATCAAAGCAGAATCCTAGGCGCCAACGACAAAATCAGGATGGGTTTTATCGGTATCGGAAACAGGGGATCTCAGCTTTTAGAACTCTTCATGCAAAACAAGGATGTGGAGATTGCCGCCCTGTGCGATATTTATGAACCCTATTTGCAACGAGACAGAAGCAAAGTGGAGCCCCGGTGGCTGGCCAACATGGGCGGAAGCATTCCGCAAATGGGCGAAAAATTTCCCGTGAAGCCAACTCTCTACAGCGACTATAGAAAACTGCTTGAAGATAAATCTATTGATGCCGTATGCATCGCGACCCCCGACCATTGGCACGCCATTCAAATGATTGACGCCGTAAAAGCGGGCAAAGATGTCTACGTCGAAAAACCCCTGACCCAGACAATCAAGGAGGGGCGAACCATGGTAAATGTATGGAAAGCCAGCAAACAAGTGGTGGCCGTCGGACTTAACCGAAGAGGTAATGAGGTATACCAACGACTCTCCAAAGAAATCCCGGCAGGAAAAATCGGTCAGGTTACCGTCGCCAGAGCCGCCCGCGTCAGCAACCTGTTTCCAAATGGCATCGGAAAACTGAAGGCAGAACAGCCTCCCAAGGATTTCAACTGGGATATGTGGCTCGGACCAAGAGCTTCCAGGCCCTATCAATACAATATCGCGCCATATATGTTCCGCTGGTGGAGCGATTTCTCGAGCCAGATGGGCAATTGGGGTGTTCATTACATGGATGCCATGCGCTGGATGATGGGAGAAGTCGCTCCCACCGCCATTACCGCTCACGGAGGAAAGTACGTCCTTGATCATGATGGAGACATCCCGGACACGATGCAGGTAACCTACGAATTTGCTTCAGGGAAAATAATATCCTTCAGCATATTTGAGGCCAGCGGCGGTGAGATTTTCCCGTATGGTGAAATTGAACTTCGCGGAACGAAAGGCACGCTTTATGCCAGTCAAGACGGCTTTAAGGTTATCCCTTCAAAAAAAGGACAATTCCAAAACTGGAAAGAAAAGGAGCTGGTAAAGGCCGAGGAGTTTTCTATTCCTTCGCAGGATTTGAAGGACGGAAGCAATTCTTTTGCCACTGCGAATGTGATCCGCAATTTTCTGGATTGCATTAAATCCAGAAATACTCCTTTGTGCACGCTGGAAGACGGACATCGGTCGACGAGTTTTGCGCATCTTGCCAATATTGCATTGGCCACCCAAAAACGCCTCAAATGGGATCCCGACAAAGAACTTTTCACAAATTCTGAGGAGGCCAACAGGTTATTACATTACGAGTACCGCAAACCCTGGAAATTACAAGGATAAATTCTAACCACTTGGGTTATCTTTTGCAAATAGTTAAATCAAAATACCATGGAACGAAGAAATTTTATCGGAACAGCAAGCATTTCAGCTGCAGGAATTAGTCTGGCAGCCAATGGAATAGCCGCTAATCCACCGAAAGCGCTTAAAAGACCACTTTGTGCATTCACGAAGTGTCTCACATTTTTAAACTTCGACCAAATAGCCGAGGTCTTATCAAAAAATGGCTTCGACGGAGCAGATATTACCGTCAGGCCGGGTGGACAAATAGAACCCGAAAATGCGAAGGCCGAATTGCCAAAGGCTGCGAAAACGCTTCAAAAGTCCGGAATTGCAATGCCTATGATGGTTACCGCAGTCACGGATACGGATAATCCGGTAGATGTTACGTTGTTGCAGGTTGCCGCCGACTCAGGTGTTACCCATTACCGGATGGGATGGCTCGCGTATGACTTTGCCAAAACGATGCAGCAGAACCTTGACGGCTACAAAGGAAAATTCGAGCGACTGGCTAAACTGAATGAAAAACTGGGAATTCATGGCGGTTATCAGAACCACTCGGGTTTGCACGTCGGGGCTCCGGTTTGGGATTTGTATGATTTAGTGAAAGATGTTAATCCAAAATATTTAGGTGTGCAGTACGACATTCGTCATGCTCAAACTGAGGGCGGATATTGCTGGTTGCTGGGCATGAAAAGAGTCGAACCCTGGATCAGGTCCATCTGCATCAAAGACTTTGTGTGGGGTAAAGACGAAAAAGGAGCCTGGCGCCACCAAAATGTTCTTCTGGGAGAAGGGATGGTGAGCTTCGACGACTTTTTCAAAGAATACAACACACTCCATGTTGAAGCGCCCGTAAGTATTCATTTCGAATACGATCTGGGAGGGGCCGAAACAGGTAAAAAAAACCACTACCATGGATCACGCGAAAATTTATGGGATGATGAAAAAGGATCTCGATTGGCTGCGTAACAGTATGGCAAAAAATAAGGTAGGTTTTTAATACTAAAATCTGAGTAATACGGCATCATTCATGAAACGAGCAGGAACTAAGTCCACAATGGTGGTGTAAATCCGTTTGCGAGTTCCATGAGTACTTACTAATATTCAACATGTTAACAAATTCATATACGAGTGAACAAAAATCCATCCAGAAGAGACTTCATTAAAACGACGGGTATTGCCGGAGCTGCCACATTCTCCGGTATCCAGGCTCTAGGTAGCACCCCTGCGGTGAATGCACCCAAGTCCATAACCATCGCAGAAGTCAATTCAAATTTTGAACGGGAACCGCTCATCAGGCCATTCGGTTTCAAGGGCGGTTACATGACCGAAATATGGCAGACCGTGAATTATCTGAAAAGCAGTTCGGGTTTGCACCGGATCGGACTTTGTACCCAGAATGTTCTCTGGTCAGACGCTCAGGTTTTCGCAGCACATTCCGAAAGTGGCGGAAATGCATTGATGTTTTCCCTGACCGAAAGAGCGCTGCAAATCTGTAAAGGCCAACGCTTTTCGTCGCCAGTTGAGTTGCTGGACAATATCCTGCCTGAGGTCTATGCGTATGGACAAAAGATAACCTCCAATCCGCAATTGCGCAAGACATTCGCGCTGAATGCCCTGGTGGGAACCGATAATGCAGCCTGGTTGCTCTACGCGGCCGAAAATGGCTTCAAAACGTTTGACGAGATGATTCCGGCAGCCTACAAACCTGCTCTTTCCGAACATCACAAACAAGCGGCTGCCATTCCGCTGATGGCCTATAACATCCCGATAGGTGAGATACAGTCGGCCGTGGAGCGTGGCTATTTCTTTATGAAGATTAAGATCGGTCAGCCGGGTACCCAGGAGGAGATGCTCGAAAAAGACAAGGCTAGGTTAACCGCAATTCATCAGGCAATTGGCACGATCCGCACTACCCATACCAAAGATGGCAAGCTTCCTTACTATTTCGATGCCAACGGACGGTATGAAAAAAAGGAGACCCTGCTAAAGCTCCTCGATCATGCCCGAAAGATCGGCGCATTTGATCAGATAGTACTCATCGAGGAACCGTTTGCCGAGGAGGCCGAGATTGACGTATCCGATATTCCGGTGCGCCTGGCAGCCGATGAGAGTGCGCATACAGACACGGATGCAATCAAACGGATTCAAATGGGATACAAAGCAATTGCGCTGAAAGCTATCGCAAAGACACTTAGCATGACAATGAAAATTGCTCAGGCTGCCCACGAACGAAATATTCCATGCTTTTGCGCTGACCTCACCGTCAATCCAATTTTGGTGGATTGGAATAAAAACGTGGCGGCCCGACTGAGTTCTTTCCCCGGACTGGGAAGTCTTGGGTTGATCGAAAGCAACGGTCATCAAAACTATAAAAACTGGAATACCATGATGAGCTATCATCCGATGGAAAATGAATCCTGGATTAAGGCTCAAAATGGTGTTTATGAATTAGGCAGCGATTTTTATCAAAAAAGCGGTGGCATCTTTGAACCTATGCCGCACTATGAAGCCATGTTCTCCTCCACAAAATGAGGGATGAGAACTGTGTATTATCGATTTTTTACTCCAAAGTCCCGAATATGAAAAAGAATTTTCCAAGTGTACTTCTCGTTCTCTGTTTGCTGATAATCATGCAAATACCAGTTTCTGCATTCAGTCAGGAAAGTAGCAAACCTGTCAGGTACCTGAATCCGGTCTTTGAAAATGTCGGAATCCAGAAAGATATTGAGTTTGGTGAGGTTACCAATTTTGAAGGTAAAACGGAGAAATTGCTGCTGGATGTATATTCCCCGGAAGGAGACAATAAGAAGGAAAGACCCGTAATTCTTTGGTTTCACGGCGGTGGTTTCAGACCGGGAAACGATAAGACTCAAAGCTACATCGTGAAATTGGCAAACGATTTTGCCAAAAGGGGTTATGTCTGCGTTTCCATAAATTACCGCATACGGACAGCTCCGAAAGATGATCAAAAAGGAACTATGACAGACGCGTTGTCTGATGCCATGGCCGGACTCAACTGGATTCGCTCCAACCGTGAAAAATTAAATATCGATGAGAAAAAAATCTTTGTCGGCGGCGGTTCTGCGGGTGGAATGCTGGCAGTCAATTTTTGCTACAAAGACCAGACGGATTCAGAAAAATGGAATAAAAACGGGATCCTTGGCTTGATTGATCTTTGGGGAAGTCCCGATCCATCGTACATGTTTTCGACAATCGACGAAAAAGACACCCCAGCCATTATCGTTCATGGAACGGCCGACAAATTAGTCTCCTATGATAACTCGGTAAAACTTGCCGCAACACTAAAATCATATCACATTAGAAATAAGCTTGTTACTTTAGATGGTGGCGAACATACTCCACTGAAATTTTATAACGACTTTGTAGAAGTAATTGCGAGTTTTATTTTTTCCTTACTCAAATAAAACGTAGAAGCGTACAAAACCAAGCCTTCTCTGGCAATAGAACTATGAAAAAAAGTAGACTTATCTCCCTTCGCGGCGCTCTGCCGGTCGCGATAAAAAAGCACTCGGGTCGGTTGCTGACAGCCATTTTATTGATGTTCACTATTCATTCGTACGCGCAGTCGCCTGCCTGGACCGAAGTTGCTCCCGGGGTTTGGAAAGCCGTTGTTGGCATTCCGGATACGTACGATTTGCTCAAAGCCTCTGGTGTGAAACCCAATACCGATGCGCTGACAAAATTAGGACAAGCCTCTTTCCCACTGCCATCCGGAGAAATAGTTGCCGAAAGCGCGGACGGAAAGACGTTTCTTCGGTTTCCGCTGGTAAAAGCAGAGCAGCTTTATGGCTTCGGACTGAATTTTAAGACCGTCCAGCAGCGCGGAAAAATTCTTCAGTTGCACGTCGACCATTACGGAGGTGCCGACAATGGCCGCACCCATGCCCCGGTGCCATTTTATGTGTCCAGTCTGGGATATGGTGTCTTCGTTAACAGCGCCCGGTATATAACCGTTTATGCAGGTACCGCGGTGAGGAAGGATAGTCCAAATGCGCCGGAACCCAAAGACCGCAATACTGATAAAAAATGGAGCTCTTCCCCCTATTCCGACGCAGTGGAGATGGTGGTTCCTGCAGCTGGCGCTGAGATTTATCTCTTCGCCGGACCAACTCCGCTTGATGCGGTACGGCGCTTCAACCTTTTTAACGGAGGGGGCTGTCTCCCACCCCGCTGGGGACTCGGATTCACCCAACGGGTAAAGTCACTCTACACCGCAGATCAGGTCGTCGAAGAGGCGAAGGCATTCGCGGATAAAGGTTATCCGCTCGATTTCATCGGATTGGAGCCTGGCTGGCAAAGCAAATCCTATCCGTGCACCTTCGAATGGGACAAATCCCGGTATCCTGATCCTGCCGGGTTCGTCAAACGGATGAAAGAAATGGGCATACGGCTCAATCTGTGGACGAATCCCTACGTTTCGCCAAACTCCCCGATATATGGCCAGCTGAAGCCCTTCACCGGCTCTCACACCGTTTGGGGCGGAGTCGTCGCGGATTTAACCGTGACCGAACCGCGGCAGATCATCGGAAATCAACTGTCCAAAGACCAGATCAGCATCGGTATCAGCGGTTATAAGATCGATGAGTGCGACGGCTACGACAGATGGCTTTGGCCGGATGTAGCCAAATTTCCTTCAGGCAACAGCGCCGAACAGGTGCGCCAGACCTATGGTTTATTGCTGCAAAAACTGACCTATGACATCTATCACCAGCAAAATAGCCGAACTTTCGGTTTGGTAAGGGCATCCAACGGAGGTGGATCCTCTTTCCCATATGTGATTTACAATGATTATTACAGTCATGAAGACTTTATTACCGCATTGATTAACAGCTCATTTGCCGGAGTACTGTGGACTCCCGAAGTTCGTGGTTCCAAGACCGGAGAAGAGTGGGTGCGACGCATGCAGACCGTTTGCTTTTCGCCCATGGCTATGATCAATGCCTGGTCGGATGGTACCAAGCCATGGTCGTTCCCGGAAGTCGAAAAAGAGGTGAAAGAAATAGCATTGCTCCGCATGCAGCTGATGCCCTATTTTTATTCTGAATTTGCTAAATACCACTTCGAAGGCACTCCCCCATTCCGCGCCATGAATCTCGAGCCGGGCTTTGGCGCCACCGTCGTTTCGGAGTTGAAGAATGCGAACCTGAGCGAAAATCCGTATGCCGAGGCCGTAACGAAAGAAATCAAGGATCAGTATATGGCTGGCGAGTACCTTCTGATCGCCCCGCTTTTCAAAGGTCAGACGGAACGAAAAGTAGTTTTACCACGCGGAAAATGGTACGATTTTTACACTGGCAAACTGGCAGGTGATGGTGAAATTATAACGGTCTCGGCCGGATTAGACCACATTCCGGTATTCGTGAAAGATGGTGGAATAGTACCGATGATGCCTCCGCTCCTGCACGCTCCCGCCTCCGGCGAGAAGTTCAATCTTGAGATTCGTCATTATGGATCAAAGTCTTCCGATTATATGCTTTATGACGATGACGGCGAAACATTCGATTACGAGAAAGGAAGTTATTCGTGGCGCAAAATATCTGTCACTTCCGACAAAAAAGGTAAATTAGCAGGATCAATTTCGAAGGCTGAAAAAGGTAAACCGGATAACATCGGTAACGTCTCCTGGAAGTGGATGACGGAATAAAGACAACATATAAGCATTTAGTGTACTTAAAATGAAACCCTCATGAACAAAAGCTCACAAAAGAAGATGTATATTGCAATGAGGGTTCCATACGGCCAATGAAAAACAAATTATACACGTATGAATACAACCAAATTATTGATTGGCCTGGCATTAATGTTCAGTTTTCAACTGACCAATTTTGCCGCTATTCCGGGTACCCCGAAGAAAATTTTCCAGATAGAGCATATCGCACCGGTTAAGATGGTGAAAACTGCCAATGGAAGCTATTTTCTCGATTTTGGTAAAGATGCCTTTGGTACGCTGGAGCTGAAGTACAAAGCCAGTACATCGCAAACATTGCTTATCTGCCTGGGAGAAAAACTGTTGGATGGAAAAATTGACACTAATCCGGGGGGTACAATCCGCTACGCCGAAATTAAACTGCAAGTATCGCCCGGTCAGGATCAGTACACGATAAAATTGCCCGTCGACAAACGGAATACCGGTCCTGCGGCGATCCAGTTACCTGATTCATTTGGCGTTATCATGCCGTTCCGATATGTTGAAATTCGAAATGCAACACAGTCAATAGCACAATCGGATGTACGTCAGAAAGCCTATTTCCACACGTTTGATGAAAGTCAGAGCGATTTCACAAGCTCGGACACCATCCTTAATCAGGTTTGGAATCTCTGCAAATACAGTATCAAAGCAACTTCCTTTACGGGTATATACATCGATGGTGACCGCGAACGCATTGCGTATGAGGCAGATGCATATATCAATCAGCTTGGTCATTATTGCACAGATCCGGAATATGATATGGCCAAACGAACCATCGAACATTTTATGAGTCACCCAACCTGGCCTACCGAATGGCAACTCCACGTCGCGCTCATGGCTTACCAGGATTACAACTATACCGGCGATACACAATTATTGAAAAAGTACTACGAGCAGCTCAAATACAAGACGTTGATTGATCTGGCGCGCGAAGACGGACTGATAAGTACTACCACCGGAAAAGTGACGGATGAATTTATGCAGAAACTCGGTTTTTCAGATAAGAGTCAGCGACTGAAGGATATCGTGGATTGGCCTCCCGGACAAAAAGATACCGGCTGGAAGCTGGTAAATCCTGCAGGAGAACGCGATGGCCACGAGTTGTTGCCCATTAACACCGTGGTTAACTGCTTCTTTTATGAGAATATGAAAGTCATGGCCGAAATAGCCGGCGTGCTCGGGCAAGCTGCCGATAAAGATCGCTTCGGGAAGATGGCCGCCAAAGTAAAAGCCGCTATCAATCAAAAGCTTTTCGACGCCAAAAAAGGAATTTATGTGGATGGTGAAGGTTCAACCCACTCATCTCTGCATTCCAACATGCTCGCGCTGGCGTTTGCGATTGTTCCAAATGCGAACATTAAATCGGTTACCGATTTTGTCAAATCGCGCGGAATGGCTTGCAGTGTCTATGGTTCACAATTTCTTCTCGAAGGGCTTTACCATTACGGTGAAAGTCAATATGCACTGGATCTCATGCGGGCCACCAATGATCGAAGCTGGTGGAATATGATACGCGTGGGTTCTACCATATCCATGGAAGCCTGGGACATGAAATATAAACCCAACTCAGACTGGAACCATGCATGGGGTGCAGCGCCGGCCAATATCATTCCTCGTCAGCTATGGGGTATCCGTCCTGCTTCGCCCGGGTTTGGCATTGCATTTATCCAGCCTCAGCTGGGTGATTTGAGCTTCAGTACCATCAAGACACCAACCCTCCTCGGACAGATAAAAGCTGAATATCGGGTGGTTAACAAGGATCTTAGAACCTTCACGATCGAACTTCCTGCAAAGATGGTCGGTCAGTTTTATGCACCACATGGAGCCAAAGAGGTCATATTTGTTAATGGCAAAAAGGCTGCCCCTAATGAGGAACTTCTAAAATTAAACGGCGGAAAACACAAAATTGAGTTCAAAAGCATATCAAAATTACCTCTCTAAATTTAAATATAGAATTTGTTATCAAACTTTTAAAATCAGAATTTTATGAAGCAAAATGAATCTTCAAGGCGTTCATTTATCAAGAATGCCGCCGCACTCTCAGCAGCAGTCGCTCTTCCGACTATACTGACCAACACGGCCTCAGGGAAGGAATTGCCGGCTGAAAAAATGGCAAGTGCAGGCGAAAAAGTTAACCTTGCCTGCTGTGGTATTGGAAATCAGGGTGGATCCGACGTAAAATCGATGTACGACACGGGCTTATGTAATATCGTTGCTTTGTGCGACGTCGACATGGGCGCTCCTCAAACGAAAAAGGTTCTGGAAATGTTCCCTGATGTTCCACGTTTCCAGGATTTCAGACAGATGTTCGACAAGATGGGCAGCAAGATTGATGCAGTCACGGCTGGTGTTCCCGACTTCGCCCACTTCCCTATTGCCATGCACGCAATGAGTATGGGTAAGCACATTTTCTCGGAAAAACCGATGGGTCGTACCTTCAACGAGGTAGAATTAATGATTAAGGCTGCCAAGAAATACAAAGTTGCCACCCAAATGGGTAACCAGGGGCACTCGGAAGCCAACTATTTTCAGTTTAAAGCTTGGCAGGAAGCCGGTATCATCAAAGATGTTACTGCCATAACTGCTCATATGAATTCTGCCCGCAGATGGCATGGTTGGGATTTCAAAAATGCAAAATATCCTGCCGGTGAGCCTATTCCTGCTTCCCTCGACTGGGAAACATGGCACATGACCACAAAGATGCACCACGATTATAACAAAGATTATATTAACGGTCAGTGGAGATGCTGGTACGATTTTGGTATGGGTGCCTTAGGCGATTGGGGTGCGCACATCATCGACACAGCCCACGAATTCCTGAAATTAGGACTTCCTTACGAAATCAGTTGTCTGAAAAGCGAAGGGTACAATAATTATTTCTTCCCGCAATCCACCACGCTTTCTTTCAAATTCCCCAAACGGGATGCTATGCCACCGGTAGAAATCACCTGGTATGACGGCGTTAACAATGTTCCTCAGGTTCCTGAAGGATACGGTGTTTCCCAACTCGATCCAAATATTCCGCCAACCAGTGTCGGAAAAATTCAACCTTCCAAATTGAATCCTGGTAAGATCATTTACAGCAAAGAACTGACATTCAAAGGTGGTTCTCACGGTAGCACATTATCCATCATTCCGGAAGCAAAAGCGAAAGAAATGGCATCAAAATTACCAGAAGTACCAAAGAGTCCTTCCAACCACTACGCCAACTTCCTGAAGGGATGCAAAGGCGAAGAGGTTTGTCGCTCACGCTTCGAAATCGCTGGTCCGTTGAGTCAGGTATTCAATCTTGGCGTGTTAGCGCAACAACTCAACACAAAATTGGTTTTCGACCGCGAAACCAAACAAATCACCAATAATAAAGTTGCCAATGAATTGCTGGTGGGAGCACCTCCGCGCAAAGGCTGGGAACAATATTATAAACTCTGATTAACAGCAATTAAACACAATTATCGCTGAGAATAAACGTAAATTCCACGGAGACAAATTTCAATAATTTGTTCTCTGTGGCCTTTGCGATTTTCAGCACGGCAGCTTCATCCGTTACCTCGGCGGATCGCCTCAACTCTCCGTTATAAACTCAATCATGCGCCACAAAATTTTCAGCATTTTGATGTTCTGTTTGTTACTCAACACGCAGGGTATATCCGTTGAACGTCAAAAAGACAGCGATCTCTCCGGTAAGGTCATCGAAAATATCAGGAAAGAAACGATAGCTCAAGCGGATAGAATGATGGCAGAGAAACCTGTGACCGTCACTTCTTCGTTTTGCAAACGCAGCACCGGCGGTCAGCATGACTTTTACTCTGAAGGGGATTATTGGTGGCCTGATCCGGCAAATCCCACCGGGCCCTATCTGCAAAAAGACGGTCAAAGCAACCCCGACAATTTTTCCAATCACCGTCTGGCGATGATTCGCCTTAGCGATATCACGGCAACGCTAACCTCTGCTTTTCTGCTTACCGGAAAACAAAAATATGCGGCAAAAGCGCTCGAACACCTCGATGCCTGGTTCGTGGATCCTGCAACCAGAATGAATCCTGATATGTTGTACGCGCAGGCAATTTGGGGTCGTTTTACAGGCAGAGGCATCGGACTGATAGATGCTTACCACCTGGTGGAAGTAGCGCAATCAGTCAAAATACTGATCGGTCGCAGCGCTATCCCGGCCACGGAAGCCATCAAAATAAAAGCCTGGTTCTCATCCTTTTTAACCTGGATGACAACTCATCAATATGGCATCGATGAAATGAATGCCAAAAATAATCACGGCACATGCTGGGTCGCAACAGCCTCTTCAATGGCAACATTGGTTGAAGACGAGAAAATAAAAAAAATGTGTGCCGACCGCTTCAAAAATATTCTGCTGCCTTCGCAGATGGATCAGGATGGTAGTTTTCCGTTGGAAATAAAGCGGACAAAGCCATTCGGTTATTCGCTGTTTAACATCGATGCCTTCTGCAATGTTGCCCGCATCTTATCCACTCCGGACGATAATCTGTGGAGTTTTACCACACCCGATGGGAAATCGCTTAAAAAGGGACTGGAATACATCTATCCGTTTATTGCCGACAAGAGTTCCTGGCCTTTTGCCAAAGACATATTTATCTGGGAAGAGTGGCCGGTTAGGCAATCCTGCCTGCTTTTTGGCGGCATAGCTTACGGCAATGAAAAGTATATAGAAACCTTTCTGCGACTTCCTGCCAGCCCCTCCCATCCGGAAGTAATCCGAAATCTCCCCGTACGACACCCGGTTATCTGGCTCCAAGAGTAGAGAGATAATTTTGGATTTTCGATTTGGGATTTTGGAGTAATGGTCCATGAATATTTACTTCTTGAATTTAAATACCCAAATATGTACCAATGAACAAATAATCCCTCCCGCAATCGAAAATCCAAAATCGAAATTCCAAAATTTAAGTACCAATTTGAAAACAACTGAACAAATGATCCCCTCCCGCAATCCAAAATCCAAAATCGAAAATCCAAAATTCCTCCTTTGGAAACAACTCATCGCTATCTTACTCCTTCTGATCAGCGTCAGCTCCTTTGTTTCCGCCCAAAACCCGCACATTCTGGTAAATGACGGAGACAAACAAGCGGTCCTCAACAAGATGAAGGAGCAATCCTGGGCCAAAAGTATCTTTGAGGAAATCTCCAAAAATGTCACTCCGTACGTGGAGCGGCATACAACTGATCAGCAGTGGATTCTCAGTCGCTATCAGATGAACCGCATTCCGGGGAAGCACTATACAACCGTTTTTTCTGATGATTCCGGAATGGGATTAATCAAATGGACGGGAAACGCGCCTTACCCAACCGTCAGGGTTTCCACCTACCTACGAGCGCCGATTACAGAGAAGGGCGCCCCATATCGCAAACCAACATTGGAAGAATTGGTTCCAAACGATACGTCAAGTGTCATGAATCTGTTCAATCCGGAGACCGGTAAAAAAGATTGGATCGATCCAAAGACTTTCTATTCGGCCATAAATGGCGAAATCAACGATCTGGCTCTGGATGCTGCAATCATCTATTGGCTGAAAGGTGATGCCAAATATGCCCGCTTCGCAGCCGATATCCTGGATCAATGGGCCAAAGGCGCCTTCTATCAGGAACCAATCGTAGGTCCGTGCCGTACCGGATTTATGGATATGCAAACCCTCGGCGATGCCAACTACCGGCCAATTATTCTTGCATATGATTTTGTAAAGCCGTTTATGAAACAAAATGGATACGACCTTCACTGGTACGAAACCGTTTTCGAAAAATTTGCCTCAACCCTCGCCTTTCGTGGCTTTTGGAACAACAATTGGTACGCTGCAGAAAGCTCGACAATGGTTTTTGCCACACTAAATCTGGAAAACAAGCAGAAACAAGACTATTATCTTCAGTTTATCCTCTCAAAAGATACGATCAACGGCGCCTGTGGTCAGCTGGCTCTGCCTTCCACTGTTCAAAAATGGCTAACGCCGGATGGCCACTGGAAAGAACCTGGCGGTTATCACAACTATCCCGTAGGAAATCTGCTGATTTCATCGCTTGCGCTGGAAAAAAATGGGTACGACGTATTTCGGAAATTTCCTGCCCTGTTTAAGGCTTCCTATGCCATGCTGAAATATTCGTTCCCAAATCTGACTGTGGGCGGATTTGGAGATACCGGCAGGGCGTCTCAAAGCGCCGAATCGCTTGAGATTGGATTAGTTGGTGCCCTAAAATACGACCAGCCAATCTTGCCCGATATGCTTGCCTCCATGAATAAACTGATCGAAGGGGGAAAATACAAACGGGAAGATTCCGGGTTCCTTGGACTGCTCTGCTTCCTTCCTGATTTGCCCGCGACAAAGGCGACTTACCGTTGGCCGCGCACCGGAACACTTGATTTTGCACGTTATTTCATCCAGCGGAACGGCTCCGATCCGCAAACCGGACTCATGATCGGCGTACAGGGAGCCACCTATAACCACAACCATTGCAATGGCATGGCGATCGAACTATATGGCTTGGGCGAAGTTTTGGGCATTGATGCAGGTACCGGCCCAAATTACGAACATCCGCTGCACCGGAATTATTACAGTCAGTGGGCCGCGCACAATACCGTCGTTGCCGCCGGATCATCCAGTTCCATTCCTTTCAGCGGGTCCGCCGGAGCCAAAAATATCGGTCAAATAGAGCTGGCTGCCATGGAACCAATGCCCGACCAGGAAGCGGTTTCTCCGAATTTCTCTTTCACAGACACGCGCTACCTCGATAAATCGACGAATACCAATCAATCCCGCACACTGGCATTGATCCGCACCTCCGAGTCAAGTGGCTATTATCTGGACATTTTTCGGTCTGATAATGCCGTGAGCAACGATTATGTTTACCACAACATTGGCGACAACGTCACCTTCCTGAATAGCGCAAGGGTGCCGCAAAAAACGGAACCTGCCACTTATCCAAGAACAGAAAAGGATTATCCGGGGTTCCGCTTCTTCACAGAGGTTGAAAAATTGGGTTCATCTGCCGAAAACCCGATCGCGCTTTTCTCCATCACAAACGATCAATCCGACGAATTATATCTGCAGGCTTTGATGCAGAACTATGAGGGCAGAACCTATTACCGGGCAAAATCCCTCAAGACAAAAACCTCGGGTAAGTATTACCATGATAGCTCTTTACCCCTTTTTACGATTCATACCGATGCCGAAGCCAAAACAAAGCCATTTGTTACGCTCTTCGAACCATTCAAAGGGAAAAATGGAAATAACGTAGAGCGAATTGCTGTCGAAAAAACCTCAGATACCGGAAATTTCACGGCCATGACCGTCTTCTGCAAAAATAATTCGTACCAGGAAATCTTTCAATCGACGGATCCTGATAAGAAATATTCTGCTAAAAACGGATCACTCAAGGGATATTTGGGAGTTGCCGATTTCAAAAATGGCGCTCTTGTTTCCTTATATCTGGGGAAAGGAAAGGAAATTTCCAACGGAGGATATAGCTTGAAATCTCTTTCGGAAAATGGTTCCGCAAGTCTGATTGTCGGCAATAAGAACTTCCAGGTAAGCTGCAACCAGGAAACCGAGCTGATTATTCCTGCCTCTAAAGCCACTAAAATTTGGCTCCAACGGGATCAGAAAAAGGTTGAAGTAAAGTTCACCAAATTAAAACAGGGAATTCAGTTTAGAATTAATGCGGTGAAGGATGCGCTAATTGTGCCCGAATAGGAATTGCCGTTCTTTTGCATGGCTCCTTTAATTGACACTTACACCATTTACCTATGATGAGGAATTCAATACAATTTGCAAAATTTCTATTTCTGACGCTGTTGTTCACTGGTCAGAATGTTGCCTTCTGTCAGTCGAATGACCGGAATGCCAATCCTCCTGCAAACGAAACCAGGAAAATCAACTATGAGGAAGCCAATGTTCCGGCATACACCTTGCCGGATCTGTTCACCTCTGGCAATGGGAAAAAAACGGCCACCAAAAAAGATTGGGTGAGTTTTCGACGGAATGAACTACTCGAAATTTTTACGTCTCAGGTATTCGGACGGGTGCCTGAAACGCCTTACGAAAAGAGTATCAAAGTAATTAAAGTGGATCGTAAAGCCATGAATGGAGCGGCTACATTAAAGTTGGTCGATATCACCATAACGGCTCAAAAAAAGTCCATTACGATCCACCTTGGACTATTTACCCCAAATAAGGCTAAAAAACCGGTTCCGGCGTTCCTGCTGATCTGCAATCGCCCGCCCGAAAACATCGATTTCACCAGAACCGTTAAAAGCGAATTTTGGCCCGCCGAAGAGGTCATAGCACACGGTTATGCCATCGCTGCCTTCAATAATGCGGATGTGGATCCCGACAAAGATGATGGGTTCAAAAATGGAATTCATGGTCTTCTTGACTCCAATCGTACACCTGAATCGTGGGGTACAATAGCCGCATGGGCTTGGGGCGCCAGCCGATGCATGGATTATCTGACCACCGATAAGCAGATTGCTGCTGACAAAATTGCCGTAGTCGGTCACTCCCGGGGAGCTAAAACTGCCTTATGGGCAGGCGCTACAGACAAGCGCATTGCCATGGTTGTGTGCAATGAAGCGGGTTGCGGCGGTTCGTCTTTATCGCGGAGACGTTTTGGAGAAACCATTTTCGAAATCAACAAAGGCTTTCCGCACTGGTTTTGTACTAATTTCAAAATCTACAACAACAATGAAGATGCGCTGCCCGTCGATTTCCATATGTTGATGGCATTGATTGCCCCACGTGCGCTCTATATCGCCAGCGCCGCAGATGATCTTTGGGGCGATCCAAGAGGACAATATCTTGCACTTCTCAGTTCTGTGCCAGCCTTCAATCTTTTTGAAACGAAATCGTTCTTACCCGACAGCATGCCCCATTTGAATACGACGCTGATAAGCGGAAAAGTTGCCTATCATATCCGTGACGGCAAGCATAATCTGCTTCTGAAAGACTGGAACTTCTTCATGGATTTTGCTGATAACGTGCTGATAACAAAACAATAACCCCTTCAGAACCATTAAAATCATGATCAAAAAGAAGATAACTTACCTGTTCATTCTCATTTTAATAGCCGCCTTCAACCTCAACGCACAGAATCCAAAAGCCAATGGCTACAAAGGAATATGGTTTACGCTGGGTCAGTTTTCCGAATTTGGAGATAAATATTCGGGCGGACTGGGAACCTACACCGCCAATCATATTCCCATCGCAATTTATGCACCCGAAGTGAATAAGACATTTTTCACCTATGGCGGCACAACGGCAAAGGATGAGAGACATCTGCTAATCATGATCTCCTATTTCGACCACACCAAAAAGATTGTTCCAAAACCGGTACTGGTGTACGATAAGATGGAAGTGAACGACCCGCACGACAACGCCTCCATTTCCATCGACAGCACGGGATTTATCTGGGTTTTCGTTAGCGGAAGAGCCAAGCTCCGACCGGGTTTGATATTCAAAAGCAGCAAACCCTATTCCATCGAAAATTTCGAGCAAATAAAGACCGGCGAGATGACCTATCCACAACCCTGGTGGATTGAAGGCAAAGGATTTCTCTATCTTTTCACAAAATATACCAAAGGAAGAGAGCTTTATTGGTCTACCAGCGCCGATGGAGTAACCTGGAATCCTGATCAGAAACTCGCCGGAATGGGCGGTCATTACCAGATTACCAATGTCCGCAATGGCAAACTGACCTCCGCCTTCAACTATCACCCTGGAGGAAATGTGGATAAGCGCACGAATATTTATCTTGCCCAGACAGAAGATTTAGGTAAAACCTGGAAAACCATAGACGGAAAAACCCTGGAGACACCACTCACCAACATCCACTCCGACGCCCTTGTGCACGATTACGAAGCAGAAGGAAAACTCGTGTATCTGAATGATTTGAATTTCGACAAGGAGGGTAATCCCATTGTCCTTGCCGTTATAAGCAACGACTACAAACCAGGTCCAAAGGGGGATCCACGGGAGTGGAAAATCTTTCACTGGAAAAACGGACGATGGAATATTCACACGGTCTGCACTTCGACCCACAATTACGACATGGGCTCTCTCTATATTGAACCAAATTTGTGGCGTATCCTGGGACCAACAGAAGTCGGTCCGCAGAAATATGGCACCGGCGGTGAAATGGCCATCTGGGAGAGTTCCGATGAAGGAAATTCCTGGAAGAAAATTAAATTGGTAACGAAGAACAGCCAGTTTAATCACTCCTATGCACGACGTCCGCTGAAGGCAAACGCAGAGTTTTATTCTTTCTGGGCAGATGGAAATCCTGACAAATTATCCGAATCCAGACTATATTTCACTAATCAGTCTGGTGACCAGGTTTGGGTCCTACCCTATGATATGAAGGAAGAGTTTGCCAAACCAGAAAGGGTAAAATAATCAGGGAATCAGAACTGATCCTTGCCAAAAGTGCTCTCCGTCTTTAAATTACTCTTGCCTTTCTTGTTAAACGCATAAGTCAGGCCAAGTTCAACTATGCCTCCCTTCCTGTAGTAAGTGGTGGTTTGGTAGAAGATCTCTTTGCTTGCTTTGTTGAAAGCCTGTGTATCCAATCCTTCAATATTGGAGTTAAACAGATCGAGCACACGCAACGAAAGATCCCATCCTTTCCATCTCACCGGAGCATAGTTTAGAGAAGAGTTAACCAAATAAAACAGATCATTCCGCCCTTGTGCTGTAACAGTTGCCGACTTCAAATTGAAATCCAGCGTCAACTTTAACTCCTTGGTAAAGTTTAAATTAGCATTTGATTTAATGCTCCAATTTAAACTACTATTATCTACTTGATAGCCAAAAATAGTGCCCTTCACAGCATAATTATAGAGCGATCCTCCGAAAAAGAATTTGGCATATTTGCCTCCGTCAATATTGGCATTGAGTTCAGCACCAATTGAAGTTGAATTCCCGGCATTGGTATAACTGCGAATTAATACCTCCTCCCTGGTAACCGCCAAAACAGCCGGATTCTCATTCGTGACCGTGTTAACGCGGTAAACGGCATTGTCTACACCGCGGTAAAATCCTGTCAGTGTAAAATTGTGCTTACGGATCTTCCTGTCGTATGAAACCTCTGCATTGACCAGGTACTCCGGCTTCAACTGCGGATCGCCAACTTCGTAAACCTCCAGGTGACGGCGGTATAAAAACGGAGACAAATTCTTTACTGGCGGCCGGCTTATTCGTCGGCTGGCGGCAAAACTTAATTTGTCTTTGGCGGTTAATTCATATTCCAGATGCAAATTTGGAAAAAGGTCCAGTTTCCGGTCGCTATAGTTCGATTTTTTTAGTCCGTCGAACAATGAAAAATAATTGGCCGACAGCAGATTAAGTTTCTGATCAGCATATTCCATTCTCAATCCGGCAATATATTTTAACTTCCCGACGGCGCCCGAATAATCCACGTATCCGGCATAAATTCCTCTCTTCAAATCGATGCCGTTCTGAAGGTCATAAAAAGGAAGAAATCTCATCGTTTTGACATCCAACGTGTCGTATGTGAAGCTTCCCGAAATAGACATAAACTGAGGCTGAATACCGATGCCGAGCCTTGAACCATTCGGAAGGAGGCTAGAAAAATCAGCCGAAAAACGATAACCATCCAAAGGGGTGTCATCATTTTGTTTGAACTGCAATTCAATCTGACCGATATTTGCGGTCGACTTATCGTAAAAGAAATTCTGATTCTGCAATTCTCTGCTCAAATCAGAGTGTTCGTAAAGCGCAGAAATTTTCAGATCGGTCGTCTTATTGAAATTGTGGGAAAAATCAATATTTACATTGTGAAACTGGCCAAAACGGGTATCGGTATTGGGATTGTAGACCCAATCATCCTTAACCGGAACCCCGGCAACTGGCAAATTATTTACGTCGCCATAAAAATTGTGGTAAATATAGTAGGCAGATCTGCCTTCCGTCCGATTTCCATAAAAATAGGATCCGGATAGTGTCGATTTTTTCGTTAGCTGATAGTCAAAGCCCAAATTGGCAGATAAATATTCGTACCATTCAGGACGACCGCCATAAGCAATCATGTGCCGGTAAACCCCGTCTCTTACCAGGATTCTTGCATCCCCTTCCCTATTGCCATTCACATTCCGGTGATTAAAATTCACGCCTCCTGAAATCGTCAATTTGTCCTTAAAATAAATTAGGTTCATACCCCCGCCATAACGATCGTCGTTAAGCTTGTATCCTCCGTATTTATCTGTGTAATTGCTCCATGGCGCTCCTCCTAAAAGCCCGTTGACGGAAACAGACAATCCTTCATTGCCGGTTTTCCGGGTATTAATGTTAATGATTCCGCCTTTCCCCTGCGCATCATACTTCGCAGTCGGAATCGAAATTATTTCTACATTTTCAATCTGAGCACCAGAAATCTGGCTGAGTAAGGTCGATGGATCCATCTGTGTTGGTTTGCCATTCAGATAAACGATGAAATCCGTTGTGCCACGAACAGAAATACTACCCTCCGGGTCGACAGAAACCGAGGGAAGTTTGCTGAGCAAATCAGTCGCCGTGCCACCCTTCGCCGTAGCAAAATCGGAGGCCCGATAGGTTTGCCGGTCAATTTTGTTCTGATTCGTCTTGACATTTGCCTGAACCTGAACTTCCTGTACGTCAATGGAAATCGGCTTTAAAGATATCTGCCCAAGGTTGACCTTAGAAATTTGTTTGCTAACCACCACCTTACTAATCGTGTCGGTTTTATATCCCATAAAGTAAATTACCAGCTTGTAACTGCCATATTTGACATCATCAATGGCAAACGAACCATCACTTTTCGATACGCTTCCGGTCTGCGGCACAGAATTTCCGGATATCAGACTAACGGATGCAAATGGGATCCGTTCATTCGAATTTTGATCCGAAATAATACCGGTTATGCGCCCTGTTTGAGCATTAAGAATGACACTATTGAAAAGAACACAGAAAAAGACGAGTAGGGTACGCTTCATAATTGATAATTTTCGCAAAAAATAATTGCCGCCAAATGTATTAATTTATACTGTCCGGAAAGAAATCTGTTTCATTCTATATCAATCCATTCATTCGTAAATAATAATTATCTTAGCATTATTATGCGCAAAGTATTGCCCATTAGTTTACTATCACCGAATTGCCATGGGCTTTATTCGCGCCAACCAAAAATGAATAGGTAGCCAATCTGTATGGCTCCTAAAAAGCAATATCATATAATAATGAAATTCAGAACACTCCTGTTTGCCAGCATCTTGTCGGGCCTCATTTATCACCACGAGCTCTTCGCCCAAAATACGGTCAAAATTCAATTTGACAGCAACAAAGAGGTCTCCGGACGCAAATTCGCCATCAAGGATATTTCTCCCGGAATTCCATCCAACTGGGATGGTTTTAACTTCGTTGTGCTGGAACTCAAATCTACGACTCCGCAACGATTTCAGGTAGGATTCACAACCGAAACGGGTTACAATGAACTGCGGGTGATGAGTTATTGTGCAAATGGCTGGAATAAACTGGCCATTCCGCTACGCTTTTACCGGGCCTTGCCGGATCCTGCCCTCGACCTTGCGGCTACATACAACCAGGCCAGATATACCGGATGGATCAATTTGGGGGGCAAACGCGGACCACTGAGAGGCATCGATTCAATCGGAATCCGAATGAATGCCCCAATCAATAATCCCATCATTGAACTTCGCTCCATTTCCTTATCCGTTGAAGATCCTGGAGATCAATATCTGGGTGATAAACCGGTTGTGGATGAATTTGGTCAGTGGAATCTGGGAGATTTTGAAGGAAAGATAAAGTCGGCCAGCCAGTTAAGAAAGGAATGGGATGCTGAGGATGCCGAAGTTGTGTCCACAAAAGACTACAACTATTCCAAATTTGGCGGTTATCTTCAGTCGAAAGTCAAGGCCAGCGGATTCTTTCGGACTGAAAAAATCGATGGCAAGTGGTGGTTTGTCGATCCGGAAGGATATCTTTTCCTCTCTGTTGGTGTGGATTGTGTTAGTCCGGGAGGCGGCGGAAATGCACTAAATATCGACAAAAGAAGAAATATGTTCAAAGAGCTTCCGCCGGAAGGCATTGGGGCTAACCCGGCTCGACCAAATTCTGTTTCATTCGGCACCTGGAATCTTTTCAGGAGATATGGTGAAAGCTATCCGGAAAAATCAAAAGACCTGATTATTAAACGGATGGACAAATGGGGACTGAACACTATCTGCAATTGGTCGAGCCCCGAAGTAACTCAGCTAAACCGGAAAGCATTTATGATGCAACTGCGGGGTGTGGGAATTGAGAATGGACTAATGGGTTTGCCTGATGTGTACGCCCCCGACTTTTCTTCAAAAGTGGATGCGGCAATCAAAGAGTTTGTCACGCCTTACCGGGAAAATCCTTGGGTCGTCGGCTATTTTACAGGCAACGAACCTTCCTGGCTTGGACAGGAAGAGAGGCTTTGCGGATTAATTCTGGATGGAAAAGACAAGCCAATAAAAAGCGAGCTGAAGAAAGTATTGGCGAGTGGCGACACTCCCGAAAAGAGGCGACAATTTATTTTTACAACATTCAGGATATTTCTGCAAACGGTCAACAAAACAGTCAAGCAATATGACCCGAATCACCTGAATCTGGGAATGCGTTTCGGACATGTTCCCGGAAAGGAAATCCTGGCTATCTGCAAAGATATTTTCGATGTTTTCAGCTTTAACTGCTATGATCTCTTCCCAAAAACAGATTTCATGGATCAGATTCTGGATGGTACCGGCCTTCCAATGATCATCGGAGAGTACCATTTTGGAACTGTCGACAGAGGTATGGCTCAATCCCTTTGGCAGGTAAATTCACAAAAAGAAAGGGGAATAGCCTACAGGTACTACACGGAGAGGGCTTATTCCCACCCTGGATTGATCGGAACGGCCTGGTTTCAATGGTGTGACCAGGATTTGACCGGTCGGCGTGATGGAGAGAACTACAATTGCGGACTGGTAGATGTCACCGACCGGCCATATCCGCAGCAGGTTCAGGCAATGAGCGAAACTGCCAGACAACTATTTAAAATTCACAAAGGTACCATCAAACCTACCGACGAAAAGCCGGTTAAACCTCGCGGACACGGTGCTATACCGGATTTGTGGGAAAAATAATCTAAATAATTACAACAAATAAAATGCATTCGTTATGAGAAAAATTCTTTTGGTTGCTTTAGTGAGCGCATTGGTTACCAATTGTTTCGCACAGGGCAGAACTGTGGAGCTAAGTCATTATATTTTTCCGGATTTTATAAAAGGAACCGTTCTGATGAAATCGGGGAAAAAGAATGTCGCGATGCTGAATTACAACTCGTTGACTGAGGAAATGATTTTTGATAGCAACGGAAAACAATTGGCTATGGCAAAGCTTGAAGACGTCGATACCGTGTATGTAGATGATAGGGTATTCTTCCCCTTAGAAAACAAATTTGTGGAGGTCCTGCACCACAACAAATACGATTTATATGCAATCCATAAATGCAGTATCACGGATCCCGGTAAACCTGCTGCCTATGGAGGAACTTCCCAAACATCATCCACAACGAGCATTTCCTCGATCTCTTCGGGCGGACAAATTTACAAACTGCAATTACCGGATGGCTTTAAGGCGAAACCGTACACAGATTATTGGCTAAAAAAAGACGGAAAATTGACGATGTGTGTCAGCCTGAAACAACTTACCAAACAATTTAGCGATAAATCGGATTTAGTGAAGAAATTTATCAAAGAGAACAAAACAAAATTTGAAAATCCGGAAAGTCTGATCGAATTGATAAAATTTCTGGAACAGAATTGAGGTTATTTTCTGAAAATTAACATAGTAAGCCTAACATAGAATACATCTAACTTGTTTGATATATATATGTTTATATATTTGAAGTAATTCAAACTGTACTTCTAAACAAGAATTAGTGTATGCCTTTACATCTGAAACGTCTTTTAATGACGGGAGTGGTGATTGTATGCCTGTTTCTGCTCCTAAAACACGCTCTAACCCCTGAATCGTTTGGTCAATACGGCCACTACCGGGGAAACTCCATGGCAGAAATTGCCGCTCTTCCTATCCATTATGTTGGTAATGCCGCATGCATCACCTGCCACGACTCCATCGTTACAGTGAAAAACGAGGGGTACCACAGCGACATGACGTGCGAAAGTTGCCATGGGGCTGCCTATAAACACATCGAAAATCCCAAGACCGAGAAATTGGTTAAGCCCGACTCAAGGGAGTTCTGCGGGAAATGCCATTCGATCAATCCGGCGCGACCGGAAAAAGCAATTACCCAGCAAAATATCAAGGATCATCATCCGGAAGAAAAATGTGTTAAATGTCATAACCCCCATCAGCCATGACAACAAAAGAGACAAGCTTGTCCCGACGCAACTTCTTTAAGAATGCCGGGATTACGGCCGGTACGCTGGTGGTTGCCTCAACCCTCCCCTCGTTCAATGCCGTTCTGTTTGCGGCAGTGAAACGCAATACCAAAGGTCCATGGTACGGCATAGCCATCGATATAGAAAAATGTATCGGGTGTGGAACCTGTGCCAAAACATGCAAAATTGAAAACAATGTCCCACAGGAACCGTTCTTTTTCAGAAGCTGGGTCGAACAGTATACAATTCTCAAAAATGGGTCGCTCAAGGTAACATCGCCTAACGGCGGAATTGACGGATTTTCTCAATCCGTACCGGCCGATCAGATTGAAAAGACATTTTTCGTTCCGAAGATGTGCAATCATTGTGCTAAATCCCCTTGCGTGCAGGTCTGTCCGGTGGGCGCCACCTACGAAACGGAAGAAGGAATCGTGCTGGTAGACGAAAAGTATTGTATTGGCTGCAAATACTGCGTTCAGGCTTGCCCCTACGGATGCAGGTACTTCCATCCCGAGAAACATGTAGTCGACAAATGTACCCTTTGCTTTCATCGGGTGAAAAAGGGTTTGAATCCTGCCTGTATGGACAACTGTCCGACGAAAGCCCGGATTTCAGGCGATTTGAATGACCCGGAAAGTGCTGTTTCAAAATTTATCCGCACCAAGAATGTGTATGTCCTTAAACCACATCTGAATACGGGAAGTAAATTATATTATAACGCATTAAATCAGGAGGTACGATAATATGAATCCGGAATATGAACACCTATATCAGGCGCTATCGAAGGTGGATGGATTTATCTATCCCAACGAAATAGAACTAAGCTGGTCAATATTGATCGTCTTATATCCTTTTATCACCGGACTGGTTGCCGGAGCCTTCATCCTGGCATCGCTCGAGCGTGTCTTTAACGTCAAATCGTTAAAACCAACTTACGTAATAGCCCTTTTAACCTCATTCGCATTCCTGCTCGTAGCCACTATGCCATTGGTTTTTCACCTAGGTCAGCCATTAAGAGCCTGGGAGATAATGATCACACCTCATCTCACGTCTGCCATGGCCATCTTTGGCTTTGTCTACCTCTGGTATCTGATGATTGTTTTGCTCCTTGAAATATGGTTTGATTACCGGTACGACCTGGTGCTTTGGGCAAGAGAATCCACCGGGATAAAAAAATGGATGTACAAAGCCCTGGCTCTCGGCAGCGATGATATCTCTCCAAAGTCAGTGAAGCTGGACAGCAAACTTGGGTACATTGTTACCGTGATTGGTATTCCTTCTGCATTTCTGCTGCACGGATACGTGGGATTTATCTTCGGTTCCATCAAAGCCAATCCGTGGTGGTCTACCGTGATGATGCCAATCATCTTTCTTTTTTCAGCCATGGTATCGGGGATCGCGCTGGTGATGGTGCTCTACGTAGTCATCAATTATGTCCGCAAACAAAAAATTGATATGCTTTGCCTCGACACCATCGCGAAATACCTTTTTTACATCATCATCATCGACTTCACGATGGAGTCACTGGATCAAATCCACCGATTTTATGAGGCCGAAGAGTCTTTTGAGATCATTCAGTTGTTGATATCCGGTCACCTGAACTTCACGTTAATCATCATGCAGATTATAATCGGAATGTTTATTCCACTGGCGACTCTTGGAATCTTGCAATTCTACAAACCGGCAGAAAAACTCCGGCAATACATCTATCTGGCAGTTGGTCTGCTTGTGCTCGTTGGTATTTTCTTTATGCGCTGGAATGTGGTAATCGGCGGACAGCTTTTCTCTAAGAGCTTCCTGGGATTCACCAGTTTCAAACTCTCACTTATTGGCTCGGAGGGGTTTCTGATGGCCAGCATCTGGCTTATTGTACCATTCTTTATTTTGACGTTTCTGCTCTGGCTTTTTCCTCCGTGGAAGAAGACTCATCTGGAACATTGAGATAAAAGTAACTGAAGCGCTAAACGTCAGGACTTACTCAGACTCCTGACAACATGCACTCTACATACATTAAGACCACAAAGTGTTTTGTGCACTTTGCGGAAGTAAGTTACTGTTAACCAAATTGTACACGTATGTCTGAAACGAAAATCACTCAGAAAGAGTTGTTGGATCGGATCAACTCGTTTGAAGAAAGAATCAACAAGCTCGAAGCCATCATCAGCGCCGGTTACAAAGTAGCAGGCACTGCTGGCACTGCTTCTCATCCACTTGCCTCCGAACAAACGGAGGAGTTTGCCAATCCGCTGTCCGAATCAAAGGTTTTTGAGCACGGTCTTGCCTGGATTGGGAGTGCCGTCCTCCTACTGGGAATGCTTTTTACCATGCTTTTTGTCAACAATGCCTTTGGCGGAATAGCTGCATTTGTCCTGGGAATATCTGCCACAATCCTCACCTTCATTTTATCGGGATTCTTGCGGAAATCCCTTGCTTATATGGCATTTATGTTCACAATAAGTGCACATTTGTTGCTATACTACACCCTCCTTAAACTTCATTTTTTCTCCGGCAATCAGGTTATTGAAAATACGTGGATCGTTCTAGTAATGCTGCTTGCCTCGATCGGCTTTCTTCTCTTTAAAGCCGATGAAGGAAAATCGCAGCTAATGGCCTTCATTGCATACACGTTGCTTCTGTTTACTGCGCTGCTGGCCGATAGCACACAAGTTACCTTATCACTTTTCGTCATAGCCACTGCCACAATCATGTACCTTCAATATAAAAATGGATGGGACACCCTGCTGATCCTTTCCATTTTCATGGTCTATATTGGCCATAGCCTCTGGCTGATTGGCAATCCAATCATGGGACATCCGGTTGGCGCGGTTTCTGCCCCTCAAAACAACCTGTTTTACCTCTTCCTTTACGGCATCATCTATTCAGTGACGCCGTTTCTCAAGCAAAGAGCAAAAATGGGAATAGAGGTAAGCAACGCAGTAATTATCCTGAATAGCTTAGCCTTTTCTGTACTGTTGATGCTGATTGTGCTCACCTTCTACACCAAAAGCTATATCTTGATATTTCTGGGAATTTCAGTGCTTTGCCTGGCCTACGCCATCGTTCTGAATTACAAAATCACCAACCGGTTCGATTCCTTCTTCTATGTTAATCTGGGGTTTATGGCGTTAAGTATTGCCGTTTATGGCTATTCAGACCTACCGGGATCGTTCATCTTTCTAGCCTGGCAGAGCATGGTCGTCCTGGCTATAGCAATCTGGTTCAGATCCAATCTAATCGTATTGATGAATACCGCTCTCTATTCTGTGATCCTCGTCGCATACCTGGTCTCAACCAAACCAATAGACTCTTACAACATTTCCTTCACGTTGATCGCAATAGCTTCTGCCCGCATCCTTAACTGGCAACAAAACCGGTTGGAACTTAAAACAGATGCAATCAGAAATTTCTATCTTGTGATAACCTTTTTTGTGATGCTTTACACGCTCTACAATGCGGTTCCAAAAGATTATGTAACTATTTCCTGGGGATTGGCAGCCGTTGCCTACATGCTGATGAGTGCCATTCTCAGAAACGTAAAATACCGCTGGCTTGCCTTTTTAACCCTGGTGGCAGCCGTATTTAACCTCTTCATATTTGACATTTCGAAGATGGGCGTCGGTTACAGAATCATTGCCTTCATATTTGTCGGTTTGACAATCCTGGGTGTTTCATTTTACTATACCAAGAAACTCAAAAGCAACAAAGATGAGGGATCGACGCAGTTAACGCATTAAGCACAAATTATCCATAAACATCCACATCGTGGGCGCTGATCGGTAATATGTTCAGCCCCCAATTGTTTCGCGCTATTTCATTTTTTAGGCATTGTGTCCGATAAACAGTGTTTCGAAGCAGCTCGCTGCTGTGATTTGCCAACCAATTATGACGGGCATCGACATATTGCGTAATCCAGGTTTTTTCGTCGCCGCCGTTTTTGGGCGATAGCTCTGGAAATCGCTTGCGCAACCATTGCATGATACTGCCGCTTTGAATGAATGAGTCGTAAATAACAACTGCCGAAAGCGGCAGGGCGAAACCGTTGTCGTCCATCCACTGTATTGCCGGCTGGAAATAACGCAAATCGAAAAACTGATCCTGTACACGCTGCATCACCGGGTCTTTTGTCCCGGCATCCCTGAGTAATTGTTTAAAATGGGAGTCACCATTCAGTGGCGTTGAACCGATCAATGTCAAATAGGGTCGCAGCGCATTGCTAAACAGACCGTTACTACTGACATACATTTCCAGTAATTCTTCAAGGTTGCCATATTCGGTAGTCTGAGAACGACCATAGGATATCTGTTTTTCGTGGTGCGGTCCATCGTCCATGACACTGATGGCTCCATATTTTCCACCGGCCGAGCCGGATTCGAAAGCATTGATTACTTGCTCGCAAATATGCTTTTGTTGAAGTGAAAGATTCATGGTAATCGTTTTTAGTGATAATTAGTTCGCAATAACTGATTGTGATAAGGTCAGAACGATGAACTCTGCCGGACGCACTAAAGCCATTCCAATTTCAATAATCATATTTCCGTCCAGCACATCCTGCGCTGTCATGGTCACTCCCAAACCACATCGTACGAAGAAAGCTTCCTTGGGAGTTGCCCCTGCCAACGCTCCATCATGCCATTTCCTGGTAAGATAATTTTCTATCATCCCGCATACTTTTGCCCAGGTAGCTGCATTATTTTGTTCGAAAACTACCCAATTTGCAGATTTTTTTATTGACTCTTCGACCGTATTGAAAAAACGCCGAACAGGAATATATCTCCATTCATTGTCATTTCCGGCTAACGTTCGGGCGCCCCAAACAACGGTGCCTTTGCCGCTAAATGCACGAATGGCATTGATTGACTTGCCGGTATTTGTGTCAATATTTAAAATATCCTGATGTGTATTATCCAGATTTATTACCGGATTCATAACTCCGTTCAGACCCATATTTGCCGGTGCTTTCCAAACTCCCCGTTGTCTGTCCGTCGTGGCAAAGGCACCGGCAACGGCGCCGCTTGGTGGCAGAACAACAAAATGACTTTTCAATTCGGCCTTTGCTAAATTGTAAATAGCGGTATTCGAATTTCGCAGGGTATCAAGGGTTCCAATACCGCCTGGAAAATTCACTGTGACATTAGACTCGTCTTCTTTCAGGTAAAAATTTATCGTTGTTTTGATGAACGGATAATAGGCACCGCCATATTTCAAAAAATCAGCACCAAAATATCCCCTGTTTGTAGTTAACGCACCGCTGTCGAGCACACCGTCTCCATTGTAAATATCGAAGATCGCAAACCGGTCGCCAAGCGTATTGCACTGAGCCAGAACCGCCCGAACGAGCGTGGAATAATCAGTTGCCAACAATTTCACCGCTTCGGGAATGACAATCAATGTAGGTTCATCTTCCTTAGCCAGTCGATCCAAACCTGCCGATAATCCAACCATTAAATTCTGCAAGGACTTCGTATCACTGCACGTTCCAATGGATTGCGCCGATTGATAAGTTCCAGCCGAAATAATATAACACGATCCGCCACCGTTCTCAAAGAACATCATAACACTATAGTAGAGAATATGGCAAAGTGCTGGTTCTTTCATTGAAGCCTGGGAGAAGGCGCCTGATTTGTCAATCTTCACAGTTATCTCAATTGGATCCGCATGCGGACCTCCGAACCAGGTTTTATACTCGGTCAGGGAAGAAATTTTAGTAGGAACCAGCGAAAGATCACCTGCCAGCGTCCTGGAGGCGTATTCCGTAAAGCCAATAAACGCAGGAATAGCGGTCTCAACATCAGTTATGGAAGGGGTAAATGCTGAAATTTCTTCTATGTATACACCTGGAGTCTTGTATTTTGTCATAGTAATAGTTTAAATAAGTTGAAGTCGGAGATCACACGGGAGCTGATCAGATTCAAACTCTTTCTGATAGTTAACAGATATGATGAGTTTGCGGGCATTCACGCGCCTTCCGGACTGATAATGACCCACCTGATCATCTTCTTATTTATACGGGATGAGGCAAAAAAGTTACCCCTGACGTGGCGGATTATCCCGGATATCGCAAGTTTATATGTTAAATTACATCCGGCGGTTCACGGGATTTACAAGATGGTTAAATTGGCAGCTGATTTTCTGAGTTGATGAGAAATCCTGATGATCTCAAATTCTGAAGGGCGTAACAAAGCTACTCCAATTTCGATATTCAAATTGCCTTCCAGAACATCCACTGCGTTCATCGTCGATCCCAGATCACATCTCACATAAAAAGCATGCTGATGAATGATCCCGGCCAGCGCACCCTCCTGCCATTTCACCATCAGATAGTTCTCTATCATTCTGCGAACTCTGATCCAGGTACCGGCATCGTTTGGTTCGAATGCAGTCCAACAGGTCGAATTCCGCAACGATTCTTTAAGCATTATGAGAAACCGGCATACTGAGATAAACTGTCCCTCCTGGTCATTATCTGCCAACGTTCTGGCCCCCCAAACTACCGCCTTCTTCCCTCTTCCGGAATAGGTCCGGATTGTATTGATGCACCTGCCTGGTACACTTTCCTGCGGATAGTCACCGTGAGTTTGATTGCCAAAATGAACAGCTGGCTCACTGACACCCGCCAGGCACAAATTTGTCGGAGATTTCCACACTCCTCTTTTCTGATCTGTGGCCACGTAAGTCCCGGCGACAGCACCACTCGAAGGAAGAATGATGCACCTTTTTTTCAACTCCGTCAATATAAATTTATGCAGATGCAAGTTTGTCCTTTTGATATGAGATAGAGTAGCAATCTCACCGGAATAGCTAACCCGAACTTTGCTGCCATCAGGCTCACTATAAGAATTAATAGGCGTCTTGATAAAGGGATAATAGGCACTACCACAACTTAGGTATTTGGATCCGAATAAATCCTTATTGTGATTTATATCCGGCAAATTGCTGTCTCCTTCGTAAAGATCAAATATTGCAAACCTGTTTCCGAGCGTATGACACTGTGCAAGCTCTGTTTGCACCAACTGTGAGTATTCCGCTTTCGGTAGCTTTACCGCTTCAGGAATGACTACCAGCGACACTTCTGCAACCTCACTGAGCTCAAGAAGGCCGTCAAGTAGTCCAAATGAACCTGAAACCCCATCATGCTTTAATGAGATTTGAGGAGGATTTTGATAGGTATCCACGGAAAGAATGTAACAGGAACCACCGCCGTTCTCAAAATACAATCTGACGCTATAATGCAGAAAGTACATTAAATCAGATTCATGCAACGCCGAAATGACATACCGCGAGGAGCAATCTGTCGTGACATGAATATCTATTTCACTTTCGCAGGGGAAGCCAAATAAATTTTCGAACTCGCGCATTGATCCAATTTTTGTCGGAACAAGCCGTAGATCGTTCTCAATCTTTCGACATGCTTTTGCTGTATAACCGACAAATGCGGGCAATGCTGTCTCAACTTCGGCTACTAATTGTTGTACGGAGAAATTTTCGTCGATTTTTACTCCAAGATTTCGATAGGCTACCATGGTTTAGGTATTAGGTTTCCGGATCCGATCGAAAGGGGTTGAATTTGGGGGTTCAATATTCCGGAAATTTCGCCTTTCTTTTTATCGACTATTTATCTCCGGGAACGCAAAAAGGTAACCTGCCAAACTGAAAAAAAATCAATTTGCATAAAAATAAAATACAAAAAACTAAATGTCAGCTAATTAAAAACATTGATCTCAAACCAGTCCCGGAGAATTCTTGTTCCGCCGAGTTACAAAAAATCCTTGCGCACCGGATTGAAAGTATCAATAAGTGCCCCTGCTTCAATGCATAAGACACCATGAATAGCATCCGATGGGATGTAAACGCCATCTCCCTCTTTTATCCGCGTTGTAACGTCCCCAATAGTAAAATCGAAAACTCCGCCTGCACAATAAGTCGTCTGGGTATGGACATGAGAATGCATGGCTCCAACTGCACCTTTCGTAAACAGAACCTTGACCATCATGAGCTGGTCATTGAAGCCAAGAATCTGGCGGGAAACGCCTCCGCCCAGATCCTGAGTCGGCGTTTCATCTGCAAGAATATAATAGTTACTTTCCATGCGAAGATTTTAAGAATGGTCAAATATAGTGATTGCCATTGATCTGTCGAATCCCGGGAAGATGAATATTTTTGGGGATTCAGGGAAGATCCCTAGGAATCTTCAAAAAAATTGATTCTTTTTGTTCCTGACAGACAAGCTAATTGTCATGATAACCACACTTTCAAACTTATTTAAATTATGGATTTCAAGAAATTTATTGTCATTCCGATTTTTATCGGATTTTTAGCCTGTACTTTTGTGGCGCTTGATCAATTTATCAGTCCGTATTTGCCAATTGCGGGCAACAAGGGATTTGGCTGGGTTACTTTCCAGGCCTGGGCAATGTATTTTATGGCTGGTTGCACCTTAAAAGGTGGAATGCGTACTTTTCTGGGATACGTAATGGGGATTATTTCTGCTATTCTGATCATTAAGCTTGCCGGGATGTTGGGCTCAACGGGTATTTGGGCCGTTCCACTTGCCGTCTTCGTCATCGTGATACCAATGTGTTCAATGGAGAGAGCACACTCACTCATCGACTTTGTGCCGGCTTTATTCGTCTCCTCAGCCGTCTTCTTCGCGTTTACCCAACTATTTCCAACTGAAAGCTTCCGTAATTATTCAATCGTAATTTTGCTTTATTGTGCCATCGGAATGATTTATGGCATCGTAACCGTCGAATTAAGAGGAATGTACGAAAAACGGATCCTGGCGAAGAAATGAGAATAGTGCGTGTAGGGGCGGTCGTGACCGCCCTATACACCCATCTCTTTATTCAAATAGTGTTGAGGTCAGCGATAAGATAATCAGTACCAGCGAAATCGCATAATAAATCAATACCTTCTTAAATTTTTCCTTGTCAACCTGAGCGCTATTGGAGAATATCAGTCCCAAGTTCGCAATAAACAGAGCGAAAAGCATCAAAACGATGTGCTCAATAGGCCAAAACCGTCTGGTGGCCATTTTCATGGTAATATCTTGACTCACAACTCCCTGTCCGGTTGTTGCTTCCGGGTAAGCCATCAAAAGAAAACCAAAAATCAACTGAAGGTATAGATTGACGATGAATGCATACGAAAGATATTTATCAAGCTTTGCGTAGTGCCAGTTTTGAGACACACCCCTTATTGCCCTGTAAAACAGCACTATGGCAATAATTAAAAAAGTCATACTTATGAAAGTATGTACCATTTTAATTAATTGATGATCAGTATATGCTATGTTCGCCAGGGTCATATCTATCGGTTTACAAAACAAAAATAAGAGAATTACCGGGTTTGCATCCTATCCAGGAAAAATTCCATATTCATTCTTAACAAACAGAGTCGGCAAGATTTTTAGCCTGTAAAATCCGATCGGCCATACCAATACCGTCCCGCAGGTTTCCACCAATTATCAGTCCGGGGTATAGTTCCTGAATTTCTTTTACCGTAGCAAATCGCTCTCCGCTATCTGCCTCATACTGAGGTATTGCCCAGTTATGGTGAATAATTTTGATAAGGTCTGGTTGAAATTCGTCAAGCTGCATGAGATCACAAAATTCCCTTTTTAATTTTTCGACCAGCTCTTTTTCAGGAAGTTGATATATATCTTGTCTCCGTACACCTCCCATGAAAATGGAAAATAATTCCCCTCCTTCGGGAGCCCTGTCTTTGAAGAGAGCCGACATAAACAGAACCCCGAGCAGATCGCGCTTTTCTGCAAAGGGAACGAGGGCACCAAATGCATCAATCTTCATTCCTTTCCATTCTTTAAAGCCAAGCACTACCTCTACCACTTTTGTATAATGCAGGGCTGTAATTTTTGATAACTTGCCAGCATCAACAAAAGGCATCACCTGCCCTAATTGATAGGCACCGACGGTCGAAATCACCTTTTTAGTCGTTATTGTAACAGGCTCATTCGCCGCATCGATATACGACACCTCAAAATGATCGTTAACTGGAAGCACCTGCAAATTCTTACAATTCAATGATATGCATTCGTTTCCAATGCTTTTCTCCAATGCATAAATAAGAGAAGAGATACCTCCTTTGACAGAGAATACTTTTCGGGTAACCCGCTTCTCATCTTCCGTTTTCGGCTGAAACTGCTTTTTGATCGTTCCTCCGATGAAACTCCCATAATTTTGTTCCAGATTGTAAAGCTTTGGAAGTGCATATTTTGGAACGAGTCTGCCCGGATCTCCTGCATACACACCAATAATGAACGGGTCGATGGCATAATCGAGGAAGCTTTTGCCCATCCGGCGTCTTACCAGTCCGGCTAATGTTTCGTGCGGATTTTTCCCAGCGGAACGGAAGGGTTCGAGTAGTATCCGAAATTTGTCAGCCCAACTGAAAAGCGGAGTCATCACAGCGGCTTTAAACCCACTCGGAAGAGCCTCCCATTTTCCATTTTTGAGTACATAACGCTTGCTGACGTTACCTCCGGCAACTTCCAGTTCGCAATCAGCAGATAATTCTTCAAACAGTCTGAGAACTTCGATATTTCCAACCACGCCCGAATTCGGCCCTTCCTCGTAGAGAAATCCATTTTCTTTAACAGAATGTATTACTCCGCCAATTCGATCGGCCTGCTCAAGAACCTCAAAATTTAATCCCTTCTTTTTCAGATGATGGGCAGTCGCCATCCCGGTAATTCCGGCTCCCAAGATCACTATATCTCTCATAAATTCACAAAGTTAACTTTACGCTATAACCCTTTCCCCACAAGCAGAAAAAACGCCTTTTACTTTCCAAACGTCAATCCCTTTCAACCATACTAACCAACATCTGTACCAATTGCGGATCAGATTCCGGAAGATTTATTCTTGAAACACGTGTGAATCCGATTGTATTCAGTGCGTATGGAACAATATCGTGGTCGAGATCATATCTTGTTTCGAGATTTTCGTGAACAAAGCTGATCGGTATAAGTATAAGATTGTCAATGCCTTCTTCATGCATGATTTTAAGATGCTCCTTAGCGTCGGGGCCTATCCAGGTTCCCCGTTTCATGCCCGACTGAAAAACAGCTTCATAATGAAGTCCAAGTTCCGTTGCAATAAGTGCGGCACAATTGACAATTGACGCGGCATACGTATCACCATTTGTGATATGGTATTGCGGTATAGAATGTGCGCTAAAAACCAGCGTTGGATTCTCCAGTTCATGCGATTTCATATGCCCCCGGATGAGATTGACCCAAAAAGCAATAAAACCGGGATGATTATAGAATTCGCCTTTAAAAGTTATAGAATAAAACGAATCTATATCCGTGACCTTCTTAATATCCGCCAGCACACTCGAGGTGGTCGTGTAACTTGCCTGTGGATACATTGGAATTACCGTAATATCAGTGATTCCATCCTTTTTGAATGATTCCAGACAAGCTGGAATGTCAGGCATCGAATAGGAAAACGCATATTTTACGCTATATTCTTTGCCCAAAAGCAATTGTAAATTGTCGGCCGTCTTCCGGGTGGACTTAACCAGTGGTGTTCCACCAATTAGTTCATATTTTTTCCACGATTTCTTGTATCGGGAGGTACTTATGACGTAAGAAAGCACATTCCGAAAAATGGTACCGTATGGAAGTATATATGGATCCTTAAACATTCTGGAAAGAAAAAAACGCAACTCTTCAGGAGTTTCGGGTCCTCCCATATTGACTATCATAACACCTCTCATACAACAATTTTAGATGACGATCCTCTCGCTTTGGTCTGATGGCAATCTCAAAGGTTACTCTAACGGTTTTTTTCCTAAACAGTTTTCGAATAGACTCCATCACCCGACTTCAAAGCTGGATCCAGAGCCATCGCAATATTTCTTGCGCACAAAAATCCCTTTTCAGAAAGGCGAATTTGGTTTCCTTCAAGCTGCATCAGTTCATCAGCGATATACGAATCAAATTTTGATGCGTCAAAAGTAACAGATTCTTTGACAGCCTCAACTGTCAGTCCAAATTCAAGCGCCACTTCATCCAAATCGAGTATTCCATTGCACATGATCCTGTTAATCACTGAACGAACCAACTGCTCATTGGCGCTTAGCTGGTAGCCTCGCTCAATTGCAAATCCGGTCGATTCGACGGCATCCATGTACTTGGTAATATCTTTGTGATTTTGCGCATAGGCTCCCCAAATCTGAGTTATTGATGACGACCCGAATGCATATACCTGCCCGGTAGTTTCAAGTGTACAATAGCCCTGAAAATTACGATGCAATTGTTTGTTTTTGAACGCCTTGGTTAAATCATCGTCCGGCAGGGTAAAATGATCAATTCCGATTGGACAATACCCGGCCGCTGTTAATTGGGCGGTTGCCTGAAGGAAGAGATTCATCTTATCATTGGCATCGGGTAATCCAATCTTCTCAAGTTGTTTCTGAGCCTCTTTTACCCAAGGAACATGCGCATATGAAAAAGTTACAATACGGTCGGGCCGGATCGCAATGGCCTGTTCTATAGTAGCCCGAAAGCTATCCAGCGTCTGCATCGGAAGGCCGTAGATAAAATCCAAATTGATGCCTCTGAAGCCTTTGCCCCTTAAATAGTCAACAATATCTTTAACAGGATGGCGGGGGGCATCCCGATTTACGACATCAAGTACGTCTTCCCTGAAATCCTGAATTCCCAAACTAATTCTGTTGAAACCCATCGCGGCCAGCTCATCAATGTGCTTGTAATCCAAATATGCCGGACTGCATTCCATGGCAATTTCGGCCTTTTCACTCAGCTCAAAATGCAACCGGATCCAATCCATTATCTCGCGGATATAGTCCATCGAAATCGAATTGGGAGTTCCTCCGCCCCAATGAATCTGAGTAACTTTTCTGGAACCATTAAGCAGCGATGCAACCGTTTCAATCTCCTTCTTCAGCGCTCTGATGTACCGTTCCAAAACCAGCTTTCGCTGAGCTATCACCGTGGAACAGCCGCAAAAATGACATCGCTTCGGACAGAATGGAATATGAATATAGAGAGAAATATTCTCCGGATTTTGCTGATTCGAGGCTATCAACTGACTAATGTAGTCGGCCGACGTAAATCCGGGATGGAAAAAATTGGCCGGGGGATAACTGGTATACCTCGGACCGGAAATATTGTATTTTTGAAGAAATTCGCTACTGATATCCATATATCACCCCCTGTTCCAATTGGTATTCTTAACCCAATCGACTACTAATTTTGCATTTTCATAGGGAATTCCGGGCAAAAATCCATGGCCCAGATTAAAGATCCATTTTTGCTCTTTCGAACCAAAAGGAACATATTTTTCGAGCGTCTCTATGATCGAAGCCTTGTCGGCAAAAAGCAGTCTCGGATCAAGATTACCCTGAAGTCCAATCTCTCTATGAACCAACGACCTGGCCTCCTCAATAGGCATCTGCCAGTCGACACTCAGAAAATCGGCATCCTCCGGCTGAATCTTTTTGATGCCGTATCCCAGACCTTTCGGTAAAAATATCACCGGACAACCTTCCTCGCGCACTGCTCTGGCTATCTGCCGGTTATATGGCATCATAACCTCGTGATAGAGATCGGAAGGTATCAATCCTGCGTGGGTCTCAAAAAGCTGGAAGGCAGAGACACCATGCCTGACCTGATTTCTGGCATATTCAATTGATAATTCTGTAATCGCTTCCAAAAGCTTGTGTGTCATCTTTCTGTCTTTGTAAAGTAACGACACAGCTTCGGGAAAAGTATGATTTGAGCTCAATCCCTGCACCATATAACAGAGTGTGGTAAAAGGAGCTCCGCAAAATCCAATAAGCGGGATATCAGCTGGCTTAGTCCTGATTATTTCATCAATTGCATCATAAATATAGACTAATTTGGATCCATCAGCTTTCAAATGGGCGGAAGGGTCGGCTAACTCCTTCAAGGCTACGTCAAATTTCGGACCTGAATCGGTGAAATTCAGATTCATCCCCAACGCAGCAGGAATAACCAGGATATCTGAAAACAAGATAGCAGCATCAACTCCGAGATCGTAAACAGGCATAAGCGTCACCTCTGCCGCCAATTTAGGTGAATTCATCAATTCAGAGAATGTATGCTGTTCCCTCAATTTGAGGTAGTTGGGCAAAACACGTCCGGCCTGACGCATAAACCACACAGGAGGCCGGCTCGTTGGAGTCCCGTTTAACGTATCCAGAAAAAAAGAGTTTGACATATATTTTTTTATTAAAAAGCTATTAAACGCTTCGTAGTTAGCTAATAGCTTTCGCTTCGTACCGACAATTGATTGTTTATAAAAGTATTGTTACTATGGAGCTAATGCTTTAGGCTATTAGCTAAAGTCTTTGCAGAGCCTGAAGGTTCGCAGCTATCATCTTGTCAATTTCCTCATCCGTGTGGGCAAAGCCAACAAACAGACATTCAAATTGCGAGGGAGCAAGATAAATACCACTCTCCAGTGAAAGTTTAAAGTAATTTGCATATCGGTCTGTATCCGAAGTCATTGCATCTTCCAAATTGGAAACCTGATTTGCAGAAGTGAAAAATAGAGTCATCATGGATCCTACCCTGTTGATAACACCTTTGATACCTGTAGCTTCCAGATTCTTCCGGATACCGGCTTCCAGCTTTGCTGACTTACGTTCCATTTCAGAGTACAGATCAACTGTCTCTTCAATCATGGTAAGCATCGCTATACCGGCAGCCATCGCCAACGGGTTTCCTGATAAGGTACCTGCCTGATAGACAGGGCCAACAGGTGCCATCATTTCCATAATTTCTTTACGACCACCGTATGCACCTACCGGAAGTCCGCCGCCGATAATCTTACCAAGAGTCGTAAGATCAGGCTTGATCCCAAAATATTCCTGGGCGCCTCCTTTGGCAAGTCTGAAACCGGTGATTACCTCGTCAAAAATCAGCAGAGCTCCATATTTCGTCGTGATATCTCGCAATCCCTGCAGAAATTCTTTTGTGGGGACAACAACTCCCATATTTCCGGCAACTGGTTCGATAATTACGGCCGCTATTTCGCTGCCTCTGGCTTTGAAAAGCGCCTCAACAGATTCAAGATTGTTGTATTCCGCCATCAGGGTATCCTTCGCAGTGCCGACAGTAATTCCCGGACTGTTTGGTATCCCCAGCGTAATTGCTCCTGAACCTGCTTTGATCAGGAAGCTGTCGCCATGACCGTGGTAATTACCGGCAAATTTCACAAAGGCTTCGCGACCGGTATACCCCCGGGCAAGCCGGATAGCACTCATCGTAGCCTCTGTGCCGGAACTTACCATGCGAACCATCTCAATAGATGGCACCAGTTTGATAATCCGTTCGGCCATCTCAGTCTCGTAGAGGGAGGGGGCGCCGAAGCTCGTACCTTTTTCTGCCGCTTCGCTGATCGCCGCAAGAATGCGGTCGTGTGCATGTCCAAAAAGCATTGGTCCCCAGGAAGCCAGACAATCAATATATTCATTACCATCAATATCTGTGATAGTAGTGCCTTTCGCTTTGCGGACGAAAACCGGATTTAAACCCACACTTCTGAATGCCCTGACGGGAGAGTTTACTCCTCCGGGTATCGATTTTTGTGCTCTTTCAAATGCCGCTATACTCTGGTTAAATTGCATCTTTTGTCGTTTGAAATTGAATATGGTGTGCAGGGTGGTTGACTAACCTAAAAGATTTCCCTCACCTATTATTTTCCTTTTAAAATCCTTGCTGCTTCTACCGCGTGATAAGTTATAATAATATCTGCACCTGCTCTTTTGATAGAGGTCAGGATTTCCATCATGACTCTTGGTCCGTCGATCCAGCCATTTGCTTCCGCTGCCTTTACCATTGAAAATTCTCCGCTTACATTATACGCGGCCACTGGCATGCCGAATTCTGTCTTCACCCTGTGAATTACATCCAGATAGCTCAATGCCGGTTTAACCATAACAATATCAGCTCCTTCTGCAATGTCCAACTCCACTTCCCTAATTGCCTCATCAGTATTCGCAGGATTCATTTGGTAGGTTGCACGGTTGCCAAATTTTGGCGCACTCTCAGCGGCTTCTCTGAATGGACCATAAAACCCGGATGCATACTTTGCGGAATAGGCCATAATTGGAATCTTGTAGAATCCATTGGCATCCAATTGTTCCCGAATAATTCCAACCCGTCCATCCATCATATCACTCGGAGCGATACAATCGGCTCCGGCTTCTGCCAGTGAAACAGATTGTTTGGCCAGGGTTACCAGGGTAAGATCATTATCGACGTCGCCATCAACGATAGTACCGCAGTGACCATGAACTGTATATTCGCAATTGCAGACATCGGCTATAACAAACAGGCCTTTGGTCTTCGGATCTTGCTTAATCGCCCTGATGGCCTGTTGTACAATGCCATTGTGTTCGCAAGCGACACTCCCGTCATCATCTTTGTGCGGTGGAATTCCAAATAACAAAACCGACTTTACGCCAGCTTCAACTATTTGTTTGCACTCTTCGACTAGCAAATCGACAGAAAGTTGCGAATTCCCTGGCATAGAGCCGATCGGATTGTTCACATTCGTTCCGGAGCAGACAAACAATGGCATCACGAAATCGTCAACTGACAGTTTGGTTTCGGTAACCATATCTCTTAAAACACTGTTGTATCGTAATCTTCTTAATCTTGTAACTGGAAATCTCATGGCTATTTTTTTTTAGTTATTTGTAAAAATTGATGATGGCATCTGTCAGACCCTGGGCGTTTGACATCTCTGCCGTTAACGTTGGTACAAATCCAGCTTCCTGGATGGCTCGTGATGTTGTAGTTCCAATGCTGCCAATCTTCAACTCGCGCAACAAACTGACATCCACCAGCGAGACAAAATTATTAAAAGTCGACGGACTGGTAAACAATATCATATCGTAGAGACCATCGGAGATCTGCTTGACGACCATTGGATCGACATTTTTTGGAGCACAGGTCTCGTAGACATCAACCCGATCTACCTGATTTCCCTGGCCCAGATGATTTATCAAGGTGTCATCGGCCAAATTTCCAAGCGATAACAAAATTCTTTTCCCTGCAGGCTTATGCGTATTGATAAACTCCGCTGCCAACTCCAATGAGCCATGCGATGCGGCAATAAACGCCGGAGAATATCCATAGTATTCAAGCTCAGACGCCGTTTTCGAGCCAACGACTGCTACTTTCAGCGAGGCTGGCAATTCAGAACTACCTGTCAGATCAATTAACTGCTTGAAAAAATGAATTACCCCATTTCTGCTTGTAAAGAAAAGCCAATCGTAGCTACCAAGACTACCAATTTTAGCCTTATCAGCAGAAGTAATCTCGGAAGGCTTTATCTCGATCATTGGTAACGCAAGGACTGTAGCTCCATTTGCCGCCAATAAATCTGGCAATGTATCACCCGTCTCAGGAGCGCGGGTGGAAATAAAGATTTTGTTGTGAAGAGGCAATTCTGCTTTTAAGGCAAACGGATCTTCTAATCGGATGGCTTTAAGAATCTCCCTGCCGCCGCCATTGAGAAGCCGCTCTGCTAATTGAACAGACAATTCAACAGCCTGATCAATAGGACATTCAGCCGTTTCGCTCAAAAATTCTTCTCCGCTGATGCTTGAAATAAATCCGGTTATCTCAAACTTATTCTCTTCAATACGACTGTAACTGCCTACCGGGATTTGGCAACCACCTTCAAGTGTGCGCAAAAAAGCGCGCTCAGCATTGGTGGCAATCAACGTATCATTGTCGCAGATAGAATTGACAATTCCGGCAATTACCGGATCATTTTCACGAATTTCAATTGCGATTGCCCCCTGACTGCAGGCTGGAATAATCAACTCAGGATCAATGAGCTCTGCGATATAGTCAGACATACCCAAACGCTGCAAGCCGGCGCCGGCCATCACCATTACCGTGCAATAGCCCTCCTCCATCTTCCGGATACGTGTATTCACGTTCCCACGAATTTCAACAATCTTAAAATCTTTGTTGATACGGAGAAGTTGTGCTTTTCGTCTTAAACTGGATGTGGCAATGATATCGTTGGTAGTCAGATCTTTTAATGTCCTGTTGGAAGTGTTGATTAAAGCATCCCGAACTTCTCCCCGCTTCAATACGGCACCCAGTACGACACCTTCCGGGAATCGGGTGGGAAGATCCTTTAAACTATGCACCGCCATGTCGATTTCATTTTCGAACATAGCTACTTCCAATTCTTTGGTAAACAACCCCTTATCTCCAATTTTAGAAAGTGGGACATCCAAAATTTTGTCCCCTTTGGTTTTGATCACCACGATCTGAAAATTGTACTCCGGAAATTTTTGCTCAAGCTCTTCTTTAACTACATTAGCCTGATAAAGAGCCAGCTGACTTCCTCTGGTTCCAATTCTTATGGTTTGCTCCATGCTTAATTCTGTGCGAATAATTGATTGACGACTGAAATATATTCCCTGTTACAGCCGTTGTCTGTCACCGTCTTGATATTCTCGATCATCATCCCGATCAATTTCTTTGCGATGAGATCGCCATATTCAAGAGCCTTCTCATACTCTAATTCTTCCCTGTTTTTGATCATTCCTTCCAAAACATTCTTGCTGGCTTCCTGAAAACTGGTCGAAATGGTTTTGAAAGTTGGTGCCAGCGCCCGAATATTGAACCATTTCATGAACTCAGAAACGGATTCTGCTATCATCTCTTCAGCAAGGGAAATTTCACCTTTCCGCTTCTCAAGATTATTTTCAATAACGGAATTCAGTCCGTCAATATCATATACATGAACATGCTCAAGGTCACCAACCTCCATCGCTACATTCCTTGGCACAGATAAATCAATAAAAAACAGCGGTCTACCTTCACGCTTTGCCATCGCAGTTTTAACTAATTCTGCAGTAAAAATCGGCCTTTTTGAAGCGGTTGAAGTAATAACAATATCGTTAACGAGTAACAATTCATCCAGTTGATCTATCTCTGCAACTTTAGCATGGTACTTATTAGCCAGCTCCTCTGCCTTTTCTTTGGTTCTGTTGACAATGGTAAATAGCGAACAGGATTTTTTAATCAAATTTTGCAGTGTAAGTTCTCCGGTTTGTCCGGCACCTACCAGCAAAACCGGGTGCGAGCTAAGATGATGCAATTTTTTTGAGGCCAGTTCCACACCAGCATAACTGATTGAAACGGCTCCTTTATTCAAGGCAGTTCCGGTGCGAACCTGTTTACCCGCTTTCAGCGCGTCGTCAAAAAGGCGGCCAAGGGTACAGCTGATTAATTTGTTGGTTTTGCTGATTTGCACAGCTGTTTTTATCTGACCAACTATCTGGTATTCACCTAGAGCCATAGAATCTAAACCTGAACCAACATGGAAAAGGTGATCCACGACTTCGGCATTTTCTTTGTGGTAAAAATATTTCCGCACATCCTTATCCATTTTTCTAAAACTGAAAAGCAGATTTTCGATGTCGGTAGCGCTCAATTGCACCAGAATCTCATTCATTTCATAGTAGATTTCGGTGCGATTACAAGTCGACAACACAATCGCTCCCGATAATCCGTTCAATTTAAGCAACGGAACAAAACGCTTAATATCTTCTTCGCAAAAGACAAAACGCTCTCTCACTTCTATTGGCGCTGATTTGTGGTTTAATCCAAGTAGTCCGATCATCTTTTTATGCCTCCGGTATGATTTCGAAGCGATATTAGAAATAGAATCTGTAGTAATTCTGAAGTTGAGTGAGGCAGATTATTCCGTTATGTAGAATACAAAATGTAAAAGCAAGAGCAAATTGTGACGAAGCAGTGGCCCAAGTCGATTTGAGCTATAGATGGGGTGAAATTTATGATTCGTTAAAATGCAATAAATAAGCTGTTTATCAAACTCTAAAACGCTCGAAAATATGGTCCTTGCTACCGTTTTACCGTGCCTGTAACTGATGATTGATAGCCACAAATCTAACTATCTGGATTAATTCAAAATTAAAGCTATTCCTTATTTAAATTCGTTCCAGCAACGAAATTAAAATCAATCTTCAGAGAATGCAGATTCTCTTTAAATTGATAACTTATTCCAAATCCATAAAGCGAACAAATTTTCTGGACGATGGCAAGTCCTAACCCGAGTGATTCCGGCGATGAGGAGGATTTATAATACCGTTTAAAAAGCAAGTTTTCATCTACCGCATGATCTTGCCCTGAATTGGAAATCATCAGAAATTGATTATTCACCTCCACAACCAGTTTTCCTCCCTTAACATTGTGCCTGACTGCATTTTTCACCAAATTAACAATCAACATTTCAGCCAGGTAAGGATTCATGTACAACGTAACATCCGGGTCAATTTGCTTTACGATCTCAAGTTTCTTAGCACGGATGAGATCGTCCAGATTTTCGAGTAATGTGTTGATAATAGCCTCCGGACTAACCCTCTTTGAATCAGGAAATTGCTTATTCTCAATTTTGGCCAGCAAGATCAGGGTACTGTTATATTTTGATAGCCTGACGGAAGCTTCATACGCATCTGCCAGCGCTTTATACTGCTTCTCGCTCATATCACCCGACTGCAGTAAAAGCTCCAATTTTGAGTTTATGATAGCCAGCGGGGTCTGTATTTCGTGTGACGCGTTCTCCGTATATTCCTTAAGATTCAGATAATCATTTTTGATACGTTCAGTCATGGCTTTTAGTCCGCGGTTGAGATCCGTAAACTCCTTCACATCCGAATCCTGAAAAGCAAAATCCCCATGCGAATTGAGGTCATACCTGTTAATCTTATCAACAGCATCGTAAAATACACTCCAGACCAACCTCGAAGAGTACCGGTTTACCACCAGCAATGTGATAATCAGCAGTATTATTAATATCGTCATGGTTGAGATGATACGAATGATCAATGCATCTGTCTCTTCCAAAGATTTGAAAATCTGAATATTGTAATTCTGATTATTGATTTTTTCATTAAATCCGAGCTGCCGGAAAAGTTGATATCGTTGTTCTTCCTTATTATAAATCAGGGTGTCGTTATACCTATCGGTGGAAATCGCACGATCAACGGGCTTGATCAATACAATCTCATTTCGGCTCGGCGGTTGATTGACCGACGAATGCGCCTCCTCCATCTGACGGATAATGCCCAATTTGCGCTTATCCATCTCCTTATTTACATTATTGTCGACCTGGATACGCAGGGTATAATAAAATGCTATAATCCCGAATAGATAGATAAACAAGGATATAGACAGCAGATTGAGCGTTGTTTTAGTTAAGAGTCTCAAGTGATGTCAAATTTGTAACCTAGTCCGTAAATTGTTTTGATATAATCTTTACACCCCTTTTTCAAGAGCTCTCGCCTAAGATTTTTGATATGAGTGTAAATAAAGTCGTACGAGTCTGCAGAATCCATATGGTCACCCCACAAGTGCTCCGCCAGACCTGCTTTAGTTATGATCCGATTTTTATTGGAAATAAAGAACATCAGCAGTTCGTATTCCTTTTTTGTAAGCACCAGTTCCTGATCTGAAACAAATGCGCGATGCTCATCCGGAATCAATTTTATCTCATTTAAAATCAATTCATTACTACCATTAAAGCTGATTCTGCGGTGAATGGATTTCAGGTGGGCATTAAGCTCGGCTAAATGGAACGGCTTTGTAAGATAGTGGTCTGCACCAATTTCCAGCCCTTCAATTCGGTTATCCAGTGAATTGCGGGCGGAAACAATAATTATCCCTACCGTGATTGACTTTTTCTTCACCAATCTTATCAGATCGAGCCCACTTCCGTCGGGTAAATTTATGTCAACTACCAGACAATCATAAAGATATAGCTCTATCTTTTCAACTGCATCTTCAAAATTGTAAACGACTTCGCACAGGTGACCCTCTCCGTCGAGATATTCGACGATCGCATCCGAAAGCGGAACTTCATCCTCAATTAGTAAGATCTTCATTCACAATATGATTTACACAGCCAACGACGATTTGCAAATTTAAAATAAATCGGTTGGATTTATCCGCAAAAATTCCTCTATTGGAATTCCGCCCGTGCCAACTAACAAAACTTTATCCGGATGAAATTTATCGGAAAACAACTGCATGCCCGGGGCTACAGAATATCTGCCGCTTTTAACTTCTAACGCGATCAGTTTGCCTTCTTTTTCCAGAACAAAATCCACCTCATTTGCACCATCCCTCCAATAGTGAACGGTGTACCTTTCAGCCAATGAATTATTAATCAAATGTGTGCCGACTGATGATTCGACTAACCTGCCCCATTTTGTCGGATTAACAGCAATTTCAGCTAATCTGGTGTGATCCAGCGCACTCAATAATGCATTATTATACACCTGAAATTTGGGACTCGAAGATCTCTTTCTTATCACATTGCCAGCATACTTTTCGAGCCCGGCTAATAGTCCTGATTCAGAAAGCAAATTGAGATAGTGGGAAAGAGTCGTTGTATTTCCGGCATCCTGAAGCTCCCCGATAAGTTTCGTATAAGAAAGAATCTGACCAGAGTAAAGCGAACCCAATTCGAACAAGCGTTTCAATATTGCGGGCTTTAATACTCTGGTAAGCATCAAAATATCCTTTGATATCACGGTATCTATCAATGAATCCTTGACATAACTCTTCCAACGATCCTCATCCCCTATTAGCGACGCGGAACCCGGATAGCCACCAAAATAGATATATTGATCTAATCCCCAACCGAAAGCATCACTCATCTCAGAATAAGACCAGTGACCGAGATAAAATGTCTCAAATCTGCCTGCAAGTGATTCAGTTAGTCCCTTTTGGATCAATAACCGTGAAGAACCTAATAGAACAACTTTAATATTTGCATTTGCCAAAGTATCAGCATCCCATTGCTGCTTAACAAGTTCACTCCAGTTCTCAATCTTTTGTATTTCATCAATGACGATAAGGTACTCCGAAGCTCCGCCTGCCTTCATTCTCATTCTCACGGTTTCCCAAATCTGTTGCAGCCAACTTCTGTTACCGCTCAAAATGGCATCCGCCGATTCATAAACATAGTCGACAGAAAGTTTTTTTACAAGCTGTGATATCATTATGGTTTTTCCAACTTGGCGAGGCCCCATAACTACCTGTATAAACTTTCTTGGCTCTTCAATTCGATTCTTAAGTTCCTTTAAATAAACTCGTTCAAACATAATACAAAATTTTACTCATACTACTGATTAAAATTACTCAAACCGATGAATAATTTTGCTCAAACTACTCAGTAATTTTACTCAATATTGTGCATTATACAAAATATTTGAAAGATTATTTATAACCCGTCTACCTTCTCAGTCTGAATATGAACTGGTTCGTGAGGTTCAGCATGGATATATACTTCGCTGCGATTGATGCGCGAACCAATCTTGTGTTCTATTTTATCGCAAATCTCATGGACGCTCCGAAGACTCAAATCAGGATCCAAATGTACGTTAACCTTGATGAAAGTGTCGGCACCCGAATTTCTAATTTTTAAGCTATGGAAGTGCTTCACCTCAGAGAATTCGGAGAGTGTCATTTTTACAATATCAATCGTTTCTAACGGGGCTTTGTCTAGTAAGACATCAATTGCCTTTTTTCCCAACCTGTACGAAACGAAAAGCACGATTAAGGCTACTCCCAGCGCGGAAATCGAATCCGCAAAATAGAAACCGAAGTTAGCACAGATCAAACCAAGAAGCACAACGGCAGAGCTCCAGATATCAGTCGAGAAATGCAAAGCATCTGCCTCCAACGCCTGACTGTTATATTTTTTCGCTACCCTGCGCAGGGCTCTGGATCGGGAAATATCAATTACGATTGAACTCACGACAACGATGTAACTCCAAACGCTAATTTCGATGTGGGTGTTACCAGTGACGAGCCGGGTTATGGCCTCGTAAATAATCCAAACGCATGTTATAAGCAGTAGAAATGTCTCAGCCAAGGCCGAAAAATTCTCCACTTTACCATGGCCGAAGTTGTGATGCTTGTCTGCCGGCTTATCGGAAACCCTAACCGAAAAATAGGTAATTACTGCAGCCACCATGTCCAAACCCGAATGCAAGGCCTCCGATAAAATCCCCAAACTACCAGTCAAAATACCTATTACCAATTTAAAACCAGTCAGGAAAATGGCAGCCAGAACTGAGATAAAGGCTACATTCAACTTCTCTTTTTGCATAAACCAGGAATTATAAGATTGTGGCTACTGTAAGATAGGGTCAAAATTACCCCAATTTTGCTAAAAAAAAATTGCATTGTACTTTTGAGTAGAAATTAGGACTATTTTCAGTTCGCACCGTTCGCAAAAGAAGTCACCCACCTTACGATATAATAGTTTTTTGTACTTTCGGCCTGAAAATTAATTACAGAATATATTTAATTAGCTGTATTTCAATTATTTAATTTTAATGAATCTAAAAAGGGGGATATTTCAACGTACTGAATTACTGTTCGGAAAAGAGCGGATGGAAAGGGTCATGTCCAAAAAGGTGATCATCTTTGGAATCGGCGGAGTTGGAAGCTGGTGTGCCGAAAGTCTGATCAGAAGTGGTATCCAACACTTGACTATTGTGGATTCTGATCGGGTTTGCATGACAAATATCAACCGGCAACTGCACGCTACAACCCTGACCGTGGGCGAAGTAAAGACTGAAGCTCTTAAGAAACGCTTGCTCGAAATAAACCCTGCCGCCGAAATCACAGCAATACAAAAGATTTACAACAAAGACAATCACGATTTTTTCGAACTGGACAAGTACGATTTTATTATTGATGCAATTGATAGTTTGGGCAGCAAGACTCATTTGATCAGACAGGCAACGCGGACCAATGCCGTGTTTATCTGCTCCATGGGCGCATCTTTGAAACTCGACCCGACCAGGATCCGTGTGGCTGAATTTTGGAAAGTGATTGGCTGCCCCCTGGGTTCGAAAATCAGAAAAATGATCAAAAAGGGAGACCTTCCAGCTAAGAAATTCAGATGCGTCTTTAGCGATGAAGTAATTGAAAACAGTGGATCCGGCTCATCATGTGGCACAGATAAATGTCTCTGTCCAAAAACAAAAAATGCTCCGGGCGATCCGGAGCTGGCCGATCATGAATGGTGCAGCCAAAAGGCTGTGATCAATGGAACCGTAGCCCATATCACAGCCATTTATGGCTTCACCATTGCCGGACTGGTAATTCAGGATATCTACAACGAAATACCGTAAATACCTAATTAACAGTCAGATATTTTTTTTACGCCGCATACTCGAAAGTCGAAACAGTTACTTTCACAGGCGTCTGATTTCTCAGATTGTCACTGATCGGGCAGCGATTCTCTACTTCTTTCAGCCATTTATCAATTGCCGACTGGTCTGCATCTGTGTCCAGATTAATATTCAAATTGATATTTTGGAATCCTGCTCTTTCTTCGTTGGAAATACCCAAAAATTTACCCGGATTTAAATCACCCTCCACCTCAATAGAAAGTTTATTAATAGTCAGATTTTGTTCTCTTGCCACGATATGAGCAACAACGTTTATACATCCGGCAAAACCTGCCAGCAAATATTCAACAGGATTTGCGCCGTGGTCTGTCCCGCCTAATTCTGCGGGTTCATCGACGACAAGTTTGAAATTTCTGGAATTAGCCACAAATTTGGTAGGGTTTTCATTTTCCCCTCTGGTAGAAAAATTTAAAAGTGCCATTTTTTTTATTTTTAATGAATAAATTTGATTTTCAATAGAGACAATCCTTTAACAGCATCAAAGGTGAGGTTCCTGGCATCATCGTGCAATCGCTTCTAATGAGTATTTTAAATACCCGATTGGGGGTATATTGAATATCGAGTGGAAAGAGTCAGAAACTGTGATTTAAAAAATTAAAATTGCATTCGAAATATTTATCCGAAAACGATCCCAATGGTAACAATCAGACCTATACAACCATCCGATAACCCGGAACTGGCGTCAATCATACGAAACACGCTGGCGGAATTTGGCGCTAATCATCCGGGCACCGTTTACTACGATTCTGCCACAGATTCGCTGTTTGAAGTTTTTCAAAAGGATCTCTCTGCTTATTTTGTGGCCATTGCAGACGATAAAATCGTCGGTGGCGGAGGCATATACCCTACTGATGGTTTACCGGATGGCACTTGCGAATTGGTTAAAATGTATTTGTTACCGGAAGCGCGCGGAATCGGATTGGGAAGGAAATTGATTGAACTTTGCCTGGAAGTGGCAAGGAAGAAGGGTTTTAAACGAATCTACCTTGAGACAATGCCCGAGTTAGTTTCGGCAATAAAAATGTACGAGAAATTTGGATTTGAATTTCTATGCGAACCACTGGGTAATTCGGGGCATTTTGGATGCGATCTTCATATGATCCTGAACCTCTAAATGTAGTACTCAATATTATCGATCCAACCAGCCTTTATTGCATAAATAATTAACTCTGAAGCACTTGAAACATTTACCTTTTTAAAAATGTTTTTTCTGTGAGTGCTTACAGTGTGTAAACTGATATTTCTTTTGGATGCAATTTCCTTGGTTGTCAAACCGTTCGCAATCATTCGAACTATCTCAATCTCTGAGGTGGTAAGGCTTTTGGGTTCATCAACAACATATTTGCTCTCGTTCAGGTCGAGGTACAAATCGATAATCTCTTCCGAATAGAACTTCTTGCCTTTAAGAGTAGCCTGAAGGCATGCCAGGAGTTCATCCCTGTCAACATTTTTGTAAATAACATTCTTAATTCCCAGTTTCGTTAAAGCCTGAAACTCGGCCTTTGTGATGGCATTGGTTAAAATTAATACCTTGATTTCCGGATATCTCTCAATGATAATTTTCAGATCATCCAATCCGGTAAAGCCAAGAGCAAAAACATCTGCGATTAGCAATCCCTGACGGATTGTGCCCAGCAGATTCATCAGATCAGATTGCGTTCCTGCCACACCGGCGAGCATAAAACGTTCATCTTCGCCAAGAACCTGTTTCAGGGTCTCAACCACCAAAAACTGTGAATCGGCTATTATCACATTACTAAAAGTGGCTGGGCTCATTCTGGGGAACTTTCAGGATTATAACTATTTGGGATCTGTTCAATTTGCTAAACGGATTCCGTGACCAGCCAATTTTTCGAGCAACAACTCCTTCTTAATTGGCTTGGTAATAAAATCATCGCATCCAGCCTCTGCTGCCCGTTGCCTGTCCTCTGCTCCGGAATACGCTGTAACAGCGAGAATAGGAAGATTTTTCCGCATTCCTTTTATCTGTCTGGTTGCCTCGTAGCCATCCATAACCGGCATTTTTAAATCCATCAGGATAACGCAGATCTCAGGATGAGCCTTGGATAAACTTACGGCCTCCTGACCATTGAAAGCACGAATAATTTTTGTTAACGGGAACTTCAGAAGCACATTGATATAGACAAAATTTATATCATCATCTTCCGCAATCAGAATAGTTTTCGCATCATTCGACAAGCTATTGGTGATTACTACTTCCTTGATATCCTGAGCGATCTTTTGATATGGCAAGGTAAAGAAAAATGTAGATCCCTGTCCCTTTTCAGATTCAAGCCAGATTGTGCCTCCCAACAATTCAATCAATCCGGAGGCAATAGAAAGACCCAAGCCACAACCTTCGTAACCGCGGGTATAGGAATTATCTTCCTGCATAAAATTTTTGAAGATCGTCTGTTTCCCTTCTTCAGAAATACCTGTGCCGGTGTCCTTTACATAAAATAAAAAATCCTTGCCCTTTAATTCACACCCAAGAGTAACAGAACCAGACGGGGTAAACTTAACAGCATTATCCATCAGATGGCGAAGAATTTTGCACAGTAACTCTTTGTCCGTATTAATCCTGATGTTCTTGTCTGCATCAGGAAATTCAAGTGTTAGAGCAAGATTCTTTGATTCACAAATTTCTCTGTATTGTCTGCCTATTTCGTTGATAACGTATTCCGGATAGAAATTCTTCTTATTTACCTCCTGGTTTCCTGAAGTGACCATCGAAATTTCCATGAAATTAGTGACCGTATTAATAAGCCGTTCACTGCTCTCATTGAGGATGAACAAATATTGATCCTTCTCCTCCTGCTTTAAGTCCGGATCCGTCAATATCTGACCAAAACCCAAAATTCCGTTTAGCGGAGTCCGAATTTCATGCGAAATATTGTTAATAAATGAGGTTTTGAGCCGGTCACTTGCTTCCGCTTTTTCCTTGGCAGCGCTTAACTCTAAATTCTTCTTGACCAGTTCACGGGTTCGCTCCTTCACCTTCTCATCCAGAATCAGGTTCTGATCCTGCAATTGTTGCCGCAGGTAACCGGAGTAAAGCAGATTCTTGATCCGTAACCCAACCTCCAATAAATCAAATGGTTTGGTAAGGAAATCGCTGGCGCCTCCGGATAATGCCTTTATTTTCGCCTCCGGAGTTATATCGGCAGTCAGAACAAGTATCGGCAAATAGAAATTCTCAGGCATCATTGTTTTGAGCATCTCCATTACCTCAAAACCGTTCAGGTAGGGCATAGAAAGATCAAGCAGCAATAAATCGGGCTTGAAACTTTCGAAAAGGCCTGCAACCTGCCTTGAATCCGTCGTTGTTCTGATATTCAGATAGCCCTGCATTTCAAGATAGCCATCGAGTACATCTACGTTGGCTTCCTGATCATCTACTATTAGAATATTTGCTTCTTTTAGGGATAGGTCGATCATATTTTCCTTTTTCGTCGTTTCAAATTTACTCAAACTTAAAGTATCAATCGACAAATTCGTCGATAATTTTTAGAAGAAGGTTTAAATCCAAAGGTTTAGTTATGTATCTCTTAGCCCCTGCTTCAAGTAGCCTTTCGATCTGTTGTGGCATCGCATCCGCACTTATCACCACAACGGGAATATTTCGGGTATTTTCATCATTTTGTAATGACTTCAATACTTCACTGCCATGAATATCGGGCAAATTCAAATCTAGCAGAATCAAATCCGGCTTGTATTCGGTGGCTAACGGAACGGTACTTAATCCGTTTGGATCAGTGAGCAGCCGAATGTCGGATCGTTGAGTCTCGAGGATCTCAACTACCAATTCGACATTGGATGCATTGTCTTCAATATAAAGAATTAATCCTGATTTATTGGTCAATTTCTGTTCCAGACTGCCAAGCATCCCAACCTTCTCATCGGAATATTTCTCGCTAAGCGGAAATTCTACCCAAAAAGTACTACCACTGCCCAAAACACTTTCAACGCCGATTGTTCCGCCCATAGCATCGACAAGTTTCTTGGTTACTGATAGTCCTAAACCGGTACCTTCCGTTTCAGTTTTCTCAGCTCCGATACGCTCAAATGGGTTGAAAAGTTTTGGAATATCTTCCTCTGCAATCCCCATCCCGTTGTCGCGTATTGAAATTCTGACCGGTACAATTCCTGCCTCGTTTTTAGCTTGCACATTTGTTTCAACAAACACGGCTCCATCTTTCCTGTTATACTTGATTGCGTTCGTAATGAGGTTCAGCAATATTTGCTTAATCCGCTGTTTATCTGACTTTATATACAACAAATTCTCCTTCGGACTAACCAATTCCAATTTAACATTTCGCTCAGCAGCCTGATGTCTTACTAATTCCATCATTTCTACAATAACCTCATTTACCTGAACAGGTTCAAGAGATAAGGAAAGACGCCCGGCCTCAATCCTCGAAATATCCAACACCTCGTTAATCAAATCAAGCAGATGCTTTCCGCTTCGCATGATGTGGTTTACACCTTTCTTTTGCCCTGGATTGAGGTCGCCCATATTCAATAACTGAGCAAATCCAAGAATAGAGTTCATCGGGGTTCTTAATTCATGACTCATCCGGGATAAAAATTCACTTTTTGCCAGATTAGCCTTTTCGGCTTCGCTACGCGCATTTCTGATCTCTTCCTCTGATTTTATCCGCTCTGTGATATCTGTTGTCACAATCAGCAAGCAGCGCATATCTCCAACAAAAATGGAATCAGCAGAAAGTAATCCTACGCGGACATTTCCATTCTTGGTAATGATCTTTATTTCTTTCTTCCGGACAGGTATATTATTGTTGAGATCTCTCAGAATTTCCTGTCTTATATTTGAATCTTCAAAAAGACCCAATTCGGAGCTCGTCTTTCCAATAATCTCCTCTCTGTCGTAACCGGTGGTCTCAACAAAAGCATTGTTGGCATCGATAAAATAACCATTTTCGAAAATGGAGATAGACATCATAGCGGAGTTCGACTGAAAGGCTTTGGAGAACTTCTGCTCCGACAATTCCAGCATCGACATATCTTTGCTAATGCCAAAGAATACAGGTTTATTATCCCAAAATCCGGCCTTAACACGGGTCTCCACTGAAATTGGAGTACCAGACTTAGTTACTAGGGGTACAGGGCAGAAAGATGCTTTCCCGACAAGCATTTCGCCAACGATTCTTTGTGCTTCGGTACCTCGCTCGGGAGGATGGACTAACATCACAGACTGATTCATCAGCTCCTCGCCGGTATATCCCAATCTGTTCCGTACAGTATCATTAACATGGATAATCCTTGCATTTTCGTCGAATACCCAAAGGAAATCATCGATGGTATTGAAGAATGTCTCGTAATTCTGCCGTGTCTGCTCCAGCAAGAGTTCGGCTTTTCTGTTATTTATCAAACTTGCCAGCATACGGCTCCAGACTATCAGGATATTAATTTCGGCGTTCGAATATTCTCTTCTGTTTCTGACAGAGTCCAATCCGACAAAGCCGATAAGAACATTTTCGGAGAACATTGGAATCGTAATAAGTGATTGAATGCCCTGTCGCTCCAGAATTTCCCTTTCAATATTCATAGACGGGGGCAAATCACTCATCGAAGGAACAACGATATTTTGATTCCTGTGCAACAGCTCCATCCAGTTCGGAAGAGTACTATATGGAAGATTTTTCAGATTATTAATTTCAGGATTTATGCCTTCATTACACCATTCGAAGGTGTTTGACATGGTTTCAGCCACTTCGTCAACCTCGAATATATAAGAACGATCTGCTGCCAAAAAATGGCCTATTCTGCTGATTGCCAAATTTATCGCATCATCAATCTCTGCCAGAGGAAGACCAGTCAATTTTGGGGATAATTGCAGGAGTTCATTCTCAAAATCCTCAGCAAGTTTACTGTCTGTGATATCCCGAAGGGTTCCATAGGTTCCGATCACTTCATTCTGGTCGTTGACACCGAGTCTGGCGAAGACTTCTATCCAGCGGATGCCGCCATCCTTTGCAATATACCTGACTTCATGCTTACAGTAATCCTTTTCTCTTTTCAACAAGGGTAAGAAGAGTTCCATATTTCGCTCCCTGTCATCCGGATGAACGTAATTAAGAAAAAGTTGCCCGATCGACTCTTCAACACTGAATCCAGTTATTTCTGTCCACGACTTATTCAGAAACAGCCATAATCCCTCCGTATCAGTAAAGAAAATCACTTCCTTAATATTCTCGACAACAGCTTTATAATTTTGCTCGCTTTTAAGCAATGCGTTTTCGACGCGACTTTTTTCCTCAATTTCATTCAGAAGGGTCTTGTTCGCCTCTTCCAATTGAACCGTGCGTTCGGCAATTTTGAGCTCCAGATTTGCATAGAGATCTTTTATCTCCTTATCTTTTTCGATCACATCCAACGCAAAACTGATATTATCGGTGACCTCAATGAGCAGTTCGATCTCTTCGGAATCGAAGAAATTCGCTTCTGAAGAATAAATCATGAGTGCGCCAATTACTTTTTCCAGCTGTTTAATCGGAATGGCAATGGATGAATGATATCCGCGACTCAGTGCTTCGTTCTTCCACAGTGCCATCCGGGGATCGTTTTCGATATCATCACAGCAAAAGTGCTTGCCTGCCCTAATCGCATTTCCAGTAGGACCGTTCCCCTCAGGAACATCGCCGACAGAGATATTCTTAATTTTGCTGAGGTATCCATCTTCATGCCCGGCAAAAACAATCGGTTTAACAAGCATGGTCGCTTCATCAATAAAACCGACCCACGCCATTTGAAAATGGCCAACTTCAACTGCGATCCTGCATACTTCCTTAAGGAGAAGATCCCTTTCCTTAATCAATACGATCGACTGGTTTATTTTGCTTATAAATGCATAAAAGCGATTTGCCTTCAATATCTTTCCTTCAGTGATTTTCCGATCAGTGACATCATAAATTATCGAATAAATCATTGTAACATCACCAAACTGAAGCGGACCTGAAAATACCTCAACATCACGGATTTCGCCGGAAGAGAGACGGTGTTTAAAATTGAAATGTTTCCGCTTTTGATCTTTAGAATTTTGCATTTCGGCCTTCACATCCAAAAGTGGCAGCGTATTGATGTCTGTAATTGTCAGATTTTCCATTTCCGGCTTCGTCCATCCGTAAAAACTGCAGGCCGCAGGATTTGCGTCCAATATTTTTCCAGATTCGGGATCAATCAGTAGTATTATTGAATTACTATTTTGGAATAATGCCAGGTAGCGACCTTCACTCAGCCTCAACTCATTTTGAATTTTCTGCCGGTTTTTAATTTCAATCCGCAATTTCCGGGTAGTGTAGTAAAAGAAATAGGAAACGGAAAACACAACAAGAATTATCACACAGAGAATTAGAATAATATTCCATGGGATGCGTTGTAAGGGGTCCGAATAGTCTGAATATAACAATCCTGCATTCGTCACTGATTTGTCGATCAGATTCAAGCCCTTTAACATATCCAGAATGTGTTGCCATCTGTCCGGATTAGAATAGCCAATCTCAACGACATCATCGAGAACAAGGGATTTCATATGTTCGGCTTCGTGTAACAAATAATCTTTAGAATGCCGTTGAGAATATTTGTTATAAATCAGATCAATCGTTTCTTGCTGATGGCTTTGGGCATATTTCCAGCCTTTGAGGGCGGCTTCGCGGAATTTTCGAACTAACTCCGGATCACTTTTAATTAATTTATCCGTTGTAAATAACACGTCTCCGTAAAAATCAAGTCCGGACATCATCGGCGAAAGCACCGAATAGGCGATCCCCTCTTCCTCCAACAAGAATGTCTCATCGGTTGAATAGGCGGAGATCGCATCTACATCCCCATTTATCAGTTGCTTTAAATCAAAAGATTGAGTACTTAAAACAACATCATTAAGTGAGACACCTTCGCTTTTCAGGAAAGCTATCAATTCGCCAGAATTGGGCTCCAGTGCAATACGTTTCCCAATAAGGTCGCGTGCATGTTTGATACCCGACTTCTCCAGCATCAGAAGCACCAATGGAGAATGTTGAAATACTGATGCCAAAATCACCGGACGATTTTGCTTGGAGCGCAGCAGCAATACCTCAGAAGAGGAGATTCCAAATTCAGCGTCGCCTTGAAAAACGGCTTCATTTGGATCGTGGTTGTCAACTGCTTCAATAAGGTTAACGGCTAATCCTGCCTCTTTAAAATAGCCTTGCTCAATCGCCGCATAATACCCGGCAAACTGAAATTGGTGCTTCCATTTTAACTGCAAACTTACCTGCCGCAATACCTCTTCATCCTTTGCAGCTATCGTCAGGAGTGGCAGCATTAACGCGAACAGGAGGCATGCCTTCTTGAAATATGTACTATCTATTCTCATGAGGTGAATACGTATAGCTATTTGATATATTCATCAATAATCTTTAAAAAATCAGAGACATCCAATGGTTTCGTCAGATACTTTTTGGCTCCGGCGTGCAACAGTCTATCCAACTGATGCGGCATGGCATCGGCACTGATAATCACCACCGGAATGGATTTGGTTCTTTCGTCGTTCATTAATAGATTGATTACTTCACTACCATGAATGTCCGGCAAATTAAGATCCAAAAGAATCAGATCCGGATTATTTGCGACCGCCAGATCGAGTGTGCGCCTTCCCAGCGTACTGGTAACCAGGCGAATATTTGCGCGCTGACTGGTAAGTATCTGCTCAACCAGTTCAATGTTTGACACATTGTCTTCAACATACAATATGGTTCCTGTCTTTTCCGAGATGATCGATTCAAGTGCATCAAGGATGCCCGATTTTTTTAGCTTATCCTGGTGACTCTCACTCTGCGGCAGCTCAATCCAGAAGGTACTGCCTACCCCCAGAATACTATCGACACCCAGCTTTCCACCCATGGCACCGATCAGCTTTTTGACGACAGCCAATCCAAGTCCGGTGCCTTCCGTCGCAGTCTTCTCTGCTCCAACCCGCTCAAATGGAACGAACAGTTTAGGGATATCCTCTGACGCTAGTCCGATGCCGCTATCAATAACAGAAATCCGGATCATGTCAGATTCTCCCTCACTCTTTGGTTTGATCTCTGACTTAATAACCACAGAACCACCCTCTTTATTGTATTTTATTGCGTTATTCATCAAATTCAGCAGTACCTGCTTCAGGCGCTGCCTGTCTGACTTCACATAGCTATTGGTATCGGAAGTATTAACCACTTCAATAGATATTTGCCGTTCAGATGCCTGGATACGGACAATGTCTATCGCTTCCTGGATGATACCGTTCAGTTGAACCGGCTCGATCGACAAAGAGAGCCTGCCCGATTCGATCCTGGAAATATCGAGTACCTCATTGATCAGGTCCAGCAGGTGTTTGCCACTCTTCATTATATGGTTGACCCCTTTCCGCTGGCCATTGTTCAAATCGCTCATTTCCAACAGTTGAGCAAAGCCCAGGATCGAGTTCATCGGGGTACGTAATTCATGGCTCATTCTGGACAAGAATTCACTCTTTGCAAGATTTGCCTTATCTGCCTCTATCCGGGCTACCTGGAGATCGACCTCCTTCTTTTTCCTTTCCTCAATTTCCTGCAAAAGACTATTGTTCGTCTCAGCCAGCTGAATGGTTCGCTCCTTAATTTTGAGTTCGAGATTGGCATTCAGGTCACGAATTTCATTCTCAGCCTGTTTCCGATTTGTAATATCCTGTTTTACGGCCAGGTAATTGGTAATAACATTGTTTTCGTCATGAATTGGCGTGATCAAAATATTTTCCCAAAAAAACTCACCGTTTTTCTTCTTATTAATCCACTCACCATGCCACTCTTCTCCTCTGGTAATCGTTTCCCACATTTGCTGGTAAACACTATTGTCGGTTTTTCCTGATTGAAGAATTTTTGTGGATTGGCCGACGACCTCTGCAAAGCTATATCCGGTTGTTGCTTCGAAGGCCGGATTTACATATTCAACATTTGCATTCAGATCCGTAATAACAATCGTCGCCGGACTTTGCTCCACTGCAAGGGAGAGTCTTTTGAGTTCAATGTCTTTCTGCTTCTTTTCGGTTATATCATTGTCTGTTCCACGGTACCCAATCAGGTTACCAGCATCATCCAGTACAGGCAAGCCATTCGTAGAAACCCAAATAAACCTTCCATCTTTCGTGATTACGCAATTTGTCAGGTTTTTAAACTGTTCCTTTCTTGCGAAAGCAGCAAACGTCTTCATCTTATAAGTTTCACGATCCTCTGAAGGATGAAGATCATAGAAATGCATAATCCCGATCATTTCTTCCGGTGTATAACCCCACACAGTTGTGGACATTTCACTAACATAGGTATAGAGACCTGAATCATCTATCTCCCATACGATAGTTTGACTTTGCTCCGCCAACTGACTGAAACGCTTCTCACTTAATTTTAACGCTTCATCCTTCTTTCTACCTTCTGTAATATCTTCTTTAATAGCGAGATAGTGCGTTATAGCGCCTTGCTTGTCAAGAATTGGGGTGATGACCGAAGATTCCCAATATAGCTCACCATTTTTTCTTTTATTGTGAAAAAGTCCCTTCCATTGGCTTCCCGATGAAATCGAATTCCATAAATCACAGTATTCAATGCTTGAAGTTTCGCCTGATTTTAGTACTCTGGGATTATTTCCTTTTAGTTCTTCCAGGCTATACCCGGTCGTCTCTGAGGCTTTCGGATTAGCGTATTCAATATCTCCGTCAACATTGGTTATCACAATACTCACCGGACTCTGTTCCACGGCCCGCGAAAGCTTTCGAAGTTCGTCCTCTGCCAATTTCCGGTCATTAATGTCGGTAAGAGAACCGGTGCCTCCTATCAGTACTCCGTTTCTGATATTTGCGGAGGTGGAAGAACGAACCCATCGCACTTTTCCCTCTTTGGTAATATACCGATACTCCAGGAAGGAAGAATCCCTGTCGGCAAGATTTGAGAGAGCCTCCATCAGTATAGGCCTGTCATCCGGGTACATGTAGCCAAAGAAATTTTTCCCAATTAATTCGTCGGGACTGTACCCAACAATTTTTTCGATAGCCGGACTAACATATTTGATAATACCGGAGTTGTCGATTTCATAAATGGCATCGTTGACAGTTTCAACCAGGTAGCGAAAAGTTTCTTCGCTCTTTTTCAGTCTTTCTTCCGTAATTTTTCGTTCGGTAATGTCCCTGGTAATAAAAATCAAACCTGTTGGCTGGCCTTCAGCATCTTTGATAAATTCGCCATTCACCTCAATATCGAAATTACTTCCATCGGCTCTAACACCAGTATAATCTTCTGCACCAAAAAATTCGCCATGAAACATTTTTTCAATGTTTCGCATTGCCCGCTCATGATCTTTTGGAGCTACAAACTCAAAGAGAGAATGGCCATTCGCATCTCCATGATTTCTCAGGCCAAACATTTTAATCACTTTCGGCGAAGAAAATTTAATATTTCCTTCCATATCGGTGATGGTTATAACATCGGGCGATGCATGCAGGATAGACAAATAAAGGGCTTCACTCTCCTGAAGCGCAATCCTGGATAACATATTTTCGGTGATGTCCACCAATGTGCCGGTACCTCCCTTGAAAACACCGTCCTCAAATATTGCTTTTGTGGAAAAGCGAAGCCAGTGAACTTCGCCGTTTTTTGAAACAATTTTGTACTCATTGTCAATAACACCTTTGTCTCTCAAAACCTTAAATCTTTCGGCAAGGTATTCAGCATTTTCTCCAACAAAATGAAGAAATGATTTTCCAATGACGTCCCGCTGGGTATAGCCTAGCAATTTTTCGATGGTCGGACTAATATATATTATAATGCCATTTAAATCAATCTCAAAGACGACATCGCTTATGTTTTCTATAAGGTTCCGGTATTTTACCTCGCTGGAGAGTAATGAAAGATTGATCCGTTTCCGCTCTAGAAAATGACTAAGGCGCTCCGCTATGGCTGATAAGAGGTTGTTCTCTTCAGGTAAAAACGGATTTTCCGGATCAAAAAGCTCACTCTTCAGATAGCCTACCTGAATAATTCCAATCTTGTTTTCGGAAACCACTATATCTTTTGCATGTGTCCATTCAGAAATTTCAAACCTTTCAGATTTGTATATTTTCCCTTCAACATCAATTAACACAACGGCAATCTCCGGGAATTGCCAGCCCTCACGAATCGTCAGTGCAATCTTTTCAATGACCTCGTCGACAGAAGAATTTTCATTGCCCATGATCTGCGAAATCTGGTAATGACAATTTAATTCCTTCAATCTTCCCCTGAGCATAAAGTCCAATTTCTCATGATTTTTTTTCTCGTATTCATGCGAAATTTCCAACGCTTTCAGTGCTTGCTCCAGTTCCTGCAATTTGTGCAAAAGCTCGTCTTTCGAATTATTAGTATAATCCATTGGTTATTACCTTACTACAATTTTGTGTATTGCCCGGTATTTTCTTTATGTTCACAATTTACCGATTTTTTTTCAGACCATATTCCAAGGATTTGATTATATTTTGTGATGCATCTTCCCCAGAATCTGTCTTTCTCGTAAACATAAACAATCACTTTAAGAATTTGTTCCGATAGATTTTAACATTTGGACCAGATTAATGCAGGAATGTATTCGGTTTCTAAAAAGTATCTAAATGCGAGATTAAAAGAGGAAATGTACTACTAATTGCCATGATTTTGATTAAATTTCGCTCAACTTTAAACTTTAAAAAAGCGACCTGACATGAAAAAATTGATCTCCTTCATTTTGATGCTTTTGCTATTCTCATGGGCTAACCTCTTTGCGCAATCCGGCGGCAAAGTGTCCGATAATTTGACTGTTCCCAGCAAAATTCTGAAAATGGATCGCAAATATGCCATCTATCTGCCTGCCGATTATGAGACATCTCAGCGTACTTATCCCGTTTTGTATTTATTACATGGTTCGGGAGACGATCAATCGGGATGGATTCAGTTTGGCGAAGTCAAAAATATCGCCGATAAAGCGATTCAGGAAGGAAGATGCACCGCTATGATTATCGTAATGCCGGATGGAAATTCTGGTCAGAAGGGCTATTTTAATAGTCCGAAAGGCGACTGGAATTATGAGGATTTCTTTTTCCAGGAATTTATCCCGACCATCGAAAAGACTTACCGTATCAAAACGGATAAAAGATTCAGGGCTATTTCAGGCCTTTCCATGGGCGGTGGCGGTACATTTATGTATGCACTGCATCATCCCGAACTATTTTCTGCCGCTTGTCCGCTGAGCGCCTCTGTCGGACCGCTTTCTTTGGAAGAAGCTGCAGCACGATGGGAAAAGCAATATCCTGGCATCTCGAAAGAAAATCTGGAAAAATATTTTGAGAGACATAGTGCGCTATCACTCGTAAATAGTATGCCTGACGATAAGAAAAAGGCGGTACGCTGGTATATCGACTGTGGCGATGATGATTTTCTCAATGAAGGCAATTGCATGGTTCATATTGCTATGCGCAAAAAGGAGATTCCACACGAATTTCGTATCCGGGATGGCGCTCATACCTGGACCTACTGGCGCGATTCGTTGCCTGTGGTCTTGGAATTTGTCTCAATGGGATTTCACCAATATTAATAAATCACAAACTCCTATAACCCCAAAAATAACTTACCATGAATTCATCTCGTCGGTCATTTATTCGGAATAGCGCCGTTCTGCTGGCCGGAACTGCACTCTTGTCGAAAGTGGCATCTGCCGCACCCAAATCATCAGAAATTGTCGGATTGCAACTATATTCAGTTCGCGACGACATGAAAAAGGATCCGCTCGGAACTTTGAAACAACTGGCAAGCTTTGGCTACAAACATGTTGAACACGCCAATTACATTGATCGCAAATTTTACGGTTATACCGCCGTTGAATTCAGGAAGATTCTCGATGATCTGGGATTGAAGATGATAGCAGGCCATACGGTTATGGGTAAGAATCATTGGGACGCAACAAAGAAGGATTTTTCCGATTCCTGGAAATACACCATTGAAGATGCTGCCTACATGGGACAAAAATATGTGATTAGTCCGTGGATGGATGAAAGCATGCGCAAGACCTATGACGACATGGTAAGTTATCTGGATGTATTTAATCAATGCGGAGAGCTTTGCCAAAAATCAGGGATGAAATTTGGCTACCACAACCATTGGGCCGAATTTGCAGAAAAATTAAATGGAGTGAAACTGTTTGATATCATGATGCAAAAACTGGATGTGAACAAGGTAGTCATGCAACTTGATATTGGCAATATGTATATAGCCGGAGCGAAGGCGCTGGATGTGATTGGTCAGTATCCCGGAAAATTCGAATTAATCCACGTCAAGGATGAAATTGGTGTCAACACGAAGGAGAAGTTCGAAAGTGCGATTCTGGGCAAAGGCGTTCTGCCGGTCAAAGAGGTGCTGGATATTTGCAGAAAAACAGGAGGAACCAAAGTCTTCATCATCGAACAGGAATCCTACCAGGGCAAAGAGCCACTGGCATGCGTGAAAGAAGACCTCGAGATAATGAAGAAGTGGGGATTCTGAACCGGCATTTGTTGAATATCACAAATAAGAATGCCATTTAGTGACCGATTGGTCACTAAGTCAAGAGCTGGCGAATCATAAAAAACAATGAGAGTGACCTTTTAGGATCACTCTCATTGTTTTTTATGATATGGTTATTCGGATTAAGCGCCAATCTTTATAAATCGATCTTTCGCAGTCATTGAAATTCCACAACGTTCAGGCGCGACATTCTCATACGTATTTCCACAGGTTCCGCAAACCATGTAAACCGAAGGAAGCGACTTTTCCTGTCCATCCTGCAATGATTTCAATGCCTTTTCGTACAGTACTTTATGCTTCTTTTCTACCTGAAATGCATAATTAAATGAAACCATTGCCAGGTTCACATTTTCGGATTGCGCGTCCGTAATAAATCCTGGGTACATGGTTGCAACTTCATACGATTCTCCGGAAATGGCATCTTTAAGGTTTTCAGCCGTTGTTTTCACATCGAACTTCGGATTTACAACTGGAATGGTTGCATTAAGTTGCTGTAAAACGGCCTTGTGATTCCCGGCATGAATACTTTCAGCTTTTGATGCAGCCTCGAACAGAACGGCCACTTTTTGGTTTCCTTCTTCACGGGCTTTCTTGGCAAACGCGGTATATTTTGCACTTGCGGTTGACTCGCCGGTAAACGCAGCCTGAAGGTCCTTAACTGTTTTATCGCTGGCGGCATAGAGAGTTGCGTATCCAAAAACAAAAAATATGGCCAACACTACACTTTTTGAAAAATTTGCTTTCATCATTTTCATCTTTAAAAATTTGACATGAATTGTTTTTAATAATATGCCAAAAGTAGATGTGCAAATCTGAGGCAATACTAAAGAGAATCTTAAAATTGGCTTAAGAATTATTTCCGGAAGGAAACAGCACCTCAACCACAGTTCCGTTACCCGGTTGGCTTGAAATGCTAATTTTTAATTTTAGAATATCGGCGAAGCGTTTTACAATGGCCATGCCAAGACCATTCCCTTTTACCGCAAAGTTGCGTGATTCATCAACACGGTAAAACCGCTCAAAAATCTGGTCAATCTGCTGTGGCGTCATTCCAATACCCTGATCGCGAACCCACAAAATTCTTTGTGAATGATCATTTCTGTACCCGATTTCAACTTCATCGCCGCGATTAGAGAATTTTATGGCGTTTGTGGTCAGATTTTCCAGGATTTGTTCCAGCATAAACGGGTCAGAAAAAATTTCAATTTCAGGAGGAATATTGATTTTCAGAGATATATGATTTTTGTCCAGCCTTTCGCTCAACCGAACTGCCATTCCATGAACCATTTCTTCGATTTGAACATTTTTGAGGTTTACGGGAATCGCGCCTGCTTCATACCTGGCCAAAAGCAATAGATGTTCAACCAGGACAGTCATACGGTTTACTTCCGAAAGTCCATATTGAATTTTCTCGATGTACTGTTCAGGCTCGCGTTGCTTCCGAAGTAAAACCTCCAGAGTACCTTTTAGCGATGAAAGCGGAGTCCTCAATTCGTGTGACGCATCAGCTGTAAATTGTTTCTCGCGCAAAACTGCATCTTCAAGTCGGTCGAGCAAGCTGTTGATGGTATTGACCAACGTATAAATTTCATCTTTGTATTTAGGTAGTTGTATTCGTTGGTTCAGATTTTCTCTGGTAATTTTCTGAGCTGCCTGAGTGAGCTGATAAACCGGATCGATGCTTTTCCGGGCTATAAAAACCACAATGAAGTATAAAATTAGCAGAACCAATGGAAACGCGAACATCAAAACCATCCGCAAATTTTTAAGCACAAGCAGCGAATCGTCGAGCGGAATTGCCACCGAAAGAAATCCGATTATTTTCCTATCAATCGTTATTGGTGTCTGTACCTGACGAACAGAGGATTTGCCTAAATGAATATTGAAGTAGGTTTGAGTTTTATACACCGGAAAAATCGCCAGCTTCTCCTTCACCAGATTGGGTGATTGCTTCAATACCGCGCCAGTTGTGTCAGTTATCTGTACAAATGTCGGGTTTACTTCAATCTGGTTATGCTCACCTTCGTCCCACTCTTTCAAATTGGCAATGATAATCCGGTCGTTAAACGTTACAATCCCGTTCTGCAATTCCGATGATTCGGCCTTTAAATCTTCGTCCAGATACCGATATACGGAACCTGAAACGACAAAATAAATGGCAATAAAAATTACTGCAATCAGCATAGCTGTTGCCGAAAGAAAATAGAGCGCAATCCGGTTACTGAAACTGGTTTTTGTCATTCGTCTTTTATAATGTAACCAACGCCTCTGATGGTTGTTATCAGATTTGCATCGGCATCGCCATCAATCTTTTTCCTGAGAGCATTAATATATACGTCGATTACGGATGTGTTATAATCGAAGTGAATGTCCCACACATGTTCAATGATCCGGCTTCTGGTGCAAACTTTCCCTTTATTGCGAAGCATAAATTCAAGTAGAGCAAATTCCTTTTGTGTAAGCGAAACATCCTGATTATTAACAAAAACCTGGTGCGTATTCAAATCCATAATCAGGTTCCTATGAACAATTCTTGAATTTTCAGATTGTTTTCCACGGAGTTGAACCCTCACCCTGGCCAGTAATTCTTCGAACGAAAAAGGTTTTTTAATGAAATCGTTTGCTCCCATTTCGAGAGCAAAAACGGTATCCTGAATGGTGTCTCTGGCAGTGAGAAATATCACCGGGACATGCGAACCACTTTTTCGAAGTCGACGAACGACCTCTATTCCGCTAAGGCCAGGCAACATCCAGTCCAGCAAAATCAGATCGTATTCGCCATCGTTCACGGTAGCCAATTCCAATCCTGAAGGACCATCGTTTGCCACATCAACGGCAAATGATTCCTCCTGAAGTCCTTCTTTCAGGAAAAGTGCAATACCTGGTTCATCTTCGACAATTAAGATCCGCATATAAAATAAATTTTCCTTACACTAATCGTTGACCTGTTAATTCGGATTAGTACCAAACCCAAGGTCGAGCTGGACACCAGCGGCATGTTTATAAACCAATTCACCGCCGTAATAGCCGGTACGCGCGATGGCCATAACGGCCAACAAACCCAAAACTAATGAAACCATTTTTAAAACTCCGCTAAATTTCTTCAAAAGAAAAAGAGCGATGCGAAAAATAACAGCGATACTAACTATCCATATGGTAAGCGTTGCTGCTCCTTCGTGCGTTTCCAGGGCTTGTTTAAGCGCACCCTCCTCAACGATGCCATTCCCTGCCATACCGCCGGTAATAAAGGCAGCAATAACACCAAGCGCTCCTAAGACAAACAGATAAAATCCAGCTTGGGTAAAAAAGTCGCGCTTCGTGAGCAATCCAACAATATCCGAAAGAAATCCAACAATCAGCAATGCGATTGGAAAATGAACGATCATCGGGTGCAAATGAGTTAAATCCATGATTTGAAGTTTTAAGGTTCTTAATACGACACAAAAAAACCGCTTCTGTACTTAAGGCATCCTATGAGTTTTCTTAAGATTTGCTTAAAATCGCGTATCCAAAAAATTTCACACCTTTCAATTGACTTCGTCAACTCAAATAACATTTGGCAATGATCAAAAATCTCGGTAAAATTTGTGCTGGGGGCTTTCGGGATTTTGGATTTTCACGATTCGTTGATAAGTGGAATTACAAGAATTAAGGTCGCAGGGAAATAGCGACTTATTGGCACGAAAATAAAGAGTTTCACGGATATGGATACACTACTCAGTGAGGATAATCCACTTACCTGCTTTAGTAGAGCCTTCGTGTTTAATGATACCGCTGTTCGTCAACAGCCGTAAATGATACCTTATGCTATCCTGGCTTCTGTTCAATATTTTAGCCAGCATGGATACAGTAATCTTCGGATTAGATCCGATTTTATCAAGTATTTCTACATGTGTATTTCTTTGGCTTTTCTAAGGTAGTATTCCTATTTTCTTGGGTAGTCTCAGGATGTTTTTGGATAGTAATTGTCCCAAATCCGGCCTCAAAATAGTTTTCCGAAACTCGTTCCGTTACTCTGAAAGCTGTGATTAACGAAAAATCAAAAAAGGCTTCTCCGTTTCCGTTTTCTGTCAATTCTTTTTGTACGCGATATACTCCGCGACTAAAGCGATTGACATAACCCAAAATTTTCATGGCTTCAGCAATAAATGGATTACGGTAATCACTCACATTGGGAAAATTGGCAGGACTGACTTTCCCATATAAACCTCCCGGATTCTGTACCTCAATCCGGTCGTCGTACTCGTAAAACAGTAACGGAGCATTGGTTTCATAATCACGGTGCATGATAGAATTCATAAGTAACTCGCGGGTAGCCCAATAAGGATAACTAAATACGATTTCTTCCCGTAAAACACTCACTGGGATAGGACGTTTCTGCGAGATACTTGTTTCAATGAATGTGTCAATTTGGCCAGGTCACAGTACAAGGTGATAGACATCTTCCTGGTTCCTTGAAATTCCATTGGAGACAAATGCACCTCCTTCATCCGTAATCTCAATCAAATCAAATATTTTACAACTTTTAGGAAGCGGACCAAAAACCAACGTAAATCTTTTGGAGCCATTCAAAGGAATATACTCCCATACCGGGTAATAAGAAATATTGAAGGCAAAAAGAAGATTACTCCGACATTCTGATTCATTGTCCACCAAATAAGTTGTTCTCCAGATTCTTACCTTATCATTTTCACGACCACTCGAATCACATCGGCAATGAACGAAGATCTGCTTCTCTTCCTCAAATTCGTATTCTGTTTCCAAAACTGTCTCATTTATGGTAACTTCTTCGGGCTTTGCTAGTAGAATTTCCATTATTAGTTAAGGTATCAATATGGTAATATGCTTTCTGAATCATTCGTTAATGCGCTAAGGTTTTGCCGTACGACTGCTGGAGATGTGTTGGCATAGCAATAGACACACAGGTGGTTGCAGGTATTGTAGGAGCCAATATCCTTGCTGACCATACACCAGCATGCTTTGCGCTGACCTTTGTCTTTTAAATTTGACTTTTTTTCTGAGACTTCTTCAGAAAAAAGTGATTGCTCTTTAGGCTTGATACCCAGAAAGTCCATTAGTTTGAGATCGTTTGGAAAAAGTTTTGAGATTAACTCATCATCAATGCATTTATTATGGATTATCTGGTATTTCTCTAGATCAACATCTTCAGCACACGTAGCAACCTGAAAAGCTGGATTTATTTTGATCCACTCCTGATGAATTTTATGAATTCCTTCAGCAAATTCGGTTTTCTGGGCATTGGTAAACTCAGCTAAATGAATACCGGACTTATTGTAAAAAGATGTTTCCCTGATCAGATTGTGTTGAACTTTTTGGTAAGCGAGGATGTCGGCAAAACTGAAAACTAACTTGTCAGTGAAACTAACCAGTTGGTTCCCAATCTCAAGGATTCTGGACAGTAATTTATTGACCGACAATTCTTCAGTTAATAATAATGGATCAAATCGCCAGATGACCTTCTCCTTACCAATCAATTTTGATAATTGAATAAATGTCCTGATCCTGCTTTCCAATGAAGCAACATTTGGTTCAAAAACCTCGCGGGTATAATTGTTCAGGGTATATTGGAAATAGTAATTGATTCCGCGTTGATTAAGAAATGGCAGGTGTTTGAGGAGAGGCAGAGGGTTCTTAGTCCAGAAAACGATTAGGCGTGTCTTCTCAAACGAGACGTATTGAGGTTTGGCTTTGTTAAATGGATTGCTCCAGCTTACATATCCTTTCTTTAACCTATAAACCAGCCATTCAGCGTGGAATGCCGGAATATCGGTGGAACGGCTTGCAGAAATTACTAATGGAGCAATTGCTTTTGCAACCTCACCGTTATCTCTGGTAATTTGGATATCTTCCCAACTTTTCATCTCTCGAAGTTTTTAAGTCAATTAGTCCTGTAAACTATGCCGTTTTTGCATAGGTTCTTTTTCGAAATTATATATTTCTCTTTTAATGCTCTTTTGCCAACAATTTGATTCGCAAAGTCTTTGTGTGTCATAACCCGGAAGGCAACATTTGATTCATCGTTCTCAAAGTGACTATGTGAAACTTTAAAGCATTTTTCAATGTAGCAACCCTTCGTTTTGCAAATAGATGACCAGCAGGCACAAGGGCTTGGAAATATATACCTTAGTGCATTAGCGGCTGAATTTACATAATCGTTAAGCTCATCACTCATTATTTTCGTTTTAAAATCTGACTTGTGATCCCTGGAACCGGCTACAACATCCAGAAGAATAAATATTCCATCTGGTTGCAGAAAGTTTGAAATTGTCTCGGTCAAACAATGAAACAGTTTTGGCAAGTTACTCTCCGGCAGATTGTAAAACTCTCCCACAAATTTGAATGAGGTAATAAAATCGAATTTTATTGCTGCAATACGTAAATAATCTATCATTTGTTGCTTGAAATTATCAATAGAAAAGACTATCCTCTCCTGTTGAAGTACAAAGCTTGATTTGTTTATGACATTGAAGCGATCGACAATTTTTTTAAAATATTCGGAGGCATTTTCGTTTCCCTCAACTGTGTAGATTTTTATGGTTTTTGAGTTGAACCCATATTCAAACATAGCTTGCATCATACCAATGACATTACCGCCAGTTCCCGTACCAATATCGAGAATATTAAATATTGATTTCTGATTAATAGATTGCTGCAACGATGCAATGGAGAACAAGCCCGAAAAAAGTTGGTAGGATTCTGAAAAGCTACGTGGAAAGTAGGTGCCCAGATAAATTTTGTTCTTTAGTTCATCGTTAGATAGGTTCAAATCAAAATTACCACCGCGCCGATGAATTGCACCCAGTTCTTTGAAAAGGATTTGGTCAATTGGTCTAGGAAGTAGTGTATTCATTTTGTTGTCATTTTGATGATGAGTCAAAATAACAACTGAACTATGCAGTGTATTTGCAGTGTTAAATCTATAATTTAAATCAAACTATATTCTTATTCACATTCCAAACAAAGTCTTCCAAGAATCCCAGAAATCTCAAATAATAGATACTTCTATTTTGATATATTTCATCCAGTTTTGCTTCTTGCTCTGTATTAATTGACGGACCTCTGTGAACTCTGTTTCTCATAAGATACAGTTGATTGCCTATCCTTATTTTAGGAAATAATTCGAACTGATTATAAACTCTTTTCCCAAAATAATAATAATAAATGACTGCTTTGAATTTTGCCATAAAAGGCCAAGTACCAATCTTTTCAATTTTTTTATCGTAATCTTGCTCTGGGAATCTATCGTTCCAAAGTAGCATCATTTCAATAGTATCTTCACTTTTTTGATATGTATAAGCTCTCTTATACCGATCATTGCTGATTTGAGATATTAGTTTTGAATGAAACAACTCGTTCGTAATATTTTCAATTTGCTGAAATATGGTTAAACAAAAATTCCTAAAATCATCTCTTCTTCTTTCATGCTCCATTTTGAAGAAATCCTTAACTAGATCGTCTTTGATATCTTTGATATTAAAATCTTTATAAAAATTTTCCGCTTGTTTCTTTACTATTTTTTCAACACAATATTCGTGAATATTTTGAATTACCCTTTTTTCACTAAAGTTCAAATTTTCGGAGCTTTTTTCAAGTATTGCAAGGATTGAATGAAACAACCACTCCTTATCATCTCCTGACTCTTGTAAAACTTGATTTACTTTTTGAGGGAATTTTCTAATATACTCTTTACTTACCATGGTCTTTAATATTTTCGTATCTGGATAAAGACTGATTGCCTCATTAATATTTTTCTAGCAAACTTATTCAAATATTGTTTGAGCCTTTCACACTTAATTGGCAATTAGGCTTACTTTCAGTCAGTTTATCAAATCTACCTTTTAATTTTAAATATGTTGAATCATCTTTACCTTTAATCATTGATAAAAAACATAATTTTCCGTGCAATACATTACGCAATTTTGTTGTACAATTTTGAATTGACTTAACATGTCCCTTGTCGTTATTGTAGTCATTATTAAATAGACCCTGGGCTTTATTGTAACCGTATTCTTCCCAATAGTATAACCACATTCGTATCTGCTTTAAATATCGGGTTTGGACATTGACCTTCTGGTTGACTTTTAGACCAGTAACCTCTTGTCTGTAGCATTGTTTCACTAATCGAGTTTTTTTATCATTGATCTGTAATTTTTGATCACTAATAATTCTTTTTAATTCTTTAATGAACAATTCTTCTTTATACAAATTATGATTTGAAGAAAAGGAGATATCGTCTGCATATCTACTATAATTTGCTCCAAACCGCTTTGCTAACCCCTTTAATCTCCTATCAAGTGTAAAGCTTAAAATGTTAGTAATCACTGGAGAGCAAGGGCTTCCTTGGGGAAGAATTGTCTTATGCATTTCATCCAGGGAAATATTAACGGTGCAAAGCGACGCGACAACAGAGGCTATTTCACGATTTTTCAATCTTAAAAACGAAGAACTCATTAAAAGCTCATTTGTTAATCTTTCCCTATTAAATGAATGGAAGAAATCCTTTAGATCAATATTATAAACATATCTTCTTCCTACATGTTGGTAAGCATTGTCTTTAATGGACTTTTGAGGTACAAACCCAAAAGCATCGTGATGTATAAAATATAAATGTTGGAAAATTATGTTTAGAATTTGTTGGATAACTTTGAGTTCCTCTTTTGGCGCCATAATGATTCTACTGCCACCAGATTTCTTTTTAATTTCGAATTTTCTATAGTTTGATTCTGAGTTATTTGCAATACAAAAAAAATTTAGTGTTTTAATATCTATAGGCTTTGCCCTTTCATCAAATACTGTTGATTGGACAAAATTCAACAAATACAGTAATTCATCTATGGTTTTCATATTAAACCATAGATGTCCAATCCTTTCAATATTTTCTGTAATTATTTCCATAATAAAAAAAATACCTGCCCATATATTCATCAAGGAAGCCGTCCCCGAATCGCATTTGCGTATTCCTATGAAACACGCCCTGCGCAGTAAACTTGCCTATCGGAAGAAAATATTAATCAAGAAAAAATAAATATCTTAGGCAAAAACCCGCAAAAGAACTTCTCTTAATCTATCCTCGAATCTCGACAAAGCGTGACAATAACATTCATCCTGTCGCCAGGACTTTAGGTACCGATCCTTATGGCACAACCATAACAGCACCCGAGTTCAATATTTATAGGGCAGGTATTTCAAATAACTAATGTAAAGCAATAATACAACAATGCATTCTTTCTGCAGAGATAAAAAGCTGCTATTTTTGTTTAGGGTTTATAACTCAAAGATAAAAAAATATGCCTATCAACAAACATGCCTTAATACGATACCAAGCTTTGGATCGATGTTTTAGTAATCTGTCAAGATATTATTATATTGAAGATCTTATTTGTGAATGCAATAAGTCTTTATATGAACACACGGGCAATCGGGAAGGTGTGAAAATAAGACAGTTGTACGATGATATTAAATTTATGAAATCGGACGAAGGCTGGAGTATCCCTCTTGAAAGTATTCGAGATGGACATAAGGTTTATTATCAATATAATGATCGAAGTTTCTCCATCAACAACCAACCCCTTAATGCTGCCGAAGTTGATCAAATCAAATCTGCTCTGTTTGTGATGTCAAAATTCAAGGGTTTACCTCAGTTTGAATGGATGGATGAGTTGATTCCAGTCATTGAAAACAAGCTGGGAATTGTTGGCAAAGGAAGCAATGTGATACTTTTTGATTCCAATATTGATTATACCGGACTTAAATTTATTACATCGTTATTTCATGCCATTGTCAATCAGCAGGTAGTGAATGTCAGCTATCAGGATTTCAAAAGTGATAAACCATACACATTTCAATTCCATCCATATATTTTAAAGCAATACAATCAGCGATGGTTCTCATTTGGATATAATCCGGAGAGACCTGATCAAATTTGGAATATTGCTTTGGATCGTATTCTGGAAATCAAGAATGTAAACGCAAAATATAAGCCAACAGATCTCGATTGGGAGAACGACTATTTTTTCGATTTTGTGGGGGTGTCCAAAAATGAGGGGGAACCGGTAGAAATAAAAATAGAGATCGATGAAGCCCAGGTTCCCTATATCCGAACTAAACCCCTTCACGGAACACAGAAGGGGCCTACATTAACTAAGGAGGGGTGGATTATTTCCATCCGGGTTATCCCCAACTATGAACTGAAAAAATTGCTTTTATCTTTCGGCGATTCAATTAAGATCATTTCTCCGGTTAATTTCAGAAATGAAATGAGGAATATTTATGTAAAAGCGTTATCGAAATATGACTAATTTTAAGCACTGTCGTGATCATTTTGCCAAGATTACTGCAGTGGAAAGGGTTCCAGTTCGGTCAAACTTAAAACTTTTATGCTATAACAGACACCAAATTGACAGATCTTTTGGACCTTTGGTAGTGAAATTACCAGAGAAAATGTCTTGATTGAAAGTAAGCATTCGGCCTACTACAGGGTCGATTTTTCACCGGACTATTCGGAAGTGTTAGATTTTCCCATTGCAATAATGAAGCTTTGGTTTGATAGAGTATTATTGAATCAGCTTCCAGTTACCGGGGAGCCGTTCACATTTTTGAGAAGGAACATGTTTAGCCCTCTTTTTTTACACAATGCTGCCTCTTTCTCGAACCGGTTAGTAGTTTGAATTTGATACATTTCACCGCAATTTTTTAAAGAAGTCGTCTACACTGCTGTATGTTTTCACCTTTCCTTCTCTAGCCTCTTTCAGCGACTTATCTAAAGCTGGAATTGTTGCGGAAGTTTCGAAAACACCCAGCGACAACATAAACTCAAGTGCCTTTTGTGCCTTGTGGTTTCTGGGATTGTATTTCAGTATAATTGTGGCCATTGTATTGATTTTTTACAAAGTTATGAAAATAATTTCTTCGTTATTTTATGGCCCGACTTTGACGCGCTTATTCAAAATTATTTTGTTATCCAGATTAGCGCTTGTAACTCTCTGAATTCAAAAGTGGAGGGCATGTTATTAATAATGATACCTGCATTGGGCAATGTATAAAACATCATCATCAATTCGATAAACTAACCGATGCTCTCCGGTGATCCGGCGAGACCAGAACCCAGATAAGTTTTGCTTTAATGCTTCCGGCTGTCCTGATCCGGTGAAGGGTGTACGTTGGCACTCCTTAATCAAAGAATTTATCTTTTGGAATACCTTTCGATCGTTAACAATCCAAAATTGATAATCTTCCCAGGCTGATTTGTCCCAAAGAATATCCATGGTTATCTTTCTACGATGGAGTGCTTTAACAAATTGCGTTTTTCATTAATGTTTTCAATGGATTCTTCAAGGCGCTGCCGGTTGGCCTTGCTTCTATTAAGGTGGTAAGTCTCTTGCAGGGAATTGAACACATCCAGCGGCATCATGACAATACTCTTCCCTTTAGGCCGGTGTACAACCAACAACTCCTCATCATTGGAAACGGCATCGAGGCTGGTTTTTAAATTTTGCCTCAGTTCTGAATAATTGACGGCTCTCATAGTATTTTGAAATTAAATCCGTACAAAATTACGTACTTTTTCGATACTACCAAATTTCTTTAAAACATTCCTTGATAGCCCAATTATTTTCCGATGCAAAAATGCTTAAAAATATTACCAAGCACCTCGTCGGTGGTGATTTGTCCGGTTATGGAACCTAAATAATAGAGGCATTCGCGGATATCCTGCGCCAGAAATTCGCCGGAAATATTTGAATGGAGTCCGGAAATCGTGCGTTGAATGGCGTCCAGGGCCTTGGAGAGCGCTTCGTAATGACGAATATTCGTTACGATCACATCTTCTGGATTGACTTTGTCGAAAGCAAGGGCTGCTTGCATTTCGGCGATTAATACTGAAAGGTTGATTCTTTGTTTTGCTGCGATAAGTACCAATGATTCATCTCTTTCCAGTTGAAATTCAGAAATATTTTTGCAGGTTTCCTCAGTGGCCAGGTCGGATTTATTGGCAACTAATATCAAATGTTGATTGGTGATCTTTTTTCTGATATCAGCTATCCTGGTAAGGTTGTTTTCGAAAGAGGAGGTAAGATCAAGAACCAGCAAAACGATGGAAGCCTGCTCCAGCTTTCGGTAAGAGCGCTCAATCCCCATGGTTTCAATTGTATCGGTTGTTTGGCGCAGTCCGGCAGTATCAAAGAAACGGAACAGCACTCCGTCCAGATTGACGACATCCTCAATCACATCGCGGGTAGTACCATGAATGTCCGAAACAATAGCCTTCTCCTCGTTCAGCAAGGCATTCAGCAAAGTGGACTTTCCGACGTTAGTCTCTCCCACGATCGCAACCGGTACACCATTTTTAAGGGCGTTGCCGAGGCGGAATGAGTCAGTCAGTTTCCCGATAAGCGTCTCAATTTTTTTCGATAACGCTATCAATTGCGTACGGTCGGCAAACTCTACATCTTCTTCGCTGAAGTCGAGTTCTAACTCAACCAGCGTAGTGAAGTGAAGCAATTGATCCCTCAAAACGCCTATTTCATACGAAAAACCGCCTCTCATCTGGTTTAGCGCCACACGATGGGCAGAAGAATTTCCGGAAGCAATCAGATCAGCAACAGCTTCCGCCTGCGAAAGGTCCATTTTCGCGTTTAAAAAAGCACGCTGTGTGAATTCGCCCGGCTGGGCAAGCTGGGCACCTTCGTCAATTAACAAGTGCAAAATCTCCTGTTGAACATACAAGGAACCATGACAGGAAATTTCAACAACGTCCTCGCCGGTATACGAGTGAGGCGCCCGAAAAAGTCCGACAACAACTTCATCCAGCATTTTGTTGTCACGGCTTATCGATCCGAAATGAAGAGTATTAGCCGCCTGGTCTGCCAATTTTTTACCCGCTACCGGCGAAGAATAAACCTTGTCGGCAATGGTTATGGCCTGATCTCCGGAGAGACGAATAACGGCAATTCCGCCGATCCCGGCAGGAGTAGATATAGCGCAAATTGTTGGTTCTTTATACATGCCCGACTAATTTGCTGCAAATATACCGGATATATCTTCAAAAGAGAAAAGGCCCTTTCGGACCTTTTCTCTTCATCATTGAATTTCGATTGCTCTGGCTGGCTTTGGTTTCAATTCGTCCCTTTTTGGAAGGGTCAGTAACAGAATACCATCCTTGTAACTGGCCTGAATCTGATCACCGTCGATGGTCTCTACCGGAACGTTGAAAAGTCTGCGGAATGAACGATAGCAGAACTCTTTGCGTGAATAACGGTCGTTCGATTCGTTCTTTTCTTCCTCAACCTCGGCCGAAACGGTCAATCGATTTCGATCCAAATCGATTTTGAAATCTTCCTTTTTCATACCGGGAGCAGCAACCTCAATCTGAATACGATTTTCATCCTCAGAGATGTTTACTGCTGGCAGCGTGGTGTTATCTGCCGAAAATCCGGTGTTGTTCCAATCCAATAATTCCCTGCCAAACAGGTTGTTAAATAATGTTGGATAGAGTCTTTCTGAGCTTCTGATAATTGTCATTTTTAATTCCTCCTATTTTTTAGTTTTACAAATTAGTGATGTATTTATTCTTGCAATACATTACCCATTATTCAATCAGCGTGCCAAACGAAGGGAAAAAAATGCATCAGATTCATAATCAAAACAATACAATTCCAGGATAAAAACGAATGGACAAAATGACAATTTTAGGTTTAAAAAACGCTGTCAAAAAGTCATAATCACTTCATTTACATGTAAATATGTCATGATTTTCTCAAATACTCCTGAAAAGCGATTGATTTGTAAACCTCCAAAATAAATTTTATATTTGAAGTATAATCTCACATCTCAAGTCTATTATCTTATATCATTAGTCTATTATCTTAAGTCTCATATCTCAAAACTTATATCTCCTTCACTATGCTTCCAAAATTTTTATTGGCCGACAATTCACAAGTACTACCAGACACGATTTTCATCATCCACACCGAACAGCCAAGATTCATCGTTGGATGCGATCTTGAGGGATTTAACGTAGACCAGGAGATACACTGGATTGACGAAGAGCCTGAAAGTGCAGATCTGAAAGCCGAATTGCTTGAACAAGCTGAAGAGTTTATGGAGCTTGAACTGGATTATGAAGATGAACTGGATAAACTGGACGAAGAGTCTGAAAATTAATAGTACTCATTTCACAACCTTTAAATTATGGAAACGATGGAACCCGATGCTCCTAAAAGATTAAAACGTTCCAATGTCGACAAAATGTTGGCCGGTATATGTGGCGGACTTGCAAAATATTTTGACCTGGATGCTACATTAATCAGATTGGCTTTCGCTTTTGCGGCAATCTTTGCCGGTTCAGGTGTATTGATCTATCTTGTGATGTGGATCATTGTTCCAAAAGAAAATTTTTAACCAACTTATGCAAAGAAGAAATTTCATTCAGAAGTCTGCAGCCGTTGCTGCATTCGCAGGAATTAGTCATGGTGTTTTTGGTCTCAATACTCCAGAGGATGTTAAGCCATCCAATAGCGCCTTTTTCAAATTAAGATATGCGCCAGGTTTTGGCACCTTCAATGAGCTTGCCGGTAAAGACCCGATTGATCAGATTAAATTCTGCAACGATCAGGGGTTCAGGGCTATGTTTGACAACGGATTCATGAGTAAAACTCCGGAACTCCAGGAACAGATTGTCAATGAAATTGCAAGATTAAACATGAAGCTGGGTCCGTTCGTTTTGTATGCCGATTTCACCAAGGAATCCATGGTACTGAAAGACAATGAAATTCGGCAGATGTTAGTTGACAAGGTAAAAGCGGGCGTTGAAGTATGTAAACGCGGCGGACTGAAATGGGCTTTAATGGTACCTGGGAGATACAACGAACATATGAATTGGGGTTTTCAGACGGCAAATGTTATTGATATCATGCGGGAACTAAGTGATATCGCGTTGCAAGGAGGTATGACCATCGTACTCGAGCCGCTAAACAAGCGCGACCATCCGGGTCTTTTTTTGACGGATATGCCACAATCTTACGCAATTTGCAGGGGAGTTAACAGTCCGGCCTGCAAGATCGTAGATGACCTGTACCACCAGCAGATTACAGAGGGCAACCTGATTCCGAATATTGAGTCTTGCTGGAGTGAGATCGCTGCATTTCACCTGGGCGACAATCCCGGCAGGAAAGAACCGGGCACTGGCGAGATTAATTTCAACAACGTCTTCAAATACATCCTCAGTAAAGGTTATGATGATGTTCTGTGCATGGAGCACGGGAGGAGTATTAAGGGCAAAGAGGGCGAACTTGCATTGATTGAGGCCTATCGAAAGGCAGACAATTTTTAGTCAAAAAAAAGACCGTCGCAAACTAGTTGAGACGGTCTCTTTTTTTAACGGTGGACTGCTTATTTCGCAGCAGGTTTTTTAGCAGCAGCTTTTTTCACTGGAGCAGCCTCTTTCTTTTCAGGAGCGGCAGCGGGTTTCGCAGTAGCGGCAGCAGCAGGAGCAGCAGCAGCTGGTTTTGCTGCAGGTTTCGCAGCTTCTTTCTTAGCAGGAGCTTTCTTAACTTCTGGTTTTGTTTGAGCACTTAAAGAAACTACACCCATGATAAGCACGAAGCTTACTAACATAACTAATTTTTTCATTTTCAATATTTTTATAAATGTTTTACAAGTCAAAAGTAGGGCCACGATTATGAAGAATTCGTGAAGAATCAGGAAAAATGAAAAATTAATCAATCTTTTTTTGAAGAAAGCAGAGTTTAAACCGGGAGCCCACACCTAAAGCTGAGGTCACTTCAATTTTCACATCATGAAAAGCGGCAATACTACTTACTATTGACAAACCCAACCCCTGCCCTTCTCCCGTACCATCATCAATCCGCTTGAAGCGGTTAAATATTAAATGAAGATTCGAGGGGTCAATTCCAATCCCATTGTCCTCTACTTCGATAATTGAGCAGTTATCCTTGAAGTAATGTGAAATACTTACAGTCCCATTTTCGCGATTGTACTTGATTGCGTTGCTCACAAGATTGAATAACAGGATGTAGATCAAATATTTATTTACATCCTTCAACACAATTGATGCTGAAACCTTATTCTGGATGGCGATATTCTGCATCATGGCACGCTCTTCAATATTCGAGATGATCTCTCCGACAAGATCGTGTAAATTAATTGTATCGGTTTTGGCATATTGATCATTCTCAATTCTGGAAATCAGCAGCAATGCCTTTATAATGTGTTGCAGCCGAATCAATTGCTTTTGCTGGTCTAAAATCATGTCGACAGTTTTTGATGGCAATTTGCCCGAAACCAGCAGATTATCTAATTTTGATTGCATCACAGAAATTGGTGTAAATAATTCATGTGATACATCGCCGATGAATTTTTTTTGGTTCTTCAGAATATCATTTACCTTGTGCATCAGCTCATTGATTGTCATATTCAGGTAGACGAAATCGGAGGTTGTAGAGTCCAGTTCCGTGTAATTAAATGTTTCCGGATTAACCACCGTTTTCAGTTTTGGGATAATCATTTGATTTAACGGATGAAGCAGGTATTTGAATATCACCAGGTCGAAAAGAATGGTTATTATCAGGACAATCAATATTATGGACAGGGAAATATTTTTTAAGGTTCGATCCAGATTAGAAATCATCTGAATATTCTTTCCAATCTCGAGGGAGTATAATTTTGAGTCGACTTCAAAATTGTAGTTCAAAATTCTGTAGTCAAATTCCTCGTCCTCGATTATTCTGGCTTCCTGAGAGAAGCCCAGCTCCTCTGCTTTTCCATCCGTATCCAACGTAATGGAAATGAACTCGTCTTTCAGAATATTGTAACTCGCAAATGCGCTGTCCTGTTCCGCATTGAGGTAATTCTTAATTCCAATTTTGCGGACAATCGACATCGTTTTGTCTTTCATTTTCAGCAAATCTTTGTCGGTATGGCGTCGCGCAATTGTATCGATCAACTGTTCCACCAGCAGGAACAAGATCAGAAATATGACGATTTTCGAAATAGCACCAATGAAAGCGAGCTTTAATTCCAGCCTCATACAACGAATATTTAAACCTATTTTTGTATTGAACAAGATATTGATAATTTCGGTTTGTTATTTTTTCGTCTTTTAAAAAATTTGCACCCCATGGAAAAGAAAAGGGGTTCACTTATATTTGTTTAATGAACATACTAATTGTTGAAGATGAGATTCCGCTATCCGGAGAAATTCGCCGGTTTCTGGATAAGGAGGGTTTCAAATGCGATGAAGCCCACACGGGAAGGATTGCTTCTGATAAAATTTTTTCGAATGAGTATGATTTAATTCTACTCGATCTTGGCTTGCCGGATTACGAAGGAATCGATTTGCTGAAGGAAGCCATGAAAAATAAAAGTACAGCTTCTGTTATTATTCTTTCTGCCCGCACCGCCATCGAAGACAGAATCAAAGGCCTCGATCTCGGCGCTGACGATTATCTTTCCAAACCCTTTTCACTCATAGAACTCAAATCCCGCATCCTGGCTGTCACCAGGAGAAAACATGGACTTAAGGGAAATATCATTCGGGTTCACGGTCTCGAAGTAGATCTCGATAAGCGGAAAGTTTTCTTTCAGGACAGTGAGATTTTGCTCACGAAGAAAGAGTACGACATCTTTAGCTTTCTAATTTTGAACAAGAACAAAGTGGCAACCAGGTTACAGATCTCCGAACATATCTGGGGAGACATATTTGAAGAGAACTATAATTCTAATTACATCGACGTCCACATAAAAAATCTCCGCAAGAAACTGGCTGAATACATCGAGGGAGATTTTTTGGAAACAGTACGCGGTATCGGCTTTCAGTTTAACGGATAGGAAGCTTTCAGCAAGCCATTTCCCCGGCGTTCTTTTTCGCCGACAAAAGTGTGTATGCTCCCTTTATTACAACTTTAGCTGTCTCAATACTGAATCCTTCTGGCAGAATGATCTCTGTATAACCTCCGTCAGTAACGCCTTTCTTTACCTCAATGATTTTATATTCGGTAAAAGGCTTTCCCCCTTCTTCTTTGTTTTTGTCGAAAATGAAAATATAGTCCTTGTCGTCAAAGCTGACGATGGCTTCAGACGGCAACGCGGTTACCAGATCACCGGAAGTCTCGATTATCGCATTGACATACATTCCCGGCAATACATTTTTGCAGATACCCGTGACACCGGCAAATACCTTGTAGGTCTTGTCGGCATTGACAGACTGACCCGTCTGAGTGATAATTGCCTCATGTTGCTCCGTTTCGTTGTTGATGAAAAACCGAATTTTCTGATCCTTTGCCACTTTATTTGCATCCTTTTCAAAGAGCGTGAGTTCAAGGAAGAGCTTGTCGTTGTTGACAATTTTAAACATCACATCAGTTGGAGTGACATATTTACCCAGATTAACATTCACAGCTTCCACGTATCCGGAAATGGGTGAAACCAACGAGATAGACCTGCTGATGTTGTCTTCCCGAAGGTCGTCAGGATTGATACTGATAAGCACCAACTTCTGTTTCAGAGCATTAACCATCGTTTTCAGATTTTTGTATTCTGCCGTTACTTGCTGAACATTTTGTTCTGAATACACATCATCTTTGTAAAGCTGGCTGTGGCGTTTGTACTCGGCCTCAGCGTATTCGAGCTTATTTTTTGCCTCCAGATAGTTCTGTTGAATATCTACAAATTCCTGATTCTCAATCACTATCAAAACCTGCCCTTTGCGTACCGAATTCCCTGGCATCAAGCTGGTACTCTTTACAAAACCACTCATAGGGGCACAGATGGTTGCAAGGTTTTGTGGCGCGGCATTGACTATCCCATTTACTTTTAAGGTGCCACTTACAGTTCGTTTCCCGATAACGCCCAGTTGAATGTCGGCCAATTTGATCTGGTCGGCACGCATTTCAACGATATCTTCCGGAATTACCTCAACGGATTTTTCCTCCGGTGCAGCTTTTTTACCAGTTCCACACGAGAAAGTTATAGTGCAGAACAGGATTGAACTCAGAATAAGTATTAAAGAATATTTTGACATGACTTCAATTTTCAAATTTTTCATAGGATGTTCATTATATTTATTAACCACCGACATATGCTGATAGTTTAGAAAATTTTTCCAGTAGTGAACTCGATAGCAATAATGGTTTGATTGTAATCGTTAAGGGCATCCAGGTAACCCTGCTTGATACTCAATGCGCGACTGAGGCTCAGAACATAATTAAGATAATCCAACGCCCCGACTTTATAACTCCGGACAGACTGGTCAATAATTAGGCCAGCTTCGGGTACTGCCTGCTTTTCGTAATACTCCACACTGGCACGATATTTCTCAAATTCATCCAAAAGAGACTGGTATTTCCCTTCCAGGGATTTAGCGTAACCACCGGCATTAGCTTGTGCAACCTTTTCCTGAATTTTTGCAGCTTTTATTTTGGAAGCATATGGCGTAAACCATAACGGAAAGGCTATGCCGGCCTGGATTCCATTAAAGCGATCTCCTGCCCCAAAGGTACGTGGAACTCCGTTTACCTCCTGGGTACCCTGCATCGTCTGGCTGAAGTATCCAACCGTAAAATCGGGCAAAGCTTTACTCTGTTCCAATTTCTTTTCAAGCCTGACAATTTCCACTTGTTGCCTTATTTGACCGAGGGATGGATTTTCCTGCAAAACGGAGCTATCCGTTGTCGGAATGAAATCAATTCTGCGCAACGTTGTATCTGCCAAACTGATCTGCTGACCAGTATTCAGGAGGGTCTTCAACTCCCGGTTCAGAATGCCGATATCCGCGCTGATTTGCTGCAATTGATTCTTTATCTCCAGACTTTGTGAACGCGCGGTGATCATTTCGAGGCGGTTCGTTTCACCTAACTTAGCCCGGAGTTCGGCTGCCCTTCTGAATCCCGAGTATAGACTATCCTGGTACAACCACAGGTGATATTTCGAATTAAGATAAGCTAACTGCCAGTACACTTGCTTTACCTGAGTTGCAATTTCAATTTGTGATGCTTTAAGTTGAAATTCGCCGTCTTTGATATTTGCGTTCGCCAATTTTCGTTGATTGACATAAACAGAAGGCGAGGCAAACGATTGAGAAACAGAAAAACTATTGTCTTTTGTGTAGGAGTTAACCTGTCCATACTGACCCTCCACAGAAATTTTCGGGATATCCCACGAAGCGCCCTTCAGCGCTCTTTTAGCATCAAGCGAATAGGCATTCGCCCTGACAGAAAGGTTACTGTCCAACGCCATTTGGATCGCATCCTTTAGCGTAAGGTGAGTCGGCCTTTGAGCCCGGGCACTGTTTAACACAGCTGTTCCAAGAGTCAAAAATATCCCGATACCGATTATGGCTGCAGTATTCTTGTTTGGCAAAAGCCGAATTCTCTTCGTCGAAAACAGAACATAAAACACCGGAAGAACCACCAAAGTCAGAAGAGTGGCTGTAATCAATCCGCCAATGACCACGGTTGCCAGTGGTTTCTGAACTTCCGCGCCGGCAGAATTTGATAGCGCCATCGGCAGAAATCCGAGCGAAGCAACGGCAGCGGTGATGATAACGGGTCTCAGACGGGTTTGTAATCCCTTCAATACCCTTTCAGTAACATCCGTTATTCCTTCCTTCTCCAATCGGTTGAATTCGGCGATCAACACGATTCCGTTTAGAACGGCCACACCAAAAAGGGCGATAAACCCTACTCCTGCCGAAATGGAGAAGTTCATATCACGAAGCCAGAGGGCAATAACACCACCAATTGCCGACATCGGAACCGCTGAGAAAATTAGGAATGTCTGACTGACTGAATTAAACGTAAAGAACAACAGAACAAAGATCAGTAACAACGCTACAGGCACCGCTATGGACAATCTTTCTTTGGCCGCTTCCAGGTTTTTAAACTGTCCTCCGTAAGAAACGTAATATCCTGTCGGAAGCTTTACCTGCTGGTCTATTTTTGCTGTAACATCATTAATTACGCTCTCTACATCTCTGCCGCGAACGTTGAACCCAACGGTAATCCGCCGTGTCGCATTTTCTCTTGAAACCTGTGCCGGACCAGACCGGATGGAGATATCCGCCACCTGTTCGAATGGAATTTGTTCGCCGTTAGGCAGTGTCACCGATAGATTTTTTACATCATCCAGGCTTTGCCTGAAATCCTTATCCAGCCTAACAATCAATCCGAAGCGCTTTTCCCCGTCATAAACAACCCCTGCCTGACTACCGGCAAATGCTGCCCTCAGAACCCGATTGGCATCACCCACCGTAAGACCATATTGAGCCAGTCGGTCGCGGTTATAGTCGACCTGTACCTGCGCCAACCCGGTGACCTTTTCGACGTTAATATCCTCGACACCACCAATCTGTTGGATGATTTTCTCAACAGCAGCGGCCTTGTCAGCAAGAATTGTCAGGTCGTCTCCAAAAATTTTGACGGCGATGTCCTGCTTCGAACCCGAAAGCAATTCGTTAAACCGCATTTGTATAGGCTGTTGAAACTCAAATTTCACACCAGCCAACGGTATCAGCGCCTCCTCCATTTTTGCTACGAGCTCTTCGCGTGTTGATGCAGAAGTCCACTCACTCTTGGCTTTCAGGGTGATAATATAATCACCAGTTTCCATAGGTGTCGGATCGGTTGGAATTTCACCTGCTCCAATTTTGCAAACGGTATGAATTATCTCCGGAAAATTTGCCAACAGAATCTTATTAGCCTTCTCTACCATTTCCACAGTATTGGAAAGTGAGCCTCCCTGAAGCGTCATGACTCCAGCGGCCAAATCGCCCTCTTCAAGCTGAGGAATGAATTCACCTCCCAGACTACTGAACAGAAACAGACTGGAGATAAACAATACAATCGCAGAAACGGAAACCACTATTTTGAGCTTAAGTGCATAGAGTATAACCGGATTGAATGCTTTGTGCAGGCGATCCATCAATCTGTCAGAGAAGGAACGTTTGTGTTCTGTCTTTTTACTCAGAAACAAGGCGGATGCCATCGGAACATAGGTAAGAGAAAGAATGGTAGCCCCCAGCAGAGCGAAAGCCACGACCTGCGCCATTGGACGGAACATTTTCCCTTCAATTCCCACCAGAGCTATTATCGGGAGATAGACGATAAGAATAATAATTTGCCCAAAAGTGGCAGAGCTCATCATTCTTTTGGCCGACTCAAATACATTTTCGTCCATCTGCTCCTGCGATAGGCGCTTGACTCCCGGGTGATGATGTTTACTCAGGAAAATTCGGTGAACAACGCCCTCCACGATGATAACTGCACCGTCGACGATCAGTCCGAAGTCGATCGCTCCAAGGCTCATCAGGTTACCGGATACGCCGAAAAGGTTCATTAAAGAGATTGCGAACAACATGGCAAGTGGGATCACCGATGCGACAATCAATCCGGCACGCATATTTCCCAAAAGCAGGACAAGAATGAAAATTACAATTAATGCTCCTTCAAGCAGATTCCGGGATACGGTACCGATTGCCCTGCCTACGAGGTCAGAACGATTTAAAAAAGGTTCAATTTTAACTCCCTTGGGCAGTGACTTCTGGATCGTGGCAATACGCTGACTGACATTGTCGTTGACCTCATGGGCATTGGCGCCCTTCAGCATCATAACAACTCCGCCAACTGCTTCCGTGGTATCCACAACGAATGCGCCGTAGCGGGTAGCACTTCCAAATTGAACCGTAGCAATATCCCGGATTAAAATCGGGATGCCTGAAGGATTGGACTTTACAACAATTTTTTCGATGTCGGCTAACGTCTTTACCAAGCCGATTCCCCGGATAAAATAGGCATTAGGCTTTTTATCGATGTATGCGCTTCCCGTATTTTCATTGTTTTTCTCAAGAGCCTCGAAAATGTTGGTAAGAGAAAGGTTCATGCCTCTGAGCCTTTCGGGATTTACGGCGATCTCATACTGCCTGACGAAACCACCGTAGCTGTTAATATCAGCAACACCTGGTGTTCCGAGCATTTCGCGGCGCACTACCCAGTCCTGAATGGTACGCAGCTCCATGGGGTTGTACTTCTTCTCCAACCCCTTATCCACGGCAAGTCTGTACTGAAATATTTCACCGAGACCGGATGAAATTGGAGCGAGCTCAATTTTGGCAAGTCCGGCCGGAATATCCTCCTCCGCCTCCTTTAACCGCTCGTTTAATTGCTGACGAGCCCAATAAACATCCACATCGTCTTTAAATACAACCGTAATTACGGATAAGCCTAAACGGGAAATGGAGCGAAGTTCAATGATATCAGGAATATTGGCGACAGCCACTTCGATCGGTGCAGTGATAAAGCTTTCCACTTCCTGCACTGCAAGCGAAGGCGCCAACGAAATTACAAGCACCTGATTATTTGTGATATCCGGGATGGCATCTATAGGCAAACGAACCAGCGAATAAGTGCCCCACCCCATCAAAGCAACAATGAACAATCCGACAATGAATTTATTCTTTATCGAAAAATGAATAATACGTTCTATCATAACGGAAACGAATCAAATTAGTACATAAATCCATCCGTCTGAAAACCAACAGACAGATAACTTAACATCGGGAAGTACTAACCTAATTGAGGGGGTTGCCAGATGGCAGCAAAATGACAGGAAGTAAAGTGGGGAGAAAAATCAGAATAGCTCTCAATTAAAATTTGAAAGCTGTTAAATGCGATGACAAGATCTTGCTGAATTTTTGGTGACGAACAGCAGTTGCATGTACAAAAAGGAGAACAGTGATCGATATCCTGATGTTGGCTGCCAGCTGTTTTCGCACAAATAACAGTTTTCTGTATAGTCGTATCCTCCGGCTTATCCACGCAGGGAATTGCGGTGAGCACCAGAACATAAATTGATAATATAAGTGCGAAGAATTTCATACTATTATAATTCGCTTTTTAAAGGCAGTATGGAACTCCATGTTGATGAAAATTATTATCATACCCTGGGGCGTAGTGAAGCAACATGTTCGTTTCATAATCGTTATGCAAATATAAAAATGAAAAGTGAAAAATGAAAAGGTGAAAGTGAAAAGTAGTACTTTAGTCACTTCTGTTTACCCTTTTGCACTTAACGCTTTTCATGCTATCCAACGGCGAACAAAAGATCATCATCTGGATTGATTTCTCTCCCGAAACGGAGGTGGCAATTCTGCATGGTGTGCAGGTGGCTATGATCCTCGGAAAGGAAGTTTGCCTGCTTTACCATCCCGGTAAGCATAACTATTCGTTGGAGGAGGCGGAGACTGATTTGAAAAGGCTCTCCATACCCATCGCCAAATTAATCGGTGCTGATAAGGTTCACCACTATATTGAGCTAAAACCGTTGCAGGCAACGCTTACTGAGCTGGCTGAAGAGTTTGATGCATTGCTGCTTGTTGCCCATAAAAAAAACAGCAAAGAACTCTTGCCGCAACTTCCCAATTCCGGATTTCCATTTTTATTTGTCTCAGACAACCATCCTACAGAAAACAGTTACAGTAAAATTGCAGTACCGATCGGGTATATGAAAAAAAGCAAGGATCTCGCTCTTTGGAGCAGCTATTTTGGTCGCCACAACCAGGCCAAAATAACGTTGCTAAGATCGATGGATGTGTTCGAAGAAGACAAGCGAAGAGTTATGAGCATACTCTTTTCAATAGAGAGATTATTCCGGAATTTCAGCTTTCCGTACGAAATTGTTGAGTGTCATTCACCCACCTGGAAAATTCAAAAGAAGTCGCTGGAACATGCTTTGAGCTTTCAGAATGGACTGCTAATTATATCCTTTACGTATCATTCAACTTTTATTGACAGGCTATTTGGTATTAATGACGCAAACATAATTGAACACTCCGAAGCACTATCTATTATGTGTATCAACTCACAACGTGATCTTTACACCTTCTGCGGATAATTTTTAACATAAATATTTCAGAGCAATTCAGCGGAAAAGGTGTAATTGGTTTTATTTCAATTTCTTATATCTATTAATTAAGATATTTGAATAACTTTTTAAATAAATATTAACACAGGCATTTCGGTTAATGATTAATTTCTATTTTTGTCGCTGATTATTGAAGTTCCTTATACACTGTTATTTAGAACAATTCTTATTAATACCTAAAACAATTCTATATGGAAAGTAGTGCATTGATACTTTTCTTCATCACAGCCATTACACTGGTAGGTTTGGCCTTGGTGTTTTCCAGTTATGTACCGCCAACATCGTATAATACCGCTAAGTTTGAGCCTTATGAGTGCGGTATGGAAACGATTGGCGAAACGTGGAATCAGTACACCGTTGGCTATTATCTGTTCGCAATTCTCTTCCTGGTTTTTGATGTGGAAACGGTATTTGTTTTCCCTTGGGCGACCGTTATGCGGGAAGTCGGCATGACCGGCTTTGTTGAGATATTGATTTTCTTCGCCATTTTGGGCTTAGGATTGTTTTACGGGTGGAAAAAACACGCATTGAAATGGGAGTAAAAAGTAAAAAAGAGTTCGAAAAGAACGATTATCCTGTCCTTCAGGAATATGAAGGAGGAAGCATTATCCTAGCCAAATTAGACGATTTACTGAACTGGTCTCGATCCAACTCACTTTGGCCACTGACTTTCGGTACACGCTGCTGTGCAATTGAGTTCATGGCTGTCGGCGCTTCAAGGCACGACATGGCCAGGTTTGGTATGGAAGTTGCCCGTGCAACTCCGCGTCAGGCAGATATGATTATCATTTCCGGAACCATCAATTACAAGATGGCGCCAGTATTGAAAAGACTCTACGATCAAATAGCTGATCCAAAATATGTTATCGCCATGGGTGCCTGTGCAGTTTCTGGCGGTCCATTCTATTACAATTCCTACGCTGTCGTAAGGGGTGCGGATCACGTGATTCCCGTTGACGTTTATGTACCCGGATGCCCGCCCAGACCAGAAGCTTTGTTGTTTGGCATGATGCAATTGCAGAAAAAAATCAGACGGGAGCGCTATTTTTCCAGGAAACAGCAAAAAAATATTCCCCAACCTTGAGGATTACCGGAAAAATGGAAAAGAAAATCAATCATTCTATAAATCACTTAACAAACTGAACTTTAAGTGACATGACAAACGAAGAACTTCAAGCTTACCTCACCGGTGAGTTTTCCAACGCCGAGGTTAAGCTTGGCAAACAGTATGTTGAAATGGTGGTAAAAGCAGATGATTTGCATGAAACATCAGTCAAACTTAAAAATTTGCCTGCCTTATCATTCGATTATCTGATTTGTCTTACCGGAGTAGATTATGCTGAGAAAATGCAGATTGTCTACCATCTGGAATCAATCCTCCACAGACATGTCATGGTATTGAAAGCCGACACGGCCGACCGTACTGAACCGACTCTCGATACTGTTAGCGATGTTTGGCAAACAGCCAAATATCACGAACGTGAAGTATATGATTTGTTGGGAGTTAAATTCAACAATCATACGGATATGCGTCGTCTGTTCCTGGATGATAGCTGGGGATTTCCGCTTAGAAAAGATTATAAAGACGAAGTAAGAATAGTAGAACGATAGCCTTATGTCTGAAACCAAAGAGATTATCATTAGCTCGGATAAGATCCACACCGATCAATATCTGGTTAACATGGGTCCGCAACACCCTTCTACACACGGGGTGCTCCGGCTGCTGGTTCGTTTGGAGGGTGAAATAGTGCATCACATTCAGCCACATGTCGGTTATATCCACAGTGGTATTGAAAAAATGTGTGAAGCTATCTCCTATCCTCAGATCATTCACCTGACAGACCGGATGGATTACCTTTCCGCACACATGAACAACGAAGCGGTAGCGCTTTGCGTGGAAAATGCCCTTCAGGTTGAAGTTCCTGAGCGTGTCAAATACATCCGCACAATTATGGATGAGCTGACCCGTCTTGCCTCTCACCAATTGTGGTGGTGCGTAATGGGAATGGACCTCGGTGCATTGACTACCTTCTTCTACGGACTTCGTGACCGTGAGCATATTCTCGACATTTTCGAGGAAACCTGCGGAGCCAGAATGACTATGAATTACAATCTGCCGGGCGGACTGATGTTTGATATTCATCCAAATTTTCAGAACAGGGTGAAAGCATTTATCAAAGAGTTCAGAAAAAAACTTCCCGAATACGATGAGCTGCTTACCGGCAACGTTATTTTCCAGGAAAGAACCAATGATATTGGATATCTCTCCAAAGAAGATGCGATTGCATGGGGTGTTACCGGTCCTTCCGGACGTGCTTCAGGGTTCTCCTGTGACGTGCGGAAGCATAATCCATACAGCGCCTATCCATTGGTTCAGTTCGAGGAAAAAATGGATACAAGAGGCGACACATTTACACGCTATCGCTTGAGAATGGAGGAGATGCACGAATCACTTCACATCATTGAACAGCTGATAGACAACATCCCTGAAGGTGATTATGCGGTTAAAATGAAAGGCGTGCTCAAACTTCCCGAGGGTGAATTTTACCAACGGGTTGAAAGTGCAAGAGGTGAATTTGGGGTCTACATCGTCAGCGATGGTAAGAAAAATCCATACCGGGTGAAATTCCGGTCGCCAGGATTCTCCAATCTTTTCGCGCTGAACAAGATGGCAGCCGGTCACAAAATTGCCGACCTGGTTGCAATCATGTCGACCCTTGACCTCGTTATCCCTGACATTGACAGGTAAGAAAAATTGACGATTGGGAAACATAGATAGTTTGTTCTTTTTCAAGGTTAAACTCGATTTTAGACATATCGAAAATTATAAATAGAATGGGATTCAATATTTACGACTTTTCAGGAATGACCCACAACATGCATGTGTGGTTTTTGGAGCGTATGTCTCCGATGACTACCACCATTGTTGAATGGACCATCATCGGGGTCTGTTATTTGCTTTTTATCGCACTCTTCGGTTTGTTTCTGGTGTATGCTGAACGTAAAGTCTGTGCAGCATTTCAGCAACGCTTAGGACCTATGCGGGTTGGCTACTGGGGTTTACTCCAGACTATCGCCGACTTCATCAAGCTATTGATGAAAGAGTTGATCATGCCAAAGACGGCCGACAGGTTTCTATACAATCTGGCGCCGTTTATCATTATGATCGCAACATTCATGGCGATGGCTGTTCTGCCCTTTGCGAAAGGACTGCAATCACTCGATTTTGACATCGGCATCTTTTATGTAACTGCCGTTTCTTCAATTGGTGTGATTGGAATTTTGATCGCTGGATGGTCGTCCAATAACAAATATTCACTTATCGGTGCAATGCGTAGCGGTGCTCAGATCCTCAGTTATGAGTTGTCTGTATCCCTTTCGCTGGTTACCATGATCATCTTTGCCGGATCAATGCAGCTTTCAGTGATCGTTGAAGGTCAGCGCGACGCATGGTTTTTGTTCAAGGGTCACGTTCCTGCCCTTATCGCATTTGTCATCTTCCTCATTGCCGGAACCGCAGAAACAAACCGCGGTCCGTTCGACCTTGCCGAGGCGGAGTCTGAATTAACTGCCGGTTTCCATACAGAATATTCCGGTATCAAATTTGCCTTTTTCTTCTTAGCCGAATATATCAATATGTTCATCGTAGCTGCTATGGCCACCACGGTTTTCCTTGGAGGCTGGATGCCGCTTCATTTTGGTTCTCTGGAATCATTTAACCACGTGATGGATTTTATTCCGCCGCTGGTATGGTTCTTTATGAAAGTAGGAGGAGTTATCTTTCTGATTATGTGGTTTAAATGGACTTTCCCCCGTTTAAGGGTCGACCAAATCCTTACGCTCGAGTGGAAGTATCTTTTGCCAATTAATTTGGTTAATATTCTCTTGATGAGCTTAATCGTATTAACCAAATTTCATCTGTAAATTATAGCTATATGAACGCGCTATTTCAATATATCAGTGAAATTTTCAAAGGAGTAGGAACGCTTCTGACTGGAATGAAAATTACCGGTAAGTATGTTTTTACCCCCTGGAAGAATGTCACACAACAATATCCCGAAAATAGGGAAACGCTGAAGATGTTTGATCGTTTTCGTGGCGAAGTGATCATGCCGCACAGTGAGAACAACGAACATTTGTGCACGGGTTGCGGTATTTGTGAACTCAACTGCCCGAATGGCTCAATTGAAATCATCAGCAAGATGGAAATGACTGAAGAAGGCAAAAAGAAAAGAGCCATCGACCAGCATATCTACCACCTTGGAATGTGCACGATGTGTAATCTGTGTGTGAAAGCCTGTCCGACGGGAGCTATCATTATGGGTCAGAATTTTGAGCATGCTGTTTGGGATCGCTCGAAACTCACGAAGGTGTTAAATCAGCCCGGATCCAAGATTGCGCAAGGAGTTAAAGAGTAATAAACTGCACTAAAAATATACGTTATGACGCTCAGTGATATCATGTTCTACCTGTTTGCCGGTTCAATTCTGACATTTTCTGTCTTAACCGTCACCAGTCGCAGAATCCTCAGATCAGCGGTTTATTTGCTTTTCGTGCTGGTCTCAACGGCCGGAATCTATTTCATGCTGAATTACAATTTCCTCGCGGCCGTTCAGTTAACGGTTTACGCCGGGGGTATTATCGTACTGATCATCTTCTCGATCTTATTGACCAGCCACGTTAGCGAGAAAGCTGTTATTGCGCCATTGAGGCAGCAGATTTTTTCTGCCCTTGCAGTTGCCGCGGGCGCTGCATTGACTTTAATGACCATCTTTAAATTTGCTTTTGTACCGACAACTGCTCAGGCGATCGATTCGACTGTCACAAATGTTGGACGCGCACTGGTTTCTTATGGAAGAGACGGATACGCACTTCCTTTCGAAGTAATCTCGATTCTTTTGCTAGCCGCCATGGTTGGAGCTATCGTACTTGCAAAAAAGGAGAAGAACCTTGCCGGTTCAAGCCTTCCAACCAACACTAATCCTGATAATTCTTCAAAATCATGATAAATAATATTCCACTTAACGCATTTCTTGTTATCAGTACACTGATGTTCTTTATTGGCATCTATGGCTTCCTGACTAGAAGGAATCTGATTACCATGTTGATGTCAATAGAATTGATACTCAATTCGGTCAATATTAATTTCGTCGTGTTTAACAGGTTTCTGTACCCGAATCAGCTTCACGGTCATTTTTTCAGTCTGATCGTTATTGCCGTTGCCGCGTCGGAAGCCGCCGTTGCTATTGCGATTATTATCAACATCTACCGGAACTTTAAGTCGATCGATGTTGACAATCTTGACCAAATGAAATTTTAACTCCTAACTGTTTAGATAAATTATATTCTCATGAATAGTTACGCATACACATTATTGATTCCGCTGATTCCTTTCCTCGTATTTGTTTTCGTTGGAATATTTGAAGACAAACTAAAGGGAAAATTAGGTGGATTGATCGGAACAGCCGGTTTGGGTATCGGTGCCTTCTTGTCGTATTATACTGCATTCAAATATTTCATCACAGATCATGTTGCAGGAACCGGATTTACTTCGCTGAAGGCCTTTGAAATTACCTGGCTGCATCTTACAGATAAACTGACAATTAACCTCGGGGTGTTGATAGACCCGATCTCGGTAATGATGTTGGTGGTTATTACAACTGTATCATTCATGGTTCATATCTACAGCCTTGGATATATGGAAGGTGAAAAGGGATTTGCCCGTTTTTATGCTTTCTTGTCCTTGTTTAGTTTTTCCATGTTAGGATTGGTTTTAGCTACAAACCTTTTCCAAATGTATATTTTCTGGGAGTTGGTGGGTGTCTCCTCCTTCCTTCTGATCGGATATTACTACGAAAAACCAAGCGCCTTCTCGGCCGCGAAAAAAGCGTTCATCGTAACGCGTTTTGCTGACCTGGGATTTCTAATTGGTATTTTGATTCTTTCTTTCCAAACCGGAACTTTCGATTTTCAAGCGCTGACGGATCCCAACGGACTCGCGATCGCTTCAAAAGGTGGAGCAGTCTTCATGGGACTATCACTGATAACCTGGGCGTTAATCTTTATCTTTATGGGTGGTGCCGGTAAATCGGCGATGTTTCCGCTACACATCTGGTTACCGGATGCAATGGAAGGTCCGACCCCGGTTTCTGCATTAATCCACGCTGCAACGATGGTTGTTGCCGGTGTATATCTTGTTGCACGTCTTTTCCCGGTGTACGCACAGGGTGGTCCGGCCGCTCTCGAAATCGTTGCCTGGGTAGGTGCCTTTACCTCTCTTTTTGCAGCTGTCATCGCTACTACTCAAAATGATATCAAACGAGTTCTGGCCTTTTCCACCATGTCCCAGATTGGATACATGATGCTCTCTTTGGGTGTTTCCGGGTACGGTGGTGAAGAAGGATTAGGATTTATGGCCTCCAACTTCCACCTCTTTACACATGCCATGTTCAAAGCGCTCTTATTCCTCGGCGCTGGAGCTGTTATTCACGCCGTTCACACGAACGATATGAACGAGATGGGTGGTTTACGGAAATATCTCCCAATCACGCACATTACTTTCTTAATTGCTTGTCTGACGATCGCCGGAATTCCTCCATTCTCAGGATTCTGGAGTAAGGATGAAATTTTGGTCGCCGCTTTCCACCACAGCAAAATTCTTTTCGGTATCGAATATTTTGTAGCCGGACTTACCGCATTCTATATGTTCCGTCTATATTACAATATCTTCTGGGGCCACGACCGCCACTATCACCACACACCGCATGAGTCTCCGCTGGTGATGACTGTTCCTTTGATGATCCTGGCTTTCGGCTCAGTATTTTCAGGGTTCCTTCCATTCCACAATTTAGTAACATCAGACGGGTTAGGTATTGAGACGCACATCGACTACCTGATTGCTGTTCCTTCGGTATTGGTTGGAGTCGTCGGAATTATTATCGCTACGGTGATGTATAAGAAGGAAAATGAACTTCCTGCTAAGGTTGCCGGTTCGTTCAGCTTCTTCTACCGTTGGGCATTCCGTAAGTTCTATATTGATGAATTATACCTGTTTGTTACTAAAAAAAATCATTTTCAACTATATTTCAAGACCGGTAGCCTGGTTCGACCGTCACATTGTGGATGGTACAATGAATGGCATCGCGAACATGGTTGTATTTGCTTCTGTCACGATCAGAGGATTGCAGTCGGGAAGAGTCCAGCAGTATGCCTTTGTATTCGTTAGTGGTGTGGTTGCACTGGTATTGATTTTTGTTTATCTATCTTAAGAAATTGAGGAAATTATGAATATTCTAACCCTTTTTGTAGTGATCCCGGTTCTTACCGTAGCCGGAATCCTATTTACAAAAGATCTGAAACAATCGCGTTTGGTGAGTGCCATCGGGATGACAATCCAGCTAATCCTATCGGCGGTATTGGTCTATCTTTATGTAACAGAACGCCAGGCAGGAAATATGGCTCCCATGTTGTTCATGTTTGATGCTGTATGGTTCCCTGCTCTGAACATCCATTATACTGTTGGTGTCGATGGTATCTCAGTTGCCATGATAGCGCTCACCGGGGTCGTCGTGTTTGCGGGAATATTTGCCTCCTGGAAAATGGAGTTCCTTTCCCGTGAGTTTTTCATTTCACTGATATTATTGGCCACGGGGGTATTCGGGTTCTTCATTTCGTTGGATCTTTTTACGATGTTTCTCTTTTACGAGATCGCCGTTATTCCGATGTACCTGCTGATTGGTATCTGGGGCTCGGGTCCGAAAGAATACTCGGCCATGAAACTGACCCTGATGTTAATGGGCGGATCGGCTTTGCTGATGGTAGGAATCCTTGGAATATATTTTTATTCCGTACCGGCTGGCGGCCAGCTTACATTTAATGTTCTGGAAATTGCGAAGCATCAGATTCCTGTTGAAATGCAGCGCTTCCTCTTCCCCTTTACATTTGTTGGTTTTGGTATTTTGGGTGCACTTTTCCCCTTCCACACCTGGTCACCTGACGGTCACGCCTCTGCGCCAACCGCTGTTTCTATGCTTCACGCCGGAGTTTTGATGAAATTAGGAGGTTACGGAGCTTTCCGTGTTGCCATTTACCTGATGCCGGAAGCGGCACACGAACAGGCCTGGATCTTCATCATTCTTACCTCAATAAGTGTCGTTTATGGTGCTTTTGGTGCTATCTTCCAAAAAGACTTGAAATATATCAACGCATATTCATCGGTAAGTCACTGCGGTTTGGTTCTGTTTGCCGTTTTGATGATGAATCAGACAGCTTTCACCGGCGCGGTTATCCAGATGATCTCTCACGGATTAATGACAGCTCTCTTCTTCGCCCTTATCGGGATGATCTATGGCAGAACACATACACGTATGATCAATGAGATGGGCGGATTGATGAAAGTTATTCCGTTCCTCGGTGTTGTCTATGTAATTGCTGGTTTAGCTTCTCTAGGACTTCCCGGTTTCAGCGGATTTGTTGCAGAAATGACAATTTTCTTCGGCGCATACCAACATGTGGATCTGTTTCACAGGGTTGCGACCATCGTCGCCGTTTCCTCAATCGTAATTACGGCGGTTTACATCCTTCGCGTTGTCGGAACATTGCTGATGGGTCCAATTACAGACAAGCATTTCCTTCATCTGGAAGATGCCAACTGGTATGAAAGACTCTCTACCATTACACTCGTAATTGGAATTACGTTTATCGGAATGGCACCGCTTTGGTTGTCGGATATGATCAATTTCAGTTTAGCACCACTGATCCAGAAGTTGGCTACTATCCAGCTTCCGGGCATGTAAGAAAACCTCAAATTAGAAAAAATAAAAAACTTTAGATATGAGTTTAAGCGATATTCTGACAATGAGAAATGAGCTCCTTCTGACCTTCCTGGCCATGATCCTGCTCACCATCGATTTGAATTTGAACCACGCGAAGAAAAGTCGGATGATCCCCATCTCGATCGGTCTCTTTCTGGTGATCACCCTGATTGGTTTCATCGCCTCAACCGGATCAGACACTGTTCGGAGGAATGTACCATACCAACGGATTGGTCAAACTGATGAAAAACATCCTGAATATCGGGGCGCTTATTATCCTTTTCCAGTCGGCAGCCTGGCTGAAGAGTCCGGCGAACAGCACGAAAATCAGTGAGTACTTCTTTTTGCTGGTCACTACCCTAATCGGTATGAACTTCATGATCTCATCCGGCGATTTCCTCATGCTGTATCTTGGATTGGAACTTGCTACTATCCCATTAGCCGCTCTGGCAGCGTTTACGCATTTTAACACGAGGTCTTCTGAGGCGGGTATCAAGTTATTGCTGTCATCCGCTTTATCCTCCGGAATCTTGCTGTACGGCATTTCCATGATTTACGGTTCATGCGGCTCCATCTACTTTGATGCCATCGGTGCAGCGTATGCAAATGTGCCGTTACAGGTGCTTGCCTTTATTTTCTTCTTCACTGGAATGGCCTTCAAGATCTCTCTAGTGCCTTTCCATCTGTGGACGGCCGACGTATATGAAGGAGCTCCGATCAATATCACATCTTATTTATCGGTAATCTCCAAAGGTGCAGCCGCCTTCATTCTGATCATCGTGATGTTCACGGTTTTCAAGACCCTGGCGCCACTTTATAAGAATATGATATATTTGGTTTCTGTACTTACCATGACGGTTGGTAACCTTTTTGCCATGCGACAAAAGAACATGAAACGGTTCCTGGCCTTTTCATCCATCGCGCAGGCGGGATTTATCCTGTTGGGTATCCTTGGCACCAACAAAATGGGTATGACATCCGTGGTTTATTTCGTACTGGTGTACATCTTCTCAAACCTGGGTGCCTTCGGTGTGGTTGCTGCCATCTCCGCAAAAACAGGCAAAGAATCAATGGATGATTATGACGGATTATATCTTACAAACCCAAAACTGAGTTTGTTGATGATGCTTTCGATGTTTTCGCTGGCTGGTATTCCTCCTGTTGCCGGATTCTTCGGAAAAATGTTCCTGTTCACATCTGCAGCATCTGGCGGATATTACTGGTTGGTCTTCATCGCAGTACTTAACGCAACAATTTCATTGTATTACTATCTTTTGGTCGTAAAGGCAATGTTCATCAATAAAAATGAGCAACCAATCGCTTTCTTCCATAGTGACGGATACACCAAAATTGGATTGATGGCATGCGCACTAGGTATCTTTGTATTGGGCTTTTGGAGTCAGGTTTACGAATTCATCAACAATCTGACTTTCGGAATCTGATTAATAAATTCATTGGAAAGCAATTAGCTAATGTTGTGAATTTTTTAATGTTCACTTTTCGTTTTTACTATTCATTTTTCACTTAAATTAAGATGGTACTCAAAGCTAAACATAGTGTTGAAGAGATCGGCGGCAAACGTTGCACGGTGGTAGAAAAGGGCATCGACAAGAAAAGAGCCGACTTTCTGAAAGGATTACTGGAACTCAACAAATTTGAAGTCGTGGTTGAAGAAGTTGCTAAAACAGATGAGACAGCACCTCAATTATACAATGTTGGAGTTACCGACCTCGTCTTCAATCCGGTGATTGCAGTCTACGAAATGAGCTTGAAAACACCAAAAGGAGAAGCTGTTACCGCAGCATACTGGAATCAGGAATCAGACGAAAGTATTAAGGAATATTGGTTGATGGCCCGTTAAGACGGATTTGCTATCGATTCCGGAATCAAGTACATAATTTAACGAAGCCCTGTCCTGGACTATATAGTCACGGACAGGGCTTTGTTTTGTAATTAAACCGGGGTTTGTATGATAACGCAAAGACCGCGCCCTACCGGGATCATATTCCGTAAAATAATTGCCGGGGCAAGTAGCGAACTCCAAACTTAAAACTTAATTCGCCCATCTGGCTGATCAAAGATTTTCGCATTAATTAAATCGTTCGGAAATATGCATTCCCCTCCGTTGGAATCGAGATCGATTCCTGCCAAATCGTAGTATGCAAACCAAACGATAGAAGCACAGTGCCAATCCTTAAAAATCAAATTCTGATTCTTTTTCCGATTTTTAATAAACTCCAGTAACGGGGACTTAAGTGAAAAGAAAGTATAATTTCCGATTCCAATCTGATAAGTGGCGAATTTAACAATCGCCTTTATCTGGTCTTCTGTAAGGCTCATACGCAGACGATACCTGATCCCCTTGAACCGATTGCCAAAGGGGATGATACCTGGCACTTTTCTGACTTGATTTTTAGCGCCGAATACAAATTTTCTTGTCGCCTGATCAAACAAATAAGCCTCAACAACAGTCGCCATTTTTAACACCTCGTCGGCAGTTGCTCCTTCGGCACCCTCAACGACAATTGCTGCATGACCAAAATTACGACCCGAATCAACCTTACTACTACCAGGCAACCAGTTTAAATTTGGCCTTACCAAAATATCACCCGGTTTTAGCGAGAATCTTAATCCATTGCCATCTTTAATCGTCTGTATAATCTTCGGCTCTGCAAATCCGTTTTGGCACATTCGATGTGCAGCTGAATGCCAGGAAAGACAAGATATAGATGAAATATTTTTGGTAAACGGAACGCTTCATAAGACTTACCTTTGATTTAATGAAACGCTATACAATCTTTCCGCTGACCTGCTGAATACAAGCTTAGATTTATTGTAACACCATATAGAAAGGAAGGGGTAAATCATAAGCAAAGAAAACAGAAGAAGTAACGCATTTGCCTTGAGCGGTGATTCACCCATTTTTGGGGACTGGAATGAACTTATGCTCAAAAAAACAATCAGGACAACTGCCGAATAAAACAGAATACCTTTGTATCGGTAACTTATTTTTTTCTTCATCCTCGAAAATGTTTGAAGAAAAACATAACCTCCAATCGAAAAGATAATAAACCATGGATCACTGAATATTCCATCAGAATATGGACTTATGATAAAGAATTTTGCGTTTCCGATCCAAAGAAATGCCAGAGTTAACGACGTAAAAATTGCTTCAGGAGAGATTCTGGAATATAGCTCGGTTCGCATTTCCCTCTTGGCAATCAGGAGTAAATAACACAACCCGCCCCCAATTAATCCGACTAATATATCTGTAACCTGATCTTTGATCGTTTCAGGAAGAAAGATTTTCAACGAAAAAAAAAGAAGCGCTACTTCAAATATTTCATAAGCTGTTAAATAAAAAGTGAGCCAAAGCCATGCTGATCTATAATTTAGCATGATCAGCAGTGCAAATAGGACGAATCCCGACCAGAGATGGACAAAACTCCAATAATCAATAAAAAAAAAACTGATTCTGGTAAATGGGGATGTATAACCATGCCGTTACATGCTTTATCCAAATAACGAAATGATCCATTTCAATCCAATAATTTAATGATTATTATGACGGTAACGATATATTAAATACCTGAAAACTATTAGATAAACAGCCAACCAGTATAGTACGAAGAGCGTTAAGGTTCCTACATAACCGAATCCAAAGAAGAAAAGAGCAGTAAAAATGAGATAAAAGATATTCAGATAAGCAGTTAGCAAAAAAGCCCTTAATCTCAATGAATTCAAGATCTCGGATTCTTCCTTTTCTTTGGTAAAAGCAAGCAAAAACAATCCGGAAAGCATAAAAATACCACCAATCTCACCGATCATCTGATGTGTTATCATGGTAAATATTTTTGCTTCAATGTAATAGGAGTACACTGCGAAAACCTTCAAATCTAACAAATCCGGCTTTAGGTTAAATTTGAACTTCAAAATGGAAAGAATAATTCCTAAAATAAGTAAAACCAGACCAAAGGGTCTCAGACCATTTGGCATCAATAGATTTTTCGAATTCATTCAAGTATGAAATTAGACCGAAAGGTGTGAATAATGATTAAGTCCGGTAATCTACACCAAATTGATCGTGGTTGTTGTACCGTCATTCATGACAATTTGAATTTGAACCAGTGCATACTTGTGGTTCACCTTATAAATAATTTTATTGATTCCGGGGATGCGGGAATCCTGCTCTACCGTCATGGTTTTTATTAACATCATTCCGTAAGGGAAATCATCAACATCAGTTTTGGCAGTAACTTTTCTGGTAATGGTAGTCCCATTGCTTTTTGTAATTGTATAAGTATCACCAACGCTGCTGCTGTAATTGGCTATAACAAAAGGTTTGCCATCTGCATTAAAATAATCCAGTATTCCTTCAGAAGTGTTTTTAATCTTGATGTTGGCACTCAATTTCCCCGAGGCATCTTTATAACTTGCCGGAAGAAGAGCTGCCAGATTTGCAGGAATTGTTGCTTTTACCTGTAAAGTCAAAACACCATTGTCGTTGTTCGTCACAACCATTGTACTGTTGGCATTGAAAGTACCCGAGCCTACTTTTACATACGAATTGAATGATGTACCAACAGCGTTCATCGTTAAATTGGTGTCACCACCCACTGAATCAGAAGAAATTTTTGAGTCCTTAAGCAGATCACAAGAAACCAGTAGGGCAAGGAGGGGCAGAAGACAGAAGAATCTTTTCATTTGTTAGGAATAAAGTTTTTATATAATGGCACAAATCTAACTTTTAAAAAAAATGGCACAATAGCCCAAATGGGTCATTTATTCGTAATGCGTAATCCAAAGGATCTTTTGAAAATAATTGTGAAATAATTGTTATGAATATTTATATGGTTTAATTTAGATCAGGATAAATGGTGCGTTCTTGTAATTTTACGTCTGACAAACAATCTTTCAAAACCGACTGTTTAACAAAGGTTTAATCAATTTTTGAAAATAGAACTACTGCATAAATTTAAGTACTGAAATGATCTGGAACGAAAAAATTGAATGTGCTACACGCGAAGAGATGCGTTTGCTTCAGTCCAAAAGATTGAAAGAGACGGTTCAACGAATATACCACGCGGTTCCCTCCTATCGGAAGAAGATGCAGGAAGTTGGCTTAACGCCACATGACATAAAGGATGTAGACGATCTGAAGAAATTGCCGTTTACAACAAAAGCAGATCTGAGAGACAATTACCCGTTTGGACTTTTCACCGTGCCAATGAGTGAGATCGTCAGACTGCATGCCTCTTCCGGCACTACAGGTAAACCAACGGTTGTAGGCTACACGAGAAAAGATATTCAGATGTGGGCTGAAGTTGTGACACGCTCCTTATGCATGGCCGGCGTACATCATCACGATATAGTTCAGATAGCTTATGGTTATGGGCTCTTTACCGGCGGACTCGGTCTTCACTATGGTACAGAAAATCTTGGAGCATCTGTAATCCCGATTTCGGGCGGCAATACCACCAAGCAAATCCAGCTGATGGAAGATTTTGGAAGCTCTGTAATCTGTTGCACCCCCTCATATGCGCTCAATATTGCGGAGGTAATGAAAGAACATAATGTTGATGTTTCCAACCTTAAACTGCGTGTCGGAATCTTTGGTGCCGAACCCTGGACAGAAGCGATGCGAAAAGAGATCGAAGCGAAGCTCCATATTAAGGCTATTGACATTTACGGACTGAGCGAAATCGTCGGACCGGGAGTGTCGTGCGAATGCGAAGGGCAATGCGGCATGCACATTAACGAGGATCATTTTTTGCCTGAGATAATCGATCCGGATACGCTAATGCCTGTCGAACCTGGCGATATTGGGGAGCTGGTCTTCACTACAATCACCAAAGAGGGTATTCCGCTTATTCGCTATCGGACCAGAGATCTGACCAGACTGATATATGAGCCGTGTACTTGCGGCAGAACTTTAGTCAGAATGGTGAAATGCAAAGGCCGGAGCGACGATATGCTGATCATCCGCGGCGTCAACGTATTTCCGTCTCAAATTGAAACAGTCTTGCTGCAGATGAGTGAAGTTGAACCGCACTATCTGTTGATAATAGATCGGGAAGGAACGCTTGATTCTGTCACCCTGATGGTCGAAGTGCAGGAGCAGTTCTTTTCGGATGAAGTTAAAAAATTACAGGAGCTCAGAATTAAAATTACCAAACAACTCGAGAGTGTTCTCGGCATATCGGTCAATGTTAAACTCGTGGAGCCAAAGACAATTGAACGTACAGCCGGGAAAGCACAGAGAGTGATCGACAAGCGAAAACTAAATTAAAAGAGATATAAGACTTGAGATATGAGAAATAAGAAAGGAGATATAGGAGAGCGATTCTCATGTCTTATATCTCATATCTCAAGTCTTAAAAACTTAACTAAATTATTGCACTATGATCATAAAGCAGCTTTCAATATTTCTGGAAAACAAATCGGGTAGATTGCATGAAGTTTCTACCATCCTCGGACTTGCCGGCATTAATATGTCTGCCTTTTCGGTAGCCGACACCTCTGAATTCGGAATCCTACGTTTAATCGTCTCTGATCACGAGAAAGCCTTCAAGGTATTGAAGGAAAACAATTTCTCAGTTAGCTTGACTGATGTGGTCTGTCTCAACTGTCCGAATCAGCCTGGAGCACTGGCAAAAGCACTGGAAATCTTGGCTGAAAATGAAGTTTCAATTGAATACCTGTACGCCTTTTCTGTTGGTGAAGCCGCGAATGTGGTGATCAAACCCGACCTCCTTGGCAAATGTATTGAAGTTCTCACGGAGCACCGACTGGAACTTGTAAAGGCCAGTGATCTGTACAAGATTTAATGTTACGGGTCAATTCAGGATTTTTTTTTACCTTGCGTTCAACTTTTACGCAAGGTATTTAATTTTTATATCCGGGTTTTCCGCCATCGGAAACAAGAACAAAACCGGTGGAAAACCGTATATAAAATGTAGCTTCGGATGCATTCCTGCTACTTGACGTAAGGTCCTCAGGCCATTTAGAAAAAATAATTACGGATGAAAAAAATTTCAATACAAGGAATAAAAGGGTGCTTTCACGAAGATGCTGCGCTAAAATATTTTGGCGATGAAGTCGAAATTGTGGAGTGCCGTACTTTCAGAAAAGTGTGCGAAATGCTCGACCGCGATGAGGTCGATTGTTCCGTAATGGCTATTGAAAACTCAATCGCAGGCAGCTTGCTTGAAAACTATGCACTTCTCAGGGATTTCCATCTCAGGATAATAGGCGAAATATACCTGCATATCGAGATGAATCTCATGATCTATCCCGGCACGAATCCGGGCAATATACGAGAGATTCATTCGCATCCTATCGCCTTGAAACAATGTGCCGAATATATCGACCGCAGATTTGGCAGCGAGATAATACTACGCGAAAAAAGTGATACAGCCGGTGCAGCGCTGGAACTATCTACAGAGAAATACAACTATGTTGCAGCGATCGGAAATGAGCGGTCGGCAAAAATTTATGGTCTGGATATCATAGACCGCGGAATTGAAACCAACAAGCGGAATTATACCCGGTTTCTGATTCTTGCCAAGCAGTCTTTGCCAAATCTGGCAGCAGACAAGGCTTCCCTCTCTTTCAAATGCGGGCACTATTATGGGGCGTTAGCCAAAGTATTAATGATCTTTGCCGAACATCAGATCAATTTGACCAAGATTCAATCGATTCCCGTTATCGGGAAGCCAAACGAATATTCTTTTCACGTAGACATTGAATTCAATACCGTTGACGATTATGAAAGGGCTATCCATCAGGTATTGAAAAATGTCTCCAGCCTGGCGATACTGGGCGAATATAAAAAAGCAGAAATTAACTCTTGAAAATCCACATCATGGAAAAAATTGCCATTTTCTTCGGACCTCTAAACGGTTCAGTTCATCGGACAGCCAAATTGATTGCATCGAAAATAGGTACTGAAAAGGTTGATCTGATTCATATCCTCGAAGCCTCAGCTGTCGATCTTGACAAATATTCCAGGATTATTTTTGGTATCTCTACCATTGGAAAAGATACCTGGGAGCAAAAATTCGACAATAACGACTGGTCTCATTTTTTCCACGTTGTGTCAGCGTATAATTTCACAGGAAAGAAGGTTGCGATATACGGTTTGGGCGACCACGTCACATATGCGTACCACTTCGTTGATTCGATGGGACTTTTAGGAAAAGTAATCAGGAACCAGGGTGGTGAAATTCTGGGTAGTGTTAGCACGGACGGCTATACTTTTCAGGATTCGGACGCTATCGTGGATGGCCGGTTTATTGGCCTGCCTATCGATGAAGACTTTGAGTCTGAGCTTACCGACGAACGCGTCACTAATTGGCTAAATTCTTTGTTGAAGGAATTCTGATATGAAAAATACTCCGATTCCTCCATCCGTCGTTGAAGAAAAAATTGCCGCTCTCGAAGTCGAGGAGATCGGGTATGCCTCGATCAGGGAAATTGTTCAACTGGTTAGCAGCATTGAGGCTGCTACCGGCACGAAATATATCAGGATGGAAATGGGAATTCCCGGACTACCACCCTCTCATGTTGGTGTCGAGGCAGAAATAGAGGCACTCCGGAATAATGTTGCTTCCAAATACCCTCAGATTGATGGAATTCCTGAGCTTAAAAAGGAAGCCTCCCGGTTCGTAAAGCTTTTCATGAATATTGAGGTTAAACCGGAAGGTTGTATCCCAACAGTTGGATCCATGGAGGGAAGTTATGCTGCTTTTTTGGTCACGGCTGCCAGAGAAAAGGAGCGCGATACAGCACTTTTTATTGATCCGGGTTTCCCTGTACAGAAACAACAGATGATGGTGATGAACCAGAAATATCTCTCTTTCGATGTCTTTGATTTCAGGGGCGAGAAATTGAGGGAAAAACTGGAATCATATCTGTCTAAAGGCAATATTTGCAACATTATCTATTCCAATCCCAATAACCCATCCTGGATTTGCCTGACTGATGAGGAGTTGAAAATCATCGGTGAACTTGCCAATAAATACGATGTTGTGGTGATTGAGGATCTGGCCTATTTTGCCATGGACTTCCGTCAGGATTTCTCTAAACCAGGCGTTGCGCCCTATCAGCCCACAGTGGCCAGATATACAGGCAACTGGGTAATGATGATATCCAGCTCCAAGGTATTCTCATACGCCGGACAAAGAATCGGCGTCCTGATTATCTCGGATCAGTTGTATCACAGGCATTCACAGAATCTTAGCGACAGGCTTCGCGTTCACGGATTTGGAAATGCTATAGTTCACAGGGTACTTTATGCCATGACCTCCGGTACTTCCCATTCTGCGCAATTTGCGTTAGCTGCCATGTTCAAGCATGCAAATGACGGAGATTATGATTTTATCGGTGATGTAAAGGAATATGGTGAGAAGGCACGCATCATGAAAGATATGTTTGTATCCAACGGATTTGATATCGTTTATGATAATGATCTGGACAGACCAATCGGTGATGGCTTTTATTTTACCATTTCCTATCCCGGAATGGATGAGGCGAAATTATTGTACCATCTTCTTTTTTATGGTATAAGCGCCATCTCTTTGAGCAATACCGGGAGCTCAAAACAAGGTTTGAGGGCGTGTGTCTCAAATGTACGTCGTGATCAATTTGAAGATCTTAAAACAAGATTGAATCAGTTTCATCATGATTTTCCTGTCGACTTACAAATTGAAAGTTAAAGTACTTGTTTTTAAAAAATATGTAAGAAAACGGATACAGAACAAAAGTCATAATTGACTTCGTTTCCTATACCGAAATTTGAAATAAAAATAACGATCACAATGGCTAAAGTCATAGGAGCAGTAGTTGTTGACACAGAAGTTTGCAAAGGGTGTAACCTCTGTGTCGTCTCTTGTCCAACAGCGACTTTGGGGCTGAACCGGGATGTTAACGGCAAGGGATACCACTATTCGTACATGGAAAATCCCGAAAACTGTATCGGATGCTCGAATTGTTCGTCTGTCTGTCCGGACAGTTGCATCACCGTTTACAGATTAAAAGTAGAATAGCAATAATCAATTAAAAATATCCGAAAATGGGTGAATTAAGATTGATGAAAGGTAACGAAGTTATTGCTGAAGCAGCTATTCGATATGGTTGCGACGGTTATTTCGGTTATCCGATCACCCCGCAATCAGAAGTGATGGAGTCACTGATGGCACAACGTCCGTGGGAAACAACAGGAATGGTTGTTTTGCAGGCCGAAAGCGAAATCGCTTCCATTCACATGGTTTATGGCGCTGCCGGATGCGGGAAAAGGGTAATGACCTCCTCTTCAAGTCCGGGAATAAGCCTGATGGCGGAAGGCATATCGTACATTGCCGGATCTGAACTTCCTTGCGTGATTGTCAACGTTCAGCGCGGTGGTCCTGGGTTAGGTACCATCCAGCCTTCTCAGGCTGATTATAATCAAGCTACCAAAGGCGGAGGTCATGGCGACTATTCCTTGTTGGTACTTGCTCCTGCTTCGGTGCAGGAGATGAATGATTTTGTCGGACTTGGTTTTGATCTGGCCTTCAAATACAGGAATCCGGTGATGATTCTTGCTGACGGAGTGATCGGTCAGATGATGGAGAAAGTGGAGCTCATGGATCAACAGCCACGGTGGACGGATCAGCAGGTAAAAGAGATTACCGGTAGTTGGGCAACGCTTGGTAAGCCGGCCGACCGTGAGAAACACGTTATTACCTCACTTGAAATGGATTCGCATATCATGGAGGAAAATAACCTGCGACTTCAGGCAAAATACCAGCGGATGAAAGAAGAAGATGTCCGGTTTGAAATGATTGAATGCGATGATGCCGAATATATTTTAGTGGCCTTTGGGTGTGCCGCCCGGATTTGCCAGAAAACAGTACAACTGGCAAGAGAAAAAGGATATAAAGTCGGATTGCTCAGACCGATAACCCTCTTCCCTTTCCCCGAAAAAGTAATTTCTGATTTGGCCAATCGGGTGAAGGGATTTTTGACAGTCGAATTCAACGCCGGTCAGATGGTCAATGATGTTCGTCTGACTGTCAATGGTAAGACAAAAGTCGAATATTTTGGCCGCATGGGTGGCATTCTTCCATCCCCGGATGAGGTTGAAAAGGCACTGTACCAAAAATTGATAGGAGGTTAAAACATGTCTGAAGTAGCTGAAAGACTTAAAAATATTATCAGGCCGGAAAACCTGATTTATGGTAAATCACCTGTTCTGAACAACGTGACAATGCATTATTGTCCGGGTTGCAGTCACGGTGTAGTGCATAAACTCATCGCTGAAGTTATTGACGAATTGGGTCTTCAAAATAAGACAATCGGAGTTTCACCGGTAGGTTGTGCCGTATTTGCATACAATTATATTGATATAGACTGGTCGGAGGCGGCTCACGGTCGTGCCCCGGCTGTTGCCACTGGGATCAAAAGGATTATGCCCGAAAAGACGGTATTCACCTACCAGGGAGACGGCGATCTTGCAGCAATTGGCACCGCGGAGACCATGCATGCTGTAAACCGTGGCGAGAATATTGTCATGATATTCATTAACAATGCGATCTACGGAATGACCGGCGGACAAATGGCTCCCACTACTCTGCTCGGACAAGTAACTTCGACAACTCCGTATGGCCGTAACGTTGATTTGAATGGCTATCCCCTCAAAATCACTGAATTAATTGCACAATTACCTGGTGCAGCCTATGTTACCCGTCAGAGTGTTCATACGCCTGCCGCTGTAAGAAAAGCAAAAAAAGCAATCAAAAAGGCTTTTGAGCTCTCCCAAAAAAATATTGGAACCAGCTTTGTAGAGGTGGTATCAACCTGTAATTCAGGCTGGAAAATGACACCTGTAGAATCCAACGACTGGATGGTGAAGCATATGTTCCCACTCTTCCCTCTTGGCGACCTGAAAGATGGAGGAAAAGACAGTACCGATTCGTATAATGTTCAGAAATAAACTGGTGAGCCGTAACTTCTAATAATCTTTAATAGTAAGGAAAAATGACAGAAGAAATTATTATAGCCGGATTTGGCGGACAAGGGGTTCTTTCAATGGGAAAAATCCTTGCATATTCCGGCGTGATGCAGGATCAGGAAGTTGCCTGGTTTCCATCCTACGGACCGGAAATGAGGGGCGGAACGGCTAACGTGACTGTAATTATCAGTGACGACCGGATCAGTTCACCTGTACTTCACGAATTTGATACGGCGATTATCCTCAACCAGCAATCCATGACCAAATTCGAAAAGATGGTCAAGCCCGGTGGCACACTGCTTTATGATCCAAACGGAGTTGTGAAACATCCCTCCAGAAAAGACATCAATATCTATCGTGTTGAAGGAGCCAGACTGGCTGTCGAAATGGGAAACCCACTCACTTTCAACATGATTGTTCTGGGCGCATTTTTACAGGTCAAACCGGTCATCAAATTGGAAAATATTAAAAAAGGACTTCAAAAATCACTGCCTGAACGAAATCACAAATTGATTCCGCTCAATTTGAAGGCTATTGAGGTCGGGCAAGCCAATCTGGAAATCGTACAGCAATTATAATTTACCGAAAATATCCGAAGCCGTCTTAGAATAAATGAGACGGCTTTTTTTATACCTCAAAACGCTGTGAAAAATCAGGAAATGCGTTAGGGCAATTGTGAACGGATTTTATAATTTTAGCTACTCGAAAAGTGTCAATTTTATTCGTTTTTAAACCAAACAAGCTTCTAAAATTATGAATATCAAAACCCGGCTAACCATCATGAACTTTATGCAATTTTTTGTATGGGGGGCATGGCTTCTTACAATCGGTGCATACTGGTTCCAAACCAAACATTGGTCAGGTACAGAATTTGGCGCAATTTTCTCCACAATGGGAATTGCTTCCCTTTTTATGCCCGCGATTGCCGGAATTGTTGCTGATAGATGGGTGAATGCAGAAAAACTTTACGGAATTTTTCATCTCTGCGCCGCCGTGGTGCTCTTTATGGTGCCGAGAGTCAATGATCCATCGACGATGTTTTGGATCATGCTGATTAACATGATATTCTATATGCCAACCATTGCACTCTCTATCACGGTTGGATATTCGACGCTGAAAAGTAAAGGATATGACATTGTAACCGATTATCCGCCTATCCGGGTTTGGGGCACGATTGGATTTATTGTAGCATTGTGGACCGTCAGTCTGCTACACCTCGAAGTTACAGCCGGACAATTTTACGTTGCCTCAGGAGCCTCGCTATTCCTGGGACTCTACTCCTTTACACTGCCAAAGTGCCCTCCACTAGGAAAAACACAGCATAATTCATGGGTCAGCGCCCTTGGACTGGATGCGTTCAAGCTCTTTAAAAACTCCAGAATGGCAATCTTTTTCATTTTTGCCATGTTATTGGGAGCCGCGCTGCAATTGACTAACGCCTATGGCGATACTTTCCTGCACGATTTTGCCAATTTCCCACAGTTTAAAGAGCTGATTGCGGTTAAATATCCGGCTATTATTATGTCGATTTCCCAAATCTCGGAGACACTGTTTATCCTTACCATTCCATTCTTTCTGAAAAAATTTGGCATTAAAAGGGTCATGCTCTTCAGTATGTTTGCGTGGGTTTTGCGGTTTGGACTCTTCGCCTTTGGTAATCCGGCTGAAGGTCTCTGGATGATTATAGCCTCTTGCGTCATCTATGGAATGGCATTTGATTTCTTCAATATCTCCGGATCACTATACGTTGAATCGCAGAGCGAACCCGGCATCAGGGCAAGTGCTCAGGGCCTTTTCATGGTAATGACCAATGGTTTCGGCGCTTTCCTGGGAAGTCGCGTAAGCGGAATCGTCATTGACAAATTCTTTACAGTCGGTGAAACCAAAGATTGGCACAACATTTGGCTGGTTTTTGCAGCATACGCCTTGGTTCTCGCGGTGGTCTTTCCATTTTTATTCAAATACAAGCACGAAACTAACAAAGGTACTTAGAATACTTAGAGTTTGGAGTACTTAAAGTGTTGGACTCCAAGTTTTAAGTACTTTAAGTACTCCAAACTTTAAGTACTTTCTATGTTGAACAGACAACTCTTGTCCCCAAAAAGCATCGCCGTCATCGGTGCCTCAAATAATATAACGAAGCCAGGTGGGAAGATCCTGAAAAATCTGCTTGAACACGAATTCAAAGGAAATCTGTTTGCGGTTAACCCTTCCAATGAAAACATCCAGGGAGTAAAAACATTTGCTTCCGTCGATGATCTTCCGGACGTGGAACTTGCTATTTTGGCAATACCTGCGAAATTCTGCGCCGGAGCAGTATCGGTTTTGACGAGAGAAAAAAACACTAAAGCCTTCATAATTATCTCCGGGGGGTTCAGTGAAATGGGAAGTGAAGGCGCATTACTGGAAAAAAAACTGGTGGATCTCATCGACCAGTCCGGCGGCTGCCTCATCGGTCCGAACTGTATCGGAATGCTCACACACGACTACGCCGGCGTATTTACGGAGCCGATACCAAGACTCGAACCTTCGGGTGTGGATTTTGTTTCGGGGTCAGGTGCAACAGCCGTTTTTATCATGGAATCGGCAATTCCCAAAGGACTGACTTTCTCCAGGGTAATATCTGTTGGAAACTCTGCACAATTGGGTGTGGAGGAGGTTTTGGAATATTGGGATCTGAATTCCGAAAAGGAGCCGGAAGCACGGGTAAAGCTACTCTATATTGAGGCCATCCATAATCCGGACAAATTTCTAATCCATGCATCTTCCCTGGTACGAAAAGGATTTAGACTCGCTGCTATTAAAGCTGGAAGCTCCAAGGCAGGCAGTCGGGCAGCCTCTTCACATACCGGAGCCATGGCCAGTTCAGACGCCGCTGTGGAGGCGTTGTTCCGCAAAGCCGGAATTGTAAGGTGTTATGGTCGGGAAGAGCTGACCACCGTGGCCTGTGTGCTAATGTCAAAGCAGATGAAAGGCAAAAACATGGCCATCATCACCCATGCAGGGGGGCCGGCCGTAATGCTTACGGATGCCCTGGAATCTGGTGGCGTCAATATTCCCAAAATACCCGATTCTCCCGCTAAAGAAAAACTTAAGGAAAGGCTCTTTGCCGGATCATCCATTGAAAATCCAATCGATTTTCTGGCTACCGGAACTGCTGAACAGCTTGATCTCATAATAGATACAGTCGAAAACGAGATGGACGACATCGATGGTATGGCCGTGATTTTTGGCAGTCCGGGATTAACTTCCGTCAAAGATGTTTACCAGGTGCTCGACCGGAAGATGAAGCAGTGCAAGAAACCCATCTACCCTATTCTTCCTTCCGTGATGAATGTAAAAAAGGATCTGGCCTATTTTCTTTCGCATGGCAATGTGAATTTTCCTGACGAGGTACTGCTTGGGAAGGCGCTCACCAAAGTGAAACTGACGCCAAAACCTTCCGGGAAGGAGATAAATCTGGATGGGGTGAATGTTGAGCGCATTCGGGAAATTATTGACAATTGTCCAAATGGATATTTAGCGCCCGATAAAATCGAACAACTGCTTGCAGCGGCCTCTATACCGTTTGTAAAGGAGATAGTCGCAAAAACAGAGGCTGAGGCCATCCAGGCAGCCATCAAAATTGGATTTCCGTTGGTGATGAAAGTGGTTGGGCCATTGCATAAGACGGATGTCGGCGGTGTGACCCTGAATGTGAGATCATCGGATATGGTAAGTCTGGAGTTCGACAGGATGATGCAGATTAAGGAGACAACCGCCGTCGTGTTGGCAGAGCAGGCCAAAGGAATTGAGCTTTTTATCGGTGCCAGCTACGAACCAACCTTTGGCCATGTTATCATGTGCGGTATTGGCGGAATTTTCGTTGAAGTGCTGAAAGATATAACGTCCGGACTTGCACCATTAACAATTGATGAGGCAAATTCAATGATCCGGAATCTGAAGGCTTATCCGATCATCAAAGGTTTTAGGGGGAAATCAGGCGTTAGCCGAAAAAAATTCGCCGAAATTATTGTCAGGCTTTCGTCAATGCTGCGATTCGCCACGGAGATTAAGGAAATGGACCTCAATCCTTTGATGGGAAATGGCGACAGAATCGTTGCAGTAGATGCGCGAATACGGATTGAACGGTCCCCGAAACCCGAAACAGGTGAGGCGTAAAAGCGGAGACTGGGAGACTTTTGGACTTAGGGACTAAGAGACTGCGGGATTGAGAGACCCCGGGACTGGAGGATTCCGGTCCCTGAGCCAGTCGAAGGGCACATTTCCAAATTTGCACATTTTTTACACTTCTGTTTCCCTGTTCGTATAGAATCTGTTCAGCAGGCTCAAATCATTGACTTCCTTAGAGAGTGATTCGATTGTTGATTTTGGGATGTCGAAAATGTCAAGTACGATCATGCCGTCCACGCAATTATTGAATTTTGGATCGACATTGAACGCGATAATCTTAGCGTTCAGTCCAAGATATTTCTTCAAAAGAACCGGCAATCCGGTGTTATGCTGATCCACATCTCCGATAAATTTATCCAGCGAGTTTAGCTGTGGCGTAAGGTGCATCATGGCTTCATCCAAATGAAGGTCATTCGTTTTTACCTTGAAACGTTTTCGGGGTTTCACCAGGGATGCCTTGTGATAATCATAGTAATTCGCCATTATATGACGAATTATCAGCTCTTTCGATTTCTCGGAATAGGTGTTACTTATGCTTACCGGTCCGATGAGATACCGATATTCCGGATTCTTAAGTAAAAAATAGAGGATTCCTTTCCAAAGGAGAAAAAGTGGCAACGGCTTTCGCTGATAATCTTTGACAATAAAAGAGCGACCCAGTTCGAGCGACTGTTGCAGCGTATTTTTAAAGCCCTTTCTCATTTTAAACAAACTGTGGGTATAAAATCCCTGAACACCGAACTGATCAATAATTTCAGCGCCCATCCCGATCCGATATCCTCCAACAATCTTCTTTTCTTCTGTATCCCAAATAATTAACTGATGGTAATATAGATCAAACTCATCAAAATCAGTCGCGCGATTGGTGCCCTCCCCAACTTCCCGAAAGGTAATTTCCCTCAGTCGTCCGAGCTCATTCAAAATAACCGGAATCTGTTTCGTCGGAGCACAGTACACCTCAAAATTTTTAACATTGAAAAGAAAGAAATCCCGTTTGAGTAATGCTATCTCCTTATCAATCAAATGCTGGGGCTGCGGAGCAATAATCTCCTCAGGAAGAGGCTCGCTCTTCAGCGAATAATTGAAAAAGCGCTTTACTTCGAAACCGGAATCCAAACAATAGGTCTTGGATCGAAGATACCGGCCGAACTGATGAATATCCGAGAATTTCTCCTGGTCTTTCACGGAGATGGGATTACCAATCCGAACCTTGATCGTCTTATTTCGCTTGTTCATCAGCTCAGAAGGAAGCTTTGCCGTTCGCAGAGATGGATGTATTCTGCCCAACAGATGGAAAAGCCGGCTATTCGTTCCATGGAAATAGATCGGAACGATCGGAACCCTGTTTTTCTTTATAAACCGGAGGGCGGAAACCAACCATTCCCTGTCCGTAATCAGCGAAGTGGTATAGTTAGTAGATACTTCCCCCGCCGGAAAAAGGCTGAGAACTCCTCCATTATGCAGGTGGTCGATGGCAGTCTTTAATCCGGCAATACTCGATCCGGCTTCCGGCATATTTTCAAACGGATTTACGGCCAGGAAAAAATCGGAAATCGGCTCAACTTTTTTAAGCAGGAAATTGGCTATAACCTTATGATCGCCTCGCACGAGAGAGAGCAGTTTTATCAACAAAATTCCGTCGATACCTCCGAAAGGATGGTTGGATACGGTGATAAAACTTCCATCTGCAGGCAATTTTTTGAGATCATTCTCATCAAATTCGAGGGTAATATTCAAGTATTTGATGATTGCATCAATAGACTCGATCCCATGCTTTTGGCTTACATTTTCATATAAATCATTGATTTTATGAAAGCTTAGCAAGTGCATTAATATTTTAGCGAAATATTCACCTCCCAAGTATTGTATAAAAGGACTAGCCTTGATTAAATCTTGTGGTTTAACAAGCTTCATTGTTCGATAGTTTGGTATTTGAGCACAATATCTTACCAGGAAGTTACGCAATACAAGCATGTAATCAACTCCTTAGCACTGGTAAAAATTTCCGACCTGATCTCTCCAAATATATGGAATTGGCGTCATACTTTCATTCTGCTCCTGACTTTTACTCTGTCATTTTTTTATTCCATTGCGTAATAATTTTTGCATTAGGGCTTTATAGACCTAAATGATGTAATTTTGCAGCAAATAGATTCGATCTTGAGTGCATACGGAATAAATGATTGGCTACCGACGACCATCAAGGAAGTTCGGGCAAGAGGCTGGGAAGAACTGGATGTAGTTTTGTTCTCGGGGGATGCTTATGTTGATCACCCTTCATTTGGCGCCGCTGTGATTGGCCGCATTCTTGAACGTGAAGGACTGAAGGTTGCCATCGTGCCTCAGCCCAACTGGCAGGATGATTTGCGCGATTTCAAAAAGATGGGAATACCTCGCCTCTTCTTTGCAATCACGGCTGGATGTATGGATTCAATGGTTAACCACTACACTGCCAATAAACGTAAAAGGTCGAACGACGCCTATACTCCCGGCGATCGTGCGGGTGCACGTCCCGACTATGCCACGGTTGTTTATTCCAATATCATCAAAAAATTATATCCTGACGTGCCTCTGATTATTGGTGGAATTGAGGCATCACTCAGAAGAGTAACCCATTATGATTATTGGTCCGACAAGCTAAAGCCGAGTATATTAATTGACAGTCAGGCGGATCTGCTTTTTTACGGCATGGGTGAAAAATCGCTGATCCGGTTTGTACAGCAGCTTCGTGAAGGAAAAGAGACGAAAGAGCTGACAGCTATCCCGCAAACGGCGTTCGTGGTAAATAAAGGGCAACCGTACCACTCAGATTTATCCTGGAAAGAATTTGATTTATTCAGTCATGAGTCATGCCAGTCCGAAAAAATCAATTATGCCAAAAATTTCAAGACAGTAGAAGAGGAATCGAATCGGCTGGAACCGGATACTAAACTCGTACAGGCAAACGCTGATAAGCTGGTCGTGATCAATCCGGCCTGGCCACCCCTGACAACCTCAGAAGCAGATCATTTTAGCGACCTGCCATATACGAGACTCCCACATCCGAAATACAACGGGAAAGGTGCTATTCCCGCATACGAGATGATCCGGCATTCTATCAATATTCACAGGGGTTGCTTCGGAGGATGCGGATTCTGCACTATTTCAGCGCATCAGGGGAAATTCATAGCGTCCCGTTCCGAAGAATCGGTGATCCAAGAAGCAAAAAAGGTGGCGGACATGCCTGATTTCAAAGGGTATATTTCGGATGTCGGCGGACCATCAGCCAACATGTACAAAATGGCCGGAAAAGATCTTTCCATCTGCCTGCTGTGCAAAAGGCCATCCTGTATATACCCCGCGGTATGCAAAAATCTCAACACAGATCACCGTCCGATGAGCCGTCTGTATAACCATGTAGCCGGGTTACCCGGAGTTAAAAAGGCATTTATCGGAAGCGGAATCCGGTACGATCTGATTTTCAACCGTGTTGAAAACGAAGAAATAAATAAAGGCAATCTTGCCTATTTGGATCAGGTCATTGAAAAGCATGTCTCCGGACGGTTGAAAGTTGCCCCGGAACATACTGCAGATCAAGTGCTTTCTATCATGCGCAAGCCCTCATTTTCGCAATTCGTTCAACTAAGGAATTTCTTCGATAAAACGAATGAAAAGTACGGTTTGAAGCAACAATTGATTCCGTATTTTATTTCCAGTCACCCAGGCAGTGACCTTGAAGCAATGGCCGATCTGGCAGCAAAAACGAAAGAACTCAATTTCAAACTGGAGCAGATACAGGACTTTACCCCCACTCCAATGACACTTGCTACTGTAATCTATTATTCTGGTTATCATCCATATACCCTGGAAAAAATCTATACTGCCAAAACTTCTGATCAAAAATTAGCCCAACGCAAATTCTTTTTCTGGTATAAAAATGAGTTCCGCAAAGAGTTGATAACTGAATTGCGTAGAATGAACCGACCCGACCTTGAAAAAATTCTTTTCCAGCGTTAATTAATTAATTGGCATAGATCGGTTATTTGCCATCAATTTTAGCAATTATTATCCGTTTTGCTATCTTTGAAATCTGTAACTAATCACTTCATCGAACAGCCAATGATCACACTATTTTTGGGTTTTTTATTCGGAGCGCTGCTGCAAAGTGCCCGCTTAAATCGTTTTGATACCATCAGCGGAATGGCCATGCTCCAGAATTTTAAGGTTGCCAAAGCCATTGCGTTGGCTATCGGTGTTGGCGTAATCTTGCTAAACCTGGAAATCGGTTTGGGTTTTGCCTCCTATCATATTAAGCCCTTTTTGCTAGGTGGAATTATTCTCGGCGGACTGATCTTCGGCACCGGCATGGCGATCCTGGGTTATTGTCCGGGCACGGTAATGGTATCTGCGGGCGAAGGTTCTCTTGACGCGCTAATTGGAATTTTGGGCGGGTTAGCCGGCGGATTATTTTACACCGTGATTTTACCCTCCATTGGTGCCGTTCTGGGACCAAATATTGGAACTTTTTCCCTTTTTACGGCAATTGGTTCAATGCCGGCATTATTTTATACCCTGATGATTCTCTGCGGCGCAGCCTTTATAGCAATGGCGTTCGGCGTTCAGAAATTCGATAAAAGTCCGGATAAGTCCTGGATCTTCGCCGGGATCGGGATTGCAATATTAAACACCTTCGTTTTTTATTATGCCGATCGGCCAATAGGCGCTTCCACCTTCTTTCCATATGTTGCGGATAATATTTTTGGAGCCGTGAATAATGATTATTTCAAACAGATTGGAAAATCCGGTAGCTGGGAAGTACTATTTCTTGCCGGCGGACTCCTTTCCGGCATCGTTATTTCACTGCTCAGAAAGGAATTCAAAATCAGAATGATTCATGATAATTGGGAGAAGCAGAAAGGAAATAACTTTGGAAAGCGTGCATTCTGGGCCTTTTTTGGAGGCTTTATTCTGATTTTCGGAGCAAGAATGGCCGGAGGCTGTACATCGGGTCATGTGATATCAGGAGGGATGCAACTGGCCGTTAGCAGCCTGGTTTTCGCAATTTTTGTCTTCGCCGGATTGCTCCTGACCGGAAAATACTTCTATTCCAAAAAAGCGAACTGAATCTCTTTCAATAATTCGATCCCTGAGCTCATCGAAGGGAATATTTAATATTTATTATGGCAACCGGCAATTTTTTAGCATTTGATTTGGGCGCTTCTTCCGGAAGAGCAATGTTGGGAACAATTTTGGAGCACAAACTGCATCTCACTGAAATACATCGGTTTGAAAACCGAATGGTCGAAATTGATAACCATTTCTATTGGAATATCTTCTCCATTTTCGATGAGTTAAAAACCGGACTCAAAAAATGCATTCGCGATTTTGGCGTCCAGCCGGATTCTATTGCCATCGATACCTGGGGTGTAGATTTTGCCTTCGTCGACAAAGACGGTATGATTGCCTCCCTGCCTTTTGCCTACCGGGATCGTCGCACTGACAATGCGATGGACGAATTTTATAAAATCATACCGAAAGAAGAGCTCTACCTGATGACCGGCATTCAGTTGATGCAATTCAATTCGCTGTTTCAGTTGTACATCAACCATCAGACCAAGGCATCTCAATATGAAGTTGGCAAAGATTTACTCTTCATGCCGGATGCCCTTTCCTACCTTTTCTGCGGTGTGAAAAAGAACGAATTCTCAATTGCCTCCACCTCCCAACTTTTGAAGCCTGGCAAATTGGCCTACGAAGAACGGCTTTTCGAGGCAATGGGCGTTGATATGTCGATGATGCAGGAGATCATTCTGCCCGGTACGATATTGGATAATATTAGGCCGGAAGTGCAAAAGGAAACAGGCAGCAAACCTATTCCGGTAATCGCCGTTGCCTCGCATGACACCGCATCGGCAATTGCCTCTGTTCCGGCAACTGGAAAGAATTGGGCCTATATCTCTTCCGGCACATGGTCGCTGATGGGTATTGAATCCGAAAAACCGCTGATCTCAAAGGAGATACTCGATCTCAACTTCACAAATGAAGGAGGGGTTGAAGGCACTACCCGCTTCCTGAAAAATATCATGGGAATGTGGTTGCTGCAGGAGTGCAGAAGGGTGTGGTCGCACGAAGTTACCTATTCGTGGATAGAGATGGTTAATCTGAGTTTGCAGGCAGAGCAATTCAAATGTCTGATTGATCCTGACGACAGCAGCTTCCTTAATCCGCCGGATATGCCGAAAGCCATTACGAACTTCTGTCTTAAAACCGGTCAAACACCTCCGGCATCTCATGGCGAATTCGTGCGGTGTATCTTTGAAAGCCTGGCCATGAAGTACCGGCTAACCCTCGATTCTATCAGATCCATAATTTCATATCCCATTGAGAAGGTTCACATCATCGGCGGTGGAGCCAACAATGAGCTGTTGTGCCAATATAGCGCCAACGCCATGGGAATACCAGTCGTTGCAGGTCCGACAGAAGCCACTGCAATTGGCAATATTCTGATCCAGGCTAAAGCCATGAAAGCTGTTGCATCCCTGGAAGAAATAAGAGCGATGGTTGAGAACTCGTTCGACACCAAGAACTTCCTCCCTCAGGATTCAATGGTTTGGAACGATCAGCTGGAAAAATTTAAGAAGATTGTAAAGAACGGTGAGATGTAACATTCTCCAGAACTCTTTGTTAATTTTCGCGTATACACTTGCATAAAATTTGCTGTATAAATTCGGGTATCAGTTTATGTACTACCCAATTCTGTTAATTCCAATTTTGTCGGCAGAGTTAATTTCTTATTTTTAGGCACGTTCTTATTTAAATTGCATTTGTTTATTTAAAAAATCTCACATGAAAAAAATATCTATATCCTTGATTTTACTATTTCTACTAGTAAATATCTCACTTTCCCAGGTAAAAAAATAATGCTCTTGGTTTGCGGTTCGGTGCAGGTTACGGATTAGGAACTGAAATCAGTTATCAGCATGGTTTGAATTCCGTCAACAGGCTTGAATTTGATTTAGGATTTAACAGTGATTACGAATATGTGAATGATTTCCGGCATGATTATAACAGTTGGGCGCTCGTCGGACTTTATCACTGGGTGTGGAAAATTGATAATGGATTTAATTGGTATGCAGGTCCTGGAGGGAAAATTGGCACATGGAATTCCATGCTTTATAACTCTAGATATAACAATGGAATGTTTTTGGCAGCAGCTGGCGACGTTGGCATAGAATATTGCTTCCCTGCACGAATTCAGCTTGCATTGGATGCCCGACCCGAAATTGGTCTCATCAATCACGGCAGTGGAATGAATGTGGGTTTTTTCGGTACGTTTCCAATTTTGATATTCCATAATTCCTGATGATCTCCATACTACTCGTACTCTCAGCAGGAATTTTAATTGGCTTGCTGATCATCAGGAAGCCTCGGCTGCATCAATTCAACAACCACCTTTTAAACTGGGCTATCTATCTTTTGTTGTTTCTGCTCGGGATATCCGTGGGAACCAATGAAGAGGTAATCCGAAATCTAGGCAAGATTGGCTATGAAGCAATAGCTATCGCAGTGGCTTCAATCTCCGGGAGTGTACTTGTATCTGGTCTGCTTTTCAGAATTCTATTCAAACAGCATGAGAAGTAGCCTTATCATTTTTTCTTTCTTTGTAGCAGGGGTTCTGGCCGGACTTTCGGGAAGGCTTCCCGTCGGGCTGGACTGGACTAAATTCGGAAGCTATGCGCTCTATATTTTAATGTTTCTTGCCGGAGTAACTATCGGCAGCGATCGCAATTCATGGAGAGTTTTAGCTACCCACAATTACAAAATTTTTTGGGTTCCCGTGACAATTATTATCGGAACGATGTTGGGTTCCGCGCTGGTAGCTCTGGTGATACCCTCACTTACCTTGCGGGAGTCCATGGCGGTTGGCGCAGGGTTCGGGTATTATAGCCTGTCCAGCATTTTTATCACACAACTTCACAGTCATAGTCTTGGTGTAGTAGCCCTATTGTCCAATATTTTCAGAGAAATAGCAACACTGCTGACTACCCCGATCCTGGTAAAATATTTCGGGAATTTGGCTGGAATAGCCTCTGGTGGAGCTACCGCGATGGATACGACCCTGCCTGTTATCACCAAATATTCAGGAAAACAATATGCCATCATTTCCGTTTTTAGCGGAATCGTACTGACTATTTTGGTGCCCTTCCTGGTAAGTTTTATTCTATCCGTTGGGAAATAGCGGAATAAGGATAAAGTGGGGTCGACTATTTTAGTGCTTCGTCCTCCTCGAAGAAGGCGTCACCACCTGGGTAATCATATTCAGCCATAGCCTTCTCAATTGGGAAAATGAAGAATTTGCATTTTGCCGTGGCGCAAACAGTGCCGTCTTTCGTCAGGAGTCTCCCTTCAACAAAAGCCATTCTGCTGTTTTGTTCGATTAACCTGGCTCTCAAAATTATCTCTCCGTCGCTTATCAACACAGCCCTTCGATAACTAATTTCCATTGAGGTGGTAACGCCAACAGTTTTGCAGACTGCCTGAACAACCCAACTGCAAAGCTCGTCTAATAATGCAGCCTGAATGCCGCCATGCAGAATATTTCTGAAACCTTCAGCCCATCGTTGCGGGTTCCAGACTGCCACAACTTCATCACCTTCCAATTCGAATTTTAATTGCAAACCCTTGTCATTATTGGGTGAACAACCAAAGCAGTTGTAGTCTTTTCGACCCGATTTTAAATATGGATTGGATATTTTTCTGTTCATTATAATTCAATTATGCCATTTCAACTTTTTACCAATTCGTTATCCTGAAGGTACCAGATATTCCCCTCTCCCGAAGTATAGCCCATTTTTTTCAGATCTGCCAGATAGCCCTTCATTTGCCTGATATCCTTGTCCGATTTCTCTCCAGTCTTGTAGTCGATAACGACGACAGAACTTCCCTTTATCAACACCCGGTCCGGACGATGTTTCGATTCCGCAGGGCGCAGGATATCCCTCTCATTCAAAACTTTCCACTCGTCGCTAAACCAATCGGAGAATGGATATTGAGTTAACAAAGCGCCAATCTTTTCAGAGAATTCACTCCCTTCCTGTATCCGTAATTCCCCGGAAGAGATCATTTGTCTGATAGCTGGCTCAATATCTTTAACGGTTTTGATCTTTTCAAATATCTTATGCATCAGGGTACCTCTGTTGATTCGTTCCCCACGCTGGCTACCCGTTATCTGGAAATAATCTTTACTGTGCAACCGTATCCGCATCCTTTGGTTGTTTGAATTCAGCGTCAATCTGTCGTAAGGACTTTCCACCTGAGGTGAAACGACTCTTACCTCTGAGGTAGCCATCTTTCCCGATTCAAAAATCTTATTGAAAGGATCCCAGCCTTTACCAAAATCAACGTATTTCTGCTGATCAATGCTATCCAACATCACCGGATTTTCCATCAGATGCTGCATCAATTCTGCGACATTAGTCGGTTGTTTAAGTTCGTCTTTGTAAGGCATTATGATGAATAAATTATTAATAGCCCTGGTCATTGCGACATAAAGCAAATTAAGATTATCCATCGTACTCAATAAAAGCTCGTGAAAATATTCGTAGGAAAATACAGAATCCTTCAAGCTTTTATCACACTTCAGTAGAACCATCTTCAAATGATTGAAGGGCTCCGTTTCAGGAATAGACCATAAATATGGTAGCTTAAAGGGATTCAGCGCTATTTCCCAATTGCAGAAAGGAATAAGAACGGTATCGAATTCCAGTCCCTTGGATTGATGGACGGTAGATATCCGGACAAAATTCTTAATATTCGGAAGATTAAGTGTTTTAGTGGATCCGAAATTTTCCCACCACTCGACAAATCCCGAAATTCCGCCGTTATCTTCACGGCCAAATTCCAGCACCAAATCCAAAAAAGCCTGAAGATAGACCTTCTCTCCTTTAATTTCGCCCAACTGAAAATGGTCGGCAATGGCAACGGCAAGCTCAAAAAGAGGTAAGGCAAGGAGTCCGGACAAAAATTCAGATTGGGAATCTATCTGGAGCCATTTTTCGAAAAGTTCGGGAAGAGCGGCATCAGAGTCAAACAAGTTATGCAAATCAACATCGGGACTTTCGCCATTTGATGTCCATCATCGGTACTAAAATACGGTAATATCCGTATAAGATTTCGGCCCGAAATAGTTGAGGTTTCTTTCTTGCATAGATTTTGAAGAAGTTGACAACAAACCGTACAACCGGTGATTGCCCTATTTTCAAGGTGTCGCTGGTTATAACGTCGTAGGTGCATCCGGGTTTAGCATCCGATTTTTTCTTTTCCCATAAAGCCTTTGCGATTAATTCGGCATCCGAGTTTTCCCTTACCAGGATGGTAATGTCCTCAGGCTTAACGCCGGATTTTTGAACCTCCTCCAATTGGTCGATTAGCAACACCAAAGCCTTTTCTTTGAATTCGCTCTTTTTGGTTGCCCCTTCCGACTCCACAAAGGAAACTCGGACATACCCGGTAGGCCCCATCGTTTTGGGAACATTGTTGATATTGGTCGGCATACGCCTGCAAAATCACCCCGTTCATTTCCGAAAACGGGCTTACCTTTCAGTTCATCTTCAAACCATGAGTTTAGGTAATTTGAGGCACGGTAAAAAAGGAAGTTGTTAAAATCAACGATGTTTTTTTTTGCTACGCCAATTCACGTCAAGCGTTTCCTTGTGCACATTTTGATGGCGCAAATCGGCCTCCAGTTGATTTGCAAGCAAGTTCCAATCGCCATTTCGCCAGCGGTATATCGACTGTTTTACATCACCCACCACCAATGAGGCATTTCCCGATGCCAGCGCATTATCAACCAATGGTTTAAAATTCATCCATTGCTGACGGGAAGTATCCTGAAACTCATCCAGCATAAAATGACGATACATCATTCCAACTTTTTCATAGATAAATGGGGTATCATTACCCTCAATTATTCGACCTATCATCCGACTGGAGTCGCTCAATAAAACCGTGTTATTTTCCTGCAGAACCTCCTTCAATTTTAAAGCAATATTTCCCAAAAGGCCGAAGGGATAGATATTTTTAAGAATTGCCTGAGCGCTGTTGATCTTACAAGTTTCGCCAGTCAGCGCTTCAATTGATTCCTTAAGTATTCTATTCAATCCATCTTCATACAACTTCTCCACCTGACTTTTGAATTGCGGAGAATCAGTTTTTTTTTATACCAATTATCAACCTGGTCACAGGCACCCAGCATTGTGGCAGTAGGCGGATCATATTTTCCAGCGGCCAACTTATTAAAGAGATTGGCAAATGAGTTTTTGCTGCCCTTGAACTGGTCGTACGACAATCCGGAATCAGCTATGAGCTTCAGTCCGGCCGCACCATATTCCCTCAGCCGCGATTCAGCATCGGAAATAATTGTTTTCATTTCAGCCACATAGGAACTCAATTGCTCCTTCCCTGCGAGCGTCTCGAGAAGTTCGTCCCCATGCACTTTGAATGCTTCTTTCTCAATCTCCTTTCCAAATTTCAGCAACTCTCTTCTGAAGTCCCAACTCCTGCCCTCCTCCAGATTTTCTTCCAAAAACATAATCATCCAACTCATCAGCAGGTCGTTGCTTTCTATTTCCTGAAAAAGCAGATCTACGGCCTCTTCCAATGCTTGCCGATTATCTATCTCCGTTCGAAAAGAGGCATTCAGGCGGATCTCTCTGGCGAATGAACGGATCACTTTTTGGAAAAAAACTATCAATAGTCATTACCGAAAAGCGGGAATAGTCCGTGGAGAATCAGTTTTAGAATTGAGGTCGCCTTACGTCTGATTTCACGTTCCGCGCCAAACTCTACCAACAACTTTAAATACTTGGATTCAGCTCCGTTAGAAAGAATTTGCCAACTCGCGCAATATCCGCTCTTTCATCTCTGCGGTTGCTTTATTGGTGAAAGTAACGGCGAGAATATTCCGGTAGGAGGTCGGCTGCGTAAATAGCAACGTCAAATATTCTCCGACCAGTCGAAATGTTTTTCCCGATCCTGCGGAGGCTTTATAAAATATTTAACGCGTTAATTTTTGCCATAGTTTCTTAGTCTGCAAGCTGTCCCCGTCCGCTTCAATCTGCTAATTTGTCTGGTTAATCAGCTTAAACCTGATCCTGAGAATGTCTCCCTCAAAACTGGTTGATACCAGTTGAAACTGCCCTATTTCACTTGTGTTTTTGACATGCGGCCCGATGCAGGGGCAATTGTCATACTCACCTACGGAAATAATACGGATTGAATCACCACTTCCTTCGGGCAGCCTTGCCAGGTTGAAGGAGTTCGCCGCTTCGGTCAGTGAAATGAACTTCTCGGTAACATCAAGTTGTTGATTGATTACATCATTGATCCTGTTTGCCAGTTCAATTTCCTCTTCGGAGGTTAGCGCTCTATGGAAATGGTAATCGCATTTGGATTTTTTTGTTTCAATGTGACTTGAAAAAGAACGTTCGCAAGAAAACATTCTGACCATCGTCTGATTCAGAATATGTTCTGCGGAATGCATAAATGGGTCGTAACTTTTCATACGAATATAATCTGCTTTTCATTTGCCGTATGGAACCCTCAATGCAATATACATCTTCTTTGGCGAGCTTTTGCACATGAGGGTTTCATATTAGATACTTGACAGACTGTGCTAAAATTAGCCATTAAGATTGAACCATTTGTTAATGACGATTGAACAAATACATTTTTCGCACAATTCCTTCCAAATCTTCTTAAATTAGAGAGTTTTAGTAAAAAAAACTAAAACGCATGCAACAATTTAATTTCTGTTGCGTCATTGGAGTAAATAAGAGCAAAAAAGAACGATGTACATCAATATTCATCAGCAACTAATCGACAAGTGTCTCGAAAATGACAAAGAGGCACAATTCAAGATTTATAAGCTGTATTACAGGTCGATGTATAATACGGCACTGCGAATCGTCAATCGTGTCGATGAGGCCGAAGATATCATGCAGGAAGGTTTTCTGACAGCTTTTCGGAAAATTGACACATACAAAGGCGAAGTCAGTTTCGGTGTTTGGCTGAAGCGAATCATTGTCAACCGCTCATTGGATTACCTAAGGAAGCGGCGGGTAGAATTTGAAGAAATTACATCCGAACATCCAATCTATGAGGAAGACATTGACAACCAACCCGAATATACCGTCGAGGAGGTGAAAACCGCCATCTCTCAAATGTCTGATGGCTACCGAACGATTCTTTCGCTGATACTTTTGGAAGGATACGACCACGAAGAGGTTAGTGAGATTTTGGGAATCAGTAATGTTACCAGCCGGACACAATTAAGCAGGGCAAAGCAGCATCTCAGAGAACTATTGATTTCAAAAAGAAAAAAACAATATACAACAGAACAATATGGATAAGCTTGATAAACTTTTCAATGAACAGCATGATGCTTTTGACGAAGAGCCCATGGAAGGCCATTTTCAAAGGTTTGAAGCAAGACTGGAGAATTATCACTCAAAAAAGAAGCGGACTCTCATTACATCACCCTTTTTAAAGATAGCCTCAGTCGTAATCATTTTACTTCTCTGCGCAAACCTTATTGCCTATCTGCTTCCTGGTAAGAAAGAAAATAATCAGCAACGTTTTGCCTCCACCGAAATGAATGAAACTGTCAACTTTTATACTGTCAGAATCAATAGCGGAATATTACAGCTAAAACAGATGGCAGATCAGGGAATTGGCAGTGAGCAGGAGGTCGAGCAAGTGAAAAAGGAGATGGAAGAGATGGATCGTCTTTATCAGGATTTGCAAAAAGAATACAGCAAGAATCCGAATGACGAGCGGGTTGTCAATGCAATGATCGAATACTATCAAACAAAACTGGACATAATAAACACAATTAAGACAGATTTAGAAAATGTCAAATTAAACAAAAATAAAAATCATGAAAACACGAAACTTTAGTTTAGGACTTATTTTATTGACCCTGGTTGCTTTTCAGGTACAGGCAGAAAGAACCACCAAGAAAATTTACAAAAGCTTCCCCATTAGTCAGGTATCAAAAATGGAGCTCTCCAATAAATACGGAAATATCCAAATTGATGATAACCGGAAAGACTCTGTTGTCCTGAGTGTGGTGGTGTGGGTGGAAGGTTCCGGTAGCCGCGCACAAAAATTTCTTGACAACATAGATGTGAATATTAACAAAGTCGGAAATACCGTTTCTGCGGCCACCGAAATGCACACTGATTTCTTTAATAACTTTAACAAAGAGTTCAGCATAGATTACACCGTTTCAATCCCGGCTGATCGCGAATTATCCGTGGATCAGAAATATGGAACCGTTAACATGAACAACCTGACAGGAAAAGGAATGTTTGATATCAAATATGGTGAGCTACGGGCAAAAAATCTACTTTCACCTTCACTCAACATTGACATTGCATACAGCAAAGCCAATATTGATGCCACAAAAAATTTAACTCTGGCGATCAGATATTCAAAGCTTGCGCTGGAAAAAGGGGATAACCTTAAAATTGAATCAAGGTACTCCGGTTTAAACATTGGCGACTGCAAAGACTGCACGATAGATTCAAAATATGACGACTACAAGTTCAAGACCATCAATAGTCTGGCATGCAATTCCATGTACACGGGGTACAAAATTGACCAAATACTATCATCACTGATCCTTACAAACGGATATGGAAACCTCACGGTTGGGACTATCCCGGCAAGTTTTAAAGAGGTTAAAGTGAGTAGCCGATATGCTTCAGTCAAGCTAGGAATTGCGTCCGGTGCCTCCTATAAGCTAGACGGCAATGTCAGGTACTGCAGCCTAAAACATCCCGGAGGAAAATTAAACACAGCAAAAGAAGATAATTCCTACGAAGTTCATGGAACCATTGGAGAATCTGCCTCCCCAAAAGCGACAGTGAACATTGAAAGCAGCTACGGAAATGTTAGTCTGATTCCTTGAAAAAAACCAAATATACTATAACTTAGCAACCGTTGAATCACCAAAACGGTTGCTAATGTTTAGAGTATCATCTTTGCTTCTATTTATTTTTGCCGGCATTCTATTTTCCGGACAGAAATCCGCCGATCCTTTCGTTATCACATTGAAGATGAAAGGGATCAAAGATACTACGGTCTATTTAGCCAATTATTACGGAGATAAAATTCTCAGAGTAGACTCAGTCAGAATAAACCATGAAGGTGTCGGCGTTCTCAGCCGCAGCAAAGCGCAAAAGGAAGGACTCTACCTTTTTTATCTGAATGACAAAAATTATTTTGAATTTCTGATCGGAAAGAATCAGCAGTTTTCCATCGAAGCAGATTTTGCAAATGGTCCACAGAATAAGTACTCGGGAGCGGATGAGACCGTCGCATTTCACGAATACCAGCTGTTTCTTACGCAGCAAAAGGCAAAACAAAGCGCCATTCAGACCCGTCTGGGCGCCATCCCTGATAAGAAAGATTCAGTTAAGATACTGCAAAGGAAACTGAATGAGCTCAATACCACAATGGAAACATACTGGAAAGAGACGGCAAAGAAATACAAAGACACTTTCCTTGCCGATTTCTTCCTTGCCATGCTCATCCCGGTTCCGGACGAACCCATTCTAACCGCCGAAGTAAAAAATCAGGACTCGATCCGGTGGGTTTATAGGTACAATTTCCTTAAAAATCATTTCTGGGACAATTTTAATTTTTCCCCGCGCCGGACTAATCCGTACTCCCATATTTCAGGAGAAGCTGGACACCTACTTCAAAAAAATGATTTTGCAGATGCCTGATTCATTAATAAAGCCAATGATTCAGGTAATTGAAAAATCGAAGGTGAATGAGGAGGTTTATCATTTCGTCTTCCTCTATTTGCTGAATGAATCAAATCAGTCGCAACTTATGGGGATGGACAAGGCATTTGTGGCACTTTCTGAGAAGTATGTCCTCCGCGACCCCAAGCCCTGGCTGGACACCTCGGCCGTGCGGAAAATCAAAGAAAGAGTAGAGGCGGTGAAGCCCAATCTCATCGGGAATATCGCCCCTGAACTAAAACTTCCTGATTCTGAAGGTAATTACTATAGTCTGCGGCAGATGAATGCAAAGTACACGCTGCTCTATTTCTGGGAGCCTGACTGCAGTCATTGTCAAAAAACGACGCCAATACTCAACAAAGATCTCTATCAGGAATTAAAAAGTAAGGGAATCGAAATATATGCGGTGCTCACACAGAACAACAAAGACAAGTGGATGAAAGCCGTTCAGGAATATAAAATTCAGGAATGGACCAATGTGTGGGATCCTCAATATACAAGCAATTTCAGAAGGCTCTACGATGTTACCAGTACACCGATAATATACATTCTTGACAAAAACAAAAAGATTATTGCCAAGAGACTAGATGTGGAGTCCTCGCTCAAGTTTCTAAAAGCGCAAATGGGCCTCAAATAAACACCTGAAACCCATTTGTACTCTAGATAGTTTCCTTCTTTTATTTCACAACAGCATCGGTCTTCACTTCCCAGCTATCCGTTCTGAACATGTTAACGGGCATACCATCTTTGCTAAAAAGGTTTGGAATCGAAGTATTGCTGAAGCCAAAACGTACGGCTACCGGATCCTTTACGGCTTTATTCCATACGATTACTGTGTTACCTTCAATCCTTGCACTGGCAAATAGAAATTTCTGATCTGTTCCTGCGATATAAAATTCGTTCAGGTCTTTATCTTTAGACACTAAACCGCCCGACAAGTTATCAAAAAGGATTCTGATCCGGTTTTTCTCGATGATCATTCCCCGATACATTGGATACCTGTAAATCAAATTTTTGACTCCATAATTATCTGCCAGCGCCAGATTGGCCAAGCGTGTTGCCACCTCAATTTTCTTAACAGGATGGATATTTGTCACATCATCTACCAGATCGTGAACGACGACCATGCCGGTTTTGGAAATAGCCAGGCAAGCCGTCTGTTGTTCTCGCACCAATGCCCCCACATTGTAGTTACCGTATGCAAATGGAGCAATCTGGACAAAATAAAACGGAAAGACATACCCCCAGGCATCTCGCCAGGAACCAATCATTTTGGTCATCAGTCGTGAATAGGTCTGATAATTCTGTGAATTGCTTTCCCCCTGATACCAGATTGTACCGGCAATCTTGAATTTTGTCAACGGGGAAATCATGGCATTGTAAATTGAGCCCGGTGTAATTGGCCACCCATTTGATGGCTGCAATTTCAGCGATGCATCCTTCAATGCAGGATCTTGTCCGACCACATCTTTTGGAGTCCATACCTCGGCGGGTGTACCGCCCCAGTTGCTGTTGATCAGTCCGACCGGGACATTCAGATCATTTTGCAATTTCTTACCAAAGAAATATCCTATCGCACTAAAACGCAACATTTCATCAGGAGAACAAACTTTCCAACCTGCTTTAATATCCTCCTGAGGAAAATCAGCAGTACTTTTTGGCACATAGAAGAAGCGGATATTCTGATTTGTGGCATTAGGAGCTTCATCCAGTGATTGCTTCAACTTTTGAGTTCCACTCCACTCCATGTTACTTTGTCCGCTGCAAACCCACACCTCTCCAATCATTACATCCTCCAGAAGTGTCTTATCATTGATTGTAATCGTATAAGGACCTCCCGCAGCTGGCGTTTTGATCTTAATACTCCATTTAGCCCCTGAGGTACCAGTTGTGGTATATCTGGCAGTATCCCAGGATGCTTTCAGATTAATTTTTTCAGCCGGGGCACACCACCCCCCACAAATTGATTTCACTCTTCTGCTGCAGAACCATGTGACTCCCTAAAATTGCCGGAAGACGAACCTCTGCCCTAACACCAAAATTTAGCGTCAAAAGGAAACCGAAAAATAAAACCGAAAGAAATACTCTTTTCATTTTACAAAAAAAATATCAGTTACAAATTATCTTATGCTAAGTATCAATAGACTCACGCCTGGAAAAAAAATGCACCGACCCGGGGCTATTGATAGTTGCTGCAAGATACTAAAAAAAGAAGGATGGCTCCCGAGAAGACGAATTTTTCATTTTCGTTTTCTTTGAGCCACCCTATTTTCAAGATACAATTCCGGGTAGGTTCAGACGTCCCGACACCTCCCTGATAAGGTAGAGACGAATGTATTAAAATCGTTTCAGGCAGTACACTTCACTAATTTCGGCTATGAGAATATCAGGGATGCTGTCGTCGTGATGACCTGCCCATCTGAGGTCGTCACCTTCGCTGTCACATCATCCCGTACTCCCTTTGCAGCGCCAGGTATTGAAAGTGAAAAAGTACCGGCCGACTGTGCTGCACTTGTTATCGGGAAAGTATTTGTCTTGGAATAACCATCGGTTCCGATCATCGAAAGTGTCACATTACTCCCGATAGGCAGGCAATAGACATTGACTTTTATCGTATAGCCCACGTATGCTGCAGGTGAAGAGGGGGTCAATTCCAGCGATCGAATCTTTGGTTTTCCATTTACATCCAACTCTGCATTTAATGTTGATGCCACACCTTCCGCTATCGTGAACCCTTTAGTTACAGAGGACGTTCCCTCACCGAAAACACGGAATACAACATGCAACCGCATGTTGCCCGTTATTTTGAAGTAGTTTAGGAGTCCCAGTTCGTTGATTTTATCTGCAATCGAAGGAGTACCCGGATCCCCCGGACACACCCAACGTTTTGCAATAAACGGCCATCGCAGCACTGAGTCCCGCACAGGCAGTTCCGACCGGAGCCGCAACACTGGCTCCCACCACTGTCAATGCAAGCTTTGCGGCTAAAGCCGCACAGGCACCCTCCGACATCATTAAAGCTTGTGGGGCACCAATTATGCCCGTTGCATCACAATAGGAAGACAAGACCGATGTCATTTTTTCGGCAGCAGCCTGTGGGTCGATTGTTGGGGCAGTGCCCGAAGGAACGGTGATCGTATAATGCCCGTTTCCCACCCAAACAGGAGTGACTACACCCAATAAAACACTACCCGACTGATCATATAAGTTTACGGCTGCGATCGATTGATTGGAAGGAGAACCACATTGAGTGGTATAAAGATCATAAGTGGTACTGGAGGTACTGCCTGCTTTAAGATGATTTTTCCCGGCAGATTCGTTTGTGTCGGTAAGCGGAGTGAAAATTATATCTGAGCAATCGTTTCCGTTGACACGTGAGCGGGCAGAATTACTATCGAAAGGCACACTGGCAGATTTTACTCCGCTTAAGTCTAACTCTGTATTTACCTGAGTTTTTCCATCGTTGGCACTGATACTGACAGCCACTTTCTTGTTGGCCAACCAATCATATTGAAACATTACGCCATTGGCTGCGACCGCTGAAGTCAATTTTTTATTACTGTCATAATAAAATACATATTGTTCTCCATTCGAGGTTGTCACATTTATTTGAGTAACTAAATCAGGTAATCCAGAACCGGTTCTGGTTCCGAAAACCTCCACTGTTTCACCTTTCATGGAAACAAATTTTACGAATTTGGGATCTTGCGCATTTGTGGAGATATAGGATCCGGCACCGATATCGGTGGGTTTATCATCCTTCTTTGTAAGCAAGTCACAACCAAAAAGAATCAACCCAAGCAAGGCAGTTGTTACAAAAATGGTGGCAAATCTAGTTTTCATTTTTCTCAGTTTTAAAATTGTTAGCGATTAGATGGAAATCAAAAAATCCGAAGAAAAATAGTGAGTAATGATTTCCTGGCATTCAAAAGTAAGTCAGCGCTAACAAACCCCCAATAGCCCCATAGGGTCATTTTTCAAGCAGAACATATCCACAACAAATCGGAATGAACACCCCGTCCGATTTTCGTCAATGCTAGATCATCTTCTCCTTTAACGCTTTCGCCACGACCTGTGCCTTAGAGTGCACCTGCAGCTTTTCGTAGATATTCTTGATGTGATTTCGTACAGTTTGAGTACTTATAAACAATTCTCCTGCAATTCTATCGTTGGTAATTCCACTTACGATATAGGAGAGGATCTCGCTTTCCCTTTTTGTGAGTACCGAAGCATGTTGCTCCTCCTTGTGGTAAGGCTTAAAATAGGAAAGCACCTGTTTTGCAACCATGGGCGTCAATGCAGCTCCGCCGTCATACACCTGCTGGATGGCATCCAGTATTTTCTGGGGGTTCGTCTTTTTCAGTATATACCCGTCGGCACCGCTCTTTATTGCAGTCATGATATTATGCTCATCTTCCAGAATCGTCAACATGATAATTTTTGATTCAGGCCATTTATTCTTAAAAATAGGAATAGCCTCCAATCCGGACATACGAGGAAGGTTAATGTCCAGAAGCAAAACATCAGGTATTGCCGTTTCGCCGAAGGCTTCCTCGACAGAACCAAAAGACCAGATGACGTTATAATCCGTGAAAGAAGAGACAAGAAACACCAGACTTTGCCTGAACTCTTCGTGGTCTTCAACGATACCAACAGATACAGCCATGGGTATTTTTTAACGAAATAACGATAAATAAATCAGAATATCCATAGCCCTTTGGGGTCATATTTTGAATAACAGACCTATTACTGTTCCATTTCCTTTTCCCGAGTCAATTGTGAGATCAATTTTAGAATCATGTGCCCTTTGCCGGATATTAAGTAATCCATTGCCTTGGGAGATCTGCTTTTGCAAACCCTTTTCATCGAAACCGACACCATCATCCATTAGCGAGATTGAACACATGTTATCATTCACATCTGCTATTAATGTCACATTTCTGGCTTTTGAATGCTTTATGATGTTATGTGTTGCTTCCTTGAGTATCAAGAAAATATCATTCTTAACCTCGTCAGGAAGCACGATGGCGAGATCCGGAGTATTTATTTCTGATTGATATTGAATCCCGTTATCGATCAGAATCTCAAATAGCAGGTTATTTGCCTTTGCCAGAAGTCCCTGAAGCGAATCATTCTTGGGGGAAGTCATCCAGATAATATCTGTAATTGATCTCAGGGCTGATTGGGTCAATTCTGCAATTTTCAATGAGAGCTTTTTGAATTCCAATTTTTCCGGAGATTCGAGTCGTTTCAAGGTGTCTGAATAAATTGAAATACTTCCGAGGGTGGAAGCAAGATCATCGTGCAAATCTCTGGAAATTTTCTCTCTAAGTTTCATTCTCTGTTCTGTCAAATTTTGTGAAACCTGCATCCGCTCCGTAATCAGGTGCATAATTATCAGCAGAACAGATACCACAATCACAGGTAGAAAATAAAAAGCGAGCGACGAAGAATAAAGGAAAACCAGATTAAATACCAGGAAGCTTAAAAAAAAGATATAAACGGAAATTTTACGAATTCGCGTAATCCGTTCTTTTCCAAAAAGATAAAAACGAAAATAGAGGAAGAACAAGAGAAAAACACCGGCGATCTTAAAAAATTCTCTCCGGATTTCAGGGTCTTTTACAGCCCGGACGATCGATTTTTCTGCCAGTGTGTAAAGTGCGCTCAGTCCCTCCTGTTCCCGGATTTTCAGGGTACCGGGTTTTATATCTTCAACCCTTATTTCACTGTCTGGGTATGGAAATCTTATAATTGCGAAATATTGTAAACCAGCGATCAATGGAAATATGGCTTCCTTTGCAGAGATAGATGCATACCCGCCCCCACCACTGATTTCGTGAAAGCCTACCAGAGTTCCACTTGAATTTTGACCCTTTAGGTATAGAAAAATCTTTGCACCAATTGCGTCCCGGTTAGAGAGAGTCCCTTCCAGCTTAATTTTTATATTATTCTTGTTGCTGTTTTGATTCATAAATACTCTGCTACTACCCCCGAGAAAATTGGCAGCATACACGTCAGCATTTCCATCATTATCCAAATCTCCGACAGCTGCTCCGGTAGAGTATCCACTCATTTCTGCGCCAAAATCGGCCGTGACATTTAAAAAATGATTCCCTGAAATATTTTTATACAGAATATTCTCCCCGACATTATTCAGGTACAAATCAAGAAAGCCATCCTGATCAAAATCAGCAAAGACACCGCCGTTGGATAAATAGGTATTCTTCTCAAAATAGCTATCAGTAACATCCTTGAAAATCCCATGACCGTCATTGAGAAACAATCTGTTCTCTTCATTTCTGTTGGCGATAAAAAGATCTGCAAATCCGTCGTTATTGATATCTGCAAATGTGACTCCATTACTCTTTACGGGCGGAAGTTTCGCCAAATCTGTCTGGGCAGTAATATCCCGAAAAGCAATGATGCCATTCCGGGTTTCATTCAAATAGATTCTGTTTTGACCATACCAGAAAGTCGCACACAAATCGGGAAGACCATCGTTGTTGATATCGCTGAACGAAGCACATGACCCACCCGAGATTGTTTCGAGGCCTGCCGAACCGGTGATATCGAAAAAATGTCCGGTACCATCATTTTTTAAAAGCCTGTTGGATCCATTTTCGCTGGTCACATAAAGATCAACGAAGCCGTCAAGATCTACATCGCCAAATGCAGCAGCGGTACAACGGAAATAGTCCTGGCATGCTCTGTTTGGTTGACCGGATACATCTCTAAAAATTCCATTCCCGTTGTTTAGCAAGAGTTTATTTTCCGAATTCAGCGAACAAATATATACATCCTCATCGCCGTCGTTATCTACATCAGCGACACTAACCCCAAGTTTAAGTAACGAGTAATTTGCTCCCTTCTTTGGATCAATATCACCTTGTGCATTACGGGCGAATCCTTCCTCCTTAAAGAAATTCCCCTTGTTCGTGCTTCCGCTATTTTTTAACGTATTAATAAAAAGATGATTAACATCTGAAATACAGACAGAAAAGATATCAATTGCATTATCTCCATTGAGATCAGCCATTGCAACCCCATACTCATTATCCAGGTCGATGCTGTAATTGGCCAATTTAAAAGACGAAAAGCCGGGATTACTTTTTTGAAATGGTGGAAAATTTTTGCTGCCACGATACAAAAGGAGACCTCCTCCTCCTGCAATCCAAACTTCGTCGTCTCCAACGACAGAAATATCAGTCAAACTAAATTTCTCTTTTAGCGAATAATCAAATAATTTTCCTTCGCTGTACTTCATTATTTTGGACTGTGAGCCAATAAACCAAATATCATACTTCTTTGTTACGAATATTTTTTCGGCTTTTCTAAACTCATTATTGACCATGCAGGTTCTGAAGACCATATCGTTGAACCCGATCAGTTCATCTTCACACAAAGCGTAGCCAAGCTTGTCGCCAATGATCTGGAAATCCTTAACCTTCTTATCTTTTAGAATACGTCTGTATTTCCCCTTTTCATTGACAAATAATTCATCCTGATCTGACAATATCCAAAAAAGAGACCGGTTCTGGGCAACGATTTTCCGAATATTATAGCGCGTTGGCGCCAATTCTATTTTTTCAAATTTTCCGTTTTCGTAATAGGCTACTTCAGAGGAGCCGGCAAAGAAGGGTATGCTATCGCGGCCGACAGACATTTTGTAGATGCAAACGCCGAACGGACCCACAACATTTTCTGCCACTTTATCATGGTAATGGTATATGATGGAGGTGCTGTTTTCGAGGTTTGCAACATACCAAAGGTCGTTGACTGACTTAGCCGAGAAGCTACAAACCGGCCTGACGGAAGGAAAACTTGATTTGGTCCATTCAACTCCATTTTTCAAGGTATAGAGTTTATCTGCCATGAAATATCCCTCACTCTCGTTAATCATGGAGATACTCGTAATGTCAGATTTGGTCCCGGTGTTGACCCTGACAAAAGACTGACCGGCAACAGAAAGCTGCAAAACAATCGCGAGAAGTGACAGGAATGTAGTCTTCCCGGCAATTCTCAGAGTCCTGTCGCAAATAATTTTTATCATCAGATTAGCAACGCGATTAGTCGGCTTTCTACAAATGTCGCTAATTTCCCAATAGATTGTATCAATGCGGTTTGCATAAAACAACAAAGGCGAAACAAAACTGCTTCGCCTTTGCTAAAAAAAAAATCAAAATCTAGTTTAAAAGATCAAGCTTTACCAAATCCTGGATATCCAGCATCCCTACCGGCTTCCCATTTTCAGTAACTATAATATTATCGACCTGGTTGGTATTGAATATATCCGTGGCCTTTTGGAGCATCGCATTGGCATCAACAGAGATTGCGCCGGCTGTCATGCACTCCTCAACGGTCGCCGTAAGAATGTGATCACCCATTTTGCGCATTTGACGGCGAAGGTCGCCATCCGTAAAAATGCCTGCCAGTTTTCCCTCTTTGGTCACTACAGAAACTGCTCCCATACCTGAGTCGGTCATTTTGAGTAGCGCGTCCAAAACTTTACAATCAAGCTCTACAACAGGATTAACGTCGGAGATAACGCTCTTAACCTGGATAGTCATCAATCTGGTATGTTGAAAAAACTGATCAGTACCCAACTTGGTCAGATGATTGTCGCCAAGTTTTTTCATGATATTCCAGGGAATAGTAATATTGTGAGCTCCTAAAAGCAGAGCATCCTTGATGTGCTCGGGATATCTGACAGACGAAAACATTACCTTGGAATCGTACTTATATTGGTTGATGATTTCGATTATCTGCTTAACCAGCCCCAACGCATCATGACCCTGATCCTGCATACGTCCGACAAGTACGCAAACGTAATTAGCACCCGCTGTGAGTGCCAGGTAGGCTTGTTGAATATTATAAACCAGGTGCACATTTACCAGGAAGCCTTCCTGATGAAGTATTTTACAAGCTTTAATTCCCTCGAGATTCACAGGAATTTTGAATACCGTTTTTTTCTTATCCAGACCCAGCGCCAATAGCCGATGAGCTTCCCCTACAATTTCGTCAGATGTTTCACCCAAAGCTTCGATCATCAGCACCGGAACCATCTTTGATAATTTTAAAATAGCCCCATCTATATCCGTGATACCGTTTTTATGCATGAATGTCGGCGTCGTTGTAACACCATCAATAATCCCTAATTTCAGGGCTTCTTCAATTTCGACCATGTTAGCCGAGTCAAGAAAAAATTCCATATAGTTATAAAATTAAAATTTTGGTCTGTATTTAACTTCCACATTGTGTATTTCAATCAGCGGCTTCAGAAATTCTGCCACATCGGCGATGCACATCTGACTTGCCGCATCACACAAAGCCCGCGAAGGATCCGGATGAACTTCAAGGAACAATCCATCGACTCCGGCAGCTACACCAGATCTTGCAAGCGTTGGAATAAATTCCCGTGAACCACCGGCAGGATCTGAGCTCGGTATTCCGTACTTACGAATCGAGTGGGTCACATCAAAAATAACAGGATATCCGGTACTGCGAAGATGATAAAAACTTCTTGGATCAACAATCAGGTCGTTATAACCAAACGTATATCCTCTTTCCGTCACCATGATATTGGTATTCCCGGTATGTTCAACTTTCTTAACCGGTTTTATCATATTCTCCGGAGCTAAAAACTGTCCGTGTTTGAGATTAATAACCTTGCCTGTTCTGGCGGCCTCGACGACAAGAGTCGTTTGCATAACCAAGTAAGCAGGAATCTGAATGATGTCTACAACTTCGGCAGTCGCTGCAATCTGATCGGGATAATGAATATCTGTGATCAGCGGAACATTGAATTGCTCTTTAATTTTTTGGAGCATTGCAAGACCTTTATCGATGCCTGGACCGGTATAAAAGTCGACCGAGCTGCGGTTGTCCTTTTGAAAAGAAGATTTGAAAATAAGCGGAAGATCCAGTTTTGCACACAAGCCAACTAAAAATTCGGCAGTATCCATCATTGTTTTTTCATCTTCCACGACACATGGTCCGGCGATCAGGAATAGCTTATCTGCGCCACATTCAATATTTCCGACCTTTATAATTTTCTTCATTTTCAGCAATTTACATTTTCATTAGCAGTCCGCGGAGTTTTTCGCGGGTGATAATATTCTGCCAATCAGGACCACATACATGAGCCCACATAAAGATAAGTGTGAGCGAAACATCAATCATCTTTTCAATTTCCTCTGTGGTACGGTTTGCATTGAAGCCTTTGGGGAGTTCTATATTATTGTTCTTCATGAATGTCCTGAACTCCTGCACTCCTTCGGGATAAAATTCTTCAAGCTGATTAAAAACGATGCAATTCCCTTCACCATGATGAACATTGGTGACACTGGCCAGTCCGTACGAAATTGCGTGACAGGCACCAACTTCTGAATAGGTGAGTGAAAGTCCTCCGAGGTAGGACGCAATCATTAGCTTCTCGTCATTCTCTGGTGTGCGGCTGTCGGGACTGAGGAAAATTTCCCTGCAAAGGCGCAAAGATTCGTTACCCAGGGAATCGCCCATCACCGTTTTACGATGACCGTTCAATGCCTCAATATTGTGGATATAACAGTCCATAGCGGAATAGAACCGCTGAGGATTCGGAACAGTTGTAATCAAATTTGGATCAAGTACCAGTTGATCGGCTGGGGTAAAATTCCCTTTGATCCCCAATTTCTTTACCGGACCAGTCAGCACGGTAGTCATGGATACTTCAGCACCACAACCAGAAATTGTTGGGATAACGGTACAATGCACACCCTTATTTTTGATGAAGTCAAGTCCCTGATATTCGGAAGAAGAACCTTCATTGGTAAACATCAGTCGGGTGGCCTTGGCATAATCCATTGCGCTGCCACCACCAATACCCACGACAGATACCGGATTGCCTTTGCCTAGACTCTTAACCTCTGCAACAATTGCATCTACGGTTTTTGTCTTGGGCTCATCCTTCACTTCTATTATTTTCAGGATATCCTGCTCGTGCAAGGGTATCCTTTTCATTAACTCTTTACCATCGAAATATTCGTCCACCAAAAACAAGACATAAGAGTCCTCACTAACCCTTAATTCACTCATTACATCGTCAAGTTGGTCGAAACTACCACGGCCGTATAAAACACGTCCTACGGCTTTAAAATTTCTAAACATATTTTTTTATTTAAGTGCATTTTTAAGTGCCGACCTCATTTTGGAAGCCAGCATGTTCACCTCCTCCTCGCTCCAGTTTACCATGATTTGCGTCATCATCAGTCGCTGCATGATGGCATCCGACTGAGGAACTTCAAGTTTACCATAATCGGGAGCATTATTCATTTTCATCACCGGAAGGTTGAATATTGACTTCATCTCCTTCAGATGACCCCATTGGCGATGGTAGTGAAAATTATTACGATACCAGTAGGAGGCACTCAACCCTTCTTTTTGGAAAGCGTCGAATGTTTTGACAGCCTTCTCATTATCGGGCAGAAAGAACGAAAGGAAAGTTGCTGAATCTCCGCTTTCATCCGGAACCAACCGAAGCTTTACTTCCGGAAACTCCTGAACTACTTGCTTCAATATACTTTGGTGCAATTTTTGCTTCTCAATCATGAAAGGAAGTTTGCGCAATTGGGCCAGTACTACGGCCGCACCCAGTTCAGATCCACGGTAGTTGTACCCGAGAATTGGATGTTGCTCGGCGCCTCTTGCTTCTCCGATATGGTCGTGACCGTGATCGGAATATTTATGAGCCAACTCGTAAAGTTCATCATCGTTTGTGGCTATTGCACCACCTTCACCCGCAGTAATAATTTTATAATAGTCGAAAGAAAATGCCGACATCTTGCCGAAATTTCCCAGCATTTTCCCTTTGTAGCTTCCGCCGAGTGCGGGGGCAGCATCCTCAACCAAAATCAGATTGTGTTTTTCACAGACAGCCAGGATTTCATCCATCTTTGCCATCGATCCAAATACCTGAATGAGCAATACCGCTTTTGTCCGGGGGGTAATTGCCTTTTCTATTCCTTCCGGACTAAGGCACAATGTTTCGTCTATCTCGGCGAAAACCGGGACAGCACCGGCCAAAAGGACGGCTTCAATAGGAGCAATAAACCCATAGGGAGGAACGATCACTTCATCACCGTAGCCAATTCCGCAACAGGCCAACGAAATGGAGTCGGCAGCTGTCCCACTTGCGCAGAAGTGGGTATGTTTAATACCGAGATAGTCACTAAATTCCTGTTCGAAAATTTTGGCTTTAAAAACGCCTTTGCGTTGAGCATCGTGGTTATAGCGAAAAAGCACACCCGATTCGAGCACCTCAAGGACTTCCTGGCGCTCTTCCTGTCCGAAAAGTTCGGTACCTGCCATATTTATTGTGTTAAGCTATTAATCGTTATTATTCTGTAAGAACTTTGCCATGCTAACAAATCGGCTTGCCAAAATTTTATACGCTTTGTCCGAATTACATGCAGCCGGCAAAATAAAAAGCCCACAAAATTACATTAATTTTTTGAGATGTTGTGTGATAATTAAGTAATTGTAGAAAACAGAAAAGGCAATTGACTGTATATCAATTGCCTTTTTTTGAACGGTGCCCAGAACAAGACTCGAACTTGCACACCGTAACCGGCACCAGCCCCTCAAGCTGGCGTGTCTACCAATTTCACCATCTGGGCAGAACTTTTTAGCGAGTGCAAATGTATAAAAAAAAATAAAAAACCAGCGGAATAGCGAATGAAAAAAGAAAAATCATGAAATGATTATTTGCTGTACTCGTTGCTGTATTTTACCTCGCGGACTTTCCCATCCTGATCAACAAAAAATTGCGTTACCACGGTTTGCATCACCTTTGGACTCTCGAATTTATCGTACTGGAATTGTCCGGTATTGATGGGAGCCGGTTTAAGCATTTTCTTCGTCGTATAACTACGGATGGTTCCACCCCCAACCAGGTTCTCTACAGTCGTTGGCGCTCCCATAACGGCGACAACCTCATAAAACGATTTGCCCTTGAAATTCCTGTTTAATTTTGATTCAACTGAACATCCACTTACCAGGAAAGCTACCAGAAGAAAAATTCCGGCCATTTTTCGAACTATTTTCATCTCATTTAATATCAAATTATTCATTTTTCATTTTCGGTAGAATTAATGGTACCAAAGTGGGGCGGTCACGACCGCCCCCTACGTGTTCATATATTATGCCTCATGTCTCATAACTTAATTTCTTTTACCAAAAATTCGGTTCTTCTATTGACGCTTCGCCCTTCTTCAGTGCTATTATCGCCCAATGGAAATGCAAACCCTACTCCCCTGCCCCTGATTCTGTACGGTTCGACGCCCCTTCTTTTCAATTCCTCGACAACCGTAGCTGCTCTCTTTTGGGAGAGATCAAGATTATAGGCTTCAGTCCCTACCCGATCTGTATGACCCACGACCTCCATCACGACCTCCGGATTGAGTTTCATGAATTCAGCCATTTGATCAAGTTGAGTGGCAGACTCGTCCTTTAATTGCCAAGAATTTGTCTCAAAGAAAATATTTTTTAGCGTTGTAGATGCACCTGCCACAATAGGCTGAAGTCGAATTGTCACGACTTTAGGAATTCGATTTGTATAACCATTTAATAATGAGATATTTTCTGAAGCAAATAAATATCCTGCCCGCGCGATGTTTAATCCGTAATTGATGCCGGCAGGAAGACATACCAAAAAATCGCCTTCATTTTCGGAGGAAGAAATTGCACGTACTACCTTTTTCGTTTCGAGATTGACCAGATAAACTGACGCATTTATCCTTTTTGAGGTAGTTGCGTCTAGTACGATCCCTTTCAAAAAGGATACAGGCTCTGGCCTTATCGATTTTGGAAGGGTAAAATAATAGATGTCGCGACCGGCACCCGGATGTCTATTTGAAGTAAACCATGCTTTCTCTCCCGAAATTTCGGTTATTAGTCCCTCTTCATTACCCCTGGTATTTATTGGGAACCCAAGGTTGACAGGCCCAGACCATTTCCCATTTTCGAAGCGGGATAAGTAAAGATCAGTGCCGCCCAATCCGGGACGGCCATCCGAGGCAAAATAAAGTGTCTTGCCATCGGCATGAATGAATGGCGACAGATCGTTACCAGTTGTATTTATTTCGCTTACATTCATGACATTTCCAAAAAGAGGTATGCCATCGGCTGAAACTGAGACTTTTTCTGCCTTCCAAATATCCATGTTGCCCTTCCCGCCCCTTCGGTTACTAACAAAATAAAGCGTATTTCCATCGGCCGACAAAGAAGGCTGTGATTCCCAGGCACCACTGTTTACCGGCTCGCCTAAATTCACGGGTGTAGTCCAATTCCCATTCTTATTGACGGAAAGATACAGGTCGCATCCCCCCACACCATCCGGTCGTCCGCATCCGGTAAAGAGAAGCAATTTTCCATCGGCGGATAGGGTTTGTGCGCCTTCATTGTCTGCAGTATTTATTGGGGCTCCAAGTGGCTCTGCTTTGCTCCACCCAAAGGAGTCAAGCTTCGAAAGATAAAAATCCTCCTGAGGCATTTGGATTATTTTCCCATTCCTGTCGGTTCTTTCCAGTCGGGTAAATACCAGCTCATTGGCTTCAGCATTGAGCGAAGGCCAATACTCATCGGCCGCTGTATTAACCGAATCGCCCGGATTTATTGGTTCAAATGAAACCGGATTATTTACTGCCTTTATCGAAAAACGGCAGGATTCCAGGAGTAACCTTTCGGAAGGATTCAGCACAGGCTTTAATCCCGAATAATGCTCCATTTGTTTCAATGCCGCGTTGTAATCTCCTTTCCTGTACAAAATCTCGGCGAGGAACTTAAACCCAACCGGATAGGCATCCCCTGCCAAGGCCAATCCTTTCTGCAAATTAAGTTGCTCTTCATCCGATTTTCCAGCCTCATGACTGAGATCCGCGAGGGCGAACCATGCCTTAAAACTAGTGGAATCTAACTTTAGTATTTCCCGGAGCCGCTGCGATGATTTCAGTGAATTACCTTGCTGAGATAGTGTCAAAGCCTCCTGATAAAGCGCGTCGATCTTCGCTGGCGAGGATTTCGTTTTTTGCGCAAACAACCCGGGTTGAAGCAATAGAATAAGTGCAAAGATATATGACAACTTCATACCAGATCTGACTGTAATTTAAGTACGAGACCACCAGACATGACCACTTCCAAAATCGAAAATCCAAAATCATCCGATTTCCCTCTCCTAAAGTACCAAAAAAAGAACCGTCGCGGTTGCCCGGACGGTTCTTTAATATCTGTTTGATTTTGATTACAAGCTGTTGACAGCGTTGAGGTCTTCGAAGGCAACCTGCAAACGGGCAATCAAAGCTTCTTCACCTTTTCTTACCCATACGCGTGGATCGTAGAATTTTTTGTTTGGCTTGTCGGCACCTTCAGGGTTACCGATTTGACCTTGAAGATAATCATGATTCTTCGCTTCAAACTGACGGATACCATCCCAATAAGCCCATTGCGTATCGGTGTCGATATTCATCTTGATAACTCCGTAGCCAATGGCTTCGCGAATTTCTTCGTGCGATGAGCCAGATCCACCGTGGAAAACGAAATTTACCGGATGTTCGTCGGTAAGACCAAGTTTCGCCTTGATATATTCTTGTGAGTTCTTGAGGATAATTGGCATCAGCTTAACATTACCTGGTTTGTAAACGCCATGAACGTTTCCAAAAGAAGCCGCAATCGTAAAGTTTGAAGAAATTTTGCTTAGCTCTTCGTATGCATAGCAAACATCCGCAGGCTGAGTGTATAACAGGCTGTTATCTACACCGCTATTATCAATACCATCTTCTTCGCCACCAGTGATTCCAAGTTCGATTTCAAGCGTCATGCCCATTTTGCTCATGCGCTCAAGATATTTTTTGCAAATGGCAATATTCTCTTCCAGTGGTTCTTCTGAAAGGTCAAGCATGTGTGAGCTGAAAAGTGGTTTCCCCGTTTGGGCAAAATGCTTTTCACTTTCGTCAAGAAGACCGTCGATCCAGGGAAGTAATTTTTTTGCTGCATGGTCGGTGTGAAGAACTACGCGTACACCGTATGCTTCAGCTAAGGTGTGGATGTGTTTAGCACCTGCAACGGCGCCAAGGATACCAGCTTTCTGGCCTTCCAGTTTCAACCCTTTACCGGCGTTGAAAATAGCACCACCGTTTGAGAATTGAATCATTACAGGAGCGTTGGCTACAACCGCGGCTTCCATGATGGCATTTACAGATGAAGACCCTACAACATTAACAGCAGGAAGGGCAAATCTATTTGCTTTGGCTACTTTAAAGATGTATTGCAAGTCGGTTCCCGTAACCACGCCCGGCTTAACAACCTCAGCTATTCTATTCATAATGAAATGTTTTAATTTGACGGTCACAAAGTTAACCAATCAATTTGATTTTTTTACACCCGGAATATTAATATTAGGTAAACAATTCAAGGATTTTAGCTCAATGTCGTCCAGGCTTTCCGGCATGAATTTTCCGATATATACATTCCAGATTGAGGCACAAATCACATTGGTACTCACGATATCTGACCTCCTTGCCTATTCCAATCAATCCGCTAATCGACTTAACCGGATGCATGAGCGCGGACCCGGTTAGTGTTACTCCGCAGGGCGCGGCCGGAAACAGCGAAAAGAGCTTGTGCTGTTCTGATACGCTCCAGTGGCAATAACCCGGACTGTATCTGTTGGTTATCCGCTCGCCAGTGAGTGCCTGTTCATCTTTGATCAACATTTGCATCCTGTCGCCAGCAGCTTCCACCAGGTAAGTTCCTACCTGGTCATAAATGTAGCCTTTGGCAGGATCTTCACCCTTCAAAAGTTCGGATGATTTCCGACTAATAGACAGACCAGCGGTACAGACGAATAAGAGTAATTTTTCGATTCCGCGTAATTCCTTGCAGATGATCTTTCCTACATTGAAAGCGAGATCATTAACATGGACAATCCCATGGCCAGAATTCAGTTTGACGTCATCAGAAATAAGATAGCCGACTTTTATTTCCGAAACATGTGAGGCAAACTCCAAAGCCTCGTCAACATACAAATCAAATGGTTCAGGAAGTTCGGCATCGCCAAACCCAAGCGCAATTTTGAGTCCCTGCAAATCGAATTGTAGATCACTGTAGCTGAATGCGTATTCGGTATACTTCATCTACTTCAGCGAATTAACTACCTCCCTGACCTTACGGATATGTTGAGGCGTGGTACCGCAGCATCCGCCAACGATGTTAGCCCCTGCTGCAATAATATCCTTCACCTTTGATGCCATGTCTTCGGGTGTCTCGGGAAAAGTAGTAACGCCATCAAGGTATCTTGGCATACCGGCATTTGCATGCACAAGCACCGGAATTTTTTGGTTGACAGTTCTGATCTCACGTACCATTCCAATCATATCCTCGATACCGTTTCCACAGTTGGTTCCGATAAGATCTGCGCCAGCTTCGACCAGCGTCCCGGCCATTTCGGAGGGAGAAATCCCCATCATGCTACGATACCCGCCACCGATAACCTTTTCAAAAGTCATGGTGGCAAAAACCTCACAGGATGTATTTTCTTTAGCCGCTTTCACAGCAATCCGGGCTTCTTCAAGATCTGTCATCGTCTCAATCATGATGGCATTGACTCCACCAGCCTCAAGCGCCATGGCTTGCTCTTTGAACGCTTCATAAAGCTCCTCTTCAGTCACCTCTTCCATCAGAAGAAGCTTCCCGGTAGGACCAACAGAACCCAAGACAAAGCGATCCGGCCCTGCCGCTTTTCTACTAATTTCAGCGGCAGCCTTATTAAATTCATACACTTTATCTTCGAAACCGTACTGCGCCAACTTTAACCGGTTTCCGCCAAAGCTATTGGTCTCAACCATGTCGGCCCCAGCATCAATATAACTTTTTGCAATATCCAGCACATCCGATGGATGGGTTATGTTCCAGGCCTCCGGACACTCGCCCGGCACCAGACCCTTTTGCTGCAAAAAAGTACCCCAGGCACCATCTGACACAAGTACGTTGCCGTTATTTATTTCGGAAAGAATTTTCTTCATTGCTATGATGCTAATTTCGTATTCAAATACTCTACTATCCCTTGAGGGTCAGGAGAATAATGGTCGGCGCCAATCTTTTGACAAAACTCACTATTCACAGGAGCGCCACCAATAGTTACCGTGGCTTCGGGCACAGCTGCCTTGATGTCCTTCGTGATTTTCTCCATATTAGCCATGGTAGTTGTCAGCAAAGCGGAAAGTCCGACGGTTGCTCCCGGATGCTCTTTCAGGGCAGCAATAAATTTGTCTGACCCCACATCCGTACCTAGATCAATCACTTTGTATCCATTCCCCTCGAGCATCATTGAAACCAGATTTTTGCCAATGTCATGCAAATCTCCGGATACAGTACCCAGGATAAAAGTTCCCTTCTGCTTTACCGCGCCGGAGATAAAATGCGGTTTCAGATGAATCATCGCAGTACTCATGGCCTTGGCCGACATCAGTACCTGAGGAACAAACACTTTATTCTCACGAAATTTGATACCAACTTTTTCCATTCCGGGCATTAGTCCGCTGGTGAGTATATCCTGCGGATTGACACCCTCTTCCAGCGCTTTCCTTGTAATTTCGTCAGCACCCTCAAGTCCTTTCATTTGTGGCGGATAAGGAGAGGCAAGATTAATTTTGCCAAACTCAACACATTCGGCTAATTTGGAAAGTAGTTCATTCATAACAAGGTTATTTTCGATTTATGATTTCCGATTTATGAATACGATTTTTGATTCGGCTCCCGATCCTTTGCTCTCTGAACCTGTTGTTCGGGTGTGGGTCGAGGTATCGAACGACCAAAGATAATTAAAAAAATTTTGTGATAGTTGTTTGATCTTTTGTGCGCTCCGGCTTTACCACCATTCCAGAAAAGATTTCCAATCCGTTTTTTGAAATAATTTGTTTCGTTTTGAAACTTAATTTATTTATAATCGTTCTAAATTATAACTGATCACGGTAATAATATTTAACATTAATAACACAATTATGGAACGGAACAAATTTTTCTCGACACTAGGCATTTCCGCCGGAATGATCTTCTTAGCGCCTGCACTTACATCCTGCAGCAAGAGTATGACAGATGCAACAACCGGTACACCAACTGGATCCGGTGGAGCCGTTGATTTCACCCTGGATCTGACCAATCCAACCTATGCCGCACTAAATAATAATGGTGGATCTATCGTCAAAGACAATGTCATTATTGCCAAGACCGCTTCAGGGGTATATGTTGCGCTGACTTCGATCTGTTCTCACCAGCAATATAATCCTATTTCCTTCGAAAGTGCCAACAACAGGTTCCACTGTCCAAACCACGGTTCCAATTTCGCAACTGATGGATCTGTTATTAATGGACCGGCCACTTCGTCCTTGAAAAAATACAATACCACACTTACCGGCACTAATTTGCGGGTTTATGCATAAACGGAAATTGGACTATCCACCCATGTGGATAGTCCAATTTCCATCTATTGCAACTGAATCAGCACTACTGATTTGGAAGGCAGAACGGCAGTGATTTTTCCGCCTGCAATTTTAGCTCCTTTAAAATCGACAGTATAGACTTCATCTTTCTTTCCAAAATCATTGTATGCATTGATTTTGGAAGAAGTAACCATTTGACCTGATACTTTGGTTGGATTGAACCCAGGAAGTTCGAAATTTATCTCCTGAGATTTATTCGGATCCAGATTACAAAGCGTGATGCTGACGATACCATTTTTGATGGACGCAGAACCATTAACAGCATCAAGAGATTCTGCGTTAACAGTGTATTGGTTGCACTTGATTTCTATTGGAAGCATCGTTGCATCCTGGTGGACTTTATACAACCTAAAAACATGATACGTTGGTGTGAGAACCATTTGATCATCTTTCGTCAGGATTACTGATTGTAATACGTTAATCATCTGCGCAATATTACTCATCCGAACCCGGTCGGCATGGTTATTGAAAATATTCAGATTGATACCTGCAATCAATGCATCCCGTAACGTGTTTTGCTGATAAAGGAATCCTGGATTGGTGCCCGGTTCAACATCATACCAACTACCCCACTCGTCCACAAGCAATCCGACTCTCTTTTTAGGATCATATTGATCCATTATTGCCGAATGCTTGGTAACCAGCTCTTCCATTTTCAACGTTTTCTGCAGCGTAATGAACCAGGCAGCCTCATCAAATATAGTCGCAGAGCCCTTCTTCTGCCAGTTGAATGGCACGGTGTAATAATGTAAGGAAATACCATTCATCATCCTGGCCGCCTCACGCATGAGCACTTCTGTCCATTTGTAGTCTTCCACGTTAGCTCCGCTGGCAATTTTGTACATTCCGGGAGCACGCATAAAGGAAGCATACTGACGATATTGATCGGCATAATATTCGGGACGCATGTTTCCTCCACAACCCCAGGTTTCATTTCCTACGGCCCAATATTTGACATTCCAGGGTTTTTCACGGCCATTCTTTTTGCGGAGATTGGTCATGGGACTCTCGTTCGTTGATGTCACATATTCGACCCATTCTGCAGCCTCGCGGACGGTTCCGCTGCCTACATTCAGATTGACATAGGCATCCGCACCAATCAGTTCGCAGAAATCCAGAAATTCATGTGTTCCAAAACTATTGTTCTCGGTAACTCCTCCCCAGTGAACATTAATAATAGAGGGGCGTTCCGATTTCGGGCCAATGCCGTCTCTCCAGTGATACGTATCGGCAAAGCAACCGCCAGGCCAGCGGATTAGCGGCACACTCAAATCTTTCAATGCCGAAACTACGTCAGACCGGAATCCTTTGATATTGGGAATCGGAGAATTTTCCCCAACATAAATTCCGCCGTAAATACAATGCCCTAAATGTTCGGCAAAATGGCCATAGATCGCTTTGTCAATTTTTGCACCAGGCTGGTCGGCATGGACGACAATCCTGCTCTGCGACATCCCCAGAAGGGAAAAACTCATCAATAAGATAATGAAAATGAATCGGATGGAAAGACTTTTTCTCATAGCGTTGGTTTTAATCTTACCAAAAGTACAAATAAAATAAACGTATAAAATACATTTATTAATCAGTTGCAAAAAATATGCTGAACAACATCTAAATTGAGACGAGACGGCAACCATTAAACTCTATATTTGCAGAACGGATCAGAACAGATAACCACCCTGGCGAAGATGAAAAAATTCAGTTTTAAACCGAACGTAAATTCAGGCATCTCGAAAGTACAACAACTCGTTGATTCATTGATTCGTTCTATCAATTTTAAAATGCTTCGCGAGGGAGACCCACTCCCATCAGTGAACGACCTTATGAGGGAATCAGGCCTTTCCAGGGATACCGTTTTCAAAAGCTACGGCGAACTAAAAAGAAGAGGAATTGTCGAAGCCATTCCAAACAAAGGCTATTTTGTGACGCGCTCTCAAAAGCAGGTATTCCTGTTTCTGGATACTTTCAAGGCATACAAAGAGGTTCTTTATAACTCTTTTAAGCAAAATTTACCGAAGAACACAATGGTGGACATCAACTTCCACCATTATAATTTTGAACTGTTTAAGTCCATCATTCACAGCAGTAATGGAAAATTCAGCTCCTATATTATCATGAATTTCAATCATCCTGAAATTCCTGAAATCATTGGCGAGATTGATCCGGACAAGCTACTCCTGATAGACTGGTCTATCCATGCTCAAAAGGGTCAGGCCAAGGTTTACCAGGATTTCAACGAGTCTGTATACCGTTGTCTTTCGGCCGGATGGCACCTGCTTCGCAAATACGAAGAAGTGGTCTGTGTATATCCGGAATACACTTTTCACCCATTCGAGTCTGTCGAGAATGTCAATCGATTTTGCACAGATAATGGTCTAAAATTCAGCGTTCTGTACAACATCGAAGAGCTGGATATTAAAGTTGGTAGTGTCTATTTTGTTTTCGAGGATATTGATCTGGCGGCTATTCTGGAACAGGCAAACCGTAAAAAATTCAAATTACGGGATGACTTTGGCGTTCTCTCTTACAACGATACCCCGATGAAAAAATTTGTGGCTGACGGAATTACCGTCATTTCTACCGACTTCAAATTGATGGGAAAGAAAGCTGCGGAATTTGCGGCAACCAACGAAAAGCTTGATTTCTTGGTGCCGACTGAGCTTATCATCCGGGAATCATTATAAAATATCATACTATATCAGAACAGTTATTTTCAGAAATTTAAATATCAACCCTTATGTACCTCTTAGGAATTGACGTTGGAAGCTCATCCGTAAAAGCATCTGTCGTTGATGGCGCAACAGGCAAATGTGTGGCATCGGCATTTTATCCAAAACAGGAAATGAAAATCACAGCTGTGCAGGCTGGCTGGGCCGAGCAGGCGCCGGAATTATGGTGGGAAAATCTGAAACTTTCCATACGCGAAGTTTTGAGTACTTCGAAGGTTGACCCCAAAACCATTCATGCAATCGGAATCTCTTACCAGATGCACGGACTTGTTGTGGTCGATAAAAACAAAAATGTGCTTAGACCATCAATCATTTGGTGCGACTCACGCGCCGCAGTTTATGGGAACAAAGCATTTACAGAAATTGGGGAAGAATTTTGTCTGGCCAATCTCCTGAATTCACCTGGAAATTTCACAGCTTCCAAGCTCAAATGGGTAATGGAAAACGAGCCGGAATTGTACAGCAGAATTGACAAAATTATGCTTCCGGGCGACTATATTGCCATGAAGTTATCCGGAGAGATCAAAACAACCGCCAGCGGTTTATCTGAAGGCATATTCTGGAACTTTAAAGAAGATAAGGTGGCCTCCAGCATCCTGAAATACTACGGGTTCGAGTCCTCGATGATTCCGGAAATTGTTCCGACATTTTCAGTCCAGTCGGTTGTCAGTGCTGAAGCTGCTGCCGAACTGGGATTGGCTGTTGGAACGAAAATCAGCTACCGCGCGGGCGACCAGCCAAATAATGCACTATCGCTCAACGTATTGAATCCCGGCGAAATTGCCACCACGGCTGGAACATCTGGTGTGGTTTATGGGGTCAGCGGTGAAGTAAAATACGATCCGCTCTCAAGAGTGAATACGTTTGCACACGTCAATCATTCCAAAGACGCTGCCAGACTGGGCGTTCTGCTTTGCATCAACGGAACTGGCATTCTGAATTCATGGCTTAACAAGCATGTCGGAAACAACGCATTCTCTTACAAGGAAATGAACGACAAAGCTGCCACTATTGCTATCGGGTCTGAAAAATTGAGCATTCTTCCATTCGGTAACGGCGCAGAACGGGTACTCCAAAATAAGAATATCGGCGGAGTTGTTTCAGGTATGGAATTTAACATTCATACTGACGCACATTTGTTTCGTGCGGCCCAGGAAGGGATCGTTTTCTCTTTCAAATACGGCATGGAAATAATGGAAGAGATCGGTATCCAAGCTAAGGTAATTCGTGCCGGCAAAGCAAATATGTTTCTTAGTCCGGTATTCAGAGAGACGCTGGCCGGCATTTCCGGAGCAACCATAGAACTCTATGACACAGATGGGTCAATTGGTGCTGCCCGTGGTGCAGGAATAGGATCAGGGTATTACGCTTCGGCAAAAGATGCCTTTGCAAGTCTTCAAAAACTGGAGACAGTGAATCCGGATAGTTCCAAAAAGGATCAGTATGAAGAAGCTTACAATACATGGAAAGTACTATTAAATAAACAGCTTTAATTGATTTATACCATGCAAAAAATCGTTTTCCCTCTCGTTTGCCTGCTGCTGGTTTTTGCCGGAACGGCCTTTTCTCAGCCAGCTGTTCTGCCCTACCTGAACCCCGCTATCCCAATCGATCAACGGGTTGATGATCTGATCAGTCGCATGACTCTGGAAGAAAAAGCCAGTCAGATGATTGATGCAGCGCAGGATCTGCCCCAACTCAATGTACCAAAATACGGGTGGTGGAGCGAGGCATTGCACGGTGTGGCCAGAGCGGGAAAAGCAACGATATTTCCGCAGGCAATAGCCATGGCGGCGACTTTTGATCCTGAACTGATCCACGAAGTTTCATCTGCGATATCGGATGAAGGGAGAGCGATGTACAACGCTGCAGTAAAAAGAGGGTTCCACACTATTTGTCAGGGACTTACCTTCTGGTCGCCTAATGTCAATATTTTCAGGGATCCCAGATGGGGCCGCGGCCACGAGACGTATGGAGAAGACCCGTTTCTGACCGGAACTATTGGAGCTGCCTTCGTCAGAGGGATGCAGGGAGATAATCCCAATTATTTAAAAACAGCCGCCTGCGCAAAACATTACGCGGTGCACTCCGGACCGGAAGGTCTTCGGCACGAATTCAATGCGGTTGTATCGGACAAAGATTTGTATGAGACCTATTTGCCGGCTTTCAAGTCGCTGGTGGATGTAAATGTAGAATCCGTCATGTGCGCATATAACCGGACTGACAATGAGCCATGCTGCGGAAGCAACAGACTGCTGACAAATATCCTCCGAAACGACTGGGGATTTAAGGGCCATGTGGTGTCCGATTGTGGCGCTTTAGCAAATATCCATGGAGATCATCACTTCACGGCTACGGCTGAACAAACGGTGGCTCTGGCAATCCAAAATCAGGTTAACCTCAATTGCGGAGACACTTACAAGGCAATACCTTCCGCTGTTAAGCAAGGATTGATAACTGAAAAGGAGGTAGACCGGGTTTTGCACGGACTCTTAAAAACGCGTTTCAAACTGGGCATGTTCGATCCGGAGAATGCCAATCCATATTCCAAAATCGGCTCTGAAGTCATTCACAGCGAAGCTCACAAGCAGTTAGCCCGCAAGGTGGCTCAGAGGTCGGTTGTCTTGCTGAAAAACAATGGCGCACTGCCCATTGCAAAAGATTGTCCTTCGGTATTTGTCACAGGACCGATGGCCGGAAACATTGATGTACTGATCGGGAATTACTATGGAATTTCTGATGATATGAGCACAATTCTGGAAGGTATTGCCGGCAAAATTGCGGATGGTTCTAAAATCGGATATCGTTACGGTATCCTGCCCGACCGCGAAAATAAGAATCCGATGGACTGGTCTACCGGTTTGGCAGCCGATGCGGATGTGACGGTCGCCGTCTTAGGAATTTCGGGATTGGATGAAGGTGAAGAGGGCGAATCCATTGCCTCATCCGACAAAGGAGACCGTCTGGACACGCGATTGCCGGAAAGTCAGCTTAATTACCTGCGTAAACTGAAACAGGCGGCCGGAAAGAAAAAATTGATTCTAGTGCTTACCGGGGGCAGTGCAATAACGAGTCCTGAAATTGAAGAGTTGGCAGACGCCATTCTATTCGTCTGGTATCCGGGCGAACAAGGTGGCAATGCAGTCGCGGATGTCTTGTTTGGAGATGCCAATCCTTGCGGCCGACTCCCGATCACCTTTCCAAAATCGATAAATGACATTCCCGCGTTCGAAAATTACAGCATGGTTGGCAGGACATATCGCTATATGGAGAAAGAGCCCCTGTTCCCATTTGGATTCGGACTTTCCTATACCAAATTCAGTTACGGCAATCTGAAATTATCCGCCGAAAAAATCAAGAAGGGAGAGACTGTATCGGCCACTTTTACTGTGACAAATACAGGCAAATTTGCGGGAGAAGAGGTAGCGCAGCTATATATCACCGATCAAACCGCATCCTTTCGCGTTCCGATACAGTCGCTGAAGGGGATCAAGAAAGTGAACCTGGAGCCCGGGAAAAGTCAGGAAGTGACGTTTGCCATTACACCTGAGTTGATGAGTTCGGTGGATGAAGCTGGAAAGAGTGTGATTGGAAAAGGAAACATTCAGATTGTAATCGGCGGTTCCTCCCCCGGCAAGCGAAGTTTGGATCTGGGCGCAGCCGCATTTTTAAAAGGAACTGTACTTATTAGATAATATATACGTACGGGCGTATCGTGATGCGCCCTCCAAATTCCACATAAACAATTAATATACATCAATTTAATAAATTTTAGTATCATGACAGCTTTTAAAGGTAACAAAGAGTATTTCCCAGGTATTGATCAGATTCAATACGAAGGACCACAATCAAAAAATCCGATGGCATTCAAATATTATGATGCCAACAAAGTAGTTTTAGGAAAATCCATGAAAGAGTATCTCCGCTTTGCGGTAGCCTACTGGCACACTTTCTGTGGAGATGGCGGCGACCCGTTCGGTCCGGGTACGCAAATTTTTCCTTGGGTCGGCGCTGCTGATAAGATGACAGCAGCAAAAGAAAGAATGGATGCAGCTTTCGAGTTTATCAGCAAAATCGGAGCTCCATTTTATTGTTTCCACGATACCGATGTCGTAGGCGATGGTACTGTTTTCGAAATTGAACAACGCCTGGCAAACATGATCGACTTTGCCAAAGAACGGCAGAATGCTACCGGCATCCAATTATTATGGGGTACTGCCAACGTATTCTCCAATCCACGTTATATGAACGGTGCATCTACCAATCCGGATTTCAACGTCTTAGCCAATGCTGCAGTCCAGGTAAAAAACGCCATGGAAGCAACAATCGCGTTGGGTGGCACAAACTATGTATTCTGGGGCGGACGTGAAGGATACATGAGCCTCCACAATACGGATACCAAACGGGAACTGGAGCACATGGGGAAATTCCTTGCCACTGCCCGCGATCATGCGCGGAAACTTGGTTTTAAAGGAACCTTCCTGATCGAACCAAAACCGATGGAGCCAATGAAACATCAATACGATTTTGATACGCAAACAGTTATCGGTTTTTTGAAAGCGCATGGTTTGGAAAATGATTTCAAATTGAATATTGAAGTAAACCACGCTACACTGGCCGGTCATACTTTTGCCCATGAATTGAGATTTGCCCGCGATAACGGAATGTTCGGCTCAATCGACGCCAACAAAGGTGATTATCAAAACGGATGGGATACCGATGAGTTTCCAACAAATATCTACGAAGTAACCGAGGCTATGATCGAAATCATTCAGGCCGGCGGATTCACGAACGGTGGAATTAATTTTGATGCCAAAACCAGACGTAATTCTACTGATATGGAAGATATTTTCCTTGCCCATATCGGCGGAATGGATGTATTTGCCCGTTCATTGGTGATCGCTGATAAGTTGTTAAAAGACTCCAATTATCTGAAGTTGAAAGCCAATCGTTATGCCTCTTACGACTCAGGCAAGGGTGCAGAATATGAAGCCGGAAAACTAAATCTGAACGATTTGTACGCTATTGCCAAAGAAGTTGGCGAACCGAAACAAATCAGCGGCAAGCAGGAAATGCTGGAGCAAATAATCAACAGCTACATCTGATTGTATGAAGCAACATAATTCAATGTATGTGGTCGGAATAACCATGGTGGCCACATTGGGAGGACTCTTGTTCGGCTACGATACTGCCGTAATTTCGGGCGCCGAGAAATCGATTCAGCTATATCTAATCAAGGGATTAGGACTCGGTTCTCTGGCGCATGGCGCAACCATCTCCAGCGCCCTGATCGGCTGTATCATCGGCGGCATGCTATCCGGACTCGCCGCGTCAAAGCTTGGACGCAAACGATCGCTGATGCTTTCGGCCGTGCTTTTCTTCATATCCGCACTCGGATCGGGCTGGCCGGAAACATTGTTCTTTACCAAGGGCGAGCCCACCATGGGACTTCTTCTCATGTTTAACTTCTACCGCATCATTGGTGGTATCGGTGTCGGAATAGCTTCGGCCGTATGTCCGATGTATATCGGTGAAATCGCTCCTGCCGAAATTCGCGGACGGCTGGTTTCATTCAACCAGTTTGCCATCATCTTCGGAATGTTGGTTGTATATTTTGTCAATTATGGGATAGCCCATGGACAAACACTGGAATGGATCAACACAATCGGATGGCGCTGGATGTTCACCTCTGCCGCTATCCCATCCGGTATTTTTGCCCTGCTTTTATTTTTCGTTCCGGAGACTCCCCGGTTTTTGGCTCTGCACAACCATGATAGCCAGGCGCTTTCGATCCTGACAAAAATCAACGGCAAAGAGAAAGCCGTTGCGATCCTGAAAGAAATCAGAACATCCGTGGAAGCCTCCTCCGAAAAGCTTTTCGCCTATGGGAAGACCGTGATAATCATCGGGATACTCCTTTCGGTTTTTCAGCAGTTTGTAGGTATTAACGTTGCGCTCTATTACGCTCCCAGAATCTTCGAAAGTATGGGTGCAGCAAAGGATGCTTCCATGCTTCAGACAGTTGTCATGGGATTGGTGAACGTCCTCTTTACCGTTCTTGCCATTGCTACCGTGGATAAATATGGCCGCAAACCACTGCTGATGATTGGTTCTATCGGTATGGCAGTCGGTATGTTTGCCATTGGAGGATTGGCATTTATGAAGGTGATCGGCATCAGTACGTTGATTTTTATTATCATCTATACCGCATCCTTCATGATGTCTTGGGGACCGATATGCTGGGTGCTTATCTCTGAAATATTCCCGAATAAAATCAGAGGTGGAGCCATCGCAATCGCGGTAGCGTCGCAGTGGGCCGCTAATTATTTCATCTCCTCCACCTATCCCGCTATGATGGAATTCAGCGGTGGGGTAACCTATTGCTTCTACGGAGTCATGAGTTTGCTCTCTTTCCTTTTCGTCTGGAAAATGGTTCCAGAAACGAAGGGAAAGACACTCGAAGCGATGGAAGGCCTCTGGCTGAAGAAAAAATAAAAATAAAAAAACGGACGGACTCAAAAGGCTGTCCGTTTTTTTTAGAATATTATTGTACTTTTGTTGCGCTGAAAATAGAAACCATTTATATGGAAGAAGGCTCGAGTAGAAACCAAATATTTATCCTGACTTAGTCGGGAAGCTCGACCTGTGTCCCGCCTCCTGCTAACTCAAAAAAGCAAAGGAGGCTTGTATGACTTCAACAGTCCCATTTTTTTTAAGCCGTATTGTAGGTGCCAAAGTTTTTGGCCCCGAAGGTTATTTTATTGGTTTAGTTAAGGATTTACTACTAAGTTCCGAACTCTCAACCAACCAGGAGACTCTGGAAAAACCTGTTGTTCACGGCATTACATTGCAAATCAACAAAGAAATCAAACATTTTTCTTTCGATTACTTCGATGTCTCGAAGAAAAAAGGAAAACTATTTGTCGTTTGCAATAAACTGGAAGAAATACCGGAAGAGAAGAGAGACGTAAGTATACCGTTGGCGGCGTTGGTAATGGACAAGCAAATCGTTGACCTGAACGGCAGAAAGGTTGTACGGGTTAATGATGTAAGGCTGGCAACGATCAACAATATCACCTATGCAATTGCCGTAGACGTCGGTATCGAAGGTCTGCTCAGAAGAATAGGCATCGCCACTCCCCTGAAATTTTTGTTTTCACTTATCAATTCGAGTCTGCCTGCAAAATTCATCTCCTGGGACGATATGGAGGCGATTGATTACTCTAACCTGAGTATCAAGCTTACCTCTACCTACTCCAAACTCAACACATTACACCCATCCGACCTGGCAGATATCATCGAAGATTTGGATAATCGTTCAAGACAGTCGGTCTTCCTGGCACTGGACGAAGAAATGGCTGCCGATGTGCTCGAAGAGATGGAACCAAAGGCCCAGATAAAGATTATCGAAGGCATGTCGGTTGAAAAGATCGCTGATGTTTTGGAAAAAATGCCTGCCAATGAAGCTGCCGACATTCTCGATTCACTGGAAGAAGAAAGAGCCGAATTGCTTCTCAACGAGATGGAGGCTGAATCATCTTCTGAAGTCCGCGAACTTCTGGAATACGAAGACAACGAGGTGGGAAGTATCATGACCACAGAGGTTTTGGCCTTCGATCAGGACACCACTATTGCCACCGTACTTCAGGATATCATGCTCAATAAGCCCGAGATCGATTCGATGTTCGGATTCTTTGTCGTTAATACGAATAATGAGTTAATCGCCACTTTCTATTTCCGGGATCTCCTCGTTTTCTGATCCATCCGTCAAGATTTCTGAAATAATGAATGACGACCCGATCTTCCTTTACGATGAACAAAAAATGGATGACGTTGCTGAGCTGGTCTCCAAATACAATCTTCTGGCTATTCCCGTCGTGAACAAAACCAACCAGCTGGAAGGGATGGTTGTGATTCACGATGTCATCGAAGATTTGCTGAACAAAAGAAAGACAAATAAAAAATAGGGAACTCAGGTATGTTCAAAGACAAAAGAAGAAGAAGGACGCTGCTCCAACGACTCGCCATTTTCATGGCAATCCTTGGTCCCGGAATTATTACCGGAAGCGTCGATAACGATGCCGGCGGAATTACCGTTTATTCGGTTGCCGGAGCTGTGTACGGGTACAACCTCATCTGGACTCTGATTCCCTCATTTCTTGTACTGATTGTCATTCAGGAGATGAATGCCCGAATGGGGATTGTGACAGGCAAAGGTCTCGCCGATCTTATCAGGGAAAATGCTGGTGTAAAAATCACATTCTTTATTTTCATCGGATTGCTGATTGCCGACATCGATAATACAACTACTGAGTTTGCCGGTGTGGCCGGAAGTATGGAGGTCTTCCATGTGAGTAAATATATCTCAGTACCTATCGTCGGATTTTTAGTCTGGATTCTTGTCGTAAAAGGAACCTATAAAATTGCCGAACGAATTTTTCTGGTGTTTAGCGTCTCCCTGCTGACTTACGTAATCTCAGCAATCCTGGGCAAACCGCACTGGGCTGAAATCGGCCATAGCATCATCCACCCAAGTTTTCCTGTTAACGGACAGAGTCTGGCAATGGTCATCGGAATTATCGGTACAACCATAGCCCCCTGGATGCAGTTCTATATGCAGTCGTCCGTTATTGAAAAAGGCTTAAAGATGAAAAACTACAAATACACAATGGTGGATATCATCGTAGGATGCATAGCCACTGTAGTTGTAGCTTTTTTTATCATGGTTGCATGCGCAAGCACACTCAATGCAAATGGAATTGTAGTAGAAGAAGCAAAAGATGCAGCGCTGGCGCTGGAGCCGCTTGCAGGCCAATTCTCATCTCAGGTTTTTGCCTTCGGACTGTTCGTCGCTTCGATCTTCTCGGCAACGATATTGCCACTGGCAACTGCCTTTTATGTCTGCGAAGCGTTTGGTTTCGAGGCAGGCATTGATAAAAAATGGGATGAAGCACCCGAATTTTATGTGCTTTACACCTCTATTCTATTCATTTCGGCATGTATCATTCTGATACCAAATGCCCCGCTGATATCGATTACACTGGCGACTCAGGTAATAAACGGATTACTTTTGCCTGTTGTTTTGGTCTGTATGATTTTACTTGTGAATAACAAGAAAATCATGGGTGCATATGTAAATAAACCTTTTAACAATATCGTTGGATGGGGCACCGTTATCGTACTTGTTGTCTTATCAACCATGTATCTCCTATCCCCTGTTCTAAAATTGTTCTGACTTCAAAAAGAGAATCCGGATAATTTTGCAGCGAATTTCAGCCCTACTCATTGAAATCTGAAGGCGGTCGTTTTTTCTCACTGGGTGAGAAAGACGACCGCTTTATTTGCGAACCTAAGTCATTATAAGTGAATACGTCTCATTTTCACTGAGCGAAAACGGGGTTCGGATGAAAGTTCCCATATTTATGCTGAATCAGTTTTTATTTTGAATTTGGTGTGTTTAGATTTGGATTATGAATTAGTTGGAAATCGTTTTTGAAAATTAGTATAAATCCATATTTAATCCTTAAAAAGTAACAAAATGAAAAACGTCGCAATCAGATTATCCGGAATTTTTCTTGTGATTATTCTGTTTCTTAGTTGCACTAAGACAGAAACTTCCACAACTCCGGCTGCGCTAAAAGATGCTCTGTCTGTCAGTGCTCAGAACTTAAACACAGCCATGACAGACATCGTTAGTTCCCAGGCTTTTCAATTGCTATCCGTAAGTTCGGGAACAACGTTAAAGTCTGCTACAGTTTACACGTCAAACATTCCATTGGATCTCGTTAAAGGAGTGTACGATTACAAGCCATTAAAGACAGCTGCAAGCAGAAGCTATCCGCTCATCCAGTTCTTTACCAAGACTGCAGCAACCAGCAATATGGTTGTAAACATGCCTCTCAAAAAATTGCAGGATCCCCGCAATCTGAGAACTTACCTGACGGCAGATTCCGCTCTGACGAACAATTTCTCTATGACTGTTACTGATTATCACAACAATTACAACAGCTATCACGACTACGATTATGTAAATGTCGCTAATATCAGCATTGACAAAACAGCAGCGGGAAGTCTGAATATCAAATCACTGGTAAGTCCAACTACCGGAACCCAGTATGCTTCACAATTTGCATTCGCCAATGGTTACACAGCTAAATACGCTTACACTTCAGGTGACACAATTGTTTCCAGCTTTACAATTGTAAAAGGAACTAGCACACTGTATCAGGAAAAAACGCTTACCATTAAGAAAGACACTGCAAAATTTGGTCGCGAGCATCAATATATTCTGACTATTGGCAATGTGAAGATTGTTCGGAAATCAAAGTCTACGGTCGAAGTTTATGTAAATAATGTTCTGCAGCCAAAGGCGACTGTTAAAGTTGTTGACTCAGAAGACGAAGAAGATACAGAGCATTCTATTTGCAAAAAACGCGATCTTGAAATCACGTTCGAAGACGGTACTATCTCAACTATCTCATCACTTATCAGCAAATCAATAACAGACATTACAACCTTGTTCACTTCGCTTCACGATGTCTATTTTGCAGCATACGTTGTGGATTGGATCTCGTACGATATATTCTATAAAAGATAATTTTTCTCAGTTTTTCACACTATTTTTTCGGTTTTCAGCTCCCGCATATGGTCGCCCGATCATTGCGGGAGTATTTTTTGTTCATTGATTTACCCTTCAATCACCTAAAATCGACGGAAGCAGGAACCTCGTCCAAGCCATAATATTCATGCTCTATTCTGTCGTTGTAAATTTTTACAATTCGCATTCCTGAAGGCGCCTTGCCTAACGGCTTTCCCAAGGCACTCGTAGTAATCAACTGGATCTGATTATATGTGCTCAATGCGTTATTATGGTAATGTCCAGAAAAAACAGCATCTACTTTGTGTGATTCAAAAAGAGAAAGATATTTTTTTCGACTCGCTGGTGCGATGTTTGAATAAGCTTCCTCTTCGTCTGGTGCGGTGTTGAAAAATGGATAATGGCAAAAAAGAATCCGATGGGTGGCCTTTCTGCCTTTGTCGAGTTCTTTGACCAACCACTTGAATTGCTTCTGTTCGTCGGGTTGCAAATCCACCTTTATGAGACTTGTATTGAAGCCGATTAAGACGGAGCCTTTGTGTGTAAATGCAAATTTATCAGGGCCAAAGTCTTTCTTGTATTTAGCAATGCTTTGCTTATCAGGAGTATTGCCAAGATCATGATTACCCGGAGTATAATAAACCGGAATTCCGCGATCTATAGTTGAAGTAATACGCTTAAATTCATTAATCTGTGCATCAGACTTGGAACTGTGTACTAGATCACCTGTAATAACCACAAAATCAGGCCTAAGCCTATTTATTGAGGCAACGGCCTTTTCATACAAAGCTGTTTCCTTCGCGAATCCGGCATTGTTTTCAAACATTCCAAACTGCGGATCCGTGATCTGAATAAAAAACCAGGGAGCGTTTTGACCTTTCTTTTGTGCAGAAGCGCTCCCGACACATAGTATCAGCGCCAGACTGAAGATTACCTTTTTGATTAACTCTTTGGTGTACATCTTTTTGAAAGTTTAAGATTTGTAGAAATGTCATTGATACCTCTAGTAGGCGGGTCGAATCAGACTGTCATGTCGTTTCCATCGATCACAATGCGTATCAGGTTCTTATTTGCCAGTATTTTTAGTACCTCTTACCACTTCTTGCTTCCCAATATCTGGAATTTCATCTGCAAAATTGCTATAAAATCCGCGAAGCTTCTCAATAATACTTAAATATTGTTCGCTTTTAACCTGGTTATTGATTTCGAGGGAATCAGATGTCCGGACAAAGAATTGGTCTCCAAACGCCCTGAAATCAAATTTCTTCGCATAACTGGTAGGATCGAGCATGATTCCCAACTTATAATCCCTGGTAATCACCGAAGCCTGCGACCAACTTTCAGATACAAAATAGTCGCGTTTCATTGGTTTTCCCTTGATTAGAGTAGCAGCCATGGATTTCCCCTGAATCGGATGTTTCATTTTAGGCAATTTTAGTCCCAGCAATTCAACCAGAGTCGGATAAATATCAACAAGACTCACCAATTCACCACACCGCTTACCGTTTTGTTTGTTTCCAGGATACCTGATAATCAGTGGTATGTTCAGAATATCCTCGTAAACATTTTGACCAGCGGCAGACTTTTCAACCATTCCATGATTCCCAACAAAATCGCCATGATCTGATGTATAGATCACGATAGTTTCGTCTATTATCCCTGCTTCTTCCAATGCTTTACATATTTCACCAACACAATGGTCGACTTCAGTCACAAGGGCATAATATGCTCCAATATAATTGCGCCAAAGCTGCTCATCAGCAAATGCTTTATCAACATTCCAAACTTTATTACCCCCATTCCTGACCGACTGCATCATGGGTGGAATATTCTCTTTGGGTTCATAAAGACTTTCAGGTTTTCGTATTGAGCTTCCATTTTTTCGTCCATTTCCCCAGGCGGAAACATCATACATTTCCATATACCTTTTCTGTGGTGTATACGGTTGATGAGGCCTGTAGAAAGTTGCCCAGCAAAAAAAGGGCTTATCACTCTTAGCCTGATCCTTTATCATTTGAACTGTCAACGTGGTGGTGAAAGCCTCCATCGTCATTTTTTCAGGCAGGGCAGAAATTCTGGTACCCAAATCAGCCGTCGGGAACTTTGCATCACGCAAAGATGAACAAGGTGAACCTGTCCCGAATTCTGCAGACCAGTCCATCGCCAATTCCTTTGCATAACCATTTTTCTCCACCCACTCGGTATAGCTGTTTCCAGGTGTTTCATTGCACAAATGACTTCGTTGCACCCCCCATCCAGCATCAACTGCCTCCGAAGTATGACGCTTTCCAAAGGCAAAGGTGTTATAATTATTTTGCTGAAAAACAGTCGCCAGGGAAACAACCTCCTTCATCACCTCTGATTTCTCTCCATTGGATAGCAAACCAAGGGTTCGGGGATATATTCCTGTCATCAGAGAGGATCTGGATGGGGCACAAATCCCGGTTACGCAGTACGCCCGATCAAACACAACAGACTCTTTGGCGAGTTTATCCAGATTGGGCGTAATAACATCCGGATGGCCTTCAAAGCCCATCACATCCTTATTGTGCTGATCGGAAAAAAGGATAATAACATTCGGCTTCTTTTTGGAATGACTTGCCGGATTGTTGCCTGCTGATGTAAACCCAGAGCCTGCGGTGATCACCGCTATTCCTCCTGTCACCAATTGAAAAGGAAATAGTCTCATTTTTATAAGTTTGTTATCTGTCAATTTATGCAAATTCAAGCCGCCCTCATACCCGTTCAGAGGATTATTCAGTTCACCAGACTCCGGCTTTTCACCCCTTCATAATGCTTGGACTTGTTTATCTCCAACCATTTAAGTAAATCATTGCGCAATTCCTCCGTTTTTGCTTTATATCTCATTTTATCCGGATTATTACCCAATAAATTGTTCATCTCGTTGGGATCACTTTTCAGATCGTACAATGCATCTAAAACTTTCGAAGTGGCAGAGTAAGGAATAAACATTTTCCAATCACCCTTCACAATCATGTAATTGGGCACCAAATCGTTCAGCCTAAAATTCCATTCAGTTACCGCGAAGTCGAATTTATCGCTAGTTGTTCCCTCAATCAAAGGCCGCAGGGAGGATCCATCACTTGTATGCCCCGTTATACCCAGGTAGTCAAGAATAGTGGCAAAAAGGTTCATATTTGAGATTGGCCTGCTAACCCTTCCCCCGGCTTTTATGGCCTGAGGAAAGCGAATAATCAGCGGAATCCGGGCAGACTCCTCATAGAAGACATTTTTTTCACGCATGCCGTGCGATCCCAGCATTTCACCGTGATCAGAAGTGAAAATCACAAGGGTATTTTTATCGAGTCCACTCTTCTTCAATGTTTCCAGAATTTCTCCAATCTTGTCATCGATTTCGGTCACCAGGGCAAAATAGTCGGCCATCATATACCTGATCTTTACCGGATCACTATATTCAGATTTCCCCAACCTGCCGTTTTCAGTGAGGTATGGACTGTTCTTCATATCGTCTTTGAGGGAGGGGGAGACCGGCATCAGATCGACCGGATACATGCCTGCATAAGGTTTCGTTGGCAACATGGGCGCATGTGGAAAGGTAAAGGAACAGGTAATAGAGAATGGCTTCCCGGATTCTTTTGCCCTTTTTATCGCATCAATGACCTGATTACCTTGAAAACTCGTCATGGAGAGCTTTTGCGGAATCAGCAACTCACCATGGTAGTCCGGCTGGATTAACTTCACAGGCTTACCCTGATTATCGGTTTTCTTAAGAGTTCCATCATAGAAAGCATCCATTGGGTTCATCCGGTAAGGCTGCCTAAAATCAGGATTGATTTGTTCGCCTTCGCCGACAACCGGTGCCTTTGGAAGTACACTTGCCAGGAATGTTTTATAATCCTGAATTTCAGTAAATTGATTATAACATTTCTTTAAAGCATCGGGCGAGTGAAATTTCCCGTGATATTCAGCATAGTACCCATTTTCAACCAATATCTCATCGAAAGTTTTCATCGGTGTGGTTGACTCTTTGTCAAACGCATTGGTGTAAATGCCGTGATTTTCGACAGAGCACCCGGTAAAGATCGTGCCCCTGGCTGGCGCCGAAACGGCACATTGGGTATAGGTTCTTTCAAAAAGAACGCCCTCTTTGGCTAATTTGTCGAGATTTGGCGTCTTCAGAAACGGATATTTCCCCACAATCGCCAAAGCGTCAAACCGCTGCTGGTCGGTCATGATAAATAACAGGTTCGCCCTCTTAGTTTCCGCCGCAATCAGACCCTGGCAAACAAGGATTGACACCAGGGCTACGGCTCCGGATTTTGTATGTCCCATGAACATTTTATATGATTTATTATTAGAAGTAATTCCCTTTAGACAAAACATGTCGTGGTAAAATAACGAACATGGTATAGCTTGGTTAAAAATATTGAATTCAATTTCAAGGCGTTTGCTTTGGCAATGAATTCACAAAAAGATTGTATTGCTTGATCATTTTCTCCTTTATGCCAGGATATTTTGCTGACAAATCGGTACTTTCAACAGGATCCTTTTCAAGATCGAACAAGAGAAGGTCACCCATTGGACTTTCCGGTTTAATGCCGGGATAGTCAGCTGGGGTAGCCTGCTCAACAGGAGCAATAATTGTTGTTCCATCCGGTCCCCGCGGATCTTTCCAGTTGGTCAGGTCGGCTTCTTTGTAATACTCCGGTTTTTTCAGGAAGAGCTTCCATTTACCGTCGCGCATCGTCCGTATTTCAGAATTCTTCATGCTAAAGACCGGACCGTGCGTGGTCGATTTCCCTTGTATGATACTGGCAATATCTGTCCCGTCAAGTTTAATGTCGGGATTAGTTTCAATATGCGTCAATTTCATTAATGTTGGCAAGATATCGGGCGACCAGCATGGTGTTGTTACTGTTTTATTTTGAGGAAACTGAGCCGGATATCTGATAATAAAAGGAACCCGAATGCCTCCCTCCCAGTTTGTAGCTTTCATTCCTTTTAATCCGCCCGTGCTACCACCGTACCACGGACCATTGTCAGACATGAAGATGACGATGGTATTCTCCAAAATTCCCAGTTTCTTCAACCGGTTGATCACCTCCCCTGTAGACCAGTCCAATTCACGTATCGCACTTTTGTACAACTCGACATGATCGCCTTTCGAAAAAAATTCGGGAGAAGCAGCAAGTGGCTTATGAGGCATCGCATGGGCTAAATACAGGAAGAAGGGTGAATTTCGATTACGCTGGATGAAATCCAACGCTTTGGCTGTGTATTTCTGCGTAAGGAAACGCTGATCGACAGGATACTCGACGGTATCCATGTTTTCGATGAGCTGGACAGGACGCATGTCGTTCGAATAGAGAATTCCGTAGTACTCATCAAAACCGTGTTTAACCGGAAAATACTCGGGCTTATGTCCCAAATGCCATTTCCCGATGCATTTTGTGTGGTACCCTGCGCCTTGAAAAAGGTTCCCCAAAGTTACTTCACCAGCGTTGATGCCAATATCATTAATACCAGCATCAGGAGCCGGATTTTGCACCATCCCGTGACGAAGAGGAAATCGCCCGGTTAAGAGTGTTGCCCGCGATGGCGCACAATAAGGAGTCGGCACATAAAAATCGGTAAAACGAACACCCTGAATTGCCAGCCGATCAATATTTGGAGTTTGTACCTGATCCTTATTATAGCATGATATATCGCCATAACCCATGTCATCAGCCAGGATGATAACTACGTTTGGCCCTTTTGTGGCAACAGAAAGCCCGCAGCTGCACAAGGGCATACCCAATCCGGCAATAGATGCTGTAAGTAGAAAACTGCCTGATAATTTCGCCATGTATATTAAATTTTGAAAGATTGGCTGGAATAGTCTGTTCCAGCTAATAAATTCCGTTGATTAACGGTTCAGGAGCAATTCCATTTGCATCGAATTTTCTCCTCAAGACCATTTTGAGTTTGATTGTTTGATCAAATTTAACCGGCAGCGATAAATTTTGAATTAATAAACGATTAACACGAGTGAATTTTTTAATTAATTTTTCCTACCAACTGATTATCTTGTAATTGCACAATCAATTTATATCAGTTCTACTTTGCATTTTTTAGTACTCCCCAACACCGAACCTTTGAAAATCAATTTTCATACTATTGAAACCCGCATGAGCAAAAGCTCACCAAAGAAGATGTATATTGCATTGAGGGTTACCTACGGCAAATGAAAAACAAATTATATTCGCATGAAACATTTGGATTGTATAAGTTGTACAACTAACAACAGAATCGAGGTTTAACAATAAAAGCAAGTGATTATGACAACTGAAAAGAAGGATTCGTGGCTCACTTATATGGCAATTACTACTGTTCTAATCGCAGTAGCAGCCACGTTATCAACATTTAAAGGTGGTGGGTATAGTACAAGAAGCCTGCTCAACCAAACCAAAGCGAGCGATCAGTGGGCTTTCTTCCAAAGCAAAAGCATCAAAAGCTACATCTACGACCTGCGTCGTGAAAACCTTGAACTTCAGGCCGCATCACTTGAAAGAGAGAAAGGGAATGAAGCTCTCATTAAGAAGTACAGGGATACGGCAATAGACTACGAACTTAAGGTAAAAAAATACGAGGAAGAGAAAGAGGCCATTAGCAAAACGGCAACCAGTTTCGAAATTTTAAGGGACGAGAGCAAGACCCATTCCGACAAATTTGGAATTGCAGTTATCTTTCTTCAGATATCCATTTTACTTTCTTCCATCGCCACTCTATCGAAAAAGAGGTTTGTCTGGATCTGCGGACTGGCTTTCGGCACTATCGGGATCTTCTTTTTCCTGGACGGATTTTTTCTGTTTCTATAATTCTTGGTAATCGATGAAGTTAAAGGTTTAAAGCCCTGTTTTCTTCCCTTATCCGCACAAACAACATCATCGCGTTTAGGAGCGTAAAAATAGTTGCCGTGAAATAGAGGTTAAATATGAGTGGGATGACTGCAATTTCAGCAATTACTACAATGTAATTGGGGTGTTTAACGAATTTATATGGCCCCCTTTTGACAAGTGGAAAATTTGGGGCACGATAAATTTTTGTGTTCCAAAATTTACCCAATGAATAGATGATCCAAACTTTAAATGAGAGAAGCAAAAAATATAGAACTAGCAAAAATGGACTGTATGATAAGGGGTTACGGCAAACAAACTCGATAATTGCAGAACAGATGAAAAGTACGTGCAGCAATACCATGAACTTATAATGCCCTCTTCCATACTCTACTGCATTGTTGCGCAATAACCACTTTTCATTTGTTTTGGAAAGCAGCAATTCCCCAATCCGGAGAAGGATGACAAATGAAATAAAACAGAAAAAAATCATTTGGAATTGTTCATTTGAAGTAAAACCAGTTCACTCGAAAACCCTGGTCCCATTGCCATCATCAGTCCATATCCATTTTCGAATCCCTTGGAAAGAAACCTTTCAAGCACATACAACACTGTACAGCTGGATAAATTTCCATTATCGTTCATTACCTCCCTGGTATTCTTTAAAAAATCGCCTTCAATCGATAAAGCCTCCTCATAAGCTGTTAATACCTTTTTACCTCCGGGATGAAAAATAAAATTTCTTATGTCGGAAAGCTTTAAATTCTGCTTTTCCAAAAATGATGAAACATCGTTTAGAACATTTTTTGAAATGAGGTTTGGAATGTCCTGTGAAAATAAAACTTTGAAGCCCTTATCCAGAAATTCCCATCCCATTACATCCGGAGTATCGTAATACAATTTACTTTGTGAGGCAACAAAAGTGATTTCATTTTTCGACTTGGTGGCATTTTTATCTCCGGCAATCAGGCACGCGGCAACACCATCCGCAAATAAACTTGCCCCGATGAAATTACTTTTACTGAAATCATTTCTTAAGAAAGTCAGGGAGCACAATTCGACAGTTACCAGCAACACCAATGCCTCCGGATTAGCCTTTGCCAGCATATTCGCTTTTGAAAAACCCGAAACACCTCCTCCGCAACCTAATCCGAAAATCGGAATGCGACCAATATTTTGGTTTAATCTCATTTTATTGATGATGAGGGCATCCAGACTGGGAGTGGAAAGTCCTGTCGTTGAAACGAAGATTATATCGGTGATCTCCTCCTTGTTGATTTTGGCAGCAGAAATGCATTCCTGAATTGCTTTCTCCGAATATTCCAGAGATACTCGAATGTACTCGTCATTTTGCTCCTGAAAACTATGAACGGTCGAAAAGTAATCGATTGGCTTACAGAAATTTCTGGTTTTAATTTCGGTATTGTCAAAAGCACTAATAATCTTATCTATTTGGGGGAAAGAAGGTGCAAATAAATCCTTAGCACCTTGCTTTACCAACTGTTGATCAATTTTATACGGGAAATCAATTTTCGAAATGGCAACTAAAGAAGGCATATTTTTCAATTTTGTTTTGAATTCCTTAAAGGTATGCTTTACTGAACGATAATTGTCCCATTCATTCCTGCATGAAAGACACATTTATAATTGTAAGTGCCTACTGTGGTAAACGTGTAACTAAATGTTGCATTTTGTCCCATATCAGGGCTCGTAAATGCGCTGCTTGAAACATCATGTGTAGAGGCGTCTTTGTTTGTCCAGGTGATCGTAGTGCCCACCGTAATTGTTTTTGATGCCGGGACGAAGGCTGTATTTTGCATCCACACTTCATTCGCTCCAGGGGAAGTGGAAGTGCTCCCGGTTGTGTTCGTCGTGTTTGTGCCAGTGTAAGTGGTAACGGGCACATAGCTGTTACTTTTGCTACAGCTACTTATCCAGATAATGATAACAATCATTGCCAGATAACTAAATAATTTTGTTTTCATTTTGAATGGATTTTTAAATTTCAATTGGATTGTTGCTCCAAAAAATTTCACTGAGTTCTGTAAACCCTTGTAGATGGAACTCAAACTGCTTTCTGTCATGAATTTCAGAAAAACACATTTGTTGTTCCCTAAAATTTCAAGATGTTTAATTGGTTGAAACACCTTTTTTTGCACCAGACAATTTCCAATCACCTGATAATTATCCTTCAGAAAATTAATTCCTTCTTGAAAAACAATTTAAGAACGATGTATTTATTTAGTCTAAATTAATATAATAGAATACGTTTTGTGAATGTAATTGTTTCATATTTGGCCGAAACGCGGAAATTGACCACCAGTCAGCATCACTCACAATTTCTTCTAAAAATATAATTGTGAAAATGATCAGAATTGTTAGGCGGATTTTATAAGTTAGTATAGTTTTCCGCCTTACTTAATTCTAATTCAAAATATTCCAAAAATGACCAGTACAAAACTATCTACCTATATTTTAGGTCTTTTATTCTTTGCCTTATTGGGTTGCCAGAAAGATAATTCCGGTGAAAAGGTTGTTCCTGAAACGACCAAGTTTATGGTCATTTCGGATATTCATTATTTTGATCCATCCTTATTCACGATGCCCCTTAACGCCTATTTACAGGGTTATATTGCGGCAGACCGCAAATTACTTGCGGAAAGCAGTACAATTCTGCAGAATATGCTAACCTCCGTAAAGGCTGAAAAACCCGATTTCTTATTGATAACCGGAGATTTAACCAAGGATGGTGAAAAATTCGATCACCAGGCCCTGGCAGCTCTATTTAAAACAGTATCTGATCAAGGCATAAAAGTTTTGGTTATTCCTGGCAACCATGATATTAACAATCCGGCCTCCTATAGTTATCTTCAATCAGCTCAAACAAAAGTTGACAATATATCTCCTACCGATTTCGCATCGATTTACGCAAATTGCGGATATGGAAATGCGGTTGAGCGCGATCCTAATTCGCTGAGCTATGTCTCAGAACCGGTTAGTGGGGTTTGGGTGATGGGAATTGATGCTTGTCAATATAATCCATCAGGTATAATTGCAGGAAGCATATCTGCGAGTACCCTAAGTTGGATAAAATCGGTCGTAGACAAGTCGAAACTGCAAAAGAAGATTCTGCTTTCAATGATGCATCATGGATTGATCGAGCATTTTGCTGGTGAAAGCACCTTATTCTCAGAATATGTGATTTCTGATTGGCAAAATGTTTCTACCACTCTGGCCGATTACGGTTTGAACGTCATTTTTACCGGGCACTTTCATGCACAGGATATCACAAAAAAAACCAGCGGGAATGGATTTGTATATGACATTGAAACCGGAAGTCTTACAAGTTACCCTTGTCCCTACAGTATTATAACCCTGAATACGGTAAACAAATCGTTAAAAATATCTTCCAAAAAAATTGAAGGGGTAACTTTCAGCACAATCCCGGTAGGTACCCCTTTTCAACAATATGCCAAGGATGATTTAATTGTCGGAACGAAATTCATTTCTTATTACATGCTTAGTGCACCACCCTACAATATTCCCGGTACTACTATCTCAGCATTACAACTCGACCGGATTATGGCAAACGTTATTGTAGCGCACTATGCCGGTGATGAATCGCCATCATCAGCTGATAATACCGACACCCAAATGGTTAAAACAATGATTCCTTCGCTGGGATTGGCTATACAAGGAGTGTGGACAGATCTTCCTCCCGCCGATAATAATATAACCATCAATCTGACATCAGGAACTTCAATATCAAATTAAATTCCGGTTTGGTCAGTCGGCGTTTGTCCTCGAGAAAGAAGAAAAAGTCTGTCGCTACCGGGCTGTAATTTTCTGGAAGGCTCAAAGGCTAGGCCAGTCGTGACGATCATATTGGCGGCACATCAGGTTGTGCCTTAAAATAGAGACACTTTTCTTATTCGAAATTTTAAATTATAAACGGTTTCAATTTAGGCAACTGAAACCGCTTTTTCTATAAGGCTTTGACCATAGTTTTATGAACTATTTTCTTGCAATTATTCGTTTCTTTTCATCTTGAATTTCTTTGTATGTGTTATACCTCCGAGGGACATCATCACTGTTCCGTAACTTAGCTATAATGGCAAAAGACATCCCAATGAGCGTAAGCCAAGTTGCTGTGAATTGAATAGGTTTAACTTTAAAGATTATCATTACCAATGGAATAGCTATATTAATAATAATGGCTACGCCAATTAAGATACGCCAGAATCGAGGACTGAAACGCTTCCTCAAATTAGGACACTTATTTTTAACATTTACGATGAAGGTATCAATAAAACTATTCCACTCATTGATATTATTTCTATTAAGATAGAAGATATTTTTATTCCTCCCATCATTGAGTCTGATTTGTAAATTGGCATAATTACCATTGTTTTCATAATGATACCAATGTATTTCATTCCAATTAATATTTTCATCTTTTTCTTTGAGTTCTATCCCGCTTTCATTAATCAGAACGGTCATTAGTTTTGTTGGGAAAAGGATTTTTCGTCCAATTTTATAAATAATGGGTATTACAAAAAGATATGAAAACGCATAAATGAGATTCCGAGTGTAAAAACCGATTAACCCTCCACCTAATATCCAAACTAATAATAATACAAAACCGGTTAACATATATTTAACCATAGACATTGTAGTGAATTTGAATTCCATATATTAGATATTAGTTCAGAATTAGTTATACACTCAAAGAGTATTTTATATTGGATCACCAGAGCTTCGTCATAAAAAAATAGAGCTCTCTGAAATCCTTTAAATATGTCATTTGATCCACTGTTTGGCTTATTTTTGACATATCAAAGCACAAAAGGCCTGTAAATACAGGCCTTTTGTGCTTTGATATGTCGGGGTGACAGGATTTGAACCTGCGGCCTCGTCGTCCCGAACGACGCGCGCTACCAAGCTGCGCTACACCCCGATTTTGTTCGCTTGCGAAAATAATACTTTTTCATCAATGAACAGACAAAGGAGTTCTATTAAAAAAAGAGAATTTTGTAAAACTCGAAAGCCATCTAAATTTTTCTCATTCTGAGCTTTAGGATTACCCGAAGCCTGGAGGAAGCCCCAGGATAATTTCGGATTCCGTTTCGCCTCTATCCAATAAATCCTAGATCAAATAGTAGCTCACCTAAAATTAAATGCGCAATCGTTACACCGACCAATGTTCTGTGTCTCAGGTAGAGAAAGCCGAAAAAGAGTCCGGCAAAGATCGTTACGAGCATCGTTGTTCCGGATAAATGCATGTGCACCACACCAAAAAGCATCGAAGTGGTTATTACCGCAATCGGCGATTTGTACTTCCCTGTCAGCATTTTTTCTGCGTTGTTCTGGACGAAACCCCGGCAAATGAATTCTTGCATGAAAGAGTTTATGAGGTAGAAAAAAAGCTTTAGTACGGTGACAGAGGTGATAAAAACCGCCTGGCCCGAAAAACTATTTCCGGGAGTATTCACCAGGTAAAACTTAAGGCCAATTACCAATGCCGCTAAGGGTATGGATATGAGGATACTCTCAATTAATGCGCGTTTTCCTCCCTTAAATGTCAGGCCCCAATAACTTAGTGGGAATCTGTATTTCCGCAAATACATAAAAATAACGAAGCCCGTGCCCCCCACGAAGCTATAGGTTATGATTGTCTGAACGGTACTGTTTACCCAGTCTGTCTTCAGTATTTGGGAAACCAGGATCGCATAGAAGCTTAGTAGAATCACGGTAGTCGACAACAAGAAACCACTCATCGACTGCAGTTTAGCGGCCTCTTCCAATTGGACATTTTTCGATTTTATCTCCTCAATTTTCTGCTCAAGCGAGTGTTCACGCGCCTCAATTTTAACGCTCATCATGCCCATTGTCTCGGCAAGATCCCGCATTTCTTCGGATTCGGTTTTGGATGCAGCAATTTCGTAGATTTCTTTGGATGAATTGAAATCACCCTTGATTATCTTCCAGGCAACTTCCTTTAACTTGTTGATGGATGATGCACTCGTATCGGTGTGAATTTTTGAATTTTCTGAACCACCAACAAAATCATCATTATTTTCCATAGGATAGTTTATCGTTAAAGTACAGCAAATGCTTAAATGTGGTATTCAATTATGCATTTCACCCCTAAATCCCCTGAAGAGCACTTTTTGCATCTATCTCCATTTCAGATAATTGCATCAAAATAAGTCCATTTAAGGGTTTGGGATAAAAACACGGAAATAAATAATTCTAATTGTTTGGTATGCTGTATCAAAAATAAAAAAATTATCCTTGATCGGACTTGAAGCGCTACAATTTTTGGAACAAACTAAGGGACTGAATGTTTATCCGGACTGGAATATTCTGTTTTGGAGAATGCTATTTTAATGTAGGTCTCGAAATTTCTACCGTGAATTCGGATTCCACAAATTCAATCAATTCTGCAAAGAAACTTCTGAACAGAGCCTCAAACTGATCGTATTCAATATCCAGTATTTGTGCTGCCCACAGGCTGTTGGCTGGTAATGAAGTGCGACGCGACATGATTTCGAGCACATGAAACATGGTTTCACGTTGGGCATACGATTCCAACCGCTTGTGCCTGATCAGAAAAGGAAGAAACTGCTTTACCCGAAACGGGAGCAGCATGAAATTAGAAAGGAAGACGGTATGAGCTTGTTTCGAAAACTGGCGCAAGGAGTACACCGAGTATTCCGGAAAATTGGAGGCAAGAAAATGGTCGAAGAATATGTCTGAAACGATCCCTGCGTGACGCCCGAACCCCGGCTTCAAAATCTTGTTAAATTCCTTCACGTCTGAATGCTGATCCGTGAAAGAATCAATGCTGCGATGCATTCTGATTCCATACGCAACCATTTCGGGATAATCCTTGTATTTATTCCCTTTCACATAATCACCGATAAAATTGCCGAGTTTAATTTCGTCAGAGTCGCCTGAAAGGTATATGTGCGCCAAATAATTCATACTGATCTCAAAAATAGCCAAAATAGCCTTCCGTTTTTACGGTATCCGTGATTAAACGATAACTTACGTGGTGCGGAATGGGTTGAAACTTTATGCCCTCTTTCTCGCGGTAATAAAATAGATTCCAACTACCCCACCGCACAAAACCAACAGGTTGATCACCTGATTTTGCATTGTGTCTGATTTAAGCCAGACTAAATTCGCCGAAACATCCTGATAATAAACGGATAAAAATATCACGCCATTGTGAAGGGCATGCGTGAAGATGGCCGCTAACAGTGACCCGGTTCTTAGTCGGACGAAACCAAGGAGGAGTCCCAGAAGAAAAGTGGGTCCGAGTTGCCAGGGATTCAGATGAAATAGAGCAAAAAGCAAGGCGGAAAAGAAAATTGCCAGTGGGGCGGAATAGATCCGCTGAAACCCGCTGAAAATAACGCCTCTGAAAATTAATTCTTCGACGACGGGAGCCAAAATAACAACCCTCAGAATACCAAACCATACTCCGTGATCGGACTCAAATAATCTGCTAAAAAGCTCCATAAACCAACTGGGCGGAGGCAATAACTTGTCGACATACACCGTTATCCCATTCATAAAAAACTGAAGAGAAGACAATAAAATAAGGAGAAGCGGAATAATCAACCAGTGGAAAAATTTCATCGGAAAGATTTCCCGGTAGGGTAATCCGGAAAATCGTGCACCCAGAAAGAGTATGATAGAAGTAGTTGCAAAAAAAATCGGGATTTTCAACAAAGGTTCTTGTAACCAATCTGTTCCATGCTGGTAGTCGTAAAGAGCCAATGGAAAATCGATGATTGTCTGCAAAAAAGTGTACAAGACAATCAGGTTGACGGCCTGCCAAAATGTTGGGTAATATTTTATCGTTGTTTTCACCTATCTTCGTACGAATATTGCTTTCAAATGTAATGAAAAGGGCATTATTTTAATTGCAAAAAATCTTGGAATAAAATTTGCAGCAATGTTTGATTATTAAAACAAAAAGTAGTTACTTTGCACACTGTTTAAAAAATGTTGGACAGAAGATAAAAAATACGCATAATGTCTAGAGTTTGTCAGATTACAGGTAAAAAAGTGATGGTTGGGAATAACGTTTCTCACTCAAAACGGAGAACCAAAAGAAAATTCATGGTGAACATATTCACCAAAAGGTTTTATCTGCCGGAAGAAGACCGTTGGATCAAACTGAATGTATCAGCCGCCGGGTTGAGAACAATAAATAAAAACGGCCTGAACGTTACCTTGAAAGAGGCAAAGACAAAGGGCTTCATTGAAAATTATTAATACGTACTGAGCAATGGCTAAGAAAGGCAAAGGTGGCAGACAGCAGATAATTCTCGAATGTACCGAGCACAAAGCGAGTGGTCTGCCCGGAACTTCAAGATATGTAACGAAAAAGAACCGGAAGAATACGCCGGAACGTCTTGAACTGAAAAAATACAATCCAATTTTGAAGCGTGTCACAGTACACCGCGAAATAAAATAATTGAGTTATGGCAAAGAAAGTAGTTGCATCACTTCAGAAAGGTGCCGGAAAAGCATATTCGAAGGTTATTAAAATGGTTAAGTCGGAGAAATCCGGAGCGTATACTTTTGTTGAGGAGATTGTTCCCAACGAAATGGTAAAAGATTATTTTGCCAAAAAATAATTCGTGCTTTAAGAAATTAAAGGCAAGCTTTCGTCAGTATTGATGAGAGCTTTCTTTTTTTTATCATGCCACACCTTATTTGAATTTTCAAAACTGGATAGTTTCTATCTTTAACAATATTCTCAACAATCTGCAACATGGGTATTTTCAGCTTTACTCGATCAAAAAAAGAGAGTCTGGACAAAGGACTCGAAAAGACCAAAGAGAGCGTATTCTCTAAGCTTTCCCGTGCAATTATTGGAAAAACGAAGGTTGACGACGAAGTTCTTGACAGTCTGGAAGAGATCCTTATCTCATCGGATGTTGGTGTAAATACTACGCTCAAAATAATTGAACGCATCGAAAAAAGGGTTCTGCGCGACAAATACGTCAGCACAACCGAATTAAATGGAATACTCCGGAGCGAAATTGCCGCTTTGCTTGCAGAAAACAATTCGTCTGACGTCGCCGATTTCGATCTGCCAAAGACAGGTAATCCGTATGTAATACTAGTTGTTGGTGTGAATGGCGTGGGTAAAACCACCACGATTGGCAAACTTGCCTATCAATTCAAGGCGGCCGGCAAAACTGTCATTCTCGGGGCGGCCGACACGTTCCGTGCTGCGGCCATAGACCAGCTACAAATTTGGGCCGACCGTGTCGGGGTTCCGATCGTAAGACAACAAATGGGTTCTGATCCGGCTTCCGTGGCATACGATACGCTGCTCTCGGCCAAGTCGTCCAATGCAGATGTGGTAATCATCGATACGGCAGGTCGCTTGCACAACAAAATCAACCTCATGAACGAGCTTTCCAAGGTCAAGAAGGTCATGCAGAAGGTTTTCCCGGATGCACCGGATGAAGTTCTGCTTGTTCTGGACGGCTCTACCGGACAAAATGCCTTCGAACAGGCCAAACAATTTACCCTGGCTACTGAGGTTACGGCATTGGCTTTGACCAAGCTGGATGGAACCGCCAAGGGCGGTGTGGTGATCGGTATCTCCGATCAGTTCAAGATCCCTGTAAAATATATTGGAATTGGAGAAGGATTGGATGATCTTCAGATTTTCCAGCGGACAGAATTTGTTGATTCACTATTTAAATGAAAAATGAATGGTGAATAGTGAAAAATGGAAGAATCGCTTCCCCCACTCTTCACTCTTCACTTTTCGCTTCTCACTATTCACTTTTCTCTTTTCACTCAATTTTTATGTCCAAAAGTATAAATGTGGTTACCATGGGGTGCTCCAAGAATCTGGTGGATTCTGAGCTTTTCCTCTCACAGATGGCGGCCAATGGCTATCAGGTGTTTCATGACGGAGCTGTCGCGGATGCACGCATTGTGGCCATAAACACCTGCGGATTTATTCTGGATGCCAAAGAAGAATCCATTGAATCCATTCTCGAGTATGTTGAGGCAAAGAAAAATGGAGATATTGATAAAATATTTGTATTTGGCTGTCTTACAGAAAGGTATAAGGATGATTTGCTAAAGGAAATTCCTGAGGTTGATGGTTTCTATGGAAAATTTCAGGTCAAGAAGATGGTGGAGGACCTGAAAGCCGATTACCAGCTAAGTTTGTCGCACAAACGTTATCAGACGACTCCTCCCCATTATGCTTACCTGAAAATTTCGGAAGGCTGCAACCGTCAATGCTCATACTGCGCCATTCCCCGCATGACGGGCAAGCACACCTCGGTTCCAATTGAGGAGCTGGTTGCTGAGGCTTCCGCATTAGCAGAAAAGGGTGTCAAAGAACTTCTGGTGATTGCTCAGGATCTCTCTTTTTATGGAATTGATCTTTACAAAGAGCAGAAACTGGCGGAGTTGACGCATCGGTTAGCGGCAATTCCCGGCATCGAATGGATCAAATTGCATTATGCCTATCCAACGAAATTTCCATATGACCTCCTGCCGGTGATTCGCGAAAACAGCAACGTTGCCCTCTATCTCGATATCGCGTTGCAGCACAGCAGTGACCATATGCTAAAACTGATGCGCCGGAACATTACGAGGGACGAGACGATCAACCTGATCAAAAGGATTAGGCAAGAGGTTCCCGGGATTCATCTCAGGACGACCCTGCTTGTCGGTCATCCAGGCGAAACAGAAGAAGATTTTGATGATTTGAAACAGTTTGTGCGAGAGATGCGATTTGAGCGCCTGGGGGTTTTCCCATACTCTCATGAAGAAGATACTTTTGCCGGAGAAACCTATGAAGATTCAATTGATCAAGAGGTTAAACAGTCGCGTGCAGAAGAGATCATGGCTATCCAGCAGGAGATAGCACTTGAAATTAATCAGCAAAAAATTGGTAAAGTGCTGAAAGTGATCATCGACCGGAAGGAAGAAGATTATTTTGTTGGCCGCACCGAATATGACTCACCCGAGGTGGATGGAGAAGTGCTTATTAAGGCTAAAAAATTGGCGATTGGTAGCTTTTATCAGGTGCGAATTACGGATGCAGAAGAGTTTGACCTTTACGGCGAAATAGTATAAACCATTTAACAGTAGACTTATGATACGTAATGCATTCAAAATGAAATTGAAAGCTGGTTTCGAAGCTGAATACAAAAAACGGCACGATGAAATTTGGCCAGAGCTGTCGGCCGAACTGACAAGTGCAGGTGTATCTGATTATTCCATTTTTCTGGACGAGGAGACATTGACACTGTTTGCTTTTCAAAAGCTGACTGACTCAAATACTTCAGATCTACTTCCGGAAACAGCAATAGTAAAAAAATGGTGGAGTTATATGGCTGATATTATGGAGGTAAACCCGGATAATTCGCCTATTGCAATCACTTTAAAAGAAGTTTTTCATCAGGATTGATCCTCAATCAACTATATTTGAAAATAAACACTTAATACCATACAAAAATGAGATTTCTATTTTCCAGGATTTCGGTTTTGCTTGTTATCCTGCTTCTGTCCTGCTCAATTAGCAATGCCCAAAAACCAAAATTCACGATCGATGGCAGGTATGAAAAGGAAATTGCTGCCTTTGAACAACTTGACAAAACAGAAAAGTATGCCAATGATGCGATTCTTTTTGTCGGCAGTTCCAGTATTAGATTGTGGTCAACCCTGAAGGAAGATGTCGCGCCATATAATGTGATTCAGCGTGGATTTGGAGGATCGAAATCCCCGGAAGTATCCTATTACCTCAAAAGGATTGCTTATCCCCACAATTTCAGCGCGGTTGTTATTTTTGTGGCAAATGACCTAACCGGATCGTCTGTCGACCTTACTCCGAATGAAACGCTATACACTTTCAAGGAAATTGTTAAAACTATCCGGGCCAAATACAAAAAACAACCAGTATTTATCATCGAGATTACTCCTTGCCAGAGTAGGTGGAAATCATGGTCGCTGATACAGCAAACAAATGCTTTGCTGAAGAACTACTGCCAAAAAGGAAAAAATCTCCATTTTATTGAGACGGCTCAAAGCTACTTAAATGAAAAAGGCGAACCCCGGAATGAACTTTTCAGGGAAGACTTTCTGCATTTAAACAGAGATGGCTATAAGATCTGGGGCGCTTTGGTAAAGAACAAGCTGGATGAAGTTTTAAAAAAATAATACTGTATTTCACTGAAAATTAGCTACTGGTATAATTTTCACATTCCCATATTTTCACATTCCCTCATTTCCTCATTATGAATACCTGGTTTGAATGCACGGCGAAATATTCCAAGATGGATGAAAACGGCCGCGAAAAAAAAGTTAGCGAAACGTACCTGTTGGATGCAGTTTCTTTTACTGAAGCCGAAACTCGAATCTACAAAGAGTTGGTAACTATGGTAAGCGGAGAATTTTCCGTTACCAGAATATCAAGAACCAAACTTGCCGAGATTATTCCGTCAGAGACCGGTGATCGCTGGTACAAAGCAAAGGTAACCTTCATTACTTTTGATGAGGAGAATGGAAAAGAGAAGCGGGTGAGCCAGTTTGTGCTTGTTCACTCCGATACAGTAAGAAACGCTTACGATCAGGTAATTGAAGCGATGAAAGGCATGATGGCTGATTTTGAAATCGGCGGTATCACCGAAAGTCCTATCGTTGATGTATTCCCGTATGTACCTGAAGAGCAAAAGGTACCCGACAACTTCACAAAAATCATTAACGGAGATTTTCCGAACATCGACGAAGAGGATACGGACGATTCTGTTGAGGAAGATGATTTGAGGTTCAATTAAATCTCCAGCTGGTCCAGCAATTGAATATAAATTTCAACACCCTTTTGGATTTCATCCAGATAAATGAATTCATCGGCGGTATGTGAACGGGCAGATTCTCCTGGGCCAATTTTTATGGATGTACATGGAATAACGGCCTGATCGGAGGTTGTTGGGGAGCCATAGGATGTTAGTCCAAGAGCGGTTCCGCGCTGTACCAACTGATGGTCGGCTGGAATTCCGGAGGAATTGAGACGCACAGATCTTGGTTTTACTTCGGATTGGATGCTGGAGGATATTATCTGGCATACTTCTTCGTTGGAATAGCATTCGTTTGTACGAACATCTACCACATAGCGGCAGGAATCGGGTACCACATTATGCTGGGAGCCCGCTTCTATTTGGGTGACGGTAATTTTTACCGGACCAAGAATGGCTGATTTTCTGGGTAGCAACAATTCTGTCAGGGTCTGAATATCGGCAAGCGCCTTGTAAATAGCATTCTCACCTTCATTTCGTGCGGCATGTCCCAGTTTTCCTTTGGCCTCGCAATCGAGCACAATCAGCCCCTTTTCTGCAACTGCCATCTGCATTCCGGTAGGTTCGCCGACGACAGCCAGATCAATTTTTCCGAAATTTTTCAGCACGGATGCGACTCCGTTTATCCCGGAAATTTCCTCTTCAGCACTTGCGCAATATATCAGGTTGTATGGCTGAGCTTTCTCTTCCAGATTCCTAAAGGTACACAAGAGTGAAACCACTGCCCCACCGGCATCGTTGCTGCCCAAACCAATCAATTTCCCATCGACCACCTCCGCCCCGAATGGGTCGTGCGTCCAGGCTTTCGCTGGTCGAACAGTGTCGACATGAGAGTTCAGCAGAATTGTGGGTAAATCTTCATTCCATCTGGTAGAGAAAATCCAGACATTATTACCTTCCCGGTAGGGTTTGTAACCCCAGGATAGCAATGTCTGTTCAATCAATGTTGCAACGGAGGCCTCCTCCCTGCTCAAAGAGGGAATTTTGATCATGGCCTTTAAAAGCTCGACAGAATCCTGAAGATAGATTAGGTTCATGCGTAAATAATTTGCTTTTTAACTGTCGCATGGAATACCCAGATATTCATTTTCGATTGATGCGAAGCCTGCTCATGGGTATTTCATTTGGTTCAAATAAAAATTTTGGGAGGTGAACTAAATTCATTTCCTATTCCAAAACCAATCTGGTACCGCGGAGGCCTTCGGAAATTCCCGAGGGATTTGTAATAACTACCGCGCCAACGCCGCGTCGCAATGCCGCGAAGCCGTCCGACAATTTAGGAATCATCCCTCCCGATACGACACCCTCTTTTTTCAGCGACTCGAAGGTTTCAGGAGTTATTTCGCCGATTAGTGAATTGTTGTCAGCCTCATTCAGCAGCACTCCGTTCTTTTCAAAACAAAAGATCAGCTGGACTTCATAATCGAAGCACATGGCTGCAGCCAATTCGGATGCGATCGTATCGGCATTGGTATTGAGCAGCTGTCCGCGACCATCGTGAGTAATAGGAGCGATCACGGGGATCGCACCATTATTCAACAACTCATTCAATGCCTGATAATTGACGAATTTGATATCTCCCACATATCCATAGTCGATTTCGCCAACCGGGCGTTTTGCGGCACGAATCAAATCCAGATCGGCACCCGTCAACCCAATTGCATTGTTACCTAAGGCCTGAAGTCCGGCCACAATATTCTTGTTAACCAATCCGGCATACACCATCGTGACAACTTTTAAGGTCTCGGCATCCGTTATTCTTCGCCCATCAACCTTGACACTTTCCAGACCCAGCTTTTCGGAAAGATTCGTGGCGGTTTTCCCACCGCCGTGGACTAGAATTTTATTCCCGGCTACCCGAGAAAAGTCTTTCAACAAAGACTTCAGTGAGGCTTCCTCTTCAACGACGTTACCTCCTACCTTAATGATTGTCAGGCGATCTCTCATATAGTTGACTCCAATATCATTTTTAAAACTGTTTGAGCCGAATATACGCGATTTTCTGCTTCTTTCACAACGATTGAAATTTTGCTATCCAGGACTTCATCACTTACGATCATATTGCGGCGAACAGGCAGGCAGTGCATAAACCTGGCGTCGTTGGTCAGCTTCATTTTATCCATAGTGACAGTCCAGTTCATGTCTTTCGAAAGAATTTTTCCATATTGTCCGTATGCCGACCAATTCTTTGCATAGATGAAATCGGCTCCTTCAAAGGCTTTGTTCTGATCGTATTCAACTTTTAGGTCTCCCATAAATTCGGGAGCCAGCTCGTACCCTTCCGGATGAGTCACGACGAGTTCATAATCAGTTTGCCTCATCCATTCTACAAAAGAATTCGGAACTGCCTGCGGCAATGCTTTGGGATGCGGCGCCCAGGTAAGTACCACTTTGGGCCTGGACTTCAATTTGAACTCCTCGATCGTAAGCAGGTCGGCAAAACTCTGCAGCGGGTGACGGGTTGCTGCTTCCATGCTCACGATAGGCACGCCGGCAAAGTCGATAAACTGTTTCAATATTTTCTCTTGATAGTCATCTTCTTTGCTCTCAAACCGCGCAAATGCACGGACTCCGATGACATCACAATAGGTGCCGATTACGGGGATAGCCTCGCGCAGGTGTTCGGGTTTGTCTCCATCCATCACCACGCCGAGTTCGGTTTCGAGACTCCAGCCATCCTGACTGACATTTAAGACCATCGTATTCATTCCCAGATTCATCGCAGCCTTTTGAGTACTTAACCGGGTGCGTAAGCTTGAGTCGAAGAAGATCAAAACCATGGTCTTGTTCTTGCCAAGATGTTGATAGCCATATGGATTCTTCTTCACTTCCATTGCCATTTTTACCGCCTCCTTGAGGTCGGGTATATCGTAAACTGAGGTAAAATGCTTCATCTTATTTTGGATTTTAGATTTTGGATTTTGGATTTTCGCGACGATTATTATTAGAACAATTATGGAAAATTAGAGATTAACCTGCTGACAAATCAAAGTCAGCGTGTGAATGCACCTCTTCCGTATTCCAAAATCGAAAATCCAAAATCACTATACTTAAGTTAACTATTTTCGTATTTGTCCGTCGCCCTCAACGATCCATTTATATGTTGTTATTTCCTGTAACGCCATTGGTCCGCGTGCGTGCAATTTTTGCGTGCTGATTCCAATCTCGGCACCCAGGCCGAATTGCGCGCCATCCGTGAAGGCCGTGCTGGCATTTGCATAAACGGCTGCAGCATCAACAGATAGCAAAAACCGATCGAGCGTACTCCGATTTGACGAAATAATAGCCTCGCTGTGTTTCGAACTGAAGGCAGCGATATGTTCCAGTGCTTCCTCTAACGAAGATACAGTTTTTATGGCCATCTTGTAATCCAGGAATTCGGTTCCGAACGACTCGGCGACTGCCGGCATGAGCAGATTTGAAGGATAATTTCCCTCCAGGGCGCTTAGAGCGTCCGGATCGGCAAAAATCTGCACATTGCTGTCTTTCAGCAAACCCGTCAAATAAGGCAAATCTTTCAATCTGCTACGGTGTATTACAAGGCAGTCCAGCGAATTACACACACTCACCCGGCGGGTTTTTGCATTGTTGATTACAGTCCGTCCCACTTCCGAATCACCATCTTCATCGAAATAAGTATGGCAGATTCCGGCGCCAGTTTCGATAACGGGAATTTTTGAATTCTCACGAACGTAATCGATCAACCCCTGACTTCCCCGCGGAATAATCAGGTCGATAAATCCTCTGGCTTGCAAAAGAGCCGTTGTAGCTTCCCGCGTCGGAGGCAGCAGCGTCAAGGCATTTTCGTCCACCGAAGAGTCCTTCAAAACCCGTCTGATGAGCGAAGAAATAGCTGCATTCGAATATGCGGCATCGCTCCCACCCTTCAATACCACTGCATTTCCGGATTTAACACACAGTGAGAAAACGTCGAAAGTGACATTCGGCCGAGCTTCAAAAATGATACCGATCACACCAAACGGAACACTGACCTTCCTTATCTGCAATCCATTTGGAAGCTTTTCCTGACTCAGTATTCTCCCTAACGGGGAAGGCAAAGCAGCCACATTCCGTATATCCGAAGCGATGGCCTCGATCCGGGATTTTGTCAGTTTTAACCTGTCATATTTTGGATCGGCGGGATCCATCCGATCAAGATCCTTCTGATTTTCGTGCAAAATTATCTCAGCCGATTGTTCTGCGGCATCGGCCAACGCGAGCAGCAAAAGATTGATTTGGCTGTCCGATAGCTGTCCAAGTTTCCGGCTCGCTGCCAGAGCCAGTTTAAAATTCTCTGTCATTTCCGGTATCATCAGATCAGATATAGATAATCATAATGAATAAATGGCTTTGTTTTCTTGCCTCCCTTTTCAATTTCAGTCTCGTCGGAAGCGAATGAAGCTTTGCCCAAGCCCAGCAAATTCCCTTCACCGTCTTTGATACGGACGATATCTCCCTCTTTAAAATAGCCCGAAACAGATTCAATGCCAATCAAAAGCAGGCTGACAGCCCGATCTGAAAGCAAGGCTGTTCGGGCTCCTTCATTGATGATAACTTCGCCCCTGGCAAAATCATCTGAATGAGAAAGCCATTTTCGCACGCTACTCGATTTTTTGGTTGAAGGCAGAAAGTGGGTAAAGGCCGCCTTACTCTTAGCATGAATGATATCCAGCAAAATTTCCTCTTTAAAGCCATTGGCAATATAAACGGAAATCCCCTGTCCGGAAAGTTTGGCAGCAATGTGGTATTTGGTTAGCATTCCACCTCTGCCAAAATTTGATTTTTTAGTCGAGATAGTGATGCCATCCGCTGACCTGTTTGGCTGGATTGTGCGTATTAATTCACTGCCCGGTTGATCAGGCGCGGCGGTATAAACCCCGTCGACATTGGTGAGAAGAATTAGCGCTTCCATGTCCATCATCGAAGCAATCAGTCCGGAAAGCTCATCGTTATCTGTGAACATCAGTTCAGTAACCGAAATAGTATCATTTTCGTTGACCACGGGAACAACGTCATTTTCGAGCAGAGTCTGCATGCAGTTGCGCATGTTCAGGTAGTGGGTTCTGTCGCCAAAATTCTCTTTGGTAGTAAGAACCTGAGCACACGTGAGGCCTTGTTCCTGAAACAAATCCGCATAACGGTTGATCAATTTAACCTGACCAACGGCGGACCATAACTGACGACTTGATACAGGATCCAGCTTTCGCGAAGGTTCAACTTCAGCACGACCTGCGGCGACTGCTCCGGAAGTAACCAAAATCACCTGTACTCCTTCCTTTTTCAGCTGCGCAATTTGTTCGACGATATGAGCCATTCTGGAGATATTGAGCATCCCATCCTCTTTGGTCAGCACATTGCTTCCAACTTTAACGACAATTTTTTTATATGATGGTGAATCTGCCATGAAAATACATTGAATGACTGCCTGTTTTGTTTGGTAGAGACGCACGGCCGTGCGTCTCTACATATTCTGCCCTATGCTCTTTGCCCTCAAAGCACTACCGCCAGAAACCGTGCTACCCGACAATTCATTGCCTGCATTCCGTGGGGGATAGCAGAGTCGAAATAAACGGAATCTCCCGGATTAAGGATTAGCTCGTTCTCTCCGATGCAGATTTTTAGTTGCCCTTCGAGAACATAATTGAACTCCTGTCCCGGATGTGCATTCAGGGAAATTTCAGGATCTTCCTTTGGCTCAACGATCACGAAATAGGGATCCGCTTTGCGGTTCATAAAATTAGCAGACAATGACTCGTAATTGTATGAACTGCGCCTTTTCACGATGATTCCCTTGCCCTTCCTGGTAAGGGAAAAAGTATGAACATGCGGCTCCTCTCCAGTTAGTAAAGTGGTAATATCAAAACCAAAATGTTTTGCCATACGATGCAGCGCACCGACCGGAATATCCACCTCGCCGCTTTCAAATTTTACATAATCGTCCACGGAAACACCGCAGGTAAAGGCGGCTTTTTCGGGGGTTATATCAAGTGACTCGCGCATGCTTCTGAGACGATCGGCGATCTCAACAATTTGTCGTTCCATGGCTGTTATTTATTGTTATTCAATTTATTGTACGAAACCAGCAGGCCTCTTATCAAGGCCGAAGAGAAACCCTGATGCTCCATTTCATTCAATCCGGAGATCGTTATTCCCTTTGGAGTGGTCACTTTATCAATTTCCTGCTCGGGATGTCTGCCCGTTTGCAGAATTAGTTCAGTTGCACCTTTCACGGTTTGCGCAACGATTTGCTGAGCCACATCGGCTCCAAAACCGATCTCCACCCCACCCTGAATAGCAGCCCGGATAAACCGAAGAGCAAAGGCAATTCCGCATGCACCCAAAACAGTGGCCGCCGACATAAGTTCTTCGTTGATAAAGATCACCTTGCCCAGTGTTTCAAACAGATCACCTACCATTTTTTGGATCGCCGGATCGCATTCGGGGGCAGCGATAAGCGTCATTGATTCCTGCAGTGCAACGGCAGTATTAGGCATCACCCTGAATACCAGGACGCCCTCGGGAACCTGTTCAATCAGCTCGGACATTGAAATTCCGGTCATCAAAGAAAGCAGAATTTGTCCGGGTCTCAGAAACGGACCTACCTCTTTAAGGAGATCTACAGCCTGATACGGTTTCACTGCCAGAATGATAACATCGCTGCCGATTACCGCTTTTGAGTTATCCTTGTCGACCAGGATGCCTTTTGATTTGAGATTATCAAGCAAATGCAGCCTGCGCCGGGTAACGACAATTTTTGATGCATCGATACCCGACTTAAGAAATCCTTCGGCGACCGATATGCCGAGATTTCCACCTCCAACTATACCTATCCTAATATCATTGATTTGCATAACCGTGAACATTATGAATTATTGTGCAAATTACCTAATTTTCAATGCATCCGTCAAGGCTTCCAAAAAACGGGAGGCATCCTTTTGTGTTAATGTTAACGGAGGCAAAATCCGGATTACATTGGTACCTGAAACGCCAGTAAATATTTTTCTTTCGAACAAAAGTGTTTTACGAAGCGCGGCAACTGGTTGGTCAAATTCCAGACCAATCATCAGTCCTTTGCCACGAACCTCCTTAACCTGTGAGAAACCCTTGAGCTCGTTGATCATGAAACTGCCAACATTTGCTGCATTGTCGACCAGCTTTTCCTTCTCCATAATTTCCAGAACCGCAAGACTCGCAGCACAAGCCAGATAGTTTCCGCCAAAAGTAGTACCGAGCATTCCATGCCACGGTTTGTATTGTGGCGAAATCAGGACTCCTCCTACCGGGAATCCATTACCCATCCCTTTCGCAACAGTTATCACATCGGCTCTGATTCCGGCATATTGATGCGCAAAAAACTGGCCACTTCTACCGTACCCGGATTGAATCTCGTCCAGAATATACACAACACCATATTTTTCACATAACCTGTCGGCTGCCTGGAGAAATGCCGGATCAGGAACTCTGCACCCGCCAATTCCCTGAATTCCCTCAACGATAACAGCAGCGACCTCACCCGTTGAAAGCGCTGCCTCCAATGCCTCAACATCATTGAGCGGCAGGATAACCCTGTCGTGCACATCATTAATCGGCGCAACAATTTTGGGATTATCCGTGACCGACACGGCGGCTGAGGTTCGTCCATGAAATGATTTTTCGAAGGCCACAACTCTCTTTTTGCCCGTACAAAACGAAGCAAGTTTCAATGCATTCTCATTTGCTTCTGCACCTGAATTACAGAGAAAAAGCGCGTAATCATCGTACCCGGAAAGCTCTCCCAACTTCTTTGCCAGCTCTGCCTGCATTGGATTCTGGACGGAGTTGGAGTAGAACCCAATCTCGCTTAGTTGCCGGCTGATGCGTTCGATGTAGTGCGGGTGAGAATGTCCAACCGATATCACAGCGTGACCGCCATAAAGATCGAGGTATTCAGTTCCGTTAGAATCGGTAATGGTGCAATCCTTAGCCGAGACTGGCGTAAGATCGTAAAGAGGGTAAACGTCGAATAGATTCACTGTGTTGGGTATTTAAGATATTTTGGATTTTCAATTTTGGATTTTGGATTTTGCCTGTAAATGGATGTTTAGTGTTAAAATTCAGAAAAAAATACATGGTCTGATTCCAATTTTACATTGTCGCGTACTCCAAAATCGAAAATTATTAATTAAAATGCATTTGCTTTTAAATGTAATCCGGTAGTCTCCTCAATGCCAAAGAGAAGATTCATATTTTGAACTGCTTGTCCGGAAGCTCCTTTCAATAGGTTGTCTATGCATGAAATTATCAACAACTGATCGCCGTGCTTTTCGAGATAAAGCACGCATTTGTTGGTATTGACAACCTGTTTCAGGTCGGGATTTTCATCCGTCAGGTGTACAAACGGGTGCGACCGGTAATAGCTTGAAAACAATTGACAAGCATCCGCCAACGTTCCATCATACCGGGTATAGATCGTCGTGAAAATGCCGCGACTGAAATTTCCCCGGATGGGTATAAAATGTAACTGATGATCGAGATCCGGCTGGGCCTGTTTAAGACTCTGAGTAATCTCGCCCAAATGTTGGTGTTCAAATGCCTTGTATACCGAGATATTGTTATCGCGCCAGCTGAAGTGCGAGGTCTTTGAAGGCGCCTGTCCGGCACCGGTCGACCCCGTAATGGCATTAACATGAAGATCGGCCTGGATCAGTCCGGCAGCCGCAAGAGGCAATATCCCAAGCTGAATACATGTGGCAAAACAACCCGGATTTGCAATCCTGTCGGCCGATTGAATCGCTTTTTTGTTAAGCTCCGGCAAACCGTAGACAAAATCATTCCCGGCTCTTTTCAGCCGAAAATCGTGACTCAAATCAATTATTTTGACATTCCCCGGAAGGGATGTTTGTGCCAGATATTCGACCGACTTGCCATGCCCCGAACAAAGAAACAGCAGATCTACCTGATTTACATCAATCTCCGAAAAGACCAACTCCGTTTCGCCCAACAGATCTCGGTGCACGGAGGTAATCGGCTGACCGTTATTGCTGCCGCTCTGAATATATTTCAGTTCGGCATTAGCGTGATACAGCAGAATCCGGATCAGTTCACCGGCTGTATAGCCCGCACCACCTACGATGCCAACCCTTATTTTCGTCTTACTCATCTTTTCCCCCTCATTATTCACTTTTCAATATTCACTTTTCACTTATTCACAGAAAAAAAGATCTTCAGCTGATTGCTTAGAATCTTGGTGTAACCTTTGGCGTCGTCGGCTGTCCAGCCTTTGTTCATCTCGCCATATTGGCCAAAATTGCTGTTCATCAGGTCGTGTTCGGACTCAATTCCTACCAGTTGAAAAGTGTAGGGCATCAATTTGATGATCACTTTCCCGGTTACATTTTCCTGACTGCTCTCCAGAAATTTCTCCATATCACGCATCACCGGCTCAAGGTATTGTGCCTCATGAAGGAACATTCCGTACCAGTTGCTCAATTGCTCTTTCCAGTATTGCTGCCATTTGGTGAGCGTATGTTTTTCGAGCAGATGGTGCGCTTTGATAATCAGCATTGGAGCGGCGGCTTCAAAGCCAACACGTCCCTTGATTCCGATAATCGTATCGCCAACATGCATATCGCGGCCAATGGCCCATGCAGAACCAATTTCCTCCACTTCGCGAATGGCATCCACCGGATTCAAATGTGTCTTGCCATTGACTGCTTTGAGCTGACCCTTAAGGAAATCCAGTGTCAGTGTCTCCTCTCCCTGCTTCACCAGATGTTTGGGATAAGCATCTTCCGGTAAGGTTTTGTTGCTTGTGAGAGTCTCTTTGCCACCGATGCTGGTTCCCCACAATCCCTGATTGATAGAATAGGCCATTTTTTCGAAATTAGCCTGAACACCGTGATTGCGCAGATATTCGATCTCGGCATCGCGCGAAAGCGACAGGTCGCGGGTTGGCGTCAATATTTTGATTTCAGGGGCTAAAACTTCGAATGCAAGATCGAACCTGATTTGATCGTTGCCCGCACCTGTACTTCCATGAGCTACATACTGAGCGCCGATTTTTTTTGCGTATTCGATGACGGCAAGCGCCTGAAATATACGTTCAGAACTCACCGAAATCGGGTAAGTATTGTTCCTCATCACATTGCCGTAAACCATGTACCGAATCCCTTTGTTGTAATAATCGGCGGTGACATCCAGTGTCTTGTGCGATTTTACACCGAGTGAATAGGCTTTTTTCTCAATCACTTCGAGCTCTTCTTTCGAGAATCCACCGGTATTGGCTACCGCGGAATATACTTCCAGCCCTTTTTCCTGCGCCAGGTAAATAGCACAAAAAGAGGTGTCTAACCCCCCGCTGAATGCTAAAACTACTTTTTCCTTCATTTTTTTATTATTATTTTGAATTTCATCGATTATCCTTTATACAACATATTTTTTCCCACTCATTCCTTTGATATTAAACGGATTTCACCTCCCATATCAGTGTAATCGGTGCAATCTGTGTAATCTGTGGTTCTTTATCCCTTCTTGCGCTTTTCGAGCCACTCCTGGAAAAGATCGAACGGCATATTCATTTTCCGCTTCTCCTTTTGCCACGTTGGATCGTACAACATTCCTGTGCACAGACACTTCGAATGCTTCATTCGCAGGAGTATATCGTAATTTACACAACTCTGACAGCCCTTCCAGAATTGCTCATCGTCTGTGAGTTCAGAAAAAGTTACAGGACGGTATCCGAGTTCCGAATTGATTTTCATGACGGCCAATCCGGTCGTTAAACCAAATAATTTTGCGTCCGGAAAACGCTTTCTGGAGATTTCGAATGCCTTGTGCTTAATGCGCCGGGCCAATCCGCATCCGCGGTAATCCCAGTGCACAATCAACCCGGAGTTGGCTACATATTTCTCATCACTCCACGATTCTATGTAGCAAAATCCGGCAAATTTATCACCATCCAGGGCAATGATTGCCTTGCCACTTGTAATCTTGTCTGCAATGTATTCGTGAGTTCTCCGCGCAATACCGGTACCACGCTCTTTCGAAGCCTTTTCGATGGTATCGTTGATCTCATCTACATATTTAAGATGCTCTTCACCGGCAAGCAAAACTTTGATTTCCGGCTTTTGCTCTTCTTTTTCTTTCTTTCTAAATATCATTTTGTTGTGCAATATTTTAATTCTTTTAAAAACTTAACTCGTGCCAATCCAAATTCCAAAATCCCAAATCGAAAATCAAGATTTCGCTTTAGAGTTTGTTTTCCAGTTTTGGCATAATCGACACCAGAGCCCGGATTACGTCATTCCGACCCACGCCGTCGCGCATGACAACCAGAATCGTGTCGTCGCCGGCAATTGTGCCGAGTATCTCCTGACAGCCGGATTCATCAATGGCTAATGCAGTGCTGGGGGCAAATCCCGGCAGGGTTTTAAGTACACCTAAGTTGCCGGAAAACTCGATTCCCAATACCCCGTCGGCCAGAAAATTCAGTCGCGAAGGATTCGCTGCATTCATCTCAGGATGAAGCATTTCGTATGAAGGTAAGCGATAAGCATATCCCAGCTTGGAATCGCTGACTTTCAGGACCTGCAACGCTTTAAGATCACGCGACAGAGTTGCCTGAGTCACCTCCAAACCCATCGAAAGCAACCTCGCCTGCAGATCATCCTGATTGGAAATAACCTCACTCGAAATTATCTTTTTGATCAGTTCAAAACGTTCTACCTTGTTTTTCAAAACAATTCGATTTTTGTATATTTATTCGCATTAAAATGCAAAAATAAGAATTTATACCAAATAATTAGCTGTGTTATGCATTTTTATATATATTTTCTATTAAATGTTAATTATTTGTGAATATTTATAAAAATATCTCGTTTCCATTGTGGAATTGGAAGTTTTAAATTACTTTTGTGGACGTGCGACAACATCCGGTTATATCGATCTTGTTAACGCAGCGAATGCGTTTTTACTGCTGATAAAAAGGTAGTGAAAACGCATTTTTTTTAATAGGGAAATGATAAAATAAGAATTTTTGATTTTCGATTTGGGATTTGGGGTTGGTGCCAGAGCGAGTCTGGTCAGGTGCAGAAAATAAATAGAAATAATTCAACAAGTCAAGATATGCGAAAAGTAAGGTTAATGCTGGAAGATGGTACCACGTTTGAGGGAAAATCTTTTGGTTACGAGAAGTCGGTTACCGGAGAGGTTGTCTTTTACACCGCCATGACCGGTTATCCCGAAAGTTTGACGGATCCATCTTATACCGGTCAGATTTTGGTATCGACCTATCCAATGATCGGAAATTACGGGGTTCCAGTTGATCGCAAGGAGAACGGACTTCACCGCCATTTCGAGTCAGATAAAATTCATATCACCGGATTGGTAGTAGATAATTACTCATTTGGTTACAGTCATTGGAATGCTCAATGCAGTCTTGCCGATTGGATGATTTCGCAACAAATTCCTGGAATTTACGGCATTGATACCCGCGCTCTGACAAAAATTCTCAGGGAAAAAGGTTCGATGGTTGGCAAGATAGAGTTTGACGGCGAACCCACTGAAATGGTAGATCCAAACCTGATGAACCTCGTCGCAAAGGCAAGTACCGATACTGTCGAAACATATGGAGAAGGAGATAAAACCGTTGTTTTAGTGGATTGCGGAGTGAAAAATAATATCATCCGCTGTCTCATTAAACGTGGCGTTAAGGTTGTAAGGGTTCCGTGGGACTATGATTTTACTTCCATGAGCTATGACGGATTGTTTCTCACAAACGGTCCGGGCGATCCGACGATGTGCGATATCACCGTCGAGCATATCAAGACAGCCATCCAGCAAGAGAAACCAATCATGGGCATCTGCCTGGGAAATCAACTTCTTGGACTCGCGGCCGGTTGCAAGACCTACAAACTAAAATACGGTCACAGGAGCCACAATCAACCGGTTCTTATGACAGGCACAAACCGGTGCTTCATCACTTCTCAGAACCATGGTTATGCAATTGATCAGGACTCCATCCCTGCCGACTGGGAAACGCTCTTTTACAATGTCAACGATAGCACCAACGAGGGTATCAGACATAAAACCAAGCCGTTCTTCTCCACGCAATTTCACCCGGAAGCATCATCCGGACCGGTAGATACTGAATTTTTGTTCGATGATTTTATTGCTAATGTTTATAACCAGTAAGGACAAGCCGCGATTTGTCCCTACGCATACAACATCCAACGTCTTCAAAAATAAATACCATGCTAAATACAGAAATTAAAAAAGTAATCGTTCTTGGATCTGGGGCGCTGAAAATCGGAGAGGCCGGTGAGTTCGACTATTCGGGCTCGCAAGCGCTGAAAGCATTGAAAGAGGAAGGCGTTTATACCATCCTCATCAATCCGAATATCGCAACCATTCAGACCTCAGAAGAGATTGCCGACAAAATATATTTTCTTCCAATTACGGCCTATTTTGTGGAAAAGATTATCCGAAAGGAGAAACCGGACGGAATTTTACTGGCTTTCGGCGGACAAACTGCTTTGAATTGTGGGGTAGATCTTTTCCGCCAGGGAATCCTGGAAAAATACAACCTGAAGGTGGTAGGAACTCCGGTTCAATCGATTATTAACACCGAAGACCGCGAAATCTTCTCCTCCATCTTGCACGAAATAGACGTTTTGACGCCAAGAAGTATAGCCTGTACATCCATCGAACAAGCAAGAGAAGCTGCAAAAACGCTCGGCTATCCGCTGATTATCAGAGCGGCATATACCCTTGGCGGACTCGGTTCCGGTTTTTGCTCGAATGAGGTAGAACTGAACAAACTGGCCGACAACGCATTTTCATACTCGGGTCAGATTTTGGTTGAAGAATCCATCAAAGGTTGGAAGGAAGTCGAATATGAAGTTGTCCGCGACAAATATGACAACTGCATTACTGTGTGTAACATGGAGAACTTCGATCCACTTGGAATACATACAGGCGAATCAATTGTCGTAGCGCCTTCGCAAACATTATCGAACGACGAATACCACAAACTGCGCGCCCTATCCATCAAAATCATCCGTAAAATTGGGGTGATCGGCGAATGTAATGTGCAGTTTGCTCTCGATCCGAACTCTGAAGATTACCGGGTAATTGAAGTCAACGCCCGTCTGTCCAGATCTTCTGCCCTGGCTTCCAAAGCAACTGGTTACCCGCTTGCATTTGTGGCCGCCAAACTCGGACTAGGTTACGGTCTGCACGAATTAAAGAATTCAGTAACGAAAGAGACGACAGCTTGCTTCGAGCCGGCTCTCGACTATTGTGTCGTTAAGATTCCTCGCTGGGATCTTGGAAAATTCGTTGGGGTCTCAAAGAATCTTGGATCCAGCATGAAATCGGTTGGCGAAATTATGGCCATCGGTCGCAATTTCGAGGAAGCTATTCAGAAAGGTCTCCGGATGATTGGTATCGGCATGCATGGTTTCGTCGGAAATCGTGGCGACATGGAGATTATTGACATTGATGAAGAGTTGATTAATCCGACCGATCGCCGCATATTCGCTATCGCGGAAGCTTTTCACAAAGGATATACCGTCGATCAGATTTGGGCTATCACCCGGATTGACAAATGGTTTTTGATGCGTCTGCAGAACATTTACGATTTGAGGACCCAATTGATTGGGTTCAACGATTTGGAAAATCTTCCGACAGATCTTTTGCGGGATGCCAAAAAACTTGGATTTTCCGATTTCCAGATTGCCAGAATCGTCACGAAATCGGGCGTTGAAGACATGAATGTCGAAAGCCTGAAGGTTCGGGAATTCCGCAAAAAGAACGGGATCCTGCCCTTTATCAAACAAATTGATACCCTGGCGGGAGAATATCCGGCTCAAACCAACTACCTCTATATTACCTACAACGGATCGGAGCACGATGTTGATTTTCAACACGATGGCAAATCAATTATCGTGCTGGGCTCGGGTGCTTACCGTATTGGTTCTTCTGTAGAATTCGACTGGTGCTCAGTAAATGCGGTGAATACCATCCGCAAAGAAGGCTTCAGAGCTATTATGATCAATTACAATCCCGAGACTGTCTCGACAGACTACGACAACTGTGACCGTCTCTATTTTGATGAACTTTCCCTGGAAAGGGTTTTAGATATTTGTGATCTTGAGGAACCAAAAGGTACTGTTTTGTCGATGGGTGGACAGATTCCAAACAATCTGGCCATGAAGTTGCATGCCATGAATGTGCCGATTCTCGGGACGACCGCCGAAAAAATCGACAACGCCGAGGACCGCAATAAATTCTCCGCCATGCTGGATAACCTGGGCGTTGATCAACCCCGCTGGAGCCAGCTGACGACCATTGAAGAGATTTATAAATTTGTGGATGAGGTTGGTTTCCCGGTTTTGATCCGGCCTTCCTATGTCCTATCGGGTGCTGCCATGAACGTGGTTTCGAACCGCGATCAGCTGGAGCACTTCCTGGAGCTTGCCGCGCACGTTTCGAAGGAACATCCAGTAGTGGTGTCCGAATTCATTGAAAATGCGAAGGAAATTGAGGTGGATGCCGTCGCCAAAAACGGTGAGATTGTGGCCTATGCGCTGTCTGAGCACGTCGAATTTGCCGGAGTTCACTCGGGCGACGCGACCATTGTTTTCCCGCCTCAGAAACTCTATGTGGAAACCATCCGCCGGATCAAGAAAATATCCAAAAAAATTGCCAAAGCACTTGAGATTACTGGTCCTTTCAATATTCAGTATTTGGCAAAGGACAATGACATCAAGGTAATTGAATGCAATTTAAGAGCATCCAGGTCGTTTCCGTTTGTATCCAAGGTATTGAAGACGAACCTAATAGAGATTGCGACAAAAGCCATGCTGGATGTTCCATTTGAAAAGCCCGACAAATCGCTTTTTGAATTGGATTATGTAGGTGTGAAGGCATCTCAGTTTTCATTTCACCGCCTCTTGAATGCTGACCCGGTATTGGGAGTCGACATGGCCTCAACCGGCGAAGTTGGCTGCATCGGTGAAAATTTCTACGAGGCATTGCTCAAATCGATGCTCTCGGTTGGTTACCGGATCCCAAAGAAAAGCATTCTCATCTCATCCGGACCGGTTCGCGGTAAAGTTGAGTTATTGGCTAGCGCCAAGATGCTGAAGGAAAGAGGATTTACTATTTACTCTACCGGCGGAACCCATCATTTCTTCCAGGAAAATGGTGTTGAAACCGAGAAAGTTTACTGGCCGGACGAAGAGGATATGTCGCCAAATACACTGGAATTGATTAAACAGCGTAAAATTGAGATGGTCATCAATATTCCCAAGGATCATACCAAAAGGGAGTTGTCGAATGGATACCGCATCCGCCGGAATGCCATCGACTTCAATATCCCGCTGATCACAAATGCCCGTGTTGCCAGTGCATTTATTTATGCCATCTGCAAACTGGATGTGGAAGATATAAGTATCAAGTCGTGGGATGAGTACAAGTAGGGGAAATATCGTCAGAAGGTGTTCAAATTCGTATTAATCCTTTCTTTTAAATCATTTCGTACTTCGGCTTGGTCTGAATATTTGTTCCATGACTTCACGACAGAATTAATCTCTTCAATAATTCTATCGCCCTTTTTAATATTGTTGTCATTGGCGATGGTCATCAAATCTTTTTTGGATATTTCCAGTCTTTTCCCATTGACACTTAAAGTTTGCTGACTAACCCAATGATTGGTCGGGTCAAACGAAAAACATTGGTCGTAGGCTGGAGCCAAGCGCCATTTCTAGTGCCAATAGTCCTACTTAACTACACAAGTATGAATTTCATCAATAAATTTGACAAGGCTTTTAGCTGCCTCATATAAGGGTATATTTAATTCAAAATAATCTTCTTCCCTAAATTTAGTTTCGTGATAATGGAAATAAAAATCTAATGAATGTTCGAGGCGTATATCTCTAGCAATTATTTTTTGCTTATCAGTTAAATACTCTTCATATGGAATTATTGAATGATTGAATGATCTATTCACTTCAGACAACGTTTTTAGAATATCTGCCCTTTTGACAAAGCTTTTTGTACTCAACTGACCATTCATAATATTTTCTTTACCGAATTTTTGATCCATCTTACCACAATAATTTTTGAGATACTTGTCATCCTTCGCAAATGGAATATTCGAGTTCTTATCTGTGCAGTACAAAAAATACTGAAACATGGATCTATAGTAATAATCGTCTATAATACTTACTAACAGTGGCTTGTAAATTTTTTTACGTTGGAATTGGGGAATATAAACTGTTAACACATACATAATGAAACTAGCACAATAGCCGTATGACAAATTCAAGCAAATACGATTAATCTTCAGACAGGTAATTCTTGCTGCATTAATTTTGATAAGTTGAAATTCAAATTCAACACAAAAAATTGTCAATAACGAAAGTACACACAGTATTATAATGGCACTCGTTACGATTTTATTCATGTTTATATTCATTGTTTCGAGGGTGTTAATATATTAATTCTGGCGTTTTTTACTAGACGAACTGGTCACATAAGCAATAAAAACAGGAGAAAATCCCAGCTTTTTTTGAATAAACGCTGGGGCAAATTCGGAATAGCCCAATTGTTGAGATTGATCCCATCGAATGGCCCCTACCAATTCACCCCATATCTCTACTTCTGTTACATCTACCATCCTAAATCCTCTTTATCAATTTTACCCTTTCTCCTGGGCGATGCCTGCTTTCTTTGCTTTTTCTTAAGTTTTGCGTACTCGATTGGACTGATGATATCCTGAACCCTGAACACCTCCATAATATACAGTAGATCAAGCACTCTCAATACCTGAATAAGACTATCAATCCTTATCTTTTCTCCTCGTTCCAGCAAACTTAATGTAGAGCGACTGATTTCTGCGGCCTCTGCAACTTGCTCTTGCGACTTATTTTGATTTAGGCGATGCGATCGAATAAAATTTCCAATGGTTTCGATTAAAGATTTATCCGACAGTGCTCGCCACTCTTTGTATGATTTATCATTCATATCAATTATTTTTATTCATATTTGAATCATATCTCATGCAAATATACAAAATATTTAATAAAACAATATAACGAATGACATATCATGCATATTAAACAATAAATAGTCAATATGAATGATATGTCATTCATATTGACTATTTAAAATATCGGATTATTTTTCCGATCACCTGGACTTCAACAATTTCAGGATACGGATTGTTTCGGCATCATCATTCACTGTTTTACAAAAAATTCCGGAATAATTTGGATGGATTTCTCCCTGATTGATTCAAGGTAACTTTCAGGGATGGATCTGTACGGCCACCGCAATTTTGAGCCTACATCCGCCCATCCGCCAAGCAGCGCCATGAAGCGGTCGCAAGCATGGTTCGGAAAATGCTGCGCGGTAATAAACGGGGCAATATGTTCACTCATAAATCTGTTTATTCTAACCTCGAGTTCCAAAGCCGCGGAAAGGTCTGTTTGAATCATTTCGAACCACTTTTGCGCTGCAAACGGATTCAGGCATGCCATATTCGAATATGCTCCGTGAGCGCCCATCTTAATCCCGGTTGCAAGCCGATGCCCGGGAATAAAGATGGAAAGTCCTTCCTTGCAGGTGTTAACCCGGCAATACCAACCCAAATCTGCATTCTGATCAAAGACTTTTAGTCCGGCTAACGTCGGAACCTGCTTTTTTAAAACTGCCCAATCTTCAGGTTGCAACTGCTTTTTTGCATGCGGCGGATTATATAGTATCAGGCTGATTCCATGAGCCTCCTCAGCCATTCGTTGAAGAAAATTAATTGACTCATCCAAGGTAACCGGAAACCAGTCGGGCAGAATCAGCTGAACCGCCCCCGGCTTCAGGTGCCGGATCCGTTTGAGTCGTTCCAACGAAATCTGCGGACTCATATGACTCACCCCTATCTGGTAAGGCATGGACGCCTTCTCACATTTCTCGGCCAAAATCAGACTTATCCGGTCAAATTCATCTTCGGTTTGAGAATAGAATTCCCCGGCCGTACCATTGGAATAAATCCCGTTCGACCCGGCAGCGATGAGCACATCAATTTCGTCGGCCAGTTTGGAGTAATCCAGGTTTCCTGCACTATCGGTTGTCAACAACAAAGTTGCCCAATTACCGAAAATTTCATGTTCTTTTAACGCATTCATATTGGAGCAATTGATTGTCTAACCGAAGGATTAATGATTGTTTGTATCATTTTTTAGCGATGTTGCCTGTAGATTCTTCATGGTAATGGGATAATCTCTATTTTAACCGTCTTTTTTAGGTTTTACCAGAAGAAGTGACCAGGCAGCGAGTAACATAATTACAGTTATCACCTGAAATGCGATTGAGAGATCAATCTGCGCATCTTTCAAGGCGCCAACCTGATAGACCAAAACGCCGCTGATAATGGTACTGAAGAAATTTAAAAACCCATATCCGGTGGCGATGTAGCGTTCGTCAACGACCTGGCAAAGCACCGGCATAAGATTAGCGTCATTAAATCCTTTTGCCAGTCCGTAGATAATCATTCCCACAATGGAAAAAGCAAAAACCTGCGTGGATGACATCAGAAATAAAAATGGCGCACCTACCGTGAAGCCCAGAACGATAATATATAAGCGTCCGCGAATATTTCTGCGCGACCAGCGATCTGCCAGGATTCCGCCAACGACAACTCCCACAAATGCGGCAATTTGAATGTAACCCGTGGCCGACAATCCGGCTTCGCCGGGATTCAGGTGAAAATGATCTTTCAAAAAGGTTGGCAACCAGGCGTATATCAGCCAATTGACCATTCCGTTTACAGAGAAAAACAGCAATATCAGGAGGAACGATTTTTCACTGAAAAGAGTCTTGACAGATTCAACGATATTGATTTTATGCACTGCCGCAACCCGCACATCAGCTTCTTCCTGCACTTTTCTGTCCTTTAGCATATACAGCAGAAAAATGGAATAGACGATCCCGAATACTCCAAAAAACTGAAATCCGAACCTCCATCCCCACCATTCAGCAATGTATCCACCAATGCCGCCCAGCGCCAATCCTGCATATAAACCACTCATATGCAATCCGGTAGCAAGCGACCGGGTGCGTGTTCTGTGATAATCGGTAATCAGAGCCAATGCAGCCGGTATGTAACAAGCCTCACTGACGCCCATAAATCCACGGGCGATCAACATTTCAGGAAATGAAGTGGCTATTCCGGTCCAAAATGTTACCAAAGACCAAACCAACGCGCTGAATACGATGACTTTCTTGCGGCTGTAACGGTCGGCAAAAAAGCCGCCTAACGGACTCAAAAACCCGTACGACCAAAGGAATACGGAAGTAAGCAGGCCAAACTGAGCATCTGTTAGCGAGAAATCGGCCACCAGGGGATCCCGCATGGAGGTCAACAGAATCCGATCGAAATAATTCAGGAAAGCCACCACCCATAGCATGGCCACCAAAAGCCATGGATAGGAGGATTTTAGGGATTTTGATTCAATCATTTGGACTTCATTTGATACAATTCATAATTCAGAACCTTCTCCTTTTTGCCCAAGTAATCTTTCCCATCGGTTAGCCACTGCAGATCAAAAGAGACAACAGACATATGCGTATTTTTGTACTGACTGTTTCCGGTGCCGGAAATCGACCCACCTTCATAAAAACAATGAATCATTCCATCAGGCGTGACAGCAAGGTCAGAGTACCCCGAAATCCCCGGATCAATAGACCTCGAAACTGGCCAGGTTACTCCTTCATCGTAGCTCATGCGCACAGTAAGATTGGTGCGGTGGCGGTTTTTTGCCGAACGCGGAGTGGACGCTTTCGCAGCTGTCCACGGATCCTGGCGGCTGTCCGGATTGCAGAAAAGGATTCTGCTTTTAGGCTGAAAGGGTTGCATACTGAACCTGCACATACTTCCAAAACAGATCGGCTCAAAAAAGGAATCAGCAAATACCGGCGTCGACCAATTAGTCGCACCATCCTTGCTGAAGGTAAATAACCGACGATAATTGACAGACTCATTTCTTGAATTGAACAACACTCTGCCATCAGCCAGCTGAATGCAGGAGGTCTCGTTGGGAATCACAGTGGTATCATTATCATGAACGGCAATCTCACCGGCTTTCCATGTTTTACCATGATCATCGCTGAAGACTGAAACTACCACTGAGGGTCGGTGCCCCCTGAGTTTGGCGCCAGATTCTTTACCGCCGCCATTGGACAGCCAGAATGGAACTACAAGTCGACCGTTGGCAAGCTGAATACCGTGCCCTGGTCCGGGTGCCAGAACAACCCACGGATATTCTGCCTTAAATGCATCAATGGCCGACGTGATTTCGACGGATTCTGTCCATGTTTGGCCATCATCGGCGGATTTAATATAGAAGCATCTGGCATAATCGATTTGATACAAGAGATGAATTTCTCCGGTTTTGTAATCGACAATTGGAGTGGCATTGTCGCACGGAAGACTGTCCCTCTGAACTAAAACTTTCATTTTCTCCCAGGTTAACCCGGAATCGGTGCTCCTGCGCATTACGATGTTGATTGGATCCCAATCGCCACCATTCCCTTTGCGGGCAGCACAAAATGCCAGCAGGGTGCCCTTTTTTGTGGATACCAATGAGGCGATCCGATAGGTGTAATACCCTTCGCTACCAGCCTCGAAGATTTGCTGACTTCTGTGCTTTCCAACCGTTTGAGTAAAACCTGTTGCGGAGATCAGTATCAAAAAAATGACCAACCCAACTAGCAGGCGAATATTTTTAAACGAATTTTTCATTGTATCGAAATAAGTGGATTACCATTCGCCCTTTTGGCCAAATTTTGCATCGGCGGCTGCAGAGAATTTTGCGGCGGCTTGATTAATTTCGTCCAAAATGGTTTGTCGTGTTTTGCCGTGCGTGCTTCTCCCGGCCGGAATCACTGTCTGACATTCGTTAGAGTCCATAAATCGGGAAGCCTCCAATAATCCGGCCTGATCTTCATCCGGAATTACCAAAAACCCGTGTTTGTCGGCATGAATAAGCTGTCCGGGCTTAATCTTCCTGCCAAAGACCTCAACTTCACAGTTCCATCTCACCGGACAACTCTTTGCGTGTCCAACACACAATCGTCTGGCCAGCGCTTTAAAACCTGCATTGTTCATCTCATCCAGATCGCGGATACCACCATCGGTAATCGTCCCCACACATCCCAAAGCCTTATGGATATTGCTGTTAACCTCCCCCCAGAAGGCACCGTAAAGGTGTGGCTTATCCAAATCCTGAACCACCACAATCTTGGGATCCGGAATTGAGGCCACATAATCGCGGTACTGCTGCCATGCATCCGGATTATTTTTGGGATGTTCGGGATTTCCTGGCTCTATGACTACCGTAATGGCAAAGCCGACCATCGGCCCCATTTGTGGCATAAAATCGGTGACAGGCTCCAGATTAAATCCGTCCCGGGTACTGTCACTCCTGGTAATCTGCTCCCATCCGTTGTAAATAGTCGGTGTATTCCAACGTTTCAATTCCAATAATTCGGCATGCGACATTTTATACTTTTCCATCGTTTATCGATTTTGATATTTGCTCATTACAACAAGTGCTTCTTCGTAGGATTCTGCCTCGAACACCAACGAGACGCCAGTTGGGAAACGTTCGAGAATCTCTCCGGAAATCAGTCCTTCCTTTGTCGGTCGGAAACGAAGCAGCGGGATTTTCAATTCCCGGGCGAGGGGATAAACTGCGTCAACATCATTTAAATACGACTGACCGAAATCGAAGCATCTGACAGACTCCAGCTTAAATATAGCGGCGGGGACGTTGAAATCGATTCTTCCGCAGGAATGAATCCCTCCCCCACCTAATTCCTTCAATACATATTCGTCGTGAGGTGCAACTTGCTCGGAATACATTTCAGGAGAAACCATGATAGCCGAATCGTTGCGCAACAAGATATTTCCCTTAATAGTGACAGAATGTTGATGGGAGAAGCCACCCGGGCCATCCGTTATAAACTGCCTCAAATAGTTGGCAAAACCCACTTGTGCTTCGGCCATCAATTTTAGTCCGCGATCCGTCAATTCGGGTTCGATGATGAAATCGGTATAGATTTCGCTACCCCGTAAAAGTTCGAGCGAATCCAGCGGTCCCTGGAGATCCGGCAGAACAACTTTAACGCATTTTTGCAGATTCGGATAATCACCCAAAATATCCCGGTAGAATCGATAGCGGGATGTAATTTGCGGACAAATTCCCTGCGAAAAATCCAACGGATTTCTATCGAAGACTGATTTGAATTCATCAAATGTCTCGAAATGGCGAATCCATGGTGGATTGTCCTCCCGCTGTTCTACCGTGGCGCCAAAAAGAGAAGCGATGATAACGGTTCCATAATTGGCTCGGATCGTTAATGGCAAGTCTGACTTTAACTCAGAATTCAGAAAATTACTGGTTTCAAAAGCATAGACCAATTCATTAAAGAGCATCTTTTCGGGATCATCAAAAATTTCACGATGGGCAAATGGCTGAAGCCGCTCCGTTTTCGGATATGGATAGCTGATTATCAAAGGTAACCGATCAACGGGCTCCCAATTAAGCGCCCGTTGATGCGTTTGTTCTACCTGATTCAGCTGCTCGGATTCCACTGAGGATTCAAGGATATCCAGCAATTGTTTTAGTCTTTCGATCATGCCCGCTTTTTACTCCGATTTACTTTTCTCCAGTTGTTTTAAAGAGATCTCACGGTAGATGATTCCTTCATACGGATTAGCTGTCCCGGCCTCATAAAAACACCCGATATTCCCGTTAGGCAACCTGGTGATGTCGCAATAGGCAGATGGCCCTGCATGCAGAACCATTGATTTCGCCCAGGTTGCGCCTTCATCATAACTCAACCGGAGCGTCATATTCAATCTTTTCGTTTCATCGGCCGGGTTAATAAACAGCAATCTGCTCTTCTTTTCTTCCTTAAAAGAAAATTTCAGCAAACTCCCCTGACAGATAGGTTCTACCAACGTTTTATCTGCAGAGATATTGCCCCAGGTTTGTCCGCCATCGGTGCTAAGCGAAACTTTTCGGGCCTTTTGTACTCTGTCGTAGTTCCGCATATTCAGCATTAGATTTCCATCAGACAGTTCGGCAATCGTACACTCATTGACCTTATCCTGCGGTGTAGTCCCTCCCAATTTCCATGATTTTCCGTGATCATCTGAGTAGATCGTATGAGAAAAATATTTGTTGGTGCCCGACTCAATATGGTCGCAAGGGATAACCAAACGACCACTTGCGTTGCCATTTGCAACTTGAATACCGTGGCATGGGCCGGTAGCGTACCAGGTCCACGATGGCAATTTCACCTCTTTGGTGAGCTCTTTTGGAGCCGACCAGCTCTTGCCGTCATCGGTCGACTGAAGCACAAATACCCTCCTGGTGTCTTTGCTTGTCTGCTTGATAATATCCAATTCGTGATCAGTTCCCAGATTCCATGTAGAAAGCAGGTAGATAATCCCGGTACTCTTATCGACCACGGGAGCCGGATTACCGCATACATTTGTTCCGTCATCCCAAATAACAGAAAGCTGGCTCCAGGTCTTGCCGTTATCTTCCGATCGTTTAAGCACCAGGTCAATATCACCGGTGTCAGACGCACCATTTTTCCTTCCTTCAGCAATCGCAAGAATCGTTCCTTTATTTGTGGTAATTATTGCAGGTATCCGGAATGTCTTATACCCATCTTTACCACTCTCAAACAGATATTCGGGCGACTTTACTGCCGCAAGATTTGTGGACGAGGTCTTGCAACCCGCGATCGTCAGAATAAGAATTAAGTAACAGATTCCGCGAATAGATTTGTTTTTCATACCTTGAATGTTCTTAATAAGTAAGTCAATCGTTTGTAGTTTTCACTTCTGAATACATCGCCAAAATATTTTCCTAAAGAATATCATCCTTAAAATTATGGTTAGCCCCAAAGAATATCCTCCAACCGGAACCCTCCGAACCTTCGGAATATCCGGGCGGATAATGGAACGCATCCAGCTCCGCAGTTATTGTGCGATCCTGGGCCTGTCCCTTTTTAGTCATTTGAACTAATTAGAATTTCTAAACGTTTTCCAAGCCTCATAAAAAGTCCATTGTTCTCCTGTCTTCATTATGTATTTACCAGAACGAAAACAATCTTTTACCTGATCCTGGAGAAGAACTAAATTTCCCTTTTCTAAAAGAGGATCTTTAGTGTTCACTCTCCAGTCCTGAAGAACTTTTTTCAGTTGTTCCAGAATATTGCTATAACTCTCGTTCTCTGCCAGATTATTAAATTCGGAAGGGTCATTTTCAAGATCGTAGAGCTCGTATTCCACTGCCTTTTCAAGCAAAGAATATGCTTTTCTTACCTTTATCGGGGTAGTCTTAAATATCGCTTCGTTTAGTGTCCGGTTACTGTAATATTTATCATAATCACCGACATGTCCCGTACCAAACTCGTCGTTATAATAACCGGTATAAGGTTCACCCGGCAGCAGATTTAAGATCAATTTGTATTTACCGTTTCTGACCGACCTTTGCGGGAAGAAATTGTGCGGGGAATGAAGATTATATTCAGCAAACATATATTCCCGCCATTTTATCGCTTGGCCATTTAACAAAGGAACCAGAGACTTGCCATGAAGGGTTTTAGGATATTTTCCGTTACAAAGTTCGAGTATTGTTGGAACCAGATCAATCTCTGATACGAGTTCTTCCCGCCTCTGCTGTGCCTTGAACTTCCCGCTCCAATGCATAATCAAAGGTATTCTTAGTCCACCTTCGTAGGATGTCATTTTGCCACGTAACATCTCAGCACCATGATCACTCATATAAATAATCACAGTATTCTCATACTTTTTAGCCTCTTTCAATTTCCCTAAAAGCAGTCCAATACCAGCATCAAGACGTTCAATGCCGTTATAATAATCGGCAGTTTCTTCTTTGAGAATGTCGCTGCTGTAGCCGATATAAGGGAGAGCATCAACATCTTCTTTGCGGTGTGGGTTTAGAGGCCAACCTTCCTCCTGCTTTTTATATGGCCTGTGTGCATCTGCATAATTTACCATCAGGAAAAATGGCTGATCACTCCTGGTAATGAAATTAAATGCATTCTCAGCAACCTGCTGGACGTTTCGTTTACCAAAACTGTCGCCGGAAATCCTCTCGTCCAAGTGAAATGAAGATTCCGGATTTACGTGAATTTTTCCAAGTATCGCGGTTCTGTAACCTGCGTCTTTCAAGGCATTGATAAAAATAAATGTATTGCTGTCGTAAAGTTTCAAGGCGTGGGTCGCTAATCCGATTTGTCCGTTTTCATGGGGATATGTACCTGTGAAAATTGATGCCCGGGAAGGACTGCATCCTGCCTGTGTTACAAATGTCCTGCTAAAAATCACACCTTCCTTTCCCAGTTGGTCCAAATTCGGCGTTCGGGCAAAAGGATCACCATAACAGCCTAGCTGTGGCCCATTATCCTCAGAAACCAACAATAAAATATTAGGTCTCTCTGCCTGAGCACAAAAACCGATGCTACAACATACAAATAAAGCAGACTTTGAAAATCCCACTTTTGAAATACATAACCTGTCGCAACAGTTGTATGTTTCGTCGAAAGCCTGGGAACTGGTGCGGAACGCTCGCGAAGAAACTATTAAGCGCATCAATACAGCAGCCATGCAGCTAAAAGCCGAAGCCACTTCGGCCGACCTGGCAAGCCTCATCCTGATGAACGATATGGATAACGAACAATCGGCTGTTAAAAACGCACTCGACACCCTGAAATCAGAGGCAAGGATCAATTTTTTCTAGACCGGGGCTCAGGTCGCGCATGTTAGCTTTTCAGGTATTTATTATTTTGATTTGCCAGACATAATGAACTACGAAGTAAAAATTTCTTTTTTATTTTGTATTTTTATCATGCCACAATAGAACCAATTAGCGAAGCTGGTTTTTGCGGAGTTTATCCGGCCCCGACGGACACATGCCCGCGCTGTTTACCTTCGGCTATCCTGCTGTTGGCGGGATTGTATAATTTCTATAAGGCCGGTCCTTACACCCTGAAAATCCTGGTGAAAAGTCAAATAGTAAACCCGAAATGTTGCAAAAAGTGAAGATTTTCTTAGAAGGGACCGGCCTTATGGGGTTTTAGTAGTTTTTCAAGGAAGGTTTTTGAGGGTGGGGTATTAGCAAGCCATGCAGAAATGAGCCAGGTTGCCAAAGCTTATTTCTTATTCAATGTTCCATGGCGAGTGGCTTGCATGGCGTGATAAAAACCAGACGTAGTAAAAACACTAAAAGCCTATAAAGCCTTGATTTTTTGTTACTTTTTGATTAAGCAAAAAGTAAGAGAAATGAAATACCAAATCTGGATTTAAGGGTAAAAATCCATTGTGCTTTCGAAGTTTCACAAATCAAAAATGGATTCCATCACATCAAAATAAAATGCACCTGCTTTTCAACACATCTTGAAAACAATTTCGGGGCTTACCGAACCATTTTAGTGCATCATTGTTTAATAATTGCGATAATTAGTTAAACAATGCGACAATACGAGTTTAAACAGTTTGTTCCTGCCAGCCTTGATGTTGTGTGGGATTTTTTCTCTTCACCTGCTAACCTTTCGAAAATCACCCCTCCCGGGATGGGTTTTATAATGACTTCGCCCTTACAGCCTGAGATGTATGCCGGCATGTTTATTACGTATAAAGTAAGCCCGGTGCCCGGATTCAGGCTCAACTGGGTAACCGAAATCACACATGTTAACCCTAAGAAGTTCTTTATAGATGAACAGCGCCGCGGTCCATACAGCATCTGGCACCACGAACATCATTTCAGCGCAGTTGAAGGCGGTGTCGAAATGCTCGACATTCTCAGTTACCAGGTTCCTTTTGGCTTCATCGGCTCGCTGGTTGACCTGGTTTTTGTGAAAAATAAAGTGAAACAGATTTTTAATTACCGTGAAAAACAAATCCTTACACTATTTCCGCCGGCCAGGAAATAACATCATGGCGGGATACAAAATTGTACAGGAAAAGCTGCAATTATATTTATTTCACCTGAACAATCCTGCAGTGCACTTCGTTTTATTATCTTTGAAATAATTCCTGCAACCCTGATGTTCAAGCTTCAATAATTATCCACATGCCATACTATTATACATTGGGAAGCATTCCCCATAAACGACATGTTCAATTCCGCAAACCCGGAGGAGGGCTTTATTCCGAGCAGCTGGTGAGTACCGAAGGATTTTCGGATATTTATTCGATTACCTACCATGTTTATCCGCCTACCATGGTTAAATCCATTGGTGAGCCATACAGTGTTGCTCCCGGGATTGCTGTTGTAAACAATACCCAAAACCGCAGCCTCCAGGGATTTTCGGTTAAGCCACAGGATGATTACCTGCTGAGCCGCGTTCCGGTACTTGTAAATAACGATGTGTATATATCGCTTGCCGCTCCTCGGCAATCGATGAAGGATTATTTTTACCGTAATGTTTCGGCCGACGAACTGCTTTTTATTCACGAAGGCAAAGGTATACTGCATACCATGTATGGTGAAATCCCTTTCGGTTATGGCGATCATGTTGTAATACCCCGTGGTGTTACCTACCAGGTTGAATTTGAAACTTCGGCAAACCGGCTTTTTATTGTTGAATCCTTTACACCTTTCCGCTTCCCCAGGCGATATGTAAACAAAAACGGGCAGTTGCTCGAGAATTCGCCGCTCTGCGAGCGCGACATCAGGGTACCGCAAAACCTAAAAACCTTCGACCAGGAAGGCGATTTTAAAGTACTGATAAAAAAGAACGATACAATTTTCCCGTACCAATTTGCCACTCACCCGTTCGATGTTATTGGATGGGATGGATGCCATTATCCATGGGCATTTTCGATACATGATTTTGAACCCCTTACGGGCAGGATCCATCAGCCGCCACCTGTTCATCAAACGGTTGAAGCAAATAACTTTGTAATGTGTGCTTTTGTTCCCAGGCTTTACGATTATCACCCCGATGCTATTCCGGCTCCTTACAACCACAGCAATGTGGATTCTGACGAAGTATTGTATTACGTCGACGGGGAGTTTATGAGCCGCAAGCATGTGCAGCGCGGGCAGATTACCCTGCACCCGATCGGACTCGTTCACGGTCCTCACCCCGGTGCCGTCGAAAAAAGCATTGGTTTAAAGGAAACCCGCGAGTTAGCAGTTATGGTCGATACATTTAAACCTCTTAAACTTACCCGCCAGGCACTTGAAATCGAGGAGAAGGAGTATTATAAGTCGTGGATGGAGTAATAGTTCTAAATCGCTTTTCCGGTTTGAAAGAAATAAGTAATTCAAAATTCAAAGTGCAAAATTTAAAATTCAAAATTTATCATTTTGTATTTGAACCCTTGAACCCTTGAACCCTTGAACCCTTGAAAATCAACCCATCAACTCATTGTCCATTGTCAAGTATCCATTAACCCATCAACCCCTCAACTCATAACTCATAGCTAATTGTCAATTGTCAATTGTCAATTGTCAATTATCCATCAACCCCTCAATCACACCCATATGACCCCAACCGATTTCCTCCCCATCAACGGGACTGACTATGTTGAATTTTATGTAGGGAATGCCAAACAGGCTGCGCATTATTATCAAACTGCATTCGGATTCCAGCCCATGGCTTATGCAGGCCTCGAAACGGGGCTGACTGACCGTGCATCGTATGTGCTCCAGCAGGGTAAAATCCGCTTTATACTTACTACTGCTCTGGTTCCGGATTCCCCCATCGGAGAGCATGTTAAACAACATGGCGATGGTGTTAAAGTAGTTGCTTTATGGGTGGATGATGCCCGTAAATCGTTCGAGGAAACTACGAAAAGGGGCGCTAAACCTTACCTGCAGCCAACAGTGCAAAAGGATGAAAACGGCGAGGTTGTGCTTTCAGGCATTCATACCTACGGCGAAACGGTACACATTTTCGTGGAAAGAAAGAACTACAAAGGGATATTCCTTCCGGGCTATGTAAAATGGGAACCTGAATACAGGCCGGCGGATGTTGGACTGTTGTATGTTGATCATATGGTTGGCAATGTCGACTGGGGCCAGATGAACACCTGGACGGAATTCTATGCCAGTGTGATGGGATTCAAACAGTTGATTTCATTCGACGACAATGATATTTCAACCGAATACACAGCCCTGATGAGCAAGGTTATGTCGAATAATAACGGTTTTATCAAATTCCCTATTAACGAACCGGCAAAAGGAAAGAAGAAATCGCAGATCGAAGAATATATCGATTATTACCGGGGATCAGGCGTACAGCATGTGGCTATGGCTACCGACAATATAATGCAAACCGTTGGTGAACTGCGCAAGCGGGGAGTCGAGTTTCTTACGGTACCCGATTCCTATTATGAAACCGTGACCGAGCGTGTGGGTCTGATTGACGAAGATATTAAAGTGCTCAGGAATCTCGGGGTCCTGATCGACCGTGATGATGAAGGCTATCTGCTGCAGTTGTTTACCAAACCCGTTGAAGACCGCCCGACTGTTTTCTATGAAATTATACAACGCAAAGGGGCAAAATCGTTTGGGAAAGGAAATTTCAAGGCATTGTTCGAAAGCATCGAGAGGGAGCAGGCGAGAAGGGGAACGTTGTAGGGAAGGGGTTGTGATTTACGATTTACGATTTGGGGATTTGAGAATTTGAGGATTTGAGGATTTGAAACTCTGAAACTCTTAAACCCTGAAACCCTGAAACCCAGCAACCAGTAACCAGAAACCAGAAACCAGCTACCAGCTACCAGCAACCAGAAACTTTTAATTTGGACATTGGAAATTGATACAAGAAATAGAGTAAACATAGAATTAAAATAATAAGCAAATGAAATCGTGGATTGAGATTAAGCCCGGGAGTGATTTTTCGATGGCCAACATCCCTTTCGGGATAGGGGTTATTCCGGGTAGCGGCGCTGTGATTTGCACGCGCATTGGTGATACAGTGGTGGATTTGTCAGGCCTCGCCCGCTTAGGGTACTTCGATTTGATTGGAATGAAGGTTGAAGATTTTGAAAAACCTGTCTTAAACGATTTTATTGCTAAAGGCCGGAAGTCGGCATGCCGGGTACGCTCGCTTATACAGGAGTGTTTCACCAAAGGAAATGCCACTGAACATGAAGTTTTATTAATCCGTGAAAAAGTTTTATACGATTACACTGCTGTTCGCTTGCTTATGCCCCTGCATGTCGGTGATTATACCGATTTTTATTCAAGCATTGAGCATGCCACCAATGTTGGCATTATGTTCCGTGACCCGGCAAATGCCCTGTTACCCAACTGGCGGCATATCCCGGTGGGTTACCACGGACGCGCTTCGAGCATTGTTGTTTCAGGGACCGAAATCCATAGGCCCAAAGGACAGGTAAAACCTGCTGATTCGGAAATGCCTGTTTTCAGCCCGACCCGGCAACTTGATTTTGAACTTGAAACCGCTTTCATCATAGGCAGGGAAACCCAGTTGGGTGAAAGTATTTCAACCGCCGATGCCGAGGAGTATATTTTCGGCATGCTTCTTTTCAACGATTTATCGGCCCGCGATATTCAAAGCTGGGAATATGTTCCGCTTGGGCCTTTCCTTTCGAAGAATTTCGCATCGGTTGTTTCACCATGGGTGGTTACCCTTGATGCTCTCGAACCATTCAGGTGCGCCGGACCTGAACAGAAGCCTGGAGTATTGCCATACCTGGAATTTGAAGGTGATCGTAATTTTGATATAAACCTTGAAGTCCTTATCAAGCCGGGTGAGAGCAACGAAGTGAGTATCAGTAAATCGAATTACAGGTACATGTACTGGAATATGAGCCAGCAACTGGCACATCATACTGTAAACGGCTGCAATATGCGTGTGGGCGATCTCTGCGGGAGCGGAACCATAAGTGGCCCCGATCCAGGAAGCTACGGCAGTATGCTTGAACTCAGCTGGCGGGGAACAAAACCTATACCTATGCCCGATGGCTCCGAACGGAAATTTATCAACGACAACGATACTGTCATCATGCGCGGTTATTGCGAAAATGAGGAAGTACGAGTCGGATTCGGCGAGGCTGTTGTGACGATATTGCCGGCTAAATAGAAACTGGTTACTGGTTACTTGATGTTAGAGGATAGAGGATAGAAGATGGAAGATGGAAGATATATGATGGAGTATGGAACCCTTGAACCCTTGAACTCTTGAACCCCTGAACCCATTGAACCCCTGAATTCCTCAACAAATAAAAATCCCCCAATACCCCCATGTCCACCATCGACCCAAACGAAATACTGCCCCATCACCTTCACCGTATGCTGCTCACGGCAATAGCCCCGCGCCCGATCGCATTTGCAAGCACTATCGACAGTGCAGGAAAGGCCAACCTTTCGCCTTTCAGCTGTTTCAATGTATTCGGGGTTAATCCGAGCACGCTTATTTTTTCACCTTCACGCAGCGGCCGTACAAATGAGCTAAAGGATACGTACCTCAACGTTAAGGAAGTTCCTGAAGTCGTGATCAATGTAGTTACTTATTCGATGGTTAACCAGCAGAACCTTGCCAGTACAGAGTTTCCAAGGGGGGTTAACGAGTTTTTCAAATCCGGTTTCACACCGGTTCCATCCGAAAAAATAAGACCTTTCAGGGTAAAGGAATCACCGGTTCAGATAGAGTGTAAAGTCCGCCAGGTAATCGAGACAGGTACCGGTGCAGGTTCAGCCAACCTTATTATCTGCGAGGTTGTCCTGATTCATATCAATGACAAAGTACTCGACAGGAATGGCACCATCGACACCCGCAAACTCGACCTTGTAGGCCGTATGGGTGCCGATTATTATGTAAGGGCCTCGGGCCGAGCTTTGTTTACACTCGAAAAACCATCGGGCAAAAATGCAATCGGGGTCGATTCGCTACCCGAATCGGTGCGTTTAAGTTCCTTCCTCACCGGGAATGACCTCGGGCGTTTGGGCAGCCTGGTGAATATGCCAACTGCAGTTGATATCAAAAATTACAGGGGAGCGCAAAAATTCAGGAAAATTGCAGTCGATGTAAGTGCCGACACCGGAAAACTCACGGAAGAAACTCATAAGGAAGCACATCGCCTGCTGGCGGATAACAACATATATGAAGCCCTTATTTTACTTCTGGCTGCCGACAGCCTGCTTATGGCTGATCTGCAATAAGCGATAATCCGTCGCTGATCAATGTCCTCATGTCGTCGTTTTTCCCGGCGCAGGATTCAAGGTAATCAATAATCTCCTTTGCCGATTCGTTTTCGCCAAACGGCCTGATAAGGTCTTCAGCTATTTCGAGCGGAAGCAGCCATTCATCAGGATAATCAAGTTTGAGGATCTGCCAGATTTCTTTTAAAACAGCTGAATCGGAGCCTTCAGTCCTTTCGGCCTGTACCTGGCTATACAAACTATGTAGCCGTAATGTATTTTCACTGTGAAGCAGGTGGTGCGTTTTTTCAACGGGAGCCGGGTATTGGAGCTCGAAAGCATCAGGATCGGCCGGCCCTGAAAAACAGGAAACAATGCTTGTACCAATAGCCATATCGTAAATGCCCCATTCCGGCCTGAAGAGAACAGTTCCCTTGTAACTCACAGTACAATCGCTGAATGAGAAGAGCAGGTTCATGCCTCTCTCAGTGGTTATTTTTTGAAGGATGCCTTTAACCAGCACCCCGCTGCTGAATTCCAGGCTCAATTCGGTGCCCGTAACAATATCGTTTGCGGCAAGTTCGCCCTCGCTCATCGATTCAATATTTCCCGCAATTCCTTTTATTGTGCCCACGGGGGAGCCAAAGCCATCTTTGTGGTAAGTAATTCCGTGTCCGGCTAGCTGCCTGTTTCCAAAGCAAAGCATTGCCGGTCCACCGAAAGAAAGGTAAACAGGATGAGCATTCAAAACCTGCACTTTTACAAGTTTCCCCGAAATCTGAAGCCCTGAACTGTAAACAACGGTTGAAGTTCCGTCCGACAAAAGAGCCTTGTTCAATCCATCCATTCCTCCCTTGCTTACTGCCATAGTGGCCAGGTATTCGTCGAGCACACTGTTCAGATGCTCAAAGTCGGGGGTAACAAAAAGCTGTGGCTGCTGGTTTGTTATATCAAAGCTAAAATGCTGCGCTTCGAGCGAATAAGGGAGTTTCTTTACTTTTGACTTGAGGCAGTTATGGCTTTCGCCGATTGACGATAACAGCCCGGCACCGTAGATTTTGGGATTTCCGACAGTCCCTATCAGTCCGTACTCAACTGTCCACCAGTGGAGGTTGCGCAGCAAAGCCATTTCCGACGGGTTCTCCTGGAGTTTCGAAAGCCTGTCGAGGTCGGTTTCTGCCTGTTCAATAACTTCAAACGGAGTGTATGGATCAGCTTTCAGGATAGAGAGATGCCGTATGGCTTCGTATACCTTGTTGTCGTAAGCCGATGAAAATGCCAGTGTGCCAACACGGCCGAATTCGCGCAGGTAAGCCGAATATTCCCCGTCGGCAATTATTGGGGCATGCCCGGCGGCTTCATGAATAATATCGGGTGCCGGAGTATACAGAACCTGATCGATAGGCCTGATGTCGGCTGCAATTACAAGTACATTGTAGGCCTGGAATTCCATAAAAGCGGCCGGGGGAATAAACCCGTCGACAGCAACTGCTGCCCAGCCAATTTCCGAAAGTATACGGTTCATGCCGTACATATGCGGGATGCGGTCGATACTGATTCCGGTCCGTTTAAGGCCTTCGAGATACGAAGAATGAGCAACATGTGGAAGGTAACGCACATTCTGCCGCATGATATAGCGCCAAACCGCATGATCCTGAGCCGAATAGCCTGCATACGGCTGGTCGATGATCAGGTTAAGCAGGTGGCGCGGCAGTTTGTCGAGTACTTCGTTAGTTTCCATATCAGGTTATGATGTCGCTTAAATCTATTACTTTTGGTTCCGGTTTTTGTTTACCAAAGATATATATTTCCCTGCATATAATACTACCTATTGTGACAACCCCTTTGATTTATATAGCGCTTCCGGTAATGAATGAAATGGAACGCCTGCCTTTGCTGATGCAATCGGTTATAAATCAAAGTTTTCGGAATTTCAGGCTTATAGTGTGCGTAAACCAGCCCGAAAGTTGGTGGGACGACCCGCAGCACCAGGATGTGTGCAACGAGAACCAGCTTACAATTGCCTACCTGAGGTCGCTTGAAGATAAAAGGATTGAAATCCTCGATCGTTCCTCGAAAGGCCGGGGATGGCCGCCAAAAGGACATGGCATAGGGTTTGCACGTAAATTCATAATGGACTATATTACTTCAATAGCCAATGGCGGGGATATAATCATAAGCATGGATGCCGATACCGTGTTTAAGAAGGATTACTTTTCGTCGGTTGATGAAAACCTGCGCTTAAATCCTGCAGCGTCGGCAATCGCCATTCCTTACTATCACAGCCTGACCTTTTCCCCTGAACTGGACCGTGCTATGCTCCGGTACGAAATTTATATGCGTGCATTTGCCGTCAATATGTGGAGGATTAGGAGCCCGTATTGTTTTACAGCCCTGGGTTCAGCTATAGCTTTCCCAGTTTGGGCTTACAAAGCGGCCGGCGGAATGACTCCCAAAATGAGCGGTGAAGATTTTTATTTTCTGCAGAAGATTGTAAAAACCGGGCGGTTGCTGCACTGGAACGGTGAAATTGTATACCCGGCGGCGCGCCTGTCCGACAGGGTGTACTTTGGAACAGGTCCGGCGCTGATTAAAGGAATAGCCGGCGACTGGAGCAGTTACCCTGTTTATGATTCAAAGCTCTTCGCTCTCGTTGCCGAAACTGTAAAATCCTTTGGCAGTCTGTATAAAAATGAGATTCCGACCCCTCTTGATGAGTTCCTGATCCGCAGGTTCGGGGAACTGCCTTGGCAGGGTTTACGGCTGAATTTTAAAACGCAGCAGCATTTTGTCAGAGCCTGTAACGAGAAGATCGATGGTCTGCGCATACTCCAGTTCCTCAAGGAAAGCCAGGCTGCCGATGAAAAAGTCAGCCAAAATGCGCTTTCTGAATTGTTAAAGTCCTATGCAAAACTGTTCCCGGAACTATTAACAGACTTAGA
>CAXXHH010000011.1:0-3187 GCA_963663005.2 Prolixibacteraceae bacterium
TTGTACATAAATACTTATCATTAGGCTAAGAGCAATAATCACAACTATAATCACATAGCAAACACATTCTATAATATGTTATTTAAGATTAATCTTCGTAGTAATGAATTGGGCAAGCACTCAAGCAATAAAAGGATATTTAATGAATTGTTGAAGAAATAGAAGCTAAGGGACAGTTAAGAACAATCTGCACAAGTAAGTTTTCATTAGTAGGGGCACAATAACAATTACTACAAGTAGTACATTTAAGCTTCAGTTGAAGAGAATTAGTATGAATATTAATAGAAATCGCAGCTGCATGATCGTAATTAATTAGAAATTGAAGTCATTTCTGCTGTAGTAAGTATTCTATAATAGAATTCTAAAATCTGAGATATAACCCTTTCAAATATAAATCCCCTGCCCCAATTACTTGATTCCGAGATAATTTTTGGTTCTTTCTGCAGCTGTCATTTTATTTGAAGTCAGTACCTGTTGAAACGCTAGCAGCCGTAGGCTTGCAGTTTAATATAAAAGAACTATAACAGTTTTTAGTTCCAGTATCTGTCGTACAGGTAACAGCATAAATATTATTGCTGCTTGACATTAGAAGAAAGTGAAAAATCAGTTTTATGTACCTCTGTGGTATCATGAAAGTATACTTATATCTAAATTGCAATTATTACTATTGCTAGCCTTCACTTATTGACAATATATTGTTATTAGGGATATAGCCATTTCCAAAATCGTAAATTCAGTACTCCAACTATTAAAAGCATCCCATCTGGCCTAGAAAACAATTGTAAAAGCAGTTGAAGGCAGGTTAAGACGTTGGCAATGAAACATAATCATTTGTTCCATCAACAATACATGTAAGTATGACTTGATTGAATATATCCACTATGGTGTCGTTGCAGTTCTATCCAGCAAACTATTTCTGAATTTATATTAAGATAGCTAAATTAAGCAGTTTTAGATAATGCCTAATTCTAGAAATTTGCCAAAAGTTCTTCTCTTCCTCTTAATTCCTAGGTAGATGTCAAATTAAGTAATAGTTCCTTTAAATAAGCTGAGGACCCTAGTCTATGAATTATTTCCCTATAGAAACAATAGTTTCTAGTGTATCATGTTTAACTTGATAAGTTGTGAGGGATTGTTCTAGAACTAACTTAGTCATTTATCACTACTAAGATATAAGTATCATTGATTTCTACAGCAAAATAATTCCATTACAATAAATCATAAGTATAAGTTGAGAGTGGCACCAGATATTCATCACACACACTCTGGCTTTAACAAATATAGACAACTAATTAGTTCTATTTTAGATAATTACTTATTATTATTGCTTCTTGATACTAAATGTAAGCACAATAGAAAATGGCAGCTTAGTTATTGCTAACACTATTCCATTTGGCAAAAAATTGGATGGTAATATTACTTCCAAAGGTCAGATTACTCAATTCAATATAATCATCTGAGCCATCGAAGATATAATCATTAACAGTAGAATCACTAGCATTGGCTGAAATTGACAAATCTCCTCTAACAATATGCCAATCATTGCTACTAATGTAATAGTCTGAAGGAATTAGTTGACCTACATAAGATGACTACCCATTATCATTACAACTAATGATTAATTAATTAGATTTAGATAGAGAAAAAAAAGGTATTAAAATAGTTGAATAAAAAATAAAGTTATTGTAATTGTTTTTCTCAATGTATTTTTCAAAAAAAGATCTTTTTAATGATTTTAAAATGTTTTTAGCTTTATTAAGTCATTACCTTCCAACCTATTTTAAATTTAAAAAAAACAATTATATAAATAAAAGAAAAAAAAATATTTTTGGTCAATTAAGAAGAAGAAGAATAATAATAATAATAATAATAATAATATATATATACCGATAAAGCTCTTTTTAGATAGTAATTTTTCTTAATTATCTGGGTTTTATCTTCTGATTAGTAAATTTACTCTTGTTTATCCAAAATAGCATTCTAATTTATTTCCGAATCATTTTGCTACATCAAAAAATTCAATCTGCATATATATAAATTTTAAATTTCATTATAATGGATGAAGAAAGTTTCTGTAAAAGGAAAGCGAAGTAATAGTATATGATAATTTGTAGTTATACATCAAATACAATAAGAGCGCTATGAAGAAGGCTTTATATTGCATATTCCTAAAAAATAATTTTACAGAGCTAAAATGTTTTAATATAATATATATATAAAATTAATACATTTAAAGAATAAAACAAATAATAATATATCAATTTAGCATAACATGTAATTTAATATAGTTTAAAGACTTATAATTGCCTTATGAAAAAAAAATAAATATATTATCCAAATAAAAAAAATAAATAAGTATTTCTTAAACATTTAAGCATATTTATTTAGATATATATAATTATTTTTTTTTATTATTACAAGCATAAATGTATATAAATTAAAACAAAAAACATTCTTGTAATTAAGAAATGAATGATTATATAAAGTTTTTTCTATATTCATTCTTTTCTGGTAATTATTCCCATAAAATAATTAATATATATATATTATGTTGGTCAATAAACATAATAAATTTCTTTTCTATAACACAAAAAATTCAATTTTTCTCCTTTGAAAACCGTGTAAAACTTTTCTCTGATGGTTATGCCCAATCAAGTAGTTCTACTGAGAACAAATCAGTTAATTAATTCAAATATCAATATATGTATATATATATATATATATATTTGTTTTTGTTTTTTTGTTGTTGCTGTTGTTTAATTAAATTTTATTATATATGTACAGTTTTATCTTATCTATGACTAAATCTGCTCTTCCACATGCTTCATAACTTATAATAAAGTTATTGTAATTAGAAAAAAAGAAAAAAAAGTCTTTTTTTCATTTTATGTTTATATAATATGTTTAAGCACATAAACACAGCACTATAAACAATGAAGTAATGTAGCAAAACAAAAGGAAATAATAAAAGAAATATTATTTTCTCCAAATATTCACACCATAGCTATGTATATATTATACATATTTATTTATATATAAAAAATGAAAAGAATATATATTATCAATTATGATTAATGCCTATATTTTTATAGCTTAAATTGATGTCTTCTATTAATATTGCTTTTTCAATGAATGTATATAAAATATATTAAAAAGGAAGAAAAAGTAATGAGAAAAAATATATGTA
>CAXXHH010000012.1:0-145720 GCA_963663005.2 Prolixibacteraceae bacterium
TAGCGTATAGATGTATTACTTACGGGAATTCAGCGGGCAGTTACAATACCAAGGATAGTACCACAGCATACAAACGGGCAGCCCTGACGGCAGCGTTGTTTGTACCAATTCCTGGTCCAAAGATGATCTGGCAATTTGAAGAGCTTGGATATGATTATTCGATAGATTTAGGCGGCAGGACTGGGTGAGAAACCCGTCAAATGGAATTATGTTGACAAACCAGCCAGGACCTATCTGTTCAGGGTATTGGCAAAACTATTTTACCTCAAAAAGACATATCCGATCTTCCAGACTACCGATTTTACCTATTCGTTATCGTCAGATCTTAAATGGTTAAAACTGAATCAGGGGAGTGAAAACGTTCTGATTTTTGGAAATTTCGGAGTCACATCCGGTACACTCGCTATCGATTTTCAGAAGGTCGGAACCTGGTATGACTATTTTTCCGAAACCACATTACAGGTAACGAATACCAGTCAGAGTATCGTCCTGGCACCAGGTGAATTTCGGGTTTATTCCACGCAAAATTTCGCTAAGCCCGGCATCACAACTGAGGTAGAATTAGTACCGAAGCCGGAAGCCGGATTTGTAATCTGGCCAAATCCGGTAAGTGATTTTGTGAAGATATCTTCTGTTTCACCGCTTTCGCGGATTATCGTCTATTCGATAAGTGGAAGTGTAATAAAAGAGCTTACGCTGCCAGGAACCGAAACATCAGCACAAGATCTGTTTCTCGGAGACCTTCAACGTGGCAACTATGTGATTCAGGTAATCAGCAAAGAAGGGGAAAACGGAGGGTAGAAAGATTATAAAGTATTAGATCGATCGTTTGGCGCAGCGCCGATGGGCGTTTTCTACTCGCCGGTGTTCAGCGCACCAGAATCGTCTTGATGTTCATGAATTCCCTGATACCGAAGGCAGACAGCTCCCTGCCGTAACCACTTTCCTTTATGCCACCAAAGGGTAGCCTGGGATCCGACTTAACGAAGTCATTGACGAAGACACATCCCGCCTCGAGTCCTTTTTCTGCAAGGATCTTGCCCTTCTGAATATTGGCAGTGAAAATGCCGGCGCCTAATCCAAAAACGGTAGCGTTCGCGATAGCAATTGCCTCTTCTTCGTTTTTAAAACGATAGAGTACCGCCACCGGGCCCGAATAGTTCTTCATGGTAAGCCGGCATGTCCGGAGTCACATTTTCCAATACTGTCGGGGGATAAAACGCGGCCTTCCCTTCCGGGATAAAACCGCCGAGCAAAACGGTGGCACCCAATTCCCAGCTCTTCTCAACCTGCTGGTGCAATTCATCGCGCAAATCGACCCTTGCCAGCGGACCGATTGTTGTTTGCGGATCCAGCGGATCGCCATATTTTGCCAGACTCATTAACCGCACAAATTCTTCTTTGAATGCATCATAAACTGCATCAGCAATGATGAATCGCTTCGCACCGATACAACTTTGTCCGGCGTTGAGCAGTCTGCTGGTCACGCAGAGTTTGGCAGCCGTTGCGATATCGGCGTCTTCCAGAATAATATATGGATCGCTGCCACCCAGCTCTAAGACCGATTTCTTCAATGCAGCTCCAGCCGCTGAGGCAACAGCTTTTCCGGCAGGCGTGCTGCCCGTCAGAGTAACGGCTTTGATGAGCGGATTTTGGATAACGGCATTCACCCCTGCAGAGCTAATTAGCAAAGTTCTGAATACATTCTCCGGAAATCCGGCCTTGACCACCATTTGCTCAATAACTAGTGCACAACCCGACACATTGGAAGCGTGTTTCAATACACCTGTATTTCCCGCCATCAGGGCAGGGGCGAGAAAACGGAAAACCTGCCAGAATGGGAAGTTCCAGGGCATAACTGCAAGTATCGTCCCGATAGGTTGGAAAGAAATATAGGCTTCTGAAGCATCAGTCTGCACCTGCTCATTTTTCAAAAAAGCCTCGGCATTTTCAGCATAATAACCGCATACCAGCGCGCATTTGTCAACTTCAGCAAGTGCTTCGCGCATTACTTTTCCCATTTCGCTTACCATCAACGCGGCTAAAGATTCCCGGTTTTGGATCAGGGTCGACTGTAAGTTCCTCATTTTAGCAGCCCGATACTCAAAAGTGGTCTGTTCCCATTGATGGAAAGCCGTATCGACTTGCTGAATGATTGCATTTACCTCCCCCGGACTGTTTTCCCGGTAGGATTGAATAACCTCGCCTGAAAATGGGTTAATGGAATACATGGTGAGAAATTAAGATTCTCTATTCTCCTGATCTATTGAATTTTCAGTTTCAATTGGTGCTTCCTCTTTTACTTCCGCTACCTCAACCTTCTTTTCGTCAAAATGGCTCTTGTAAAAAATGAAAATCGCCACAATGCCTATTGAAATTGAGGAATCAGCGATGTTAAAAACAGGTCTGAAAAAAATGAATTCCTGTCCGCCCCAGAGAGGGAACCACGTTGGGAAGTGGGTTTCTATCAGGGGAAAATAGAACATATCAACTACTTTACCCAACAAAAAGGAGGTGTAACCACCGCCGGCCGGGAAAAGGGTAGCAACTTGAGTATGACTGTCGTTAAAAATCAATCCGTAAAATGCGCTGTCGATAAGGTTTCCTGCTGCTCCGGCAAGGATAAGCGAGAAACAGGCAATCAGTCCGAACGGAACCTCTTTCTTCCATAATTTGGAGAGATACCAGGCCAGCGCTCCGATTGCCGCTATGCGAAAGATGGAGAGAAAATATTTTCCAATGCTGTTGCCAAATTCAAAACCGAACGCCATCCCATTGTTTTCAACGAAATGAATGATAAACCAATTTTTTGCTATAACAACCTCCTCGCCCAGCATGAAATGGGTCTTTATAAAAATCTTCAGGATCTGGTCGATTATCAGAACCAGAAAGATCAGCGAAAGGGATTTTGTTTTTGTACTCATGGTATGGTATCAGACGTAATATGTCAAAAAAATCCTGTCCGACCCAGTTAGCGGTCAGAAAGAATGTTTGATCAGATTACAAATAGATCAATGTTGGGAATTTTTGGCGTCAATGGATAAAGTGGCATGAGGCACCGCACGAAGCCGTTCCTTCGAAATCAAAGCCCCGGTCTCGCGGCAGATTCCATACGTTTTGTTCTCAATCCGGATCAGAGCCGCCTCTAAATGCTGAATAAATTTCTGTTGACGTTGTGCCAACTTTCCTGCCTCCTCTTTTGACAAAGTAGCAGCGCCTTCCTCTAATACCTTGAAAGTAGGAGAGGTATCCTGGGTGTCGTTTCCGTCGCCCTGAGTAATCGCGTTCTTATATAGTTCGTAATCCTGACGAGCCTTGTCCAGTTTGCCCAAAATCAACGACTTAAACTCCTGGAGTTCCTCGTCTGAATATCTTGTTTTCTCTGCCATAATCGTAAGCTTTTATGTAAATATAATCTAAATCGGAGCTTCTTATTCATACTGTTTTAAAAATTTATGAACAGCCCCGGTTAATCTCAATTTCAAATTTTCCGCACAACTATATTTGTCTCTAATCCGGGTTCAATTTCAACAAGTTGATCGCTTTTAACCGCTGATATGTCTGCCAGATTTAACTTTACCGCGAGGGTCTGGGCGCAGATATAATCACCAAATTTTTCCAGAGCTTCGGCCAATTCCGGATGGCGGCCAACAGTCAGTTCGATTTTGTCGGTAACCTCAAAACCACTATCCTTCCGGAGATTCTGAATCCGGTTAATCAACTCACGGGCGATCCCTTCGAGTCTCAATTCAGGTGAGACGTGGATATCCAGTGCAACGGTAAGGTTACCCTCACTTGCCACCTGCCATCCCGGAATATCTTCCGTCATGATCTCAACATCTTCGGCAACCAAACGCACTGGCTCTCCTTCAACAACGGTTTCAAATGATCCGTCCCGCTCAAAACCGGCGATTTGCTTTTGATCCATCGTTGCCACCATTGCGGCAATCTGTTTCATCAGTTTTCCATATTTTGGACCGAGCGTCTTGAAATTGGGCTTAATCTTTTTATGGATAATGCCGGATGAATCAGTCAGATATTCAACCTTTTTCACGTTGACTTCTGTCAGAACGATATTCTCAATAGCTTCGAACTGCTGGCGGAAACTGTCGTTCAACACCGGCACGATAATTCTGGCAAGAGGTTGCCGTACTTTCAGTTTCTCTTTCCTGCGAAGTCCGAGCACCATCGATGAGGCTTTTTGCGCCATCTCCATCCGTTCCTCCAGTGCCTGGTCGACCATCGTTTCGTCGGCCTTCGGGAACAGCGTCAGGTGGACGGATAAATCCTTTTCGCGACGCGAGACTTTGTTCAGATCGCGGTACAATTGATCGCTGTAGAATGGGGCAATCGGCGCTGCCAGTTTCGCCACTGTCTCCAGTGCCGTATATAATGTCTGATAGGCAGAAATCTTATCCGCATCGTATTCGCCACCCCAGAATCTCTTGCGACTCAACCTGACATACCAGTTGGAGAGGTTTTCAGACACGAACTCAGAGATAGCCCTTCCGGCCTTCGTCGGCTCGTAAGACTCGTATGCTTCGGTAACTTCTTTAACCAATGTATTTAGCAGCGATAATATCCAGCGATCCAGTTCTGGTCGTTCGGCAAACGGAATGTCCGCTTCCCGATAGGTGAAACCGTCCACATTCGCGTAAAGGGAGAAGAAGCTGTAGGTATTGTAGAGGGTGCCAAAGAACTTGCGGCGCACCTCATCAACTCCGCCCAGATCAAATTTTAGGTTATCCCAGGGCTGCGAATTGGTGATCATATACCAACGCACGGGGTCAGAACCATATTTCTCGATGGTGCTGAACGGATCGACGGCATTGCCCAGACGTTTGGACATCTTGTTGCCGGCTGCGTCCAGGACGAGACCGTTCGAGATGATATTTTTGAAGGCGACAGAGCCTTTGGCCATTGTCGCAATAGCATGCAGGGTAAAGAACCAGCCGCGCGTCTGATCAACTCCCTCCGCGATAAAATCGGCCGGGAAAAGACTCTCAAATGCCTCCTTATTCTCGAAAGGATAATGCATCTGTGCAAATGGCATGGCGCCGGAGTCGAACCAAACATCGATCAGATCGAGCTCGCGAACCATTTTTGCCCCTTTTGGGGAAACCAGGATAATATCATCAACGAAAGGACGATGAAGGTCAATCTTTTCGTAATTTTCTTTGGTGTATTCCCCGACAACAAATTCGTTGTATGGATTTGCTGTCATGAATCCGGCAGCAACTGATTTCTCAATTTCGGAGATCAGCTCCTCAACGGAACCAATGCAAAGCTCCTCAGAGGCATCTTCGGTACGCCAGATGGGCAGGGGAGTTCCCCAATATCTGGATCGGGAAAGGTTCCAGTCCACCAGGTTTTCCAGCCAGTTTCCAAAACGACCGGTGCCCGTGGATTGCGGCTTCCAGTTAATGGTTTTGTTAAGCTCTATCATTTGCTCCCTGGCTGCGGTAGAGCGGATAAACCACGAATCCATCGGATAGTAAAGTACGGGCTTATCAGTCCGCCAGCAATGCGGATAGCTGTGTTCGTATTTTTCGACTCTGAATGCTTTTCCCTCCTTCTTCAACTGAACGGAGAGATCGATATCCAGCGTAGCATCGTTTTCGGTGAGTTTGGGATCGTAACCGTTCTTCACAAAACGCCCCGCAAATTCTTTGTAGAGTTCGCGGTTGAGGTTTGTCTTTACGAAATTTGGATCCAGATCCTGTAACCGGAAGAAGCGACCCTGACGATCTACCATCGGCTGGCGTTTTCCTTCACTATCAATCAATAGCAAAGGCACAATTCCAGTTTGTTTGGCCACCCGGTCGTCGTCCGAACCAAATGTAGGTGCAATGTGAACAATTCCGGTACCATCTTCCGTGGTAACGAAATCGCCCGGGATTACCCGGAAAGCATCACCCATCGGTTTCACCCACGGGAAAAGTTGCTCGTAATTGACACCAACCAGGCTGCTGCCGGAAAATTCACCGAGCAGCAGATAGGGGATATTTTTCCCTTCGCCATTATAGCTTTCCAGCGATAGCGCCTCATTCTTTTCGGGGAAATAATGGCGGAAAAGATTCTTCGCAAGGATCACTGTGGCCGGCTGACCGGTGTACGGATTGAAAGTTTGGACTTTCACATACCTGATAGTCGCTCCAACGGCCAGGGCGGTATTTGATGGCAGGGTCCATGGCGTGGTTGTCCACGCCAGGATATATAAATCGGTGTTAACCTGCTCGAAAAGTTGTTCCGATTTTTCGTTTCGGATCACTTTGAATTGGGCAATACAGGTCGTGTCTTTCACATCGCGGTAGCAACCGGGCTGGTTTAGCTCATGCGAGCTCAAGCCGGTACCCGCGGCTGGCGAATAAGGCTGAATCGTATAGCCTTTGTACAACAGATCTTTGCCGTAAAAAGTCTTCAGCAGATGCCAGAGCGTTTCGATATACCGGCTGTCATAAGTGACATACGGATCATCCATGTTGACCCAATAGCCCATTTTATGGGTAAGATCTTCCCACAAGTCAGTATATTTCATCACCTCCCGGCGACAAGCAGCGTTGTAGTCGGCAACAGAAATATGCTTGCCGATATCTTCCTTGGTAATACCCAGCGATTTTTCTACACTCAGTTCGACAGGAAGTCCGTGGGTATCCCAGCCGGCTTTCCGCTTGACGAGATATCCCTGTTGTGTCTTATAGCGGCAGAAAATATCCTTGATGGCGCGCGAAACGACATGGTGGATACCAGGCTGACCGTTTGCCGACGGCGGACCTTCATAGAAAATATATGGTTTCCCTTCCGCCCGGGTCGAGATCGATTTATGAAAGGTATCGTCTTCTTCCCAAAACTTCAGAATATCCTTGTTGATTTGTGATAGATTAAACTCCTTATATTCCCTGAATTTCTTATTCATAGCGTGATACAACTCCCTTTTTTTTAAGTGCACAAAGATAATAAATATCATATAAAAAAGTGACGTGATGGGACGCAGCCGATGAATGTGTCTAAGGTGATATTCAGGATTAAGCAATACAATAAAGGGGAGTACTAAAATTCCCTTCCTGAAATTGCCAGATCATTAACGTTTCTTAAAAGGTAACCAAACAAAATTGGATTCGTAAAGCATGATAAGAATACGTTAACTTTAAATCCTAAGGACACTGATTCATCTAAAATTGTACGAATTACCTATTTTTGCATCCGTAATCTTTGAAGCAGAGGGATCCTTTAGGAGTTAAAATTTTGCTGAACGAACTCTTTGATTTTGAAATACATTAGAATGTTATGTTATACATCAAATTGCTTTTGTTAAATCTTATACTTTTCAATGCCAGTGCAAAGACCGACTGGAAATTAAGAAGAGAAGAATCAGGTGTTAAAATTTATACCAGAAGTGTTGAAGGCTCTCCATATGAGGAGTTCAGGGCTGTTGTCACTATTCCACAAACCTCGCTGACCGGGGTTTTAGATGTGATTACGGACGTAAAAAATTACCCTGTCAATTTTCCTAATTGCAGTAGTGCAAAAGTACTGGAACAGAGGGGAAAATACAGCGATATCCATTATCTGACAATCAAGGCTCCCTGGCCCGTAGCCGACAGGGATGCTATCTATGAAGCCACCACTTCAATCTCGCCGAATGGCAAATATGCACAGATAAAACTGGTGCCACGGGGAGATTTCACAGAGACGAAACCGAATTTTATTCGTGTGAAAAATGGTACTGGCTTCTGGGAGTTGCAGGAGCTCGCACCAAACACCATTCAGGTGGTTTATCAGTTTCATGCCGATCCTGGCGGTGAAATTCCGGGATGGATTGCCAACACGGTAATCGTGATTAATCCCCTGAGAACAATGGAAAGTCTGCGGGATAAGGTGCAGAAGTTGCAATAGCATTCCGGACTATTAGACTGGGGGACTATTAGACTGGGAGACTATGGGACTTCGCCGCAGGCCAAACTCCAAACTTCAAATTCCAAACTTTTTAAACCTCTTGATTTAGACCTTCCGGTCCCTGAGCTTGTCGAAGGGCGCTCTTCGGAGTATTGGACTATTAGACTGGGGGACTGGGGGACTTCGCTGCGCGCAAAACTCCAAACTCTTCACTCCAAACTTCAAACTTGGTGTTAATGCGTGATTAGTTCATCAATAACTCTCAATAAATCAGCGACATTAAGTGGTTTAGACAAGTAGTCTTTTGCTCCGGCTTTCATCAGTTTATCTATTTGATTCGGCATAGCATCTGCACTAATCACCACAACCGGAATTTCTCTTGTCAATTCCTCGGCTTGCAGAAGTTTCAAAACCACGCTACCGTGGATATCGGGCAAATTTAAATCAAGGAGAATCAAATCGGGCCGGTGTATACTTGCGAGATTGACAGCCTCGTTGCCGTTTGGATTGGTAATCAGTTTGATGGATGAACGTTGAATTGTAAGTATTTCCTCCACCAATTCAACATTTGAAGGATTATCCTCGATGTAGAGAATCGTACCGGCTTTACCAGACAAATCCGATCCAATTACAACATCTAAGCTTTGATTCTTAATGCTTTCCAGCTCGCTGGCGCAACCTGGAAGCTCGATCCAAAATATGCTTCCCTCTCCGGGAGTACTTTCAACGCCTAGATTTCCACCCATAGCATCGATCAGCTTTTTAACGACTGAAAGCCCCAATCCTGTTCCTTCTGTGGAAGATTTCTCCGCACCAATACGTTCGAAAGGATTAAAAAGCTTGGGTAGATCTTCCTTAGAGATTCCGATTCCGTTATCTGAAATTGAGATTCGGATCAACGCGGTATTTCCGGGTTCAGCAGGCATTAGCTCCGTATGGATAGCAACAAATCCGCCAACAAAGTTGTATTTGACGGCATTATTCAACAAATTGAGTAAAATCTGCTTCAACCGCTGTCTGTCAGATTTCATAAAAAACTGATTACTAGGCGATTCTATAAGTTCTACCGTAATTTGCCGTGTATCAGCCTGCGGCTTAATGACATCAATTATCTCATGGATAATACCACTCAACTGCACCGGTTCAATGGATAGGGAAAGCCTTCCGGCCTCAATCCTGGAAATATCCAGTACTTCATTGATTAAGTCTAAAAGATGCTTGCCGCTTTTCAAAATATGATTGACCCCTTTTCTCTGTCCGCCATTAAGTTCTCCCATATCAAGCAGTTGGGCAAATCCAAGAATTGAATTCATCGGAGTCCTCAATTCGTGGCTCATACGTGAAAGAAACTCGCTTTTGGCCATATTGGCGCTTTCAGCTTCATTTCTTGCCTTCGTAATCTCTTCCTGAGCTTTCTTGCGTACCTCAATCTCTTTGAGCAGGATTTCGTTGGTGTTGGCTAATTGGATGGTTCTTTGCTCAATTCGGTGCTCCAGCGTTTTATTGAGTTCCTTGATTTCCAGTTCAACCCTCTTGCGCTTGGTTATATCATTCACCAAAATATGCCTTGCGTTCCTGCCATTGTAGTTTAGGGGATGCGCTGAAATTTCAACATTAATAAGTTCTCCGTTTTTCTTCAAATGACGCCATTCATTGGGCGGATCAAAGAGTTTGTTTTGGGTGTTTTTTACATCATCGCGTAATAATTCGTAATCCTCCTTCGGACGAATATCCAATAATGTCATCGCCAGAAACTCATTTCTACTGTAACCATAATGGCTGACAGCAGCCTGATTGACTTCCAGAAAAGCGAGGGTTTCAATATCGTAAATCCACATTGGCTGCGGATTGTTCATGAAAATATACCGGTACTTTTCCTCGCTCTGTCTCAATATTTCTTCCGAGCGCTTTCTTTCGGTAATGTCTTGTTTTACTGCCAGATAATTTGTAATCCGCCCGGTGCTGTCGTGAATAGGTGAAATCGAAACGTTCTCCCAAAAGAATTCTCCGTTTTTCTTTTTGTTGATCCATTCTCCCTGCCATTCACGCCCGGCAGTGATCGTCTCCCAAAGTTCCTTATACTCATCATCGCTTGTCTTACCTGATTTGAGAATCTTGGTATTCTGTCCCAGCACCTCATCTATTGAGTATCCGGTTACTTCCTCAAATAATGGATTTACGTATTCTATGTTAGCGGCAAGGTCGGTAATTACGATAGAAACCGGACTCTGCTCAACGGCCAGAGAAAGCTTTTTAATTTCATCTTCTTTTTGAGCCTGTGTTGTAACATCCCTCGATAGGATCAGTACTTTATTATCGTCCAGCGGGGCAATACGGGCTTCGAAATGGGTACTCCTTGAATTGGGAAGCGCTATCTCATACCGGATGACACATATTTCCCGATGCTCAATTACTTCCTGTATCTTTCCCATGAAGAGACTGGTCATACTTTCATCGAAAGCCTCATTGATATTCCTCCCGATTATCTCGTCTTCCTTTATCAATAATTTTTCCGTTGCGGAGGCATAAACTTCCAGATAATATCCATCCTTATCGATAATAAAAATCAAATCCGGAATCGCCTTAATCACAGCATTTAACCGCTCGTTCTGATACCTGATCTTATCTTCTGCCAATTTTTGATTTGTGACATCAATGTTTACTCCCTTTATGGCAACCAGCTGGTCGCCAGTGTAAACCGGCACGATATTATTTTGTATCCATCTGAATTGGTTGTCGCGCAGCTTCAACCGTATGTCGTACGTAACAGGTTGTCTTGTCTGTTTGAGTTTTTCAAATTGTTCATCAACAATGTGGAGATCTTCAGGATACACCCTTTCCAGAAAAAACTCCGTTCTCATTTCCGTGCCGAATGGGATTCCCATCATTTGGAAATAATTCTTCGACCATGAAAGCTTATCCGTTAAAATATCCAGCTCCCAGCTACTCATATTGGAGATTTCCTGTGCCTGATTTAGGGCTGCCTCACTGGTTTTTAAAGCCTCTTCCGTTTCCTTCTTCTCGGTGATCTCGTTATCCGCCCCTCTGTATCCAACCAGATTCTGATCGTCCATCCATAATGGGGGACGCCGTTGGTGGAAACCCAAATTAAATCTCCTGAAACCGGTTACAATCTGGTTCTCAAAATTGTGAAAGCTCGCTTTGGCAGCGAAAGCCTCCATGGCACCCTTTTTAAACTCCAATCGACCTTCTTCCGGATGCAGATCGTAGAAATATTTTTTTGCCAATAAGTTCATCCGGTGAATATCCCCAAACTGTTTGGGACAAGGGACTTACGTAGGTGTACAAACCAAATTCATCCACCTCCCAGATGACAGTGGCGCTTTGACTGGCCAACTGACTGAACCTCATTTCACTGAGAAGCAAAGCCTCCTGAGTCGCTTTTCGCTCGGTGATATCCTCCTTGATTGCCACGTAATTAATGATTTTTGCCGTTGGCATCCAGGATTGGCGTTATTTGAGAGGATTCCCAGTACAATTCTCCATTTTTTCGCTTATTGTGAAATATGCCTCTCCAGACATTACCTTGCGAAATGGAATCCCACAGATATTTATAATCCTGATCCGACGTTTCTCCGGATTTTAATACCCGTGGATTTTTATTTATGAGTTCTTCCAATGAATAACCGGTTGTCTCGCAGGCTTTTGGATTGGCATATTCGATATTCCCGTCCGGATTCGTGATTACAATGCTTACCGGGCTCTGCGCCACTGCCCGCGAAAGTTTCAGCAGATTTAATTCAGAGACTTGTCTCTCCTTTTCTATTTCAATTGCTTCAAGAGCATAGTTAATGTCATTGATAATCTGCAGTAAAAGGTCGACTTCCTCAGGACTAAAGTAATTCGACTGGGATGAATACAATGAAAATACCCCAACGGTTTTATCTTTACTTCTCAACGGAAGCACTATAAAGGAACGATAACCACGCTTGAGAGCTTCCTCTCTCCGGGCTGCTAACAGCGGATCATTTTCGATATCTTCACAAACGGAGTGCTTTCCGGTAGTCACTGAATCAACCTCTGGAGCAGATCCCACTGACACCTCATGGGCTGAAATCTGCTTGATGAATGAAAGATAACCCTCCTCAAATCCGTCAAAAGCAATAGGCATCACAAGCTTGCTTTCCTCATCCAGGAAACCGACCCATGCCATCCGGAATTTCCCAAATTCGACAGCAACACGGCATATTTCTTTCAATAATCCTTCATTATCCCGGTGATGAACAATCGCCTGACTTATATGACTCGTTACAGAATACAAACGGGTTGCATTAATCGTTTTCAGTTCAGCCGTTTTTCGCTCAGTAATATCCGACAATATGCCGGTACGACCAACAACATTGCCATCCTGCATTGAGTGCTGAGCTGATACCTGAACCCAGATAATTTCACCGGTTTCGGTTAAACAGCGGTATTCGATGTGCTTGAATTCGTTAAAACGATTATTTCGAAAAACATCAAGGAGGAATGGACGGTCGTCTGGGTAAACAAAACTTAAAAAGTTCTTTCCAATCATTTCCTCTGGCTTGTACTTGATAAATTTTTCAATGGAAGAACTTATGTATTTGATGGTTCCGTCCATCGTCACATCGAATACAACATCGTTGATCGTTTCAACCAGTCTGCGGTAGGTCTCCTCACTCTTCTGAAGTTCGAGCTCAATGAATTTTTTCTCGGTGATATCCATCATCGACCCGGTTAGTCCGACAAACTTACCATCTTTGTTAACGGCCTTTGAGGAGAACCGTATCCAATGGAGCTCTCCTGTTTTTGCGTGAATGGCATATTCATTTTGAAACTCAGATTTTTCCTGCAGCAGTTGAATTCTTTGTTTGAGATGTTCGATTGTATCACCCGAGAAATGGGTAAAATTTAGTCCGACAACCTCTTCTGGCTGATATCCTAGAAGTCGTTTAACGGAAGGACTAATAAAAGTGATAATTCCTTCAACATCCGTGGAGTAAATGACCTCGTTAATGTCTTCTATTAAAGCCCTGTATTTGGAAGATTCCAGATCGAGATTCAATCTGGTAAGTTCGTCAATCAGTTCTTCCCTCGTTTTAGAGTGATAATCCATTTGGTTCAGACTTTTGAGTTCTTTAGGCAGGTCAGGAAACTCTATAATAACAGTTTGGCGGTTGTATTGTTCAATTTATTCTCCGGGTTTGAATATCCGAAAACATGGGTTTGGCTCAGGAAAAAATCTTGCTGATTGTTTTTAGCAGGGAGGCTTTTGAAATTGGCTTAATGACGAAATCAACGAAACCGGCTTTCCTGGCCAATTCCAGATCCTCACCGGAATTAAAAGCTGTCTGACCAATAACTGGCAGATCCGGTTTGCTCTCCAAAATTATTTTTGTTGCCTCAATGCCATCCATTATCGGCATCTTAATATCCATCAAAACAAGGTCGTATTCTTGTTTTAATGCCATCTCGACTGCTATTTTTCCATTCAATGCGTGGTCGAGTCGCTTAGCGATACCCTTCAACAGAATTTCAATATATTGGAAATTCAAAGGCTCATCGTCGGCTACCAAAATCGATAGATCTTTGGCCTGATGAGATACAACGGGCTGTGTTTTTGGAATGTCGATTTGCGTAGCCGTCACCAGCGGAATCGTGAAATAGAAATGTGAGCCCTTCATTGGTTCAGATATCACACCGATGTTACCATGCATCACCTCAACCAATTCCTTTGCTATATTTAAACCGAGGCCATTTCCCCTGATTGCATTCGAAATGGCTGCCTCTCCTCTAAAAAATGTTTCGAAGATTTTCTTTTGCTCTTTAAGCGGAACACCTATACCGGTATCCTTCACATAAAACTCCAGACTTTGGTCGACAATGCAAAAGCCAATTTCAATGAATCCTTTGGGGGTATATTTTACTGCGTTGGAAACCAGATTAGTCAAAACCTGACGAATTTTACTCTCATCAGCTCTGACAATCAGATTCTTATACTCATCTGGGATAAACGATCTGATCTCGAGTCCCTTGTTAAGATCCGAATGCTGAAAAATGGAGAAGATATAGTTGATGATCTCGGCAGGAATGCAGTCGAGAATTTGTTCCCTCATCTTTTCACTTTGCAAACGAGACAGCAGAATAACATCATCAAGCAATTTCAGCAAGTGCTCAGAACTCTTGACAATGATATCCGTAAACGCTTTGATTTCGTCCCCGTTTGCCCCCGACAGCAATGAAGAAAATCCCATTATGGCATTCATCGGAGTTCGAATCTCGTGGCTCATATTATTCAGAAGAGCAGATTTTAAGCGATCACTTTCTTCCGCACGTTCTCTGGCAACCGTTAACTCTTGTTCCGAATTCTTGACCTGCGAAATATCCTGAATCGTTCCGAACATCTTTAATAATGCCCCATTTGAATCAAGTTCCAGGGTTCCAAGCCCATGAACCCAACACTCTGTATTTGTCCGGTGGTTTATTACTTTGTACTGCTTATCGAAAGATTCATGATTCGTTAAAATGTTTGTCGCTAAATAATTCTGCATGTCAGCCCGCATACCGGGACTGATTAATTCAAGCCATCCATTCACATCTCTGGTATACTCCTTGTCAATTCCGAAAATTTCATCCAGCATCTCAGAACTGGTCCAGCAATCTCTCTGTATATCAAATAAATAATATCCGATCCTGGCCACGCGCTGAGAATATTTCAACTGTCTGGCGCTTTCTTCTGCCTTGTCTTTGGCCGCAATAATTTCATTCTCAATTAATTTGCTTTTTGTGATATCGCTGTTAATCTCGAAATACTCCGGGTCGCCATCAACTTTTTGAATTTGCCACCTGCTTGAGACAATAACTTCCGTTCCATCCTTTTTGGTGTGAATGAGTTCGCCTTCCCAGTGTCCTTCCTTCGTCAATACGTTCTCAATCTCATCGATTCCAACAGGGAATTGGGTCATTAATAGCTCGTGACTGCTCTTTCCCAGCGCTTCCTGCTTTGACCATCCGTAACACTTTTCTGCACCCTGATTCCAATATATAATTTTTGAGTCTTTGTCCCTTACCAGGATACTGTCATGCGCCATCTCCAATAAATCGGCCTGCTTTTTAATGGATTCGACAGCCGCTTTTCGTGCTGTAATATCACTGACACTGGTTATGTAATACAGAGGATTGCCCATTTTATCCCGCTGTAAATACGTTGAAAGATCAGCCCAGATGATATATCCCTTCTTATGGACCATCCTTTTTTCGAATCTGACTAAAGTAGACTTCGCATCAAGGAGTAATTGCAGATTCTCATTCGTAAGCGCAATGTCCTCCGGATAGGTAATATCCATCCAGGTTTTTGATTTGATTTCGTCTGCAGAATAACCTACTATCTTGCAAAACTCTTTATTGACGTGGAGCGTTCCATCGATCCATGTCATGGATTTTCCAATCGGGGAATTATCAAAGAGATTCCTGAATTTTTCTTCGCTCTCACTTAGATCTGCAATGGCCGAATCCAATGAATCACCAAGTAATTTGGCAGCCAGCGGTACTAATAGGCTAATCGTCACGATAGATCCAAACGTAATTACAGATACAACGATCGCAGGGTTTAGATCATAAAATGGCAGAATCTGAACGATTAAGACACCCTCAATCAGCGCCAGGGCAACTGTAAATGGTATCGCAAATACAATGAGTCTTTCTCGTGTGCTCTTCCCGGTCAATTTTGCGACAATGTAACTATCACTGTCGGAAGCAGTAATTAGTCCGGAAAACCCGAATAAAAAGGCCAGTGCAGATAGGGATGCAGGAGGAATCATGGTTCCATGATAGAAGAAGGGGGTCTTCAGCAAATAGCCTAAGAGAATCAGAACCGTGAAGATAAGAGAAGAGACCGAGATAAGTGAACTTACCTTTTTATGAAATTTACTCTTGCTGAGCAGGAGTAGCATCGATGTCCCGGCAAGTATAAATAGCGCCATTGTGACATAAGACATGTGGCCAACGACAAATTGGAAATTATTCTCTTGAATTTGAATGTTGAGGTGTTCCCATTGCATGTCGGATCCCAGGATTCTGGGGAAAAGAATCACCGCCGTTAAACAGAAAATAAGAAAAATGGGTAATCGAACGAATAATGACTCGGATTTCGAATTCCGGAAGCGAGTATAATGTAATAATGAAGTTCCAAAAAGAATAAAACAGGTAGCAGTCGACAGTGCCATAGGAACCTCATTTGGCAAAATGCTCGTTAGAAGCATCCAGCCACTGAACCACCCTAGGTAGACTATAAAGCTGACTGCAATAATCGCATAAGCGAAGATTTTGGTCCAGTGTGGCGAGAATATGTTGGAGTTGTTTTTATTTTCAAACATTTGCCTCGATTATTAGGAACTTCGCAAACTGTTCTTAAAAATAGTAAACAATTCCAGTCTAATTAACAATTTTTAAAAAAAGGAGATAACTTTTCCGAAGTTTGGATAATTGACTACGTACATTGTTATAAGGATGAAACTTCGGATAAGTTAGTATATACATCCTCGAAGATTTTCACTTTTCAACCAATTCCTTGATTTTTTTGTACAATGCTTCGCCCCTCAGATTCGTACCAACAATTATGCCTTTATCATCGAGGAGATAATTTGCGGGTATCGAATTGATGCAGTAGAGTTTGGCCGCCGCGCTATTGAAGTATTGAAGATCAGACACCTGTGTCCAAGGGAGTTTGTCGTCCTCAATCGCTTTGACCCACTGTTCCTTTGTGCGATCCAGTGAAACACCGATGATATCGAACCCCTTACTATTGAACTCGTTATAGGTTTTTAATACATTCGGGTTTTCCTGCCTGCACGGCGCACACCAACCTGCCCAGAAATCAATGAGTAAAAGCTTCGGTCCAAGTTTGGAATAGAGCGATACCGGATTGCCATTAGCATCGTTTAAGGTAAAATCGGGAGCTTTTTTCCCAATTGCCAGCGACTTTAGTGCGACGATTCTCTCTGTCAATCCTAGTACTATACTTGTCTTCGAAACTCCCGGATCCAACGAATTTATCAGGGATTCAGCTTCTTCTGCAGGAATTCTGGGGAAAATATCAGCGAGTAGCATTGGACAAACGTACGACTTTGGGTTATTTTTTATAAAATTCTTTCCAACCTCGAGTATCTTTTGCGACTCTGCAGTCATCTCTTTTCTGATTTGGGAAATTTTAGCTGTATCCTTAGCCTGTACAGCTGCTTGATACTCTTTGATTCGCGAAGCACCGCCACTGTTAATGGATTTTACAGAGGCCAGGAATCCTGTAAATTCATCCTGTGTCTTGGAGCCCGTAATAACTGCTTTTGCCAGGGAATCGATATTTCCGGTTATGGAAATTTCGCTATTTTCGAGGAAGAAAGATACCCTTTCGCGTTTCGTCGGAGTAGTCAGAAAAACCATTTCAGGGTACGGAGTTCCACGCCCCTCCATTTGAAACTTCCCATCCTTAACGATTGCCGCATTCATATTTGTATTCCCCACACCTGATGCTTTTATGAGACTGATTGCGATTCCTTCGGCGCCCTCAAGAGTGCCGGTTATCTTGTAACTACCCGTACCAGTCACATTCTGAAATTGCGCTAATTTTTGTTCAGAAGAGCGGATCAACCATTTCCCGTTTTGTCTGACCAGGTTATGAGTAAAACTAAATTGGATGCCATTCTCTGTCTGCACCCCGGTAGCTATGGCAGACGTATCGCTTACCAAAACCGCCTTGACATCACCAAGGGTCAATGATCTGGGCTTGAATGTTTTGTAGAACGTCAAAGACATTGCCCTGCTCCGAACCTGCCCAAACTGGTTGATACTGCTGAAATTGGGTGCCAAAATCTCATCCATTAATGTGACATTGTTCTCAAGCTTCGATTTGAAATAGGCATCCTCCAGCTGGAGAATAGCTTTCTGTTCGGTTTGCAGGGTGCTCGCGGATGCAGATTCATTTTTACTCTTCTGATTTGTCTGACTGTAACCACTGACCAATACCGCCAGTGTTAGTACTAAAATTGTGCTAAGTTTTTTCATATTGAACTAGTTAGGGTTATGATTAATTGCAACTATTTTTATTCACCCAGGGATTTTCACTGGCATGTAATTTTTCTACTAGGCCGGATCATTAAAAGCGATTTTCGGATTACCAAAAACAGAATAAAGTGAAGGATTAAATAAATTCAAATATATGACATTTGTCATGTATCTATCATCCAGTCGTCAAAAATGTAAATACAATCTCCTCATTAATAGAAAAATAAACTTGAATGTTTGAAAGATGCAAATGATCTGCGGGAAGAGTTGTAATGCCTTATTTGTGAAGAAGTGCTTCGGCGGTACCGGAGATTTTTTTAGCGCCGTGAAATTGAATACATCAGCGATATTTTCAATCCGGCAGATTGAATCGTAACATTACTGGTTCCTCCCATGAGGCTGTTAATTTGATTCAAATCGGTTGAAAGCTGGAATTTGTCAGGCTGGCTGTAGGCCTGTACTGCAGAAAGTGATCTACTATAATACAAGGCAATTGCAGCTTGCAACTTCGTGTTAATCATGAAATCAAATCCCGCAGATACAGAAGCATCGGCATAGACCGATTTTAAAATCAAACTCCCACTGGTGCTTACAGTCGCATTGCTTGGAAATCCGTAGGCGGGAAGATTTTCGAGGAGCACATTGTACCTGGGATAATACCCCTTGTATGTAAAGACTCCGGTACTGTGGTAGTTTTTCACTATTGGGACAGCCAGGTCTATTCCTGTTTTCAGAGAAAATCCCATTTTTCTGCCTAGTGGAAAACTGAAATTCAACATCAGCGGCACTCCTAAGTAGGCGATATTCTGCTTCTCTTGTATGGTGGTACCGGAAATCCGGCGTTCATAGGTCTCATTTTCCGAATCCACGGTGGTGAAATTATTTTGGTATGCGTCGAGCGAAAGCCGGCTATTGTATGACGAGAAGCTGACTCCGGAGAAAACACCAAAATGCCGGGATAGCATGTAGCCTATCTCGGCGGAAGCAAGCATTCCGGTAGCATTTCCACTTTGCATTTTGGCAACCGAAAGCATTCCGTCCTCGGTAATCCGGGCTTGACCCGAACCCAGCGTTAGTCCGACAAATAAACGCTTTGGCGCTCTCCTGATGCTGTCTTCCTCCTGGGAAAAAGCTTCATTGCACAAAATGAACATCAGAGCCATCAAGAACAATACCTGTCTGATAACAATCCAATAAATATCCGTATTTAGTTCCTTTTTACCCATTAGGCCATCATTTTTTAACAATAATCTTTGTCGAGTACAGGATTTTCTGATTGAGGAGTACATTGACTACATAGATTCCTTCATCCAATCCGCCCACTGGTATCTCTTTTAGCAATTCAGTACCGTTATTTGCAGCCTGCAATTCCATCACTTTTACGCCAGTTGAATTTATGATGTTTATTACAGCCTCTCCCTCAATCGGATCGGTGACCTGCAGCGTAAAACTGGTAAGAGCCGGATTGGGATAGGCGCTGATAGATTTTAGTCCGGTATTCGAAATAGCGTTGGAGCTATTCTTACAGCCTTCACTGTCGGTAGTAACCACAGTGTACACGCCCTGCACCTTGTTCGAAGCATAATATTGCCCGTTGGCATCCGGAATTGCAACGTTATTTCTATTCCACTGATACGTTTTTATTGAGTCGCTTAAATTGGAGCAGATCAAAATATCGCCCCATTTCATTGAAATAAGCGGTATTACACCGGTTTTCACAATGGCATAAACCTGAGAGCTAAGGGTGCTTTCCGGTCCGTCATCGTTGACCGCACTGATCCGGAAATAGTAAGTTTGTCCGTGGGTTAGTCCCGAAATAACCTTCAACGTATCCGAGCTGCTGATACTTGACGAATCGATTTTTGTGGTTGGATTGATCGTAGTTCCACCATAAATCCGATAGCGAAGCAGATATGGGTCGCTGCCCCTTTTCCAGGACAAGGTAACCAGATTATTGCACGATACAACGGCAAGCTTTGTGGGAACCGCGGGAGGAACGGAGAATGTTTTCAGCGAAATGACATTCGAGTTATCGGATGTTCCGCCCAGATTTATGCCTCTGATCCTGTAATAATAGACTGTTCTGGCAGTCAGTCCGGTGACGCTGAACGCTTTTACATTGCCGACATCTTTGTCATTATACCCACTTACGAACGAGGTGAATCCGGCATCTGTGGAAATATCCAACCGATAGCTGGTTGCCGTGGAGGATAAATTCCAATTGGCTGAAAAGGTAGTTTGCAAAATATTGGTCGCCGGATTTGCGACGGAAGTAGTGGGTCGGTTTGGGAGTACAGGTGCGGTAAATGTGACTGTCTTTGCGCTATTGTCCTCCCTGATATTGGTTATAGGGGCATTCGTTTTGGCCAGGCTCCACGACAGCGCATTAGGGGTGGTCAAATCCGTGAATGAAGTCTTGCTGCCTGTACCTGGGAATGGCAATCCGGCACTGTTTATCACTCCGTAGGTTGCGGGTGGAAGCCCGGTTGCAGTTGCACAGACCGGATACAAACCCTGATGACTGCCTGTGTTGATTGCATTGCCCGCACTGCTGATATAGTTCCCGTCGACATGATAGATAATCATCCCATGTCCGGGGATAAAGCTGTCAAATTTTTGCTTCTGTTTGTTTTCAATCAGAAAGTATTCATTGGAAGTCGCGGTATTTATCCGGTAGAAACTATTGTTGTTGCCCTCCGAATCAAAGAGCGTAATCTCTGCCCCTGAGGTTAGCGATTTGGGCTCAGCCCACCCAAAGACTACTATTTTGGAATAGGGGTTGTGATGCGCCGGTGTCACCCCATTGTTATTCCAGGAGCCATCCGCCATAATATCCCATTGCCCGGTTCCGTCGTAGGTTCCATTTGTGGTGTAGTTGGTGTCGTAAAAATCATTGGTTCCAAGTATGTGCCCAAGTTCATGACAGATTGTACCGATGCGGGTAATTCCCGTTCCGCTAATGCCCCGCAACTCAGATGAAGTGGCATAATCGCTGATAGTCTTACCATCCAGCGTCAGTTGCGGGATCGACCCGGTATGAGCCCAAATCGTATTGGCCGAAGCGCCCGAATCTTCTCCGTAGCCAGCATGAATGACGTAGACACCATCCACCGTTCCATCATTGTCATTGTCGAACTGCGAATAATCAACGGTCGGATCTGCCAGAGTTACTGCCTCCGCCACCAAGGCTTCCGGATTTGTATCATATCCGTTTATGTCATTGGCGCCATAATAGGACAAGGTATGGCTTGCCACAAACGGTCCGGCAACCGTGAATGAGAGGTTAAGTTTGCCATACGAATTCTCATTGTAGTAATCGTACACGCTTCCGACAGCGCCATCTGCCGAATATCCAACCTGATTCAGCAGGTTCTCAAAGTCAGCTTTCGTTTTGGTGAAAGCCTTATCGGAGAAACCGATTAAGATGCAGAGGAATTTTCTTGTTCCTGAAACTTGAGCCGACTTAAATATTCGCTTTTGATTCATCCGGACGATGCTTTTCATCATCTGAACCTGACTCACAGAAAACGAAAGACCCTTTTTTGTCGCGTTTAAGAATTGTATTTCGGTGCTACTTCTTTCCAACACATTATTTACGGCCACGCCGGATGGTACCATATCCAAATTTGGATTCAGCTTCGCGTATTCAAAATCACCATTGCCGTTACGCATGATTGAATATCCATCTACTGTCTCAGCCCATTTCAACCGCTCGTCACCCTTGAGAATGACTGTAACCCTGGAGCCATTGGGCTGTAGAATCTCGACCTTTTGGGGGTATGCAGAGACGCCAAAGGCTGCAAGATTGCAAATGATAATACCAAGGAAAGTAAAAAGAGACCTCATTACCAGGAAGCTAAATTTCACAAAGTAGATTTTTCGAAGGTACGGAGAAAGAAAACTAAATGGAATCCCCAAATCCGTAAGTCAATGAGGGATTTAGCGGTGTGAAATGGCGCGACAACTTTTCTAACAACTTTTCAAAGGTTGGATACTTTGTCCGTTACTTCATCAATGGTGGTAACTTTTGAAAAATTATTAGAAAGGTGCATCTTTTTGAAAGATTCCAGCCCATCAGTCATCGTCAAGAGTTTACTGATTTCAATAAAATCACAAACTCCGTCAACAATATCGTTGTACGAACTGTAATCCCAATCTTCATATTTTTTACGAAAACGATGATGAATTGGGTTCCGGTGAGTATATATAATCGCATTCAGAAAGTAGACTTTATCGGATATTGGTTCACGTTTAAAATTCTTGATGAACAAAGATCCCATTCGGTGATATACTTTGTTGAAAGACTGCGTGTAGCAGCTAAAAAGATTCGAGAATTGTTTAGATAGATATTTTTCGATGTCGCGATCGCTGGAAACCTTTCTAAAGTTGGATCTTTTGTTCATTTCGTCATCTAATGTTACAACTTTTGAAAGGTTGTAACTAATCGACGGGTCGTCGTGGATTCGTAGCAGCGCTTCTATCGTCTCGCGTTTTCGAATTCGTATCACCAGATGAAAATGGTTGGGCATCAGGCAATAGGCATAGGTCTCAGCAATAGGGGCGATGTACAACCTGTACTTTTCCAGAAAATATGCAAAATTTGCCCCTGTCCGAAATATATTCTCGAACCCATTGGCGTGGTTGAATATATGGTAGCTTCTGTCAGACTGCAATGGTTCCATCAATTATTCAAATTACTGCGTCAATTATAAAGTTACGGGAATTGCGCCTAAATTTCGAATCGCGGAGAACTATTCCAAGGTTGGATCCTTTGTTCGTTTCACCATCAACTATTTATAACTTAATCAAAGTTGGATCCTTTGTTCATTTCATTATCAAAGGGTTGAACTTTGATTAAGTTTTTGTTGATAACAGTTAAAACGTATATTTATACCGCTATAAAAATCGAAATTTGTTGACTGATTAAATTGAAGAATATGATTTTAGCGGTAGATATCGGAAATACCAATATTGTGTTCGGTGTATCCGGAAATGAAGGATGGCTGAAGGTGTGGCGAATCCAGACAGACGCCGCCAAAACGGCAGACGAATACGAGGTGATCTTTAATTCGTTACTTTCCAGCTCAAACATACTGAAGAGTGAAATAGATCAGACCGTCCTCAGCAGCGTTGTACCCCGGTTGATTCGTCCGTTCAATGAGATGCTCACACGACTCCTCGAACAGGAGCCGCTACTGGTTGAACCTTCAATCTACCGGAAGCTTCCGTTGGAAATACTCAGTCCGCAGGAGATTGGTACCGATATCGTGGCAGATGCCACGGCCGCATTCATCCGTTACGGCGGACCGTGCATGGTTATCGATTTCGGAACGGCCATAACTTTTACGACCATCCGCCGTTCAGGCAAAATAGAAGGAGTCGCTATCGTACCCGGATTGCAGACTGCCCTCAAATCCCTGACAGGAAATACGGCGCAACTGAGGGATGTGCAACTGGTGGCGCCTCCATCCGTACTAGGGGATAATACAATCCATGCAATACAGTCGGGACTGGTATTTGGTTTCGCCGGACTGGTAGACACTATGGTGAGCAGAACCGAAGAGGAGATAGGCGAGAAGCTAACGGTGATTGCTACCGGTGGACTCTCATCCGTTCTAAAAAATGTGGCGAACAGGATTCAGTTGATAGACGAAAATCTGACTCTCGACGGACTGAAATACATCGCAGAGCTTTAATCCAGAAATTGTTTTAGTTGTTCAAGCTTCTGACTAATAAGCGAATAGCCGTGATCGTACAGACGAACCCGTTTCTCGAGGCTCTTCTCAGTACGTCCGATAGAATATTCAGGAAGGGGAGCGATAATAAACAGTTTTCCTTCTTTTTCCATCTGTTCGCAATAGTCGAGCGTTTTATTATACGCCTCATTCCTGTTAAGCAGGGTAGCCACAAATTTTGGATATTTCCGGTATAGAAATCTGACAAGCAGCATGTTTCCTGGCGTGTTTTTTCGATATCCTCTTGGGCGGGTAAGAACAACTACCGCCTTCGCATGTTTTTTCAGCGCATACTTCGCAGGGATGGAATCCGAAACCCCACCATCGAAATACAACTGTCCGCCAATATCCACCGGCTTGGAAAGCAGCGGAATACTCGACGATGCGATGAGAGTCTTGTCAACACCGCTATTTTTGATAGCTTCTTTCGAAAAGACGACAGTTTCTCCGGTTTCCAGAGAAGTTGTAACGACATCAAATTCTGCCGGATTTTCAAAAAATGAAGGTTCATCAAAAGGAACAAGCTTTGTAGGCAACTCCCCAAATACGAACTCCATGTTGAAATAGGATCCGGTTTTAAGAAGATGACTGAACCCCATATACCTTTTGTCGGAAGGATATTCCACGTTGACCTTTCTGTTTCTTCCGCGCTGCTTTGAGAGAAACGATGCTCCAACACAAGCCCCGGCCGAGACACCAATTACCCGATCAAAATTCATATCCTGCTCGAGCAGATATTCCAGCACCCCACTGGTAAATGCACCCCGAAGTCCACCACCTTCCAACACTATACACGAATTCTTCATAACCCATTTCTACAAAACAGACAGAAGCAAAATTATTAATTAATGAATTTGATCCGCCCGAAACTCCTTGCAATGACCATTTATTTGCTATACATTTGATTAGCATCAACAAAGCAGCGAAAATGAGACAGCGAATTATCGAAAATATCAATAATCCTGATGGTCTTGAGAAGTTATATCGGGATAACAAGCAAGATTTTTGCAAATCCTTCACCGAAATTTCCGGTAGCTATGACTCTGACCTGGTAAAATTCTGGAAGGTTCGATTAAGTCCGGAGGCTGAACCTGCTGTTAGGTCCTTCGTGAAACAAGATTTATTGGTCGTGATTCTTCTTTCGCTGTTTACCGGATTATTGGCTAAGATTCCGGCCATATTTCCAGGCATCGAACCACAATTTTTCTACCCCAGGAATTTGGCTATTATCGTTTTCAACGGATTAATTCTTTACACATTCTGGCAAAACAAAATTTTTGACAAGAAGAGAATAGTGATCTACGGCGCGGTTATCCTGCTACTTACACTGTTTGTAAATCTTCTCCCAGATCCCAAAGGAGATTCCAGCATCCTGGCGCTCATCCATACGCCGCTTTTTTTGTGGTGTCTCTTCGGTATGGCTTATATATCATTTGATTATCGCAATACGGGTAAACGGATCGAGTTTATCCGGTTCAACGGAGAGTATATTGTCATGGCGGGTTTAATATCGATTGCAGGAGCAGTCATGAGCGCTATGACAATTAATCTATTCTCCTTGATTAAAATGGATATTGTCGGGATATACCGCGATTATGTGATTGTCTTTGGAGGAGTTGCGATACCCATCGTATCGTTTTATATCGTTCAGTTGTATCCTACCATAACCAGCAAAATCGCGCCGGTCATCGCACGGGTTTTTGCTCCATTGGTGCTCATGACATTGGTTGTCTACCTGATCTCCATGATCTTTTCTTCCGCCAATATTTTGGAAGACAGAGAGCTCTTAATACTCTTCAACGCCATGCTGATCGCGGTATTGGCGATCATTGTTTTTTCCATTACCGAACTGGACAAAACAAAAAAGAAAGATGGCAATGTCCTGGTCTTGTTTCTGTTGGCATCTTTGGCCAGTATAGTCGATATTATTGCGTTGGCCGCAATTGTTTCGAGACTTTCGACGGGACTTACCCCAAATCGAACCGCCGTCGTCGTTTCGAATATTCTGATTTTCGTGAACCTGATCCTAATTGCAAAGAGTCTGTATAAATCCTATTTCAAATCGGAGCGATTGGATTCTGTGGAGCACATAGTTGCAAAGTACCTTACTGTCTATTTTTTCTGGACGATCGTTGTGATCGTTATTTTTCCGCTTCTATTTGGGTTTAGGTAGAAAGATTAATCCTGATTGTCAATTTTTTAAAAATTATTTTTAAAAATATTAATTTATATGTTACAACATGTAATGTTTGTACGTATATAGACTTATAATTTTAATCGCAGTAGAAAATTGCAATGGACGTTCCTGCGAATGCGGGATTAACAAACAAAATTTTATCAAATGAAAACACAGATTTCAAAGTACGGCAGAATTATAGCCTGGGTTATTGCCGGATTACTTACAGCGCTCTATTTTTTTAGCGCCTCAGGAAAATTATTTTTCCATGCAGAGCAGATGGAACAGATGAAACTTGGCGATTGGCGCATTATCATTGCGCTTGGGGAAATTACCTCAGCGCTATTGTTCTTGTTTCCAAAAACGAACAAATATGGTACGCTGTTGCTCAGTTCTTACATGGGTGGTGCAATCATTATCCACATGACAGCTGGAATGAGTATTGCGATGCCTACCGTGGTACTTTTACTTGTTTGGCTGACGGCTTATTTACGGAATCCCGAACTCTTCCGGCTTAAATAAGCACAGCAAAAAATTATTGACATTAAGAAAGGACTTCTATAATGACTACAAAAAACGTAGAATTGGTTCTTACGCCTCCGGAACCTCATTTCGTTGGGGATGGTTTCCGGGTACATAATTTCATCCCGGGAGGCTATAGAACCGACATGGCACGAATGAATCCATTTATTTTGCTGGATTACGGCTCCAAACATTTTTTCCCGCCGTCCGACAGGCCGCGGGGAGTTGGTGTTCACCCACACCGCGGTTTCGAAACAGTCACGATTGCCTACAAGGGAAGTGTGGCTCATCACGACAGTGCCGGCAACAGTGGTGTCATCAACGAGGGTGACGTACAATGGATGACGGCAGCATCCGGCATTTTGCATAAAGAATATCACGAGAAGGAATTCACTAAGCGGGGAGGAGAGATGCAGATGGTTCAGCTCTGGGTTAACTTGCCTGCAAAATTCAAGATGTCGCCACCGAAATACCAAAGCATTACGAAGGATCAGATCAATGGGTACCAGCTTGAAAATAATGCAGGTACTGTTGAGGTCATTGCGGGAGAATACAAGGATGTGAAAGGAGTTGCCTCGACATTCTCGCCGGTAAGTCTCCTAAATGTGAAACTTCAAAAATTGGGCAAAGCTGATTTCTCCTTCCCGGCAACGTGGAATACTGCGCTTCTGGTACTGAGCGGCAAAGTCAGAATCAATGGCGACGAAGAGGTCGACCAAGACCATTTTGCGCTCTTCCAGAATGATGGTGAAACGTTTGATATTACCGCAGACGAGGAGTCAGTCGTCCTGGTGATGAGCGGTGAAGATATCAATGAACCCATTGCAGCTCAGGGGCCATTTGTGATGAACACACGTCAGGAATTGTACCAGGCCTTTCAAGATTTTCAAAAAGGCAAATTTGGTCACCTTGAAGAGTAAATTTAACTTGCACCCCGTTAGATCTGATGAGTATGTCGCTTGAAGATGAAATCAAAGCGAGGTTCAGAAATGAATACCACAAGGGATTGATAAACCTCAACTTTACTGTCAGGCAGTTAAGTTACGAGTTTTATCAGTCGCTGAAAGTACATGGCATAGCCGAACAGCAATACAATGTTCTACGGATTCTTCGTGGGTTCAGAAGCGGGCTTCCGCTCTCGATTGGCTTTATTAAGGAACGGATGCTTGACAGGGATTCTGACGTCAGCCGTATTGTCGACAGGCTCTATGAAAAAGGGCTGGTTACCAGGAAGGAAAATCCGGACGACCGAAGACAGAAATCAGTAGAGATTACGGACAAGGGACTGGCAATTCTCGATGGGATGTTGGAATGTGAGAAAAAGGCGGATACCCTCCTGAACAATCTTTCAGTGGATGAAGTGAAGGAACTCAACAGGCTCCTGGACAAAATACGCAATGCCTGAAATTGTGATAGCATAAAAAAATGAGAGGCTGATTCGAAGGAAACAGCTTCTCATTTTTTTAGAGGGTTCTATTCGAGAATATTTCGCATATACTCGATGCATTTGGTTACCTCCTTGATAGGATCCGAATCCTTTGGGATTTCATATTCCAGCTCGAGGTCAACATTGATAGGCCATTTCTCCTTTTTTATCAGTAGAAGGACATCGGCTATCGGTGTCTCACCCTGACCGAAAGGCCTGTTGGCATTTGGATCTGCATGATTTGGACCCGTTTTATCCTTCACGTGGATACTTGGTATCAGATGATGATACTTCTCGATAATAGTACCCGGATGCAAACCTGTTGAACCCCAGTAGTGCCCAATATCAAGATTTAGTCTGTTGGCTTTTGAGTATCCAAGATATTTGTCGATGTCGAAGCCTGGTTTTCCAAACTGACCGTGTGTATGATAAATAGCCAGACTGTTATGCTTTTCAGCGAATTTGCCCAGACGCTGAGATGCTTCGTCGGTAAACTCATCCGTTATTCCGTATGCGCCAAGTGCTTTCGCTGCATTGTAGGCATAATCGATTTCTTCGTCAGACCATCCGGAAGGTACGAATTTGGCGATATGGATGTCAACACCGGCGTCGTTGTACATTTTCCGAATATCTGCATACTTCTGCATGGGCAGGGATAAACGCCATTTCCGCTGTGCTTCTTTTAATTCAATCATTGCTTTTGCACGTTCTGCCTTCTGCGCATCGGTTAAAACAGCGCCTCTTTCTGCACGGAAAGTTGACTGAGGAATTCCGAGTCCTTCTTCGAGAACACTCCTCATCTCAAGTGAATTAACACCGGAGGTTAAAACATATTGCAATACTTCCTCCAGATTATGGGAAATACTTCGGTAGCAATAGGTGGTGAGACCTAGCTGTACACCGTTAACCTTGGAATTAGGCTTTTTTGCCGATTTCCCGATAGCAAAAGAGTGATTAAAGGGCATCAAAGCCAGCGCTGCCGCACTTGCCGATGTTCCCAGAAACTTGCGTCTCGAAAATGTTGAGGGTTTCATTTTGATTGTTTTAAATGATTATAATGAATTTTCAAACTGTAGTCGTGGTGAATAAATATGCATAAAGGAACAATATTTTATTATCCGATCAAATAGTTTTCGCCAAATTTTATAGGGTGTCTCTTTTCAGGTCGGATGTCTCGGTCATAGCAGGTTGGTTATATTTCCTGAAATTACATTCACAATGCTTCCTAGAATGGATAAAAATTAATAGGTTTACTGTTAAATTATTAGACTATTTATAGATGAAACCCTCCAATTTGACATTCAGAATTCTTCTGCCATTTCTCTTTTTGGCAGTTGCCACTCAGGCACAAAATACACAAACTGCCAATCCTGCTCCACCAAAAACGATCGAGCAGCTCACAAAAGAGAACGAGCAATTGGTGCGTACAAAAAATGATTGGCCAAATTTCGGTCGCTACCGCGATGCCAATGCGAAACTGGGATTGCCAGCTGCCAAAGAGCAACGGGTCGTTTTCATAGGGAACTCGATAACGGACGGTTGGATTCGGATTTCTCCTGAATTCTTTGAGGGTAAGTCGTACATCGACAGAGGTATCAGCGGACAAACGACTCCTCAGATGTTGGTGCGATTCAGAGCTGACGTGATAAATCTTAAACCCAAAGTGGTGCTTATTCTCGGTGGAACAAATGATATAGCGGGTAATACCGGACCATCCACCCTCGGCATGATTGAGGACAATCTTGCTTCTATGGCTGAATTGGCAAAGGCAAATGGTATCAAAGTTATCCTTTCGTCGGTACTGCCTGTGTACGATTATCCGTGGAAACGGGGACTTGAACCTGCTGAGAAAATCGTTGAGTTGAATAATTGGATAAAGGAGTATGCGGCAAGTCATGGCTGCGATTATCTGGATTATTATTCCTCAGTAGTTGATGAACGGAAGGGAATGAAGGCTGCCTACTCTCAGGATGGCGTTCACCCCAATAAGGAAGGTTATAAAGTAATGGAGGTGCTGGCGGAAAAGGCAATCGCAAAGGCCTTAAAGAAGAGGCGTTAGCCACTATTTTCCTGCCAGGAGACCTCAATAATCACGAATTTCGGAAATGAATTTAGAAGATTTAGGTTATTCGGAATTTTTTGAGAAGAATTGGATTAATTCAACTCCCGGCAATTTTGTGTTGGGGCGGGTTATCGCAGAACACAAGGAAAGATATATTGTAAAGACTCCTGACGGCGAATTTGAAGCCGAGATTAGCGGCAATCTGCGCTTTACCGCAAGAAGCAGTGAAGATTTTCCGGCGGTAGGAGACTGGGTTACCATGACCGTTTACGATGCGGACGCAGCAATTATTCACAAGGTACTCCCAAGATATTCGGTTATCAAAAGGCAGGCTGTTGGGCAAGCGGGATCCGTTCAGGTTATCGCTGCGAATATCGATTATGCTTTATTGGTGCAGGCTGTCGACAGGGATTTTAATGTTAACAGGCTTGAAAGGTATCTCACGATTTGCCTTGCCGCTGATGTTAGTCCGGTGATTATTCTAACTAAAATCGATTTAATCGGTGAACCCAGGCTGAATGAGATTTTAGACGCGATCAGGATGCGGATTGAAAGTGTTCCTGTTATCCCGATCAGCAACGAGACGCAGAGTGGTTATGAAGCAATTTATAAGCTTATTGAGAAGGGAAAAACGTATTGCATGCTTGGTTCGTCCGGTGTCGGAAAATCTTCACTGATGAATAAACTTTCGGGCAAGGCGCTCATGAAAACCGACGCAATAAGTCAGAGTACAAATAAGGGCAGGCACGTAACCAGCCATCGGGAATTGATTATTCTGGATAATGGAGGCATATTGATCGATAATCCGGGCATGAGAGAAGTGGGGATCGCTGATTCTGCCGCCGGACTAGAAATCTCTTTCAACAAGATTTATGATCTTTCAAAAAGCTGCAAATTCATTGATTGCACACATACCAGCGAAATCGGCTGTTCCGTGCTGGAAGCATTGAAAAAGGGCGAAATTTCAAATGCTTCGTATGATAACTATCTGAAGATGGAAAGAGAGAATGCGCACTTTGAAGCTACTGTTGCAGAGAAACGGTCGAAAGATAAATCATTTGGCAAAATGATGAAGAATTATAAAAAGGACCTTAAAAGGAATATGGATTAAGCCTGTTTACGTACTCATGGCGGACCGAATTAGGAAACGGATAATACGACAATGGCAATTTCGACACTGGTAGCTCAAATTAGGAAAAGCATCGAATTGAATGATGACGATTTACTCGTATTAAACAGGTATTTCAAGTTTCTTAAAGTAAGTAAAAGGGAATTTTTGACGGCAGAGGGTCAACAATGCCGAAATCTGTATTTTGTCGAAAAAGGGTGTTTGCGCATGTTCTACGTGAATAAAAGGGCTTCGGAGCAGATCGTACAATTTGCCCTGGAGGGTTGGTGGATATCTGATTATTTCAGTTTTATGAATAGTAAACCCTCCGATTATAGCATTCAGGCTATTGAAAAATCCGAAATATGGTCTGTAGACAAAGGGCAATTTGAAGACCTGCTAAAGGAGTTGCCTAAACTGGAAAAGTACTTCAGAATTGTTATGCTTAAAGGCGTGGCTGCCGCGCAACACAGATCTAAATTGCAGTATGAAATGTCCAAAGAAGAGTTTTATGTGCATTTCAGTACAGCTTTTCCTGAATTTATGCAGCGAGTGCCTCAATATATGATTGCCTCCTACCTTGGAATTACCCCCGAGTATCTGAGTGAATTGCGAAAGAGAAATAGCTGAATTTCTTAAACCAGTTGAATATGGATTGCCTTGAAGAGCGTTACTTTTGGCTCCAGATAATCCTTATAAACGGTTAAAAATTAAATCATGGAAAAGATACTGACAGACAAATTCTTTGAAGTCCTCAATCACGAGGGAGTCGTTTCAATAATGTCCTGGGGCGTAGAACCGCATCTGGTAAATACCTGGAATTCATACCTGGTTGTTACGGAAGACCACCGCATCCTGATTCCGGCCTATGGATTCAGAAAGACTCAGAAAAACGTTGAAGTCAATAGCAAGGTAAAGATTTCCCTTGGCAGCAAAGATGTTTTGGGGTACAAGGACTATCCCGGAACAGGTTTTTTAGTGAGTGGTACTGCCAGCTATATTGAATCGGGAGATGAATATGATATGATGAAAAACAAGTTCTCCTTTTTAACCAGGGTGCTGGAGATTACTGTTGAATCTGCGAAACAGATGTTGTAGGCCGACGCTTATTTAGTCCTCTCCCAGATCAGCTTTTTACCAAAGCCCAGCCGGTTATCGGTCATCTTGAGGTAATCAATCTGTAAGATCCACAGGGTAGTATCCATCAGCGCTGCGAAAGGAAATTTTTTCAGATATGCTGAGCTGGCTTTTTCGAGATCAGCCCCTTCGGCCAATTCCAGGGTACCAGTAAACTGAATCCCTTGTATTTTGCCTATTACGCTGGTTTCGAGAACAACATTGCCGGCTACTTTTTTGTTTTGGGCGACTTCCTGAATGTGCCTCGTTTCGTACCCGGAAGTGATAACAAATGCCATCTGCTCTTCCATAAAAGCATAAAAGCAGTTAGCAACCCAAGGCTGGTCGGCCGAGACAGTTGCTAACGTGAGTACATGGTGCTTCTTTATGAAGCCTGGTATTTTTGGGTCCGTCTGATTCATTAGAGCGAGCGTGAACTAAAGTGATCAAAGGTATAAACTCCCAACGAATTTGGCTCTTTCTTTATGAGGATTCTCTGAAGAAATGAGCCATTTGTCTGTATGAAGCTGGATCAAATGAAATTTCCGGTGAAGAGAAAAAATTAAGATTAATCCTGGAGGGATTAAAGATTTATAGAGACGTTAATGATTAGAGAAGTTCGACCCCGGCGGGGTCGCAGATACCTGGGAATGACATATTCTATAAACCTTTGACCTCTTCGAGGTCTTGTTGTCATTTGATCCCTAAAATGATCCATGAAGCTTTTGATCCCATGGGTGATAATCGCTGTAAAGCTGACCTCGACGATCTCCATCGCCGGGGTCAGCTTTTTGGGTGAAGCACAAGAGCCCGCCTTGTGGGTTGTTTGGGGTCGCAGCAGGTGCCCTAATTTTTCAACGTGTCAGTTTTATAAATTACTTGTTGGACAACCTGCAGAAACAGCTCCAGTTTATCAGGTAACTCATGTTCATTAGGATAATACAAATAGGTCGAATCACTCTTATTTGGGGTTAAGTACTTCATCTTTGTTGTTGGAGCATCTGTGGCTGCATTATCATGAAATCCATATTTATCAGAAATTTCAATTGAAACTAAGGCTTTTAATTTCTCTTTAATTAACGACAAATCCTCGGATGGAATCTGAAATTCAGACTCTCTGTATTGATGACTCAATTCATATTTTTCCAGAACCTCTAATTTCCCATCTTGGGTAATTGTCGCACTATATGAGAAATTTACCCAAGCGCTGGATTCTTTCCATAGAATTGAATATGTGTTTATATCATAACCTGGAATTTTTTCTTTCTGGCAACCAGTAAAACCCATCAAAAGAACTACTGCAATGAGTAAGGTTCTTCTTTTCATTACTTCTTGGTCTTAATCACAGAGATCTGTCTGATATTCTTCACATCTGAATAATCATATTGATAGAACCCGTCACTTCCAATCATTAACAGTGATTTTCCGAGCGGTATAACATCATACGCCTGAATGGCCGGAAATTTGGCCAACTGATGGCTGTCTAACGTCAGCGGATCTGCAGCATCGTAAATTTTCAGTCCGGAGGTTCCGTCGCAGACAAAAAGAATATCGTCGCTAATACCCAGTCCGTAGGGGTTATCCATCGTATAGGAGCGAAGAAGAGCGGGTTTCAGAATATTGGTCACATCCAGAACATCCAGTCGGTTGATACTGCTGTTGCACATATTTCCTCCGCGGATCGTGACATAAGCACGATTGTTTTGAACCACAACAGGATCGCAGCCGGTAGCATGCCAAAATTGCGAAATGTATACCGGTTTGGTAACATCAGAAAGATCATAGACCAGCATTCCGTTTCTGGTGCCCAGGAACATATTTTTGCCATACAGGAACATCGTCTCAACGCCTGAATTCACCCAGTTTTTTGCCGCAAGTTTCGGACTGTTTGGTTCCGTCAAGTCAAAATAATAGTATGTGTAGGTATCAACCGCCACGAGCGAGTTGCCCGTGAGTCCGAATCTGGCCATTGATCCGCCAACTCCTGCAGTGGAAGCCCCTGTTGAAGAGCCCTGTACATTGGAGCTTAATGCTGCGTAATCCATTGTAGCCTTGCCGCCGAAATACATTGGGAATACCGGGTAATCAATCGTGTTAATCTCTTTCCTGATTTTTTTCACTTCCCAGCTTACGACAACTCCCTTCGTTTGATCTACCTGGCCAATCCTGTACTTCGTCTCCGGATACGCGGGAACCGAATATTGGAATGCCGATTGCACCCTGCCAACTTCTTTCGCCTTCGTAGGGTCGGTGATGTCAATGGCAACCAAATCGATGTAGCTGTCGGCATACATGATGTTATTTTTGACAGCCATATCCACGTTGCCGGGGATGTTAATGAATCCGACATACTGTGGGGCGGAAGGATTTGCATTGTTGTACACGTGAATACCTTTCATCGTCTCATTGATGAAAAGGTAATTTCCGAAGGCGTAAATTTTGCCTGGTTTAACCAGATCCATCTGAGAAACCACCTTTACGGATGCCCTGAAATCAGTGAAACTCATGTAAACTGGTTCCAGTGAAAGATATTGCTCGGTATAAACATCTTTGCATCCCGCGAAGAGAAATCCAAGAAGCAATATCGGAATGAATATTTTAAGAGTAAGTTTTTTCATGAGAGTTTTATTTAAAAAGCAATCCGATCTTGAGTGATAAACGGTTGTAATCGATATCAATTTTGTAATCGCCGGTGCGATTGTAACTGTGTCGCATATAGCGGTAACCGACACTGAAGGTCAGCCCCAGATTGTCGTTTAATTGCGTCTGTAGTCCGATTGCCGGGTTGATGAGAAAACCTCCATGGGCATCAATCGGATCATTCGTATAATTGGGCGCTATGCCGGGATAAATGACAGGACTCATCCTTCGGTCATCAATTGCGTACATGGTCTGAGAATAGGAACCACCTAACGGGAAGGAATAACCTGCCTGCAAAGAGAAAAATGGCAATGGTCGCTTGTCCCGGAAATAATACCGGAGGTCGGCGACAACGGGAAGATAGGATTCATTGGAGAATTCTACTCCGACTCCAATCCCGGTGGCCAGACCGCATGGGAAATACCAGCTGTTTATATTCATCAACGTGAATGGCGCTCTTGTGGCATTTGAGAAGTTTCCCGCCAGTACGCCAATCTCGGTAAGGTTAAAATAGCCGGTGGTGAATGGTGCCTTTGCATTCGCAGGATGTGCGATGCTGTCAATCTGATCGTTGGTAAATACCCACAGATTGTTGTCTGTGGTTCTTAACTTGACCATTTTATTAGGATCCTGCAGCACGATGGTTCCCCTCACCACACTGCCGTTTTTCAGGTAAATCACATCCTTTTTCCCTCTTTGTGCAAAAAGCCCAAGCGGTAAAAGGACTGCCAGTAACAAAGTGATTAATCTCATTTTTAGTATATTAATTTTCACATTTTCACATTCCCCCATTTCCAAATTTTCTTCTCAATTCGTTTGCAACGGATTCTCAACCTTTCCGGCGAAAAGAATGGCACCGGTATCCTCCTCTGTAATGAAAAACAGGAAGGGGCGGGTTAAATAGAAGCTTGGCGGATCGACAGGCATACTCGTAACCCCAATTCCAACGGATGTTGCCGCAGCCGCTTCCGTGCCGGATTCACTCACGTCAATGAATGTTTTGTGGATAACTTTCGAGATGTAAAGATTGTTTGCCTGATTGATCGCAGAAAAATCAGCGAAATTCGGATCAAATGCCACCTTCATTCCTAGTGCAATGAGTTTGTCGTTTAAGGTATTTTCCCAAGAGAATTTCCATTTTGGTATCCAGACCGGGATTTTAGTTTTGGACTGAAGTCCTGTCATTGTCGTCTCCCAGACGGACGAATTTAAAGATGCTGCTAATTTGTCGGGAGTAGTTCCAATATCGGGTAGCAGCAGAACCATCTGAAATTTCTCCGCGCCGTATGGCAATTTCATCGCTTTAAATCCAGGTTGAACGGTGTACGCGAAGCTATTCTCCATCTTCATCATGGGAGCGGATACAACAATTTTATTCACGCAGAAAAACTGCTCGTTGACCGTCTTGGATGTTTCAAACTGGTATTTCCACTTGCCGTTGAAATAGATTGCATTAATCAGAAACATAACCTCGTTGCTCGAAATTGACGACAAAATTGTGGGAATCTTGCCGTTGGTCTTGTCGCTCACCCATTTGTTTATCGTTGCGAGTGCGGCACTGTTGAAGTCGAGCGTTGAAACCTGCGCGCCGTAATAGGTTTGATTGGTGGAAATAAATGGAGCCAGGACAGGGAAATCTTTCCTGATCCAGATAGAGTTGGCAATGTTCATCACCACATTTGGATCCGCTTTGAGCAGCGCATTAGTCAAAGTCTGATAGTTGGCATTTATTTCCTCATTTGATAATCCATCCAGTCCGAGGGCGGTCTTGATGGCAGGCAGTGTTGTTCCACCAGCACCGTTCAGCGTCATAGACAGGGCTGTCGAAACACTTAGCGGAGAAATCATTCTGTTTTCATTGGTGCCGTCCAAACATTTGCTGAGTAACTCAAAACTGAAATCATTCCCGGCCTTCACCAATTTCAGCGATTTGTCGTTCAGGACGATTTTTTCCCCTACAGATGAAGTCTCACCATCTTTCGAACAACCAACCGCAAAAACAGCACTCAACACAAAAAGTAAAATACACCTGACTAACATATCCTTCATATTTTCACATTTCCCCATTTCCCCATTATTTTATCGCTTTCATCCAATCTACCACTTCTTTCGAATATGGCGCAAGATTTTCCTGCGACCAGTCGCCTGTCATGCTCAGAACAAATCTCTTATAACGTTTACCGCTGGCATCATAGAGATAGTAGCAATAAATGTGTTCTCCGGCATCTGCCATTGTATTCGTGGCCTTCGTCATGGTGCCATTGCTGCATGTAAATGCCTTTTGAGCGTATAGTGAAAACGTTAAAGGGGAAACATGTGCCATCACTGAATCACATGCCGAAATGTTTTTCGCCATATCCACCTCACTGATGTAACCCAATGAGTCGGGGAAGACCCATGTGGCATTTTTCTGAAATCGCTTTACTTCACCTGAGCTCTCCATCATCCATCCGTTATGGTTGTAGCCCCAGGCATAGTTTACATATTCAGATTGAAAAATCAATGGTCTGCTTTCCTCGATGGTGAAATCATTCAACTGGATGCAACCAAAAAGAAAGCTAAATACTACTGCTGTAAATATAAATCGTCTCATATCCTTTTTTTGTTTTAACTCAATACGATCACACATGTTCGAAACGCTACAAAACAAGCGTTAAAATGATATTTTAAAGTTGATACCCGTTGAGGTGTGCTTTAAATTTTCGGCAGCCATCCCGGTTACCGGTATTTTCGCATACGGTTCGAGATGGAGGAACAGCCTGGGTGTCAGTTTTGTCTCGACGCCGAAGATTAAATTTACCCTACCGGCGAAATCGAAAGCGCGATCCGGGGTGACGGCATTTTGTACCACCGACACCTGGTCGACATAACTATAGGTCTTTATTGCATCCCCCACACTTACCGATGACATTGGAACCATCATCTGAGAATAGGTGGTATTCTTGTTATCCTGCTTCAGATAGACGAGGGAGGATAATCCGGCAGAAACATAAAAGGAATTTGATTTTTCCGACAGAAATTTCCACGTTATATTAACCGGAATATCCAGATTAAGCAACTTCGTTTTTAACTGATTGGAAGATGCCAGCGTGGAAGTGGCAAGACCCCGTTCATTGTTCACTATATTCTGATTTTCGAGCTGCAGTCCGGTCGATAATTGAAAATTGGAAAACAAATCTATATCCGCGCTTACGCCTCCCTGGTAATTAAATGAACTTGCCGATTGAGTTGTATTTACGCCGGGAGAGAAGTTGATCCCAAACCTGATCTTTCTTTTTTGAACAGATGCAATTTTTTTGTCTGCAGGTGCATTTATCGAATTAGGTACCTGGACATCGGTCTTAACCTCTACAGAATCTGCAGCTTTCCTGACCGAATCTGCCGCACTTACTCCGGACTTAATTTTCAGGTCAGCTGTAAGAATCCTCTTCACAGATGAGGTATCCTGAATAATTTCCATCGCTGGCAATGGGTTTGAAACGGTACGGTCTTCAAACAACGCTACGGGTTTTTTCGGTGAGCCGACGGCACTGACTTGGTGAGTGTTTGCGGAAGCCACCTGTTTCGCAGAGAGTGAAATTGGTGAAACGGATGGCGCATAATTTTTGGCAGTCGGTTTGTTATTTGGTGGCACCGGCTGTACAATAGTTGCAACGGGTTGATTGGCATTGGATGACTCCTCATTCAATGTTGTTCTGAAAAAATTGAACCCCAAAAATCCCACGATCAGACAAGCGGCAACGCGTGAAACAATTCGTAAGACAAATGCCTTTCTTTTCTTCTTTTGAATAAGCAAAAAATTCTCCCATGAACCCGGGATATAGTCTTCTTGGCGACTATCCAGAGCTTGCTTTATCAAAGCAGAAATTTCGCTGTCTGTTTTATAATTTTTCATCCTCTATGTCAAAATTTGCCGGCAGCAACTCCCGGAGTTGTTTTTTTGCCCGTGTTAAATAGACCCTCGACGAACTGATAGGAATTCCCAGCTTTTCGGCAATTTCTTCATGACTGAATCCTTCGATTTCATACAGGCAGAAAACTGTTTTGTGGAAATTTGGCAACAGATTTATTGTTTCAATAATATCCTGCGCAGCAAGATGGCTTATCACATTGGGCGCTTCGTCCCGAATATTCTGTTTCTCTGCTTCAACGTGCAGGTAATTCTTTTTGTCTTTCCTCAGCTTATCAATGGAAGTATTGATTACAATCCTTCGCAACCATCCCTGAAATGGTATGGTGATATCATATTTATCAATGTTCGAAAAAACTTTCACAAAGCTATCATTCACAACCTCAAGCGCCTCATTTCGCTGGTGATTGTATATCAGTGCCACACTTAATGCGTACCCAAAGAATTTCTTATAAAGAAGTTCCCGCGATTTTTCAGCCTTGCGGATACATCCTTGAATTATTAATCCGAAATTCTCCTCTTTATTACTTTCCAAAACGCAATTTCATACGTAAATAATTTGTTTTATAGTTGCCGTATGGAACTCGCATGTAAAATTTTCAAGTCCTTGGATGTAAATATCATTACGTGCTCGTTTCATTGATAAGCTATCACTTCATAAAATTACGTAATTACGGGGAATCGGGATATCATTTTAGCATGGACATTCAATCAAAGACAGATTTCGCCGGTTTCTACCTGAATTATTTCGCGAACTATACGTAAGCGGGTAATTGAAACGCTACACAGTGGACAATAATTTTTCGTGATTCAGATAAAATGCTCTGGGGATGAGGGAATCGTTATGCTCGCGAACCTGCAATACAGCCTTTGTCTTTTTTTAATTGGATTGCTTGTAAATGAGTGCAATATCCTGAATTGTTCTATTAATCGGAGTATATCCGAACCCAATTGTCCGGGTAATTTTTGATCCGTCATAAAGCGACACATTCATCGAGGAACGGGCAGTATCCCGTGTGAGGGCAGGCGGTTTGCCTGTAAAAGCTGCAATCAGGCGCGAGATTCTCCAGCCGGTCTGCAGTAAAAATCGGGTAGCCCGGATAGTCGGATTGGGCCGGTTAATCGCCGCGGCAATCAGATCAAAAATCTCCCGGTAGGAGCGATTCTCTGCGGATAAAACATACCGTTGATTTTTAATCACATCCCATTCATCTGACAGCGACAGCGCGATAACGGCCTTGGAAACATCCCTGACATCTACAAATCCGGTACTTCCGGCCGTATAAAATTTCATTCCTTTGTCGATGGTTTGAAAGAATCGCGGTGACCCGATTGCCCAATTCCCCGGACCGAGAATTACTGCCGGATTTACAATTACGCAGGAGAGCCCTTCCTGAACGCCTCTCCAAACCTCCATCTCCGAGAGGTATTTGCTTTCGGAATAAGCAGATCTGTTCCGGTCGTTATTCCAGGAAAACTCCTCGTCGACGGGTAATCCGGATAGGTTATCGCCCAGCGTCGCAATCGAACTGACGTGGCAAAAACGTGGAATTTTCAATTCGATGGCCAAATCGACCAGCGTTGCCGTCCCAAGGGGATTTTCATAAAGCATTGCCGAACGGTCTCGCGGATCAAACGAAACTTTTGCTGCCGCATGAATTACTGCATCGATCCCTTCAAGCGCATCCCGTAAAGAAAGAGGATCCAGCAAATCACCTTCACACCACTCAATTTGATAAAAAAGCTGCTCTGCGCGGTCATCGTACCAGGAAAAGATCTTTTTGACCGTCGACAAATCTGAGTTTCTCCGTCTGAGGGCACGTACCTTCACGCCACTTCTTGTGAGATCAAGAAGAAGATGTGCTCCCAACATGCCTGTGCCACCGGTCAGAAAAATCATATTTTTTTATTTGGTCGGATTTACGGTGCGATCCAGAAGCTTACTGAGGATTTTTTTGACCTCAGTGAGCTTCTGGTAAGAGGCCATCAACTCCATCGACAGATCAAAGTCATTGGCAGCATCGGCTATTTTCATTTTACTTTCAATCGTATTCATCATCGAGGAGACTACCCTTAACTTGTATTCGCGCACTAGTTTGGGTACAACAACCTGAAGCATATCCTCTTCTCTCTCGATATGACTGCCGCCCCGTTCCCAAAATAGGCTCAGCGGATGCCGCTCTGAGATGATATCCGAGGCAAAAAGGCTAACCTGAGGATCCGGATGCAGGGTGAAAAACCGCATGGCATCGAACTCTTTTTCATCCAGGTGATCGCGGTAATTATCGAGAATAGTATTTACCAGCGGGTTCACCGAAACCATGTTGTCGAGCTCAAGTTCGGATAAAATATAGGCGGCAACGGTTTCGGTAATCCATTCGCCACTCTCTTCGTGCTCATAATCATTAATCGTGAGTGATCCACATTTAAGGAGTACCCTGAGAAGCTCTTTCTCTTCCAGTTCAAAGGGATTCTGAACAGGCAGTGTCCTGGCAGGTTTTGGCTGCACCGGAACTGGCTGTGCCTCATTGGGTGGCAATACATCCCGCGGCACCTGTGCTTCACTTTTCTTCAGCTTCAGCTTTCTGATCTCGTTGTAAAGAACATCTTCCCGAACTTCCAGCAGTCGACTGCATTCTTTAAGATATTCAGTCCGAACGATCTCTTCCGGAATGACGGAGATAGAATAGACGATATCCGTGATCAGCTTAGCCCTCGAAAGTGGATCATTTTCAATCCCGGTAAGCAAAATCCGGGTCTTGAATTTGATAAAGTCAGTCTCGTTTTCCTTGATATAGCGCGTCAGCTCAGAGGCGCTCATGGATTTCGAAAATGAGTCGGGATCTTCCTTTTCCGGCAGCGGCAACACTTTCACGTTGATACCTTCCTCCAAAACCAGGTCAATACCCCGAAGCGAGGCCTTGATTCCTGCCTGATCCCCGTCGTAAATGATGGTAATATTTTTGGTAAAACGGCGTATCAGCCTGATCTGATCTACGGTGAGCGAAGTTCCCGAAGAGGCTACCACATTCTCGATACCCGCCTGATGCATGGAGATGACATCCGTGTAGCCTTCCACCAGGTAGCATTTGTCCTCCTGGATGATTGCGCGTTTCGCCTGATAAATCCCGTAAACGACTCTGCTTTTGTGGTAAATGTCCGACTCCGGCGAGTTGAGGTATTTGGCAATAGTCTTGTCCTGCGATAGTGTCCTTCCCCCAAAAGCAATTACCCTGCCGGAGATACTGTGAATCGGGAACATTACCCTGCCGGAAAATCGGTCGCGCACCCAATCTTCCCGCTTGATGGTAAGTCCGGTTTTTTCGAGGAACTCCATTTTATATCCCTGCTTCAGCGCTTCCTGGGTAAATAGTTCTTTCCCTTCCGGACAATATCCCAAACTAAATTTTTTAATCACATCATCCCTGAAACCGCGTTCGCGGAAATAGCTCAATCCGACAGCACGGCCATATTCACTATCCCAAAGCTGTCCGGTAAAATATTTCTGGGCGAATTCAGAGACGATAATCTGGCTTTCGTGGTCGTTGCGTTCCTGGATATATTCCGGACTTTCCTCCTTTTCCTGAACTTCAATGTGATACTTTTTAGCCAGCCATTTTAACGACTCCACGAAAGAGAGATGCTCGTGCTCCATGATGAAATTGACCGAAGACCCGCCTTTGCCGCACCCGAAACATTTGTATATTCCTTTGGAAGGAGAAACATTGAAAGAGGGTGTCTTTTCGTTATGGAAGGGGCACAATCCAAGAAGGTTCGTTCCTCGTTTTTTCAAGGTAACAAATTCTCCCACAACCTCTGTAATTTCAGCAGTGTCAAGGATTCGCTGGATAGTAGCCTGATCGATCATACAGGCAAAAGTAGTGAAAAATGATAAGAATGTGACGATCTTGAGATTCCGGGGAGAACGGAGCATGGGGCAGGGAGCAAGGTGCATGGAGCATGGAAAAAGGGAAAGGGAGTCTGGAGAATCCTTTCCCAAAATTCCAGTTTCTCCTTCAATTGGGTTAAATTTAAGGATGGATGAAATAACCGTTCTAATTCTTCAAGCATCCGATGGGAACTACCAAAACACCGTCCTTACGACAATAAGCATATTGCCCTCCGGTTATGACCATTAAAAAGGAAGCTTGTCCCATTTTATCTTCATCAATTTTTGCTTTTAGCGACAATAAATTTTGAGCAGCTTCATCAATCTGTTTATTCCCCAATTTTACCTCTATAGCTGCCCAACGGCCATCTCTTAGCCTAACAATCAAATCGGATTCTAATCCGCTTTTATCACGGTAATGAAAAACATCACCATCTATCGCTTGAGCATAAACACGAATGTCTCTGGTGCACAAGGATTCAAACAGAAAGCCAAAAGTCTTAAAGTCATTCAAGATACCATCTGGATTAGTGCGCAATACTGCAGTGGCAATGGAAGGATCTACGAAATGTCTTTTTGATGAAGTACGAATGGCCGTTTTGGATCGCATGGAAGGCAACCAAGCTGGCAAATCTTCCACCACAAAAATTCTTCGCAATGCATTTAGGTATGAACTAATTGTTTTATCAGAAATCGAAATATCTGTTGCTTCTATGTCGTTTTTTATGGTCTGAATTGAGGCTAATGTTGCTACATTTCTCGCCAGAGACCTCAGCAAGAGCCGAACTCTTTCGGGATTTTTTTCTACATCATCAACGCGTGATACATCATAATTAATCACCGCCTCTACATAGTCCCTTGACATGCGTAATGCCGAAGTTTCATTTTTCTTGACACTGGCAGGCCACCCACCTCTGCACAAAGCAAAAGCTATCCTTTCTATGGACAATTCAGATATAGCCTCAATAGCTTGATTTCCATTAAATAGATACATCAAAGATACTGTGCCATTCGATTCAAGCGATTCAAATAGACTCATTGGACGCATAAGCATGCGGGAAAAACGTCCGGTACCTGTATGTGCAGTTACATTATCGGCAGGTACTGCAGAGCCGGTCAAAATAAACTGGCCCTCATCCTCTCTTTTATCTACTTCAAATCTGACCGCGTCCCACAAAACCGGAGCAATTTGCCACTCATCAATTAATCTTGGTGTTTCACCTTTGAGTAATAATGATGGCTTTGTATCTGCCATTGCCTGAAAAGATACCGTATTATCAGGGTCTTGCATATACAAGATGCTTTTTGCAACATTGGAGGCAGTGCGTGTTTTTCCACACCATTTGGCTCCCTCAACCAAAACTGCCCCTGATGATTCCAGTGCAATTTGTAGTTCTTGATCACACAAACGTAATAAATAGGATTTTTCACTCATAATCTATGTGGTTCTAATTCTATGCAAATATAGGAGAATTTCAATATATTACAATTTATACTTCCCGATTTGGCGGCATTTTACTTCCTTGTTTGGCATCTATTCACTTCCTGATTTGGCAACATTTTACCTGTGGTCTTTTATTTAGGAAAGAGCCCTGAAAACATCCTTTAAAATAGTTCCTTTTTACACAGAATTGGGGTAAATTGTAGGTATGAACAACCAAGAAAACAGGTCGGACGAGCTTTTATACAAAATTGCAGTATCACTCGTTCCGGGCATCGGCTGCATTACGGCAAAGTCGCTAATCGCTTATTGCGGAAGCGCTGCCCAGGTTTTTAAAGAAAAGGAGAAAATCCTACGGACGATTCCCGGTATCGGAACAGTTCTCGCAAAGAATATCCAGCAGTCCAAAGTGCTTGCACGAGCCGAAAAAGAGGTAGAATTTATTCTGAGAAACCAGGTTAATGCTCATTTTTACCTCGACGATAGTTACCCGCAGCGGTTACGAACATGTGTCGATGCTCCCATTCTCCTTTTTTCCAAGGGGAAGGCTGATTTGAATCCGGCGAAGGTTATCAGCATCGTCGGAACCCGAAATGCTACCGAGTATGGCCGGGAACTAGTAGACAAATTCATTCTGGCATTGGCAGAGAGAGGTTATGATATTCAAATTGTTAGCGGACTTGCATACGGGATTGATATCCAAGCTCATAGGGCCGCATTACGTAATCGGCTGTCGACGGTTTGCGTGGTTGCTCATGGGTTGGAAACTGTGTATCCATCTCTGCACAAGACGATTGCACATGAGATGTGCGAAAGCAATGGCGGTATGGTGAGCGATTTCCTAAGCAATTCTCAAATCGATCGTAAAAATTTCCTTCGCCGGAATCGGATCATTGCCGGATTGGCCGATGCCGTAATCGTGGTGGAATCTGCAAAAAAAGGGGGTGCACTGCTTACCGCCGAGCTGGCCGTTTCCTATAACCGCGACCTGTTTGCGTTCCCCGGAAGGGTAGGCGAGACCTATACCGAGGGCTGCCATTTTCTCATAAAATCGAATAGAGCCGGGTTAATCGAGAACGTCGGTGATTTGGAATATTGCATGAACTGGCACCCTGATTCCAGTACACAGGAAAGCTTTCAACCCAGACTTTTCATCGATTTGACCCCGGACGAGCAAAAAGTGGTGGATATGCTCCAAGCCGCCGGGGAATCGACGATCGATCTGATTTGTTTGCAATGCGGACTGCCAATGAACCGCGTGTCGCCCATGCTGCTGGCCTTCGAATTTTCGGGTATTGTCAAGTGCCTCCCAGGTAAGGTGTTCAGATTGACCTAAAAAGTAGTTACTTTGTAAGCTAATTGCTGAGGCTGACAGCCAAAAGCTTTTTAAGAGACGAATATGAGTACAACTTTCGAAAATTTTGGGATAGGCAAGTCCGTGATGAAGGCGCTTGATGAGATTGGCTTTCATGAACCAACTCCCGTCCAGGAGCTGGCAATTCCTGCGATCAAATCGGGGCAGGATATCCTGGGCATCGCACCGACCGGTACCGGGAAGACCGCCGCGTTCCTGATTCCGATTCTAATGAGACTGGTGAAAGCAGAGGGCGAAGATCCCCGTGCCCTTATCCTGGTTCCGACACGCGAGCTGGCCATCCAGGTAGGTGAAGACATTCTGGAACTGACACAATATACAAATATCCGGTCGGCAGCCGTTTTTGGTGGCATCGGCTGGACGAAACATGCAGAACTGGTAAAACCGGGCGTGGATATCGTCGTGGCAACACCGGGCAGACTTTGGGATTTATACAGAATGGGCGCCTTGAGATTCAAAAAAATCAAGGTAATGGTGATTGATGAAGCAGACCGTATGCTGGATATGGGTTTCATGCCTCAGCTGAATCAGCTCTTTGAAGTTATTCCTCCAAAGCGGCAGAACCTGCTTTTTTCCGCTACTTTTTCCGATAAAATTGAGCTGATCAGCAATGAATTTCTGACTTTCCCCACAAGGGTAGAAGTGGCGCCATCTGCCACTACCGTGGATAAAGTAGAACAATATTTCTACCGCCTTCCGAACTTTCGTTCGAAATTAAATTTGATCAATTACCTGCTGTCCGACAAGGATTTATATAAGAGGATAATCATCTTCTGCTCCACCAAGGAAAATGCTGAATTAGTATTTAAAGTGCTCGACCGAAAGGTGGATGGGGAAATCAGGGTACTGCATTCCAACAAAGCCCAAAATACCAGGATCAATGCGATACAGGCGTTTAAGGAAGGTAACATCAGGGTTCTTATTTCGACCGACGTTTCCGCCCGTGGAATCGACGTTTCACAGATAAGCCACGTGATCAACTTCGACCTGCCCACCAATTACGAGGATTACGTGCACCGGATCGGACGCACCGCCAGGGCAAACCACGACGGGGTGGCCATCTCTTTTCTCAAGCCGGACGAGGAATATCACCTGGCTAATATCGAGAAATTAATCAGGATGGAGATTACGGAGCTACCGGTTCCTGAGAAAGTGGAAATCGTCGAATCTTCCAGATCCGAGATACAAGAGATTGCCAGAGAGATGGATCGCCAGAAAAAGCTGGAAATCACCGGGTTCAAAGGCGCTTTTCACGAGAAAAAACCCAGGACAAAGAAAGTTCCATATTCCCCAAATCCCAAGGCAAGAGAGATACGACCGTATCGGAACACCAGGAAAGGGTGAGAAAGGAATGAAAAGTGAAAAGATAAAAGTGAAAAATAGAGGAAGGGTTCTTCCATTTTTTTATTTTTCACTTTCAACTTTTCACTTTCAACTTTCTTACGGCGCCAGCCGTGATACCCCCCACCTATCTTCTTCCTTCGTAAACAGTATCCTGTCGTGCAGTCGGTTTGGCCGACCTTGCCAGAATTCAATTTTGTTTGGCCTCACAAAGAAACCTCCCCAACCCGCAGGTCGCTCAAGTTTTTCCCCTTTTGAAATAGCCTGCTGATTCCGCCAAAGTTGCTCGAGGGCATCCCTGCTTTCAATCGGCCGGCTTTGTGGCGAGACAATGGCGCTGATCTGGCTGTCATAGGGTCTTTCGCTAAAATACTGATCAGAAATTTCGGGCGAAGAGTAGGATGCTACCCCCTCTACACGTACCTCACGTTCCAGTTCCGGCCAGAAAAACAACAGAGCAACATGGCTGTTAGTCTTGATCTCATTGCCTTTCCGACTGTTGTAATTTGTGAAAAAGTGATATCCTTCGTTCGTGAAAAGCTTTAAAAGAACAACTCTGGAGGAAGGCTTCTGCTCCTCCGAAACAGTGCTTAATATCATTGCTGTGGGCTCATTTACCTGACCTTCAATGGCTTCTTCCATCCATTTTTGAAACAGTGGCATCGGATCATGAAGCGACTTCTCACTTAGAGTCGACTTTGCATAGGTATTGCGTATATCTTTTAGGTCCATACTCTTCATACTTTAGTGCTTTTTTCTACGATTATATAGGCTTCCGGTTACAACCGGCCCATATCCTGTTAAACTTTTTGCCGGGGTCAAAATATTCTTAATTTTGTAATTCAAATCATCAAGTACACTATTATGCTTAGCCAGGAACGCCCTCAAAATCCGTCTGATCCCAGAAAAAATGCACTGGTCATCCTTTTGGCCATCCTGCTGGTTGTCGTTGTGGCACTACTTTTTTGGCAGCGAAGCCAAAACACGGAAGTAACGAATCAATTGAAACAGGAAAAGGCAGCCATCGAGACGGAGCTTAACGGGATGGTTCTCGGATACGACACCCTGAAACGCAACAATGCCAACCTGAATATTCAGTTCGAAGGCGCCCAGAATAAGGTCAAAGAGCTGCTCACCGAGATCGAGCAGGTCAAGAGCACCAGCTATCGTCAGATATCGAAATACCGCGATGAGATGACCACCCTGAGGAAAATTATGCGCGATTATGTGATCCAGATAGATAGCCTTAATCAGAAGAATCAACGCCTGATGACCGAAAATAGTAACGTAAAGCAGGAGGTCACGGAAGTCAAAACCAAGAATCAGACGCTGGAGCAAGAGAAGATGAAATTGGAACAGACAGTTACCCTGGCTGCTACCCTGGAAGCAGTGAATATCAAAGCGACCGGAATCAATAAAAAAGGGAAGGAACAGTCTAAGGCCAATAAAGTTGAGAGTATCAAAGTAGACTTTTCCCTGTCTAAGAATCTCACCGCCAAAAGGGGTGCAAAGAATATTTACCTGCGGATTCAGCGTCCGGATCAGTTGCTTCTAACGAGGTCGGACAATGATTTGTTCAAGTTTGAGGGACTGAAAATTCCCTTTTCGGCCATGCGCGAAGTCGAATACGAAGGAATGGAGCTGCCTGTTAGTATCTATTGGGACAATGCCGGTCAGTCGCCATTAATCCCCGGACAATACACCATCGATCTTTTTGTGGATGGAAGCAATATTGGGACCACCAACCTAGAAATCAGATAATATAGTGAAAAGTGAAGTGTGAATAGTGAAAAACGAAAGAAGTTTTCTCCACTCTCACGTCTTCTGTCTCATATCTCATCTCTTTCATGTATTTGCTTAAGGAACTTCGATCCTATCTTGAGAATGCCTGCGTAGGTCATTTGCTGGATGTTGCTACCGGCGAGGGCGATTTTCTACACTTTCTACTCGATTCTGTTGCGACCTATGATTCAGCTACCGGACTCGAACCCAGCAAGGAGCGACTGGCTGCAGCTAAAAATAAACTCTTTGCATACAAAGTCGATTTGGTACTCGGAAATGTTCGAAAACTCCCGTTCGAAGAGCATTATTTTGATTTCGTTTCCGTTTCAAATGCGCTCCATCATTTCGAGCAACCCGTGAAATCCATTCAGTCAATGATGCGTGTGTTAGTATCGGGCGGACGATTGCTCATAAACGAGACGATCTGCGATGAGTTGAATCCAGCGCAGAATGCCCACCTCGATTATCACACACTCAAAGCCGACATCGATACAGCCAAAGGAATTTATCACCGGCACACCTATTCCAAACAGGAAATTTATGAGTTGGTGCTCGAAGCCCATGTTGAGGTTGAAAAGTCTATCCTTACCATCGATGAACCACCAATGCTTAACTCGAAGGAAAAAATCTGGCAATTCTCTCACAAAATTGATGAATTGATAGCCTCAGCAAGTGAGTTACCACTGAGATATGAATACGAATCACGCGGTTACGATCTTAAGGAGAAAATCCGGATCAATGGTTTCCAACTCCCGCCCCAACTAACGTTGATTGCTTACAAATCCTAATGGTCGCATCGCGATTCTGGCATATGTGTCGCCATTTTAGGAGGTCGCATCGCGATGCGACCCTACGTTTTCAATAATGGTTCTAAATAGCCATATTCTCTAACTTTCTGACAGATTTATTTCTTAATTTTGGGTGTTTTTGCCTAAAAAACGGAAAAAATTTGCCACAGAAGCACTAAACGATGAATAAAAGAGGAAAAAAGAAAATAATTGGGATGATTTTTCTGGTAGGATTAATCATTGGTATGTTTCTGATTTGGGGCGCCGAAAAGGGGCTGACTTATACCAGTTCTGACACCTACTGTGCTTCTTGTCACATTCACCCTCACGCGGAGGATTCCTGGAAGAAATCGACACATTTTTACAACAAAAGCGGCATTAAAATCCACTGTGTGGAGTGCCACCTTCCGCCGAAAGGGAGTTTTAAATACTTGGCGGTGAAGACTAAAACCGGCCTGAGCGACCTGTATGGATTCTATTTCAAAGATAGCGCGTCGTTTAACTGGCAGTCGAAGAGAGAGTTGGAGCATGCCGTGAAAATCGTTTATAACGAATCATGTCTGAAATGCCACCAGACACTTTTCTCGAAAGGTCTTTCAACCGAAGGCGGAACTGCCCACTTGTATTACGAAAATAATGCTGAAAAGCTGAAACTTCAATGTATCAATTGCCACCTGGATGTCGGGCACTACAACCCGAATTACAAGCACCAGAAGCTACAGGGGATTCCGGTTGCCAAGAGTGCAAGGGAGCTTTTTACCGAACCCACTAAGGTTACCGGTCTCACGAAATTTGAAGAGCATATTCCAAATACGGCAATTGCTTTTAACATGATTCCGATTAAGGGCGGAACCTTTAAAATGGGAAGCGACGAGCAAGAGCCACTTAGAGGCAAAGACGAGGGGCCTGTCCGGACGGTTACTGTCTCTCCTTTCTTTATGGGTGAAGTCGAAGTTACCTGGGATGAATATTGGGCCTTCTATGCATCCACAATGTCTGAAGGTCGTCTCGACCCCGAGAAAGTGATGGAAAAGAATGCGAATAATCCGGATGCCATCAGCGGTCCGACACCTCCGTTCGGGATACCGGATCAAGGGTGGGGAAGCGGATCCCGTCCTGCTATTACGATGACTCATTACGGGGCAAAAACCTATTGTCAGTGGCTTTCCAAGACCACAGGCAAAAAATATCGTCTACCGACGGAAGCCGAATGGGAATATGCCTGCCGTGCTGGAAGTGAAACACCCTATTTTTTCAAAGGTGATCCCAAGCGTTTTGTTAACAGAGGATTGCGGAATAAAATTATGGGAACCGACACGACCTTCATTAACCGTTATGTTGTCTACGCACTTAACTCTCTGGGTCGGACACAAGAGCCATCTTTCGTTAAAGCAAATCCTTTCGGATTGAAAAATATGGCCGGAAATGTTGCTGAATATTGTTCCGACTGGTACAGCGCGGATGCTTACAAATCATCCGGAAGTACGGTAACTGATCCGAAAGGACCGGAATCCGGGGAGGAACATGTAGTCAGAGGTGGTAGTTATAATTCTGATGCAGACGCTGTGAGGTCGGCAGCACGGGCTTATACGCAGACAGCTAACTGGCTTAAAACGGATCCGCAGCAACCAAAAAGTATCTGGTGGTTCTCAGATATCAAGGGAATCGGCTTCCGCGTTGTATGTGAAGCAGACAGCCTGCGGTAGAATGCATTAGAATTTTGTGAATATATTTGATTAACAATAAATGCAATACATATTCTATATTTGATAAGAATTTTCAGTTCAACAAATTAACAAACCAAAATTATGAGTAAAAATTCGGTTAACAGAAGAGATTTCTTCAGAAGCGCTGCTGTTGTTGGTGCCGCAAGCACCTTAGGAGCAGGAACTATCCTTTCGTCATGTGGCGGAGGCGAAAAAGCCCCGGCTCTTGTACCATTAGCCAGTCTGGCCAATGCATATATTCCTGAACTTACAGATTATGCCAACGATGGTAAGCCTCTCAAGGCAGGTGTGATTGGTTGCGGAGGCAGAGGCACAGGTGCTGCTGTAAATTTTCTGAGCGCCGGTCCAAATATTCAAATCGTTGCCTTAGGCGACCTTTTTCCAGATCGTATCGACAACTGCCGCAAAACACTGAAGGATAAATTTAAAGTTGAAATTGCCGACGATAAGTGTTTCAGCGGTTTCGATGCTTACCAAAAAGTAATTGCATGCGATATCGATCTGATTATCACAGCTACTCCTCCAGCTTTCCGTCCGATGCATTTTGCTGCTGCGGTTGAGGCAGGGAAACACGTTTTCATGGAAAAACCTGTTTGTATTGATGGTCCGGGTGCCCGTTCAGTGATGGCTACCGCCAAGAAAGCCGAATCTCAGGGATTAGTGGTCGTTACCGGTACACAACGTCACCACCAACGGAAATATGTTGAGTCTCTCAAACAGATTCAAAGTGGTATGATCGGGGAGATCGTTTCCGGTAATGTATACTGGAATCAATCGATGCTTTGGTACAGAAATCGTGAAGACAAATGGTCTGACATGGAGTTAATGGTTCGCGACTGGGTTAACTGGAAATGGCTTTCCGGCGACCATATCGTTGAACAACACGTTCATAACCTGGACGTCTTTACCTGGTTTACCGGCAAAAAGCCGATCAAAGCGGTTGGTTTTGGCGCGCGTCACCGCAGACTAACCGGCGACCAATACGATATGTTCAGCGTTGATTATGAGTTTGAAGGTGGTATTCGTCTTCATAGTATGTGCCGTCAGATTGATGGTTGCGTGAACAATGTTTCTGAGTTTATCCAGGGGACAAAAGGTTCATGGAGCAGCGCTGGGAAAGATCACGAAATTAAAGATCTTCAGGGTAACGTTATCTGGAAAACCGATGGCGATAAGGAAAAGGCTGAGTACAAACAAACTGATCCATACACCCTCGAGCATGTTGACTTTATCAACCATATCCGTGCAGGGAAACCGCTTAACCAGGCAGTTGAGACCGCTATATCCTGTCTGACAGCAATCATGGGCCGCGAATCAGCGTATACCGGCAAGGCCGTAACCTATGATGAGGTTTTCAATTCGGAAGTCAGTCTTTTACCAGCAAAATTGGAACTGGGCGCTTACGACATGAAAGCATACACCGTTCCGGTACCCGGAAAACCCAAAGAAGAAAAGCCGAAAGAGGATAAACCGAAAGAAGCCAAAAAGGCCTGATTTCTGTTCAATATTAGATAGAAAAATCCCCCTTGATTCATGTTCGAGGGGGATTTTTTTTGCGAACTACTTAATTTCAAAATGAACCGGATCGTGGTAGCTATGGTAGCTTCCTCCCCAAAGTAATCCGTACTTTTCAGAAATCTTAACGACTCCGGTCTCGCGCCAGTCTTTCTTGGAATTGAATTTTTTGAGCCAAACTCTCCAAAGCCAATTTTTTCGGTATAAATTGATATCAATAGCCCGACCCATCACATGCCTGCTTTTATCTACCGAGGCGTTTTTGCTGTTTTCGCGCTGAAGCTCTTTTTGCTTTTCACGTGATCGCAATCCGCTGATAATGGATACACTCCATTCTGTCTGCGATTCAATATCATCGATAAACCGGTTGAACGTGCGATAACTTGAAGGGTCAACATTCTCGATTTCACTCAACCTTCTCCAGTTGGTTATCTTTATGTCGATCCAGATACCTATCCCGACAAACATCCAGGCAAAAAATAAAGTGGTTAGGAGGATAGCAGTTAGTCTCAGTCGTTTCCTGATCGGGAGTTTTAGTTTTTTCATCCGTCAAAAATATAAAACCATTTTTGAACAGTAAAGTCAACAGACTAAAGCTTTATACAATTTATCAACAATGTTTGAGGAGGATCATTTTAAGTACTTTTTTATAACTTTATGACCCAAAGTTAAACTCAAATCTTTACGTATATGAATCGAAAATTACGCATGGGTATGGTCGGAGGTGGCAGCGACGCATTCATTGGAGCGATCCATCGTTTAGCCGCCCTGATGGACAATCAAATTGAACTTGTGTGCGGGTGCTTCAGCATAAATCCTGAGATTTCACAAAGTTCCGGAGTATCATATTTCTTGCCTGCTAACAGGATTTACAATACTTACCAGGAGATGTTTTCAAAGGAGATCATGCTTCCGGAGGGGGAAAGGATGGATTTTGTCACCATCGTGACGCCGAATTTTGCTCACTTTGATCCGGCCATGATGGCCTTGGAAAGTGGCTTTCATGTCGTAATTGATAAACCCATAACATTCACACTCGAAGAAGCGCTTAAATTGAAGGCGAAGCTGGACGAAACCGGCTCAATACTCGCTTTGACCCATACCTACTCTGGTTATCCTGCCGTTAAAGAGGCAAAAGCCAGAGTAAAAAGAGGAGATTTTGGAAAAATCAGAAAAATTTATGTCGAATATCCGCAAGGATGGCTCTCTACTAAACAAGAGGATGCGGGCAATGCCCAGGCTTCCTGGAGAACCGATCCGAAACGGTCAGGTAAAGCCGGTTGTATGGGCGATATTGGCACACACGCGCACCACCTGGCCGAGTATGTCACCGGACTAAAAACCGTCGAAATTTGCGCGGAATTGAATGTCTTCGTTCCCGGCAGGTTGCTGGATGATGATGGCGCTGCATTGCTGCGTTTTGATAATGGAGCAAAGGGTGTCTTAATGGCTACCCAAATTGCTGCCGGTGAGGAGAATTCGCTCAAACTGAGAGTCTATGGCGAAAAGGGCGGACTCGAGTGGCACCAGCACGAACCCAATACTTTGTTGGTAAAATGGAGTGATAAACCGACTGAGATAGTACGCGTCGGCAACGGGTATATGAGCGATATCGCCAAACACAATACCCGCACCCCGGGCGGCCATCCGGAAGGTTATCTGGAGGCTTTTGCCAATATCTACCGGAATTTCTCACTCACGCTTAGAGCCAAAATGAACGGACAAGCGCCTAAAGCCGAGTGGCTCGATTTCCCAACCGTCGAGGATGGAATCCGCGGAATGATGTTTATCGATTCAGTGGTGAAGTCGGGTTATGACGACACTTCGAAATGGATTAAGTTTTAAGAAGTACTTCTAATACTAGAAGGTTGGAGTATTTAAAATTTGGAGTACTTAAAGTTATGGACTCCCAAATTTTTCGATTAGATGAAATGCTTTTTATCACTCTAAGTATTTGAAGTACTCTAAGTATTCTAAGTACTTTGTCAACAATCGAACAAATCTAAAATATATAAACAATGAAAAGACAAGTTACACTATTCACCGGCCAATGGGCCGATCTGACACTCGAGGATGTTTGTAAAAAGGCAGTTGCCTTTGGTTACGATGGTTTGGAGCTGGCATGCTGGGGCGACCATATCGAAGTAGAAAAGGCTGATCAGGCTTATTGTGACGCCAAATTAGCCTTGTTGAAAAAATACAATCTGAAGCTTTTCTCAATCTCCACACACCTCGTCGGACAAGCAGTGTGCGACAATCCCGATATTCGTCACAAGGGCATGCTCTCGGATGCAATCTGGGGGGATGGACAGCCGGAAGGAATTCGCCAAAGAGCTGCTGCAGAGATTATTGAAACAGGGAGAGTTGCCAAACGCCTCGGATTGAAGGTGGTCAATGGTTTCACTGGAAGTTCAATATGGCACCTGAATTATTCATTTCCCGCCGTCTCTCAGGAGATGATCCAGGCCGGGTACGACGATTTCGCTAAACGCTGGATTCCTATCCTGGACGAGTACCAGAAGATGGGAATTAAATATGCCCTCGAAGTGCATCCGACTGAGATTGCCTTCGATATTGAAACCGCTCGCCGTGCGCTGAAAGCCGTTAACAACCATCCAGCCTTTGGCTTTAATTTTGATCCCAGCCATTTTGGATATCAGGGTGTCGATTATACCAAATTCATCTATGTCTTCGCGGAAAGAATTTTCCATGTGCACATGAAAGATGTTAGCTGGAACGACCATCCGGGTACATCCGGCGTCTTTGGCGGGCATCTAGAATTTGGCGATAGCCGCCGCTTCTGGAACTTCCGGAGTGTTGGTCGTGGTCGCATCAACTTCGAAAATATTATCCGGGCATTGAACGATATCAGCTACAACGGACCGCTTTCCGTCGAGTGGGAAGACAGCGGAATGGATCGCGAAATGGGAGCTGCCGAATCATGCGCTTTCGTGAAAAGGATCGATTTTTCGCCCAGCACGTTGGCCTTTGATGCCGCTTTCAGCAAAGAATAATTAATAGATTATTGTTCTTCAAGACCTGTTTTTTTTGTCCAAAATCATAGTAATACCCAAAAGATGACCCTGGGAAGAATCTCGTTTCTCGTTTTATTTTTTTCAACATTTCTCTCATTTGGACAAAAGAAGCAGGTCTGCTTTTCATTCGATGACTTACCAATCGTCAGTTATGGCATGACTGATGCCGTTTTTCAGCAAGAGCTGATGGCGAAATTGGTGAAATCCCTGGAAAGGAATAAAATTCCAGCTATCGGATTCATCAACGAGAAAAAATTGTACAACGACAAAGGGCTCGATCCAGTTCAGATTGGCCTCATGAAAACATGGGTGAACAGTGGACTGGATTTAGGAAATCACACATTCTCTCATCCTGATTACAATTCAGTCTCCTTCAAAGAATTCTCGGGGAATATTCTGAAAGGAGAGAAAGTCACAAAAAAATTGTTGGGCGAAAGGGGAAAGTCTATCCGCTATTTCAGACACCCATTTCTTCATGTTGGCGATACAAAGGCGAAGGCAGATTCGTTGAGCGATTTTCTTTCGGCGAAGGGCTATCGGGTTGCTCCCGTTACGGTTGATAATGAGGATTATCTTTTTGCCCTGGCCTATAAGCGGGCAAAGGAGAAAAAGGATACGGAATTGATGTCAAAAATTGGTGCCGACTATATCACCTACATGGAGCAAAAGCTAAAGTATTTTGAGATTCAGGCCAACAGATTGTTTGGGCGAAATATTAAGCAAATACTGCTGTTACATGCCAGCCTCCTAAACTCAGATTATGTTGATTCACTTGCAAAAATGGTTGTCCGAAACGAGTACGATTTTGTGAGCATGGATGGAGCGCTTACCGACGAAGCCTATAAAACGGATGTTACTGTTTATGGAAAGTGGGGAATCTCCTGGATTGACAGGTGGGCGCTTTCGCAAGGCAAGAAGGGCGATTTTTTTAAAGATGAACCTGCCACTCCCCAATATATTACGAAATTGGCTGAATGATCCAGGATGGCTTTCCCGAATAGGTTCAATCCATCATACGACGATTTCCACTAATTTCGATTTTATTAGTTGACAAAAATACTGATACGCATATGAGGGTCGACGGTACTAACTACCACACAATATGGGTTCATCCGGAAAATAACCAGATCATTCAGGTGATAGATCAGCGTAAACTGCCATTCGAATTTACCACGATCGATTTGAAAACGCCGGAGGATGCCTTCGTGGCAATCCGCAATATGACTGTTCGCGGAGCGCCATTGATTGGTGTCACAGGCGCTTATGGTATTTATCTCGCTGTAGCAAGCAGTTCTGAGGGCACCTGGAAGGAGGAACTTGCGAATGCTGCCGAATACCTCAAATCCGCCCGTCCGACAGCCGTTAACCTGGCCATATTGATTGATGAAATGGTCGGATTGCTGGCGGGCTGCATTTCTCTGAGTAACGCTTGTGAGGTTGCGCTTCAGGAAGCAAACCGCATGAAAGTCAGAGAAATTGAGTGGTCGGAGGCAATTGGTGATTTTGGATGTGAGATCATTGAGGCCATCAGTAAGACAAAAAATGGAAAGCCCGTAAATATCCTTACCCATTGTAACGCCGGATGGCTGGCCTGTATCGATTGGGGTACCGCTACGGCTCCTGTTTACAAGGCATTTCTGAAGGGAATACCGGTTCATGTGTGGGTTGACGAGACGAGACCCCGCAACCAGGGTGCACGGCTTACAGCGTGGGAATTGGCGCAGGAAGGCGTGCCGCATACGGTAATTCCCGACAACGCCGGAGGTCATCTGATGCAACACGGAATGGTCGATCTTTGCATCGTTGGAAGCGACCGCACCACAGCTACCGGCGATGCGGCCAATAAAATTGGAACCTACCTGAAAGCGCTGGCTGCACACGACAATCAGGTGCCATTTTATGTTGCGTTGCCCTCTTCGTCTATCGACTTTACCATGAGAGACGGAGTCCTCGAAATACCCATCGAACAGCGGGACGGAGAAGAGGTGAGTTGGATGGATGGCCGCATGGAGAACGGACAGATGGGAAGAATCAACGTTATTAGTGCGACTTCCCCGGTAGCCAATTATGGATTTGATGTTACCCCTGCGCGATTCGTCACTGCGCTTATCACCGAAAGAGGGATTTGCAAGGCTGATGAAGAAGAAATTCGCAGACTATTCCCCGAGATGAATTAATGCCAAAATATTGACTATCCGTATGCAAGATTTTCACCCAAAAGAAGGCTATCTGAAATTCGATTGCCACCTGACAAAGGAGGATGCAGCCATCCCGGACGCGCTATTTGTCCCATTGAACTATTGGCGAAATGAACTTTGGGAAAATGAGCTCATCGGATGCTATCCCGACGGAATCGGGTACGGGAACATCTCTGTCCGCCTGCCGGGAAGCGACCAGTTTTACATATCAGGAACGGCAACAGGTAGTATCCCGGAGTTGAGCAGATTGCATTATGCATTGGTCGAAAAGTGCGATCCGGCTTCGAATTCACTCTGGTGCAAGGGACTGATCAAAGCATCGGCCGAGTCAATGAGCCACTCCGCAATTTATTTGGCTAGTCCGGAGGTAGGTGCTGTGGTACATGTCCACAATCGTCGGCTTTGGGAAAAATTCAGGAACGTGCTTCCGACAACCGATCAGGAAATTGAATATGGAACACCCGAAATGTCTGAAGCTATAAGCCGCATAATGCTGCTTCCGGAGACCCTGAATCGAAAAATCTTTGTAATGGGTGGACATGAAGAGGGATTGGTTTCTTTTGGCAAAACAGTGGAGGAAGCTGCCCTGATTATGTTGGAATTAGTTAAAAGTTGAATCATCCGACATTAAAACCAGATAACAAATAATATATGACTAAAATAGCGATCATTGGAGGCTCCGGCCTCGAAAATCCTGAGATTCTGCAACAAGCAGAGCGCAAAACATTGACCACCCCATACGGGGATCCAAGTTCTGATTTTATCTGTGGAAAGATCGGTCAGGTGGAGGTTGTCATACTTTCGCGGCATGGCCGGGAGCATTCTATAACACCAACCCACGTAAATAACAGAGCCAATCTATACGCGATAAAGCAGTTGGGATGCACACATATTCTGGCCACAACGGCTTGCGGCAGTTTACGGGAGCATATTGGTCGTGGCAATCTGGTGATCCCAAATCAATTCATCGATTTTACCCGTCACAGGCAAATCACCTTTTTCGATGAGTTCAAATCGGGCGAGATGAACCACACGCCGATGGCAGATCCTTTTGATAAAAGTCTCAGTGAGAAATTAGCGGCAGCTGGTCGGGAGCTGGGTTTGACGATACATCCAACCGGCACTATCCTCACCATCGAAGGACCGCGTTTTTCGACTCGAGCCGAGTCGCATATGTTCAGAGCCTGGGGAGGGGACATGATCAATATGAGTACCGCCCCGGAGTGTATCCTGGCCAACGAATTGGGCATTCCCTATGCGGCAATTGCCATGGCAACCGACTTCGACAGCTGGAAGGAAGACGAGACACCAGTTTCCTGGGAAGAGATTCTGAAGGTCTTCGGCCAGAATGTCCACAATGTGATCGATATTCTGGTAAGGGTGATACCACGGATCTGATTTTGTGGTAACAACTGTCCTAAACATAGAATCTGTTTCACTCCTGCCGGGAAATCAAATGAGGCATTGGTTTCGCCGACCGTAATCTCCGCACCATAGCCAAAACGCAAACTACCTCCGCGCTTCTAAAGTTTTGTCGCTGAGTTTTTTTCATTCCATTTTTTCCATGCCGGAGTTGCCCATGTTTTCATATAACGCAATACGATCTCATTTTGAGGGTCAGCAGTCAGCGTAGTTTGCTCTTCAACGGCTTTCCACCTGTCAGGAGTCGTGCCACCCATGCCTCCAACCCACTTAAATTTGATCACATAACTCCCTAAAGTTTTTATTTTATTCGGTTCCAATACGACAACCACAGGTTCCTTCAGGGGAAATAATTGTTTTACATGATAAGGCATTTCTTTGTACGGACTAAATGAGGGAATGTGGTTTGGGAACTGCTTCTGGTATTCCGTCAGTTTTGAATAATCGGTGTATACATGGTAAAATCCAATAAGTTTGTATTCTCCTGCCGGAAGATTCTCTGCATAATAGATGTTCGTAAAATCGGCTCCGGCATCGAAATTTCTGAAAGGCACTACCATTCCTTCCGCATTCATGACAGCCGGTGCCCAGCCTGTAAAATTCATATTCTCAATTTTACCCATTTTGCCGTCTTCATCATGAGACGCCTGCAAGGCAAGCATACTCATCTCCGGAGTTGATGGTTTTTCGACTTTGGGGAAAAATTGGGGAAATCCCTTCACTGCAACGAATGAAAGCAGTATTGACAAAACTATGCGAGTTTTCATGATACTATTTTTTACCAAAAAGTTGGTTGTGAATTTTTTCGATACCCTGACTTACTGTTCCCCCACCGGCGCTCTGCATCATCTGTCCGAAGGAGATTTTTTTGCTTTCCTGAGCCGCCTTACAATCAATATCGGACGGAAGCTCAAAGAATATTACCATGACAGGCGCTCCAACTTCAATTACACTCTTTACCGCGATTTCAGCACCAGCAACATCGGTAATCTTAAAATCCGGAATCTTGCGTTCTGCGAGCGGAAAATCGACATATTTGCCTCTCCCTGATTCCTTGATCTCAATATCGCCAGACGCCTCTTTTTCGACAGTTTTTTCCTTCTCAACAAATTGTTTTAGGGCATCTTTTAGTTCTGTATCGTCAAACCCTTTCACATCCAACACGCCTTTGAATGGATCAAGCGTCCCTTCCCAGCAAGCAACACCATTTTTATCATATAGCAGCGCATGATATCTTAATTCCTTCTTATCCCAAAGCTCTTCAAGGATTTTTGGTTCACCCTTGTAAATGGCCTTCACTGCTTTACCTCCAAATGCCGCAACGGCGCCTTTTACCGCTTTGTTGTCCTTGTTGCTGGCCGATACCTGACTAACGAGGCCAGGCGTGTAGTAGAATTTGAAATTTTTGTAAGCTGATTCTTCAAATGTTGGATTCTTGGCTCCAATGCCAATCATCACTACTGAGGGAACATTCTTTGCTTGCGAAAATCCACTTAATATCCAAACAAGCAAAATCACCATCGTTAAAAAAGATGTTTTCATTGTTTTAAAATTTAAGTTGCGGGAAACTTCAGAAATAACTATTTATTACAAATTTCAAGGATTACAATAAGACCCGTATGCCTTTTAGAAGGCAGCTAAAAAATTCCCTAAATTGAAGTTATTACATTATTCGCTTTTGAAGCATATTGATTGACAGTACTCCTATCATATTCGAAGTTAGGTATTTAAATAATTATTTCAAATAAAATTGAATAATTTTTTCAAGACGGGACATGACGATAATCTTTTTCAAGTTGTCAGAAATTGTCTGTCCTTTTCTGGAATACGATGACAGCCACGAAGAGGGCTAAAGGGATTCCTTCTATTTTATTCCGGCAAAGAAGCAAATACGGGAACACCTGTAAATCGGTTCATTGTGAGACTTGAGCTCAATTACCTCAACGGTGAAATCAAATTCTGATATTTCCCGGCATCACGCCGAATTGCCACAATATCCTTCAAAAAAGATTTGGTGCTTTCTCCAAAATTGACTAAAATTGCACCTCCAATTCAGCAATGAATTCGGGCCCATAGCTCAGTTGGTTAGAGCATCTGACTCATAATCAGGGGGTCGTAGGATCATGCCCTACTGGGCCCACCCTCAAGGAAATCAAGCGTTTACAAACATTTTGTAGGCGCTTTTTTTATTTGCCCTTGCACACAATTTGCACACAACTATTTGAATATTGGTTTGGAGACTGTATCGGCCAAATGATAGGACATTCAAATTCTGAGGTCAAAGAACATTATCTGGCCAGTATTGATACAATTAGTATGATTAATCAGAAGTTGTAGTAAGTAATCATTTGGAGATATACCGAAAGTAATTATTAATTGTTTCAGTCATCTCAACAGACACAGAATCTGTTCTTTTTTAAGAAGTGAATACATCGGACCAGAAAGTTGTTCCTCGATTGATTTAGGAGAGAAGCTTCGTTTAATTAAAAGCGAAATGACATTTTTTCAAGTGAAGGTCCAATTAGGTTTGAAATGTAGTAGATTAGTAGGAAACGTAATTTGTAATCTACCAAATGAGCATCCTGTTAACATTATTGATCTAGTGATATCAAAAAGGTCAAATAAAATACGAATTAGTACGGGATATTTATTAGATTTACAAGACTATAGACCTATTCTTTTTTACATATGAAATCACATTTATTATTTAATAATCCCCAAGAAGGAAGTGCAATTTATAAAGGAAGACCTGGAGGTGGCGGTAATAATGAAGAGGAAAGGGAAATACATAAAGACTATAGAAATCTAGCAAGAGATTATGATCGTTGTTTGAGTCAATATTTACATGATGAAAGGAAAAGGCATGAAGATCGTTCTTTTGAGATTGAAACAAATTTTGATTTAATAGAACTAACTTTCTTTAAAGGATTCGATCAGCAAGGATTTGAGGCATACTATATTGAAACTTTTGGATTAGTTCTAGTACATCTTTCATCATTCAATAGAAAAGGTCTTTTTGCAATAGAAAACAGGGAAAAATTTAATTACTTATTTGCACAATTTCGGAATTTTGGACAAGTTCACTTAAATAATAGGAATATAAATTATAACGGGAAAATAACATTCATTAAGAGATTTAAATTATTTTCTTCAAGTGACATGATAGGAAATATTGATAATTATGAGGTAGTGCATTTGTCATTTTTAGGAGAAGGTTCGTTAATTGAAGATTTATTCATTGACCCACAAAAGGATGCTTTAGCTGAATATTTGAACACTGAGGAGATATCGTATTTATTCAATGAAAAAGACGGTGAAATCTATAATATTAATGAAGATGCACTTAGGATAATTCTTAACAATTTTGATTTCATTTATGCATGTTGCTCTGGTTCTGGAGCTGTAATTGTCCCAGGGAGGTTTAATACACCCAGAAGAGACTTTGGCTTTGAAATTACAAATAGCAATGAAGAATTACCAATAATAGGAGTTATAGATACAGGTGTTTCAAACCTAACTCCTTTAAGTGAGCTCTTGATTGGTGAAAATGGAGATTTTGATAGTACAGGTACAGGATCATTCATTGATAATGCTGATCATGGGACAGGCGTGGCAGCGTTCGCAGCATTTGGGAAAAAATTACTACCCGGATATCGTGGTAGAGTTGAAGCTGATGCAAAAATATTACCAATTAAAATACTTGACAGTAGTTCAGCCGCAATTTCTCAACAAAAAACGATTGATCTGATCAAGGAAGCAAATGATCGATACGGTGTTAAAATTTTCACTTTAACTATTGGATATACTAATTTTCCATTTAAGGATAATCAGGAGTTTTCGTCCTATGCTGCCTTGCTTGATGAATTGGTTGCAGAATTGGATATTTTAATTTTTATATCTACTACAAACAATGTTTTTAATGTATCTGGAATAAGAGATTATCCATTAAAATTTAGAGAAGAAAGGGCGAATATTGCATCACCAGCTGAGAGTATGAATAACATTACTATCGGTTCATTGGCAGATAATTTTGAGAGTAATGGTATAAATGGGTTAGCAGGTAATAAAGAATTTCCTGGAATCTATTCAAGAAAATTTCATTATGATTTTGATGATCAGGATATATTTAATCAGGCAACATCCAATAATCATCTCCGAAAGCCAGATATTTTGATTGCAGGTGGAGATTATCATGAAAGATTCATATATGGAATTCCAGTTTTTGATGATGCAGGTGAAACATGTTTGGAAGTCCTTTCGGCAAATCTTGGTGAGAGAACAATTAGAGCACTTGGAACAAGTTATTCTGCCCCATTAGTTGCAAATATAGCCGCAAGACTATGCCGGTTATATCCCTCATTGTCAATGCAGTCTATAAAGGCGTTATTGATAAATTCAGCTTCAGAAGTTGAACTTGGTGGTATCTTTAATGGCTTTTCAAAGGTCCAAAAGCGACGTATTTTAGGATATGGAAATATTATGAATGATATGTTCTATTCTGATGACAATAAAGTAACAATTGTAATTGAGGATGAGATTTTACCTGAACAAATAAAACTTTTTCCCTTAAGGTTACCACAATATCTGATTTATGCGAATAAAAAGAAGGGACTTTTAAAGGTTTCATCAACGTTATGCTTCAAGTTTAAACCCAAAAGAGACAACCAATTATTGTATTGCCCTTTGCATGTATCCTATGCAATCGGTAAAAATTTGGAATTAGATATTTCGCATGAAGAGCAAAAACAAGATAAAAATGGTAGAGAAAGAACTAGTACCGTGTATGAAGGATATAATGGAAATTCTTCAGCAGAGATTAAACTATATGCTACTGCCAAGGGATGGGTTCAAGATTATTACTATAAAGAAAAGATTGTCAGCAATGTCCAAAGAGAAAACTTCACAATACCAAAGAAGAGCATAGTTGATGAGGACAACACGTTCAAAGTTGCAATAAACGCTGCGTTTCATAAGCTATTAAGCAATGCAGATAGAGAAAGTTATTCTGACGCCATAGCTATAAGCTTGATCCTTTCAATAGAACAGATTCCATTAAAAGGGGAGACCTTAAATTCATTATATGACGAATTGATTCTAATAAATGATTTAGCAGTAATGGCTGAAATTGAACTTGAAGCTGAAGCTGTATTTTAATCATTTTTGTGTTGAGCAAGTAGTTTTTTCCAAACTAACATGTCAACTAAAAAATTTGATTCTTTGGAATCTACTGTAAACAAGGATCTCTTAATTGCTGTAATTAGAGTTCTTTGAATTACGAAGTATGATAATCCAATTGAATAATTTACTATCTCAGTCAAAGCCTTTTTATCATTTATCTTAAATGGTGTGTTATCAAGAGTTTTAGAGATGAGCTCACGTATTTGAACTTTGTTGGGAGTATCAAACTTTATTTTCACATCAAATCTTCTCAATAAAGCGTCGTCAATCATTTGCAATTGATTGGTAGCTGCGATTACAATACTGTTTTGTGGTAAGTAATCAAATAATTGAAGAATTGTATTCACAACCCTTTTCATTTCGCCATGATCCTGACTATAATCACGTACCTTGCCTAATGAATCAAATTCATCTAAAAAGATTATACAATCTTCTCCTGTCGCCCTTCTGAAAATTTTGGCCAAATTCTTACTTGTTTCACCAAGTTTTGATGAAACAATAGCTCCAAGATTGATCACATACATCATCTTCTCCAACTCTCCAGCTAGAACATAAGATGCAAGTGTTTTTCCACAACCAGATGGGCCAAAAAATAGAACCTTATTAGAAACAGGTAAATCAAATTTATTTAGAACGTCAATTCCATGATGTTCTTTAACAAAAAACTCAAGCTCTTCTTTAATGTCTTTTGAACAAACCAAATTCTCAAATGAATAATCAGAGGTCAGCTTTTCAATGATAAGTTCATTAATTTCTCTGTCGTCTTCACGTAAATAGAATTTTTGCGAACCGACCTTGGAAAGTCCTTTTGCTTGTTGTGAACGCAATCCTTCCTTTAGAATCGACTGAATCTGTAAAGCAAAGTTTACCTTTTTCGTTTTGCGAGAATATTCAATGAGCTTATTCAACACATCAAGAAGTTGCTCTTGATCGTTTTCAAGGCCATACCTTGCAATATCTTTTATGAAATCAATTTGGCTCACCTTACAAAGGTAATATATTTGATTAAGAGGTATTAATAGTAAAAATTATATTTTTAAACAAAATGAAGTTTATTGCTGATTTATTGAATCTTCTAATCAAAAAGCCTCTTAAACATGTCTCTTTAAAAAGGAACCTTGCAAACCTAGGAGCATGAGAGGTGGGAATTGTGCAGTTGTAATATCTAAAACCATTACCTAAATAGTAGCTCTCCATTATCCAACAACCATTTCTTTGCTTCTTCATATTTTGGATATGCAGTTTTAACAATTTGCCAAAATTCGGCGGTATGGTTTGAAACAAGAAGATGCGTTAATTCATGTATAAGAATATAATTTGATACAAAGGCTGGCGCTTTTATAATCCGGTAATTAATATTGATGTTATTTTTTAAGGTACAAGATCCCCACCGGAGTTGTATGTCAGACACCTTTATTTTATTGTAATCAACTCCCAGCTTCTTAGCAAATTCAGTAACTTTAGGAGTTATTTTTTCTTTGGCACTATTCATCAACCATAAATTCAGTTTTGCTTCAAATTGGTCTGCGATATTTTCAGAGATAATAAATCTACCATTGAAAATAAACTTATCCTTGGTTTCTTTGTCGATAAATGCCTTATAATTCTTGCCGTTATATAAAATTGAACGGCCATTTATCTGAACTGGATTTTTGTGAGGTGTTTTAATTTTTTGCGGATGGTTGATTTTTTGGTATAAGATCATTCGTTTCTGTTTAACCAACAAAGCAATCTTTTCTTCAGAAAATCCAGTAGGAGCTTTTACAACAACCTCGCCATTGCGTTCTACAATAAAAGCAACTGTTTTGCGATTATTCGAAAAATCAATCCGATATGCTATCTCTATTTCTTTAGTCATTCCGGAGTAGGGTATTGTGTTTTTTCTCCCCAAGTTCCATTAAACGTTGAGCAAGTACCTGATGTTTCGGAAGTATCAATTTCCCAATCGTCTCTTTCTTATTAGTCCCAAATTCCAATAATTCATCTATCAGATATTGACGCAGCTTGTTTTTTGCGCCTGTCTTATCCCAAAAATCAGGGAGCCGAATTTCTCGGGTAATGATTCTTGAAACATCTTGTGTTAAGCTTATTAAATCCACAGTTTCATCGTCGCTAATTTTTGAATGTATATCTCCAAATAACTCCTTTTTCAATGAGTGGAAAAATGGAATCTCCTTTTTTCTGTCAAGTCCATAGGCTTCCTCCTCTTCCATTGTAGCTTTAAACCTCTGCCGGAGTTTTTCCATTTCTTCATAAATCCGCTGCCAATTGTTTTTAAACTCGGTAAAAATCAGTTCCATCATTTCGGCAAACGACGACATTAATTCAGGATCAACATCCACATTCACATTAATATAATGACGGATCGCATGTTCAACTTCGGCGGCTTTAGTTTTTGTTCTACTCCGTTCAGCGACCTCCTTACCAAAATCATCTGATAATATTGAAATGGGTTCGATTTTAACCTCAATTCCCTTTGAAATAAGGTATTCGTCTGCAATACTTCTCAATTTTGCAGGAATACCCTTCATCGACATTCTACCATCGCGAAAATGCTTCTTTGCTAATTCACATACAGCGGAAAATCGTCTAAAATCAGGTTCATAGTCCAATGCTTTAGCACTTGGATAAACCTTGTCTAAATACGAGGAGAATATTCTGAATTTCATCAGAAAGTCAAACCTTATTTTTTCATCATAAAATACGTCAAAAATAGCATCGATATCATCCAACTCTTCAATGCCATTCTCTTTTAAAAGCTCCCAGATGTCTTTATGAGCATGGACTAACTTGTCATAGTTCTCCTGGTTTTCTTTCAATGCGCCCATTACTTCATCCAAGTCCTCTTTGTTTTTGAAGTAATCCAATGCTTCTTTCAGATGATGGCCAACACCAACGTAATCAATTACAAAACCTGTTGATTTACCTTCATACAATCGATTTACCCTGGCAATTGCCTGCAATAGATTGTGAGCAACAATAACCTTGTCTAAATACATAACCTGTTCAATGGGAGCATCAAATCCGGTTAACAGCATATCTACAACAACTAATAACCCAACATCACCTTTGATGCCTTTTTCCTTATCCTCATTATCAAAGGGTAACTTGAAACTTTCTTCAAATCTTGTTTTTAATGTCTGATCTGCCGAATACTTTTTAATGTGTGGCAAATCGTTATGTGTACCTGAGAATATTACCCCAACTTTTAATTCTTTCAGTCTGGGTAAAAATATCCAATCAGGTTTATTTAATTCATACCATTTTATTTGTTCCGATATGGCTTGCTCCAGCGAATCTTTATATCTGACAGCAGCTTCTTTCGAGACACAAACGACCTGAGCTTTAAACCCATTGGGTAGAACATGTGTGATGTAATGTTCTACCATGTCATTTGCCTTACCTGCAATAATTTCAATTGCCTCCAGATATGCTTTCCGGGAATAAAAGCCAATTATTTTTTGCCATTCTGCCGGTGTTCTGTCATTGAAAACATCAACAAACCTTGCATTCATACACTGTTTGTCCTTTATCCCCGGATTTTGTGTTCTTCCTTCATAAACAATATCAACAATTACTTCATCTCTTCTGGCATCCCTTAAAGTGTATTTGTGGATGTAATAATGAAATGTTTTGTCTGTTTTATCGATTGGAGTACCTGTAAAGGCTATGCTTGTTGCATTAAGCAAAGCCCTTTTCAAATTTGCTCCCATAATTTTATATTGGCTTCGATGGGCTTCATCAATCAGAACCAGTATCTTCTCGCTCGTGTTTAATACATCAAAAATCTTCAGATTTTCTGCATTTGTGTTTAGTTTATCCTCTATTCCTTCCTCCTCAAAGCCCAGTATCTTGCGATCTCTTTCCTGAAACTTATGAATCATTGCCATCACAAGGTCAGAGTTGTCATTCTTAAGGAGAAGTTTCAGTTTGTCAATAGAATCAGCCATTTTGACTTCAAATCCAATACTCTGACTCGTTTCGCTTAGCTGTACTTCCAATTGGGTTCGGTCGGTAACAAAAACGACTTTCCATTGTTTGAGTTCAGCATTCCGGTACATTGCTCTAACCAGATACATCATGGTAAGCGATTTGCCAGAACCTTGAGTATGCCAGATTATTCCTCCTCTTTCCTGAGGTGTGGGCTTGGATTCAAGCCGATTTATGACTTCCTGAACAGCTCTGTATTGCTGCCAGCGACTTACTAACTTGATTTTTTTGCCTTCATTATCAGTAGCAAAAACAATAAATGATTGAATGATTTCCAAAAGATTTTTCTTTGAAAGCATTCCATATATTAACCGGTTCTGATTGTGAGGTGCTGTTTTTAATGACGATGGAATTTGATCAATAGTAAAAGGATATGGATCATACCAAGGATAATAGTGCTTTTTACTTTTACAGGTTATTGAGCCGAAACGAGCCTCATTTCTACAGGTAGCAATCAATATTTGATTGTAAAAGAATAATTTTTGATTGCCCTCAATTTCTTCGGTATTTCGAAGATTGGCATACCTTAACATTTGGTCAATCGCATCATCAATTGGTTCTTCTACTTTGGTACTCTTACATTCTATTACAACAATAGGCAACCCGTTTAGAAAAAGTACAATATCCGGTTTTATGTATGCATCCGTACCCGGAAGTGCAACTTTAAATTGGGATATGGCAATAAATGAGTTATTCTTTAAAACCTCAAAATCAATATATTTGACAACTGGATTGGGCGTTTTATCTACCCGGTTCTCCGAAACCTTCGTATTATTGATTATCAGTTCCAATACCTGTTCGTTTGCAGCCAGTAAATCACCAGGCAGGTCAGTTGATATTTTCCGAATCACTTGATCTAACTGGTCCGCCTGACCTTTAAGGAAAGGATTTATCTTTTCCAAACACTCGATGAGTTTATCTTTCAGAATGACTTCTTTTAAAGATTTCCGGAAAGAGTTATGCGGATCATTTACTTGATTGGCTTCATTCAATGCATAAACTTCCCAACCAATTTCTTTTAACTGATCCAGAAAAGGTTGCTCAACAGTACTTAATTCGTCTAAGCGTAATGCTTTTTCCTTGGGTGATTCGTACATGTTTTATTTTTTTAATTGAATATCAATCGCATTTTCATTGGACTTAATAAAGTATTTCATTTCAATTTGTCCAAAGACATTCACACTATCATGTCCGGTACTATAACTATTCTTTTCGATGAAATCTTTTTGATTAAATAGTATTTTCTCAAACTCACTCGATTTACGAATCAATGGTGGTTCAAAGTGTTTAGCATAGGAATTTCTTATGGAATTTATAAATGTATTACCCTTAATAGTTTCAAATGGATGCAAAATAATGAGGTAATCTCTGGCTCTACTGATAGCAACATTATAGATATATTCTTTTGACAATAAACATTTTGGATGCCCCGAGTAACCATAATTATTCGGATTCGATATAAAAAACACCATATCGCATTCATCCCCCTGAAAACCGTGAACAGTATCTGAATAAATTTTCAATTTATCTGAAATCCCATAAGATGTAACTAGCTTATTTAGAAGGATTGCCTGGGCTTTATAGGGTGCAATTAATCCAATCGTCCAAGAGTCTTTTTCGCTAATGAGAGAATCAAAATGCTTAATAATTTCAACAACTAATATTGCACTATAAATATGATATGAACTATAAAAGAGTTGTTTTATTTTGAATACAGAGTCTTCACTATTAATAGGAATATCTATAAATGTTACATTTTTACTAATCAGTTTTTTAAATTCCTCGGGAAGTGGCTTTGATAAATTGTTTTTTTCTTTCCGTGCATGATCTAATAAATCATCATAGGACAAATCACTAAATAACTGCCCAATTTTTTCTACGCTTCGATACTGAATTTCAAGATTTTCAATTTTATCATTGGGTCTTAAATTATCTTTAGAGCTCTTAAAACTATTAATATTTAGCATTTTATAAACGTTCTCATCTTGAATATCTAATTCTTCAAAATCCTTGTCATTTACATTTACAATTGGTGGAATTTGTTTTGGATCACCAGCAATAATAAATTTAGCACTCGGATTGGTTTTATGTAATGCCAAAATCGAAAAAACTAAGTAGGGAAGACTAGTCATTGAAGCTTCATCAAAAACAACATAATCCCAATGATTTTTTAGTTTATACAGTTTATTCTTACTGTTATTTTCTTCATCAGAAATGTCAGTATATGGCAATCGATGGATCGTAGAAGCAACAAGATTTGTAAAATCTAATTGGTGTAAATCAATATTATTCTGGTAGATATCTTTGTCTAGCTTTTCCAACTCGGGATCAGTTGGTTTGCTAATTCTTATTATTGATATTGACTTGCCTTCTATTTCTAGCCCTTCAAGTTTTTCACGTATTATATCATCCGGAGACTTAGAGGGAATCAATAATTTTTTACATAAAACATCTGCAGCCTTGTTAGTTGGAGTTATGAGTAGAAATTTTTGGTATTCATTTTCTTTAATTCCATCAATTATCATACTACATAGTGTTGTAGTTTTTCCGGTTCCAGGAGGACCATATATAAATTGCAAATCTGGTAAAGCATCCTTTATATCAGTCCATTCATCAATATTGTTTCTATTTACGAAAGCATTTTTTAACTCCTTTAACAAATCCATTTTAGGCGTAACCCGAATTTCTAAATGAATAATATTATTGATGTTTTCTAAAATATCAGCATGAAGCCCAGCTGGACAATATATAAGCAAATCCTGACCTTTTTTTTGTGCTCCTTCAACTTTTATTGGAGGAATAGTTGTGTTGGATTTAAGGAGTATTGACAATGAAAAGTCACTAAGCTCCTCAATTGAATCGTTTACATAGGAACTTGCACCACACAAAAGATAATACTTAGAAGATATAGAATTATCTACGACCTGCCTTTTAATTGATTGAAAGCAAATGGTCTTTTGTTTAAAATTATCTTGATTATTTGGGAAGGTCAATAAATAATTTAAATATGCTTCAAACCAAGCGTAGGAATAGTCATTATTCGTCTTAATAATTTCAATTAAATCCCTTCTTTTCTGTTTTAAATCTTCTTCCTTAAAAGCAGCTTGCAATGCTTGAAGATGCTCACTACTTATACCCTCCTTATCTGCTGAATTATACGCATTGTAAATACTTGTCAACATAAAATTTCGCTTTGCGATTAGTATATCAATTTTATCAGACAAATCCTCGTATTCTTCATTTAAATAAGTACTTAAGTCCTCTAATGAAATGTTTTTAAGGTAGTATATTTCTTGAAATTCTTCCGCTTCATTATCTATGTATTTTAATCCTTCGGATACCCTACCAATCGTTATTATCTCGTCATTTATATCAATTGAAATATCGTATTGTAGATCACTTTCTCTGTATAGCTTAATCTTATTTTCAGATTTCCAGTTATGATAAAATGGCTCGTCATGTTCAGATTGATTCCCGCTTGGTACAAATGTTTTTTTAAATTCTAATTCATTGCAATTTTCAATGACGCTTTGATTTAATAGAGGTGATTGTCTTAAAATATTATACTCACCATATAAAAGACCTAAGTTATTCCCAGTAGCAGTTCTTAATTTACGGTGCAGAGTTTCATCTATTTTGTAAACGGATAATTCCTCTGATTTTAAGACTTTAAACGAATCAATAGTGTTGTATATTATAGCAGGATATTGCTTAACACCTTTATTTACAACTTGATTTATTATTTTTTCAATAAGTGACAGCTGCGCTTGATGTTGAATTTCATTGTAAATGATTGGTTCATTATTTAAATTCGTAAAGTCACCTGTCAGACCATTAATTGTACTTAAAAGCAATGTTTCATTAAATTTCTCAATCTCAATGTCGACAGGTAAAACTTTGTTTTTCCCGGTTAAGTACATTCTTACTTTTTCAATTGGACTGTCACCGACGGATACACCGATTCCAATAAAAAATTCTTCCTTCTTCTTATCATATTGACACCAATTAATAAAATCGTCAGGAAGCTTTTCATCTTCGGTTTGAATACCATTTAATACATACTGATTAGGAAAAATATTTAGATACTTCTCCCATGCCTGATGCCGTTTGTGAACTTTAATAAGATTTGAAAGATTTAACCATCCTTTGTACAAATAATTGAGTTTGCTAATTATTTCTTCAGTACTTTCCAGAATTTCGGTAGAACAACCCTTCACAAACAAGAAATGTGAAACAATAATATCATCTTCCGAATCATTGTAATTGAAAGCTTCTAAATCACTTAATTGCAATAAAGATTGTAACCCAGTATAACTTTCATTTAGCAAATAGGATGTTTTTATATGTTTTGCATTTTCTTCTGAGTAAATAACCAACTGCCCTTTCAACTCATACCATACATCATCTTGTGATTTAAGAGAATAGAGTTTAAAATCTTCCTTTTTGAATTTACCGGAAAGCCAAACAAATAATATCTGGTGTGCATTTACAATCTTTTTATCATCCAAATTTTCAATGAATTTTGCCACCAAGTCGTCGGTAATTCCAACATTAGAGATTTTAAACAGCTTATCGGCCACAGTTTGGCTTAGAAAATCTCTTTTCTTTGCTTCATTGTGAAAGGTTTGAATGAGTTTGATATTCTCTGCATTGGCAAGATTGAGGATTTGGGATTGTGATAAAGTTATCTTCTTGTCTCCTCTATTCACTTCGATAGAATCGTTTGCACTGTCAATATCTCCAATAATAATTTTTTGGTCATCCTTAATGATGCAAATTTTCTTATGTATTGCGGTTAATTCTTCTGGTGTTAAACCTCCTTCTGTAACTTCCCTTAATAATTTTATATACAATTCATTTGGCCTTTCTTCTAACCAAGTTGCGTCTAGATTTGTGAATGTGAGTTTATCTAACAAAGCCTTCTTGTCATCATATCGTTCAGGCAAAACCACTTCAATTAAATCTAATTCTTGGGCATCATTCTCTTCTTTAAATAGGTCAATTAGATGTTCAACCAATGCACTATCTGATAGTTCTATTTTAGATTTATATACATTGAATTTTTCCGGTATGAGTACATATTCATTTGGATAATAAGTATCAATGTATTTCACAATGGCTGGCTTTGCAGTTGCTATTTGCTTTTTCCCAGATGCAGAATCTATATAATACACGCCATCTGTTACAATGATACAGTTGGTTGAGAAAAAATCGATATTGCAAGTTTTTGCGAGCAACAGTAAATCACTGATATGTTCTATGCTGCTTATGGTATCTTCTATTTTCGGATTTATTGTAGCTGATGTGAAAGAAAAAGGTAACTTGTTTAGATAAGGCAGCAAATATTTATCTGGTATATGAATGCCGAAATAATGAAGAGTTGTTGTTTGAATGCTTTTGTAAGTTTCATCTGAAAGCACAGCCAACTCGTTATTGAAGTATATATTATCGGATTCAATTACATCGGACAGATAAATAATCTTATTCCATGTGTACAGGAAAAACTTTGTTTTTTCCTGCCAAGTGCTTTTTTCATAAGCAGTCACTACATCATCTAATACTTCTTTTGCCTTACTTGAATTTACAGCTATATAATCTACAATTTGTTCCCAAAATGGATATACAATTCCCTGATATAATTCTTCTGGTTTGTCTAAAAGATATTTTTTATAATCCGTATTATCTTCTGAACTGCTAATGCAAAATTTATTTAACCAAGCTACGATGGAGCTTGAATATAGGTTTTTAAAGCATACAGGATTACCGGCGTTGTTGTTAAGCAATTTGAGTTCACTCATCCTATCGCCAGGAGTATCATTCAATGTTCTGAATGCTTCAAATATTCTGTGTTTTTCGTTCTTATTCAGTGCTGCTAATTTTTCATCAGCTACCACCTGGCTGAATAATTTTGTGAGGATCGTATAGCTTTTAACCTGTGATTCATTCGTGAAAAAACTAAAATATTTAAGGCTGAAATTGTTTTCAGAAAAATTTTCCTTAGTATATTTTAACTCTAGTTTTTGCAATAAATCTGTGATGTCATTCAATTTATTGTAAGTAATAAAGTACCCATTTTTTTCATTTTCCTGAAATTCAGTAATATTTAGCAGTTCATTATTGTTGAATTTCAAAAGCTTAAGACTAAAAAAATTCCTTTTAAAATTTGGCTCATTCATCGCCTCAGCTTCTAAAACACCGATTTCGGATAATATACTTTTTATCTTTGAATCATCTTCAACTATCCAATTATTAAGTTGTGTACTGATGGAATCATTTATTGAAAGTAAATTATAAATCGTAAAATCTTTTACACCCAATTTGGAAAATGCTGCCTCTCTAATGCTTAATTCTGCTTCATCTCCCCAATAAAACCAATTTACATTTTTTAAGTTCCAGACGGTGGTGTCTATTCCAATTTGCGTTTTTTTGATAAATACACTTTCTGGGTTTGTATTTAATGTAAAGTCATCTGAATTTAAAGAGCTGCGAACCGGAATGTACTTTTTAAGCAATTCATTGATCGGATCGATATATGGCTCTGCAATCCAAAGCCTATCCTGATTGGTGCTTTTAGCTGATGTCAGTAAAGCTGCATAGAAGTGAAGAAACTGTTGCCTGTCTTTTTTATCTGTTGAAGCGGAAAGTCGACCTAATTCTTTGTCGATTTTGATCACAATAGTTTTTAAAAGCCGTTCATTAATACCATCTTCTTTGCTACTTCCCTTATGTAAAAAAGTCCGAGAGCTGCCTTTGTAAAAAGCATTGGAATGCAATATGTAATTGAAATTGTGTACTTCTTCAGAAAGTGGAAAGTATAAGTATAGGTTTGGGGCACCTTTAAAATAATTACCAATTTCATTGTGCTTTCTAAATCCAAATAAAGATTCAATGTTTGCTTCTTCGGTTATTTTCTTTTTCTGCTCAGGAGTAAGTTCTTCATAACTTGGCAAACCGAAACGGATGAAAGCGTAAGTGTCTTGCTCTGTTTCTTTATCTACTGTAAGTTTGATATATTGTAAATCGGGATAAGTAATTGGTTCCTCTTGGTTAAGCTGTACCGTTTGTAAAACCTTTTCCTTTTTTGCTTCAGTATCGGCTGTCTCTTTTAAGATTGCAAGAGCAAATTTAACTCCTTCTTTCAGGTTTATTTCTGCTAATTCGGATTCCTTCCCGGAGCCAAGTTTTATAAAAAACAATGCACCTTCATTGTATATCTCTTTGTTTAAAATGCCTTTATTATTTCGAACCCAACGTGATAGGACTTCATATTCGCTCTTGCTAAAAGGAGTTGATGCTGCTACTATTCCATTTGCCATTTTAGGTAATTCTTCCAAATATTCATTCTCCGGTAAACATGGGAAGCATGTAATTAATATTTTAAATAACCATGGGTTATTTTCTTTAATATTAAAATTACCATTAGCTGTTTGCTCGTATTCAATATTTGAAGGAACGATTGCCTCAGAGTTAGCTAAATTCTCCAGTTCATAATTTTTCCAACTAAAAAGTATTGGACCAGAATTCTCATTGATTAATTCCTGTAATCCATTGTCTTTGCCTACCAATCGGTGTGCTAATTTAAAACCAATCCCAAATTTACCTATGGTTTGACTATCAGCGGTTTTAGTTGAAGAACCAACATTTAAGATAGAACGGATACTGTTAAAATCAAACATATTGCCATTATTGGCAACCAATAAATAGTAGCTTTTAGGATCTTCGTCATCGGGACCCCAAATCATAGTATAGTGTGTACTACCGGCATCAACAGCATTTTGCAAAAACTCGTATACTGCCTGGCCATCCTTCGCCATGTCTAAAAAGCTTTGTAAGAAGTTTTCAATACCGACTTCAGCTTTGCCATATCCTTCTTTATCACCGTGATATATTTCAAACCAACCAAATTTCTTTTTGCCAGTCTCTTTGTTAATTAAGAAGTTACCTATGAAATTTTCATCCCTTGTCGGAAGATCTCTAATCTCATTTTTATAAAAACTTCGGTATTGCCGTATGTTTTTTATTTTCATCGCCAGATCGTTTATATCAATTTCTGAATTTGATCAATTACCCGTTCAATTTCCTTTGAATCAATTCCACCCTTTTCACTTTCAGTTGTTATGAATAGGTTCTCATTCATTTTATACCCATTCTCTTCGTAAAACTGTTTTTTCTTCTCCCAATCGGCCTTGTAGCTTGGAACCGACATCATTCCCAGATGCTCCAGAATAATGATATCACCGGCAGCATCAATAAAGGTGAAATCCGGAATTCGTTTTTGTCCGTTTTTGCCAATAAACTGTCTTTCGTATTCAAAGGATATATTCCTGTATTCCATTTCGTTGGCAACGATTACCTCTGATTTGCTTCTCACTAACAATCCTTCTCGCTTTGTCTTATGGATTAATCCTTCGACGTATGGAATGTGTGACTTGGCTTCACGAACGGCAGGTGTGAAAATCTGCGTGTTGCGTTTTGAGGTTTCGGAATACTGTGGTTTCGACAGGTTAATGATCCAATGTGGACTATCTCCTTCAATTAATAGGATGAGTTTTCTTTTTGATCGGGTTAATGCAGTATAAATCAACTCTCTTGAAATAATTCTTCCGGTCTTTGGAATAACGAGAAATACATATTCAAAATCGCTTCCCTGGCTCTTGTGTACCGTAATGGTATATGCCAATTCAATGTTTGCTTCTTCCGTTTCTGCTTGTCCCTGCGATTTATATCCAAAGGTTACTTCGTCATTCATACCTGCAAATGCAACATTTGCATAGCCCTTTGCCAGACTTGTAACTAAACCCAATTGCCCATTTGACAACTGACTTTCCTCTGTTCCCGGATATCCTTGTTTCCACTCATTCTTAGTTTGAATAACCTTGTCAAATTGACCAATGCGGTAATCTCCAATGGAAACAGCACCTTTCATAAATCCTTTGCGAAATTGATTCTGAATGATCCTGTTCAGGTTAAATGCTCCCCAATACGGTGCTTTTACGGGAGTGAGGATTTGAAAAGCTTCAATTTTTGACGTATCAATTGTACCTCCATTTATACCCATGAATGAATTTAAACCAGTATAATCATTTTCATTTTTTAAGTTGAGTACTTTAATTAATGAGCTATTCAGTTTTTGATAGAGTTCAGTTTCATCCTGCCAGCATTCAACTTGCAAGTCATTCATTAACTTATTATTGCCAATTTTTGAAAAAATTGTATCGGCATTTTTACTCGGTTTTGTGCCTGAAAACCACGAAGCAAGCGTCAGGCAATCTGAATTCGCGCCCTGAACAGTACGTACTACTTCTTTTAAACGTGCCAATGAAGGTATCGCGGAATAATCATCCTTCGTTTCGTCAAGCGATTCTATGTAATTACATAAATCAGCAAATGGCCTGCCTGCACCAATCGGAGGTAATTGATATGGGTCGCCAACCAATATAATTCGTTTAATATGCGCCAGATCCAGAGCTTGCAGAAGAGCGTATAAGTCATCTTCGGTAAGCATAGAGCATTCATCAATAATCACATTTTGCTTGCCTTTGTATTTTTCAGGACCGGAAAATTTTGGCTTCATCCGAACCCAGTCAAAACGCTTTTGTTTCGAAAGGAATTGCGCATTGGTAAATGCCTCCGAATTAGCCATTTTGCCTAATTTAACCCTAGCTTTACCTGTTGGCGCCAATAATAAAATACCTTCCTGTGTTAACTCCGCACTTCCAAATAGAGCTCCTAACACCGTGGTTTTTCCGGTGCCCGCCGGACCATGAAGAATGGAGACTTTCCGACCTGTCATTTGCTGTAATGCGGCAATTTGATCATCCAATGCAGCAATATGTTTTTCATTGGCTGGATCAAAAGTAATTCCGTTATCGGCTATGGTTTTTTTGATTAGGCTGCCCCAATCTTCCTGAAGGAGATCAAGCTCCCTTTTGGCGCGGGCAATCAGTGTTTTCCTGAAGAAATTCTCGATTTCTTCGTATATTTTTAATTGTAATGCATCAAAATCTTCGGTTTTAAAATAGGCAAGTTTGGCTTTAAGAAATTCAATGTGACCATAAATATAATTGGACGGAACAACCGTGGTTCTTTGCAAATTGAGAAGGTTTAGCCGCTCCATCAGTTCATTCACTGAAAGCAAGGTATCTCCATTGGTTGCAGCATCTTTTAATATGCTTATTATTAGTGCCCTAATCCTGCGATGATCTAAAGGCGATTCAACTAACTGAGGTTCTTCCGGGACACATGCCCCCTGAATAGCTTTATCCTCAAACAATCCATCGTCAATGGTAACAACTGCGATAGGGAAATGCTCATTGTCTCCAGGATCATCCTCGGCAATCAGATATGGATTTAGTAAGATCTCCTTTTCGGTGACTTTGATTCCAAGCATAGCTCTTTGTACACCATCGAACCAATTCTTAATTTGCTTATCACTCATCTCAAAACGTGAAAGGAGCTGCAGCAAGGCTTTGCGGTCAGTTGTTTCGTTTGACCATACTACCTTATAGTGAGGCAAATCTTTCAGGTATGGCTTACCGGATAATGAAATATTCCCATTGAGGGCTTCTTCCCAGGCTAACCAGGGATTATCTTTTGTTCCAAGTATCTTTTCGTTTCTTAAATCCTCTTCGAGCAGGTGCCCATACTGAAATCCAAGGGCAATGAGTGCATTGGCAAATGAAGGGAAAGGACCCATACTTTCCTTCACTTTTCCCATTTGTCGATCCAGCCAAATCAGGTGATCAGACCAACAACCTTTAGCAATGCCATGTTCTTTGATTCGCTCAACAATAGCTCTTAATTTGCTCAACACCAACAATAGAGTGCTGTCATTTACCCATTCGCTGCCATAAGTAAATTCATTAATGGCTTCCAGTCGGCTGCCTGTATCCTGAAGTGTCAGTTTAATTTCATCCAGCAATTCAAATTTTGTTTTCTTACCTTCTTTGGTTTTCAAAACAAAATCCTCGGGTAAAGCCAGATATTCGTTATAAGGTATTAGAATTCCCTCACTTTGGGCATCTCCCGGCCTTATTCCGTGAGTGATCAATCTGTCCCATAACGGAAAGGTGTAATCTGCTTTCGTTTCGTATTCCAGAAGGGAAGACCTTTTCTTAATCATCCCAACTCCAGCGATAAGTCGCTTGGTATCTTCATCGACCGGGTTTGCTCCTTTGACGTAATAGATGGCCAGTGAGAGGTTTTCTTTGATTGGTTCAAAAAAGCGTTTGAGCAATATGCTTTGCACCTTATTAGAATAAATCCAGGAAGAAAAAAAAGGTGGGGTATCATCAGTTGGAATATCCGGATACGTTTTTTTTAATTCTGTCTGATTACCTTTAAGCATCCACCAGAATGGCACGGCAAAGCTGCTATACGGAGGTACCGCTATTTTAGTGGGTTTTAAGGCATTATGAGGAATGTCTTTTTGATTAGGTTTATAGTATGGATGATTAAATTCCCTAAGATACGATACCGGATTCATAAAAGCACCACCTTCAGCCTTACATGGAGGAAGAAAACCGTTTTTTAATTCATGCCAGGAATTCCCTGCGTTATTTTCTTCTAATTTCTCTATAGTGCTGTCTTTCTCCTTTAAAATTCGGGGAAGATGAATACAAAAGGCATTTTGGGCAGGATGCTCGCAAATAGTACCATTCCATTGGCTGTCGTGCCAGGCAATTCGGATTGATAAATGTTTATGCATTGGGTAGGTTTTGTTGGTTTAGTTGTTCGGCTTATGGTCAATTTTTGTCACAAGCAATAGAAGACGAACTGAAAGTATTTAAGTTTACGATTAGGGTTGTTCCCTATTATTCAGTTTCGCTCCTGCTCTCGCGATAAAGATCCACCTGTGCAAGCAAATTGAGAATTATATTCTTTACAATTCCTGACTCTAAAAATTTTACGATGGCAGGATAAAAACTATCGTAGTCCTCATAGGTTCCTAACAAAGAGGTGTGGTTGCCAAAGACTTTGACCTGAACGGGGAATGAGGTGGTTTTTAATTGTTCAATTTCTAATAAACGATACAAATATCCCCGACCAATTGCAGCTTCAAAAGATAGGGCAATGACAAGATTTTCTCTAATTTCATCTAAACTATCTGAGATATTGATAATATGTGAACTCTCAGTTATATAAGCACTTAGTTTGTCTTTATATCTTTTATTAATTGCATCTGCATAGGCTAATAGAATACTATAAGGCAACTCTAGTTTTGCTTTGTTAAACTCATCAGAATCTTCACTAGGAAGCATTTTGTCAAAATCTATTGGGTTCATAATTTTATATTAAAGATTAATGGTAAATGATCGGAATAATTAACACTATCAATTTGAAACACTTCTCCAACTTTATTGACAAGCTTGTGAGTTCCTGAGTTCTCAAGTAAAGTTATTGACGTAAGATCTATTTCAGCAGTCAAATTTGGTCGGATTATTAGGTTATCAAATAAATTCCAAAAGGTTTGATTAACGTCATCATTATTTTTAAAATAATAACTACCTGGCAATTTTAAATTGCCATTTTCATATTTAATATCCCCTGTAAAGTTCCACATCGGATTATAGAAATATTCAAACTCTTTAATAAATTTTCTCGGGCCACTCTGTGCAATAACTTTTGAAAGTGTAGCATTGAACCCTATTGGCGAAATCATTCCTGATTCAAATGGATTGACATTAAAATCCCCAAAAACAATGGTTCTTTTTTTGGGATCTTTCTCTTCAATTTTTTCTATACATGTGTCTGTAATTGTGGCTTCAGCAAGTTGTGTTTCAGTATTTCTCATTAATTTACTTCTTAAATGTAATCCGCATAAAAGAATTCTATCTTTTGCTGGAATATCTAAAAAATGGAATACCATTCTTTTGGTATCAGGGTCGGTATGAAAATGATTAAGTTGAAAGCCTTTATTGTTTGAATAAAATCTTGGTGTCAATTTTCTTTGATCTGATTGGAAAGGCGAGGCCTTGCGTTTTAGGTTTGAATTAGTTTCTATTAAAGAATCAACGATTTCTCCTGCCTCTGCTAATAGTAAAATATCTATCTTCTCATTTTTTACAACATCACAAACTATATTTTCAAATGATTTTTTCTTCTTAATATTCCAAAACATCACTTTTATCATACTTTAACCTCCTTTACATTTAAGCTGTTTACCCTCACTTTGCCACTCAATAAATCCTGCATTAAGCCTGTTTTTAGGGATTGGAGTTTTTTCAATTCTGTTGTTTCCGTGTTATAATTCTTGTTTAAGGAACTAAAGCAGGTCACAATATTTCTTTGTTCGGTCAAATTAGGTAATGGAATACGAAATGCTTTTAGCTGAGTAGAATTAATCGAAGCCAAATTTGTAGACTGTTTAGAAGAAATAATAAAAAACTTCTTGCCATAAGGAGATTGTGAAACCATTTCTAAGAATTCCGGAAGTAACTTATTTCTATATGTGCGTACTTTAAAAACATGGTTTTGGTGTAAACACAGTGGTATTTTCCCTCTCCAGATTGTACCTCTTCCGAGCTTATCAAAATCCCCTCCTTCATTCATCAAAACATCACCAACTTCCAATGTAAACCTTTTTACTTGTCCTTTTGGCAAACGAATTGTAGCAATATCGTTTAAATCCAAATATCCGTCCTGAACATTTGCAACTCTTAAATAGGGCAATTCTATTGTGTCAGGTCCTTCGTATTCTTTCCCCAAAGTGATTCCTGAACTAATATCTGAAAGCATGGCTAATTTCTCAACGTCCCATTCCACAGGTATTCTTCCCAGCGGGCTATTTTTAAACTGATGTGTTTTTTCACTTCTCAGATTACCGTGTTCGTCAATCCCAAGGGTAAGCAAATTGCGCAATAAGCCGGTTTTGATGCGTTGGTATTTGGCTATCAACTGTTCTGTAGCGACTATGGCTTCGTCAAGGTTCGAGAGAAATCTTACGATCAACTCTTCCTCATTAATGTCATTTGGCAATCGAACTTCCCAATTTCTGAAGTCTTTTTTCTGAAGATGTTTTAATCCACTACCGGTAAAAAAGTTCCTTTCGATGTAACTAAGCTTATCAAGCAAAAGGTAATACAAGTATTTGCTTGAATGTTCTTTCCCTTTTATTGCATAAGTATCAGTTGAATATGCTGATTTGCCGGCATTGAATTTTACATTCGCCTTTCCTCCGGTAGCAAGGAAAATAATCTCATCATCAACAATATACTCGGAATGTGTTAATATTTTATCGCCACTTGTATAAAATGGGTAATGCCCAACATTATCTGCTTGTTGAACCTGAAACTTGGATTTTGAAAGTTCCGAGTATGCGTCACCTAACTTTATTTCGTTATTAAAACTCATCAATTCAGGTAGTTTAATTGTTTTAAAAATTGATTGAGCTCTGTCATGGCATCGGTTCTATCCAATTCCAAATGTTGGACGGGCAAATTGTATTTTTCCCATAATTTTTCAAATTCAGCAATCAGTATGCGTTTTTCAGTATTGATAAATTGTTGGAGACGGCCAATAATCAGGTGTTGCCATTTCTCCAAAACCAGTTCGCGGGCTTCACTCAGGCTCATTTCGCCACCAATAGCAGTATAAATGGCTTTATATCGAGCTACTTTCTTTTCATTGTCGTCTAAGCCAAATTTCTTAATGAAAACTTTCAGCTTTAGCAACAGATCCAATTCCGCAAATTTCTTTTTGAGCGCTTTTAACTTCTCATCCGTTTCAATAATCGAGTCGTTTAATTTCTGTAAAGGCATTAACTGATCCTCGAAATCCACAATGATTTGGGCTAGAATGTTGGCTTCCTTTTGTTTCAGGTATTTATTGAGATTGGCTTTATTCACCGTGGCTTTCGCTATACCTGCCTGTTTCAATACTTTCTCGAAATCAGCAAAATCAGTTTTGCCATCAGCCAATTGTTGTTGCAGCTTTTCAAATGATTCCCAAACCGAAGCATGAGTTTCTTTCGCATATTGGTAAATGCCATCCATCTCTTCTTCCAGATAGGTCAGTACATTGGCAACACTTTTTTTGTTGTCTTCCGTTTCTTCAAAGCCATTTTCATCAAGCATTTCTTCTAAAGATGCTTCCGTTTCGGCAATTGAAGTTTCTAATTTGGTAAGTTCAGCTTTTTCGGCAGCAAAAAAAAGATTAATAACCAAATCATCGGGGATTAAATCGGTCGCCCAACCAATTGCGCTCACGGTTTTGAGATCGTACTTAATGCTATCCCACCAGGTCACAAAAACACCGGCGGACTTGAATTCATCCAATACACAAATAGGTACCAAACTGGCTTTTAATTCGGCAAGTAATTGCTTTCGTAATCTAGGTAAACGCTTATTGCCACCCAAACTAATGTAATCAACCATTCCATCATCGGGCCATTTGCCATCACTATCTGACATCATTGACTCAGTATTTCCAATCTCGGCGCCACCAGACAAACCCTTTAGCCATTTATCAGCTTTATTCCACCAACTTTGTAATTCAGTTTGCAGTTTTTGTTCAATGGTAACAACACCTTTGTGTGTCTGAATAATCTGTCGGATAGCATCTTTGCTTTCAATGCTTTCGGCAAATGCGGAATAACCTTCTGTTTCGCCTTTGAAATTTGGAAACAACGACGTAGGTTCAAATTTCCATTTGCTACTGATATTTTGTTTATCGGCAATTTCAGAACACGGAATCCCACCTACCAAATGTGCTTTTACATCTTCCGGTTCCGGCTCGGGTGTATTGTCCACATACCTGCGAATGTTGAGATTAAAATCGTTTTTCACAATTTCGTCCAATCCCACTAATCTGGAATATTTGTCAATTTCCGTTTTGTTTTCAAAAACATAGGAGATCTTCTCAATATCCTGGGGCCGAAGTTTGTATTGTTTTTTCTGCTCTTCGTATTCAGCATCAGCATTAATAAACAGCACTTTGCTGCGAAACGGCACGGGTTTGTTTTTATTGAAGATGATCACAGAAGCTGGTATGCCGGTACCATAAAACAACTTTGCAGGCAATCCAATAATGGCTTCGATAATGCAATTGGTTTGCAGGAGCATTTCTAATTTTTCGCCCAACAATTCTTCCTTTGTAGTTGTTACCAATTCATCCTTCAGATCCAACATGATCTTTTTACGGATTTGTTCTTCGACGCCACCCCTGAACAAAACTCCATGAGGCATTACAACCGCCATCAGCCCGTTTGACTTTAAACTGGCTATCATGTGCTGGATAAACATCAAATCAGCTTTCTTTCCTTTTTCAGGAGCAAACCCGTATTTAAACCGAGCCTGATATTTCATATCCTTTTTTGAATAGGTTTGCGAAAAAGGCGGATTGGCAATAACGCGGTCGAACATCCGGATGTAGCCACCTTGTTCGTGCTTCGGATCTAATAAAGTATCTCCATTTTCTATTTTATGGTCGTTGATGTTATGCAAAAGCATGTTCATGGTGCAAATCGTCCAGACCCCGGGATTTCGCTCTTGCCCGAATAGACTTAATGTTTGAATATTTCCACCATTTTCCTCTACATACTGGGTACTTTGTATCAGCATACCTCCTGAACCTGAAGTTGGATCATATATGCTCATACCTTCCTTCGGCTTAATCAAATGCACCAACAAACGAACCACTTCATTTGGAGTATAGAATTCACCGCCTTTTTTCCCTGCACTGTCAGCGAAATACATGATCAGGTATTCATAAGCAGCACCCAACAAATCAGGAAATTCAAAATTGTCATTGGTTAACCTGAAGTTGCCGATATAATCTGTCTCACTTTCCAGCAAAGGTTCTTTTACCCGTTTTTTCTTTTTGTCTTCCGATGAGTTCGGATCATTGAAGTGGTCGATTAGTTTTTTCCATTGAGCATTTGTAAATCCTTCGCCTCGGGTACCGTTGAATTCAATTTTAGTTAAAAGGCCTGTTGGCATTTCATCATTGTGTTCTTCAATAGCTGCCAAAGCCATGTCTAATTGAGAAGCAATATTTTCTTTCAAGTCTTTAATCTTGCTCCATCTTGCAATTTCCGGAACAAAAAACTTATCGCCATAGTAGGTTTTGTTGTCAGAGAACTCCATTATCTGCTCTTCCGGCAAACCCATTTTGGTGTATTTTTCAATGATTTCGGCTTTGTGCTGATCGAATTGGTCTGAAAGCCTTTTGATGAACATCATCCCAAAAATGAATTCCTTGTACTCACTGGCATCAACTCCACCACGTAAAATATTAGCTGCGCCATCCAGAAATTTTTCTAATTGAGAAAGTGAGATTTTATTTTGTTTCATATTCTATTACCAGTATCTCTTGTTTAAGTATGTAATCAAACTCCTATAGGCACTATCAAAAATAAGCGGTTTTAAGAGTTTTTGAGGGGTAATTATGTTATATTTTTCTGGATCTTTAAGCTGTGATTTCCATGCATCCTCAATACCCGTTTGAATAAAATCTGGTGCAGGAACCTGATACCTTAAGGTAAGATTATTTTCAGGAACAATATCCAGATGCAACCAATCATCAGCATTTAATTCCCTTGCTTTATTTTTCGTCATTTGCCAAGCCAATAATGTTTGTCTCATTAGTTGGTAGAATGGTTCATAATACAAATTCGATATATCAACCGTACATTTCATTGGAGAGTCTTTTGCTGCAATTAGATTGTTATATCTACCTTTTCTTGTTAAGCCACTTGATCCGACTGATTTATCTGATTTAGGATAAAATTCTGTGTATTTCCATTCAATTAATACCTGTATCTTCTTGCCGTTTTGTAAGATTCCTGTCATCATTGCATCAACGGAAGTACAATTAGCACCTCTTGTTTGCTTTTTCCCTTGGGCTATTTCACTTAAATAGCTTTCATTACTGACCACTTCGAAACCTATATATCCTTTCTCAAAATCAGGGCAAACTTCGATAAATTCTGAATTGATGTTTTGCAGAATCCTTAACGCTGCTTCTCTGTTATTTCTGAGAAAAAACAAATGGTTTACACAAGATACTTGCGAAGATAATAGATGTCCGGAAGGTTCAAGTCCTCCAGGCCACCATACAATACTATTGTTTGAAAAATATTCAATAACGTCTTTTCGGATTTGAGTCCATAAGTTTTTCTCAGGACTAATTAATACAAATGGTCTATTGGCTTTTTCAAATATGCCACCACCTGGGTCTCTAAAAAAATCATCTCTAATTCGTACTGCTTTTTCCCTTTCTGCTTCTCTATAGTTCATTAACTCCTAATTTGATGTATGTGTTAGCAAGATTGGAATCTTTGACTAAGTTTTGTGTAGGTTTAAATCGTCTGGGCTAACCCAAAGTGTATAATATGGGTCAATAATAAAGTCAGGGTTTAATTTTTACTAATTTAAGAATTAAGCACATTCAAATTGTGTCCTCTGTTCAAAAAAAATTCTATCGGAATCATGATATGAGTAAAAAAATAATCCAGATTCTTTAAATGTGAGCCTAAAGGGTTTTGGATTTTGGAGCTCTGTTTATACCTAAAACGAAGATCCACTTTTCAAATTACATAGCTCCTGTCAACAAAGCGCCGAAACCTGACCTGCTGGGTATTTTGCTGTTCTACCCAGGCGATTCTTGTTCTAAACTGTATAACTGCAAGCTGCATGTTTGTCAAGTATCAAATAAGTCTAAAATTAAATTTTTTATACTATTTCCAATTTTGGTTTCGACATTTTCAATGAGTTCCTCTTTGAATGATTCAAAATCAGTCATTCTATTTTTACTTGAATCTGAATTGTATATTAATAATTGGAGCAAACAATCCAATTTGTCAATTTCTCTTGCAATTATGCTATTAATTTGATGACGATTATGACTAAAATCTCTATATAGATCAATTATATTAGAAAGATTTGAGATTCCTTCGTAAGTTCCAATTAAACTTAAATTTTCAAAGTGCCGTTCTTCTTTTTTGTCAGTTTCTCTTGTTTTTTCATGTGGCGCTAAATCCCCTATATAAGCTTCTGCTAGATCATGAACGAGAATCATTTGTAATATTTTATTTTTGTCGTATTCGGGCTCATCTGCTAAATGTGTTGGAAGATGTAAGTATGCAAGCATAAATGCACCATACATATGTGCTGCAACTGTTTCAGGATTTTCTATTTTGCGTAATTCCCAACCCCTTCGTTTTAGACTTTTTAGACTATATAGTTCTTTGATAAATGTTCCGGTTTTAAATCTGGCTGCTTTTGATAACCTTCCTTTAATAAAGTTCAAATAAATATTTAAGTCATGATTTAAATTGTGCATGATATTTATTGTTGCTCCATCTTTGATGAGTTTCAGAATTAATTCTCTTTTTTCGTCATCTAAGTTACCTTTAACCTGCCTGTGTTGAGCCAAGCTACAAAGCGTGTAAAGTTCAATCTGAAACATTGTATATGTTTTTTTCTCAGTGACTGCATTTTTCAATTTGGAATATAATCTTGAAAAGGTCTTATTAAATTCACTCAAATTGTCTTCGTGCTTCAGGGTATCGGGTGAAGTTGGATCAAAAATTATATCCTCATAATATTCTAAATGAAACCCTCTATTAAGATTGTCAAAATATCGGTTCTGGATAAGTTGCTTGATGTATTCATATGAAGATTTTTCATCACCTAAATACGTCAAACTAATAAAGATCGTTCGTAAATGGAGCAAATCTTTCTTTTCATCATTACTTAGTTTTTTTGTGGAATCAAAAGGAATTTTTATCCTTACATGTTTGAAGATTTTGGCTTTTTGTTGAAGCAGAAAGGATTTAGCTTTTTCCTTTATTGTGATATCTTCAAAACGGCCTAAAAGGTAACAAAAATGAGTTTGTGCGGTTTGATGAACTTTGCCCATTAACAATTTGATGGATTCAAAACATTTGTTTTGTAAGTATAAATCCTCATTAATTATTTCTTTACAAAAATTATTCAAATCATATGGATAGACAAAGTTGAAGACATCTTTATTATTTGGATTGTATTCGGATAGTTTTTTTACAATATTAAACGCGACTAAAAAATCTCTAATTAACTCGTGTTTTTGTATAATCCACCATTCAGTACAATTCTTATCTTTCTCTTCAACTTGAGTTGGATGGTTAAATAATTCAAAAGCCAGTTCGGCAGATTTAATTAAATCGATATTATAGTCACTAAAATACTCCTTTAAAAAACAACTTAATGTGCTGGCTTTATCATATTTAAATGGGGACTTTAGTCCTTTTAGTAATGTAATAGCGAGGAATAAATCAATTTCCTCCAATTTAAACGTCTTGCATTTGTTATTTATATAACGAATAATTTCGGAAGCCTCATTTTTAATTGAATTTGATTCTATTTCCGCAAATGCCTTTAAAAAAGCGGGGAATTTTGAAGATGCAACTTTTAGCTTTACCAATTCAATAATAAAATCAGGATTGTCAATAAATGGAATTGACTTATTTTTAACAAGAGTTTTAGCATTATCATTAGACTTATGACGTCTTAATCCAATAACCTTTTTCTTAATAGCCAATTTATTGATTTCTGATAAAACAAAGTCATCAAGATCTACCTTGGGATTTATATATTCATCTGTACCATCGATAATTATTATTATCTCATTATTTGGTTTATTAGTAGTAAGGTCGTAAAATGGACTCAAGTCCTTTTTAAATTGCTCTATAGCTTGTTCGAAAAAATTCCTATCATTTTTTGGATAGATATTCTTGTTATAATAATGAAGATTAATTAAAACTGGTATTTTATTCGTGAGTCCATCTTTAAATTTGGCATAGAGATTGAGATATAAAAGAGAAAGGAAGGCCGTTTTCCCACAGCCAGCAAATCCGCTGATTAATAATGGATTGTCATTTTTACTTTGCAGAACAAAATTTGCAAGTGATGAAAAAATATCCTTCTCAGAAAGAATACTTTCATTGACCTGTTTTTTAATGTTCAAGAATGGCTTGAATTGTTCAGAATATTGTTCAAATAATTCAGATTCATTAGTATGATCAAAATAGAGGTTTGTCTTTAGGTACTTTGAACAAATCAATTCATGGAGAGCAGATAGTTTACTTGTACTTGATGTTACTATATTAGTATTAATTTCCTTACTGGTTTCATCTTTTTCAGAGTCATTCTTGCCTTTTTCTATCTTTTTCAAAACTTTCTTCGTCCTTGGGAATAACCTTTCCCATTTAATGATTTTCCCATGATGTGAGATTATTGCCTCCTGCCAAATTGCTGTAATTGTGACCGTAGGAACATTATAGTCGGTTACAATTAATCTACATTCGTTATTGTACCCAAGAATTCTGTTCCCAATTTTTTCTTCATTCCATTTAGTTTCTTGCTTTGTAAGAAGAGCTTCTCCAACCTCTTTTAATAATTTATATAGTGGCTGAACCTCCGTGTATTTTCTATTTAAGAATGGACATCGAGACTTTATTGTTCCTGAAATGGCGTTTGCAATTTTTTCTTGTTCTTTTCTCGTTCCAAATGCGCCATCACTTTCATTTGCGGAGATATGTCTGTGTATTTTTATTTTTAATCCTAATTCCTCGTTAAGCCTTTTCTCAATTTTATCTATTCCCTTATCAAACGCTTGATAATAAAAAATATGAATATTTGTTTGAACTAATTTCTCCCTCAAAGTCTTTTTTAGCCTTGTTCTTCCATCGATCTCATCATTTATTTCACCACTTGGTAGTGGTTTATCCAAAAGAGCATAAAAAATACTTACTAATTGTCCGCCACTATTAAGGAAGTCATCAAAAAGAAGAATATTGGAATTTAGAGGCTCTATTATCTCTTCCAAAAGCAATGGTAGAGTATAAAAAAAATTCTCATGGTTATTTAAAGATGCAGTTATTCGAAATGAACTTTCTTTTGATTCCCCGAGTGGAGCAATGAAAGTGTTTTTTTGATTTCTATAGTCTTTCGAAAGCTCAGATACATCATTTATGATTTGATCTGTTGTCAGGAATTCAATATTTTGAAGTAATTCTAAAGGTAGGTTTAAATCTTCAAATTCAATTCTATCAAAATTCTCAAGCCAATTTATAATTCTCTTTTTAGCTTCATTAAATTCAATTTTTCTGTTATCAATTTTGAAATGTTGAAATATTTCTGCTAAATTATTTATGGTATCATCATTTTCAGTTATGAAATTCTTGAATTGTTGACTCATAAAAATTTCTTAAGATAAGTTGATAATTAAAATATTTGTCGAATAAAAAATCAAAGTTCATTATTCTCATCAAATAGAATTGCATTTTTATTAATCCTAATTAGATATTAATATCTAATTTAATGATATTATGCTGTACTGTTGTCTTTTAGTACTTGTGCATAACTCATTTATAAACAGAGCAAACCTTTTCACTTATATCAGATTGCGTCCAAATTTGCAAAATTCAATTTCGTATTCTACTGCTTAAATTTACATAATATTAATAATGGCGAAAAATTTTATTCTCTGAATTCTTCCAGGAGAGAGGGAACCGGATTGGCCTTTTAAGAAGCCTACTATTAGCGGTCAGTGGGTACCTGGGGAACAAAAGGGGATCCAGCTTTTCTTAAATTGAAATTAGGTTTAGAGTGGGTTAATGACTTGGATATCATATATTTGATAATTCCAGGCCCATTTATCAAAACAATTTGCGACTCTAAAAGGGGGTCAAATCCTAAATTGAATAGAATTCACCAAGTGAACCTCCTGCTAATACTCCAGCATCAGCCTTCAACTTAAGCCTCCTTACTGTTTCTTTTTTGCTTATCTGGTCTCTCTTTGTAATTGGTTTATAATCTCATACTCTGTGTAAACCTCATCTTGGCTTAGAAATAGGGATGTTAAAATCATTAACGTGGTGTAATCTCCGCTAGTTCTGTCCTTCCGTTTAGACTAAATAGTCACCCCTCGTTTTGTTCTTATGAGACTATCTCCGGTTGTAACGCTACATAATCAAATCTATCCACAATACTCACCAGGACAGGATGTGATTCTATTAACGTACTATGGGCAACAGCTTCATCCGTTATCTGTCTAACGGCAAATATGGACTTAAGATCCTCATAGGGTTCAGGAATCATGAGCTTTTGATTTAGGGTAGTTTATTTTACTAATTTAGGGATTACCCAATTTCGAACTACTCATTGGTGTAAAATAATAATCCTCTACTCACATTACAATGAGTAATATTTGATTCTTAACTTTCGTTTGAGTGTGGGAGAACTGGGCTGGTCTTTAGGAGATCTGCGAAGGTCGGTCAGGGGGTACCCAGGGGGTGCAAAGGGGACCCATTTTCTTCTGAGATAAATATATTGATTCATCTAGTCTGAGATATTGATTCCGGATAGCATTGCCAAATTATTCCATCGTTTCAGGCTTTACCATCAGGATTTCAATTGAGCATTCACCGGGATTTCGTACATACAAAATCAGTACAAGCTTCAAATCGTATGTACAATTTGTAGGTATATCCACTACAGAAATACTACAAGACCGTAAAACGGTTAAGCCCCTTCAAGAAAGGGCTGCAAATGATTGTCACAGGTTTGGAGCAAGCAACCATGACTTTGCCAGAATCACTTGCGACAACACAAAGGGCACTCGCCCTTGACAATCATTCTTCTTGCCGCCATCTATCTTTGCGAACCGTTTTGCGAACGGAGTTCTTTATTATCCATCCTGATCTTATTAAAACAGAACGTTTCGTAGTCCTTAAATCTCAACTTCCCTGCCATCCTGAAATAGAGCTCATTTAGTAAATCAAATGCTTGACGGTGAGATATGTCTTTCCCTTCAAAAGTCGCCATTCGAAGAACCTCGTAAAATAGCCTGACAAAATCCTTTGGAACTGACAGCCTTTTGGCACAGTATTCTTTGAATGCATCATTGTCTAGTCCAACAGTTTCTATTGACATATCTACAAGTTACCAAAAAAATATGAATAGCGAAAAAATCCCCGCCAACCCTGGGAGCTAGCGAGGATTGCTTTACCTAACCTAAACCTAAATATTTTAAAATCAGCTTTAAACTATAACAACTGCTGTTATCTTTTGTTCATGCTGTTCTCACTTCGTTAATTGCCAGGTAACATTATCTTAAATTTAGTCTGCAAAAGTTCAAGTAAAAATATTGTTTTACATCTATTTAAAATCAATTGTACAAGCATGAGGGAGAACCGGGTGTGGTTTTAAAAGATGACCGATGACCGATCACTTGGTACCGGGGGTACCAAAGGGGACCCATCTTTGATTTGAAAAATTCTTGTATTGTATATGATCTGAATAACTTGATTGATTCCTTTTCCATTTGCAGCATTCTTCAGTCAATCAATTTCTGGATTTTTCCAGAAGGACTATCCAAAACTATTTATTTTTTGATGAAGCAAAGGGTGATCATTGCTGATGAATGATAACCGAATCTAAACCTGGCTGAATTTGGCCTCCATTCATTCCATTTCTGGATGTACAAAAACATCGTTGTGCTCAATTTGTACATACAACTTTAAAACCTACAGCTGACTACATCCGAAGAACCGACATTGCCCGTGGCAAAGTAATCTTCTAAAAATTATCAATTGGCGTGCTTGATGCCGTAATAAATCCGTTAAGCAGCGGTACTATCATGAACTATTTTGAAAACATCACAAACCTAGACGATTTGCGCAAAGCGTATCATCGGCTTGCATTTGAACATCATCCTGACAGGGGTGGAGATAACCTCATCATGCAGACCATCAATGCTCAATATGAAAGGCTTTCCAAAAAACTGATTTACAGCTCTGATGATTTCTCCGAAGAGCGGAAAGTGTACGAGCGGAACTTATCTCATGAACTTCGCAAAATAATTGAACGAGTTATTCTTCTTGAAGGTGTCACCATCGAGTTGATTGGCTCCTGGCTTTGGATTTCGGGTAATACGTTTCCTATTAGAGAAAAATTGAAGTCTGAAGGATTCAAATTCTCTCCTCCAAAACTGGCATGGTACTGGCATGAAGGGGAATTCATAAAAAGGAGTAAATCACTTCAATCCATGGAAGAACTACGAGACTATTGGGGACACCAATACGTCCATTCATGCAATTTCGAAAAGCGATCAATTACCGAATAAAAGTTGCCTATTTATCCTATGTTCTCAGATAAGAAAGTAAATGGGTGAACCCCAAATGGTACAAAATCAATCTGATTTATTAATCCCTAAAAATCATAATTATGAAAACCCTTGATCATCCAAAAGAAAAATTACGAATATCCGGAACCGGTTCTGTATCAGATGCGGAACTTCTGTCTGTTTTCTTCCGAAAGGATAATGGAGTTCCCATTGACAAAGCCCACAGCCTTCTGCAATCCATCCAAAACAATTTCAATGCATTGGCAAGAATGACAATTACGGAATTGAAGACTGCCGGGGTTAATGAAAGTTCTGCAGTGTATTTGTGCGCTGCCATTGAATTGGGAAGAAGAAGGAACCTGCAGGAAGCCCTCGACAATGGTCAAATCAAAGGAAGCAAAGATGCTGCCTCTTATTTCAGACCAAAAGTCGGAGATATCCAGCACGAGGAGTTTTGGGTCCTCTTCCTAAATCGCAGAAATGCAATTATAAGTTCTGAAAAGCTTAGTATGGGAGGAATGGCCGGCACTGTGATCGATGTACGAATGGTTCTTAAAGCAGCACTTGAAAAGCGTGCATCTTCCATGATCTTTTGCCACAATCACCCTTCAGGAAATCTTGAACCCAGTGATGCTGACAAAAAAATTACCCGTCAGTTAAAGGAGGCAGGTGCTATAATGGAGATTCCTGTGATCGATCACTTGATCGTAACACAAACTGGACACTTCAGCTTCGCAGATGAAGGTTTACTGTGAAAAGATGGGACTTAATTACAAAGGCGTGCCAGATGCCGATAAAAGACTCCAGGGCAGGAGCACTTACTAATGAATAATATTGAGCTTACGATAGATGAATTCCAACGCATTTTGGATGCTATGCTTTGGATTTTAAATCCATATATGGAAGAAAATTCCATTATGGAACATCCACACTTGCTTGAACTTGGCGAGTGTTACATTTCCTTGTATCAAAAATTGCCGTTCAACATGCAGCTGATCTACCCAGAGATTGAACTGTTTTGAATTTCCTTTACACCGGTTTTAAGTCTTGATTTCCATTTGGAGGTCAAGACTTATGTTTTTAAAAGGCACTGACTATACACAAAATAAATACTGTATGAAATAAGTACTCTCGACTTATTTAACCATATTCCTTTCATTGGCATGGTAGTGGTAATTACGGCAATTATGCAGTATATTCTAGCGGTTTAACGTAGGTACAGAGTCGCAAGTCTCATTTTCGGTTTTTCCTTCAAAATCATTTCCATAATTCTTCGAAAATTAATGGTAATACCCATAACTATTTTTAAATTTGATCTAATTCAAACCGAAAGCCTATGATTCAATAAATCTCAGAACTAAAATATAAACCATAGAGGCGTAAGCTTTTATTCTTGCAGTTGAAAATCGCCAGTTAGAAAGTGCATACATGAATAATAAGTGAAACGTCCACGTCACGGCGTGGGCTGACTTATTTGTATGCAAGGTGTCTGGCGATACCTCAACTGCAGATGTAGTTTGGTTCCACGCTCTTTTTTTGGAACCATCTTCCCGATTTTTTTTGGAATTCGATTTTTTTGAGCTTTATACAGCCTACCTACATAAACCACTCTCATGAAGTCTGTTGACCAATATTTTACCGATGGGAATAAAAAAATATTCCATTTAGACTATTGTGGAGCACTTTTAGATTACAATAATGCCATTGGGATAGATCCGAGTTTTAACCCGGCATATATTAATCGCGGGTACGTAAAGAGTAAACTGAACGATTTCAATGGAGAAATTGATGATTATACTTCAGCATTGAAAATTGATCCTTTCAACGAGCTAGCCCGTTCAAATAGAGGAATCGCCAGACTGAGATTGAATGATTATTCAGGCGCTAAAGATGACCTTAGCAGTTTAATTGAACTTAACCCGAAAAATGCCCATGCTTATTATTACCGTGCAATAGCCCGGGATAAACTTTCTGATGAAAACTTTCAAGAATTTATCGGTAGCGTTTCGGACATTATAAAGGCTTATGAATTTGACCATTCTTTGCAAATAACCAAATACAGCAAGAAATTTTTGAGTGATCGGATGCTAAGATACATTCATGTCATTCAAAAATACACCAGGGAAATTGATGCCTGGGTAAATATAGAGGATTCGCTCGTGAGCCGAGGAGAACTAAAAGAGCATGCCACAGATTACGTTGGAGCCATAGCAGACTTCACGAAAGTTATTGAGATCAACGCTAACAATGAGCAAGCATATTTCAAGAGGGCTAATGTCTATTTTATGTTCCACAAGGACTACGCCAAAGCAATAGAAGATTATGACAAAGCACTTGAAATTAGGCCGCTTGACGAAGAATTTTTAGATATGAGAGCATGTGCGAAATTCGAACTTGGTGACCTACAAGGATCTTTGGCCGATTTAAACCAAATCATTGAGCAGTATGATGCTCTTGATCCAGAAAGTAAAGAAAGTGTAGAAGACTATTATTTGGACGCAATTCACGACAAACTGTATATAAAATCTATTCTAAATGATCTCAATGGTGCACTTGAAGAACTTTAGTGCCACAAATCTGAATAAAAAAGAACACTTATCTAGATCCAAAAGAGAAGCTTAGATTGAAACGACCACCATTCTTTGTTAATACACTGATACTTAATACAATATTTGTCTGACAAAATTAATATGATTAATTGAGTCCGAAAATTCAGATTTCACAAGTGAATCACTTTAAATATCAAATATTTATATCATGAAAAATACTTATTGCATTATCCTATTATTGATTGCTTCTAGTTGTACTCCCGATTTAAGAGATCAAAACGTTTTTGGTAAATATATGTTTGAGAACTTGATTAATCCAAAAATTGAGAGAGTTAAAGAAGAATATTTATCATTGAAAGATTCAAATCGAATTCTTGTCAAGAATTTTCAAATGGCAATATTCTTCATGGAACAAAAAAAGAAAGCAGATGAATATTTTAGGTATTTAAAAATGCAGGATGACCATATTGCTAAATGGGTTGAAGTCGCTAATTCAAAAGGTTTCAGAAGCGAAAACTGTTCATTTTTGAGAACTAAATTAGACTCTTGCTTTCTCCTAGACTATAAAATGTATACTTTGAAAATTTATTTCACATACAAGGAGAAAGAAAATTATTTCCTCATTTGGGATGTTATAAAGCTAAAAGATGGCTGGGCATTTCGGGGGATAAACCCGCCAACAAATAAAGAGGAAAAGGATAAGATTCCTTATAAACCTGATAAGTTAGACTTCTCAAGTCGACATTGGACTGTAAATTATTTTGATTATAAAATCTTAGAGAATTTTTCTATTAGCCTTTCAAATGCAACAGGTTATGAGTTTGAATATATTAAATATAAAGTCACTCTTTATGATAAAACAACAATTCCGTTTACTCCAATTTTCGCAAAGACCTATGAGAGAAATGGGAAAATATATAATGACAATATTATTCGATTTGAAGTTAGTGATTTGGCAAATTATAATGTAGGCATTGATTGTAATAACCCAAATATTTTTGGATCATCAGCTGAAGTAATAGATGTCAAACCAAGACCGGAAGAATGGTACCGAAATTGGTAAATTTCTCCCTTCTCTTTTTTATTTTTAAACGTTACGTGTGTCTCCTTGTTATTTTCGTATTAAAAAAATATGCCAAATTAATACATGTAGACGCGTTAGGTCAAAATATTTAATGAAATTGGTCTTTGCTGGGTTACTAAATTGTTCGTATTAGTTTTTAGGGCTTGTCATTTGATCCCTAATTGTTCGGATTGTGTGGCAATGGAGTGGTAAGCTGATCACTTTTTGACTGGTAAAATTCATTCCATAGTTACAAATTTCCAAGTTTGGTTTCTTTTCAGCATATGCGTCAAATTGTGCGCTGTTTTAATTCCAAATTCAACTTTTCTGAATTCTGAAATAAAATAAAACATTAAACCTTTCCACACTTCTTCCCGGTTCTGAAGGTACATTAGTAAATATAAATAATCATATTTCAAATTTGTGTGTAATTGTTCTTCAGGGATTTTGCTATTATTTGTCAAAATAATTGTTCGTTTTTGTACAAATTGGTGCTATGTAAATGGGGATTGACCGGTTTCAATGCTCTTCTTATCTTTAGGTTCTAAGACAGGACTATAGAGTTTTGTCCGAAAAGTTTTCTTCGTTAACAATTGACTTAAATACTCGCATATGGCAAGCCTTTTAAAATTAATATTTGTAAGTGATACTGAACGTAAAAATACAATGTATGAGCACTTTTTATATTGCTTTCCTGAACAGATCTTTTGGGACAAGATAATAGAGATGGAAAAGGCATGGCAAATCCCAGTTGGTGAATTTGTAAGGGACGAACTTTGGTTAAAAGGTCTCATTGAGAATCGAGGTGAGTACCGAATAGGTATTAATATGAGAAAAAAAATCAAAGAATTTCTCTTTGATTTTCCTATGCCCGTTCCAGTGAGGGAGGTAAAAAACCAAAGTTTGAGAAATCGTCAGATAGAAGGTTTGGCTAAACTCAAAGAGTTTGGGGAAAAGCACAATTACTATATCCTATACTATAATCCTGAGAACTCATTATTGATGTGGGACAAGAGCAAAACGGGGATCCTTTTGAATGCGGGTAGAAGCTTCGCCTATGTTTACGAAGGTGGATTCACTTGCAGTTTTGAAAGGGATATGCCTTTGGTTGGCTATTTTCAGCTGTCTTCATCTGATGTTGTTGGTAAGCTGAAAGAAGCAATTAGCGGTGGGATGAAGGAAAGGACAGCTGCTCTCTCTGAGCGGCGTAAAGCCTTCGCAATGCGTCAAAAGGAAAGATGGACTCATTACAATGCTAAAAGAAAAGAAGCAGTACCAAACTAATTTTGACTTTTAATTATACTTGATAATCCTACAAGAAAGTTCGGTAATCAAATTTCAGTAGATAGTCTGCAATATCATAATCCTCCTCCCTCATCTCATAGGTAGACTCTTTATGAAGTGTTTCGGAAATATTGAAACTTGTATCAGGCATTAATCTGGAAAGTAGGTTCTTTTTCTCATTCCAAGTATCGTAATTACTAATTCGAGGGAATAATATAACCGTTCTACCACTTACAACATTGCATTTGCTGACAGTTAGATAATCGACACCTCCACTGGCTAACCAGATGTATTGTGGTAGGTAAATGCTGGCTATTACGGCTGTTTTTTCGCCTTCCACAATTGCAACATGCTTTGTTGTATCATGTAATAAATGCTCTCCAAAAAGACATTGTTTTAGGGTAAGACCATAATTTTTGTACCGTGTATGCATCCATTCAAAAGAAGGAAAAATTTTCTTTACCATTTTACAATTATTACCAGTAAAAGTCTCTTCATCCTTTAATAGCTCATATCTAAATGATTTTCCATTTCTAATATTACCGGATAAATCTATTTGCCAAAATACGGTAGAGAAATACTCATCTTCTGGTGTACCGATAAAATATTGTCTAATCAGTCTGGTAGTTTCTTCTTTACCAAAAAGTCTCATCAGGTAATTGACAAATGTATTTCTGCTGAAATTATTTAAGCTCCTTTCCAGCATTATCGATGGTATAGAACACATTGGCTCATATTGTTGACCATTTAAATCTCTCTGTGTTGAATATAAAGAACCCATAATTTCTTTAATGTGTTTTGAAGTTCAACTTTACCCTATTACCCTAAGTACCCTATTTTTACCTTTTTTGATACTTTATAGGGTTTACCTACTCTACCCTATTAACCCTAACCCCCTATATATAGGGGTAGGGTATTAGGGTAAGGTCGTAGGGTCTACTGAGGGTGAATTTTCTGTAGATAGTTTATCGTAGTTAAACCGGTATAAAGATCCTTGATGAATTAAGTACCCTGATGTCTTGAAGTGATTAAGATCCTTTTCGGTAGTTTTGATGTCACATCCATAGGCTTTACAATAATCATTACTGAGATCTTTGTTGCGTTTAGCTATTCCTTGAGGTAAACACTTTTGGAAGGCATTTATCTTCTTTTGTTTAGTTTCATCCACCTTACTTAGCTGAGGTTTATCATCTATCAATACGGGCAATTTATTATTGTCAAGCTGAAATCTGAGGTAAAAGGCATCAGATTGCTCATTCCTATTTTCTACCTGCTTGACAGTAAAAACATCATTTATCTTTGTGAGCTGCCATTCCTCACTCATCTTATTACCGATCTCTGCACCAAGATGTCCTCTAAGTTCAGTATCTCCCTTATTCTGATGAATCACCGTTAGAATTGGGAGGTTGTATTTTAATGTTAGTTCCATTAAAAACTGTACTACAGAATTGCTATCAGAAGCATTATTAATGTCACCGCTTTCCAGTAAATCTTTAATACCGTCAATTACTACAAGATCCGGTTTACCTTCAAGAACGGCCTGAGAAATAAGCTTCCTCCTTATTGTTGGATTATCACCCCTGAGATTATAGGCTGTAAACTGAGGATGGTTAAAACTAGTGTCTTTACCACACATCTCATTTACCTTCTGCTTCATTATGGCTGTATTACAAGGGTTTTGTTCAGTATCAAGGTATAAGATGCTTAATCCTGATTTTACTGCTTTAAACCCCATAAAATTGTCCTTAATGAGTGCTGTTACCAGTATTGTAATGAAGGTGCTTTTCCCAGACTTCTTCCTTCCTTTGATAATTTGGAAGTCTCCTTTTGAGAGGCACCCAATGCCGTTTCTTGTGAGTAAGTATTCGATCTTAGGCTTATCTTTGCTTAGGTCAATTAACCGGGACTTCAGCATTTGTGATAAATCTTGACGATTGGTTAACTGATCTAGATCCTTTTTAAAAAGATTAGGACTAAAAATATCATCTAATTCATTTTCATGATGCTGATCATTAGCATCATGAATTTCTTCTTTCAAATTCTTTCTATTTTCCATTTTCATATTATCTCACGGGTTAATACCCGGCCGCCGGAAGAGTACCAAATTATTGACATTGATACTCTGTCCGCTTGCGACTGGGAAATTCATTTATTGATTATTGCCATTTCCTTTCAGCAAATTCATCAATCATCCTTACTATGCCCCCAGAGATAATTGCAGAATCGTCTTCCTCTAATATCTGAAGTTCATCGTTTGAGATAACTACAATATCTTCTTTATCAATTAACCACTGTTTCCCTTCAGTAATAATCAAAATGTCATATTTGTCATATATCCCTAATTTACCGTATGAGATAACCGCCACATCATCTTCATCAATTAGTCGTGGTTTACCATTTGAAATAATTACAATTTCATCCTGGTCAATTATCCGTAATTCGCCATTTGAAATGACCACAGTTTCGTCTTCGTCAATAAACTGCTTTTTACCCACTAAGTTTACCACATAATCAATTTTATAATTTTCCATTTTATTTATTTTTTAGTTTTCGTTGTGCTGATTTTGAAAGCTCAAGTGAAGCGTTGAATTGCGGCTTTTTTTCTAGTTGGTTCTCAAACCACGTCTTGAGATTTTTACGGGAGAAAACAAGCCGATTGCCAAAACGCTGATGTGGTATCTCCTTTTTAGCGGTCAACTTGTAAATAACTGATTTACGAACAGTAAAACCTAAATCATTTGTTAAGTACTTAAACGCTCCATCAAGATCACACTTGTCAGGTAGATCAACTTGCTTATCAAGCCGACTACCAATAGCTTCTAATAATGTTTCTTTTACGATTGTTCTGAGAACTCCTTCTGTTGTCTTAATTTTTGCCATATCTTTTTAGTATTAAATTATATGGGAAAAAATAAGGTGCTTTAAATGTGGGTAATTCTGTGGACACATAAAAGCACATGTAGACTAACTATCAGAATTTCAGAGAATAAAAAACCCACAAAAAAATATTTTGTGGGTTGATGTGGGTTGATTAGATTTTATTGTCATCTATTTGAAAATAGCATCAACTTTTAATCTAAATTGCTTGTCGACTGCCCTCGTACTGTTTAATACGGTACGATTCCCAAAAGTATCAAAGTCACCTCCATAGGTCAATAAAAATGGTTTGACAAAAGAGGCTTTGGTCGGATAAACCGAATTGATTTTTGAATCGGTATTATCCTTTTCTTCCCACATTTTATCTATTAAATAGTAGAATCTTGTTTTGTGTAAGATCTTAAAAGTATATAGGTTCCAGGTTTTCGATTGCAAATATTTCACAAAAATCATTTTCATTATTGCACCCGAAAAATTTCACCATTGAACTCTTTGAAAATACTTTTCAATTTGCGTACGTGTAAAAAGATAGGTCGTATTTTCATCTGATATAAGATTCTTTAATTCAAAAGGTTTACCCCCGAAATATTCGGTCTTAAAGCCTGTCAGGACTTTTCTTCTTTAGAGGAACTAATCCTTCGAAAATATTATTGATCTCTATGAATAAATCGATAATCGTCTCTCGCAATAAGCATATTACATAATGATCTGAGTTTTCTGTATCAAATTTATCCCTGTTCTCAACCTGTTTTAAAGTGTATTCTTGCAGGTTTTTAGCTAATGTACTCAGGACATGAATTTCTTTATCAACCAAAAATTTTGCATCTTTTTGAGAATGAGCTTCTTTTATATATGAAATAGTAGTGAGAGATTATTTTTGATCTTTCTGCATCAATTAATTCAAAGTAACAATTGGCTTTTGTTGTTGGGGGTAACCATTGTTCACCAGAGGGTTTTTTTAGGTGTTTTCTTGGAGAAAAATCACCTCTATCATATGGTGTAGGCTCTAATAAAAAATTTTTTTATTCCCATTGTTGAAATATATATATTCATCATGATAAAACTCACTATTTACAGTCCAATAGTAATAAATCGGTGATACCGCCTCGTCTTTTGCTAAGTCCGGAGATAGGTCACCTCCTGCAATTCTTTGGAGTAAATCATAATGGTTCATATTTTTCTATCTTGTTTGTTGTGTATTGTCTACTTTGGGTGATGCCTCGATATTCTGAAAATTAGTCAAATAGGCAGCATTTTTAATCCTTTCATCCTGCTCAAAACTTGCCAGATAATTTTCCGTCGTTTTCAAGTCTGCATGCCCCAATGACTCAGAAATGAAAGAAATATTAGCCCCAGATCGCTTCAGGACTGTGGCAAAGCTATGCCGAGCAGAATACGTTCGAAGCTTGTCAATTCCAAGAGAATCGCCGATGACTTTTAGTCGTTTGTTTGTCCTATGAATGAGGTCATGGGTTTTGATTCTTTCTTCCATTGGCGTTTCGTTCCCAGTCAGAAATGGGAATATAAAGTGACTTGGTTTCTTGTCCTTATTTCCCCATCGGTCAATGATGGCTTGCATTTCGGGAGTTAAGATTGCCTGAATCTCTTTTTTGACATTTGTGGTTCTTAATGTCTTTGCCCGCAAAAAGCAGATCTCCCCGTTTTGGATATTAGAAAACTTTAATCGCATCAGGTCTTTAAAATTGAGTCCATTACACAGATAACTGAAAAACCAGAGATCACGGTACATCTGTGTTGTAGGATTTCCATCATCATAGCTGATGATTGTTTTGATTTGTTGTAGGTTTAGAGCCAATTTGCGACCAGTTCCGGTTGGGATCGAATATTTATCCTCTTCTTTGCCAAATGGGTATTGATACTCCTTAATAATTCCTCCTCGTTTTGCATCGTTCATTAAAGTACGAAGTGCTCTCAGGTACATACCAATTGTCGAATAGCTTCTCCCTTCTTTTAACATGTATTTCTCATATCTCTTGAGCCAGTCTACAGTAATATCTGAGAACTGTAAGTTTTGGCCTTCAAATTTTTCGATACTTGATAGGGCACAGCTGTAAAACAGTTGTGTGCCAGCTCTTCCTTCTTCTTCAAGACTTTTAATTTTAGCCTTTATTGCACTGTTGAGAGTGTCAGTAACACATTTACCCAGGTTGCTGTTAAGAGAGGCAAAAGAGAACTTCCCTTCGGACTCTAGAGATTGAACAAGAGTTCTAACCGTATCAAAAGAACTCTGAATATCTTTTCTTAATTCTGCGGATTTCTTACTTTTAGATTCGGGTAACAAGTTCCATTCATTCTTTGTTGATGTCTTGCCGGTCGAGTAGTATTTTCTAACTCGTTTGGCAGTGACACGAATTTTTACCGGATAATTGCCTTTGACAGTTTCTCTTCGAGTATCGAGGATGGAAGCTATGGTAATTCCGTTTATGGCATAGTTAAACATAGTCGTCTTAATCTTAGTAGTGGGTGTATTTGCACACACAATTTGCACACAAATATAGAGAAAGGACGAAAATTGATACTATAAGACGAAAAAGAAAATGACTTTATATTGCTGTTATTACAGCATATTTAATAAGAATTGAAAAAGCACGAAAAATGGTGAAAAGAGAAATTTAGTGACTCATAATCAGGGGGTCGTAGGATCATGCCCTACTGGGCCCACCCTCAGAATCAAAACACTTACAAGGCAGACTTGTAGGTGTTTTGTTTTTACGCCAGGAAGACGCCAGGATTTTGAGATTTTTAGAGGATTTGTGCTGAAAATATTGGCACGGAACTTCGTTTATTTTTAAACGAATTATCAATCCTAACAGCTAGATGAAGTCGGTCTAACTTCTGCATATAATGACTCTTAACAGTCGATCACTTTGCATGAGGGATTGCAATGTTGTATCCGTATTCCCCATACAAAACTCCGAAGTGAGACGAATTATGGCAAACCCTCTGAAACCCATAATTAAATATGGCGATAATTGGTGGCTTGGTAATACTATTGTGATAATATCTCATGTATTTTCAAATAAATATTTCCAGTCTGTGAAGCATGTCGTCTTTTCCTTAATAAAAGTTGAAGCATATCAATTCTACCCTCTAAAACTGCCATCAAATCTGAACCATCCATCAATATCATCAGTCTACGACCTGTAGAATGAGCTTTGACTGCATCTTCTGAGAATCCATTTATTGAACAAAATAATCCTAATGTATTATCGAGCTTTCTTGTTAATTTACCACTAAATGCATCTAAATCTTGGATGTTACACAATTCTTGTTGCCACTTGCCTTCAAATAAATAATCGTTATTTTCGAATGTAAATGCACCATCAATTTGTTCTCCTTGTATCCTAAATGATGCCTTTGGATCTAAATCAAACAAAATGAACAACTCCTTTATAATCTTTTCTAATTTGAATCCTCTCGCTTGCGGATCAGTTGAGCTAACTAACTGAAAAAAGTCAATTTTTATTTCATCTAATTTTTGCTGTACATCTTGTATTTTCAAAGAACTTTCATACGCATTCTTCCGTCTTTCTTCCTGTTTTTTCAAATTTTCGACTAGATCTTGATGTCCTTTAGCTTGTTTCCTTAATGCCTCGACAGCAACTTTTGCAATCTTTGCTTTTTCTTTTCCATCATCAAGTCTCTCTAGATGTGAAAAATCTTCTATTTTAGATATTTCAGTAATTAGTCTTAGCAAATCATTCTGATAAGTATCCTGATGCTTCGCAAGAAAGTTAACCAAATTTGAAGCTATATTCCTTTTATAGTCATCCCAATTAAGTTTCGATAATATTGTGGAATCTGAGATAGTATGTGTTAAAAAACTCCTTAACTCAGATTTATACCAATAAATGTGTGTCAATGCTTCAGCAAGTGCATTTATTGCAACAGGCGAAATTACTTTTCTTGAACTATCCATGATTGTATATATTTTTAACCTTGATGCCAACCTAGGTGCCTACAATGGAATTATTGAATAATCTCAATATACAAGCTATCTAACCTTTCAGTTACTAAAATTGGCCAACTTTGTTTGACGAGAATCTCACCAATTACATCATTGGAAGGATGTCCATATGTATTATTTGTGCCAACAGATATAGGACAGCAATAATGATTATTCAAAATTTTATTATTAAATGACTTTATGTCTCCGTGGTGAGGAATTTGAATTGTTCCAACATTATCCCAACAAAAATTAAAAATATTTACAATATTCACAATTTTTAAATCAGTGTCTCCAGTATAGATACATCCTACCTTATCATAAGCAAGTCTATAAAGAGAGGAACGACAATAACGTAATGGATTACAATAGGATACCTTCTTGAGTTGATTAATCTTTGTTAATGGTCCAGAATATAAAAGCATGGAATTCTGATTAATTTTCCCTTCCAACTTGTCATAAATGATTTTGAATTTTTTCCCACCTTCCCTTTTGGTAAGTTTGACATCTTTTATTATTTCGTCAAGGGTGTATGATGAGTCAGACTTCAGTCTCTCACAATCAAAACCCTCCTTTTGTAGCTCAGTAATTAAATTGGTACTTCTTTTTTTAAATTCATAATTGAATGGGATAAAAACCCAGTCTTTTGATCGATTTAATGTAATAGCATTTCCACTTTCAATCACAATAGTGTTTTTATCGTTTTTTGGTATATCATCTATAATCTGAGGTTCAACACTTTCATTCATTATTCCTTCATTATTCTCTGTCGGATTCACATATATTATCCTAGTGTCAATCCCAAAATATTCCTGAGGATTACTTATTAAGGTTAATAAGTCAAAGTTTAATATCCTAAAAATATTTGATAAAATATTCTTTTCATTTTCATGTAAAAGCGGCAATACAACTCGTTTAATTTCTTTTACATGATTCTTTAAAGTAGGTATCTTTGAGATGTGATCGAAATCGAAATGAGATATAAATAAAAGATCAATTACATCATCCTCTTTGAATGATTGTGTTACAACTTTATCAGATAATTTTGAATTTCTCCAATTACCGCAATCATATACGATATTGATATTCTCATGTCTTTCTGAGTAAAAGGCACCTTGACCTATTGGGTGAAATATTCTTTGTATCATGAAAATTTTATTTTAGAGAGAGAAATTAGAGTCACAGTATTTCTATTTTGTATTGTACAATTCTCTGTACCAATTTATCCATTTGAGAAGTTCTTTGTCATCAATCTTATATGCAGCATTAAGAATTTCAGATGATGTAAAAACTGAGAACTTGGGATTATCATTTATCAATTCCTTGTAGTCGGCAATTGACTGAGATAAAGCGTGATTATCTGGATGATACACAACTGAAAAATGAACATATTTATATTTTCCCTTTTTCTCGAGAGCAAAACCTAAAAGTTGGTTTCTCCATAATTGATTCATCCCTCCTTTAAAAGCACACATTAAATGCTTTGAATGGTTTGCAAAAAATGATTGATTTGCTTCAGTGATGTTCCAATATTCATAATTGCAAACATCATGGTAATAACAGCTACTTTTGTCTTCTAATATTTCGGTGAATGATTTTTTGCAAATATGTTTGGCTTTGTTTCTCCCTTTGCTTTTATAGCCGCCGCATTCTGTAAATTCTTCTTCTCTTAGTTTATGTTCAACCAACCACAAACAAAGTTCCTCCTTATTGTTAATGTATGAGATGGCGATGTCGGAATCTGTACCGGCAAAGGCTGAGTGATCTTTTAAAACTCCCTTTTCCTTGTTAGAATTTCCGTCCCAGTATTCGATTCTGAAACCTTTGTATAAATCCTCAATGGCCAGCCGGCAATAATTTGGAATTATTTGCTCCAAAATATCATTGACATTCGCACTCAATAAAATGGGCAAAAACAGGTTTGCGTTAGCAGCTTGTGAGCTTGCCATATGATTGAAATGCTTATGAAATTTAAAATCAAATTTCTCTTTTAGTAATTTTAAATCGGCTAAAACAGAAGGATAAATTAATGGGAATGAATCATGAACAGATTCTGGTAGGATGGCATCATAAGGCAATAGATTTCCTTTAGGATCTTTATTCCATCCGACTTCTTTTGTAATATATTTCCACTTCCAATTAATAAGGTGGACAAATAATCTTAGTTGAAAGTCGCTTAGCTTATTGGGTAGTTTGTATATAACACCGTCGACAATTTGTTCTTTCATATTGTTAAAATGTAATTTTCGTACTTCACTTGATCGAATTCACTAAAATTGACTGTTTATTAGCAGATTAGAGACGAACCATTTTTTTAGCGAAATGACAATCTGTGAAATTAGATTATGTTCTACTGATTCACCTAAGATACTTTTTGTTCATTCATTTATTTATAGTAAATTAAAAAACCCAATTTCAGGATTGTCTAAAGTTCCAATCAACATTGCCCGATCAAGCAACATATTTGATTCTTCACAACAAGTTTCAGGAAGTAGTGCGCAATTATGACAAGCTGCTAGGTTACATGAATTTGGGCCTTGTCCATGACTGTCAATACAGATTGGATCGCTTGAACACCACCTTGCATTTTCAATGGCGTTGTAGACTATTGTTTCAAGATTGCCCTGTTTCCCTTGTCTTACAAGTCCACCCAGTGAGCCTTCTGAATCACCTGATGCCGTGTAAATTAAAACTCCATTCATCGTTTCCTCTGGAAAATCAAGGTTGCAATAAATTCTTTCTCTTAATGCAGAGCTCCCATAGCCGCATTCATAACTGAATTGATTTATTACCAGATGAGCAAATGTGTGAATCAAAATGAACTCAGGTTTTATTTGTCTTATTATTTGTCCTTTTGCTTGTCTGGGTTGGTTATAGTTTTGCGATAAAAATGTTGCTCTGGCAACAACTTCTTTTTTATTTACCCATTCCTTTAATTTAATTTCACTAAATTCAAAAAACACTCCTTCCCCTTTGACAACAATAGCAGGAAGCCAAGTGATACTTCTTCCAAGTTTTATGAATTCCTTTTTTGCCTCTAATGTTTTACCATCATCAGGAAGCCACCTTGAAAAGCCAACAAACGCTCTTGTTTCTCTTAATTTGTGTAATAAACCAATACTTGTGAAACCCCTATTGATCGCTCCTCCTATTTCTAAATCATCATATGAATCCGCTAATTTTTTTGTAACAAAAAAATCTTGGTTTTCACCTCCAGCCTCAGCAAGAATTGCATCATATTCCATCTTACGGTATTTTTCCTCTGAGTCATCAATAATTGAGTTTTCAGGGCCTAAGATTCTTTTTCCCGCAGCCTCTAACAATTTTAAGGTGTAAATTTCTTTTTTATCTTCGGCAAAATTTCTTTCGGCAACCAGTTCAAATCTCATTCTTTGAAAGTTTCCATTTTCCATTCCTGTTGTTAGGAACCCCCAATTTTTTTCCAACACTTCAACTAATTTACGATCAACTGAGTTTTCCCACTGAGGCAAATATATTGAACTACGAACTTGAGAAAAGTATACGTTTGATGCACCCTTCTGCACAATGATTAAATGTTCACCACAATGGGTGGTGTTATTTCTTTCTCCTTCCTGACCTAACCATGGTCTGCCTCCGGAACAGGTAACTCCAATTTTCGTTAAAGACTGATCATTGAATGCTCCCGCCATAGATTTGAATGCTCCACAACTACATGATATTTCAATACCGGATAAAGTACCTGAACTTCTCCCGGCTCTTAACCTTAAACTGTGATATCCTTCCGGACGTGCACCTCCATGTAACCATTCAATAAAAGGAAAATCTTCAATGTGGCCTTGCGCACAGATTGCAATAAAGCGTACTGGTATTAATTTCTGTCTATTTCTTGCTGCTATCTCATTACAAGACCTACCTGAACCAAAAGTAACTCCTGAACAAGTTGGTTTCTGAGAATCATATAAAGACACTTTTTCCATATGCCCACATCGAGTGCAATAGTGCCATCGTGGAAATCTAACAAAAGGAATTTTCAAGGATGGATTTGTAACTCCTTGTCCCGGATCTCTAAAATCAGGAGGTAATCTGAAGTCAGTAACTTTTAATCTCTTTGCAAGGCGTGGTTCTTGAATTTTAAATTCATCAAGTTCGGTAATCGTTCTGAATTTTTCCTCCCACATATCAAGTCCCAATACCATTAATGATTCATCCTTCGGGAAATTTATCATTTGCCCAACTCCCCACGGAGAAATTAATTGGGATCGTCTTATTGGTTTTCTAGCTGGCATAATTTAGTTGTCAATATTATTGTATTCGGCGGGTATAACATATGCTTCGCATGTTGAATCAACATTTCTCATAGAAGTTGGAGTGGACCATGCTCTATTCTTAATGTCTTCAGAGGGATTTGTTCCAGCTGGGTACATCAATGGAATATCCGTTATTTGACCAAATGAGCCATAAATCAATGGTAACTCGTTTTTCCAGTATTCCAATTTCTCTTCGATTAATTCCATAGTCTTTTCATATTCCTCGGCATCAATTAAATTTACTCTGTCGTAAATAATTTGAGTAACCCTTTCAATTAGATCCATTTTGGGGAAAGGTCTTGGAGTACTTATACTTTGGTCTGTTGAATAAAATCTTATCAATCCTATTAATATGGCATGCAATGCTCTTTCTCTTGCTGGTGCAGAAAATGGTGTAACGCTTGTTGGTTCGACCCTACTATATATTTTTGAATGATATTCCTGAAAATGTTCAAAGTGCGAACGGTCTCTTGGCTTTGAACAATTATAAATTGTAAAAATGATTCCAGGACCTTTTTTAGAGCGACCTACCCGACTAGTAGCCTGAATGTATTCAGAAGTCGTTTTCGGCTGTCCTATTACAGTCATTAAACCTAATCTTGGAATATCAACACCAACCGATATCATGTTTGTTGCGAGACACACATCAACAGGATATTCCGTCTTGTCACCTGTCCATGATTTTAAAAGCTGTTCTAGATATTCAGGAATATCATTGCTATTTATGCGGCTCGTTAATTCAATATCTCTGTTTATGAATCGTCTTTCATCACCTGAAATAGCCTTCCTTATCCAAATTGAATTCATATATTCCCGAATATCAGCACGAATAAGAGTGGCAGCATGACCTAATTCACGAATGCTATTAAAGTAAGTTAATGCAGTCCAATAAGGGTCTCTTAATTTTTCTTCTGCAACAGGAATTGATTTTACAGATTGCAACAGCGCAGAAATCACCCTAACCTGGGCTGTAGCATGCGATGGTAGTCCTGAAGCAAATATGCCGACATAAAGTCTCCCAGTACTTGTTCTATCCTCATATGCGAAAAATGAATCTCCTGAGTTTAAACATTGTGCAGGGAAAATATTAACATTACTTGTTCCTCTTCCATATAGTGAATTGATTTGTTCTTTTGCTCTGCTAATTGTTGCTGATGATGCTATGATTTTCGGTTTAATATTATTTGCAGTACAAAGTTCCTCAATCATTGTCTCATAAAGGCCAACCATAGAACCTAAAGGACCTGAGATCAAATGCAATTCATCCTGAATTATCAATTCTGGAGGAGAAAACGGTCTTTCATTTTCTCTAAACCCAAAAATTGTCCGAGCTTCAGGACGCCATGTAAGCATTGCAAATTTGTCAACTGTGCCAATTAATAGAGTTGGCGGGGCATCATAAATATCTTCATCAATTATTACCAAAGGCAAATTAAAATCAGGTTTTGAAAAATCGCAATTTAAATTATCACACTGGAATACAATTGTTTCTTTAGTACCTACTCTTCTCCTCTTATATCCTTTTACTTTATTTGTTCTTGCGTCTTTCAAATAGCCCATTTGAGCGCCACAACATGGGCATTTCAAAAGAATAAAGGGGTTCTCTTCTTCCCTACCTTGTTCTAAAATTTGAAATGCTCTCCTTGCTTCGTCTCGTTTATTTGGGGTTGAATCTGACCCAACCCAAAGCCCAATTGTAATTCTTGATGAACCTAGTTCCAATTCATTCTCTTTCCTTATTTTATCACAAGCACAAATTAAAGAAGCTGCTCTTTGAAATTGCTGTGTGGTTAGCAGTCGCAAAGTATAACGCATTAGAACGGTTGTTCCTGAATCATCTTTATCTCTTAACCTTTTCAGAAAAATCGTAAAGGCAGAAAGCCCTAAATAAGCTTCTGTTTTTCCACCTCCAGTAGGAAACCAAATTAAATCTACCATTTCCCTGTCAATGTGACTTGCGTCCAACATTGAGTTTAGATTCATCAAAACAAAGGCAAGTTGAAATGGCCTCCAGGAACCAAGCCCATATTTCCAAGTGGAGCTGTCATTAATATTTGGTATGATTGAATCTTTTAAGCCAATTATATTCCCTCTGTCAAGAATCCAATTTCTCGTATCAATACTATAATTAAGTTGTTGTAGTAACATCGCGCGATTCATCAACTTAAAAGCACGATTAACTTTTTCATTGGTTTTTAATAGTTGTACCCCTTCTCTCATTCTTGATAAACATTTTCGACAGTTCTCAATATGCCTCAACGCAGTATCAAGAAGTACGTCATTCAATTCTTTTTTTGCAATATCCTCCTGTTGGTTAATCCATAACTCATATTCCGAATTTAATTTTATAAGATTTGAGATACTGTCTGTATTAGATAAATCACTCAGATCAAACATTTTCAATTCAACATTCTTCAATTCATTAGGAACAATCGGTTTTATTTCATATGAAGGAATTGCATCAGTTTTAATGGAATTGGTGAAATCAGTATCGTCATCGTTCCAGGATGGAGAACATCCATGTCCAACAGCGAAAGTTTTCTTCTTTCTGAAGAGTAAAAGGTTTGATTTTTCATCCTCCTTATCGGTTATTGCAGATGCTGATTTATATGGATAAAAGCATTTCTTTTCTGATGCTACTGAAAAAGAAACTTGAAAATAACATGCCTCATTATTTATATTTTCTGCGCCCCCAGTATTTTGATTTATTAAAGTGAAGGTGAGTAAATGAATGTTCTCGCCTGAACTCTCGCCATGTGTTCTATTTCGAATGTTGATTTTAAGATTTAATTCCTTGCCCTCTTTGTCAATTAATACTTTGTCAAAGAATTTTCCTGATTTTTTAGGAATATCATTATTGTCAATGACAAACTCTTGGTCTAAAGGAATTCTGAAGTATGCTTTTTTTGTAACGTTAGTCCCATTTTCCTTTATATAAGTATAATCTTTTATCTCATAGGAGGCAAAATTCACTTTAAGCCTGTATCCATCTTCTGGGATTCTTGAAAAACAGCTAAACCCCATTGCAGATGGAAGAAAACTATTTGCTAATCCGATTTCTTCTTCAAAGTCCTCACTCATATCAACAGGTGCTTTGCTATCTTCTAATTTTACAGAGCTTTCGGAGTCGTTATTTCCTTCATCAGCCTTTTCCAAGACAACGTTTTCTTCTGCCGTAGTTGAATCAACCTTTATGAAAGGTGCTGCCCGAGGGAAGAGAATTCCTGCTCCATAGCGTAATCGTGGAGACTCATTAATTAAAATCTCTTCTCCGTTTTCCTGTACATGTGGCTTAACAGGGTCAGGACCGATCAATTCTTTTTTAATAAAATTCAGAATATCGTTTCTCATTTTAGGTTAGTTTTCTTTTTAGAATTTCTCTGTAATTGTTTCTCTTGGATTCCGCAATTAGTAATATCAAACCATATTTTGCTCTACTCATGCCAACATACAACAAGGACTTAGCGAGTTCACTTGATAAATCGTCAATGTCAGTAATAACAATATAATAACTCTCCATTCCTTTATAAGATTGTACAGTCGCAAATCCAAAGAAGTCCTGGGATTTCACTAAATCACTCGTTTTTTTGATTTCTTTTATTGGGAAACTCACCAATAAATTTGCACAAGTGAATTCAATTTTTTTATTTGATAAAATCATTAATTCTTTCAACGGCAGACTACTGGCTGTAAACTTCTTTAATTGCGCTTCTAATAAATTCTTTTGATCTTTTTCATCAGAGAAAAAAATATATTCAACAGGAATACCTTCCAAATGTTCCAGTAAAAATGGAGGTTTTTCAAAGCCTGAAATCAAAGCAGTTTCTTCTCCTATTTGCTTTGTGTTCCTGCAATTAATTTTTAGAATGAATTTAGTTGGATTAGTGTATTTATTAATTAACGAAAACATTTCATTTTTTTCGAGCTGAGAATAGATTGATTGTCTTTCAAAATCTCCGTAAATTTCCCAATGACCATTTGCTAAGCCTCCATTTAACATTGAATCAAACAAGGTTAAATATTCTTCTCTAATTAGATCTGATCCTTCCTGAGCCTCCCGTCCGACTCGAGGGCGAGCAGGTTCTCCCGGGCCCGCTCATAAATCCTGTCATCGGTAGGGGAGATATCCGGCAGTTCGGCATCCGGCCTGCTCACCCGGAGGAAACTCTCCGGATTCCGGGCGATGATTGCACGCGCCTCTTCTGCGGTCACCACATCATACGGTACTGCGGCAATGTTCTGCGCAGCAGAGCGCTCGGGGCGCACCCCGGCAAAACGAAAGATCCTGACCATGCATTCACACCTGTTTCCCGGAGACGGGATGGAAACGTTGTTCGTGTAGTTTGGCGTGATTGCATATATTTTCCCGTACGCGATCAGGATGGCAGGTGCTGTGTTGCACAAATCCATATTAAATCCCTCGGTTTAGAAATCTGGGCGTATTAACAGTTGATGAGGATATTGTAAAGACTGAATTTCAGTGGTAACTCATGAAACATTCCATTGATGCTGGTAGCTTTGACCGATTCCCCAAAAATCCGTTTCATTGAAGAGAAAACGCCTTCGACCGACCATCTCGAACCATAGTTGTGTCTTTGAGCCCATTCCTCGTATCCCGCATCAAGGAACTCCCGGGCACATTGAGCCCGATAGGAGGAACCCTTCGATCTTCTCGAAGCATTCGATCGACTCTTGATCGCCGAAGAAATGTGCCGCTTTTCAAGGTCGTTAAAAATCGAAATATGATCGTACGCTCCGTCTCCGAGTACCTTCCGGACAGTACCAGACTGGAGAGAGTTTTGTGCAGAATCGATAAGAGGAATACAACACTTCTCGTCCGGAATGGTCTCGTTAGTAACTTCCATCGCCAGGATATTACGGGATTTCCGATCAATGGCAACATGAACCTTGATCCAACCTCGATGAACTCTCCACTTTTCCCGCATCCACTCACCCCGGTTGGTAACTTTAATCCCCGTGCTATCTATCGCGACAACAACATCCTTACCGGTTTGTCCGATCGTGTCGGACACCGGCAATTCGAACAAACGGATTCGACGGAATAAAGTCGTGTAATCGGCAGCAAGATCCTGCTGAACGAATGGGGATAATTTTCGAAGAAATCCCTCCATCTGACGGTACGGCATAGAGAAGAGAACACGAATTGCTGCAACCCATTGAATAAACGGGACGGGATAGAGATAGTGTCTTCCTCTTTTGTGAGCATTCATTCGGGATAATTCGGTATCCCACACGGCTATAAATTCCAATGAAAGGTAAAATTCACCCCGCTGGACTAAATGTTCGTTATATTTTGGCCATTCCCGGTTGTCCTCATACGGTTTACCCAAGCGCTTGTTCTTTGCCATTATTTTTTATAAGAACCGGATACCGGATAAATCTAAGCCCTGCGCTCATAATCAGTTGTGCAACACAGCATGTTCCGCTGAATAGGCCAAGGGGTAGGGTTTTTCCCCATACGGAGTGACTGCAAACGATGGTCGCAGGATGCGCAAATCCGGAACATCCTTCCGCCCATGGTGGATAGTGGGGTATTAATTGTAAATTTTTTTTTTAAAATGAGAGTTTTGGATCACGACGGTATGCCTTGGCATTTCTTCGCGGTAAATGAGACAACAATTGCCGCAATGCCGCTCACAATGGCGCCTGCCCCGATGATGTAGGGGATAAGCGCTGCCGTAATAAGCGGGAAGATGAGAAGAAGGATACCAAAGAGCAGGCTGATGAGCCCGATGAGACCGTTACCGGTATCCTTGGCAGTAACTGCATGGTACAGGTGAGAGATACCGATAACGCAACCCCAGAATCCGATCAGAATGACGAAGAATGACAGGAGGAGTACCGTGCTGAAGAACGGGTATGCCAGAATCACAATGCCGGCAAGAATGTTGATAATCGCAAGGAAGATCTTCCATCCCATGTTGGATCGGTCTATTGCAAGGCTACACAGGGCAAAAATACCACTGACAAGCCAGTACGCCCCGATGGAGGACGTGATTAAGAGAACGGTTGTGATTCCCGGGGTTGCAAGGAACATGATCCCGAGGAACAGGGAGAGGATCCCCCAGAGCAGCACCAGCCACCAGGGGTAGATCCCGATATTTTCCATTACCATCTCATTCGGATTCTGCATGGTTTCAGTCATAAAAACCTCTCATATACGGAAAGGGCGCGCCCGTATTTTTAAAGCATTTGGAAAAGATCGGGAGACAGGAAAGAAAAAGGAAAAAAGATCGGAGCTGGGGGGAGGCCCGCTCTGCTGATTCGATCTTTTACCACGAGGGCAATTACAGCGCGGCATCGCTGATGACCTTTTTTATCCAGCAGTCTGACGTTCCGGTGGAAGTATTCCTTGTGCAAGTCTTCGCGGGAGAAAATGACGATCGTCTGCTGCATCTCCTCATTGATCTCCTTGAAAAGATCCGGCACCATCCGGGAATTTACAGTATCCAGATTCGCACAGGGTTCATCAGCAAACAGGAGGCCCGGCTTGTTCAGGATCGCCCGGGCGATCGAGAGACGCTGCTGCTTGCCACCCAAGAGTTCCCGGGGGAGGTGCCCGTCGCTCAAATAGGCCGATCTTCCGGAGGATTTCGCAGCAGGGAGTCCGGTCTTTCCGGAGCATTGCAGAGGGACAGACGTTTTCATTCACGGCCAGATCGGGAAGAAGGGCATAGTCCCGGAAGATGTTGCCCCGTTTGTAAAGAGAAAAGATCGCCGCTCGTAACCGGTAAGCGTACCCAGCATACGCGGGAGCGGAGTTTTCCCGCTGCCACTTGCCCCCATGATACCGAGGAACTCGCCTTTCCGGATCTCAAGGTCGATCCCATCGAGCCCCCTGACTTCAACATCCCCCATCCGGCCGATCTTCTGGAGATCCCGAATCCGGATCATGCTCAGGCCCACATTGCGAGCTGGATATCCCCGCAGGATGCTGGTCTGGGGGAAGGGTCAGAACCGATGCACAGGAAAATTATCTGTGGGTGAAATACGCCACGATCCCGGCCGGACCCGCAGCATCGATCTTCGCAAAACCCACGCGCTCGAACTGTACAACCTTTCCAAGTTCAGAGCCCACGTTCGGCTCGCACTTTCCCTTGATCTCTCCTTCCTGCGTCACAAGGGTGCACGGAGTCGCACCATCAACGGGGAGCCACTGGACGATATGGGCCTTTGCTGCCCGTGCATCAGCAAGCGAGTCGCCGGCATAAGTAAATGCGGGAGTTCCGTTGTTCCAGGTAATCCTGACATTGAAGAGATCCTTGAGCCGGATCATCTCCGTTCCTTCCGCAAACTCCTCGCGGGGAAGAAGGACAGATCCCTCGAACTGCAGGGTCCGGATCCCCCGTGATGCATCGGAGGGATGCAGCATCGCATGGGCGGTATGCGGTGCCGCGCCTTCAATGGTAAGAGAGATGATCGGATCCGGCACGAAGAAGTACCGGTTCGCGACCGGGTCTACCAGTTTCCGGTTCTCTGCATACAGGTTGTCCCACGAGAACGAAATATCGACGTCACCGAGACCGATAGCAACCATTGCGTTCCTGACCGCCTCGGGGGATATCCCGCGACGGGCAAGGGCACGGAGGGTGCCGAGCCGGATATCGTCCCAGCCGGTATACGTCCCCTCGTTGATACCCAGCCGCATCTGGGAGGTCGAGAGGACGACCCCCTCGATCCCCATCCGCCCGTAGTGGTGGTAGACCGGTACCTTCCAGCCGAAGTGGTCGTAGATGAACCGCTGCCTCCGGGTGTTGGCGATGTGGTCCTTGCCCCGGATCACGTGAGTGACACCGAGGAGGTGGTCGTCCGCGACGACCGAGAAGTTCATGAGCGGATAGACGTGGGCCCTCACCTTCGGGTGGGGAGGGGCATCGAGAACCCGGAACGCCGGGAAGTCCCGCATCGCCGGATCGGCATGGTTGAGATCGGTCTTGATCCGGACCGATGCCTCACCCTCTTTAAACCCGTGATCGAGCATCTTCTGCCAGAGCAGAAGGTTCTCCTCAACGGATTTCCCCCGACAGGGGCAGGCCTTCTTCGCCTGCTTCAGCTCCTTGAAGAGCTCATTGTCGCAGGTGCAGACATATGCTCCGCCGCGCGTGATCAGATGGGTGCAGAGCTCGTAGTAGATCGGGAGCCGCTCGCTCTGGGTTACGGTCTCGGTAATACCAAGCCCCATCCATGCGATATCTTCCTTCACCATCTCGTATGCTTCGGGATCAACACGTTTCGGGTCGGTATCCTCGATCCGGAGGATATACCTGCCGCCGCACTGCTTCACGTAGATATCGTTGAGGGCGGCGGCACGTGCGTGGCCGATATGGAGCGGACCGGAGGGGTTGGGGGCAAACCGCATGACAACACCCTTCTCCGATCCTTCGAGATCGGGGAGGACTTTCTTGTGCTCGTGCTTCGCGAAGATCGCCTCGTACATCGCAGGGGCCCGCACCTGCAGGGTCCTAACGCGCTCATCGGCCGAGAGCGCGGCAACATCGGCTATCGCCTCCTTTGCAAGCGCGGAGACCCCCTTTGCCTGGCTCCGCAGTTCGGGGTGGGCTCCCATGACCATCCCGATCACCGCACCGGCCTGCGGGATGCCCCCATGCTTCACCGCATTCTGGAGGGCGCAGAGAAAGAGAAGGTCTTTTGGGTCTTCCCCTGCCATCCTAATAGCTCCGGGTGACGAAGAATTCGCCGACGTCCATCAGGAGCTGGCGTTCTTTCGAGGGCGGAAGGACCGCAAGATGCTTGTTGCTGTCTGCCACGAGATCGGCTGCGATCTTCTTCACCTCGTCGATGACTCCGGCTGCCGTGAGTTCCTGAATTGCAGCCTCGATATCGGCGTTAGAGAGGTCGCGCCGGTACTTCGAGAGATCGAGCCCCTTCTCCCGGGCCTTGATCATGATCAGGGTCTGCTTGCCCTCGCGGAGGTCCGAGGCGCGGTCCTTACCGCTCTTCTCAGGCGGGGCCAACAGGTCGATAAGATCATCCTGAATCTGGAATGCGACACCGGTGTTGAGGCCGAAGTTGTACAAGGCTTTGACCTGCTGGGCACTCCCACCCCCGAGGACGCCGCCAATCCCGGCAGCAGCCCCGTACAGGACACCAGTCTTCTCCCGGACCATTGCCATGTACTCGTACTCGTCGACATCGTTCCGGTGCTCGAACGACATGTCCTTGTGCTGCCCTTCGCAGATATCTGCACACGCACGGGCTAGCATTAAGACCGCCCTGATCTTGGCCTCTTCATTTGCCTTCGACTGGCAGATGAACTCAAACGCACGGGCGCAGAGGACATCCCCGGCAAGGATGCCGGTGGGCATATCCCACTTTGTGTGGACGGTCGGGACACCTCTCCGGAGCTTATCGTCGTCCATGATGTCATCGTGGATAAGGGTGAAGGTGTGGGTAACTTCGAGTGCAAGGGCCGCGGGAAGGATGTCCTCCGAACTTCCCTTCCGCACCGCATCGGCAGCGAGTAGTACGACCGCAGGGCGGAGACGTTTGCCTCCTGCGGTCAGGAGGTATGCTGAGGCCTTGTTCAGTTCGCCGACCGTATTGACGAAGTACCGGTCGATCATATGGTCGACAAGCTTTGCGACAAATTCAATATACTGAGGTAATTCAGACATTTCTCTTCCTTCCTTAGTTCAGTTTCAGCCGCTGGCCGTTCTTCATCATATGGACGGTTGACTGGGCCATGTACCCAAGATCACCGGCAAAGTCCGTGTACGCGGCGGTCATCTTCAGGTCGCCATGGGCAGGGATGATGTGCTGCGGGTTCAGGAGCTGGATAAATTCGTAGTGGTCCTCGCGGTACGCGTGACCGCTGACGTGAAGGTCTTCAAATAACCGGGCGCCTGCAAGCTTGAGGTGCTGCTCCACCATATAGCGCTGCCCGAAGTTCATCGGGTTCGGGATGACGTTTGCCGAGAAGACGATCTTATCGCCCTTGGTCAGCTGGTACGGGGTGTCCCCGAGCGCGACCCGGGTCAGGATCGAGCCCGGCTCTCCCTGGTGCCCGGTGACGATGGGCAGAAACTTGTCCTTCCCGGCCTTCATCATCCGCCGCATCGTCCGGTCCACAGTCCTTCGGTTCCCAAAGACGCTCGTGGTCTCGGGGAACGAGACGAGTTTCATCTGCTCTGCGGTGACGGAGTACTTCTCCATCGACCGGCCGAGAAGGACCGGCTTTCTGCCGATCTCGTGTGCGCACTCCGCAATCGTCTTGACACGGGAGATGTGCGACGAGAAAGTGGAGACGAGGAGCGCGTTCTTGTCATCCTCGTAGCTGGTGATGACGTCCCGGACGAGATCGCGGGCGATCCGCTCGCTCGGGCATCGGCCCGGGCGGTTGATGTACGTGCTCTCGACGATTACCGCGAGCACGCCTTCCTTCCCGATCTGCCGGAGCCGTGCAAAGTCCGGGGGTTCCCCGATGACCGGTGAACGATCGAGCTTGAAATCGCAGGCATAGACAATCGCGCCATGCGGTGTGTGGAGGACGGGAAAGACGGTCTCGATGATCGAGTGCTGGCTCCGGACAAACTCAAGAACCAGGTTCTGGGAGAGGGTATACCGCTGCCCGGCCCGGAGTGCAAAGAGCTTGTTGTTCACGCCGAACTTCTGCTCGCCCGAGATCTGCTGCCGGATCAGTTCTGTTGTGTATGGGGTGGAGATGATCGGAGCATTATACCGGTGAGCGAGCTTCGGGATGGCCCCGATGTGGTCGAGGTGACCGTGCGAGCAGACGATCGCCTTTACCGTTCCCTCGACCGAGTTCATCATCGTATCGTCCGGGATTGCCTTGATCTTGATGAGATCAAGCGAATGCATATTCTCTATCTCTGCATCCTCGTGGATCATTACCTGGTCCAGCCGAAGTCCCATGTCAAAAATGACAATTTCCTTTCCGCAGCGAACGGCGGTCATATTCCGCCCGACCTCATCGTATCCGCCCACTGCGATTACTTCAATATCCATAATTATTATCTCCTGTTGTTGGTGTTGGTGCAGTATCTTGGTATAATTTCCGGCTTCATCCGGTTTATCGCCGGATCCGTGCAGGGTTATCCTTCTCGATCATCTGCCGGGTCGTACCCGTAATGAACATCCGCGCCCTGCGAAGATCTGAAATTTTTGATGAACCGGTCAGGAACATCGTTGCGGTGAGTTCCTGGTGGATGGCATCGATGGCGTTCGATAGAGCCTCGTCACTTTCCATTGCCGGTCTTAAGAGCGGCAGGGCCATGCCGCAGAGATCGGCGCCGAGCGCACAACCTTTTGCAATATCCATGCCTGACCTGACCCCCCCCGATGCAATGACCGGGCCCCCGCAGGCAAGCACTTCCGCGAGGCTTACGACTGTCGGGAGACCCCAGCAGGTGAAGTTCTCGCCGAGGGTCTTGAGCTGCCCGGCTTTACCGCACTCATCCGCCCTGACGCTCTCCACTGCTGCCCAGGATGTCCCGCCCCAGCCACCGATATCGATGGCCCCGACGCCGGCTCCCCAGCACTTCTTTGCGGTCTCAGCCGAGATGCCGCAGCCGGTCTCTTTCACGATGACCGGAACGCGGGATACAGCACAGAGTTCCTGAATAGCCGCAAGACAGCCGGCTGCATTGTGATCCCCTTCCGGCTGGATCGCTTCCTGCAGGAAATTCAGGTGGATGGCAATTGCATCTGCCCGGATCATCTCGACAGCCTTCTCGGCCCATTCGGTGCCGCGAGCCCGGAGCTGGACAGCACCAAGATTTGCGACAAGGAATGCGTGAGGGGCTTCATCACGGACTATGGAAAATGTGTGGATAAGGTCCGGGTTCTCGAGCGCTGCCCTCTGGGAACCGACGCCCATACCGATACCGAACCGTTCTGCTGCCCGCGCGAGACGGGCGTTTACCTCTTTTGTTCCCGGGTGACCACCGGTCATGGCCGAGATGAACAGGGGGGACTTGAACGAGTGGTTGAGAAACCTGACCGAGGGATCGATCGCCCTCATCTCACATTCGGGAAGCGCGTTGTGCACGAACCGGATGTCCATAAACCCCGCATCCCCGCTCTCGACTTTCTTCTCCGCGCATATCCGCAGGTGATCGAGTTTCCGCGATGATGTGAACTGTTTCTTGTCCTCACTCATGATCTCGCCCTGTTTACTCGTGTCCCGCCATGGTCTTTCCTGGTCAGGAAATCCCCTACCCGGGAGACATGGAATATTTCCGACCCGATACCTGCCTCTGCAAGTTCGAGCAGCTCGTTGATCTTCCCTCTCATTCCACCGGTGACATCGGTATGTTTCGAGTCGCCAATCTGGAGCAACGGTGCCGTTTCAGGAGTAATCTCCTGCACCACGTGTCCTCCATCCAGCACTCCCGGTACATCGGTGGCGAGCCCAACGCGGCCCACCTTCAGCCCCACCGCGAGCCAGCGTGCGAGCTGGTCTCCGGAGACTATGCAGGCCCCACGGGAGAGGTCCATCACCACGTCGCCGTGGATCACGGGGACCATCCCCAGCTCAAGCATCCTCTCAAGATGCCGGTATTCAAACGCAATAAGCCTGCCGTTATCGGTGAGACCGGTGTGGAGCGGGTGAATTCCTACTGCAGCTACACCGTTCTCGCGGAGGATCGAGACCACCATCTCGTTGAGCCCGCTCACGACCCGGTTGGTAACGTAGATACCCTCTGTCACCCCGGATACCGCCCCTCTGTCGAGCTGGTACCGTTTGGCCTCCGGGTGCCCGCAGGATCCGGCGCCATGGATAATTACGATCCCGCTGGCCTGTGCGCCCGAATCACTAACCGCCCGGGCGATAGCGGCGAGCGATTCGCGGTTTATCGCACAGTCTGCACTCTTGTCGGTGATGACGCTCCCGCCGAGTTTTAAGAGGACGCGATCAGACATTCTTCTCCTTTCGTGCACCCTCGGTATCGATGCCGGTTACCATGGCCCGGGCATCGCAGGCCTCGATCGCCCCCGCGATCCGGTTCTTCAGCTGCTTGGGGCAGAGCGCGACCATGCTGCCTCCGCCACCGGCGCCGGTGATCTTTGCCCCGAACGCCCCCGAAGAACGCGCTGCCATAACGAGCCGGGACAACTGCGGGTGCCCGACGCCGAGGACTTCCAGAAGGGCGTTGTTCATATTCATGAACCGGCCGAGCTCCTTTGGGTTGTTCAGATGATGGATCGCGCTCATGCTCACTCCTTCGATGGCATCGAGAACAGGATCGACGATCTCCGGGTGCTTCTTCTTGAGATCCGCGACCATCTCCACCATCTTTGCCGTGCTGTGCGAGACCAGCGAGTCGCCAATCACAAGGTGCAGGTTCTGCGGGGGAAGCCTCCGCCGGGCCCCTCCGGATATCAGGACAATGCCCCCGTACGATGCAACCGTGGTATCGGTCGGACTTGCCCTGCCTTTCTGGACTTTCTTCTCGATCTCGAAGGCCATGTTCGCGATCTCCTCCCGGTTCTTGTGGAGATCGAATTCATCGTTGATCGCGGAGAGGGTGGCGACCGTTACCGCCGCCGAAGATCCGAGTCCCGACGAGCTCGGGATCTGGGAATTGATATACACGCTTCCCATGACCCCCATCTCCTCGAAACAACTGTCAATATAGGGAGACTTCGCATGCTGGGCGCGATGGGACTTCCGGACCGTGACAAAGACCCGGGGCTTTACCGCCATGGCTATGCCGGGCTTGCCATATACCACTGCATGTTCGCCGAAGAGGAAAACCTTACCCGGCGCACTCCACGTTGCCAACCTACATCACCGCAATGGCCGCATATCCCACGACCTCACGACGGTCTCCCGTCATATCGCCGCTCGTTGCATAGCGCACGAGCCGGGCAGCTTTTGCCCCCATCTTCCCGCATGCAAGCACCATCGCCGCAATCGGACCATACCCGCATGCCGAGAGGCCCTTCTCCCCGATTCTCCGGTAGAACTCCGGTACGTCCAGCTCTTTCAATGCCTCGATCGCGTAGAGATCGCCGGATCGTGCCTTCTCCTCGGTCACATAGTGGGAGAAGTCGCTCGATGCCACGATCCGCACATCCCGTTTCGTCAGCCGGACAGCGTTCACGACCTTCTCCGCGAGGGTCGCGGCGCTCCGTGCATCCTGGTGCCCCATCAGGATCGGTGCGATCCGGGCTTTGGGGAACCGGTACCGGATGAACGGCATCTGAACCTCGAGCGAGTGCTCGTCCCGGTGGGAAAACTCGTCCCCCTCGATATCGAGCGCACTGACAAACTCCATGTCCGTTTCGAGGGGGCCGAGCGGCGTCTCCCAAGGAACCTGCGACACGCATGTGAGATACCCGCGATGGGAGGGGCCGATTACGACAAATGTGCCGGAAAAATCAGGTGAGATCGTGGAGAATGCGTTTGCTGCGATCTCCCCGGAATAGATATACCCCGCGTGGGGCGAGACGATCCCACAGGAATCCCCTGCAGCCGTAACAATCCCGAAAAACTTCGCGAGAAGCTGTTCGAGATGCGGGCGATCTCCCGGATAGAACATGCCGGCCACTGCGCATGTACGCATCTTCATCGGATCAACCCTCTGGTCATTCTATTATATCTAACGATCGGTGCCCGGAAAAAGGGGTATACCGGTATTAGAACTCAGTCTCGAAGTCTTCAGGGGTGAGTGCCGTTGAGATGCCGCGGAGCCGGAGCATCTCGCGGGTGAGCAGGAAGTAGATCATTGAGAGTGCCTTGCGACCCTTATTGTTGGTCGGGATGACAAGATCCACGAACTTTGTCATGTTGTTGGTGTCGCAGAGCGCAACGACCGGGATCCCACACTGGACTGCCTCATTGATGACCTGTGCATCGCCGATCGGGTCGGTGACAACGATAGCTTCGGGCTCAATATACCCGTCAAGGACAGGGTTTGTCAGGAGACCGGGGATGAACCGGCCGGTTGCTGACATTGCGCCGATCGTGTCTGCGAACTTCTTGGCGGGGTACTGCCCGTACTGCCGGGAGGTGACCACGAGGATATTGGGGGCCTCGTACTGGTTTAAGAATTTCGCGGTCGTCTTGATCCGGGCATCGGTCTCGCGGATATCAAGGATATACAGCCCATCGCCGCGGACGCGGTAGATGAACTTCTTCATGTCCTCGCTCTTCTGCTGGGTACCGATGTGGACGCCGGCTGCTAAGTATTCCTCGACGGGGATGAGCGGTTCTTTTAATTCAATTTCCATCTCGTTTACTGTCATAACTGTTCCTCTATGCGTATGAGTTCATTCAGTTTGGCGATGCGTTCTCCGCCAACTACACCGCATTTCAAGAAGACGCAGGAGAATGCGGTGGCAAGGTGAGCGATAGTCGTATCGGTAGTCTCGCCCGAACGGTGACTCATCACCGTGTCGAGACCATGGGTGTGGGCAAGACGGACAGCCTCATAGGTGTCGGTCAGTGTCCCCACCTGGTTGGGTTTTATCAGGACGCAGTTTGCGGCATCGGTATCGATACCCTGCTGGATCCTGTCGACCTGCGTGACAAAGATATCGTCACCGCAGACAAGGCAGCGGTCCCCGACCAGGTTGTTGAGGTCGGAGAATGCGTCGTAGTCATTCTCGTGGAGGGGGTCTTCAACGTAGACAAGATTGTACTTGTCCACGAGCTCCGCGATATAGGCGACCTGCTCTTCAGTAGACCGGACCTGCCCACGGTATCTGTATCCTTCCCCGTCCCACATCTGGCTCGCGGCCACGTCGATACCCATATCGACCGTGATATTCATCTCGTCTTTTACGAGTCCGGTCGCCTCGGCAATGAGCTCAAATGCGAGGGCATCGTCAATCTGCGGTGCCCACGCACCCTCATCACCCTTGCCGCAGGATTTTCCGCGTTTTGCGAGGAGCTGCTTCACATTCCGGTGGACGGCTGCATTTGCAAAGACTGCTTCCTCTGCATCCACAGTATCTCCCGGAACGACAAGGAACTCCTGAATCTCGGTCGCATTCTCGGCATGCGCCCCGCCGCCGATAATGTTCCCGAGCGGGAGCGGCATCTCGTTTGCAAACGCCCCGCCCAGGTAACGGAAGAGCGGCATACCCATCGATGAGGCTGCAGCCTTCGCATTCGCAAGGGAGAGTGCTACCGCAATGTTCGCACCGATCTCGGAGAAGTTTGCCGTCCCATCGAGATCCCGGAGCTGGTCATCGAAACTCTCCTGATCGGCAGAGTCCATGCCAATAAGCGCCGGGATAACGTTCTGGAGAGCATTCTCGACTGCTTCTCTCGGCGCCTTGACCTGTGCCTCGAGCGTGCCCGTGCTGGCACCGCTCGGGGCTGCCGATCTGCCATACCCGCTCTGGGTATAGATGTCGGCTTCGACCGTCGGGTTCCCCCGGCTGTCCTGGATTGTCCGCAGCTCGATTACCTCAATGGCCGTCATGCTTTTCTACTTCCTCTTTACCGTAATTGGGATGGTGTTGTTGTTGTATTCCTCGATCGCAATCTCCAGCGGATCGATCCGTGTCGTCGTGACAAGTAACGGAGCACCCATTGATATCTGCAGAGCCCTTGCTCCAATAATTCTCGCCCGCTCGTACCGGGTGTAAACCTGCGTCTGCATTGTTATGGTCCTCGAAAATGATAATTTTTGAATAATTTTTTGCAATTGGGAATGGGGTCGCTGAGATTCGAACTCAGGTCACTGCGTCCCGAACGCAATAGGATGGTCCAGGCTACCCTACGACCCCTCGTTCATGTGTCGATCTTACTGGTACGGGTTGAGTTCGTCAATAATCTCCTTGTGCGTAAGGAGCATTCTGCGGCAGCAGTACCGGGAAATGTTGAGATCGTCGAGGATCTTTTTGGGATCCTCGCCTCTCTCCCGCCTCTGCCTGAACTCATCCCAGCTGGTGGATATTGGTTTTCCACAGGTGAAACATCGTACGGGTATCAAGATTTTCGACCTCTCATCATATCTTTTGGCTTAACGATAAGACTTTTGGAACTTCTTGCGTGCGCCACGGCCGTGAGGCTTCTTCGCTTCCTTCTGGCGCGAGTCGTTGACAAGGAGGGTTCTGTCGTACGTAAGGTAGATATCCTTCATCTGGGGATCGTTGTGCCACAGGACAATGCCGCGGGCGAGTGCTGTCCTGACCGCCTCAGCCTGTCCCATGACACCGCCGCCCGCGACATCGATGGTTACATCGACGCCGTTGACTGCGGAGGGGACAAGGAGGAGGGGCTCGGAGATCTTCATCCGGGTGACATCGGTGCCGTACTTCTCAAGGGGCACGGAGTTGACCCGGATCACGCCTTTTCCCGCCTTCAGGGTCGCACGTGCGATCGCCGTCTTGCGTTTTCCGCTTGTGTTAATGATCTTTACCATCGTGACCACCTTAGAACTTGGCTCCGAGGAATGCGCACACTGCACCGAGCGTGACATGGTTCGGGTTGTTCAGACGGTTCATGTGCACTTCTTCCGGCTGTTCCATCGCCGCACCGGCAAACTCTGCAGGGACACCGACATACGCCTTGATGTTCTTGAATGCCTCGACGCCGCGGGGGCGTTTGTACGGGAGCATACCGCGGATGGTCCGCTTCATGAGATGATCGGGCCGCCGCGGGACGAAGGGGCCCCAGCGGTTACCGGAGGCGCCACGTTCCCTCTTGTGACGGTAGTTGGCGAGCACGCGGGCACGGCTGCCGGAGATGATCACTTTCTCTACGTTGACGATCGCGATCTTCTCTCCGGCGAGAGCACGCTGTGCGAGAACACTTGCAAGCCTTCCGAGGAGGAGTCCATCGCCGTTGATTACTGTAACCATAATCTATTTCACCTCAGGATCCGGACGCCGCTTCCCTTAGGGTTGTCCCGCAGGAGCTGCTCGATGGTCATGCACTGCCCTTTTGCGTCGGTGATCTTGCTGGTTGCCGATGCCGAGAAATTCAGCGCTGCAACTTTCACGGACTGCTCCAGCGTACCGCTTCCCAGAACCTTGCCGGGGACGATGATCGTCTCTCCATCCTGAGCGTAACGGTTGATCTTCGACAGGTTGACCTCTGCGTAATTCCGGTTCGGGGTCTCGAGCCTGCTTGCGATCTCGCGCCAGATCTTCGCCTCATTCTCCCTTGACTTATTCTTCAAGAGTGCGATGAGGGTGGTAAGACGGGGGTTCGTCTTCTCTACAATTCTTGTCATTTCTTTTCATCCCCTGATATTTCGCCTAACTGTTTCTCCAGTTCATCTGACTGATCCCTGATGAAGTTCAGTGCACGGTTCATGATCTCTTTGACCGGCATCGACCCGTCGCTCTCGACCACAAAGATAAACCGGTCGGGTTCGGCGGTGATCCTGATTGCCGGCTCGTCACCGATACCGCTTGCGAGACAGGCCCGTTCACAGAGCTTGCACATCGAGCAGTTGGAGAGCTCTCCTTCGGCAACAGAAACTTTCTTTCCTTTCGACTCAAGGACATCCCGCGGGCATTCCTCGAGACAGAGACCGCAGGCGTCACAGGCATCGCTGATAGTGACGACCGGGTGGTTCTTGTATCCACAGACAAGGGTCGCCTGCCACTTTGCATGCGCCCTGCCGGTGTTGAGGATTGCTTTTGCCTCAATGACGAGTTTCTGCCCTTTCGTGAGTTTCACAATAGGGATGTTCTCGAACACCGGGGCTGCTTTCGGATCCTGCGGGATGAGGTCACTTGACATGACCATCTTGGGGCCCTCGACACTCAGGGTGTAGGTAACAGTACAGCCCGGGCATCCCGCGCCGCCGCACGCACACGTCTCCTGCGTTGAGTAGGTTGAAAGGTCGGTCCTGATGGGAATGAGCCCGAGACGGTGGGCCAGCATCTCGTCGAAGAGTGCGCTCGTGTTATCATAGATGCGCACATCCTCGATGGCGAGGGTTGGCACTTCACCGATCATTGCGCGCCGGAAGGCGTTTGCAAAGGCGGGGCTCGCTCCCGATAATGTGAATCGTGCGAGGGTATCGTCCAGACTGGCGAACTCTATCTCCATCACACTCTCCTTCCACGTCGTCCACCCTTGGGGCGGCATGAGTCGTGGGGGATCGGGGTGACATCTTCGATGCGACCGATGCGCATGCCGGCACGTGCGAGTGCCCGGATAGCTGCCTGGGCTCCCGGGCCGGGACTGCGCTGCTTCCCCTGGCCGGGTGCACGGACCTTGACATGGACGCCGACTATACCCTTCTCACGGGCACTCTGGGCGACGTTCGATGCCATCTGCATTGCCGCGTACGGCGAGGACTCGTTCCGGTCCTGCTTGACGACCATGCCACCGCTCGACTTGGTTACGGTCTCTGCGCCAGAGAGGTCGGTGATGGTGATGATCGTGTTGTTGAAGGAGGCGAAGATATGTGCAACGCCCCACTTCTCCTTCTCGTTTGCCATCTTACCTACCTCTCCTCTCGTACCCGGTGCTCGGGGGCATCTTCGGGTTGGATGCGGGCTTTGCTATCCGGACCTTCTCCGGGTTGGATTCGCTGGTGAAGGGGGATGCTCCGTAGTAGGAGATCTGTGATTCTTCAACGCGTGAGACACGGTAGCTCGGTATGGTAATACGCCGGCCGCCGATCGCGATGTGGCCGTGGGTAACCATCTGGCGTGCCTGCTTCGGCGAGCGTGCCAGACCCTTGCGGTACACAATCGATTGCAAGCGGCGTTCGAGCGCTACCTGAAGTTTGAGCGAAAGGACGTCGTCGATGTCCGCGTCGGGGCCGAGGAGGCCCTGGCGCTGCATGGACGTGATGAGCTCGGCCTTCTTCGCATCGAAGAGTGCCCGGTCCATTGCACCGGACATCAGGGCGAGGAGCTCACGGGCGCCCTTGCGGTACTTGCGGAGGATTGCCTGTGCTTTCCAGACCTCACGCTTGTTGCGGAGCCCGTATTCGATGACGAGACGGGTCTCTTCTTCGATCCGCATCTTCTCGAAGGGGCGCTTTGGGGTCTGGTAGGACTTGTGGTTCTTGCCTGGGTATCCCATGATTAGCTTCCACCTGCTGTCTTCCTCTTCACACCGACAGTTGTTCCGGTTCTTCCGGTCGATTTCGTGCGCTGTCCGCGAACCTTCTGGCCAGTCTCATGCCGGATGCCCTTGTAGCAGCGGATCTTCCTCATGAGATTGACGTCTTCATCCCGGGTAAGGGCAATGTCGCCACCAAAGAGGTGTTTTGTCTCTCCGGTGTAGATGTCCTTGGGACGGTTCGCCATCCACATTGGGATCTTCGATGCGTACGCTTCAACCGCTGCACGTATCCGGTTGACGGATGCCTCGTCAAGCTTACCCAGAAGGGCAAGTTCGTCGACATCGGCCATACGGGAGATGATCATGGAGGTATGCCTCCCAACGCCCGTGATTCCGGTCAGCGCAACTCTCACTGACTTGGTACCGTCCAGATCGGTGGTACCAACCCTTACGAAATATCGTATCTCTTCTTCCTGAGCCATCCAATCCCCTCGATTGTGAGATTGTCTCTTTAAACGCTGAGGGGGAGATTTGAACTCCCGAGTCCTTTCGGACACAGGTTTAGCAAACCTGCGCCATACCAGGCTTGGCTACCTCAACAGAGGAATCTCGCATCTTACTACAGACACTCGCAGTGAATAGTCACTGCTCCATGAATGGTGCTTTATAATATGGACAGTGACGGGTAATAAGTGTTTGGGCAAATAGCGTTCCGGATACCGGAATTCACTGCTGTTCATGAGGTGCGGGAATTCCGGTTTGCGGCTCCTTTATTCTGGTATGTTTGTGTCGGGGATTAAGGTACCCGATGAAGGGTACTTCAGGTAACAGCGAGGTATAAGGAGGGGAGTCAGGGAAAATGCTATTATTCGTCGAAGAGCTAGGGCTCGTGGAAGATGCGCGGGAGAAGTTGGGAGAAACTCTCATCCCGGAGCTCAGCCAATGGGCAGGTTTAAAATTTCCATGCTTCCGCTTTCTGAATTTTCCGGGTACAAAGGGCAGGCGGGGAGGCTCAACTGATCCTCAGACAACCCTGAAAAGTGAGGGGGGGACGCAGGGGTACATTTTTCTTCCAGCCCGCGATCGTTAAATGATCGAGGCCTGCACGAAAACCCAGAAATCGCCGAGGTAAAAAGTGGGGAGGAAGAGCGAGTTTTTTCACAAAAAATTCCGCCGGAAATTCTCACTTTTAAAAATTGTACCGCACGTCCCCCCGGTTTTCAATTAAAAAAAGGGGGGGGGAATACTCGCAGGTGCTGTACGGGGAGGTTACGAAATGACCTTCCCCCGCTTCTTCTCCCGCCGGGTGATACCGTAATGAACGAATGGTATGAGCATGTACAGCATTGCGCTGTGTAGGTTTCCGGTGAGCGCAACGAGAATTGCGACAAGTGAGACTGCGGGAACCACAAGAGTGCGGCTACCAATGTGCCGGATAAAGTTGGGATCCAGCCCCGACTCGACAAGCCGGTAATTTCCGGTTGCGTAGATCCACTGGAAGTACATCCCCATACCAATCGCAAAGAGGTTCAGCTCGAAAACGATGGCCCCGAGCGAGAGAGCGGAAAAATCCCCGGAGAATGAGGTCGTGAAGGGAAGAAGGGCCACGAAGAGAAGGGTCCCGAGATTGAGCCAGACATATCCCCTATCCAGGGCGCGAAGGGGGTGAACCTCGATATGATGGCTGAGCCAGAACGCGCCCAGGATAAGGAATGCGAGGACATAATGGAGGAAATCGAAGTAGAGGGATAACAGGATGTGCACTGCGTACTCCGGCGTCTGGATCACTGACGCCTTATCCGGGAGGTTAAGTCCGATTACGAGGAGCGTCATCGCGAAGGCAAAGATCCCATCAGAAAGGGATTCCAGCCGGCTTTTTGTCAGGTGCATCGATTCGAGTCCTGCGGCGTCTTCGGTCATGAAGTTCAGGAATTAATTGGATCCTAAAAGATTAATGGGTTGGGTTTTTCCGGGAGATTGTGGCTGGAGACATCCTGCCGGGGCCATACCTGAGAAGGAGAACACAACTCCGGTGTAATCCCGGCCCCTTTTTATAATCTCATGGATCCATCGTTTGCATGTTGTTTCTATTAATTAACCCGGCTACGGCCGGGGGTAACCAGGGAAACTCGCCGGGATAATCAGCGGGTAAAAAGAGATGTCGGAGAGGATACTTTCCCGAGCTCGAACGAGGCGACCCCGAAAATTTGTTCAAGAGGAAGGGGGACTGCCGCTTTCGATGAATACATCCGGGCGGTTGCAAATACCTGATTCATCTTCCGGTCGTTGATGAGGGCAACCGCCTCCTTGTGCGGGATCGGCATGTCAGGGAAGCGTGGATCCCCGGGTAACCCTCCCACGAGGTTCTCCAGCTTCGCGCTCTCCTGATCTCCGGTATTGGTAATGCAACCATACAGGTGACGGTTTTTGCCGGAAGACTATTGTTTTAAGTCTTTGGCCTGATGATTCCGTTCCGGGTTAAGGTCCACAGGAAATTTGTGGCCGCATCACAATCCCGGCCGATCACATCCATCGATTATAAGAGCGAAGTCACCAGAGGAGAAAGCATCAGAGAGAGGGACAAAAATTCATGAAGAAACCGGCATTGCTTCTCATCGATATGCAGAACGATTTTGTGTTGGAGGACGCACCGCTCCCGGTCGCCCAGGGACGAGTGGTGATCCCGAAGATCCGGGAACTCCTGGACGGGTTCCGGGCAAAGAAATTTCCCGTCTTCCACGTCATCCGGGTCCACCGTCCCGATGGCTCGGATGTCGAGATCATCCGGCAGGAGGACTTCCGGAACCACCCGTTCGCGGTAGAGGGGACGCATGGCGCTGCGGTTGTGGACGAGCTCACTCCCTTGGCAAGAGAGTACGTGATCCCGAAGATCCGGATGAGCGCATTTATCGGGACAGAGCTCGACCTGATGCTCCGGAACCTCGGTGCAACCGGGGTTGTCGTCACCGGCATCCAGACCCCTAACTGTATCCGGACCACGATCTACGATGCGATTGCGTACAACTACTCAGTCGTCGCTGTTTCCGATGCAATCGGGGCCCAGAGCGATGCAATCCACCAAGCTAATCTCCGGGATATGACAAGCATCGGCGTCAGCGTAATGAGAGCCCGGGACGTTCTCGCAGGACTCCCCTAGGCTGAACCAGCCGGACCAGACATGCTTACCGGAAATGAACTTGCTCTCGCAGGAGAGGCAGCGGTGGCAGCAGGTATCATCAACGCAGTTGCGGGTGGCGGTACGCTCATCTCGTTCCCGGCACTCATCGGCCTTGGGATCCCTCCGGTGACCGCGAACATTACCAACACGGTCGCCTTATGCCCGGGGTATCTTGGAGGGGCTCTCGCCCAGAGAAAAGATCTTGCCGGACAGCGCGGCTGATCCACCTCCTCTCTGCCGGTATCATCGGGGGCCTTATTGGGGGCATCCTGTTACTCTCTGTCAGCACCCAGCTCTTCCGGGGGCTTGTCCCGTTCCTCATATTCTTCGCTGTCGTACTCCTCGCACTGCAGGACCGGATCCGGGACTGGATCCTCAGGCATGCTTCCCGGTCTTCGACCGGGAAAGTAAATGGAAGCTGGGCGATCCTCCCGGTTGGGCTTGTCGCTGTCTACGGGGGGTATTTCGGTGCGGGACTGAGCGTGATTCTTCTTGCTCTGCTGGGACTGGTCTATGAAGATACCCTCACCCGGCTCAATGCCCTCAAGCAGTGCGTCTCGCTGGTTGTCAACATTGCGGCTGCCGTCTTCTTCCTCTTCTCGGGGCTGGTTCTCTGGCCGGTTGCTCTGGTCATGGCGGCGGGGGCCCTTGCAGGGGGAGCGAACGGGGGAAGCGTTGCCGGCTGCATTGCTCCCTGCATGCTCAAGTGGACGGTTGTTGTCATCGGAACCGCGATTGGGATCGGGTTCCTCATCACGCTCTGAAACAATGCCGAGTAACTCCCGGCAATATGGGGGGAATAGGTTTTAAAAAACAAGTAAAAAAAACGAAGAGTGTTACAGTCCCTGGCGGTACACGACGTTCTTCTTCGTGCCCTTCCGCCGGGTCCTCTCTGCCCCGGAACTGATCAGTGCCGAGATCACAAGAGGCAGGGCAATGGTCGCATCGGTGTGGCACTGGATCTGCATGGTCGACGAAGACTCCTTGCCCCAGCTGATCGCCTCATCGAATGTGCAGCCCGAGAGCCCGCCCCAGTGGGGAGCATCGGTCGTGTACTGGATCGCATAATCGTGTCCCCCCAGATCCTTCTCATGGATCGACCCGATGACCTGGGTCTGCTGGATGAAGTTCTTCGGGACTCCGCCGCCAACGTAGACAACACCGGTCTTTTTTACATCCTCGACCATCCGGGTGATCTCGTCCGCATCGGTTATCTGATCGATGTTTACGTCAAAGCCCCGGCGCCGTGCTATGAGGAGGCCGATGCCGATCGATGAATCGGCAAGGGCCGGAATAAAGATCGGTACATTCTCTCTCGTGCAGGTCGAGACAAGGGACTCTTTTTTCGGGAATTTCTTGAGGAGGTGCTTCCCGTACAGCTCGATAAAGGCCCGGGACGATCCGCGGAACGGCGCTATAGATTCGCCGAACGCCGCAATACTGCGGTCGACGTCCCGGAATTCCTCTTCGAAGGCAAAGACATCGTAGATCCGGTCGATCCCTCTCTCGTAGAGTTTTGCATCATCGGCATTGTGGTGGCCAAGGTAGTGACAGACACCGACGTGCTCGCAGATATCGTGGAAGATGTTGGCGCCGGTGGATACTACAGCGTCAACGTAGTGGTGCCTGACCATCTCGACAAGGCACTTCTGCATGCCTGCCGGGACCATCGCACCGGAGAGACCAAAAAAGATGGTACATTCAGGATCGGCGAGCATCTTCTCCCAGACCGCAACCGATTCCCCCAGCTTCCTTCCCTGGAAGCCGGTCATCGCCATCCCTTCCAGCAGGGTGGAGACATCTCCGGTTGGGACGACCGGGGTAGTCTTTTTCATTCCCTTTTTCTCAACCATTTCGTTTTAGAATTTCAGGCCTGATCGCTATTAATGATTGTTACCTTCATCGGTAGTAACCACGGCGGGAAATACTCCCGGCTTTTTGAAGGGGGGGAAAGGGGAGGGAAAAAAGGGAAATTCTAGAGTGCATTTACGAGCGACTTGCGGGTAACGGCGCCGACCGGTCTGCTCCCGTCGACGATCGGCACACAACTGATGTTCTTTTTGAGCATCATATCAATAACTTCCGAAATTGTTGCGGTATTCGGTACAGAGAGAAGCGGGATGCTCATGATATCCTTGACGAGCAGGTTCCGGATCCGGTGGTCCTGGTGGTTGTCTTCGACTGCCTTCCGGAACTTCCGCATCGCTATTGCAACATCGGTCTCGGTGACTATCCCGGCAAGCTTGTCGTTCTCGGTGACAATGAACCGGAGGATGTTGTCGTCAAGCATCCTCCTCCGGAGATGGACAACGCGTTCGTCCGAAGCAATGGTAAGGATCTTCTCGGTCACGGTATCCAGTCCGACGTCGGGTTTGAACTTTTTCAGAAGATCGCTTGCGCCGACCTGCCCGATCAACCGGTGATCGGAATCGTAGACGACAACCAGCTTGTAGCGCTGGAGCAGCGGTATGAGGACATTGACGCTCTCGTCCGGGTAGACGCTGGTAAACTCCTCCTCCACAGCACCTGCGACGTGGATCGCGGTGGGGGCTATATCCGAGTTCTGCCGGCTGCCGAGCTTCCGTGCGATCGCCTGCCGGGAGATCGTCCCGACAACCGTGCTGTTGTTGAGCGCTACGAGCGGATCTGCCCCGGTCTCAAGCATCTTGTCAAGGGCTTCGGTAATCTTTGCCGATTTGGATATGGTCGCTGGTTTTACCATTACGTCTTTGATTAAGAGCTGTTTTGTCATTTCGCCACTTCCTGGATGATATTATCGCGTTTGATTATTCCCACAATATTTCCTGACGGATTGTCATCTTCCACAACAACAAGGCTGTTCACATGATACTCCCTCATTTTTGCGACTGCTTCGGTCAGGTTTGCCTGAGGATCGATAGTGATTGCCGGGTGGGACATCACGTCTTCGGCGATCACCGATGCGGTGAAGACGTACCGGTTCAGTTTGATCCCGGCTGCCTCTTCCTTGCGCAGGAACGTCACCGCCTTCTTTTCCGATCCGGGTCGCTTGCTGAACGGTTCGAAGAACGCAAGGTTCGTCCCGGTGATGACGCCAGCGATGGTCCCGTCATTATTCACAATCACGAGCTTGTCATTTTTCTCACCTATGGTGTCGAGGACGTGATCGAGCGAATGGTACCTGCTCAGTACTATTGCAGGCTCCATCACATCGCTGACAGGTCTCGTAAGCTTCTTTGCAAAGGCCGACTTCATGAGATCGGTTTTTGTTACAATCCCCACCACATTGCCGCCCTCTACTACCGGAACGCAGCTGATATTCCGGTCAACAAATATCCCTCCAATTTTTTTAATCTCTGCATCGGGGGAGACAACGGTTGGTTCCTGTGATGCGAAAGTCTCAACCGGTATCCGGTCAATCGGCCTCCGCCTCCAGGCGGGTTCCTGGTCCCTGACCCGGAGTGCAAGGTCCTTCTTGGTAATGATACCAATGAGCTGACCCCCATTCATAAGAAGGAGACGGGAGATCCGGTGCTTCACCATAACGTGCCGGGCGTGGGAGACCGTCTCTCCCGGGGATACGAAGTAAACCGGTGAACTCATTACATCGCGTGCTTTCATGACCACCCCCCCTTTGCAAATCCTTTCACGAGATCGAACTCGGTGATGAGCCCGATCAGCTTGGAGTCTTCGATAACCGGCAGGGCACCGATATTCTTCTCCAGCATCTCCCGGGCCGCATTGTTGATGCTAGTATGCGGGGTTGTCGTGTAGAGCTCGCCCGAGATGAGCGTCCTCACCGGGAGCGCCATGATCTCCTCGGCATCACCGGTCGTGAGCCGGGTGAAGACCTCCCGGCTCCCGAGGTAGCGCATGATCTCGGTCGCTGTGACGATCCCATAAAGGACGTCGTCACTCACAACCGGCAGCCTGCGAAACTTGTACTTCGTCATGTCGCTCGTCGCCCCCGAGATCGGAGCGTCCGGAACGGTAATCCTGAGAGACAAGGTCATGATATTCTCTACATTGAGCGTACTTCTCTCGGATGCGAGGATACGCATCACATCCCGCTCGGTCACTATCCCGGTAAGTACGCCATCATTATCGACAAGCGGGAGACCACCAATCTTCTTGTTGATGATCGCATCCACAGCATCCTTGAGGTGTGCCGTATGCGGAAGGGTTGCGAGCTGCTGGGTCATGATCGTCCTCACGCTCTCGTTCAGTGCCGCGATGAGGTTCCCGCCATGCCGCACCTGGACAAGCTTGTACTTGTCACCCCCGCCCATGAAGTTGATAATATCGCCGGAGGTGATGATCCCGCGCAGTTTCTTTGTTCCCGGATCCGTTACAGGAAGCCTGCGGAAGTTGCACTTCGTCATCATCTCGACCGCCCCCATGATCGTCTGAGTCGGCGGAACAGAGATGACGTCGCGTGTGGCAATCGCCATGATCTGGCCTTCCTGTTCTGCGATATGTGTCTTGAACTCTACCGGGCCCCGGTCGAGTTTTCCCTGCATCTTGAGGAGCCTGTCGCCCTGCTTGATGCCCCGGTCACTCTGGTGCATACTCACTCTTCCTAATGCCTGATGATCCGTCTGATTCGTTATCCCGCCAAAGGACTAACGGGGAAGAACTCTCCCTTCCCTCCTCCTCCAGCGCATTTGTGGATCTCTTAAACCATCCCGGCCAGCACATCGTGCCGGTCTACGATCCCCACAAGGCCTGTCCCGTCAATAACAGGGAGCCTGCTCACATCGTGCTTTACCATCAGCTCCGCGGCGGTGCTGATATATTCGTCCGGTGCTATCGTGATTATCTCTTTTACCATTACGTCCTCAATCGTCGCATGATTGTTCTGGGCGATCCCTGTCCGTATCCGGTGCGAGCTGATCAGGTCCCTGCGCGAGGCCAGACCGACCAGCTTCTGTTTCTTTACCACCGGGAAGGCTGTGAACCCGCTCTCCACGATCATGGAGTAAATCTTCTGAAGCGGCTCATCGGGTGTAGCAGTCACGACCTTTTTCGTCATATGGTCTGATACCAGACCGCGGAGCTCGTTCCGGCTGATGATGACCGGGAAGACAGCGGAGAGGAGGACCCCTCCCGCAATATGTTCCTGCCCGTTCACGATTGCGACACTGTCGGTGCGGAACTCCCGTAGGTGTTTTGCCACCTTCTCGACCTCCGCGTCACCGCTTACATGTGCTGCATCCTTGATGTACCCTTCAAGGGTGACATTGGATTTGGTTGCAGTCACCCGCAGGGCGTCGGTTATGTCGACGTACCCGAGAAGGACTTTCCGTGCATCGGTCACGTAGACCTCCCTGAACCTCAAGTCCCGCAGGATCTGGCGTGCCTTTGTTATCTGATCGGTGAGTTTCAGCACAGGGACTTCAACCATAAAATCCTGTGCGCATCTCATGCGATCCTATCCTCCTCTCGACAGCCGGGGCAGAGGAGCACAGTGTCTACCCGCTTGAGATCATCAGACATAAGGTTGCATCGGCTGCATACACCTTGCTCGACGGTATCTTCCCGGTTGATCTCGATGATATCCGCGAGAAGTTCGTTGAGTTCGGTTGAAACGGTAAGAAGGTCCCGTACGGTAACGATTCCAATGACTTTCTTTGCATCGTCAACTACGGGGAGTCTCCGTACCTTGTGTTTCACCATCATATGGGCGGCATCGCCGACTGTCCTGTCCGCACTCACCGTAATGAGTGGCGTGCTCATGATATCGTTTACGTTCACTGTGCTCGGTTTGAGATCCTTTGCCACGACTTTGCAGTTGATATCCTGTTCGGTGACGATACCGATCGGCAGATCTTTTTTTACGATGATGCAGCTTCCCACATCGTCAAAACACATTGCTGCTGCCGCATCGGCAACCGTTGCGCCGGCATGGATCGCGGTAGGGTTCTGCCGCATCACATCTTTCAACGGGATACGGGTCTCAAAGCGGATTGCGTTTGAAGTCTTTTTCATGAGTCACCTCCATGGTGTGCTTTCTTTCTGATGATTACAATTAGCATACTCACCCCACCCAGTATAAATACAATTTGGCACGCGTGAAAAACGGGCTTTGGAAAGACCTTTGGGATCGGGGTTCCCTGCCCGTGCGGGGATATTTCCGGAATCGGAGAGTGAGAAACCTAATAAAGAGCGATCTCAATACACTACTAACGATACACGGTGAATTCTCTGAATCTGGCGATATGTGGCCGTGGGGGTTTCTAAATGAAAATTTTTACACAGACCTATGGTACGGCAAAGAAGAAATTTGCCAATTTTCTCAACCGGTTTTTCAAGAAGAAGCGGACCCGGATCGGCATTTACGGTCCTCCGAATGCAGGTAAAACGACGCTTGCCAACCGTATCGCCCGTGACTGGACCGGTGACGCTGTCGGCCCGGTAAGCGAGATTCCGCACGAGACGAGAAGGGCACGGAAGAAAGAAGATATCATCATCTCCGGCGCGAACGGGAACACACTCACGATGGACATCGTCGACACACCCGGTGTCACAACCAAGATCGATTACCACGAGTTCCTCGAATTCGGGATGGAGAAAGACGAAGCGATCATCCGTGCGCGGGAGGCTACGGAAGGTGTGGCGGAGGCTATGCACTGGCTGCGCGAGGATATCGACGGGGTTGTCTATACGCTCGACTCGACGCTCGATCCCTTCATGCAGGTCAATATCATGATGATCGGGATTATTGAGAGCCGCAATTTGCCGGTTATCATCGTTGCAAACAAGATCGACCTTCCCGATGCTGCGCCGGGCCGGATTCGGAGCGCGTTCCCTCAGCACCCGGTGGTTGCAATCTCGGGGCTCGAAGGCAAGAACGTCGAAACCCTCTACGATACCATGCTCAAGCTCTTCGGGTGAGGGAAGATGCCGCACAAATGTACGAAATGCGGGCGGGAGTATAAGGATGGCTCTACCGAGATCCTGAAAGGGTGCGCGAGCTGCGGCGGCAAAAAGTTCCTGTATGTCAAGGAGGGCGAGCTCAACAAGGACGTTCTCGAAGAGAAGTCGATCGAGGAGATTGCCGAAGAATCCCACGAAGAAGTTCTCGAAGTCTCCGAATTGAAGGCAATGAAAGAGGTCGAGATGTTCGACCGGGTCGAGACTATCCGGATCGTCTCCCCGGGTTCCTATGAGCTGAACCTCGAAAAGATGGCAAAGACGGACGAGCGGATCGTGAGCGTGGGCAAGGAAGGCAGCTACGTCATCGATCTCATGTCCATGGCAAAAGATGCACCCGTCAGGAAGAAGCGGGCAAAGAAATAACTTCCCAATAACACCAGAGCAGCCAATTGCTTTCCTCTTTTAATGTCAACCGTTTTTACCAGCTGGTCCGGTTTTTATGTGATTCTGGCAATACTATTAAGCGACTAAAGATCCGTCAAAGACAAAAGATCCGATTGGAACTGAGGTTACTATTAAAGAATTAAATAATTAATCTTATATAATGATATCCCCCTTTTACAATTGGAGGGAAATTTTATGAAACGCGTGTTTTTAACTTGTCTTCTCGCGATCGTGCTCGTTTCGGCTGTCGTTATAGCAGGGTGCACGGAAGGTCCGGGGAGTTCTATCAGTCCGACAACGACAAAACCCGCGACAACTGCCCCCGGTCAGGCAGTTACGGTGCCATACGGCGAGGTTGTGAAAATTAACCTCGACTCACCCGCTACATCTGAAGTATACCTGACGATGAAAGCCCGCGCGGACAGCAAAGGTCTTGGAGGTGGACGCTCGTTCATGAGGATCCAGATAAACGGTAAAGAGATCACCGGGGAACGACTGGTCAACAAGAATCTGAATTTCACCTACGGTGACGGCTTTAAGGCATCATACTTTAGCAAAAACATGTCTGCCTGGTACCTCTTTTTCTCACCGGATTTCGTCGGATATGATAACCCGGGACTTTCCGATCACATTCTCGAAGGTAACGCATATCAGTACAAATTCGATGTATCCGATATCGTGAACAAGGGCGTGCCCAATGAGATCATGATTAAGAACATCGGCGACGAAGTAGCCGCGCAGTACAACGATCCAAAAACCGTCGAGTATTACAAGTCTGCGAATATTTTCATCAACCCGATCGTGCTTGAAGGTAAGGGCGCTGAGCTCGTGCAGATTACCAAGGTGGCTGCCCCAACTCGAATCATTGTCGGAAAAAAATCGACTGTGACCCTTACGATACAGAATGATCTGCCCGGGTCAATTACGGATATCAGCGTTGCCGATGCGGATATTCCATCAGGCCTGAAAGGTCAGCCCGTCAAGGGAAAACTGGATAAACCAATTGCGAGCGGCCAGTCTTTTACGATAACCTACGACGTCACCGCAGATAAGACCGGGACCTACACGCTTGGCGCCGCCACCGCGACATTTGCCGATTCAACCGGGAACTACCAGAAAATTTCATCCGGTACGGCTATCCTGACGGTGATCTGATCCCACTTTTTTTCTGACCTCTTTGATCCACCCGCACGTCTCCGGGGCGTTCTTCTGTATTCCGTAAAATTACCGGGTTGCCAGATCTTCCCGGATGCCCTCGTACGGAGCCGGAAGACCAAGCCGTCGGAAAAATGCGTCGGTGAAGATCAGGCTGTTGAGCACCGCCCATTCGGCACAGCCATGACCCAGGCACTTGTCCGGGAAAAATGGTTGGTTCTTTGCCGCGAGCGGGTTGATGGCAAATTTGGCCCGGAGGATCTTCTCAAACCGGTCCACCGTGCTCCCTCCTTTTGAAGTGGGCACTCCGGGTCCGGTTACCGGAATAACCACCCATTCCCGCTTGTAGTGCAGGAGGTTGTTACGGATCTCGAGAAGGAGCCGGATATTCGCAAACGCCTCCTCATGGTCGCTGAACGGGCATTTCTCCGTGATCTCAAGGATCCTCTGGTATTTACTGATCAGGGGGGCCCGGTCAAAGTTCTTCTCATTCCTCCACCGCTCGCTGATATCCCGGAGCAGGATCTCCTGTTTTTCATTCGCAAAATAATATGCCCCATCGGCAGCGTCCGCGTGCAGTTCGTTGATGGTGGATTCAAGGAAGGCAACGGAGGACAAGACGGAATTGAGGATAAAAGCCTCGTGCCGGAGCAGGTCATTGGAGGACGCATCTCCGGTTTTCCTTGCTGAACTTTCGATCTCATAGCCAAGCCGGCAGAGAAGGGCTGCAGACTGGCTATAGCGCACGGAGAGACAGTCCCGGAACCGGATCTCCATCTCCCCGTTTACGCTGCCCCGGTCCTCTTCAACCATCGTACTCTTCCTTTTCCCTGCAAGGGTAAAAAGACGAGGGAGGGGGCGATACCTCTTTTCGGATGCTGCTTTTTGCACAGGCATTATGACGGCCGGATCAATCGGCTACGGCCGGTCGGTAATCCGACACCCGACATGCGACATGATGACAGTTCCGGCTTCCGCCCGATTCCTGAACGGCATTCTGCCGCTCTATCCTCAGCAGTCAGCGATACCATTATTATACCAACCATCGAGTAATGATAAGCACTTTTCCTATGTGCTGACAGATGTAAGTCCGACGTGCGACAACGCACTGCCGAGAAGCAGTAGGCTTTGGGATTACAGAGAGTCAGTAGCAATTACTGCACTTTTCTGGACTTACGCTGATTGACGAGGTGGCTATACTATGGCACGAATGCATGCCCGAAGAAGAGGCAAGTCATGCTCCGTCCGCCCCTACCGGAAAGAGGCTCCCGCATGGTCCAACACTGATGTGAAGGCCATCGAGAAGATCATCCTCGAACTCAGGAAGGAAGGCGCATCGAGCAGCAAAATCGGATTGATCCTGCGGGACCGCCACGGAGTACCCGACGTGAAACTTGCCACCGGCAAGCGCATCGGGGACATCCTGAAAGAGAACAAGGTTGCAACCGAGATCCCCGAAGATCTCCGGAACCTTATGAGCAAGGCACTGGGCCTGCGCAAGCACCTCAGTGAGAACAAGAAAGACCTGCACAACAAACGCCAGCTCCAGCTGGTCGAATCCAAGGTCCGCAGGCTTGTGAAGTACTATACGGGAAGCAAAAAACTGCCCAAGGAGTTCGTCTACAAGCCGGAGAACGCAGAGATCCTCCTGTCCAGATAATCATCAGCTGAAGTAATCGCAACCATGTCACTCGAAACCGCAGCCGGGGCCATCGCCGAACAGATCCGGAGGCAGGAATTTGTCGAGGTGTTCGCTCACCACGATGCAGACGGCATAGCTGCCGCCTCGATCCTCTGCCACGCGATGCTGCGTGCAGGTGTCCGGTTCCGGGTACGGGTGCGGCCGGAAGTCAGCAAGGTTGATCTCTCCGGAGAGAGTGCACACCTCCTCTGCGATCTCGGCGCTGGCACAAAAGATTTCTCCCCTGACGTGATGGTAGTGGACCACCACATACCGCTCTTCGAGGGGGAGTTTCACGCAAATCCCCGGCTGGCAGGAATCGACGGCGACCGGGAACTCTCGGCTGCAGGCACCGCGTATATCGTGGCGCAGAAATTGGGCGACAACCGTGACCTCGCAGGTCTTGTCATGCCCGGGATTATCGGTGACGGGCAGGAACTCGTGGGCCAGAACCTCGGGATCTTCAACGAGGGGATCGCAAACGGCATCATCGTCCCCGACCGCGGGATAACCCTCCCGGGCAGGGACATGGCCGAGCGGTGGTATGCGGCGACCAGCCCGTACCTCGACCGGATCAGCGGCAACGAACCGCTCATCGCTGACATCATCGACCTGGCATGCGACCGTGCCACCGGTGAAAAGAGCATCCGGCTCGACACGCTGCTCTCACGGGTTATCCTCGAATCAGCCCCAGATACGGCGCTCGCAAGCCTGCAGGCAATCTACAGCGACACGTACCATCTCCAGCGCGAAGTGATCGAGGACGCCCATGCGTTTACCGCGGTCATCGATGCCTGTGGCAAAACGGGCCATGGCGATCTTGGGATTGCGCTCTGCATGCGGTCGTCCCATTACCTCAAGCGGGCATGGGAGATAAGCCAGCAGCACCGGGTGAAGGTTATCGACGCGGTGAAAGGCGTCCTCCCCGACGCGGGAGATTTATCCGATGCCATCGAGGTTGAGGATGCACTGATCGCAAGCGACGTTGCCGATATCCTCGCACGCGACCGGGCAGTGAGCCGGCCGGTGCTCGTGTACGCACGCTCCGGGAGTTCCTGCCGGATCTCGGCACGTTGTCCCCCGGGCGTCAGCGCCGAACTCGGGCCGCTCGTCCGCGATCTTGCGGCAGCAGCAGGAGGAGAGGGCGGCGGTAACGTGCGCAGGGCGGGGGCAACCATTCCCTGCGACGCTATGAGGATGTTTGCACAAGGCTTCCGGGAGGCGCTTGCACGCTGATGCAGATCGAGGGGACTATCTCGACTACCCATGAACGGGCAGGCTGCGTTGCGGATGCACTGAGACCCGATAACCTCAGCAGCATGGAGACCCGTGCTGAAGGAGACCGTGTGATTACGACGATTTCGGGAAGACAGGTGCGGTCGGTCATCGCAACGATGGACGATTACCTGATGAATCTGGCAATAGCGGAGGACGCTTGTTCCGTTTCTCCGCATACGGCGGGAGCCGGTCGGACCAGACCGGCCGGAAAACAAGAACCAAGGTGATACCATGGCAAAGAAGAAACAGGTAGGAAGAAGAGTAGAAGGCTGGAAAGCCAAGAGCTGGTACAAGGTGTACGTACCCGACAACCTCGGGAAGACGTATATCGGCGATACCATTGCAAATGATGCTGAGAGCGTTGTCGGCAGGATCATGTCGTCAACGCTCGGCGAGATCGTCAACGATTACGCAAAGCAACATATGAAGATGAGCTTTAAGATCATGAACGTTGCAGGCGACGCGGCATACACCGAGTTCGTTGGCCACGAAGTCACCAGGGACTACCTCCGCTCGCTCGTCAAGCGCCGGAGCTCCCGCATCGACTGCCAGGTACCGATCCTCACAAAAGACGGCAAGAAGGTCCGGCTGACCATCTGCTGCTACACCTTCGCCCGTGCAAACCTCTCGCAGGAGCACGCGATCCGCGGAGCAATCACCGCAGCAGTCCTTGCCCAGGCATCCGCATGGGACTTGACCACCCTGGTCAACGGGATCGTCTCCGGAGAGATCTCCCGCGACCTCTTCAAGTCCGTCAAGACCATCTACCCCACGAGGCGGGTTGAGGTTGTCAAGTCGAAGGTCGAGCCGATCGCGGCACGGATCTCAACCGCATAATTTTTTTTGTTTTAATTTTCGGGCCGGAGACCCGGTTCAGCAACAGGTGTACTCTTACAACCGGAAATCCATAAAAACCGGGTTTTGTCCGTAATACCTGGAGCTTCATTCCTTGATTACCGCCGACACAGGATAGTTTACCCGGCAGGGGCTGAAGTGGCAAGCGTTCTCATTCTTGGTGCAGGAGCGGCAGATCTACCGCTGCCAGGCTCTCCTGTGTTGGAGAGGGGCTGTCGTACCGCGTGAGCGCCATGCAATGGCAATAGCCAGTCAGGGACTCGCCCTGCCGGTTCAGGTGAGATCGCAGCAGAGACCGAGCGCATTTTCCTCCCCGAGACAAGTCACCCGGCCGCAGGCTTTGCCATCGCGGCAAAGAGCATCTGAAGAGAAGACCCTGACCAGTGTCAACGCGGGACAGAACCCGCCTCTCGTCTTCCGCGACAAAACAAGAGAAGTGAAGGAGTTGGACCAGCCGCAGTTCGAGAGGTCCCCGTGATGGTCGTCAGGGTGAACTAAAATTTTTCACTCTTTAACAAAACAAGCAGACCGCAGGGCACCGGCACGGATGCTCCTTCTCCCAAAGCCACCGACAGCTGCCAGATATCCCGGGTGAGACTTATTTGTTATCGGGAAACCTAATTAATCATCTGCATCCAACCAATCCATACCAATGACCGCCCGGAAGATCCTTTTTATTGTCCTCGACGGCGTCTCCGACCGCCCCTGTCCCGAACTCTCCGGGACGACCCCGCTGGAAGCGGCCTATACCCCGGTTCTCGACAAACTCGCTGCAGAAGGAGTCTGCGGCATCATGGACACGATAGCACCCGGGGTCCGCCCGGGGTCCGACACC